>JBGAGO010000001.1:0-1416956 GCA_044226655.1 Caulobacterales bacterium | reverse complement strand
GGGCTTCACCCCACCCCCTGCCCCCTCCCCTCGCGGGGAGGGGGTGAGCGGTCTGATTTGTTGCGCGATTGACCTCAGCCGCCGGCGGCGGCGAACAGCGGGGCGTCGGCCTCGTCCCAGGTCCAGGCTTCCGGCGTGTCGAGCAGGGCGCGCACCAGGGCCGCGTTGAGCGCGTGCCCTGGCTGGTCGGCTACGTAGCGACCTGCGATCGGCCCTCCCGCGAGCGCCAAATCCCCCACCGCGTCCAGAAGCTTATGGCGGACGAATTCGTCATCGAAACGCAGCCCTTCCGGGTTCAGCACCCGGCCGGCTTCGACCACGATCGTATTGTCCATCGAGGCGCCGCGGCCCCGTCCCATGGCGTGAAGCTGTTCGACATCGGCCATGAAGCCGAACGTGCGCGCATCCGCGATCTCGGTCAGGAAGGTTTCGCGCGACAGCAGAGCGCGCCGGCGCTGCACGCCGATCGCCGGATCGCTGAACCGGATGGTGACATCGAGATCGAGCGCATCGCCGCCCGGAAGGAGCGCCGCGCTCTTGGCGCCCATGCGCACTTCGACCGGCTGCACGATGCGGATCATGCGCTGGGCCACGCCCTGTGCGCGCAGGCCCGCATTGAGCAGCACTTGCACGAAGGGCGCGGACGAGCCGTCGAGGATCGGCACTTCCGGGCCGTCCACTTCGACGAGGAGATTATCGACGCCGAGGCCGGCGCAGGCCGCCATCAAATGTTCGATGGTCGAAATCTCCACACCCGCCTCGTTCGTGAGCGCGGTGCCGAGATTGGTCGAGGCCGTGAAATTCGCGTGCGCGCGGATCGCGTTGGGCGCGCCCTTGACGTCCGTGCGGACGAACACGATGCCGCTATCGATCGGCGCGGGCGAAAGCACGACGCGCGCATGCGCGCCCGAATGGACGCCAACACCCGCGCACATCGCCGGTCCTGCGATCGTTTGCTGTTGCCGCACCGCGCACCTACGAAAGGAGCCCCCCGGCCCCGAGGCTTTCGTCTAAGTTCCCTTCGCACACGCAACAACACACGTTGCGTTACGGTTTGTGACGGTTAACCTTTACTCCACAGGCGTTGTGATGAGCGCGGAACAAGCCGTTTTCCTCAAGGCCTATGACGCGCTGATGGCGCAGGCCGAAAGCGGCGGGCCCGAGGGCGCGCAGGCGGCGCGCCGGGCCGGCGTGTTGGCCACGGGGCGCGATCCGGCGCGGGCGCAGCGAGCGTGGCGCCGCGCTGCGGAACTCGATCCGCTCGACGCCCTGCCCCGCATCGCGCTGTCGCGGCTGGCGGCCCAGGCGGGCGATCTGACCGGCGCGCGCGCGCAGGCCCAATCGGTCTATGACAATGCTGTGGATGAAGCCGAGCGCGGCTTCGCCGCCTTCGCGCTCGGAGAATTCGCCGAAGCCAGCGGCGATCCGCGGGCCGCGCGCGCGGCGTTTTCGCTGGCGCGGGCGCGGGCGGAGGCCGTGCTCGACGCCGACCCGCAGGACGGCGCGGCCGCCCATGACCTCGCCGCCGCCCGCCAGCGCCTAGCCGAACTCGACCTGATGGCCGGCGACGCCGCCGCGGCCCGCGCCGGCCACGAGGCGGCCTATGCGTTGCTGGCCGCCTTGGCGGACCGGGGCGCAGTTTCGGCGGCGCTGCTGGCCGATCTGGGCTTCGCGCAGGCGCGGCTGGCCGATCTGGCGCTGGACGCCGACGATCTGCCCGAAGCGCGCCAGCGGGCGCTCTCGGCCGCCGGCTTCTACGACGCGCTGGCGCGTTCGCGCGGCGGCGATCCGGGGCTCGCGGAAGCGCGCGCCGCGCTGGCCACGCTCGACGCTGAAATCGCGCGCCGGCACGGCGCCTATGACGATGCGCAGCGCGCCATGCAGGAGGCCATCGTGCTGCGCGTGCAGCGCGCCGCCGCCGATCCCGCCCAGCGCGGCCATTTGCTGGCGGCGTGGCGCAGGCAAGCGGCGCTCTTCTCCGAAAGCGGCGATCTCAGTCTCGCGGATGCGGCGCGGCTCCAGGCAAGGGCGCTGGCGACGACGCTCTACAAGGAGAACCCCAACGATGAGATGGCCGCGCGCGGGCTCATCGCGGTGCTGCAGGACGATGCCGCCTCCGCCATGATGCGCGGCGATCTCGAAGCGGCGCGGCTGGCGCTCGTGGAGGCGGTGCAGATGGCCGATGCGCGGCTCGCCGCGGCGCGCGCCGATCGGCGCCGGGCGGGCGAGCTAGCGCAGATCTGGCTGAAGCTCGGCGATGTGGCGATGGCGGCGGCGCGTGCGCCGGCGGCGGAAGACGCCTACGCCCGCGCCACCCATCTCGCGCGCATGCTGCACGACTCCGCGCCGGACGATCTGCGCGCGCTGCGCAATTTGGCGGCGGCGACGCTCAAGCTGGGCGACGCCTCCGCCGCCGCCGGCAATCACGCCAGCGCGGATGCGGCGCTGCATGAGAGCGTCAATCTGCGCAGCCAAGCGCTGGCGCGCGATCAAACGAACGCGGCGGCCGCGCGCGATCTTGCGGTCGCGCTGGAGCGGCTTGGCCTGGCGCTGCGCGCGGCGGGCGACAGCAATGCGGCGCGCATCGCGTGGGAGGATGAATTGGCGCTGGCCGCGCGCGCGTTCCCAGATTTCGGCGAAGACGCGCTGCGCTTCGAGGCCATCGTGCACGCGCATCTCGCGGCGCTGGGCGGGCCCGACAATTCACATCATCGCCGCGCTGCGCTCGACGCGCTCGATCAGCTCGCCGTGCTGGCGCGCCTCACGCCGAAAGATGTGCGCCTGCGCGCGGAGCTTTGGACGGCGCGCTGAACGCGTGTCGTTCTTCTCCGCGCGGCGGCGCGACGCTTCAGAACATGCGCGCATGTCACAAGACATCAACGCGAACGTCGCGCGTCCGTCGCGTCGTGACCGGCGTCACGGCGATCCAGCGTCGCGTGCGTCACTCTCGCGCCATCAACAACGCGCCAAGAGGAGCCGCCGCGATGAAAACCGAACAACCCGTCCGCGTCTGGTTCAAGCAAAACGGCCGCCTGGTCTGCGCCTGGGTGCTGCCGAGCCAGATCGAACAACGCAAAGCCGCGTAAGCGCCGCACTAAGCCTTCTCTCTTTCTTCCGCAAACATATCCCCACGCTCCCCGGACGGCGCGCAGCGCCGATCCGGGGCCCAGAGCCAAAGGCGCGCTCGGTTGCTCTTGGCCCCGGCTCTCCGCGAGCTTCGCTCGCTGCGGCCGGGAGCGTCGCCATGTGCGGCGCTGAGTTGAGTGTTGCACGACTCTGCCGGCTGGAAGCCGGCGGTACGGTTTGTCAGCGCGGGTTCATTTGCCGGCGGAGGAAGGCGGGGATTTCGAGTTCTTCGTCGAGGTTGGGATCGCGCGGCTGTTCGGCGCGCGGCGGCGGCGCATCGTCCGCCTCCTCTTCATCCTCGGGCGGCGGCGGGATGAATTCGGACGTGCCCGGCGGCGGCGCGGGCGGCTTCATCCAGCCGAACAGCGAGAAGCTCTTACGCTCATCGTCATTGGCGAAGGTCGGGCGCTTGGCGAAGCCGTCGACCGGCTCGATGCGCGTGGGCGGACGCGGCGGCTGCTCGGCGGTTTGCGGCGGCGCTGCCGGGAAGCGGCGCGGCGCGGGCGTATCGGCGGCGCGGCGCGCGGGCTGCACCACCGTCTGCTGCGAAATGATGGCTTCGTCGTCGATGCCGGTGGCGACCACGCTGACGCGCATGCGGCCTTCGAGCGCTTCATCGAAGGTCGAGCCCAGGATGATGTTGGCGTTGGGATCGACCTCGGCGCGGATCTCGTTCGCGGCGGCGTCGACCTCATACAAGGTCATGTCGAAGCCGCCGGTGATGTTGATCAACACGCCCTTGGCGCCGCGCATCGAGACGATGTCGAGCAGCGGATTGGCGATGGCGCCATGCGCGGCTTCGAGCGCGCGGCCGGGGCCCTCGCCCTGGCCGGTGCCCATCATCGCGGTGCCCATCTCGGCCATCACGGTGCGCACATCGGCGAAGTCGAGATTGATGAGGCCGGGCATGACCATGAGATCGGTCACGCCGCGCACGCCCGAATAGAGCACCTGATCGGCCAGCTGGAAGGCTTCCGAGAACGTGGTGCGCTCATTGGCGACGCGGAAGAGATTCTGGTTCGGGATCACGATCAGCGTGTCGACGTGCTTGCGCAGCTCCTGCACGCCCACTTCCGCCAGCTGCATGCGGCGCTGGCCTTCGAAATGGAACGGTTTGGTGACGACGGCGATGGTGAGGATGCCGCGCTCACGCGCCGCGCGCGCGATCACAGGCGCGGCGCCGGTGCCCGTGCCGCCGCCCATGCCGGCGGCGACGAACACCATATGCGCGCCGTCGAGAAATTCGATGATCTCGGGCGTGGATTCCTGCGCGGCGGCCTGGCCGACCTCGGGACGCGCGCCGGCGCCCAGACCTTCGGTGATGGATTGGCCAAGCTGAATGCGATGGGGCGTCTTGGCGCGCATCAGCGCTTGCGCGTCGGTGTTGGCCACCACGAACTCGACGCCCTGCAAGCCGGCGTCGATCATGTTGTTGACGGCGTTGCCGCCCGCGCCGCCGACGCCGAACACGACGATCCGCGGCTTCAGCTCATGCAGCGCAGGTGCGCTCAAATGGCTCATCGATTGATCCAACTCGGCAGGCGACGCCCGATTCGCCCCGGGCTCGCCAATGTTGCCGGTCGATCGTGATATTTCCAGGGCGCAACGCGGTTCCGTGGTTGAAAATTCACTAGCGTTGGCAGTCCCGGCGGGCGATCACGCCCGCAGAGCCTCTGTGCGCGTCAGAAATTGCGATGCAGCCAGTCCCAGGCGCGCGAGGCGGCCGCGCGCATTGCGGCTGCGGCTTCCCAGAGCGTGGCCTCTTGCGGCTCCGCGCCGGGCTCAAGCTCGGCGTGATCGAGCCGCCAGCGCAACATGCCGGCGGCGGAGGCGAAGGATGGCCCCGCCTCCCCGTTCTCGAAGCCGCAGAGTTCGAACGGCTGGCCGATGCGCACCGGCATGCCGAGAATGTCCGCGGCGAGCTCGCGCGCGCCCGGCATCATGGCGACGCCGCCGATCAGCACGGCGCGGCCGGGGCCTTGCGGGCCGGTGAGCGCAGCGCCGGCCAAGCGATCGCGCACCGACAGCAGAATTTCGTGAAACCGCGGATGCAGCGTTTCGGCGATGGCGCCGCGTAGCGCGCGCGCCGCTTCGAGACGCCCGTCCGGGCCCAGCCGCGGCGCTTCGATGGTCTCCATCGGATCGACATTGCGGCCCACCACGCCATAGACCAGCTTGGCGCGCTCGGCGGCGGCGAAGGTGGTTTCGAGCTTGTGGGCGAGATCGCGCGTCATGCGCACGCCGCCCATCGGCACGCTTTCGGCGTGGACCAGGCCTTCGGCGGCGAACACGGAGAGGCCCGTGGCGCCCGCGCCCAGATCGAGCACCAGCGCGCCTTCGCGCCGCTCATCGCGCGTCAGCGCGCCCAGGCCCGCGGCGTAGGGCGCGGCGATGATGTCTTCGACCTCGACGCCGGCGTCGCGGATGCAAGCGGCGAGCGCATCGATGTGGTCACGCGGCGCCGTGACGATGCAGGCTTCGACCGCGAGCATGCGGCCCGGCAGGCCATCGACCTCGCGGGTCGGGCCGGCATCGTCGATCCAATAGCGCAGCGGCGCGGCGTAGAGGATGGTGCGGGCCGGCGCGGGCGCGGCTTGCAGCGCGGCGTTGAGCGCGGCGCGGCGATCGCGCTCGGCGATGCTCTGGCCGCGCACGCGGGCGGCGCCCCGCACGACGCGCGAGCTGAGGCCGGGACCCGAATAGGCCGCGGTGACATGGGTGATGGCTTCGCCGGCCATGCGCTCGGCCTGGTCGATGGCGACGCGGATGGCGCGCGCGCAGGCGTCGAAATCGGCCGGCTTGCCCGAGGCGATCGCCGGCGCCGATTGCGCGCCGACGCCTTGGATGCGCAGCGGCCGTTCGGGATGGAGATCGAGCACGGGATCGCGGCGCGCGGCGAGGCACACGGTTTTCGAGACGCCGACGTCGAGCGCGGCGGTCAACGGATAGCGCGCGGCGGGCGCCTGATTGGTGTTGCGGAGAGCCGTCATGCCCATGGCTCAGACCCCCTGCGCGCGGCGAAGGTCGGGACCGCCAAGCAGGCCGGGCCCGTCGAGGCGCACGGAGAGCCGGCCGGCGCTGCGCATGTCATAGGCGCGCGCGGGACGGTCGAGCAGGCGATAGCGGGTTTGCAGCGTTTCGAGCTTGGCGAGCGCGGCGACGGGATCGGCTTCGGGCAATTCGATGGTGGCGCCCGACCGCGTTTCGACGTTCCAGCGGCGCTCCGACACGCGCACGAGCGCCAAAGTGCGCGCGCGCATGTTCGGCAAATTCTCCAGCGCCGTCAGCACCGGCTCGGCCGCGTGCGCGGCGCCGCGGCCGACGACCAGCGGCAATTCGGGATGATCGACCGCTCGTTCGGCGAGCAGACGCTCGCCCGAGGCGTCGATGATGGTGGTGACGCCGTTTTCCTGCCAGCGCGCGAAAGCGGCGCGGCGGGCGACCTGGATCACCACATCGTTCGGCCAGCGGCGCTGCACGCTGGCGCGCGCCACCCAGTCGAGGCTCTCGACGCGGGCTTTGATTTCATAGGGATCTGCGGACAGAAGCGAGGAGCGGCCTTCCGGCATGGCGGCAGCCAGCACCTCGCGCGCGCGCGCTTCGGGCGCGCCCTCGACGCGCACATGCGCGCCGAAGCCGAGCGAGGTCAGCGCACGGTCGCTGTTCATGGCGAAAGCTTCGCGCGCATCGAACAGCGAGCCGCCGAGCCAGGCCGCGCCCGCGACGGCCGCGCCCAGCACGAGCACGGTCGCGGCCGCGAACACGGTCGCGCCGCGGCGCGTCACCTTGGGCGGGGCGCGCCAATCGCTGTCGAGCTTGATCATCGCCAAGCGCGGCACGCCGCTGTCGTACCGGCGCTGCGGCGCGCGCGGGCGCCGTCCCCTCATCGCTGACATGAGGCGTCCTCCAACATCCACCCGACCAATTGTTCGTAAGTCATCCCGACATAGGCGGCCTGCTCGGGCGCGAGCGAGGTCGGCGTCATGCCGGGCTGCGTGTTCACTTCGATGAGGATGAGCTTCTTGGCTTTTTCATCCCATTTGAAATCGGAGCGCGTCAGGCCGCGGCAGCCGAGCGCGGCATGCGCCTGGGCGGCGACGCGCATCATGCGTTCGGCGATTTCGGCCGGCAGCTTGGCCGGCAATTCATGGCGCGAGCCGCCGGGCGCGTATTTGGCGTTGTAATCGTACCATTCGCCGGCCGGGATGATCTCGGTCACCGCGAGCGGGCGCGGGCCGGCCTTCTCGCCGAGCACGGCGACGGTGTATTCGCGGCCGCCGACGAATTCCTCGACCAGAACGTCTTCGCCATAGGCCCAATCGGGATCGAGCAATTGTTCGGGCGGGCGGTTGGCGCCTTCGCGCACGATGAACACGCCGATCGAGGAGCCGCCGGTATTGGGCTTCACGACATAGGGCACGGCCATCGGATGCTGTTTGGCGGCTTCATGCCGATCCATCAGCTTGCCGTCTGCGAACGGCAGGCCGTAATGCGCGAACACGGCCTTGGCCTTGTCCTTGTCCATGGCGAGCGCCGAGGCGAGCACGCCGGAATGCGTGTAGGGCAGGCCCAGGGATTCCAGCACGCCCTGGATTTTGCCGTCTTCGCCGTCCGGTCCGTGCAGCACGTTGAGCACCACATCGGCCTTGGCGGCGCGGATATCGTCGAACCAGGTCGGGCTCTGCGGATCGATCTCGATCGCGGTATGGCCAAGGCGCTGCACGGCGCCCACGCAGCCGGCGCCCGAGGACAACGAGACGCTTCTTTCAGGGCTTACCCCGCCCAGCAGAACCACCACCCGCGCCATCCGCGCCACTCCCATTCTGGAACACCAGAAATGGCGCGTGAGCGTTAAGGCATGATGAGGGCGGCAGTTCTTTCCTATTGAATTTCATAGTGAATTTTTCCTTTTCACCGGTCGCTGGCGGCAAGCTTCCGTTCAACTCCGCGAACGCGGATTCATCTCGGTGAAGAAAGCGGCGCCGGCGCCTATCGTTTCGGCGCCAAGGCGCCTGCGCAGCCCGCTTTTCAGACGCCGATTGCGCAGCGCGGATGCTTCGGCGATGCCGTCGCGCGGAGGCTGCATAAGAACATGCCGGAAATCATCATCACGCACGCGCCGGAGGCCGCCGCGCGCGCGGAGCGCGTTGCGCGCAAACTTGAAGGCCTTGGCTTTACAATCTTTGAGGATTTCGACGCGTCGGGCGCATCGAGCCCGTTCGCGCGCAGGAAACGCGCCGCCGCGATCGACGCCGCGGCGGGCGTGGTCGTGCTCTGGTCGAAGGACGCGGCGGCCGCGCCGGCCCTGTTCGAGGCCGCTTCCCGCGCCAAAGCGCGCGGCAAGCTGGCGCTGGCGCGGCTCGATTCCGCGGCGCCGCCCGCCTCGCTCAAGGGCGCGATCGATCTGTCGTCGTGGATGGGCCGCGACACGCCGCGCTGGCGTGCTTTGGTGGCCGCGCTCGGCCCGGCGACGCCGGCCGTCTCGCGGCGCGGCGCGGCGGCGCCCGCGCGCGCGGTTTCTGCGGCGCCTGCGGAAAAGAAGAAGGGCGGCGGCGGCCTGATCGCCGCGTTCGTCACGCTGCTCGTGCTCGGCGCGATCGGCGCGGGCGGCTACTACGCCTACCTCAATCACCTGATCCCGGGATTGTAGGGCGCGCCCTGCTCCTCCCCCTGCAAGGGGGAGGCTGGGAGGGGGTGAGCGGCGCGCGAAACGTTTGCGTGCGTGCTCTATCGCCTTCCTTTGAGAAACCAGCACTCGCGGCTCACCCCCTCCACGGCGCTGCGCGCCGCACCTCCCCCTCGCAGGGAGAGGATGGAGGCCGCCGCCGACACTGCCGGCTGGAAGCCGGCGGTACGAAGCTCACGCGCTCTTGCCGATGCGTTTGATTTCCCAGTCGAGCGCGACGCCGCTTTTGGCGCGCACGGCGGCGCGGACGTCTTCGCCGAGGCCTTCGATGTCGGCGGCTGTGGCTTCGCCCGTGTTGATGAGGAAATTGGCGTGCTTCTCGCTGACCTGCGCGCCGCCGCGCCGGGCGCCGCGCATGCCGGCCTCGTCGACGCATTTCCACGCCGAGCCGCCGGGCGGGTTCTTGAACGTCGAGCCGCCGGTCTTTTCGCGGATCGGCTGACTGGCTTCGCGCTGCGCGGTGATCTCCGCCATGCGCGCGGCGACAGCGTCCGGCTCTGAGACGGTTCCACGGAACGTCGCCGCCATCCAGATGATCGGCTCGGCGATCGCATTGCGCCGATAGCTGAAGCCGAACTCGGCGGCGCTGAAGGTGCGCTTGGCGCCGCTGCGGTCATAGCCCCAGGCGCTTTCGAGCACGTCCTTGGTCTCGTTGCCATAGCAGCCGGCGTTCATCGTGAGCGCGCCGCCGATCGTGCCCGGCACGCCGGCGTAGAATTCGAGCCCGCCGATGCCGGCCTTCGCGGCGGCCTTGGCCACCATCGCGTCGAGCGCGCCGGCGCCGGCGGTGATGCGATCGCCCTCCGCCGCGATCTGCGCGAACTGGCGCCCAGCGAGGCGGATCACGACGCCGTCCACGCCGCCATCGCGCACGATGACATTGGAGCCGACGCCGATGACGGTGACGGGCGCGTCTTCCGGCAGCGCGCGCAGGAAATCTCCGAGGTCGTCCTCGTCCGCCGGCAGGAAGAGCGCTTCGGCGGGGCCGCCGACGCGGAACCAGGTGAAGGGCGCGAGCTGTTCGCCGCGCAGAATCTGGCCGCGCGCAATCGGCAGGAAGAGCGTCATGGCGCGAGCCCTAATGCGCCGACGCGCGCGAGGGAAGCGGGGCGCATGCTAGCGCGCCCTGCTCCCCCTTGATGGGGGAGCTGTCGTCGCGCAGCGACGACTGAGGGGGTGGCGGCGCCTCGTTCGGCAATGTCGCGTCTCCACCCCACCCGGCGCTTCGCGCCACCCTCCCCATCAAGGGGAGGGAGGGCGCTCAATTCTGCGATGTAGGGCGGATCAGCCGATCAGATCGACTTGGACGGAGACGGTGAGCTCGCCGACGGCGCCGCCTTCCGCGCCGCCGCGCATCGGGGAGGCTTCTTCGGGGGTGCGGGTGGCGGCGACGCGGATGAGATCGGGCGATTCCGTGAGGCCGTTGGTGGGATCGAATTCGATCCAGCCGAGATCGGGCAGGAACACCTCGCACCAGGCATGGGTGGCGCCGGCGCCGCGCACGTCTCGCCCGCCCGACGGCGCAATCGGCGAATAGAGATAGCCGGTGACGAAGCGCGCGGCGAAGCCGAGGCGGCGCGCGGTCTCGATCATCAGCCAGGCGAAATCGCGGCACGTGCCGGCGCCGCGCGCCAGCGTCTCTTCCGGCGTCTGCACGCCGGGCTCCTCGCGCGCGGAATAGTCGAAGCGCTGATGGATGGCGCTGTTGAGGGCTTGGAGCGCGTGCAGAGCCAGCGCGCCCGGCGCGCCGGCATGGGCGACGACCCAATCGATCAGCGCGCGCGAGGCCGGGCCCGCCGGCGCGATGAAGGGCGCGAGCACGACGGCGTCGGCCTCGTCATAGGCGATCGGCAGCGTCGAGCGCGGATCGTAAGCCTGGGGGGCGAGCGGCGCGGGAAAGCGGTCGATCACGAGATTGTTCACGACACCGACAAGCGAAGCCGGACCCTCGGGCGTAAATTCGCAGACGGAATTGCCGTAGGCGTCATAGCTCCACAGCGTGCGCCCCGGCGGCGTGAGCTCGAGATTGGCGGAAATGACGCGGATGGCGTGGGTATCGGCAGGGCGCATCATCAGGCGCCACGGCCCTGACCATACCGGCGCCGCAAACGCGTACAAAGTCTCGTGGCGAATGCTGAGCCGCGTCATAACGGCGGAACTCCGGCCCACATGCTAGGTTTCCACGAAGGAGACATGACAATGCGTATTCTCGCCCCGGCCCCGGCTCTCGCGCTGGCTCTCGCCCTCGCCGCCTGCGCTAGCCCGCAAACGGCGCAGACCGCGGACGCCGCGCGCGCCGAACGCGATTGCTTCTACAATGAACAGATACACGGCTTTGGCTATATCGACCGCACGCATCTGCGCGTCGATGTGGATGCGGGGCGCCATTACGCGTTCGAGATCACGCCGAGCGCGCTCGATCTCAATTCGCAATTCGCCATCGCTGTGCACAGCAATCGGCCGGGCAATGTGATCTGCACGGGCCGGCTGACGGGCGTGCGCGTCACCGGCGGCGATCCCCCGCTCACCTATGCCGTCACCAACATCGCGCGCATTCCCGACGCGCCGGAAACCCCGGCCGCGCCGCAAGGCAGCTGAGTTTTTCGCGGGCGCGTCAGGCGCTCCCAACGACGCAGCCTCTGTCATTCCGGGCGAAGGCGCGAAGCGCCGAAGACCCGGAACCCAAGGGATCGAAGCGCGATGCGCGCGCCCCTGGGTTCCGGATCGATGCTGCGCATCGTCCGGAATGACAGAGAGAGCGTCCCTCAAACCAGTAGAGCGTCAATGCCGGTTGAACAGGCCGCCGAGGGCTTCGCGGGCGCGCTCTTCCGGCGTCTTGGCCCGCTCGGCGGGATTGGGCGGGGCGGTCGCGCCAGTGTCGGCGGGCGTCGCTGCGCTTGAGGGCGCGGCGGGCGTCGCCGCGCTCGAGGGCGCTGCGGCTTCCTGCGGACGCAGACCGAACAGCGCACCGAGATCGCCCAGATTGCTGCGCGACAGCGCGCGCTGCGCCTGCGTCTGCACTTGCGAACGCAACGTGTCTTCGAGATCGACGCGGTATTGCAGATGCGTCCATGGTCCGGACACGCGGAACGGCACGCCGAGGCCTTGGATATTGGCCTGCCCGCCTTGGCCCTGGATCGAGTTCACGGCGCGCGGCGAGAGGCGCAGATCCAGCGTCTGCGCGCCGATATTGATGAAGCCGCGCCCATCGAGCCGCACATAGGGATTGAGCAGCGCGATATCCTGCGTGACGGCGTTGCCGTCGGCGATGGCGAAGGAGGCGCTCATTTCCGCGAAATCGGTTTGCGCTGAGGGGCCGACGGTCGCGCCCTGCAGCGCGGCCTGGATCTGGCGGGCCACGGCGGCGAGGTTCACGCCTTTGTACGCGCCATTGAGAAAGCGGAAGCTCGCCTGCCCGCGCAGCGAGCGCGCGATCTCGGCCTGCGAAACGCCCTGGCCGAGCAGCGAGAACGTCAAGCGCCCGTGCCCGCTCAAACGATCGAAGCCGATCGCGTCCGTGAGCAGCGGCTCGGCCTGAATGTTGTCGACCGACAATTCCGTGGCGATGCGCGCCGCGCGATTGCGCGCATCAGCCACCAGCCGCGCCGAGCCGCCGCCGCCATAGAGTGAAACCTGGGTGAGGCGCGCATCGGCGACGCCATTGTTGAGGCCCAGCAGCAGGCGCGCATTGGTGAAGCTCATGCGCTGAAATTTGAGCGCGCCGATGCGGACATCGAGATTGGCGTCCATGCCGCGCAGGCCCGAGAGATCGATGGGCGCGGCGCTCCAGGCCGTATCGACATCGACGCCGCCATTGGGGCTCGCGCCGGTCTGCGTCGGCGCAGGCAGATAGGGATTGACGTCGACATTGGGCGCATTGAGCGCGCCGTTCACCGTCATGCGCACGCCATGGGTGATGATGGTGAGATCGCCGGTCGCGTTGATCGCATCGACGCGATAGGTCCCGCGCGTCAGCTTCATCGTGTCGCCGAGGAAATCGAACTGGCCGCGCACGTCATAGGCGGCGAAGCCCGGACCGGGGCCCATCGGCGAGCCGAGCCAAGCCATCACGCGCCGCACGCTCGCGCCATGCGCGTCGAGCGCGCCGACGAGCCTTCCGGTCGCGCTTTCGAAATGGCCGTTGAAATCGCCTTGCACGTGCGCGCCGTTGAACGTGGCGACGAGCGGCGACGGGCCCTGCGTCAGCACCGCGCGCGGATCGCCGATGGTCGCGTGCACGCGGATCGGTTCATTTAGGTAGCGCAGCGAGCCATCGGCCTCGACCGGATCGTCGAGCGATTTGACGGCGAGCGCGGCGTCGATCTGGTCGATCACCAGAGGCGGGCCTTCGGGGCCTTGCAGCGTGAGCTTGCCATCGGCCACGCGCATGTCTTCGAGCTTGAGCGAGGGCAGATCGGGCTGATCCTCGCTGACCGGGAATTCCCAATTCACCTTGCCGTCGGCATGCGCGATCAGCGCCAGCACCGGCTCATCGAGATGGAGCTGTTTGATCTGCACGTCGCGCTGCAAGAGCGGCATGAGCGCGACCGCGAACACGACGCGCTTGGCGGAGAGGAACGGCGCATCGCCGAAGCCCTCGGGATTGGCGAGCGTGACATCCTCGGCGGAGAAGCCGAGCGTCGGGAACAGGGTGAAGGAGAAGGCGCCGTTGATGGCGAGCTTGCGCTGCGTCGAGGCCTCGACCTGGCGTTCGATCTCGCGCACCGCAATGTCCTTCGGGAAGAACGCGATGATCGCGACGATGGAGGCGGCCACGATCGCCACGAACGCAGCGACGCCAAGCCCGATCTTGATCCAGAGCGAAGATTTCATGGCGGGGAAAATCCCCGTTTTCTCAGCCCGCCGCAAGCTTTCCTGGGAGCGCATTGGCATGCGCCGTGATGTCGCCGGCGCCCAGGCAGACCACCAGATCGCCGGGCTGCGCCTCCGCGCGCACGAAGGCGGGCAAATCGTCCAGCGCGCCGAGCTTTATTGCACGGCGATGACCGTGGCTTGTCAGGCTTGCGACAAGATGGGCGGCGTCTATGCCCTCGATCGGCGCCTCGCCCGCGGCGTAGACATCGGCGACGGCGACGACATCGGCGTCGTTGAAACAGGTCGAGAACTCGCCGAAGAGGTCGCGCAGGCGGGTGTAGCGGTGCGGCTGCACGACCGCGATGACGCGGCCCTTGGTGGCTTCGCGCGCGGTGGCGAGCACGGCCGCGATCTCGACCGGGTGATGGCCGTAATCGTCGATCACGCGCACGCCGTTCCATTCGCCCGTGGTGGTGAAGCGGCGCTTGACGCCGGCGAAGCTCTTGAGGCCCTCGCGGATGGCGTCGGGCTCGACGCCCAATTCGCGCGCCACGGCGATCGCCGAGAGCGCGTTCTGGACGTTGTGGCGGCCGGGCGTGGAGAGGAACAAATCCTTCAGCACGACGGGGTCGCCGTCGCCGCGCTTGCGCATCTCGACATCGAAGGTCGAGCCATCGGCGCCCGGGCGCACATTGGTGGCGCACACATCGGCCTGCGGGTTGAAGCCATAGGTGATGATGCGGCGATCCTGCACGCGCGCGGCGAGCGCTTGCACTTGCGGATGATCGAGGCACATCACGGCGAAGCCGTAGAACGGGATGCTTTCGACGAAGGTCTGATAGGCCGCGTTCATGGCCTCGGCCGAGCCGTAATGATCCAGGTGCTCGGGATCCATATTGGTGACGACGACGGCGGTGGCGCGCAGCTTGGTGAAAGTGCCGTCGCTCTCATCGGCTTCGACCACCATCCATTCGCCCTCGCCCATGCGCGTATTCGTGCCATAGGCGTTGATGATGCCGCCATTGATGACGGTGGGGTCCTTGCCGCCGGCGACGAGAAGCGTGGCCACGATCGAGGTGGTGGTCGTCTTGCCATGCGTGCCGCCGATGGCGACCGTCCATTTGAGCCGCATCAGTTCGGCCAGCATTTCCGCGCGCTTGACGATCGGCAGGCCGCGCGCGCGCGCCGCATCGACCTCGGGATTGCCGTTCTTGATCGCGGAGGAGATCACCACCACGCCGGCCTGGCCGACATGCTCGGCCTTATGGCCGACAAAGATGCGCACGCCCTGCTTCTTCAGCCGCTCCGTGTTGGCGCTCTCGCGCGCGTCCGAGCCCTGCACGTCATAGCCGAGATTCTTCATCACCTCCGCGATCCCGCTCATCCCGATGCCGCCAATGCCGACGAAATGCACGGGGCCAGTGTCGAACGGAACGGGACGGGAAAGCATGAACTTCCTTGCAACGGATATTTTGGATGGTCTCTTGTTGGATGGTCTAGGGCGTCACGACGGAAACGCCCAGCCGGCGTGCGCACCCGGCCATCGCCTCATCAAAGGTCAGCAATGGGGCCGCTATTCGCTGCGCCGCCGCGATATGCAGCGCATCCGGACCGCGCAAGTTGAGATCAAAGCGGCGAAGGAACGTCTGAGCAGCCATAAAATCGGCCGACACGATGACCGGCCCATGCTGCGTCGCGCGCCATGTGTCGAAGTCCGCTATCGCCGCGTGTGCATCCGCCAACAATATCTTTTGCATGCGGACCAGCTGAGAGAAGGCGGACGAAACCTCCAGCACCGTCAGGTCGCTTACGAAGGCAGGCGCCGTCAGCGAAGCGAACGCCCGCTCCGCAGGCTCGCGAAACCCGTCATTCGCGAAGAAGGAAACGATGACGCTGGTGTCCAGATAAACGCTCAATAGCCCTCATCTCGCATCTTGCGCACCAATTCCACGGCGTTCAGCGTGATCTTGCGGCCGGCGCTTCGGGCCCGAATAGCGTCCCATTCCGCCTCGGTCAGCGGCCGCAAGCCGGCGTCCGCACCGGCGGCGGGCATCACTTCGGCCACCGGCCTTCCGTCTTCGGTCAACGTGACCTTCTGGCCTTCGCGCACGCGCGCAACGAGAACCTTCAGCGTCACGCCAGGATCGTCGATGTTGTAATCGCTCATGGGCGCACCATAGCGCAAACCGCGCCCGCCCGCATCATCCCCGCCAGGCGCGGCGCGCCGGCCTGCAACTCAAGCCAGCGTCTTGCCCATGCGTTTCAGGGGCACGCGGACGCCGGTGGGCGTATCTGCCTCAAAATCTTCGAGCGCGCGATAGCCGCAGGCGGCGTAGAGCGGGACGCCCGCCATGGTGGCGGCGAGCTCCACGAGGGCGAAGCCTTCGGCGCGCGCGGCGGCTTCGCAGAGCGCGAGGATGAGGCGGCCGGCGCCGCGCCGCGCGTAGGCGGGATGCGTGTACATGGCGCGCACTCGGGCGGCCTCGGTCGCGCAATCGAGCAGCGCGGCGTCGCGGCCCGCGCTGTGATCGCCGCCGAACAAGGTCGCGCGCCGGCTCCAGCCGCCGCAAGCGACGAGCGCGCCGTCCTCTTCGATCAGGAAATAGGTTCCATCCGCGATCAGCTGGGTGTCGAGACCCATGATGGCGAAGGACGCTTTCACCTGCGCCGGCGTGAGATAGGGCGCGAGCAGCGCGGGGATCGCCGCATCCATCAGCGCGCGCAGCGCTTGGATGTCCGTTTCTCGCGCCAGGCGATGCGTGAAGCTCATCCCCCGCCGAGATCAATGGCGAGGTCGGCGAGTTTCTCGGCGGCGTCGATGCGGCCGGAGGCGCGGGCGGCGGCGGCGCGGACGGCGAGGCCGTGCGGATCGGCGAGCCGTGCGCGCAGCACTTTGCCGAGCGCGGCGGCGTCGAAATTCACCTCGGCGATGACGTCGGCGGCGCCGACATCGACCATGCCTTCGGCGTTGGCGGTCTGGTGATCATCGGCGGCGATGCCGAGCGGCACGAAGATCGCGGGCCGGCCGACGGCCTGCACCTCGGTGACCGAAGAAGCGCCGGCGCGGCCGATGAAGAGATGCGCTTGCGCGAGGCGCTGCGGCATGTCGGCGAAGAAGGGTGCGAGTTCGAACGAAACGGCGGCGTGATCGTAGGTGGAGCGCACCTCGTCCATCTGCTCTTCGCGCACTTGCTGGACGACGTGCACGCGGTCGCGCAATTCCGGCGGCAATTGCGCGATGGCGACAGGCACGACCTCGCCGAACAGGCGCGCGCCCTGGCTGCCGCCGGTGACGAGAATGGTGAGCCGGCCGCCTTCGGGCGCATCGGGGTATGGCGCATCGCGCATGGCGAGGATGGCGGGGCGGATCGGATTGCCGGTGACGCGCTTCTTGGCCTCACAGCCCGGCGGCAAACGATCGAGCCGTTCGAAACCGCAAGCGATGGCGGCGGCGGCGGGTGCGAAATAGCGATTCACGCGGCCGAGCACTGCGTCGGATTGGAAGATGAGGATCGGAACCTTCTGCGCGCGCGCGACCCAGAGCGCGGGCACGCTCGGATAGCCGCCGAAGCCGGCGACGAGCGCGGGGTTCAGGCGTGCAAAATGGCCGCGCGCGGCGGCGATGCCGCGCAGCACGCGCAAGCCCCCGCCCGCGGCTTTGATCGGGTTGGAGAGCGAGAACGTCGCCGCCGGCACGTCGATGATGGCTTCGGCGGGAAAGCCTTCGGCGTAGCGGCGGCCGCGAATGTCGGTCATCAGCACGACGCGCCAGCCGCGCTTCAGCATTTCCTGCGCGAAGGCGTGCGCGGGAAAGAGATGCCCCCCTGTACCGCCCGCCGCGATCAGCACGAGACTCATGGAGCGCGTCCTTCGAAGAGATAGGCGCCGGGACGCGCGCGCGTCAGCGCCAGGAGAAAGCCGAGCGTCAGCGCGCAGCCGATCATAGACGAGCCGCCATAGGAGACGAACGGCAAGGTCATGCCCTTCGCGGGCGCCAGCGCCACGTTGACCGCGATATGCACGGCGGCCTGCGCGACGAGAAGCGTCGTCAGCCCCGCCGCGGCGATCTGATCGAACGGATCGACGAGGCGGCTGGCGCGCGAGAGGCCGCGGAACGCCAAGGCGCCGAACAGTGCGATGGCGCCGACGGAGGCGAAGAGGCCGAATTCTTCGGCCGCGACCGCGAACACGAAATCGGCGTGCGCGTCCGGCAGGCTGCGCTTCACGACCCCCTCGCCCGGCCCGCGCCCGACGACGCCGCCCGATGAAATCGCATCGAGCGCGAGGCCCACTTGATAGGCTTCGGGGCCTTCGGGATGCACGAAGCCGGCCCAGCGTTCGCGCGCATGCGGATAGAGCACGATGAGGGCTGCGGCGAAGGCGATGGCGGCGAACCCGCCGAGCGCCAGCCAGCGCGTCTTGACGCCCGCGAGCATCAGCATCGGCGCCAGCACGGCGAGCAGCAGCACGGTCTGGCCGAGATCGGGCTGCGCCAGAAGCGCGAGCGCAGCCAGGGCGTAGATCGCCAGCGAAATCTGCCAGCCGGGAAAGCGCTTGTCGCGCACCATCTCCGACAGCATCCAGGCCCACACGATGACGAGCGAAGGCTTGAGGATTTCCGACGGCTGGAACGAGAGGCCGCCGATCATCACCCAGCGCTGCGCGCCGCGTACGTCAGGCCCGAACACAGAAACCAGCGCCGCTAGAGGCAGCATCAGCGCGGCGAGCACGACGCTGACGCGCCGCACGGTGCGCGGATCGGCCTGCGCGGCGATCAGCGCGATGGCGACGCCCGCGGCCGCGTAACCGGCTTGGCGCATCGCGAAATAGAACGCCGAATTGGCGCCGAATTGCGCGCTCGCGGCGGGGCTGGCGGCCAGCGCGATCAAGACGCCCGCCGCGAGCAATGTCGCGGCAATGATAAGGATGGGCCGATCGAAGGTGCGCGCGCGCTCGAACGCCGCGCGCGCCGGCGCCGCGACCGCCAAGCTCACAACGGCCCCGCCTTGCGCGCCGGGCCGGGCCGGGCCGCGATCTCTTCGACCGCCGCCTTGAACGCATCGCCGCGCGCTTCGAAATCCGTGTACTGATCGAACGAGGCGCACGCTGGCGAGAACAGCACGATCGGGTGCGGATCGCCCGATTTGCGCGCGGCGTCGTAGGCGAGCTCGGTCGCGGTTTCGACATCGCCCGCCAGCGTGAACGCGGCTTCGCCTTCGAGCGTCTTGGCGAAGGCCTCCTGCGCTTCGCCGATCAGGAAGGCGTGCGCGATGCGCGGAAAGAATTGACGCAGGCTTTCGATGCCGCCCGCCTTGGCGCGCCCGCCGGCGATCCAGAAGATTTTCGGATAGCAGGCGAGCGCCTGTTCGGCCGCATCGGCGTTGGTGGCCTTGCTGTCATTGATGAAACGCACGCCTTGCACGGTGGCGACGCGCTCCTGGCGATGGGCGAGGCCGGGAAACGTCGTCAGCGCGTGCGCGATCACGCGCGGCTCGATCCCCATGGCGCGCGCGGCGGCGTAGGCGGCGGCGGCGTTCTGCCAATTGTGCCGGCCCGGCAGAGCGGGCGCGGCTTCGAGATCGGCGACGGCTTCCGCGCGCGCGCCGAGCACATCGAAGATTTTGCCGCGCAGCGCGAAGACGCCGCGGCCAAGCGTTTGGCCCGCGGAGATCGGCGAGACGATTTGCGGCGCGCTCGCGGTGAGCGAGGTGCAGATGGCGGCGCAGGTCGGATCGTCAACGCCGATGACGGCCCAATCGCCGGCGCCCTGATTGCGGAAAATGCGCTTCTTGGCGGCGACATAGCCGTCCATGCCGCCATGGCGATCGAGATGATCGGGCGTGATGTTGAGCAGCACCGACACATCGCAGCGCAGGCTCTGCGTGAGATCGAGCTGATAGGACGACAATTCCAGCACGTAATAGGCGCCGGCGTGCAAGGGCGCGAGATCGAGCACGGAGAGCCCGATATTGCCGCCCATGCGGACATCCTTGCCGGCGGATTTCAAAATCCAATTGATGAGCGCCGTGGTGGTCGATTTGCCATTGGTGCCGGTGATGCCGATGATTTTCGGACGCGCCGTCGCGGGCAGCGCGTTCACCTCGCGCGCAAAGAGTTCGATGTCGCCGATCACCGGCACGCCGACGGCCTGCGCCAGGAGCACCATGCGATGCGGTTCGGGATGGGTGAGCGGCACGCCGGGCGAGAGCACGAGGGCGGCGAATTTGCGCCAATCGCGGGCGTTGATGTCGGACGGCGTGACGCCTTCGGATTCGGCATGGGCGCGGGAGATGTCATTATCGTCCCAGGCATGCACGCGCGCGCCGCCGGCCTTCAGCGCCTTCGCCGCGGCGAGGCCCGAGCGCGCCAGGCCAAACACGGCCACGTCGCGGCCACGGAATTGCGTGATCGGGATCACGCGCGCGTCTCCGCGCTCGAAGGCCCGCGCATCGCCATCGCTACCTCAGCTTGAGCGTGGCGAGCCCGGCGAGCGCAAAGATCGTCGAGATGATCCAGAACCGGATCACGATCGTCGGCTCCGCCCAGCCGAGCTTTTCGAAATGGTGGTGGAACGGCGCCATCAGGAAAACGCGCTTGCCCGTGCGCTGATAGACGGCGACCTGAATGATCACGGAGAAGAGTTCGAGCAGGAAGAGCCCGCCCACGATGGCGAGAACGAATTCGTGCTTCGCCGCCACCGCGACCGCGCCCAGCATGCCGCCGAGCGCGAGCGAGCCGGTATCGCCCATGAAGACGCGCGCGGGCGGCGCGTTGTACCAGAGAAAGCCGAGGCCCGCGCCGAGCAGCGCCGCCAGCAGCACCGACAATTCGCCCACGCCCGAGACATGGCGGATGCCGAGATAGGCCGAATAATCCACGCGCCCGACGAGATAGGCGATGAAGCCGAACGTGCCCGCCGCGATCATCACCGGCACGATCGCCAGCCCGTCGAGCCCGTCGGTGAAATTCACCGCATTGCCGAAGCCCACGATCACGATCATCGCGAACAGCAGGAAGAGCGGTCCGATCTGGATGCCGAAATCCTTGAAGAACGGCAGCGCAACGACCGTGAAATCGCCTTTGCCTTCGATCAGCGCCTGCCAGAACACTTGCGCGTGGTGGGCGCTGGCGGGGTTGGTGCTCCATTCCGCCCACAGCATGATGAGCGTGGCGCCGAGCGCGATCAGGAATTCAAGGCCGAGGCGCATCCGGCTCGACAGCCCGTCATGCGTCTGCTTCGTGACCTTGGCGAAATCATCCATGAAGCCGACGGCGCCGAAACCGCCGGTGACGATCAGCACGGCCCACACGTAAGGGTTCGCCAGATTGGCCCAGAGCAGCGAGGCGATGCCCACGCTGATGAGGATGATGAAGCCGCCCATGGTGGGCGTGCCCTTCTTGGAGAGCAGATGGCCTTCCGGCCCATCGGTGCGGATCGGCTGGCCCTTGCCCTGCTTCTTGCGCAGCCAATTGATCATCGGCGCGCCGATGATGAAGGCGATGAGCATGGCCGTCACGACCGCGCCGCCGGCGCGGAACGTGATGTAGTTGAACAGATTGATCAGCGGCAGGTGATGCGCAGAATGCGACAGCCATTCGAGCATTCAGCGGCCCTCGTCCCGATTCGATTCCAGGCGCGACAGCGCTTCTACGACCTTCATCATGCGCGACCCGTTGGACCCCTTCACCAAAACGACGTCGCCCCCCCGAAGCGCGCCCGCCAGCATCGGTATCAACGCATCCGCGCTCTCCGCATAGCCCCCCTGCCGCGCCGCTGGCAGGCGTTCATAGAGCGCAGCCATCAGCGGGCCGGCGGCGAAAACGAGGTCGACCTGAGCGGATTCAATGGGCTCGGCCAGGCCCGCATGATAGGCGCGCGCATCGGGGCCGAGCTCCAACATATCCCCAAGGGCGGCGATCCGCCGCCCCTCGGCCGGGCGCGCGCCGAGCGTGGCGAGCGCAGCCGCCATCGAGGCGGGATTGGCGTTGTAGGAATCATCCACAAGCACGAACGCGCCGAAGGGCGCGGAAACCGTTTTCGCGACGCCGCGCCCGGCCGGCGCCTTGAACGCGGCGAGCGCATGGGCCGCCTCAAAGACATCCCCGCCGGCGAGATCAGCGGCGGCGAGCGCGGCGACGCTGTTGAGCGCCCAATGCGCGCCTTCCGCGCCGATGCGATAGCGGATCTGCCGGCCGAGAATGTCGGCTTCGGCGACGGCGCCGCCTTCGACCATGTCGAATTTCAGCAGACGCGCTTCGCAGGCCGGATCGCGACCAAAGCGCACGATGTTGGCGGCGTTGTCTTCCGCCGCGGCGAGCAGGCGCGCGGCGTGCGGCGCTTCGTTTGGCACAAGCGCCGTTCCGCCAGGCTCAAGGCCGGCGAACACATCGCCCTTCTCATCGGCGATGGCTTCGAGCGAGCCGAGATTTTCGACATGCGCCGGCGCGATCCAGGTGACGATGGCGATGTGCGGCTTCACCAAAGTCGTCAGCGGCAGAATTTCGCCGCGATGGTTCATGCCGATCTCGAACACGCCGTACGCTGCGTCGCGCGGCAGGCGCGACAGCGTGAGCGGCACGCCCCAATGATTGTTGAAGCTCTTCACAGCCGCATGGGTCTTGCCGCTGGCGCGCAGGCAGGCGGCGACGGCTTCCTTGGTTGAGGTCTTGCCGACCGAGCCGGTGATGGCGACGCGCTTGGCGCTGGAGCGTTCGCGCGCGGCTTCGGCGAGGCGGCGCAGCGCTTCCAGAACATCGGGAACGACGAGCGCGGGGCCCTTGGCCTTGTCCGCATCGCTCACCAAGGCTGCGCAGGCGCCTGCCGCATAGGCCGCGTCGAGAAAATCATGGCCGTCGCGCACATCCTTGAGCGCAACGAAGAGATCGCCGCTCTGCAGCTCGCGCGTGTCGATCGACACGCCGGACGCGATCCACGCATCCGCGCCGACCAGCCGCCCGCCCGTCGCGCGCGCCGCATCTTCCGCCAACCACAGCGCGTCTTTCATGCCGCGTTCTCCGTACCGACCGCGCAACGCCGTGCTCCCCCGAGAGGGGGAGCTGTCGGCGCGCAGCGCTGACTGAGGGGGCGGACACGCGACAGGCGTTGCGTTTCCGCCCCATCCGGCGCGCGCTCCGCACGCGCCACCTTCCCCTCTCGGGGAAGGACGGCGTTAAGCGTCCTCGTCATGCGCTCATCTCCAACGCGCTCTTGGCCACGTCCTGATCCGAAAATGGATGCACCACGCCGTTGATGATCTGGCCCGTCTCGTGGCCCTTGCCGGCGATCAGCAGCGCATCGCCTTTCTGCAGGAGGCCGATCGCGGTTTGGATGGCGCGCGCGCGATCGCCGATGTTTTCGGCGCCGGGGCAGCCTTCGAGCACCTGCGCGCGGATGGCGGCGGCGTCTTCGCTGCGCGGATTGTCGTCGGTGACGATGATGACATCGGCGAATTTCGCGGCGATGGCGCCCATCTTCGGACGCTTGCCCTTGTCGCGATCGCCGCCGCAGCCGAACACGAGCACGATGCGGCCCGGCGCGTGCGGGCGCGCGGCGCGCAGCAGCACATCCAAGCCATCGGGCGTGTGCGCATAGTCGACGAACACATGCGCGCCGCTCTTGGTTGCGCCGACATGCTCCATGCGGCCTTTCACGGGCTGCAGCGCTTCCATGCCGCGCCACACGGCGGCGGGGCTTTCGCCGAGCGCGAGCGCGAGCGTCGCGGCCGTCACCGCGTTGATGGCCTGGAACTCGCCGATCAGCGGCAGCTCGACGCGCGCATGCTCGCCGCGCCAAGAGAGATCGAGCGTCTGCGCATTGGGGCGCGGCTGGATTTCGCGGATCTTGAGACCGCTTTCGGCCGCCGCGCGCCAGCCGGTTTGCAGCACGCGCAGACCATGCGCGCGCGCGCCCTCTTCAAAGGCGTGCGCTTCGGGCGAATCGGCATTCACGACGGCGCCGCCGCCGCGCTGCACGCGCTCCCAAAGCTTCAGCTTCGCGGCGCGATAGGCGTCCATCGTGGCGTGATAATCGAGATGGTCCTGCGTGAGATTGAGGAAGGCGCCGGCCTGGAAGGTGAGCGCATCCAGGCGATGCTGATCGAGGCCGTGGCTGGACGTCTCCATCGCCACATGCGTCACACCATCATCGGCAAGCTGTTGCAGCGTGCGATGGAGTGCGACGGGATCGGCGGTGGTGTGGCCGAGATCGACGAGCCCGCCCGGCCAGATCGCGCCGAGCGTACCCAGGCTCGCGCTTCTGATCCCGGCGCTGGCCCAAATCTGACGCAGGAAATCGACGGTCGAGCTTTTGCCGTTGGTGCCGGTGACGCCGACGCGCGTCGCCGGCATGCGCGGATAGAAGGCCGCCGCCGCCAGCGCCAGAGCGCGCCGCGCATTGGGCGCGACGACATGCGCCACGCCCGGCTCTTCGAGAAGATCGCCTTCGGAGAGGATCGCCGCCGCGCCTTGCGCCTTGGCCTGCGCCACGAAATCTCGGCCGTGCTGCGCGACGCCCTTGAGCGCGGCGAACAGAAAACCCGGCTCGACTTTGCGGCTGTCTGCGGTCAGCCCTGTGATCTCGACCGCGCCATCGCCGCGCAGATCGACGCGCTCTTCGCCAAAGAGCGCCGACAGCTTCACCTTTCCCGCCAAGAGGCTTCTCCTCACTGCGCGCTCGCCGCGACATGCAGGCCGAGCAGCGGCGCAATCCGGCGCGCGATCCGTCCCACCGGACCTGCCGCCACCGCCCCCCCGGTGGCCACGCCGCCATTCGCCGCTGTCCGCTCCGGTTCGTCGAGCGCCAGCACGATCACATAACGCGGGTCTTCGGCCGGGAATATGGCGGCGAAGGACGAGACCATGCGGGCTCTGTCATAGCGCAAATCATCCCCAAGCTTGTCGGCGGTGCCGGTTTTGCCGGCGAGGCCAAGGCCGGGCACGTCGGCGGCGCGGGCGGTGCCTTCACGCACGGTCGCGCGCAGAAAGCCGAGCACGATGCTTGTGGTCGCGGCGCTGAACACGCGCGTGCGCCGGGGCGTTTCGCCCGGACCGAGCGCGCGCAAGGTCGGCGCGACATAGGCGCCCTGGTTCGCGAACACGGTGTAGGCGCCCGAGAGCGCGGCGGGCGAAAGCGCGAGGCCGTAGCCGAAGCCGAGCGTCGCCACATCCAGCCGGCTTTGCGCGGGATGGGTGATGGGCGCGGCGTTCTCCTCAAGCTGCAGGCTCGACGCGCGCAACAGGCCGAGGCGGTCAAGGTAGGACCGTTGCCGCGCCGCGCCGACGCGCAGCGCGATCTGGGCCGCGCCCTTGTTGGAGGAATGCGCGATGATGGCGCGCAAGGTCGCGGGCGCCGGCACGGGCTCGAAATCGCGCACGGCGACGCCGTCGACCGCATAGGGCGCAGCGAGATCGAACACCTCATCGGACCGGGCGAGCCCGAGATCGAGCGCCATCGCGACGGTGAAGGGTTTCAGCGTCGAGCCCATTTCATAGCGCTCGCCGGCGAAGCGGTTGCGGCGCTGTTCGGGCGTGGCGGCGCCGGGATTGTTGGGATCGAGGGCAGGCCAGGAAGCGAGCGCGAGCGCTTCGCCGGTGCGCCCATCGAGCACGATGGCGGCCCCGCCCGTCGCGTGCGCGGCGCGGGCGGCGGCGTCGAGCTCGGTCTCCGCCGCATATTGCACGCGCACGTCGAGCGCGAGGCGCACGGGCGCATCGCCGCCGCGCCGGATGGCGGCGTCGAGCCCGCGTTCGACGCCGGCCAGCGCATTCAAATCGCGGTCGGTGTAGCCGAGCGCCTGCCCGCCCAGCGCGCCGTTCGGATAATAGCGGCGCTCTTCGGTTTCAAAGCCGATGCCGCCAAGGCCGAGATCCATCACCTGCGCGCGCTCGCGCGCGGAGAGGCCGCGCTTGAGATAGACCAGATCGCGCGACCGATCGGCGAGGCGCCGTTCGGTCGCGGCCGCATCGAGATCGGGAAACACGCGCCGCAGCGCCGAAGCCGTCTCGCGCGGGCTCCACACCAGAGCCGGCTGCGCCGTCATCGTGAAGGCGCGCACCGTCGTCGCCAGCAGCACGCCGTTGCGATCGACCAGATCGGCGCGCGCCAATTCGGGCGCGGCGGCGTGCGCTTGGCGCGCGGTGGGATCGCCGGCGAACGCCAATTGCACCGAGCGGCCGGCGAGCAGCGCCAGGACGACGAACATCGCGATCGCCAGCACGCGGATGCGCCGGCGCGCCGGCGCCGCTTCAACCGCCGCGCCCGGCTCGGACGCCTCGGCAAAGGCGAACGGCTTCACTTGGTTTGATCGGGCCGCGGCGCTGGCAGGCTTTGCGGCAGGCTGCGCTCGGGCTGCGGCGCCGCTTCACTCGCGGGCGCGAGCCGCAATTCTTGTTTCGCCAGCGCTTCGACGCGCGCGGGCGTTTCGAGCGTGGCGATCTCGGCGCGCAATTCGCGGATGTCGGCCTTGGTTTCGGCGATGCTGGCGTTGAGATCGCGCACATGGGCGCGCGCGGCGCTGGCGTCGGTCTTGGCGCGATAAAGGCCGACGACGAGGGCCAGCACGACGACGGCCGCGATGATTTGAAAGGTGCGGATCATCGCACGCTTTCCCACTCCGCTTCGGCCTTCGGCGCAAGCGCCGGCTGCGAAAACGGCCCCCAGGGCGGCGCATCGGTGCGCACCGCCCAGCGCAGCGAGGCCGAGCGCGCACGCGGATTGGCGGCGATTTCCTCATCGCCCGGCGCAATCGTGCGGCGCGTTTCGAGGGCGAAACTGGGCGCAGGTCCCGGCGGCGGCTCGGGCGCATGGCGCGAACCGCTCCCGCCCGCCCCCGCGCGCGCCACCATGAAGGTTTTCACCAGCCGGTCTTCGAGCGAGTGGAACGACACCACGACGAGGCGTCCGAACGGTTTCAGCAGCGCTTCCGCGCCGGTGAGCGCGCGCGCCAGTTCGCCCATCTCGTCGTTCACGAGGATGCGCAGCGCTTGAAACGTGCGCGTGGCGGGATGGATTTTCGCGCCGCGCCGCCCGCCCACCGCGCGCTCGACGATGTCGGCCAAAGCCAGCGTGCGCGTGATCGGCGCGGCCGCGCGCGCCTGCACCAGGGCGCGCGCGATGCGGCGATGCTCGTTCTCTTCGCCATAGCCTTCGAGCAGATCGGAAAGCGCGGCTTCGGAGAGCTGGTTCACAGCGTCGGCCGCGCTTGGCCCCGCCTTCTCCATGCGCATGTCGAGCGGCGCATCGTGCTGGAAGGAGAAGCCGCGTTCCGCCTCGTCGAACTGGAACGAGGAGACGCCGAGATCGAGCACCACGCCATCGGCCGGCGCGGGCGTCAGCGCCGCCATCTCGCCGAAGCGGCCCGCGACCATGGTGAGGCGCGCGCCGTATTGCGCCGTCAAGGCCGCGCCGCGCGCCAGCGCATCGGGATCGCGGTCGATGGCGCGCACGGCGCAATCGGCGCTGTCCAGAATGGCGCGCGTATAGCCGCCGCCGCCGAACGTGGCGTCGACATAGGAGCCGCCGGCTTTGACCGCGAGCGCGGTCAGCGCCTCGTGCAGCAGAACCGGGGCGTGGCTCATCGCTCAGGACCTCCGGCGGCGCGGAATGGGGGCGCGCTGCGCTTGGCGCGCGGCATCTTCTTGCGCGCAACGCGCGGTCTCACCCTGCGCGCCCCCGTTCCTCGCCGCCATCATGGTCATGGCGCAACCAGATCGCGCAGCGAGGTGACCCCCGCAGCGATCTCCTTAGACTTTGCGTCCCAATCGGCTTCGCGCTCCGGCGCCCAGAGCTCGAAGCGGTCGCGCATGCCGACGAACACGGCCTCCTCGGCGATGGCGAAATCCTCGCGCAGAGGCGCCGGCAAGGTGACGCGCCCGGCGCTGTCGAAGCCGCAGAACACGGCCAAGCCGAAATAGACCCGCTCTAGTGCGGCGCGCTTGGGATCCATCGGATCGAGCTTGTCGATGAGCGCGGCCCGGCTCTCCATGAAGGCCGCGCCCGCGCCTTCCAGACACGGCCGGTGCTGCGACGGGAAGAGATAGACCCCTTCCGCGCCGTTCAGCGCCGCGCGCAAAGGCGCCGGGATGCTGACGCGCCCCTTCGCATCCACGCCGTTCCGGTGACGCCCAGTGAAAAACATCCTGAAGCTGACCGACCCTGACGGCCCGACCGACCGCCATGGGCTAGTATGCCTCTGAATGGGATCACATGGGAAGAGGCGGGACACGCCTATCGTCATTAACGAAGTGTTACATTTCGCTCACCTTTCCAGGCGAACCATGACAGGGCTGTAACGGCCTGCCCTGTCAGCAGCTTTTGTGTGACAGCGCCCTTGAGCCTGGACGGCGCCCGCAGGCGCGCCCATTTGAACCCGCAGTCGAGGAAAGCGATTCCGATATGGACGATGTGAGCCCGGCCCAGGCAGCCGCCCTCGGCGCGCGCGCGCCCGGCCGCGCGATCCTGACCGTCGCGGGCGTCTCCAAGACCTACGCCTCCGGCCTCCAGGCGCTGAAGCCGATCGATCTGAGCATCCGCGAAGGCGAAATCTTCGCCCTGCTCGGCCCCAATGGCGCGGGCAAGACGACGCTCATCTCCATCATCTGCGGGATCGTGAAGGCCTCGACCGGCCAGGTGACGGTCGATGGACGCGACATCGTCAAAGATTATCGCCAGGCCCGCGCGCAGATCGGCCTCGTCCCGCAGGAGCTGACGACGGACGCGTTCGAAACCGTGTGGGACACGATCCGCTTCAGCCGCGGCCTGTTCGGCAAAGCGCCGAACCCGGCGCATCTCGAAAAGGTGCTGAAGGACCTCTCGCTGTGGGACAAGAAGAGCGAGAAGATCATGGCGCTGTCGGGCGGCATGAAGCGGCGTGTGATGATCGCCAAGGCGCTGAGCCACGAGCCGCGGATTTTGTTTCTCGATGAGCCGACGGCGGGCGTCGACGTCGAATTGCGGCGCGACATGTGGGCGATGGTGCGCCGGCTGCGTGAGGATGGCGTCACCATCATCCTCACCACGCATTACATCGAAGAAGCCGAAGACATGGCCGACCGCGTCGGCGTCATCTCCAAGGGCGAAATCATCCTCGTCGAGGACAAGGCCGCTTTGATGCGCAAGCTCGGCAAGCGCGAATTGGTGCTGCAGCTGCAGGCGCCGCTGGCCGCGCTGCCGCCTTCGCTCGCGGGCTACGATCTCACGCTCTCACCCGAGGGCGATGCGCTGACCTTCAGCTTCGATGCGCAGAGCGAAGAGACCGGCATCGCCGATCTCATCCGCAAGCTCGGCGAGGCCGGCATCGATTTCAAGGATCTGCAGACCAAGGAAAGCTCGCTGGAGGATATCTTCGTGTCGCTGGTGTCGACGCGGTGATGGGCAATACAAACAAACGCGCGCCGCGCCCCCTCCCCGCGAGGGGAGGGGGTTGGGGGTGGGGAGAAGCCCGCCCCTTCAAATTAGAATGCCGCAGGCCGCACAGCGACGGGTCGCAACTTTTCTGCGGGTTATGGTTCACCCCACCCCCTGCCCCCTCCCCTCGCGGGGAGGGGGAGGCGCCCTTCTTTGACACGTGCGCGAGCCGCCCATGAACACCTACGCCATTGAGGCCATCTATCGCTTCGAGATGTCGCGCTGGCTGCGCACCATCGTGCAGAGCATCATCTCGCCGGTCATCGTCACCTCGCTCTATTTCGTGGTGTTCGGCTCGGCGATCGGCTCGCGCATGCATGAGCTCGAAGCGGAAATCGGCGTGCGCTATGGCGCCTTCATCATCCCCGGCCTCATCATGCTCTCGATCCTGACCGAGAGCGTGTCGAACGGCTCGTTCGGCATCTACATGCCGAAATGGTCGGGCACGATTTATGAGCTGCTGTCGGCGCCGGTGTCGGCGTTCGAGGCCGTGACCGGCTATGTCGGCGCGGCGGCGACGAAATCGATCATCCTCGGGCTCATCATTCTCGCCACGGCGCGCGTCTTCGTGCCCTACGAGATCGCGCATCCGCTGGTGATGGCGCTGTTCCTCGTGCTGACGGCGCTGACGTTCTCGCTGTTCGGCTTCATCGTGGGCGTGTGGGCGGACGGCTGGGAGAAGATGCAGATCATCCCGATCCTCATCATCACGCCGCTCACTTTTCTCGGCGGCAGCTTCTATTCGATCACCATGCTGCCAGAGCCGTGGCGCACGCTGACGCTGTTCAATCCGGTTGTGTATCTGGTGAGCGGCTTCCGCTGGAGCTTCTTTGAAATCTCCGACGTGAACATCTGGCTGAGCCTCGGCGCCACGTTCGGCTTCCTCGCGCTCTGCCTCGTCGTGATCTGGTGGATTTTCAAGACGGGATACAAGCTGAAGCAGTGAGGAGGGTCAGTAGTGAATAGTCAGTAGTCAGTAGGGACGAAGCGGCGGACGTCTCATCCTACCGACTACTGACTACTCCCTACTCACCTCAAAAAAACGCCAGTCGGCCTGTAAGCCGGGTTCTGTACCGCTTGCGCGGCGACGACCATTCCTCTGGACCGCACATCGCTGCGCGGTTCACGCGACCTACCCGAGCACTCCGCATGAACGCGGCGAGGCGAACCTCTGTGCTCCTATTCGGTCTTGCTCCCGGCGGGGCTTGCCGTGCCCGCTTCCTTACGGTCGCGGCGGTGGGCTCTTACCCCACCGTTTCACCATCGCCTGCGCCCGAAGACGCATCGGCAGACTGTTCTCTGTGGCGCTATCCCTCAGCTTGCGCTGGGCGGGCGTTACCCGCCGCCGTATTCATGTGGAGCCCGGACTTTCCTCGAACGCGCCGTTTCCAGCCCTCTTGCGAGGCTTGTCCGAGCAAGCTCGAACAAGTGTGCGCCCGCGGCCGCCCAGCCGACTGGCGCGCGAGATATGACAATTGCGCCGCACTTTGACCAGCGCCGTCCTTCTCCCCTTGTGGGAGAAGGACGCGGCCTCACGACAGGCCCGCGATCAGGGCGCGGGTTTCCTCGTCGGCGAGGCCGTCGATGTTTGCGGGACGGAAGCGGCGCTGGAAGGCGCGCAGCACGAGCGGGAGATCCACGCTGGCGTCGTAGCCGAGCGCGGTGAGCGCAGCGCGCGGATCGGCGACGGGCGCAGCGCCTGCGCGCGGCCAGATCGCGCAGCCGGCGTCGGCCAAACGCTTCCAGGGAAAATGTTCGCCGGGATCGTCCTTGCGGGCGGGCGCGACGTCGGAATGGCCGACGACGCGCGCGGGCCTGAGCGCGTTGCGGGCGAGGATGTCCTTCACCAGCGCGATCACGGCGTCGATCTGCACGTCGCCATAAGGCGGCAGGCCGTAATCATGGCCGCCATTGGCGATCTCGATGCCGATGGCGCGCGCATTCGTGCCAGGATCGCCTTCCCAATTGGACACGCCCGCGTGCCAAGCCCGCTTTTCTTCCGGAACCACGCGATAGACGGCGCCCTCTTCGCCGACGACGTAGTGCGCGCTGACGCGCGCCAAGGGCGTTGCGGGATCGACGTCCGGCGCCTGCCAGGGGCCGGGATAGGCGCCGGCGACCGGCGCGGGATCGGTGAGCCGGCGCAGCGCCGTCTCGCCATCCTTCATGCCGGTGTAGTGCAGCACGACGAGATCGATGGCGCGGCCGCGCTCGTCGAAATTCGGAGAGAGACGATCAATCATAGGCGCGATCATGCGGGCGGTGCGCCCTTCGCGCGCGTGGCGTCATAGGCGAGCGCGAGCCCCGCAAGGATCATCGCGGCCGCGAAGAAGAACGGCGCGCCGGGAATTTTGAACGCGCGCTCATCGGCGATGAAGAACGCGAACAAGCCGGTGTAGATGAGCGGCCCGATCAGGCCCGCGATCGAGATCAGCGCGGAATTGGCGCCCTGCAATTGGCCCTGCGCATCGGCCGCCACGCGCTGCGACATGAGCGAGCTCAGCGCCGGCCCGGCGAACGCGGAGAGTGCGCCGAGCGGGATGCCGAGAAGAAAAATCCACGTCGTCGGCGCATAGCCCTCGACGGCGAAGGCCGCCGCCCAGAACGCGAACCCGATCATCACGGCGCGCCGTTCGCCCAAGGCCTTGACCACGGGGCCGACCAGAAAGCTCTGCACCAGCATCGCCGCCACGCCCGAGATGGCGAGCGTCACGCCCACCATCAGCGCGTCCCATTGATAGCGATAGGAGGTGTAGAGCACCCAGAGCGCGGGATAAATTTGGTGCGCGAGCTGGGTCATCAAATTCACGCTCGCCAGCGCGCGCAGCGGCCGATCGCGATTGAGGAAGGCGGCCGCGCCGAACGGGTTGGCCTGTTTCCAGCGGAACGGCGCGCGATTTTCCGGCGCGAGCGATTCCGGCAGCAGGAAATAGCCGTAGAGCGCGTTCACGAAGGCCAGAGCGGCGCCAACCATGAACGGCAGGCGGATATCGATCTGGCCCAGCACGCCGCCAATCCCCGGCCCCACGATGAAGCCGAAGGAGAACGCCGCGCCCATGTAGCCATAGGCCTTGGCGCGGTCTTCCGGCTTGGTGACGTCGGCGATGTAGGCGCCCGCCGCCGATTGCGTGGCGGCGGTGACCGCGTGCAGCACACGCGTGGCGAGCAGCCACCAGATGTTCGGCGCAAACGCCATGACCGCCATGTCGATCGACAATCCGGCGCAGGCGATGAGGATCACCGGGCGGCGCCCGTAGCGATCCGAAAGCGCGCCGAGCACGGGCGCGGCGAACAATTGGATCGCGGCGAACAAAGTCATGAAGAGGCCGGCGATGGTCGCGGCCGCCACCACATCGCCGCCCATGAAGGACACAATGAGCCGCGGATAGACCGGGATCGTCACGCCCCATGAGAGCACGTCGATCCAGATCGTGACGAGCACGAAGGCGAGCCCGGCGCGCCGGCCTGGGCTTCGCCCATCCCGCGGGGCCGCGATATTCGCCATGACGTTGGCTTTGCGTGCGCCGCTCGGGGCGTCAAGCGCGCAAACGATGCTTAGCGGGCGCGCAGCTCCACGACCCAGCCATCCGGCGTGCGCCGGCCCTCGAGCACCTCGCCGGCGCGGACCGTTTTCGGCTGCGGGCGGAAGCGGAACGCCATCGCCGCCGCGGTGAGGAGCACGCCGACGAGCGCGACTGAAACGGCCGCAACCGCCAAGGCCGCCACCACGATGAGCCCGCCGAGCACGACCAGCCCGGTGCGCAGCCCGCGGGCGATCACCTCAAGCGGGCCAGGACCCGGCGCGGGAATGGCCGCTGCCATCATCGGAAATCTCCTTCGCTAGGGATGTTGGACGCGGCAGGCGCGCCGTCAATCCACCCTGGCGGTAACGTTCAGCCGGCGTGCGCCATCTGCTCATCGCGTATGCGCGCATAGGCGGCGTTGATCGCGGCGGTCTTTTCCTTGGCGATGGCGACGAATTCAGGCGGAGCGCCGCGCTGGGTCATGCGGTCGGGATGGTTCTCGGCGGCGAGCCGGCGCCAGGCCATGCGGACCTCGTCCATGCTGGCGTCTGGCAAGAGGCCGAGCGTGGCGTAGGGATCGCCGGCCTCCTGGCCGAGATTGGTCGCCTTGATGCGGCGGAACTCCGCGTCCGAGAACCCGAAATGCTCGGCGACGGCGGCGAGATAGGCCAGCTCCGCCTCCCCCACCACGCCGTCGGCGGCGGCGATCTGGAAGAGACCGTCGAGCACGTCCTCCAGCAGGCAGGGCCGGGCGCGATATTTGCGGCCGATCTGCTTGGCGTAGCTTTCGAAGCCCAGGACCGTCTGCTTGGCCAGGTTGAAGGCGCGGCGGAACGCGGCCTCCTCGCCCGGCGGCGGGCGGAACACCAGGGCGGCGGCGGCCAGCTCCCGCTCGCTCGCCGCGCCATCGGCCTTGGCCATCTTGGCGGCGAGCCCGATCACAGCCGCGGTGAAGCCCACATCATTGGGCTGCGGCGCACATTCTTCGAAGGGCGCAGGCGGATCGGCCTCTGGGTCGAACGCCCGCGCCGCCATTTCCACGATGCGGGACCAAACTGACATAGCGTCATTCTCGCAGGGCTGGCGCGCTGAATCAATCGTTCAGCGTTTCAACCGGTCCGGGGGATGTCAGCAGCGGACCGGAATCTTGGCTGGCCGCGGCCTCCCGCTCCGCGAGCCAGGCCAGGATCAGCGGCGTGGCGGCAAGCATGGACGGATCATGCCCGACCGGCCCGACATCGACCGCGGTGACGTCCGCGCCCCGGGCGCGCATGGCGCGCGCCGCATGCAGCGCCTCCTCGGGCGCAACGTCGATGTCCGCCGCCCCGTAATAGAGCCGCACCGGCGTCTTCGGCGCCCAATCGCTCACATCGCTCCGCGCCATAGCATCGAGAAGCCAGTGCGGCTTGTTTTCGTCGAACGCTTCGAGGAAATCCGCGTTGAACAGCGCGCGCGGATTGGCAGGCAGCGCCGCGATGATCTGCTGCGGCGTGTACGAGGCGCCGAAGATTTCCGAGACGCGGCGCGCATAGTCAGGGGTGAGCACGCTCTCCAGCGGACGGCCGTAATGCGCGGCGTAGCCGCGGCTCATATAGGCGAGATAGAGCGCATGCGAAGGCGCGCCGCCGCGCAGCGCAACGCCGAGCGAGACGCCGCGCGCGTCATAAGGCCCCGCCACCGGGGCCGCCGCCAGCACGGTTTCGCCGTCCGCCTCGAGCACGCGCAGCGCCGCCATGCTCGCCTGCCCGCCTTGCGAAAATCCGGAGAGAAACACAGGCCCGTTCGGAACGCCGTCAATCCTTCGCGCGGCGCGGATCATGTCGACGACGGCGCGCGCGGCGTCCTCGGCCACGAGATAGGGATGGATCTCCTGCGATGCGCCCAGGCCGATATAATCGGGCGCGAGGAGCGCATAGCCGTTGCCGGCGAACACGATCGCCGCGCCCAATCCAGTGCCGTCCGGTTTTGACGGAACGGCGTCATGCGTCGTCGAGGTGCCGTGTTGGAAGCTCACCAGACGGCGCGCTGGCGCGCCGCGCGGCAGCGCCAGAAGACCGCTCACGCGCAGCGCCCGTCCCGAGGCGTCATGCGTGGTGTAGATCATGCGATAGCAATCGACGTCATGCGCGACGGGGACGTCCTCCAGGCCGATCGCGCGCAACAAGAGGACGGCCTCCACACGGTTGATGGTGCGCAAAGGCGTCAATTCGACATCCGCGGGCGCAGCGGGCGCGGGCGGCGGCGCGCAGGCTGAAAGAGCGAACGCACAGCTGAGCAGCAGAATTCGCCAAACCATTCCCGCCATCGCCCCCTCCCTGGACCGACGAAATCAGCGGCCCTCTTACGCGATCGGCGGCGTGGTCGGCGGCGCTTGCGCGCGCAAAGTGGCGACCTCCGCGCGCAGCGCGCGCAATTCATCGAGGATGCGCTTTTGCACGACGGCGGCGTCTTCCTGCGCTTCCTGGATGTCTTCGACGTCGGCTTCGATCTCTTCGACCTCGTGCGCGATTTCGGCGGTCTGCACGTTGCGGGTTTCCTGCACGGCGTCGACGATGACGCCGATGAAGAGGTTCAGCACCGCGAACGCGGCGATCACCGTAAACGCCATCAGGAACACCCAGGCCCAGGGATGAACCCCGTTGAGCCGCGTGATCGTATCGCCCCAGCCGTCGAATTGCGTGAGCGCGAACAGAGAGAGCGCGCTTCTGCCGAGATCGCTGAAGGCTTCGTCGCCCCTGAACAGGGTCGTGGCCATCACCGAGCCGATGTAGAACACGACGAACAGAATGGCCGAGGTCGCCAGAATGCCGGGCAGCGCGCCGAACAGCGCCTCCACCACGCGCCGCATTTGCGGCACCGCGCTCACCAGGCGCAGCACGCGCAAGATCCGCAGCGTCCGCAGCGCCGAGACCGCCGGCGAGATCGCGACGTAGCAAATGCCGACGACGACCACGTCGAAGATGTTCCAGCCGTTGCGGAAATAGGCCCGCGGCCCTTGCGCGAGGAATTCCGAGAACAGCTCGAACGTGAAAATCCACAGGAAGTATTGATCGAGATTCTCGATCAGATGGTGATAGGGCCAGCTCTCATCGAAATTGGCGTCGAGCCCGAGCGCGATGGCGTTCAGGATGATGCAGAGCAGGATAAAATTATCCCATATCCAATTGCCGGTGTACCAGCGGAAGAGCGCGATGCCGCCCTTCTGTTTCAACCGCAATTCGCCTTGCAGATTGCGCCGCAAACTCGGCTTCGCGTTCGCCACCGCCATTCGTCGTCTCACCCGCTGCGCGACATCCCTCGAGATCGCGCCTCGTGCTTAATGCACTCTGGGGAGCTTGGGAACGCGCTTAGCCGACCGGCGTGGCCGATGCGTCGGCGGATTGTCCGCTTTGCGGGGCGCCATTGGGCTCGGAGCCGCGGATAATGAAGCCGCGCACATTGTAGACGCGCCCGCCCCAATGGGCGCCGAGCACATTCCACACGCGCACCTGGCTCCAATCGCCGTTGGGGCTCACGTCCTCCACAGGCACGTTGCGCGAAATCTCGCCGCCATTCATCCAATTGGCGTGGTCGACGATGACGATCCGGTCCGACACCACATGGCGCACCACGGCGACATGGCCGCGCCGGTCTGTGCGATAGCCGCGCATCACCATGATCGCGCCCTCGGAGGGATCGCGCACGCGGCCATAGCGCCCTTGCGCCTGTTGCCACCAGGTGTTGGCGTTGCCGTAGATTTCGACGCCGGTTTCGTTGCGCACGAAGGGCACGCATTGCAGGCGGGGGCCGCGCTGCTGGACGCTGGCGTCGGCCGCCAATTCGCCATCGCTCGGGCGCGCGAAGGCGCTCGGCGGCGACACGGCGTAGGGCGAGGCCAGCGCCGGGGCTTCTCCCAGCGACGCATCCTCGGAAAGCGGAGTCAAAGCCACCGCCATCGGGGCGTGGCCAAAACAGACTCCGAAGGCGGTCGCTGCTGCGAACATCGCGCGGGTCGACATACGTTCTCCAGGGTTCCGTCCCAGAACGAGACACAAAAGGCCTGGATGAGCTTAAAGAACCTTTAAACGCGCGATTATTCGCAGGATGAGCCGCCAGTCACGGCGTAGATTAAGGTTAATTGACTGTCTGTAACTCTTAACGAGCGCGGGTTTACTTCTGCGTCTAGACCACAAGATGTGGGAAGATCAGCTCAGGAACTCGCAAAGCTGAGCGGCAGCGGGTGAATGAAGCCGAAAGCCTCGTAAACGCGCGCGCCCCAGCTGCGCGTCGGGATCCACCAGACGCGGACCTCGCTCCAATCATTGTCCGGCGACACGTCCATCACCGGCACGCCGCGCGCGACCTCGCCGCCGTTCATCCAATTGGCCTGATCGACCAGGATTTGGCGGGAGGAAAGGATCTGCGTCACGACCGCGACATGGCCGCGGGCGTCCGTCTGATAGCCGCGCATCACCAGCACGGAGCCGGGCGCGGGCGTGTGGGAGCGCGGATAGCGGCCCTCGGCCTGCATCCACCAAGTGTTGGCGTCGCCGTAGATTTCGATGCCCGAGGCCGCGCGCGCGAACGGCACGCATTGCAGCGGCGCGGCCGGCGTTTCGACCCTGGGATCGCCCGAATAATAAGGGTCAGGCGCGCTGGGGCCGCCCCAGCCGCCGCCGCGCGCGATCGGCGCGGGCGCGGTGGCGCAGGCGCTGAGCGCAGAAGCAAAAAGGGCAAGGCCGGCCAGAAGGCCCGCCTGGGCGGCGCGCATTTCGAAACCCCAACGAAGCCGCCAGTATAGGCGCCCTCCCGTCAAAGCGAGGTGAACAAGGCCTCATGCGGCGCCTTTGGCTTGACCCTGTGGCCGGCGCGCGCCACCCCCTCGCCCCATGTCCGAGCCCCGGCGGATCCTGGTGCGGCCCTGTTTCGAGCAGGATATCGAGCAGGTCACGCTGATTTACGGCCATCATGTGCTGACGGGCGCCGGCACGTTCGAACTGGCGCCGCCGAGCCAGGCCGAGATGCACGAGCGCTGGAGCGCGGTCGTCACCAATGGCTGGCCCTATCTGGTCGCCTCCCCGGCCGACGATCTGACCCGCGTGCTCGGCTTTGCGTACGCAGCGCCGTTCCGGCCGCGCGCCGCCTATGCGCGCACGTTCGAGGACTCCATCTACGTCGCGCCCTCGGCGATGGGCCAAGGCATCGGCACATTTCTGATCGCGGATTTGCTCCTCATGCTGCGCGACGACGATGTGCGCGAAGTGATCGCGGTGATTGGCGATTCCGGAAATGCAGCATCGATCGCGCTGCACAAGACGGCGGGCTTCACGCATCAAGGCGTGATCAAAAATGTCGGCTACAAATTCGAGCGCTGGGTCGATGTCGTGTTCATGCAGAAATCTCTGCGCAAACCAGAGGCCTAAGCTAAATGCGTGCGCCTAGCGCGCGCCTTGCATTGCCTCCCTCACAACAAAAGCCGCCACGCGCGGCGCGAACGAACGTCCGCGCAGGCAACGCTTTGTTAAGCATGTTCGACGGATCGTTCATGTGGGAGGGTCGCGAATGCTCTTACGTGCGCTCGTGATCGCTGGCGCGCTGACTTGCAGCGGGCTGGCCTTCAGCATTGCGATGGCGGAAGAACCATCGTCTTCAAACGCAGCCGCTCTAAGCGGCGTCAATTTCCAAGAACCAAACGATGGCCTGGCCGCGTTTTCGCGCGCAATGGGCGTTCGTTTCGCACTGCGCGATGAGCCGCCGGCGCGCAGCGCGCAGGTGACGTCGGACGCCTTCGCCGATGCCGCCAATCTCGACCATCGCCGGTTCGAGCTGCAAGCGCTGACCTCGGCGGAAAACAGCGGCCTGCCGGTCGATGTTTCGCTCACGCAGCGCGCGACCTTGCGCGTCAGCGAGGACGGCGATGTCAGCCGGTCGGGCACGGGCGCTGAAGTGCGCGTCGGCCGCGGCCTGGCGCGTCTGGCGAACTCGTTCCGCGACGCCAATTGGGACAGCCCCACTTGGTATTTCTTCGCGGCCGGCGACAACGAACAATTGGCCTGGGCGCCGAACGCGCGCGGCCGCGCGGTGAGCTACACCGAAGACCGCGTCGAGATCGGCGATATGCAAGTCGGCGTCGCCATGGAGACGCACGGCCTGCAGGCCTCGATCGCCTATGTGCAGCGCGACATCCAAGGCAAGTACGGCTCGGCCGAAGAAAATTTCACCGGCGTGACGCTGACCTGGCGGCGCTGATCTAGCTTTTCCCCTCGACCTTGAAGGCCGCGGCGCAAGCTGCGGCCTTTTCGTTTGCCGGCACCGCCCGCCGTACCGCCGGCTTCCAGCCGGCAGCTTGGGCGCGTTCAAAGGTTTGCCGGCGAGACGGGAGCCTGCCGGCTGGAAGCCGGCGGTACGCGGCTGCGCCGGCCCCTCGCAATCGTCCGGAATCGGCCCAAAGTGACTTTGGGGACGTTAACCTTCTGCACACGCAGACTCGGTTAGACACAAGATGTGGCGGCAGGCGCTCGCAATTGCCGCAATATCTGGTAAGTTTGTGAGGGAGACGAAACGGAATGAGCCTGCACTCGCGCCCGAAGCCTGGATTGCTCATCCCGTCGCGCGCCTACAAGCCGTTCCGATACCCGTGGGCCTATGATTTCTGGCGGCGCCAGCAGCAGGTCCATTGGATGCCGGAAGAAGTCCCGCTCGGCGAGGACGTCAAGGATTGGGCCTCCAAGCTCAATGACGGCGAGCGCAATCTGCTGACGCAGATCTTCCGCTTCTTCACCCAGGCCGATGTCGAGGTGAACGACAATTACATGGAGCGCTATTCGCGCGTGTTCCGGCCGACCGAAATCAAGATGATGATGGCCGCGTTCTCGAACATCGAGACCATCCATATTGCGGCCTACGCGCTGCTGCTCGAAACCATCGGCATGCCCGAAACCGAATTCGCCGCGTTCCTTGATTATCAGGCGATGCGCGACAAGCACGATTACATGCAGGAATTCGGCGTCGAAACCGAAGCCGACATTCTGCGTACGGTGGCGATGTTCGGCGGCTTCACCGAAGGGCTGCAGCTGTTCGCCTCGTTCGCGATGCTGATGAATTTCCCGCGCTTCAACAAGATGAAGGGCATGGGCCAGATCGTGACCTGGTCGGTGCGCGATGAAAGCCTGCACTGCGAAGGCATGATCAAGCTGTTCCACGCCTTCGCGCAGGAAACCGACGCGCTGACGCAAAGCGTGAAGGACGACATCGTCGAGTGCTGCCGCAAGGTCGTCGGCATTGAAGATCGCTTCATCGATCTGGCGTTCGAGATGGGCCCGGTGCAGGGCATGACGCCGGAAGATATCAAGGGCTATATTCGCTACATCGCCGATTGGCGGCTCGGCCAATTGGGCCTGCCCAAGCTCTATGGCGATGTGAAAGAGCATCCCCTGCCCTGGCTGTCGGCGATCCTCAACGGCGTCGAACACGCCAATTTCTTCGAGGCGCGCGCGACCGAATATTCGAAAGCCGCCACCAAGGGCGAATGGCACGGCGCCGAAGGCGTGTGGGCCAATTTCGAAACGCTGATGGACAAGCGCAAGGCGGGGTGAGCGCGCGTGAGGCTGCATTTGCCGTTCAGGTCGCAGCGTCATCGCGAAGAAGCAGCGAAGCTTGCCGCCACATTGCTCAACGGCGCCGCGGTCGCTTGCCTCATCGGCGCCACGTTCGGGCCATGGCTCAATCCTTCGCTCGCTTGGGGGTGGACAAGTTTGGCGCTTTTCAGCGGAACCGCTATATTTCATATGGCCGCCCAAACCGTTCTGTGGACCGGATACCGAGAGACTGAATGATGCCCCCTCTCCTGCAATTCCTGATCGGCAGCGTGTGGGCCATCCTCGTGGCGTTTGGCGGACTTTGGTTCGCGGGCGTGCTCGATCGGCCCCGCAAAAAGCCCCCGCAGGTCGCGGCCGAGTAGGCGCCGCGGAAACGTCACATATTGAGGTCCGCGCACGCATTGGCGCGCGCGCCGATCCTCGCTACATGGCGGGCATGACGCAGAAGCATCCGTTCGAAGGCCTCCAGAATTTCCGCGATTTCGGCGGCTATCAGGCGGGCGACCGCACCATGGCGCGCGGGCGCTTCTTCCGCTCCGCAGCGCCCGGCATGGCGACGGATTCCGATCTTGCGCGGCTGGCCGAGCTGGGCATTTCCGCGATCATCGATCTGCGCCGTCCGGAAGAGCGCGAACGCAATCCCGCGCGCCGCTGGGAGAATTTCTCCGCCGCGATCGTCGAGAACGACGATCACCACGAGGGCGAAGAGAGCTGGCAGGGCTTCATGGCGAGCTCGGATCTCACCGGCGCCGATTTCCGCGGCTATCTCGACCGCTATTACCGGCGCGGGCCGCACCTGCCGCGCCACATCGATCTGTTCTCGCGCTATTTCGACATCGTGGCCGAGACGCCGGGCGCGCTGCTGGTCCATTGCGCGGCGGGCAAGGACCGCACGGGCATGATCGTGGCGCTGACGCACACGCTGGCGGGCGTGCACGAAGACGACATCTTCCACGATTTCCTGCTCACCAACGATCCCGAGCGCTTCGCGCGCTTCGGGCCGATGTGGGCCGACAGCATCCATGCCGAATACGGCAAGCGTCCCGATCCTGAAGCGATGCATGTCGCGCAGGGCGTGGAGGCGCGCTTCCTCGCCGCCGCGTTCGACTCCATCCGCGCCGAGCACGGCGATGTCGAAACCTATCTGCGCGACGTGCTGGGCATCGACGCCAACAAGCGCGCGCAGATCGAAAAGAAGCTGTTCGAATAGCGCGTAGAGTTCGAACGCGCCCTCGTCCTTCTCCCCTTGTGGGAGAAGGTGGATCGATTGCGCAGCAATCGAGACGGATGAGGGGTGCTTACTCTCTTTTCTCAGAACGCGGCGCTATCACCCGTCATCCGGCGCTTCAAAATCGAGCCCGCTCGATTTTGATCTCTTGAGAGCGAAATGCGGCAAGCCGCATTTCGCGCCACCTTCTCCCACAAGGGGAGAAGGACGCGGCGGCTGTTCGTTCTTATATCAGCGTCAGCGCGTGGGGACGCAGGTGCGGCCGTGGAGATTGCGGCCATCGCCGCGCGGCTCTTGGCCGATCGGGCATGGCCGCATCGCGGCGTCGGCGGGATCGGTTCCGCGCTCGTAGATCGGATCGTCGCGCGGATCCGCATAGCGCTGGGCTTCGCCGCGCGCATAATTCTCCACCCGCGCATTGAGGCCGCGCACGATGGCGCGCCCGAGCGCATCGTCGCGCGAAAGACCGCCTTCGACCGGCGCGGGCGCAATCGCGCGTTCGCCGCGATAAGCGGAAAAGCTCGAACCGCGCGCCACATTGGCGAGACCCGTGAGCGCGCTCGGCGGCGCCTGCGGGCCCTGCTCCGGCGCGGCGATGGCGCCGCCGCGCGCGGGCGCGTTGGCAGGCGCAATGGCGAACGATGATGGCGCGGCGCGCGGCGCGACATAGGCTTCCACGCCGCGATCGGGCGGATAGGCCGTTTCGCGCACCGAGAACTGTGCAAGCAGCGCCGCTGCAATCAGCGCGCAGACCAGCAGCGCCGCGGCGAACCACGCGGCGACGCGCACGTTCGGCGCGGAAAGCGTGTGCGCGCTCATCGGAACGGCGGCTCGTCGAACGAGCGCAGCTTGCGCGAATGCAATTGCGCGCGCTGGCGTTTGAGAATTTCCAAAGTCTCGATGCCGATGCGCAGATGCGCGCCGACGGCGCGTTCGTAAAAGCGATCGGCGCCGCCGGGCAGTTTGATTTCGCCGTGAAGCGGCTTATCCGACACGCACAGCAGCACGCCATAGGGCACGCGCAGGCGGAAGCCCTGCGTGGCGATGCACGCGCTTTCCATATCGACCGCGATGGCGCGCGATTGCGACAGCAATTGCCGCTCGTTGAGATAGTCGAGCTCCCAATTGCGGTCGGCGTAGCTGACGACGGTGCCGGTGCGCAGACGCCGGCGCAATTCGCCGGGATCTTCGCCGGAGGCGGCGCTGGCGGCCTGTTCGAGCGCGACCTGCACCTCCGCGATCGCCGGCACGGGAATTTCGAGCGGCACGTGATCATCGAGCACGCGGTCGCGCCGCAGATAGGCGTGCGCCAGCACGTAATCGCCGACGCGCTGCGTGTGGCGCAAGCCCCCGCAATGGCCGATCATCAGCCAGCAATGCGGGCGCAGCACGGCGAGGTGATCGGTCATCGTCTTGGCGTTGGATGGGCCGACGCCGATATTGACGAGGCTGACGCCGTCATTGCCGGGCTCGATCAGATGATAGGCGGGCATTTGATGATTGCGCCATGGCGCGGCGAGCGCAGCCTCCTCCGCGTTCGGCGTCGATTTCTCGATGCGGATGCGGCCGGGACAGGACAGCGCCAAACCCTCGGGCCCCTCCATCACGCGCTTGACGGCGTAGCGCACGAATTCCTCGACATAGCGCTGGTAATTCGTGAACAGAATCCAGGGCTGCACGTCCTGCCAGGGCGCGCCGGTGTAATGATCGAGCCGCTTCAGCGAATAATCCGTGCGCGGCGCATCGAACAAGGCCAGCGGGCGGGCGCGCTCCAGATTTTCATGCGGGCGTCCATCGACGACGGCGTCGCCCACCAAAGCCAGGCGCGGGATCGGAAAATGCCGCGCCAATTCCGCCGTCGGCGTCGCATCGAGATCGAGCGCGCTGTCGAGCACGAAGGAATACGGGATTTCGCTCTCGCTCACGCCGACGCTGATCTCGGCGCCGTAATCTTCGACCAGCAGGCTGAGCTGCTCCAGGAGATAGGGCCGGAAAAAGCCGGGCTGGGTGATCGAGACCTCATATTCGCCGGGCCAGATCAGCTGGCCATAGGCGCGCGGCGTTCTGGGGCCTGCGCCGCCGCCGGCATAGACGACGCGCAATTCGGGATAGCGGAACAGCGCCCGCTCTTCCGCGCTGGGCGGGGTTCCATCGGCGGCGAAGCGCGCCACGGCGCGGCGCAGCGCCGTCACGGCGCGGCCATGCGCCTCTTCGAGGGTCTGGACGGCTTGTTGCGGGGTCAATGACCGGCTCATGGCCGGATGTGAGCCGGCGCGGCCTGCCGGTCAATGCCCAGGCCGGGCCTGCGCGCCTAGTTGCGCACGCGCGGGATCGGATCGACCAGGCGGGAGCGGCGATAGACCGTGTGCTTCAAATTGCGTTCGCGCGTGTCGCGATCCATGTGGCGGCGCTCGTCCAGCAGGAAGAAGCCGAAGCGCGGATGATAGGGATAGGCCGCTTCCACGCGGATGAGGCTGGTGCCGGCGCGCATCATCGCTGTCGGCAAGCCGCCCACGACGGCATTCGCGGCCAGCGGCGGATATTCACTGCCGCGCGTATCGCACCACACCACGCGCGCATCGCTGGTCGAATTGATGATGATCGAACAGATGCGCAAATCGACGTGCGAGCCGGAATCCGGCCACATCAGCGGATCGATCGCGGACATCACGCCGTTCATTTCGGTGTTGTCGACGCTGTTGTCGCGCGAGAGCACGTCGGAGACGGAGGCGGCCGTGTTCTCGAGCCGGCGATCGGCCTCAAGCAGGTTGACGACCTCGACGGCGCCGAACAGCACCATCACCATCATCGGCAGGATGAGCGCGAATTCGACGGCCGCAAGGCCGGCGCGCGCGTGCGCGAACCTGCGCAGCGCCGCCAGAACGCCCGCGATGGCGCGATCAGGTCGTCGCATAGGGTTCGTTCCGGAAAAGAATTGTCGAGGTCAGCAGCCGCGTATGACCGACATTGGCCAGAAAATCTTGGAAGAACGGCGTGAACACATGCCAGGAGTAAAACCCGCGGACCATCACGATCGCGGACGGCGCGCCAGGGCTATAGCCGAAGCCGGACGTGTTCATCTGCCCGTTCGGACCGACCGGGTTGGTGTTCTGAACGTTGACGAAGCCCTGATAGGAATCGACATCGAGATAAAGGTCGTCGCAATTGGCCGCGAGAATGCGGCCCATCTCACTGCAAATGCGCGCCTTCACCTGCGCCTCGGTGAAATGGTCCATCTGGAATTCGCCGGTGCGGATCTGACGCGCGGTTTCGCCCATCGCGTAATCGAGCGTGGTCTGCGCGAACTGGATCATCGCGACTTCGAACATGCCCATCAGCAGCCAGAAGAACGGCGCGGCGATCATGGCCATTTCGACCGCGGCCGCGCCCTGCTCGGCGCGCGCGAAACGCAGAAGATCGCGATGTAGAGACCGCACGAACAGCACGCCTTGGCCCTCCAGGCAGAGGTGCAGCATCGCGCACATTGCTTTATTTGCGGTCAAAACACGCGGTTAACGGCATCAACCGCGTTTGATTTTCAGGCTTAATTGCCGCCGCCGGTGCCGGTCGAGGCGCGCGCGCCGATTTGCGAGGTGACCTGGCCGAACGCATCCGAGCCATCGCCGATATCGGGCCGCGGGCGGCAGATCGGCGAGCATTCGAGGCGCTCGGTATCGAGGCCGCGCGTGACGATCACGGCGCCGTTTTCATCCGGCGTCACCGTCACGCGGCCGCTATAGATGGTGCGGCCGTCGCCATCGACGACGACGAGATTGGTCGTGCCATAGGAGCGGCCGGTGACGAACAGCAGCCGGTCGCTCTGCACCGAGACGCCGATGATCGAGGAATTGCCGATCGACACGCCTTGCGCGGGCGAAGACAGGCGCAGCGGCGTGGTCGCATCGAGCGCGACATGAATATCGTGCGCATAGGCGCTGGCGGCCATGAACATCGAGGCGGCGAGCCCGAGCGCGCCACGCACAATCCAGCTCCGCTTCGCCATATCCGCCGTCTCCGCGCGCCTATCTGAGGCTCCAGCCATACGACCGATTGGTTTCCACATCGCTAACGCGCGGCAAGCACTCCTTATATATAGCTCAAGATAGGCCAAAGGTTTGGTTTATAAATTTTAGGTATAAATCTGCCTTTTTTCGCCTTTTTCTCAACGAATTCTTCAATACGACCAGACTATATCTTCGCGTGTCTGGTACGGGTCGTCGGGTGCGGCGCCCAGCCTGACTGGTGAGAGCACCTGACATCGGAGCATTGAAATGTTGAACCTGAAGAACTTCCTGAAGAACGAAGACGGCGCGACGGCCATCGAATACGGCCTCATCGCGGCCCTCATCGCGGTCGTGATCATCTCGGCCGTGTCGACCCTCGGCACGAACATCTCTGACTCGTTCACGAAGATTTCGGACGCGGTCGAAACCGCCAACAGCGGCTCGTAAGCCCTGATCGCGGCGGCGCGCGAAAGCGCGCCGCACGCCCCCTCTCCTCAAGACTTTCTAAAGCCGTCCGGTTCGCCGGGCGGCTTTTTTCTTGGCGTTTAATGAATAGCAACGCCTCTCTGCGCGTACTCGGCGCATGAATGAAGTCTTGCCGCTCGCCCTCTTCGCCGGACTTCTGCTGATCGGCGCCGTCAGCGACGTCGCGACCATGAAGATACCGAACTGGGTCTCGATCGCGCTCGCCGCCGGCTATGTGCTGTTCGCCGCGATTGCGCAGCCCGGCTGGGCGCCGTTCGGCTGGCATCTCCTGTTCGGCTTCGGCGTGCTGATCGCCGGCTTTCTGCTTTTTCAAATCGGCATCGTCGGCGGCGGCGATGTGAAGCTGATCGCGGCGGCCTCGCTCTGGACGGGGCTTGGCGCGTTCGGCGCTTTCGCGCTTTGGATGGCGATCGCAGGCGGATTGCTCGCGCTCATCCTGCTCATCGCGCGCAAGATCGTGCAGCCGAGCGAGACGCGGCCGGCCTTCATCAACCGTTTGTTAAAGCCGCGCGGCGGCGTGCCCTACGGCGTCGCGATCGCGGCGGGCGGGATCGCCGCGGCCAGCGCAGCGTTAACCCTGCCTTAGCCATAGCAGTCAATTGTGCCCAAGGGATTCAATGCGCTTAGGCGCCGAAAGGAGCACGCATGTCAGCGCGTCAGCTGATCGTTCTCGCTGTCGCTTTCATTGCGGCGATCGGCGCGATGGTTGTCATTCGCGGCATGACGGCGCGTCCGCCGGAACGGCGTGAACACGCGGCGCCCATCGAAGGCCAACAAGTTCTGGTGGTGACGCGCAATGTGATGCAGGGCGCGGCGCTCACCGGCAGCGATCTTGCCTGGCGGCTCTTTCCTAATGATTCCGTGGGCGGCGATTTCATCCGCCAATCGCAGCGCCCGGACGCCTCGACCGAGCTGCAGGGCGCGATCGCGCGCCGCAATTTCTCGCAAGGCGAGCCGGTGATCGAAGGCTCGCTGGTGCTGGCCAACGGCCACGGCTTCCTGGCTGCGCAATTGCAGCCTGGCTATCGCGCGGTCGCGGTCGAGATCGAAAGCACGCGCGCCGTCGGCGGCTTCATCCAGCCGAACGATCACGTCGATGTCGTGATGACGGCCAAGAGCGATGGCGAAAACGGCGGCCATCAGGTCGCGCATGCCACGACCATTCTGCAAGACGTGCGCGTGCTGGCGCTTGACGAGCACGTGCAGACGCAAACCACGGGCGATGCGCCCGAACGCGCCGAAGCGCGCGTCGCCGTGCTTGAGCTGAGCGCCGCCGATGCGCGCCTGCTCGCGCAGGCCGACATGCAAGGTGAAATTTCGCTGTCGCTGCGCGGCGTTCAAACCGAGCCTGCCACTTTGCGCGTGCCGTCCGCGGCGCCGCCCGGCTCCGGCACGGGCCAGGGCGGCGGCGGCGTGCTCATTCATGCATTCGGACAAGTCAGGGGGACGTCGCGATGAGGAAGCGCCTCAGGGCCAGCATCGCCACAGCGCTTTCGGCGCTGATGGCGGCCTCGCCGACTCTCGCCTATGCGCAGGCGGCCGATACCGGCGCCTCGAACATCCGCATCAATGGCGGCGGTTCGGGCGCGACGGCGGCCTCTCTCGTTCTGCCGCTCGGCAAATCGGCGATCATCGATCTGCCGGCCGATGCGCGCGACGTGCTGCTCTCCAATCCCGCCACGGCCGATGCGGTGGTGCGCACCTCACGCCGCGTCTACATCATCGGCCGCGCGATCGGGCAGACCAACGCCTTCTTCTTCGACGCCAGCGGCCATCAGATCGCGAATGTTGAAATTCGCGTCGAGCCGGATGTGGCGCCGCTCAACGATATTCTGCAGCGCTATTCGACCAATTCCACGGTCCATGCCGAGGCGGTGAACGGCTCGATCGTGCTCTCGGGCACGGTGCCCTCCGCCGCTGAATCGCAAACCGTGTACGACATCGCGAGCCGGTTCATCGGCTCCAACGCCTCGAACACAAGCGGGCCGCAAATCGTGAACCTGCTGCAGGTGGAAGGCAGCGAACAGGTTCTGGTGCGTGTGCGCATCGTCGAGATGAGCCGCACTTTGGTGCGCCAGCTTGGCGTCAACATGAACTATGACGAGATCGTCAATCAGCTCTTCAACAGCGACCATTTCTGGAATGTCGCGACGGAGAACGGCTTCTCGATTTCAGGCCGCCTGCTGGGCGGCCTGACCGCATCGGGCGGCATCGCGGAAAACATCCTGCAGCCGGAAAGCCTCACCTATCCGAGCGGCAATGTCGATCCGGGCGGCACGTCGACGGGCAGTTCGGGCGTCGGCGGCTATTCCTCGCAGCCGCTTTACGATCCCAACGGCAATTACACCGGCCAACAAGTCACCTACGGCCCGGCCGAAGCGGTGACCGACCGCCAGACGCAAGCCTCGATCCAGGCGTTCGAGCGCGCCGGCCTGCTGCGCATTCTGGCCGAGCCGAATTTGACGGCGATCTCCGGCGAAAGCGCGCGCTTCCTCGCGGGCGGCGAATTCCCGGTGCCGGTCAATTCCGACGACGGGCAGATTTCGGTCGAGTTCAAACCATTCGGCGTGGGCCTTGCGGTGACGCCGGTCGTGCTCTCGGGCGGGCGCATCTCGCTGAAGCTCTCGACCGAGGTCAGCGAACTCACCAGCGAAGGCGCGATCAGCACGGGCGATACTCCGATCCGTCAGCCGGACGGCTCGACGACCGTTGTGCGCGGCATCACCATTCCCGCGCTGCAAGTGCGGCGCGCGGAGACCACGGTTGAAATGCCTTCGGGCGGCGCGATCGTGATGGCGGGCCTCATTCGCGAAGCCACGCGGCACGCCATCGAAGGCCTGCCGGGCGCGATGAACCTGCCGGTGCTCGGCACGCTGTTCCGCTCGCGCGATTTCATCAACAACGAGTCCGAACTCGTCATCATCGTCACGCCCTATCTCGTGCACGCGGCCAATCCGAGCCAGCTGCGCACGCCGTCCGACGGCTTCATGAACCCGTCCGAGGGCCAAGCCATGTTCCTGGGCCGCCTCAACGCCGTCTATCGCGGCGACAGCGATGGCCCAGGCGAAACAGCAGACCGGCGGCGCCTGCATGGCCCGTCCGGCCACGTGATCCCGTGAGGAGTGCGCAGATGAACACGAAGCTTCTCCTCGGCGTGAGCGCGCTCGCAGCGCTGGCCTCGTGCGCCGGCGTGCCGACGCCGGACGGCCCGCCGATCGCGACCGCCGCCGACCGCCACCAAATCCGCGTCGAGCAGACCGGCGATCGCCTGGACGTCGCCGTGGCGTCCGATGAGCTGATGCTGCCGGTGACGGATCAGGCGCAGATCGCCGATTTCGCGGCGCGCTATCTGCGCGTCGGGCATGGGCCGCTGATCATGAGCATCCCTTCGGGCGGCGCGAACGCGGATGCGGCCGCGCGCATCGCCCACGAGACGCGCATGCGCCTGGTCGAATCCGGCGTGCCCTATGCGGCGATTTCGGGCGCGGCCTATGACGGCTCGCAAGCCAATGGCGCGCCGGTGGTGCTGAGCTTCACCCGGTTCGAGGCCTTCGCGCCGGAATGCGCGCCGCTCTGGACGCAGGATCTGGCGCATCAATCGAACAACCAACCGTACGAGAGCTTCGGCTGTTCGGCGCAGGCCAATCTGGCCGCAATGATCGACGATCCGCACGATCTGATCGAGCCGCGCGACGAGCAAGCGCGCGATGGCGGCCGCCGCGCCGTGGTTCTCGACCATTATCGCCGCGGCGAACCGACCGCCGCAACGCGCACGAACGACGAGCGCGTCACCATTTCCAACGCGGTGCAGTGAGGGGCACGATGAGCGGTTCGAACGCCGAGCTCTCCTGGAGCGTCTCCGACAACGACGACGAGGATGATGATTTCGTCCTGGAAGACGACGAGACTTTCGGTCTCGGCGGCATCGAGGGCGATGAGGAAGAGCCGCCGCCGTTCGATGCGCCGCTCGCCAATGCCGACGAGCATGCGGAAGAGACCGACGATCCGTTCGGCCTGACGGCGGCCCCGCCGCCGGCCATTCATGACGACGGCCACATCACCGAGCAACCGATCCCGCGGATCACGATCCACGCCTGCTGCGACCGCCCCGAGATCGCGCGCCTGATCCAGAGCGCCGCCTCCGACCGGCGCATGGCGAAGGCCGATATCGTGGTCGAACTCGGCGGCATCGAAGCCGCGCTGACGCGCTTTAGCACGACCGCGAGCCCGAACCTGCTCATTCTGGACACGACGCAGCAAAGCTCGGCGATGCTGCGCAGCCTCGATCGCCTCGCGCAGGTGATCGAAGAAGGCACCAAGGTCGTCATCCTCGGCGCCGTCAACGACATCGCGCTGTTCCGCGAACTGATGCGCCGGGGCGTGAGCGAATATATCGTGCCGCCGATCCAGCCGGTGGAGCTCATCCGCGCGATTTGCGGGCTTTACGTCAGCGCAGAGAAGCCGTTCGCGGGCCGCGTGGTCGCGGTGATCGGCGCGCGCGGCGGCGTCGGCGCCTCCACGCTCGCGCACAATCTCGCGTGGTCGATCGCCGAGCGACAGGAAGCGGGCGCCACGCTGATCGATCTCGATCTCTCGTTCGGCACGGCCGCGCTCGATTTCAATCAGGACCCGCAGCAATCGGTGGCCGACGCCCTGCTCGCGCCTGATCGCGTCGATGACGTGCTGCTCGAACGGCTCACCACCAAGCACACGCAGCGCCTGCAAATGCTGACCGCGCCGGCGACGCTCGAACGCGAATTCGAACTCGATCCGATGGCGTTCGAAACCGTGATCGACCGCGTGCGCCGCACCAGCCCCTACATCGTGCTGGACTTGCCGCACACCTGGTCGAGCTGGGTGAAGCAGATTCTGCTCTCGGCGGACGATATCGTGATCGTCGGCTCGCCCGATCTCGCCTCGCTGCGCAATTCGAAGAACATCATCGATCTGCTGCGCGCCTCGCGGCCTTACGACAATGCGCCGCGCGTCGTGCTGAACATGGCGGGCGTGCCCAAGCGGCCAGAAATTCCGCTGAAGGATTTCGCCGAAGCGCTGGGCTCGGAGCCGGAGACCACTCTGGCGTTCGATCCGGCGCTCTTCGGCATGGCCGCCAATAACGGCCAGATGATCGGCGAAGTGCAGCCCGCGCATAAGACCGCGCTCGCGATCGATGCGCTCGCCGCTTCGCTCACAGGCCGCAAAGTTCAAGAACCCAAGAAGGCGCAATTGGCCGTGCGCATTCCGTTCCTCAACCGGTGAGACTGAATGTTCGGAAAGCGCAACGCCGGAGACCCGCCCCTTTCTGAGGGAGGCGCGCCATCGCCGCCGCCGATGCGGCCGGCGCCCACAGCTTCTGCGCCTAAGCCCGTCTCCGCGCGCCCTGCGCAAGCCAGCCCGCCGCTCGCGCCGCAGGCGCCGGCCGCGAGCAAGCAGCGCGCGCCCGCGCCCAGCGCCGAACCGCAAGAGCCACAGGAATATCGCTCCGAAGCGTATTACCGGGTCAAATCGACGATCTTCAACGCGCTGATCGAAACCATCGATCTGTCGCAGCTGGCGCAGCTCGATCCCGAAAGCGCGCGCGACGAAATCCGCGACATCGTCGCCGAGATCATCTCGATCAAGAACGTCGTCATGTCGATCCCGGAGCAGGAAGCCCTGCTCGACGACATCTGCAACGACGTGCTGGGCTATGGCCCGCTCGAACCGCTGCTGGCGCGCGACGATATCGCCGACATCATGGTCAATGGCGCGGCGGGCGTCTTCATCGAAGTCAACGGCAAGGTGTCGAAGACGGCCGTGCGCTTCCGCGACAATGGCCAGCTGATGAACATCTGTCAGCGCATCGTCAGCCAGGTCGGCCGGCGCGTCGATGAAAGCTCGCCGATCTGCGACGCGCGCTTGCCGGATGGCTCGCGCGTCAACGTCATCGTGCCCCCGCTGGCGATCGATGGGCCGACGCTCACCATCCGGAAGTTCAAGAAGGACAAGCTCAAGCTTTCGAACCTCGTGGAGTTCGGCTCGATCTCGCCGGCCGGCGCGCGCATCCTGCAGATCATCGGCGCGTGCCGATGCAATGTGCTGATCTCGGGCGGTACGGGCTCGGGCAAGACGACGCTGCTCAACACGCTCACGGCCTTCATCGATCCGACCGAACGGATCATCACCTGCGAAGACGCCGCGGAATTGCAGCTGCAGCAGCCGCACACCGTGCGTCTGGAAACCCGCCCGCCGAACCTTGAAGGCTCGGGCCAGGTGACGATGCGCGATCTCGTCAAGAACTGCCTGCGGATGCGGCCTGACCGCATCATCGTCGGCGAAGTCCGCGGCCCCGAAGCGTTCGACCTGTTGCAGGCGATGAACACGGGCCACGACGGCTCCATGGGCACGTTGCACGCCAACACGCCGCGTGAAGGGCTCTCGCGTCTGGAATCCATGATCACGATGGGCGGCTTTTCGCTGCCGCCGAAAACCATTCGCGAAATCGTGGTCGCGGCGGTCGATGTCGTCATCCAGGCCGCGCGTCTGCGCGATGGTTCGCGCCGCATCACGCAGATCACCGAGGTGATGGGCCTCGAAGGCGAGACCATCATCACGCAGGATCTGCTGCTCTACGAAATTCAGGGCGAAGACCAGAACGGGCGCATCATCGGGCGTCACCGCGCCACGGGCGTGGGCCGTCCGCGCTTTTGGGAGCGCGCCCGCTATTTCGGCCTCGAGAAGGAACTCGCCGCCGCGCTCGATGAAGCGGAGAACGCGTGATGGGTCCGGAAATCCTGATCGCCATCTTCGCCTTCGTGGCGATCGCGGGCCTCGGCGTGGCGTTTGCCGGCGGCGGCGCGCCCTCGCCCGGCGCCAAAGGCAAAAAGCGCATCAAGGCCGTCGCCTCGCGCAATGTGAAGCGGCGCGACGCCAACGAAACCGCCGCGATCAAGCGGCGCCAATCGACGCAGGAAGCGCTGAAAGACCTCGCCGCCAGCGAAAAGCAATCGCGCAAGGCGCGGGTGTCGATCAAAGGCCAGCTCGTGCAGGCGGGCATCGCCGCGAGTTTGACGGTCTATTGGTGTGTGGCCGGCGGCGTGGGCGCCGTGCTCGCCCTCATCGGCTTCCTGGTTTCGCACCACATCATCGGCGTTGGGATGGGCGCAGCCATCGGCGTGTTCGGCCTGCCGCGCTGGATGCTCGGCTTTCTCATCGGCATGCGGCAGAAGAAATTCTCCAGCCAGCTGGCCGACGCGATCGAAATCATCGTGCGCGGCGTGAAGAGCGGCCTGCCGCTGAACCAATGTTTGCGCATCATCGCGGCGGAAAGCTCGGAGCCGCTGCGCGAGGAATTCCGCCAGCTGGTCGACGGCCAGGCCATGGGCATGCCGTTCGATCAGAATCTGCAGAAATTCTACGAGCGGATGCCGCTGCCGGAAGTGAATTTCTTCGTCATCGTGCTGCTGATCCAGCAGAAGACGGGCGGCAATCTCTCGGAATCGCTGGGCAACCTCGCGGGCGTACTGCGCGCGCGCAAGCTGATGAAGGCCAAGGTCAACGCGCTCTCCTCCGAAGCGAAGGCCTCGGCGCTCATCATCGGCTCGCTGCCCTTCCTCGTCATGCTGATCGTCTACATCATTCGGCCCGGCTACATGGATCTCCTGTTCACGACCGATGTGGGCAAGCTGATCCTGCTCGGCGCCGGCTTCATGATGGCGACCGGCATTTTCGTGATGCGCTCCATGATCAACTTCAAATTCTGAGGCGGGGCCATGGACATCGTCAAACTCCTCACCGACCCCGTGAACATCGCAGGCGGATTGGGCGCGCTGGCATGCTTCGCCACCATCGTCACCGTCGCCTCGCCGATGATGCAGGAAGACAAGCTCGCCACGCGCCTCAAGGAGGTTGCGAAGCGGCGTGAGGAATTGCGCAAGCGCTCACGCGCGGAACTGAACAAGACCAGCATCACGCACGCCTCGGCGAACCAGTTCGCGACGGGCATGGTCGAGCGTCTGCAGCTGCAGCGGCGCCTCGCCGACGACAAGCTCGCCGAATCGCTGGTGCGCGCCGGCCTGCGCGGCCAGGCCGCGACCACGATGTTCTATTTCTACCGCGCCGCGCTGCCGATCGCGTTCGGCCTGGGCGCGTTCTTCTATCTGATGATGATGGGCGGCAAGCTCGATCTCACGCTGCAGATGAAGGCCGTGATCGTGATGGTCGCCGTCGCGGCCGGCTTTTATGCGCCGAACATCTATCTCTCGAACCGCGCCGCCAAACGGCGCGAAGCCATCATGCGCGCGTTTCCCGACAGCCTCGACATGCTGCTGATCTGCGTCGAGGCTGGCATGTCGATCGAAATGGCGCTGCAGCGCGTCGGCCAGGAGATCGCGACCGCGAGCGTGGAGCTGGCCGAAGAATTCGCGCTGACGACGGCCGAGCTCTCCTATCTGCCCGAGCGCCGCATGGCGTATGAAAACCTGGCGCGCCGCACCAATCATCCGGGCGTCAAGGGCGTGGCGATGGCGCTGACGCAGGCGGAGAAATACGGCACGCCCGTCGGCAATGCGCTGCGCGTGATGGCGAAGGAAAATCGCGAACTGCGCCTCGCGGAAGCTGAAAAGAAGGCCGCCGCCCTGCCCGCCAAGCTCACCGTGCCGATGATCGTGTTCTTCCTGCCGGTGCTATTCGCCGTCATCATGGGCCCGGCGATCATCCAGATCACGACGATCCTCGCGCAGCAGCACTAAGCGCGATCACTTATCTTCGAAGATGCGAGCGCTTCCTTGCGCCTCCCGCTGCAAGCGGGAGGCTGGGAGGGAGTTGGCGTGCATCGCGTGTTGCGCGAGGTTGTAACGCCTCCCCCTCCCCGCGAGGGGAGGGGGCCAGGGGTGGGGCGAAGCCCGGCGCGCGAAGGATCGCGCGCTCATTTCGACATCTGCGGTCGAAACAGAGCCCCCTCTGCAGGCGCGTGCAAACAACTGATGTCACGGTTCGCCCCACCCCCTGCCCCCTCCCCCCTCCCCTCACGGGGAGGGGTGCGCGGCGCGTTTCAGATGGGGCTATGGCGCAGCGCTATTGCCGCGCGTGTTCGAGATCGCTCCAGCGATGGCCGTCGCTCAGCAGAGAGCGGATGTAATCCATGTTCTCGGCGACGAGATTGGGCGGCAGATCGATGCGCTCCAATTGTTCGGCTTCGGCGAAGCGGCCCTGCAGGCCGACCGCGAGCGCGAGATTGGTGCGCGCTTCCGGCGGCGCGTTGGGCAATTGAGAGGCTTGGCGCAGGATCGTTTCCGCCGCCGCAGGATCGCCGGCCATCAGCTGCGACACGCCCATATTGGTCATCACGCCCGGCTCATTGGGCTGAATGTCGAGCGCTTCCTGATAGGCGCGGCGCGCGTCGTCGAAGCGGCCAAGCTGATCGAGCGCGACGCCGAGCGCCGAGCGGCTCTTCCAATCGTGCGCATCGCTGTGCGCGACGATCGCCAGCGGACGCAGCGCGTCCTGCGGCCGGCCCGCGCCGAGATAGGATAGGCCCAGGCCGCGCATCAGTTCGATGTCGCCGTCATGGCGGCCGAGCGATTCTTCGGCGACCTGCGCGGCGCGCTCATAGCGCCCGCCCGCGCGCAGCACGTCGACGAAATGACGCGAGGCTTCGAGGTCTTCGGGATGATTGGTGTATTCCTGGGCCCAGAACGTCATCTGCGTCAGCACGTCTTCGCGCCCGATATTGGCGCGCGCCTGCTGATCGATCGGCGGGGCGCCGTCGCGCTGACCGCGTTGCGCGCCCTGACCGCGCTGGGCGCCTTGGCCTCGCTGTGCGCCCTGGTCGCCTTGCGCGGCCTGCGCGCGCTGATCGCCTAGATCGCTCAAGCGGTGCTGGCTGCTGGCGTCCGCGCCATGCCCCATCGATGCGCACGCGCCGAGCGCACCCGTCGCCAGCAAAGAAACCATCGGCGCAGCGCGCATGGACGAATCCTTATCCAAAGATTGCAGGAGCCTCCGCCCGCGCTGCTCAACAAACCCCTAATGCGCGCTATAAGCGCTGCATGAGCGATCTTCCCTTCCTGACCGAGTCTGCGTCCGCCATTCCGATCCACGCCCTGCGCGCCGCCGAATGGGGCGCCTGGATCGAGACGCGGGCCGAAGCGCTGAAGCGCTTCACCGCGGCCAGCGATTTTCGCGGCCAGAGCGGCCGCATCCTGGTCGTGCCCGCCACCGATGGCGCGATCGAGCGCGTGCTGTTCGGCCTGGGCGATGCGCCGACGGCGATGCTGATGGGCGCGCTCGCGCAGCATTTGCCGGCAGGCGATTACAAGATCGCGCAAGCGCCGCGCGAGTTCGCGGCCGGGCTGGTTGCGATCGCCTGGGGCCTGGGCGGCTATGCGTTCACGCGCTATCGCGCGCGCCGGCGCCCGCTGCCACGCCTCGTCTGGCCCGATGGCGCCGATATCGCCGAGGTCGAGCGCGTGGTGCGCGCGTCCTGGCTGGCGCGCGATCTCGTCAACACGCCGGCCGGCGATATGGGCCCCGCCGCGCTGCAAGCGGCCGCCGAAGACGTCGCCGCGCGCTATGGCGCGGAGATCGAAACGATCGAAGGCGAGGCGCTGCTCAGCGAGAATTATCCGCTCATCCACGCGGTCGGCCGCGCCGCGCATGAAGCGCCGCGGCTGGTGCATCTGTCCTGGGGCCAAGCCAACGCGCCGCGCGTGGCGCTCGTCGGCAAGGGCATCACGTTCGATACCGGCGGTCTCGACATCAAGCCCGACACGGGCATGCGCATCATGAAGAAGGATATGGGCGGGGCGGCGCATGCGCTCGCGCTCGGCCAGCTCGTCATGGATGCGAAATTGCCGGTGCGGCTCGATGTCTATCTGGCGATTGCGGAGAACGCGATCGCGGGCGATGCGTTCCGTCCCGGCGACATCATCCGAAGCCGCAAGGGCCTCACCGTCGAGATCGACAACACCGACGCCGAGGGCCGCCTCGTGCTGGCCGATGCGCTGGCGCGCGCCTCGGAGGACAATCCCGATCTCATCCTCGATTTCGCGACGCTGACGGGCGCGGCGCGCAGCGCGCTCGGCCCCGATCTGCCGCCGCTCTATACAGACGATGATGCGCTCGCGGATTCGTATGCGAAGGCCTCCGCGGAAACCGCCGATCCGCTGTGGCGCATGCCGCTCTGGGCCCCCTATGAGGGCGATATGGACAGCCCCATCGCCGATCTGAAGAACACCGGCGATGGCCCGATGGCCGGCTCGGTCTACGCCGCCCTCTTCCTCAAGAAATTCGTCGCCGCAAAAGCCTGGGGGCATTTCGACATCTACGCCTGGGCCCCGCGCGAAAAACCTTCGCGGCCGGTGGGCGGGGAAGCGCAGACTTTGCGGGCGAGTTGGCGGGTGCTGAAGCAGCGCTACGGCGGGGGGTGAGGACGGCGCCGCGCGTCGTACCGCCGGCTTCCAGCCGGCATAGCGCGGCCTGCCGGCTGGAAGCCGGGGGTACGAGAGGGGGCGCCACCCGGCTCTCCCTCTATTGTGTATTTCGTCGGCGGAATTACGGGATTCCGCACAAGATATTGTGTCAGGGGCTGGCCGCACCGCTAGAATCGGTAAACCTTGTCTCGCATCGCAAACGAACCGGGAGCGATGCAAAATGGAAATCTCTTCCGAACAACGCCAAGCGCTGGATTTGTGGCGCCGCGTGACGGTGTCGGCGGTCCGCTCGGACTCGCCTGATCTCACGGCCCGCCAAATGGCGGTGCTGATGACGGTGCACCTGGCGCCGGGGCCACACACGGTGCGGGGCCTCGCCTCCACGCTCGCCGTGGGCAAGCCCGCCATCACACGCGCGCTCGACACGCTGTCGCGGCTTGAACTGCTGCAGCGCCGGCGCGATCCGCAGGATGGCCGCAACGTGCTGGTCGAACGCACGCCCAAGGGCGCGCAATTCCTCGCGGAATTCGGTCAGCGCATCACGCATACGCGCGCGCTCGACACTGGCGGCGCGCAGCTCGCGATCTGATGGTCAGTGAGCGGGCGGCGTCGCCGGTGTGGCGCCGCCCGTCGCGGGCGCGGCGGCGGTTGAGCCCGTGCTCGGCGCGGCTTCGGCAGGCGCAGCTTCAGGCAAAGGCGCCGGCAGCGGCACATTGTTCGGGCTGATCGAGCGCAGGAACGCGATCAGCGCGACGCGGTCGTCCGTGTTGCGGATGCCAGCGAACGCCATCTTGTTGCCCGGCACGGCACGCGCCGGCGAGGTCAGATAGGCGTCGAGCGTGTCATAGCTCCACGTCGCGTCATGGTGCGCCATCGCATCGGAATAGGCGAAGCCGGGATGCGTGCCCGAGCGGCGGCCGAACACATCATGCAGATTGGGGCCGGTGCCGTTGGGGCCGCCGGCATCGAAATTGTGGCACGACGTGCACACGCCATGGACGCGCTCGCCGCGGGCGACGAGTTCGGTGAGCTGGGCTTGATCGGCGAACAGGCGGCCGAAATCGGGCGGGCCTACCGGCGCTGCCGGGCCGCCGCCCCCGCCATGGGCCGAAAGATCCACTTCCGGCGCGTAGCCGGCCTTTTCAGGATAGTGCGGTTCGAACAGCGCGCCCGAGACCGCGCCAAGACCGAGCACGCCCAACGCCGAAGCGAGGACCGCGCCCAACACCGAATTCATCCGCAGATCGCTCATCGCCCATCCCCGCGCCGCATGAGCGCCGATTCAGCGCGCGGTTATGGCAAGCTCCGCCCGCCGCGCCAAGCCGGGTCCGCGCAATCGCCGCTCAGCTTGACGCCGCGCGGCGAACCGTCGCACGCCACAAACCCAAGCCGCGCTCTAGGGCTCGTCCATGCCGCTCATCGTCATTCCCGCCCGCATGGCCGCGCAACGCCTGCCCGGCAAGCCGCTCGCAGATATCCACGGCAAGCCGATGATCGCGTGGATGGTCGAGCTGGCGCTGGCCGCGCGTGCGGGGCCTGTGCTGGTGGCGGCGGCGGAAGAAGAGATCGCCGCGGCGGCGCGCCAGGCGGGCGCTGAGGCCATCGTCACCGATCCGTCGCTGCCATCGGGTACGGACCGCGTGCACGCCGCCGCCGAAGCGTTCGATCCGGCGCGCGCGCATGAGATCGTCGTCAACCTGCAGGGCGATATGCCGACGATGAACCCGACCGACATCAAGCGCGCGGTGGCGGTCCTGGGCGACGGCGCCGACATCGCCACGCTGATTTCGCCATCCTCCGATCCCGCCGACCGCGACAATCCGAATGTCGTGAAGGCCATTCGCGCGCAGGATGGCCGCTGCCTCTATTTCACGCGCGCGCCGGCGCCGAGCGGCGAAGGTCCGATCTGGCGGCATCTGGGCATCTACGTTTATCGCCGCGCCGCGCTCGCGCGCTTCGTGGCCGCGCCGCCCTCGCCGCTCGAACGGCGCGAAAAGCTGGAGCAGCTGCGCGCGCTGGAAATGGGCATGACTATCGTCGCCGGCGTCACCGATGAGTTCCCGAAAGGCGTCGACGGGCCGGACGATCTCGAAGCCACGCGCGCCCTGCTGGCCAAACGATGAAGCGCCTCGCCGCCCTCGCCGCCGCAAGCTTCTCGGCCGCCTGTGTCTCGACGCCGGATGCAACCATCATCAACGCGCCGGCTGAGGCCGCCGCCTCCACCGCTTTCGAAACCAATCTCAACGCCGATGGCGACGCGCTGATGCTGGCGTTTTCCGGCGGCGGCGCGCGCGCCGCCTCGTTCAGCTTTGGCGCGCTCACCGCGCTTCACGACATGCACGATGCCGGCGGCGCGCCGCTGACGCAGCGCATCGCGCTCATCACCTCGGTCTCCGGCGGCTCGATCACCGCAGCCTATTACGGCCTGCATGGCGATGACGGCCTCGCCAGCTTCCGCGCCGACGCGCTCGACAAGGATTGGGCCGCCGATCTCCGCACCAGCGCGCTGTCGCCGGCCAATTGGCTGCGCGCGCTGGGCGGCGGGATCAATGGGCGCGACCGGCTGTCCGATTGGCTCGACCGCGAAGTGTTTCGCGGCGCGACGCTCGCGGATTTCGACCGGCCGGGCGCGCCGCGCATCGTGCTCAACGCGACCGAGCTTTACAACGGCGTGCCATTCGCGTTCGCGCCGCCCTTCTTCCAAGCCATATGCGGCGATCTCGCCGATGTGCCGGCGGCGGATGCGGTGGCGGCGTCCATGTCTGTGCCGATTGCGTTCCGCGCAACCACGATTGCGACGCACGCCAATTGCGCGCCGCTGCCGGATTGGGTGGCGCAGAGCGCTTCGGGCCGCGAAGGTTCGGTCATCGTGCGCGAAACTGCGCGGGCGTTCGAACTTTACCGCGATCCGGCGCGCATGGGCTTTTTGCATCTCGTCGATGGCGGCGTGGTGGACAATTTCGGGCTGGCGAGCCTGCTCGTTCTGCGCGCCGCCGCGCAGACGCCGTACGGGCCGTTCTCGGCGCGCGATGCGGTGCGGCTCAGCCATGTCACCGTCGTCGTGATCGATGCGGGCATCGCGCCGCAAGGCGATTGGCCATTGCGCGAGGCCGGTCCCGACGGCGCGCAGACGGCGGCCGCGGTGCTCGACGCGCAGATCAACGCCGGCAAGCGCGGCGCCTATGATGCGTTCGCCGGCATGCTCGACCGCTGGCAGGGCGACGTCGTCACCTATCGCTGCGGCCTTTCGAATGAGGATGTGCTGGCCCTGCGCGGCGCGCTTGATGGCTGGGATTGCCGCGATTTCCGCTTCACGCTTGATCTGGTCTCGTTCTCCGATCTGGACGCGGCGCGCGCCGCCCGCTTCGGCGCTGCGCCCACGGCGGTCAGCCTCGATCCCGATCTGGTCACGGCCCTCATCCAGGGCGGGCATGACGCCATTCTGGAGAATGCGGCGGTGCGCGCGATTGGCCGCTGACGCCTTCGTCCTTCTCCCCTTGTGGGAGAAGGTGGCTGAGCACGAAGTGCGAAGCCGGATGAGGGGTGCAAGCGCGTCGTTCTGCAAGAAGGGCGCAAACACCCCTCATCCGTCTCGCCGCTGCGCGGCGATCCACCTTCTCCCACAGGGGGAGAAGGACAAGGTAGCGCCTTTGCCCCGCATGCGACCTGCGTTAGGAGCGGGCGGTGATGACCAAGAAGATCGCGTATCAAGGCGAGCCCGGCGCCAATTCCCATATCGCGTGCAAAGCCGTGCGTCCCGATTATGAGCCGCTGGCCTGCCCCACGTTTGAGGACGCGTTCGCCGCGGTGAGCGACGGCCAGGCGCAGCTGGCCATGATCCCGATCGAGAACTCGGTCGCCGGCCGCGTCGCCGACGTGCATCACCTGGTGCCCGAAGCGAACCTCTTCATCACGGCCGAACATTTCATGCCGATCCGCTATCAGCTGGTGGCGCCGAAGGGCGCGACGCTGGCGACGCTGAAGCGCGTGCGCAGCCATATCCAGACCATCGGCCAGTGCAGGAAGACACTGCGCGAAATGGGCCTCGCCGCGATGACGACGGCGGACAATGCGGGCGCCGCCCGCGAAGTGGCCGAGTTGAATGATCCGCGCGAAGGCGCGCTCGCCCCGCCGCTGGCAGCGGAGATTTACGGGCTCGACGTGCTCAAGGACGACGTGCGCGATTTCGCGCACAACACGACGCGCTTCCTCGTCTTCGCGCCCGAGCCGGACGACGCCGAGCCCGATGTCGGCCCGTGCATGACGAGCTTCGTCTTCCGTGTGCGCAACATTCCCGCCGCGCTCTACAAGGGCCTCGGCGGGTTCGCGACCAATGGCGTGAACATGACCAAGCTCGAAAGCTATCTCGAAGGCGGGGCCTTCCACGCCGCGATGTTCTACGCCGACATCGAAGGCCATCCGCGCGAGCGCAATGTGGAACTGGCGATGCAGGAGCTGCAATTCTTCTCCTCGCAGCTCAAAGTGCTGGGCGTCTATCCCGCCGATCCGTTCCGGAAGACAGCGCCGGCGTAACGCGCCCTTCTCCTTTCCCTGCAAGGGGGAGGATGGGAGGGGGTGAGCAAACGCGATGCGGGTTGAGATTGTGACTCACCCCCTCCTGACCTCCCCCTTGCAGGGGGAGGAAGAGCATTGCGCCTGTAACCCTCGCGCTTCCCCCATCGTCTTAGCTAGGATCGCCCTCGCGCGGGGATTGCGTGGACACGGAAGAAGACCGCCTCAAGGCGCTGATGCTGAAAGGGCTGGCGGGCGATTCCGCGGCCCATCGCGCCTTCCTCGAAGGCGCGAGCAAGCTGCTGCGCGGCTATTACCGGCGCCGCCTGCCGGGACGCGAGGCCGAAGCGGAAGATCTGGTGCAGGAAACGCTGATCGCGCTGCACACGCGGCGCGAAGCTTATGATCCATCCTATCCGGTCACGGCGTGGATCCACGCCATCGCGCGCTATCGCCTGATCGATCATTGGCGGCGCGAGAAGCGCCGCGGCATCGCCGTGCCGATCGACGATGCGACCTCGCTGTTTGAAGCCTCCGATGCGGAAGAGAGCGACGCGCGCACCGACGCGGCCGCCCTGCTCGCCAAATTGCCGCCGAAACAGCGCGACGCAATCCGCCTCGTGAAGCTCGAAGAGAAAAGCATCAAGGAAGCCGCGCAGCTCACCGGCTGGGGCGAAAGCGACATCAAGATTTCCATCCATCGCGGCTTGAAGAAGCTCGCGCAGCTGATGCGCGAGGAGGCGACATGAAGACCAAGGATTTGATCGACGCGCTGGCGCGCGAAGAGACGCCGCCGCCGAAGCGCCGTCCGTGGACGGCAGCGGCCGCGCTTGGCCTCGTCGGCGGCGTGCTGCTGCTTCTCATGTTCATCGGCCCGCGCCCTGATCTCGGCTCGGCGATGGGCGTGACGCTGGCGAAGGCGGCGTTCTCCGCGTGTTTCGCAGCGGCGGGGCTGGCTTTGGTGGTGCGCCTCGCCAAGCCCGGACGGCCCGGGCGCGCGCGCATGTTGTTCGTGGCGGGCCTCATCATCGTCAGCCTAATCGCGGCGGCGATTGCGCTGATGGGCGAAAATCCCGGCCAGCGCATGCGCGCCTGGACGGGCGGCGATGTGCCCTGGTGCCTCGTCTTCATTCCGCTGCTGGCGCTGCCGGCCGCGCTCGCGCTCGGCTACGTCGTCAAGCAATTCGCGCCGACGCATCTGACGCTCACCGGCGCTGGCATCGGCGCGGCGGCCGGCGGCATCGGCGCGATGGCGTATGCGCTGCATTGCCCGGTCGATACGATGCCGTTCGTCGCCACGTGGTATGCGCTCGCCATCGCGCTTTCGGCGGTGATCGGCGCGATTTTTGGCGCGCGCTTTCTGCGCTGGTGAACGTAACGGCCCCGCGCCGTGCGCCGTACTCACGGGGCATAGGGCGCACGGGGCGCTCGTTGGTGTTCACATGATGCAAACCATCCGCCGCTGGGCGCCGACGGCGATCTCGCTGTTCGCGGCCGCCGTGTTTCTCGACAGCCTGCGCTACAAATTCACCGATCATCCGAAGACGCAGGAAATTTTCGGCCGGCTCGATGGCTGGGCAGGCTCGCTGGGTCTGCCGGGCCTCTTCGGCCATACCGGGCTCTTCAGCCAATATGTGATCGGCTCGGCTGAGCTTGTGGCCTCATCGCTGCTGCTGATCGGGCTGCTGCCGCGCCTGCAGCGGCTCAACGCCTTGGGCGCACTGATCGGTTTCGCCGTGATGACGGGCGCGGTGAATTTCCATCTGTGGACGCCGCTGGGCGTGGATCCCAATCATGATGGCGGCGGCCTTTTCGCCGCTGCAGTGACGATCTGGGTGAGCTCCATCGTGCTCATCATCATTCGCCGTCATGAACTGCTCGGCCTCATCGGCGATCTCAAGCGCGCCTTCGTGCCCGATGCGCCGGCGATGCGCGCCGGCGCGCTCAACGCCATGCCGTCGCTGCGCTGAAAGGACCCTTCCATGCATATGCGCTCGTTCTTCATCGCGCTCGCGCTCATCGTCACACCCGCCCTGCCCGCGCACGCGGAACAGCCGGCGGTGCATACGGGATTGTTCTCGAATGTCGGCGTCGGCGGCTACGATCCCGTCGCCTATTTCACGCAGCAGCGCGCCGTGCGCGGCGAGGCGCGCTTTACGTTCACGCATCAAGGCGTGGTTTATCATTTCGCCAACGCCGACAATCTCGCGCGCTTCCGCGCCGCGCCGGCGATGTATCTGCCGCAATATGGCGGCTATTGCGCCTGGGCCGTGAGCCAGGGCTACACCGCGCCCGGCGATCCGCGCTATTGGCGCGTGGTGAACGGACGTTTGTATCTCAACTACAACGCAGACATTCAGCATCGCTGGGAAGCGGATATTCCCGCGCGCATCCGCGAAGGCGATGCGAATTGGCCCGCCGTATTACATCGCTGAGAGCCGCGACGGAGATACGCGCCGCGCCCGTTGAAATCGACACGAGGGATGCTTGAGGGAATTCGGGAGCATCAAGAATGTCGATGAAGGTTAAAGCCGCGCTGTTGGGCGCGTGTCTGTTCGCGGCGGGCGCTGCGCCTGCGCTCGCAGACAATTCCACGCCGCGCGATCGTATCGAACACCGTGTCGATCGGCGCGACGATCGCCGCGATCTGCGGGAAGATCGGCGTGATTTCCGCGAGGACGCGCGCGACGCGGTGCAGGACGGCGATTGGAGCGAGGCGCGCGCAGACCGGCGCGATATCCGCGGCGATCGCCGCGATCTGCGCGGTGATCGGCGCGTCGTGCGCGAGGATCGTTGGGACCGCCGCGAGAACCGCTGGGATCGGCGACATTGAAGCGCTGACGCCACGCGCCTCGTCCCTCTCCCCTTGTGGGAGAGGGGACGGCGTGCGTGGCGCGCGCCATTGCGCCAACATGGGTGAGGGGTGTCCGCGCTGCGTTCGAAAGGGCGCACTCACACACCTCATCCGGCCCTTCGGGCCACCTTCTCCCACAAGGGGAGAAGGACGCGGCTTCAACTCACCGCGGCGATGGCGTTGCGCAGTGCGGCGGCGAGGTTGGGGCGGACGGTGGCGAGCACGCCGCTATTGGCGGCGGCGGCGGCCACGACGCCATCGCGCGGATTGAACGCGACGCGCGCGTACCAGATCGTGTTCGAGCCATCGTGCCAGAAGCCGCCATCGGGCAGCACGACCCAGCCCAGCGCGTAATCGCCGCCGAACGGCGGCGTGTGCAGCATCGTCCACGACTCGCGCCGCAAGAGCGGGCCGTTGTCGCGATGGGCGGTCGCGTAGGCGATCACATCGTCGAGCCGCGCGTGCACGCGGCCGGCGGGGCCGAGCACGGCAGGGTTGTCGGTCGCGGGCGAGCCGGGGCGCACGGGCGTCAACACGCCGGTCTGATCGTCGAGGCCATGGCCGACGGGTTCGTCCAGGCGGCCCGGCGTTCCGGGCGCGCCGAAGCCGGCGGAGGTCATGCCCAAAGGCGTGAACACGTGCGTGCGGATGAGCGCCTCCCATTGCGCGCCCATCTTCGCTTCGAGCATCGCGCCCGCGAGAATGAAGCCGGAATTGGAATAGAGGAAGGTCGCTTCCTTCGGCCCGGCCGGCGCCTGCGCGCAGGCGATCTGCGCATAGCGCACGCGATCGGCGCGCGGATCGGGATTTTCGCGCGGAAACGCGACCAGCTGTTCGACCGGAATGTTGGCCGGCAGGCCGGAGCGATGACTCAGCAAATGACGGAAGCTGACGCTCTTATATTCGTCGCGCATGTCGGGAACGGCGGGCCCGAGCACGCCGCCCAGCGTGTCGTCCCACGAGACGGCGCCGATCTCGACTGCGCGCGCGACCAGCGTGGCGGTCATGGATTTGGTGATCGAGCCGAGATGCCATCGGTCGCGGATGGTGGCGGGCGTGGGCGCATCGGCGGCGCGCCTGCCATCGACGAAGGCGACACGCCGGCGCGGGCCGACGGCGATTGCGGCCATGGCGGGCGCCCCGCTGGCGGCGCGCAGATTGGCGAGGCCCTGCTGCGTCAGCGGTTCGAGCGGGATCGGATCGTTCGCCGGCGTCGGCGCATCGCCGCGCGCGAAGCTGAGCGGCAAGGTTCCGCCCTGGGTCCAGGTTCCGCTGAGCTGGCCGTTCGCGATGCGGCCGACGAATTGGCCGCGCACCGCCGCAAAGGTAGCGGTCAGCACGCCATCGGCGATCGCGACGGCTCCCGGGATGCGGACATTGCCCTGATCGAGGGAATAGAGCTCGGCCACGGCGTCGGTGATGACGAGCCGCAAACGCAGCCGGCCCGCCCCTGTCTCCAAGACGCCATTCCACTCTCCGGCGAATTCGGCCGGCGCCTGCGCGCGCGCTGCGCCCGCCAAGGCGGCATAAGCGCCGGCGCCCAGCAGCAAAGGTCTGCGTGCGATCATGAAACCCTCAATCCAATGTTCGCCTGATGCGGCCCGAGGGCGATTTGGACGCGCCCCGGCCCGCATTGACCTCGCCGAAGGGCCCCCGCTAGTGTCCGCCGCAGCCGTTTTCCGGCCTCTTCCGGGGTAGCTCACGATGAAAGTGCTCGTGCCCGTCAAGCGGGTGCTCGACTACAATTTGAAGGTTCGCGTCAAGCCGGACGGCTCGGGCGTCGATCTCTCCAATCTCAAGATGTCGATGAATCCGTTCGACGAAATCGCCATCGAAGAAGCCGTGCGCATGAAGGAAGGCGGCGGGGGCCATGGCGCCGGCACGGCGACCGAAGTCATCGCCGTGTCGATCGGGCCGGAACAGGCGCAGGAAACCATCCGCACCGCGCTCGCCATGGGCGCGGACCGCGGCGTGCTGGTGAAGGCCGAGGGCGATGTCGAGCCGCTGGCCGTCGCCAAGATTCTCAAGGGCGTGGTGGAGGCCGAGGGACCGCAACTCGTCATCCTGGGCAAGCAGGCGATCGACGACGATTCCAACGCCACGGGCCAGATGCTCGCGGCACTGCTCGGCTGGCCGCAAGCGACGTTCGCCTCGAAGATCGTGATCGAAGGCGGCAAGGCCAAGGTGACGCGCGAGGTCGATGGCGGCCTGCAGACGCTGGAGCTTGAGCTGCCCGCGATCGTGACCACCGATTTGCGTCTCAACGAGCCGCGCTATGCCTCCCTGCCCAACATCATGAAGGCCAAGAAGAAGCCGATCGATGTGAAAGCGCCCGGCGATTACGGCGTCGACACCACGCCGCGCCTGGCCGTGCAGAAAACCAATGAGCCGCCGAAGCGCCAAGGCGGCGTGAAGGTGAAGAGCGTCGCCGAACTGGTCGACAAGCTGAAGAATGAAGCGGGAGTGATCTGAGCATGGCCGTTCTCGTTGTCGCCGAACACGACAATGCGTCGTTGAAGGACGCCACCGCCAAGATCGTCGCCGCCGCGCAGAAGATCGGCGGCGATATCGACGTGCTGGTCGCGGGCCATAATGCGGGCCCGGCCGCCGCGGCCGCCGCGAAGCTTTCCGGCGTGCGCAAAGTGCTGCACGCGGACGCCCAGCCGCTCGCCAAACAGCTGGCCGAGGCGATGGAAGCGCTGATCGTGCCGCTCGCGGCGAACTATGACGCGATCCTTTTTCCCACCACGACCAACGGCAAGAACATCGCCCCGCGCGTGGCCGGCAAGCTCGACGTGATGATCATCTCGGGCGCGACCGACATTCTGGGGCCGGACACGTTCGTGCGCGGCACCTATGCCGGCAACGCCGTGACCACGGTGAAATCGTCCGACGCCAAGAAGGTGCTGACGGTGCAGCCGACGGCGTTCAAGCCGGTCGCCGATGGCGGCTCCGCGCCCGTGGAGACCATCGCGGCGCCGGCCGGCCCGTTCAAGGCGGCCTTCGTCTCCGAAGAGATCGCCAAATCGGACCGGCCCGAATTGACCGCGGCCAAGCGCGTCGTCTCGGGCGGACGGGCCATGGGCTCGGCCGATGAATTCCAGAAGGTGATCGAGCCGCTGGCCGATAAGCTCGGCGCGGCGGTGGGCGCCTCGCGCGCGGCGGTCGACGCCGGTTACGCGCCGAATGATTACCAGGTCGGCCAGACCGGTAAGGTTGTGGCGCCGGAGCTCTACGTCGCCATCGGCATTTCCGGGGCCATTCAGCACCTCGCCGGCATGAAGGATTCCAAGGTCATCGTCGCGATCAACAAGGATGAGGAAGCCCCCATCTTCCAGATCGCCGATTATGGCCTGGTGGCGGATTACAAGGCCGCCGTGCCCGAACTGATGACGGAATTGGGCAAAGCAGGGCTCTGACCGAGTCACGGTCCGGCCACAGGCGCCGGCCTAGGCCATCCTGACGATGCGGAAAGCACTTGCGCGGAACTTGCTGCACCGCAACATGAAGGTATGATAAGCCTTTGGGCCCGTCCTGAATTGGATCAAACCACGTGACCTCTGCTTCCGCGCTTAAAACCGTCGGCGTCATCGGCGCGGGCCAGATGGGCAACGGCATCGCACATGTGTGCGCCCTGTCCGGCTACAAGGTTCTGCTCACCGATATGGACGAGGGCCACCTCGCCAAAGGCTTCGAGACCATAAGGCACAATCTCGAACGGCAAGTGCATCGCGAACTCATCTCGCAGGCCGAGATGGACAAGGCGATCGGCCGCATCAGCGCGGTGAAGGCGCTGTCGGCGTTCGGCGATGTCGATCTGGTGATTGAGTCGATCATCGAAGACGATGAGGCCAAGCGAAAGATCTACGCCGATCTTCGTCCGATCCTGCGGCCCGACGCGATCATCTCGTCGAACACGTCCTCGATTTCGATCACGCGGCTGGCGGCTTCCACCGATCGGCCTGACAAATTCATCGGCCTGCATTTCATGAACCCGGCGCCGGTCATGAAGCTGGTGGAGCTCATTCGCGGGCTGGCCACCAGCCAGGAAACCTACGACCTCACCGTCAAATTCGTGGAATCGCTCGGCAAGACGATCGCGAATGCGGAAGATTTCCCGGCCTTCATCGTCAACCGCGTGCTGATGCCGATGATCAACGAGGCCGTCTATACACTCTATGAGGGCGTCGGCTCGGTCGAAGCGATCGATAAAGCGCTGCGCCTCGGCGCCAATCATCCGATGGGCCCGCTGGAGCTGGCGGATTTCATCGGCCTCGATACCTGTTTGAGCATCATGCAGGTGCTCAACGAAGGTCTCGCCGACACCAAATACCGCCCCTGCCCGCTGCTCGTGAAATATGTCGAAGCCGGCTGGCTCGGCCGCAAAACCGATCGCGGCTTCTACGATTACCGCGGCGAAACGCCGGTCCCGACGCGGTAACACCGCCCTGCTCCTCCCCCTATAAGGGGGAGGTTGGGAGGGGGTGAGTTCCACGCGCTAACGTTTGAGCTTGAGGCTCACCCCCTCCTGACCTCCCCCTTGCAGGGGGGAAAAGCAGACGCTGTATTGGTTGTTCGAAATTGGCCCGCGTCTCGCCACATCGCCGCCGCGCCATGCCATAAGCTCACGCCATGGCGCACGCTCCCGTCCCTGATCGCGAACCGCCGCTGGAATGGCGCAGGCCCGCGCCGCTTTGGGCGCTGCTGGCGCTGATCGTGGGGCTTGGCTTGCCGACCGTGCTGCTCTGGGGCGAAGGCGGCATGGCGCAGATCGCGATTTTCGTGGTCGCGCTCGGCTTTCTGGCGGCGCTGATTTCAATCTCGATCGCCGACGCCATGGGCCGCCCGCCGCATTCGCGGCGCGAGGTGATGCTGCACGCGCTGTGGCTCGGCGCGCTGGCGGCGCTCTCGGCGCCGTTCGGCTTTCAGCTTCTGCTGCACGCGATGGAAGGCGTCGATGCGCCCAACGGGCCGACTGGCCTGCCGCTGACTTTGCCATTCGCGCTGGCGCCGCTGGCGCTGTTTCTCGGCCTGCCGATGGCGCTGTTCAGCGGGCTGGTGCTGGCCTTCATCGCCTTCCGCCGGGGCGAGACGAAGCCGCCCGTGATGACGCTGACGCCGGAAGACGAAGCGCCGCTGCCCACGCTCAAGCAGCGCTGAAACGTACCGCCGGCTCCCAGCCGGCAGCGCTTCTCTGCCGGCTGGAAGCCGGCGGTACACAAACTAGCTGCGTTGCGCCAAAGCGGCGTCGATCAGCGCGATGGCTTCGGGGCTCGCCCAATCCGCCGCGCCGGCGAGGCGCGCGATCTCGACGCCATTGCGATCGTAAAGGATCGATGTCGGGAAGCCCTCGACGCCTGCGCTGATTGGAATGCGCCGCGCCGGCTCGATGAGGAACGGCAATTGATCGCCGGTGAGCTCGGCGAGCATCTGGCGCGCGGAGGCCGCTTCCTGCGCAGTGTTGATGGCGATGGGAACCACGGCGAATCCCCGGCCCGCGAAATGGCGCTCGAGCGCGGCCAGCGTGGGCATTTCCTCCCGGCAGGGCGCGCACCACGTGGCCCAGAAATTCACCAGGATGACCTTGCCGCGCATCGCCGCGAGCGAGGTCGGCGCGCCGCGCGCGTCATAGAGCGTCTCGGCGGGCTGCGCCCTGGTCTCGGGCAAGACCACGAGCTTGGCCATGGCGCCGACGCCATATTGCATCAGCCCTTCGCGCGGCGGCTTTGAAGCCGGATGCAAAACGCCGTAGACGAGGCCCCCAAACAGCAAAGCCGCGACCGCAAGCGCCGCCCACAGCGTCCAAGGCCGCCGCGTCGAAGAAACGCCGATGTCGTCCGATCCGCCGTCCACGCCGCCTCCTTCATCTTCTTCACAGGGCAACGCCATGTGGGGCGGCCGGTTCGCGGCCAAACCCGCCGAGGCCATGAAAGCCATCAACGCCTCGATCGATGTCGACAAGCGCCTGTGGCGCGAGGACATCGAGGGCTCGAAGGCGCACGCCGCGATGCTCGCCGCGCAAGGCATCATTACGGCGGAGGATGAGGCGAAGATACAAACCGGTCTGGATCAGATCGCCGCAGAGATTGCGGCAGGCGCCTTTCCGTTCTCCGCCGACCTTGAAGACATCCATTTGAATATCGAAGCGCGCCTCACCGAACGCATCGGCGAGGCCGGCAAACGCCTCCACACCGCGCGCTCGCGCAACGATCAGGTGGCGACCGATTTCAAGCTCTGGACCGGGCGCGGCTGCGGCGTGGCGAGCGATCTCATCTTCGCGCTGCAAACAACGCTCGTCGCGCGCGCCGAAGCGCACGCCGATTGGATCATGCCGGGCTTCACCCATTTGCAGACGGCGCAGCCGATCACGCTCGGCCATCATTTGATGGCTTATGTCGAGATGCTGGCGCGCGACCGCGACCGCGTGTCGGCGGCGATGGGCACGGGGCTCTATGGCTGCCCCTTGGGCGCGGCCGCGCTCGCCGGCACCGGCTTTCCCATCGACCGCGAACGCACCGCGTTCGATCTCGGCATGGGCGAGCCGACGGCCAATTCGCTCGATTCCGTGGGCTCGCGCGATTTCGCGCTTGAAGCGCTCGCGGCGCTCTCGATCTGCGCGACGCATCTATCGCGGCTGGCCGAAGAGATCGTGTTCTGGACCTCGCCGCAATTCGGCTTCGCGCGGCTCGCCGACGATTGGTCGACCGGCTCGTCGATCATGCCGCAAAAGCGCAATCCCGATGCGGCCGAACTCATCCGCGCCAAGGCCGCGCGCGTTGCGGCCAATTTCGCCGCGCTCTCCGCGATCGTGCAGAAATTGCCGCTGACCTACGCCAAGGATTTGCAGGAAGACAAAGCGCTCACCTTCGACGCCTTCGATGCGTTCGAGCTTTCCATCGTGGCCATGAACGGCATGATCGAGACCATCAGGTTCGACCGCGACCGCCTGCGGGCGGCGGCCACGCTCGGCTATTCCACCGCCACCGACCTCGCCGATTGGCTGGTGCGGGAGCTCAAAATGCCGTTCCGCGAGGCCCACCATGTTACCGGCGCCATCGTGAAGCGCGCGGAGGAAAAAGGCGTCGCCGAATTGGCGAATCTGCCGCTGGCGGAGTTCCAATCTGTGGAGCCGCGCATCACCGAGGCCGCCCGCGCCGCATTGACAGTGGAGCAATCCGTCGCGTCCCGTGCTAGCTATGGCGGGACAGCGCCGATGCGCGTGCGCGAACAGATCGCGGCGTGGAAGAAACGCCTAAGCGAAACGACCGACGAATCGATTGGAGAGTCTGAATGAGCCGCCTCTTCCTCGCCGCCTGCGCCCTCTCTCTGCTCGCATCGTGCGGCCTGCGCGGCGAATTGGAGCGGCCGGCCCCGATGTGGGGCGATGCGCGCGCGCAATATGAGCGCGAACAGCGCGAGAAGCAGGAACAGGCCGCCCAGCACGGCCAATTGCCGGCCGAAGAACAGCCCGGCGTCGGCTCCGGCGGCAGCGCGATCCCCGTTCCCTCGCACTGATGGATCATTTCGTCGCGAAGGATGGCGTGCTGCATTGCGAGGGCGTCTCACTGGAAGAGATCGCCGCCGCTGTCGGCACGCCGGTCTATGTCTATTCCACCGCGACGCTGACACGGCATTACCAGGTCTTCAAAGACGCGTTCGCGCCGCGCGACGTGTTCGTGGCCTACGCCGTCAAGGCCAACAGCAACATCGCCGTGCTCGCCACGCTGGCCAAACTCGGCGCCGGCATGGACACAGTTTCCGCCGGTGAAATCGAACGCTGCCGCGCCGCGGGCGTCACGCCCGATCGCATCATCTTTTCGGGCGTCGGCAAGACCGAAGAGGAATTGGTCTACGCCATCGAAACCGGCCTCCATCAGATCAATGTCGAGAGCGCCGCCGAACTCGATCTGATCGAACAGCTGGCCGCGCGCCTCGACCGCCGCCCCGCCATCGCGCTGCGCATCAATCCGGATATCGGCTCGGGCGCGCACGCCAAGATCTCCACCGGCAAGGGCGATGATAAATTCGGCGTCGGCGCGGAAGAAGCGCTGCAGCTCTACGCCCGCGCCGCGCGCCATCCGGCGCTCGATGTGAAGGGCCTGGCGGTTCATATCGGCAGCCAGATTCGCGATTTGGGGCCGCTCGAATCCGCGTTCAGCGTGGTGCGCACGCTGGCGGAGACATTGCGCAAGCAAGGCCTGCCCGTCACGCGTCTCGATCTCGGCGGCGGCCTCGGCGTGCCGTATTTTCATGAACCCGAACCGCCGCCGCCGAGCGAATATGGCGCGATGGTCAAGCGCGCCTTCGATGGCTTCGATGCGGCGCTGGCGTTTGAGCCGGGCCGGCTGATCGCGGGCAATGCCGGCGTACTGCTGACGCGCATCATCCGGTTTCAGGAGCGCCCAGCGCGGCGCATCATGGTGATTGATGCGGGCATGAACGATCTCATCCGCCCGGCGATGTACGAGGCCTATCACGACATGAAGCCGGTGCGCGCGCCGGCGGCGAACGCGCCGCGCACGCCCGTGGATGTCGTAGGCCCGATCTGCGAAACCGGCGACACGTTCGCGAAGGATCGCCCGCTGCCGCCGCTTCAGCCGGGCGATCTCGTCGCGCTGCTCACGGCCGGCGCCTATGGGGCGGCGATGTCCTCGGTTTACAATTCTCGGCCGCTCATTCCTGAAGTGCTGGTAAACGGCGATCATTACGCGATCGTCAGGCGCCGGATGGACGTTTCGGCGCAAATCGCGCTCGAATCCGTGCCCGACTGGCTCTAACCGGGCGCCGCCGGCGCCTCTGGTCATGGTTTGGCCGGAACTCCCCTGCTAGCCTTCGCCCGTGCAGCACGCCGACGCCCTCAGCCAGCTCGCCCGGGAAATCGCCCGCGCGAAGAGCCGCATGGGCGCGGAGCGCGCGTTCCGCCTCGCCTTGCCGATCGCGCTGGCGTTCGGCGCCTGGCTGGCGCTCTGGCTCACCGGCCTGCCCGACCAGGCGCCGCCTTTGGCGCAGAGCCTGGCCGTCATCGCCGCCTGGGCCGCCTTTCTCTTTTTCGCCGTGCGCCATTGGCGCCGCTATCGCGCGCCGTCGAACGCCGAAGCGCGGGCGCGGCTCGCCATCGATTCCCGGCTCGATCCATCCGCCTTCGAAGCGCTGGACGATATTCCCGCCAAGCTCGATCCCGCCGGCATCGCGCTGTGGCGGCGCGAGCAAGATCGTGCGCGGGCGCGCGCGAAAGATGTCAAAGCCGGCCCGCTGCGCTTCGATCTCCAGCGCGTCGATCCGTGGCGCACGCGCTATGGCGTGGCGCTCGCGCTCGTCGTCGGCGCGCTGATCGCGGGCGCGCTGGCGCCGGATCGGCTGGCGCGCGCGCTCGTGCCCGATCCCGGCCCGCTGGTCGGCGATCAGCCGATGCAGATCGAAGCCTGGGTGACGCCCGCCGCCTACACGCATGGCGCCCCGATTTCGATTTCGGAACGCGCCGGCCAGCGCGTCGACATGCCGCCGCGCGGCGATGTCACGGTGCGCGTAACCGGCCCGGTCGGCGCGCCGCGCCTCATCTTCGACGGCGTGGGCGGCCGCCATGAAGCGCGCTTCACGCGCGCGGCCGACGGCGCCTATGAAGCGCATCTCGCTCTGCCGGGCTCGGGCAAGCTGCGCGTCGTGCGGTTCCTCACGCGCGCAACCTGGCGCATCAACGCTGCGCCCGATGCGGCGCCGAGCGCGGCGTTCGGCGATACGCCCGTCGTGCTCGAAAACGATCACATCGCGTTCAAATGGAGCGCGCGCGACGATTTCGGCGTGCGGCGCATGGCGCTGCGCATGCGCCCGGTCACGCCGCCCGAAGGGCTGCGCGGCGCGCCGCCCGAAGACACGGAATTCGAATCCCCGACTGGCGATCCGCGCGAAGCCAATGGCGAGGTCGAGCTCGATCTCGCGCAGCATCCTTATGCGGGCATGGATGTCGAGGTGCGGCTGGTGGCGTTCGATGCGCTCGGCCAGGCGGGCGAGAGCGCGCCGATGCGGCTGCATCTGCCGGAGCGCGTCTTCCTGCAGCCGCTGGCGCAGGCGGCGATCGAAATCCGCAAGATGATCCTGTGGGAGCGCCGGCCCTATCGCTTCCGCGTGATCGCGCCGGGCGGGCCGGCGACGTTCGACGATTACGACCCGGTGTTCGGCTCGCGTCCGCTCGTGCTCAAGACCGACGATCAGGACCCGCGCCTCGAACGCGCGCCCGATGGCGTGCGCCGCGCCGCGCGCTTCATCGATGCGCTGACCATGCAGCCGGAGGACGGCTATTTCCGCGACCGCGCCGTGTTCCTCGGCTTCCGGCTCGCGCGCGGCGAGATCAGCCAGGCGCGCGAGATCGACGACACGAGCCGCGCGGCCGATACGCTCTGGCGCACGGCGCTGCGCGCCGAATTCGGCTCGGCCGCCGATGCGCGCCGTGCGCTCGAAATGGCGCAGCGCGCGCTCTCCGATGCGATGGCGAACGGCGCCAGCCCGGACCGCATCCGCCAATTGATGCAGGCGCTGCGGCAGGCGACGGAGAATTATCTGCAAGCCCTGGTCGCCGAAGCGCAGCGCAATGGCGAGCGCGCGCAGACGCAGGAAGATCAGCAGGAGCAGCAGACGCTCAGCCAGCGCGACATTCAGGAGCTGATGCGCGAGGTCGAACGGCTGGCGCAGGAAGGCCGCACCGCCGAAGCGCAGCAACTCTTGCAGCAGCTCAACCAGATGCTGGCCAATCTCGAAGTGCGCATGAGCCAGCAAGGCCAGGGCGGCGAACAGGGCGGCGCGCCCCAGCCATCCGATAGCGGCCTGTCGCAAGGCATGGATCAATTGTCCGATGCGATCGGCGATCAGCGCGCGCTCAATGACGACACGCAGAGCCAGCAGCAGGATCCGAGCCAAGCGCAGCAGGAAAACGGCGATCAGGGCCAGGAAGGCGGCGAAGGCGGCTCGCTGGCCCAGCGCCAGGGCCAGATCCGTCAAAGCCTTGGCGAAGCGCGCGCGCAGGCCTCGCAGGATGGCGCGCAGAGCGCCGCGCTTGACCGCGCCGAAGGCGCCATGCGGCGCGCGGAAGATGCGTTGCGGCGCGGCGATTTCGAAGATGCGCGCGCCGCGCAAGACGAAGCGCTGTCCTCGATGCGGCGCGGCGCCAATGAACTCGCCGCCGAAATGCGCCGCCGCGGCGAAGACGGCGATGGCGAGCAAGGCGGCGGCGAACGCGATCCGCTGGGCCGCAGCACTGGCGCGGGCGCCGGCGATGGCGACACGCAAGTGCCGACGCTGAGCGATCACGTGCGCGCACGCGAAATCCTGGACGACATCCGCCGCCGCGCCGGCGATCCCAATCGGCCGGAAAGCGAGCGCGAATATCTGCGCCGTCTGCTCGACCGCTTCACCGGCTCCTGAGCCATGGCGATCCTGCGGCTCGCCAAGCAGAGCGCGACCGAGCCTGAAATCTTCCGCTCCATTCAGGGCGAGGGCCCGCACGCCGGGCGCGAGCGGACCTTCGTGCGGCTCAGCGGCTGCAATCTGCACTGCGTGTGGTGCGACACGGCCTATACGTGGAATTGGCAGGACACGCCGTTCGCGCATGAGCGCGACAAGCCCGGCGCGCCGCACAAATTCGACATGCGCGCGGAGATGGAGAAGCGCGAGATCGACGAGGTCGCGCGCCTGATCGATGCGCTGCCGGCGGAAGGGATCGTCATCACCGGCGGCGAGCCGCTGATGCAGCAAGACGCGGTCGCTGCGCTTGCAGCGCTTCTGCGGGCCGCGCAGCCCGCGCGATCGATCGAAATCGAGACCAATGGATCGATTGCGCCAGCGCCGGCGCTGATCGAACAGGTTTCGCTCTTCGTCGTGTCGCCGAAGCTGGCGCATTCGGGCAATGATCCCGCCCTCGCGCTGAAGCCGGACGTGCTGCGGCTTTATGCGGGCCTCGGCGAACAAGCCGCGTTCAAATTCGTGGCGCGCACGGCGGAGGATGTCGCGACGATTGCGGCGCTGACGCGCACGCTGGAGATCGCGCCGTCGCGCGTGTGGGTGATGCCGGAGGGAGCCAATTCCGACGCGCTGCACGTGCGCGCCGCCGCCCTTAGACCCGCCATCGACGCCGCCGGCTTCCGCTTCAGCGACCGCCTGCACATTCATATGTTCGGCGAAAAGCGCGGGGTGTGAGGCGGTCTCTCCCGCGAAGAGAAACCTCTGCAAAAGAGACGCATGGTCCCCTCCCCGCGAGGGGAGGGGATCGAGGGGTGGGGTGAAACGCGAGGTTTCCAAATCTTGGGCGAAATCATCCCACGTTGGAATGGATCACGGATACTTAAACGACGGGCTTCGCCCCACCCCCTGCCCCCTCCCCTCGCGGGGAGGGGGTTCGCTAAAGGGAGGAACGATCGCGCCCCTACCCCTCCACCACGCCGACATAAGGCAGGCCGCGATAGCGGCCGGCGTCGTCCATGCCGTAGCCGACGATGAACTCGTCGGGCGCGTCGAAGCCGACGAAATCGATCGGTTCGTTCTTGGCGGCGGGTTTGCGCACGAAGGCGCAGGCGAGCGTGCGCGTGGCGCCTTTGGCGAGGAGATGCGTGCGCGCGAAGGCGATGGTGCGCCCACTGTCGAACACGTCATCGATGATCAGCGCGGGCTTGCCTTCGATCGGGCGCGAGATATCGGCGCGCACCACGACCTGCCCGGAGGATTCGCGCGCATCGCGATAGCTTTCGAGCCAGAGGCAATTGAGCAGCGGATGCACGCCGCGCCGCGCCAAAGCGCGCATCAGATCGGTCGTGAACGGCATGGCGCCCTGCAGCAGCGCCACGATGGTCCAATCGCTCGCGACCTCGCGCGCCAGCGCTTCGGCCAGCGCCTCGACCCGCTCTGCAATCTGGTCTTCCGTGAAGAGAACGCGAAACCGCTCGGCCTCAGCCACGCTCAGCCACCGTGTGTGACGGTCTCCGTCGAGAAGCGCGGAGCCAGCCCGTCAATGGGGCCGCCGCCATTTTCCGACAAGTGGTCCGGGGCATCGACGGCTTCATCCGTCGGCCCCAGCACCAGCGGCGCCTCAAGGTCGGGCGCGACGGGCGCGGCTTGAGCGGGCGGCGCGGCATGCGGCGCCTGCGCGGCGAAAGCGGCGGCTTCGGCCGCTGTCGCGAACGAGGCTTCCATATCGACCGCGGCATCCGGCGGGTTTTCCATGCGGATGTGGAACGGCGTCTGGCCGCCGGCGCCGATATGGCCGTCCATCGCCTGGATGAACTCGTAAAGCTCGTTCGAGTGCTGATCGCGCAAGGTGATGCGGATCGGCGGCGCGGCCTTATCGCTGTGGCCGATATTGCGCACATCACCCGTCACCAGCAGCACCGGCGTCGCGCCCTCGAAGGCGCGTTCGACGGCGATGTTCTCGAATTCGAGGCCATAGACGTTCACGTCGAGGCCTACGGCCGCGAACGCGCTGGCCGAGCGCGGCCAGATTTCCGCGACGTCCTGCCGGAACACGGCGGCGCCCGCGACCGAGGCGGCCAGGGCTGCGCCCGTCGCGCCCCAGGCGACGACGGCGGCGCGGGTGCGCTCGCGGCGCATCCGGTCGGCCTGCTGCTGGCGGTAGCGCGCGGCGGCCGAGGGCGCGGGTCCCGGGCCAGCTTCTGTGGCGGCCCGGCGCATGCGCTCGACCCGTTCGCGGGTGAGCGGCTCCGATTTGGGGCCGGCGGCTTCGCTCAGCACCAGCTGGGCTTCCGCGAACCATTCATTGCCGCACGCGGCGCAGCGCACTGTCCGGCCGCTGGGCCCGATGGTGGCGTCATCCGCGTAATAGCGTGTGGAGCAAGACGTGCAGGTCAGGATCATGGTAATCGTTTGAAGAGACAAACTGGGCTGACCTATCCCGCTGCATTGATTCTCTTACGAATGTCTATCGATGCTCCCGCCGACTGAGCGCAGTCCCAGCGCCGGACGCTTGGCCGTTCGGCTTGACCGCGTCACCGCCGCCTATGGCGGGGCCGAGGTGCTGCGCGACGTTTCGTTCGAGGCGCGCGGCGGCGAGGTCACGCTCGTCACGGGCGCGACGGCGGCGGGAAAATCGAGTCTTATCCATCTGTTACGGCTGGCTTTGCGGCCGCGCGGCGGGCGCGCCCTGATCCTCGGCCAGGATATCGCGCGGCTGCGCGGGCCGGCGCGCGCGGCGCTCAAGCAACGCATCGGCTATGTGGCGGAGGATCCCACGCTTGTGGAGAGCTGGAGCGCGTTCGAAAACATTGCGCTGCCGCTCCGATTAGCCGGCCGCAAAGCTGTGGACTACGCCGAGGATGTGCGCGCGCTGATCTCCTATGTCGGGCTCAATGCCGGCATGGACGATCCGGCCTGGCGGCTCTCGGCGGTGGAGCGGCGGCGCATCGCCATCGCGCGCGCGCTGGCGGCCAAGCCCGATCTCATCCTCGCCGATGCGCCGACCTCCGGGCTCGCGCCCGAGGCGGCGCGGCGCATGATCCGCTTGCTGGCCGAGCTGCGGCGTGTGGGCGCGGCGGTGATCATCACGTCGCAGGACGACTCCGTCGCCTCGGGCCTCGATGCGGCGCATTGGACCATGAATGTCGGGCGCATGGCCCGCGACGGCGATCCGCATGTGGAGGCGGCCGAATGATCCGCCCGTCGCGCGACCGTTCGATGCTGTGGACAATGATCGTGGCCTGCTTCACGGCGGCTTTGGCCTGCGCGGGCGCGCGCGCGGTCGACCGCGCCGCCGCCGGCGTGCTGCGCGACCGCGAGGGCTATCTGATCGTGCGCGTGATGGCGCCGGAGGGCGAGGACGGGCTGCACCGCGCCGCCGCCGTGCTGATCGGCGCGCCCGAAGTCGCCGAAGCCCAGGTGATGACGCAATCGCGGGCCGCGCAGCTGTTGGAAGATTGGTCGGGCTCGACCGTGCGCAGCGCGGAATTGCCGCCGCTGCGGCTGATCGAGGTGACGCTGTCGCCCGATGCGCCGGCCAGCGGGCGCACGCAGCGCTCTTTGGTGCAGCAATTGGCCGACGCCGGCGTGCTGGCCGAAGCCATCGGCCCGCCGGACGACAACGGCCGCGCCAATGAAGCCATGCGCTTGCGCCAGGCGAGCCTGTGGGCGGCCATCGGCATTTCGATCGTGATGGCGCTCATCGTCGCGCTCGCAGCGCGCGCGGTGGCGACGCGCCGGCGCGATCTCTTGACGGTGATGGCCGATCTCGGCGCAGAGCGCGGCGAGGCCGTGCTTGGCGTTTCCGATGAAGGCGGCGCGATCGGCTTCGTGGCGGGCGCCGCGGGCGCGATCGCCGCGGCGATCGCTGCTGTCGCTTTCGTGCATATGGCCTATCCGGACCATGCGCCGCGCGCGCTGCTGCATCTACTGGCGCCGGCCGATGTCGCGCCGCTGATCGCCGCGCCGATCGTCGCAGCGATGGCGGCGGCGCTCGGCGCGCGGCTGGCGGCGGACGCCCATTTCATGCGTGCGGCGAGGCTCGGATGAATTGGCTGCGCGGCGCGCTCTTGGGCGCGTTGACGATCGCGCTGCTGGCGCTTGGCTTCGGCTTCCTGGCGTTCGCGCGCGGCGTCAGCGAAAACCGCGCGCCCGATCCCACGCCGGATGCGGAGGCGATCGTGGCGCTGACCGGCGGTTCGCTGGACCGCTTGGAGACCGGCGTGCAATTGCTCAAGGAAGGCCATGGACGGCGCCTGCTGATTTCTGGCGTCGATCCGAATGTGAAGGATGATGAGCTGTTTCGCTTGCTGCATGCGCCCAGCGATCTCGCGCAATGCTGCATCGATCTTGGCCGCGCGGCGGAAGACACGCTCGGCAATGCGTCGGAAACCGCGGTCTGGGCGCGGCGCAACGGCTTTCACAAGCTCCTTCTCGTGACCGACGATTATCACATGCCGCGGTCGGTGACGGAGCTGCAGCTGGCGATGCCGTCGGCGGAGATCATTCCCTATCCGGTGGCGACGCGCTGGGGCCGCGCCGGCTCTTGGCGCAGCAATCTGACGGCGGCCTCCCATCTCGGCGGCGAATACATGAAATATCTCACCATCCGCGCGCGCGAGATTCTGATCGCACTCAGCAGCGATGGCGGGCAAGCGGAGCCGCGGCGCGCGAAATGAGATTCATCCGCTCGCTTCTCTACGTGGCGTGTCTCTATGGCAGCATGGTCCCGGTCGCGATCCTGTTCGCGCCGGGCGCGCTGATCTCGCGCAAGGCGGCGCTGGTCGCGCCGTTGGCCTGGTCGCGCTTCAACATCTGGGCGCTGCGCTGGATCGTCGGCGCGCGCGTGAGCGTGGAGGGCGCGGAGAACATTCCGCCGGGCCGCGTGCTGATCGCCTCCAAGCACCAAGCCATGCTCGACACCATGACGCCGTTTCTGTCGATGCGCGACCCGGCCGTCGTGCTGAAGAAGGAATTGCTCTCGATGCCGATCTTCGGCTGGTTCGCGCAGCGCTGCGGCATGATCGCGATCGACCGCGAGGCGGGCGCGGCGGCGTTGAAACAGATGCTGCGCGATGCGCGCGCGCGCGCCGATGAAGGCCGCCCGATCGTCATCTTCCCGGAAGGCACGCGCAAAGAGATCGGCGCGCCGCCGGATTACAAGCCGGGCGTGGCCGCGCTCTACCGCGATCTCGACGCGCCCTGCGTGCCGGTGGCGGTGAGCACGGGGTTTGTCTGGAAGCCGAGCGGGATCATGCGCTCGCCCGGCCATGCCGTGATCCGCTATCTGCCGCCCATTGCACCGGGCCTGTCGCGCGCCGAGTTCATGCGCGAACTGGAGACGCGCATCGAAACCGCGACCGCCGAGCTCGCCGCGCGCGCCCGCTAGAGCGTGTTTGCCTGAACTTGAAACGCCTCCCCCTCCCCGCGAGGGGAGGGGGTGTGGATGCGGTTCCGCGACCAAACGGCTGCGGCGATGGCGCCCTTGCCACCTCCAGCGCTGCGCTCTATCCCCGCCCTCATGCCGCGCCGCGCGACGAAACGCACGATTAAGACCATCACGACCAAGACCAAGCTCTTGGGGCGGTTGGACGGGCGTGCGCGCAGGCAAGCACACTAGCCCTTCCCTCAGCCCCGAATGACGGGGCTCTCGACCGCAGCGCCCCGTCTCCCCTGGAGATCACGCGCATGCCTTCCCCACGCTCCGTCGCCATCATCGGCGCCACAGGCGCCGTCGGCGCAGAGATGATCCGCTGCCTGGAGCAGCGGAATTTTCCCGTCTCGCGGCTGAAGGCGCTCGCCTCGCCGCGCTCGGCGGGAACGCGCGTGGCGTTTCGGGGCGAGGCCGTCACCGTCGAAGCGATTTCGGCAGCTGCGTTCGAGGACGTCGATGTCGCGCTGTTCGCGGCGAGTTCGGGCGTGTCGAAGGAATTCGCGCCCATCGCGCTCAAGGCCGGCGGGATCGTGATCGACAATTCGTCCGCCTATCGCATGGAGGATGGCATTCCGCTGGTGGTGCCGGAGGTCAACGGCGCCGCGCTGGCGCGGCACGAGGGGCTGATCGCCAATCCGAATTGCACGGCGGCGATCATGACGATGGCGCTGAAGCCGCTGCATGATATTGCGCCCGTGGTGCGCGTGATCGCGGCGACCTATCAGGCCGCCTCCGGCGCGGGCGCGGCCGCGATGCGCGAGCTTGAAGAGTCCACGCGCGCCTATCTCAACGGCGACCACTACGAACCGAAAGTGCTGCCCCATCCCTACGCGTTCAACCTGTTCAGCCACAACACCGCCATCGATCCCGAGACCGGCTATAACGGCGAAGAAGACAAGGTGATGAAGGAGGTGCGCAAGATCATGGGCGCGCCGGAGATGCGCATCGGCGTCACGTGCATTCGCGTGCCGGTGCTGCGCGCGCACGCCGAAGCGCTGACCGTCGAATTCGCGCGGCCGATCTCGGTGGAAGACGCACGCGCGGCGCTGAGCGCTTTCCCAGGCGTGCGCCTCGTCGACGATCGCGAGAAGAATTATTTCCCGATGCCGATCGACGCCAGCGGCGGCGATGACGTGCTGGCGGGCCGCGTGCGCCAGGATTTGAGCGATCCCAGCGGCAAGACGCTCGCCCTCTTCGTGAGCGGCGATCAATTGCGCAAAGGCGCCGCCCTCAACGCCGTGCAGATCGCCGAGCGGTTGTTGTGATTGAGGTCGCCACGACTGGCGCCCGTCCTTCTCCCCTTGTGGGAGAAGGTGGCGCGAAGCGCCGGATGAGGGGTGACAGCGCTGCACTTGCAGGCGATGGCGCAAACACCCCTCATCCGTCTCGGCGCTGCGCGCCGATCCACCTTCTCCCACAAGGGGAGAAGGACAAGGCGCGCCTAGTCGTCGCTGCGCTCCGGGCGCCAGGCGGCGAGGAAGCGCGGGCCGGCGGCGGCGAGCAGCGAGCCGCCGATTTCGAACGCGGCCCAGGCGGCCGTCGGCATGTGTTCGGCCGCCAGACGCGCATCGCGCGCGCCTTCATGCGCCTGCGCGATCAGCGTGGCGGTGATCTGATGGATGCCCGGATTGTGCCCGACGACCAGCACGGTTTCACCGCCGCAGCCGACCGCCGCCTCCCAGATCGCCTCGGGCGCGGCGAGGTAGAGGCTCTCATCGACGCGCGCTTCGAGCGGCGCGATATCGGCAAGCGCGATGTGCGCGGTTTCGCGCGTGCGCATGGCCGCCGAGATCAGCGCGAAATCGGGCCTGAGGCCGGCCGCGATCAGCGCCGCGCCCGCGGCCTCCGCATCGCGCCGTCCGCGCCCGGTCAGCCGGCGCGCGCGGTCGGACGGCGCTTCATTGTCCCGCACGGCCTTGGCGTGGCGCAGCAAAATCAGAGTGTGCATCGCGCGATGATGGCCCATTCCGCAGCGGCGCACCAAGAGGCTTTGCGCGCCTCAGCCCAAATCGATAACTGAGTCATTCACTTGGATTCGCCCATGTCCGCGTTCACCGCCCTCTCCCAAACCGCCAAGGCCTGGCCCTTCGAACAGGCGCGCGCCGTCGTGGAGCGGCTGAAGAAGCGGCCGCAGGACGGGCCGGTGATCTTCGAAACCGGTTACGGCCCTTCGGGCCTGCCGCATATCGGCACGTTCGGCGAGGTGGCGCGCACCAGTATGGTGCGCCACGCCTTCCGCGTGCTGACGGACGATAAGGTTCCCACCCGCCTCATCGCGTTCAGCGACGATATGGACGGCATGCGCAAACTGCCGCCCAACGTGCCCAATCACGACTTGCTCGCGCCGCATATGGGCAAGCCGCTGACCGACGTGCCCGATCCGTTCGGCACGCATCCGAGTTTCGCCGCGCACAACAATGCGCGGCTGCGCGAATTCCTCGACAGCTTCGGCTTCGACTACGAATTCATGTCATCGACGCAGCAATACCGGGCCGGCGCGTTCGACGAGACCTTGCTCAAAATGCTTGATCGCTATGACGCCATCATGGCGATCATGCTGCCGACGCTCGGGCCGGAGCGGCGCGCCACCTATTCGCCGTTCCTGCCGGTGTCGCCGAAGACGGGCCGGGTGCTGCAGGTCCCGACCTTGGCGCGCGATTTCGCCAAGGGCACGATCTGGTTCCAGGACGAAGACGGCGAGAAGATCGAAACGCCCGTCACCGGCGGGCGCGTGAAGGTGCAATGGAAGCCCGATTGGGCGCTGCGCTGGACCGCGCTCGGCGTCGATTACGAAATGGCGGGCAAGGATCTGATCGACAGCGTGAAGGTCAGCTCGCAAATCTGCCGCGCGCTTGGCGGAACCCCGCCGGAGGGCTTCAATTACGAACTCTTCCTCGATGAGCAGGGCGAGCGCATTTCCAAGACCAAGGGCAATGGCCTAGCGGTCGAGGAATGGCTGCGCTACGCGCCGCAGGAAAGCCTCGCACTCTATCAATTCCAGAAGCCGAAGACGGCCAAGCGGCTCTATTTCGACGTGATCCCGAAGGCGGTGGACGAATATCTTTCGTTCCTCGAAGCCTATCCGGGGCAGACGGACGAAGAGCGGATCGAGAATCCGGTCTGGCACATCCACAATGGCGCGCCGCCCGCGCCCGAGAACGCGATCGAATTCGCGCCGGCCACCAATGCGGCGGCGACCACGCCGATCTCGTTCGCGCTGCTGCTCAATCTCGTCTCGGCGGCCAATGCGGAGACCAAGGCGCATCTCTGGCAATTCATCGCCAAATACGCGCCGGGCGCTTCGCCCGCCTCGCACCCGCGGCTCGATCAGCTCTGCGGCTACGCGCTGCGCTATTACGAGGATTTCGTGAAGCCGGCGAAGCGCTTCCGCGCGCCGAGCGAGAAGGAAGCCGCCGCGTTCGAAGCGCTGATCGCCAAGCTCGATGCGTTGCCGGCCGATTGCGCGGATGCGACGCTGATTCAGAACGAGGTGTTCGAGATCGGCAAGGCGCACGCGTTCGAGCCGCTGCGCGATTGGTTCAAGGCGCTCTACGAAGTGCTGCTGGGCCAGGAGCAAGGGCCGCGCTTCGGTTCGTTCGCCGCGATCTTCGGCGTGCGCGAAACCGCAGTGCTGATGCGCCGCGCGCTGGCGGGCGAATTGGTCAAAGCCGCCTAAGAGTGTTCGAGTAAAGTCTGATCGAAGACGCGGCCACGCCGTCCCTCCCCGCGAGGGGAGGGTGGCGTCACGGCGCTTGCGCCGGGACGTCGGGTGGGGCGGAGCCGCTACGTTCGGCAAGCTGAGCGCCGCCGCCCCACCCGTCAGCGCTGCGCGCCGACACCCTCCCCTCACGGGGAGGGACGGCCGGGGCGACTGTGTTCGATCAGAATCTGCGCTGTATTCTCCTCAAGGTTGAGTGGATTCAACCGAGGACGCGTTGCACGCGAAAATTGAACTGACGCTTCGTTATCCCCATGGCGATGGATGGGGGCGCGCGCACCGATTGGGCGCGGCAAGCAGATGACAGCGCGACGCGCGCTTCCAGCGAAGCGCGACGCCGGCTGACTTTCGTGCAGATGCTGGCGCTGATGCTCTGCCTCGGCGGCGCGGCGGCCTGGGCGCTGCAGGCGCCGGCGCACGCCTGGCTGGCCTTGCATGCGTTCGCCTTCGCGTTCTTCGCCGCCGGCATCGCCTTCCGGTTCGCGACCGCGGCGCTGGCGCAGCCCATCCCCGCCCGGCGTGTGCGCGGCGAGGACGTTCCGCTTTACACGCTGATCTGCCCGCTGCGCGGCGAAGCCGGAATCGCCGCCGCGCTGGTGGCCGCGCTGGAGCGCCTCGATTATCCGCGCACACGCCTGCAGATCATCTTCGCGCTCGAACAGGACGATCCGGAGACGCAGCGCGCGTTGGCCGATCTGCGGCTTGGGCCGTCCTACGAAATTGTGTTTGCGCCGCTGGACGGCCCGCGCACCAAGCCTAAGGCGCTCAACGCAGCGCTGGCGCACGCCCGCGGCGCGTTCTGCACCATCTACGACGCCGAAGACCGGCCCCATCCACAGCAATTGCGCGCCGCTTTGGCCGCGTTCGAGGATGGCGGTGCGCGCCGCGCCTGCGTGCAGGCGCCGCTGCTGGCCGACAATGCGGGCGCAAGCTGGATCGCGGGCCAATTCGCCACCGAATACGCCATCCAATTCCTGCTGATCCTGCCCTTCCTGGCGCGGCTCGGCCTGCCGCTGCCGCTGGGCGGCACGAGCAATCATTTCCGCACGGACGCGCTACGCGCCGTGGGCGCATGGGATTCTTACAACGTTACGGAGGACGCCGATCTCGGCTATCGCCTGGCGCGGCGCGGTTTCGATGTCGGCGTCATCGACGCGCCCACCTTTGAAGAGGCGCCGGTCACCTTCGCCGCGTGGCGCACGCAGCGCACGCGCTGGATCAAGGGCCATGTGCAGAGTTGGTTCGTGCTGATGCGCAATCCGTGGCGCACGGCGCATGAGCTGGGCTTGGCCGCCTTCCTCTCGATGCAGCTGGTTCTGCTTGGCGGGGTGCTGGCGAGCTTCGCGCATCTGCCGGTGCTGCTGCTGATGCTGGCCGCGCCGCTGACGGCGATCGATCTCGGCCCACTCGATTTCACGCTCGCCATCGTGGGCTATGCGTCCTCGATCTACGCGGCGCTGATCGCGGCAGGACGGATCGGCGCGCCGCGGCTGGCGCTCGCGGGCCTCACCATGCCGCTCTATTGGCCACTCGGCTTTTTCGCGGCTGCGGGCGCGCTTTGGGGCTTCCTCACCCGGCCCTCGCATTGGGCCAAGACGGCGCATGGCGTGTCCGCCCGGCCGCTGCTGGGCGCGAGCGACACGCCGCGCCGGCGCACGACGCAGACGCCGCCTCGCCAAGCGCGCACGCCCCGCGCTAGGACGGCCGCGCCTGCGCCGTATTGGACGGCGCGGGGATCGCGCGCGGACTGACCCTGATGATGCATGTACCGGCGACCGCGATCGCCGTTTTCGTAACGTCAGCGGCGTTGTTCGCCTATGCGTCCTGGGTGGCGGCGCGCCCGGCCGACCCGCTCAAGCCGCGCATGCTGCCATGGCGGACAATATCGGTGTTCGCCGGCTTCGCCGCCTTCATCACGCTCATCTACCTCGTGCTCGCCTTCACGGGGCGGGCCAGTTGAGCCGCGAAAAACGGCCCGCTAGAACATACCGCAAGTACGAATTTGGAGGAGACGATGGCGGACGGCGCGACGGGGCTCGAGGGCTTCCGTAAAGAGACGCGCGATTGGCTGGAGGCCAATTGCCCGCCCGCGATGCGTACGCCCGGCGGCGATCCCACGGGCGAGGACGAGGCCGTCTGGGGCGGGCGCAAGGCGACGTTCCCCAATCCCGACGCCAAGCTCTGGCTCGACCGCATGGGCGCCAAGGGCTGGACCGCGCCGACCTGGCCGAAGGAATATGGCGGCGGCGGTTTGAGCCCCGCGGAGAACGCGATCCTGCAAGCCGAACTGCGCCGCATCAATGCGCGCCCGGCCCTGCTCTCCTTCGGCATCTGGATGTTCGGGCCGGTGCTGCTCGAATACGGCAACGAAGAGCAGAAGAAAGAATATTTGCCGAAGATCGTGCGCGGCGAAATTCGCTGGTGCCAAGGTTATTCCGAGCCGGGCGCTGGCAGCGATCTCGCGGGCCTGCAAACCAGGTGCGAGGACAAGGGCGATCATTGGCTGATCAATGGCTCGAAGATCTGGACGAGCTACGCCAATCACGCCGATTGGTGCTTCTGCTTGGTGCGCACCGATACATCGAAGAAGCACGAAGGCATTTCCTTCGTGCTGATCGACATGACGGCGCCGGGCGTTGAGACGCGGCCGATCAAACTCATCTCCGGCGTTTCGCCGTTCTGCGAGACGTTCTTCACCGACGTGAAAATCCCGAAGAACCAGATGGTCGGCCGGCTCAATGGCGGCTGGGAGATCGCCAAGCGCCTGCTGCAATATGAGCGCTCGAACATTTCCGGCTTCGGCTCTGGCGCCGTGATGGGCGTGCAGGATTACGCCAAGAAATATGTCGGCCTCGAAGACGGCAAGCTCGCCGATGGCGATCTGCGCGCGCGCGTCACCGAACTCAAAATGCGCGAGCGCGCCTATGCGCTGACCTCGCAGCGCGCCGCGGCGGAGGCCAAGGCCGGCCAGAATGTGAGCCACATGGCGTCCATGTTCAAAATGGCCGGCGCCACGCTCAATCAGGATCGCTGCGAACTGATCGTCGAAGCGCTCGGCGCGCGCGGCCTCGGCTGGGAGGGCCCGCATTTCGATCCCACGGAGATCGCCCAAACGCGCGCCTGGCTGCGCTCGAAAGGCAATTCCATCGAGGGCGGCACGACCGAGGTGAACACCAATGTCGTCGCCAAGCGCGTGCTTGGCTTGCCCGATCCGAAATAATCTTCCAGGTTCAGCTTCAACAAAGGGAAACGCACGATGTTCACGCTCAACGAAGAGCAGCAAATGCTCAAGGACGCCGCCAAGAGCTTCATCCAGGAGCAGGCGCCCGTCACCCGCTTCCGCAAGATGCGCGACGCCAACAAGGATGGCTTCGACGAGGCGCTGTGGAAGGAAATGGTGGAGATGGGCTGGACCGGCATTCTCGTGCCGGAAGAATATGGCGGCTCGGGCCTCGGCTATCTGGGCATCGGCGTCGTGCTGGAAGAAGCGGGCCGCACGCTCGCCGCCTCGCCGCTGCTGTCCACCGCGCTGATCGGCGCCTCGGCGCTGATGCTGGGCGGCAATGACGCGCAGAAGCAGGCCAATTTGCCCAAGATCGTCGATGGCTCGGCGATCTTCGCGCTCGCGGTCGATGAAGGCCCGCACCATGCGCCGCTCAAGACGGCGCTGAAGGCGGAGAAGGCCGGCGCCGGCTTCAAGCTCAGCGGCAAGAAGAGCTATGTGAGCGACGGCCATCTGGCGACGACGCTGATCGTCTCGGCGCGCACCAGCGGCAAGCCCGGCGATGCGCAAGGCATCACGCTCTTCCTCGTGCCGGCGACCGCCAAGGGCGTCGCGCGCACGACGCTCAAGACCGTCGACAGCCGCGGCGCGGCCGATATCGAATTCAAGGACGTCGAAGTGGGCGCGGACGCCGTGCTCGGCGGCGTCGATGCGGGCGGACCGCTGCTCGATCAGATTCTCGACCGCGGCCGCATCGGCATCGCCGCCGAAATGCTCGGCCACGCCAATCAGAGCTTCGAGATCACCAATGATTATCTGAAGACGCGCGTGCAATTCGGCCAGCCGATCGGCTCGTTCCAGGCGTTGCAGCACCGCGCGGCCAAGATGTTCACCGATCTCGAACTGACGCGCTCGTGCGTGATCGCGGCGCTCGATGCGCTCGACGAAAACCGCAACGACATCGCCGAACTGGCCAGCGTCGCCAAGGCGCGCGCCTCCGATACGGTGCATCTCGTCTCGAACGAAATGGTGCAGATGCATGGCGGCATCGGCATGACCGATGCGCACGACGCCGGCCTCTATCTGAAGCGCGCGCGCGTGCAGGAAGGCTTCCTGGGCAGCGCCAGCTTCCACCGCGATCGCTTCGCGACGCTGAACGGGTTCTGATCACGAATCCCCCTCCCCGCGAGGGGAGGGGGTTGGGGGGTGGGGTGAATCCCAACACCCGCCGCAAGAACGCGCCGGCCACCAAGCGCCGTACAAATTTGAATGTCGTGGTTCACCCCACCCCCGGCCCCCTCCCCTCGCGGGGAGGGGGTGAAGGCGAATGCGACGAGGAATTTGGGAAAGGGCGCGGCGCTTGCCGGCTGGAAGCCGGCGGTACGTGAGAGTCTTCAATTCACCCCCACCACCTCGCGCATTACCGGGCCGATCTCGTCGTGCAGGACGAGATCGGCGTAGGGATCGAACTCGGTGGCTTCGCGGTTGAGGATGACGAGCTTGGCGCCGTTCTGCTTGGCCATCAGCGGAAAGCCGGCGGCCGGAAACACCACCAGCGACGAGCCCAGCACAATGAAAAGGTCGCACGCCGTGGTCGCGGCTTCCGCCAGCTTCATCTCGCGCTCCGGCATGGCCTGGCCGAACGAGATCGTCGCCGTCTTCACGATGCCGCCGCACGCCTCGCACGAGGGCAACTCATCGGTGGCGAGGAAGCGCGCCTTCAGATCCGCGAGTTCGTGGCGCCGGCCGCAGGCGAGGCATTTGGCGTAGCTCGCATTGCCGTGCAGCTCGATGATCCTGTCCTCCGGCACGCCCGACGCCTGATGCAGATTGTCGACGTTCTGCGTGATGACGTGCGAAACCTTGCCGCGATCCACGAGATGCGCGAGCGCCATGTGGCCGGCATTGGGCTCGGCGCCGACCCAGCCGGCGGTTCCCTTGAACGCGCGTGTCCACGCTTCGCGGCGCTTGGTCTCATCGGCCACGAAGTCCTGAAAGTAGATCGGCTTCATCTTCGACCAGACGCCGCCGGGCGAGCGGAAATCCGGCACGCCGCTTTCCGTCGAAATACCCGCGCCGGTGAACGCCACGATGCGCGTGGCCTCGTCGATCATGCGCCGCAGCGCCGCGCGATCACTCATCCGGCTAGCCTCCGCGGGCCGCGCGCCCCTGCCGGATCATCTGGATTTGGCCGCGTTCTTCAAGTTCGAGCGCCATGTCGAAGCTCGGCAGCTCGAGCGTGGCGTCGAAGGTGCGCTTGGAGATGCGCAGCGCATCGGGCGCGGCCTGCAGCATTTCGGCCGCGAGCTGCGCGCCTGCCGCGTCGAGCTGATCATCGGGAACCATTGCGGAGACAAGCCCCGCCGCGAGCGCCGCCTGCGCTTTCATCGGCCGGCCCGTCAGCAGCATTTCGCGCGCGCGCGACACGCCGATCATGCGCTGCAGGCGCCAGCTGGTCGCGAGTTCGCTGCCGGAGAGCCCGATCTTGATGAAGGCCGGATGGAAGGCCGCGCTGTCGCCAGCGAGGATCACATCGGCCGCGAGCGCGATCGCGAGGCCCCCGCCGGCGGCCGCGCCCTTCACCAGCGCGATGATCGGCTGCGGGCACGCGCGCATGGCGCGGAGCGTATCGGCCAGCACCCAATCGCCGTTCGGCCCGTCCTGCAGGCGATCGGGATCGCCCATGGCCTTGAGATCGGCGCCGGACGAAAACGCGCGGCCCGCGCCCGCGAGCACGATCACGCGCGTTTCCGTATCGCGGCGCTTGCCTTCGAAATACGCCAGCAGCGCATCGGCCAGCGGCTGATTGAGCGCGTTCAGGCGATCGGGCCGGTTCATCGTGACGCGTTCGAGCGCGCCGTCCTTTTCGGTGAGCAGGATGCTCATAATCGTTCTCCTTCTTGCTCCTCCCCCTGAAAGGGGGAGGCTGGCAGGGGTGAGCGACATGCGCCGGCTTGCGGCTCACCCCCTCCACGCCGCTACGCGGCGCACCTCCCCCTTTCAGGGGGAGGAAAATCGTCAACTCAGCTCCAGGCCTTTGAGCGAGCCTTCGGCGCGCCAATCTTCCAGGAGCTTGATGAATGCGATGGAGCCGGCGCCATAGGAGCCGTTGCGCGCGGCGAGCGGCGAGGGCTGGCCTTCATTGTTGTAATAGCCGGGCGTGCATTCTTCCTGGAAGCGCTGGCGCAGCAGCGCGGTGTCGATGATGGTCTGCACCCATGCATCTTCGGCGTCCTGCGAGGCTTCGACGACGCGCGCCTGGCGGTCTGCGCAGGTTTTGACGATGTAGGCGATGTGCTTGCTCTGCTCGTTGAGCATGTGCGGGAAATTCGCCGTGAAGCCCGATTGCGTGTTCGAGACGATGAACACGTTCGGGAAATTCCGCGCATGCATGCCGTGCAAGGTGGCGGCGCCATCCTTCCATTTGTCGGTGAGCGATTGGCCGTCGCGGCCGTAAAGCTCGTAGCCGGAGCGGCGCGTATAGCTGGTGCCGACCTCGAAGCCCGTGCCGTAGATCAGGCAATCGAGCTCGTATTCCTCGCCATTGGCGACGACGCCCTTCTCCGTGATGCGGTCGACGCCCTGGCCGTCCGTATCGACCAGCGTGACGTTCGCGCGATTGAAGGTGGCGAGGTACTCGTCATGGAAGCAGGGCCGCTTGCAGAATTGATTGTAATAGGGCTTCAGCGCCTCCGCCGTCGCCGCATCGCGCACCTCGCTCGCGGCGCGGGCGCGGATCTGCTCCATCTTTTTGAAGTCCGCGAGCTGCATGGCCGCGCCGAGCTCGGCATGGCTGAGGCCATCGGCGTTTTTCTTGCGCATCATCATCAGGAGATTGCCGATGATGTCGGTCCAGCCATCGTTCACGAGGTCTTCGGCCTGCGGCACGCCGGAGACGAGCGCGTTGAAATTGTCCATGCGCGCCTGCTGCCAGCCGGGCTGCAGCGATTGCGCCCAGGCCGGATCGGTCGGGCGATTGTTGCGCACGTCGATCGAGGACGGGGTGCGCTGAAAGACGAAGAGCTGCTTTGCGCCCGCGCCGAGATGCGGCACGCATTGCACGGCCGTGGCGCCGGTGCCGATGATGCCGACGACCTTATCCTTGAGGCCGCTGAGGCCGCCATTCGAATCCCCGCCCGTGTAGGCGTAGTCCCAGCGGCTGGTGTGGAAGGAATGGCCTTTATAGCTTTCGACGCCGGGGATGCCGGGCAGTTTCGGGCGATGCAGCGGGCCGTTCGCCATAACCACGAAGCGCGCCTTCATCGCGTCGCCCTTGTTGGTCTTGATGATCCAGCGCTGCGCGTCTTCGCGCCACCGCATCTCCGTCACCTCGGTCTGGAAAACGGCCTTGCGGTAGAGATCGAAGTGCTCGGCGATCTTGCGGCAATAGGCGAGGATTTCCGGCGCGCGCGTGTATTTCTCGACCGGCATGTAGCCGACCTCTTCGAGCAGCGGCAGATAGACATAGCTTTCGATGTCGCACGCCGCGCCGGGATAGCGGTTCCAATACCAAGTGCCGCCGAAATCGCCGCCCTTCTCGATCAGGCGCACGTCCTCGACGCCCGCTTCGCGCAGCCGCGCGCCGGCGAGCAGGCCGCCGAAGCCGCCGCCGATCACCACGACATCGGTTTCATCGGTCAGCGGCGCACGCGCGATCGGCGCGACATAGGGATCGTCGAGATAATGGGCGAAGCGGCCCGTCATCTCGACATATTGTTGGTTGCCATCCGTGCGCAGGCGCTTGTCGCGTTCGGCGAGATATTTCGCTTTCAGCGTCTCGGGATCGAAGCCCAAAGCCTCGCCCGTGGTCTGGTCAGCCATCGCGCATCCGCCCTGTCTTGATGTGAAAAGCGTGCTTTACGTGCGCGTCAGTATGCGCAGCGCGCGCAGCGGCTGGAAGCGGTTTTTTGAGCTGCCCTAACGGCGCCTAATGGCCCGCGAGCACGAAGCCCTCATAGAGCACGTAGACCGTGTAGAGCGCCCAGATCACGACGAGCGCGATGGCGCCGACCGTCGCCAGGCCGCTTTGCCCATGAGATGCGTCCGCCATGCGATCCTCCTTATGCGTCGTCGTTCGGCAGCAGAGGGAGCTTAGCACGAGCCCGCGCCGCGCGTGACCCCACGGCGTGACCCCCGTCACAGCGACCCAGCCGGGCCGGCTCTACGTTCTGATCATCGCAACGACGCGATGAGCCCAGAGCCAAACACCGAGCCAAACGGAGCCAGAGATGACGACCTTCAAGACCCGCCTGATGAGCCTGATGATCGCCGCGGTGATCGCGGTCCCGGTGCTGCTGACGGTCTCCCATCAAGCCGCCCAAATCGTCGCCTGATCCGTTTCGAACCAAGATTTCAGAGAGCCAGACCAATGACCAAATTCTTCTCCTTCGCCGCCGCCGCCCTGCTCGTCGCCGTGATGGCCGCGCCTGTGCTCCATCAAGCTGCGCAGATCGTCGCGTAAGCGCGGCGCAGGCCAAGAAATACGTACCGCCGGCTTCCAGCCGGCAGGTCGTCTCTGCCGGCTGGAACCCGGCGGTACGAAGAAGGAAAGGGCGCGGGGATTTGGCTCTCCCCGCGTCCTTTTCTATCGCTGTGCGCGGTCGCTGGCGCCGGCGCCGCGGCGGGCGTAGCCTCGCCCCAGATGACGCTCTCGGACCTGCTGCCCAAGCTGCATTACCCCACCCGCCTCGAGAAACTCGTGGACGGCTGGCTGCATGGCGTGGCGCTGGCCGTGTTCGCGCTCGCCGTTGGTGCGGCGCTGGGCCTGGCGATCTGGAAGGGCGGGCTCGGCATGGCGAGCGCGGTGGCGGTTTACGCCGTCTGCGTGATGACCATGATCGGCTGCTCGATGGCCTACAATTTGGCCGAGGACCACAAGCGCAAATCCCTGCTGCGCCGGTTCGATCACGCGGCGATTTTCCTGATGATCGCCGGCACCTATACGCCGTTCACGACCATCCGCTTCGACGGCGCCTGGGCGATCTCGATGACGACGATCGTGTGGGCGCTCGCGCTGATCGGCGCGCTTGGCAAATTCTTCCTGCCCAGCATCGGCAAGCGCGTCTGGATCGCGTTCTACGTTCTGCTGGGATGGCTCGTGCTGGCCGCCCTGCCGCCCATGATCGAAGACGTGCCGCGCGCTGGCCTCATCCTGCTCGCGGCCGGCGGCGCGCTCTATACGCTCGGCATTCCGTTCTACACGTGGGAAAGCCTGCCGTTCCGCCGCGCCATCTGGCACGGCTTCGTCATGGCGGCGGCCGCGCTGCATTACGTCGCCGTGCTGACGGGCGTGGTGTTCGCCTGAACGCCGCGCTTTAGGGGCAGATCAGATATTTCTCGCCGGTGCGCTTGGCGTTGTAGGCGGCGAGCACGTCGGGCTTGAGCGCATCGGTCAGCGAAATCTGATGGCTGTAATGGCTCTTGAACGTGGTGGTGAGCTCATCGACCACGCGCTTGCGCATGCGCCCCATCACCTCGGGACCGGCCTTCGCCATGAACGGCGTCAGCAGAAAGCCGGACAGCGACCAGGAAAGGCCGAAGCTGCGCGTCAGCGTGGTCGGCGCCAGATCGAGGCCGCCATAGATGTAGACGTGCTTGAACGTGTCCGAGCCGTAGCGGCTATAGGTCGTCATGCGCTTGACGGCCGCGACCTCCATCGCCGCCAGCATCTGGCCGGAAAGCTTGCCGCCGCCGATCGCATCGAAGCCGAGCGTCACGCCGGTTTCGGTGAACGCAGCCGCCAGATCGTCGGGGAACGACTCCGTCGTCGAGTTCAGCACGTATTTGGCGCCGATGCCGCGCAGCAGCGCCGCCTGCTCCTCGCTGCGCACGATGTTGACCAGCGGGATGCCGTCTTTCGCGCAGATCTTCACCAGCATCTGGCCGAGATTGGAGGCCGCCGCCGTATGCGCGATCGCCGTGTGGCCTTCGCTGCGCATGACTTCGGTGAACGCGAGCGAGGTGAGCGGATTGACGAAGCAGGAAGCGCCGTCCGCCGGCGCCGTGCCGTCCGGCAGCTCCATGCACATCGCCGCCGGCAGGCAGCGATAATCGGCGTACATCGCCCCGCCGAGCAACGCGACGGTCTTGCCGAGCAGCGCCTGCGCCTCGGGCGATGCGCCCGCCTTCACCACGCGCCCGCAGCCTTCATTGCCGACGGGCATGGCCTCGCCCACGCGCCCCGCCATCGCGCGCATGCCGGGCGCGGGCACATCGGCGGTGATCAGCGGCAGGCCATCGCGCGTCGACGCGCGCACCGTGCGCACATCGGCCGCGCCCACCAGGAGGCCCAGATCGGACGGATTGATGGGCGTGGCCAGCACCTTCACCAGCACCTCGTGCGGCTTGGGCTCCGGCATCGGCAGGCGCGCCAGAGAAATCTCCAATTCGCCGCTCTCCTTGATGAGCGACAGCAAGGTCAGATTCTCGGTCGGCAGATCGGTCATGGCAGGCTCCTCGCGCGTTTCCTCGCTCCACCGCTAGCCGAAGCCCGGCCCGCCGACAACGCGGGCCGCGCGCCGCACAAAGACCTTGCCGGGCGCGCTGGCGCCTGAGAGAAAGCCCGCGCGCGGGCGTAGTTCAGAGGTAGAACGTCAGCTTCCCAAGCTGAATGTCGGGGGTTCGATTCCCCCCGCCCGCTCCAGACGCCGCCGCTGTGCGGCGTCCTCGTTTTGCTTCGCGCCTCACGGTGATCTGATGACGTTTCATGTGCGCCCCGCCATCGATGCGGACATTCCAAAGCTCGGCGATCTCGCCGAGCAGCTGGTCGCCACGCATCACGCCTTCGACGCCGAGCGCTTTCTCGCGGTGACGCCCGCCACCCAGCAGGGCTATGGCGCCTTTCTCGGGCGCGAATTGCGTCGGCCCGACCGCATCGTGCTGGTCGCCGCCGATGGGGCGGACATTCTTGGGTATGTCTACGCCGACGTTGAGGACGTCGATTATATGGCGCTGCGCGGGCCCGCGGGCGTGATCCACGACATCGTGGTCGATGCGCCGCATCGCCGCGACGGCGTGGGCGAAGCGCTGTTCGCCGCCGCGATCGACGCATTGAAGCAGCGCGGCGTTCCCCAGATTGTGCTTTCGACCGCGGCCAAGAACACGGGCGCGCAGCACCTGTTCACGAAATTCGGCTTCCGCCCGACGATGATCGAAATGACGCTGACCACGGCGCCGCAGACGTGAGCGCGCGGCCATCGGGTTGCGCAGGCGGCCTGCGCCTTTAGACTGAGCGCGTGACGGAAGAGAGCGAACCGGTCCTCGCTTACGAGGTGCGCCCATCCGGCGGGCGCTGGCGGCTGCTTTACAACCGCGTCGAATTGTTCGTGTTCGACACCAAGCAGGAAGCGCTGGAACGGCTCGACGACGTCGCCTTCGCGAGCTCGCGCACGGGCAAAACCGTCGAAATCCGCATCTACGACGAGGCCGGCGCGCTCACCGAGCGCTATTCGCGGCTCGATTACGAGATTTAGGCGCTACGGCTCCAGCGCGCCGACCGAGGCCAGCATCTGCCGCTCGGCCACCACCAGATCGCGCTCGGCTTGCGCCAACGCCAGGCGCGCATCGAGCAAGTCCTGCTCCTGGTTCAGCACGTCGATCGTGGTGCGCAGGCCCGTGTCGCGCTCGAGATTGATGCCGCGATAAGCGAGCTCGGCGGCCGTCACCTGATCGCGCGCCGACAGCACGGCCGAGCGCGCGCTTTGCAGGCTGGTCCAGGCATTGGTCACCAATTCGCGCGTGCTGCGCTGCGCGGAGGCGACATCGAGCTGGGCCGCCGAACGCAGCGCACGGCTCTGGCGCACGCGGCTCCAATTGGCGCCGCCGGAGAACAGCGGCAGCGAGAACCGCACGCCGACGGAATCGTTCGACGACCGCTGATCCTCATCGTCGAAATCGCCGCCGAGGCCGGCGTCGCCTTCCAGCGTGACGCGCAGGCGCCCGTTCGCCGCCGCCACGTCCACCGCGGCGTCGGCGCGTTCGGCTTCGGCGATGGCGGACAGGAGATCGGGATTGTGCGTCACGGCGAGCTGCAGCGCATCTTCCAGCGACGCGGGAATGCCCTGCACATCCGCCGGCGCGCTGAGATCGGACGGCGCATGGCCGACGAGGCGCATATAGGCTTCCACGGTCGCGGCCATCTGGCCCTGCGCCTGCACCAATTGCGTGCGCGCCTGGGCGAGGCGCGCGTCGGCCTGCGCGCGGTCCGTCAACGTGACGACGCCGGCGTCGAATTGCGCGGCGACGAAACGCTGCTGTTCGATGAGGTTGGACACGGTGGTTTCGCGCGCGGCCACGATCGCCTGCGCCTGGCGCACATTGGCGTAGGCGGTGGCGACATCGAGCAGCAATTGCTGACGCACGGATTCGTAGTTCGAGATGGCGCTGGCGATCTGCGCACGCGCTTGCCGCGTCGAGGCCAGCACGCCGCCCGAGGCGAACAGCAATTGCGAGGCCGAGACGCTGCCGCCCCATGTGTTGCTGCGATCGCCGAACGAGCCGGGCCCGTAGCTGTCGCCGGTGGAGGCGCTAGCGCCGAGGGAGATTTGCGGCAGCGCTTCGGCCCAGGCCTGCGGCAGCGCCTCGCGCGTCGCGCGCAGGCGTTCGCGCTGGGCGGCGAGGCTCGGATTGCCGTCCGCAGCGTAGGCCATGGCCTCGGCCAGCGTCTCGGCGCGGGCCGGCGCGGCGGCGACGAGCGCGGCCAGAACGAGGGCTAAGGTTCGCATTCTGCAATCCTTCATTCGCGCCGCAACGCCTCGATCGGATCGAGCTGCGCGGCGCGCCAGGCTGGATAGGCGCCGAACAGGACGCCGACAAGTGCGGAAAACCCGATGGCGAGCAGCGCGCTATCGAGCGCGAGCGCAAACGGAAGATGAAAGATCGATGTCACGATCCAGGCGCCGCCGACGCCGATGATGAGCCCCACCACGCCCCCCGCGACGGAAAGCGCGACCGCCTCCAAGCCGAATTGCTGAAGGATATCGGATTTGCGGGCGCCGAGCGCTTTGCGCAAGCCGATTTCGCGCGTCCGCTCCGTCACCGAGACCAGCATGATGTTCATGATGCCGATGCCGCCCACCAGCAGCGACACGCCGGCGATGCAGGCGACCATGACCGTCAGCGTTTGTGTCGCTTCTGTTGCGGCCTGCATGATCGAATTGAGATTCTGGACGGTGAAATCTTCTTCGCCTTCCTGCACGCGATGGCGCTGGCGCAAGAGCGCGTTGATGTCGTCCTCGGCCTGCGACAAAGCGGCCTCGCTCTCGGCCTTGATGGTGATCTGGCTGACGCTGTCGGCGCGGCGCTGGCGCCCCGAGATGCGCCGCTTCACGGTCGAGAACGGCGCGATGATGATGTCGTCCTGATCCTGGCCGAAGCCGGTCTGGCCCTTCGATTGCAGTGTGCCGATCACATCATACATCGCGCCATTGATGCGGATGCGCTGACCGACGGCGCTTTCGTTCGGGAAGAGATTGGTGGCCACCGTGGCGCCGATGACGACCACTTTGCGGGCCTGGCGCTCCTCGCGGTCTTCGAACATGCGGCCTTCGGCGATCTGCCAATCGCGCACGTCGAGATAATTGGCCATCGCGCCTTCGACGGAGGTGTTCCAGTTGGTGCCGTTCGCCACGGCCTGCGCGCGCGTGCGCTGCACCGGCGAGACCGCGACGAGGCCCTGCACCTCGCGCGCGATGGCGTCGGCGTCTGACAGCGTCAGCGAATCGAACGAGCCCAGCGCACTGCGCACGCCCCCGCCCCCGCGCATCGCGCCGGGCACGACGACGAGCAGGTTCGAGCCCAGGCTCGATATGCTGGCCTGCACACTCGATTGCGCGCCGCGCCCGATCGACACCATCGCGATCACCGAGGCGACGCCGATGATGACGCCGAGCGCCGTCAGCGCCGAGCGCATCGGATTGGAGCGCAGCGCGCGCATCGCGCTGGCGACGAGATCGGAAGGCCGGATCATGCCGCAGCCGCCCCATTGAGGTGATCGCCGATGATGTGGCCGTCGCGCATTTCGATGGTGCGGCGCGTTTGTTCGGCCACTTCCATATCGTGCGTGACGATGACGACGGTGGAGCCCTCGCGATTGAGCGAGCGGAACAGCGCCAAGATTTCAACGCCGGTATTGGTGTCGAGCGCGCCGGTCGGTTCGTCGGCCAGCAGAAGCGCGGGCTGGCCTGCGAGCGCGCGCGCGATGGCGACGCGCTGCTGCTGGCCGCCGGACAGCTGTGTGGGCCGATGCGTCATGCGCTGGCCGAGGCCGACGCGCTCCAACATTTCATGTGCGCGCTCGCGCCGCGTCTTTGGATCCACGCCGGCATAGATCATCGGCAGTTCGACGTTTTCGACGGCGGTGAGGCGCGGCAAGAGATTGAAGCTCTGGAACACGAAGCCGATGGTCTGATTGCGGAAGCCGGCGAGCTGGCTGTCGTCGAGCTTGCCGAGTTCGGCGCCGTTGATGCTCAAGAACCCGCTGGTCGGCGTATCCAATCCGCCCAGAATGTTCATCAGCGTGGATTTGCCAGAGCCAGACGGGCCGACGATCGCTGCGAATTCGCCCTCGGCGATCTCGAAGCTCACGCCATCGAGCGCGCGCACGGTCTCTTCGCCCATTTTATAGAGCTTCACGAGATTGCGCGCGGAGATGAGCACAGCCATCAGACGCCGCGGATGCGCACGCCGCCGCCGCCCATCGGCGATTGCTGGCGCTGTTTGCCGGCGCGGTCGGCGGCGCTTTGCGGGCCCCCGCCCGTGATCACCTGATCGCCTTCATGCAAATCGCCGCTGACGACAGCCGTGAAGGAATCGTCCGCCACGCCGATCATGACGCGCACGGGCGTCGGCCGATTGTCGCGCAGCACCCAGATCACCGCCGCGCGCGCCGGGGTTTCGCGCCGCTGCGCCGCGCCGCCGCCATTGGCGCCCTGCGCGCGCAATTGCGCCAGCTGCTGGCGCTGCGCGGGCGTCAGGATCGGTTCGATCTGGCGCATCGCGGCTTCGCGCACGCGCCGGCCGAAGGCGCGCCGGGTCGCATCGTCGGCGTCTGGCCCCGGCCGCTCGCCGACGGAGGCCATCACATTGCGCATGATCTCTTGCACTTGGGTCTGCTGCGCCGGCGTCAGGTTCAGCTGTTCGAACATGCGCCCGCCCATGCGCATGCCGCCGCCTTGGCCGCGTTCGCCGCCGCCCTGCGCCGTTTGCGCGCCGCCGCCGCCTTGCCCGCGCTCGCCGCCACCGAGCAGCGCCTGGCCCTGGCGCTGCAGCGCTTCATCGGACGGCCGATAGCGCAGCGCGGCGTTGGCGATGCGCAGCGCGCTCGGCACTTGTTCGACGATGATCTCGGCGTTCGCCGTCATGCCCGGCAGCAGGCGCCGGCCCGGATTGTCGGCCTGGACGACCACCGTGTAGCTCACGACGCCATTGGTATCGATGCCCTTCTGGCGCACCTGGCTGACCGCGCCGTCGAACTCCTGATCGGGAAATGCATCGACCGTGAAGCGCACCGGCATGGTCTCGCGCACCTCGCCGATATCGGCCTCGTCGACCGTGATTTCCGCCTGCAGGCGCGACAGATCCTGCGCGATCACAAACAGAGTCGGCGCCTGGAAGCTCGCGGCCACGCTCTGGCCGACATTCACTTGCCGATCGACCACGACGCCATCAATCGGCGAGCGGATGACGCTGCGGTCCAGATCGGTGCGCGCCGAGGCGAGCGCCGCGTTGGCGAGCGTCACATCGGCGCGCGCGCGATCACGCGTCGAGCGCTGCTGCGCCATCAATTGATCGGAGGCGAAACCTTCTTGGGCCAAACGCGCATAGCGCTGGAAATCGGATTCCGCGACGGCGAGGCTGGCTTGCGCCTGGCGCAATTGCGCGGCCGCCTGATCGACGCGCTGCTGGAAGCTTGTGGGATCGAGCCGCGCCAGCACCTGGCCGCGGCGGACCTGCGAATTGAAATCGACATCGACGGATTGCACCGGACCGGACACGGTCGAGCCGACATTGACGCTGACTAACGGCTGGAGCGCGCCGGTGGCGCTGACCACGCGCGTGATCTCGCCGCGATCGGCCGGCGTCGTGCGATAGGGATCTTCGTCCTTCTTGCCGCCGAAAATCATCCAGCCGAGCAGCAGCACGATGAAGGCGCCGCCCGCGAGCCAGGGCCAATTCTTGGGCGCGCGCAGCTGCGCCACATCGAAAGACGGCAGGCGCCGCTTGGGCGTTTCGGCTTCGCTCTCGGCCCGGTCTTCTGTTTCGGCTTCTGCCATCTTGGCCCCAATGTCCCGTCTTTGCGGCGCACGCCCTATCGCATTCACGCGAAACGCGAAGCGCGCAAGTCCGGGGCCAAAGCCCCTAAACCGCGCGCCGCGCGTTTGTTCCCCAAAACGGCGCAAATCCCGCGGCGGACGCGAAGGTCCGCCGCGGGCGGCGCGTTAGTGGTCCCGATCCGCGCCACGTTCGCCATGGCGCGCATCCCGATCGGCCTGGGTTAGCTGACCATCGTGATTGGCGTCCATGCGCGTGAAGAGCGCAGCGCCTTCCGCATCGAATTCGGCGCGCGTCACACGACCGTCATGGTTTGCGTCGGCGCCGCGCAGACCGAAGCCAAAGCCGCCGCGATGATGGCGCCCCATGCGGAAATGCGTGCGGTCCGGCTTTTCGGCGTCCGTCAGCCGGCCATCATGGTTGGCGTCGAGACGATCGAACATCGCGATCGGACCCGCGAGGAATTCATCGCGGGTGATGACGCCGTCATGGTTCGCATCGGGATCGGGCGGACCGCGATGGCCGTCATGATCGCCGTGCGCGCCATCCGGCGGCGGCGGCGCGTCCGGTCCGGGCGGCGGGGGGCCGTCATGGTCCCGGCCGCCGCGCGGGCCGCGCAATTCATCGTCGGCGAGCACGCCGTCATGGTTTGCGTCCAAGCGCGTGAACATTTGCGCGCGCGCCGCGTCGAATTCGGCCCGCGTCACCGTGCCGTCGCTGTTCGCATCGAAGCTGCGCGCGAAATCGGGACGGCCGCCGCGATGGGGGCCATCCTGGGGCGGGCCGCCTTGGGGCTGCGCGACCGCGACACCCGCGCCCGCCAAAACACCAACCGCGGCTGCGGCGAGAAGAACTTTTCGCATCATCACTTTCGTCTCCACAAGGAGGCTTCATCCCCGCTCTCGAGGCTGCAATCTGTACCGGCCGGCTATGCCGCGCGTTCGTCGGCCGTTCGACAATGTGTGTCAGCGAGGAAAGGCGGGACCACAGGCGCAGGGCCCAATAAACAACGGCCGATGCGGCGGGCGCCGCATCGGCCGTGAACGCTGGGCGCGGACACGAGGGTTGGCGGGAGGTTCAAGCCCGCGCCCAACTAGTTGGTTCGCCGTGGCGGGCCCGGGGGAGGGAATTCCGTCGTTGCGAACCCTGCCCTTATCGAACCCCGCTTTGTCGCCGCTTTGTCGTGTCTGCGGGCAAGTTCGACAAACCTTGTCAACCGCCTGGTCTTCGCCGCATTTCACCCCCACCCGGCCCGCCGGGGCCGCGCGGGCCGAGCATCATTTGCTGACGCGGGGCTTCGCGGATGAATTCGCTGCGCACCAGCACGCCATCGTGATCGGAATCATACAGCTCCGCGCGCGCGTTCAGCTCTGATTCGAACTCGGCGCGGGTGATCGAATTGTCGACATTGCGATCGAAATCCAAACGGTATGGCGGGGCGTTGGCGCCGCCCAAAGCAGCTGTCATCCAGCTTTGGAATTCGAGCGGCGTGAGCGCGCCATCGCTGTTGACGTCGGCGCGCGCAAACTCGCGCGCGATCCCCGCCTCCAGCTCGGCATGATCGATGCGCAGATCGTTGTTGGCGTCGAAACTGGTGAACACCAGCGTATCGGCCGAGAGCAGCACGCGCGGCGGATCGCTCGGCAAGGGCGCGCCGCGCGGCGGGCCGCCGCCGCAGCCCGATGCGCCCGCCGCCAGCGCGCAAACGGCAAACAGGGTTAAGCGCATGCACCACCTCCAAGGGGCTGACGGCTTGCCCAAACGCCGCCGCCGAACTTTGTCGTGTGGGGCGGGTTCTGTGTCAAAATGTGTCCCACAGGCGCCTTCGGCATGGTTTGGCGCCGCGCGGCGACATCGCGCCTGTAGATTTCTGGCGATGACGGAGGCGTAATGCGCCCATGACGCCCCAGGACCCGCTTATCCTCGTCGTCGACGACAATCGCGACATCCGCGAATCCCTCACGCTGTTCCTTAAGAAGAACGGCAAGCGGGCGACGGCGGTCGATGGCGCGGACTCGGCGCGCAAGGCCTTGAAAGAGGGCCGCGTCGATTGCGTCATTCTCGACATCATGATGCCGGGCGAAGACGGGCTCTCGCTCTGCCGTCACATCCGCGAGACCTATGGCGCGCCGGTGATCCTCCTGTCGGCGCGGGCGGAAGATCTTGACCGCATCATCGGCCTCGAAGTCGGCGCCGACGATTACGTGGTGAAGCCGTTCAACCCGCGCGAACTGCTGGCGCGCATCGATGCGGTGCTGCGCCGCACCCACGCGCTGCCGCCGGACGCCGCCCCGCCCACGGGCGAAGCGCTGCGCTTCGACCGCTGGACGCTCAAGCTCGCCGAACGCGAACTCGTCGATGAAGCTGGCGAGACGCATGAATTGTCGACCGGCGAATATCGCATGCTGCTCACCTTCCTGCAGCGCCCGAAGGTCGTGCTCTCGCGCGAGCAATTGCTCGACCTCTCCTTCGATCGCGGTTCGGATGTGTTCGACCGTGCAGTTGATACGCAAGTCAGCCGGCTGCGCCGCAAGATCGAAGCCGATCCGCGCATGCCCAAACTGATCAAGACCGTGTGGGGCGGCGGCTACGTGTTCACGGCGCCCGTCGAAAAACTCTGATGATGTGGCATCCGCTGCGCTCGCTCGCGGGCCGCCTCGTGCTGGTGACGATCGCCGCGATCGCGATTTCCTACGCGGTGGTGTTCACGCTGTTCGCCAATGAGCGCGGCGAATCCCTACGCCGTTTCGCCGAGACCGCGGTGTCCGAGCGCATCGCGTTTTCCGCCGAGCGGCTGAAGCGCGCCGCGCCCGAGGATCGGCCGGCCTTGGTGCGCGGGCTGCGCGATTTCGGCATCTCCTATCATCTCTCGCCCGCGCCCGCGAACCAGAGCAATGGCGGCGAGTCCGCGCAGCGCATTTCGCGGCTGGTGTCCGAGGCGCTCGATGGCGCCAAGGTGTGGACGCGCACGCGCGAGGTCGACGTCGAAACGCCGCGGCGCTGGCGGCGCGTGACGCGCGGGCCACGCCCTGATGCGCCGCCGGACGATCCGCGCGCGCGTCCGCCGCCGCCGGACGGGCGTGAGCGCGATATGATGATCGGTCCAGAAGGCCCTGGGCCTGGCGGTCCCGGCATGGGCGATTCGGGCATGGGTGGGCCGGGAGGTCAGCCCAATGTCTATCGCTATCGGATCGATGGCGACGAGGACGGGCCGCGCTTCCGCGCCACCGAAGCGATCGTCTCGATCGAACTCGACACCAATTCCTGGCTCGAAGCGCGCGCGCGCCTGCCTGCGCCGCGCCCGGTGCCGGCGAGCTATTTCTGGGCGGCGCTGGCCTCAATGATCGCGGTCGGCATCGGCGCGGTGCTGGTGGCGCGCCAGATCGGGCGCCCGCTCTCCGATCTCGCCGCCGCCGCGCAGCGCCTCGGCGCGGGCGACATGGATGTGTCGGTGCCCGCGCGCGGGCCGGACGATGTGCGCCGCGCCAGCGAAGCGTTCAACGCCATGGCGCAAAGGCTTGGCCGGCAAATGGCCCGGCAACGGCAAATGCTGTGGGCGCTGTCGCACGATCTGCGCACGCCGATCACGGCGCTGCGCCTGCGCGCGGAATTGCTGGAGGACGATGCGGCGCGTCAGAAGATCGTCGGCCCGCTCGCCGAGATGGAGGTGCTGACCGAGCAGGCGCTCGCGCTCGCGCGCGCCGGGTCGAGCGAAGAAACCAAAGAAGTGGTCGATATCGCCGAGATCGCACGCACGCTATGCGGCGAGCTTGACGAGATGGGCGTCAAGATCACGGCCGATGCGCCGCAGGCCGTGCGCATCGCGTGCCGGCCGATGGAGATCGCGCGCGCGATGCGCAATCTCGCGGAGAACGCATCGAAATATGGCGGCGGCGGCGTGCTGCGCGTGCGGCGCGACGGCGCGGGCGCGCTGATCGAAGCGCTGGACGAAGGCCCGGGCCTGCCCGAGGCAGAGCTGAAGCGCGTCACCGAACCGTTCTATCGCGCGGATTCCGCGCGCTCGGGCGAAGGCGGTGCAGGGCTGGGCTTGGCCATCGTGCAAGCCATCGCCGACGGCCATGGCGGGCGCCTCACGCTCGAAAACCGCACGCCGAAGGGCTTTCGCGCGGCGCTTTATCTGCCGGCGTAGCTCCCGTCCTTCTCCCCTTGTGGGAGAAGGTGGATCGAGCGCGCAGCGCTCGAGACGGATGAGGGGTGCGAGCGCGTCGTCTCTTGCGGCGCGCCGACACCCCTCACCCATGTCGCGCAAAGGCGATCGTTCCGCACGTCATCCCCTCTCCCACAAGGGGAGAGGGACGATGGCGCTACCTCACCGCCCGCACGCGCGTTACGCGCACGCCGCGGGCGCGCAATTGGGCGACGAGGCCATCGGGTCCGAGCAGATGGCCTGCGCCGACGGCGACGAAATCGACGCCCGCGCCCTCCATTTCGTGCATCAGCACATCGGTCCAGGCGCGGTTGCGGCGCGCGAACACGACATCATAGAGTTCGGGATAATCATCGCGTGTTTCATCGATCACGACACGTTCGAGCCGGCGCACATCGCCGCGCTCCCATGCCGATTCGAGATCGCGCAGATCATTGGCCGTTTCATTGGCGCCGTCGACCGCCTCCATCAGCATTTCGATCTGCATCTCGTCGGACATGCCGCTGAAGAACGACAATTGCTGCGCGCTGGTTTCGAACCAGCGCATGGTCTTGCCGGCGCGGTTGGCATCCGCATCGATCTGGCGATCGACGCCCGAATTGGGATCATAACCCGCGCGCGTGATCGGCAGGAGCGAGAACATAAGCCCCGCCAGCCATGGCTTCATGCGCTCGAAATAGGCTTCCGGAATGTCGAGCTGCGCGATCACGGCGCGCACGCGCACCATCTGCTCCGGCGTCAGATACGAAGAAAGCGGGCGATCGGCCGGCGCCATGCCCATTTGCACGACCTCGCTGGCTGCGCGCGCGTCGGCCTCCGGGCTCATCTCAAGCTCGGTCCACACCTCCTGCGATTCCGCGAGCGCGGCCTGCGCCTCCGGCCCGCCCCAGGGCGCGCCGCGGCGGCGCACATGGATGGCGCCGAACAAATAGATTTTGGAATCCGCATCGGTCGCGACGAACAGCGCGGGATGGATGGGCCGCGCCGCGCGCTCTTCCGCGCGTGCGGGGCTCACGAGCACAAAACCAATCAGCAATGCCGCCGCCAGTGCGCGCATCATGGCTGGTTCCAGCGCCGCCAGGGCGCGAAATGCTTCGAGAGCTTCAAGCCCTGGCCGCGATAATTGGAGCCCTGCTCGCCATAGAGATTATCGACCGCGCCCGTCAGCTTCTCGAACACCAGCTTCCCCACCGGCTGGCCGTCCTCGACGAAGAACGGCACGTCGCGCGAACGCACTTCCAGCACCGCGCGCCCTTCATGCGGCGCAATGCCGAAGCCCGGATCGAAGAAGCCGGCGTAATGCGCGCGAAATTCACCCAGCTCAGGGCGGATCGGCGCCATCTCCGCCGCCTCATCGGCCGGGATCAGCACATTCTCCTTCGATGCGAAGATGTAGAATTGTCCTGGATCAAGCACGACGCGGCCATGGCGCGCTTCCAGCGGCTCCCAGAAATCGCGCGGATCGAAGGCGCCGATCTGTTCGACGTCGATGACGCCGGAATGGCGCTTAGCGCGAAAACCGACGGGGCCATCGAGCGACAGATCGATGGTGAAATCGATTTCGCGCGTCGGCGTAGGCGGCCCGCGCCGCAGCCGTATCTGGCTGAGCCGCGTGCCGGGGCGCACCAGAATCGAAAACGTGCACGGCGAAATTTCCGCATAGAGCGGCCCCCCATAGCCGGCGGGCACGTGATCGAAGCTGGTCGCATGATCGGTGATGAGGCGCGTGAACACATCGACGCGGCCGGTCGAGCTTTTCGGATTGGCCGCGCCGTGCAGATCGGCCGGCAGCGCCAGCCGCTCCTGCACCGGCGCGAGATAGACGCAGCCGGTTTCGAGCACCGCGCCCTGGCGCAAATCGATCGCGTGCATGACGAGTTCGCGGTCGAGGCGATCCATCACATTCGCGTTCGGCCCCGGCAGGAAACTGGCGCGCAGACGATAGGCGATGTCGCCCAGCCGCAGATCGAGGCTCGCGGGCTGAATCTGATCCGGCAGGAAGGCCGCGTCCGCCGCGATCCAGCCCTTTTGGATCGCGTCTTTCAGCGCACTGTCTGGCAAAACGCCGTTCATCGAATCCCTTCGCTCTCAGGCGCCAAAGTGCGCCGAAACGCCCGCCGCCGAAAGGGCCCGCACACAGGCCCTCATCCTGGAGGCGCAGAGCGCGATCCGGGACCCAGGGGCGAACGACGCGCCCCTGGCTCCTGGGTTCCGGATCAGCGCTTCGCGCCGTCCGGAATGACTGCGGAACGGATTGACCCGCAAAAATTTCCCGCTAGAACGCCGCCTGCGCCGATTTGAACTTCAGCTTGCGGGCGCGTTTATAAATGCTGCTAAAGCGAGGCGAAGATGAGCTCTGGCTCCTTTTCCCTCTTCCGCAGGCTAAGGTCCGATCGCGCGCCCGCGCGTAAGGAAAAGCCATGTCCGGAAAGAAATTGCGCCCCGCCACCCTGCTCGTGCGCGGCGGCCTCGCCCGCAGCCCCCACAAGGAAACCGCCGAAGCGATCTTCCCCACCTCCGGCTTCGTCTATGACAGCGCCGCAGAGGCCGATGCGCGCTTTGCGGGAACCTCGCCCGGCTATCTCTATGGGCGCTACGGCAATCCCACCAATCGCGTGTTCGAAGAGCGGCTGATGGCGTTGGAGGGCGAGGGCGCAGAGGAATGCCTCTCAACCTCTTCGGGCATGGCCGCCGTCACGGCCGCGCTCCTCGGCAATCTCAAAGCGGGCGACCGCGTGATCGGCGCGCGCGCGATGTTCTCGTCCTGCCTCTGGCTGCTCGACACGCTGTTGCCGCGCCTGGGCGTGGCGGTGACGCTGGTCGATGGCCACGATCTCGATCAATGGCGCGATGCGGCCAAGAAGGGCGTGCAGCTGGCGCTGCTGGAAACGCCCGCCAATCCCACTTTGGGCGGCGTCGATATCACGGCGGTCGCGAACATCATTCACGACGCTGGCGGGCTTGTCGTTGTCGACAACGTGTTCGCGAGCCCCGTGCTGCAGAAGCCGTTCCCATTGGGCGCAGACATCGTCGTTTATTCCGCGACCAAGCATATCGACGGCCAGGGCCGCACGCTTGGCGGCGCGATCCTGGCGTCCAAACAATTGATCGATGCGGGCGTGCGCGAATATCTGCGCCATACCGGGCCGGCGCTGTCGCCGTTCAACGGCTGGGTGCTGTCGAAGGGCCTCGAAACCATTGAGCTGCGCGTGCTGCAGCAAGCGCGCAATGCCGCGGCGATCGCCGATGCGCTCGCAACCCATAAGAACGTGGCGAAGCTGCTTTATCCGGGCCGCGAGGATCATCCGGATTACGCCATCCACAAAAAGCAGATGAAAGCCGGCGGCACGCTGATCGCATTTGACGTCAAGAACGGGCGCGAGGGCGCCTGGCGCTTTCTCGACGCGCTGGAGCTGGTCGATATCTCCAACAATCTGGGCGATGCGAAATCTCTGGCGACGCATCCAGAAACCACGACGCACCGGCGCCTCACGCCCGAAGGCCGCGCCAATATCGGCGTCACCGGCGGCTCCGTGCGCCTCTCGGTCGGCCTCGAAGATGCGCAGGACGTGATCGAGGACGTGCTTCAGGCTCTGGATAAGGTGTGATGCACACATCGGCGCAGACACGCCGGCCTTCCCCGCGAGGGGAAGGTGGCGCTGCGAAGCAGCGTCGGATGGGGCGGAAGCCCAACCTCCGACGCCGCGTCGCCGCCCCCTCAGTCACGCTACGCGTGACAGCTCCCCCTCACGGGGGAGCACGGCGTCAATTCCCAGTATGAACGCCTGTCCCCTCGCGGGAGACAAGGGATGGCGCTAGACTTTCCCTCATGTTCGAGACCGAAACCGACGGCATCATCGTCCGCGCGACGCCGCGCTTTCTGCCGGAAAGCTCGGACCCGGAGCGCAGCCGCTTCGTGTGGGCCTATGAGATCGAAATTCTCAACGCCACGCCCGAAACCGTGCAATTGCTGGCGCGCCATTGGATGATCACCGATGAGCTGGGCCATCAGCAGGATGTGCGCGGGCCGGGCGTGGTCGGCGAGACGCCCGTCATCCATCCGGGCGAAGCTTATACTTACACGAGCGCCTGCCCGCTGGCGGCGCCTTCGGGCGTGATGATGGGCGAATATCAAATGCGGCGCGTGCGCGACAACACGCGGTTCGAAATTGCGATCCCGGCATTCTCTTTGGAATGTCCATACACCAATAAGGTCGCGAATTAGGGAGAGAGAACATGGCGGGGTTTGCGGACGCGATGCGGCGCGTCATCACGGGCGACGACAAGGACGGCAAATCCGTCATCATCCTCGATGGCGGACCGTCCTCTTCCTATGGCGTGCCCGATCTCGGCGGCCTGTTCGAGATTTGGGAAGATGCGGCCTCGGGCCCGCTCGATCCGAAAGAGGCGAAAGATCTCGGCAACGGCACGCCCAAGCTCGGGCCGCGCAAAGGCAATGTGCAGGTGCGCTGGTTCGTGGTGCAGCCGACGCCGCCCGGCGTGCCGAAGGATGTGCTCGACAAAGCCACGCGCGAGCGCTTCGCCGAAATGGGCGGCGCCGATCACATGATCGATCAGAGCCGCCATCAGGCGATGCACGAGACGCACACGATCGACGTGATCTGCCTCTTGCAAGGCCGCGTGAAGCTGGTGCTCGAAGGCGCGGAGACGGAGCTCACGCCCGGCCAAGTCGTCATCCAGCGCGGCACCAATCACGCCTGGGAAGCCATCGGCGGGCCGGCGATGCTGCTGGCCGTGCTGATCGATCGGCCGCTGACGCGGTGAGCCGCGTGCGCCCTCCCTCCCCTTGATGGGGAGGGTGGCGCCGCGAAGCGGCGTCGGGTGGGGCGGACGCGCGAGATCACAAAACGTGGCGCCGCCACCCCCTCAGTCAGCCTACGCAACGGCTTCGGCTGACAGCTCCCCCATCGAGGGGGAGCAGGGCGCCTTCCACTGCGTCGTGGCGCTAGGGCTTCAACAGATATTCCCGCGCGCAGAATTGGCACGTCGCGTGGACGAAACCGTCTGGCTCGGCGAGCTCGGCGCGTTCGTGCGCGCTCAGATGCGCGAGCGCGGCTTCCAGGCGCTGTTCATCGCAGGAGCATTGATCCACGAGCGGCACCGGATCGGCCATGCGTACGCCGTCTTCTTGGAAGAGGCGATAGAGCACACGGTCCGCCGGCAGCGCGGGATCGAGCATTTCTTCATCGGTCAGCGTATCGAGGAAGATGGCGGCGCGGCGCCATGCGTCTTCGGGATCGCCGCGCGCATCGTCGGCTGCGACGCGCTGGATGAGCGCCCCGCCCGCGCGCCAATAATTCGGATGGCCCACGCCCATCACCTCGCCGACGGCGAGCTTGATGCGCGTTTCAACCTGCTCGCTGTCGCGGAAATAGGCTTCGGCGCATTCCGCCAAAGTGCGGCCCTGCATCGGCACCAGGCCCTGATGCGGCGCGAAATCATCGCCCTGGGTGAGCGTCAGGGACAATACGCCCTCGCCCACCAGATCGCGCGGCGCGAGGCGATGGGCGCCGGCGAGCTCAGAAGCCGCATTGGGCGCCAGCCGCGCATAGCCGCGCAGCGCCCCGCCCGTGACATGCTCGGCCACCAAAAGCGGCACGAGCCCATCGCCCTGCGCCTGGATCGAAAGCTTGCCATCGACCTTGAGCAGCGAGGCCATCAGCGATGCGAACACCAAAGCCTCGCCCAGCAGCAGCGCCACCGGCGCGGGATAGGCGTGGCGGCGCAGAATGGCGTCGATCGTCGCGCTGGTGCGCGCGATGCGGCCGCGCAGCGGCGCGCCATCGACGGTGAAGGCCGCGACCAGATCGTCGGCGCCTTCCGCGCGCCGCGGATCGCTTGAAGCTAGCTCAGACATGGCGGGCACATTGGGATTGCTCCGGCCGATTTCAAACGTGCGGCCGCGCTCAGATTTTGCCGAGGCACCAGAGCAGCACGGCCTTCTGCGCGTGGATGCGGTTTTCCGCTTCGTCCCACACCGCAGATTGCGGGCCGTCCATCACGCTGTCGCTGACCTCCTCGCCGCGATGCGCCGGCAGGCAATGCAGGAAGACGGCGCCCTTCGCGGCGCGCGCCAACATCGCATCGTCCACGGCGTAAGGCGGAAAGGCCCGCAGGCGCTCGGCCTTGTCGGCGTCGCCCATCGACACCCAGGTGTCGGTGACGACGACATCGGCGCCGGCGATCGCGGCCTTCGCATCGCGCGACACGGAGATGCGCGCGCCTTCGGCTTGCGCGGCGGCGATCTCCTGCGTGCGCGGCGCATAACTTTCAGGCGTGGCGATGTGCATCGCGAAGCCGAGCTTGGGCGCGGCGTGCACGAAACTGGCGCAGACATTGTTGCCGTCGCCGAGCCAGGCGACGGTTTTGCCTTCCAGTTTTCCGATGCGCTCTTCGAGCGTCATGATGTCGGCGACGATCTGGCACGGATGCGAAGCGTCCGAGAGCCCGTTGATCAGCGGAATGCTGGAGGCTTCCGCATAATCGAGCAGATCCTGATGGTCATTGGCGCGGATCATGACGCAATCGACCATGCGCGACAGCACGCGCGCGGTGTCGCCCACGGTTTCGCCGCGGCCCAATTGCGTATCGGCCGCGCTCATCACAATCGTGGAGCCGCCGAGCTGGCGCATGCCGATGTCGAACGAGACGCGCGTGCGCGTCGAATTCTTCTGGAAGATCATCGCCAGCGCGTGATCCTTGAGCGGCGCATCGTCGTCTTGCGCGCCCTTCGGCTTGCCCGCGCGCGCGGCCTTGCGGGCATGCGCCTCATCCAGAATCAAACGCAGCTCGGCCGCGCTGAGCGGCGCGATATCCAGAAAATGCCGGATCATGCGCTCGCGGCCGTGACCTGGGCTGCGAGCACGGCGTCGATCGCATCGACAGCCTGGCTGACCTGCGCTTCATCGATGATGAGCGGCGGCGCGATGCGCAGCACATTATCGCCCGCCACGCCCACCAGCACTTTGCGTTGGCGCAGCGCGCCCTGCAGCGGCTTGGGATCGATCGTGAGCTTCAAGCCGCGCAGCAGGCCCTTGCCGCGCACCTCGACGACCAGATCAGGATGGCGATCCTTCAAGCCTTCGAGCGATTGGCCGAGATGATTGGAGATGTCGCGCACGCGCGCCAGAAACGCCGGATCGGACAATTCCTTGAACGCCGCGCGGCCGACCGCCATCGCCAAAGGATTGCCGCCATAGGTCGTGCCATGCGTGCCGCGCATCATGCCTTGCGCGGCGTTCTTGGTGGCGAGAATGGCGCCGAGCGGGAAGCCGCCGCCGACGCCCTTGGCGACGGCCATGATATCGGGCGTGACGCCCACTTGCTCATGCGCCCAGAGCGTGCCGGTGCGGCCCGCGCCGCATTGCACCTCATCGAAGATCACCAGCGCGCCGTGCTTGTCGGCGAGCGCGCGCAGGCCCTGCAGAAATTCCTTCGTGCCGGCGCGGCAGCCGCCTTCGCCCTGCACCGGCTCGACAATGAACGCCGCCGTCGTCGGCCCGATGAGTTTTTCAACGGAGGCGAGATCGTTGAACTCGCCATGCAGAAAGCCCGGCAGCGGCGGGCCGAAGCCGTCGAGATAGCTCGGATTGCCGGCCGCGTTGATGGCCGCGATGGTGCGGCCGTGAAAGGCGCCCTTGAAGCCGATGATGTCGATCTTCTCGGGATGGCCGGTCGCGCTCTGGAATTTGCGCGCCATCTTGATCGCGCCTTCGATCGCTTCCGTGCCGGAATTGGTGAAGAACACGACGTCGGCGAAGGAGTGCTCGCAATAGGCGGCGGCGAGCGGCTCCTGGCCCTCGATCTTGAACATGTTCGAGAGGTGCCAGAGCTTGCCGGCCTGCTCGGTAAGCGCGGCGACGAGCTTCGGATTGGCGTGGCCGAGCGCGTTGACGGCGATGCCGGCGATGAAATCGAGATATTTCTCGTTCTTGTCGGTGTAGAGCCAGGCCCCCTCGCCGCGCACGAACACCTCCTCGGCGGGCGCATAGACGGGAAGCAGATGGCTGGACGGCGCGGTCATGGGCGGAAAGCCCCCTGAAATGAGAAAGCGGCGGGAATAGAGCGGGCGGCGCTGGCGTCAAGGCGCCTCGTGACGAGGTTAGACGCCGCGGCCTCGGCGGGCGCGCACGCGGACCGGCGCCGGCCGCACAGCCGCCGCAGCGAGCCCCGCAAGGGCGAGAAGGCCAAGCGCCAGGATCATTCGTCCCTATTCATACGGAATTCGGGCTACGTTTCAACGACAGTGCGCGTAATGCGCATTCCTCCCCCTGCAAGGGGGAGGATGGGAGGGGGTAGGCCATGCGCGCCGCCGTATGAGCTTCCGGCTCACCCCCTCCCGACCTCCCCCTTGCAGGGGGAGGAGAAGGGCCGCGGCTTCCTACGCCTTCAGCCCATACCCGCTCTTCAGCATGGCCCAGGCGCCCCAGGTGAGGCCGATGGCGAGGGCGCCGGTGAAGAGGATGCCGGTGGTGAGATCGGAATGGGCCTGGCCGATGAAGCCGTAGCGGAAGCCGTCGATCAGGAAGAACACCGGGTTCCAGTGCAGCAGGAAGCCGAGCGCCGGGGGCAGCGCGTCGACGCTGTAGAACGTGCCCGACAGCATCGTCAGCGGCGTGATGACGAAGGTCGTCACCGCGGCGATATGATCGAATTTCTCAGCCCAGATGCCGCCGATGAGGCCCACGGCGGCGAAGATCACAGCGGCCGCGACCGCGTAATAGAGCGCGGCCAACGGCTGCACAGGCAGCACATTGGCGAACGCCGCAACCGCGATGATGCTGGCGATGCCCACCGCGAGGCCGCGGATCACGGCGCCGGTGATGAACGCCGTCGTCAGCTCCAGCGCCGAGATCGGCGGCATCAGGAAATCGATCGATATCCCCATCATCTTGGCCTGCACCATGGATGAGGAGGTGTTCTGAAACGCGTTGGTCAGAATGCCCATCATGATGAGGCCGGGCGCCAGGCCCGAGGCGTAGGGCATGTCCGTGTTCGACCAATGCCGGCCGGGGAACGCGAACGAGAACACCATCATGAACAGCAGCGTCGACATCAGCGGGCCGACCAGGGTCTGCTGCCACACTTTCACGAAGCGCTTCACCTCGCGCCCGATCAGCGTCTGCAGGCCCAGCCAGTTCCACTGACCATAGGAACGTGTGGAGAAGCCGCGCTGTGGCGGCTCAGCCACCACGACAACCGGCTCCAGGGTGTGAGTATCCATAGACTGCGGCCTTCACGCTTTCTTAACGGATTTCGGGCGGAATTTATTAACTAGGCCCTCAAAGCCCTGTCCGCTCAAGGACTTCAAGGGATGTGGGGCGCCTGGGAGGCTTTGAACATCCTGTGAGTGATTCGAATCGCTCTGGGGATTGTCAAGCAAAACAGGCCTACTAGGTCTTGTGCCCCGAAGAAGTCGCAGGCACCATATCTTTGGGATAACTCGCTGAAGGGGCGAGTGGTGGCTGTAGCCCGCAAGGGCGATTTGGATCAGGGGGTACAGGAATGGGTTGGACCGAAGAACGAGTCTCGCTCCTGCGCAAGCTTTGGACGGAGGGCCTTTCCGCCTCCCAGATCGCCAAGCAATTGGGCGGGGTCACCCGCAACGCCGTGATCGGCAAAGTGCACCGGCTTGGATTGGCCGGCCGCGCCACGCCATCGCGCCCAGCCAAGCGGCCCGTGCGCGCCGCCCGGCCGCGGCCGCTGCCCGGCCCGTCTGCGCCGCGCCTGCGCACCGCGACGAACCTGCCGGCCGTCGCCGTGCCACACCTCGATCCGCTGGTGCTGGAGGACGGCGCCACCGCCTCCGTGCTCACCTTGAATGACCGCATGTGCAAATTCCCGATCGGCGATCCGCCGGATGCGGATTTCGCCTTCTGCGGCCGCGACGCCAATGGGACCGGCCCCTATTGCGCCGATCATGCCCGCTTGGCCTACCAGCCCAGCCAGGCCCGCCGCCGCCGCACCGAGCAGCAGCCCGACGAACTGCGCCGCATGCTCCGCCTCGGCGCGATGTAAGGCTCCATCCGTCTCAATCAGAAGCGCCGCGGTCCGATAGATCGCGGCGCTTTTTGTTTTGGAGCGGCCCTCCCCTCCCCGCGGGGGGAGGGGATCGAGGGGTGGGGTGAAACGCGGCGCCTGACGTTTCGCGCAAAAAAACTCATGGCCGCGCGCGACGCAGACATTTTCCAATGTTGGGCTTCACCCCACCCCCTGCCCCCTCCCCTCGCGGGGAGGGGGAACGATCCCCGGCCGCCTAACTACAAATCAGGCGCTTCACGAGACGGCCTGATGCAGGTGGCTGACCCCCTCCACGCCGCTACGCGGAGCACCTCCCCCTTGCAGGGGGAGGAAAGAGATCATTGCTTCAGCGCGCGGACCTCGGCGTTGACGGCGCGCAGGCGTTCGGCGAGGTCGGCGGCGATGTTGAACATCACGGCGCCGAAGAGATCGGGCGCGGCGGCGGCGAGCGCGCGCAAATCCTCGATCGCGAAGCCGTAGCAAACCACCCGCGTATCGGCGACGACATCGGCCGAGCGCGCGCCGCCGTCGAGCAGCGCCATCTCGCCCACCGTGGCGCCGGGGCCGAACGACACCACGCGCACGAAGCCGCCATTCTCGAGCGGCAGCCGCACGCTCGCCGCGCCCTGCGCCACCACGAAGAAGAGGCGCGCCGGATCGCCCTCGCGAAAAATGTACTGCCCGGCTTCAAACGAAAATGGCCGCGCCAGCGATTCCAGCGCCTTCACGCTCTCGCGCGATAGGCCGCGAAACACGTCGAGCTGCGCCAGCGCCAAGGCCGCCTGCCCGCCGCTGTGCTCGCTCGCCGCGATGAGCTGATCCTCGCACCATTCGAGCGCGGAATCGCTGGTGTCGAACACCGCCACGCTGCCCGGCACGAAGGTGATCTCATCGGCCAGCGGCGAGAACACGCGGCCCAGTTCGCAGAACAGGAGATGGCGCCCCGAAGCGCGCGCCTGCTCCACGGCCAGCTTCATCAGATGCAGCGCCGCCGCATCCGCAGGGCTAGCGCGCCGCATATCGATGATGAGGTAGTCACACGCGCCTTCGAGTTCGCCGACGCGCCGCAACAGACGCTCCGCGGAGCCGAAGAACAGCGCGCCCTGCGCTTCGAGCAGACGGATGCGTTCGCCTTGCTCAGCCAGAATGGCGCGATCGGCCGCGGGACGGCGGCGCTTGGAGCGGATCGTCGCGCCGGATAATTCGCGCCGGATCACCTCGCCGCTGTGCGGCGGCGTGCGGAACACGTGCAGGCCGAAGCTCTGCGCGATCTGCTTGAACGCGGCGATGCCGCGCACGCTGTTGCCGACGCGGTCGAGCGGCGGGGAAAACGCCGCCAGCCCCATCTGGCCTGGCACCACGCCGATGATGGCGCCGGCGACGCCGCTCTTGGCCGGAATGCCGACATCGAACGACCATTCGCCGGCGTAATTGTACATGCCGCACGAGTGCATCACGGTGAGCACATCGGCCACGCATTCGGCGGCGAGCACGCGCGCACCGGTTTGCGGATGCACGCCGTCATTGGCGAGCGCCGCCGCCATCAGCGCCAGATCGCGCGTGGTGACCAGCACCGAGCATTGGCTGAAATAGAGATCGAGGATTTCGTCGGTATCGCCGTCGAGCATGGCGGCCTGACGCATCAGCGCGGCGATGGCGCGGTTGCGGTCCCCGGTTTCGCGCTCGGAGCGGAACACGCTCTCATCGATGTCGAGCGGGCGGCCGGCGAAGCGCGAGAACAGCCCCTGCATCACGCGCCGCCGCTCGGCATAGGTCTCGCCCTTGACCAACGCAGAGACGGCGATGGCGCCGGCATTGACCATCGGATTGCTGGGGCGGTTGTTGTCTTCGTCGAACACGGTAGCGTTGAACGCCGCGCCCGTCGGCTCGACGCCGACATGCTTCATCACCGCCGCGCGGCCGAGCGTTTCGAGCGCGAGCCCGTACATGAACGGCTTGGAGACCGATTGGATCGTGAACGCCGCATCGGAATCGCCGGCCGTGTAGACTTTGCCATCGACGGTCGCGATGGCGAGACCAAACAGGTTCGGATCGGCCTTGCCGAGTTCGGGAATGTAGGTGGCGACCTCGCCGCCGCCGAGCGCTGCAAAGCGCGCCTGCGCCTCACGCAGGAACGCGCCGATCGGGCCGTCCGCCAGCGCCTCTGGGTCCGTCATGAAGCCCCTCCGCCTGAGGTGTTACGCGGACAGGCGCGCGACTCGCGCGCGATTACAATCGCCGCGCGTGGCTTCTGATTTGGCAGCTTAGCTCTTGGGCGCCGGCGCCCAATTGCGCCTCAGTGTTCGACGTCGATCGCGTAGCCGGCGCTGCGCACGGTGCGGATCGGATCGGGCTCGCCCCCGCCCAGCGCCTTGCGCAGGCGGCCGATATGGACGTCGACCGTGCGCGCTTCGACGTAGACATCCGAGCCCCAGACCGCGTCGAGCAATTGCTCGCGCGAGAACACGCGGCCGGGATTGCGCATCAGATGTTCGAGCAGGCGGAATTCAGTCGGCCCCAGATGCACCTCTTTGCCGCCGCGGCGCACGCGGTGGGCCACGCGGTCCATCACGATATCGCCGACGCTGAGCTTATCGTCGGCCAGCGCCGGGCGAATGCGCCGCATCACGGCGCGCAGGCGCGCCAGGAGCTCCACCATCGAGAACGGCTTGGTGAGGTAATCGTCGGCGCCGGTGTCGAGGCCGCGAATGCGTTCGCTCTCTTCGCCGCGCGCGGTGAGCATGACGATAGGCGTGTTGCGGGTTTCGTTGCGCAAGCGGAGGCGCCGGCACACTTCGATGCCGGGCGCCTTGGGCAGCATCCAATCGAGCAGCACCAAATCCGGCGGCGCTTCCTCGGCGAGCAGCAAAGCCTCTTCGCCATCTCCCGCGACGGAGACGCGATAGCCTTCCTTCTCGAGATTGTATTTCAGCAGCGAGGAGAGCGCCTGATCATCCTCGACGACGAGCACATGTCCGCTCACTCATCGGCCTCCGACGCGGTCGAATCCGATTTCGGCCGCTCTTTGGTGATCTCTTCGGCCGTCACCAGATAGTGCACGGTTTCGGCGATATTGGTGCAGTGATCGCCGATCCGTTCGACGTTCTTGGCGATGAACAGAAGATGCGCGCTGGCGCTGATCTTGCGCGGGTCTTCCATCATGTAGGTCAGCAATTCGCGGAACAGCGAATTGTAGTGCGCGTCGAGATCCTCATCCTGGAACCAGACGGCGATAGCGGCGGGCACGTCGCGATTGGCGTAGGCGTCGAGCACTTGCTTGAGCTGGCCCGAGGCGATGCGGCCCATGCGCTCGATGCTGCGCGTCAGCGCGATCGGATCGGCCTGATTGATGACCAGCGCGCGCTTGCTGATGTTCTTGGCCAGATCGCCGACGCGCTCGAGATCGCTGGAGATGCGCCAGGCCGAGAGCACTTCGCGCAGATCGACGGCCATCGGCTGGCGCAATGCGAAGAGGCGTACGGCGCGGCGCTCGACCTCGCGCTGGGCCTGATCGATCTTGATGTCGCGTTCGATCACGGCTTGGGCGAGCGCGGTGTCGCGGCGCGCCACCGCCTGCAGGGAATCGCTCACGCAGGTCTCGGCCAAGCCGCCCATGCGCTCGACTTCCTTGCACAAGCCGTCGAGTTCTTCCTGATAGGACTTGACGGTATGATCCGGCATCGAAGCCTTCATCCGAAGCGGCCCGTAATATAATCCTGCGTACGCTGATCGCGCGGGTTGGTGAAGATATCCGCCGTCGGGCCGGCCTCGACCAGATTGCCGAGGTGGAAGAACGCCGTGCGCTGCGAGACGCGCGCGGCCTGCGCCATCGAGTGCGTGACGATGACGATGCAATAATTTTCGCGCAGCTCGTCCATCAGCTCTTCGACCTTGGCGGTCGCGATCGGATCGAGCGCCGAGCACGGCTCGTCCATCAGGATGATGTCGGGATCCACCGCGATGGTGCGCGCGATCACGAGGCGCTGCTGCTGGCCGCCGGAGAGGCCGGCGCCGGAATGATCCAGGCGGTCCTTCACCTCATCCCAGAGGCCGGCGCGCCGCAGCGATTTTTCGACGATCACATCCATCTCGGCCTTGGACTTGGTCAGCGCGTGGATGCGCGGACCATAGGCCACGTTTTCGTAGATCGATTTCGGGAACGGGTTCGGCTTCTGGAACACCATGCCCACGCGGGCGCGCAGCAGCACCGGATCGACGCTGCGGGCGTAAACGTTCTTGCCGTCAATCTCGATCGCGCCGGTGATCCGGCACTTATCGATGGTGTCGTTCATGCGGTTGATGCAGCGCAGGAACGTGGTCTTGCCGCAGCCGGACGGGCCAATGAACGCGGTCACGGCTTTGTCCGGAATTTCGATATTGACGTTAAACAGCGCCTGCTTGGGACCGTAGAACACGGAAACGTCGCGCGCGATCGCCTTGGAGGCGTTGTTGGCGGCGGAATCCGGCCCGCTGCTCACCACTGGCGCGGACAGCGCCGGAATCGATGCGCCAGTCGCCTCGCGCTCGTCTGCGGTTGTCCGGTCCATGTGCCCTCGCCCTTCCAAGTCCACGCCCCCACGGGCGGGCTCTTAGAGGCCTTGAATGACAGTCTGATGACGACCGCCGTCATATAGGAAGCGCGGATTCGGATATCAGGGCGCCCGTTCAACATAGGCCGCAAACGCCGATCCCCTTCCGGGCTGGGATTCTACCAGCAAGCCGCCGCGATGACGGTTAACAATGTGCTTCACGATCGCGAGACCGAGGCCGGTTCCGCCCCGGTCCTCGCCCAATTCGCGTTCCACGCGGAAAAATCTTGCGCCGAGCTTAGGCAGGAACCGCCGCGCGATGCCCGGCCCCTGATCGGTCACGCGCACATAGGCGTAGGAGCGATTGGCCGCAGGCGCGGGCGTCAAAAGCGCGATGCGGCCGGCCTCCGGCCAGCGCCGCCCGGCCTGCTCCACCACGTCCTCACGCGGCCCGCACAGGCCGACCTCGATGCGCACCTCGCCGCCATCGGGCGTGTATTTGATGGCGTTATCCACAAGGTTCTGGACCACCTGCACCAGCTGGAAGCGATCGCCCACGACCTCGGCCCCGCCCGGCGGCGTCTCCACCGCGAAGACGATCTTGCGATCGGCGGCGACGGCGGCCAGCACATCGGCGACCTCGCGCGCGACGGCGGCGAAGTCGGCGCGATCGGACGGCGGCACGTGCTCGTCCAATTCGATGCGCGACAGCGACAGCAGATCGTCGATCAGCCGGCGCATGCGATCGCCCTGCACCTGCATCATGGCGAGGAAGCGCGCCCGGTCTTCGGCATTGTCGCGCGCGGGCCCGCCGATGGTTTCGATCAGCAGCATCAGCGCGGCCAAAGGCGTGCGCAATTCATGGCTGGCGTTGGCGAGGAAATCGGCGCGCAGACGTTCGGTCGCGATGCGCGCGGTTTCATCATGGAACGCGATCAGCGCGGCGCGGTCGCGCTCCCATTGCACCGGCGCCACGTAGCAGCGCATGTGCTCTTCAACCGGCCCCAGCGTTTCATATTCGATGGTCCGCGTGACGCCTTCATGCGCGGCCTCATGCGCCGCGTCCAAGAGATCGGGCTGGCGCAGGATCGAGGACAGGCGCTGGCCGGCCGCATCGAATTTGAGCCGCGTCCGCGCCACCGTGTTCGAGCCCACGATGCGGCCATCGGCATCGACCAGCAGCGCCGCCTCCGGCATGGCTTCGAGCAAGGGCGCCAGCGCGGCGAGCCCGCGCAGCGGCGCCTGGCCGCGCTGGGCGGCAGGAATCTGCACGGCGGAGGCTGGCGTGCGCGCGCGCCAGCCGATGAAGCCGGCCGCGCCGGCCGCCGCGAAGGCGAGCAGCGCTGCAACCGGCCGCTCCGCCAGCAGCATGGCGCCGGCGAGGCCCGCCGCAGCGGCCGCGCCCCAGGCGACGTTCTCTGTGCTGAGCGCAACGCTGCGCGGTGGAAGAGCCATGGTCCTGAGCGGCAGGTAGAGTGCGCTGCCCTTCTGCGCAACGACCATGGCCGATTCGCGGAGGAATCCTCTGTTGTTGGTCGCATTGCGCTTCGGCTAGGAGCCCCATCCAGGACATAAGCGCCTCAGATCAGGCCGCGCCGCCGGCGGGCCGAGGGGATTTCGGAGACCAAGATGCAGCTCAATCGTCGCGCCCTGTTGGGCACGAGTTTCGCCTATTTCCTGGCTTCGTGCGCGAACGCGCCGCCCGCGGCCGCGCCCGCAGCGCCGGCGCCGCCGGCCACGCCGCCGAAGATCGGCGCCTGGGGCGTTGATCTCAGCGCGCGCGATCTCAGCGTGAAGCCGGGCGACGATTTCTTCCGCTATGTGAACGGCGGCTGGATCAATGCGACGGAAATTCCGGCCGATCGCACCAGCTGGGGTTCGTTCCAGGTGCTCGACGACGAGGCCGACCGCGCGGTCAAGACGATCGTGGAAGAGGTCGCGCACAGCGGCGGCGCGCCCGGCACGAACGCGCAGAAGATCGCCGATTACTACAACGCCTATCTCGATCAGGCCGCGATCGACGCCAAGGGGCTGCAGCCCGCGCAGGCCGATCTCGCCGCCATCGCCGCGCTCGGCAATCACACCGAGATCGCGCGGCTGATCGCGCGCCCGGACATGCCGGTGGCGTCCCCGATCGGCTTCTACATCGATACCGATGCGCGCAATCCCGATCGCTACATCGTCTACATCACGCATGGCGGGCTGGGCCTGGGCGAACGGCAATTCTATCTCCGCACCGAAGACCAGTTCGTGCAAATCCGCGCGCAATATGAGGCGCACATTGCGCGCGTGCTGACGCTTGGCGGCATGACCAACACGGCGGCCAAGGCGCGTCAGGTGTTCGCCTTCGAAACCCAGATCGCGCAATTGCATTGGCCGATCGCGGACCGCCGCCAGCGCGACCGCGTCTACAATCTGAAAACCCGCGCCGAACTCGACGCGCTCGATGCGCGCTTCCCGTGGACAGCCTTCCTCGAAGGCGCCGAACTGGCCGATCAGCAGGAATTCGTGGTGCGCGAGCTTTCGGCCATCGGGCCGATTGCGGCGCTCTGCCGGCGCACGCCGCTGTCGACCTGGAAGGCCTATCTCACCTTCCACTATCTGCACGCCAAAGCCGATGTGCTGCCGTCAAACGTCGACGCGGCGAATTTCGATTTCTTCGGCAAGACGCTGAACGGCCAGCCGCAACAACGCGAACGCTGGCGCCGCGGCGTCGACGCCGTGAACGATGCGCTGGGCGAAGCCATTGGCCAGATCTACGTGGCGCGGCATTTCCCGCCGGAGGCCAAGCAGCAGGCGCTCGCTCTGGTCGAGAACATGCGCAGCGCGTACGCCGCGCGCATTCAGGCGCTCGATTGGATGTCGGCGGAAACCAAGACGGCCGCGCTCGAAAAGCTGCGCCTGTTCCGCCCGAAGATCGGCTATCCCGATCGTTGGCGCGACTATTCAGGCTTCGACGTGCAGGCCGGCGATGCGTTCGGCAATTCGATCCGCGCCGCGGTGTTCGAATGGCGCCGAGAGCGCGCGCGGCTCGGCCATCCGACGGACCGCGATGAATGGCTCATCCTGCCGCAAACCGTGAACGCCTATTACGAATCCAAATTCAACGAAATCTGCTTCCCCGCCGCGATCCTGCAGGCGCCGTTCTTCGATCCCAATGCCGATCTCGCGGTGAACTATGGCGGCATCGGCGCCGTGATCGGCCACGAAATGGGCCATGGCTTCGACGATCAGGGCGCCAAATCGGATGGCCATGGCGTGCTGCGCGATTGGTGGAATGCGCAGGACGTCGAGCGCTTCGGCGTGCTGGTGCACAAACTCGCCGCGCAATACGATTCCTACGAAGCGCTGCCGGGCATCCATGTGAACGGCAGCCTGACCAGCGGGGAAAACATCGGCGACAATGGCGGCCTGCAAGTCGCACTCCACGCCTATGGCCTGGCCACTAACGGGCAGACGCCGCCCGACATCGACGGCATCACCGCCGCGCAGCGTTTCTTCCTCGGCTTCGGCCAAATCTGGCGCGCGAAATATCGCGACGAGCGGCTGCGCAATCTGACGCTCACCGATCCGCACTCGCCCTCGATCTTCCGCGTCAACGGCGTGGTGCGGAACATGGAGGCCTGGTACGCGGCGTTCGGCGTTCAGCCGGGCGATGCGCTCTATCTCGCGCCGGCCGATCGCGTGCTGATCTGGTGAGACGAACGCGGCGCCGCCCGGTTCACGCGAGCCGGGCGGCGCCCTTCGCGTTCCCTGTATGACGGCTTATATAAAGGCCGTGCCGAAAACCGCTTCCAAAACGACCGCGATGAGCGATCGGCAATTCGCCGCCATCGGCCGCGCGCTGGCCGAGCCGCGACGCGTGCAAATTCTGCAGCAGGTCAGCGAAGCCGATGGCGCGCTCTCCTGCGCCGCGCTCCGGCCGAAACACCGCGTCAGCATGGCGACTTTGTCGCATCACATGAAGGAGCTCGAGCGCGCAGGGCTTATCCGCATCGAGCGCGAAGGCAAGTTCGCCAATCTCGTCATCGAACGGGACGTGCTGCGCGCCTATCTCGATCGGCTGGGGAAAATCTGACGCTTTCTCAGAGGGCGCCCTTGCGACCCATTGTTCGACGATTATCTAACAGTCGAATCGATGGAGGTCGTCTATGAGTAGTCTTCAGGGCAAGGTCGCGGTGGTCACCGGCGCATCCAAGGGCATCGGCGCCGAGATCGCGCGCGAGCTTGGCCGGCGCGGCGCCTCCGTCGTCGTCAATTACGCCTCCGATCGCGACGGCGCCGAGCGCGTCGTGGCGTCGATCGAACAAGGTGGCAGCAAGGCCGTGGCGGCGCAGGGCGATGTCTCGAAGAAGGCCGACATTGCACGCCTGTTCGCGGAGGCGAAATCCGCGTTCGGCAAGGTCGATGTGCTCGTCAACAATGCGGGCGTCTATAAATTCGCCGCGCTCGACGACATCGCCGAAGATGAATTCCACCGCCAGTTCAACACCAATGTGCTGGGCGTCCTGCTCGCCACGCAAGAAGCGGCGCGCCACTTTCCGCCCGAAGGCGGCAGCGTGATCAATATCGGCTCGACCGTGTCGCGCCTGACGCTGCCCGAAACGGCGACCTATACGGCCACCAAAGGCGCCGTCGATGCGATAACCGGCGTGCTCGCGAAAGAGCTCGGGCCGCGCAAAATTCGCGTCAATTCGATCAATCCGGGCGGCGTAGAGACCGAAGGCTCACGCGAACTCGGCATGGTCGGCAGCGATTTTGAAAAGCAGATCGTGGCGCAGACGCCGCTTGGCCGGCTCGGCCAGCCCGACGACATCGCACCGATCGCGGCCTTCCTCGCTTCGGACGATGCGCGCTGGGTCACCGGCGAGCTGATCCTCGCCTCCGGCGGTCAGCGCTAGCCCTCGCCCTCCCGCTAGCGCGAACGACGCCTGTCTCCCCGCCAGGAGACAGGCGTCGTCTTTTTTGCGTTAGCGGCGCACGCGCAAGGTGGCGCCGATGATACGCGGCTCGTTCACGAAGCCGGTCAGATTGTTGAAGTCGATGGCGCCGATGACATTCTCGGCGTCGAGAATGTTGTGGGCGAACACCGAGGCTTCCCAGCTTCCGTCCTGCGCTTCATAGCCGATGCGGAGCGAGCCTTCCGCCTGTGCGTCGGTTTGAAATTCGACGGCGTCATAGAGGAAGATGTTGGTCTTGCCGCGCACGGTCCAATCGGTTTCCGCGAACCATTGCGCGCCATTGCTCAAGCGATGCTCATAGCGCGCGCCGAGATCGAGCGTGATCTCCGGGGCTTGCGGGAAAGGATTGCCATCGACGACGGCGAAGCCGCCGACGAGCGGATCGCGCACCGTGCATTGGCCGGAGCCGCACGGCGCGACGAGCAGGTTCGGATCCTGGATTTCCGTGTGATTGTAGGCGAAGGCCGCGTTGACGAAGAGGTTGTCCGTCACGGCGAATTCGCCTTCGAGTTCGAAGCCGTAGCCGACGCCTTTGTCGGCGTTGACCAGCTGGGTGAGATTGCCCACGCCGCCGATGGCGGTGAATTGCTGATCCTCGATCTCGTAATAATAGCCCGTCGCGTTGAGGCGCACCGTGTTGCCGAGCAGCAGGGATTTGATGCCCGCCTCATAGCTCGTGATGGTTTCCGATCGCGCGACCGACGGCGGATTGAAGAACGCAACGTCACGGCCTTGGATCGACGGTGCGCGGAAGCCGCTGGCGATGCGCCCGTAGAGGTTCACGTAATCCGTCAGCGCATAGGTCGCGCTCACGTCCCAGCTCACCTGGCTGTCCGACACGGAGACCGGCGTCACCGCGATCGGCGCGGTGATGGCGTGAAGGTCCTTGTCGTCATCGGTGTAGCGCAGGCCGCCCGACAGCGTCAGCCGATCGGTGATGTCATAGCTGGCCTGGCCGAACACGGCCCAGCTCGTATTGGTGTGGTTGAGCGTGGTCGCGGGCGGATAGCCGAACGGGCCGACGGTCGAGACCGTCAGATCGCTGTCGAAGTAGAACGCGCCGATCTGCCAATTCCAGGCGCCGCCATCGCTGGAGGCGAGGCGCAGCTCCTGGGTCCATTGATCGAGATCGTCGATCGAATCCTTGGTGTCGGAATCGAACGGGATGAAGCCCGGACCGACGCTGGCGACGCCGCCATCGACATCGCCGCGGCTGTCGCCGGTGACGTTTTCATACGCCGTGATGGAGGTGAGCGTGGCCCCGCCCAGCTTCCAATTCATCGTCAGCGACGCGCCGTAATTGTCGTAGGATTGCGGATTGCCGCCGCCCTGATTGTAGGAGACCAGATCGCGGTCGAAATTTTCGTTGAGGTTGTTGGAGCCGGTCGAGAAGATATTGGCGCGGAACAGCGTCGAGGTGCCATCGATGGTGCGGCCGTGCAGGTTCACGAGCGCGTTGAAATTGTCGGACGGCTCGAACAGAACTTCGACGCGGCCGGCCCAATCTTCATAGCCGCCGAGCGCATCGCCCTCGCCCGTATAGGCGTTGTCGACCCAATCGCTGCGCCGCGAATAGAGGAAGGCGCCGCGCGCTGAAATCGTGCTCGTGAGGCCGCCGCCGATCGCGCCTTCGACGCTCGCCGTGCCGTAGGAGCCATAGCTCGCCGATCCGCGCAGATCGAAATCCTGGCTCGGGCGATTGGTCAGGAAATGCACGATGCCTGCCGGCGTGTTGCGGCCGTAGAGCGTGCCTTGCGGGCCGCGCAGCACTTCGACTTGCGAAATGTCGAACAGCGGAAAGCTCTTCAGCGCCACGTTTTCGAGCACGACATCGTCCATATAGACGGAGACCGGCTGCGAGGCGGCGAGATCGAAATCGGTGTTGCCGAGGCCGCGAATGTAGAAGCGCGGCGCGACGCGCCCGTTCGAGCTTTCGACGTTGAGGCCTGGGAATTGCGCGGCCAGCGCCAGCGCATCGCCGCCGCCTTCGAGCACGTTGGCGAGATCGGCGCCGCGCATGGCGCTGACGGCGATCGGCACGTCCTGCAGGTTTTCACTGCGCCGCTCGGCGACGACGACGATATCGCCGATCGTGGCGTCCTGCGCGAAGGCCGGCATGCCGATGCCCGCCGCCAAAGCCGCCAGCGCGGCGCCGCGCCGCAAACTCTTCCAGTTCAAACGCTGCATGTCTCGCCCCTCGGTGGATGGGCGCCAGACAGTCGCAATTGTGTCATCGCGCACCACATTTCGCATGTGGGGCGAACCCGCTTCCGTGGATTAGCCTGTTTGGCGGGCCTTCGCCTCGGCCAGCGCCTCCACGGCCGCCTCGAACGCCAGCATCGTGGAGGCATGGCGCGGCGGAAAATCGCGCACGCCTTCGAGGTGCCGCAACTCCCAGAACCGCCCCGCGGGCGGCGGCGCGCCCTCTTTCAGCATGGCGCGCAGACCGTCGCGCGCGGCGCGGATCTCAGCTTCGCTGGCGCCGATCGCATTCATCGCCAGCACGCCGGTCGCGGCCTGGCCGAGCGCACAGGCTTTCGGATCGACGCCGATGGCGGTGACGACGCCGTCCTTCACCTTCAGCGTCACACGCACCACCGAGCCGCAGACGCGGCTCACCTTGGTGACATCGCCATCCGCATCCTCCAGCACGCCTACGTGCGGAATATCGGCGGCGAGTTCGAGAACGCGCGGATGATAGAGCTCGTCCATCTCTGTTAAATGGGCGCCAGCTAACGCCCGCCCAAGAGGCCGTCGTCGCCGCCGCAGGCGCGATCATAGGTCCCGCGCGTGCGCGTGAGATTGGCGGCGGCGCGGTCGTCATAGAGCAGCACTTGCCAAGTGTGGGTGCAGCCGCTGTCGCTGACGCTGCGCCGGCAGACGCGGTCCGGCGGATCGCCGCGCCCGCCGGGCGCTGCGTCGCGGCATTGGAAGCCGTTGCGGACGAGATCGGATTGCACGGCCGAGAGCGCCGCGCCCGAGGCGTAGCGCGAGGCGATCTCGGTTCCGAAGCGGCGCGACACGGCATCGGGCGCGCCGCGCCGGAAATCGCCGAAATCGACGCTGCCGGTGGGCCGGCCGATGCCGGTCGGCGTGGTCGAGGGGGACGTGACGCTGGCGCAGCTCGCCAGCGCCGCCATCGCCAAGCCAAGGATCAGAGGTCTCATGATGCGCCCTTACAGCGTCTCAACGCACAACGCGACCGGAGGTTCTGCGAAGTGCAGCAGGCTGGAAGCCGGCGGCACGGAAAATTTAGCGCCGGGCGAGGCAGATGGAATCGAAGCCGCTGATCGGTTCGGCGCGGGCGCGTTCGAACACGACATACCAATCCTTTTCGCAGCCGCCATCGACGATCTCGATGCGGCATTGCATGGGATTGTCGCCGTGGCAGGCGAAGCCGGCCTGCTCCAGCTCGGCGCGCGCGGAGGCGCCATCACGGCCGGCGAAACGCTGACGCATCTGCTGATCGAAGGCCTCGCCATAGCGCTCGGGATCGGCGCTGCGCCATTGGCCGAAATCGATGCCGCTGGCGCTCACGCCCTCAGCTGGCGCGGCCTGGGCGGAGGACGCGGGCGCCGGCGGCGGCGGGGCCGAGCCGCGATTGACCACGAAAGGCGTCGGCTGCGTGGGCGGGGGCTCCTGCGCGGCGGCGGCCGCGGCGCACAGCATCAGACACGCGATCAGCACACGCTTCATAACGGCTCCAGATTTTCCCCGCGCCTTCCTGGCGGGCGATTGCGGCGGCGGCGGGGCGAGAGATTAACTGCTGCGCCGCCAGGTGCTGCCTTGAGGGCCATCCATGATTTCGACGCCGCGGGCGGCCAGATCGGCGCGCAGGCGATCGGCCTCGGCGAAATTCCTGGCCTTGCGCGCGGCGACGCGGGCCGCCACCAGGGCGTCGATCTCGGCGCTGTCGTCGCCCTGCCCGCGAAACCAGGAATCCGGATCGGCCTGCAGCACGCCGATCAGCGCGCCGGCGGCGAGGAGTTCACCTTTCAAACGCGCGCGGTCGGCGCCGCTGGCGCCATTGGCGGCGCCGGCGAGCGCTGAGAGTTCGGCGATGGCGCGCGGCATGTTGAGATCATCGTGGAGCGCCTCGAGAAACGCCGGTGGCACCTCGCCGGCGCCGGCCTCCACATCGGCGAGACGCTGCAGCACGCCATAGAGCCGATCGAGGCTGGCCTTGGCCTGCTCCAACAGCTTCTCCGAGAAATCCAGCGGCGCGCGATAATGCGCGGCGAGCAGCGCCCAGCGGATCACCTCGCCCGGCCATTGTTTCAGCAGATCGTGCGCCAGCACGACATTGCCGAGGCTCTTGGACATCTTCTCGGCGTCCATGGTGAGGAAGCCGCCATGCATCCAGGTGCGCGCGAGCGGCGCGTGCGTCAGCGTCTCCGATTGCGCGATCTCGTTTTCATGGTGCGGGAAGACGAGATCGACGCCGCCGCCGTGAATATCGATGGTCTCGCCCAATTGTTTGCGGATCATGGCCGAGCATTCGATGTGCCAGCCGGGGCGCCCGCGCCCGAACGGGCTATCCCAGAACGGCTCGCCCGGCTTGGCGGCTTTCCAGAGCGCGAAATCGGCCGGCGCGCGCTTATCGTCTTCGCCGACGACGCCCTGGCTAACGCGCAGCTCATCAAGCGGGCGTTTGGAGAGCTTGCCGTAATCGGCGTCCGCGGCGACCGAGAAATAGACGCCCGATTGCGTGCGATAGGCGGCGCCTTGTTCGATCAGGCCGGCGATGACGGCGATGATCTCGGCGATGGTTCCGGTGGCGGTGGGCTCGAAATTCGGTTCGAGATTGCCGAGCGCGGCGAGGTCCTGGCGGAGCGCGCCGATATAGCGCGCGGCGATCTGGTTCATCGGCTCGCCCGAGGCGTTCGACGCGGCGATCAGCTTGTCGTCGATATCGGTGACGTTGCGCGCATAGAGCACGTGAGCGGCGCCGTAACGGGCGCGCAGCACGCGGTAGAGCAGATCGAACGACACGAAGGTGCGCGCATTGCCGATATGCGCGAAATTGTAGGGCGTGGGGCCGCAGACATAGAGCGTGACGCGCTGGGGATCGGCAGGGGCGAAGGCCTCCTTGCGGCGGGTCATGGTGTCGTAAAGGAAAAGGTCGCTCATATTTGGTCCGGGCGCGCGATGCGCCTGCTGCGAGAGATGGGGCGCCCAAAGCCGCGGCGCCGTGTTAGGCTGTTTGCGACGTGCGGGATTGGCGCCGCTTGCAGCGGCTCCCATCTCCCGATTTCGCCCTGAGGGTCAACCGCGGGCGGGCGTTAAGTCCAGGATCCGCCCCTCTTGCCGGGACTTTGCGGACCCCCTCCCGGCTCGCGCCCCGCCCCTCAGCTTTGAGGTTTTCGAGGAATGGATACGGCCGTTAAGCCGCGCGCCGCGACAGAGCCGCGCCCGACGCGTGAAGAAGCCATGGAGGCGGTCAAGACGCTGATCGCCTGGGCGGGGGACGATCCCCAGCGCGCGGGCCTGGTCGATACGCCCGGGCGCGTCGTGGACGCCTACCGGGAATGGTTCTCCGGCTACGACGCCGACCCGATCAAGGAACTCTCGCGCATCTTCGATGACGTGCAGGGCTATGACGACATGGTCATGCTGAAGCACATGCGCGTGGAGAGCCATTGCGAGCACCATATCGCGCCGTTCATCGGCAAGGCGTTCGTGGCCTATATGCCGACGGCGAAAGTGGTGGGCATTTCCAAGATCGCGCGCGTGGTCGATATCTTCGCCAAGCGGCTGCAGACGCAGGAGACCATGACGCAGCAGATCTGCGATGTGATCCAGCGGGAACTCGCGCCGCAGGGCGTGGCGGTGCTGATCGATGCGGCGCATGAATGCATGACGACGCGCGGCGTCCACCATGACGACGTCACCACGGTGACGACGCAGTTCACCGGCGTCTTCAAAACCGATCAGGCGCTGCAGAGCCGCTTCATGAAGCTGGCGGGGTATGGCTGATCATCGCGGCGTGATCTGCATCGTATAGGGAATGAAGAGCATCAGTTCGAGATCGCTGACGCGGGTCCAGACAACGCGCCTTTCGAGCGCGCCGATCTGGACGCCATAGCGATCGCCGAAGCGCTGCGCCAATTGTGTTCCGTCCGCGGCGATCTCGGCGAGAAGCTGGGTCCTGTATTGTTCCGGATCGACCAGCGTGAGATTCAGATCCTCCGCCTGCATCTCGACGCGGCCGGGCTTTGGCGTAGATCGGATAAAGCCTTCGAAACGCCCATGGATCGCGTCAAGCGTGTCGCGCTCGGCGACCGGCGTGCGTAGGACGATCGACACGCGGCTCGTGTCCGGGCGGTTTCCGCCGCGCAGCAGTTCTATCGCAGCGGAAACGGAGAACGGGCGAAGCACGCTTGCTTCGTCGGCTGCCAAAGCCAGTGAGACGTTCGAAGCGCGCGCCCGAGATTCGAGGCCCGTCAGGGCTTGCCTCATTTCCCCAAGGCGTTGGCTCTCATCGCGCGTATCGCTGCGAATTTCGAGCGAGACCACGGCGAAATCGGCTCTTTTGGTGAGAGACACGTGCGGCGGAGTGAGGTCTTGATAGTCCTCATATCGGCTCGCCGTGACGATGATCTCGGCGCCTTGATTGGCGCCTTGCGCTAAGGCCGGAACGGCAAACAACGCCAGGACCAGCATCATCGATGAAGCGGTCAGATTCCGTTTCAAACGCTCCACGGCGGCGCTCCTTTTGGCTGTGTTCGACACCGCGGATGAACGATCATGCATTTCGGCCTCCAAGCAAGCGCGCACGCTCCCCGCGCGCGTCGCGCCCCTGCTGAACCGCTTCATGAAGCTGGCGGGATATGGCTGAGGGCTCAAAGCCGCTTGGCGAACACTTTGGAGACGACGGCGAAGCCTTCGCGTTCGAAGAAATCGTGCCCGCGGTGGTTGGCGAGGCCGCTTTCGAGGAAGGCCCAGCCGACGCCGCGCGCCTTCGCTTCCGCTTCGACGAAGGCGACGATGGCCTTGCCGACGCCGAGGCCGCGCGCGGCGGGATCGACGATCAGATCGGCGAGGACGACATGGGGCGTGGGCTCATCGAGCTCCCACACGATGGTGGCCGCGCCGACGCGCGCACCCGCGCCATCGCGCGCCTCCAGCACCTCGACGCGGCCTTCGCTTTCTGCCGAGCGGCGAGCCTCGCGTTCCAGCAGCGCGACGATATCCGCGGCCCAGACCTTGCCATCGGGGCTCAGCGCCTGCTGGATTTCACCGTGTGAAATGTAGGCGGCATCGAGCGAGACGCGCGCGCCGATCCAGCGGCCGACATCGCCCAGGGCGGCCTCGCCCGTCACGCGTGCGATTGTGAGGCTCATCTGCGCGCCGGCGCCGGAACGGCGAAGCTCGGCGAGCGCGCCAGCCAATCGAGCACGACATTGCAATCGAACACTTTGGCGACATGCTCGAAGAACACGCGCTTGAACGCCTGCGCGCGCGCATCGTTGTCATCGGACGACAAATCCGCATCGCCGATCTCGCGCTCGAAATAGCCGATCATGGGATGAAAGATGTTCAAGAGATCGATGGTGTAATTGTCCGAGTAATTGCGCATCCAGTTTTGCCGGAAATACCAGGAGGTGGCGACGTCGTGATACCAGATCACCCATGAGCCGAAAATGTTGCGCGCGAACACATCATCGCGACGGAACCTAGCCGCGATCTCGAACAGGTTGAGCTGCTGCAGGAAGAAATTGTCGGCGATGGAATCGCTGGCCGCGTCGGGCCGGAAATCGGGCGGCATCTGCGAGAGCTTATAGGCCGCCAGCACGCCGCCGTGCTCGGCCTCGTAGCGGAACAGCTCATTGGACGCGAGTTCGAGCCGGAGATAGTTCTCCTGCAATTCGACGCGGCGATCACGCTCGGCCTGGCGGTGAAACGAGGCCCAGGCGCCCAGGAAGGACAAAAACGCCACGATTGCCGCCGCCGCCGCGATCCAATTGGCCGCGTCCGCCCTGGCCATGAAATCTGCGATCGCCTCCACAGCGCTCTCCCCGATTGCCCCCGCTTGCAGTAAAGGCTAGCGCCATGACGCAGACAAGCGATCTCGAAACCAGCGACCGGCTCACGCCCTCGTTCGACGTCAATGGCCTTATCGCCGCGGTGGCGCAGGATCATGCCACCGGCGAGGTGTTGATGGTGGCCTGGATGAATGCGGAGGCGCTGCGGCTCACGCTGGAAAGCGGCTACGCCACCTATTGGTCGCGCTCGCGCGCCAAGCTCTGGAAGAAGGGCGAAGAAAGCGGGCACACGCAGCGCGTCGTCGAGCTGCGCGTGGATTGCGATCAGGACGCGGTGCTGCTGCGCGTGGAGCAGATCGGCGCGGCCTGCCACACCGGCGAACGCTCGTGCTTTTATCGGCGGGTTGAGGGCGAGCGGCTGGCGCGCGTGGACTAGGCATGGCGTCGCCGCCGCGTCCTTCTCCCCTTGTGGGAGAAGGTGGCTCGGCTGCGAAGCAGACGAGACGGATGAGGGGTGCTTGCGCCTTTCCTTCAAGACGAAGCGCTGACACCCCTCATCCGGCCTTCGGGCCACCTTCTCCCACAAGGGGAGAAGGACGTCGGCGCCTAAGAGGTGCGCAGTGCGCGCAACGACGCGCGCAAAGACGTAGCCCGTGGCGCATGGATCGCCTAAGCGCGTGTGGCATAGGAGTCTTTTCATGGCGGCGCGCGCCACGCTCAAACATCGGTCGGTGTATGAATATTCCAAGCCGGTTTCGCTCGGGCCGCATTTGGTGCGGCTGCGGCCGGCGCCGCATGCGCCGCAGCGCGTGCTGGATTACGCGCTGACGATTGCGCCCGCGCACGATCTGCACTGGCAGCAGGACCCGTTCGGCTGCTGGCAGGCGCGTGTGACGTTTCCGGAGAAGACGCAAACGCTGAGCGTCGAGGTCACCTTGCGCGTGGCGCGCGTGGCGGTGAACCCGTTCGCGTTCGCGCTCGATCCCGAAGCCGCGCAGATGCCATTCGCCTATGCGCCGACCCTGGCCGATGCGCTGGCGCCCTGCCTCGCTGTGGGCGAGATCGGGGAAAAGCTCGCGGGTTATCTTGAAACCTGTCCGCGCGCAGGCGCCACGGTGGCGATTTTGGTGGCGCTCAATCAGAAGCTTCACGCCGATCACGTCTATGAACAGCGTGAAGAAGAAGGCGTGCAGACACCGGAGGAAACCATCGCGCGCGCCGCCGGCTCGTGCCGCGATCTGGCCTGGCTGTTCGTGACGATCGCGCGCCGGCTCGGCGTCGCAGCGCGCTTCGTCTCGGGCTATTTCATCCCGTGGGACAAGGAAAATCACGGCGAAGCGGAATTGCACGCCTGGGCCGAAGCCTATCTGCCGGGCGCCGGCTGGGTCGGCTTCGATCCGACCTCGGGCCTGCTCGCCGCCGATGGCCATGCGCCGCTGGCGGCGGCCGCGCATTACGCCGATGCGAGCCCGATCACCGGCACGGCGGAAGCGGCTGCCGCGCGCCTATCGTTTTCCATCGAGGTCGCGATCGAGGCGGAAGCGGGAGCCATCGGGGATGACGATTGGGCCGCGCTCAACGCGGTCGCGCGCCAGATCGACGCCGACATCGCCGCGCAGGACATGCGCCTCACCCTGGGCGGGGAGCCGACCTTCGTGGCGGCGAGCGATCCCGATGCGCCGGAATGGAACGTCGCCGCGACCGGACCGACCAAGCAGAGCTACGCCGATGCGATGATCCGCAAATTGCGCGACCGCTTCGCCCCGGGCGGCGCGCTGCATTACGGACAAGGCAAATGGTATCCCGGCGAGGAGCTGCCGCGCTGGGCCTACACGTTGTTCTGGCGCCGCGACGGCGCGCCGATCTGGAAAGACGCCGCGCGCATTGCGCGCATGGATGCGCCGCCGGCGACGCGCGAAGACGCAGAGCGCTTCATCCATGCGCTGGCGCGCGCGCTGGGCGTGGACGACGGCTTCGTGCTGCGCGCGTTTGAATCGCCGGCCTATTGGCTCGAGCAGGAACACAACCTGCCGCACAACATCGCGCCGGGCGATCCGCGCTTGTCGGAAGCGGGCGCGCGCGCGGGCATGGCGCGCGTGTTCGCGCGCGGGCTCGATCAGCCGACGGGCTTTGTATTGCCGCTGGCGCGCTCGAAACGCGATGCGCCGGAAGCGCTCTGGTTCAGCGAGGCCTGGACCACACGGCGCGATGCGTTTGCGCTGCTGCCGGGCACGGCGCCGATCGGCCATCGGCTGCCGCTGGCGGCGCTGCCCGTGCTCGACGATTATCCCGACACCTCGCCCGCCGATCCCACCGAAACGCGCGGCGCGCTGCCCAAGGCGCCGAAGCGGCCGAAGAAGCTCAAAGCGCCGGAAGAGCCGGTGCGCACCGCGATCGCGGTGGAGGCGCGCGAGGGCAAGCTCTGCGTGTTCCTGCCGCCCGTGGCCCGCGCGGAACATTATCTCGAATTGCTGGCCGCGATCGAAACCGCGGCGGAGGGCGAAGATCTGGCGCTCCACATCGAGGGCTATCCGCCGCCATTCGATCCGCGACTGGCTTCGCTTTCGGTGACGCCCGATCCCGGCGTGATCGAGGTCAACGTGCATCCGGGCGCATCATGGGAGGCGTGCGCGGCGATTACTGAGGGAGTCTACGAAGACGCCGAGAGCGTGGGCCTGCGCGCGGAGAAATTTCTCTACGATGGCCGGCGCATGGGCACGGGCGGCGGCAATCACATCGTGCTGGGCGCGGCTTCGCCGACGGATTCGCCCTTCCTGCGCCGCCCGGACGTCTTGAAAAGCATCCTGATCTATTGGCAGCGCCATCCTTCGCTGTCGTACCTTTTCTCCGGCCAATATGTCGGCCCCTCCTCGCAATCGCCGCGCATCGACGAAGCGCGCCATGAAGCGCTTTACGAGTTGGAGATCGCGCTGGCGGCGATCGATTCGCGCGGCGGCGAAGTGGTGCAGCCCTGGCTGGTCGATCGGCTGCTGCGCAATCTGCTGGTCGATGCGAGCGGCAACACGCATCGCGCGGAAATCTGCATCGACAAGCTCTATTCGCCGGAATCTTCGACCGGGCGGCTGGGGCTGGTCGAGTTCCGCGCCTTTGAAATGCCGCCCGATGCGCGCCAATCGCTGGCGCAGCAGGCGTTGATCCGCGCGCTCGTCACCTGGTTCTGGCGCGCGCCGCAGGATGCGCCGCTGATCCGCTGGGGCGCGCAGCTGCATGACCGCTTCATGCTCTCGCAGTTCGTGTGGAACGATTTTCTCGGCGTGCTCGCGGATTTGAACGGCGCCGGCTATGCGTTCGATGCCGATTGGTTCGCGCCGCTGCGCACCTTCCGCTTTCCGCTGCTCGGGCAAACCGCGATCGAAGGCGTGGAGCTTTCGCTGCGCCACGCGCTCGAACCCTGGCATGTGATGGGCGAAGAAGGCGCCGGCGCGGCGCGCTGGGTGGATTCCTCGATCGCGCGCGTGGAGATTTCCGCGCAGGGCTTCGATCCGCGCCGGCACGTGCTGGCGTGCAATGGGCGCGCGGTTCCGCTGGCGCAGGCCGGCGATGGCCACGCGGCCGGTGTGCGCTTCAAAGCGTGGAAGCTGGCGCGCGGCCTGCACCCGACCAAGGAGGTCGATGCGCCGCTGACGTTCATGCTGCACGATGCATTGAGCGGGCGCGCACTGGGCGGCTTCACCTATCATGTGCTGTCGCAGCGCCCGACGCCGCCGGGCGCCCCGCTCACCGCCGCCGACGCCGATGCGCGGCGCGAAGCGCGCTTCGAACCGATCGCCGCCTTCGGCCAAGCGCCGGCGCCGGAAGCGCGCAATGCGGATTATCCGATGACGCTGGATTTGCGCCGGCCGAAGGGACTCTAAGGAAGATTAGCCGCGCTGCGCGGGGCCTGGCTGGACCGGGGTGATGGCGCCGATGCCGGGGAGTTCGTCGGGACGGACGGTGAAGCTGGCTTCGGTGGCGATATCGAATTGCTTCGACGCGATCGTCGAGACGGTGATGAAATCGGCGCGCGCGAGATCCTTGGTGAGCTTCAACAGCGTGTAGCCGTGCTTGCTCTGATCGGTCCATTTGACGTCGTCATTGGCGGCGACGATGGCTTGATCGAGATCGACGCCGGAGCCTGCGAACAGCGCGCCGAAACCGGGCGAGGTGACGGAAGTGGCGCCGAATTCGACGGCGACGCGCGCGCCGCCGCGATCGAGCAATTCATTGGCCCAGGCGGCGTGGCTATCGCCGGTGAGGATGATCGTGTTGCCGGCGGAATTGTGCAGGATGTCGAGCAGGCGCTGACGCTGCGCGGGATAGCCGTCCCATTGATCGGTCGAGATCGGCAGGCCGAAGCGCGTGAAGAAAAGCAGACGCCCCACGCCCGGCTGCAGCCGTTCGAGCGACGCGACAGTGGCGGCGGGAATGTTGGAGAGATCGGGCGCGAGCGTCTGCGCGACCAGCACCTGATTGCCGAGCACTTGCCAAGTGACGCCGCTGCGGTGCGAGGCGTTCAATTGCTGCGCCAGCCATTGCTCCTGCGCGGTTCCCAAGAGCGCGCGATCGGGCTGATCGAGCAATTGGCGCAGCTTGGCGCGATCGGGCACGAAGCGAATGTTCGCGGGCGGACTGGCGATGGCGGCGACCGCCGCCTGCACGCGCGGCCATTCCCAGATCGCGACCAGCCGATCGCCGATCACCTCATAAGGCACAGGAATGAGCCGCACCGAGGCGGGATAGTGCTCGGCCGGCGAGACCGGGCGCGGCGCCTGCGGGTTCGAGAAATCCCACGGCGTCGAATAGAGCGGCATTTCCGTGTTGAAATCGACCTGCTTGGTGCGCGCGAGCAGGCGCGTCTCCAGCATGCACAAGGTCATCAGATCGCCGAACTGGAAGACGCGGTTGATGGCCTCGAACGCCTGGCCGGGTTCTGGATCGCGGATCGGCATCCATTCGTAATAGGCCTGCAGCGCCGCGCGCTTGCGCGTGGCCCACAGGCCCTCATTGGGCTGATGATTTTCCGCGCCGCCCGACCAGGAATCATTGGCCGTCTCGTGATCGTCCCACACCACGATCCAGGGATGGGCCTCGTGCGCCGCCTGCAATTCGGCTTCGGTTTTGTACTGCGCGTGGCGCTGGCGATAATCGGCGAGCGAGACGCATTCGATCTCGGGCTGCGGAATGCGGCCGAGGCCGACGCCGACATCGCCGCCAAAACCGCCGACGCCGTATTCGTAGATATAATCGCCGAGATGGATGACGAGATCGACGTCATGGTTCTGCGCGATCGCATCGTAGACGTTGAAGAAGCCGTGCGGAAAGCTGGCGCAGGAGGTGACGGCGAGATTGAGATGATCGAGCCGGCCTTGCGGCAGGGTTTTGGTTTTGCCGACGGGCGAGCGCTGATCGCCGGCGAGGAAGCCGTAGAAATACGGCGCGCCGGGACGCAGGCCTGTGACGTTCACCTTGACCGTGTAATCGCGCAGATCGCTGGTTTCGACCACGCCCTGCTGCACGATGTTGTTGAGGTTGCGGTCGCGCGCGACCACCCAGCGCACCGGCACGGGGCCGTTCTGCTCCGGCGTGACGCGCGTCCAGATCACGACGCGGTCGATGCCGGGATCGCCGGAGGCGACGCCATGGCTGAAGCTCAGCGCGCCTTCATAGCGCGGCGCCTGCGCACGCGAGCCGCACGCCGCGGCGGCCGAACTTGCGAGCGTCGCGCCCAAGGCGCCGCGCCGCGTCCATCCCCTCTTCGCCATCCCTCAACTCCCGCTGCGATCCGCTAGCGCGCCCGCACCCGCGCCCGGACCGGATTGTGATCACTGTGGACAAATCCCAGGTCCACGCCTTCCACATGTTCGATTTCGACATTGGGCGAAACAATGAAGCCGTCGATGACGGTCGTATAATTTTCACCGCGATGAAAAGGCCGCTCATTGGTGCGCACGGAGGGCGTGGAGGCATCCGCGCCGATGCGCCAGTCCTGCGGCAAAGCGTCCTGCGGGAACGGAAACACCCAGAACAGGAAGCGCTCTTCGGTCGTGTTCGGGAAATTGGTCTCGGCCAGTTTGAGATTCCAATCGCCGCCGAGCACGACATGGCGCCCGCTTTGATATTCGCGCTCGGCCCAGGCCAGCACCTCGCGCAATTGCTGGGTACGGATGGTGGCGTTCGCGTCGAAGGCGGCGAGGTGGACGACGCAAAGCGTCCAGCCATCGCTGCGCCCCTCGATCGGCAGGCGCGCGACAGTGGAGGCATAGCGCCGGCGCACGCCGCCAATGCCCTCGTTTTCAACGGGCAGCGCAACCAGATCGGTGCTCTCGATGAAGCGGCGCGAATAGAGCGCCTGGCCGTGGTTCATCGCCAAAGGCCACGGCATCAGGCGGGTTTTGAAATCCGGATAATAGATGCGGTCGCGGTTGAGGAAGGCGGTGTCGATGCGCGCCTTGAGATCGACCCAATAATTCACCGGCCCGCCATGCGCGATCTCTTCGAGCATCACCACATCAGCCGATTGCTCGTGCAGGAACCGCTCGATGCCGTCGACATTGGCGCGCACGGCGGCGCGCGAGGGCGGGAAGGTGTGCGTGCCGCCATCGGCGACGAAATCGCTGCCCTCGCCCAGCCCGCCATAGCCGAGATTCCAGATCAGCAGATCGAGCGTATCGCCGGCCTTCGGCAGATCGGCGCGCGCCATGCGCTCGATATCGCGCGGGCTGCCGGAGACATTGTGATTGACCACCAGAAAGGCTCCGACCCAGAGGGCGATGATGAGCGCGAGCGCGCCCGCTATACCAAGCCAGCGTTTCATGCGCGCGCGCCCGCCGCGCGATCGACGGTGAACTGGATGCCGGCCGCGAAGATCGCCAGGCCCGAGCCCTCCCCGCCCATGGCGCTCGCAAAGCCCAGCACGTTCTTGCGCGCGCTCAATTCGACGACGATCTCGTTATAGCGCCGCGTCGCCTCCCAATCGCCGCGCGCGGGATCGGGGCGGATATCGACGAGCGCGGCGAGCGCGTTGTTGATGAGCACAGAGTACGAACCGAAATAGATCACCAGAGCGATCAGCAGAATGCCGCCGATGGCGACGGCCGTGGTGACATGGGTGAGCGATGTGGCGCCGGTGAGAAAGGCGTGGCGGATGGGTGTGGCCACGATCAGCACGTTCAAGAGGAAGACGCAGGAGGCGAACAGGAAAGTCGGGTTCATCTGATCCTGCAACAGCGAGGTCGCCATCGCGACGCCGCCATTGGCGTCTTCGAGATAGGCGAGCGCGGCGTGCGTATTGCCCGAGAGCGCGGCGGCGCGGCCATGGCCCAAGGTCGCCAGCACGAGTTGGGCCTGGTGATCGAAATCGGCCTTGTCGGCGAAATATTCAAAGCCCAGCAGCACCACGACGAGCGCGCCGCAGGCGAAAAACATCCAGGCGTAGAACGCATAGCCGATATAGGCGTTGCGCAGCCGCGCCATGTAGGGGCCGTCATGGCCTTCCTTTGCAGCGGTGCGCAGCACGGAGAGCGCGTAGATGAGGTAGATCGTGAAGACGCCCGCGAACAAAAGCGCGATCACCAAAGGATAGCGCGCCACCAGTTCGGTGAGATCGACGCTGGTGAATTCGAGCGCGACCACGACGACGCCGGCGCAGGCCGTGAAGAGGAAGAATTCCCCCCAGAAGCCGGACATGCGCTGTTCGCCCTTCTCGGTCTGGTAGCGCACCGAATGGCGCTCGACCCAGACCTGGCCGGCCAGCACATAGGCCAGCAGCAGGAAGCCGACGGCGATCACGTAGATCGCCGCGATCAGCGCCAGATCGTCGGCGTCGGCGGGCGGCATGCCGATGGCGGCGGCGAGCGCGCCCAAAGCGTCTCCCATGGTTCCAAACTCCCCGCGCGCACTATCCGGACTGGTCCAGCGCGCGCAAGCCGCTAGGAAGGCGCCATGAGCGAGGACGAGGAGGACGACGACGCGCTGCGGGCGATTGTGGCCGATGCGGGCGGCGAGCGCATCGACGCGTTTCTCGCGCGCGCCTGGCCCGATCTGTCGCGCTCGCGCATCCAGGGGCTGATCGGGGCGGGCAAGCTGACGGCGGATGGCGCGCCGGTAAGCGCCGCCTCCGAAAAAACCCGCGCCGGCGCGCGCTACGAGATGGCATTGCCGCCGCCGGAGCCGGCCGCGCCGGAGCCGGAGGACATTCCCCTCGCGATCGTGTTCGAGGACGCGCATCTCATCGTGATCGACAAGGCCGCGGGCATGACCGTCCATCCCGCGCCGGGCGCGATGAAATCGACGCTGGTGAACGCGCTCTTGTTTCACTGCAGCCAATCGCTCTCGGGCATTGGCGGGGTGGCGCGGCCGGGCATCGTGCATCGCATCGACAAGGATACGACCGGGCTCATCGTCGTCGCCAAGAACGATGCGGCGCATGCGGGGCTGGCGAAATTGTTCGCCGCGCACCGGCTGGAGCGGGTCTACTACGCCGTGACGCGCGGGGCGCCGGAGCCGCGCACGGGCGTGATCGATGCGCCGCTGGCGCGCTCGCATGGCGATCGGCGCAAGATGGCCATCGCCGAGAGCGGCAAGCGCGCGGTGACGCATTATTGGACCATCGAACGCTACGGCCAGTTGGCGGGCGGATCGGCGGGGCGGGCGGCGGCGGCGCTGATCGAGTGCCGCTTGGAGACCGGGCGCACGCATCAGATCCGCGCTCATCTCGCCCATATCGGCGCGCCCCTGATCGGCGATCCGCTCTACGGCAAATTCCGCGGGCTGAAGATCGAGGGTGCGGGCCCGGCGGTGGAGCGCGCGAAGGAGATCGCGGCGGCCTTTCCGCGCCAGGCGCTGCACGCGGCGGTGCTGGGCTTCGCGCACCCGATCACAGGTGAAGAGCTGCGCTTCGAGAGCGCACTGCCGGCGGACATCGAAGAGCTCTTGGCCGCGCTGCGCGCGATTTGACGGCTTCTTGCTTTTAATTCTTAATAGCATACCAAGGGAGGCGCGGCATGGCGGCGCAAAAGCGCGTGTGCGTGGTGGGCGCGGGCCCCTCCGGCCTCACGGCGGCGAAAACGCTGCTTGGCGCGGGGCTCGCGGTGGACTGCTTCGAGAGCTCGCCCGTGATCGGCGGGCATTGGGTGATCGACAATCCGAACGGACGCTCGGCGGCCTATCGCTCGCTGCGCCTCAACACCACAAAACGGCTCAGCCGGTTCAGCGATTTCACCATGCCGGAGGATTGGCCGGCGTTTCCGGGCCACGCGCAAATGCGCGCCTGGCTCGAATCCTATGTCGACACGTTCGGATTTCGCGGCGCGATCCAGACCGAGACCACAGTGACCCACGCCGCGCCGCGCGATGACGGGGGATGGTCCGTCACGCTCACCGGCAAGGACGGCGCTGCGCACACGGAAAGTTATGACGCGCTGGTCGCGGCGACCGGCAGCTATTGGGACAAGCGCACGCCCGCCTGGCCTGGCGCGTTCAACGGCGCGATCCTGCACGCGCAGGATTATCGCGATCCCACGACGCCGTTCGACACGCGCGGCAAACATGTCGTGGTGGTCGGCATCGGAAATACGGGCTGCGAGCTGGCCTGCGAGATCGCGGCGGCCGGCGCAGGCGCCGTCCACATCTCGGCGCGCACCGGCACCTGGATCATGCCCAAAACCATCGGCGGCGCGCCGGGCGCGGATGCAGCGCCGATGACGCATCCGACCGATCCGCCGATCCTTCCGTTTTCAATGCTGCCAAGCGGACTGCGCGCGTCTCTGTTCTCCAACATCGCGCGCAGCCGCATCCGCAAGATGATGACGGCGCGGATGGAGGCGTTCATGCGCCATGGCTTGCCGGCGCCGCCCGATCATCCGCTGTCGAAGCGCCCGACCGTCTCCGACGAATTGCTGCCGGCGCTCGACTCCGGCGCCGTCATCGCGAAGCTGGCGATCGAAAGGCTGGACGGCGATAGCGTCGTGTTCGCGGATGGAACGCGCGTGCGCGCCGATCTCGTGCTGTGCGCGACCGGCTATCGCCTCACCTATCCCTATCTCGACGCCAGCGTGGCCGACACCAGCGGCGACGATCTCACGCTGTTCATGGGCATGATGGCGCCGGCGCGCGAGGATCTGTTCTTCGTCGGCGTCAGCCGGCCGACGGGGAGTTTCTGGCCGATCGCGGAAGCACAAGCGGGCTTCATCGCGGCGCTGCTGACGGGACGCTACCGGCCGCCCTCGCGCGCCGCGCGGCGCAAACGCGCGCGCCCGATCCTCGGCTGCGAAGCGTGGAGCCCGGGACTCTACGGCCTCGATCTGCGCGAAGAGCTAGCGCGCGGCCGCACGCGCTAAACCTTGGCGCGCCTGATCGCCATGTCCATGAAATCCAGCACGGCGCGGCGGCGCGCGAAGGCGCTGGGAAAACGCGGCGCGCCTTCGCCGGTGCGCAGGCGCAAGGCTTCTTCGAGCACGGGCGTCCAGCGCGGATCAAGCGCGGCGATGGCCCAGCGGCCTGCTTCGGTCTTCGAGACAATCTTTCCCGTTTCCAGCGTGGCGAGCATGCGCGCGGGGCCGAGCGTGCTCCATTGCGCGAACCAGGGTGAGAGCGCCTGCAGGCCCGCGGGCGAGAGGAGGTGCGACGCAGCGCGTTGGCGCCGGCGCCAATAGAGATTGAGGTTTTCGACGATCCAACTCCGCGCGCGCGCGTCGTCATGCCAAAGCGAAAAGGCGCCGGGCGCCGGTCCGCGCGCGGCGATGCCGCTTTGCGCCAGCGTGGCCCAGGCGATCGGATCGGCGAGGCTGGCGGCGTCTTCAAGCGCCGCCCTGCCCTCATGCAGATGAAGCCGCCGGCCGCGCAAAGCATCCGGACCGGCGGCGAGATCGTCCCACGTCAGGAAGAGGCCATCGAACGCGCGCAGGCCCGGCGCGGCGGCGATCACGGCCTCGGCTTCCGCACCGCTCAGGGCGCGGGCGCCGATGGCCAGAAAATCCACATCGCTCTGGCCCGGGCGAAAATCGTCGAGCGCCAGCGAACCGGTGAGATAAAGCCCCTCCGCCCAGCCGGGCGCGGCGGCGTCGAGCGCAGCCAGAAAGGCGTCGACCTGTGGCCGTGCGGCGCTGTGCATGATTTCTCCGCGTCCGCAGGCAAATCTCAGAGCAGCGGCTACCCCAGCCGTTTCACCCGCGCTAGGCTGACCGCGCGAAAGCGGGGCTCGGAATGATCGCCTTTGTCGATCGGATTTTGCTGTCTTTGGGCGCGTTTCTGATCGTGCTCGCCAATGAGCTGCGGCTGTTCAGCTTCGCCCCGCAGGATCCGGCGGGCGCGGCCGATGTCCCGGCCACGATCCGGATGCTCGGCGAGACCCGCATCGTCTATCTGGCGCAGGGCGATCTGTGGCTGCGCAGCGTGCTGGCGGCGGGCGCGATCACCTTCATCGCCTTCGTGCTGATCATGCCGCTGAGCGGCGAGAAGAGCCGGCGCAGCTAGCCAAAGCGCTCCCACGCCGCCTGGCGCGAGACGCCGAGGGCTTGGCCGATCTTCTCCCAGCTGACCGTACGCGCGCGCAGGGTATCGACCGCGCGCTGCAATTGGGCGCGCACGTCCTCCAGCATGGCTTCCTGGCCGGCGAGCAGCGCCAGCAGCGCCTCGGAGGTCACGTTTTGCGGCCACTCGACCCGCTCGGCGCCCTTGGCGGGACCGGGCGGCAGCTTTTCGAGGATGCCATTGCAGAGGCCGATACAGGCATCGCAGATCGCGACGCCGGGGCCGGCGATGAGCTTATCGACGTCATCCTGCCCTTTTCGGCAGAACGAGCAGTGGACCGTGAAACTTGGCGGCGGGGCGGCGGCGTCTAAGGACATAAGGACGGCCTTTCAAAAAAGAATGCCGGCCTGTCAGGTGGGCCTTGACGAAGGCCGCGTCAAGCGCCACTTGACGTTCACACCCACAGAATCCGTCCAAAGGCGTCACCAAAGCGCCTTGCCGCGGGTTTAGTGAATCTAAGGCTTGCCGATCTGGGGAACCGTCTCCGGCTCCCTATATTAGGCGCTACGGCCGTTCGCGGCCGAGGGGATCAATATGGCTTCGACAGCGCTTTCAATCAGTCTGTCCCCTGAACAGGGGCTCCAGCGCTATCTCTCGGAAATCCGCAAATTTCCGATGCTCCAGAAGGACGAAGAATTCATGCTGGCCAAGCGCTGGCAGGAACATCAGGACTCGCAGGCCGCCCATAAGCTCGTCACCAGCCATTTGCGGCTCGTGGCCAAGATCGCCATGGGCTATCGCGGCTATGGCCTGCCGATCGGGGAAGTGATCTCCGAGGGCAATGTCGGCCTGATGCAATCGGTCAAAAAGTTCGATCCGGACAAGGGCTTCCGCTTGGCGACGTACGCCATGTGGTGGATCCGCGCGGCCATTCAAGAATACATCCTGCGCTCATGGTCGCTCGTGAAAATGGGCACCACGGCCGCGCAGAAAAAGCTGTTCTTCAATCTGCGCCGCATGAAGAGCCAGATGTCCGCGCTCGAGGAAGGCGATCTGAAGCCCGATCAGGTGGCCACGATCGCGCATAAGCTCGCGGTGACGGAGGACGAGGTCATCTCGATGAACCGCCGGCTCTCCGGCGGCGATGCGAGCCTCAACGCGCCGATCGCCTCCGATGGCGAAAGCGAGTGGCAGGATTGGCTGGCCGACGACACGCAGGAAGACCAGGAAACCACGCTGGCCAATTCGGAAGAATTCGGCGCGCGCATGGGCCTCTTGCAAACCGCGATGTCGGAGCTCAGCGAGCGCGAACGCCACATCATCCAGGAGCGCCGCTTGAAGGATGAGCCGGCGACTTTGGAAGAACTCTCGAAGGAATATGGCGTCAGCCGCGAGCGGGTGCGCCAGATCGAAGTGCGCGCCTTCGAGAAGCTGCAAAAGGCGATGACCAAAGCCGCGCTCGCGAGCGGCCTGGTGGAAGCGCACGCTTAACGTTTTTCGTCTCAACGTCTCCAAAACGCTTCGGCCCCGGCGCAAGCCGGGGCCTTTTGTTTTTGGGGACGAGATCAAGGACGGAAGAGCGCCTGTCCTTCTCCCCTTGTGGGAGAAGGTGGCGCGCAGCGCCGGATGAGGGGTGATAGCGCAACCTGTCGACGTGCGCGCAAGCACCCCTCATCCGTCTCGATTGCTTCGCAATCGATCCACCTTCTCCCGCAAGGGGAGAAGGACGAATGCGCTTAGCGGTGGGGGCGGCGGGCGAAATAGGCGTCCATCTGCGGCAGCAGCACGCGGGGATATTGCGTGTTGAGGCGGATGGCGGCCTCGGCGCGCGCGATCTCCATCGCGGAATCGTGCGGGAGGCTGGCGGCATAGTCGCGGAACTGCGCGAGCTGGCTTTCCTGATCGAGCGCGCTGGCGATGTTGGGGCCGAAGCTCAGACGGCGCAGCGGATCGAGCTGGGCTTCGAGCTGCTCGCGGTGCGCGCGCAGGAAATCCCAGGCCAAGCTCGGCTGCGCCGCCGCCGTGCGCGCCACGATCAGCGCGCGCAGCTGGCGCGGCGTCGCATCGTCGAGCGAGAGCGCAAGCAATTGGCTGGCCAAAGCAGGATCCTGCACTTCGGGCAGCGCCCGCAGATATTGATCCTTCTCCACGAAGGTTTGCGCGGCGCGGAATTTCGCGACGAGCGCGGTGAAGGTCGCCGCATCGGCGCGCGAAGCTGCGGCGCGCAAAATGGCTTCGCGTAGCGGGCCGGGCATCGCGGCCGGATCGTCCGAGAGCGCGCGGCGGCGCGCTTCGGCGGCGATCTGCGCATCGCCCATGCGCGCGAGGGCGCCGATCAGCTCGGCGCGCAGCAGCACGTCATTCGGGTTCTCACCCTCGCGCAGCGACCAGCCGACCCGGTCGAAGGCCGGGCGCAGCGCGCGCTGCGCAAAGGCTTCGAGCTGGGCCTGGCTGGCGCGGCCGCGATTGCGCCGCCACAGCGCGGAGAGATTGTGGCTGACATCGATCAGCACGAGCGGATCGGCCTGTGCGGGAAGAGCCTCGATCAGCGAAAGATAGTTGCTGAGGTTGACATAGCCGCCGCGGGCTTCGGCCCAGGCGTCCATCAGCAGGCCCATCTGATCGGCATGCGAGAGGCGCGCGAAATTGCTGCGGATCGCGGCGAAATCATCGTCGGCGTAGAGCACGCGCACATAAGCGCCCTGCCCGCTGTTGACGATCACGACGCCGCACGCGCCCGGCGCGCTCGCCGCGCCCGTGGCGGCGCTGAAGAGCGTCGTCGCATCCTGCGCCGCGCCGATCGTGCGCAGACGCAGCGGGGTTTCCCATAGCGCCTGGGTGCGCTGACTTTCATCGAGGCCGAAGCGCTCTTGCGAGAGCGTCACGCTTGAGCCTTGCGCGCCACGCCGGCAGGGCGCGGAATCGGCGCGCACCAGGGGCACGCCCGGCTGATCGGTGAAGCTGTGCGCCAATTGGCTGATCGGCTGGTTGGAGGCGGCTTCGAGCGACCGCCAGAGATCGGCGGTCGTGGTGTTGCCGTGCGCATGCGCGCGCATATAGGCGCGGATGCCATCGCGGAACGCATTCTCGCCCATATAGGATTCGATCATCCGGATGACGGCCGAGCCCTTGTCATAGGTAATGTCGTCGAAGGCGAGATTGGCTTCCCCGATCGTGTTCACGCGCTGCACGATCGGATGCGTGCCCGGCAGAGCATCGAGGAACATGGCGTCGTCGCGCCGATCGGCGGCGCTCAGCCAGATGTCCCAATCGGGGCGGAAATGTTCGGTGACCTTGGAGGCCATCCATTCGGCGAAGCCTTCGTTGAGCCAAAGATCGTCCCACCAGCTCATAGTGACGAGATCGCCGAACCATTGGTGCGCCATTTCGTGCGCGACCGTGGTGTAGACATATTGGCGGAAGCTCTCGCTGGTGAAGGCGGGATCAACCAGCAGCGCCTGATCGAAATAGAGAATGGCGCCCCAATTCTCCATGGCGCCGAAGCCGCCGGCGCCGGGCACGGCGATCATGTCGAGCTTGGGCAGCGGATAGGGCGTGCCGAAATACTCGTTGTACCAAGGCAGAATCTGTGCGGCGGCTTGGAGTGCGAAGCGGCCCTTCTCGGTCTCGCCGCGGCGCGTGATGACGCCGATTTCGGTGTCGCCGACCTGCGTCGTGATGCGCTCATAATCGCCGACGCTGAAGAAGAGGAGATAGCTCGACATCACGGGCGTGTCGGCGAAGCGCACGCGTTGACGCCCGCCGGAAAGCGCGCGCGTCTCCGCGATCGGCGCGTTCGATACGCCCATGAGGCCGGTCGGGAATGTGGCGGTGACGGCGAAGACGGCCTTGCGGTCGGGCTGATCCCACATCGGCGCGAAGCGGCGCGCGTCGCCGGCCTCGAACTGGGTGACGAGGAGGTGCTTTTCGCCATTGTCCTGATAGGTCGAGCGGAAGAGGCCATAGGCGTCTTCGAACACGCGGCCTTGGTAGGCGATGATCAGCGTGTGGCGCCCGGGCGCGAGCGCGCGGCGCGGCGTGAGCGTCAGCGTTTCCGCATCATTGTCGAGCGCGAAGGCGGCGCGCGAACCGTCGATGCTGGCGCGCGTGATGGTCATGTCGGCGGCGTTGAGCGACACGGTCGGCGCGGAGGCGGCGACATCGACCGTGATGCGCATCTCGCCGGTGAAATCCATCCGATCGGGATCGACATTGACGGAAAGATCGTAGCGCACGGGCGCGACACCCTCGGGCAAAACCTGGCGCTGCGCCGATGCGGGGGCCGCCGCCAAAGCCAGCGCGCAGAGCGCCAGCGCGCCCGTCCAGAAGCGTTGAAACGTCATCACAAAATCCCGTGCGGCCGCCCCGCGGCCCCTCTTTGGGCGCGGAACCTAGCCGCGTCTTTTTCCCGGATCATCCGCTTTCCGACGAATGACAGGTCCCTTACAGCAATCGGCTGGGGCCAAACCTGCCCTCCGTCGCCCGGAACGAGGCCATGACGACCCTATACGGCCATCCCAAGCATCTTCTGTCGGACGAGGCGGCGCGCGCCGCGCTTGCGGCCTATGACCGGCTGGCCATCTTCGTCACCCAGGGCGGCGATGGCCTGCGCGCCACCCATGCGCCGCTGCTCTACCGCGACGGCGTGATCCTCTCGCATATCGCGCGCGCCAACGGACAATGGCGCGATGCGCCGTGCCCGGCGCTGGTGATCCTGCCCGGCGCGGAGAGCTACATCTCGCCCGGCTGGTACGAATCTAAAAAGCGCGACGGCCGCGCCGTGCCGACCTGGAATTACGAGACCATCCAGATCTGGGGCGAGCTCACGACGTTCGAGGACAAGGATCGGCTGCGCGAGGTGGTGGATGCGCTGTCGGCGCGCCATGAGGCAGGACGCGCGGCGCCCTGGTCGATCGAGGATGCGCCGAGCGAGTATATCGACCGCCTGCTCGGCGCCATCGTCGGCTATGCGCTGACGCCCACGCGCATCGAGGCCAAGCGCAAACTCTCGCAGGAAAAGCCCGCCGAAGACATCGCCGGCGTGATCGCCGGCCTCAGCGCCAGCGACGATCCGCGCGATCAGGCGATGGCCGAGATGATGGCGCGGACGCGGGAGGGATAACGGGTGCGGCGCTTTTCCTCCCCCTTTCAGGGGGAGGATAAAAGGCTACGGTTTCGGCGCGGCGGCGCTGCTGGCGGCGGCGAGCTGTTCGGCGCGGGCGACGCCGATGGTTTCGACGGCGGCGCGCACTTGCTCGGGCGTGACGTTGCTGCCCTCGGCCTGCAGCAGGAGGCGGCGGCTGGCGATGACGCCATATTTGGCCGTGTGGTTGGCGCGCGAGAGTTCTTCGATGGTCATGCGGCCATCGACCTCCGTGACGCGCTCATAACCGTCGGCGTCTTCGCGTGCGTGCTGCACGCCATAGGCCGAGCCGAGCGCGGCGAGCGCGCCCATGGCGCCGAGATCGGTCACCGACAGCGTGATGCGCTGTTCGCCGCTTTCGAACACGCCCTGCGCATTCGCCACCCCGCCCATCGCGCCGGTGGTGTTGGTTTCGAGCGAGGTGCGGATGAGGCCGCCGGGCAACGTATCGGGCAGCATGGCGCGCAATTGATCCATCGAGATCGCGGTCGCGGCGGACGCTCCTTGCGCGCCCTCGGCCATGCCCTGGATTTGTTTGGCGGCGGCTTGCAATTTGCCGAGATCGACGGTGTCGCCGTTCGGCAAGGTGAGCGAACCCTGCATGGTCTCTTCGCGATGCGGCGCGCCAAACATGCCGAACATGCCCGGCCCCGGCGCCACGATGTTGCGCACACTGCCCAGCACCGTCGCGCAGACGATGCCGATCAGCAGCGCCGACACGATGATCGCGAAAAAGTACGGCAGGCGCTTATCGTCCGGCGTCTTCATCACGCGCAGCAGGCCCATATAGAGCAGAACCAGCGAATAGATGCCGCCGATGACCGCAAGAATGCCGAGCGCCGGCAGAATGGCGGCAAAGCTGCCGATGAAACCCGCGGTCGGGAAATAGGCGGCCAATTGGTTGGCGCGGTTTTCGTCCGGCTCTGTCCCGAAGGTCGGCGCCAGCGCCTTGATGACGAGCGCGAGCAGCCAGATGCTGCCCAGCGCCATCGCGACCTGCAGCACCGCGCTCGACAGGCTGGCGACGAGCGGCACGCGCACGGCGACGCCGAACATGCCGAAGCCGACAAAGGTGAGCCCGATGAAGCTGCACAGCGCGGCGATCGCGGCGAGCGGCAGCACATAGCCGGTGAGCAAGCGCGGCAGCGGCGTGGTTTCCGTCGCGATCCGCTCCCATTCCGCGCGCGGCTGGATGAGCAAATTCTTGACGCGCTCGATCAACCCTGAGGCGGCGCCGCCCGGTTCAACGATCGTCATGGCCGATCCTTTCGCTAATGGAGCCGCCCGACGCCGACAACGCAGCCGGAGAGCGAGAAGAGAATGATGAAGGCGACAAGCCCTGCAAGCATCACCGTGGTCGAATAGCCGAGCGCGCGTTCCGGCGGGCAGCGCATCAAGGGCGGCAGACCGCGATAGAACAGGAACGCCGTGGCCGCGATGCCGAACAGCGCGATCCACCACAGTGGCGGCCAGATCGAAAACACGCCACTCATGAACGAGGGCGTCATCGCATAGGCGGCGACTTTCTGGGCGGCGAGATCATCCTTCTCCGCGTCGAAATTTTCGGCGAGCACGTTGATGAGGATGCCGAGAAAGAAGACGAGCGCGATGCTGGCGATGAACGTCACGAGCGCGCTCAAAAGCACCGTGCCCGGATCGGTGCGCACCACCTGGCCGCCATAGGAATCGCCGAACACAAGCGAGCCAAGGGCGCCGAATACGGGCGGGATGGCCGCGAGCGGCGCGACATAGCCGAGCAGCAGGCTCGGCACATTGGTCTCTTCCGCTTTGATCTGTTCCCATTCGGCGCGGGGGTCGCGGAACAGGCCGTAGGCGCGCGACCAGATCACCTCGGCGCGCTGGCGCGCTTCGCGGGCGCGGCGCGCGGCCTCTTCGCGCGAGAAGCGCGGCCCGTGCGGGGCGGCTTTTTCCTGGGGTTCGTCAGCAGACATCCGCGCCTCGTTCGGGCGCGAATCTAGCCTGCTTTCACCCCGCGGTCCAAGCGCTTAGGCCGCGCGAATCCGCATCGATCGTTTCGCTTTGCGCGCGCGTTGCGTGGGCGATTCGCTCAAGGTTTGAACGGATCGCGCATCAGAATGACATCTTCGCGTTCGGGGCTCGTCGAAACCAGCGCGGCCGGGCACGAGATCAGCTCCTCGATGCGGCGTATATATTTGATGGCGTTGGCGGGCAGATCCTTGGAGGAGCGCACGCCGCGCGTCGATTGGCTCCAGCCTTCGAGCGATTCGTAGATCGGCTCGACGTTCTGCTGCTCCTTGAGGCCGGCGGGCAGATAATCGAGCACGCGCTCGCCGAGGCGATAGCCGGTGCAGATTTTGATTTCCTCAAAACCGTCGAGCACGTCGAGCTTGGTGAGCGCGATGCCATCGATGCCGGAAAGCGCGATCGATTGGCGCACGAGCACGGCGTCGAACCAGCCGCAGCGGCGCGCGCGGCCCGTGTTGGTGCCGAATTCATGGCCGACCTCGCCGAGGCGGCGCCCGATCGCGTCGTTGAGCTCGGTCGGGAACGGGCCTTCGCCGACGCGCGTGGTGTAGGCTTTGACGAGGCCGAGCACATAGGAAATCGCGCCGGGGCCGAGACCCGATCCCGCCGCCGCCTGCCCCGCGACGACGTTCGACGACGTGACGAACGGATAGGTGCCGTGATCGACATCGAGCAACGCGCCCTGCGCGCCTTCGAACAGGATTTTCTTGCTGTCGCGCCGCTGCGTTTCCAGCACGCGCCAGGCCGGCTGCGCGTAAGGCAGAACCTTGGGCGCGATCGCGAGCAGCTCCTGCTTCAACGCGGCGGCGTCGACCTCCGGCAGATCGAGGCCGCGGCGCAGCGAATTGTGATGCGTGAGCAGACGCCCGATCTTCCAATCGAGCGCGTCGGCATCGGCAAGGTCCGCAACACGGATGGCGCGGCGGCCGACCTTGTCTTCATAGGCGGGGCCGATGCCGCGGCCTGTCGTGCCGATGCGCGCATCGCCGGCGGCGGCTTCGCGCGCGACATCGAGATCGCGGTGCAGCGGCAGGATGAGGCTGGCATTGTCGGCGAGCACGAGGCGCTCGGGCGTGATCGTCACGCCCTGCGCCGCGATCTTCGCGATCTCATCGACGAGATGCCAAGGATCGACCACGACGCCATTGCCGATGATCGAGAGCTTGCCCTGCACCACGCCGGACGGCAGCAGCGCCAGCTTGTAGGTCGTATTGCCGACGACCAGCGTGTGGCCCGCATTGTGCCCGCCTTGAAAGCGCACAACCACGTCCGCGCGATGGCAGAGCCAATCGACGATCTTGCCCTTGCCCTCGTCGCCCCATTGGGCGCCGACCACGACGACAGCTGAACTCATGGGATGCGCGTTCTCCGCCTGCCCGGCTTAACCCCCGCGCCCTTCGACAAGCCCTCGGCGCGGGAGATGGAGTACGAATGTGCGGTGAGCGTTAGCAGGCGCGACGCGCGCGTTCAACTGCGGCGCCTGTCCTTCTCCCCTTGTGGGAGAAGGTGGATCGGCGCGAAGCGCCGAGACGGATGAGGGGTGTTTGCGCTCTTCTTTAGGAACGAAGCGCTTTCACCCCTCATCCGGCGCTTCGCGCCACCTTCTCCCACAAGGGGAGAAGGACGAGGTCGCGCTGCATCATGCCTAATTCCGCGCGCACACTTCGTTAAGCGCGGGCTCGCGCCGCAAATATCTTCCCAGGAAAGTTCGTGGCGCTCATAGGGCAGCTGCGCCAGCTCAAGCAGGGCTTCGATCATGGTCGAGCCGCCGCCTTTGCCGGCGATGAGGCGCATCAATCGCCGAACCGATAGCCGATGCGCACGCCGAGCTGATCGAGCCCTTGATTGCGGCCATGGCCGAGAATCTGACCGTGGCTCAGATGCGAGAAGAAGAGCTGGCCGGACCAATGCTCTGTGAACTCGCGCGTCACGCCCAGCGAGGTGCGGAAGAGGTCGCGCGAACCGAGCAGGACGTGCTGATCCGCGAACGCCGTCGATTGCGGGCCGGGCGGATAAGGATTTTCCAATTCGCCGTCATGGATGACGTAGCCGAGGCCGGGATTGAGCTGCCAGCCTTCGGCGAAACGCCAGCGCCATTCGAGGCCGAAACCGCCGAAGCTGGTGTCGCCCTGGGTGTTGAGCGAGCCCACGACGTAAGGCCGCGGCGCGCCCATCCAGTGCAGGATATGGGGCGAATCGAAGGTCAGCTGCGCCTCGATCGAGGGGCCGTCTTCCTTATTGGCGTTCTTGCCGTCGATGACCTGAATGTTGTGCGCCATGACGCCGAGATGGACCTCGCTCACGCCCGCCTCCGCCACGCCAGCGCCGAATGCGATGGTGGCGGCCGCACCGGCCAACAGCTTGAATTTCATCCACATCCCCTTCGTCCCCTCAGAGTCAGGCGTAGCGGAATTCACGCATGCGGCAAATCCCCGCCATGCAGGGGCTGTGGCGGCGGGCGCAGGCGCAGGAACCGCCAGCCTTCCTGGGCCACGAACAGGCCGAGGGCGATGAGCGCGAACGCGGCGACGGCGCCCGCGCCGATGGGTTCATGGAAGGCGAGCGCGCCGAGCGTCAGCGCCCAGAGCGGCATGAGATAGTTCGTTTGCGTGACGAACACCGGGCCGCTCGAGCGGATCAGGTAGAAATAGCCGATGCTGGCGAGCGCGGTCGGAAACAGCGCCAGAAAGCCGATGGCGGCGAGGCCCTCCGCCCGCACGGGCGCATCCGGCAAGCTCATCAGCGCGAACGGCGTGGCGACCAGCGCGCCGTAGAATGTCCAGACCGCGGCGGATTCGAAGGCCGGCACCGGCTTGCCCGCGCGCGCGATCAGCGTGTTGGCGGCGTAGCAGACCGCGCCAAGCGCCGCCGCCGCTTGCGACAGAAGCGAGGCCGAGCCCAGCCCTTCAAGCGCAGCGGGGCCCATCAGCACGGCCACGCCCGCAAAGCCCATCAGCACGCCGAACATTTTCGCCGGCGTCGGCCGATCTTCGGGCGCGACCAAAGGCGCAAGGCCGGCGACCAGGATCGGCGTCACCGCCGAGTAAAGCCCGACCAGGCCCGAGGGCGCGTTGAGCTGTGCAAACGAAAACAGTGCGAACGGCGCGGCCGCGCCCAGCACGCCCATCAGCGCGAGCTTCCATTGCACGCCTTTGGTCGCCGGAGGTTCGAGCCCGCGCGCGCGGCGCAGCCAGAGCACGCCGTTGAGCACGATGGTCGCGAGCCAGAGCCGCCCCGCCACGATCAGCCAGGGCGATGCGCCCGCGCGCAGCGCAATGTGCACGGCCGCGTAGGCCGAGCCCCACGTCGCCACGCAGAACAGAAAAAGCGCCCAATCGCGCGCAGAAGGACGGGCCGGAGCCATGGGGCGCAGAAACTGACGACGCTTCCGCAAGGCCGCAAGGCGCACACAGCCTTCAGTGTGACGGCGGTCACGCTGCAAACACATGGCGCGCATTTTTCGCTTGCGCCGCATCAAAGCTGGGTCATCGCGCCTTAAGCTGCGATGAACAGACCGGGGTGTTTGCCGACGGCGTTCGCGTAGTAGCCGCGGATCAGAGCGAGATCGGCGGCGTAGTCGCCGCCCGGATGCACGATCGCGGCGATGCTCATCGTCTTGCGCCGATAGTCGAGCACGCTGAGCACGATCGGCACGGCGGCCGCGACCGCGATGTGATAGAAGCCGCTCTTCCATTCGCGCACCGCGCTGCGCGTGCCTTCCGGCGGAATGGCGAGCACCATTGAGTCGCGCGCCGCGAACTCATCGCGCATATTGTTCACGACATCATGGCTGCTTGAGCGATCGATCGGCACGCAGCCAAGCGCCTTGATGAGCCAGCCGAACGGGCCTTGCGTCAGGCTCTTCTTGCCCATCCAGCGCAGCTTGACGCGGTAATAGCCCGCGGCCGCAAGCATATTGAGCCCGTCCCAATTCGATGTGTGCGGCGCGGCGACCAGCACGACCTTCGCCAGCGCCGGCCAATCGCCGCGCATCGTCCAGCCATTGAGCTTCAGATAGGCGAGGCTCACCCAGCGCACCAATTCCGAGCCCAGGCCCGCATAGGGCGCCGGTTCGGCGCTCGCGCCGTCGATGACGATTTCCTGGGAAGGCGGCGCGCTCACGGCTTTAGCTCTGCCCTGGATCGCGCGCCGCGCCAATGGCCGCCCAAGGCGCTCTGCGGCCGCACGAAAACTTCCCGTGGACAAAGCGCCTCATTGCTTTTCCAGCCGAAGCGGCGCATGTCGCCCGTGGGCCATCCGCTCCCAACGGCGGACGTCCATCTGTGAGGATGGTGAACAACATGACGACGCAAATCCCGGCGCGGCCCAACGCGCGCCCGCAAGACGCCCGCTTTTCCTCGGGCCCCACCAAAAAACGCCCCGGCTGGTCGCTCCAAGCTTTGGAGGCCGCAGCGCTTGGCCGCTCGCACCGCTCCAAGCTGGGCAAGGGCAAGCTGAAAGAAGCGATCGACCGCACGCGCGCGCTTCTGCAAGTGCCGGCGGATTTCAAGATCGCGATCGTGGCGGCTTCCGATACCGGCGCGGTTGAAATGGCGATGTGGTCGATGCTGGGCCAGCGCCCTGTCGATGTGTTCGCATGGGAAAGCTTCGGCGAAGAATGGGTGACGGATGCGGCCGAACAGCTGAAGCTGAAGGATTGCAACATCTATGTCGGGCGCCCCTATGGCGCGCTGCCGCCGCTCGAAAAGGCGCGCAAAGAGGCCGACATCATCTTCACGCAGAACGGGACGACATCCGGCGCGAAGATTCCGAATTTCGATTGGATCGCGGCCGATCGCGAAGGCATCACGATCAACGATTGCACCTCGGCGGCGTTCGCGCAGAAGATCGATTGGTCGAAATGCGATGTGACGACCTATTCCTGGCAGAAGGTGATGGGCGGGGAAGCCGCGCACGGCATGCTGATCCTCTCGCCGCGCGCGGTGGCGCGGCTGGAGAGCTTCACGCCGGACCGCCCGCTGCCGAAAATTTTCCGGATGACGAAGAAGGGCAAGCTCGACGCGGAATTGTTTGAAGGCTCGACCATCAACACGCCCTCGCTGCTGGCCACGGAAGATTATCTCGACACGCTCAAATGGGGCGAAAGCATTGGCGGCCTCGAAGCGCTGCACGCGCGCGCTGAGGCCAATTCCAAGACGCTCTACGATTGGGCGGCGAAAACGCCGTGGATCGCGCCCTTGGCCGATGATCCGCGCACTTGGTCGAACACGGGCGTGTGCCTCAAAGTCGTCGATCCGCGCGTCGCCGCGCTCGATGAGGCGGGACAAGCCGCGTTCGCGAAGAAGCTGTCGGATATGTTGGAGAAGGAAGGCGTTGCGCTCGACGCGGCGTCCTACCGCTCCGCCCCGCCGGGCCTGCGCATCTGGTGCGGCGCGACGGTGGAGCAGGCCGACGTCGAAGCGCTGATCCCATGGATCGAATGGGCGTTCGCGAGCTGCATCGCGGAGCTCAGCGCCTAACCCTTGTTGCTCCCCCGCTTGCGGGGGAGCTGTCAGCGCGCAGCGCTGACTGAGGGGGGAGCCAAAGCCTCAACGTTCGCGCGTTCGCCGCCCCCCTCCGTCTCGCTTCGCTCGACACCTCCCCCGCGCGCGGGGGAGGATTGGAGACAAAAATGCCTAAAGTTCTTATCAGCGACGAACTCAGCCCCGCGGCCGTCGAGATTTTCAAATCGCGCGGTGTCGAGGTGGATTTTCAGCCGCAGCTCGGGCCGGATGCGGCCAAGCTGAAAGAGATCATCGGCAAATATGATGGCCTTGCCATCCGCTCGGCGACGAAGGTGAAGGCCGACATCATCGCGGCGGCGACGAATCTCAAAGTGATCGGCCGCGCCGGCATCGGCGTCGACAATGTCGATATTCCCGCCGCGACCGCCAAAGGCATCGTGGTGATGAACACGCCGTTCGGCAATTCGATCACCACGGCCGAGCACGCCATCGCGCTTCTGTTCGCCGCCGCGCGCCAGCTTGGCGCCGCCGACGCCTCCACCCAGGCGGGCAAATGGGAGAAAAACCGGTTCATGGGCGTCGAGCTCTACGCCAAGACGCTCGGCCTCATCGGCTGCGGCAATATCGGTTCGCTGGTGGCCGAACGCGCGCTGGGCCTGAAGATGAAGGTGGCCGCTTACGATCCGTTCCTCTCGCCCGAGCGCGCGATCGAATTGGGCGTGGAGAAGGTCGAACTCGACGAGCTGTTGCGGCGCGCCGATTTCATCACCCTGCACACGCCGATGACGGAGAAGACCAAGAACATCCTCTCGGCCGAGGCGATCGCGAAAACGAAGAAGGGCGTCATCATCGTCAACGCCGCACGCGGCGGGCTGGTCGACGAGGCGGCGCTGCGCGCGGCGCTGGAAAGCGGCCATGTCGCGGCGGCGGGCTTCGATGTGTTCACGACAGAGCCGGCGAAAGAAAACGTGCTGTTCGGCGCGCCGAATTTCATCGCGACGCCGCACCTTGGCGCCTCGACCAGCGAGGCGCAGGAAAATGTCGCGCTGCAAGTCGCCGAACAGATGGCGGATTATCTCGTCAACGGCGCGGTGACGAACGCGCTCAACATGCCCTCGATCAGCGCGGAAGAAGCGCCGCGCCTGAAGCCGTTCGTGGAGCTGGCGGAAAAGCTCGGCGTGTTCGCCGGACAGATCGCCGATGACGGCATCGAAGCCGTCGAGATCGAATACGAAGGCGATGTCGCCGCGTTCAACACCAAGCCGCTGACGGCGGCAGCGCTCGCGGGCCTGATGCGCCCGCTGATCCCGGACGTGAACATGGTCTCGGCGCCGGCCGTGCTGAAGGAAAAAGGCGCGCCGCTGACCGAATCCAAGCGCGAGATGAGCCCGATCTTCGGCTCGCTCATCCGCATCAAGGTGCAAACCGGCGGACGCTGGCGCACGATGGCCGGCGCCGTGAACGCCGGCGCGCCGAAGATCGTCGAAGTGAAGGGCATGGCGCTTGAGGCGCCGTTCCATCCGGTGACCTTGTTCGTGAACAATTCCGATAAGCCGGGCTTCATCGGCGCGCTCGGCACGCTGCTCGGCGAAGCCGGCGTCAACATCGCGAATTTCAATCTGGGCCGCACCGGCGCAGGCGAAGACGCGATCGCGATCGTCGGCGTCGATCAAATCGTGCCGGAAGACACGCAGGCGAAGCTCCGCGCGCTGCCGCAAGTGCGCTACGTGAAGGCGCTGCGGTTCTAATCTCTCACCTCCCCCTGCAAGGGGGAGGCTGGGAGGGGGTGAGCAAACGCGGAACCGGTTGAGTTTGTGGCTCACCCCCTCCTGACCTCCCCCTTGCAGGGGAAGGAAGAGGTCCTACTGGTTCGCGGCTTTTCCGCGGGCGTGATCGCCGTCGATCTCGTAGACGCGGATGGTTTCGCCGTCTTCGAGATCGGCGTCCTTGACGATGCGGGCGATGGTTTCTTCGTCCATCGGCGTTTGCGAGCGGTTCTTCACGACGACGACGGTCTGGCCCGGCTCGGCGGCGATGTCGGCGTCTTCGAAGATCGGCGCGACAGCGCGGCGCTTGCGGCGGGGACGGCGCGGCGGCGGCTCCAACGCTTGCGTCGCCAGATTGTGCACGCGCGCGATCGAGTCATCCAATTCGCCGCGCAGATAGATCGCGACCTGGCCGAACAAGCGCACGCTGGACAGCGTCTGGATGGCGCGCGTGAAGCCGCCGCGCTTGGAAATCTGGAAGCCGACCACGCTGTCGAGATCGAAACGATCGGACCAATAAGGCGCGAGATCGGCGAAGGCCGAGCCGGTCACCGGATCTTCCGGAATGCCGACGCCGGGGCCGAAGAAGCGCGTGACGAAATCATAGCTCTTGCCGTCATCGGCGGGTGCGGTGACGGTGAGGCAGCCTTGGCGGGGCCCGCGCACGATGCGCTCAAGCGCGGCCATATCCGGCTTCAGATTGCGCAACGCCTCCTCGGTATCGAGCACGACGGTGGCGTATTCGCCGGTGAACGCATCGACCACGCGCGGCGACCCGAGCGCGGCGACGAGTTCGGCCGGCACCGTCCACGTCGTGCGCGGGCGGCGCGGCAGATCGAGCGTATAGCCATCGGCCGTGCGGCGCACGACGAGCGCGCCGGCCTGCGTGTCGAACACGACGACGCTGAGATTGGGTTCGATATCGGAGAGCAGCACGGCGCCGGCGGCGAGTGTGGCGTGGCCGCAGATCGGCACCTCGGTGGCCGGCGTGAACCAGCGCAGCTGGTAATTGCCCTTGAGCCCCGTGGGCGTGAAAAACGCCGTTTCGGAGAGTTTGTTTTCCGCTGCGATCGCCTGAAGCGTTTCGTCCGGCAGCCAATGCTCCAGCGGCACGACGGCGGCCGGATTTCCGGTGAACACGCGATCGGTAAACGCGTCGACGATCCACATCCGCATCAGCGGGGCTCCTTTGAACTGCCAATTATGCCAATGGGCGTGCGCCGCCGCCACCGGGCGCACCGAAAAGGCGTAGCGGGCTAGCCGCGCTGGAACGGCCAGCCATGGTTAAGCGGCCCATGGCCCGCGCCGAAGCCGGGCGCGCGGGCGATGGCTTCCATGAGATAGGCGCGCGCGGCGGGAACCGCCTCATCCAGCGCATCGCCCAGCGCGAGCCGCGCGGCGATGGCGCTGGCGAGCGTGCAACCCGTGCCATGCGTGGCGCGCGTGACGATGCGCGGGCTTTCGTAAACCTGCGCGCCTTCGCCTGTGACGAGCACGTCGCGCACAAGCGCACCGTCGATATGGCCGCCCTTCACCAGCGCAGCGCGCGCGCCCAGCGCGATGAGCGCTTCGCCGGCGCGGCGCTGCGCGGCGACATCATCGACGGCAAAGCCGACAAGCGCTTCCGCCTCCGGCGCGTTGGGCGTGACGATGGCGGCGATCTGCACGAGATCGCGCAGCGCATCGAGCGCGTCATCATCCAAGAGCCGCGCGCCGCCCTTGGCGATCATCACCGGATCGAGCACGAGCGGCGCGCCGCGCCCATGCGTTCGATAGGCGCGCGCCACGACGCGAATGGTTTGCGCCGCGCCCAGCATGCCGAGCTTCCACACATCGGCGCCGAGATCGTCCGTCACCGCTTCGATCTGCGCGCGCACGATGTCGGGCGGCACGGGATGCACGGCGGAGACGCCGAGCGTGTTCTGCACGGTGATCGCCGTCACCGCCGTCATCGCGAAGCCGCCGAGCGCGGTGACCGTCTTGATATCGGCCTGAATGCCCGCCCCGCCGCCGGAATCGGAGCCCGCGACGATGAGCACGCGGCCTTTGTTCTGGTTCATGCGCTCTTGATGGGGCTTCAGCTCGCGAGCTTCAATCCCGCGACGCCGGCGATGATGAGGCCGATGGAGCCGAGGCGCAGCGCGGTCGCCGGCTCGGAAAAGGCGATGACGCCGACGACGGCCGCGCCCGCGGCGCCGATGCCGGTCCAGACCGCATAGGCCGTACCGATCGGCAAGCTGCGCATGGCCAACCAAAGCAGCCCGAAGCTTCCAATCATTGCGGCGATCACGCCAAGCGACAGCAGGGGCCGTGCGATGCCCATCTGCTTGAAGCCCGACGCCCATACGATCTCCAGCAGCCCCGCCGCGACCAGATAGAGCCAAGCCATGTGCTTCTCGTCCTCCCGCCTCTCTGGCGCCGTGCTCCCCCGCGAGGGGGAGCTGTCATCCCGGACTTGACCGGGATGACTGAGGGGGCGGAGCCGCCGCCCCATTCGTCTCGCCGCTTCGCGCCGAGCCACCTTCCCCTCGCGGGGAAGGACGGCGTCGCACATATCATTCTAGCCGCTTAACGCCCGCTGCACTTTGATGGCCTGCACCGTTTCGCGCACGTCGTGGACGCGGATCATCTCGGCGCCGTTGGCGGCGGCGTGGAGGGCGAGCGAGAGCGAGCCGCCGAGGCGCTGATCGGCGGGAACATCCGCGCCCTCGATGCGCGCGATCATGCTTTTGCGCGAGGCGCCGATCAGCAAAGGCAGGCCGGTTTTTGCTTTGAGGCGCGGCAGCGCGCGCAGCAGCGCCAGATTGTGCGCCAGCGTCTTGCCGAAGCCGAGGCCAGGATCGATCCACACCGCCTGCACGCCCGCCGCGATGGCGGCTTGCGCGCGCGCGCGCAGAAAGGCGCTCACATCCTCGACGACATCATCATAGTGCGGCGCATCCTGCATGGTGCGCGGCTCGCCCCGCATGTGCATGAGCGCGACCGGGACCGCGAGCCGCGCCGCGGTTTCGAGCGCGCCGGGCGCGCGCAGGGCGAGCACGTCGTTCCACATCGATGCGCCGGCGGCGACAGCCGCAAGCGCGACGGCGGGCTTCATCGTGTCGATCGAGATCGCGACCTTGCTTTGGGCGCTGAGCGCGCGGATCACGGGCGCGACGCGCGCGATCTCGTCGCGCTCATCCACTGGGGCAGCGCCGGGCCGAGTCGATTCACCGCCAATGTCGATGATGTCGGCGCCGGCTTCGGCCATGGCGAGCGCATGCGCGACGGCGTCCGCGCCGCTCCATTTGCCGCCATCGGAGAACGAATCCGGCGTGACATTGAGTATGCCCATGATCCATGGGCCGCCCGGAAGCTTCGGCGGAGGCAGCGCGCGAAACGGCATGGCCCGTCCTGCCGCGCGCCGGCGCCGATCGCAAGCGCGCGATGGCGGCGGCGCGCGAAGCGCGGTACCTCAGCGCCGCCATGACCAATCTGCGCACGCGGTTCGAGCCACTCATCACCCCCGCGTTCCGCATCTGGTGGCGCTTTTCGCGGGGAACGACGCTGGGCGTGCGGGGGCTGGCCACCGACGAGGCCGGCCGCATCCTGCTTGTGCGCCACACCTATCGGCGCGGCTGGTATTTGCCGGGCGGCGGCGTCGAGAGCGGCGAAACGGCGCGCTATGCGCTGGAGCGCGAAATGGCGGAAGAAGGCGGCGTGGAGGCGACAGCGCCGCCGCTGCTGATCGGCATTTTCGCCAACCACGCCTCATTCAAGAACGATCATGTGCTGCTCTATCGCGTCTCCGCCTGGAAGCCGTGCGCGCCGCTGGACAACAATGAGATCGCGGAGCGGGCCTTCTTCGCGCTGGATGAGCTGCCCGCCGACACCAATCGCGGCACGCGGCGCAGGCTGGCGGAAATCTATGAAGGCGCGGCGCCGACGGCGGAATGGTGAGCGCTATTTCGGCTCGGCGTCGCGGCCCCAATTGGGCGTAGGCGAATCCTGGCCGGCTTCGATGACCTCGCGGCGCACGCGGCGGGCGCGCGCGAAGGTGTCGAACAGCACTTGTCCATCGCCCCAGCGGATCGCGCGCTGCAGGGCGGCGAGGTCCTCGCTGAAGCGGCCGAGCACTTCGAGCACGGCGTCGCGATTGTTGAGGAACACATCGCGCCACATGGTGGGATCGGAGGCGGCGATGCGCGTGAAATCGCGGAAGCCGGAGGCGGAATATTTCACCACCTCGCCCTCGTCCACGTTCTCCATGTCCTGCGCGGTGGCGACGATGTTGAAGGCGATGAGGTGCGGGAGATGCGAGACGATGGCGAGCACGAGATCGTGCCGCTCGGCGCTCATCAGCTCCACATTGGCGCCGAGGCCGCGCCAGAAATCCGCGAGCGCCTCGACGGCGGCCTTGTATTCGGGGCGCGGATCGTCGCTCGGCGTGATGACGAGCCAGCGGTTTTCAAAGAGGTGCGCCAGGCCTGCGTCTGGCCCCGAGCGCTCCGTGCCGGCGAGCGGATGGGCGGCGATGAAGAAGGCGCCGGGCGGCGTTTCAGGCGCAACCGCCGCCATCACGGCGCCTTTGACCGAGCCAACATCGGAGAGGATGGCGCCGGGCTTCAAATGAGGCGCCGCGGCCTTCGCGGCCGCGCCCATGGCGCCGACGGGCGCGCACAGGATCACGATATCAGCGTCGCGCACCGCCTCTTCCACGCTATCGGTCACGCGGCCGAGGCCGATCTCGGCGGCGCGCGCGCGCACGGCCGCATCGACATCGTAGAGCGCAATGGCGATCTGCGGCTGCTTCTCGGCGCAGGCGCGCGCGATCGAGGCGCCGATATGCCCCGCGCCAATGATCGCGATGGCGCTCACCATGCGCGCACGAAATCTGCCAGCGCGGCGAGGCAGCCGTCATTCTGTTCGCGCGTACCGATCGAGATGCGCAGCGCGTCGGGCAGGCCATACACGCCGACGCGGCGCACGATGTAGCCGCGACTGCGCAGGAACGCGTCGGCATCGGCGGCGCTGCGGCCTTGCGCTTTCGGAAAATCGACCAGCACGAAATTGCCGACGCTGGGCGTGACCGAGAGGCCGCGCGCGGCGATGGCTTCCGAGACGCGCGCCAGCTCCGCTTCATTGTGGGCGACGGAGCGATCGAGGAAGGAAACGTCTTCGATGGCCGCGACGCCGGCGGCCTGCGCGGCGGCGGAGCAATTGAACGGCGAGCGCACCCGGTTGAGCGTATCGATCACCGAAGCCGGCCCATAGGCCCAGCCAAGGCGCAGGCCCGCCAGCCCGTACACTTTGGAGAAGGTGCGCGTCATGATGACGTTGTCGGCTTCGGCGGCGAGTTCGAGGCCGGAGGAGTAATCGTTGCGCTTCACATATTCGGCATAGGCCGCGTCGATCACCAGGAGCACATCGCCCGGCAGCGCGGCATGGAGGCGGCGCACTTCGGAGAACGGCAGATAGGTTCCGGTGGGATTGTTGGGATTGTCGAGCCAGACCACGCGCGTGCGCGGCGTCACCTCCGCCAGGATGGCGTCGACATCGGCCTTGTAGCCGTCATTCTTCGCCGTCTTCACCACGGCGGCCGATTGCTGGGCGACGATTTTGTAGATCGAGAACGCGTATTGGCTCTGCACCATCTCATCGCCGAGGCCGAGATAGCCGCGCCCGATCATGAAAAAGATCTCGTCCGAGCCCGCGCCGCACACGATGCGCGCGGGATCGAGCCCATAGCGCGCCGCGATGGCCTCACGCAGCGCGCGCGCCGAGCCATCGGGATAGAGCGCCAGATTGGCCGCGGCCTCTTTGAACGCGGCCTGCGCCTTGGGGCTGGCGCCGAACGGGTTCTCGTTGGAGGCCAGCTTCACGGGATGGGCCACGCCGACGATCTTGGATTCGCCAGGGCGATACGGCTCGATCTCGAGAATGGAGGGCAGCGCTTTCGGGGGCATCGGGTCCGGTCGGGTCAGGAAACCCGGGCGTAGGACCCCACGATGCGGAACCCGTCAAGCCCGCCGCGCGCCAGGGCTGTCACACGCACATCGTCCGGCGCGACGAAACCGCTGATCTTGTAGAGCACGCGCGGCTCGGACCGGGCGACCTCCTTGGCGGCGAAGCCGGCCTCGGCCAGGACGCGCTGGGCGCGGTGGTGCTGGTCGAAGGCGAGCGCGACGGTGATGTCATCGCCCGCGGCCTCGGGCCGGACATTGAGCGCGAACACGGCGGCGTCCGGATCGGCCTCCTTGGCGCCGCGCATCGGCAGGGCCGCGACCAAAGCCAGCTTGTGATATTTCGATTCCGAAAGCGCCGGCCACCAACCGCCCGCGCCCGAAGGGCCAGGCCAAGGCACGACAGCCACCACGTTCGGCTCCTCCACGGCGCGTTTCAGCGCTCCGGCGGCGTCATTGGCCCGGTAAATCCGCGTGCGCGCCCCGAAATGGCGGCGCGCGATGTCGTGCATGCGGACCGGATCGGGCCCGCCGCTGACGGCGACGTCGACCGGGCCGAGGCGGCGCGTTTCGGCCTCGATCAGCACCCGCCACAATTCGACGAGGAAATCGGCTTCGACGCCCTCGCCCGCCGCGGCGATCAGCTTGCGCAGCGTCGCGACGTCGCGCGCCGGGCGCAAAGGCGCTGCGCCTTGCTCGGCCGCGGCGGCGGCGAGCCTGCGCTGGACGACGGCGAGCAACTCAAGGTCGATCTGGTCGAGCCCCAAACTGGCCGCCGACCCTGGGGGAACGGACTCGTTCATGACAAAACCTTATCGGCGATTTGCCGCCGACGCCAAGGCGCGCGTCACAGGCTTGGCGGCGGGCCTCTGCTTTTCGCGGATTTTGGGGCTGGCGGCGGCGCGGTCTATAAGCCGCCCATGAGTCTTGCAGCGACAAAGGAAGGTGGGCGCTTCGCCCAAGCGGGCGGCGTGCGCACGCTTGTGTTCGACGAGCCTTTGCAGCTGTCTTCCGGCGGCCACATCGCGCCGCTTCAAATCGCGTTCGAAACCTATGGCCAGCTCAACGCCGACAAATCCAATGCGGTGCTGATCTGCCATGCGCTGACGCTCGATCAATTCGTGGCCGGCCCCAACCCGATGACCGGGCGGCCGGCCTGGTGGCCGCGCGTGGTGGGGCCGGGACGGCCAATCGACACCAACCGGTTCTACGTGATCTGTGCCAATGTGCTGGGCGGCTGCATGGGCTCGACAGGGCCGGCGTCGCCCGCGCCCGACGGCAAGCCCTATGGCCTGCGTTTTCCCGTCATCACTGTCGCGGACATGGTGCGCGCGCAGGCGATGCTGATCGAGCAATTGGAGATCCCTTCGCTCTTCCTCGTGATCGGCGGCTCGATCGGCGGCATGCAGGCGCTGCAATGGGCGAGCGCCTATCCCAAGCGCGTGTTCGCGTGCGCGGCGATCGCCACGGCGGCGCGCCATTCGGCGCAGAACATCGCGTTTTACGAAGTGGGCCGCCAAGCCATCATGGCCGATCCCGATTGGCGCGGCGGCGATTATCTGGCCGACGGCGTGCGCCCGTCGAAGGGACTCGCCGTGGCGCGCATGGCCGCGCACATCACCTATCTTTCCGACACGGCGCTGCGCCGCAAATTCGACCGCGCGCTGCAGGGCCGGGACAATTTCTCGTTCGGCTTCGACGCGGATTTTCAGGTCGAGAGCTATCTGCGCCATCAGGGGCAAAGCTTCGTCGACCGCTTCGACGCCAATTCCTATCTCTACATCACGCGCGCCATCGACTATTTCGACCTCGCCGCGGATTTCGGCGGCTCGCTGCCGCAGGCGTTCAAGGATTGTCCGGCGCGGTTCTGCGTGTTCGGCTTCTCGAGCGATTGGCATTATCCGCCCGAAGACAACCGCACGATCGTGCGCGCGCTGATCGCGGCGGGCGCGGAAGCCTCCTATGTCGAGGTGCAGACCGATAAGGGCCATGACGCGTTTCTGCTGGAAGAGCCGGCATTCGAACGCGCCCTCACCGGCTTCATCGACAGCGCCGCCGATGCCCGCGGGCTCGCTTTGCCGGGATCGCCATGACCCTTACGCTCGACGCCAGCGAAACGCTCGGTGCACCCGCGCGCGGACCGCTGCGCAGCGATTACGAAGTCATCCTCGGCATGGTGCGTGAAGGCGCGCGCGTGCTCGATGTCGGTTGCGGCGATGGCGACCTTCTGCAGCTTCTGCAGCGGCGCAGCGGCGTGCGTGCGCGCGGCATGGAATTGAGCCAGGACGGCGTGAACGCCTGCGTGGGCAAGGGCCTTTCCGTCGTACAGGGCGACGCCGACCGCGACCTCGCGGACTATCCAGACAATTCGTTCGACTACGTCATCCTCTCCAAGACGATCCAGGCCGTGCATCATCCGCGCGACGTGCTGCAGGAGCTGGTGCGCATCGGCGAGCGCGCCATCGTCTCGCTGCCGAATTTCGGCCATTGGCGCGTGCGCGCGCAATTGCTCACGGGCGGGCGCATGCCGAACACGCAGGCGCTGCCCTCGCGCTGGTGCGATACGGAAAACCTGCATCTGTGCACGATCCGCGATTTCGCCGAGCTGGCGCGCGATCTCCATCTCGATATCGAGCGGGCGGTGCCGCTCTCCAACGGGGCGCCCGGCGCCCCGTTTGCGACCTCGCTCTGGCGCGCCAATTGGTTTGCGGAAGAAGCGGTTTTCCTGCTCGCGCGCAGCTGAACGGCGCGATGTGACCCAATTCGGCACAGCTTCGCGCGCCACCCATTCAACGGAGCTTAACGCCGATAGGCTATAAGCGCCGCTCGCTATGGCGGGCGAAGGGCGATGAAGACTCAGAACGACAATTATCGACGCACGCGCATTCTCATCGCCGATGAGAACGCCTTCAATCGCAACATCGTCACCGAAATTCTTCGCGGCGCAGGCCTCGACAATCTTCTGTGCGCCAAGGACGGCGCGGAGATGATGCAGATGACGATCGAATTCGCCCCGCAGATCGTGATCGCCAATTCGCGCCTGCCCGGCGTTTCCGGCCTCGAATTCACGCGCAAGATCCGCGCGGGCTATGCCGGCGCCAAACGCAACATGTCCATCATCGTCGCCACCTCGACGGCGACCACGAAATTTCTCGAAGCGGCGCGCGCCAGCGGCGTCGATGAAATGCTGGTGCGCCCATTCACGGCGGCGGCGCTGCTCGCGCGCGTGGAAGCGGTGCTGCTGCGCCCGCGCCGCTTCATCGACAGCGTGAGCTATGTCGGGCCCTGCCGGCGCCGGCGCATGCTGGAAGATTATGACGGCCCGATGCGCCGGTTCTGCGATCCGCTGGAAGCGCCGGGTGAAGCGCCGTGGGAAGCCGAGACCAATCGCGACCTCATGCGCCAGGCCGTCGCCAAGATCGACGCGCGCGCGCGCCGCATCGCGTTCGGCGACCGCAGCCAAGTGCATCAAACCTATCTCGCCGTGGTCGAGGCCGAGGAATTGGCCGACGAGGTGCGCGATGAACGCATGACGGAAGCCACGCGTTCGCTCGGCCGCTACATCACCGCCATCGGCGCCAGCGGCGGCTTCGATCACGAAGTCCTCACCACCCATCTCGACGCCATGCAAAAGCTCTGCGCGCTGGGCGCGGGCGAGCATGCCGAGCGCTTGCGGCTCGTCGCCGGGCTCCACGCCGTGGTCGACAAGAAGCTCGGCCGCACGCAAACCGCCGCCTAGACAAGCCCCGCCCGAACAGGCAGCCTTTCCGAAAAATATAATGTCGGGAAGGAAACCGGGGGATGGGAAGGCGGGCCTTGGCGCTCTCCGCGGCGGCGTTTGCGCTGGCCGCGCCAGCTTTCGCGCAGCGCGCCGATGAAAACATCGTGCGCGCCGCCGACGACGCGTTCGGCGCCTCGATCGGCAATGAAAAGATCGGCCTCTACAATCAAGCGGACGTGCGCGGCTTCAGCCCGATCCAGGCCGGCAATGTGCGCCTGGAAGGGCTCTATTTCGACATGCGCTCGAACGTGCCCTCGCGGCTGGTGTCGACCCAGACGATCCGCGTGGGGCTGACGGCGCAGGGCTACGCCTTTCCCGCGCCGACCGGCATCGTCGACTACGCCTTGCGCCCGATCCGCGATCGCGACGCCTTTTCCACCTTCGTCGATATCGGCCCGAACGACGCCTATTCGATCGAACTCGACGCCGAGAAGACGCTCATTCCCCATCGCCTCGGCGTGTCGATGGGCGCGTTCTACCGCGTCGAGGAATTCATTCCGGAGGACAGCGTCTATCCCTGGGGCGCGGGCATCGTGTCGCGCTGGCGCCCGCGCGACGGCTCGGAGCTGATGGCGTTCTATGGCTATGGCGAGCGGCTGGACGACAAGCCCTATCCCTTCGTGATCACCAATGGCCCGTTCCTACCGCCGCATATTCGCGCCATCGGCTTCGCGCAGGATTGGTCGGGCGCGGATGGCGCGATCGAATCCTACGGCTTTGTCGGGCGCCATCGCTTCGGGGAGCATTGGACGCTCAATGCCGGCCTCTACCGGCACAACAACGACACCGAAGGCCCGATCTCCGATCTCTATCTGCAGACCGATGCGAACGGCCTCGCCAATGTGCATCGCTTCGTCAACGAACCGCCGAACGAGCAGCGCGCCTTGAGCGGCGAAGCGCGGCTGACGGGCGTTTTTTCGAGCGACCATTTCCGCCACAGCTACATGGCGTCGTTCCGCGGGCGCGATGCGCGGCGCAATTTCGGCGGCGCCTCGGTGCGCAATCTGGGGCCGGCGCAGATCGGCCAGCGCATCTATCTCAGCCAGCCCGTCTGGGCCTATGGCGGTTCATCGTTTGACGAAGTGCGTCAGACCGCGATCGGCCTAGGCTATCAGCTGGCATGGCGCGGCGTGGGCGAAGTCAGCCTCGGCCTGCAGCGCGTCGACTACGAGAAAACGGTCACGCCGCCGTTCGCGACGGCCGAGATCACCACAGATACGCCGATCTTCCCGACGATCTCTCTGGCGCTGACGCCGACACAGCGCCTCGCCTTCTATGCCAGCTTCACGCGCGGCTTGGAGGAAAGCCCGATCGCGCCCGATGTGGCGGCGAACGCCTATGAAACGCCGCCCGCGATCCGCACCGAGCAGCGCGAGATCGGCCTGCGCTACGCGATCACGCCGCGCCTGCGCTTCGTGATGGGCTATTTCGAAGTACAGAAGCCCTATTTCAATCTCGATCCGTCGAACGTGTTCCGGCAATTGGGCGATGAGCTTCATCGCGGGGTGGAGCTTTCGCTGTCGGGCCGCATCGGCGAGCGGCTCAACATCGTCGGCGGCGCGGTGCTGATGGATCCGACCGTGGAAGGCGAAGCCGTGGCCAGCGGCCAGATCGGGCCGCGCCCGGTGAGTCAGGCGAAAGCGACGGCGCGGCTCAATCTCGATTATCGCACACGCTGGATCGACGGGCTGTCGATCGATGCAGCGCTCGCCTATTCCGGCCCGCGCGCAGCGACATCGCGCATGTTCGCCGCGCTCGGCGGCGAACAGCTGGAGACCGAAGCGCTGACCACGCTCGATCTCGGCCTGCGCTATCGCTTCAGCGCGTTCGGCCATGCTTCCACGCTGCGCGCGCAAGTGACCAATGTGACCGATGAATTCGCATGGCAGGTGATGCCGTCGGGCGCGCTCTACGTGAACAATCCGCGCGGCTTCCACATCAGCCTAGCGACGGATTTCTGAGCGGTCGCCAGCGCGTGCGGGCGCGCGCGCGAGCAGCACTTTGCTTCCTGGCGCGCGCGGCTCCGCGTAGAGCCGCTTCACCGCCTCCATCATCACCACGCCGCCGAAGGCGCGCCATGCGATCTCGCCCACCGGCTCCAGCGCATCGGCGATCTTGAGCAGCGGGCCGATCGGCGGCGCATAAAGCGCGCGCGCGGACGCGATCGGCTCGAACAGGCAATCGGAGAGCAGCGCCGAGGCCTGCCGGCGCGAATAGGGCCGGCCATAGCCGAAAGGCGTCTGCTCGGCCTGCGCCCACAGGCTCCAGCGATTGGCGACGACGACCACCAAGCGCCCTTCCGGCGCCATCACGCGCCAGATCTCGCGCAGCAGCCGGTTGGGCGCTTCCGATTCCTCCAGCGCGTGCGCGAGGATCACCCGGTCGAACAGCGAATCCATGAACGGCAGGCGCGTTTCATCGACCAGCGCGGTGAGGCCCGGCTCATCATGAGGCCAGCGCTCGGCGCCTTGCGCGGCCGGCATGGCCGCGATCGCACGGCGCGCATCGGCGCGGTACATGTCGAGATAAGGCGTCGCATAGCCGAGGCCGAGGAGATCAAGGCCATGCGCATCCGGCCACAGCGCCTTGAGCCGGCGCGCGATCATGCGCTGCGCAGCCTCGCCCGGGGGCGACGCGTAGAAGCGCTGCAGGGCCAGAACATCGACGCGCATCAGCTGGGAGCCCAGGGTGCAATCATGCGCGATCGCAGGTAAGATGCGTCATGCTTCAAGTCCATCAATTCCCCTGCCTCGACGACAATTACGGCTTTCTCCTGCACGACGACGCGAGCGGGGAAACCGCGTGCATCGACACGCCGGAGGCCGCGCGCATTCTCGCCGAAGCCGAGGCGAAGGGCTGGCGCATCACGCAAATCTGGAACACGCATTGGCACGCCGATCACGCTGGCGGCAATGCCGAGATCAAGGCCAAGACCGGCTGCATTGTGATCGGCCCCGCCGAGGTCGAGCGCATCGGCCACAAGCCCGACCGCGTCGTCGATGAGGGCGACAGCGTCAGCCTGGGGGCGCACACCGCGCGTGTGCTCAATGTCGGCGGGCATACGCTCGGCCACGTCGCCTATGTGCTCGACGGCGATCACATCGCGTTCGTCGGCGATACGCTGTTCGCGATGGGCTGCGGGCGCATGTTCGAGGGCAAGCCGGAACAGTTCTGGACCAGCCTGCAAAAGCTCGCCGCGCTGCCGGATGACACCACGCTCTATTGCGCGCACGAATATACGCAATCCAATGCGCGCTTCGCGCTGCATGTCGATGGAAGCAATGCCGCGCTCAAGGCGCGCGCGGCGGAAGTCGCCGCGCTGCGCGCCGAAGGCAAGCCGACCGTGCCGACCGTGCTACGCCGTGAGAAGGAGACCAACCCGTTCCTGCGCGCGCCCGCGCTCAAAGGCGCGCTCGGCATGGCCACGGCGGCCGATTGGGAAGCCTTCCACGAAATCCGACGCATGAAAGACAATTTCAAATGAGCGACGCGGCCGACGCGCTGATCGCGGCGCTCGGGCTCAAACCCCATCCGGAAGGCGGCCGTTACGCGGAGACGTTTCGCGACGCCGACGGCCCGGATGGGCGGGCGCGCTGCACGGCGATCTATTTCCTGCTGCGCGCGGGCGAGCGCTCGCACTGGCACCGCGTCGATGCGACGGAGATTTGGCTCTGGCACGCGGGCGCGCCGCTCGACCTGTCCATCGACGGCGAGACGCTGACGCTCGGCGCCGACATTCTCGCCGGCCAGCGGCCGCAAGCGATCGTGCCCGCGCGCGCCTGGCAAGCGGCGCGTTCGCTCGGCGCCTGGACGCTCGTCTCCTGCGTGGTGGCGCCGGGCTTTCAGTTCGAAGGCTTTGAACTTGCGCCGGCGGATTGGTCGCCGACGCGCTAGCGCCTATTGCTCCGGGCCTTGCGCGGAGCGCTGCACGACGGTGCGGATCGCGGCGGAGGACGGGCGCCCGGCATAGCCGAGGCCCGGCGCGATCTGGATGATCAGCGTATCGCCGCGCACGGCGACGGCGGGCTGCGGGCCCAGCACGAAGAGGATCCGCCGGATCGCGGCGCTCTGCGGCACGGCGATGCCATCGGTCGCGCGCGCCGCCGCATCGAGCACCACGCCGGACGAGCCTTCCGGCGGCGCGGCCGGCGCGACGAACGCGACGGGCCGTCCCAGGCGGCGCTGCGCGGCGACCTGCAATTCGCGCATGCGCGCGGCGTAGACGTTCGGCGGCGGCGAGTCCGGGCGCAGAGGCTGGGCGGCGTCGCCCTCCGCCGCGGGCGCGCCATCGGGATGGCGCTGGGTGTAGACCACGACGCCGCCATGGCTGGTGATGCGCAGCACGATGGTGCCGCTGGCGTTGGTGTAAATCTCATCGCCGTCGCGGCCCATGCGGGGCACAAGCACGTGAACCTCGGGATCGCCCTGGAAGCGCACCAGGGCCGCGCGGCCGCCGGTGCGCCGGTCGAGCACGAAGCGCACCTCGCCGTCCGGCGTGGCGTATTCGGTGGCGGACGGGGCCTCGCGCAAAATGCCGTAGCCGCCCGACTGCGCCGCAGCCGGCGGGATCGGCGCCAAAGCGAGCGCCGCCGCGACCGCGCCCGTTACGCGCAGAGGAAAGGGGCCAACCATTCGTGGCCGGACTTGGCGGTTGGACCTGGGCGATAGTTTGGCGGCGTAGCGGCCATCTCACAGCACTGTGGCGCCAAAGCCGCAGTTAAGCATCCTGGGCGTGCTTGGACGGCTGTTTCGCGGTCACCGTCGGCTCGTCCTTCAGGCGGAGAAGCGGCATGGGGAGTGCGTTTGGCGCGTCGTCGAGCGAAGCGATTCGCACGCGGCCGAGGCGTTCGGCGTGAATGAGAGGCCCGGCCGCGAAGGCGGGCGGCGGCGGAATGGCGGCGTGCACGCTGGGCGGCGCGGCGGCCTGCGCGATCACGGTGAGATCGCCCATCACGCCAACGACGAAGGAGAGCGCCGTGAACGCCAAGGCAGCCAGGAACACGCGGACGCTCGCCATCGCGGCGACCCTTCCGCGAGTCGCCGGCCGAGGCCAGCGCTTACGCCGCGGCGGCTTGCGCCGGATCGTAGGCCAGGATCGGCGCGAGCCAGCGTTCGGCTTCTTCGCGCGTCCAGCCCTTGCGGCGGGCGTAGTCCTCGACCTGATCGCGGTCGACGCGGCCGACGCCGAAATATTCGGCCGCGGGATGCGCGAAATAGAGTCCAGACACAGAGGCCGGCGGCGTCATGGCGAGGCTCTCGGTCAAGTCCATCTGGGCGCGGGCGGGCGCTTCGAGCAAATCGAACAGCGTGCGCTTTTCGGTGTGATCGGGCTGCGCGGGATAGCCGGGCGCGGGGCGGATGCCGCGATATTTCTCGGCGATGATGTCGTCCATGGCGAGCGCCTCATCGGACGCATAGCCCCAGAGCTCGCGGCGCACTTTGTGATGCAGCGCTTCGGCGAAGGCTTCGGCGAAACGATCGGCCAGCGCTTTGACCATGATGGCCAAGTAATCGTCATTGGCGCGCTTGAAGCGCAGCGCGGCCTCTTCTTCGCCGATGCCGGCGGTGACGGCGAAGGCGCCGACATAATCGGGCGTTCCTGCGGTCGCCACGAAGTCCGCAAGCGCGAGATTTGTGCGGCCCGGGCCCTTGTCCATCTGCTGGCGCAAGGTGAAGAGCCGCGCGCGTTCGCTTGCACGCGCTTCATCTTCCCACAGCACGATGTCATCGCCCTCGCGATTGGCGGGCCAGAAGCCGACGGCGCCTTTGGCTGTGACCCATTTCTCTTCGATCATGCGCGTGAGCAGCGCCTGCGCATCGGCATAGAGGCCACGCGCGGCTTCGCCGACGATGTCGTCTTCCAGGATCGCAGGATAGCGGCCGGCCAAGTCCCAAGAGGCGAAAAACGGCGTCCAATCGATATAGGGCGCGAGGTCCTCCAGCGACATCTCGATCGAGCGCACGCCGAGGAAACTCGGCTTCACCGGCGCGAAATCGAGTTTCGGCGCGCGCGCGCGGGCGGCGATCAGCGGCAGACGCGGGCGCTTGTCCTGGCCGGCGAGATAAGCTTCGCGTGCGGAGATTTGATCGGCCCTGGCTTCGGCGACGAAGGCGTCGCGATCGGTGTCGGAGAGCAGCTTCTGCATCGTCGGCACAGCGCGCGAGGCGTCGGTGACGTAGATCGTGGGGCCTTTGTAGTTCGGCACGATCTTGACGGCGGTGTGTGTGCGGCTGGTGGTGGCGCCGCCGATCAGCAGCGGAATGGTGAAGCCCTGGCGCTGCATTTCAGCGGCGACGAAGCACATTTCATCGAGGCTGGGCGTGATGAGGCCGGAGAGTCCGATCGCGTCTGCGTTTTCGCGCTTGGCGGCTTCGAGAATGGCCTCGCACGGCGTCATCACGCCGAGATCGACCACCTCATAGCCGTTGCACTGCAAGACGACGCCGACGATGTTCTTGCCGATATCGTGCACGTCGCCCTTCACGGTCGCCATCACGATCTTGCCGTTCGACTTGCCGATCATGCCGGTGCGCGCCTTCTCCTCTTCCATGAACGGAATGAGATGCGCGACCGCCTGCTTCATCACGCGCGCGGATTTGACGACCTGCGGCAGGAACATTTTGCCCGCGCCGAAGAGATCGCCGACCACGCCCATGCCGTCCATCAGCGGGCCTTCGATGACGTGGAGCGGGCGCTCGGCGGTGAGGCGCGCCTCTTCCGTGTCTTCGACGATGAAGTCGTTCACGCCATGCACCAGCGCGTGCGCGAGGCGCTCCTTCACCGGCAATTGGCGCCAGGACATGTCCTTGACGCTGTCTTTCTTCTTACCACCCTTGGCGCGGCCGGCGATGTCGAGCAGGCGTTCGGTCGCGTCGGCGCGGCGGTTGAGCAGCACATCCTCGACGCTTTCGCGCAATTCCGGTTCGACATCGTCGTAGAGCGTCAGAGAGCCCGCGTTGACGATGCCCATATCCATGCCTTCGCGGATAGCATGGTAGAGAAAGACGGCGTGCATCGCCTCGCGGACCGGTTCATTGCCGCGGAACGCGAAAGAGACGTTGGAGACGCCGCCGGAAATATGCGCGTGCGGCAGGCTTTCGCGGATGCGGCGCGTCGCTTCGAAGAAGGCGAGCGCGTACTCGGCGTGCTCTTCGATGCCGGTGGCGACGGCAAAAATGTTCGGATCGAAGATGATGTCTTCAGGCGCGAAGCGCGCCTTCTCGGTGAGGAGGTGATAGGCGCGCGTGCAGATTTCGACCTTGCGCGGCGCGCTATCGGCTTGGCCCTTCTCGTCGAACGCCATGACGACGACGGCGGCGCCGTAGCGGCGCACGCGCTTGGCCTGTTCGAGGAAGCTCGCCTCGCCTTCCTTCAGCGAAATGGAATTGACGATGCCCTTGCCCTGCACGCAGCGCAGGCCCGCCTCGATCACCGACCATTTGGACGAATCCACCATGATCGGCACGCGCGCAATGTCCGGCTCTCCGGCGATGTAGTTGAGGAACCGCGTCATCGCGCTCGCGCCCTCGATGAGATCGGCGTCCATGTTGACGTCGAGCACATTGGCGCCGTTTTCGACCTGTTGGCGCGCTATGGACGCGGCGGCGGCGTAATCCTCGGCCTCGATCAGCTTGCGGAACCGCGCCGAGCCCGCAACATTGGTGCGCTCGCCGACGATGATGAAATTCGCAAAGGGATTGGCGTTGTCCGGGGCCTCTTCAGGCTGCGGCATTGAACGGCTCCAATCCTGCGAGGCGCAGCTTCTTTTCGTGCGGCGCGAAGATGCGCGGCGCGACGCCTTCGACGGCGTGCGCGAGATGTGCGATGTGATCGGGCGTGGTGCCACAGCAGCCGCCGAGGATGTTGACGAGGCCCGCGCGCGCCCATTCGGCGTAATGCGCCTCCATTGAATGCGGCGTCTCGTCATAGCCGCCCATCGCGTTGGGCAGGCCCGCATTCGGATGCGCCGCGACGGCGCAGTCCGCGACGCGCGCAAGGTCGGCGAGGAACGGGCGCATATCGGCGGGGCCGAGCGCGCAATTCAGACCCACGGCCCAGGGATTGGCATGGCGGATCGAATTCCAGAACGCTTCGGTGGTTTGCCCCGAGAGCGTGCGGCCGGAGCGATCGGTGATCGTGCCGGAAATCCAGAGCGGCAGCTCGCGGCCGGTTTCGTCATACGCTTCCCACGCGCCCCAGAGCGCGGCTTTGGCGTTGAGCGTATCGAAAATGGTTTCGATCAGCAGGATATCGGCGCCGCCTTCGACGAGGCCGAGCGTTTGATCCTTGTACGCCTGCGCCATGCTTTCGAAGGTTTCATCGCGGCGCGCGGGATCGTTGACGTCGGGCGAGAGCGACAAGGTCTTGTTGGTCGGGCCGAGCGAACCGGCGACGAGACGGATGCGGCCATCCTTCGCCTCAGCCGCATCGCAGGCTTCGCGCGCGAGCCGCGCGCCGGCTTCGTTGAGCGCGCGCGCTTCGCGCTCCAGCGCATAATCGCCCTGGCTGATCGAGGTGGCGTTGAAGGTGTTGGTGGAGGTGATGTCGACGCCCGCGCCGATATAGGCGTCATGCACCTGGCGCACGATATCCTGGCGCGTGAGATTGAGCACGTCGTGATCGCCTTTGAGCGGGCGATTGTGATCGCGGAAGCGCTGGCCGCGATAATCCTCTTCCGAGAGCTGAAAGCCCTGCAGGAACACGCCCCAGGCGCCGTCCAGCACCAGGATGCGCTTCTTCATTTCAGCGTTCGCATACGCGATGCGCTCATCAAACGTGCTCATGCCGCCTCCTCCGACGGCGGGGCTGCCGTCTTCACGCCCAGCATCCGGCAGATCGCGATCGTCAGCTCGGCGCGGTTCAACGTGTAAAAGTGAAAATCGCGCACGCCTTCGCGCGCGAGCTTGGCGCAGAGTTCGGCCGCCTGCGCCGCCGCCACCAATTGGCGCGTCTCAGGATCCTTATCGAGCCCGTCGAACAGCCGCGCGAACCAATCCGGGATCGTCGCGCCGCTCATCGCGGCCATGCGCTTGGCGCCGGCGAAATTCGTCACCGGCATCACGCCGGGCGAAATCGGCGCGGTGATGCCGGCCTTCGCCAAGCGGTCGCGGAAGCGCAGAAAGGTTTCGGCCTCGAAAAAGAATTGCGTGACGCCGCGCGTGGCGCCCGCATCGAGCTTGCGCTTGAAATTGTCGATCTCGGCATCCCAGGTCGGCGAATCCGGATGCGTCTCCGGATAGCAGGCGACGAAAATTTCGAACGGCGCGACCTTTTGCGCGCCGGCGACGAGATCGGCGGCATAGCCATAGCCATCGGCGCGCGGCGCGTAGGTTCCGCCCGCCCCGCCCGGCGGATCGCCGCGCAACGCCACCAGATGGCGCACGCCCGCTTCCCAATAGGCGCGCAGCACGTCATCGATTTCATCGCGGCTGGCGCCGACGCAGGTGAGATGCGCGGCGGGCTTCAGCGCGGTTTCTTCCACGATGCGAGCGACGGTGCGGTGCGTACGGTCGCGTGTCGTACCGCCGGCGCCATAGGTGACGGAGACGAATTGGGGGCCCAGCGTTTCAAGCCGGCGAATGGCGCGCCAAAGCTTGTCTTCCAGCTCCGGCGTCTTCGGCGGGAAGAATTCGAACGAGAGATTGAGCGGGCCGGTGTCGGCGCCATCGAACAGCGAGGTCATGCCGCCTTCTCCGCGCGCAAAGCGGGCTTGTCCGCGGTCCATATCTTCACCGTCAGCGCATCGCCGCCGCCCGTGCGCGGCGCGAGCGTGGTGGTGCGCGTGAGCGGCGCGCCAGCTTCCGCGCACCAATTGGCGATCTCGCCATCGGAAAAGCCGAGGCGGCGGTGGGCATGCTTCTCACGCAGGAATTCGAGGCCGTGCGGCGCGAAATCGATGATCAGCAGGCGTCCGCCGGCGCGCAGCAGACGTGCGCTCTCGCGGATCGCGCGCTTGGGATCGGCGAGGAAGTGCAGCACGTGATGGATGGTGACGAGATCGGCTGCGCCTTCGCCGGCCGGCGGATCGTAGATATCGCCCAGGCGCACGGCGGCTTTCGACGTCGGCAGGTCATCCAACGCCGCGCGCGCGACAGCGAGCATTTTGGGGCTGGTGTCGAAGCCCTCGGCGCGGCGCACGCGATCGGCGAACACCTCGATCATGCGGCCGGCGCCGACGCCCGCATCGATCATTAGATCGAACGGGCCTGGGCCAGCGGCCTCGAGCACGGCGGCTTCGATATCGGCTTCGGGCAGATGCAGCGTGCGGATGCGGTCCCAATCGGCGGCGTTGGCTTCGAAATAGGCCGCCGCCGCGGCGTCGCGGGTGGCGCGGATGGCTTCGAGCCGGCGCGCATCCTGCGCGAAGGCGGGATCGTTCGACGCGCAGAGCGATAGAATGAGCGCGGCCGGCGCGCCGCCGGCCAGCCGGTAGAACGCCCAGGCGCCTTCGGGCGCGCGTTCGATGAGGCCCGCTTCCGTCAGCAGGCGCAAATGGCGGCTGACGCGCGGCTGACTCTGCGCCAGCGCGGAGGCCAGCTCCGCCACGGCCAATTCGCCCTGCGCCAGCAGCGCCAGGATGCGCAGCCGCGTCGGCTCGCCCGCCGCCTTTAGCGCGGCGACCAGGCGGTCGGCCGAGAGCGTCCGCTCCGATAGCTTCGGAGATATAAGCATATCTTTATGTGGCATTCTCGCCACCTTCGCGCAAGCGAAGAATTCATTACCCGGAATAGGCGCGCCCCAATCATTGATTAACCGAACCGCCCTTCATACTTGCCGACGGGATTTCTTCGCATGCGCACACTTTTGCTCGGTTTCGCCGCCGCGGCGTGTTTGGCCGCCCCCGCCGTCGCGCAAGAGACGGCGCCTCTCGCGGCGGAAGCGGCCGCGGATGCCTCCTCTGCCTCGGTGCGCGACCCGGCCGAAGGCTTCAACCGCTCCATGTATGGGCTGAACGACGGCATCGACCGCGCCGTGCTGGAGCCGGTGGCGCGCGGCTATCGCGCCGTGACGCCCTCGCCGCTGCGCTCGGGCGTGCGCAATTTCCTCAACAATCTCCGCTCGCCCGTGATCCTCGCTAACGATCTGCTGCAGGGCGAATTCCATCGCGCAGGCCAAACCGCGAGCCGTTTCGGCATCAACACCACGATCGGGTTTTTCGGCCTGTTCGACGCTGCCGAAGATATGGGCATCGAACGGCATGACGAGGATTTCGGCCAGACGCTGGCGGTCTGGGGCGTGGGCGCGGGCCCCTATCTCTACCTGCCGCTGCTGGGCCCGACGACGGTGCGCGATGGCGCGGGGCGGATCGTCGATTTCGCCTTCGACCCGTTCACCTGGTCCAAATTCGACGGCGACGACGAATTTCGTGCGACCCGGGTCATAGTGGGCGGCGTCTCGGCGCGCGAAGATCTGCTCGATCCGATCGACAGCATCAGGGCGACATCGCTCGACCCCTATGTCACGATCCGGAGCACGTACGCCTTGTCGCGCGAAAGCGCGATTAGAAACGGCCTTCAGGACGTCCAAGACTTGCCAGATTTCGAAGCCATACCATCTGAACCAGCAGCGGTCCCGGAACCGAGCCAACCCGACTCTGTTGGAGAGGGTGCACAGGGGAAAGTACAGTGACGGCTCTATCTCTCACTCGCCAAGGCCTGCTTGCAGCTTTTGTCGGCGCGGCCTTCGCCATCGCGGCGCCCGCGGCGAACGCGGCGCGCAATTCCGAAGCGGAATCCTATGTCCAGGCCAACGCCCAGCAGGCGATCACCTCGCTCGCGGTGGCGAGCGCCCAGGCGCGCCAGGAGCAATTCGGCCGCCTGATGCGCGAATTCGCCGACGTGCCGCGGATCGCGAATTTCGTGCTTGGCCGCTACAGCGCCACCTTGCGCGCAGATACGCAATTGCGCACCGATTGGCTGAGCACGTTCCAAGATTACGCGATGGCCGTTTACGAAGATCAGCTGGACCGCTTCCGCGGCAGCCAGATCCGCGTGACGGGCTCGACCGAGCGCGTCCAGGGCCGCGACGTGATCGTGCAAAGCGAGATCGCGCCGCGCGGCAGGAACTCGCGTCCGATGCAGGTGCAATGGCGCATTCTGCGCGACGGCCAAGGCTGGAAGGTCGTGGACGTTTCGCTCGTGCTTGAGGGCAACGAGATCTGGCTCGCCCAGCAGCAGCAACGCGATTTCCTGGCCCAGCTCGACCGTTCGCGCGGCGATGTGCGCGCCCTGATTACGAACGTGCGCAATTCGACCGCTGAAATGCGCTCGCGCATTCGTTCGCGCGCGACGTAAGATTTTCACATTGGAGTGAAGACGAGGCGGCCTGCGCGATGCGTGGGCCGTTTGCGTTAGGCGAACAGCGCGCGGGTTTCACGCGGCAAGGTCGCATCGACCCGATCGAAATGAAACGACATGCCGGCGTCGCTCAAATCATAGAGCAGCACATTCACGCTGAGCTCATCGAGCGCAGGATAGAAGGCGGCGATCGCCTGGCCAATGTCCTGACGCGGCGCGGGTAACACAAGAACGCGCGTCAGCGATGCGCCTTTCGGCGCGACCAGCGTCAATTGACCAAGACCGCGCACGAGGTCGGCGATCTCCGCATCGCCGCGAATCTCGAACACCAGTGACTCCGCGCCCCGGCTCATCACGAAATCGGCTTTGAGCGGACCCGCCTCGGCTTCATCCAATTGGAAGCCGGCGCCCGCGAGCTTCTCATGCAGCGCGGCCACGACGCGGCGCTGGACCTTGTGCGTGCGCGCCACGCGCGGTGAGATTTCGTAGAGCGCCGTCTTCATGCGCGCGTCTTCGCCGGCGGCGAGATCGCCGAGCTGCGCGATGTGCCGCTCGAAATGCGGGCTGAGGCCCGCCACCGCGGCGAGCGCATCGGCGATGCGCGGCTCGCCCAGCGGCGCCAGCAGCACGAAATCGCGTCCGCCGATGTCCGCGCGCTTGGCCAGCGGCGCGCCGGCGAGGCGCTTCAGCGGATCGCGAATATCCTGATCGGCCAAAGCCTCCGTCGAGATCAGCAGCGCGAAGGCGCCGTCATCCTCGACCGCGATCGCCAAGCGGCGCTTCCGGCGCGCGGGCGCATCGCGCAGGAATTCGAGGCGCAGCAGATCGCGATCATGCGCCGTGAGCGCCACGCCGATCGCGATCCGATCATCGGTGCGTTCGAGATAGAGATGCACGTCATCGCGCCGCGCGAAGCTTGCGCCCTCGCCCGCGGGTTCGAGCCCTCCTTGCGCGGCCCAGGCATGCGCGCCGGGTCCCGCCCATGCCGTCAGCGCGCTTTTGAGCGCGGCGTAGGCTTGGTCGAGCTGGGCGGGATCATCGACGATGCGCAGCGGCATGGGCGTCCTGTTGCGTTCGGGCGCGAACCTCGCAGCACGCGCGCGGCGGGTCGATGGCGCGCCCCAGCGGCGCGAATCTAAGCGCAGCGCTCACGCCAGATCGGCGCCAACCGCATCCGCGACATGCGCGAAGCCCTCCGCCTCCAGCCGCGCGGCGAGGTTGCGGGCGACGCGCGCGACGAGCCCCGGCCCTTCATAGACCAGGGCGGTATAGAGCTGCACGGCGTGCGCGCCGGCTTTGATCTTGGCCAGCGCCTGCGCGCCGCAATCCACGCCGCCGGCGCCGATCAGTGCAAGCTTGCCGCCGCTCGCCTGCGCAAAGAGTTTGAGGATTTGCGTGGATGGCGTGAAGAGCGGCCGCCCAGACAGCCCGCCCGTCTCGCGCTTCTGCGGATCGATCAGCGAGCCCGGCCGCGCGATCGTGGTGTTGGAGACGATCAAGCCGTCCAAGCCAAAGCGCAGCGCCAATTCGACGATGTCGCGCACCGCGGCGTCATCGAGATCGGGCGCCACTTTGAGGAAGAGCGGGCGCTGGCCATGCGCAGCGGCGAGCGGGGAACGCGCTTCGTTGAGGCGGCCCAGCAAATCTTCCAGCGCGCCGCGCTCCTGCAGGCCGCGCAGGCCCGGCGTGTTGGGCGAAGAGACATTGGCGGTGACGTAGGACGCATGCGGCCACACGCGCATCATGCCCGTCACATAATCCGCCGCGCGATCGCTGGACTCTTTGTTGGCGCCGACATTGGCGCCGACGATGCCGCGCGGTTTGCGCGCCGCGAGCCGCGCCGCGAACGCATCGAGCCCGTCATTGTTGAAGCCCATGCGGTTGATGGCGGCGCGATCGGCGCGCAGGCGGAAGAGCCGCGGGCGCGGATTGCCGTCTTGGGGCAAGGGCGTGACCGTGCCGCATTCGACGAAGCCGAAACCGGCGCTGAGCAGCCCATCCGGCGCGACCGCGTTCTTGTCGAAGCCCGCCGCGAGGCCGATCGGGTTGGGCAGGCTCAACCCCGCCAGCGTCGTCGCCAAGCGCGGAAACTGATCGGCGCGCGCACGCGGCCCGAGCCCCAGCGCCATGGCGCGCACGGCGAGCTGATGGCCGGTTTCCGGATCGAGCAGCGCGACGCCATGCGCGGCCGCATCGTGCAGCGCGCTCATGCGCGCACATCTTCGGGCAGAACGTGGACGCCGTGCGCGTCGCGCGTCAGCGGCCAGGCGCGCGCCACATCGCGCGCGGCGAGTGGCGCGTAGAGATGGGGAAAGAGCGCGCCGCCCCGCGAGGGCTCCCAGCGCAGCGCTTCGCCCAGGCCTGCGGCCGCGATCTCAAGCAGCGTCAGCCCGTCCTGGCCGGCGTAATGGCGCGCCAGGGTTTCAACGAGCTGCGCGGCGGTCGAGAAATGGATGAAGCCGTCGCGCTGATCGTCCGCACTGCCCTCGTAGGCGCCCGCGGCGCTCGCCCGCGCCCACTCGTCCGCGCGCATGATCTTGTAGACAAAACGGGCCGACACAGGAAAATATACCTACCAATAGGTTGAAAGTCAGATGAGTCTGCGTATACTCCGCGCCAGGCGGACCTCATGCAACATGCGCACATCTGGCGGGCGATCGACGCGCTGGCGGAGAGCCGGGGGCTGACGCCGTCGGGCCTGGCGCGGCTGGCCGGGCTCGACGCCACCACCTTCAACCGCTCCAAGCGCGAAGGGCCAGATGGCAAGCCGCGCTGGCCCTCGACCGAGAGCCTGTCGCGCGCACTCGATGCGACCGCGACCAGCATGGAGGATTTCGCCGCGCTCGTGGCCGGGCGCCAGCCGGGCGCGGGGCGCGCCATTCCGGTCGTGGGGCTGGCGAAGGCCGGCGCGGACGGGTTCTTCGACGAAGCCGGCTTTCCGATCCGCGCCGAAGAGACGTTGCGCTTTCCGGGCCTCGGCGATGGGCGCGTTTACGCGCTGGAGATCACCGGAGATTCCATGGAGCCGGTCTATCGCGACGGCGACATCGTGATTGTGGCGCCGGGCGCGCAAGTGCGGCGCGGCGACCGCGTCGTGGCGCGCACGCTAGCCGGCGAGGTGCTGGCGAAAACGCTGCGCCGCAAGACCGAAGAGATCGTCGAACTCGCCTCGCTCAATCCGAACTATCCCGTGCGCGCGCTGCGCATGGCCGACATCGATTGGATCGCGCGCATCGTGTGGGCGAGCCAGTAAGTTTGCGTATTGGCGCAGCCCTGCTCCTCCCCCTGCAAGGGGGAGGTTGGGAGGGGGTGAGTCACACGTACAAACGTCGGCGCGTGAGGCCTACCCCCTCCTGACCTCCCCCTTGCAGGGGGAGGAAAGAGGCCGCGCTCTGCCGGCTGGAAGCCGGCGGTACGGCAATTCCGCTTTTCAGCGCGACGCACTAACCTGCCGGCAAAAGAGAGGAACGCGATGCCCGAAGCCATTCTCGAGCCCGATCTCAAGATCGTCGATCCGCACCATCACCTCTGGGATCGGCGCGGAGTTTTGGGCCAGCTGCCGCCGCCGGCGCATGGCTTCGATCACGTGCTGCGCAATGCGCCCAAATACATGGCCGACGAATTGCTGGCCGACATGGGCGCGGGCCACAATGTCGTGGCCACCGTGTTTCTCGAATGCGGCTCGATGTATCGCGCGGACGGGCCGGCGGAATTGAAATCGCTCGGCGAGACCGAATTCGTGAATGGCGTCGCCGCCATGGGCGCGAGCGGAACCTATGGCGACAAACGGCCCTGCGCGGCGATCATCGGCAATGTCAGCCTCGCGCTCGGCGCGCGCGCGGGCGACCTCCTCGACAAGCACGTCGAGATTTCCGGCGGCCGCTTCCGCGGCATCCGCAATTCGGCGTCCTATGACGCCGATCCCGCCGTGCTGGGCGCGCGCTGGCGGGCGATGACGCCCGGCATCTACCTCGACAAGACGTTCCGCGAAGGCTTCGCGCAACTCGCGCCGCGCAAGCTCTCCTTCGACGCCTGGCTGCTCGAACCGCAATTGCCCGATCTCATCGATCTGGCGCGCGCGTTCGAAGACACGCGCATCGTCGTCGATCATGTCGGCACGCCTTTGGGCCTCGGCTCTTATGCCGGCAAACAGCAGGAGCGCTTTGCGATCTGGCGCGACAACATCAAGGCGCTGGCGAAAAGCCCGAACGTGTTCGTGAAGCTCGGCGGCCTCGCTATGCCGTTCCCGGGCCTGCCCTCCTTCATGGCCGAGCCGCGCTTTTCCTCCGCGCAGCTCGCCGCCGAATGGAAGCCCTATATCGAAACCTGCATCGAGGCTTTCGGCGCCGAGCGCGCCATGTTCGAAAGCAATTTCCCCGTCGACGCGCTGACCTGCGATTACGCCACGCTGTGGAACGCGTTCAAAGTGTTGGCGAAAGACTATTCCGCGGCGGAGAAAGCGGCGCTGTTCGTTGGGGCGGCGACCAACTTCTATCGACTTTGATCCTTTGTCATTCCGGACGCGCCGCAGGTGCGATCCGGAACCCAGGGGATGACAAAACGCCGCCCGTTTTCCCCTGGGTTCCGGATCAGCGCGTACCGCGCTGTCCGGAATGACAGCGTGAAATGTGGCGCGCTATCGAGAGGGCCGCCCTTCATGCTAGCTCCGCGCTGATCCGTTTCGACTCACTCAGGAGCCCTTATGCGCCCCCGCGCCTGCAAGATCGTGGCGACGCTTGGTCCGGCGAGCGATGCGCCGGAACGGCTGCTCATGCTGATCGAGGCGGGCGTGTCGTGCTTTCGGCTGAATTTCAGCCATGGCGCGCGCGCCGATCATGCACGCCGTTTCGCGGCCATTCGCGATGCCGAGAAACGCGCCGGCAAGATGGTGGCGATCCTGGCCGATCTGCAGGGCCCCAAATTTCGTGTCGGCGCGGTGGCGTCGGGCGCTTCGCTCAAGTGGAACGACATCGTCACGCTCGAAGCGTCGGACAAGGCGGGCGATAGTTCCTGGCTGCGCCTGCCCCATCCTGAACTGATCGGCGCGCTCGAACCCGGCGATATCGTCAAGCTCGATGACGGCCGCCTGCAGCTGACGGTGACGGCGAAAGCCGGCGCACTCGTGAAGGCGCGCGTCGATATCGGCGGCCCGCTCTCCAGCAACAAAGGCGTCAACGTGCCCACGCGCGCGATCCCGGTGTCGGCGCTGACGCCGAAGGATCGCGCCGACCTCGCCACCGCGCTCGACCTCGGCGTCGATTACATCGCGCTCTCCTTCGTGCAGCGACCGGAGGACATGCGCGAAGCGCGCGCGCTGATCGGCGAGCGCGCAGGCTTGCTGGCGAAAATCGAAAAGCCAGCGGCGCTCGATCACCTCGACGAGATCGTGGCGCTGTCCGACGCCATCATGGTGGCGCGCGGCGATCTGGGCGTCGAGCTGCCGCCCGAGCGCGTGCCGATCGCGCAGCGCCGCATCGTGCGCACCGCGCGCGCGGCGGGCAAACCCGTCATCGTCGCCACGCACATGCTCGAAAGCATGATCGATGCGGCTACACCGACGCGCGCGGAAGCGAGCGATGTGGCGACGGCGGTGTATCAAGGTGCGGACGCGGTGATGCTGTCGGCGGAAAGCGCAGTCGGGCGCCATCCGCAAGCGGCGGTCGCGATCATGGACCGCATCATCCGAGCCGTCGAAGACGATCCCGATCATTGGGCGGGCCTTCGGCGCGAGATCGCGCGGCCCGAGCCCACGACATCGGATGCGATTTCTCTATCGGCGCGCGAGATCGCGGACGTGCTGGAGTGCGCGGCGGTCGCGGCCTACACGTCGAGCGGCTCGACCGCGCTGCGCGTGGCGCGCGAACGGCCGCGCTGCGGCGTGATCGGCATGACGCCGTCGCTCGACACCGCCCATCGCCTCGCGCTGATCTGGGGCGTGACGCCGTTCGTCGCGCCGGACGCGACGCAGCTCGAAGACATGGTCGCCGCCGCCGAAACCGCCGCCAAAGCCCTCGCGATCGCCGCGAAAGACGACCGCATCGTCGTCATCGCCGGCATCCCGCCAGGCCGCGCAGGGAAGACGAACACGCTGAGGATCGTGCGGTTGGAGTGACGCACGCAGAGCATAGTCCTTCTCCCCTTGTGGGAGAAGGTGGCGCGCAGCGCCGGATGAGGGGTGTCGGCGTTGCGTTCTGAAGGCGAAGCGCACACACCCCTCATCCGTCTCGCGCGCTGACGCGCGCGATCCACCTTCTCCCACAAGGGGAGAAGGACAAGCGCCCCTACTCCAACATCCCCGGCGCGTAGAGAAATGTGCCGCAGAGGTCGGCGGCGTTGGCGTTGGGGCCGGGGGAGACGGCGCCTTTGAAGGCGGCGACTTTGAGGGCGCCGTCATCGGCCTGACCGATCACGATGTACGCGACGTTGTCGGCGCCGCAGAGCGTGCTGCCATGCGCGGCGTCGCCGATATCGGCCTGGCGCACGTGGCGGATTTCGATCGTGGAGCCCGAGGGCACATCGATCAGCTCCGCGAAGGTGCCGACGCCTTGCGCATAGACCGTGCTGGCGGGCGTCAACACGGCGGGATCGGTGAGGTAGCGCTGATCGCGCACGAAGCTGAGCGCATCGGCGGCGAGCGTGAGATTGCCAGTGATGCCGGCCGCCGTGGTCGACATCGCTTCGTAGACGCCGGGCTGGATCGGGCTTTGCGGGCCTGTGGCGCGCGCCTGCGTCGTGCTGGCCGGCGTCGTGACCTGGCCGCAAGCGGCGAGCGCGGCTAGCGCCGCGGCGAGGATGAACACACGCATCTCGAAACTCCCCGAAACCGATTCGCGCCCTATACCAGCAGCCGGCGCATCTTGCCGAGCGCTTCGGCGCCACGATCGAGCGTCGCATCGCGCTTGGCGAAGCAGAGGCGCACCAGCTGGCGCGTCGGCGGCGCGTGATAGAAGGCCGAGAGCGGGATCGCGGCCACGCCCGCCTCCTCGACCGCGCGCAGCACGAACGCGCGATCGTCCAAATCGATCCCGGAGGCGCGCAAATCGATGTTGAGAAAATACGTGCCGGTGGTGGGCAGTGTCACGAAACCTTCGCTTTTGAGCGCGGCGTCCAGCCGGTCGCGGCTGCGCTGGAAGGCGGCGCGCGTGGCGGCGAAATAGCTTTCATCCTTGGCGAGACCGTACGCGGCGGCGCGCTGCAGATTGGGCGGCGTGGTGAAGGTGAGGAATTGATGCGCCTTGACGATGGCCTGGGTGAGCGCGGGCGCGGCGGCGACGAAGCCGACCTTCCAGCCCGTCATCTGGAACATCTTGCCGGCCGAACCGATCTTGATGGTGCGCGCGCGCATGCCCGGGATGGCGAGCATGGGCAGATGGCGTGCGCCGTCGAAGGTCACGTGCTCCCAGACCTCATCGCAGATCGCGACAGCGTCATGCGCGATGCAGTGCTGCGCGATCAGCTTCAGATCTTCCTCGCCGATCAGCGACCCGGTGGGATTGAGCGGCGAATTCAGGACGACGGCTTTGGTGCGCGGCGTGAAGGCGCGCGCGAGCGCGTCGGCCGGCACGCGCCAATCGGGCGCTTCGAGCCGTACGATATTGGCCTTGGCGCCGGCGCGTTCGACCAACGGCAGATAGGCGTCATACATCGGCTCGAACAGCACGACCTCATCGCCTTCATCGAGCACGCCAAGAAGCGCCGCCGCGATCGCTTCGGTGGCGCCGGAGGTGATCGTCACCTCTGCGCGCCAATCGAGATCGAGGTTCTGGAAGCGGTTGTAGTGCGCAGCGACCGCTTCGCGCACCTCGGGCAGGCCGCGCATGGGCGGATATTGATTGGAGCTTTCGAGCAGCGCGCGCGCGGCGGCTTCGGCGATGTCGCGCGGACCGTCGTCTTCCGGAAAGCCCTGGCCGAGATTGACCGCGCCCGTCTCCCGCGCGCGCACGCTCATGATGTCGAAAATGGTTTCGGGCAGCGCAGCGTAGACGCGGTTCATGGGCGCCACGCCGTGCTCCCCCGCGAGGGGGAGCTGTCATCGCGCAGCAATGACTGAGGGGGCGGAAACCCTGCGTATGTCGCGCCGCCGCCCCATCCGTCTCGCCGCTGCGCGACGAGCCACCTTCCCCTCGCGGGGAAGGACGGCGTAGCGAGCGTTCTCATGGGCAGCTACGCTGCGTTCCGCCGCCGCGTGTGGGCGCCGAAATCTTCGATCAGCTGTTCGGTGACCTTGCCGGGCTTGAACGTGAGGCCGGCGATTTCGGCGACCGGCGTGATCTCGGCGGCGCTGCCGGTGAGGAACACCTCCTGGAAGCCGGCCAATTCGTTCGGCCAGATCGCACGCTCCTGCACCTCGATGCCGCGCTGCTTGGCAAGTTGGATCACCGTTTGGCGCGTCAGGCCATTCAGGAAGCAATCGGGCGTCGGCGTGTGCAGCACGCCGTCCTTCACGAAGAAGATATTGGCGCCGGTCGCTTCCGCGATCTGGCCGCGCCAATCGAGCATCAGCGCATCCTGAAAGCCCTGCGCTTCCGCGCCATGCTTGGAGAGCGTGCAGATCATGTAGAGCCCGGCCGCCTTGGCCTGGCACGGCGCCGTCGCCGGCGAGGGGCGCTGGAATTGCGCCATGGCGAGCCGGATGCCCTTCATCTTATCGGGGAAGTAATCGCCCCAATGCCAGGCGGCGATCGCGACATTGATGCGATTGTGCTGGGCGCTGACGCCCATCTTCTCGGAGCCGCGCCAGGCGATGGCGCGCACATAGGCCGAGCTCAGCCCGCTCTTGGCCAATGTCTCGATCTTGGCGCTCTCGATCTCATCCACCGAATAGGGCAGCTGAAAGCCCATCAGCTTAGAGGACGTCGCCAGCCGTTCGCTGTGATCGCGCGAGCGGAAAATCTGGCCGTCATAGGCGCGCTCGCCCTCGAACACGGCCGAGGCGTAGTGCAGGGCGTGCGTCAATACGTGAACGTTCGCTTCGCGCCAGGGCTTGAACGCCCCGTTCATCCAGATCCAGCCATCGCGATCGTGATAGGGGGCCTCGTCGGCCATTGGGCATCTCCAAAGCGGGCGCCCGCTTGCGGGGCGCCGGCGCGCGTTTCATTGTCCGGCGCGCGACATGCCTGTCAACCAACCCCGGCCGGAGACGGCGGCGCACGCGCGGCTCTACCTCAAGGAGGAAGAGCTCGACCGGGCGGTCGATCTGGTTTTCCTGGCGACGCGCGAATTCTGGAAAAGCGCCGAGAGCGCCCTCGATGCGCTCGAGCTTGGGCCGGCGCATTACCGCGCGCTTGCGGCCATCCGCCGCCACGAGGGGCTGACCGTGAGCGCGCTCCAGGATGCGCTGGACGTGCGCAAGCAGAGCTTGGCGCGCGTGCTGGCGGAGCTGGACCAGGCGGGCCTCATCGCGCGCGCGCCGGGCGCGGCCGACAAGCGCCAGCGCCTGCTCTCGCTCACCGATGCCGGGCGCGACGCCGAACGCGCGGCGTCGGCCGCGCTGCGCGAGCGCCTGGGCCGCGTCTTCCGCCTCGCGGGCGCGGACGCGGTGGCGGGCGCGCGGCTGGTGCTGTCGATGCTGGCGGAAGAGACGGCGCCATGAGCGGGCCGGTGTTCGATGCGCTCGACCGTGCGCCACATCTGCTGATCGTGGATGACGACGACCGCATCCGCGATCTCTTGAAACGCTATCTGGCGAAGCAAGGCGCGCGCGTTTCGGCCGCGGAAGACGCCGCGAGCGCGCGCCGGCTGCTGGCGAGCCTCGATTTCGATCTGCTCATCATCGATGTGATGATGCCGCGCGAGGATGGCTTCAGCCTGGCCGAAAGCGTGCGCGCGGGCTCGAACGTGCCGATCATCCTGCTCACCGCGCGCGGCGAACGCGAAGACCGCATCAAGGGCCTCTCGATCGGCGCGGACGATTACGTGCCCAAGCCGTTTGAACCGGAAGAGCTCGCGCTGCGCATCAATGCGATCCTCAAGCGCGGGGCCGCACGCGCGGGCGCCGTCGAAGAGGTGCGCTTCGGGCCGTTTACGTTCAATCTCCAGCGCGGCGAGCTGAAGCGCGAAGGCGCCGCCATCAAGCTCACCGAAGGCGAAGCGGCGCTGCTGCGCGTGCTGGCGGCCAAAGGCGGCGCGCCGATGACGCGCGAAGACCTAGCCAAGCGCACCAATGCCGGGCTCGAACGGTCTGTCGATGTGCAGGTCACGCGGCTGCGGCGCAAAATCGAAGCCGATCCGCGCATTCCCGTGTTTCTGCAAACGGCGCGCGGCGTCGGCTATCGACTCGCGATCGATTAGGGAGGCTCCCATGGCTGAAGCGACAACCTATCAGGGCGGGTGTCATTGCGGCGCGGTGCGCTACGAGGCCAAGCTCGATATGGCGCAGGTGATCGAATGCAATTGCTCGCATTGCAGCGCCAAGGGCCTCATCCTCACTTTCACGAGCGCGCCCGCCTTCACGCTGCTGCAAGGCGGCGACGCGCTCACGGAATATCTGTTCAACCGCCACGCCATCCGCCACCAATTCTGCAACAGATGCGGCGTGCAGAGCTTCGCCTTGGGCAAGACGCCGAAGGGCGAGGACATGGCCGCGGTCAATCTGCGCTGCGTCGAGGGCGTCGACCTCGCCGCGCTCACGCCGACACCGGTGAACGGCAAGGCGTTCTAGACGCCATTCGCCGCGCGCGCGATTTATGACGATCGTCTGCGCCGCGCATCCAAAACGACGCGCGGCGGCATCTCTTTGGGCCCGTGCACGCCGCTGCGCTGACGCGGGTGCATGCATGTCCGGTTTGTGTTGACGCCGCCGCGCGCATGCCGCTTGGTGGAGCCCATAACAAAAAGGCGCGGCGACGCCTTGCCTGCGGGGAGGATGTGTTTGAGCAAAGCGGCCGAACAGGACAAACTGCCTTTAACCACGAAAGTGGCGTTCGGCGCGGGCGGCGCGGCGGAAACGATCGCGCTGTTTTCGCTCAGCCAATACGCGCTGCTCTACTACAATCAGGTGCTCGGCCTCAGCGCGCATATGGCGAGCCTCGCCATCGCGATCTCGCTGGTGTTCGATGGCGTCACCGATCCGTTGATCGGCTCGCTTTCCGACCGCACGCGCACCAAGCTCGGCCGGCGCCATCCCTTCATGTTCGCGGCGCCCATCCCGATCGCGCTGGCGTTCATCGCCATCTTCAACCCGCCGGACGGCTTGAACGAGACGGGTCTGTTCGCCTGGCTCGCGGTGACGGTGATCGCGCTGCGCGTGTGCATGGGCTTCTTCCACACGCCGCATTTGGCGCTCGGCGGTGAGCTTTCGCACAATTACACTGAGCGTTCCCACGTGATGGCGTGGAACAATTTCTTCGTGTGGGCCGGCGGCGCCTCGATCACGTTCGTCGCCTTCACTTGGTTCTTCCATTCAACGCCGCAATATCCGCGCGGCCTGCTCAATCCCGAGCCCTACGCGCCGTTCTCGCTGTTCGCGGCGATGGCGACGATGACGATCCTTTTCATCTCGGCCTGGTTCACCAAGGGCCAGATCAAGCGCCTGCCCCAGCCAGCGCCCGATGCGAAGGGGTTCACACCGTTCGAGTTCCTCAAGGATCTCGGGAAGGTGTTCCGCAACAGAAACTATGTCTGGCTGCTGATCGCCTATCTGTTCAATTCGCTGATGGTGGGCGTGCGCGCCGGCATTTCGCTCTACATGGCGACGTTCTTCTTCGAGCTGTCGTCGGAGCAATTGCGCTATTACATCATCGGGAGCTTCTTCGGCTACATCGTCGCGCTGGTGTTCTCGGGGCGCATGCATGGCTGGTTCGACAAACGGCCTGTGATCATCTGGGCCGCGATCATTTCCGCGATTTTCCCGGCGCTGCCCGCCATTTTGCGGCTGACGGGCGTGCTCTGGGAAAACGGCGATCCCATGCTGTTGCCGACCTTGGTGGCGATTTCGGCCGTGAGCTACGGCTCGACGGCCATCCTCACCATTTCGGTGATGAGCGCGCTGGCCGATATCGCCGACGAGAACGAGGTCAAGTTCGGCGTGCGCCAGGAAGGCGTGCTCTACGCCACGCGCTCCCTGTTCGCGAAGATCGATCAGGCGCTCGGCACCGCGCTCGCGGGGCTCGCGCTCACGCTCATTGCCTTTCCCGAGCGCGCCGAGCCTGGCCACGTCGATGCCAACGTTCTGCATCATCTCGGCTGGGTCGATGGCCCGATCGCGATGACGCCCGGCCTGATCGCCGTCTTCTTCTACGCACGGTACTCGATCTCGAAAGCCAAGCACGCCGAGACACAGGCCAAGATCGTGGCGATGCGCGCCGAACGCGCCGCCGCGGCCACGCAGCAGCCTTTGCCGGACAGATCCGGCGGCGGCCTTGCTCCCGCGCCGGCGCCTGAAGCGCCGAAGGGCTAGGCCGAAGCAGGCATCCGATACATGCCGCAGAGCTTGTTGCCGTCGAGATCGCGCAGATAGGCGAGATAGAGCCTGCCCGTCGTGCCTTCGCGCACGCCCGGGGGCTCTTCGATGCTGACGCCGCCCTTCGACACGCCCATGGCATGCCACGCGTCGATCTGTTCCTGCGACGCGCCAGCGAAGCCGACGGTCGCGCCATTGGCCACCGTGGCCGGTTCGCCATTGATCGGCTTGGACACGGCGAACACGCCGGACGGCGCCAGGTAGAAGATGCGATGCCGATCGACGATCGCGGGACGCACGCCCAGCGTGCCCAACAGCGCATCGTAGAAATCCTTGGCGCGCTCCAGATCATTGGTGCCGACCATGATGTGCGAAAACATCTCTTCCTCCTTCGGCGGCGTTTACGCCTGCCGTGCGCCATGCTCCGACGAAAGCCGCCCGGCCTCAAGTGCGGCGCAGGCACGCGCAGCGGGCGTGAAGCGGGGGCGAACGAGCTTGGTGGGCGAAATATCGCCGCGTCGGCCCGGGCCTGCGCTAAGCTGCGCCGTCACTGAAAGAGCTGTCGCGATGCGCCTTCTGTTTACGATCCTGCTGGGCTGTTTCATGCTCGCCGCCATGCCCGCCCCCGCGCTCGCCGCGCCCACCGCGAAACCGGCGGCCGTGCTCGCCTCAACCGCGCCCTGCGCCATCGCGCCGAGCCGACGCGCCATGAGCGCCCACGCGCTGCGTTTCGCCACCCGCGCCCGCGGCGGCTGGATCCGCGAAGCCCGCGCCGCCCGTTAAGCGCCAAACGCGCTTGCGCTTTGGCGCGCTGCTTTGCTTAGTCGGGCCATGCCGCGCCGCCGCCTCCGCGATTATCTGCCGAAGGGCCTCTACTGGCGCACCTTGCTCATCATCGTCGTGCCGGCGGCGGTGTTGCAGCTCATCATCACGCTGGTGTTCCTCGACGACCATTGGCAGGCGACGTCCAAGCGCATGAGCCAAGGCGTGGCGGCCGATGTCGCGTTGCTGATCCAGACCTACGAACACGCGCCCACGCCCCAAACCTTCGCGCATATCGAGGATATGGCGCGCACCTTGCGCCTCGATGTCTCGCTTGAGCCGGGCGCGGTGCTGGAAGGAAGGCGCTGCGGCGCGGGGACGGCAGTGCTCGACCGCTATCTCGATACGGCGCTCGAACAGCAGCTGGCGCGGCAAGTCTGGTACGACAGCTCCTGCCCCGGCAATCAGGTCAATATCCGCGTGCCGATCCCCGAGGGCGTGTTCGTGGTGCACGCCTACAAGGACCGCGTGCAGGCGCGGTCCGGCCCGCTGTTCGTGGCGTGGATTTTCGGCGCGACGATTTTCCTGGGCGTCGTCTCCATCATCTTCATCCGAAACCAGGTGCGCCCGATCGAAACGCTGGCGGCGGCGATGGAGCGGTTCGGACGCGGGGAGGACGAGGGCCTCATCTTCCGCGCCCGCGGCGCGCGCGAGGTGCGCCAGGCCACGCACGCGTTCTTCGATATGCGCGCGCGCATCCGCCGCTTCATCGATCAGCGCGCGCAATTGCTGGCGGGCGTCAGCCACGACATCCGCACGCCGATCACCCGCCTTAAGCTGCAATTCGCGATGATGCCGCCCTCGCCCGAGCTCGACGACGCCAAGCGCGACATCGCCGATATGGAAACCACGCTCGAAGAATATCTCGCCTTCGCGCGCGGCGAGACCACGGAAGAGAAGATCACCGCCGATATCGGGCGCATCGCCGCGGACGTCGTGCATGACGCCAAGCGCAGCGGCGCCGAGATCGAAATTTCCGCTTCAGGGGATTTGACGGCCAGCGTGCGCGCTGGCGCGCTGCACCGCTGTCTCGCCAATCTGGTCGATAACGCCGCCGCCCATGGCGATCATGTGAAGCTGACCGCGCGGCGAGATGGATCGATCGTGGAGGTGACGATCGACGATGACGGGCCGGGCATCGCGCCCGAACAATATGAAGATGCGTTCCGCCCGTTCTCGCGTCTCGATGAAACGCGCACGCGCAATGCGAAGGGCGTCGGGCTCGGGCTCGCCATCGCGCGCGATGCGGCCCGCCAGCACGGCGGCGACATCACCTTGTCCAAATCGCCGCTCGGCGGCCTGCGCGCCACCTTGCGCCTGCCGGGGCAGCTGGAGCCGGCGCGCGCGAGCTGAGCCTCACCACAGATTCCAGCTCAGCTTGCCCACCAGCGCCGAGCCGCAATTGGCGCTGTAGCCGCAATCGATAAAGCTCAAATCCGTATCGTAATAGCGCGCATCGAGTTCGATCTTGCCGAAATGCGCCGTCGCGCCGAGATTCCAAAACGTATAATCGGGCCGCCGCTGCGCGTAGCGGGCGCCGGCCTTGGCGCCGATGCTCAGCCAATCCGTGAGACGATAGCTGGCGCCGGCTTCGTACCGCCACGCGGTCCCCGCGCCATAGGAGGCCTGCGGCGTGAGCGCGGCCGATCCTTCCAGCGTCCAGCGGCCGATCCTGTGCAAGCCGCGCGCTTTGACTTGCAGGAAATCATAAGTCGGGCCGGGAACCTCATTGTCGGGGAACATCGTGTACATGGCTTCGAGCGTCAGCCGCGTATGCGCGCCTGCATACCAATCAGGCCCGCCGAAATCCCAATTTCGCCCCGCGTAGAGGTCGATCTCATAGGATGTCGTGCGATCGTAGAAGCCGCTGAAATCCACGCCGGTCGCGAACACGCCGGCATAGAAATGATCGGGGCGGAACCAATAGAGCGAGCCTTGCACGACGGGCGCGCCGCTCGAATTGGATGTGCCGTCATAGCGATATTCGCTCGCGATCGAGAGCGTCGGGTAGAGCCTGCCCCAGGCGCCGATCTCCTGCGCCTGGGCGCCAGACGCCAAACCCAAGAGCAGCGCTACGCCGCCCGCCGCCTTGCCTATCCGCATCGCCACGCCTCGCTTTTTCTGGGCAAGCGCTAGCGGCGGCTAATTGGCCATGATACTGAAATCCTTGCATGAGTGATATCGATCTTGATGATATCCGCCGGCTCGATGGCGGTTTGCTTCTGGTGTTCCGCGAATTGCTGCGCCGGCGGCGCGCCACGGCGGCGGCCAAAGCGCTTGGCCTCAGCCAGTCCGCGATCAGCCATGCGCTCGGCCGGCTGCGCGATCTGTTCGGCGATCCGCTGTTCGTGCGCCGCCCGCACGGCCTTGAGCCCACGGCGCGCGCACTGGCGCTCGGCCCGCGCATCGAGGAGCTGATCGATCTCGCCGGCGCGGCGCTGAAGCGCGAAGGCGCGTTCGATCCCACGACCAGCACGCGCCGCTTCATGCTGGCCGCGCCGGAATTCGTCACCGCGCAGATCGGCGCGAGCCTGCTCAACACCTTGCGCACCGAGGCGCCTGGCGTGTCGTTCATCGCGCTTAACATGTCGCAAGAGGCCGCGCTGCAGGCGCTGATGCAAGGACGCATCGATCTCGCGCTCGGCCGCTTCGCCGGCGCCCGGCCGGGCTTTGACATCGAGGTGCTGCTGGAAGACCGCTATTGCGTGGTGGCGCGCCGTGGGCATCCCACCTTCAAGACGCGCATCAGCGAGCGCGCCTATGAGCAGGCGGGCCATGTGTTTTCGTTTTCGCCCGGCGAAGGCGGCGACGCCGAGGACGAAGGCGCGAGCGTGGGCATCGTCACGCGCGCCGTGGTCGCGCGCTGGCTGACGGCGCTGGTGCTGGTCTCCGCCAGCGACGCGATCGCGACCGTGCCGCGCAAGCTCGCCGAGAGCCAAGCCGGCGTGCTCGGATTGACGATCCTTCGCGCGCCCTTCGTGGGCGACAGCGTCACCATCTCCGCGGTGCGGCGCAGCGGAATCGTGGACGATGGCGCGGATTGGTTTCTGGGACTGGTCCGCGACGCGCTGCGCTAGGCGCCGTCCCCTTCGGCCTTCTTGCCTTCGAACCCCGCCCAGCGGCCGAACATTTCTTCGGCCCGGCGCAGGTTCTTATCGAGCGAGGCCATCGTGCGTGTGAAATCGGGATCGGTTTCGCCGCGCCAGGCGGCGCGCGCCTGGCCGATGATGGCGCCGAGGCCCTGCGCGCGCGCCTGGCCCGTCATGTGATCGGCCTGCAGACCCGCCACCGCGAGCACCCAGCGCGCGCAGCGCACATGACGCTGATGCGCCGCGCCCAGGGCCAGCGGATCGCGATCCTGGCCGACCTCCATCGCCAGCACCGCCGCGCGATGCTCTTCCATCGCCTCGAAGCGCTTCATGATGAGATCGAACAGGCGATCACGCACGCTCTGGCCGGGATCGAGCGGGTCGCCGCTGGCGATGGCGCGATCGAACGCCTCTTCGACGCAATCGACGGCTTCGCCGAGCGAGGCGCCATAAAATTCCGCGAGCGGCTTGCCGGCTTCGGCGGCCAAGTCCGCGAGCGTGACATTAGCCCAGGGCTTGCGCGCCGCCACGGCCAAGGCCGCGCGCGCCAGATCGCGCCGGATTGCGCTATCCAAGCTCACACCGTCAATTCGACGGGCGGTACGAGGCGCAGCCGCATGGCCGCCCAATAGCTCGCGCCCGCGATCACCGCCGCTAAGCCCAGCGGCGCCAGCAGGCCCGCGGCCTCGACCGCGCCCACCGACATGCGCAGCAGCGCCGGCCACAGCGCCCACAGGATCGCCACGCCGACCACGAAGGGCGTCGCCCATTCGAACACGGCGTCGAGCAGGCGGCGCGCGGCGATGCGCTGCATCACCCGGCCCTCGAAGGCCTTATCCTGCGCGGGCGGCTCCTCCGCCTCGAAAAAGGCGGTCAATCGGCTTTCCAGCCGGGCTTCGCGGTCAGTCATCGCCGAGCGCCTCCAAAAGCTTCGCCTTTCCGCGCAATACATGGCTCTTCACGGTGCCCAGCGGCAAGCCCAGAGCCTCGCTGGCTTCGCCATGCGAAAAGCCGGCCGCCAGACACAAAGCCACCGCCGCGCGCTGTTCCAGGGGCAAACGGGCCATGGCCTTGGTGAGGTCCATCCGGTCGTCGCCCGAAGGCGCGGCGGTGACCTCGCTGGCTTGCAGGAACGCCATGTCCCGCGCCGCCGAACGACCGCGCGACCGCGCCGCGGTCAGGCATTTGTTGTAGGCGATGCCGCACAGCCAGGACCGGAAGCTCGATTTGCCGCCGAAGCGGGAGAGATTCTCCCACGCGGTGATGAAGGTCTCCTGCGCCAGATCTTCCGCGTCCGCGTGGTTGCCGCAGGCGCGGCGCAAAAAGCCGCGCACCGCCTGTTGGTGCAGCCCAACCAGGCGGGAGAACGCATCGGGCGAGCCCGCGACGGCCGCCGCCACCAGCGCAGCGTCGTGCGACGCCATGCTCATTTCTCACGAAAAAGCGTCGCCAAAATCGCCGACAGAATGGTCGCCGCCGCCACTGCGCCCAGCAGAATGGCCGCGATCAGGAAGCCGTGCTGCGTGTCCGAGGTCTCCGCCATTCGCGAGGCGAAGAAGAAGCCGCCGGCCAGCGCCGACCAGGTCACGGCGCGCCGCCAGGTGCGCAGCGGCTCATTGCGCCGCCACCGGCGCATGCCGGCCCGCATCTCGTCGCGGGCCTCGCGCGCCGCGCCTTGAATTTCGCCGCGCACATCGCCGGGGCCGTCCGGGCCGGCGTACTCGCCCCAATCGCGGCCCCGCCAGCGGCCGCCGCCGACAGCGCGCAGCAATTCCGGCGGCGCCTCCTTGCCCTGGGCCGCGTAGGCCTGCAGCGCGTCGAGCGCGGCCTTGCGCTGGCGGTACTCGAGGAAACTCGCCCAGCCGCCCAGGATGATGCCGAAAATTGGCACGCAGAGCGCCCCGAGGACGATCAAGAGCCAGGGCGACTGGCGGAAAATCTCGATCACAAAGAACTCCTTAACCCTGGATGGCGGACCGCAGCCGCCGTACTTTCGCCCTAAGTCGCCGCTGTCCGCCAGCGCGGATGCGCGGACAAAGGGAATAGGGATTTGGGACTAGGGAAATGCGCCGACATCCCTCCCTCAGCTGGGCTCGAACAGCTCCACCAGATTGCCGCTCGGATCCGCGATCAGCACGTGGCGGCCGCCCGGGCCGAGCACGACCTGGTTGCGCAATTCGACGCCGGCCTGCTCGAACCGCTTCAGGATCGGATCGAGCCCCGCGACCGTGAGCACGACGCGGTTCCAGCCGCCGGGCGCCGGCTTGGCGCCATTGGCGGCGGGACGCGCGGCCGAGGATTTCGGCCCGGCCAGCCAAAGCTTCAAATCGCCATTGGCGACCACCGCCATCGCGTCGCCATAGCGCTTCTCCAACTCGAAGCCGAGTTGGAGCGTGTAGAACAGTAACGCGGAATCCAGATCGTCGACCAGGTAGCGGACCTGCGCCATCAGAAATTCACGCGCGAGGTGATCGCGCCATCGACGACCATGTTGATGCCGGTGGTGAAGGACGAGGCGGGGCTGACGAGGAAGGTCGTGGCATTGGCGATGTCCTGCGGGCTCGCCATGCGGCCCATCGGATTGCGCGCCAGCGTCGCCTTGAAGAGATCGGGCATGCCCTGCTCGACCATGTTCCACACGCCGCCTTTGAAATAGACGGTGCCGGGCGAGACCACGTTGACGCGCACATGCGCTTTCGCCTTCTCCTTCGCGAGGCCCTTCGCAAAATGGATTTGCGCGGCCTTCAGCGCGCCATAGGAATTGGCGTTCTGCGTTTCGGCGGCCGACACCGATGAGATGATGACGATGCCTGCATCGCCGGTCTTCGCGGCGGCGTCTTCCAGATGCTTCATCGCTGCGTCGCAGGCGCGCTGCACGCCCATGATATCGACCGCGAACATCGCGCTCCACGCGTCTTCCGCATTGCCTTGCACCAGCGCGCTCGCATTGCAGACCAGCGCATCGAGCCCGCCCAATTCGCCAGCGGCTTTCTCAATCCATGCCTTGAGCGCCGGCCCATCGGCGATATCGACCACGCCGCCGAAGGCGCGCACGCCCTTGGCCTTGAGCGCATCGACGGCTTCGGCGATCTCGCCCTCTTTGCGGGCGCAGATCGCCACATCGCAGCCCTCGCCCGCCAGCGTCTCCGCGATGGCGCGCCCGATGCCGCGCGTCCCGCCCGTGACGATCGCACGCTTGCCCTTCAATCCGAGGTCCATACCCGTCTCCATTGCGTTTCGGCGCGACACTAGCGCCTCCTTCGCCGAAAAGAACGCCCGCGGCGTTCCAATTTGAGCCGGGCCCATGGCATAGCCTGCGGCCATGAACTTTCGCTCGGACAACACGGCTTCCGCCGCGCCGGAAATTCTGGCGGCGCTGATCACGGCCAATCAGGGACGCTCGGGCTCCTACGGGGCCGATCCGCTGACGGCGGAGGTCGAGGCCATGATCGCGGCGATCTTCGAGCGATCGTGCAAAGTGTTTCTGACCGCGACCGGCACGGCGGCGAATGCGATCTCGCTCGCGGCGCTGACAGAGCCGTGGAGCGCGGTGTTCTGCCACCGCGAAGCGCATATCGAGACCGACGAATGCGGCGCGCCGGAATTCTATATGAACGGCGCCAAGCTGGTGCTGATCGACGGCGATGGCGCCAAGATCACGCCGGACGGCCTGCGCGAGGCGCTGCGCCGCAATCAGCGCGGCATCCATTCCGTGCAGCCCGCCGCGCTCTCCATCACCAACGCCAATGAGCGTGGCCGCGCCTATGCGCCCGATGAGGTCAAAGCGCTGAGCGATATCGCGCACGCCGCGGGCCTTGGCGTGCACATGGACGGCGCCCGGCTCGCCAACGCGCTCGCGCATTTCAAATGCACGCCGGCGGACATGACCTGGCGCGCGGGCGTCGATGTGCTGAGCTTCGGCGCGACCAAGAACGGCGCGCTCGCCTGCGAGGCCGTGATCGTGTTCGACCGGGCGCGCAATGTCGATCGCCTGCGCAAGCGCGGCGGCCATCTCCTGTCCAAACACCGCTTCATCGCCGCGCAGATGAAGGCCTATCTGGAAGGCGGGCTGTGGCTGCGGCTGGCGAGCCGCGCCAACGCGCTCGCTGCGCGCATCGCCGAGGCTGCGGGCGATTGGCTCTCGCATCCGTGCGAAAGCAACAACGTTTTCATCAAACCGGGGCCGGATATTCTCGCCAAGCTGCGCGCGGCGGGCGCGGAATTCTACGATTGGGTCGAGCCCGGTTCTGGCGAAGCGCGTCTCGTCGTATCGTGGGATCAGGATGAGGGAGAGGTCGATCGCCTCATCGCGGAGATCGTCAGGCTGAAGGGCTGAGGGCGCAGATGTCCGAGTACGAGTTCACGCAGGATTGGTTTTCGCACGTAGCGCCGATCTGGCGCTCGATGATCGCCGACATCAAGCCGCGCAAGGCGCTGGAGATCGGCGCGTTCGAGGGCTTCTCATCCGTGTTCTTTCTTGAGCAGGGCGCGCCGTTCGGCGGGCTCGATCTGACCTGCGTGGATTCCTGGCAAGGCGGCGTCGAGCACGCCGCGCTGGCGATGCGCGATGTGGAGGCGCGCTTTGACCGCAATATCGCGCGCGCGCAGGCCCGCCATGGCGGGACCGTGCGCAAGATCAAATCAGACTCGCTCGGCGCGCTCGCCGGCCTGATCGCGCAAGGCGCAAGCGAAAGCTTCGATTTCGCCTATATCGACGGCTCGCATCAGGCGCCGGATGTGCTGGGCGATGCGGTGCTTGCGTTCCGGCTGCTGCGCGTCGGCGGCGTGCTGGGCTTCGACGATTACCTCTGGCACATGGAGCCGGATGGCCGGCAGGATCTGCTGAACATGCCAAAGCTCGCGATCGACGCCTTCATCAACACGCACTACCGCAAGATCAAAGTGATCCACGACGCGCCGCTGCGGCAGATTTATCTGGCGAAGATCGCGTCCTGATTGGCCCCGGAGGCGCTTGTGATGGCCGAACAAACCTACACGGGCTCATGCCAATGCGGCGCGGTGGCGATCGAGGTCGATGTCGATCTCGCCATGACGCGCACATGCAATTGCTCGCGCTGCCAGCGCCTCGGCGCGGTGTGGGCCTATGCCCCGCTCGACAAATTACGCGTGCTGCGCGGCGAAGAGGCACTGACGACGTTCACATTCAACCGCAAGCTCGGCCAGCACAAATTCTGCAAGATTTGCGGCATCGAGCCCTTCGCCACCGGCACGATCGCCGTCATCAACGTCAATTGTCTCGACGGCGTCGACCCGCGCGCGCTGAACTCGGAGCACGCGGACGGGCGCTCGGTGTAAATGCGCGCTCAGCGCCGCCAATGGCCTTCGATCCAGACCCAGCCGCGGGCGCGATGCGCCCAATGGCCTGAGACCCAGCGCGCGCCAACGTAGGGACGCCGCTCCCAATGGCCCGGAACCCAATCGTAATCGCCGCCCACCCAGCGCCAATGGCCCGGCTGCCAGAACCAATCGCGCTCCGGCCCTGGCCGCACCACGATCACTTCATGGCGGGGCGCGGGGGGCGCGCGGCGGATGATGATTTCTTCGGCCTGCGCCGCCGGCGCCTGCGCGGCGATGACGAGCGGCGCGGCGATCAGCGCCAGCGCCAAAGCTGAGATGCGAAGCATGATCCAATACCTTTCGCGCTTGAAACGCCCCTCGCCCGCGCAATCCGTCGCGTGACCTGCAGCTCTATCGCGCGGAGGGTTCACAATGATCGGCATGATGGCCGAGTGCGTAGCCAGCGATTCCGAAGATGAGCGCGCCAAGACCTGCGCCTTCGGCCTGCACGGCATAGGCCGCCACATTGTGCCCGATGACGCCGCCGATGAGCGCGCCCGTGACGCCGCCCCAAAGGCCACGATGATGCGCCGCGCATTGATAGCCGCTGTGATATTCGGCGGCGTTCGCGCTGATCGGCGCGAAGAGCGACGCGCCAATGGCGAGCGCCGCGATCAGGGAAGAGGATTTCGCACGCATGACAGCCTCCAATGTGTGCGCCGCGCGCCGGCGCATGACGTTCTCGTCATCGGAGGGAAGATAGACGCGCGATCCTGCGCCCGCCGCGCACGCGCCTCACTTTGCTGTAGGGATGCAGCGGGGCACGCCACAGCATCGGCTGACGCGCGTGGCCGCCCATCCGGCAAAGCCATTTTGGACGCGAGTGGAAGGGTTACCCCTTCCCCAAATCCCTCGATCTTTGCGTCGCTGCCGCAACCGCGCGGCGGAGGAGCGGGCCGAGGCCGTCATTTCCCATCAGCACGTCGAGCGCGGCTTCGGTGGTGCCGCCGGGCGAGGTGACTTGCTTGCGCAGCGCCGAGGGCTGCGCGCCGGGCTCCAGCATCAGCGCGCCGGCGCCGGCGACGGTGCGCTGCGCGAGGCGCGCGGCGACGTCCTTGTCGAGCCCTTCCATTTCGCCCGCCATGGCGAGCGCTTCGGCGAGCAGGAAGACGTAGGCGGGGCCAGACCCTGAAACCGCGGTGACGATGTCCATCAGCCGCTCGCTCGGCAACGGCTCGACGGCGCCTAAAGGCTCCAGCAATTGTTCGGCGAGTTGGCGATCCTGCGGCGAGCACGCGCTGGCGGCGACATAAGCGGTGATGCCCTGCCCGATCTGCCCGGGTGTGTTCGGCATGGCGCGGATGGCGCGCTCGGCGCCGAGCTCTTTCGACAGCGTCAGCAAGGTCACGCCCGCCATCACGGAGAGCACAAGCGTCTGCTCGCCCACGAATTGGCGCACTTGCGCGGCGGCGCTGGCGAATTGCTGCGGCTTCACCGCCAGTACGACGACATCGACCGCGCCCGGCGCGGGCGGATTGAGTACCGCGCCCACGGCCTCCAGCGCTTCCTGCAGCGCCGGATCGAAATTCGGTTCGAGCACGGTGAGCGTCAGCCCGCCGCCGCGCCGCACCGCGCCGATCCAGCCGCGCACGAGCGCCCCGCCCATGGCGCCCGCGCCGATCAACGCAACAGAAGGCGCATCCAATCCGCTCATCGCGACACGAGTTTACGCCTCGCCGGCGATTTCGAACATAGAGGCCTGCACGGCGTCCTCCGGCGACATGCCGTGTTCGATCACGAATTTGAACGCCGGATAGAAGCGCTCGGCCGCATCGAGCGCGGCGGCGAGCAGCGCTTGAATTTCACCAGGCGAAATCTCGTCGCGCCCGATCATCGGCGAGGCGTGGCGGAAGATGATGGAGCCATCATCGGACCACACATCGAAATGGCCGAGCCAGAGATTTTCGTTGATCAGCGCCGCGAGCCGCGTGACCTCGCCCAAGCGCGCAAGATCGGCCTGCAAATCGAAGCCCAGCGTGAACAAGAGCGCCGGCAATTCGTCCCGATAGGAGAAATAGCCCGCAGCTTCCGTCCACGCGCCCTTGAAGCAGAACTGCACATCGCCATCGTCGGCGCGCGCCGCACTGAAGCGATCATCCGAATTCACGATGGCTTCGACCAGATCCATGGGATCAGCCGAGAACTCTTCTTCGTCCGTGTGATAAAGCGACATCCCGCGCCCCTCAAATCGCATGGCGCGCGCCGAAACGAAGCGCGCCTGTGTTTGATCCCCTGGCGCCGCGCTTTGAATGTGCGCGAACGAATCAGTCCCCATCAACGACGCTAGGGTCGTTCGGAACCGATCTCAATCTTCTTAATGTCAATCTTTTTTTGCGATCAGCGCTTCGAGCGCAGCGATGCGCGCTTTCAAGGCGTCCGCCTCCGCGCGCGCCTCTTGCGCGAGCTGTTTGACGATCTCGAACTCTTCGCGGCTGACCAAATCCATTTCGGCGACGAAGCGGTCGCCCTGGCTGCGCATGAAGCTCTTGGCCTCATCGCCCACGCCCTGGGCCATGCCCATGGCGCCGGTCATCAGCTTGGCGAATTCGTCGAACAGGGCGGATTGTTGCGTCATCGCGACAGGCTAGCGCGGCGCGCGCCCGGCGCAATGAGGCGCATGGTCCCTTTGTACCGCCGGCTTCCAGCCGGCAGGCCGCTTCTGCCGGCTGAAAGCCGGCGGTACTGGGGGCGCGGCGCCTTAAAGGTCGCCTCCGGGCCCGCGCTGGGCTAAGAGGCGGCCATGCTCGATATGGCCGTCCTGCACTTTCCGAACCTCAACCCGATTGCGCTGCAATTGGGGCCGTTCGCCCTGCGCTGGTATGCGCTCGCCTACATCGTGGGCCTGCTGCTGGGCTGGCGCTACATGGTCTATCTGATCCGCAAGGAAGCGCTCTGGGCGCCCGGCAAGGCGCCGATCAGCGTGCCCGCCGCAGACGATTTCCTGTTCTGGGCGACTTTGGGCGTCATCGTCGGCGGACGCACCGGCTATGTGCTGTTCTACATGCTGCCCGATCCGATCAGCCGCGCCAATATCGCGGCCGATCCGCTGCTCGTGTTCAAGATCTGGGAAGGCGGCATGGCGTTCCATGGCGGGCTCGTCGGCGTCATCCTCGCCACGCTCTGGTTCTGCCGCCAGCACAAGGCGCCGCTCTTCCAGGTGGGCGATCTGGTGGCGGCGTGCGCGCCGATCGGCCTCTTCTTCGGGCGCATCGCCAACTTTGTGAACGGCGAATTATGGGGCCGCGAAAGCCATCTGCCGTGGGCGATGGTGTTCCCCACCGGCGGCGAGATTCCGCGCCATCCCAGCCAACTCTACGAATCCTTCCTTGAAGGCGTCGTGCTGTTCGTCGTGCTCTATTTGCTGACGCATCGCGGCGGCAGTCTGAAGAAGCCGGGCACGAATATCGGCGTGTTCCTGATCCTCTACGGCGTCTTCCGCGCGCTCATCGAACTCGTGCGCGAACCGGACAATCAGATGCCGGAGGCGCTCAAAGGCTATGTGACGATGGGCATGCTGCTCTCGCTGCCGATGATCGCGGCCGGCGCCTGGTTCATCTGGCGCGCCAACAAGACCGCCCCGCAAGTGCAGGCGGCGGCGTGACGGATGAGGCAAAGCGGACGCGGCCTGTCGCGAGCGCTGCCGAACGCAGAATCTGGGCGGCGCTCAAGCCATTGCGCGACCGAGGCGTCCACATCCGCCGTCAACATCCGATCGGACGCTATTTTGCGGATTTCGCGATTGTGAATGCGCGCCTCGCAATCGAGATCGACGGTCCATTTCACGCATGGCCGGAAAACCTTGCCAGCGAAGAGCAACGCCAAGCCTATATCGAAAACATGGGCTGGCGCGTGCTGCGCATCTCCGCGCGCGACGCCGGCAATACGGACCTGGTATTCGACAAGGTGAGCGCAGCCCTTCCCCCCTCCCCGCGAGGGGAGGGGGAAGGGGGGTGGGGTGAAGCCCAACCTTCGCCAAACAAAGCGCCTAAGCGCATCGAACGCCGCACGCGCGGCAATCGCGTCCTCCCGGCGCGCGCGAAAAATGAACGTCGGGATTCGCCCCACCCCCTGCCCCCTCCCCGCGCGGGGAGGGGGTTGCGCGAAAGGCTCATCGCGCAGATCGCGATCAGTGGGCCGATCACGATCGCGGAATATATGCGCGCGTGCCTGCACGATCCGGAGGACGGGTATTACGCGACGCGGCCCGGCATTGGGGCCGATTTCGTCACGGCGCCGGAGATTTCGCAGATGTTCGGCGAGCTCGTCGGCGCATGGTGCGCGCATGAATGGCGCCAGATAGGCGCGCCCTCGCCGCTTCGCCTGGTCGAACTTGGGCCCGGCACAGGCGCGCTGATGCGCGATGCGCTGCGCGCGGCGAAGGCGGCGCCGGGCTTCACCGAGGCGGCGCGCGTCACGCTGATCGATGCAAGTCCCGCGTTGCGCGAACGGCAAGCGGAGGCCTTGCGCGCGGCGGCGCCCGCATGGGCGCGCGATCTGCGCGATCTGGCGCCAGCGCCGACCCTGCTCATCGCCAATGAATTGCTCGATTGCCTGCCGATCCGCCAATTCCTGCGCGCGGAGGATGGCTGGCGCGAACGACTGGTGGGCGCGCGCCGCGATGCGCTCACATTTGGTCTGGCGCCAATGCAACTCGCGGACATGTCGATCCTGCCTGACGATGTGCGCGACGAGGTCGGCGCCGTCGCAGAAATCGCGCTCGGCGCGGAGGCGCTGCTGGACGATGTCGCGCGCGTGCTGGCGCCGGGGCGCGCGCTGTTCATCGATTACGGCTCGCAGGGCGGCGGCGATTCGCTGCAGGCGATCGTCGCGCATCGGAAGGTCGATCCGCTCGCCGAGCCGGGCCGCGCCGATCTCACGGCGCATGTCGATTTCGCCGCAATCGCGCGCTTCGCCGAGCGCGCCGGCCTCATCGTGCACGGGCCGATCCGGCAAGCGCGCTTCCTGCGCGCGCTCGGCCTCGATCAGCGCGCCGAGGCGCTGACGCGCGCGCATCCCGACCGCGCCGCACGCATCGCGCGCGAGCACGCGCGTCTGACCGCGCCGGACCAGATGGGCGATCTCTTCAAGGTGATCTGTCTCTCTTCGCCCGATCTCCCAGCGCCCGCGGGCTTTGCATGAGCGCGCCGCCCTTCCTTGAAGCCGATGCGCTCGCCGGCGCGCGTCACGCCTTCTTCGGGCGCCAGGGCGGCGTCTCAACCGGCCTCTACGCCAGCTTGAACGCCGGACCCGGCTCGAACGACCAGCCCGCCCACGTCGCCGAAAACCGCGCCCGCATCGCCGCGGCGATGGGCGTGGCGCGGGACCGCTTTGTCTCCATGCATCAAGTGCATTCGGCGGACGTGCGCGTGATCGATGCGCCCTGGCCGGGACCTTGGCCGCCGCTCGACGGCATCGTCACGACCGCGCGCGGCCTCGCGCTTGGCGTGCTCTCCGCCGATTGCGCGCCGGTGCTGTTCGCGGATGTGAAAGCCGGCGTGATCGGCGCGGCGCATGCGGGCTGGAAAGGCGCGCTCGCCGGCGTGCTCGAAGCGACGCTCGCCGCCATGCGCGGCGCCGGCGCGCGCGACATCGTCTGCGCCATCGGACCGACGATCCAGCAGGCGAGCTACGAGGTCGGTCCCGAATTCGAGGCGCGCTTTGTTGCGGACGACTCGCACGCCGCACGCTTCTTCCGCGCCGGCGATGGCGACCGGCGCCTGTTCGACCTGCCCGGCTATTGCGCCGCACGGCTCGAACGGGCCGGCGCCGCGCAGGTGCGATCGCTCGGCGCGGACACCTGCGCCGACGAAGCCCGCTTTTTCAGCAATCGCCGCGCCGTCAAACGCGGCGAAGGCGATTACGGACGGAATTGCGCGGCGATCGTCCTGCCCTGATCGTTGCGCCGACGACACGCGCGCGCCGCCGCGCTACACAAATGTCACAAACCCCGTTGAACGACTCGGGCGATGGGGTAGAGGAGCGCCGGTAAAACCGGGGCATGGCCATGAAGCTGATCAGCGGCAACTCGAATCAGCCTCTTGCGCGCGCCATCGCCGAACATCTCGACACGCCGCTGTCGGATGCCGAATTCAAGCGCTTCAAGGACAATGAAATTTTCGTCCGCATCGCCGAGAACGTGCGCGGCCAGGACGTGTTCATCATCCAATCGACGTCCTACCCCGCCAACGACAATCTGATGGAATTGCTGATCGGCATCGATGCGCTGGTGCGCGCCTCGGCCAAGCGCATCACAGCGGTGATCCCCTATTACGGCTATGGACGGCAGGACCGCAAAGTCGGCGGGCGCACGCCGATCTCGGCCAAGCTGGTGGCGAACCTCATCGAGAAGGCCGGCGCCGACCGCGTGCTCACGCTTGAACTGCACGCGGGCCAGATTCAGGGCTTCTTCGATATCCCGACCGACAATCTCTTCGCCACGCCGGTGATCGAGGCCGATGTGCAGGCCCGCTACGGCGCCAAGACCGGCGATCTGATGATCGTCTCGCCCGATGTCGGCGGCGTCATCCGCGCGCGCGCGCTGGCGAACCGTCTGGGCTCGGACCTCGCCATCGTCGACAAACGGCGCGAGAAAGCCGGCGTCAGCGAGGTGATGAACATCATCGGCGACGTCGAGGGCCGCGATTGTCTTCTGGTCGATGACATCATCGATGGCGGCGGCACGCTCTGCAACGCGGCGGCCGCTTTGCTGGAACAAGGCGCCAAGAGCGTGTCGGCCTATTCGACGCACGGCGTGCTTTCCAATGGCGCGGCCAAGCGCGTGCAGGAAAGCGCGCTCAAGGAATTGGTGATCACCGATTCGATTCCGCTGAGCGAGGCGGCGCGCGGCGCAAAGAAAATCCGCGCCGTCTCCGTCGCCGCGCTGATCGGCGACGCCATCTGGCGCATCGCCAACGACGAAAGCGTCAGCGTCCTGTTCGAATAATCGTACAGCCGGCTTCCAGCCGGCAGAACCAACGACGCCTATTCAACCGCACGACAGGCTCACGCGCCCCGGCCGCAGCAAAGCTGCGCGCCGGGCTCCAGAGCAAATGCCGCTCTCTGCCGGCTGGAAGCCGGCGGTACGAAAAGCGCGTCTTGACGTGCAACTATTTAGTTGCATATATGAGATCGGAATGAGCATGGATGCGGTGTTCAAGGCGCTCGCCGATCCCAGCCGCCGCGCGCTGCTGGACAGGCTTTACGCCAAGAACGGTCAGACCTTGGGAGAGCTGTGCGAAGGGCTCGAGATGTCGCGTCAGGCGGTCTCGAAACACCTGGCCTTGCTTGAAGAGGCCAATCTCGTCGCGACCGTGAAGAGCGGACGCGAGAAGCTGCACTATCTCAACCCCGTGCCCATTCACGAGATCGGCGATCGCTGGATCGCCAAGTTTGAGCGCGGGCGCCTCAGAGCGATCAGCGCGTTGAAGAAGGCGTTGGAAGATGAGTGAGCAAGTGCAAAGCCGCTTCGTGTACGTGACCTACATCCACACCACGCCCGAGAGATTGTGGCGCGCGCTGACCGATCCGGAATTCATCCGGCAATATTGGTTCGGCATGGCGCTCGAAAGTGCGTGGGAAAAGGGCGCGCCGTGGAGAATGGTCAACGACAAAGGCCTTGTGACGGACGATGGCGAGGTGCTCGAAGCCGATCCGCCGAACAAGCTCGTCCTGCGGTGGCGCCATCAATGGCGCCCGGAGTTGAAGGCCGAGGGCGATGCGGTCTGCACCTACGCGCTCGAAGTGTTCGGCGAGACCGTGAAGCTCACGATCACGCATGAAAGCGGCGTCGCGCACGCCAAGCTGATCGAGGCGGTGTCCGGCGGCTGGCCGCGTATCCTCTCCAACCTGAAGAGCTTCCTCGAAACCGGCTCGGTCTGGGTGCCCTACATCCAATCGAAACCGCAGCCGGAGGCGCAGGCATGAGCCAAAGCCGCTTCGTCTACGTGACGTACATTCGCACCACGCCGCAGAAGCTCTGGGACGCGCTCACCTTGCCGGAGTTCACGCGGCAATATTGGTCCGGCACGCATCAGGTGAGCGCGTGGAAGGCCGGCGCCTCGTGGAAGGCGATGATACCCGACGGGCGCGTCGCGGACGCCGGCGAAATTCTCGAAAGCGATCCGCCGCGCCGTCTGGTGCTGACGTGGGAAAATCAGTTCCTTCCGGAATTCAAAGCCGAAGGCCCGTCGCGCCTCACTTATGAAATCGAACCGCACGAGATGGGCGTGAAGCTGACGCTTACGCACGAAATGGATGCGCCGGGCGCCAAGCTGATCGACGCCGTTTCGCAAGGCTGGCCAGGCGTAATCGCAAGCTTGAAAAGCCTGCTCGAAACGGGAACGGCGCTCGCCGGCTCCGACAAATGGCCGGACGGAATGTGAACGTCGCCTTGCAGCGCGCCTCGTCCCTCTCCCCTTGTGGGAGAGGGCGCGCCAAGCACAACGAAACCGCATCTCAACCTGGGTGAGGGGTGTCAGCGCTGCGTTTTTGAACGATGCGCCGTCACCCCTCATCCGTCTCGGCGCTCCGCGCCGATCCACCTTCCCCCACAAGGGGGGAAGGACGCGCGCCGCGGTTCAATTGGTCCGAATGGTCCATTGATGCGGCTGCGTGGGGCAGCACAGCGGATCGTTTGGCCCGACAGTCGATGTCGTCAGCGTGATGCGGCCGTTGGAGAAATGGGCATCGCGCGGCTCCATGCCGTACACATCGTCGACCGTGCGCACGAAGGTCATGCGGCCGCTGTCGTTTCGGAACAGCGCGACACCGTGATTCGCGCTCGTTCCGCCGGTTGCATAATCCGCCCACGCGAGCGCATCGGCCGCGCCATCGCCGTTGAAATCGCCGTAGAAGATCGTCGGATCGCCCAAGAGGTTGGCGCCATATTGTTGTGTCGCCCAGGCCTTGATGACGGCCTCCGCGCCGGGCGGCGCGCCGTTCGCGCTGGGCGGCGGGCCTTCCGCTGACGCGGATTCTGCAAGTGTCGCGCCGGTTTCCGCCGGAGTCGGCGCCGCCCCTTGCATCGTTCCCGTCGACGGCGAACAGCCGGTCAGCGCCAAAGCCGCAGCAATCAAAACGCGTTTCATGTCCATCCCCGAATTTTCTCCGAACACTAGCGCGTCTTGATGCGGGAATGAAACCGCCGCCCGCGCGCTATCGGAGCGCGACGCGGCCCCTATACACTCGGCGCATGGATTCGACGCTCGCTTTCCTTTCGCTCATCGGCACGGCGGTGTTCGCCGCCTCGGGCGCGCTGGCGGCCGACGAAGAGCGCTTCGATCTGGTCGGCGCGCTCTTTCTCGCGATTGCGACGGGATTGGGCGGCGGCACGATCGTCGATCTCGTGATCGGACATGCGCCGGTGCGCTGGATCGAAACGCCTGTGCTGCTCTGGATCGCGGGCGGCGCGGGGCTCGCGGCGTTTTTGCTGGCGCGCGTGATGAAGCCGCCGCGCGCCGCGTTGATCTGGGCCGACGCGGTTGGGCTCGCGGTCTTTACCGCAACGGGCATGCAGCGCGTGAGTGCGATGCAGTTCGACGCCATCGTGTGCGTGTTTCTCGCCGCGATCGGCGCGGCGGGCGGGGGCATCTTGCGCGATGTGCTCGCCAATCGCACGCCGATCGTGTTTTCGCCCGAGACCGAGCTTTACGTCACCGCCGCCTTCGCCGGCGGCGCGGCTTATCTGATCGCGGCGCACCTGACGACCGCGCCGCAGGCGCCGCTCATCGCCGCGCTGGCGGTGACGGGCGCGGTGCGCGCGGCGGGCATCGTGTTCGGCCTCCGGCTCGGCACGATGCGCCGCAGCGGCTAGCTCAGGCCGCCCGCGCCTGCGCTGGCGCGAACGACAAGGCCGTCGCCGGCGCGCCGATTTCGAACGGCGTCGGCGCGCCGCCGAAGCGGCGAGTCCATTTGCTGGAGTCGACATAATACGGCCGGTCGAAGGTGAAGCGCATTTCGTTGACCTCGCGCAGGAAGGGCGCGAACACCGCGGCCACCGGCAAGAGCGACAGCGGCAAGGCCGTGATGCGCAGCTTCACGCCCAGCGCGTCGGCGCCGAGCTTCAAGATTTCGCGCGGCGTGCGCGTCGGCGCACAGGGGCTCAGCCAAACCTGGCCGTAATCGCTGTCCGGCGCATCGAGCAATGTCACGATGTTGGCGCCCAGATCGGGCACGTAGGCGAAATCGTGCGGCGTATCGGGCGGCGCGATCAGCGTGGCGGCTTTGCCCTGCGCCAGGAGGCCGAAGCCGACATCGCCGATATGCGAATTGCCAACGCCGGGCCCGTAGAAATCCGGCGCGCGCAACGCGGCGATCTTCACGCGATCGCGCGCCGCGAGCCAGATGCGCGTCGCCTCCGCGCGCGCCTTGGGTTTGCGGCCGACCGGGTTGAGCGGCGTCTCTTCCGTCAGCGGCCCCGCTTGCGGGCCATACATGTAGAGATTGTCGAAGAAGACGAGGCGCGCATTGGCGGTTTCGCAGGCGGCGATCAGATTGTGCATCGCGCGCGGCCACATCTCGCGCCAGATCGCGCCGTCATAGGCGAAGCCGAAAGTCGCCACCACCTGCCCGGCTCCCGCGACGGCGGCTTGAAGCGACGCCGCATCCGTCACATCGCAGCGCACGAATTCCGCCCCCTGGGGCAGATCCGCCGGCGCGCTGCGCTGGGCGATGCGGACGCTGTCGCCCCGCTTGCGCAACAAATCCGCCGCCGCCTTGCCCACCGGGCCGTAGCCCAAAATTACGATCGGCTTGGTCATATCGATCTCCTCATTCCGTGATCTGAGGCTAGGGCGGGCCTAGGCATAACTAAAATGCATAGTTATGATATGCGCCATGCGTGAGGTGAATTTATCGGGGCTCGACCTCAACCTGCTGCCGGCGCTGGACGCCCTGCTGCGCCGCCGCAACGTGACGCGCGCGGCTGAGGATGTCGGCCTTTCGCAGCCGGCGATGAGCCGGGCGCTGGGGCGGCTGCGCGACCTGCTGGACGATCCCCTGCTGGTGCGCGGCGCGGGCGGATTGGTGCTGACGCCCAAGGCGCAGGACATCGCCGCGCGCCTTGCGCCGGCGCTCACCGAGGTCAAGCGCGTGTTTCGCGCCCCGGATTTCGATCCGCGCCTCGCGCAGCGCATCGTCCGCATCGCCAGCGTGGATACGCAAACCATCCTCTATGGGCCGGCGATTATGCAGCGGCTCGCGCGCGAAGCGCCGGGCGTGGACCTGCGGTTCGAACCGCTCGACGGCGCCATCACCTCCCGCATGCAATCTGGCGCAACCGATTTCACTTTCGCGCTTTCGACGACCCCCCTCGCGCCCGGCGCGATGACGGAGGTGCTGGCGGACGATCGCCTCGCGCTCGTGCTGCGCCGCGGCCATCCGCGCGCCAAGCAGCGCTGGCGTCTCGAAGATTACGGCGAAGTCGAACATGCGGCGATCTCGATTTTTGGCGACGGTCAGAGCGAGATCGATGCGGCGCTCGCAGCCCATGGCGTGCGCCGCCGCATCGCTTTCGTCAGCCCGCATTTCATGGCCACGCTCGCGGCTGTGGCCGCCACCGATCTGGTGACGACCGTCTCACGCGCGTTCGCGCGGCGCTTCGTCGATGCGTTCGATCTGGTGATGATCGAGCCGCCCTTGCCGGATATCAGCCTGCGCGTTGCGCTGGTCTGGGATCATCTGCGCACCAACGATCCGCTGAACGCATGGATGCGCAGCGTCATCCGCGACGCAGCGATCGAAGCGCATGAAGGGCTCTAGTTTCCCAGGCGAAAGGTGATGGGAATGAGGACGCGGCGCCCCTCGATGGCGCGGCCATTGATGAACGGCAGCGTCTGAAAGGGAATGGCGATGTTACGCGCCGCCTCGGCGAACCCGTAATGCGGCGGCGTTTCCGATTGCACGCGACAAGCGGGCCGCCCATCGGCGCGGATGATGCAATCGAGCACGACACGGCCGCCGACATGGTGGCTCAGCGCTTCATCGGGATAGTGCTGCGCGAAATCGCGCCCCGTCGGTCGGCGAAACCAGAACATTTCGCCGGTCTCCATCACCGGACCGGCCGCTTCCAACTCCTCCGCAGTTGGCGCGGGCAACAGGCCGAGGCGCAACGGCAAGGGACCGGTGTAGGCGAGCGGATCGAAAGCGACCGAGAGATTGCATGCCGCGCCCTCCCCGTGCGGATCTGCGCGGGCATAGGTTTGCACGAACAATTGCGGCCAGATGCGATCGGCGCTGCCCTGGCCGAGCGCGCCGGTCTCACCCTGACGGAAGCGGACGATGGAGCCGCCCTCTGTGCGCAGCTGATGCGTCACCACGGCCTGTTCCCAGCCCGGCGCGTCACTATCGAGCGGGCCATAAACGCCTTCAACGAGATGCGTCAGCGTCGTGAGCGCGTCTTCACACGCGGCGAGATCAGGCGCTTGCACCTGGTTCACGAGCATGATGCGGCGCAAGCGGTCCTGCTGAAAGATGAGGACTTCATCGAAAGTCAAACCGCCAAGCACGATTTGCTCACCGCCGCTCAGCGCGACAAGGCCGCCATCGATGTCGCTTTGCGTCCAATGCCCATGCCCGCGCGCGCGGACATCGTTGATCTGCTCGCCGAACTTGTAATCGCCGAAGCCGTCGAGCGGCGGCGAAGGCGTTTGCGCGCCGGCAGCGCCCGTCACGCCAATAAGAAACAACAGAATGAACGCCCACCGCATAGCCGCAGAGATTAACGGCGGCCGCGGCCGCGATCAAACGGCGCGAGGCCTCACTCCGTCATGAGTTCAGCCGGCTCGTGTTTCTGCGAGACCGGCGCCATGGCCGGCGCTTTGAGGAAGAACACCAGTGGCAAACATAGCAGGCAGACCCATCCGAGGAGGCCGAACACCGAAACGTAGGACACCATCGCCGCCTGCTGCGTCGCCATCGCGTTGAGCTGGGCGATGCCCTCTTGCGTCTGAAACGCCTGCGGCATGGCGGCGGCCAGGTTGGGATTGTCGGGCCGCAAATTCTCCACGAGGTGCGCGCGCGCCGCGCCCGCATCGCGCACCTGAATGGCGCCGACGATGGCGATGCCCAAACTGCTGCCGAGATTGCGGAACAGGTTGAACAGTGTCGCGCCCTCGGTGCGCACGTCCGGCGCCAGCGAATTGAGCGCCATCATCGAAATCGGCATGAACACCAGCGGCCCGCCAAGCCCCTGAATGAAGCCGGTGATGATGAGCGGGGTCGAATCCATCTGCAGGGAAAACGCGCTCATCATGATGAGCGAAATGCCGGTGATGGTCATGCCCGCCAGCATCAGCACGCGCGCGCCGAATTTCGGCAGCAGGAAACTCGCCGCCTGCATGCTGATCAAGAGGCCGATGCCGCGCGGCGTAGCGACCACGCCCGCCTGGATCACCGAATAGCCCAAGAGCCCCTGCACCATCAGCGGCTGCAGCGCCGTCGAACTCATCATCGCGGCGGTGATGACCGAGCCGAGCGCGGCGGTGGTGAGCAGCGCAGGATTGGTGAGCACGCGCGTATGAAAGAACGGGTTCTTTGCGAACATCGCGTGCACGATGAAGAAATAGAGCCCGAAGCCGGCGACGGCGGCGTAGATCCAGATTTCCGCGGAATCGAACCAACCCGCCGTCTGCCCGCGATCGACCATCAATTGCAGGCCGCCGATGAAGCAGATGATGAACGCGTAGCCCATGCCGTCGAACGGGCGCTTCTTCGTATCCGTGCTTTGCGACAGGAACGTCGACAGGCCCACGAAGCACGCGACGCCAATCGGAATGTTCACGAAGAACACCCAATTCCAGCTGAGATTCTCAGTGAGATAGCCGCCGACCAAGGGGCCGAGCATGGGCGCGGCCATGGTGCCGAGGCCCCAGATCGTCATCGATTGGGCGCGCTTCTCCGGCGGGTGCACGTCGAACACGATGGCCTGCGAGAGCGGCATCAGCGGCGCGCCGCTCGCGCCCTGCAGAATGCGGAAGATGACGATCTCTGGCAGGTTCTGCGCGATTCCGCACAGGAAGGAGGACACGGTGAAGGTGGCCACCGCGCCCAACAGCAAAGTGCGCGCGCCGATGCGCTCGGTGAGCCAACCCGACATCGGCAGCGCCAGCGCAGACGCCACGATATAGGACGTCAGCACCCAGGTGATCTGGTCCTGCGAGGCCGAGAGCGAGCCCTGCATGTGCGGCAAAGCGACATTGGCGATGGTCTGATCGAGCACGACCATGGTGGTCGCGGCCATGATGCAGATCGTGATCGGCCAGCGATTGGCATGATTGGCGGCGACGGCCTCGTCGGCCGTCATGCCGCGGCGCGGCCTCTGCGCGGAAGGTTCGGCTTCTGCCGTCACGTCATGTCCAAGATAGAATGAAACTCTGACATAGGCGCTCTTCCAGCCTCTCGCTAGCGGACGAACTGGACAGGCATAAGCGCACGACAGGTTTAGGATTTAGGCCAACCGCCCACCGGCCAGTGGCGCGATGCGTGAATCACGCGAAAAATCATGACATGCGCGTCGTTCGTTTCGTAAGCGATGATATAGCGCGTCTTGACGACGCTGAGCTCCCGCAAGTCCGGCACGCGGCTTGGCCGCCCAATATCCCGTTGGGCTAGCATGGTTGCGGCGGCCTCAATTCGCGCGATGAGCGTCTCGCCCACCCTGGGGTCGCGCGCGGCGAAATACGCGGCGATGTCCAGCAGATCCTGGCGCGCCTGCGCGAGCCAGACAATGCGCTTCACCGGCCTTCCGGCGGCTTCTTCGCTGCAGCCAAGACCTCCCGCGCTTGCGCGAGAACGTCATCATGCTCGAACAGGGCGGCGGTTCCTTCGGTCAATTCGCGGCGCTGCGCGGCGATGCCAGCCTCAAACGCCGCTGGCGACGGGCTGAGATGCGGCGGACCATCTATGTAGATGATTTCAATCGCCTCAGCCGCCAGCGCTTCAACGGATGTTCCGGACTCCTGCGCGAGCCGCGTCAGCTCGGCGGCCGTTTCGGGAGACAGCGTGACGGTGAGATCGGCCATGGGCGGAGCTTACACCATGCGCGGCTACTCGAACAAATCCCCGCTCGCAGACGGCGCGGGCGGAGGAACCTTGCCGAGCCGTTCATAGGCGCGTGCGGCGGCCATACGGCCGCGCGGCGTGCGCATCACAAAGCCCTGCTGCATCAGATAGGGCTCGATCACATCTTCGATGGCGTCGCGCGCTTCCGAGAGCGCCGCGGCCAGCGTATCGACGCCGACAGGGCCGCCGCCATAGGTTTCGACTAAGGCCTTGAGATAGCGCCGATCCAGCATGTCGAGGCCATCGCCATCGACGTCCAGGCGCTTGAGCGCCTTATCCGCCGTCGCCGCATTGATCACAGCGCCATCCGCGTCGGCGAAATCGCGCACGCGGCGCAGCAGGCGCACGGCGACACGCGGCGTGCCGCGCGCGCGCTTGGCGATTTCGAGCGCGCCTTCCTGCGTCATCTCCGCGCCCAGCTTCTCACCCGCGCGCCGCACGATCAGCGTCAGCTCATCCGGTTCATAGAATTCAAGCCGCACCGGAATGCCGAAGCGATCGCGCAGCGGCGTGCCGAGCAGGCCCGCGCGCGTGGTGGCGCCGACGAGCGTGAAGGGCGCAATGTCGATGCGCACGGAGCGCGCGCTCGGCCCTTCGCCGATGATGATGTCGAGGTGATAATCCTCCATCGCCGGATAGAGGATTTCTTCCACCGCGGGCGCAAGGCGATGGATCTCGTCGATGAACAGCACGTCGCGCGGTTCGAGATTGGTGAGCAGCGCCGCGAGATCGCCCGCGCGCGCGATCACCGGCCCGCTGGTGGCGCGAAAGCCCACGCCCAGCTCGCGCGCCAGGATTTGCGCCAACGTGGTTTTGCCCAGGCCCGGCGGGCCAAACAGCAGCGTGTGGTCGAGCGCCTCGGCGCGGCCGCGCGCAGCTTCCACGAACACTTTGAGATTGGCCTTGGCCGCGCGCTGGCCAGTAAACTCGTCGAAGCCCTGCGGCCGCAGCGCGCGATCCGCCGCCTCTCCGGGCATGCGCGCGGGCGAAACGATGCGGTCCCCGGAATCGGCCATTCCGCCCTGCTAGCGCGATTCGGTTCCCAATTCGTTCAGCCGCCGTCAGTCCTTCTTGCCCTTGAGGAGCGCCACGATGGCCATGGCATGGCCGTGGCCGAGAGCGAACTCGTCCTTGAGCCAAGCCACGATCTGGCCCGCCTTCACCCCCGGTTTGATGCCGTTCTTGTCCGCGAAGCCCTTCTGCGCCGCGAGCTTCTTGAACGCAGCCGGGCTCTTGCCCGTTTTGGCTTCGATGTTGTCGAGATAAGCCTGGAAGCTCATTGCACGCTCCTTCGCATGTTTGCCTCAAGGACGCCGGCGCGGCCAGGACGCAGACATGGCGGCGAAAAATGTCGGCGCCGCGCGCGGGACCGCGTCCTAGCTTCAGCGCGTTGGTCCGCGCATTCCAGGAAAGGCTTCGCCATGCGCTTCATGTATCTCGTCCTCACCGCCGATGACGCCGCACCGCCGCCGCCGCGTCTGATGGAGGAAATGGGCAAATTGTCCGCGAAAGCCGGCGCCGCGATGCTGGGCGGCGGCGGCCTGGCGCCGACCGCGCTCGCCGCGCGCGTGCGCTTGAAGAACGGCAAGCTTCTGGTCACCGATGGCCCATTCACGGAGACCAAGGAGGTCGTCGCAGGCTACGCGATCTTCGAGTACCCGACGCGCGAAGCAGCGCTGCAATCCGCGGTCGAATTCATGGAGCTGCACCGGCTCTACGGCGAAGGCTGGGAGGGCGCGTGCGAAATGCGCCCGATGCTCGATGGGCCGCCCGGCGGCTGAGGCTACCGGCTGACCTCTTTCAGCGCGGCGCGGATCAGATCGGGGGCGGCGGGGTCAGCGCCCATGGCTTTCGCCGCAGCGGCGACGGCGCGCGCCGCGCTCGCTTGGTCGATGCCCAGATTGACCAGCGCGGAGACAGCTTCCGTGCGCGCGCCGGAAAGAATCGTAGCGCTCGTGCTGGCGCGCGGCGCATCGAGCGCTGCGCCGAGAAAGCCCTTCGGCCCGGCCTTGCCGGCGAGTTCCTGCACGATGCGGGCGGCGAGCTTGGGACCCACGCCATTGGCGCGCGCCACCGAGGCTTTGTCCTGCAGCGCGATCGCGTCCTGCAATTCGCCGGGCGTCAGCACGTCGAGGATGGCGAGCGCGACCTTGGCGCCGACGCCGGGAATGGTCTGCACATGCGCGAACCAGGCGCGCTCCGTTTCACTGGCGAAGCCGAACAGGCGGATCGCATCTTCGCGCACATGCGTTTCGACATAGAGCTTGGCGCCCGCGCCCACGCTCAAGCGCACGAGCGTGCGCGATCCGGCCGCGACGAGATAGCCGACGCCGTTCACATCGATGATGGCGCTGTCTTCGCCGACGGCTTCGACGACGCCCTTGAGTGATCCGATCATGCGGCCTCCGCGCGCAAACTGAACGGATTCGGATCAATTCGTTTGCGCAAGAAATGAGCCCGGGCGCGCACGCCCTATCCGGTTCGCTTGCGCCAGCTGGCGTGCGCGGCGTGGCAGAGTGCAGTGGCGAGCGCATCGGCGGCGTCTGCGCTGACGGCGCCGGCGGTGGGCAGAAGGCGGCGCACCATGAAGGCGACTTGCTCCTTGTCGGCGCCGCCCGTGCCGACGAGCGATTTCTTGATCGTCGCCGGCGAATATTCCGCAACCGGGAGCCTACGCTGGGCGCAGCCGGCCAGCGTCACGCCGCGCGCCTGACCGAGCGCGAGCGCGGCGCGCGCATTGGAATTTACGAACGTCTCTTCGATGGCGGCCTCATGCGGCGCTTGCGCATCGATCACGGCGGCGAGGTCGCTCAGCAAAATGGCCAGCCGCTCAGCCAGCGACAGATCCGTCGGCGGCTTGATCACGCCATGCGCGACATAGGAAAGCCGCGCGCCTTCGCTCGCGATCACGCCCCAGCCACAGCGTTGCAGGCCCGGATCGATGCCGAGGATGAGAATCGGCGCGCTCATGCGGCTTCCGTCTTACGCGCGTGCGCGTCGCGCGCCAGCTTGGCCGTGACCGCGCAATAGAGCGTCCAGAAAATGTTGTTGGCTTCGAGCACGTGGCTTTCGCTCATCGTGTAGAGCGCGAACGCGGCGAGAAAGGCCGGCGCCCACAAGCCCGCGATTGGATCGGCCAGCGCGATCAGGCCGCGCCGCAACGTCGCCGCCAATTGCAAAGCGAACAGCGCGACGCCCGCGCCGCCAAGGCCGAGCGCGAGATCGAGCCAGCCGCTATGGGCGCTCGGCACCGCCCAGCCGACCGCGGCGCGGATCGCGTAAGCAGGCCCATCGGGATCGAGCCAAAAGGCGTAATAGCCGTAACCGAGCACAGGGCGCGCCGCGACCGCGTGTTCCGCCTGAAGCCAGATATCGGTGCGGCCCGTGAAGGTGAGATCGCGCCCGATCAGCGAAACGATGAGCTCGGGCGCGAGCAGAAACACGCTGCCCGCGATGATCGCGGCGGCGCCGACGCCCGTCGCGACGACCAGCGCCTGCATCGGTCCGCGCCGCGCGATCGCGCCCGCGCCGAGGACGCCGAGCCCCAGCATGGAGGCGAGCAAAGACGTCTTCGAGGTCGACATCAGCACCATGAGGAAGCTGAGGCCTGCGAGCAGGAGCCAGCGCTTCCTGCCGCTCAGCATCGCGGCGGCGATGCCGAGCGGAACGCCGAGCGCCATGATGCCGCCCATCATGTTCTTGTGCGTCCACAGCCCAGCCCAGGCGCCGGGATGTTCGTCCGCCATCACGCCGATGCTGGGCGCGAACAGGGCGAGCGCGGCCGAACCGAAAATAAAGCCAAACCAGGTCCAGCCGCAGACCTCCAAAATTTCGCGCCAACTCATGCGCCAAGCGAGGTAGAGGCCGAAGCTCATGGTGAGCGCGAGCCAGATCGCGCGCCGGGCACTGGCGCCCGGATCGATCGACCACAGCGCCGAGAGCGCGGCCAAGCCGAGCAAGGCCATCAACAGCGGCGTGCGCGCCAGCGTGGCCGCGGCCACGCGTCTGTCGCGCCAAACGGCCCAAGCCATGAACAGCCAGACCGGCGCCCAGGCCAACCGCGCGTAGCCGGGCGCTTCGGTCAGGCCCTGCGATTGCGCCAGCGCGTTGAAGAACGGCTCCGAGCATTGTGCGAGGCACAGGGACGCGCCCAAGCGCTCCCAGCGGCCGAGCCCCTCGCGCGCCGCCGGGGCCGCCGCTGCCGAAATCGCCGTCGCGCCCATGGCGTGAGCGTGACCGGCCCCGCTTTCCAAAGCGCTAAGATCAGGCTGTCGCTAGAGCAGACTCAGCGCGCGCCAGGCGACATAGGCGGCGACCAAAAGGATCATCAGCGCGAACAGCTGGCGCAGGCGCGCGGCGCGCTGTGCGAGATTGGCGGCGGCCTTCACGCCCGCTGCGCCGCCAACCGCGCCGCCTGCCAGCAACAGCGCGGCGAGGCGCACATCCACCAAGCCGGACAGGCCGTAATTGATCGCGGTCGCCGTTCCAAACAGCGCGACGGAGACCAGCGAAGACGCCGTCGCATAGGCGATCGGCATGCCGGTCGCCAGCATCAGCCCCGGCACGATCAAGAAGCCGCCGCCAATGCCGAAAAAGCCCGCCGCGAATCCGGCGAGCAGACCCAAGGGCGCGAGCCGCAGCGCCAGGCGCGGCGTGATGTGCACGTCAGGATCGCCTTCGCTTTTGCGCGCGCCCAGCATGGAGATCGCAATCGCCGCCATGGCGATCGCGAAGCCGAGCAGCAGCGCGCCGCCCGAGATAAGCTTCGCCAGCGATGAGCCGGCGAACGAGCCGATCAGGCCCGCGCCGCCAAAGGTGATGGCGCAGGGCCATTTCACACGGCCTCCGCGCGCATGTGAGACCAGATTGACGGCGGCGTTGGCGGCGACGGCCGCGCTCGACGTGCCGATCGCGATGTGCGGATCGCGCACGCCCACGGCATAGAGCAACAGCGGCGCGGCCAGCACCGAGCCGCCCCCGCCGAACAGGCCGAGCAGGAACCCGACAAGCGCGCCGCTCAGCAGCGTGACGGCCAAAACGGAGGTCGTGAGCGCGATCACACGCGCGCACGGTTCCAAGGCGCGCGCGCCAGCACATGCGCCATGCCGCACCAGCCGCTCACGCCCGCAAAGGTGAGGCCCGCGCCGACGAACGCTGAGAGCGCGAAGAACGCGGGATGAAGAAGGAAACCGAGCGTGACGCCGGTTAGAATGAGAAGGCCCGCCGCGATCTGCACTTGGCGGTTCAGCTCAAGCGGCGCCTTCGCATCTATCGCGAGAGAGAAGCCGGCGCGCTTCCAGGCCTCAAGCCCGCCATCCAGCATATAGCCCTGGCCTTTGACATGGGCCGCAAGCCGCGCGCAATTGCTGGAGGTGCGCATGCCGGATTTGCAATGAAAGACGAGATCGCCCTTCGCATCCAAAGTCAGCGCGCCCTGCTCCAGCTTCGATAGCGGCAGCGACACCGCGCCGTCGATATGTTCGCGCGCATATTCATCGGGCTCGCGGATATCGATGAGCGTGATTTGTCTGGCGCGCAGGCGCGCGTGGACATCCTCCGCGCTGAGCAGCGCAAGATCGGTCATGACGGTTTCTCCGGACAGAAAATTTCGGCCAGCGTCGCGATCACGCGCACGGCGGCTGGATCGGCGATGCGATAAAAGATCGTGCGGCCATCGCGCCGCGCGGCGAGCACGCCCTCTTCGCGCAGCAAGGCCAGATGCTGGGACAGCGCCGATTGCGAGAGGCCGAGGCGCGCCTGCAGCGCGCCGACGGACAATTCCTCGTCGCCGAGCTGGCACAAAATCATCAGCCGCCGCTCGTTCGCGAGCGAGCGGAGCAGCTTGGCCGCGGCCGCCGCACTCTCCTCGAACGCCTTCAGATCAAACAGAGCGAGATCCAACATGCGGCCAATATATTAGCTATTGCTAATTTAGCAAGTGCTAATATATATGCCTGGACAACCCAGGAGCCCCCAATGGCCAACATCCAAGCCTTTTTCGATCCGGCGACCGCGACGGTGACTTATCTCGTCTCGGACCCGGGCACGGGCGAGGCCGCTTTGATCGACCCGGTGCTCGATTTCGATCCCAAGGCGGCCCGGCTGACGAGCGGATCGATCGACGCCGTTCTGGCCGCCGCGCGCGAGCAGGGCCTGCGCATCGTCTGGGCGCTCGACACCCATGCGCATGCCGATCACCTGTCCGCGGCCGATTACGTGCGCCGCCAGACCGGGGCGAAAATCGGCATCGGCGCGCGCATCACGGACGTGCAGAAGACGTTCAAGCCCTTGTTCCATGCCGATGACGTGGTCGCGGACGGGCACGTGTTCGACGCATTGTTCGAGGACGGCGCGCAGTTCAAAATCGGCGGATTGATCGCGCGCGTGCTGCACACGCCCGGCCATACGCCGGCCTGCGTGTCCTATCTGATCGACGACGCCGTCTTCGTCGGCGACACGATCTTCATGCCGGATTACGGCACGGCGCGTGCGGACTTTCCCGGCGGGGACGCCGCGACCCTCTACCGTTCGATCCGCCGTATCCTTGATCTGCCGCCGCAGACCCGCGTGTTCGTGGGCCATGATTACCTGCCCGCCGGCCGTTCCGCGCCGGCCTGGGAGACAACGGTCGCCGAAGAGCGCGCGCGCAATGTTCACGTCCGCGACGGCGTCAGCGAGCCGGAATTCGTGCGCCTGCGCCGAGCGCGCGACGCGACCCTCGCGGCGCCCGTGCTCATTCTGCCCTCGCTCCAGGTCAATATCCGCGCCGGCGCGCTGCCCCCGCCCGAGGACGATGGGCAGCTTTATCTCAAGCTTCCGGTGAACAGGCTGGGCGCGGCGCGCTAACCGTCACGCGGCGTTTGCGCTTCCCATCGGCGCGCCCTAAACCGCCGCGCGACATGAATGACCGCGCCACCCAGATTCAGAACGGCCTGGCCGTCGCCAAGACGTTGGCGGAGGCGCTGCCCTTCATTCAGATTTACGACCGCGAGACCGTGGTCGTGAAATATGGCGGCCACGCCATGGGCGACGTTGAAACAGCGAAGAAATTCGCCGCCGACGTAGTGCTTCTGAAGCTCGTCGGCATCCACCCCGTGGTGGTCCATGGCGGCGGGCCGCAGATCAGCCGCATGCTCGAAAAGGCGGGGGTCAAATCGCAATTCATCGATGGCCTGCGTGTGACCGACAAGGACACGATGGAGGTCGCCGAAATGGTGCTGTCCGGTGCCGTCAACAAAGAGCTGGCCCATCTCATCACGGCGGCGGGCGCCGAAGCGGACGTGCGCGGCGTCGGGCTCTCAGGCAAGGACGCGCGGCTCATCACGGTCGAAAAGGTGTCGCGGACCAAGAAGGATCCGGACAGCCAGATCGAGCAGGTTGTGGATTTGGGCTTCGTGGGCGAGCCCAAACTGGTCGATCCCACGCTGATCCAGGCGCTGATCAACGCGCCGGAAGATTACATTCCCGTCATCGCACCCATCGGGGTCTCGGCCGATGGCGCGACCTACAACATCAACGCCGACACCGCCGCCGGGGCCATCGCCGGCGCGCTGGGCGCCAAGCGCTTCCTGCTGCTGACGGACGTGGCCGGCGTGCTTGATGACAAAGGCGATCTGATCCGCGAGATGACGCGGGCCGACGCCCAGCGCCTGATCGAGACCGGCGTCGCCTCCGGCGGCATGATCCCCAAGCTCGAAACCTGCATCGCAGCGCTGGAATCGGGTGTGGAGGCCGCGGTCATTCTCGACGGGCGCCAAAATCACGCCTTGCTCATGGAATTGTTCACTGAGCATGGCGCGGGCACTCTCATTGAATAAGGCTTGGCTCATCGCCGCCTGCGCCGCGCTGCTGCTCGCGCTCGGCGTGGGCGCGGCCTGGGCGCAGCAGGCGCAGCGCCGGGCCGCGCCGTCGGGCTGGTCGCTGTGCAACGACACGAGCTACGTGCTCGAGGCCGCGACCGGGCGGCCCGATGGGCGCGCCATCATCGTCCAGGGCTGGTACCGGCTGCGGCCGGGCGAATGCCAGGTGGCCGTGGCCGCGCCTTTGGTGCGCGGGACCTATTATCTCTACGCGCGCTCTTCGCTGGCCCATCGCGGCGGGCGCCGGCAATGGGGCGGCGACGCCACGCTCTGCGTCGAGCCCACCAACCGGTTCAATTTCGAGAACCCGCCGCAATGCGAGCAGATGGGGCTGGACGCGCGCAAATTCCGCCGCGTGAACATCAACCGCCGCGAAAGCTGGCGCACCTCGTTTGCGGAAGCGACGCCCTACACGCCGGCGCGGGCGCAGGCCGCGGGCCTGCAGCGCCTGCTGTCGGACGCGGGCTACGAGGTGCGCGAGGGCCGCTCCGGGGTTGACCCGCGCGACGTGGCTGCGGCGTTGGCGCAATTCCGCGCCGCCGCGCGCATCGCGCCCAACACCGCCGTCAACGGCTATATCGACGCGCTCGAAACCGCGGCGCGGCGGCGATCCGGCCAGCTGGGCCTCACGCTCTGCAACCACACCAATGCGCGGCTGTGGACGGCCGTGGCGCGCCGGCGCGGCGATGGCTGGGAAAGCCGCGGCTGGTGGCCGCTCTCGCCCGGCGGCTGCGCGCGCACGATCGACGACACGCTGAATCTCGAATCCTATTACGTCTCCGCGATCATGGAGAGCACGGACGGCGACCGTGTGCTGGCGAGCGGCTCATCGTCTTTCTGCATCAGCCCGGCGCGCTTCGCGATCCTCGGGCGCGAGCGCTGCGAAGACCGCTATTACGACATCGGCTATTTCACGCGCATCAACACGACGGGCCGCCAGGGGCTGGTGGTGGAATTCTCCGAACGTGAATTCCTGCCGCCCGGCGAACGGCCGCAGATCGTGCAGGCGTCCGACAATCTGCCCGATACGGTCGATACCGATACGGTGCGGCGCGGCTTTGCGCCGGAAGCGGCGCCCACGCAGCGCGGCGGCGGGCGCCAGACGGTGCAGAGTTCGGCGCGCGGCAGCGACGAAGGCAGTGGCGATTGAGCCCCGCCTTCGCCGACGTGAATTGCTGGGTGTTCGATCTCGACAACACGCTCTACCCGGCGACCGGCCCGGTCTGGGATATGATCGGCAAGCGCATGACCGCCTATGTGGCGCGCGCGACCGGCCTTGATTGGGACGCGGCCGAAGCGCTGCAGGAGCGCTATCTGCACGAACATGGCGCGACGCTCGCCGGCATGATCGCGCACCACGACGTCGACGCGCATGATTTCCTGCGTGAGGTGCATGACATCGATTTCTCGATCGTCGAGCCCGATCCGGAGCTTGCGGCGTTGCTGGCGCGACTGCCGGGGCGGCGCATCGTCTACACCAATGGCGCGCGCGGCTACGCGCTGAGCGTGGTCGAGCGCCTGGGCGCGGCGCACCTGTTCGACGGCGTATTCGCGATGGAGGACGCCGAGCTCTATCCGAAGCCGACGCAGGAGAGCTTCGCGCGGCTCATTGCGCGTTTCGCTATCGATCCCACGCGCGCGGTGATGATCGAAGACACGGCCCGCAACCTCGCGCCGGCGCACGCGCTCGGCCTGCGCACCGTGCTGATCCATCCGGAACCGGCCTCGGATTTCCCCGACCACGTCCACCACGCCAGCGAGTGCGTGAAGGCGTTTTTGCGCAGCGCACTGGCGTAAGCCCCCTCCCCGCGAGGGGAGGGGGGTGGGGGTGGGGCGAAGCCCTAACCTTGAAAGAAAAGCGCAGCGGCCTCGCGCGCGATGCGCGCAGGCGTTCCAACGTCGCGGTTCTCCCCACCCCCTGCCCCCTCCCCTCGCGGGGAGGGGGAGCGTGCGCACTAGGCGCGTGTGCAATTCCGTGTATTAGCGCTGGCGCATGACAAGCGATCTCCAACACATCATCGATCACACCTGGGAAAACCGCGAGGCGATCTCCACGGCTACGAAAGGCGAGGCGCGCGAGGCCGTGGACGCAGCGCTGGAGCTGCTCGATTCCGGCCGCGTGCGGGTGGCGACGCGCGGCGAAGACGGCGCCTGGATTGTGCACCAATGGCTCAAAAAGGCCGTGCTGCTCTCCTTCCGGCTCAACGCCAATGAAATGATGGGGCGCGGCGCGCATTTCACGGATTCCGCGCCCGGCCCGTGGTGGGACAAGGTTCCCACCAAATTTTCGGGCTGGGACGCGCAGCGCTTCCAGGCGGCGGGCTTTCGCGCCGTGCCGGGCGCGATCGCGCGACGCGGCGCGCACATTGCGAAGAACGTCGTGCTGATGCCGAGCTTCGTGAACATCGGCGCCTTCGTCGATGAGGGCACGATGGTGGACACATGGTCGACGGTCGGCTCATGCGCGCAGATCGGCAAGCGCGTGCATATTTCCGGCGGCGTCGGCATCGGCGGCGTGCTGGAGCCCTTGCAGGCCGAGCCCGTCATCATCGAGGACGATTGCTTCATCGGCGCACGCAGCGAAGTGGCCGAAGGCGTGATCGTGCGCGAGGGCGCGGTGATCTCGATGGGCGTGTTCCTCGGCCAATCGACCAAGATCATCGACCGCAAGACCGGCGAAGTGCATCGCGGCGTGGTGCCGCCCTATTCAGTCGTGGTGCCCGGCTCGCTGCCCGATCCGCACGATCCAGGCCGGCCTTCGCTGTCGGTGGCGGTGATCGTGAAAACCGTCGACGCGCAAACACGTTCGAAGACGAGCATCAACGAGCTGTTGAGGGATTGAAGCGTCGCACCGCCGGCTTCCAGCCGGCAGAGTCGTGCAACCTGCCGGCCGGAAACCGGCGGTACGAAGAACGGGAGAAACGCATGAGCGGACCGCTTCGCATCGTTCTCGATGGCCTCGCCTTTCCCGAAGGTCCGCGCTGGCGGGACGGAGAGCTTTGGTTCTCCGATATGCACGCGCATGAAATCGTGGCGATGAAGCCGGATGGGACGCGGCGTACGATCCTTTCACACACGTGCGCGGTCTCTGGCCTTGGCTGGCTGCCGGATGGGCGCTTGCTGTTCGTGTCGATGGATGACCGCAAAGTCATGCGGCAGGAACGCGATGGGGCGATCGTCACGCACGCCGATCTCTCCGCCATCGCGACCTGGCATTGCAATGACATGGTCGTCGACCGCGAGGGCCGCGCCTATGTCGGCAATTTCGGCTTCTCGCTGCATCCGCCGGCCGATCCGGTTGCGGCGAAACTCGCTCTGGTCACGCCCGACGGCGCCGTCTCCGTCGCGGCCGACGATCTCCTATTTCCCAATGGCGCCGTGATCACGCCCGACGGCAAGACGCTGATCGTCGGCGAAAGCTTCGGCCGCAAGCTGACGGCGTTTTCCATCGGCGCAAACGGCGCGCTCTCCAACCGCCGCGTGTTCGCCGATACCGCGCCGGCCGTGCCGGACGGCATCTGCCTCGACGCGGAAGGCGCGATCTGGATCGCCTCGCCGACGACGAATGAAATCGTGCGCTTCAAGGAGGGTGGCGCGGTCACACACCGCATCGCGACCGGCCGCATGGCCATCGCCTGCATGCTCGGCGGCGGCGACCGCAACACGCTCTACGTGCTCACGAGCGAAAGCACCGATCCCGACGAATGCCGGCGCTTCAAGAGCGCGCGCATCGAGGCGGTCGCCATGGACGTTCCTGGCGCGGGCCTGCCCTAAGACGGCGCATCGACAGACCGCTCATCCCGGACAGAGCTTGCGCGCATCCGGGATGAGTGAATCCGGCTTGTTAGTGGCGGCCTTGCGTGAGCGAGAGCGTCATGGCCTGGCCCTGGCCATTGGTCGCCGACCAGGTTTCGCCGACGGCGTGGTTGCCCGGATCGGGGTGGCAATCGGGCGCGCCGCCTTGCGGCGTGAGGCAGAGCTGATTGTTTTCCAGCGTCCACGTGCCCGGAACCGCCGTGTTGTCAGGCAGCGTCATCGTGTAGGAATGGTCCGCGTTGAAATAGAATTTGAGCGCCGTGCCATCGGCCAGCGCGACGTTCAGCGTATTGCCGAACGAATTCTCCAGCGTGCCCGCGAAGGCCGGGGCCGCCAAGGCCGCCGCAAACGCTAACGCCGTCATGATCCGCTTCATGCTTTGTCCTCCCTGAACGCCCGCCTCATGCGCATTCCCCGCGCAAAGCGCAAGCCAAAGATGAAGGCGCCGCTGCGCAGCAGAACGGATGCAGCGCGGCCTTTTTCGCGCGCGGCGCAGCCTATAGATCAGCCCGATGGGACGTGTGGTATTCTTCCTGGTCCGCGTTGTCCTGGGGATGGCGTTCCTGGGCGCGCTCAGCGTGGCGGGCCTGCTTTATTATCCGGATCCGCTGTTTCGCTATCATGTCGAATCCGGGCGCCTCTCGCTGCTCTCGGACGAGCCGTTCGACGCCGAACGCGGCCGCGACATTCTGAACGCCGTGGATGTGCGCCTGCGCGCCTCCACGCTCGATGACGGCGTGACGCGCCACGCCATCGTGATCGCCAACACGGAATGGCGGCGCAGGCTCGTCTTCCTCTGGAACGGCGGCGCGGCGGGCGTGAATTATGCGCCGTTGACCCACGCCGTATTCCTCCGTCATTCCGATGTCAGCGCCAATCGCGTCTATGGGCCAAGCGGGCGGCCCGCCGCACCGCCGCGCACTTTGATCTATTACGCCAGCCACGAAATCGGCCACACGTTGGCGAAATCCTATCTGGGCTTCGCCGGCAACGCGCGCGCGCCGCGCTGGGTCCGGGAAGGCGTGGCCGACTACATCGCGTTCGCTGGCCGTGTAGATGTCGATGCGCTCAAACGCGCCGTGGCGGCGCATGATCCGACGCTCGATCCGCGCTCGGGCTATTACGCGTGCTATCGCCTGCTTGTGGCGGACCTCATCCAGAACCATGGCTGGACGGTTGAGCGCATCCTGCGCTCGAACATGCCGCAAGCTGAGGCCGAGCGGATCGTGTTCGGCGGAACCTGAACCGCGCGAGCGCGCGCCTTTCCCCTTATGGGCGAGGGGTGCGCCGCTTCGACAAGGCCCGCGATTTTCAGTACAGATTCGCCATGGATCCGCTTCCCCTCGCGCAGGCTTTGATGCGCTGTCCCAGCGTGACGCCGGCGGATGCGGGCGCGCTGGACGTGCTCGGGCGCGCGCTCGGAGAGCTTGGCTTTTCGCTGCGGCGCATGAAATTCGGCGCGATCGACAATCTCTATGCGCGGCGCGGAACGGGCGGGCGCAATCTCTGTTTCGCGGGCCATACCGATGTTGTGCCTGTGGGTGATGCGGGCGCCTGGAGCGTCGATCCGTTTTCCGCGGCTGTGCGCGACGGCTGGCTGATCGGACGCGGCGCGACCGATATGAAAGCGGCCATCGCCGCCATGGTCGCGGCGTGCGCGGAGGTTTCCAACGACAGCGGGTCGGTCAGCTTCCTCATCACGGGCGACGAGGAAGGTCCCGCCATCGACGGCACGCAGAAGGTGCTGGCGGCGCTGAAGGCCGAAGGCGAAACCATCGATCATTGCATTGTCGGCGAGCCGACCAGCGTGGACGTGGTCGGCGACACAGTGAAGAACGGCCGCCGCGGCTCGCTCAATTGCGTGCTGACGGTGGAAGGCCGGCAAGGCCATGTCGCCTATCCGGAACAGCATGAAAATCCTGTCGCGCCGCTGATCGAACTGCTCGGCGTGCTGCAAGCGCGCGAACTGGATAAGGGCTCGCCGGGTTTCGATCTCTCGCGCCTGGTCGTCACCAGCGTCGATGTCGGCAATAGCGCGCACAATGTCGTGGCCGCGCGCGCGGAAGCCAAGCTCAACATCCGCTTCAACGCCGCGCACAGCGGCGACGACCTCAAAGCCTGGATCGAAGAGGAGGCCGCAGCAATCGCCGCCAAGAGCGGACGCGCGATCAGCGCGCGCATCGCGATCACCGGCCGCGCCTTCCTCACGCCGCCCGGGCCGTTCACGGAGCTTGTGCAAGGCGCGGTGCGCGATGCGCTCGGCGCGCCGGCGGCGCTGTCGACCTCCGGCGGCACCTCCGACGCGCGCTTCATCAAGGATGTCTGCCCCGTCGTCGAACTCGGCCTGCAGAACGCCACGGCGCACATGGTCGATGAAAAAGTGCGCGTCGATGACGTGCGCGCGCTGGCGAAAGCCTATGCCGAGATTCTGAAGCGCTATTCCGCTCAGTAGTCCACGCGCACCAAATACAATCCATCCGGCGGCGCGACGGGACCGCAGCGGGCGCGGTCTTTGGCGGCGAGGGCGGCGGCGATCTCGGTTTCGGGCCATCTGCCGAGGCCCACCTCCATCAGCGAGCCGACCATCGAGCGCACCTGCCGATGCAGGAAGGAGCGCGCCTCGCACCACACCTCGATCACGGCGCCCGCGCGCGCGACATCGCAGCGGTCGAGCGTCTTCACCGGGCTCTTGGCCTGGCATTGCGCGTCACGGAAGGTGGTGAAATCGTGCTGGCCGATCAGCGCCTGCGCGGCGCGATGCATGGCGCCGGCATCGATCGCGCGCGGGGCTTTCCAGGCGTGGCCGCGCTCAAGCGCCAGCGGCGCGCGCCGATCAATGATGCGGTAGAGATAGACGCGCCGCACGGCGCTGAAGCGCGCATGGAAATCAGGCGCCGCTTCTTCGGCTTCAACAATCGCGATCGGATCGGGCCGTAGATGCGCGTTGAGCGCTTCGCGCACGCGGTTGGCGTCGAAGGGCTTGGCGATATCGACATGCGCGACCTGGCCCAAAGCGTGCACGCCCGCATCCGTGCGCCCGGCGCCGACGACGTCGGCATGTTCGCCCGTCAGCGCCAGCACGGCGCGTTCGAGCGACGCCTGCACGCTTGGCCCCTCGCCCAGCTTCTGCCAGCCGTTGAAGGGACCGCCATCATATTCGATCGTCAGCTTGAAGCGGGTCACGCGCGATTATAGTCGAGCCGCGCGCAGGCGCGCGCATTGGCCTCGCCCGGCGCGCCGCCCGCGAGCGGCAGATATTTGACGACGTTCGGCCCCGGCCCGTCGGGATCCCACACGACGATGAAAGTCGCCGGCGTCTGGCCGCACAGCGAACGGCCTTCTGCGCGCGTGACGCGATAGACCAGCGTTTGCGCCGCGCCGACGTCGAGCTCCATCAAAGCGCGCAAGGTGCTGCCCTGCACGAGCCGCGCGGGCTCGGCGGCGCCGACCAGCACGGCTTCGACCGCGAAGCCGCCGCCGCCGCGCAAGGTCAGCGTTTCGGTTTGCGTGGTCTGTGTTGCCGAATCCGGAAGATGCGTCGCGTCATCGGCCGTGATCTCGCCGAGCGCGCGCGCGGCTTCGTTGGCGGGCGTCAGCGCGGTCGGCGCATCTGCGGAGGAGGCGTCGGCCGGCGCTTGCGTCGCCTCGGGCGCGTCTGGCGCCGGCGCCGACGCCGGACCGCAACATGCCAGCGCAACGGCCGCGACAAGGATCCATGATTTCATGGCGCACTCCGAGGCTGAACATTACCGCCCGCTCACCGCGCCAGCAACGAAGCTCACCCGAGCCGCGTTCCCGCCGGCGTGGCGCGCCCGCGCAGGAAATCTTCGGCGGTCATGGCGCCCTTGCCCGCGCGCTGCACGCGCAGCAGCCGCAGCGCGCCCGATCCGCAGGCGATGCGCAGCGCATCGTCCAGCGCTTCGCCGGGCGCGCCGCCGCCTTGCGCCAGACGCGCATCGAGCGCCTTGAAGCGCACGCCGTCGAGTTCGAACCAGGCGCCGGGAAACGGCGAGAGGCCGCGGATTTTCCAAACCAGCTCTTGCGCGGGCTGCGTCCAATCGATGCGTGTTTCGGCCGGATCGATCTTCGCGGCGTAGACAATACCCGCTTCGGCCTGTGGCGTGGCGTGGGCCGTTCCCGCTTCGAGCGCGGCGACCGTTTCGACAATGAGCTTGGCGCCCATCGCTGCGAGGCGATCGTGGAGCGAGCCGGCTGTATCGTCCTCATCGATCGGCGTTCGCGCGCTGGCGTAGATCGGTCCGGTATCGAGGCCTTCTTCCATGCGCATGGTCTCGACGCCGGTGATCTGGTCGCCGGCCATAATGGCGCGCTGAATGGGCGCGGCGCCCCGCCAGCGCGGCAGCAGCGAGCCATGCACGTTCATGCAGCCGAGCCGCGGCGCATCGAGAATGGGCTTGGGCAGAATGAGCCCATAGGCCACCACCACAGCCAGATCGAGCTTGAGCGAAGCGAAGCGCGCGTGCTCCTCCGGTGATTTCAGACGCCGCGGCGTGCGCACCTCGATGCCGCGCGCGGCGGCGGCGCGATGCACCGGCGTTTCGCGCAAAACCTGCCCCCGCCCAGCCGGGCGCGGCGGCTGCGAATACACGCACGCGATCTCATGGCCCGCCGCGATCAGCGCTTCGAACGACGGCACGGCGAAATCGGGTGAACCGAGAAAGGCGAGGCGAAGCGGCACGGGCGGAGTTTAGCGGGGATGGCCTCTCGATGTCTTTCCTCCCCCTGCAAGGGGGAGGTGCGGCGCGAAGCGCCGTGGAGGGGGTGAACGAGCGCACAAACGCCCGCGTCTGTGGCTCACCCCCTCCCAGCCTCCCCCTTTCACAGGGGGAGGAGAACGGCGCGTGCGCCGTCAATTCATCTCGCGCTGCATGCCGTCGAGAAAGCCGAGCAGGGCTTGCGCGAGTTGGCGGCCGGCGGCGACGGCTTCGTCGCTCTCGGCTTGCGGCAGCTTGTCGAGCAGACCGCGGCAAACGGCGCTGTGTTCGACGTCCGCATCCTTGTGCACCTCGAAGAAGCGGAGCGCGCGCTCGTCGCTCACGCCATAGCGCGCCAGACCCGCGATCTTGGTCGCGGCGATGGCGGGCAATTGGCTTTCATAGGCGTAGAGCGCGCCAAGGCCCGAGGCGTAGGAGCGCCGCGAGAGCGTCCGGAACGTGTCGATCAGCGCCTGCGTTTCGGCGTTGAGCGGGGCGGCGCGGACCTCGGCTTCGCCATTGCCGAGACCCTCTGCGAACTGCATCCAGAGCGCGGCGTGATCGTCCTTGCCATCGGCGAGGCCCTCTTCTTCCGCGAGGTTTTCCGCCAGCAGGCGCCGGCCGGCCGCGTCCGGGCACTTGGCATGCGTGGCGCTCACGACTTGGGGAAACACCTCCACATGGTGGAAATATTGGCGCGCATAGGAGCGCAGCACGCTGAGCGGCAAGCTGCCTTCTTCCCAGGCGCGATAAAACGGATGCGACAGCATCGCGTTTTCGGCGATGGCGGCGTCGATGAGCACGGACGTCGTTTGCATGCGGATTCCCCTCAGCGAATGGCCCAAGCGCTCAGCGCGTGTAGCCGATGAATTGTGCGAATTGCGGCGCCAATTGGTGGAAGCGTTCGATGTAGGCGCGCACCTGCTCGGTCGAGCCATAGCTGGCGTCGAAATCGATCTGCAGGAAGGCCGCGCCTTGCGGATCGACCGAGCCATAGCCGAACCGCCATTGCTGGTTCCAGCGGTTGATCAGATCGACCGACACCGCGCTGTGCAGATTGAAGCCGGCGTAAATCTGCACGCTCTTGCAATGCATGGAGGCGTCGCAATCGTGAAACGCCACATCATAGCTCACGCCGCCATAGCTCGCGGCGAGCCCCGGCCGGCCTTCGCTCTGTTCGCTCGATTGAACCGAAAGGCCCATGGTGCGCATGACGCCCTGAACCTCGGCCGGCGTGACGCCCTCCACGCCAAAGGGCCGCGCTTCCGCCGCGCCCGCCACGGCGAAAAAACTCAACGCCAGAGCTGCAAGAAAAGCTCGCATCGATCACCCCGCCACAAACGCCCTCGGCGGGATGTAAAACTTTTGGCCTAGGACGCGTCAAGCATCCGCGTCGGCGCGTTCCTTGGCTTTTTTGACTTTGCGCACGGCGCTCTCACGTTTCAGCCGCGACAGGTGATCGATGAACAGAACGCCTTCGAGATGGTCCATCTCGTGCTGGATGCACACAGCGAACAGGCCCTCGGCGTCCTCCTCGATGCGGTCGCCGTCATAGTTGAGGTAGGTCAGCTTGACGCGCGCCGGCCGTTCGACTTCGTCATAGATTTCCGGCACCGACAGGCAGCCCTCTTCGTAAGGCAGCACATCATCCGAGCGCCAAGTGATTTCCGGGTTCACGAAATAACGCGGCGCGCGCACGCCCTCTTCCTTGGAGAGGTCCATCACGATGATGCGCAGCGGCACGCCGATTTGCACGGCGGCGAGGCCGATGCCGGGCGCGTCGTACATCGTCTCCAGCATGTCATCCATGAGCGCGCGGTGCGCGTCGGTCACCGGGCCCTCGACGGGCTTGGAGACCTGTTTCAGCACCGGGTTCGGGACGGTGAGGATTTCGCGAATTGCCATCTCAGGCTGAGGTATGAAGCGCCGGCCCCAGCGTCAAGAATTTGCGGCTTTAGCGGGCGTGACCGCTGGCGGCGCGCGGCGCGTCGTCTGGCTCTTGGAGCCCCTGCGCCTCCGCCACGATGACGGCAGGCGCGCTGCGCGGGCGCGGCGCCATGACGGACGGGGGCGCATCATCCGGCGCGGCGACCGTGACCGCCGCGGAAACCACGCGGCCGCTGTCATCGCGCACAACATCGGCGACCCGGCCGATGGTCTGGCCGCCCTCGCGCACCTCCATGCCCTCCACACGGGCCGGCGGATCGGCGAAGGCGGCGCCGGCGGAAACGGCGAAAATCAAAGCGAAGAGTGACGTGCGCATCATGGGGTTCAGCCCCGCCAGGCGGCGGGCTCCTGCGATGATCGGGAATGTGGGGAGAACGTCTGTGATTTCGAGAGGGTCCGATGTGACCAAGGTCACGATGCGGCCGCGGCCTTGTTCTTGGCGCCTGGACCGGCGATATGAGCGCCGCAGGCAGGCGGCGGACGGTCGCCCCGCCAACCCGGTCAGGTCCGGAAGGAAGCAGCCGTAACGGGTTGCGTTCGGGTCGCCGTCCTGTCTGCACCCTCACCAAAACGTGTCAGCAGCGATGCGCCATTGGGCGCTTTGCGCTTGCGCGCGGGCCGATTGTACCGCCTTTGTTCTGAGGCCAGTTTGGCTCGAACAGGAGGCTCGGATGAGCACTGCCGACACCGCCAAGACATTCACCGACGCGCTGAAAACGTCCGATTTCGCCACCGCCGAGGCCATGTGGGCCGACAATGTGGTTTCGATCGAAAACATGGACGGGCCGATGGCGCGGCTGGAAGGCCGCGAGGCCGTGCACGGCAAGAGTGTCTGGTGGTTCGAGAACCACGAAATCCATGGCTTCGAGACGCAAGGCCCGTTCGTGAACGGCGACCAGTTCGCGCTGGTGTTCAAGATGGACGTCACCGCCAAGGCCAATGGCCAGCGCATCCAGATGGAAGAGGTCGCGCTCTACACCGTGAAGAACGGCAAAATCGCCGAAGAGCGCTTCTACAACGCCTGATGAGGTGGCGAGGCTGATAGCGCGCGCGCCGGAGTACCCCTCCGGCGCGCGAGCGATTACATTTGTTGCGTGAGCGACTCAGACGCCCCCGGCCTGTTCGGCGCGGAGACCCCTTTGGGCCCGCAGGGCTATCTCGTGCTGGCGCGCAAATACCGCCCACGCACGTTCGAGGACATGATCGGCCAGGAGGCGATGGTGCGCACCATCGCCAATTCGTTCGTCATGGGCCGCATTCCGCACGCCTACATGCTCACCGGCGTGCGCGGCGTGGGCAAGACGACGACGGCCCGCCTGCTCGCGCGCGCGCTCAATTACAAGACCGATGCCGTCAACGCGCCGAGCGTAAAGCTTGAGCCGCCGGGCGAGCATTGCCAGGCCATCATGGAAAGCCGCCATCCCGACGTGTTCGAGATGGACGCCGCCTCGCGCACCGGCATCAACGACATCCGCGAAATTCTCGACAGCGTGCGCTACGCGCCGGTGATGGCGCGCTACAAGGTCTACATCATCGACGAAGTGCACATGCTCTCGACCGCGGCGTTCAATGGCCTGCTGAAGACGCTGGAAGAGCCGCCGCCGCATGTGAAGTTCATTTTCGCGACCACCGAAATCCGCAAAGTGCCCGTCACCGTGCTGTCGCGCTGCCAGCGCTTCGATCTGAAGCGCGTCGACAGCGAACAGCTGCAGGCGCACCTCGCCACGATCTGCGCGAAGGAGAGTGTCAGCATCGACGCCGACGGGCTGGCGCTGATCGCGCGCGCGGCGGAAGGCTCGGTGCGCGATGCGCTCTCGCTGCTCGATCAGGCGATGGTGCAAAAGCCCGGCGCGGCCGTCTCGGCGGCAGATGTGCGCGACATGCTAGGCCTCGCCGACCGCGGCCGCGTGCTCGATCTCATGGCGGCGATCGTGAAGGGCGATTCCAGGAGCGCGCTCGCCGAGGTACGCAGCCAATACGACAGCGGCGCCGATCCGGCGCTGATCCTGCGCGACCTTTTGGAGATCGGCCATGACGCGGCGCGGGCGCAAGCGCTCGGCGCCGAGGCGAAGATCGTCGGCGGCAAGGATTGGGAGGCGCGCATCCGCGAGATCGCCGGCGCGCTGACGCCGGCGCAGCTGTCGCGGCTCTGGCAGATGCTGCTGCGCGCGCTCGAAGAAGCGCAACGCGCACCCGATCCGATCGCGGCGGCGGAAATGGCGATGGTGCGCCTCTGCGCCGCGCAGGGCCTGCCGCCGCCGGAAGAAGCCGCGCGGCTGCTGCGCGAGGGCGGCCCACGCAGCGGCGACGGCCCCGCGCCGAGCGAAATGCGCCCCTCGCCTGCACAGCCGGGCGCGCCCGTCAACGAAGCGCCGCGCCTCTCCACCTTCGAGGATGTGGTCGCGCTCATCGCCGCGGCGCGCGACATCGATCTTGAGGTCGCGCTCGAGCGTTACGTGCAGCTGACGAAATTCACGCCGGGCGAAATCGTGTTCAAGCCGGCGCAAGGCATGCCCGAGGATTTGCCGCGCCGGCTGATCAACGCGATCCGCGAAGCGACGGGGGAAATCTGGGTGGTGCGCCCGGACGGCGCGGCCGGGGTCGAGAGCCTCGCCGAGCGGCGCAAGAAGGATGAGGCGCGCGCGCTCGACGAATTGAAGCGCCATCCCTTCGTCGCCGAAGCGATGCGCAAATTTCCGGGCGCCGAGATCGTGGGCGTCAAGCAGGCGCCGGAGACGAAGCCGGCGGATGGCGATGTCGTGCCGCTGCGCAAGAAGGAAGGCGAGAGATGAAGGACATCACCCAGATCATGCGTCAGGCGCAGGCCATGCAGGCCAAGATCGCCGAAGCGCAGAAGAAACTGGAGGCGATGGAGGTCGAAGGCTCGTCCGGCGGCGGCATGGTGAAGCTGCGCCTTTCAGGCAAGAGCGCGATGTTGGGTTTGTCGATCGATCCGTCCCTCTTGAAGCCAGAAGACGCGGAAATGCTCGAAGATCTCGTCCGCGCCGCGCATGACGACGCGCGCCGGAAACTGGAAGAGGCGCAGAACGACGAGATGAAGGGATTGTCCGGCGGGCTGGGCATGCTGCCGGGGTTCAAGCTGCCGTTTTGAGGGGGTGGGCGGCGTGGCGCGCTATCTGCATTCCGCTCTGAGAGCGATGGCATACGCCACGGCCAGCCTAGACTTGATCCTCGCGCCGATAGCCCGGTTCTCAAACCTGGTCACTGAGCGCGCGTTTCAAAGCATCGCGATTGCGTCTGCGGGCGTCGCCGCACTCCTGTTCCTCACGATGCTGTTTGATCCGGCGGCGCACCGCGCGATCAATGCAGCCAACCGAGCGCAACGCGGCGACGACCTGTTTCGGCCGCGTTGGCGGCCCTTATTCGACCCGGACTGGGGCGTGTTCGGCGCCAAGTTGGGCACGGGCTATCTCGTGGTTCTGCGCGTTGCGTCGTGGGCAGTGTTTGCCCTCGCACTGCTTGCAAACTGGCGGCAAGCGTCCCTCTTTCATGCAGCCCCGCTCGTCTTCGCCGCGCTCGCCCTCACGATCGCTGTCCTGCTCACGCTCGATCAGCTCAAGATGCAGAAACTCGATGCTGTCTAAACACATACGCCCGCCGGTTGCGGCGTTCCTGCTCGCGCTGATGACGTCCGTTCAAGCCGCTACGGCCGACGGAACGGCCGCAGCCGACGTCAATGTCTGCCTGCATGTCGATGGAATGATCGATGGTCCTCACATTCCTGACGAGACGACGGCGCGCGTGGTCGCGGCGGCGATCATTGCGCAGCTCGAATTCCACGGCGTTTATAGTCCACCCCACTCACACGATCTTTCCAACCGACACTTATGAGTGGGCAAGCGCCAGCAACGCCGTGGCGCCCAAAGCGACGGCGATGAAGGCGCAGCCCACCACAACGGCTGCGAAGACTGCGAGCCTGACGGTTTTGTCGCGCCATCGGTGCGCTCGCGCTTCGGCCTCACCCCACCGGATGGCCTGGAGATAGTCGACCTGCAATGGCAGGTCCCAAAACGCGGGATGAATGTTGGCGCGCGAATAGGCGCCTTGATCGAGGTCGCGCCATTCGCCGCGGCGCACCTCGACTCGCGCTCGCCATCGTTCGGCGACGCCTTCGTTCTCAACCCATCGCCATAGGCCGCGAAGCATCAACTTGCCCCCGCGCGCCGCGCTCACCGCGCGACGCTGATCACCTGCAGCTGCGTGAATTCCGCCAGGCCCTCTTCGCCCAATTCGCTGCCGAAGCCGGATTGGCCGGAGCCGCCGAAGGGAATGTTGGGGGCGAGATCGGCGTGCTTGTTCACCCAGACCGTGCCGGAGCCCAGCTTGTTGGCCACCTGATAGGCGCGGTCGACATCCTTCGACCACACCGAGCCGCCGAGCCCATAGGGCGAGGCGTTGGCGCGCGCGATGGCGTCTTCGGTATCCTTGTATTTGATCACCGGCAGGACGGGGCCGAACTGTTCTTCATCGACAAGCCGCGCGCCGTCGCTGATGTCGCGCACGATGGTCGGACGGATGAAATAGCCGGGCTGATCGGGAACCTCGCCGCCGGCGATCACCTTGCCCTCTTTCTTGGCGCTTTCGAGAATGTCTTTGACCTTCTCGTACTGCATCTTGTTTTGCAGCGGGCCGATCTGCGTGCCCTGTTCGAGCCCGTCGCCGATGATGGCGTTGTTGGCGAGCGCGGCGAGCTCTTCGCACATCTCGTCGTAGATCGACTCGTGCACGTAGAGCCGCTTCATCGCGATGCAGACTTGGCCGTTGTTCTGGAACGCGCCGGCGAACAGCTTCGGCGCCGTCTCCTTCGGGTTCACGTCATCGAGCACGATGCCGGCGTCATTGCCGCCGAGTTCGAGCGTGATGCGCTTCAGCGTCGCTGCGGCCGAGGCCATCACCTTCTTGCCGGTCTCGGTCGAGCCGGTGAAGGAGATCTTGCGCACGTCCGGATGGGCCGTGAGCGCGCCGCCGAGATCGTTGGCGTCGGTGATGACGTTGACGACGCCGGGCGGCAGCACGTCCTTGATGAGTTCGCCGATGCGCAGCGTGGTGAGCGGCGTGGTCGCGGCCGGCTTCACGACCACGGTGTTGCCCGCCAGCAGCGCGGCCGGCAGCTTGAACGCCATCAGGATGACCGGGAAATTCCACGGGATGATCGCGCCGATCACACCCAGCGGTTTGCGGTGCGCTTCGACCCGCGCGGTTTCGCTGTCGACCAGCACCTTCACCGGCAGGTCGTGCATCGTGAAATATTTGAAGAAGGCCGCGGCGCCGAAAATTTCTCCCGTGGCGTCGCCCAGCGGCTTGCCTTGCTCTTGCGTCAGCAGGCGCGCGAGTTCGGGGCCGTTCTTTTCGATCACGTCCGCGATGGCGAGGAGCGCCGCCTTGCGCTCGGCGATGGGCTTGGCGCTCCAGGCCGGGAAGGCGGCCTTGGCGGCGGCGACCGCCTTGTCGAGCTGCGCCTTCGAGGCGCGCGGGCACGAGGCGAGCACCTCTTCCGTGGCGGGATTGACGACATCCATCGCCGCATCGCCGTCTTCGAGCTGGCCGTTGATCAAGAGCTTATAAGCCATCGCGCATCCTCCGGATTTTGCGCGACCATAGCACGGCTAGGCGCAGGCGACAGCGGGGTAACGCCACGACAGCGCGCGCCCTCGCGCCCCAGCCGGCGGCGCGCTATGTCTTGAGCGATGCGCGCTAAATCCGTCACCGCGGCGCCCGAGATCGAGACGCTGATTTCGCTGCTGGCGAAGGTGCCCGGGCTTGGGCCGCGCTCGGCGCGGCGGGCCGCGCTCCAACTCCTGAAGCGCAAGGACCAATTGCTGCTGCCGCTGGCGGCGGCGCTCAGCGACGCGGCTGAGAAGGTCAAGGCCTGCTCGGTCTGCGGCATGCTCGATGCGGCCGATCCGTGCACGCTCTGCACCGCGCCCGAGCGGGATGACAGCCTGATCTGCGTGGTGGCCGAGGTGGGCGATGTGTGGGCGCTGGAGCGCGCGGGCGCCTTTAAGGGCCGCTATCACGTGCTGGGCGGCGTGCTGGCCGCGCTCGACGGCGTGCGGCCGGAGGATTTGCGCATTGCGGGCTTGATGGAGCGCGCCAGCCGGGAGGGCGTGCGCGAGGTTATCCTGGCGCTTTCGGCCACCGTCGATGGACAGACCACGGCGCATTATCTCACCGAGCGGCTTCAGCCGCTGGGCGCGAGCGTGACCAGGCTTTCGCATGGCGTGCCGGTGGGCGGTGAACTCGATTTGCTGGACGACGGCACGCTGTTTGCCGCGCTGGCGGCGCGGAGGCCTTTCTGATGCTCAAGGTCGCCGATTATATCGAACATGCGGCGGCCACGCCGCTCGCCGATCTCGCCGCCCGCCCGCCGTGGGATTGGACGCAGAATTCGGAAGCCATCGTGCGCCGGCTGATGGGCCAGCTTGGGCCGGATTATCGCGTGATCGAGGGCGCGGCGATCCATGTGAGCGCGACGATCGAGACCGGCTCCATCATCAAGGGCCCCGCCATCATCGGCCCCGATTGCTACATCGCCGCCAATTCGCTGACGCGCGGCGGCTGCTGGCTCGACGCACGCTGCACGCTGGGGCCAAGCGTCGAACTCAAATCCAGCTTCCTGTTCGCGGGCACGAAGCTCGCCCATCTCAATTTCGTCGGCGACAGCGTGCTGGGCGCGGATGTGAACGTCGAAGCCGGCGCCATGATCGCGAACTACCGCAATGAATGGGCCGAGCACCGCATCCGCTTCCGCATCGATGGGACCGCGATCGACACCGGCGTCGAGAAATTCGGCGCCATCGTCGGCGATCACGCCCGCATCGGCGCCAACGCCGTCATCGCGCCGGGCGCGGCGCTGCCGATGGGCGCGATCGTGCCGCGCCTGACACTGGTGGATCAGAGCTAGCGCGTCATCCCCTCTCCCACGGGGGAGCGCTGAGCCTACCGCGCCGCGGCCTTTGCGGTTTTGGCGGCGCGGGTCGATTTGGCGGTTTTGGCTTTCTTGGCGCTCTTGACCACCTTCGCCTTCTTCACGCCCATCCGCGCCGTCGTGCATTTCACGCAGCGGCAGCCGTGCGGCTTGATGAACGTGTTCCAATAATCCTTGCCGTAATCGTAGCTGAGCTCTTCGCCCGCCTTGATGTTGCGCTTGGCGAAGATGAACACGCGGTTGCGGGTGATTTCTGGCTCGCAATTGGGCCGGCAGGAATGGTTGATGTAGCGCGCCTTGTTGGCGCGGCCGGCGCCGTCGATCGTCTTGGTCTCGCTCACCTCGAACAGATATTTGTTGGCGACGCGGTCCGCCTCGTCATTGGTGAGATAGGGGCCGAAATATTCGATGACGCATTTGCCCTTCGGGATCGCTTCGCCCGCGAACAGGCCAAGTCCGGCCGCAGAGCGCTTCACGATCAGATCATAATCGCCAGGCTTATACACAAGTCGCTTTTCGGGCATCGGCGAGGCGCGCTCCTTTTTCGCAGGCGCGCGTTCTTAGAGGCGGTTGGCGCCAAGCTGCAAACGAAAAACTGCATCGCGCCGCATGTCAGGGCTCAATGCGCATGCTCGACGCACACCGTGCGCGCATGCGTGATGCGCGGATCCATCAGCCCTTCGCGGCGAAACCGCTTCAGCGCATCGTCATATTCGTCTGCGGTCATGGCGCGGGTGATGTTGTCCCAGGTGCAGGCGCACACCGGGTCGCTCTCGGGGCACGTCCGATAAAAGCGCGCCGCTGCACGCGCCGGAAACTCGTGCGGCGCCGGCTGGCATGCTGCGAGCAGCAGTGCGAGCAGCAGAACGCGCATGGCTTCGTCCCTCAGCGCGCCGACGAATCGGCTTGGTGCAGGCCGACGATATTGCCTTCGCTGTCCTTGAAATAGGCGCCCCAGCCGACATGTGGGATCGCGAAGCGCGGAACCACGATGCGCCCGCCGGCCGCAGCAACCGCCACGGCGGCGGCCTCGACATCCTCGACTGCGATCGAGGAGACGTAGGCGTTGACCGGCTGGCCCTCGGCGGGTTCAGGCCCTTGGCGGCGAAAAATGCCGCCGCTGATGCCAGCGCCCTCGCCCGTTTCGACCGTCCAATAATCGATCGCTGGGATTTCCTGGCACGCCCAGCCGAAAGCCTTGGCGTAGAAGGTTGCGCAGCGCGCCGGCTCGGCAGCGTGAATTTCGAAATGGACGACGCGGCCCATCTGCGCCTCCTATTGGGGCGGCGCGCTCCGGAAGCGGAGCATGCGCCCATCATTGGTGCGTAGCACAAGCACGCCGGGCTGGCTGCCATCCATCGCGACCGCATCGCCCAGCAGGCGGAAGAACAGCGCCTCTTGTTCCATGATCGGCGGCGCACACGCCATCTCCGTGGCCGCGAGGTTCGAGATATCAAAGCGTCCCCGCTCGATCGCCACGTCGGCGGTGTACCGGTTGCACGAGCCGGAGCCCGAAACGCGCCGGCCATCGAACACCAAGGTGGGATAGGGCGGGCCAAAGCGCAGATCGCCCGAGGACGAAGCGGCGATCCATGCCGCGGGCGTACGATGCGCCCCGCCCGTGCCGGCGCAGGCGGAGAGCGCGAGAAGCGCCAAGACGGCCCAAAGAGATTTCATCGCCTCGCCCTATCGGAACACGCCGGCCCACGCATCGCCGCCGCGCAGCACCTCGAAGCTATACACGCAATCGTGCAAGGGCTTTTGAACAATCGGAAGGGTTGTGACCCTTTGTGTCGCCCGCCCTAATTGGCGCCCTCTTCCAGGAGCCGGCGCGCGATCACCATGGCCTGGATTTCGCCCGCGCCCTCGAAAATGTTGAGGATGCGCGCGTCGGCCAGCACCCGGCTGATCGGATATTCCATGGCGAAGCCGTTGCCGCCATGGATTTGCAGCGCGTTGTCCGCCGCCGCCCAGGCGACGCGCGCGGCCAGGAGCTTGGCCATGCCGGCTTCGAGATCGCAGCGCTTGCCGCTGTCTTTCTGGCGCGCCGAGAAATAGGTGAGCTGGCGGCAGGCCATCAGCTCGGCCGCCATCATCACCAGCTTGTTGGAGACTCGCGGGAAGGCGAAAATCTCCTGGCCGAATTGTTTGCGGTCGATCGCGTATTTGAGGCCGAGTTCGAGCGCGCATTGCGCCACGCCCACGGCGCGCGCCGCGGTCTGGATACGCGCGCTTTCGAACGTCGCCATCAGCTGCTTGAAGCCCTGGCCCTCGACGCCGCCGAGCAGATTGGCGGCGGGCACTTTGAAGCCGTCGAAGCCGATCTCGTATTCCTTCATGCCGCGATAGCCGATCACCTCGATCTCGCCACCGCTCATGCCGGGCGTAGGGAACGGATTTTCGTCATCGCCGCGCAGCTTGGGCGCGAGCAGCATGGAGAGCCCGCCCGGGCCCGGCTTATCCGGATTGGTGCGCACCAGCAGCGTCATCACATCGGCGCGCGCCGCATGCGTGATCCAGGTCTTATTGCCTGTGACGACGTACGCATCGCCCTCCTTCGCTGCGCGCGTACGCAGCGAGCCGAGATCGGAGCCCGTGTTCGGCTCGGTGAAGACGGCCGTGGGCAGGATTTCGGCGCTGGCGATCTTCGGCAGCCATTCATCCTTCTGCGCGTCGGTGCCGCCGGTGAGGATGAGCTCGGCCGCGATCTCGCTGCGCGTGCCGAGCGAGCCGGTGCCGATCCAGGCGCGCGACAGCTCTTCGGAGACGACGCACATCGCTGTCTTCCCGAGGCCCGCGCCGCCATAGGACTCCGGGATGGTGAGGCCGAACACGCCGAGCGCGCCCATCTCCTCGACGATCGCCATCGGGATGAATTCGTCGTTCAAATGCCATTGGTGCGCGTAGGGCACGATTTTGGCGTCGGCGAATTTGCGGAACTGATCGCGGATCAGCTCGAAATCCTCATCGAGGCCGGTCGTCTCAAGCGTGGCCTTGCCGAGCGCGTTGTGCAGATGGGCCGCCAGCGCGTTCTTCTTGGCCTGATCGATGGTGAAGCGCACGGGCGGCGGCTCGACGCCGAAATCGGCGGGCCGGATCATCTCGACCTGCGTCATCAATACGCCGCCGGCCAGCTGGGCCGAATATTCCGCGACCACCAATTGCGCGAGCAGGCTCTCGACCTCGCCGAACTTGCCTTCGTCGCTTAGCCGGCGGGCCCAAGCGGCGACCTGACGGAGCGCTTCGGCATAGGTCGCGACCCAGCCAAAACCGTGCACCAGATGCTGTTCGCCATCGATCTTCTTGCGATCGACCGCCCCGCCGGGCGCGACAACCGCGCGCACCGCCGCCTGCACGCGGGCGCAATAGGCCTCGCCATCCTGCGCCGCCAAATCCAGAAGCTGCAAAACCCCGTCGCCGCCCGCCATGCTGGCCCTACTCCTGCAAACGTCCGTCCTCGTAGCAGATTTTGCGGGTGCGAAAAGGCAGGGGTGACGTGAGGCGTCCGCCGCCTCAAGCCTTCTTCCTCGGCGCGCGACCTCTGCAAGACACACCCATTCCCGGGGCGGCGCGAAGCGCCGAGCCCAGGACCTATAGACGCGGCCCATAGAAAACTCCGCGGCTTCGTGGGGAGTTTCACCAAGCGAAGGTTTGTGTTCATGGGTCCCGGACCGCCGGCTGCGCCGGCGTCCGGGAATGGGTGGTTCGTTTTGAGGGGCCTCGGCGGGAGCGAAAGATGGGTGCGCATGAACGCGCGTACGATTCCCATCGCCGCCGCGCTCGTCGCGTTCGCGCTTTATCTCGGGCTCTTGTCCGATTTCACGTTCAACGTCGTGGCCGATGAAGGCCTGGGCCTGGTCTTCAACGATATGCTGGCGCGATTGCTGCGCTGGGATTTCACGATTGGCCCCAATATCATCGGCTATGAGGCGCTGAGCCTTCATGGGCGGACCTACGCCTATTTCGGCATCTGGCCGGCGATCGCGCGCGCGCCGCTCGCCACCTTCTTCGATCTTGAAACGCAGGCCATCGGCCGGCTCACCTGCGCCATGGCGGCGGCGGGCGCGGTCTATTTCACGGCGCGCACGCTGTGCGACATCGGCTTCGCGCGGCTGCCGCGCCCAGCTTTGCTCACTCTTATCGCCTGCACGCTTCTCGTCGGCCTGCCCTTCATCCTTACGCGCTCAAGTTCGGTCTACAATGAGCCGGTGTTCTGGAGCGCGTGTTTTGTCGCGGGCTTCCTCGCCGCGCTTTACCGGCCACTGGCGCGCGGCGAGCCAATCGCCGCCGCGAGCTTGGCGTTGATGGCCGCCATGGCCGGGCTCTGCCTCAACACGCGCGCCAGCACGGGGCTCGGACTCTGCGCGGCGGCGACATCTCTCACGCTCTACATCGGCTATGGGCGCTGGCGCGATACACACAGCGCGCGCGCCGCGGCGCTGGCGGTCGCGCCGCCCGTGACGGTGCTGGCGCTGTTCACGATCATCGCGCTGGGCGTGAATTTCATGCGCTGGGGCGATCCGTTCGAGTTTCTCGATCTCTCCAAGCAGACGCTGCTGCAGCACGGCTATCCGGGCCGGCTCGTGCGGCTGGAGACGCAGGGGCTCACCAATCCCGCACGGCTTTGGTTCGGCCTGCAGTATTATTTCCTGCCGATCTGGGCGCTCTGGGATTCGAGCGGGCGCACGATCTTTTCAGCGTGGATGGCGCATTGGCTCGATGGCGGCGAACTGCCGCCTGCCTCGCTGCTGCTGACGGATGCGATCTGGATCGGCTTGGCGGTTTTCGGCGCGCGCAAGCTGCTGGCGCCCTCGCCCGACCGCGCGCCGCTCGCGCTCGCGCTCATCGGCTTTGCACCGCCGGCCCTGATGATCCTGATGCATATCTATATGGCGCTGCGCTATCGCATCGAATTCCAGCCGATCGTGATGGCGCTGGCGTTCTATGGTCTGCTCGTCTGGTCGCGCGTTCCCGTCTGGTCGCCCCGCGTGCGTGCGCTGCTGTTCGCCGGCGCCGCGATCAGCATCGGCTTTTCAGCGATCACCTTCGACTGGACCGCGCTGCCGCTCGGCCCCGCCCATCTGTGGGATCTGCGCGCGCTGCTTACGCGCTAGCCGGCAAGCCATCGCGCAGGAAGCGCTCGGCGATGGCGCAATGGGCGGCGACGCCGTGGGCCATGGCGGCTTCGTTCAGCATCATCTTGTTCGAATGGCAGGGGCAGGCCGTGCGGAAATCCTCGCCCTCGGGACAGACGCCGATGAACATCATCGCGCCCGGGAATTTCTGCAGCACGTAGGAAAAATCCTCCGCGCCCATCACCGGCGCCGTCGCCTGGCGCCAGGCGCCTTGGCCCAATTCGTCGCGGACGGCGCCGCCTGCGAGCGTGACGGCGCGCGCATCATTCACCGTGACGGGAAAGCCCTTCACGATCTCGACCTCGGCCGTGCAGCCATGCGCGCGCGCGATGTTCTCAGCGACCTGCGGGATGCCGTCATGCACCGCCTTGCGCGTGCGCTCGGAGACGGCGCGGATCGTGCCCGTCATGCGCACGGTTTCGGGGATCACATTGTCCGTGGTGCCGCCGAGGATGCGAGACGTAGTGACGATCGCGGGATCGAAGGCGTCGATGCGGCGCGTGACGAAGGCGTTGAGCGCCAGCACGATCTCGGCCGCGACTGGCATCGGGTCGACCGCCAGATGCGGCGTCGAGGCGTGCCCGCCCTTGCCGCGCACGATCACATCGAACACATCCGCCGACGCCATCATCGTGCCGCCCTTGGCGGTGACGACGCCCGAAGGGACGTTCGGCGTGATGTGGAGCGCAAAGCACGCATCGGGCGCGGGATCGGCTAGCAGCCCGTCCTCCATCATGAAGCGCGCGCCATGGAAGCCCTCTTCGCCCGGCTGAAACATGAAGAGGATGCGGCCCGCGATCTCGTCCTTGCGCGCGCACAGCACTTTGGCGGCGCTGACCAGCATCGAGGTGTGCGCATCATGGCCGCAGGCGTGCATGGCGCCCGGCGTTTTCGAGCGGAAATCGAGCGCGGTGTCTTCCGGCATGGGCAGCGCGTCCATGTCGCCGCGCAACAGCACGGTGCGCCCCGGCTTGCCGCCTTCCAGCACGGCGATCATGCCGGTGCAGGAGCGGCCTTCCTTGAGCGTGAGCGGCAGGCCGGCGAGCGCTTCCTTCACCTTGGCCAGCGTCTTGGGCGTATCGAGCCCGATCTCCGGCTCTTCATGGATGGCGCGGCGCAGCGCGATGGTCTCGGTCTGCAGCGCCTCGGCCGCCGCCAGCCAAGTCGCAGACGCAGTGATCGTATCGGGCATAGAATTCTCCAAGCCAGACCCTAGCACGCGTGCGCGCGCCGCCGGCAAGGGTCGCGCGGCCCGATTTATTCACAGAAACGCGCGCCGCATCCAACGTAATCGGGCGCCGCATGCTTGTGGATGCGGGCGCATCGGCAAATCCTCCGCAAAGGGAGAATTGCGCCATGATCACCGTGCTCGTTCACGCCAAGGGCTGCGCCGCCGCCGATGACGTCGCGCGCGCCATGCCAGGCTTGGCGGCCCGGATCGTGCTAGGCGACGCGCCGCCTCAGCTGACGCTGGGCGCGCTGACGGCGGTTCTGGTCTGGAACGCCGAGACGGCCGCCAAGGCAGAGAGCTTGCCCGCCCTGCTGGGCGGCGCGGGTCGCCTTGTCGTCGTCAGCACGGATGATACGCCCTGGCGCGGCCCGCACCCCGCGGCGCATGTCGATTGGCGCGCCGGGCCGCACACGCTCGCCGCCGCCATCGCAGATGCGCCGGCGAGCACACGGCGCCCGCGCCGGCTCGGTCTATCGCAGATCGCCGCCGGCGTGATGGCGATGATCGGCTTGATCGCGCCGGCGCAGACCGCGCTTGCGGCGCCCGCCGATTCGGTGGCGGCGCAAGACTTCGTCGCCGCGCCCCGGCCCGCCGCACAGATTGCCGCGCAAGCCGAAGCGCCGACAGCGCTTGAAAGCGCGGAGGCGGGCCCCGCGTGGATCGATTTCGATGCACTCGGCCCGCATGGCGCCGACAGCGCCGCTGCGGCCGCGTTGCTGGTCAGCGAAGGTCAATCCCGCGCGTTCGCCGCGCCCGCGATCGTTGCGCCGACGCGGGCGCTGCTGCTGCCGCTGCTCGGCATTTGAGAACAGCCGCGCACGCGGCGCGGCTGTCTCGCATGCTCAACTTAGAGCAGATCGCCGCCGCAGGCTGAAGCGGTCGTGCCCGTCGCCTTGAACGCCTTGATGACGTTGCGGCCCGTCGTCCATTTGTGGACCTCGTCCGGCCCATCGACCAGACGTTGCGACCGGATATGGGTGTACCAGGCCGCGAGCGGGGTATCGCGCGAATAGCCGAGCGCGCCATGCAGCTGGATCGCGGTATCGACAACCTTGTGCACCATGTTCGCGAGGAACACTTTGGCGATGCCGTTCTCCTGGCGGATGTCCATCTTGTTCTCGGCCTTGTAGGCGATGTGCATCAGCATCAGGCGCGCGATGTAGAGCTGGCTGGCGCATTCGGCGAGCATGAATTGCACGGCCTGGCGCTCATCAAGCTTGCGCCCGAAGGTCGAGCGATTGGTGACGTGCTCGGTCGCCATATCGAGCGCGCGCTGGGCCATCGCGACATTGTGCATGCCGTGGCGCAGGCGCCCGTAAGCCAAGCGGTGCTGGCCCATGTTGAAGCCATTGCCCTCGCCGCCCAGCAGATTTTCGGCCGGCACTTCGAGATTGCTGATCTCAATTTCCGCGTGGCCGCCGCCGAGGATGTGGCTGAGCGGGCCTTCGAGCCCCATGGTCGGGATGTTGCGTTTGATCTTGTAGCCGGGGTTCGGCAGTTCGACGAGGAAAGTCGAGAATTGCTGATGGCGCGGCGCGTCGGGATCGGTCTTGGCCATCACCAGCGCGATGTCGGCGACGCTGGCGGCGGAAGAGAACCATTTCTCGCCGTTCAGCACGTAGCTTTCATTGCCCTTCTTCTCGGCGCGCGTCTGCATGCCGGTGGCGTCGGCGCCGGCGGCTTTCTCGGTCATCGAATAGCAGATGCGCTTTTCGCCATTGAGCAGCGGCTTCAGGAACTTTTCCTTCTGATATTCGGTGCCGTGCTCGAGCAGCGTCATCATGGTGGCGTCGTCGGGCCCCTGCGTGTTCATGGAGAGCGCGCCAAGATAGCTTTCGCCCAATTCCATCTGCACCAGCGCGTTGGCCAGCGGCCCGAGCCCCATGCCGCCATGCTCTTTCGGGATGAAGGGGCACCAGAGCCCTTGCGCGCGCGCCTTGGTGCGCAGCTCGTTCAGCACCGTCTTATAATCTTCACCGTCCAGCAGGCGCTTCTCCGCCGGCATGCACTCATCGTGGACCCAAGCGCGAATGCGCAGACGCAGCTGCTTGGCCTCTTCCGGAATTGCAAAATCGATCGCCATCGGGGCGTTCCTCTCTTTTTCGGTCCTTGAATGAGCGCAGTTTCGGACAGCGCTCGGTGCGGCGCAAGGAGGTGACGTTACGCGCCCTTCTCCCCCGCGAGGGGGAGAAGGTGGCCCGAAATGCGGCCTGCCGCATTTCGGCTCAAAAGTTCAAAATCGAGCTTGCTCGACTTTGGGGGCCGGATTCGGAGAGCGGCGGTGCAGCACCATGCATCGAATGCTTCGCGATCTTTCGGACCCCGCCCCCCATCCGACGCGGAAGGCTGCGCCTTTCTGAGGCGCGATAGCAAACAGCCCACTTCATACGCCGCGCTACTGGGGCTACGTAAGTCTGTCACAGCGATGTTGGGGGATGCGGTGAACGATCTCGTTTCACTATTTAAAGCGGCCATTGCCGCCTGCCTTGGGGGTGCCGGACTATTTTGCCTCTGGAAGATCGAATACCGAGTCACGCCAGATGTTGGATTTGTGACTCTCGCGGTTCTCTTCACGATCGTACTCGCGCTTACATCCAATCGCCTAAAGCAAGTATCCGGCGGCGGATTTACCGCAGAGTTTCATACTGTAGCGAAAGAGAGCGCGCCGCTGCTTCGGCTCGGACGTCGAGACGTCCTTCAAGGTGCCGACCTTGCTATGGTCGCCAAAGGTGGCATTGAGAGCCTCAATTCCGTAGCAGAACGACTTCACGGTCAGAAAGTAGCTGCCCTTGCGCTACAGATGGGGACCACTGCCAGTTGGTATGAGGCACACGCAGTTTCCTCTTACCTTCGAACAATTTCAGCCGCGGTCCGAAATTCCTTCGTGATTATCACGAAGGACGACAAATACGTTGCAGCGGCAAGGGCGCAAACGATTTCAGCTTTGGCGCCAGAGCAGCTTTCCGAGTTGCTCAACTTTCTGAGAGAGGCTCCGGAATCGCGAATTCAGTCGCTCCCGTTCTTCGGGGAGGCTGGCGCCCGTGTTGGGATCGGAACCTCGCGCGCTCTAAAGTTGATGAGCGATCGGGGACGCGATTTTCTCGTGCTTGTGGACCGCGAGGGCAAGCCCAACAGCATTGTGACACGAGACCAAATTATCGAAAGACTCCTCCTGTCTCTGTCGGAGCCCGAAAGCGCGAGAACTCGAAGTTAACTCATCCACCTCAGCGTCGTCGGCTCGATGGGATTGGCGAAATCGCGGGCTTCTTCGCGGGACTTGGTCCATTCGCGCTTCAAGCGCATGTACCATTTGGCCTGCACATCGATGTCGTCGATCATCAGCATGGTCTTTTGATAGACGAGGCCGGTGTTCTGCAGATCGACCATGCGGCCGTCCTGATCGAGGAATTGCTTGAAGCCAGGGATGAGCGCGGGCTTCACGACATCGAGCAGCGGCGAATTCTGCCAATAGGTGACTTGCGTGATGCGCGTGGAGGTTTCGTTTTCCGGGGTCAGGCAGGTGAGCGTGAAAAGCCGCGCCGTGGCGTTCTCGACCACCTCCCAGCGGAAGCCGGGCAGCATGAACACGATCTCCGTCGTCACATCGCCGCCGAACAGGAGCTTGTAGAGCAGCGAATTCGACGCCGGCTTGTGGCGCGCGATGGCCCAGCCACGCTCACGCGGCACGAATTGCTTCACCTTGAGCTTCTTGCCGGTCGAGGGCGGACGCCACCACCATTGATTATGCACGTAAGGCACGTGCGCCGGGTCCATGAGGCCCACGACCGCATTGTCCATCGTCGCCGCGAAGATCCGGTCGACCATGAATTTGGGCTTCGCCATGCCGATGCCGAAGGCGGGCGGCGGCGGCGGCGCGCCGTCGAAGCGCGGATCGGCCGACATGTAGAGCAGCACGATGCCGTTCTCTTCATGAGTCGGGAAATGGCGCACCTTGATGCGCTCGGCCTCATAAGGCTGGCCATCGACCAGCGAGGGGATGAGCTTGCACACGCCATCGGCTGCGCCGAAACGGAAGCCGTGATAGGGGCATTCGACCGTGACCTGCCCGTCCTGCGCCACCTGGCGCCCAGCTGACAGCGGCACCGCGCGATGCGGGCAGATATCGCGCAGCGCAAACGCCTTCCCGTCCGCGCCGCGGCCGAGCAGCACAGGCTCGCCCAAAATCTCGCGCCGGAACATCGCGCCGGCTTTGAGCTCGCGCGAGGTGACGGCGAAATACCAGAGATCGCGAAGCAAATCGGTCATGCGGCGGCGCTTTGCGGCGGAGAAAGGGAGTCAAGGTAACGCGCGATCGCGGCGGCGCTGTTGAGTTCGATCAAGCGATCCTCCACGCCGAATGTCTTGCGGAACGCGTCGACGCGCGGCTGGCGAGAATCATACTCCCAAATGAATTTCCAGAACGCGGGGTCGAGCTTTTCCGGGCAATCGGGCCCAAGATCGGCGCGCGTGCGGCCAAGCTGTGTGAGCGATCGCGTGATGGCGCGGCGCAGGCACGTCACCCGGTCGCGGTGCAGCTTCAAGATCACGTCGGCGCGCGGCAGGCGGATGTCCCAGGTCTTCGAGGAATAATTGCCTTCGCTGACCCAGCGTTCGCCCTTATGCGCCTCCGTCACACGGCGGCGGAATTCCTCGGTCTCGCACTCGGTCCAACCCGGCAGCCAAAACAGCGCGTCGAGATGCACCACCGGCAAGCCAAGTTTTGCGCCGATGGCGCGCGCCAGCGTCGACTTGCCCGAGCCGGACGGCCCCAGAATGACGATGCGCTGCGGGCTGCTCATTGCGCGACGATGGTCACCGAGAAAGTCTGGCTGGGCGGCTCGCTGCTTTCCCAGGGCCGGCGCTGCGCGAGGCGCACCACGCCTTGGCCGGGCGCGTTCGCCGTCAGCACGAACACCTCCCAATGGCTGCCGCCGACATAGCCGGAATGGCGCTGCGCCTCGATGGTCGGCCCGCTCGCCTCCCCGCTACGGGTGAGGAAATCGGGCAGCGCGTCGATCTGCCAGACATAGCCGGCCGTGGGCACGCCCACGAGTTCGATCGAGACCTTCTGCCCCACGGGCACAGTCACGCTCTGCCCGTCCTGGGCCTGGACGACATGCACGGCGACGCCCTCAGGCGTTGGCGGCGCCAGCGCATCGCTGCCAGGCGGGGCGGGAACCGGCGGCGCGGCGGACGGCGCGCACGCCGCCAGCGCCAGGGCGAAGGCGAGAAGGAGAATACGCATAAGGCGGCGAGGTTTAGCGCACCTAAGCGGGCTTGTCGCCCGGCCGCCCTATCTCCCGCCGCTCGCGATCAGCTGGGCATAGAAGCGGGCCATACGGCCGACGTTTTCGACGCTCATGCGCTCACCCGTGCCGTGAATGCGCGAAAGATCTTCTTGCGGCGCAAGCACCGGTTCGAAGCGGTACACGTTCTCCGCAATGCCCGCGTAGAAGTGCGAATCCGTCGCGCCCAGCACCAGCATCGGCGACACTGGCGTGTTCGCGGGCGCCGCTGCACGCGCGGCCGACGCGATCAGCGCGTAGGAATCGCTGTCCGTGCGCGACACCGGCGACGGCTCGTTCGGCGTGCCTTCGATCTCGACCGTGACGCCCGGAATATCGGCCACGCTGGCGCGCAGATGCGCCACCGCGCTTTGCACGCTGTCGCGCGGATGCAGGCGCAGATTGACGATCGCGTACATCTGCTGCGGCAACACGTTCTCCTTGGTCCCGCCCCCGATGATGGTGGGCGCGATGGTGGTGCGCAGCAGCGCTTCGCTGGTCGGATTGGCCTGGAATTGGCTGATCAGCAGCGGCTCGAACGCCCATTGATTGGCGATCGCAACGCGCGGAACGAGGCCCAAACGCGGCGCCAGCGCGGCCAACATCTGCGCCGCCGGCCCTTCGCGCAGGCTGGCGTCGAACGGACGGCCGCGAATGGCCAGGATCGCGCGCGACAGCCGCTCTGCAGCGAGGCCGTCATGCGGCGGACGCGAGGAATGGCCGCCTTCGCCCCGCGCCGTCACCCGCACCGTGAGATAACCCTTCTCCGCCACGCCGATCAGCGCGACGGGGCCTCCCGTCAGAGGATTGTCGGCCACAATCGCCATGCCTTCGTCGATCACGAACCAGGGATGGATGCCGCGCGCCTGCAGAAGCGCCGCCATCGCGCGGGCGCCCGAGCCTTGCGTTTCTTCGTCATGGCCGAAGGCGAACATGATCGTGCGGCGCGGCGTGAAGCCCTGCCGCAACAGCGCTTCCATGCCCTCCATGACGCCCACCAGCGAGCCTTTGTCGTCGGCGGCGCCGCGCCCGATCACGTAGCCGTCTTTGATCTCGCCGGAGAACGGCGGCGCCGGCCAATCGCCCTCCGTGCCTTCCTCGACCGGCACGACATCCTGGTGCGCGAGCAGCAGCATGGGCGGGAGCGAGGCGTCCGTCCCCTCAAGCGTGTAGAGCAGCGAATAATCCGAGACGATTTCGCGGCTCATGGCGGCGTGGGTCAGCGGATAGGTGCGGGCCAGCCAATTGTGCAGCGTGCGAAAGGCGGCGGGATCTTCGACCACGCCTTCACGCCGCGAAATGGTGCGGATGCGAACGGCTTCGCCGAGATGGGCGGCGGCCTTATCGGCGTCGATCTCGGGCGCGGCGGTGAGGGCGACAGGGGGCGCTTCGGCGAGGCCCCGATACGTGGCCGTGCGCACGCCGATCAGTGCGGCCAATGCCACAAGGAGCGCCGCCGCCCCGCCCAGAAGCCATTTCCACATCGCCCTGCCCTCCGCACGGTGACTTGGCGGCGCCGGGGCCGTCTGGGTCAAGCGGGCGGGCGCCGCAACGCCATACCCGAAACTCGAAACCCGTTGTCAAAAAGGCATCGCTCCGTCATGGTCCCGGCCGATCCCAGGGAGGAATAAAATGCGCGACGCCGTCATCGTTTCTTACGCCCGCACCGGGCTGGCCAAATCGGGCCGTGGCGGCTTCAACGCCACGCCGACCATGTCGATGGCGGCCCACGCGGTGAAGCACGCCGTGGAGCGCTCGAAGGTCGACAAGGCCGAAGTGGAAGACGTGTTCATGGGCAATGTCGCGCATGGCGGCGGCAATGTCGGCCGTCTCGCGGGCCTGCTTGCCGGCCTGCCGATCACGACCGGCGGCGTGACCGTCAATCGCTTCTGTTCGTCGGGCCTGCAGACCATCGCGATGGCCGCGAACTACATCAAGAATGATGGCGCCGATGTCGTCGTCGCCGGCGGCGTGGAATCGATCTCGATCCCGAACCCGGGCCAAGGCGCCGGCAACATCGATAAGAAGCTGCTCGACGAATATCCGGCGATCTTCATGCCGATGATCGACACCGCCGACATCGTCGCCAAGCGCTACAATGTCAGCCGCGAATATCAGGATCAGTACTCGTTGGAATCGCAGCGCCGCATGGCGGCCGCGCAGCAATCCGGCAAGTTCAAAGACGAAATCGTCCCGATGAAGACCAAGATGAAACAGGTCAACAAGGAGACGAAGGAAGAGACCATGGTCGACTACACGGTCGATCGCGACGAGTGCAATCGCCCCGACACGTCGATCGAAGGCCTCGCCAAGCTTGAGCCCGTGAAGGGCCCGGGCAATTTCATCACCGCGGGCAATGCCAGCCAGCTTTCCGACGGCGCCGCCGCCGTGGTGCTGATGGAATCCAAGGTCGCCGAGAAGAAGGGCCTCGAACCGATGGGCCGCTTCATGGGCTGGGCCGTCGCCGGCTGCGCGCCGGACGAAATGGGCATCGGCCCCGTGTTCGCCGTGCCGCGCCTGCTCGAACGCTTCGGCCTCAAGGTCGATGACATCGATCTCTGGGAGCTCAACGAAGCGTTCGCGTCGCAATGCCTCTACAGCCGCGACACGCTCGGCATCGATCCCGAGAAGTACAACGTCAATGGCGGCTCGATCGCGATCGGCCACCCCTTCGGCATGACGGGCGCGCGCCTCACCGGCCACATCCTGCTGGAAGGCAAGCGCCGCAAGGCCAAGTACGGCGTCATCACGATGTGCATCGGCGGCGGGCAAGGCGGTGCCGGCCTGGTTGAGATCTTCAACTAAGGGCCCTGGGCCCAGCCCGGCGGCGGGCCCCCCAGGGGGCGAAGCGGCCGGCTTGGACAATGCGAGCGGCGCGATGGGTCACCGTCGCGCCGTTTTTTGCGGGCGCGGCCGGAGAAAATGGCCTTTGGGCTGGCCCGGATAGCGGATTTGTGACCGCGGGCGCCCCAACGCCGCGAAAATCTATGCTGCACTCGCGTGACCGGTCTGGTCCGACCCTGCCTTTTGGGTTAATATGTTCTTACTAGGGGGCGCCCGTGAGCACATTATTCGTCAGCCACGCCAGCGATGACGCTGAGACCGTTCAGGCCATCGTGGGCTATCTGGAACGCAACAATGTCGCGTGCTGGATTTCCTCGCGCGATATTCCGCCGAGCGCGATTTATGCCGAAGCGATCACGCAAGGTGTGCGCGATGCCGCGGCTTGCGCGGTGATCGTCAGCCGTTCGGCCAACGAATCCGATGCGATGAAGCGTGAGCTTGAGCTCGCGAGCCATTTCAAGAAGCGCTTCATTCCGATCCGCATCGATGCGACGGAGCCGGGCCCCGGTCTCGATTATTATCTGCGCAACACCCAATGGATCGATTATCGGCGCGAGCGTGAAAACGCGCTCGACCGGATCGTCACCCATTTGAAGGGCGCGCCCGGCCCCGCGACCGCGACGACTTCGTCCGCGCCGCGCCCCGCACAGCCCTACACGCCGCCGGCCTACACCCCGCCAAGCTATACGCCGCCGGGATCGAGCCACGCGGCCTACGTGCCGGCCGATCCGCCGAAGACGGGCGGCGGCCCGCCAATTGCGTGGCTGATCGCCGGCGCCGTGGTGGTGCTGGCGCTCGGCGCCTGGTTCATCTCCTCGCAGATGTCGCCGAAGCCGACGCAGACGGCCGAGATCACGCAGCCTGCGCCCGTTGAGACAGCGCCGGTCGAGACGGCGCCCGCGCCACGGGCGACGGATTCCGATTCCGCCCGCGCCGCGGAAGCCGAACGCCTGCGCCGCGAACGCGATCAGGCCATCAACGATGCGCGCGACGCGCAAGCCCGTCTCGATGCAGAACGGCGCCAGCGCGAAGCCGATGCGGCGCGCGCCCGCGTGACAACGCCCGATACCTCGACCAGCCTGTCGGGCTCGACCTGGTTCGGCTCTTGGGATTGGGACGGCTATCCGACCATCGGCTGGTCGCTGCGCTCGGATCACACCGCCTGCTACGGCTATTCGCAGGGCGATTACTCGAACTGCAATTATAATTGGTCGCAAACGGGCAATCGGCTCGTCCTGACCAACCCGCAACAGACGTGGACCGGCGTCGTCAACGGCCGTGTCTATTCGGGTTCGGTCAGCGGCGTCGCGGAAGGATCGACCTTCTATCTGCGCCGCCAATAGGCCAAGGCGTTTTGAACAAGAGCGGCTCCCGCGCCCGCGGGAGCCGTTTTTGTTTTAGCTGAATGGTCCGCCGCGCCAGACCGGCATGGGCGCAGCGCCCAGCGCGACATCGATGGCGGCGCGCGCCAGCAAGCGCGGCGAATCCAGAATCGGCAGCGGCGAAACCTCCGGCGTGACGAGCAGCGGGATTTCCGTGCAGCTCAGCGCCACGCCATCGCAGCCGCGCGCTTTCAAATCCGCGATGACGCGCACGAACCCAGCTCGCGAGTCCTCACGCACCACGCCTTGCGTCAGTTCTTCGAAGATCACGCGGTCGATGAAGGCGCGGTCGTCCGCGTTTGGCGTCTCAAGCGCCAGCCCGTGGCGCGCACAGGCGCGCGCATAGACTGGGCCTTCCATGGTCCATTTCGTACCTAGCAGGCCGATGCGCGTGCGGCCATCGGCTTTGGCCTGCGCGGCGACGATCTCGGCGATGTGCAGGCCGGGTAAAGGCAAGGCCGCGCCCGGCGTCTCGAACGCGATATGGGCGGTGTTGTCCGGGCAGATGAAGAAGTCGCAGCTCGCCGCCGCGAGACGCGCCGCCGCCACGCCCAGCGCCGCATTCACCGCCGCCAAATCCATCCGCTCCCATGCCGGCAGCACCGGCCCTATCGGCGAAATGCTCAGCGTGATTTCCGGATGTTCGTGGGCGCCCAGCCGGCGCGCCGCCTCACGGCACAGCTCAAGAAAGCACAGCGCCGCCCCGTCCGCGCTGTGCCCCAATAGGCCGATATGCTTCATATCGCGCTCCATCGCGCCGCCGCCGCGCGTGTCCTATATGCCAAATCAGGCAAGCGGTTCAGGAGGCCGATCATGACGCAGGTGCATTATCACATCGTCGAGCACGATGGCGGCTGGACCTACAAAGTGGGCGACGTGTTCGGCTCGACCTATCGCACGCGCGCCGAGGCGGAGGCCGCCGCCGACCGCGCCGCGCGCGAGCAACGCGTCGCGCCTGAGCCGCAAGACATCGAATACGAAGACGAGCGCGGCCGCTGGCGCACAGAACATGACGACGGCGAAGCGCCCGAGACGGACGTCGATTGACGCAGGCTGGCGCCCTCGCCGCGATGACGGACTTTGCGTCCGAAGCCGATGTGGCGGAGCTCGGCGAGATGTTCATCGCGCGTAGCTTGCCCAAGGCGCGCTGGACACATGCCGGCCATTTCGCCGCCGCGCTCTATATCCTGCTGCGCCGGCCCGATCTCGACGCGGCGCGCGACATGCCGGACATCATACGCGCCTACAATGAGGCGACGGGCGTCGCGAACACCGAGAGCGGCGGCTATCATGAGACCATCACGCAAGCCTCGCTGCGCGGCGCGCGCGCCTTCGCCGAAGCGTTCGGCGCCGCGCGCCCGCTGCACGAGATCGCCAATGCGCTGATGGCGTCACCGCTCGGCGACAAGGATTGGCCGCTGGCCTATTGGTCACGCGAGACCTTGTTCTCGCCCGCCGCCCGCAAGACGTGGACCGCGCCCGATCGCGCGCCGCTGCCGTTTCCGTGACGCGTTAGCCGGGCGTCAGCGCTTCGGTGTGGCCAAAACCCTGGCTGTAATCGAGCAGGCTGATGACATCGGGATCGATGCGGAAGAGCGCGAGATCGCCCGCCTCGCCCGGCAGCACATAGCTGGTGATCTGTGGAAATTTCTTCAGCATCAGCGCGCCCACCCGCGCCATTTCGTCGGGATCAGTCACGCGCCGCGCGCGCCCGCCGATCGAAATGCCGCGAATTTGGTCCCAATGCGCGTAGGGCGCCGTGAGCGACACGCTCACCCGGTCATCGCGCGCGATGTTGCGCGCCTTCTGCGCCAACGTGGACGTGCCGAAATAGATTTTGGACCCGTCATTGACGAAGCTCACCGCCGTGGCTTGCGGCCAGCCGTCCTCGCGGATCGTGGCGATGACGAGATCGGCGGTTGCGTCGAGGATCGCGACGATGCGGTCCTTCTGCGCTTGAGCGAGCATGGCGGCCTCCGGCTGTGACGCCGCCACCAACTCATATCCGCGTCGCGCGCGTCTTGACCGAGCGCAAGCGCATGTACCGCCGGCTTCCAGCCGGCAGACCTCGTTTCACCAATAGTCGCTTCTGCAGGATGAAGCGCCGCCTGCCGGCTGGAAGCCGGCGGTACGACGAGCGAGCGTTTAGCCTCGCGCTTCGCTCAGCTCCAGCACGTCTTCGTAGGTGCGCAGGCCGCTGCGCTGGGCGTTGACCAGCACCGCCATATTGCCCGGCGCGTGCTTGTTGGCGCGCATCTTTTCATGCGCTTCCGGGATTTTCTCCCATTCGAACACTTCGCTCATCGCGGGATCGATGCGCCGGTCGATGACAAGCTGGTTCGCCGCCATCGCCTGCTTCAAATGCGCGAAGTGCGAGCCTTGCACGCGCTTCTGACGCATCCACAGGAAGCGCGCATCCATGGTCAGATTGAAGCCGCTCGTGCCGGCGCAGATCACCACCATGCCGCCGCGCTTCACCAGGAACACCGAGAGCGGGAACGTGTCTTCGCCCGGATGCTCGAACACCATATCGACGTCGCGCTTGCCGGTGATGTCCCACACCGCTTTGCCGAATTTGCGACATTCCTTCATGTAATCGCCGAACTCAGGGCCGTTCACTTTCGGCAGCTGCCCCCAGCAATTGAAATTCTTGCGGTTGATGACGGCCTTGGCGCCCATGCTCATGACGTATTCGGCCTTCGCATCGTCGCTGACGACGCCGATCGCATTGGCGCCCGTCACCGCCGCAAGCTGCGTGGCGAACACGCCGAGCCCGCCCGACGCGCCCCAGATCAAAACGTTTTGGCCCGGCTTCAGCTCATGCGGCTCATGGCCGAACAGCATGCGATAGGCGGTCGCGAGCGTCAGCGTGTAGCAGGCAGATTCTTCCCAAGTGAGATGCTTGGGGCGCGGCATCAGCTGGCGCGATTGCACGCGGCAGAACTGCGCGAACGAGCCGTCCATCGTCTCGTAGCCCCAGATGCGCTGGCTGGTCGAAAACATCGGATCGCCGCCATTGCACTCTTCGTCGTCGCCATCGTCCTGATTGCAGTGGACGACGACTTCATCGCCCGGCTTCCAGCGTTTCACCTTGGAGCCGACCGCCCAAACGATGCCGGACGCATCGGAGCCGGCGATGTGGAAAGGCTGCTTGTGGCCGTCGAACGGTGAAACCGGCTCGCCGAGGGCGGCCCACACGCCGTTGTAGTTCACGCCCGCAGCCATCACGAGGATCAGGCATTCGTCTTCGCCGATCTCATGCGTCGGCACGACTTCGAGCTGCATTGCGGTCGCGGGCGGGCCGTGCCGCTCCTTGCGGATAGCCCAGGCCCACATCGTCTTGGGCACGTGGAATTGCGGGGGAATCTCGCCGATCTCGTAGAGATCCTTCACGCCTTTCAGCGCCGGCTTGGACGCGCCCATGTTGTTTTCTCCTCGGCCCAGCGGGCGATTTCGGCCATCGCCGTTCGCACCGCCGGCCGTTTTTGCGCGCTTTTGCTGCACTGCGCAATGACGCCCGCGCCACGCGTGACCTCACATGGCAAGCACAGCGCAGGGGTTCGCCAAATGGAGAGCGCGATTATTTGGCGAGAAATTTTGCGCTTGCGCAGCAACCACGGGATGAATTTGCGGCATTCTAAAACCGCACGCAAAAAGCTCGCGCGAATTGCGTGAACTGTGCTCTAACCTTCTGCAGCGGCGCAAGGGACGATGCCGTTTCAAGAGCCCCGTCAAGGGGCGGGTTTGGGAGAGTCACATGTCACTCGAAAGTCTCATCATCTGGGCGATCATCGGCATCGTGGCCGGCTTCTTGGCCGGCGTGATCGTGAAGGGCTACGGCCTCGGTTTGATTGGAAATCTCATCGTCGGCGTGGTCGGCGCGTTCATCGGCGGCTGGCTGCTGCCGCAGCTTGGGATCGGCGCCATCACCGGCACGCCCATCCTCGACACGATCATCGTGGCCACCGTCGGGGCGATCGTCCTCCTGCTCGTGATCGGACTCTTCCGGCGCGCCGGGGCTTAGGCCCGCGCGCTACGCGCGGCGCACGCCCTCACCCCCGCGAGGGCGTGCGCTGTTGCATTGCAGCAAATCCCGCTATTCCCTGGGGCTATGAGCGCGCCCTTCCAGCACACGCCGGACCAGCCCTGGATTTTCCGCACCTATGCGGGACATTCCTCGCCGGCTGAGAGCAACAAGCTCTACAGGGCCAATCTGGCCAAGGGCCAGACCGGGCTGTCCGTCGCCTTCGATCTGCCGACGCAGACCGGCTATGACAGCGACCATATCCTGGCGCGCGGCGAGGTCGGCAAGGTCGGCGTGCCGATCGGGCATCTGGGCGATATGCGCGCCCTGTTCGATCAGATCCCGCTCGACAAGATGAACACGTCGATGACGATCAACGCGCCGGCGGCGTGGCTGCTCTCGCTCTACGTGGCGCTGGCCGATGAACAGGGCGCGGACCGCAAGGCGCTGCAGGGCACGACGCAGAACGACATCATCAAGGAATATCTCTCGCGCGGCACCTACGTGTTCCCGCCCAAGCCCTCGCTCAATCTCACGACCGATACGATAGCGTGGTGTCTCAAGGAGACGCCGAAATGGAATGCGATGAACGTCTGCTCCTACCATTTGCAGGAAGCGGGCGCGACGCCGGAACAGGAGCTCGCCTACGCGCTCGCCACCGCCATCGCCGTGCTCGACACAGTGAAAGCGCGCAGAGAGATCGGCGACGCGCAGATGAGCGCCGTGTTCCAACGCATCTCCTTCTTCGTGAACGCCGGCATCCGCTTCGTCACTGAACTCTGCAAGATGCGCGCGTTCACCGAGCTGTGGGACGAGATCGGCCTCACGCGCTACGGCGTGACCGACGAGAAGAGCCGCCGCTTCCGCTATGGCGTGCAGGTCAATTCGCTTGGCCTGACCGAACCGCAGGCGGAGAACAACGTCTATCGCATCCTGATCGAAATGCTGGCGGTCACGCTGTCGAAGACTGCGCGTGCGCGCGCCGTGCAATTGCCGGCATGGAACGAAGCGCTCGGCCTGCCGCGGCCCTGGGATCAGCAATGGTCGCTGCGCATGCAGCAGATCCTCGCCTTCGAGACCGATCTGCTTGAGTTCGAGGATTTGTTCGACGGCTCGAAAGTCATTGAACGCAAGGTCGAAGCGCTGAAGGAGGCTGCGCGCGTCGAATTGGCGAAGATCGACGCCATGGGCGGCTCGGTTGTCGCGGTCGAGAGCGGCTACATGAAAGAAGCGCTCGTCACCTCGAACCGCCTGCGCGCCGAAGGCATCGAGCGCGGCGATTTGACCGTGGTGGGCGTCAACAAATTCACCAATGCCGAACCTTCGCCGCTCTCCGCAGGCGAAGACGTCATCCAGACCGTCGATTTCACCGTCGAAGATCGTCAGATCGGGGCGCTGCGCGCATGGCGCGCCGGGCGCGACGGCAAGGCCGTCGATGCCGCGCTCAAAAGTCTGCGCGAAGCCGCCAGCGAAGGCCGCAACATCATGCCCGCCTCGATCGAGGCGGCGAAAGCCGGGGTGACAACCGGCGAATGGGGCGAGACCTTGCGCGAGGTGTTCGGCGAATTCCGCGCGCCGACCGGCGTCGCGCTCGTCGTGCCGAGCGAAGGCGAGGATATCGACGCCGTGAAAGCCGATGTCGTCGCGCTTTCAGAAAAGCTCGGCCGCCAATTGACCTTCCTGGTCGGAAAGCCCGGCCTCGACGGGCATTCCAACGGCGCCGAACAGATCGCCGCGCGCGGCCGGGCCGTCGGTATGAACGTGGTGTACGAAGGCATCCGCCTGACGCCCGCCGAGATCGTCGCGGCGGCGAAAGAGAAAAAGGCGCATGTCGTCGGCCTCTCCATTCTTTCCGGCTCGCATCTCGATCTGGTCCGCGAGGTGGTGCAACTGATGCGCGACGCCAAGCTCGACGATGTGCCCGTGATCGTCGGCGGCATCATTCCGCCGGCGGACGAACTCGTTCTGAAGCAAATGGGCGTGGCGCGCGTCTACACGCCCAAGGATTTCAAGATCACCGGCATCATGGGTGACGTGGTGAAGCTCGTCGAACAACGGGCGCTGCAGCCGGCGTGAGCATCCTCGTAGAGGTCGAACGCGCCACCATCGCGGCTTGGCGCGCGCGCGATTGCGAAGAGCGCGACGGCTGGGTGCTGCAGGCGGATGGCGGCGTGACGGGGCGGCCAAATGCCTGCTGCCCGCTCGCGTTCACGGGCGATGATGTCGAGCGAGCGCTCGATGCTGCGGAAGATTGGTATCGCGCGCGCCATCTGCCGCCGCAATTCAAGCTGTGCGAAGGCGCCGTGGCGCCCGCCGATCTCGCGGATCGCCTCGCCGCACGCGGCTATGAAGCGTACATGCCCACGTTGGTGATGACGCGCGCCCTGCCTGCGCTGGTTTCGGCGCCAGGCGACGTCGCGCTTTCGCCTGAGCCAACGCCCGCTTTCGATTCCGTGTTCGACGAAGTCCGCACCAGTGAGGAAGACCGCGCCGAGCGCCGCGGCCTGATCGCACGCGCGCCGCAGCCGAAGGCGCACGCTGTGGTGCTGTGCGAGGGCAGACCCGCCGCGATCGGCATGAGCATCATCACAAACGGCTATGCCGGCCTGATGGCGATGCGCACGCCGCCTTGGGCGCGCCGCCGCGGCTTCGCGCGCCAGATCGTTGACGCGCTGCTCGTCTGGGCGCACACGCGCGGCGCGCACACGGCCTATCTGCAAGTGGAAGAGCCCAACACGGCTGCGATTGCGCTCTACGGAGCGGCCGGCTTCACGACGCTTTCGCGCTATCTGTTCTGGCGCCGCGCGACAGCGTAAACCGCGTCATCGCGGAGGCGCCCAGGAGCGGCGCTACGAACGGCACGATCGAACACACCAAGCCGATCACGAACACGCCGATCGAGGCGCGCCGGCGAAAGCTGCGCGCTTCCGCAAAGCTCATACGCCGCAGCGCCGCGAGCGTCGCGTATTCGCGCCCCATCAGAAATCCGTTGAGGCCAAGGAACCACACCAGGTTCACCACCGGCACGAACAGCAGGGGCAATGACAAGAGGTTGAGCGCCAGCGCCGGTCCCGCGATGCGCAGACCGTTCCACACGCCTTCTCCGATCGGGATTGGGCGCGCTTTGGCGGCTCGCGGAAACCCCGCCTTCTCCACGCGCGCCGCCGCCACGTCGAACAGGAGGCCGCCGAGAAACATCGAGATCGCCGGCATCAGAAGAATGGAAAGCACCAGCACGCCGGCGCCGCCAAGCAATGTCGCGCCTTCATAGACCCAGCCGAGCCAGCCCTGCGCATGCGGGATGAGCGGCAGGAGATACCGGAAGGCGGCCCAGGCCGCGCCGATCGTGAGCGCGAAGGCCAGCACGATGCAGATCAGCGCCAGCCCACCGAGGCGGCGCGAAAAGATGTCGCCGAACGCCCCGCCGAGGGCCGCAAAGGCTGCTCCAAAGCCGTTCATGACGCCATTTCCCTCCTGTGCTGCGGGGATATGCAGCCATCTGGCGCGCGCGCTTGACGGGCTATCCGGGCGGCCTCAAACCACAGCTATTCCGGGGAATTTGATGCAAGCGCAAGAAGAGCACGCCGTCGCCAAGCCGCCGCTGGGCGACCGCATCCAGGCCGAACTGATGGATTGGGTGAAGACGTTGGCGTGGATCATTCCGGCCTATCTCGCCTTCACGACCGCCGCGTTCGCCAATTATTCGATTCCGTCGGAAAGCATGGTGCCGACGCTGGAGGTCGGCGACCGCGTCGTCGTCTCTAAATTCTCCTACGGCTACAGCCGCTATTCTCTGCCGCTCAATATCGGCAATTTCATCGCGCCGGGCGAGCATCGCTTCCTTGAGCACATGCCGGCGAGCGGCGACGTGGTCGTGTTCATTCACCCGCAGGAAGACAAGGTGATGATCAAGCGCCTGATTGGCCTGCCCGGCGACACGATCGAGGTGCGCGATGGGCGCCTGTTCATCAACGGCCGGGGCGTTGAACTTGGACCGCCGCATTCCTTCGTGCGCCGGTCGCATGATCGCGGCCTGGAATCGGTGATCGCGCGCGAAGAGACGCTGCCGAACGGCGTGCGCCACGTGATCCATGATTTTCCGCAGGGCTCGCCCTACGACAATTACGGCCCCTACGTCGTGCCGGAAGGCTATTTCTTCTTCATGGGCGACAATCGCGACAATTCGGCGGACAGCCGCTCGGACATGGGGCCGGTGCCGTTCGAAAATCTCGTCGGCCGCGCCGAGCGAATCTATTGGGCGCTCAATTTCTGCAATGCCGATGAGGGCGTCACATGCCCGCGCTCGCGCTGGTTCCGCCCGCTGCACGATTGAGGCTTAGCGCGCGCGCTGCACGATCCAGACGCCGCCAAGCACAAGCGCGGCGCCCAGCAGCGCGAGCGGGCCGAGCGGTTCGGCGAACCAAATCCATGAGATGATCGCGGCCGTGACGGGTTGGATCCAGAGCAGCACGGTCGAGATCGCGATCGGCAGGCGCCCGATGCCAAGGGCGATCAGGCCCTGCCCTCCGACATGTACAATGAGACCCAGACCCGCGACCACGGCCCAGCCGCGCCAGGTCTGTGGCCAAAACGATTCGTGCATGATGAGCGCCGTGCAGAACACCAGCGCGAGGGAAGCCAAGGTCGTGAAGAACATGACCGCGCGCACGTCCACGCGTTTGCGCACCGAGGCGACGATCAGCAGATAGCCCGCGTAGAAGAACGCCGAGGCAAGCGCGAGCGCATCGCCGAGATTGCCTTGAGTCCCATGGCCCGCCCGCGCGCGCGCCATGGCGAGCAGCACAGCGCCGGCGACGCCGATGCCCGCACCCAGCAGGTAGAGCCTCCCGACGCGCTCGCGAAACAAGAGATAGCCAGCCGCCGCGGCGAAAATCGGCGTCATGTTGGAAAACAAAGTCGCGTTGGCCACGGTGGTGAGCACGATCGCGGCGTGGAAGAGCGCGATATCGAGCCCAAAGGACACGCCCGCCGCCGCCAACACGCCCGCATCACGCGCGCTGGGCTTGTTGGGCGTCAGCGCCAAAGCGATTCCCAGCACGGGCAGCGCGAACACGAAGCGCCAGAACGCCGTCGCCTGCGGGCCCAGCTCCGAGACGCGCATCCCGATCGGCGCAAACGCCAACAGCGCCGCCCCGCAAGCGACATACGCCGCCGCCACGCCCGCGCCGTGGCGCCCGCTTTCCTCCCCGCTCATGGTTTGAGACTAAAGCTTCGCGCAGGCGGCGCGAAAGTCGTACGGAACCTCATCCACACAATCGGGCCAAGCGTCCGTTCGGCGCCAATAGTCGACGAGGCCCACGCGCGCACAAATCTCCACGAAGCGCGGATCCTGGCGGATCTCCGGCAGGCCGACATCGAACAGGGGCGCGAGATAGCGGGCGATATCGCCGCGCCACGCGCGCAGGCGCGCGCTCGGCGTAAAATCCGCTTTGCGCCCGATCTCAAGCGCCTCATCAAGGTCGCCGCAATGGGCCGCATAGGCGAGCGTCTCGGAAAAGGCGCGGCCGGAGCGCTCAAACATCGCGCGCGCCGCGGCGATCGGCGCGGCGCGCGCTTCAGGCTCGCCGCGCAGAATCGGAATAACGCTGCGCATGATTTGTTCGAGCTCGCCGAACGGAAACCGCGCCAATCGATCCGGCGCCATCATCTCATCGACGCGCGCCCAATCGCCTTGGCGCGCTGCGCAGACCACGAGATTGCCGGCGATGCGCTCGGCGTCCGGCCAGCGGGCGAGCGCGTCCTCCATCACAGCCCGCGCTTCGGCTAGGCGCCCGCTGTGCAGGAGCGTCCAGCCCACGAGCTGCGCATCCGGCGCGCGGCCGGGATGATTGCGGAAATGTTGCTGCGCTGCTTCGACGGAATCGCGCTGGCGCCCGACATCCAGCAGGAACACGGCATAGCCCGCCAGCCCGATGCCGCTGGCGCCGCCCTGCACCGCCGCCTTCGCCCAGCGCTCGCGTTCGCAATGATCCCAGGTCTCCTTGGCGAGCGCGAGCATCGCCATCGCGGCGCCGGGCTCGTTCGGAACAGCAGCGAGCGTTGCACGGGCATTGGCTTCGGCGGCGGCATGGAGCGCGTCGACTTCGGCGCCGCTCGCATATTGCATCAGCCAGCCCTGGAAGCAGGCGAGACGGCCGCGCGCGAGCGTGAAATCGGGCGCGCGTTCAACCGCCGCTTCGAGCAAGGCTATGCCCGCGCGAAGCTCGTGCGGCGGCTTATGCGGCGGCCAGCCTGCGCGCAGATAAAGATCATAGGCCGTGGGATCGATGGGCGCTTGCGGTCCTGCAGACGTGAACGTCGCATTCATCGCCGTGGCGACCGCGAGCGCGATCTCATCCTGCAGCGCGAACACGTCGCTCAGCTCGCGATCGAAGCGTTCCGACCAGATCACCGCCTGCGACGCGCATTCGATCAATTGCGCCGTGATCCGCACGCGTGAGCCGCTGCGCCGCACCGAGCCGTCGAGAATGTGAGTCGCGCGCAGCCATTGCGCGATGTTGGCGACGCGCTTTTCCGCGCCGCGGAATTGAAAGCTCGACGAGCGCGCCATGGTCTGGATCGAGCAATTGGCCGTGATGGCCTGCAGGATCTCTTCCGAGAGACCGTCCGAGAAATAGACCATGTCCGGATCGCCGGAGAGGTTATCGAAGGCCAGCACGGCGAGCTGCGGCTTGAGGCCGGGCGCGCCGTCCGTCCCCGGCGGCGGCGCGGCGAGCGCGAAGACGTCGACCGTCTCGTCCATCTTGTCGAGCCGCATCGGCCCGCGCCGCACCAGCCTCTGCGCAAGCGGCCCGCGAATCGCACGCTGGAGATCGGCCGAGACCAGCGCCCCATTGCGCGGCGCGGCCTGCTGCAGGCGCGCTGCGACATTGACGCCATGGCCGAGGAGATCGCCGCCTTCGGCGAGCGCGACCTCGCCCAGATGCAGGCCGAGCCGGAGGTCGGAGATGTCCGCGAGCAGCTCGATGGCCGCTTCGAGCGCCCCGCTCGCGCTCGCAAATTCGATCATCAGGCCGTCGCCGGCGGTGTTGAAAATGCGCCCGCCCCGGCTGGCCAGGACCTCACGCGCCTGCGCCCGCATGTCCACGACGCGGGTGAAGGCCGCCGGCTCGTCGCGCTCACTCAGCCGCGAATAGCCGGCGAGGTCCGCGGACGCGATCACGGCGATGCGCCTTTCTGCGGTCACGGGGCTCGGGCTCACCGCGGGACTCTACCACAGATCGCGCGAATCTCGCGGACCCGATTCGGGCGAATCCCAAGGCGCAAACCCGGTCCTTTCACCCTGAGGTGGCGCCGGCGTCGCGGGCCTTTTGGACAGCGGCCCCGATTCCTCAATCGGGTCCTAACAGGTCCGGCGCGAAGCACCCGATTTTCCGGCCGCGGATTACTTTCCCCTTGCCTGGCCCTCCCCACATTAACCCCCAGGCAAGGAAAAAAATGAGGGTAAGTGCCCCTGCCCGTAGACAAGGCGTTAGGAGTTGTCGTCACTATATATAGCGGTAGCCACGACGAAGGCCCTACCAGATGAAGCGCTTCGGCCAGAAGCGACTCTGGTTAAAAGGGCGTAAAGGAGATGCGAATGCAGGCGCGGGCGGGAACGGTCGAGAAGCTTCAAAAGCCAGCGCCTCATCGCGGCAAGCCCAAGGCGCTGCGCCCGCTCAAAGTGGTCGAGCAGCTCGTGATCGATCCTTCGCGCGACGCGCTCCTGACCGATTTCGGCAAGACGACCTTGCAGGACCGCTATTTGCTGCCCGGCGAGTCCTATCAGGACATGTTCGCGCGCGTCGCGACCGCCTACGCCGACGATCTCGATCACGCCCAGCGCATCTACGATTACATCTCCAAGCTCTGGTTCATGCCGGCCACGCCCGTGCTCTCCAATGGCGGCGCCGAGCGCGGCCTGCCGATTTCTTGCTTCCTCAACTCCGTCGGCGACAGCCTCGATCACATCATGGACGTGTGGAACGAGAACGTGTGGCTGGCCTCGAACGGCGGCGGCATCGGCACCTATTGGGGCGGCGTCCGTTCCATCGGCGAAAAGGTCGGCCAGAACGGGCAGACCAGCGGGATCATCCCGTTCATCCGCGTGATGGATTCGCTGACGTTGGCGATCAGCCAAGGTTCGCTGCGGCGCGGTTCGGCGGCCGTCTATCTCGACATCCACCATCCCGAGATCGAGGAATTCCTCGAAATCCGCAAAGCCGCCGGCGATTTCAACCGCAAGAGCCTCAACCTTCACCACGGCATCAACATCACCGATGAATTCATGCACGCGGTGGCGGACGATCTGCCTTTTGCGCTGCGGTCGCCGAAGGACGGCGCGGAGCTGCGCTCGGTCAATGCGCGCAAGCTTTGGCAGAAAATCCTCGAACTCCGCCTGCAGACGGGCGAGCCCTACATCATCTTCTCCGACACAGTGAACAAGCAGATGCCGAAGCATCAGCGCGATCTCGGCCTCAAAGTGCGCCAGTCAAATCTGTGCTCGGAGATTATGCTCCATACCGGGTTGGATCATAATGGCCGCGAGCGCACCGCGGTGTGCTGCCTCTCCTCGCTCAACGCGGAAAAATTCCTCGAATGGGAGAAGGATGAGCAATTCCTGGAAGACGTGTTCCGCTTCCTCGACAATGTGCTGACCGATTTCATCGAACGCGCGCCGCCGGAAATGGAGCGCGCGGTCTATGCCGCGATGCGCGAACGTTCGGTGGGCCTCGGCCTGATGGGCTTCCACTCCTTCCTGCAAAGCCAGAACGTCGCCATGGAATCGGCGATGGCGAAGGTGTGGAACCTCAAAATGTTCAAGAACATCCGCCGCGGCGCGGATGCGGCGAGCGTGAAGCTCGCGCTTGAGCGCGGCTCCTGCCCGGATGCGGAAGAGCGCGGCGTGAAGGCGCGCTTCTCGCACAAGCTCGCGATCGCGCCGACGGCTTCGATCTCGATCATCTGCGGCGGCACCAGCGCCGGCATCGAGCCGATCCCGGCCAACATCTACACGCACAAGACGCTCTCGGGCTCGTTCGCGGTGAAGAACCCCTTCCTCGAAAAGCTGCTCGACGAGAAGGGCCGCAACACTGACGCGACCTGGCAATCGATCCTGGCCAACGAAGGCTCGGTGCAGCACCTCGATTTCCTCGACGAGTACGAAAAGGACGTGTTCAAGACCGCGTTCGAAATCGATCAGCGCTGGATCATCGAACTCGCGGCCGATCGCACGCCGCTGATCTGCCAATCCCAATCGCTCAACGTCTTCCTGCCCGGCGACGTCGATAAATGGGACCTCCACATGCTGCACTGGATGGCCTGGGAGCGCGGCGTGAAGAGCCTCTATTATTGCCGCAGCAAGTCCGTCCAACGCGCCGGCTTCGCCGGCGGCGAAGAGCTCAAGGCCGACGCGAATACGCCAGTGCTGAAGGAAAAGACGGATTACGAGGAATGTCTGGCGTGCCAGTGAGGCCTTGACTGGCACCCGTGGCGTCACGGTGCCTTGGCCAGGAGCTTTACCGCTAGTTGCAGTCGAGCTTGCGATTCGTCATGCTCCGTTCGGAGTGTGGCATGCCGATTCCGCTGAATTCCTTATGCGCCGCCATCGAACCAGAGCGTTGCACGCTATTGTTAGGTGCCGGTGCATCCATCCCTTCCGGTGCGCCAAGCGGTGCCGATCTTAGCAAGTTGCTCTGGAAGGAAGTCGCAAAGAGTGCGCCTCAAAGCGAAGACTTACTCGAAACCGCAAGCATTCTGGTGCGCCGCCACGAACGGGCCCCCGTCGTCAAAGCGATCGTCACACGCCTGACAGGCCTCAAGGCAACAGGCGGCCTGTTAGCGCTGCCCCGTTTTCAGTGGGCGGGAATGTACACGACAAACTTCGATAAGATTCTCGAAGATGCATACACTGCAAACCAAATCCCGTTCGTTCCGGTACGGTCCAATTTTGATTTTAGCTCTTCAGAAGGCACGCTAGGCGATCGCCTATTCAAGCTGCACGGATGCATTAGCCGGGACGAGACGCTCGGCCACAAAGGATCGATGATCCTCACCGAAGAAGATTACGAAACATACAAAAGTTACAGACAGACGCTGTTTGCGAACCTTGGCGCGGCCTTCTTGAGCGGCGACGTTCTGGTCTTGGGCCAATCGCTGCGCGACAGGCATCTCGGTGAACTCGTCAAGCAGACTCTGGCCGCTAAGACCGAAGGTTCACCGGGGCACCTGTATGTCCTTGTTTATGATCCTGACGATCTTCGAGCGCCTCTTCTCGAAGACAAAGGCGCGAGAATTGCCTTCGGCGGAATCGACGAATTTATTCATCAGCTAAACTCCCGCGAACGGCCGGTCGCGCACACGGTTCAAACAAACGCAATCGATCTTCCGACAAACCTGATCAGCACGGTAGTTGACGCTGGCGCAGCAGCGACACTTCCACCAGAGGTGCTCCGCATGTTTAACGGAGCACCCGCAAGTTACGCCGACGTTCGAGCAAATGCGACGTTTGAAAGAGTTTTGACAAAGGAATGCGTTCAACGATTGCAAGAAGGTGACCGCTTCCTGACAATTGTTGGCTCTGCAGGCGTCGGCAAAACTACCTTTGCCCGACAGATCGGCTTGGCGCTTTTCGACGATAGTATCCGCGTGTGGGAGCATCGGCGCGATTTCTTATTCGATCACCGCGCATGGATAAAATACGAGCGCGACCTTCGGACCGCTGGAGAACTATCTGTGCTCGTCATAGACGAATGCACGAACCACATGAGGGCAATAAATGCGCTCGCCAATCACCTCGCGACTATCGATCAGCCCGCGCTAAAGGTTGTCCTCACCGCAAATGCTGCACACTGGGCGCCGCGGATAAAGAGTCCGCATCTCTTCCGGCACGGCCGAATTGTGGAGCTGTCGCGACTAGAGGACGCTGAGATACGCTCACTCCTAAACTTAGTCGAGTTTAGCGCGGCCGTCACTCCATTGGTTACGAGTGAGTTCCGGCAACTGACAAGGCCCCGTCAGTTTGAGCGGCTGCGCCAAAAGTGCGGAGCGGACATGTTTGTGTGTCTAAAGAACATCTTTGCCAACGAGAGTCTCGATACGATCATCCTACGAGAGTACGAGGAGCTACCAACTCACTCTCAAGAATATTACCGCTATGTGTCGGCGCTAGAGGCGGTGGGGACAAGGGTCCATCGGCAGTTGATAATTCGGATGCTCGGGATGAACCCCTCAGAAGTGCAAGCGGTTTTGATAGGGTTGTCAGGGATCGTCGACGAATACGATATATCGCCTGTTAAAGGGATTTATGGGTGGGCCACGCGCCATCTTGTAATTGCGCGGAAGATCGCTGAGTACAAGTTTTCAGGCATTGAGGAGCTTCAATCCCTCTTTGAAATGATCATTGAGCATATGAATTTGGCGCAGCCGATCGAACTGCAAACATTGCGCGCAATTTGCGACCAGGATCATGGTATAGGACGACTTGGAGATGCGCGCGCCCGAATAGATCTGTACAAGCGTCTGATAGAGATTGCGCCGGGCGAACGCATTCCATGGCATCGCTATATTAGAGAGCTATTGGAATTCGATCTTGAGCAGGCTGAATACGTATTGCGGAATGCGCACGAAGCGGTGGGCGCTGACGCTCCACTCGACCGCTACAAGGTCCGCTTATTGGTCGAAAGATCCGAACGCACATCAGATATTTCGGAAGGCGATCGCGTGGCTCTATTGAGACGGGCCTATGAACAAGCAATGCGAAATATTGAACAACATCCAATGGACAAATTTTCCTATAACACCCTCTGTGACGTGGCTCTAAGGCTGCAACAGCGAGGGCAAGGAGTTTATCTCTTGCACGAAGCCCTCACAAAAATGAGCGAGGCCGCGCAGACTATTCTAGACCCCGCGATGCTCGACAAGCTTCAATATTATGAGGGCTTGGCAGCGCGATTGCGGTAGATGTCGTGGCACTGATTTCGTACGCTTGGCTTACTCCCTAAACCACACCACCTGATGGCTCACCGCGAGCAGCGCGCCGCTGGCGCTCCATAGCTCCCCGCTCTGCTCGTGAAAGCCGTGCTTGAAGACGCGCGAGTTTGCGACGCCGAGCACGTAGCCATCGCCAACCGAAGCCAGCTCCGCTTCATCCGCCATGAAATAGGTCGTCAGCGTCACCGTCGCGGAGGGCCCCACCATGCCGCGCACTTGCAAGAGGCGCAGGATGAAGGCGTCGGCCATCGCCGAGAGCGCGAGATGATCGAGCGCGCGCGCCGGCGCGTCGCGCAGCCAGAGCCGCGTTTCCGCTGAACCGGGCCTCTCTGCGCTCGCCTCGCCGCCGAACGGCGCGCCGCGTTCGAAGCGCATTTCGTAGCGCGTCAGCCAGCCCTTGCGGCCTTCGGTTGGAAACGGCGGCAGGCTTTCCGGCGCCGGCATCGGCGGCGGCGCGGCCGGTTGATGCGCCCAAGTTTCGCGCGAGGGGCCCGTGACGATGCTCGCGGTCGCGGCGACGCCGCCGGCTTGCGTCAGCTCCACTTGCCAGTGCTGCGTCGAGCGGCCATCGCGCATCAGGCGCACGCGCATTTCGAACGGATCCTGCGTCATCGCCGCGCAGAGATTGGCCGTCTGCGCGATGGGCCGCCCACGCCGCGCGGGATGGGCCATCACGCCTTGCAGCAGCACCGCGGCGATGATGCCGCCGAACGGACCAGCGATGTTCCAATAGGCCGGGCTGATCGCGCCGCTATAGACGCCTTCGCTCTCGCTTTTCAGCGCCAGCACATCATCAAGCGGGTGCGTCGCGTCCGTCATCTCGTCCTCATCTGCACGTGCGATATGAGCCAGCGCGCGCAGACACAAGCCGCCTTGACCGAAAGCCGCGTGGCCCGCTTGATCGCCGGCGATGCGACTCCAGGTGATTTCCTTGCCCGCCCGCGCCGATCGCCGCGCCCAGTTCACGGCGTGGAACGCGCGCGACGGCGTTGAAATCGCGTTCGTCGAGGCCGTCATCGGCGCCAAGGCGGATCGGCGGGCGTTGCACGCGCAAGGCCTGCTGAGCGACAATGTCTCGACCTTCTCGCCGGGCGCGCTCGGCAACGCGCTCTCCAATCATGCGCTCTGGCTGCAGGCCGCGCAGAGCGACGCGCCGCTCTTCGTGTGCGAAGACGACGCCTGCCTGCGCGGCGATTTCGCCGCCGCCGCGCCTGCGCTGATCGCTGCGTTGGCGCCCGATTGGGAGCTTTGCTTCTTCGGCTACAATACCGACACGCCGCTCGCGGCGGAAAGCGCCGAAGGGCTGAAGATGATCTTCACATTGGACGACAGCGTGAAGCGCGCGCCGGATTTCTTCGCCCGTTTCGCGCGGCTCACGGCGCCTGCGCCCAGCCCGCTGCGGTGCTTTCATGCGTGGGGCACGCTCTGTTATGCGATTTCGCCCGCGGGCGCGCGCAAGCTGCTCAAGGCCTGCTTCCCGCTCTCCTCGACGCCCGACATCTACATGTTTGGGCAGAACCGCACGATGAAGCCGTACACGCTCGACGGTATGCTCAATCTGGCGCTGCAGCGTGAAGACATCTCGGCCTGGTGCGCCTATCCGCCGCTCGCGCTCAGCGCCAATCTCGTCAGCGATTCGAACGTCGTTTCGTAGGGCCCTACACGCCGATGAGGTAGCGGCTCCATCTGCCCGTCACGCGCTTGATGAGCTCCACCAGCCCCCATGACAGAGTGAGCACAAGCGCGAAAGCGAGTGCCAAGGCCGGCAGAGTGTGCGGCGTGGGAATGTGTTCATCCGCAATCGCCCAGCGCAGCGCGCCGACGAATGTTGAAACAGGAAGCCCGAGATCAGCACTAGAAAACCGCTGACGTCGACGATCGCAGCGTGGGCGGCGGAATCGCGGCTGCGCTCGTCGAACATGAAATGGTTATTCACCTCTTAGGCGAATTGTTCACGCAGCCGCATGGCGTTCGGGCGCCGAGTTGGCTAGGATGCGCGCAATGACGGCGCATGCGCACGACCATCACGGCCACCATCATCATCACCAGCACGCCGCCCCAGCCTCCACGAAACGTTATCTCCTTGCACTGGGCCTGAACGCCGCGTTCGTCGCGGTCGAGGCCGTCGCAGGGTTTGCGGCCAATTCAACCGCGCTGCTGTCGGACGCTGCGCACAATCTCTCGGACGCGCTTGGATTGGTGCTGGCGGGCGGCGCGGCCTGGCTCGCGCAGCGCGCCGCAGGCGGCCAGCGCACCTATGGGTACGGCAAAGCCAGCGTGCTGGCCGCGCTCGGCAATGCGCTGCTGCTGGTGGCGGCCTCCGGCGCGATCGGCTGGGAGGCGCTGCGCAGGCTGGCCGCGCCAGAGCCGATCGAACCAGGCATCGTCATGGCGGTCGCCGCGATCGGCGTGCTGATCAATGGCGGCACGGCGGCGCTATTCCTGCGCGCGCAGGCGCATGACGTGAACGCGCGCGGCGCCTTCCTGCACATGGCGGCGGACGCCGCGGTCTCGCTCGCCGTGATCGCGGCTGGCTTCATCGTGATGCAGACCGGCCTGCAATGGATCGATCCGGCGGTCTCGATCGTTGTGGTGGGCATCATCTTATGGAGCACTTGGGATCTGCTGCGCGACAGCCTCGATCTCGCCTTGGACGCGGCGCCCGCGCATATCGACGTCGCCGCCGTGCGCGCGCAGCTGGAGGGCGCCGACGGCGTCACACAGGTGCACGATCTGCACATCTGGGCGATGAGCGCGCATGAAACGGCGCTGACCGCGCATCTGGTGCGGCCCGGCGGCGCCGACGACGATTTTCTTTGCGCGCTGACGCAGGATCTCGCGCGCCAATTCCGCATCGGGCATGTCACGCTACAGGTCGAACGCGCTCGCCGTGACGATTGCGCGGCGCACGACTAGCTTACGCGCTTTCTTCCATCCAGGCCTTGATGATGTGATGCGCGATGGCGATCGGCGTCGGCGCGAAGGCGTCGGGATGTTTGCGCTGAAACATCAGCGCGAGATCATCGCGCGTGAACCAGCGCACCTCTTCCAGCTCTTCTTCGTCCGGATGGGCCTCGCCCGGCCCGACGGTGCAGATGGCGCCGATCATCAGCGAGGCGGGGAACGGCCAAGGCTGCGTTGAATGATAGCGCACGCTTTCGACCTTGAGCCCGGATTCCTCCAGCACCTCCCGGGCCACGGCGTCCTCAATGCTTTCACCGGGCTCGATGAAACCGGCCAGCGCGGAATACATGCCCTTCGGCCAGACCTTCTGGCGCCCGAGGCAAATCTTGTCGCCGCGCGCCACCGCCATGATCACGACCGGATCGGTGCGCGGGAAGTGCTCGGTGTTGCAGGCTGAGCAATAGCGCTTCCAGCCCGCTTCCAGCCGCGCCGTTTGCGCGCCGCACTTGGCGCAGAAGCCGTGGCGGCGGTGCCAATCGAACAGCCAGCGCGCGCAGCCGAGGATCGCCAGATCACCCATCGGCAGGATTGAGGCCGCCGCGCGCAGATCGACGAACTCGCCCATCTCCGCCAGCGGAAAGCCGCTCATGTCGAACCCGTCGGGCGCTTCGATCGCGAAATGCGGCGCGCCATCGGAATCGATGCCGAGGAAGACGGGCTCGGCGCCGTCGAACAGGCCAAGCGCATTGCCGCCGAGCCAGCCCACGCTCTTGCCGCCCGTTTCATCGAGCAGGAACGGCGCAAGCTTGTGAAACACGGCCACGCGCGCGGCCTCGCTCTCGATGGCGCTGCGCTGCCAATCCGCATCGCGCCGTCTGATGGCGGCGCGGTCCAGCGGGTAATTCGCGAAATGGTTCGGGTTCATAAAGCCCATGCTCCGCATTTGGGCGATGAAGCGCAAGTGTCCCGCTTGTCCCTCTCCCGCTGCGGAAGAAAGACGCGGCGTTAAGCGTGATCCAGCACGGGCTTGGGTTTGTAGGCCTTCTCCAGCGTCTTCACCTCATCATCGGTGAGCGTGACGCTGAGCGCGGCGACTGCGTCGTCGATATGATGCTCCTTGGTGGCGCCGATGATGGGCGAGGTGATCGCGGGATTGCGCAGCACCCAGGCCAGCGCGATCTGCATGTTCGGCAGGCCGCGCGCGCGCGCCACGCCTTCCAGCGCATCGACGACGGCGAGGTCCGCTTCGCGATAATAGAGCCGCGCGGCGAATTCATCGGTGCGCGCACGCTCGGTATTGCCTTCGCCGACTTTTTCGCGCCCGCCGGCCAGAAAACCGCGCGCCAGCGGCGACCACGGGATCACGCCCACGCCCTCCGCCTTGCAGAGCGGCAGCATCTCGCGCTCCTCCTCGCGATAGACCAGATTGTATTGCGGCTGCATCGACACGAATTTCGTCAGCCCATTGAGCTCGGCTACGTGCAGCATTTTCGAGAACTGCCACGCATACATCGAGCTCGCGCCGATATAGCGCGCCTTGCCCGCGCGCACGACGTCGTCGAGCGCAGCCATGGTTTCTTCGATCGGCGTTTCATAATCGAAGCGATGGATCTGATAGAGATCGACATAATCGACGCCGAGCCGCTTCAGGCTGGCGTCGATCTGTTCCATGATGTGCTTGCGCGACAGGCCTTTCTCATTGGCGCCCTGGCCCATCGGCCCATGCACTTTGGTGGCGATGACGACATCCTCGCGCCGCGCAAATTCCTTCAAATGTTTGCCGGTGACGCGCTCGCTTTCGCCGATCGAATAGACGTTCGCGGTGTCGAAGAAATTGATCCCGGCTTCGACGGCGCGGCGGAAGAACGGCTTGGCGGCCTCTTCATCCATCACCCAGGAGCGCCACGCCGGCGAGCCGTAGCTCATACAGCCCAGGCACAGCCGCGAGACTTTCAGGCCTGTCTTGCCGAGACGCACATAATCCATGGCGGTTCTCCGTCTTTGATCGATCTACACTGACGCGCCTTCGTCCTGGCGCTCCAATTCCGCCGCGGCCGAATCCGCCTCCGTGGCCGGCGCCGCGCCCGCATTGCTCAGCGCGCGGCTCGCAAACGCGAACCACAGCATGGCCGCGAGGATGACCACGTTCATCAGGAACGGCGCCGGGCGGAAATATTGATAAAGCAAAATGCCGATCAGCGGCGCGAAAATCACGTTGCCGCCATTGATCGCGGAAATCGCGCCGGCCGCGCGCGCCTGCTCCTCCGGTCGCACCGCAAGAGAAAGTCCGGCCGAAAAGCCCGGCCGCGCGAACGCGTAGCCCAGAGAGCCCAGAGCATAGCCGACCACAACCACCCAATAGGTCGGCGCGAACGCGGTGATGAGATTGGCGAGCGCGGCCAGCCCCGCGCCCAGGCGCATCAGCTTGCGCGGATCGAGCCGGAACATGCGGATGAAGCCCCATTGCGCGAGCAGGCCCGCCACCGCGCCCGACATCATCGCCACGGCCGTAAAGCCCTGCGCCTCCATCGGCGGCAGATTGAGCTTGTCGATGATCATGAAGCCGAGAGTCTGGCCCTGCACGGTCTGGCACGAGGCGATCAGGAACGAGTAGATCAGAAACGGCAGAACGCGCGGATCGCGCCACAGCGAAATATCGCCGCGAAACGCCGCCCAGCGCGAGGTTTTCACCCCATCGAGCGGCAATTCCGGAATTGTGCGCGCATCGTCGGGCAGGCCGCGCATGGACCAGATCAGCATCGCACCGCCCATGATCGCGAAGGCGAACATCGGCCCCGCGAAAGACACGAACGGCAGCACGAACAGCGGCGCGATGGCGGGGCCGATGATGGTGCCGAGGCCGAACGCGCCCGCGAGCATCGCCATCGCTTCGGTGCGATCCTCGCGCGAAGAGCGCTCGGCGACCAGAGCTTGCGTCGCCGGATTGGAGGCCGAGCCGATGCCGCCGAACATCGCGCGCGCCAGCAGGAAAAAGATGAAGATGACGACCGGCGGCGCCAGATGCGCGAGCCCCGCCGACACCACTAGGCCGCAGCCCGTCATCGACGCGACAAAGCCCGACAACCCCAGAATGATGAGGGGCTTGCGCCCGCGCCGATCGCTCTCGCGCGCCCAATGCGGGCTCATCACGGCCCACAGCAAGGCGGACAGCGAAAAGATCGACACCACCAGCGCATCCGGCATGCCGATCTCGCGGCCGAGCGCGGGCAGCACCGATTGCATCCCGGTATTGCCGATGGCCGTCACCAGCGACACGCCGAAAATGATCGCCAGCGGGCCTTCGAGCGGGCCCGTCTTCTTATCCGCCACGCTCGCCTCGCAACCGCACGGGCGCCCGGCTTTGGGGCGCGCAAAGGAAGGATGATGGGAGAGGCCCATTGAGCGCGGGCGGACCCGTTCCGTCAATGCGGCGCGCGGGCGCGGCGGAACCTTCGCGGCCGGCGCGCCGTTGAACGCCCGGATCGAGGGAGATGACGCCATGGCCGTGCTGGTGCGCGTGCGCCCGACGCATGTGCTGATCGATTGGGGGCCTGTGATCGCGGGCGCGCTTGTCGCGATGGCGCTGCTGGCGATGTTTGCGCTCGCCGGCGTCGCGATCGGCGCAACCGTGTTCAACCCGTTTCGCGCGCATGACGCGCTGACCATCGGCGGCGGGCTCTGGACGGCGTTCTCCGCCCTCGTCGCGCTGCAGATCGGCGGCTTCATCGCCACCCGCGCCTCTCCGCGCGACGATGGCCATGGCGGCCTCATGCAAAGCGCGACGACGTGGGGCCTTGTCGTGGTGGCGAGCCTCGTCTTGGCCGGCGGCGGCGCGAGCCTTGGCGCGAGCGCGCTCTTCCGCCCCGACGCGCTGATCGAAGCGCGGCTCGCCGCCGCCGACGATCCGCAGGCCGCGCAACGCCTCGCCGATACGACCGCGACCTTCGCCTGGTGGGCCGTGCTGACGCTGGCGCTCAGCCTCGTCGGCGCCATCGCGGGCGGCATGCTCGGCGAGCAGCCGGCCTTCTGGGAAGAATGGCGCGAGATTTATGCCGCGCGCACGCCTCCGCCTGCAGCCTGAAGGACGACGCTGATGGGATCGCTCGGCAAAGGCTGCCTGCTCTGGGTCATCGGCATTCCGCTGCCGATCATCCTTCTGCTCTACCTGTTCGGCTTTTTGCGTTAGCCCGCCTTCTTCTTGGCCGTGGGCTGCGCCAGTTCGAATTCGCCTTGCGGCGCGGGCAGGCGCGGCGCGAGATCGATCGGACCGCCATCGCTCAGCTCGACGCCGGCGTCGGCCACGCCCAATTCCTTGAAGCGGCGCGCCGAGGGCATCACGCGGCTCTCGAACGAGGCCAGCAGCTCGTTGTACTTCCTCACGGAAGCGGTGATGGCACCGCCGACGCCGCCGATATGATCGCTCATTTTGGCCAGCCGCTCGTAGAGCTGGCGGCCATGTTCGGCGATTTCCTGCGCGTTCTTGGCGCTCTGCTCCTGGCGCCAGCCATAGGCGATGGAGCGCGCCAGCGCCATCAGCGTCGCAGGCGTCACGATCACGACGCGCGCCTTCATGGCGTCTTCGAACAGGGTCGGATCGCGTTCGACCGCCGCGGCGAAGAAATTCTCACCGGGAATGAACAACGCGACGAAATCCGCGCTCTCGCCGATATGCTTCGAATAGTCCTTCGAGGCGAGCTTCTTCACATGCGCGCGCAATTCCTCCGCGTGCTTCTTGAGGAACGTCTCGCGCTGCCCCTCATCGGTGGCTTCCAGCGCATCAAGATAGCCGGAGAGCGCGACCTTCGCATCGACGATGATCGAGCGCCCGCCGGGCAGGCGGATGATGACGTCCGGGCGCAACATCTTGCCGTCATCGTCCGTGGTCGTCGTCTGCTCGCTGAAATCGCAATGCGCGGACAGGCCCGACAGTTCGAGCACGTTTTTCAGCGTCTCTTCGCCCCAGCGGCCGCGCGTCTTGGGCGCCGCGCGCAGCGCGTGCACGAGCTTGCCCGTCTCCATCTGCGTGCGCGCCAAGGCTTCGCCGATGAATTTCATCTGCTCGGACAGCGCGGATTTGTCCTCGGTGCGCGCCTTGTCGAGCGCGCCGACGCTTTCGGAGAGTTTCAGAAAGCTCTCCTGCACCGGCCCGAGAATTTCCTTCACGCCGCCGGCGGCGGCCGTCTGGTGCTTCTGAAACGTCTCGTTCGCGAGCGTGAGAAAGCGCTGCTCGCTTTGGCTGAGCGCGCGGTTGGCCAGCGTCTCGAAACTCTTCTCGAACGCGGCGTTGGCTTCCTTGAGCGCCGTCTCGCGCAATTCGGCGGCGCGCGTGCGCTCGACAGAAGCCGCTTTCTCCGCGGCGAGGTCGCTCGCCAGACGCTGGGTTTCCGTGCGCGCCCGTTCGAGATCGGCGACGGCGCGGTCGCGCTCCTCGCGGATGAGATCGAGCCCGGCATTGCGCGCGCGCTCGGCGATGGCGACCTCGTTGGCCTTGGTCGAGCGGTAGAAGAACCAGGCCGCGAGCCCGGTCGCGGCGACCAGCAGAAGAAGCAGGAGCGATTCGGTCATTCCGGTACATTAGCAGAACAAACGCCGCGCCGCCTGCCTCGCCCTGAAATTGCCGTAAGGTAAGCGCGAGCCTTCCCTAACGTCAGCCATCAAGAGCTGGCGATGCCGGGAGGATGACATGGACCATGCCGCACGCCTGCGCATGCTTTCGCTGGGCTCCGCCGCTCTTCTTGTGACCTGCACCGCAATCACCGCGGTGACGATGCGCTTTGAGATGCTCGCATTCGCGCCGCCGCCCGATCCCTCGACCATCGAGGTGCAGACGCCGGACAAAGACCCGCCGCCGCCCGCGCCGCCCGAACCCAGGCCGATACACACCCAGACGCCGCGCGATGATTACACACCGATTGCGACGCCCGATCCCGTTGCGCCCGCGCAGCCCATCGAGACCATCATCCCCGTCGACACAGGTCCACGCGAGATCACGCAGCCGCATTGGATCCAACGTCCCGACGGCCGCGATTTCGCGCGGCACTATCCGCCAGGCGCGCTGCGCCGCGACCGCGAAGGCCGCGTCGTACTCGATTGCATTGTTTCGGCGAGCGGACGGCTTAGCTGCAGCGTGGCTTCTGAAGCGCCGGAAGGTTGGGGCTTCGGCGCGGCGGCGCTGGCGATTTCCCAATACTTCCAGATGTCGCCGATGCTCGAAGACGGTCAGCCCGCGGAAGGCGGGCGCGTACGCGTGCCGATTTCGTTTCGATTGAGCGCCAATTGAAAAGATCAAGCGCGCGGCGAACGCGCGTGGAGGGCGCTCCCCCCGCCCTCCACGCGCGCGATTATGCGCTGGCTGCGCCGATCGAATCCGCGCCGCTTTGCGCGAAGCTCGCAGCGCTGGTCTTGAGATATTGATCGATCGCAGACGTGAGCTCACTCAAGCTGAGCTTGCCATCGCCATCCGTATCGAGCCCGGAAAACTTGTCCGAGATCGACGAAGATTCGACGCCAAGCGCGTTGGTGATTTCAGTGAGGCTGAGGCTGCTGTCGTCATCCGCATCGAGCTGGCCAAGCACCGTGCTCGCCATGTCCGACGACGAAGGCGGCCCGCCATGCCCGTGCGCGCCGTGCGGCCCATGGCCGCCGCCAGGCGGCGGTCCCATGGATTGGAGCGAGCTTTCCAACTCGTCCGCCGTCAGCGACCCATCGCCATTGCTGTCGAGCGCGCTGAACGCGTCCGCCGCCTTGGTCGCGCCGCCGGCTTGCGCTTCCGCCGCGCTCACCTTGCCGTCGCCATCGGTATCGAGCGACGAGATCATCTTCGTCGCCAGATCGGAGAGGCTCGGCTGTGACGATTGCAGCCCCATCAGGGACGACATCATCGCGCTCGACATCTGTGCGCCGCCCATGCCGGTGCACGCCGCCGCACCGCCGGAACTGGGCATGGATTGCCCAGCGCCCGGCGCCGATTGCGCGCCCTTCTGCGGCGGCGGGAACAGTTCCCGCACCGCCCAGGCAGAGGAACTGCCTGATATTCCTGAGATTTGCATGATGGCTCTCGCCCCTTTCCGACAGCCGCAGGGAGAAGCGCGCGGCGCCGCAAGAAACGCCAAGCAAAAATCATGCTTAATCTTGACTTTGACACAGTATTCCCAAGTCGTAACTTGGCGCTTTCCTGACAAACTCTGACACAAATTAAAACGAAATCTGCGGCGGCGCGCGGCAGCCCGCCCATGCGCCAAAGGCCGCTTTGCCCGCCTTCGCGACGCGCACTATTTTCCTTCCATGAACATCTTCGACTGGCTGATCCCGATCTCGATGCTGGCGGTGCTCGGCGCGCTGCTGTTCGGCATCTACTCGCTGTTTCGCGGCGGCGATTTCGGGCGCTCTTGGTCGAACAAGGCGATGCGCATGCGCGTCCTGCTGCAATTCATCGCCGTGCTGATCTTGATCGCCGCCATGCTCTACAGCCGGCATCAGAGCTAGCCATGGTCACGCTCAACAAGATCGTCACCAAGGCCGGCGATGGCGGCAAGACGCGGCTGGCGACGGGCGAAGAGATTTCGAAAGCCGATCCGCGGGTCGAAGCTTACGGCGCAGTGGACGAAGCCAATTCGGCCATCGGCGTCGCGCGTCTGCATACGAGCGGGCCGATCGATGAAATTCTAGGGCGCGTGCAGAACGATCTCTTCGATCTCGGCGCCGATCTCGCGACGCCCGAAGGCGACAAGCCGTTTCCGTTTCAAGTGTTGCGCATCGAAGAAAGCCAGGTCGACCGCGTCGAGGTCGAGGTCGAAGAGGTCAACGCCGCGCTGGCGCCGCTGGATTCCTTCATCCTGCCCGGCGGCACGGCGGCGGCGGCGCATCTGCATCTTGCGCGCACCATCGCACGGCGCGCCGAACGCGCGATCGCCTACCTTCAGGAACAGGATGGCGCGCGCGTCTCTCCGTTCGCGCTGAAATACATGAACCGCGTCTCGGATCTGCTGTTCGTGCTGGCGCGCGCCGCCAACAACAATGGCGCCGACGACGTCCTCTGGCGCCCCGGCGCCAATCGCTGAGCATGAAACAGGGCTCCGATTTGCACCGAAGCCCTGTTCCTCGCGCCGTTCAGAACGTTAGTCCTTAAGCGCGTCTTTGGCGTCGCCGACGGCCTTGCGGATTTCGCCTTTGACCTTTTCGGCTTTGCCTTTGGCTTCCAGCGTCGGGTCCTTCAGGACCTTGCCGGCGGCTTCCTTGATCGCGCCGGACGCCTGATCGGCGGCGCCTTTGAGATGTTCCTTATCCATGGGGCAGCTCCTTTGATGAACCTGTCCCCTTAAAACGGCTGCGCGCGCACGGAGTTCCTTCCCCGCACGCGCGTTTTGTCTGCAACCGGAACGGGACGATTAGCCCGCGATATATTGCGCGCCGTTCACCGTCATCGTCGCGCCGGTGATGAAGGCCGCATCGTCGCTCGACAGATAGGCCACCATTTTCGCGATCTCATCGGCTTTGCCGAGGCGGCCGACGGGGATCGTCGCAATGATGCCTTGCAGCGCTTTCTCGGGCACAGCGGCGACCATGTCGGTATCGATGTAGCCAGGGCACACGCAGTTCACGGTGATGCCCTTCACCGCGCTCTCCTGCGCCAGCGCCTTGGTGAAGCCGATAATGCCGGCCTTGGCCGCGGAATAATTGGTCTGCCCCATCTGGCCCTTCTGGCCGTTGATCGAGGAGATGTTGACGATGCGGCCCCAGCCGCGCTCGCGCATGCCTTCGATCACGGGGCGCGTCATGTAGAACATGGAATCGAGATCGACGCGCACCACTTCACGCCATTGATCGGCGCTCATCCGGTGCAGCATGGCGTCGCGCGTGATGCCGGCATTGTTCACCAGCACATCGACCGGACCCAGATCGTTTTCGACGCGGCGCAGGCCCGCCTGGCACGCCTCGTAGTCGCCGACATCCCATTTGTAGACGTTGATCTTGAGTTCCTTGGCCACCTCTTCGGCGGCCTTGTCATTGCCGGCGTAATTGGCCGCGACCTTGTAGCCGGCCTTCGCCAGCGCCGCCGAAATCGCCTTGCCGATGCCCCGCGTTCCCCCGGTCACCACTGCCACGCGCGCCAAATTCGCCTCCCAGATAGAGTTTTGCTTTCCGCACGGTCTTAGGGGGTGATCGGTCGGTTTGAGAAGGGCGCAGCGCGTCGCGGGCGCAAAAACTTTCCGCTGCGCGCCTCAGCGCTGTAAAATCCCGGTCGTGGCCAGGCTCGCCGACATCCGCCGTTTCGCGCTTGCGCTGCCGGGCGCGAGCGAAACTAGCTATGGCGGCGCCCGTTTCGGCGTCGGCCGGAAGGCGTTCGTGCACTATTGGGCGAAGGAGGATGATTACCTCTTCAAGCTTCCCCGCGCGCGCCAGGACATCTTGTTCGAGGTCCGCCCGGAGATCTTTCGCCCCTATCGGTCCGGCGCAATGGTGTGGAGCTGGGTCGCCGTGCCGAAGCTCGCGCGCGCGGAAGCGCAGCTTTTGGTCACCCAAGCGTGGACGACGGTCGCGCCCCGGGGGCTCAGCCGACCCTATCTCGACGGCGCGCGCTAAGGCGATGGCCAGCCCCGCCGATATTCGCCGCTTCGCGCTCGCGCTGCCGGGCGCCGTCGAAGTCGTCTGGTACGGCGCGCCCGGCTTCAATGTCGGCAAGAAGACGTTCGTGTGCTGCTGGGGCCGCGAACGGCGCTGGATCTTCAAGCTCGCCAAACCCCATCAGGAGCTGCTGTTCGAGGTCCGGCCCGAGGTGTTTGCGCCGTTCCGGGCGGGCGCGATGGTCTGGAGCTATGTCGCAATCGAAGCGCTCGGCCGCGCCGAGGCCAAGGCGCTGGTCACCGAGGCCTGGACCACGATCGTGCCCAAGAAGGTGAGCAGCCCCTATCTGGCGGCGCAGAAGGCCTGACAGCCCGGGTGGCGCGCCGGGCGCTTCCCGCCTAAGAGACGCGCCGCCATCAGGAAACCGGGACCTTGCAGGAAACTATCGAATTCAGCGTCGTGGTCCCGCTGCACAACGAGGCCGGCAACGCCGCCGCCCTGGCGCGCGAAATCGCCCAAGCGCTCGACGGGCGCTCCTACGAAATGGTGTTCGTGGACGACGCCAGCCGGGACGACACCCGCGCCGAGCTGGCCGCCGCCAAGGCCGAACTGCCCACGCTCCGCCTCATCGGCCACCGCGGCAATGCCGGCCAGAGCCGGGCCATCCGCACCGGCGTGCTGGCCGCCCGGGCGCCGGTGATCGGCACGCTCGACGGCGACGGCCAGAACGATCCGGCCGATCTGCCCAAGCTCTTGACCCGCCTCACCCGCCCCGACGCCCCCGCCCAGCTCGGCATGGTCGCGGGCCGGCGGGCCAAGCGGCAGGACGATTGGGGCAAGCGGGTCGCCTCGCGCTGGGCCAACGGCATCCGCAAGAGCCTGCTGAACGATGGGGCGGACGATTCCGGCTCGGGCATCAAGGTGTTCAAGCGGGAGGCGTTCCTGCGCCTCCCCTATTTCGATCACATGCACCGCTACATGGCCGCCCTGATGTTGCGCGAGGGCTTCTCGGTCGAGTTTTTGGACGTAAACCATCGACCTAGGACGGCGGGGCGCTCTAAATACACCAACCTCGGGAGGCTGGCCGCGAACGCGACTGACCTTCTGGGGGTTATGTGGCTGCGCAGCCGGGCGCGGGATCCCGGCGGGACGGACGAATTCTGATGGCCAGAAGCACGATGACCCCGTCTGAAGCCGTGGCGATCAATCAGGCCGCGCGGGCAAGGCGGCGCGGCGGTTCAACAGCGAGGGGCAGCGGAATGGGTGCGATTTTCAACGTCTTTCCGCTGATCCTCATACCCGTCCTCATTTACAATATTCTGGCCTTCGGCGCGACGGTGGCGCGGACCACGGGCAAGGATGTCCGCGACGGCCTGACCAATGAATGGTTCTCGCTGCAGATGGCCTCGCGCGAGCCGGGCATTTCGGGCGTCATGCAGCCGGTCGAATGGTCCGTCACCAGCGGCGACATGCTGGTGCTGATCGCGCTGATCCTGCTGTTCATCGAACTCTTGAAGAGCACCTCGACGGGCACGATGGCGATCTTCAACCACGCGCTCTCGATGCTGGTGTTCATCGTCTGCCTGGTGGAGTTCCTGCTGCACCCGGCGTTCGCGACGACGACCTTCTTCCTCATCATGATTATGAGCCTGCTCGACGTGCTGGCCGGCGTGGTGGTGACGATCGTGGCCGCGCGGCGCGACGTGGAATTCGGCGGCGAGCGCTAACGCTGTTCGTACCGCCGGCTTCCAGCCGGCAGTGCGCTTCACATGCACCACAGGCCGAGCGCGACGGCGATCGCGAAATCGACCCAGCGGTCAAAGCGCAAGAGCGTTAACATGGCCATGCCGGTCCAAAGTGCAGGATCGGCGCCGGAGGCCTTTGGTGTCGCTGTTCTTTGACGGAGCCTGGTTCGATGCGCGCCTCGCCGAGCGCGAACTCGACCGCGCGGTCTTCGCTGCTGTCCTTGGCTGGACGCCCGAGCAATTGGCCGCCGCGTGGAAGGATCAGCGCGAAATCACGCCCGCCGAGGTGCAGACGCTCGCCACCTTTCTGAACCAAAAGCCCGAGGAAATCGCGCGCCGCTGCGGCGTCTCTACGCGCGCCGAGGCCCGCGACGACGTGCTGGGCCGGCTCGACGCCATCGAAGCCCGGCTGACGCGCCTCGAACGCGCCGCAAAAGACGAATCCTAGGCTTTCACCACCCGCCAGATGCCGGCGCGCACCGCGCGCGGCGCTTCATAAGGCGAGCGCGCCAGCGTGTCGGCGTGCGGGCTGACTTGGTTGATGAGCGTGGCGGCGAACAGCGTATCGATGGGCCGCCGCGGCGCTTGCGCAAAATCGCTCGCGCGGCGGTGTTGGCCGCCCTTGCCGGCGGCGCTGGTCCATAGAGTGAGGCGTGCGTCCTTCGCCATGGAGCGAAGATCGCAAGCCGCGTGCCAATGCTTGATGGCGTATTAGGGTTTACGCACGTTGCTCAGCTGATCGAGCTGCTTCTGCATCGCTTCCATCTGCTTCTTGAGATCGGCGAGCTCTTCTTCGGCGCCGGCCTCTTCGGCTTTCGGCGCAACCGCGGGCGCAACCGGCGTGGGCGCAAACGGCGTCCACATCCGCACCGCCTGCTGGAACAGCGCCATATTCTGGCGGGCCTGCTCCTCGAACCCGTAGATCGGCATCTTGCCGCCGAAGGCCCGCGCCATCTGCTCGCGCAGCTGGTCCTGGCTCTTCGAGAAGGCTTCCATGCTCATCTCGAGATAGGCCGGCAGGAAGCCCTGCATCTGATCGCCGTAGAACCGGATCAGGCGCCGCAGGAATTGCACCGGCAGCATGCCCTGCCCGCGGTTCTCCTGATCGAAGATGATCTGCGTCAGCACGGAACGGGTGATGTCCTCGCCCGTCTTGGCGTCCTGCACGACGAAATCAACGTTCTCGCGCACCATCTCCGAGAGATGTTCGAGCGTGACGTAGGACGAGGTCGCGGTGTTGTAGAGCCGCCGGTTGGCGTACTTCTTGATGACCACGATTTCGCCTGGCTGGGCGCTTTGCGCGTCAGGACGTTCGTCTGCACTGTCAGCCACGCGGCGCTCCTTGGCCCGCTTACGCAGGCGCAGCATTGTCCCTAGACCCTCGCTGCAATGCAAGAATGCGCAAGCGTTTTCTCACACAAGCAGCGGGCGGACGCCTGGAAATCGCGCTTCGCCCGTGCGACATGTTTTGAGAAGACCAAGTGAGGAAACCATGAACGCCATCGTGATCGCCGCTGCCGCCCGCACGCCCGTGGGCGCGTTCAACGGCTCTTTCGCGAGCGTGCCGGCCCACGAGCTCGGCAAGACGGCGATCAGCGCTGCGCTGCAGCGTGCGGGCGTGGACGGCAAGGACGTGTCGGAAGTGGTGCTGGGCCAGGTGCTCACGGCCAATCAGGGCATGAACCCCGCCCGTCAGGCGAGCCGCGCCGCCGGCGTGCCAGACGTGGCGCCGGCCTGGTGCCTCAATCAGGTGTGCGGCTCGGGCCTGCGGGCGGTCGCCGTCGGCATGCAGCAGATCGCCAATGGCGATGCGAAAATCGTGGTCGCGGGCGGCCAGGAAAGCATGAGCCTTTCGCCCCACGCCGCGCATCTGCGCGCCGGGCAGAAGATGGGCGGGCTCGAGTTCGCGGACATCATGATTAAGGACGGCCTGACCGACGTATTCTACGGCTACCACATGGGCGTCACGGCAGAGAACGTCGCGGAAAAATGGCAGATCACGCGCGAAGCGCAGGATGAGTTCGCGACCGGGTCGCAGAAGAAAGCCTCCGCGGCGCAGAAGGCCGGCAAATTCGTCGATGAAATCGCGCGCGTCACCGTGAAGGGCCGCAAGGGCGATACGACCATCGATGCGGACGAATATATCCGCCACGACGCCACGCTGGATGCGGCGGCGAAGCTAAAGCCCGCGTTCAAGAAGGACGGCACCGTCACCGCCGCCAACGCGTCGGGCATCAATGACGGCGCGGCCGCGCTCGTGCTGATGACGGAAGCCGAAGCCAAGAAGCGCAAGATCGAGCCGCTGGCGCGCATAGTCTCGTTCGCCTCGCGCGGCGTCGATCCCTCGGTGATGGGCACGGGCCCAATCCCGGCGTCGAAAGCCGCGCTCGAGATCGCCGGCTGGAAGGTCGATGATCTCGACCTCGTCGAAGCCAATGAAGCCTTCGCGGCGCAAGCGATCGCCGTGAACAAGGACATGGGCTGGGATCCGGACAAGGTGAACGTCAATGGCGGCGCCATCGCCATCGGCCACCCGATCGGCGCCTCGGGCGCCCGCGTGCTGACGACGCTGCTCTACGAACTGCGCCGCCGCAAAGCCTCCAAAGGCCTCGCCACGCTGTGCATCGGCGGCGGCATGGGCATCGCCCTCTGCGTGGAGCGGTAAGGGCGCCGAAGGCCCAGTTCGACGGCGATAGCGTCACCGTGATCCGGTAGCGCGCCGGGCGGCGGGCGGCTAAGCACGTGCCGCGATGGACGGCGTGCTCGACAATCTGGCCAAGGGCTGGCGCGGCTACGTCGTCGTCGCCCTGATCGCGTTGCTCACCGGCCTGCCCGGCCTCGCGCGCCTGCCTGTCATCGACCGCGACGAGGCCCGCTTCGCGCAGGCCACGACGCAAATGCTCGAAACCGGCGACTACGTCCGCATCTACGTGCAGCACACGCCGCGCAACAAAAAGCCGATCGGCATTTATTGGCTGCAGGCCGCCTCGGTCTCGGCGTTTTCGCACGTCGAAGCGCGCGCCATCTGGGCCTATCGGCTACCGTCGGTGCTGGGCGCGATGCTCGCCGCCTGCGCGGCCTTCTGGGCTGGAACGGCGTTCTTCCCACGGCGCGCGGCGCTGATTGGCGCGGGCCTGTTCGGCGCTGGCATGCTGATCGGCTTTGAGGCCATGACCGCGAAGACCGACGCCGTGCTGTGCGGCGTCACGACGCTGGCCATGGCCGCGCTCGCGCATCTCTACGCAGCAAAGAATGAGACGCATGCGCGCGTCTTGGCGCTGACCTTCTGGGCCGCGATGGGCGTCGGCGTGCTCGTCAAAGGCCCAGTCTCGCCGATGGTCGCGACGCTGACTTTGTTGGCGCTGTTCGCCTGGGAGCGGCGCGCCGCCTGGATGCGCATTCTGCTCTGGTGGCCGGGTCCCGCGCTCGCCGCGCTCGTCGTGCTGCCCTGGATGATCGCCATCGCCATCGCCACGCATGGCGCATTCTTCGTGGACGCGGTCGGCGAAGACATGGCGCCCAAGCTGGTCGGCGGATCGGAAGGCCATGCCCAGCCGCCGGGCGCCTACACCTTGCTGCTGTCGCTGCTGATCTTTCCTGCGACGTTCCTTCTGCCGGCCGCTGCGCGCCTTGGCTGGCGCGCGCTGCGTGCGCCGCGCGGCGATCCCGAGAGCGCCGGCGTGCGCTTTCTGCTCGCCTGGGCGGTCCCGACCTTTCTCGCGTTTGAACTCTTCCCGACCAAGCTGCCGCACTACACCTTGCCAACCTATCCCGCGATCGCGCTGATCGCGGCGGCGGCGTTCACGGCGGCGCGTGCGGAGAAATGGCGCCTGACGCAAACCATCGGCTATGCGCTGTTCGGCCTCGCCGCGTTCGTGCTCGTCGTCGTCACGGCCTATGCGACGACGTTCATGCCGGGCGATGTCTCGGCGGACACGCGGCGCGTCACGCAAACCTTGCTCACCGGCCTCGCGCTTGCGGCGCCGGCCTTCGTCGCGCTCGTCTGGATCCGCGCCGACGCTATCAAGCTCGCGATCGCCATCGCGTTTTCGCTCACGGCCTCCTACGCCATCCGCGAACGGGTGCTTCCCGAAGCGCGGTCGCTGCTGGTGAGCCATGCCGTCGCCACCACGCTCGAACGGGCCGATTGGCATCCGCGCCTCAGCCGCAATGCGCCCCCGCTCTGGGTGGTCGGCTACGGCGAGCCGAGCCTGGTCTTCGAAACGGCGACGAACATCCGCATCGCCGGCCCAAGCGACGCCGCGCCGGCCGCCGCGCCGGGCGACATCATGGTGGTGGAACAGCGCGCTTATGACGAATTGGCCGCCGCCCTGCTGCGCCGCGGCCTGATGCTCGACGCGCGCCAATCCGTGGCCGGCCACGATTACGCCAATGGCGATGACGTGGTGCTGCTCATCGGGCGCGTAACGGGCGCTTAAGCGACGCGCCCACGAAGGTGCGCGGCAGGTTCGCGATTCAGCGCCGCGGCGCCGGACGGCCGCCGAACAGGCCGCGCAGGCCGAGCAGCACCGCGATGGCTGGCCCGGCGATCAACGCAAAGGCTCTTTGTCCCGGCGTCTTGGCGGATTTGGCGGCGAAGCGGGCCAGGCCCTGCGCCTCGCGCCGGCCGGGACGGCGCCCGCCCGCGAATTGCACGCCCGCCGCCGCCGGCTGGAACAGAACCACGCCCCCGGCATCGCTGGTGCGCCGGCAAAGATCGAGATCGGCGGCGTCCGTCAGATAGCCTTCGTCGAAACCGCCGAGCTCCTGAAAGTCCGTTGCGGGCGCCAGCATCAGCGCGCCGGACACCGCCGCCACCGCCAAAGGCTCGCCCAGGGATTTCTTGTTGCGACGGCGACGGCGTGGGCCTTGCGCCTCCATGTCGAGCGCCACCGCCAGGGCGGACCATGCCGTCAGCGCGCCACGCCGCGCGCCGCGCCGTTCGCGCCCCTCCGTATCCGTGAGGCGCCCGCCGATGACCCAGGGCGAGCGCACGCCGCCGCCAGCCGCCACCATGCGTTCGGCCGCGCCGCGCTGGAGCACGACATGGGGATCGAGGAACAGCACCCAGCGGCCGCGCGCCCGGCCCGCGCCCAAATTCATCGCTTCCGCGAGGCCCACCTCGCGCTTGGGCTGCACCAGCACGACGTCGCGCCGGTCCGCCTGCAACGCGCGCAGCGCCGAACTCACGGACGGCGGATTGCCATTGTCGACAATGATCAGCTCATCGACCCAGGGTTCGGCGAGCGCGCTCCTCAGGCAAAGCTCCAAGGTCTGGCCGGTGAAGCGCGTGACGACCACGGCCGAAACGCGCGGCGCGAGATCCGCGCTCCTCGCCCGTTCCCGGGATGGGTTCTCGTCCACCCTGACCTCCAGCGGCCCCGCTGCGCCGAGTCCCGATATTGTCCCCGGTCATGCGCGCCGTCTACCGCGACCTTGGCGGTTCATTTCGGATTATTTGGGGCTGCACTGTAAATGCGCCAAGCGCGTCCCATCTCCCCGCGTGGGGAGATGGGCGCTTCAGCCTGCCGCCCGCGCCAAATCCGGCGGGAGCGCTTCGCGCGAGAGGCTCGCAATCGCGTCCGCCACGCTCATCACCGTCTGTGCATCCCCGCCGAGGCGGCGCAGCGCGAGCTTGCCTTCCTCGGCTTCCTTGCGGCCGACGACGGCGATCACCGGCGTCTTGGCGAGCGAGTGTTCGCGGATTTTGTAGCCGACCTTCTCGTTGCGCTTGTCGAGTTCGACGCGCAGCCCCGCCGCACGGAGCTTAGCGGCGACCTCGTCGGCGTAGAGGTCCGCATCCTGCGTGATGGTGGCGACGATCACCTGCACCGGCGCGAGCCAGAGCGGGAAGGCGCCCGCATAATGCTCGATCAGCACGCCAATGAAACGCTCGAGCGAGCCGCAGATCGCGCGGTGCAGCATGACGGGGCGATGCTTTTGGCCGTCCTCGCCGACATAGTCGGCGCCGAGGCGTTCGGGCAGCACGTAATCGTTCTGGATCGTGCCGCACGTCCATGTGCGCCCGATGGCGTCCTTCAATTGGAAATCCAGCTTGGGCGCGTAGAACGCCCCATCGCCAGCCGCGATCACCGGTTCGACGCCGGCTTTGCGCGCGGCGTTGAGCAATTGGGCTTCCGTTTTGTCCCAGAACTCTTCCGAGCCCGCGCGCTTATCCGGCCGCGTGCCGAGCGTGATGTGATCGCGCACCAGGCCGAAATCCTCATGCACGGACGAGGCCAGCGTGATGAAGGCCGCGACCTCGTCCTCGATCTGATCTTCGCGGCAGAAGATGTGCGCATCGTCCTGCGTGAACGCGCGCACGCGCATCAGGCCGTGCAGCGCGCCGGAGGGTTCATAGCGGTGGCAGGCGCCGAACTCGCCCATGCGCAGCGGCAGGTCGCGATAGCTCTTCTGGCCGAACTTGAAAATCTGCACATGGCCGGGACAATTCATCGGCTTCATCGAGAGCATTTCGCCTTCGGCCGTTTCGCAGACGAACATGTTCTCGCGATAATTCTCCCAATGGCCGCTCTTCTCCCAGAACACGCGGTCGAGCACTTGCGGCGTGCGCACCTCGATATAGCCGGCCTCCTGCAGGCGCCGGCGCATATAGCTCTCGATCGTGCGCCACAGCGTCAGGCCCTTTTCGTGCCAGAACACCATGCCCTTGCCCTCTTCCTGCATGTGGAAGAGGTCCATGGCGCGGCCGATCTTGCGGTGATCGCGCTTCTCGGCTTCTTCGAGCCGCTTCAGATACTCGTCGAGCTGTTTTTCGTCGGCCCAGGCCGTGCCGTAAATGCGCTGCAGCTGCGCGTTGCGATGATCGCCGCGCCAATAGGCGCCGGCGAGCTTCATCAGCTTGAACGCCTTGCCGAGCCGGCCCGTCGAGGGGAGGTGCGGCCCGCGGCACAGATCGCTCCATTGATCGCCGTGCGCATAGACCGTGACTTCCTCATCCTTGGGCAGATCGCGGATGATCTCGGCTTTGTACGCCTCGCCGATGTCGGCGAAATGCTTGGCCGCCTCGTCGCGGTCCCAGACTTGCCGTTCGATCGGCAGATCGGCGTCGACGATCTCCTTCATGCGCTGTTCGATCTTCTCGAAATCTTCCGTCGAGAACGGCGTCATGCGCGCGAAATCGTAATAGAAGCCGTCCTCGATCACCGGCCCAATCGTGACCTGCGTGCCGGGGAAAAGCTCCTGCACGGCCTGCGCCAGCACGTGCGCCGCATCATGGCGCAGCACCTCAAGCCCATCCGCGCTGTCGCGCGTGACGAGTTCGAGCTTGGCGTCGCGCTCGATGCCGCGCGTCAAATCCCACCATTGGCCATCGACCTTGGCCGCCACCGCCTTCTTGGCGAGCCCTTTGGAAATGCCCTCTGCGATGGCGAGCGGCGTCACGCCGGCGTCGAAACTTTTCGACGCGCCATCGGGAAACTGAATTTGAATGCTCATGATTTTGTCTCTTCGGCGCTAACCTCGCGCTTCTTCCACGCCCAATCGCCATAGCGCCACGGGCGCCACCACGAATTCGCCTGCACCGCCGCCGGCGCCGGGTCGTAACCGGACCCGCCAAACGGATGGCAGCGGCACAGCCGCGCCGTCGCCATCCAGCTGCCCGCCCACGCGCCATGCGCGCGTACGCAATCGGCCGCGTAGGACGAGCAGGTCGGCAAATAGCGGCAATCGCGCCCGACGAGGGGCGAGAGCGTCCATTTGTAAAGCTGGATCAGCGCGAGGAGGCCCCGCGCCGGCAAGCTCGGCTGCATCGGAAGAAACGCTTTGATATTGGAACGATCGGGACGCGAACGCGGCCGCTGCGGCGCGCCCGATCAAGCGCCGCCGGCGTTAGCAGGTGGTAGTCGTCGTACGGAAGGCGCGCGATGCGATCATGACGCCGCACATAGCATGCGCCGCGGCCAATTGCGAGAGGCCGCTCACGCGGGCGCGGCCATCTCCCTGCGCGCCTGGCGAATGACTTGCCACGCGCCCGACAGCGCCAGCCCGCCCATGATCAGCGCCACGAGGGCGTCCGGCCAGCCGCTGCCGGTTCCGAACACGCCGAGCGCCGCCAGCAGCACGGCGCCATTCCCGATCACGTCATTGCGCGAGCAAATCCATACCGAGCGCATATTGGCGTCGCCTGTGCGAAAGCCGGTGAGCAGAGCGAGGCAGAACACATTGGCCGCCAGCGCCAGGACGCCAACCACGCCCATCGTTTGCGCCGCAGGCACGATTCCGTTCGCCACATGCCACGCGGCGAGCCCAAGAACCCAAATGCCGAACGCTGCCATCGTGACGCCCTTTGCAAGCGCCGCCGCGGCCCGCACCCGCAAGCTCATGCCCAAGACGCCCAAGCTCAACGCGTAGTTCGCGGCGTCGCCGAAGAAATCGAGCGCATCCACTTGCATGGAGGCCGATCGCGCCAGCAGGCCGGCGACGATCTCGACGCCGAACATAGCTGCGTTGACGGCGAGCACGATCCAAAGCGTGCGCCGCCAGCGCGTTTGATCGGCTTCGGTCTTGAGGTTGCTCGGCGTCGCCGCCGCACAGCAGTCGTCCGCACACGCGGCGACCGGCGCGAGATCAAGCGCCTGCCCCTTGCGCACGCGGCGCGGCGTTCCGGGCAAGACCAGCGGCGGCGGTTCGCACGAGTCCGTCATAGCGTCAGCCTAACGCCGCACCGACAAACCGCCAAATCGTGTTACACTATCGCAGAGAAGCTGGGCTGTTATTCGCCGCGCACCAATTCGTCGGCGAGATCGCCCATCCCATAGACATTGCGCAGCCCGGCCTCGATCACTTGCGAGGTGACGATCACGGTGCGGTTGCGCGCCGCGTCATAGAAATAATCGCCACCGAGCGAATAGATGTTGCCGTCGAACACAGCGCCCACAACGCGGCCATCGCGGTCGAGCACGGGGCTGCCGGAATTGCCGCCAATCACATCATTGGTCGTCACCACATTGAAAAGGATGTCGTCGCTGATGCGCCCGCGCGCGGCCGCCCAGCTCGGCGGCAAGGCATAGGGAAACGCATCCGTCGCACGCGCCCAGAGGCCAGAGACTTGCGTGAACGGCGCGATGACGCGCCCGCCCGGCTCGGTCCAGCCCTGCACGCGCCCGTAAGAGAGCCGCGGCGTGAACGTGGCGTCGGGATAGAGCGATTGGCCGTAGAGGCGGAAGCGCGCCCGCGCGATGCGCTCCTGCGCGCGCGCCACCGGGCCCTCATATTCGCGCTGATAACGCAGCTTGATGGCGCGCGCGTCGCTGTCCCAGGCGCGCACGAACACGATGAGCGGATCGCTCGAGGCCGCGACCGCCGCCTGCCCGCCCTCCCACAAAGCGCGCCGCGCCGCCGCATCGCCAAGCTGGGTTTGCGAAACCAGGCGATGCGCCAGCGCTTCGGGGCTCTCATTGCCGAGCACGCGCCGCACCAGAGGATCGTCCGGCGTCAGATATTCGCGCAGCTTGGACAGCCAGAACGCGATCTTCAGCTCTTCGAGCGCCGGTTCGATTGGCGTGGGCGCCATCACCATCGCCGCCGTCGCCGGCAGGCGCGCATCGGTGTAGGCGGGCAGACGCTGATCGTTCGGCTTGGCGCGATCATCGGCGGCGCGCACGATATGGCGCGCGAAGGTGAGCAATTCCGACGCTTCAAAGCGCGGTTCGACGAATTGGTATTGCTGGAAGAAGCCGCGATAGGCCGTCGTCGCGCGCGCGATCTCGTCCCATGCCGGGCCGACGTCGCGGCTCAAGAACGGATCGCGCTGCACGCGCGCGCGCAGATCGGCTTCCGCCGCTGTGACGCGCGCAAACGCTTCATCATCCGTCAGCGCCAGCCTGCGGCCCGAAAACGCCTTGAACGAATTTTCCGTCGAATAGAGCGTATCGGACGCAATGCGCGCCTGCTCGGCGCCTTCGGCCGAGAACGCCAGCAGCCTGCCGCGCAATTCCGACAGCATGAACAGGCGGAACGGCAGATAGGCGTCGCGCTGAAACGCCAATTGGGCCGTCGTCATCAGCCGCTCGGTGGCGCCGGGATCGCCCGACACCAGCGTCATCTCTCCGTCACGCAGTGGGCTGGTGCGCATCAGGAGATGGTTCGGCGTACGCGCGGGGCGCCCATCTTCGTAAAGGCGCACGAACGACACATCGAAGCCGAAGCGCGGAAAGTTGAAATTGTCGGGATCGCCGCCGAAATGCGCGATCTCGCGTTCGGGCGCGAACACCAGACGAATGTCGTCGTAGCGATGATACCCGTAGAGCTTGTACTGGCCGCCTTGATAGAGCGTGACGACTTCGCAGCGGCGGTGCTGCGCAGGGTTGGCGCAGGCGCCTTCCAGCCGGGCGATCGTCGCATCGCGCGCGGCGGCGAAATTTTCCGGCGACACGCCCTGCGCGGCGCTCTCGATCGCGCCCGTCACGTCCGCGATGTCGGTCAGCACATCGATCGCGGCGTTGGGACAGCGCCGCTCGTCCGCACGGCGCAGCGCGCGAAAGCCGAGATGGACAAGATCATTGCCCGTGCTCGACAGGTTCGCCACGCAGCCCACGACGCAATGGTGATTGGTCTGCACCAGCCCATTGGCGCTCATGATCGCGGCCGAGCAGCCGCTCTGGATGCGACCCGAGCCGAGGCGCACGCGGTCAAGCCAGGCCTGGTCCGGCGCCCAGCCGTAGGCGGCGCGCATCTGCGCGGCCGGCACATTGTCGAATGTCCACATGCCCTCGTCGGCCGAGGCCGTGAGGCAGCACAGCATGAAGGCGGCCAGCGCGCCGAAAAATCTCCGCATGGCGGCGGCTCGAACCACAATCCGCCGGCGCGCGCAACCGTGGTTCGCCGCGCGCGAAAGGAACGTGCTAAGCAAGCCCCATGAGCGACATGTTGTTCCAAATTCCCGCGATTTCCATACCGGTCACGGGGGAAACGGCGCGCTTCCCGGTGGCGCGGATTTTCTGCGTTGGGCGCAATTACGCCGCCCACGCGCGCGAAATGGGCGGCGATCCGACGCGCGAGCCGCCGTTCTTCTTCATGAAGCCGGCGTCCGCCGCGACCTGCGAAAGGGTGCTGCCCTTTCCGTCGGACACCGACGATCTGCACCATGAGGTCGAACTCGTCATCGCCATCGGCGCCGATCGCAAGCCGTTCGGCTACGCCGTCGGCGTCGATCTCACCAAGCGCGATCGGCAAGCCGAGTTGCGCAAGAATGGCCAGCCCTGGGATCGGGCCAAGAGCTTTCCGCGCTCCGCGCCGATCTCCGCGATCACGCGCGCCGCCGACGCGCCGGGCGCCTTCAGTGCGCGCATCGCGCTATCGGTCAATGGCGCGCTGAAACAGGAGAGCACGCTGGCGCATCTGATCTGGAAGGCGCCAGAAATTCTCGAACGCGTGGATGCGATCTGGGAGCTGGCGCCGGGCGATCTCATCTTCACCGGCACGCCCGAGGGCGTCGGCCCGCTGAAACGCGGCGACAAGATCGACGCCGTGATCGACGGCGTCGGCGCGCTCAGCTTTTCTTTTGACTAGCCTTCCGCGGGCTGCGCCAAGCCGCGCATGACATCGACGCGGCGCATCGCCTTTCCGGGCAGGCCCGCGAGCTGCGTGTTGCGCACCCGCTCCACGCGCGCGCGCGTCGCATAGGCGGCGCGGCGCACAAGGCCCGAGAGCGATGGCCCGCTCGCGGTGCCCCAGGACAGCATGCGCTGGCCAGATGAAAGCTGACGCTTGTACTGATATTCGCCCGGCCCGAAATCGACCTCGTCGACGCCGTGCTCCGCCGCCCATTCGACCGCGAAGCGCGCGAGCAGCACGCCCGGCGAATAGCTTTCGTAAGCCGGATTGTGCGCGATGATCCAATCGTGCAGCACATTCTGGCTGCGCAGGAAATAGCTGGCCGCCACCAATTCACGATCGATCGTCACGGTGAAGAACGCGCCGGACAGATGCACCCAATCGGCTTCGAACGTGGCGTGTGCGACGCGCGCCACCCAGGGCGTGCGCCAGATCGCCGGCTGGCCGCTGCGTTTCAGCTGCTGCTGCTTCCAGGCCAGCATTTGCGCGAAATGGCCGCGATTGTGCGAGCGCGCGATGAACATCGGCTCGCCCTTCTCGCGCGTGAGCTTGCGCAGCTTCTTATCCGTGCTCTTCACAAAATCCTTGCGCCGATCCTTTTGGCTGGCGCGATAGGCCTCAAGCCCGCCGCTGGTGTCGGCGATCCATGAGCCGTCGGCGCCGGCTTCGTGGCGCGCAAACCAATCCTGGCCCTGCGGCACATGGCTGAGGTCGATGCGGCCGACCTTGAGCGCCGCACACAAATCGCGCGCGCTGACATTCAGATCCGGGCTGCCGATCAATCCCTGATAATCCGCGATCGGCGCGCCGAGCCCCATGGCGGCAAAGCGCGATTGCCGCTGCACGCCGAGGAAACCATGAACGGCGCCTCCATCTTCGATCACCGCGATGCGCGCATCGCCCCGCTCACGCCCGACGAGAAAGGCCCATTCCGGGGTCAGATAGGGGCTGCCATGCGCCTGCAAAGCGCGCCAGCACTGGGTCAGATCGGGTCCCAGGTCCCGCGGATGGATCACTTCGATACGCACGTCCGGCCTCGCCGCTTTCCCCTCCGGGGCGAAGCAAGCGCGGCGCCGGCGCCGTCATTTCACATTCGCAATGGCCGCAGCGGTTAATCCTCGCCGTCGTCATCCTCTGCGTCATCGACGCCGCCGATCAAGAAATCCGCGCAGCCGCTCTCTTCGAGCAGCGCCGTCAGCGGATCGTAATCGACCGCCGCGCGCTTGCGTTTGATCTCCACGAAGGCCTTGGCGGCGTAGCGCTGCGGCGCCTGCGCGAAGCGCCGCCCGTCGAGCGTCAGATCGACCTGGCGCGCATCGGCGGCGACGGCCTCGGCATTCGCCGCCATCCACGGCAGGTAAAGCCCGGCGATCTCCTCGCGCAGCAGCGGCGACAGCAGCGCGACCAGCGCGCCGAACGGTTCGAACGCGCCTTCGACGCGCGGCGCCTTCATGCGCTCGGCCCAAGCCGTCACGCGCGGCGCGTCCGCGCGGATGATCGCACCGGGCGTCGGATCGGACAGCAATTGCTGAATCTGCGCCGCCAGCCCGAAATCGGCCAGCGAGGGCCGCGCGCCGAACAGATAACTGCGCCCTTCCAGCAGGGCTTCCAGCCGCGCCAGCAGGCGCGTCAGCGAGGCTTCGATCGTAGGGGCGGTTTCAGCGTTCGAGCCGACATGCTTGAGGCGCGATTCCATGCGTTCGCGCACGGCCGCCTCGATCGCCGCGCGGTTCGGCGGGTCTTCGCCTTCGAACATGCCATCGACGATGCGCGCGGCCGCGCTTTCCTGATCGGCGTCGCGGCTCCAGCGATAATGGAACATCGCCTTGTTCAGCCATTCGTCGGCGTAATCCTCCAGCAGCGCCGCGAGGAAGGCGAGCGCGCGATCCTCCGGCGCCAGGGACGGCTCCGCGTGGGCCGCCTCGTAAGCTTCGATGATCGGCGTGGAATCCTGAAGCGCCTCCTCGTCGGCGCCCACGAGGATCGGGATCAGCGGCAGCTTGGCATAGCGCGTAACCTCTTCCTGGCGCGCCTGGCTGCGCTGCAGCCATTGGAAATCAGCGCCCTTGAAGGCGAGATAGGCGCGCACCTTTTGCGAATAGGGAGAGAGCTCGGCCCCGTAGAGCCGAAAGGGGGATTGCATCGGGGTCTCCTCGTGGCCGCGTGGCTTAGGGGCGCCCACGCCCCCACGCAAGTCGGCCGGCTTGACGCGCCGGCCCGCACGGCTCCATGCGGTTTGCGGCTCTTGGGAGAAATCGATGCGCCCGCCGCTGATGATCGCCGGGGCCTGCGGCTATGGCTGCTGGCCGGAAAACTCCCTCATCGGCTTTGCGCGCAGCCTTGAAGCGGGCGTCGATGGCGTGGAGATCGACGTACATTTGAGCGCGGATGGCCGCGTCGTGCTCTATCACGATTACCGGCTCGATCCGGAGCGCACGCGCCGAGGCGGCGCCTGGCTCGAACGGCCGACGCCGGCGTTGACGTCGCTGACGCTCGCCGAGCTGCGCGGCTACGAGATCGGCCGCATGCGCCCGGGCGGGCGCTACGCTGAGAGCCACGCCGATCAAGAACAGATCGACGGTGTGATGATCGGAACCCTCGAAGACGCGCTGGCGCTGCTCGCGCCCTCCCCAACCGCGCAGATCTACATCGAGATCAAGACCAGCCCGCAGCAGCGCGCCATCAGCTCCGATCCCGCCGCGCTGACCGGCGCGGTGATCGACGTACTTGAGGCCCACGGCCTCGCGGCCCGCGCGCGCGTCATCGCATTCGAATGGCAGGTGCTGCGCCTTCTGCGTGACCGGGCGCCGCACATCGCGGCCTCGCATCTCAGCATTCCCCCGGCGCTGCAGACGCAGATCGCGCGCGACGCGGACGGCGCCTCGCCTTGGGCCGATGGCTGCGATCCAGCGCGCTTCGGCGGCTCGGTCCCGCGCGCCATCGCCGCGCATGGCGGAACCTGCTGGTCTGCGCATTTCGCGGAGCTGACCGAAGAGAGCATCGCCGAAGCGCGCGATCTCGGCCTCGCAATCGCTGCCTGGAATCTCAGCCGCGCCGACGACATCGCCCGCTTCGCCGCAATGGGCTTGGACAGCCTCACCGTCTCCGGCCCGGTCTGGCGCGCGCCATGAGCCGCTGGGCGTTCTATTTCACCGCGCCGTGGAACAATGCGGATTTCGAACGCGCGATCGCCGCCCATCTCGGCGTGCCGGACTCCGAAGTGTGCGCCTTCACCGATTGGGACGACGCGCCCGACATCTTCTGCCCGATTCTGGTTCAGCCGGTCGATGAGCCGCTTTCCAATGTGCGCGGCTGGTTTGAGCTCAAGAGCGTCAATTGCAACGAGATCGCGGACATCCCTTTGGCGCGCGCGCTCGCCCGCGCGCTCGGCCAGCGCATCATCTGCCGCGACCCCGTGCCCGATCCGCGCGACAATGACATCATCTCCGCTGCACAAACCGCGGTCGATCCGGACGGCCGCGAAGAGGCGATGTGGCTGACGGAATACAGCACGGACGACCGGCGCTCGGTCATCGAGGTCTTCTCGCGCAGCGAGCTTGACCCCTAGAAGCCGTAGCGCGTCAGCGTTTCGGAAATCAGCCGGCGCGTGGCGGGCTCGCGAAACGGAAAGGCGCGGAAGAAGTTCTCCGCCGATGCGTCGGGCCAGCGGCGCCGCACCGACCAGGCCCAGCTGCGCGCCTTCTCCTCATCCCCGTTCATGCCGTGGCAGACCACCGCGATCATTTCGATCAGCCGATGTGCGCCCGGCGCCCGCGCCGCGCGCTCGCCCCAGGCGGCGGCCTCCGCGCCCTGGCCGAGCACGACATGCGTGAACGCGCGCGAGGCCATCATGGCGTAAAGCAGCGGATCGAGCGGGCTCAGCGCCAGCGCCTCATCGACATAGGTCCGGCTCTCCTTGGCCTCGCCCCGCATCGCGCCGACCCAGGAGAGCGCATATTTCGCCTGCGCATAGTTCGGGCTGAGCGCGGTGGCCCGCTCAAGCCAGGGCAAGCTCGCGTCGAGATCGCCGTTCAGCAGAAAGGCGCGCCCCATGGTGAAATTGGCGAACGCGTCCAACGGATCGCGCGTCAGCGCCTGCGCGGCGAAATCATGCGCCAAGCGGCGCGCCTCGGCGCCATCCTGCGCATAGCCGAGAAACGCGCTCTGCCAATGCGTGAACGACAGGCCCGCATGGGCGCGTGCGAATTCCGGCTCCAACGTACGCGCGCGCTCGAATAGCGTCGTCGCCGTCGAATTGTCGTCCTTGTTGAAGCGATACATGTGCGTGAGGCCGAGGTGATAGGCCTGCCATGCATCCAGCCGATCCGGCGGCTTGAGGCGCGCCAAACGCGCCTCGTTGAGCGGAATATGGAATTCGAGCGCGCCGACGATCGCGCGCACGATCTCGTCGCGCACGTCATGGACGGCGCCGATCGTCGCCCGGTAGCGATCGCTCCAGACCACGCCGCGATCTTCCGCATCGCTCAATTCCACCAGGACCGTGATCGCCTCGCCCCGCACCTCGACGGCGCCCGTCAGGCAATAGCGCACGTTGAGCGCCGCGCGCACGGCGTCGAGATCGGCGCTGGCGGCGAATTGAAACGCCGAGGCGCGCGCGATGACAAACAGCCAGCGCAAGCGCGCCAGCTCTGTCGTCAGATCATCGGGCAAGGCCTCCGCGACGCCGGCGAGCGGGCCGGCCGCGCCCACCAGCCGGAACGGCAGCACGGCGATGCTCGGCCGCACCGAACGCGCCGGCGCAGGCTCGGGCGCCGCCGTGATTTCGCGCACGGCGCTGATCAGAGCCGGGGCGGCGCCCTCCCGCACCTCGCCGACGAAGCGAAAGCCCACGCCATGCGCCGTGCGGATCAGCCGCTGCGCGCGGCCATCATCGCCGAGCGCCTGGCGCGCCGATTTCACCCGGCTGGCGATGGCGGAATCCGACACGATGCGGCCATCCCACACCGCGGCCACGATTTCGTCCTTCGCGACCATGCGGTCGCGGTTGGCCAGCAGGAAGCGGATGAGCGCAAACACTTGCGGCTCGACCGCCACCGGCTCGCCGGCGCGGCGCAACTCCACCTTGGCGGTGTCGAGTTCGAAGTCCTCGAAAACGAAGATCATGGGCGACCCAATAATAGGGCAAATCTCCAGAAAAGCTCCACGCGCTCTCCAAGCATCGAGCGCCGGGCTGCGGTCTAGTCCGTGACGCCGGACACGGACCGCCGCAGCAAGGAGAGTTCAATGCCCCTCGTCACCATCGACCTCATCAAGGACGTTTTCACCCCACGCCAAAAGCAAGACATGATCGAACGCGTCACCGAAGCGCTGATCGCCGTCGAAGGCGAAGCCCTTCGCCAGGTCACCTGGGTGCGCATTCAGGAAGTCGAGCAAGGCGATTGGGCGATCGGCGGCAAGACGCTGACCGCCAAGGATGTTCACGCGCTTGCCGCCAGCAAGGCCGCGTGAGCCCACGGCCCGCGCCGGGCGGAACTGCCCTATGCGCCCGGCGCGGCGCCGTTTTCACCCCTCATTTTGGAGACGACAATGCCTTCGCGCATCGCAATCTTTTCGTACGGCGTGGCGAGCTACGCCGTCTTCCTGGCCGTGTTTCTCTACGCCATCGGTTTCATCGGCGATCTCGGCACGCCGACCGCGCTCGACGGAATGCCCACGCATTCCGTCGTCGTGGCCATTCTGATCGACCTTGGCCTTCTGGCTGCGTTCGCCGTCCAGCACAGCGGCATGGCGCGCCCAGCGTTCAAGCGCTGGTGGACGCGCATCGTGCCGGAAGCTGCCGAACGCAGCACCTATGTGCTCGTCACCTCGCTGGCGCTGATCTTGTTGTTCGTCACCTGGCAGCCGATCGGCGGCGTGGTGTGGGAAACGCACGGCATCGCGCGCACGCTGATGATCGCCGTCTATCTCTTCGGCTGGGCGCTCTTGCTCTACACGACCTTCCTGATCGACCATTTCGATCTCTTCGGCCTCACACAGAGCTGGCGCGCGCTGCGCGGCGAGCCCTATCGCCCGCCGCAATTCCACACGCCGAGCCTCTATAAGGTCGTGCGCCATCCGCTCTACATCGGCTGGCTCATCATCTTCTGGGCCGCGCCCACGATGACGGCGGCGCATCTCCTCTTCGCGGTGATGACGACGGCCTACATCCTGATCGCCATCCAACTCGAAGAGCGCGACCTCACCACCGCGTTCGGCGACGATTACCTCACCTACAAGCGCCGCACGCCGATGCTGATCCCCTGGCCGAAAGCCGCGCGCACGCTGACGAATGTGGTGAAGCATACGAGCTGAGCAGTGGCGCCAATCCTCCCCCGGCAAGGGGGAGGTGCGGCGCGGAGCGCCGTGGAGGGGGTGAGCAACAAGCGCGACGCGTGGCGGCCGTGGTTCACCCCCTCCCGGCCTCCCCCTTTCAGGGGGAGGAGAAGGGAGAGCTACCGCACCCCAGCGTGCAGCAAATCCTGCAGATGGATCACGCCAACCGGCGCATGGTTCTCGACCACGAACAGCACTTGAATTTCGCGCTCGTTCATCAGCGCCATCGCGTCGGCCAGCGAGGCGCCTGGCGCGATGGTGCGCGGGTTCGCGGTCATGATGGCACGCGCCGCGCCGCCGATCGTCTCGGCATTGAGCCGCCGCCGCGTATCGCCATCGGTGATGATGCCGGCGAGCTTGCCGTTCTCGACGATGGCGACGGCGCCGAGCTTCTTGACGCCCATCTTCGCCAAAGCCTCGGTCACTGGCGCATTCGGCGCCGCGATCGGCAGATCATCGCCCGTGCGCATCACGTCGCGCACATGTTTCAGCATCGCGCCCAGCTTGCCGCCCGGATGGATGGCGCGGAAATCCTGCGCGGTGAAGCCCGCAGCATCCAGAAGCGCGATCGCCAGCGCATCGCCCAGCGCCATGCACATCGTGGTCGAGGTGGTCGGCGCGGGGGCGGCCTCGCTGGCTTCGCCGCATTCGGGCAGCAGCAGCACCACGTCGCTTGCCTCGCCCAGCGCACTCTTGGCTTTGAACGTCATGCCGATCAGCGGAATCTTCAGCCGCCGGCAATGATGGAGAATGTCGGTCAGCTCGACCGCCTCGCCCGAGCGCGAAATCGCGATCACGCAATCGCCCTCGGTGATCATGCCGAGATCGCCATGGCTGGCCTCACCCGGATGCACGAACATGGCCGGCCTGCCAGTGGAGGCGAGCGTCGCGGCGATCTTGCGCGCCACATGGCCAGACTTGCCCATGCCGGTGACGATGACCCGCCCCCTGGCCCCTTGCATCAGTCCGCACGCCGCCACGAACGGCGCCCGCATCGGCCCAATCAGGGCCGCCGCCAGCGTCTCCAGCGCTCGCGCCTCGGTCAGCACCGCATCCTTGCCGGACCTGATGGCCGCCTCGGGGTCGATCTTATCGCTCATGGCCGCCTCTTGGCCCCTTCCGGCGCCCTTGTCACGCCGCCGCGCCCGCGACCCCGGCCCCGAAGCTCACCCGGGATGCGCAGGAGCCCCTCGCCGCACTCGGTTGTAGCCGGACGCCCGCCATCCAAAGTATAGCGGCGACATGACCAGCCCCGCCCCCATCATCCGCGTGCCGCGCGTGGAAGCCGCGCCCATCGAGATCGGCAATGATTTGCCGCTCGCCTTCATCTGCGGCCCTTGCCAGCTCGAAAGCCGCGGCCACGCGTTGGAGACGGCCGAATTCCTGCGCGACCTGTTCGGCCGCGTCGGCGCAGGCTTCATCTACAAGACCAGCTTCGACAAGGCGAACCGCTCCTCGCTGCACACCAAACGCGGCGCCGGCCTCGACAAGGCCGGGCCGATCTTCGACGAAATCCGCCAGAAGCTCGGCGTGCCCGTGATCACGGACGTGCACCTGCCGGAGCAATGCGCCGAGGCGGCGAACTTCGCCGACGTGCTGCAAATCCCCGCCTTCCTCTGCCGGCAGACCGACCTCCTCATCGCCGCCGCTGAGACGGGCAAACCGATCAACGTCAAGAAGGGGCAGTTTCTGGCGCCCTGGGACATGAAGAACGTGATCGGCAAGATCACCGGCTCGGGCAATCCGAACGTGATGGCGTGCGAGCGCGGCGCGAGCTTCGGCTACAACACGCTGGTCTCCGACATGCGCGCGCTGCCCATCCTGAAGAGCTTCGGCGCGCCCGTGGTGTTCGACGCGACCCATTCCGTGCAGCAGCCCGGCGGCCAGGGCGACCGCTCCGGCGGCGAGCGCCAATTCGTGCCGATCCTGGCGCGCGCGGCGGTCTCGATCGGCGTCGCCGCCGTCTTCATCGAAAGCCACCCCGATCCCGACAACGCCCCGAGCGACGGCCCCAACATGGTGCCCTTCGATCAGCTCGAAACCCTGGTGCGCGACCTCGTCGCCTTCGACGCGCTAGCCAAGAGCCGCGCCGTGGCGGCGGAATAGCGGCGTCTTTCGCGCACGAAACGCGCGCGCTGGCCCGCGCTGACGCCGCTTGCTAAGGCCCTTCCATGAGCGACAAGCGTATTCTCGTCACCGGCGGGTCCGGGTTTTTGGGCTCGCATTTGTGCGAGCGGCTCATCGCGCGCGGCGATGACGTGCTGTGCGTGGACAATCTGTTCACCGGCAGGAAGCGCAATATCGCGCATCTGATCGGCGATTCGCGCTTTGAATTCATGCGCCATGACGTGACGTTTCCGCTCTTCGTCGAGGTCGATCAAATCTACAATCTCGCCTGCCCGGCTTCGCCCATCCATTACCAATACGATCCCGTGCAGACGACGAAGACCAGCGTGCACGGCGCCATCAACATGCTGGGCCTCGCCAAACGGCTCAAGGCGCGCATCTTCCAGGCCTCGACGTCGGAAGTGTACGGCGATCCGATCCAGCATCCGCAGACGGAAGATTATTGGGGCCATGTGAACCCGATCGGCCCGCGCTCCTGCTATGACGAAGGCAAGCGCTGCGCGGAAACGCTGTTCTTCGACTATCACCGCCAGCACGGGCTCGAAATCAAAGTCGCGCGCATCTTCAACACCTATGGCCCGCGCATGCATCCAAACGACGGTCGCGTCGTCTCCAATTTCATCGTGCAGGCCTTGACCGGCAAAGACATCACGCTGTTCGGCGACGGCCAGCAGACGCGCTCGTTCTGCTATGTCGACGAACTCATCGACGCCATCCTCGCGCTGATGGAGACGCCGCCCGAAATCACCGGCCCGATCAATATCGGCAATCCGGTCGAGTTCACGATGCGCGAGCTGGCCGAGCTCGTCATCACGCTCACCGGCTCGAAATCGCAGATCGTGCACCGCCCGTTGCCGGACGACGATCCCAAGCAGCGCCAGCCCGATATCACGCGCGCCAAGACGATCCTCAAATGGGAGCCCAAGATTCCCCTGAAGGAAGGCCTCGGTCGCACCGTTGCCTATTTCGACGCGCTGCTGAAAGAGAACGACGCCACGATCCTGCCTGATCGCCGCGTTTGACGGGGGCGCCCCGGCGCCGCTAGAGCGCCCACGCCGTCCTTCCCCGCGAGGGGAAGGTGGCTCGTTGCGAAGCGACGAGACGGATGGGGCGGCGGCGCGAGGCGGTGCGTTTCCGCCCCCTCAGTCTCGCTCCGCTCGACAGCTCCCCCTCGCGGGGGAGCACGGCGTCAGCGCTTTTCTGGAGTTTTCATGCGCGTTTTGCATGTCATGGCCGGCGCGAAGGATGGCGGCGCGGAGAGCATCATGCGCGATGCGGTCGTCGCGCTCGGCGAAGCGGGCGTGGCGCAGCACGTCGTCACGCGCGCGGACAATGAAGGCCGCGTCGCGGAACTGCGCGCGACGGGCGCGGAGGTGACGCCCGCCGATTTCAGCCCGCTCTGGCGCGCGCCCACGAACGCGGCGATCCGCGACGCCTATGCGCGCTTCAAGCCCGATGTCGCGCATTATTGGATGGGCCGCGCCGGCACGTTCGCGCCGCCGCAGCATCGCGCCCGCGCCGTCGGCTGGTATGGCGGCTATTACAAGCTGGCGCGCTTCAAGAATTGCGAATGGCATGTGGGCATGACGCGCGATCTTGAGAAACACATCATCGCACAGGGCGTTCCGGAAAACCGCGCCAGCATCCTCAACTCCTACGCCAATCTCGATCCCGCGCCGCCGACGCCGCGCGCGGAATTGAACACGCCGGAAGACGCGCCCGCCACGCTCACACTGGCGCGCCTGCACGAAAAGAAAGGCATCGACACCTTGCTTGAAGCGCTCGCCGGCCTACCTGGCGTCCACGCCTGGATCGCGGGGACGGGGCCTATCGAAGCGGAACTGCGCGCGCTCGCGGAAAAGCTGGGCGTCACCGATCGCGCGCATTTCCTCGGCTGGCGCACCGATCGCGCGGGGCTGCTCGCGGCCTGCGATATCGTGGCGTTCCCGTCGCGCTATGAGCCGTTTGGCAATGTCACGATCGAGGCCTGGGCCGCGAACCGCCCACTCGTCGTCGCCGACGCCGCCGGCCCCGCCGCCACCGTCACCAATGAGTATGACGCGCTGCTTGTGCCGAAGAACGATCCCGAAGCCTTGCGCGTCGCGCTCAAGCGCGTGATCGACGACAAGGCGCTCGCCGCCTCTCTCGTCGCCAACGGCGCCAAGACGTACCAGGAGAAATTCACCAAGGCCGCGTTCGTGCGCGAGAGCATCGCGCTCTATCAGCGTATGATCGACGCTGCGCCCGCCGCGTGACGCGGCAGGCGCGCGAGATCGCTATTCCTTGCGCAGGTAGAAGGTCGAGCCTTCGCCGACGCCGGTGACCGAGCCCGAATAGACGTTGTTGCTGATGACGCCCGTCCAGACTTGTTCGGGATTGGTCAGCACCAGGCGATTGCCGTCATAGGCCCAGGTGTAATTGCAGCTGTCGTAATTGCCCTGATCGTAGCCATAGCAGGCCGTGTGATCGGGCTTCAGCAGCCAGCCGATCGTCGGATAGCCTTCCCAGTCCCACGAGCCGAACCAGGACGTGCTGCGCAGCGGCGCGTCGACGCCGTTATCCGCCCGCGCATCGCCATCCGTATCGGTCGTGCGTGGCGTGACAAGCACCGCGTCGGAGCTGCGCTGGCGCGCCCGCGCCAGTTCCGCAACCGAACGCTCGGCCCGCACCGCCGCCTCATCGGCGCGCTGGGCGGCCTCCGTAGCGTGCTGAGCGGCGTCATTGGCGCGCTGGATGGCTTGCTGAAGGTCCTGATTGAGCCCGCCCTCGGCGAGCTGAACAGGGGCAGGCGCCGCCGCGGATGCAGGCGCCGGGGCTTGCGCGGGCCTGGCCAGAAACACCATCGCGCCGACCAGCGCGATCGCCGCGCCAAGCACAAATCCGCCGACCGCCAGGATCCAATTCGGACCCCCGCCGCCAACAACGTCCGCTTCTGCGGCCGTATCCGTGTCCGCCATAAACCCTCTCCCTCAACCCCACTAAGACAGAGAACCCATCCCCTGTCGACCGCAGAGCGACGGCCTTACTCCCGCCGCAGCGAGAACGTGGAGCCTTCGCCGACGCCGGTGACGGAGCCCGAATAGACGCCGTTCGCGATCACGCCGTTCCAGGTCTGTTGCTCATTGTGCAAAGTCAGGCGCCGCCCATTGAGCCGCCAAGTGTAGTTGCAGCTCGTGTAGCTGCCTTGGGTGTAGCCATAGCAGGCTGTGTGATCGGGCCGCAGCGACCATCCGATGGTGGGATAGCCCTCCCACGACCATGAGCCGAACCAGCTCGACCGTTCCACGCCCTGCACGTCGGCGCGCTCCTGCGCCGCGCGCGCGGCTTCGGCTTGCGCGGCGAGTTCAGCTGCGCTGGGCGCGGCAGGCTTGCTGACCTCCGCCGATCCCTGCGCCAGGCTTGGGCCGCTGCGATGCGCCATTTGCGACAACACCAGCAGCGCCGCGACGACGACGAGCGCGAGCCCGCCGACGATCAGCGCCGTGCGCTGGAACCCGCTCAATTGCGGCGCGCGCGGCGGCGGCGCTGACGCCGCCGGGATATCGCCGATGCTTTGATAGCGCGCGCGCGAGGCGACCGTACGCATCGCCTGGGTCACGGCCGAAAGCACTTCGAGCCAATGCGGATCGGTGCGTGCGCCGGCCCAGCCGCTGAGATTGATGGTGGGATAATCGCGCACGAAGCCGGGCAGCGGCGCCTCGTCCAGCCGCACGATCACCAGCTTCGACGCTTCGTAGGACAATTGCGTTTCGCGATAGACCCAATCGCTGCGCGCCGCTTCCGCCGACCACACGATGACGCACGCATCGGCGGCTTCGAGCTTGTCGGAAATGTGATCATCGAGCCGGACATTCGGCGGCACGGAGGTGCGGTCCCACCATACGCCATAGCCGTCCGCCTGCAGCGCCACCGCCATCCGACGCACCGTCGCCTCGTCCGGCTTCGCGTAGGAAATAAAGATTTCAGCCAAGGCTCACTCCGCTTGCGTTCGCCACGCTCGCCCAATTTCGCGCACTGGCCTGCGACCAGCGTCACCCCGACGCCACTGAAACACATCTGAGATGTCGGATAAATCGCGAAAACCCCGACGGCGCTTGGCCCGGGGGTTTTTTGAGATAGGCTCGCCTGCGGGGGTGCGCATGGCTGAGCGCAAAAACCTAAGCGGGGTGCTCGCGTCATGGTGGGCCGATTGGCGTGGCGAGGATTATTCCTGGCGCGGCCTGGAGGCGAAAACCTGGCGCGGCTGGGTCGTCATCGAAGGCGATCTTGTTGTCGAATTCGCGACAGGCCGGCGCTATGGCGCAGCCCCCGACGAAGCGCCGGCGGTCCAGGCGCCGTTTCTCGGTCGCCGCGCGACGCTGCAGGATTATTGGCGCGCCGATCCTAAAACCGGAAAATTGCGCAGCGTCGATGCGCTTTTGGAGGGCGGTGAAATCGTCATTCGTCAAGCGACAGGTTCGAAGCAAGACGATCTCGCGCAGGCGGACACGTTCCACAAGATTCATCTGCCGCGCCTCTATGCGGATCAGCAGGAGACGGCAAAGCAAAGCTGGGACGACGACGCGCTCGACAAGCTGCTGATCCCTCGCCTGCGAGCGGCGGCCGAAACCGAGTTCATGGGCGAAGATATGCTGATCGGCGCCGATCGACGTGCGCAATTCAGCGGCGCGATCCTCTTATCGCTGCGCGGGGATCGGCTGGGTCTCAAAGCCCCTTATCGCGTCCGTTTGGAGCGGGCCGCCTGTCTTCGCGAATCCAGCCCCTATGGCGCGACGTTCGCGCCATTCGCCAGCTTTCGGCGTGCGCTTTTTCAAGAAAACGTCACCTTCGACCAAGCGAGCTTCGGCAAAGGCGTGCGATTTCAGGGCGCGATCTTCTGCGGGCGCTGTTCCTTCACCGACACCGTGTTTGACGGCGACGCCTATTTCAATGGCGTGTCCTTTTTCAACTATGCGCGCTTTACGCGGACTCGTATTGGCGGCGCGCTGCAGATCGCCGGCGCCTACTGCGCCGACACTGCCGATTTCGATGCGGCGCAGATCAAAGGGATGGCGCTGTTCAACCGCGCGACCTTCTCCGCCACCGCCAATTTCGCCGGAACCCATTTCGACGATGTGGTGCGCTTCACGAACACGCGATTTCTAGGCGACGCGCGCTTCGATCGGCTGCGCTGCGCTCTGAAGGCTGAATTCGCCTCAGCCAGGTTCGCGGGCGCAGTGTCCTTCACCTTCTCGCATTTCGCTCGCGAGGTCGATTTCGATAACGTTCAGTGCGAGGTGGACGGACGCAGCGGGAGAATGAATTTCAGAACGGCGACGTTCAGCGGCCCAGTCCACTTCTTCCGCGCAAAGTTCGCCCACGCCCTGCAGCATACTGCGAACGCTTTCATCGCCGCGCATTTTGAGGACGCCGTGGATTTCACCGGCGCCGGCACATATTGGATCGCCGCGCTCAATGGCGTCACATTCGATCGCGGCGTGCTCATCGACAGACCGACGGAGGACGCCGCCAACACCGAATTCGAGCGGGAAATTCTCGCAAGCGTCGCGCCGGCCGTACGCGCCGATATGGCGCGCGAGCCGCAAACGCCCGCCGCCACGCACCGCAAATGGCGGCTGGAGCAGATCGAAGGTGGCTGCCGCGCGCTGAAGAACGCCATGGGCCGCGACCGAGATGAAATTCTCGAACAGCGCTATTACCGTTTCCAGCTCATCGCACGCCGCAAGCAGAGCGGCGTGCCCTGGACGGAGAAGCTATTCTCCATCCTCTATGGCTGGACAGCGAATTACGGCGCGTCGATCGGCGCACCCTTCTTCTGGATCGTCATCGTCGTCTCGGCCTTCGCCTGCCTCTACTGGCTTGCGGAGACGCCCGGCGCGCCGGCGCTGCTCGGCGCCGATCATCTTTCGCGCGCCGTCACCTTCTCTTTCTCGCGCGTGCTGCCCTTCGGCGCGTTCGAAGACGTGTCGAAAGATTGGTTGGCGCACTACGAGGCGGTCAATGGCCGCCTCGCTGCGCTTGGCCTGCGCGTCCTCGCTAGCGTTCAATCCGTGATCGCCGTCGCGCTCGTCTTCGTGTTCGGCTTATCGATCCGGCGCAAATTCCAGATAGGCTGAAGGGGCTCAGCTGGCGTGCTGGAGGCTGTCGGGCAGGCCTAGGATGCGCTTGGAGATGATGTTGCTCTGCACCTCGAAGGAGCCGCCGTAGATCGTGTAGGCCTTGCCGCCCAGCCAGGCGCGCACGGTCTCGATCTCTTCCTCGGTGAAGCCCGCGCCTTCCCAGCCGAACGCGCGATTGCCCATGATTTCGAGCGACAGCTCGTGGCGCTCCTGCGCCAATTTGGAGCCGGCGTTTTTCAGGATCGAGGTCACGGTGGTGGGTGAATTGTTGCCACGCGCTTCGGCGGCGACGCGCCCGAGCGTCAGCATCATCGCCTTCTGTTCGAGCATGTGATTGACCACGCGCGCGCGCAGATCGCCGTCGGCGAGCTTGCCGGCATCGACGCCGACATAGTCCTTCGCCAACGCCTCGATCGGACGCTGCGCCGGTCCGCCGCCGCCCCCGCCGCCGCCCGACAGGCCCTGGCGTTCGAATTGAAGGAGGCGCTTGCCGATGGTCCAGCCGCCATTGAGCGGACCCATCAGATTTTCCTTCGGCACTTTCACGTCGGTGAAGAAGGTCTCGCAAAACGGCGAATTGCCGCTGATGAGCTTGATCGGGCGCACTTCGATGCCCGGCGATCTCATGTCGATCAGCAGGAAGGAGATGCCTTCATGCTTCTTCGTCGTATCGGTACGCACCAGGCAGAAGCACCAATCGGCGTATTGCGCGCCCGAGGTCCAGATCTTCTGGCCATTGACGAGCCAATGATCGCCCTTGTCTTCGCACTTGGTCTGCAGGCTGGCGAGATCGGACCCCGCGCCCGGCTCGCTATAGCCCTGGCACCAGCGCACTTCGCCCTTGGTGATGCCCGGTGCGTGGCGCGCCTTCTGCTCTTCCGAGCCGTATTCGAGCAAGGTCGGGCCGAACATCATCACGCCCATGCCGCCGATCGGATTGCGCGCGCCGATCTTGGCCATTTCCTGCTGCAGCACACGGGCCTGCGCGGTCGAGAGGCCGCCGCCGCCATATTTCTTAGGCCAGGTGGGCGTGCCCCAGCCCTTTTCGCCGATGGCCTTTTTCCATTTGGCGACGGCCGGCGACACCGGCTCGCCCATCATCGCGGCCATGGCGGCGCTTTCATCGCCCTTGATCTCTTTCGGGAAGTTTTCATCCAGCCATTGGCGCGCCTCGGCGCGGAACGCTTCCAAATCCTCGGCCATCGGGCCCTCCCGTCAGTTTTCGAAGGACGGGTATAGCCGCGGCGCTTGTATGTGCAAGGGTTTCCCAGCCCTCCCCCGCTCGCGGGGGAGGGGCGCCGCGCAGCGGCGGGGAGGGGGCCGGCGCAAGGCCGGCAAGCCGCCCGCTTTACGATCGCCCCCTCTCCCAACCTCTCCCCCGCTTTGCGGGGGAGAGGTGCCGGCGCCTTAGTGGTTCGCCTGCCCCAGATGATCCGGCAGGCCGAGGATGCGCTTGGCGATGATGTTGGACTGCACCTCGTTCGAGCCGCCATAGATCGAGCCGGCCTTCCCGGAGAGCCAGGCGCGCGTCCACTGGATTTCCGGCTCGCTGAAGCCCGCGCCTTCCCAGCCCAGCGCGCGATTGCCCATGATCTCCAGGCCAAGCTCGGCGCGGTCCTGCGCGATCTTCATCGTCGCGTTCTTCATGATCGAGGTGGCGGCCGAAGGATTGTTGGCGCCGCGGGTTTCGGCCGCCACGCGCTGCACGGTGAGCGACATCGCCTTGGCGTCGATCTGATTGGCGGCGATGCGCGTGCGCAAATCCTTCTCCGCGAGCGCCCCGCTCTTTTCGACCTCCAGATATTGCTTGGCGATGGCGTCGAGCGATCGCGCATCGCCCGGCATGCGGCCGCCGCCGGCTTGCCCGCCCTGGCCCGCGCGCTCGTGCTGCAGCAGGCGCTTGCCGATGGTCCAGCCGCCATTGAGCGGGCCGACCAGATTGCCCTTCGGCACTTTGACGTCGGTGAAGAAGGTTTCGCAGAACGGCGAATTGCCCGCGATCAGCTTGATCGGCCGCGTTTCAATGCCGGGCGATTTCATGTCGATCAGGATGAAGCTGATGCCTTCATGCTTCTTGGTATTGTCGGTGCGCACCAGGCAGAAGCACCAATCGGCGTATTGCGCGCCCGAGGTCCAGATCTTCTGGCCGTTGATGAGGTAATGATCGCCCTTGTCTTCGCATTTGGTCTGCAGGCTCGCCAGATCGCTGCCCGCGCCCGGCTCGCTATAGCCTTGGCACCAGCGGCTCTCGCCGCGGACGATCGCCGGGATATGCTGCTTCTTCTGCTCTTCATTGCCGTATTCGAGCAGCGTGGGGCCGAACATGGACGTGCCCATGCCGATGATCGGATTGCGCGCGCCGATCTTGCCCATCTCCTGCCACAGCACGCGGGCCTGCGCCGGCGAAAGCCCGCCGCCGCCATATTGCGTCGGCCAGGTTGGCGCGCCCCAGCCCTTGGCGGCCATCGCGTCGCGCCATTTGGCGGCGTCGCCCGTGAAATCCTTGCCGACCATGAAGCCGGTGAGCCAATCTTCGTTCTTAGCCAGCGAGGGCGGGAAATTCGCGCCCAGCCAATCGCGCACCTCGGCGCGGAACGCTTCCAAATCCTCGGCCATGCCCGTCTCCCTATGTCCTGAACGCTCGAACGTTTCGAATATTGGGTATCAGCCTAAGCCAGCGCAGCAAGGCCGATCAAGACGGGGAGGCCCGCTTTGGGGCAGGATTGCGCCATGGACGGCTCCGGCGCCCCAGACCCCTATGCCCAGCGCATGAGCGCCGCGCTCGGCTTCATCGAGGCCAATCTCGGCGCGCCGCTGACGCTCGGGCAGATCGCCGAACGGACTCGGCTCAGCCCCTACCATTTCGCCCGCCTGTTCACCGCCATCCGCGGCGAGAGCGTGATGGCCTATGTCTGGCGCCGGCGTCTGCAGACCGGCGCCGAGCGCATCGCGCGCGATCCGGGCGTCAAGCTGATCGACCTCGCGTTCGATTGCGGCTTCGAGAGCCAGGAAGCCTTCACCCGCGCCTTCAAGCGCCTGTTCGGCGTCGCGCCCGGCCAATTCAAACGCGCGCACATCGCGCTCCAGCCCCTTGGAGAAACCTGCATGCCCAGCGAGTCCGCCGCCAATTCCACGATCGCCGCGCGCGTGACCATGCGCCCCGCGCCCGTGCAGCGCCCCGCCTTCCGCGTCGCCGGCATGCAGGGCGAATTCCGCATCGAAACCCGCCCCGGCATTCCGCTGCTGTGGGAGCGCTTCGTGCCCTATCTGCCCTTCGCCGGCATGGCCGGTGAAGGCACCTATGGCGTGTGCTGGGACATGGCGCAGGACAGGCCGTTTCAATACATGGCCGGCGCCGAATTGGCCGCGAACGCGCCCACGCCCAACGGCCTCTCGGTCAAAGAGATTCCGGCGCAAGCCTATCTCGTCTTCCGTCAGGAGCTCGACGCCGCCCGGCTGCAGCCGCAGGTCACCGCGGCCATGGAGGAGATTTGGGGCCGGCGCATGCCCGCCCTGAATTTCAAACCCGGCGGCGGCCCCGATTTCGAATATTACCCGCGCGATTTCGAACCGGGGACCAAGACCTGGATCGAATATTGGATCCCAGTGGCGGCGTAGTCTCTTCGTACCGCCGGCTTCCAGCCGGCAGTTAGCGCCATGCCGGCTGGAAGCCGGCGGTACGGCGCTATCCGAACGCCGCTTCGATCGGGATGCCGAGCGCGACCACGCGCGCCTTCAGCGCGGGCTTCACGTTCACCAGCACGGCGGCTTTCGCCGTCTGCCACACCGGCAAATCGGCGGCGCCATCGCCGGCGTACACGAAGCCATCCGGAAAGCGCGCCGCGAGCGCCGCCGCTTTCGCCTGCGCCTTCAGATTGACGCGCCCTTCGCTCGCCAGCACGCCGTCGAACAGGCCCACATGGGCCGCCACGCGTTCCGCCGTGCCGCGATCCGCCGCCGTCGCCAACACGAGCGCGCGCCCGCGCGCCTTCTCGCCGCGCAGCCAAGCGATGAAGTCTTCGCGATAGGGCAGCGCGGCGATGTCGAGCTTGGCGTGCCGCGCCGCGAAACGCTTGAGCGCCGGGCGTCCGCCGATCGCCAGCAGCACGGGCGCGGCGGCGAGCAGCCATTGATGGCGCAGCAGCGCCTCGGCCAGCACATCCGTCTTCAAAAGCGTGCCGTCCATATCGACAGCGAGCGGCAGGCTCACGCCTTCTCCAGCCGCGCCAGCACCACGCCCTCGCTCACCTGATCGCCCGCCTTGGCCTTCAGCTCCGCCACCACGCCGTCGAACGGCGCCGTCAGCACGTGTTCCATTTTCATCGCTTCTAGCGTCAAGATCGGATCGCCCTTCTTCACCGAAGCGCCCGCTTTCGCCGCAACGCTCACGATCTTGCCGGGCATGGGCGAGCGGATGGAATCTTCGGTGACGCCGTCATCGCTGGCCGCGCCAGCGCTGAGATCGGCTTCGACGATGTAAGCGTCGCCACCGCGGAAGATCACTGTACTGTTGCGTCCCTGCAATGTCGGAAACGGTGGCGGCGTGTCGGAGATCAAACCAATTGCCGGCGCGCCGTCGATGCGAAAACGCACCGCACGCTGCGGTGGCGCGTTCAGCCGAAATCCCCGCTGATCGCGCCAAGGCGCGGATAGTCCTTTCTGCTCACGCCAAGAAAATACCGAGACGGCGTTTGCCGCCAGCGAAAGCAAACCTTCATCAGGCGCCAATTTTCGCGCGAGCGCTTCCCCCCGCGATTCGATGAAGCCGGTATCGACATTCCCCGCCTCGAACACGGTCTGCGCCAAACATCGCGCGAGAAATCCGGCGTTCGTGCGTAGCGGCGCGATCTCCGTGGCGGCGCACGCAGTGCGAAGCGAAGCTATCGCTCGGGCGCGCGTTGGCCCATGCGCGACGAGCTTGGCGATCATCGGATCATAGTGGGGAGAAATCTCGTCGCCTTCCTCGACGCCCGTTTCAATGCGAGTGCCTGCACGCACCTCGGGGGGCCACGAGAAGCATTCCAGCTTGCCAATTGACGGCAGAAACCCCGTCTCTGGGTTTTCCGCGTAGAGCCGAGCCTCGATCGCGTGGCCGTTGATCGCGATCTCATCCTGCGTTTTCGGCAGCTTCTCGCCGCTCGCGACGCGGAATTGCCATTCGACCAGGTCGAGCCCCGTGATTTCCTCCGTGACGGGATGCTCGACTTGCAGGCGCGTGTTCATCTCCATGAACCAGATGCGGTCGGCCCGCAGCCCCGCGCTCGCGTCGGCGATGAATTCCACCGTGCCCGCGCCGACATAATCCACCGCCTTCGCCGCGCGCACCGCCGCCCCGTACACCGCGGCACGCGTCGCTTCATCCATGCCGGGCGCAGGCGCCTCTTCGATCACCTTCTGGTGGCGACGCTGCAGCGAACAATCGCGCTCGAACATGTGCACGACATCGCCATGCTCATCGCCGAACACCTGCACCTCGATATGGCGCGGCCGCTGCACATAGGTTTCGAGCAGCACGCGATCATCGCCGAATGACGAAGCCGCCTCGCGCTTGGCCGCCGCGAGCGCGGCCTTGAACTCTTTTGCGCTCTCGACCTTGCGCATGCCCTTGCCGCCGCCGCCCGCGACGGCCTTGATCAGCACCGGATAGCCGATTGCGTCGGCCTCTTTCTGCAACCGCGCCTCGCTCTGATCTTCGCCCAGATAGCCGGGCGTGACCGGAACGCCGGCTTCCGCCATCAGCTTCTTCGCCGCATCCTTCAAACCCATCGCGCGGATCGCGCTGGGCGGCGGCCCGATCCAAACCAGCCCCGCATCGAGCACAGCCTGCGCAAAGTCGGCGTTTTCGGACAGAAAGCCGTAGCCCGGATGGATCGCTTCGGCGCCCGTCTCTTTCGCCGCCGCGATGATCTTGTCGCCGCGCAGATAGCTTTCCTTCGCGGGCGCCGGCCCGATCGCGACCGCTTCATCGGCCTGGCGCACATGCAGGGCCTGGACGTCCGCCTCGGAAAAGACCGCGACGGTCCTTATCCCCATGGCGCGGGCGGTGCGTATGATGCGACATGCGATTTCGCCGCGGTTTGCGATGAGCACGGAACCGATCATACTGGCCCAGGGGATGCGGGGTTTGACATCGATGCGACTTTATCGACGCTTTGCGTGCGCGGCGCTAGCTCTGGCGCTGGCGGCGTGTCAACGCGAGGCGCCGTCATCGGCCGAAACCGCCCCGGTTGCAGCGCCCGCTTCGCCTGCCGTGCAGGCCGCGACCTGGTTCATTTGCGACGGCATCGACGCGCCGGTGATCTACGTCGCTGCCCAGCCCGATGCGCACGGCGCCTTCTCGCTGCGTGAATTCGATAAGACGAGCGCCGAGTTCAAGCCCGAACAGCATTTGACACGCGGCGAAGGCGATGGCGCCATGGGCAGCGTCTATACGCCCTTCCTCGCCAATGGCGCGCCCTACGCGACCATGCGCGCGCTCAATCCTGGCATGCTCGAAGATGAAAGCGCAGCCTACACCGCGCCCATCACCGAAATGCGCATCGGCGATCGCGCCGTGTCATGCCGTTGGCTCGAACGCACCCGCATCATCGGCTTCACAACGCGCCGCTCGATTGTCGTGAACGAAGACGCCGATGGCGATCTCATCTATCATTCCTACGATTTCTCGCAGGCCCCCAGCGCACAGCGCGTCGATCTCGACGGCGCCCAGCGCACCACCGTGTTCACACTCGAAGTGCGCGGCGGCTCGGAGGAAACCGGGCCGGAAGGCTCGATCTATCGCTTCGAGCATGACGGCTACACCTACATGATCGGCGTGCCCGATGCCGGCGCCGCGACGATCACCGTGCGCCGCAATGATCGGCCCGTGCAGGCGGAAACCATGCTGGCCTATCAGGCGCCGCCGAAAAACGAATAGGATGATATCGACGCCATCGAAATCAGCGATGCCGCTTATTCATTGGCGTCGATAAAGGGCCGCGCGCAGGCTCCAGCCCGCCGTGCCCCACACCCTCGCCGCCCCCGCGCCCGCCAAGACGGGCGCCTTCGCGACCGCCGCGGCGCTGTGCGCACCGCTCATTCTCTTCTTTCTGATCCAAACCGGCGTCTCGCTGGCCGTGCTGGCGATCGTCGGCGGCTTGGGCACGGCGGCGCTCGCCGGAATCGGCGTGGCCAGCGCGATCTCAAGCACGGCCATCTCTTTGCTCAACGGTTTCGACACTGGCGTGCAAGCGGCCGCATCGCGGGCGACGGGCGCGTCCGCCCCCCAGCGCGCGGCCCAGGCGCTGGCCGATGCGCTCCTCGCATCGGCGCCATTGGGCGCTGCGCTGGCGGCGCTGCTCTACGTGGTCGGCCCCGCGCTCGTCGCCGCCATCGCGCCGGATGCGCTTTCCGCGGCCTTGGGCGGGGAAAACCTGCGCGCCTTCGCGCCGGCCCTGTTCTTTCTCAGCCTCACCATTCCGTTCAACGCATTCTGGATCGGCACGGGCGCGGCGCGCACGACGTTCGTGATCGCGCTCCTGCTCGCGCCCGTGCAGATCGCGCTGGCATGGATATTCACTGCGTCGATGGGCGCGGCCGGCGCGGGCCTCGCCGGGGCGCTGGCGACCATCGCCGGCCTCGTGTTGCATCTGGTCTTCGCAGCTTTCCGCGCCCGCCAAATCTTCGCGGTGCGCCCGACCTTAGGCGGTCTCGGCGCAATTTTGCGCATTGGCTGGCCAGTCAGCGCCCAGCAAAGCCTGCTGCAATTCGGCATTATGGTCGCCTACGCGATCGTCGCGCAGCTCGGCGCGGCCTCGACGGCGATCTTGAGCGTGTTCGTGACGCTCACGACCTTGCCGATCCAGATCGCCGTCGGCATGGGCGTGGCGTGCGCGACGCTTGTAGGTCAGGCGCTCGGCCGCGGCGCGGCGCGCGTGGCGCGCGCTTGGGGCTGGCGCATCGGCGCGGCCGGCGCGCTCATCACCGCGCCGTTCGGGCTCTGCGCGCTTCTGGCGCCGGACGCGCTGCTGGCGCCTTTCCTCGCCGATCCTGCTGCGCGCGCGCTGGCCCATCTGCCCGCGCAAATGCTCGGCGCCGTGGTTTCGATCGACGCGTTCGCGCGCATTCTCGATTTCGCACTGCGCGGCGCAGGCGCGACCAAGACGGCGACCATCGTGCCCTTCGCGCGCCAATGGCTCTTGCAGATGCCGCTGATGTACCTCGTTGGCGTGCGCTGCGGCTATGGCCTCGTCGGCATCGTGGCGCTTCAGGCTGCGCTGACTCTGCTCGAAGCCGCGATCTACGTTCCAATCTGGCGCAGCGATATTTGGACGCGCGTACGGCTCGCCGACCGGCCCTCGGCGCCGCGTTTGCCGCCTAACGCTCGACGCATCCTCGTCCTCGGCGGCGCGGGCGCCGGCAAATCCACGCTGGCGCGCCGCATCGGCGCAGCGCGCGGCCTGCCCGTCGTGCATCTCGACCGATTTATCTACGGGCCGGAATGGACGCATCGCGATCCGCGCGACGTGCGCCGCTCTCTCTCGGATGCACTCGCCGGCGACGCCTGGGTCGTCGACGGCGTCTATCCCGGCTTCAACGATCTGACGCTGGCGCGCGCCGACGTCGTCATCTGGATCGAGCAACCGGTCTGGCTGCGCCTCTATCGCGCCTGGCGCAAAACGCGCGATCATCGCCGCGCGCCGCGCGCGGACCGCCCGGACGGCTGCGAAGAACGCTTCGGCCTCAATTATGTCGCGACGATCCTCTCGTTCGGCGGCTTGTCGCGCGGGCATGAACGAAGATTGCAGAGCGCAACAGCCGCTTCAATCCTTCACATTAAAGGCGACCGCGCGCTAGCAGCGCTTGTCCGCGACCTTTAATGATCTGTGGTGAACAGCTTGGACCAGAACGGACGTCGCGGCGTACCAATGTGCACGGGATCATAGGATCCGTCCGGCCGGTAGATCTCGCCATCATCGCCTTGAACCTTGCCGCCAAGACGCGCCGCGATTTCACAGGCTTTCGCGACGAGCAGCGGTGACGGATTCTTCGCCTTGATCTCTCCGCGCTGAAGCATGAAGTGCCGCTCGCCCTCGTGGTCGAGCAAGCGCGCAGTCGGCGTCCGTTGACTGGCCTCGCCGTCCGCCGTGGCCCAATCGATCACGCCGTCTTCTTCGAGCGTGGGATCGGCCGCGATCAGCGCCCGCCATTCCTCGACGCTGATATCATTGCCGACATCCGCCCAGAATTCACGACGATGAATGTGAATGTCATAGCCCATGGCGCTACATCCTGAACACGCCAAACGTCGTTTCCGGGATCGGCGCGTTGAGGCTGGCGCCGATGGCGAGGCCAAGCACGTCGCGCGTTTGCGCGGGATCGATGATGCCGTCGTCCCACAGCCGCGAGGTGGCGTGGTAGGGATCGCCTTCGCGCTCATAGCTGTCGCGGATCGGCGCCTTGAACTTTTCTTCGTCTTCTTTCGACCAGCTCTGCCCCCGCGCCTCCATGCCGTCGCGCCGCACGGTGGCGAGCACGCTGGCCGCCTGCTCCCCACCCATCACGGAGATGCGCGCATTGGGCCAGGTGAAGAGGAAGCGCGGAGAATAGGCGCGCCCGCACATGCCGTAATTGCCCGCGCCAAACGAGCCGCCGATCAGCACGGTGAATTTCGGCACGTTGGCGGAGGCGACCGCCGTCACCATCTTGGCGCCGTCCTTGGCGATGCCGCCCGCTTCATATTTGCCGCCGACCATGAAGCCGGAAATGTTCTGCAGGAAGACGAGCGGGATTTTGCGCTTGCAGGCGAGTTCGATGAAGTGCGCCGCCTTCAGCGCGCTTTCCGAGAACAGCACGCCATTGTTCGCGAGGATCGCCACGGGGTAGCCCCAGATGCGCGCCCAGCCTGTGACCAGCGTCGTTCCATAAAGCGCCTTGAACTCGTCGAATTCGGAGCCATCCACGATACGCGCAATCACCTCGCGCACATCATAAGGCGCGCGCACATCCATGGGCGTGATGCCGTAAAGCTCCTCCGCCGCGAATTTCGGGGCTTCGGGCTGGCGCAAACCCAGAGCCGCACGCTGCGGCGGTTCGAGATGGGCGACGATGGAGCGCACGATGGTGAGCGCATGTTCGTCATTGGCCGCGACATGATCGACCACGCCGGATTTGCGCCCATGCGTGTCGGCGCCGCCCAACTCTTCAGCGCTGATGATCTCGCCGGTGGCGGCCTTCACAAGCGGCGGGCCGCCGAGAAAAATCGTGCCCTGGCCGCGCACGATCACGGTTTCGTCGCTCATCGCCGGCACATAGGCGCCGCCCGCCGTGCACGAGCCCATCACGCAGGCGATCTGCGCGATGCCCGCCGCGCTCATGCGCGCCTGGTTGAAAAAGATGCGCCCGAAATGCTCGCGGTCGGGGAACACGTCCGCCTGGTACGGCAGGTTCGCGCCGCCGGAATCGACGAGATAGATGCAGGGCAGCCGGTTTTCGAATGCGATCTCTTGCGCGCGCAGGTGCTTTTTCACGGTGATAGGAAAATACGCGCCGCCTTTCACCGTGGCGTCGTTCGCCACGATCATCACTTCGCGCCCACAGACGCGCCCGATGCCGGTGATAATGCCCGCCGCCGGCGCCTCGCCATCATAAAGATCGTAGGCTGCGAGCGCGCCGATTTCGAGGAAGGGCGCGGCCGGATCGAGCAGACGCTCGACGCGCTCGCGCGGCAGAAGCTTGCCGCGCCCGGCATGGCGCGTGCGCGCCTCCTCCGGCCCGCCCAGCGCGATCTCGGCCGTGCGCGCCCGCAAGTTTTCCGCCAACGCGCGATTGTGCGCCGCATTGGCCTTGAACGAACTTGCTTGGGGATCGATAGCGGATGTGAGGACCGGCATGACGCTCGCTGTTCTTGTGTTTGGTGCGATGCTATCGGAGTTTCATATCCGATGCGCAAGCCGCACCGTCGGCTTCCAGCCGGCAGGAAACAAAAAGGGCCGCCTGGAAGGCGGCGGTACGACACATGATTCCAAACTCGCTTCCCAATCTCGATTTCGCGCTCGGCGACACGGCCGATGCCATCCGCGACACGACGCAGCGTTTCGCCGCCGATCGCATTGCGCCCATCGCCGCCGAGATTGACGCGACGAACGCATTTCCGCGGTCGCTCTGGCCGGAAATGGGCGCGCTCGGGCTTCATGGGATTACGGTCGAAGAAGAATTCGGCGGCCTCGGCCTCGGCTATCTCGACCATGTCGTGGCGATGGAGGAAATCAGCCGCGCTTCGGCATCCATCGGCCTCTCTTACGGCGCGCACTCCAATCTCTGCGTCAATCAGATGCGGCGCTGGGGCAGCGACGAGCAGAAGCGCCGCTATCTGCCTAAGCTGATCTCCGGGGAGCATGTCGGCTCGCTCGCCATGAGCGAAGCGGGCGCGGGCTCGGACGTCGTCTCCATGAAGCTGCGCGCCGCGCGCGTGGGCGACCGCTACATGCTCAACGGCACGAAATTCTGGATCACCAACGCGCCGCACGCCGACACGCTCATCGTCTACGCGAAGACGACGCCCGAAGCCGCCAGCCGCGGCATCAGCGCCTTCATCATCGAGAAGGGCATGAAGGGCTTCAGCGTCGGCCAGAAGCTCGACAAGATGGGCATGCGCGGCAGCGACACGGGCGAGCTTGTGTTCGAGGATTGCGAGGTGCCGGAAGAGAACGTGCTGGGGCCCACCAATGGCGGTGTCGGCGTGCTGATGAGCGGGCTCGACTATGAGCGCGCCGTGCTGGCCGCGGGCCCGCTCGGCATCATGCAGAACGCGCTCGATGTCGTGCTGCCCTATGTGCGCGAGCGCAAACAATTCGGAACGCCGATCGGGTCCTTTCAGCTGATCCAGGCGAAAATCGCCGACATGTATGTCGCGCTCAATTCCGCGCGCGCTTACGTCTACGCAGTGGCGAAGGCGTGCGACGCGGGCAAGACGACGCGCTTCGACGCGGCCGGCGCCATTTTGTTCGCCAGCGAGAACGCGGTAAAGGTCTCGCTCGAAGCCATCCAGGCGCTCGGCGGCGCCGGCTACACCAAGGATTTCCCCGTCGAGCGCCTGCTGCGGGATGCGAAGCTCTACGACATTGGCGCCGGGACCAACGAGATCAGGCGGTTTTTGATTGGGCGCGAATTGATCGGAGTCGGATGATGCAAGCGCGCGCGTTTCCTCCCCCGTTCACGGGGGAGGTGGCGGCGAAGCCGCCGGAGGGGGGAGCAAACGCACTGACGTCTGCGAAGCGGGGGGGTCACCCCGACATCCGCGCCTCTGTGCGCAAGCTCTGCGATGGCTTCGATGGCGCGTATTGGCGCGCGCTAGATCGAGAGCGCGCCTACCCTACGGCGTTTGTGAACGCGCTCACCGAGTCCGGCTTTCTCGCTGCGCTCATTCCTGAAGACTACGGCGGCGCGGGGCTGCCGCTCTCGGCGGCGGCGGCGATCCTCGAGGAAATCCAGCACGCGGGCGCCAATGGCGCGGCGTGCCACGCGCAGATGTATGTGATGGGCACGCTGCTGCGGCATGGCGGCGAGGCGCAGAAGCGCAAATATCTGCCGGAAATCGCGCGCGGCGCGCTGCGTCTGCAGGCCTTCGGCGTCACCGAGCCGACCAGCGGCACCGATACGTCGGCCTTGCGCACCACGGCGCGCCGCGAGGGCGATGGCTACATCATCAACGGCCAGAAAATCTGGACCAGCCGCGCCGAACATTCCGATCTCATGCTGCTGCTGGCGCGCACCGCCCCACTTGAGCAAGCAAAGAAGCGCACCGATGGGCTCTCCGTTTTCCTGCTCGACATGCGCAAGGACGGCGCGCTTGTCCCCGGCCTCACGATCCGTCCAATCCGCACGATGATGAACCACAATACGACCGAGGTGTTCTTCGAAGACGTGCGCATTCCCGCGGAGAGCCTCATCGGCGAAGAAGGCCAGGGCTTCCGCTATATCCTCTCCGGCATGAACGCCGAGCGTATCCTGATCGCCGCCGAATGCGTGGGCGACGCCAAATGGTTCATCGACAAGGCCAGCGCCTACGCCAAGGAGCGCGCCGTGTTCGGCCGCCCCATCGGGCAGAATCAAGGAATCGCGTTTCCCATCGCCAAGGCCTACGCCAACATGCGCGCCGCCGAACTCATGGTGCGTGAAGCGGCGCGCCTGCACGAAGCCGGCGAGAATCCCGGCGCGGAGGCCAATATGGCCAAGATGCTCGCCGCCGATGCCAGCTTCGAGGCCGCCAATGTCTGCATCCAGACCCATGGCGGCTTCGGCTTCGCCGAGGATTTCGACATCGAACGCAAATTTCGCGAAACGCGCCTCTACCAAACCGCGCCGATCAGCACGAACCTCATCCTGTCTTATCTCGCCGAACACGTGCTGGGCCTACCGCGGAGCTATTAGCGCAACCCGACCTTCTCCCCTTGTGGGAGAAGGTGGATCGACGCGAAGCGTCGAGACGGATGAGGGGTGCTTGCGCCCTACTTTCAGAACGAAGCGCCGGCACCCCTCATCCGGCGCTTCGCGCCACCTTCTCCCACAAGGGGAGAAGGACTACTCATTTCTGATGATGACGCCCGACGATCTCGCCCAAGCCCGCGCCTGGATCGGGCGCACGCAGACCTATGAGGATATCGTCGCGCCGCACCACGCCGCCGCCTTCCGCGCCACCCTTGCGCCCTATCTCGCGGACGATCCATCGGGCGCGGCGCCGCTCGGCCTCCATTGGTGCCTGGCTTACGATATCGCTGAAACGCAGAACCTAGATGCCGACGGCCACGCCAAGCGCGGCGCCTTCCTGCCGCCCTGTCCTTTGCCCAAGCGCATGGCCGCGGGCGGCGAATTGGAGATCCGCGCGCCGCTCAAACTGGGCGCCGTCGTGACGCGCACGTCGCGGATAGACGATGTCAGCTTGCGTGAGGGCCGCAGCGGCCAGCTCTGCTTCGTGGCGATCACGCATGAGTTTGCGAGCGACGGCGCCGTGGCGCTCATCGAGAAGCAGAGCCTGGTGTTTCGCGGGGAAGGGTCTTCCGCGGCGCCCTCCGCGCCCGATGAAGAAGAGGCGGAAGTGACGAAGCGCCTAAACGCCGGTACGGCGCTGCTCTTCCGCTATTCCGCGCTCACGTTCAATGCGCACCGCATTCACTACGATCGCAGCTATGCGGCGGAGGAAGGCTATCCGGGGCTGGTCGTGCATGGCCCTCTGCAGGCGACTTTGCTGCTCAATCTCGCGGCGGAGCTTCTCGGCCGCACGCCACGCCGCTTTGTCTTCCGCGCCCAATCGCCAATCGTGGACGGGCCGTTCGAGATAGGCGGCCGCGTGACCGGCGAAGGCGCGTGCGCGGTGTGGACGCGCAACGCGCAAGGCGGCCGCGCTATGAGCGCGACCGCCTCGGTTTGATCCATGCCAGTTCGGCCCGCGCACTAAACGCCTCGTCGCATCAGCCCCATGACGAGGCTGACGAGGAAGAGCACGAGGAACAGAAAGAACAGGATTTGCGCGATGCCGGCCGAGGCCGATGCGATTCCGCCAAATCCAAACACGGCCGCGACCAGCGCGACGACAAGAAAAATCAAAGCCCAACGGAGCATCGGTCACTCCCACATCATCGCCGCGGTCATCCGCGGTTGTGGCGAATGAACGCCGCGCGCGTCGCGCAGTTCCCATTTTGGGACGCCGGGGCGCGTGGCGCGTTTTGCGAAATTCAGCTACGCGGCGAGGAACCCGCGCGCGAAGGCGGCGTTCTCAGGACGTGGCTCACCGCCACGCTTGGCCGGGGCGGGCACCCCGCTATCGCCCCCCCAAACCCGCCCCGGCCCCTTTCGACGGAACGGCGCCTCTCCCTCAGAGGCGCCGTTCTTTCTCTGCGCCGCGCGCAAACAAAACGCCCCGGCCGGGCGCCGGGGCGCCGCTTTGATTGACGAACGAGGGATCAGGCCGCGTGCTGGGCTTGCAGCGGGTAGCGCCAGGCTTCGCCTTCACCCCTGAACGCCGCGAATTGGGCGTCGGCGAACCGCCAATCGCACAGCTTGTCGAAGAAGGCTTCGAGATAGGCTTTGCGCGCGTTCTTCCTGTCGAGATAGTACGCGTGCTCCCACAGATCGCAGGTCAGCAGCGGGACCTCGCCTTGCGCGATCGGCGTGTCGGCGTCATGCGTGGTGATGAGCGCCACGCCGCCTTCGCCGGCGCCGATCAGCCACAGCCAGCCCGATCCGAAATGCCCCTCGCCTTCGGCGATGGCTTTGTCGCGAAAACCTTTGAAATCGCCGAATTCCGCGGCGATCGCGCGCGCCAGCGAGCCCGTCGGCAGATGCGCCGGCGCCGGCGACATGCATTGCCAGAAAAAGCCGTGGTTCCAGGCTTGGGCGGCGTTGTTGAACAATGCCGTCTCGCCTTTCGCATGGGCGGCGCGCACGAGGCTTTCCAGCGTCTCGGCGTGAACGCGCGCCTGCGCCGAGAGCGCGTTGGTCTTCTCGACATAGGTCGCGTGATGTTTGGCGTAGTGGGTCTCAAGCGTGTCGCGCGACATAGAGGGCGCGAGCGCATCGAACGCGTAGGGCAGTTTCGGTAGAACAAACATTGGCGTCTCCACGATAGGTGGAGAATGCGCCGCCGCGCGCCGGCGTTCCCGCGTCAGGCCGGCGAATAGCTTTCCAGCGCCTTCGCGCGCGACACGGGCCACAATTCGCCTTTCACGCCCTGCATGATCCAATCGCCGGCTTCGGCGCGCTGCAGGCCTTCCATGGTGCGCACCAGCACCGGTTTGCGCAGCGTGAAATAGTGCAAGGTGATGTCCGTGCGTTTCTCGAAACGGCCGTCGCCGAGCGGCTTGTAGGTCGCCTCAAAAATGTCGGCGCGCACCACGGCGCGGCCGCCATCGTCATATTCGATGACGCAATCGCGATTGGCCTGATAGTGCAATTCGCCCTGCTCGGTTTCGACCGCGCCATCCTTCAGCGCAGGTTCGGCGCGCACGACGGCGCCCGGCTTCGGGCGCACCTTGTGCAACCGCGCGCCGCTGGGCGGAGCCTCGATGACCTTCAAACCATCGAGGCGCGCCGCATCCGGCCGGCGCCCAAAGATGAATTCGCCAAGCGTCACGCCAGCCCCCTAGAACACGGATCGCCCTTGTATAGCGCGCGACACGAATGTGATCACGAGCAAACCGAGGAAGACGAGGAAAAGAACCTTCGCGATCGCCGCGGCCAGGCCCGCGAGCGCGATAAAGCCCATATAGCCCGCGAGGACCGCGAACACGAAAAACGCGAGCGCCCAACCAAGCATTTGTTCTGTCTCCTTCTCGCCCCGGCAACGCCGTCTTTGGCGCGAAGTTCCCGCCGCATCCCAAGGGCTTGGCCGGAACTGGCGGGCCGCGCGCGGCGTTCAGCGGCCACAACAGCAAGGAGTGCAGAGCCATGGCCAATGCAGCAGACACCGTCATCAGCGACGTGAAGACGAATTTCACCCATTTGAAGGACGACGCCAAACAGCTCGCCAGCTCGGTCAAGGATGCGGCGAATAAGCAAGTCGCCAGCACGCGCGACAAAATGGTCGATCTGAGCGCGGACGCGGCTGACCGCGCCAGCACAGCGCTTTCGGCGCTCGAAGATGAAGTCCGCGCCCGCCCCGCTCGGTCGCTCGGCATCGCGCTCGGCGTCGGGGTGTTGCTGGGGCTGGTGTTTTCCCGCCGCTGAGACTGCGCCAAGAAATGGCAGGTGGCGCCGTGCGCAACGGCGCTCCTTTGCTATGCGGCGATCGCCGCCCGCACCTGGGGCGCCGAGGCCCAGACCCGGTAGCGGCCATTGGCGTCGCGCGCCACCTCCGCGCCGAGCTGGCGCGCGAACGCATCGATCAGGCGCACGCGAGGATCGGGATCGTGCGCAAGGCGCTTGTCCAAAGGCGCATTGATGGTGAAGCGCACGCCACCCTCGCTGTCCTGCGTCATGCGGATCGACAGCTTTTCGCGCCCGCGCGGCGGCGCGTGGTCGAGCGCGTTGGACAGGCTCTCGCCCAGCAGGAAGCCGAGCGGCACGGCGCGATCGACATCACAACGCACCTCGTCAATGTGCAGGTCGAGATCGATATCCGCGATCGAGCCGCCGCGTGAGCTGATCAATTGCCGCGCAATATCCGCCGCGATGAGATCGAACTGCACCTCCCGCACCTCGCCCGACGAATAGATGCGCTGGTGCACGGTCGATAGCAGTTGAATGCGATCATGCGCGCGCGCCAGCCCCCACGCCTCCGCCGAATCCGCCGCCGCCCGGGCCTGGATGCTCAACAGACTCGCCACGACCTGCAGATTGTTCTTCACGCGGTGATGCACCTCGCGCAGCAGCGCGCGTTCTTCCTTGAGCGCTTCGCCCAGCCTGTGCTCGCGGGCCCGCAGCGTGCGCGCCATGGCCGTCAGCGTACGCGTCAGATCCCGGATTTCCGTCGGCGCATTGGCGATGGTCTCGCTCTGGCTGAGATCGCCGCCGCGCACATAATCGCGCGCCATCTGCTCGACATCCAGCAGCGGGCGCGAGACGAACGCCTCGATCGCCACCCAGCCCACGCCGATGGCGATCACCCACATCAGCAGCGGCGAGATCACCGCGAAGCCAAACGCCAGCCGGTCCGACAAGCTCTGCGAGGGCGGGCGCCACGAGATCACGGCGTAGACATCCGGCGCATGCAGCGGCGCGACCAAGGCGGCGTTTCCGCGCCCGAATTGAAAGGCCTGGCCTCCGGAAGACAGATGCGCGCGGATGATCTCGGGCGGCGGGACGGGCGCGGCGGCCCCATCGCCGCGCAGGCCAGGCGCGATCATCTGCCCGTTGGCGTCGACCAGAACCGCCCGCGCCGAGGCGTCGAGATCGCCCGTCGCATAGACCTCGCGCAGGCGCGGAAACGGCACTGTGAGCCCGACATAGCCGATGATGGCATTGTGCTCGTCGCGCAGCGGATTGGTCGCGCCGATCGCGGCTTCCTCCGAAAGCAACGGGTTTTGGATATAGCCGAAGCTCAGCGCGCCGCGCTCCTGCGCGCGCGTGAAGACGTTCGAGCGCGCCCGCAGGCCCGGCGACGCGACGGGCGCGCGACAGCGAATGAGGCCCGTGCGGTCCATGAGCGCGATGGAGCCAAGGTCGCGATATTGCGACGACAAGGCTGTCAGGGCGCGCTGGCAATCGGCTTGCGGCGCGCTGAACATGCCGCGCGCCGTCGCCAGCACGCGCAGCACGTCGGCCATTTCCGAGAACAGGCGTTCGCCATCATGCGCCGCCGCTTGGGCGGATGCCGCCGTGTTGTCGGCCAAGGCGAGCGAGCGGCTGGCCGCAGTGTTGACGCCGGTCTGGATTGCGATCGCGCCGGCCGGCAGCAGCGCCAGCGCGAGAAAGAGCGCGAGGCGCCCGCGGATCGTGTCGATCGAGAGCGCCTTGGGCCAGAGCTTTGCGATCCGCTCCGCGATCACCATGCGTGCGCGGGAATGGACGGCTCTTCCTCTTCGGAGGTCGGCTCATCCTCATCGCGCAAATTCAGCAGGTCGGCGAGCCGTTTGCGCGCGCGGTTCGCGCGGCTCTTGATCGTGCCGACCGCACAGCCGCAAATGTTGGCGGCCTCTTCATAGGAGCACCCCGACGCGCCAATCAGGATCAGCACTTCGCGCTGATCGGGCGCGAGCTGTTGCAGCGCGCGCTTGAAATCCTCAAGGTCGACAACGTCGTCTTGCGAAGCCTTCGACGCCAGACGCAGCGCGTGCTGGCCCTCGACATCCTCCACCTCGCGGCGCTGCTTGCGCAGCAGCGAGTAATATTGATTGCGCAGAATGGTGAAGAGCCAGGCGCGCATATTGGTGCCCGGCTCAAACTGGCTGGCGTGCGACAGCGCCTTCACCACCGTGTCCTGCACCAGATCGTCCGCCCGGGCCGCCTGCCCGGACAGTGAGTGCGCGAAGGCGCGCAAACTCGGAATGAGCGAAATCAGCTCGTTCTTGAACTGTTCAGGCGGCTGGTCGCTCATTCGGGACCCTTCACCTGCTTGAGCTGTTCGACCAGGCTCTTCAGATTGTCCGGCAGCTCCTGCTCGGCGACGCCGTCATAGACTTGGCGAAGATGGCTGGTGATCAGATCGGCCTTGTTCTTTCCCCGGCGCGGGCGCCGCTCGCCCTCGGGCTTGCGACCGCCTCCCTTGGTCATTGGCTGCTCCAGACTCATGATCCATCACCCAGCATGATAGGCCCGTTTTCGGGCGTGCGCTCCTGCATTCGGGGTCCAACGCGGCGCGGAGGTAACGGTTCCCTCCCATTGGGAACCGGACTTCAGATTGTGCGTTGTGACCCTGGACAACGGCGAGGTGAGAAATGACCGTCCAGACCGCGCCTCAGGGAGGGAAGATGACGCTGGCCCAAACGCTCTCGCCCCACCTTCCGTTCCTGCGCCGCTACGCCCGCGCGCTGACCGGGGATCAAAAAAGCGGCGACGCCTACGTGGCCGCCACGCTCGAAGCGATCATCTCAAGCCCCGCGCTCGTCACGGCCCAGAAAGATGCGCGGCTGGCCCTCTACGGCGTCTTTCACAAAATCTGGACGACGGCGCAGCTCGATGAGGAGGCCGATCTCCTGCCGCGCGCGTCGTGGACGGAGCTCAAGGCGCAGGAGCGCCTCCGTGCGCTGACGCCGCTTAGCCGCCAGGCCCTTTTGCTCCAGACGCTCGAAGGCTTCACCGCCTCCGAAGCCGCGCGCATCCTCGATCGCAGCGAAGACGATGTGACTGCATTGCTCGACGAAGCGATGGGCGAGATCGACCGGCAGACTCATGCGCGCGTGCTCATCATCGAGGACGAAGCCGTCATCGCGATGGATCTGAGCGACATCGTGCAGGCGCTCGGGCACGAAATCGCCGCGACGGCCGCGACCGCGAAGGCTGCGGTCGCGGCGGCCGAGCGCGAACGCCCTTCGCTCGTGCTGGCGGACATTCAATTGGCGGACGGCTCGTCGGGGATCGACGCGGTCAATGCGATCCTATCTTCGTTCTCCGTGCCGGTGATCTTCATTACGGCGTTTCCTGAACGGTTGTTGACGGGCGAACGCCCGGAGCCGACCTTCCTCATCACCAAGCCCTATTCGCCGGATTCCGTGCGCGCGGCGGTGAGCCAGGCGCTGTTCTTCGAAAGCTCGGCGGCGGCGAACATCTAGTCAGCGCGGCGCTGCGAGATTGCGCTGCCGATAGATTGAAAATTGCGCGCCAGAGCCGACGATCGCGGCGATCAGAGGCCGCAAATCGTCATAGATCAGCAGCGGAATCTGCGCGTCCGCGTGTTTGGCGAACAAATCGCCGACCGGCTCCACGCCGAGCGGAACAATATCCTGCTCCGCCACCCAATGCCCGGCTTCGGGTTGCAGCATGGCAAAGCCATCCGGCGCGAAGCTGTAGGCATAGAGCGTGCACGCCCGCATGGCGCCGAGCCAATCCGATTGCACCGCGTGAACACGGCTTACGCCGTGCATATCCACGCCCTCGGGCGCGGACTGGTCCGGCGAAAGCCAATAGCAAGCGCGGGGGCATTGGCGCGGAAACCAGAAGCCCGGCGCATGCGCTTCATCGACCGCCCAGACATAGCGTTCGGGCCGCTCCGACGTTTTGGCGACGTGCGGGCGAAACATTTCAATGGCGGGGTCTTCGGAAAAATGCAGCAGCCGCATGGCGCCGGTCTTACCCCTGGCGAGCCTCGCGCGGAACCGGGACGGGCCGCCCGCTCAGCTCCTCGCCGGCATCGGCCGGTAGGCGCACGAACCAGAAGAGGCCGATCAGCGTCACCAGCGCCATCACGCCGAACACCGGCGAAATCGCAGACACGGTCACGTCGGTCTCGTGGCGCGCCTGCATCGACAGGTGCAGCAGCACCGCCGCCAGCCCCACGCCGACCGATTGCGCGAGCTGCTGGCCCATCGACGACAGCGTCGAAGCGCGGCTCATGCGCTCCTGCGGAATGTCGGCATAAGCGAGCCCGTTAAGGCTGGTGAATTGCAGCGAGCGGAAGAAGCCGCCCGTGAGCAGGATGATGAGCAGCAGCACGTGCGGCATGGCCGGCGTGAAGAACGCGTAGGCGAACATCAGCACGGCCGAGATCACGCCGTTCCAGATCAGAATGTTGCGAAAGCCGAAGCGGCGGATCAGCGGCGGCGCCGTCGTCTTCATCAGCAGCGCACCGGCGGCGGCGGCGAATGTCGTCAACCCCGCCTGAAACGCGCTCATGCCGAAACCGAGCTGCAGCAGCAGCGCCAGGAGGAAGGGCGAGGCGCCCATCGCAAACCGCAGGAAGGCGCCGCCGATGATCGAGGCGGAGAAGGTCTGAAACCTGAAAATGGTGGGATCGAGGATCGGCGCTTCGGTGCGCTTGGCGTGCTCAAGGAAGAGATAAGCCGCGCCCGCGCCCAGTGTGAGCATGCCGGCGATCACCTGCCACGGCAGCGCGCCGCGGCCCAGATTTTCAAAGCCGAACACCAGGCCAGCGCAGGCGATGCCCGTGAGGAAAAATCCCGTCCAATCCAGCGGCGCCCGCACCTCCTCGCGCACGTCCGGCACGAACAAAGACACCAGGATCACGCCCACAATGCCGACCGGAATGTTGAGAAAGAAAATCCAGCGCCAATCCGAATAGGTCACGATGAAGCCGCCGATCGGCGGGCCGATCATCGGACCGAGCAGGCCCGGCATGGTGAGGATCGCCAGCGCGCCGACGAGTTCGTCCTTCGGCACCGTGCGCAGCAGCACGAGCCGGCCGACCGGCATCAGCATCGCGCTCGCCGCACCCTGCACCATGCGCGCCAGCACCAATTGTTCGAGCGAATGCGCAAAGCCGCAGGCGGCCGACGCGCAGGTGAAGATCACGATCGCGACGACGAACACGCTGCGCGCGCCGTGGCGATCGGCCAGCCAGCCGCTGATCGGCAGAAACACGGCGCCGGTGAGCAGATAGGCGGTGATGGCGAGATTGAGCGCGAGCGGACTCACGGCCAAAGCATGCGCCATGGTCGGCAGCGCGTTGGAGATCACCGTTGCGCTTAGCGTTTGCATGAACAGCGCCGAGCCGATGATCGCGGGCACGAGCCAATCGGGGCGTTTCTTGACGATCGCCTCTTCCGCCGCCGTGGGCGGGCCATCGAGCGGCTGATCGTCGGCGAGGTCAGTCATCCGGCTTCTCCGGCCAAATCGTTGAGCGGCATGAGCGCGGCCGCCAACGCGGCCCGATCTTGCGCGCCGAGCTCCGAGAGCCGTGCGGCGAGCCAATCATTGCGGGCCTTCTTGATGTCTTCGAGCGCGCGCGCGCCGGCTTTGGTCAGCATGAGGCCCGCGCGGCGCTTGTCCTCTTCGCTTTCGGCGCGCGCGATCCAGCCGGCCTCTTCGAGCCGCTTCACATGCGCCGACATGGCGGGCTTGGAAATCTGTTCGCGCTCGGCCAGTTCGGACACGCCGACGCCGGGCAGCTTCTTCACGATCGCCAGCAATTGCGCATCGAGCGCCGAAGCGCCCAGGCGTTGCGCCTCCCGCCGCAGCTGACGCGACAGGCGCAGAATGATCGGCCGCAGCGCCTCGGCCAATTCAATTGGCGAGGCGGAGGCGCGAATCGGCAAATCGACGGGCATATTGGTTAGGTAGCCTAACTATCATGTTTGCGCCAGCCCGTGCGGCGCCGCGCCGCATCCGTCCCCCTGCCGCGAACAGGTCTAGCCTCACGCCATGCTCGCCAGATGCGCCGCCCTCTTCGGCCTCTTCTTTGCGCTGTCGTCCCCGGCGCTGGCGGCCGACGCCTTCTGCGAGAGCCTCCAGCAGGTCATCGCCGCCGCGCCGCACGACTTTGAGGACGTACGCGGCGCGGCCGACGCGGCGAACGCCCGCAGCTTCCCGCATCCGAGCATCACGCTGGCCGGCGCGTCGAACTGCATGGTGACCGAACGCGCGTCCGGCGCGCACCGCTATCGCTGCGATTTTCCCGCCGCCAGCACCGATGCACGCGCCGCGCTCGAAGCCTTCGAGACGCGGATCAGCGATTGCGTGGGTCTGGCCGTGCCGCCGTTCGACATCGGCGGCCCGCTCGAAAGCGGGCCGATGCGCGCGTCGAGCCGCGGGCCGTTCCGCATTCCGTTGGACGATGCGGATTTGGAGCTCGGCCTTTCGGTTTCATCCGACGGCGCCGCCGACACGCTGACCCTGCAGATCGCGCCGCCGCGTTAGGCCGGCGCGAACACGGGAACCGGCGGGCCGTTCTCCGTCGGCTGGAACAGCACCTTCACCTTTTGGCCGATGGCGAGCTTGTCGAAATCGCAATCGACAAAATTGGTGAGCACGGCCGGCCCCTCCTTCAGCGTCACATAGCCGATGGCGTAAGGCCCCGTCGGCGAGCGGCGCATCACGGAGAAAGCGTAGATCTCGCCTTGTCCGCTGGTCTCTTCCCACACCGTCTCATCGGAAAAGCAGAACGGGCAGAGCGCGCGCGGATAATAGTGCGGCTCATTGCAGGCCTTGCAGCGCTTGATGAGGAATTTGCCCTCGGCGCACGCGTCCCAGAACGGTTTGGATTCGACTGTCACGGGCGGCGCGGAGATTTTGCGCGGCCATTGCTTGTCTTCGGCCATCTCTCTTACTCCCGTTCCATGATGACGGTCGCGCTCGCATGACGCGTGCCCAGCGAGCCGCCCGTGCCGTGCGCGATCACCAGATCGCAATTCTTCACCTGAACCTTCGGATGCGCTTCGCCGCGCGCCTGGCGCACGGCTTCGATCACTTTGGTGATGCCGCCGCGATTGGTGGGGTGGTTGTTGCAGAGCCCGCCGCCATCGGTGTTGAACGGCAGCTTGCCGACGCCCGAAATGAGATTGCCGTCCGCAACAAATTTGCCGCCCTCGCCCTTCTTGCAGAAGCCGAGGTCTTCGAGCTGCATCAGCACCGTGATGGTGAAGCTGTCATAGATCGAGGCGTATTTGATATCCGCGGGCGTCACGCCCGCTTCCGCAAACGCGAGCGGGCCGGACCAGACCGCCCCTGAATGCGTGAGATCGAGGCTCTTGCCGCCGCGCGGACCTTTCGGCGCCTCGCCGGCGCCGAGGATTTTCACCTTCGGCCGCTTCAAGCTCTTGGCCACATCGGGATGCGCCACGATCACCGCGCCGCCGCCATCGCTCACCACGCAGCAATCGAGCCGGTGCAGCGGATCGGAGATCATCGGCGAATTGAGCACGTCTTCAACAGTCACGACCTCGCGCAGCATCGCGTGTTCGTTCCATTGCGCATGATGCGAGGCGGCGACTTTGATCCAGGCGAGCTGTTCGCTGGTCGTGCCGTATTCGTGCATGTGGCGCATCGCGCACATGCCGTACGTGTTGTGCGTCGTGCCGCCATAGATGTTCTCGAAGCCGGCCTCGGGAACTTCCGTGAAGCCAGGCGCGCTGCCCGTGCTGCGCGGGCCGCCCTGGCCCTGGCGCGGGCGGCCCGCCAGCGTGATGAGCGCCACGCGGCATTTGCCTTCCGCGATCGCTGTCGCCGCGTGATTGACGTGGACGATGTAGGACGAGCCGCCGGTCTCGGTCGAATCGAGATGTTTCAGCTTGAGGCCCATATAATCGGCCATCGACAGCGCGCCGAAGCCGGGCGCATCGCCCGCGCAGAAATAACCGTCGATATCGTCCTTGGTCAGGCCCGCATCATCGAGCGCGCCCTTGGCGCATTCGGCATGGACCTGCGGCGTGGACTTGTCCGGAATGTTGCGCAGCGGGTGTTCGTACACGCCCACGACATAGGCTTTGCCTTTGATGCTCATCGATCTCTCTGGCCCTCGTGAATTTAGCTCTTGCGCGCCGCGATGCGCTCATCGCGCAATTGCGTGCGCCGCACCTTGCCGGCGTCGTCGCGCAGCGGCTCGGTCGTGAATTCATAGCTGCGCGGCTGCTTATAGGTGACGAGCATGGCGGCGACGTGCGCGCGCAGCGCCTCTTCCGTGAGCCCCTCGCGCGGCTGGACGATGGCGTGCACGATATTGCCCATATCGTCATCCGGCAGGCCGATCACGCAGCTCGATTGCACTTGCGGGTGCTCATCGATCGCCGCTTCGATCTCGGCCGGATAGACATTGGCACCGCCGACCAGGATCATGTCCGTACGGCGGTCCGCCAAATAAAGAAACCCTTCGGCGTCGAACGAACCGATATCGCCAAGGCTCTCCCAGCCGTCCGGCAGGGTGCGCGCGCTCGCGCCGCGATAATGATACGAGGCCGGCGCGCCTTCGGGGCGGCGCATGAAGACCTCGCCGATTTCGCCCGGCGGCAAGGGCGCGCCCGATGCATCGAACGCTTTCATTTCCCCGAAGATCACGCGGCCGACAGAGCCGCGATGATCCAGCCATTCGCGCCCGGTGATGACAGTCACCGCCTGCGCCTCCGTGCCGGCATACAGCTCCATGATCACATCCGGCCCGAGCCATTGGATCCACGCTTCCTTGAGCCAAGGCGGGCACGGCGCGGCAAGATGCCAGACCGTTTTCAGCGAGGACACGTCATATTTTGCCCGCACGTCTTCCGGCAGCTTCCAGATGCGGCTCATCATCGTCGGCACGAGATACATCCAGGTCGCGTGATAACGATCGACGGCCTTCAGCACCTCTTCCGCGTCGAAGCGCGGCAGCAGCACCAGATGCGCGCCCTGGAAGAGCCCGCCAAACGCGGAGGTGAACGGGCCATTGTGATACATCGGCCCCGGCATGATCATCACATCATCGCCGAGCGTCTTATAGACGCCGCCCGATCCGGGAACGATCACGCCTGGCTGGCCAGCCAGAATGAGCTTGGGACGCCCCGTCGATCCGCCCGAGGTCGGCGCCTTGTAGATTGGCGCGGTGATGTCCGGCAGCGCGCTGTCGTCGTCCGAATCCGCGAGCAGATCGTCCACATCGGCGCGCGGGCGCTTCGTCTCCATGGTGTTGCGCGCGATCACGAGCGGCGGATCGGCGAGTTCGACGACAGCCTCCACTTCGTGCGCAGGCAGACGCGCCGAGATCGGCTGCGGCGTGGCGCCGACTTTCCAGCACGCATAGCACGCTTCGATGAAGCCATGCCCGTTCGGCAGGCCAATGGTGACGAGGTCGCCTTGCTTGACGCCGCGCTTGATCAACCCGCGCGCCATGCGGTTCGTGCGCCGGTGCAGCTCATCCCAGGTGCGCGTCACGTCTTCGAAGGTGAGCGCGGGCGCGTTCGGCTTTTCCGCGGCGATCTCTGCCACGCGCGCGGCGATCGAAATCGGCTTGGGCGCTTCTGCACTCGTCATCATCGTCCTCAGGGAATGAGCAGCACGCGGCCGACGGCCTTGCGGCTTTCGATGTAGGCGTGGGCTTCGGCTGCCTCAGAGAGCTTGAAGCGCCGGTCGATCACGACCTCGATTTTGCCGGCGGCCGCATCGTTGATGAGGCCCTGGATCATATCGTGTGCGCGGTCCGTGCCGATCTCGGCGCCAAGAAAGACGCCATTGAGCGAGCGATTGCCGCCCATCAGCGAGCCCACATCGACGTTCATCGGCTCGCGCCCCGCCGCACCCACCATGGACACGCGGCCGCGATAGCCGAGCGAGAGGATCGACCCCTGCAAAGTCGGCCCGCCGACGGAATCGACGACAAGATCGACGCCCTTCTTGTCGGTGAGGCGCATGACCTCCTGCACCACGTTCTTCGTGGTGTAATTGATGCCCTCATCCAGACCGAGCGGACGCAGCTTTTCGAGCCGCTCATCGCTCGACGCCGTCGCCAGCACCCGCGCGCCGGCGCGCTTCGCCAATTGAATCGCCGCCGTGCCAACGCCGCTCGCACCCGCCTGCACCAGCACGGTCTCGCCCTTCTTCAGGCGGCCGAACTCGAACAGGCAATCATGCGCCGTGCCGAACGCAACCGGGATCACCGCCGCCTTGCCGATGTCGAAGCCATCCGGCACGGGCCAAGCCGTGCGCGCGGGCACGGCGCGCAACTCGGCGTGCGAGCCATGCGACCCCGTCGTCGCCACACGCTGGCCGATGCGCAGATGCTCGACCTGTTCGCCAACCTCGACGATCGTGCCCGCCGCCTGATAGCCGACGACATGGGGCACGGTGATGAGCGGTCCGCGCCAGCGATTGAGCGTATCGCCGCCTTCGATCGCGACCGCCTCGACGCGGATCACGATGCCCTTCGGATGGCACGGCGGATCGGGAACGTCCTCGTACGTTAGAACATCCGGTTTGCCGTTTTCGTAATAGACAGCCGCTTTCATCGGCGTTCCTCCGGCGCTTGGCCCTACAGCGGGCGTTGTTATTCTTTTGGGGCGTTGTGGACTGCTTCTCATGCGCGCTGCGCGGAGGCAAGCATTCGAAAACGCGGTCCGCCGCTTCTAACGCCGCAGGCGCAGCCCGATTTGCAGATATTGCGCGGGCTCCGCGTCGCGCCGGTGGCCGGGCTGGAACGCCTGCGTCAGCGTCGTGGTGAAGCTCACCCGATCGCGCAGCGCATAGGCATAGCCGAGGCTGACATCGAGCTCCCGCCCGCTCGGCGCCGCATCGATCAGGCGGTGTTCGTAGCTGAGATGCTTGACGCCATAGGCGTCCGCCGTCGGCAGATCGACGCCAAAGGCGCCATCCTCCACGCGTAGCGGCTGGCTGAGCGCCAGCGTGAACGCGCCCGCGCCGCTCGGCGCACGATCGAGCAGCCAGAGCGGCGTCGCCGCGAACCGCGCCGCAATCGAAAACGCGCTGGTGCGGATCGGCGCCTCCTGTGTGAGCCAGCCGCCCGGCGCCAGTGACGACAATCCCCATTCGCCGGTGAAGCCCAGCCGCACGCGCGCGTTCACATCATAGCCGAACTCAAAGGTGGAAATGCGCGTCTCCGCCCGCGCCGCCGCGCCGCGCGCCTCGGTCCAGGCAAGGCCAAGCAGCCCGGCATCGTCCGTGAGCGCCCCATACGCCGCCGCGAAGCGCCAGCGGCCGAACGCACTTTGCACGCGCGCCATCTCCGCACGCCGTTCGCCGCGCGCATAATCCGGTCCGCTCAGATAGCGGCCTTCTTCAGTGAGCAAGGCCAGCGAGACATGATCCGTCAGCGCCCGCGTGACGCGCGCACTGCGCTCCGGCGCCGCCAGAGAGAAATGGCCCTCAACCGGCGCCGGCGAAAGCTGCGTCATCAGCGAGGCATGCGCGCCGAACGCGACGCTGAGGCCAGGCCCGGCGCTGACCTCGGCAAGGAACGCGCCTTCCGGCGCTTCGCCCATCGCGCGCCTCAAGGAATCCGGCGCGGCGATCTCGTCTGTCGCGGCGAACGCCGCCGCGCCCCACTCCGTCGCGCCTGCGCGCCACATCAGCGGCGCGTCCGAAAGCCGCGATGTCTCGGCCGCGCGCCAATTGGCGCCGAGATCGAGGCGGAACGCGCGTCCGAAACTGTCGAAACCCACAGCGTTCCATGCGCCGCGTTGAAACGCATCGCCGAACGCCGCGCCCGTCATGCCGAGCACGGTCTCGCCCGGATAGACGAAGCCGCCTTGCGGCAAAGGCGCGGCCACCGGCCCGATGGGCGCGAACGCCTTGGAGATGTTGAGCCGCCCATGGCCCCACACCGCGTCCACGCCGGGAGCGCCGGCATCGTCGGTGGAGGTGAGCACCAATTGCACGATCTGTTGCGGCGTGAGGCCCGGAAACGCTTCGAGCAGCAGCGCCACCGCGCCCGTGACAATCGGCGCGGAATAGGACGTGCCTTGCACCAAACACGCGCCCGTCGCCGTCGTCGGCAGCCCGCACAGCTGAAATGCCGGATCCGTCGGTCCGGGCGCGCCAAAATCCGGCACGATGATCTCCGTCCCCGGCGCGGTGAGATAGAACGCCTGAACGTCATTGGCGTTGTTGTTGAACGACGCGATGGCGCCTGTCGGCGTGTGCGCGCCGACCACGATGATGAGTCCATTCGAATACGTGCTGTTGATCGACAAATAGCCCGGATTGTTGACTTGCGCGGCGTTCTCATTGCCCGCGGAGTTCACGATGATGATGCCGGCGTCCGTGGCGCGCTTGATGGCCGCCGCGAAATTGCTGCTGGTGAAATTCGGAAACGAGGACGACGAGCCGAGCGAGAAATTCATGACGCGCACGTGCTGCGCGATGGCATAGTCAATCGCGTTGGCCAGATCGTTGTCGCTGAAGGTCCCGGAAGAATTGTCGGCGCGCACCTCCAGGATCGTCGCATTGAACGCGACGCCGACCGTGCTTGCATTGTTGAACTCGCCGCCGATCAGCGCCGCCAGTTCGCTGCCATGCGTCGCGCTTGTCGAGAACAGCTGGGTACGGCTCGAGTTGATGTCGATGGACAGCGGCGAGATGTTGGCGTTGATCTCGGCCGCACTGGCGTCGACCCCATTGTCGATCACGCCGACCAGAATGCCTTGCCCCGTCGCGCCGTGATCCCATGCGGTCACGGCCTGCACGTTCGCGATGGCGTAGTTCAGATTGTACTCGCTCGACCCCACGCTCGGGTGCGCGGCCGATGGCGGCAGCGGCGGTGGTGGCGGCGGAGGAGGCGATGGCGGCGGCAAAACGACGGCGCCTCCACCGCCGCCGCCCCCACCGCCCGCGCAACTTGCGAGCATGGCTGCGGCCAACAGATGAACAAGCAGCCCCGCCAGGCGCATGCGCATGTTTCGTCCCCCTCGAAACGATCGTCCGCCCCATAGAGGCGTGCGGGGCCGGCGCGCGCAAGCCCGGCCTTGGCGCGAGTTTCGCAGCCATTCCCGCCGATGGGCGCCCGCACACGCCGGGCGATGGGGGTTAATGTGCCGAATTTGAACATCCTCGCCGCCACGCAGAAGCGAAGGGGCAGCCTCGTCCGCCATGCGATCGGATCGGCGAAGGGCGCCAAGGCGCACAAGCTGGCGCGACTCGATGCGGCCGCATCGCTCGCCAACCTCATGGGCCAATTGGGCGGCGGCGGCGCAATCGTCGCGGACCCGACCGGCGCATTCGATCGCGCCTTTCGCCTCGTGAAGGCCGCGCGCGAAGCGCGCTGGACGCACCGCAAAATGCTCAAGGGCCTTTATATCGGCCGCAATGGCCGCGTGCTCTATGCGCGCGTCAAGAAGCTTCAAGACGCGCCGGAAATGGCCGCGAAATTGGGCGATGCGCTGGCGCGCGCGCTCATCGGCACGGGCGTGGAGATCGCCGTGGTGGTGCGCGCCTCGGCGCCGCCGAAGGGCGCGCTGCGCGTCGAGGACGTGAAGATTCCCGCGAAGGTGATCGCGGCGCATGCGCGCGCCACGACGGCCGCCGTCGCGGTCGGCGGTTTCGCCGCGGGCGCGGCGATGGCGCAGCCCGCGCCGGCTTATTCCCCCAATCTGGCGCTGCACGCCACTTTGCAAACCTCCACCGCGTGTGGGACCGAAACGCCGCGTGCGACCCGCGATGTGCGCCTCGTCTACACGGCTACGGGCGGGCTGCGCATCACGGCCAATGATGACGGCATGACCGATGCCGATGGCGCGGCCGCCCTCGCCTTCGCGCGCAGCATCGACGAAGAAACCTTGCGCGGCGATCCGCTCGACCGCACCGGCCCGAACGGCGAACGCATCATTTCGATCACTCGCCTGGTCGACGAGCGCCGCCGCGAGGATCATTTCGTGCTCAAGATCGCGCTGTGCGCGCCGATGGCCCCGATGGCCGCCGAAGCGCCAGCCGAACCGGCAGCGCCCCCACCGCCGCCGCCCGCGCCGGTCGAATCGCCCAACGCCTATCGCGAGGTCGGCGCCGACTACATCGACCGCACCGAACAGGACGGCCTGATCGCCAGCGGAACCTCGCAATGGCAGATCGCGCCAAATTGGGACGCCAACGCCCAAGTCGCGATCGGCCAGATCGACGGCGACCTCGCCGTCGGCGGCCAAATCGCGGCGCAACGCTTCATGCAAGTGGGCCGCAACGCCGAGGCCGCGATCGGCGGCTTCGTCTCTGCGATCAATTCCAAAGCGCCCGACAATGACGATTTCTCGATCTACCGCGCCGGCGCCGGCGTGTCGTGGACTGGCCAAGAGGTGCAGATCATCGTGCGCGGCGGCTATGCGGCCTCGGCCGGCTATCTCGACGATGACGGCGGCTTCCTGCGCGCCGAAGCGGCGTGGTTCCCGATCGAACGCGCCTCGATCAGCGCCTTCGTGGAAGACGATCCGATCACCGGAACGGGCGGCGGCGTGGGCGTGACGGTGCGTCCGTTCTCCGACGTTCTCGCCAATCTCATGATCGACGCGGACGCGGCTTGGCACGAAGACGGCGAAGACAGCTTCCGCCTCGGCTTCCGCTGGCTGATCGGCGACGGCGCGGCGCAAGCGTCCGAACGCGAACGCCATCGCCGCATCGGCATGGTTCCCTATCTGCCGCAGGAATTCGAGCGTCTACCGGAAGGCAAGACCAAGAAGCAATCCTATGGCGGCTCCGCCGGAACCACCCCGCCGACGACGCCGAGCGCGCCGACCTGATGCGCGCGCTTTACGCCTGCGAGCTTGGCGGCGGGTTCGGCAATGTGCGCCCGCTCGTCACGCTTGCGGAGGCGCTTGAGCGTGAAGGCGTCGAGCCCATATTCGCGCTAGCCGATGGCGTCACGCCCGCGCCAGTGTTCGCCAAGAAGCCGTGGCTGCGCCTGCCGGCGCCGGCGCTGCGCGAGCCGTTGCGCCCGCGTCCCGGCCCCGCCAGCTATGGCGACATCCTCGCCTCGTGCGGCTTCGGCGATCTCGAAACGCTGAGCGCGCTGGTGGCGCAATGGGATGCGCTCATCGCGCTGGTGAAGCCGGATTTCATCGTCGCGGGCAATGCGCCGAGCGCTATTCTCGCAGTCCGCGGGCGTCTGCCCGTGTGCGCCGTGGGCACGGGCTTCACGCTGCCGCCCGCGCACACCGCAACCTTTCCGGCGCTGCGCCCCGACACGATGAGCTTCCGTCCGGAATTCGTCGCGCTCGACATGGCCAATGCCGTGCTGCGCAAACGCGGCGCGCCGCTGTTGGCGACCTTGCCATCGCTGCTCGCCGTTGAAGCGCGTCTGGTCGAAACCGTGGCGCAGCTCGATCCCTACGCCGAATTTCGCCGCGAGCCCTATGCGCGTCTCGGCGGCGTCGAGCCCGCTTTGATGCGCGATGATACCAACGGCGTGTTCGCGTTTCTCGACGTGCAGGGACCGGAAACGCTCAACGCGCTCGATTGCCTGGCCTCTCTGGTGCGGCGCTTCCCAGTCGAAACCTATCTGCGCGGGCCGGGCGCAGTTGCGGCCTCCGGCTTCCTCAATCGCTGCGGCGCGCGCACGCATGTGACGCCCGCGCCGATGGCGGAAGCGCTGTCGCGCGCGCGCGTGGTCATCAGCCAAGGCGGGCACGGCACGTGTCTGACGGCGCTGCGCGCCGCGCGCGCCAGCGTGGTGCTGCCGGCGCATTTCGAAGCCATGCTAAACGGCATCGCGCTCGAACGCGCCGGCGCGGGCAAAGTGGCGTGGGGCGGCAGCGCCGAGGCGATTACCGAACATCTCGATTGGGCGCTCTCGGTCGAAACCGAAAAGCTGCAAGCCGCCGCCGATCAGGTCGCGCCCGCGCTCGAACTCGACGCGCGCGTGCTGCTCAACCACATCGCGCGCGCCATGCCCGCCAAAGCGCACGCGGCCTAAGCGCATGCCGACGCTGACGATCGTGATCCCGACTTATAAGCGTCCCGGCGATCTGGCCGAGGTGCTGAAGATTTTGCGCCCGCAGATATTTGGCCGCGCCGACCGTGCGCTGATCGTCGTCAATGACGGCACGCATGACGAAGCCTATCAGGCCGTGCTCGATGCGCACGACCGCTGGTTCACCTACCTCGCCAAGGAAAAAAACGGCGGCCCCGCCGCGGCGCGCAATTACGCGGCGCGCCACGCGGCCAATGAGTTCATCGTGTTCACGGACGATGATTGCCGCCCGCCCTCCTATTGGCTCGATTACATTCAATCCAAGCTGGAAGCCGAGCCCTGGCTCGATGGCGTGGCTGGCTACACGCGCCCGCACATCGCCGATCGGAAAAGCCTCAAGGAATATGTCATCGCCCATTCCGGCGTGCTGCCGGGCGCAGTGCATGACGAGGTTGGGCGCCTCATCTGCGCGGTGACGGCCGCGCTTTGCATCCGCCGTTCCTATTTCGCCGGCGTAAAGGGCTTCGATGAAAGCTTCCGCCCTTCCGGCGAAGACCTCGATTTCATCCAGCGCTGCATGCGCGCCGGCGCCGTCGTCGCGGCGGACGAGCGCTGGTGGACCGGCCATATCACCACCGATACGATCAAGGCTTACCTCAAGCGCTATTTCACCTATGGTGAAGGCTCCGCGCGCTATTGCATGACGCGGCGCGATTGGACCCATCCGGACGTGCGCAACATGCTGCGCGACGGCCCACGCCGCGCCACCGTCAAAGGCTGGGCGCTTGGCGTGAAGAACAATGCCGGCTGGAAAAAGGGCACGCGCCTGCAGCGCCTCGCGCTCTACGCCTTCACCTTTGCGATCGCGCGCCAATACGGCCGCGGCTTCGCGTCCGGCGCCCTCCGCTTCGCGCCCAAGGGCGCGGCAATCCCGACCGAACCCTGGCTGCTCTGGCCGCGGCTCGGCGTCGCCACCGACGGCCTGCCGCGCCGCTAACCGCAGGCGGCGCCCACAAATCAGACTTTACGGGCCATTTCCGGAGCCAATGGCGGCGCGTTTCCGTGCGCCGTCGCACACCGTTTGACACGCAGCCCGACGCCCTCACTGATCTCCTGAAGTTGAGGGAGCAGGCATGTCCGGGCCGGCGGCCGAACATCTGGGGGACGAACGGGCCGCGCTGGCCAATGGCGCGCGCCTTTTGTCGCGCAATCCCGCCGCGGCCGCACGGCAGGCGTTCGAAATTCTGAAACAAAAGCCACGCTCCGCGGGCGCGGTCCGGCTGCTGGCGGGCGCCTACCGGGCCCGCGCCGACGTGACGGGCGCGCTCGCCGCGCTTGAACAGCTGACCACGGCCACGCCCGATTTCGCCGACGCCTATCTCGAACTTGGCCACGCGCGCACCGCGGCAGGCGATAGCGATGGCGCGGCGGCGGCCTATCGGCAGGCCGTCGCGCTCGATCCCGCGCTCTCGGATGCATGGCGCGCGCTCGGCGATCATTTCCATTTCGGCGGCGATATCGTGGCGGCCGACGACGCCTATGCGCGGGCCATCAAGACAAGCTCGCGCGATCCGAACGTGATGCGCGCCGCCAATGCGTTGGTCGAAGGGCAAGTTGCGGTCGCGGAACGGCTGCTGCGCGCGCATCTCAACGCCAAGCCGACGGACGTCGCCGCGATCCGCATGCTGGCTGAGGTCGCCGCCCGCATCGGCCGCATGGAGGACGCGGAGGCGCTGCTGATGCGCTGCCTGGAGCTGGCGCCGAGCTTCACCGCGGCGCGCCACAATCTCGCGCTGGTGCTGCATCGCCAGAGCAAGAGCGCGCGCGCACTCGAGGAGATCGAGCGCTTGCTGGCCGCCGAGCCGCACAATCCGAGCTACACCAATCTCAAGGCCGCGGCGCTGACGCGCATCGGCGAATATGATCAGGCGATCGTGCTCTATGCGGGGCTCGCCAAACACGATCCGAAGCATTTCAAAACCTGGATGAGTCTCGGCCACGCGCTCAAAACGGCGGGCCGGCGTGAGGAAAGCATCGCGGCCTATCGCGCCTGCATCGCGGCCGCGCCCGGCTTTGGCGAAGCCTATTGGAGCCTCGCCAATATGAAGACGTTCCGCTTCTCGGCGGACGAGATCGCGGCGATGCAGCGTCAACTTGAAAACACGGATTTGAAGGACGAGGATGCGCTTCATTTCCACTATGCGCTCGGCAAGGCGTTCGAGGACGGCGCCGATTATGCGCGCTCGTTCGAGCGCTATGCGCAGGGCGCCGCGCTGCGCCGGCGCGCGCTTGGCTATTCGGCGGACCAGACGCACGAGTCCTTCGCGCGCGCGAAGGCTCTGTTCACGCCGGATTTCTTCGCCGCGCGCGCCGGGCAAGGCGCGGGCGCGCCCGATCCGATCTTTATCGTCGGCCTGCCGCGCGCGGGATCGACGCTGATCGAGCAGGTTTTGGCCAGCCATTCGCAGGTCGAAGGCACGATGGAGCTGCCGGACATTCTCGCCATGGCCCGTCGCCTCGGCGGCAAGAAGCGGCCGAGCGATCCCTCCCGCTATCCCGAGACGCTGGCGGAATTGAGCGCGGCGGATGTGCGCGCGCTCGGCGAGGAATACATCGCGCGCACACAGGTGCAGCGCAAAACCGATCGCCCGTTCTTTATCGACAAGATGCCGAACAATTTCGAGCATGTCGGCTTCATCCATCTGATCCTGCCGAACGCAAAGATCATCGATGCGCGCCGTCATCCGCTCGGCAATTGCTTCTCCGCGTTCAAACAGCATTTCGCGCGCGGCCAGGGCTTCACCTACGACCTTGAAGACATCGGGCGCTATTGGGCCGACTATTCCGACCTGATGGCGCATTACGACGCCGTCCTTCCCAGCCGCGTGCATCGCGTCTTCTACGAACAGATGGTGGCCGACACTGAAGGCGAGGTGCGCCGTTTGCTGGACTATTGCGGCCTGCCGTTTGAGCCGGGCTGTCTCGCGTTCCACGAAAACGATCGCGCCGTGCGCACGGCCAGCTCCGAGCAGGTGCGCCAGCCGATCTTCACCGACGCGGTCGCACATTGGCGCAAATACGAGCCGTGGCTCGATCCGTTGAAGCGCGCGCTTGGGGGCGCGCTCGAAACCTATCCGTATGCCGGCGCCGGTGAGGGCTGAGCGCCGCCAAGCTTGAGTGAGGGGAAGTCATGACATCTGCAAAATGGACGGCACTGCTGCTGGCGACGACGGCCCTGGCGACGCCCGCGCTCGCGCAAAGCGCCGGCCCGCTCGACGAGGTCATCGTCACGGCCACGAAGCGAAGCGCAAACCTGCAGGACGTGCCTGTGAGCGTGCAGGCGCTCGGCGCCCAGACGCTGGAAGAGCTGCACATTTCCGACTTCACCGATTACGCGGCCTTCCTGCCAAGCGTGTCGTTCTCGGCAAGCTATGGGCCAGGCTTCAATCGCCCGATCATGCGCGGCGTCGCCAGCGGCGATAACGGCAATCACTCAAGCTCCCTGCCCAGCGTCGGCGTCTATCTCGGCGAGCAGCCGATCACGACCATCACCGGCGCGCTCGATCTGCACATCTACGACATCGCGCGCGTGGAGGTGCTCTCAGGTCCGCAAGGCACGCTTTACGGCGCAAGCTCGGAATCCGGCACCATCCGCATCATTCCGAACGATCCCGATCCGGGTGAATTTTCCGCCGCGTTCGACGCCGAGGTGAACACCGTCGAGGATGGCGGCATCGGCAATGCGGCGGAAGGCTACGTCAACATTCCGATCACCCAGCGCGCGGCGCTGAGGATGGTCGGCTGGTGGGAGCATGACGCGGGCTATATCGACAACGTCCACGGCACGCGGCTCTATCCAACCTCCGGCGTCGTCGCTGACAATGCGGCGGTCGCCGAGGATGATTACAACGACGTCGACACCTACGGCGCGCGCGCGGCGCTGAAGATCGATCTCAACGAGCATTGGACGCTGACGCCCTCCGTCATGGGCCAGATGCAGCGCAGCCATGGCGTGTTCGGGTTCGATCCGCAGATCGGCGATCTCGATGTGCAGCACTATTTTCCGGAATGGACGCATGACAGCTGGGCGCAGGCGGCGCTTACCGCCGAAGGCAGCTTCAGCAATCTCGATTTCGTCTACACCGGCGCCTATCTGGTGCGCGACCAGGACTATGATCAGGATTATTCCGACTACGGCTATTTCTACGATACCTATCTCGGCTCAGGCGCCTATTTCGTCGACAACAGCTTCAACCCGATCAACCCGGCGCAATTCGTCGAGGGGCGTGACCATTTCATCAAGGAAACGCACGAGCTGCGCCTCTCCTCACCGCAAGGCGGGCAGTTCGACTATCTCGTCGGCGCGTTCTATTCGCGCCAGGAACACCAGATCCATCAGCGCTACATCGTCGACGGCCTGAACGACGCGCACCAGATTCCCAATTGGGACGACACGATCTGGCTGACCGAGCAGACGCGCATCGACCGCGACTATGCGCTGTTCGGTGAAGCGACGTTCCATTTCACGGAGCGGCTCTCCGGCACGTTCGGCCTGCGCATCTACCATTACAGCAACACGCTGGAGGGCTTTTACGGGTACAACGACGCCTTCCCGACTTTCGGCGGCTTCAGCTTCCCGGCGGACGGCATGCAATCATGCTTCCCCGGCAGCCCGGCCTACCATGGCGCGCCGTGCATCGATCTCGCCAAATTCCAGAACGGCGATGGCGAAACGCATCGCTTCAACCTCGCCTACAAATTCGACGACGATCGCATGATCTATGCGACCTATTCGACGGGCTTCCGTCCCGGCGGCATCAATCGGCGCGGCTCTCTGCCGCCCTACGACGCCGACGAATTGTCGAACTACGAGTTCGGCTGGAAAACGACATGGGCCGATGGCGCGCTGCGATGGAACGGCGCGATCTATTGGGAAGATTGGACCAATTTCCAGTTCAGCTTCCTCGGCGCCAACGGCCTGACCGAAATTCAGAACGCGGGCGACGCCAGCATCTACGGCTTGGAGAGCGACGTCGCCTGGGCGCCAAACGAACATTTCACGCTGACGGGCGCCATTTCCCTGCTGCACGCCGAAATGACCAAAACGACCGCGTTCGCTCCGGAAGGCGCGCAATTGCCGATCGCGCCCGAGGTGAAGGCCAACCTCACCGCGCGCTACGAATTCACGCTCGGCGATTGGAACGCCTTCGTGCAAGGCAGCGCGGTCTATCAGGGCGAGAGCACGCTGGACGTGCGGCCCTATGAATCCTCGCTGTTCGGCACGCTGCCGTCGTTCAGCATCTTCAACGCCTCGACCGGCGTCGAGCGCGGCGGCTATCGCTTCCAGCTCTTCGTCAACAATGTGTTCGACGAGCGCGCGATCCTGTCGCGCTACACCGAGTGCAAGATCGAAACCTGTTTCGGCCTGCAATATGATGTGCCGTCGCAGCCGCGCACGATCGGCATTCGCATCGGCGCCGATTTCTGAGCGAAAGCGCTCCTCCCGCAAGGGAGGAGCGCGCCTCTCCTCAAGCCGCGGTCCAAAGCGGAGAGGAGGCTTTCATAAAGCGCAGGAAGAACATCACGCGCGCGATGTCCTTGGCGCCGTCCTTGTCCGAGATCGTGACCTCGTACCAGACATTCTCCGTGCGCGGGCTTTCGCTCAGCGCGAAGACCTGCGTGCGCGCGAGATAATCGGTATCCGCGGTCAGCGGGCCGGCGATGTGCTGCACTTGCAGCGCGCCGAACAGGCCGACCGATTTGCCTGCGCCGCCGACGACTGCGCCGCGCGCGCCATGCGCCAGGTGCACAGCCAGCGAGGGCGCCAGCGCGGCCGGCTCGGCGTGGTAGATCGGCAAATCTTCGGCGATGGTTTCAAGCCAGCGCGTCGCGAGCGCGCCCGGCAGGCGCAGAGCGACCCCATGCGCCTGATCACCTTCGTTCAGCGCCCTGAGGATGCGCAGCGCGCCCGGCGCAGCCCGTTCCTGCTTGGCGAGCCGCAGCGCAAGTTCCGAGCGCGGATCTTCGCCGAGCGCGGCGGTGCCCGTCAGAATCTGATCGCCGGCCTCGTTGAACATCGACAGCCGCGCGCGATCTCCGTCCGGCTCCAGCACCGCGCGCACGCGCTCTGAATCGACCGTCGCCTGCATGAAATGCAGCGAAAGATTGCCGCGCGCGAACCAATCATCGCCGAACTGCGCCGCCAGCATCGGCGCGAATTGATCCATGTGGATCGAGCCCGCCACCGTGCCGCCGCGAAAGCCGAGCTTCGACGCCGTGGAATCGTCGTGGATCGAGCCTTTCTCGTCCTGCGCCATATTGCGCGGCGTGCGGAACGGACCTTCGATGATCTTGGCGTCCATGGGCGTCCTCCTGGCGCTTGCTCCCGGCGCTTTTTCTCTTTGTTCCAGCCGGCGCCCTTAGGCTATCGTCGCGGAGACGCGCCCGAAAGAGGCGCCGGGAGGATCGCGATGGCCGAGAATCTGGAGGCGTTCCGCGCCGAGGCGCGCGCTTGGCTGGAAGAAAACTTTCCCAGGAAGCTGGCGGCGCAGCGGGCGCGCACGGTCGATGAGGGCGAAGAGGACGACGCTTCGCCTGACGCCGCGCTTTGGAAAAAGCGCATGGGCGCGAAGGGCTGGGGCGTGCCGACCTGGCCGACGAAATATGGCGGCGGCGGGCTCTCAGCTGCCGAAGCGCAGGTGCTGCGCGAAGAAATGCGGCGCGCCGGCGCCAGCAATCCGATCGGCGGCATGGGCGTGATGATGTTCGGGCCGACTCTGCTCGAATATGGCTCCGAAGCCCAAAAGCAGCGCCACATTCCCCCGATCGTGCGCGGCGAGCTGCGCTGGTGCCAAGGCTATAGCGAGCCGGGCGCAGGCTCCGATCTCGCCAGCCTGCAGACGCGGGCGGAAGACAAAGGCGATCATTACCTCGTCAACGGCCAGAAGATCTGGACCTCGGGCGCGCAATACGCCGATTGGTGCTTCTGCCTCGTCCGCACCGATACGACGAAGAAACATGAAGGCATCTCCTTCCTGCTCATCGATATGCGCACGCCGGGCGTGGAGGCGCGGCCGATCCGGCTCATCAACGATTCCTCGCCGTTCTGCGAAACCTTCTTCACCGATGTGAAAGTGCCGAAGGAAAATCTGATGGGTCCGCTCAATGGCGGCTGGACCATCGGCAAGCGCCTGCTGCAGCACGAGCGCAGCGGGCTCTCCGCGGCGGCGGGCGTCGGCGCGGAAGCGCGCAGGCCGCTCTACGAAATCGCGAAGGCCTATATCGGCGTCGATGAGACGGGCAGGCTCGCCGATCGGGATTTGCGAACGCGGGTGATCGAGTACGAAATGACGCTGCGCGCCTTCGCGCTGACGGGCCAACGCGCCGCTGCGGAGAACAAATCCAATAGCGGGCCGACGGCGGCCTCCTCAATCATGAAGAATGTCGGCTCCTTCCTGCGCCGCGACGCGCCAGAGCTGACCATGGAGATCATGGGCAATCGGGGCCTCGGCTGGAGCGGCGCAGGCTTCACGGCCGAAGAGCTCGCCGTGCCGCGCGTGATGGGCCGCTCCAAGGCCGGCACGATCGCGGGCGGCTCGCAGGAGGTGCAGTGGAACATCATCTCCAAGCGCATTCTCGGCCTGCCGGACACGACGACGCATCATTGACCCAAGGGCCGCATTGACCGGCAGCCCCTTCCTTCCGTACCAAGTTTTCGAAACAAGGGAGGAAGGCCGATGAGCGGACGACCGAGCGGGCGCATGCTGCCCGCCGCCACGCCGGAGACGGCGCATTTCTGGGAAGGCACCAAGGAAGGCGAACTGCGCCTGCAGCGCTGCAGCGATTGCAAGGAGGCCTATTTCCCGCCGCGCCCGTTCTGCCCGAAATGCAGCTCGCGCAACGTGACCGTGTTCAAGGCGAGCGGCAAAGGCGTGCTCTGGTCCTATGTGATCCATCATCGCCCGGCGCCCGGCTTCACGCCGCCTTACGCCATCGCCGTGGTGAAGCTGGAAGAGGGGCCGAAGATGATGACCAACATCATCGATTGCCCGCAGACGCCGGAGGCCCTGCAGCTCGACATGCCGCTCAGCGTCGCGTTCGAGAAGCAGGACGACGCGATCACCCTTCCCCTCTTCCGCCCCCACAACGGCTAAGGCGAGTTCGTCCGATGAAACAGAAATCCGTAGCCGTCGTCGGCGCCGCCGAAACGACGAAGATGGGCGTCATTCCCGATGTCTCGCAGCTCATGCTGCATGCGGACGCTGCGCTGAACGCGATGAAAGATTGCGGGATCACCGCGAAGGATATCGACGGCGTCGCCTGCGCGGGCGAAAGCCCCGTCGCGCTCGCGCACTATCTCGGCATCACGCCGACCTACGCCGATGGCACCAGCGTGGGCGGCTGTTCGTTCATGCTCCACGTGCGTCACGCGGCGGCGGCGATCAATGAAGGCCTGTGCAAGACGGTTCTGGTCACGCATGGCGAAAGCGGCCGCTCACGCGTGGGAGCGGGCGCGTTTCGCCCGGGCGGCGGCAATGCGAGCCTGCAGGGCCAGTTCGAATTGCCCTATGGCGTCGCCGGCCCGCCCTCGATGTTCACCATTCCGGTGATGCGCTATCTGAAAACGTACAACATCCCGCAGGAGCGGCTCGCATCCGTCGCCGTCGTGCAGCGCGAATGGGCGGCGAAGAATCCGCGCGCCACGTTCAGAGACCCGATCACCATCGACGACGTGATGAACGCGCGCATGATCGCCTATCCGTTCACGCTGCTGATGTGCTGCCTCGTCACCGATGGCGGCGGCGCGCTGATCCTGACCAGCGCCGAGCGCGCCAAGGATTTCCCGACCAAGCCGGTCTACGTGCTGGGCACGGGCGAGAGCGTCGAAACGCCGATGGTCAGCCAGATGGAGGATTTCACCTCCTCCAAGGCGTTCCGCGTCTCCGGCAAGAAGGCGTTCGATGAAGCCGGCCTCAAGCACGCCGACGTCGATCATCTCATGATCTACGACGCCTTCGCCCATCTGCCCATGTACGGGCTGGAAGATCTCGGCTTCTGCAAGCCGGGCGAGGCGGGCGATTTCATCGCCGAAGGCAATACGCGCGCCGGCGGCAAGCTGCCGCTCAACACCAATGGCGGGGGCCTCTCCTACATGCACTCGGGCATGTACGGCATGTATGCGCTGCAGGAGAGCGTGCGGCAAATGCGGGGCATCGCGCCCGCGCAAGTGCCGGGCGCGAAAATCTCCGTCTGCCACGGCGTGGGCGGCATGTTCGCGGCCTCTGGCACGATCATCTTCTCGAATGAAGCGCCTTAGGCGTCGTACTTCCTGCCGGCTGGAAGCCGGCGGTACGCGTCACGTTTGCAGATCGCTGCGCGTGACGCGGTAACCGCCGTCGAGATAGGCCACGATCTCGCGCGCGCCGGGATGATCGAACGCCGCGAAACGCGCCCGCAGCTTCGAGACATCGCCCAGCCGGTCGGAACCGACATCCTGCAGCGTGCTGACATAGCGTTGCGCCACGAGCCCCAGCTCGGGGCCTAGCACGGCTTCCGCAGCGCGCAGGAACGCCGCGCCGTAGCAATACTCATCGCCTTCGCGATAGCTTTCCGCCAGGCTCAGCATCGGAATGCGCGACAGCACAGGCTGCAGCGCGGGATTGACGCCATGCGCCGCGACATGCGGCGCGATCCTGCCGGGCCGTCCCGTCACAGCGCGCAGATGCAGATATTGCGACATGCGCGGCCCGTCATTGACGGGATAATTGTCCCACAGGAACGGTTCGCGCCGCAGCTGATCCTTCACGCGCGCGAGATGGCCGGGGCTGTATTCGCGCGCGCACACCTCTTCGCCCGTCCAGAACACCTGAATTTTCGGATCGAGGCCAACGCCGAGGTCTTCCAGATAGTTCGGCGGGCGCTGGCCGAACACGCGATCGAGCACGGGATCGTCGGTATAATAGCCCGGGCAGGTGATGACGCGCGTCGCCTTCGTCTGCGCCGCCGCGACATGCATGATCTCGATCTGCGTCTTGGCGAGATCGGGCAGGTCGCCGCGCATATCGTCGAACAGGATCGCAAGATCGTCGAGACCCAGGCTATCCAGCTCCGCCAGCTTGTCCTTGAGCGCGGCGCGCGCCTCGGCGTCGAACTTGCGGTAGATTTCAAACGGGCTGAGGCCGATGCCAAACCGCACGCCCGCCTCGCGGCAGAACGCCGACAACGCGCTGAGCTGTTCGATGGTCTCTCGCGGATAGGGCTCGCGCCAATCCTTGCGGATGAACTCGTCGGCTTTCGGCGCGTAATGGTAGAATCCGTAGCCGTGCGGCGCCAAGGCGGCGATGGTTTCGCGGCGCTCAGCCCACGACCACGGCTTGCCGTAATAGCCTTCGATGATGCCCAATTCGACGCTCAAGCGCCCCTCCCTTTTGGGAGAGCTTAGCGGATGGCCGCCGTCGTTAGGAAGAACGCCGCACACGCGATCACGGCCAGCAATGTGGACGCTCCAGGAATTGTGATCGGCGGAAGGCCCGAGGGCGCCGCGGGTCTATTCGGCGGCGACGATGCGGGGCGGGCTGGCGCCGGCGGCTTCATAGGCGCGCGTGAGCGCGGCCTCGGCCTCGCGCGCGGCCGCGACGGACGCCTCCTTCACGTGGCCATAACCGCGGATTTGGTCCGGGATTTCCGCGATGCGGACGGCGAGCGGATAGGTCGTCGCCGTGATCTCCTCGGCCAGAGCGCGGATGCGCTTCTCATAATCGTCGCGCAGCGCCCGCTCCATGCGCCGCTCTTCGGTCCTGCCGAACAGATCCCAGCGCGTGCCGCGCAGGCCCTTCATTTTCGCCAGCGCCTTGAAGCCCCAGAACATCCAGCGGCCGAATGTCATCTTCTTCAGATGGCCTTTGGAATCCCGCGGCGCGAGCAGCGGCGGCGCGAGATGGAAGCTCAGCTTGTAGGCGCCGCCGAACGTATGCTTCAGCGCCGCCTCCCAATCGCCATTGGTATAGAGCCGTGCGACCTCGTACTCGTCCTTGTAGGCCATGAGCTTGGCGAAATTCGCAGCCACGGCGCGGGAAAGATCATCGCCCATGCCCGCCGCGAGTTCGTGGTCGCGCACATGTTTGACGAGCGCGATATAGCGCGCGGCGTAGGCCTCGTCCTGATAGGCGGCGAGCAAGGCGCTGCGATCGGCGATCAGCTCGTCGAGCGATTTGGGCGCAGGCGGCGTGCGCATCGGGCGCGTCGGCACGATGCGGTCCGGCGCCAAGGCGGCGACGCGGCCGAGATCGAACGCCTGCAGGTTTTCCTTCACGCCCGCGCCATTGAGCGTGATCGCATCGACCAGCGCCTCATGCGAGACCGGCACCAGCCCTTTGCCCCATGCAAAGCCCAGAAGGATCATGTTGGCGTAGAGCTGGTCGAACAGATATTCCTCCGCCAGCGCCTCGGCGTTCATGCCGTCGAGCTTGGCGACCGCCTGCTCGACGCGCCGGCGCAGCAGGCGGCCTTCGAAGCGCGTGTTGCGGTTGAAGATGAATTCGCTCGTCGGCGTCACGTCGATATTGAGCGCCGCGCGCGTCTTGTCCTTGTCGAGCAGCGGCAGCGTTTCAAGGCTCGACGCCACGATCGCATCGCCCGCGATCAGCGCATCGGCCGAAGCCGTCGGCGTGCGGCCCGAACGGATATCGCCGGCGCGGCGCGCGAACCGGATATGGCTGATCACCGGCCCGCCCTTTTGCGCAAGGCCCGCCATGTCGAGCGTGGTGGCGGCATTGCCTTCGATATGCGCAGCCATGCCGAGGATCGCGGAGATCGTCGTCACGCCCGTGCCGCCGACGCCGGTGAAGAGAAGATTGTACGGCCGATCGACGCTCGGGATTTCGGGCGAAGGCAGGTTTTCGATATCGATCTTGGCGCGCGGCAACAGCTTCTGCGCATTCACCGCGCCATCGACCGTGACAAAGCTCGGGCAGAACCCGTCCAGACAGCGCAGATCCTGATTGCACGTCGATTGATTGATCTGCCGCTTCGTGCCGAGCTCGGTTTCGACCGGCTCGACGGACAGGCAATTCGATTGCACCGAGCAATCGCCGCAGCCTTCGCACACCGCGGTGTTGATGAAGGCGCGCTTCGTCGTCGCTGGCAGCAGCCCGCGCTTGATCTTCCGGCGCTTCTCGGTCGCGCAATATTGATCGTAGATGATGACCGTGACGCCCTTGGTGTCACGCAGGCGCTTTTGCACCTCATCGAGCCGGTCGCGGTGATAGATTTCGACGAGCGGGCCCAGATCGCCGGCCTGGATGTGCCGCTTGGGATCGTCCGCGACGACGACGACTTTGGCGACGCCTTCGCCGCGCAATTCATGCACGAGATCGCTGACGGTCTGGCCGCTCTCGGTCGGCTGGCCGCCGGTCATCGCGACGGCGCCGTTGAACAGAATCTTATAGGTGATGTCGATCTTGGCGCTCACCGCCGCGCGGATCGCGAGCGAGCCGGAATGCGAATAGGTGCCGTCACCCAGATTGACGAAGACATGCTTTTCCGTCGTGAACGGCGCCTGCCCGATCCAGGCCGCGCCCTCGCCGCCCATATGCGAGGTCATGTCCGCGCGGTCCATGAACGTCGCCATGTAATGGCAGCCAATGCCGGCGAGCGCGCGCGAGCCTTCGGGCACCACGGTAGACGTGTTGTGCGGACAGCCCGAGCAGAAATGCGGCTTCCTGTGCACGTCCGCTTCCAGCGTCTTCGCGCGCTGCAGGCTGGCGCCGACGCGCGCGAAATAGGCGTTGGCCTTCTCGGTGCGCGCCTCTTGCGGCAGGCGATCAAAGATCGCCTTGGCGATTTCCGGGATCGTCAGCGCGCCGATATCCGACAGCAGCCGTTCGCCCTGCTCGTCGCGCTTGCCGATCACGCGCGGGCGCTGCGGCTCATCGTAAAGAATGTCGCGAAGCTGCGGCTCCATTAGCGGGCGCTTGTGTTCGACCACCAGCGCGGTTTCGAGGCCCCGCACGAACTCCTTCACGCCCTGCGGCTCAAGCGGCCAGGGCATGCCGACCTTGTAGACGCTGATCCCGGCGGCCGCCGCGTCGCGCGGCGAAAGGCCGAGCGCTTCCAGCGCCTCCATCACGTCGCGCACCGCCTGGCCGGTCGCGACAATGCCAAGCCGCGGCGCGGCGCTTTCGAGCACGACGCGGTCGAGCTTGTTGGCGCGCACGAAGGCGCGCGCCGCCGGCAGCTTCAAACCGCGCAGCCGCGCTTCCTTGTCGAGCGGCTGATCGTGGCCGCGCAGCGACACGCCGCTCACGCCGCGATCGAAATCCGGCGGCAGAATGAAATGATGCCTGTCGAGGCCGACCTCGATCACGGCGCCGGAATCCATCGTGTCGGCCAGCGCGATGAGGCCCACCCACGCGCCGCAATAGCGCGACAAGGCCCAGCCGAAGAGGCCGAGATCGAGCACGTCCTGCACGCTGGCCGGATTGAGCACCGGCATTTCCGCGTCGATGAACGCGAACTCGCTCTGCGACGGCAAAGTCGAGCTCTTGCACATATGGTCATCGCCCGCGACGGCGAGCACGCCGCCCTTCTCGGCCGCGCCGGCGAAATTGGCGTGCTTGAACACATCGCCCGTGCGGTCCACGCCGGGCGCCTTGCCGTACCAGAGGCCGAACACGCCTTCGAATTTCGCGCCGGGATAGACGCCGATCTGCTGCGCGCCCCAGACGGCCGTGGCGCCCAAATCCTCGTTGAGGCCTTCCCAGAAATGGACGTCGTGCGCGTCGAGATATTTTTTGGCGCGCTCAAGCTGCTGGTCGTAGCCGCCGAGCGGCGAGCCGCGATAGCCGGAAATGAAGCCTGCCGTGTTGAGGCCGGCGCGCTTGTCGAGCCGCTTTTGATCCAGCGGCAGCCGCACCAGCGCTTGCACGCCCGTCAGAAAGACCGGGCCGGTTTCGAGCGTATATTTATCGTCCAGCGTGACGAGCCTGCGGCTCATGACGTCTCCCTATGCGCCCACACCAGTTAGAAGCAAAAATTCTTGCGCAATTCGCCTGCAATTGCTTGTCTTTTTTCCTACACTCCGCCAGGATATAGGGTAATTTCTGCGTCAAACTAGGCGCGGGGGAGGCAAAAGTGACCGAAGCGCTCGACGCCATCGACGCCCAGATTTTGGACCTGCTGCAGAAGGATGCAAGCCTTTCCATCGCGGAAGTGGCCGAAAGGGTCGGTTTGTCCTCTTCGCCGTGCTGGCGCCGCATCGAGCGGCTGAAAAAGAACGGCGTCATCGTCGGCCAGGTCGTGCTGCTCGACCGCGAACGGCTCGGCCTCAATTTCGAGGTCATCGTCGGCGTGAAGCTGCAGCTGCCGACGCGTGAGAACCTCGAAAAGTTCGAAGCGGCGGTGATGAAATTTCCCGAGGTCGTCGATTGCTGCACCGTGACGGGCGATGTCGATTACATGCTGCGCGTCATCACCACCGACATGCACGCCTATGACGATTTCCTGCGCGACCACATCCTCGCGCTCGGCCTCGTCGCCAACGTCCAATCCCGCATCGTCATGCGCGCCCCGAAGCGCACGACGGCCACGCCGCTGAATTTGATCCACCAGTTCGCGCCGGCGCGGTAGCGGACCGGACGATCTCCCCCTATCGCTGGGCCTCGTCTGCGGGTGGGCATTGGATGGGGCATGGCGCGGGATTCGATCTTCATTGGGTATCGGCGCGACGACACGGCTGACGTAGCGGGACGTCTTTACGACGCGCTTGTGCTACGCTTCGGGCGCAATCGCATCTTCAAGGACGTCGACAATCTGCGTCCCGGAGCGGATTTCGGCGCACACATTAGAGATATCCTGCCAAAGTGCCGCGCGGCTTTGATTTTGATGGGGCCGGGATGGGCCGAGGCTCGGGACGAGAGCGGTCGCCGACGTCTCGAAGACCCGAACGATTGGGTCCGCATCGAAATCGAGATTGCGCTCGCAGCGCCCGGCGTCGATGTGGTTCCTGTGCTCGTGAACAACGCCATGCTGCCGCGCCCCGAGCAATTGCCAGAGGCGCTCCGCCCCTTGCTCGGGCGCCACGCCGCAACAATTCGCCGCGACCCGGATTTTCACGACGATGTGGCGCGCCTCGCGTCGGCGCTGCGCGTGAGGACAGAATCCGACGGTGCGATTGGCGGCGCACGAACCGGCGGAAATTGGGTAGCTCCGGCGCTCCTGGTCGCTGCCGCATTGGCGGCCTCTTTCGTCGTGGCGCTTTGGCTTTCTGGTGCAGGTATTCTCACGAAGCGAGCGGAACTCGCACCGCCCCGCGCTGAAACCCTGAAGCAAGCTGGGCCGCCCGAGACAGCTCCCGCCGCCACGGCGACGCTGGCGCGCGAACAAACCGCCGCTTCTTCGCAGCCTCCCCCGGACCGCTATGCCGCCGCCCGCGCCGCGCTCGGGCGCATTACACGCGCCCAATGGGGCCAGGGCAATTGGCCGGCGATTCGCGTACAAATGGGCGATGCTTTGTCGGACGCCAACCTTTGGGCGCTCGCGCGCGAAGGCGATAGGCGGGCGCAGTTCTTGGTAGTCGTGTGTGGCCTCACAACGACGAGCGAAGACTATATCGGATTTGTACGCCGTTCCGCGGCGCAAGACTTCGCACCAGCTCAAGCGGAGCTCGGAATGTGGCTCGTCTACGGAATGCAGAACCTGCAAAGGGACCCTCAAGAAGGCTTGCGCTTGTTGCGGCGCGCAACCGATCAAGGCGATGCGTGGGGGCAGATGCGGCTTGGCTTTTTATATGAGCGCGGCGAAGGCGGTCTCAGGCCGAACCTCGAAGAAGCCATTCGCTTGTACAGATTGTCGGCAGCGCAGGGAAATCCGAACGCCCGCGAGCAACTTACGCGGCTTGGGGAGACTTGGTGATGCCTTTCAAGCCCGCGACCAGACTCACCGCCGCTCCAGCCTCGCCACCATCCGCGCGACATCAACGCCCACGCTCTTCTGCGGATTGCTGGGCGTCAGATGCTGCGCGGTTTCCCATTGCGAGATGAGCGTGCTGGCTTGATCGAAGCTGGCGACGATGCCGGCGCCGCCGCGTAGCGCGTGGCTGAAATAGGCGTCGCCGAAATAGGTCCATTCGTTCGACGGCTGGCAGCCGAAACTCGTGCGGTCGGGCGCGGCTGCCGTCAGCACGATGGTGTTGTTGTCCATCAGCGGGGCGATGAAGGCGCCGGAGAAACAGGCCGAGACGATCACGACGCGGTTGCGGATGTTCGCGGCCGCCAGCGAGTCGCGCAGATTGGCTGGCCGCAAGGAGCCGGCCATGCGGTTCGCCTCGAGGATCGCGACCGAACCGTCATGCGAGCCGTGCGAGGTGAAGAAGAGGACGACCAGATCTTCCTGCGGATCGATCACCTGCCCGATGCGCCCGAGCGCGGCCTGCAGATTGTTCGGCGAGGCGGCGGGATAGCGCCGCTCCGGCGCGCCCGTGCCATTGGTCAGGATGATGGTGTGCGCATTGGCGCCGAAATGCTGTTCGAGCAGCGCCGCGCCCTGCGTCGCCTCGCGCTCGAACACGGGATCGCCCCAGAACGCGGCGGCCAGAATGTAGACATCCGTGACGCCCGGCCGCTGCGCCGGCAGCGCCGCGAGCTCCTGCTGCAGAAGGGCTGCCTGGCGCGCGGCTTCCTGCGGCGGAAAGGCGATCTCCATGGCGCCGAATTGGCCGCGGAACGGGTCCTGCCCGGTCTGCGCCCCCGCTCCGATCGCGCACGCAAGCAATCCCGCCGCCAGCGCCAGTCTTTTCCACATCGAGGTCGTTTCCCCCGTCACTTGAAATGGCCCTCGCGCGTCACCTTCCCCTGCCCCGGTTCGCTTCGCAAGCGGCGGAGTGTGGCGAGGCCCGGCGCGCTGCGCTAACACCTCTGGGCACATGACCGTCAAGGACGCATTCATTCCGACGCGCAAGGCGGCGCTGATCGCCGCGCTGGAGGCCGAAGGCGGGCTCGCGCCCGAAGACGGCGCGCGCTTCGCCGATCTCGCGCGCCTTTTGGCCGCAGTGCTGCACTATGAATCGTTCGATGCGCTCGAAAATCTGAAGACGCTCTACGCGCCGCTCGATCCCGATGCGCCGCCCTCGGTCCGCGACACCGCCGCGGCCTCGCACGAAGCGTTCGAAGCCGATTTCGTCGCCGCGCTCACGCATGCGAATTTCGTGGAGATCGATCCCGAGAGCGCCATTTCGCACAAGGCGGCGCGCGAACTGACGGGATTGTCCATCAAATGTTCGGCGCACGGCATCCGCTCGATCCGGTTTTTCGCGCGCGGGGCGCACACGGAAATGATGCGCCGGCGGGCCTGGTTCGGCCTGCGCAGGAAGGAGATCGAAACCGAGACCTTCGCTGAGGTCGTGGTTCTGGTCGCCTTCAAGAGCCTCACCGAGGTGAACCGCGCCGATCGCCGCGCCTTCGCGCAGGCGCGCCGCGGCGTGCGCCCGGGCGCAGCGCTCATCAAGCATTTCCGCAATGTCGCGCGCGCCGAATTGCTGACGCTCCATCCCGGCGCGAAGCCGACCATGCGGGCCAGCGATCAGGTGTTCCTGGCCGCGCCCGCGCTGATCGGCGGCATTCCGATCGCGACGCAGATCATTCCCGCCGTCACCGTGCTGTTCGCGGTGCTCGCCGTCTTCTTCGGCGCGCGCGGCGCGATCGAGAACAGCGAATTGCAGCGCGCCTTGGCCGCCGCTTCGGGCCTCATCGCCGTGGGCGCCTTCGTGATGCGGCAATGGATGAAATATGAGCGGCAGACGCTGAAATATCAGAAGCAGCTCGCTGAGACGGTCTATTTCCGCAACGCCGCCAACAATGAGGGCGTGCTCGATGCGCTGATCGGCGCGGGCGAAGATCAGGATGTGAAGGAGAGCATCCTGGCCTATTGGGCGCTGGCGCGCGCGCAGCGGCCGCTGTCCAAGGAAGAGATCGACGCCGCCGTCGAAGCCTTTCTGCGCGACAAGCTTTCGCTCGACTGCGATTTCGAGATCGAGGACGCGTTGGCGAAGCTGCAGCGGCTCGGCCTCGTTGTCAGCGCCGAAGATACGTTCTCCGCGATCGCCGCCGAACGCGCGCTCGAACATCTCGATGCGGCTTGGGACAATTATTTCAAGTATGGAAAAGTCGCCGCGGAATAGCGCCTAGACCAATTCCGCCCAGCGCAGATGCGGATCGACTTTCGCGATCGGGCGGAACGCGCCATCGCCCGGCCAAAGCGCGACATCCACCACGTAATCGTTTCCCGGATAACGCAGGAAGCGCTCATGCTCGAAGCGAACCCAGGCGAGCCGCCGCGCGGGCGTGGCGCGCGCGCCGGCCGCCAGGATCGCTGCACGCCCGCGCGCATCCGTCTCCGCCGGAAAATATTGCCAGGCCACCGAATGGTAGAGGATCGTGACGCCCTCGGGCAGATCGCCAGAAAGCTGGCGTTCAAGCCAGGCGCCGGCATCCTCTTCAGCCACGTTCGTTAAATGCGTCGTCGCCAAATCCGCCGCGCGCTCGAACCGCGCAACGCGCTCAAACTGATCCGGCCAGATATACGCCTTCAGACGCGCGCGCGCCGCAGCGTCGCGGACGTCGAGCGGATGCACATCGCAGCCGGCGCGCGAGGCGATCTCGACCTTTGCGTCGAGCTTCGGCGCCGGTCCGCGCCAATCGGTGTCGATCACCGGCGCGCGCGGATCGCCGCCGCCCCAGGTCCAGCTTTGCGTGCGATAGGCGAAGCGGTCCCAATTGAGATTGAGCCCCGCGCTGGCGCCAACCTCGCGCATGTGCAGTGGCCCGCCGCCCGCCGCGATGTCCAGGAACGCCGGCAGCAGCGCGATCGCGCGCCGCGTCTCATTGGTCTGCGGCGCCTGATGAAGAAACGCGACGATCCAGTCCCGATCGGCGGCCAGCACGCGCAATGCTTCCGGCCAGACGCGATCGATATCGGCCGCCCTGCCCGGCGCGGGATAGAGCGCGGCGAGCGCTGGCGCGCGCCCGGTGATGACCGCGGCGTTGAGCGCGCCGGCAAAACGAAGCGCACTCGCATCGTGCGGGCGCCAATCGTCGCGAAACGAAAACAAATCCCCGATGGCGGCGAACGCGTCCGCTGCGCGGCGCAACAGCGCGGCCGTAAACGGCGAGCCAAGCGTCTCACACCACACAGCCTGGTCGCGAAAATGCGCCGCATGATCGAAGGTCATGCGCCCGCGTGCGCGCCACCGCCCGCGGCGTCAATCTTGATCCGATCGATCAACCGGCGTGCGTCAGATGCGCTCCACGCACATGGCGATGCCTTCGCCGCCGCCGATGCAGAGCGCGGCTACACCCTTCTTCTTGCCGCGCGCTTCAAGCGCGGCGATGAGCGTCACGAGCACGCGCGCGCCCGAGGCGCCGATCGGGTGGCCAAGCGCGCAGGCGCCGCCGTTCACGTTGATCTTGTCCTGCGTGATGCCGAGTTCCTTCATCGCGATCATCGGCACGACAGCAAACGCCTCGTTGATCTCCCAGAGATCGACGTCGGCCACTTGCCAATCCGCGCGCTTCAGCGCCATCTTGATCGCGGGCACCGGCGCGGTGGTGAAATAGGCCGGCTCATGCGCGAACGCCGATTGGCTGACGATGCGCGCCAGCGGCTTTCTGCCCTGCGCTTTCGCGTCCGCTTCGCGCATCAGCACGAGCGCGGCCGCCCCATCGGAGATCGCGGACGCGTTCGCCGCCGTCACGGTGCCGTCCTTGCCGAAGGCGGGCTTCAGCTGCGGAATCTTTTCCGGACGCGCCGTGCGCGGCAGCTCATCTTCCGCGATGACGCCCTTCTTGGTTTCGACAGGCGCGATCTCGCGCTTGAAGCGGCCTTCCTTGGTCGCGGCCTGCGCGCGCGCCAGCGTTTCAAGCGCATAGGCGTCCTGCGCTTCGCGCGTAAACTGATATTCCTTGGCGATCATGTCGGCGAACACGCCCATCGCGCCGCCTTCATAGGCGTCTTCCAGGCCGTCGATCGCCATGTGATCGAGCACTTTGTCATGGCCGTATTTGTTGCCGGTGCGATAACGCGGCAGCAGATAAGGCGCCTGCGTCATGCTCTCCATGCCGCCGGCGATGATCACGTCCGCCTCATGCGCGAGCAGCGCCTGGCGCGCCTGCACGACGGCCTGCATGCCCGAGCCGCACATCTTGGAAAGCGTCGTCGCCTGCACGCTTTTGGGGAGCCCCGCGCCGATCACGGCCTGGCGCGCCGGCGCCTGGCCCTGGCCGGCCATCAGGCAATTGCCCATCAGCGCCTGATCGATCGCATCGCCGGACACGCCGGATTCCGCGACCGCGGCCTTGATCGCGGCCGAGCCCAGCTCATGGGCCTTCAGCCCCGCGAGATCGCCGAGCAGCCCACCCATCGGCGTGCGCGCCATGCCGACGACAACGACGTTTTCCGCTTCAGCCATGATGCAATCCTTCAAGTCTTCCCGCGTTCCTTAACATAAGCGCTCGCACTCTTCACCGCCGCAAGACGATCAGCGTCGATGTGCCATGGGCCAGCAATTTCCCGTCTGGATCGGTGATGCGCCCTTCGGCCGTGATGATCTGGCGGCCATGCGCGACGACGCGGCCCTCGGCCCGCACGCGCCCCGTGTTGGGCGTGATGGCGCGCACGAAATTGCCCTTGGTTTCGACCGTCGTGTAGCCGACGCCGGCAGGCAGCACAGTGTGCGCCGCGCAGCCGGTGCAGCTGTCGAGCAGGGTCAGCGCCCAGCCGCCATGCACCGTGCCCAGCGGGTTCAGAATAGCGCCCTGCGGCTCGGCTTCGAACACGGCGACGCCGCGTTCGACATGGGTCAGCGCAAAGCCGAGCGTCTGCGCCATCGGCGGCGGCGCCAAACGCCCTTCCACAAGCGCCTGCATCGCTTCCAAGCCGCTGAGAGCAGCGACGTCGAGCGGCTCTCTTTCAAGCGCGGTCATGCGGCTTCCTTCGGGTAGAGCGCCATGATCGTGGCCGTGCCATGGGCGAGCAATTTGCCGGCCTTATCGGTGAGGCGCGCTTCCGAGGTGATGATGGTGCGGCCCTGCGCGACGACGCGCCCTTCGGCCCGCACCACGCCCGTCTGCGGCGTGATCGCCCGCACGAAATTGGCCTTCGTCTCAAGCGAGGTATAGCCGACGCCCGGCGCCAAAGTGGTGTGCGCGGCGAGCGCGGTGGCGCTGTCGATCAGCGTCAGCGCCCAGCCGCCATGGATGAAGCCCAGTGGATTGAGGAACGCGTCCGTCGGCTCGCCCTCGATCGACACGCCGCCAAGCTCGGCGCCGACCAGCCGGAAATTCAGCGTTTTGCCGATCATCGAAGGCCCGCCGCCCGAACTCTTAGCCGCCCTCTGCAGCTGTTCCAGCCCGCTCAACGCCCGCGCCTCGCTCATCGCTGTTCGCCTTTTCATGTATCTACAAGTAATGTATATACAGCTATCTATTGCACCGCAACACGTCAAGACGCCTATGAAACCGCCGCCCACCCGCCAGACCATCGAGGATTGTCTCTGCTTCGGCGCGCGGCTCGCGGCCCGCAGATTGACCGAGTTCTACGACGCACGGCTCGCCCCCCACGGCGTGAACCTGCCGCAATTCGGTCTGCTCGCGGCGATCGGCGCGATGCGCGACGGTTCGATCTCCGACATCGCGCGCCGGGTTCAGCTCGATCCCTCGACGCTGTCGCGCACCTTGCGTCCGCTCGACGAGATGGGCCTCATCGAGATGTTTCAGGACCCCGCGAATTTGCGGGTGCGCCGCGTCAAGCTCACGCCAGAGGGCAAGAGCACGGTGCGCAAAGCGGCGGAAGCCTGGAGCGCGGCGCAGGAGGAAGCCGCCGCTGTGATCGATCGCGATCTCGTCGCGCGCCTCGTCGCCGATACGGCCAAGCTCAAAGCCTAACGCGGCAGGCGCATCCACTCGATGCGGGCGACCTGGCGCGCGGACCGGGCCGCGCGCAGATCGCCCTCCACCACCAGCCGCAGCGGCCCGTCTTCGGCGATGGGCGCGCCGTCCATGCGGTCGGCGATGATGATCTGATGGGGGCTGATCCCGGGATCGGCGTCCGACAGCGCCAGCGCGATCTGATAGCCGTCACGCGCCGTCACCAGCACAACATCGGCCAGCGCCGGGCCGCGCATCGCCTCGCCATGCGGCGCGCCCCCGCGCGCCAGCACATCGATCAGCGCCGCTCCTTCGAACACGTGCTGCGTCCCATGAATATCGAGCGTCACGCGATGGCGCGGCAGCGCGGCCAGATCGGCGGCGGAGAGCACAAACGCGCCGGACGGCCCCGCCACATCGAGCGCGTCGCGCGCGAAGAGCCCAGGATGCGCCGCCGGCTGCGCAGTCGCGCAAGCCGCCACCAACGCCAAGCCAACGCAAGCCGCCAAGATCGTCTTCATTCGAGGTCCCGTGGAATCCTTGGAATTCACATTCCCACGCTTCCAGGCCGCAGCGAAGCCGCTGGCCGGGCGCGTGGGGCCCCATCCGGGCACGGCGCGGCCGCCCCGCCTTGCTTCCGCCGCCGCAGCAGGTCACATCGGCGGGGATGACGACGCTTGCGCCGCGCGCCTCGGTCTGGGAGCCGAAACGGGAATTGTCGCTGCGCGCCGCGCGGCGGCGCTCCCGGCTGATCGCCTTCCTGCGCCGGGCCTTCGTGATGATGTCGGGCGCGGCGCTGGCCTCCGTCTTCGTGTTCATGGCCCTGTTCAGCCCGACGGGCCTCTGGGGGCCGTCCTATGGCGAGGCCACGCCCCTGCGCGTGCTCTCCCCCCGCTTCACCGGCACAACGGAGGGCGGCGAGGCCTACCAGCTGACGGCGGAGGTCGCGGTCAAGGAAAACGCCCAGGCGCGGCTGATGGAGCTGGCCTCCCCGGTCTACCGCTCGGTGCGCGGCCACACCCTGATCGCCCCCCGCGGGGTCTATGATGAACAGACCGAAACGGTCCGCATGGAGGGCGGCGTGCTGTTCGGGGACGCCTCCGGCAACCGCTTCTCCAGCCCGGCCATGACCATCGACATGCATGCCGGCGTGATCCGGGGCGACCGCGGCGTGACCGGCGCCGGCCCACTTGGCGTGGTCCGTGCAGACGCTTATGAAATTCGGCGAGACGACAACGCGATCGTGCTCCATGGCCGGGTCAATGGCCAGGTGCCCGAACACGCGCAGGAGCCGGGAGAGCCGGTGCGATGAGGGCCAAGACGATGCGGGGACCGATCTGGCTGGCGGCCTTGGCTGTGCTTTCCGCGCCGGCGGCGCAGGCGCAGATCGCGCAGGATGGCGGCCCGATCTCCTATTCCGCCGACAATCTCGAATATGCCGACGGCGCCCACCAACTGGTGCTGAGCGGCGATGTCGACATCGTCCAGGGCGATGCGCGGCTGCGCGCGAGCCGGGTGACGATGTTCTTCGCCGGCTCGAGCTCGGGCGGGCTCGCCTCGGGCGATATTCAGCGCATGATCGCCGAGGGCGATGTCTATTACGTGCGCCCCACCCAGCAGGCCCGCGGCGACCGCGCGGTTTATGAAACCTCAACCGACACGGTCACCTTCACCGGCAATGTGGTCATGGCCAGCGACGATTCCGTCGTGCGCGGCGAGGTCATGGTCATGCATGTGAAGCAGGGCACGGCGGCGCTTCGCCCTGGCGGCGGCCAGCGCGTGCGGGGCGTGTTCCGGCCCAACAGTTCCGGCGGCGCGCAATAATTGGGCCAAGTCCGGCTCGTTTCACGAAATCCTAACTGCGGATAAGGCAGATGGCCCCTGAGGGCGCAGCGAGCCGCTCGATCGACGCCGAGAGCCAGACTTCAGGTCTCGCGGCGGTCCGCATCGGCAAATCCTATCGCGGGCGCCGCGTCGTGCGGGACGTCTCCTTGTTCCTGCGCCGCGGCGAGATCGTCGGTCTGTTGGGCCCCAACGGAGCAGGCAAGACCACCTGCTTCTACATGATCACGGGGCTCGTACGCGTGGACCAGGGACAGATCTTGTTGGACGGCCAAGACGTCACAACACTGCCCATGTACCAACGCGCTCGGCTCGGCGTCGGCTATCTGCCGCAAGAGCCGTCGATCTTCCGTGGCCTCACCGTCGAACAGAACGTGATGAGCGTCGTCGAGCTCCATGAACGCAGCGCCAAGAAGCGCCGCGAACTCGTCGATGAATTGCTCGGCGAATTGCACGTCGATCATCTGCGCAAGGCCCCCGCGACCGCCCTTTCCGGCGGCGAGCGGCGGCGCGTCGAGATCGCGCGCGCGCTGGCCGCGCAGCCCTCCTTCATGCTTCTGGACGAGCCCTTCGCCGGCATCGACCCGCTGGCCATCAACGACATCCGCGAACTGATCACGTTCCTCAAGGATCGTGGCCTGGGCATTCTGATCACCGATCACAATGTCCGCGAAACGCTGGAAATCGTCGATCGCGCCTCGGTCATGTTCGATGGCGAAGTGCTGTTCGAAGGCTCGCCGCAAGCGATCCTGGCGAACGAAACGGTGCGAAAGGTCTACCTCGGCGAACAGTTTCACAGCTGAGCGCCGCCAATGGCTATCACCCCTCGCTTAGAGCTGCGCCAGGGCCAGGCCCTGGTGATGACGCCGCAGCTGCAGCAGGCGATCAAGCTGCTGCAGCTCTCCAACGTCGAACTGGCCGAATTCATCGAGGGCGAACTCGAACGCAATCCGCTGCTCGAACGCGTCGAGACCGACGCGGATAAAGCCGAGCGCGAGGACGCGCCCGCCGCCGAGAGCCTCGATTTCAGCGATGGCGTGAGCCGCGAAGCCGATCTCGACGCCGATGCGGCGATGCTGCACCCCGATATGAGCGCTGGCGATCTCGCCGATGCGGGCGCAGCCCCGCTCACCGATTGGTCGAAAGCCTCGTCCGGCAAAAGCTTCGACGATCTGCCCGGCCTTGAAGAAACGCTGACGGCCGAGCTCACGCTCGCCGAACATCTTGACGCGCAGATGACCGAGGCGGGCTTCTCGCCCACCGACCGTCTCATTGGCGCGGCGATGATCGATCAGGTCGATGATTGGGGCTATTTCCGCGGCTCGGTCGAAGACACCGCCCGCCTGCTCGGTTGCGCCGAAGGCGATGTCGCCCGCGTGCTCAAGACTATGCAAGGCTTCGAGCCGGTGGGCATCATGGCCCGCGACATGGCCGAATGCATCGCGATTCAGCTGATCGACCGCAAGCGCTACGATCCCGCCATGCAGGCGCTGGTCGCCAATCTTGAATTGCTCGCGAAAGGCCAGATGGAGCGCCTCGCCGTGCTGTGCGGCGTCGATCGCGAAGATCTGGCGGACATGGTCGGCGAAATCCGCGCGCTGACGCCCAAGCCCGGCGCGGCCTTCGGCGGCGGCCCCGCGCAAACCGTGATCCCCGACGTGTTCGTACGCGCGGCCCCCGATGGCGCCTGGGTGGTCGAACTCAACACCGACACCATGCCGCGCGTGCTGATGAATCAGCGCTATTACGCGACGGTTTCAAAAACCGCGAAGCGCGAAGACGATAAGGCGTTTCTTTCAGAATGCGCGGCCAACGCCAATTGGCTGGTCAAAAGCCTTGATCAGCGCGCCAAGACGATCCTCAAGGTCGCGCGCGAAATCGTGCGCCAGCAGGACGGCTTCCTCGCCTACGGCGTCGCCCATTTGCGGCCGCTCAATCTGAAGACCATCGCCGCCGCGATTGAGATGCATGAATCGACCGTGAGCCGCGTCACCTCGAACAAATACATCTCAACGCCGCGCGGCGTGTTCGAGCTCAAATATTTCTTCACCGCCTCGATCGCCTCGGCCGATGGCGGGGAAAGCCATTCCGCCGAAGCCGTGCGCCATCAGATCAAGACGCTGATCGACAAGGAAGCGCCGAGCGAAATTCTCAGCGACGACCGCATCGTCGAAATCCTGCGCAACGCCGGCATCGACATCGCCCGCCGCACCGTCGCGAAATACCGTGAAAGCCTGCGCATCCCATCGAGCGTGGAGCGCAAGCGGAGGCTGGCGAGCGGGATTTAGGTTCGATCGTCACCGAGAAAAATCAAATAGGTGAGCAGGCGGAACGTAAAAGAACAAGAACGCCGTTGATCCGCCGATCAGCATCAGCCAGATGGCGACCTCGGACGAAAAAAGCAGCCGCAAGGCACGTCCTGGAAATTTGAGATTTCGCTCATTCCAATACTGTTGCCAGCCCTCGTCTCGTTGCAGCCCCATGCGCGCTTCAATCTTCAGACAGAATGCCGACGCCAAACGTATATCTCGGCGAATTGTGAGCACCCTCAGAAAGAACGCCACGGCGACATACAATGGTATCCCATACGCCATGGCAGGCATCTGACGCATCGACGTCGTCGCTAGCCAAGCGGCCGCCCCCGCTGTCGCCACGATCGCGAAGCGCATCGTTTCTTCTCGAATCGCCTGCTTTTGCAGAAGCTCGCGCCGTATCTCCTTGTATAGCTCAAGCAGATCATGTCGTGCGTCATCCGTCATATGTTCGCCCCTCGCGCCGCTAACAAAGCAAGCCAAACTCCCACCCGCATTTTCGCTCCATCATCGCCTGCATCACCGTCTTCGCGGTCCCCTTCTCTCCGCCGAGACAATAGCCGATCGGTCGCAGCGAGCGGCCAAGAACTCCAGTTTGGTTTGATGTTCTCGTCAGCCTATGCTAAAGGCATATGCCATGTCCGAGACACGCCGCGTCAAGCTTTTCCAGAACGGCCGCAACCAGGCCGTCCGCATCCCGCGTGAATTCGAGTTGCCGGGCGATGAGGCGGTGATGCGCAAAGAAGGCGATCGTCTCGTCATCGAGCCGGCGCCGCGCATCGGCCTGCTGGCGCTGCTCGAAACGCTCAAGGACATCGACGAGGATTTCGCGCCGATGCCGGATTCCCCGCCCGAGCCGGTCGATCTGTGACGCTGGCCTATCTGCTCGACACCAACATCGTCTCCGATCTCGTGCGCCATCCCCAAGGCCGCGTCGCGACGCGGATTGCGCGCGCGGGTGAAGAATCCATCGCCGTCAGCGTCATCGTGGTCGCGGAACTGCGCTATGGTGCTGCGAAGCGCGGATCGTCGCGTCTCACCGCGCAGCTCAATGCCATCCTCGGGAGGCTGCCGGTTTTGCCGCTCGAGCCGCCGACGGACGAACACTACGCGAGCATCCGCGCCGCGCTCGAGGCCAAGGGAACGCCGATCGGCTCGAACGATCTCTTTATCGCGGCGCATGCACGCGCGCAGGGGCTCATCCTTGTGACGGACAACACGCGCGAATTTCGCCGCGTTCCTGGGCTCAAAACCGAGAACTGGCTGCGCTGAGCCCTTCCACAGCCGCCCCGCATTGACCCTCGCGCCCAGCGGCGCGACGGTGCCTTCCGGGTGGGCCTCGGGCTCCCCAGGCGTGGGGCGCGGGCCCTCCGGCGGTGAACGGAGGAGGTCACGAATGCGCGTTCAGGTTGCGGGCCGTCAGGTCGACGTCGGCGAAGCGCTGCGGTCCCGCATCACCGACGAACTCTCCTCAGGGGTGGAGAAATATTTCAGCCGGGCGACCGACGCGATGGTCACGGTGGGCCGCAATGCCATCGGGTTCGAGGTCGATTGCGCCCTCCACCTGGCCTCAGGGATTTCCCTTCAGGCTCAAGGGCATGGCCACGACGCGCACGCCGCCTTCTCCGACGCCCTCACAAAGATGGAAAAGCGCGTCAGGCGCTACAAAAGCCGCCTGAAAAATCATCACAACGGATCGAAATCTCCGCTTCCCGCGCAGGACGCCTCAAGCTATGTGCTCGCCCCGTTCGAAGATGAGGACGAAGCCGGGACCGTCCCGGCCTCCGGGGAAACCGAAGGCGGCCCCGCCCCGTTGGTCATCGCGGAGTCAAAAATCCAAGTTAAGACAATGACCGTTTCGATGGCGGTTCTACAGCTGGAGCTGACGGAGCACCCGGTGCTCCTGTTCCGTAACGCGGCCAATGGCGGGATTAACCTCGTCTACAGGCGAAGCGACGGAAACATCGGCTGGGTCGAGCCCGGCCCTTCAAGCTGAGAACGGCCGCCGCGCGGCACGGAATATGAAGCGCGTTGGCCTGCGAAAGAGGCCGGCGCGGCGGAAAGGCTGATATGGGTGAATTGCGTGATCTGGTGCTGCCGCAGGCGATCGTCCCGCGGCTGACGGCGACGAGCCGGCGCCAAGCCTTGCAGGTGCTGGCGCAGACGCTCGCCGAGGCCGCCGGCGTCGATCCGCGCACGACGTTCGAAGCCGTGCTGCTGCGCGAGCGGCTGTCGGGCACGGGCGTGGGCGAAGGCGTCGCCATCCCGCATGCCCGCGTGCAAGGCCTGACGCGCCCCGTCGCCGGCTTCGCCCGGCTCGAAACGCCGGTGGAGTTCGATGCGCTCGATGAGCGGCCCTGCGATCTCATTTTCATGCTGCTGGCGCCGGCCGAGCGCGGCGGCGACCATTTGAAAGCGCTGGCCCGCGTGTCGCGCTTCCTCAAGCGCGCCGATATCCGCGACCGCCTGCGCGGCGCGCGCGGCCTCGAAGATCTGCGCGCGGTGTTCGATGCGCCGGCGCACAGCGACGCGGCCTGAACCAAGCGCGCCGCGCGGGCCTCTCTAAATTCCAGGTCACAAGACGCCGGCTTCCTGCTAGAGGGCGGCCATGACAGTGCAGATCGCCTACGCGCTCTCCGCCATCGGCGGCTATCTCCTGGGATCGATCCCGTTCGGGCTCTTGCTGACCCGCTGGGCGGGCCTGGGCGATATCCGCAATGTCGGCTCCGGCAATATCGGCGCGACCAATGTGCTGCGCACGGGCCGGCGCGACATCGCCTTGGGTACGCTGGTGCTCGACGCGGGAAAGGCGGCGCTTGCATTGCTGCTGGCGCGCTTCGCCTTCCATTCGGAAACCGCGGGCCTGATCGCCGGCGCCTGCGCCTTCATCGGCCATTGCTTCCCGGTCTGGCTCAACTTCAAAGGCGGCAAAGGCGTCGCGACGTTTTTCGGCGTGCTGCTCGCGGGCATCTGGCCGATCGGCATTCTGTGCGGCGCGGTTTGGCTCGTGGTCGCGGGACTGACGCGCTATTCGTCCGGCGCGGCGCTCGCCGCGGCGGCCGCCGCGCCGCTCGCCACGCTGATCGGCGGCAGCTTTCCGCAAGAGACGATCTTCTGCGCCGTGCTCGCCGTGCTGATCTTCTGGCGCCATTCCGCGAACATTCAGCGTCTGCTCGCTGGCACCGAGCCGCGCATCGGCGAGAAGAAAGACGACGGCGCCACGCCTGCCTCGCCGCCTGAAGCGGCTCCATGACCCGCCCGCTGGCGCGCCCGGAACGCATCGCCTGGGCGCGCTTGGCGCGAACGCCGCGGATCGGACCGCTCACCTTTCATCGCCTGATCGCGCGCTACAAAGGCGCGGACGCGGCCCTCGAAGCGCTGCCGCGCCTCGGCCGCGATCTCGTTCCGCCATCGCCGGATAAGATCGCACGCGAACTCGATGCGCTGGCGCAGATGGGCGCTGAACTCATCTGTTCGTGCGAACCGGATTATCCTGCGCTCTTGGCCGCGCTCGATGCGCCGCCGCCGATGATCGCGGCGCGTGGCAATATCGCGCTGTTCAAGCGCCCTTCCATCGCGCTGGTCGGCGCGCGTGAAGCCTCGGCCGCCGGCGCCATGCTGGCCGCGCAATTCGCGCAGGAGCTGGGGCGCGACGGCTTCGTGATCGTCTCGGGCCTGGCGCGCGGCATCGATGCAGCGGCCCATCGCGCCAGCTTGAAGACCGGCACGATCGCCGTGCTCGCCGGCGGCCTCGATCAGCCTTATCCGCCGCAGAACCTGGCGCTGCACGAAGAGATCATCGCGCAAGGCTGCGTCGTGGCCGAAGCGCCGCTTGGATCGGTGGCGCGCGCCCGCGATTTTCCGCGCCGCAACCACATCATCTCGGGGCTGGCGCGCGGCGTGGTCGTGATCGAAGCCGCGCTGCGCTCGGGCTCGCTCATCACCGCGCGCGCAGCCGCCGAACAGGGCCGCGACGTGATGGCCGCGCCCGGCTCGCCGCTCGATCCGCGCGCCCGCGGCGGCAACGCGCTGATCAAAGGCGGCGCGGCCTTGGTCGAAAACGCTGAAGACGTCCGCGCCGTGCTGGGCGATGCGCAGATCGCGCCCGCGCCAATGCCGCTGTTCGAAGCGCTTGAGGCGCCGCGGCAGGCGGGCTTGGCGGGCAAGATCGCAGCGTTGCTGTCGCCGACGCCGGTGCATCTGAACGACCTGGCGCGCCTCATCGAAGCCCCCCCCGGCGCGGTCGCTGCTGCGCTCGCCGAACTCGAACTGGAGGGGCGCGCGGCGTCTCTTCCCGGCGGCTATGCGGCATCGCCCCGCGCCGCCTTCTCCGCCGATTGAGCCATCGCCCTCAGCGCCGCCGCCGCCTCCTGCTGCGCCGCCGCCAGCGCCGCATTGAGCCCCGCCGCATTCGCCGGGCGCACCAGAAGCGACAGCTCGATCAGCATGGAATGCGCGTAGGCGACGGCGTCGAATGGTCCTGGAACGCCGCCTTCGCTGCCCTCGGTCATAAGCCCACCCTTTGCAACTTTAACGTTTAATATATCGCAACTCCCCCAACGCGCGAGGCCTTGAATGGGTCCACACACAGCCCATTTGGAGAGATTTTTGGGGGCGCAGAACGGGTCGTTTCGGCCCTTCCCGGTCAAATGTCCTGGTTTTTTAAGGACTTGCCGGTAGCTGAGCGGCCAACGCGCCGTCTGGTGAGCCGAATTGACAAGCCAGCGCCCCCCGCCCCAGGTTCCGCCGCCTTGAAATTCGGACGGACGAGGAGAGCCGATTTGGCCAGCAACGTCGTCGTCGTGGAATCCCCGGCCAAGGCCAAGACGATCAACAAATATCTGGGCCCGGATTATAAAGTGCTCGCCAGCTACGGGCACATCCGCGACCTGCCCGCGAAGGACGGCTCGGTGCGTCCCGACGAGGATTTCGCGCTCGATTGGGAAATGGATTCCCAGTCGAACAAGCGCCTCAAGGACATCGCCGACGCCATGAAAGGCGCCAAGCGCCTGATCCTGGCGACCGACCCTGACCGCGAAGGCGAAGCCATTTCCTGGCACGTGCGCGAGGCGCTCAACGCCCGCAAAGCGCTCAAGGACAAAGAGGTCTCGCGCGTCACCTTCAACGCCATCACCAAGAGCGCGGTCGAAACCGCGATGGCCAAGCCCCGCGACATCGATATGGAGCTGGTCGACGCCTATCTGGCGCGCCGTGCGCTCGATTATCTCGTCGGCTTCACGCTCTCGCCGGTGCTGTGGCGCAAGCTGCCGGGCTCGCGCTCGGCGGGCCGCGTGCAATCGGTGGCGCTGCGGCTGATCTGCGACCGCGAGATGGAGATCGAGCGGTTCAAGGCGCAGGAATATTGGACCGTCGACGCCATGCTCGAAACGCCGCGCGCGGAGATGCTGCCGGCGCGCCTGCGCATGTTCGACGGCAAAGTGCTGAAGCGGCTCGACATCGAAAACAAGGCGATGGCGGATGCGGCGCTCGCCGCCGTGCGCGCCGGCCGCTTCACAGTGAAGACGGTCGAGGCCCATCCCACCAAGCGCAATCCGCCCCCGCCCTTCACCACTTCGACGCTGCAGCAGGAAGCCGCGCGCAAGCTCGGCTTCGCCGCCTCACGCACCATGCAAGTCGCGCAGCGGCTCTATGAAGGCGTCGACATCGGCGGCGAGACCGTCGGCCTCATCACCTATATGCGGACCGATGGCGTGCAGATGGACGAAAGCGCCTACACCGATCTGCGCCGCGTCATCGGCAAGGATTTTGGCGACAAATACGTACCTGGCGCGCCGCGCCGCTATTCCTCGAAGGCGAAGAACGCGCAGGAAGCGCACGAAGCCATCCGCCCGACCGATCCCACGCGCCGGCCCGGTTCGCTGCGCCTCGATGGCGATCTGGCCAAGCTCTACGAGCTGATCTGGAAGCGCACGATGGCCTCGCAGATGGAGGCCGCCAATCTCGAACGCACGACGATCGATTTCGTCGACCACACCGGCAAAACCGAACTGCGCTCGACCGGCCAGGTCGTGCTGTTCGACGGCTTCCTCGCGCTCTACCAGGAAGGCAAGGACGACGAGGAAGACGAAGAGAACCGCCGCCTGCCCCAAGTGCGCGCCGGCGAAGCCATGCGCGTGAAGGACTCAAAGGCCGATCAGCATTTCACCGAGCCGCCGCCGCGCTATTCGGAAGCGAGCCTGGTCAAAAAGCTCGAAGAGCTCGGCATCGGCCGGCCCTCGACCTACGCCGCGATTCTGGAGAAGCTCTCCGAGCGCAATTACGTGCGCAAGGACAAGAACCGCTTCATCCCGGACGATCGCGGCCGCATCGTCACGGCGTTCCTGGAGAATTTCTTCCGCAAATATGTCGAATACGATTTCACCGCCGATCTCGAAGAGAAGCTCGATCTCGTTTCGGCGGGCGATCTGCCGTGGAAGAAATTGATGCGCGAGTTCTGGGCCGATTTTAACGGCGCCGTCGGCGAGATCGGCGATCTGCGCATCGGCCAGGTGATCGATACGCTGAACGAGGTGCTTGGCCCGCACATCTTCCCGGCGCGCGAAGATGGCTCGGACCCGCGCACCTGCCAGGTCTGCGGCAAAGGCACGCTCTCTATCCGCCTCGGCAAATTCGGCGCCTTCATCGGCTGCTCGAACTATCCCGAGTGCAAATTCACGCGCCCGCTCGCGCCCGCCGAAGGCGGCGACGAGGCGATCCCCGCGGCCGGCAAAGTGTTGGGCGTCGATCCCGTAAGCGCGGAAATGGTCACGCTCCGCAGCGGCCGCTTCGGCCCCTACGTGCAATTGGGCGAAGGTGAAAAGCCGAAGCGCTCCGGCCTGCCGAAAGGCTGGTCTATCGACGATCTCACGCTCGAACGCGCGCTGAAACTGCTATCGCTGCCGCGCGAGGTGGGCGTGCACCCGACGGAGAACGAGCCCGTCATCGCCAATCTCGGCCGCTTCGGGCCGTACATTCAGATGGGCAAGCTCTACGTGAATCTGCCCAGCGTGGAAGATGCGCTCGAGATTCAAATGAACCGCGCCGTCGCGCTCATCGAAGAAAAGAAGAACAATCCGAAGGCGCGCTTCCAGCGCGGCGCGCAGCCCGCGCTCAAGGAATTCGCCGAAAGCCCCGTCACCGGCAAACCGATCAAGGTGATGAACGGGCGCTATGGCGTTTACGTCACCGATGGCGAGACCAATGCGACGCTGCCGAAGGAAAAGCAGCCCGACACGCTGACGCTTGATGAAGCGCTGGCGCTGCTCGCCGCGCGCGCGGAAGCTGGCGGCAAGAAGAAGAAAAAGGCGGCGCCCAAGAAGGCCGCGAAGAAAGAGCCGGTCGCCGCCGCCGCATCCAAACCGGCGCCAAAGAAAACTGCGGCCAAGAAGGCCGCCCCCAAGAAAGCGAGCGCGAAGAAGAAAACGCCCGCAAAGAAAAAGAAGAAAGAATAGGAACTGGCAAAGAAACACACTCCGCCGGAAGCGCTCACCAAGGAGCGCGTGCTCGCCGCCCTCGAAAAGCTTGGCGGCGCCGGCGCGAAACGAGATTTGGCGCGCGCGCTCGGCGTGCCGCCCGATGAAAAGAAGAACCTCCGCCGCATTCTGAAGGAACTGGAAGCCGACGGCGCGCTTGGCCGCACCGGAAGGCGCAATTTCGCCAGCGCGTCCGCGCTGCCGGCCACCGGCGTGCTCGACGTTGTCGACCGCGACGCGGACGGCGAATTGCTGGCGCGCCTGCGCGGCGAGGATGGCCTTTTCGGCCCCACGATCCGCATCGCGCCGGGCGATGCACGCGCGCGCCAGGGCGAAGCGGCCATCGGCGTGGGCGACCGCGTGCTCGCACGCATCGGTCAGGACGAAGACGGCGCCCCACTGGCGCGCATCGTCAAACGGCTCGGCCAAAGCGCGCACCGCATTCTCGGCGTGTTCCACGCCACGCAGAACGGCGCCGGCCGCATCGAGCCGGCGGACCGCAAAGTGCGTCACGATCTGATCGTCTTCCCCGAGCATCGCGGCGAGGCCGAGGATGGCGATCTCGTACTCGCCGAATTGCAGCATGGCCGCAATCCGCACGGGCCTAAGCGCGGCCTGGTGCGCGAGGTCGTCGGCCGGTTCGACGATCCGCGCGCGGCCTCGATCCTCGCCATCCATACGCATGGCGTGCCGATGGGCTTCTCGCCCGACGAGGAGAGGCAGGCGGCTGACGCCAAGCCCGCCACACTCAAAGGCCGCACCGATCTGCGCGATCTCCCGCTCATCACCATCGATCCCGAAGACGCGCGCGACCATGACGACGCGGTGTTCGCCATCGCAGATGACGCGGCGAACAATCGCGGCGGCTGGCGCGTCTGGGTCGCCATCGCGGATGTCGCGCATTACGTGACGCCCGCCTCGCCGCTGGATCGCGGCGCGCTGAAGCGCGGCAATTCCACCTATTTCCCCGACCGCGTCGCGCCGATGCTGCCGGAGACGCTATCGGCCGATCTGTGTTCGCTGCGCGAAGAGGAAGAGCGCGCCTGCCTCGCCGTCGAAATGGTGTTCGATGCGCAGGGCCGGAAGAAATCGCACCGTTTCACGCGCGGGCTGATGAAGTCTGCGGCCAAGCTCTCTTATGAGCAGGCGCAGGCCGCAATCGACGGCAAGGGCGATGCGAAAGCCAATGCCTTGCTCGACGGCGTCCTGAAGCCGCTCTGGGCCGCCTATGCGGCGGTGAAGATCGCGCGCGATGCGCGCAGCCCGCTGGAGATCGACGCGCCCGAACACAAGATCATCTTCAAGGACGGCAAAATCGCCGGCGTGAAGCGGCGCGCGCGCTTTGATGCGCACAAGCTCATCGAAGAATTCATGATTCAGGCCAATGTCTGCGCCGCCGAAACGCTGGAGCAGAAGCAGACGCCGCTGCTCTATCGCGTGCACGAGCCGCCGAGCGATACGAAGATCGCCGCGCTCACCGATTTCCTGCCCACGATCGGCATGAGCTGGGCCAAGGGCCAGGTCGTCACGCCCGCGCGCTTCAACCGCATCCTTGAGTTAGCGAACGAAGGGCCGAACGCCGAGATCGTCAACGAGGTGATCCTGCGCACGCAATCGCAGGCCATCTATTCGCCCGACAATGTCGGCCATTTCGGCTTGCATCTGGCGCATTATGCGCACTTTACCTCGCCCATCCGCCGCTACGCCGATCTGATCGTCCACCGCGCGCTGATCCGGGCGTTGCGCTTCGGCGAAGACGGGCTCACCCAGAGCGAGGAAGCCGAGCTCGAAGACATCGCCGAGCACATCACCATGTGCGAGCGCCGTTCGATGGCGGCCGAACGTGATGCGACCTCGCGCTATATTGCGAGCTTCCTCGCCGACCGCGTGGGGAGCACTTTCGAAGGCCGGGTCACCGGCGTGACGCGCTTCGGCCTCTTCATCCGGCTCGATGAAACGCAAGCCGATGGCCTCGCGCCCGTCTCAACGCTCGGCCCACAGCGTTGGAGCCATGACGAAGCCGCGCACGCGCTGGTCGGCGATGAAACCGGCCAGCGTTTCGTGCTCGGCATGCGCGTCGAGGTGCGCCTGGAAGAGGCGACGCCCGTCTCCGGCGGCTTGCTCTTCACCGTGCTCACCGATCCGCTGGAGCGCAGCGCTGATTGGAAGCGCGGCCCGCGCCGCTTCGAACGCCGCGACGGCAAACCGAAGAAGCACAAGGGCAAGCGGCGCTAGCGCGCGCGCCTTTTCAAGACGAGGAAGCGCCCCATTTCGCGATGAAATCCGCGTTGATCTCGCGCGCTTCATCCTCACAGAGCCCAACCGAAACGCGCAGGCCGGCGGCTTCCAGCAGCTCCAAACCCCGCCCCTGCGGATGGGGGTCGCGTGTGGCGATGACGACTTCGCGCACGCCGGCTTCGATCAAAAGCTGCGCGCAGCTCTTTCCGCCCGCGCTGCGCTGCGAGCACGGTTCGAGCGTGACATAGGCGATCGCGTCCCGCGCATCGACGCCCACGAGCGCCCTCTCCTCAGCGTGCGGCGCGCCGCCATCCGCGGTCGCGCCTTCGCCGATCACGACGCCCTCGCGCGCCAGCACGCAGCCGACGGCGGGATTGGCGCCCGTGCGCCCGCGCTGCGCCGCTGCGAGCGCCAAGGCGCGCCGCATAAAGGCTTCACTCACCCCGGCAGCTTCTCGGCGCGCGCCGCATCGAGATAGCGCGCGCTCTTCGGCTTCAGATCGCCGCCGAGATCGATCAGCAGCGGATTGCCGGTGGGGATTTCGACCTCGATGATCTGCATGTCGGAAAGGCCCCAGATCAGCTTCACAATGGCGCGCAGCGAATTGCCGTGCGCGGCGATCATCAGGTGCTTGCCGCCGGAGAGTGCGGGCGCCAGCGCCTCGTTCCAATAGGGCAGCACGCGATCGAGCGTGAGCTTGAGCGATTCTGTGCGCGGCAGATCGGCGATCCCCGCATAGCGCCGATCTCGCGAGAAATCGTAGGGCGAATCCGCCGCCAGCGGCGGTGGCGGCACATCATAGGAGCGGCGCCAGATTTTCACCTGGGCCTCGCCATGTTCCTTGGCCGTCTCTTCCTTGTTGAGCCCCGTCAGCGCGCCGTAATGGCGCTCATTCAGCCGCCAGGATTTGAACACCGGCAGCCAGATGAGATCGGCGGCCTCCAGCGCCAGCATCCCGGTGCGGATGGCGCGCTTCTGCACGGAGGTGTGGATGGCGTCGAACGGAACGCCGCTCTCCTTCAGCAGCGCGCCCGAGCGCCGGGCCTGCGCCTCGCCCTCCGCCGTGAGATCGACGTCGACCCAGCCAGTGAAGCGGTTCTCGAGGTTCCACTGGCTCTGGCCGTGGCGGATCAAGGCAAGTTGGGGCATCAGCGCCTGACATCCCCAGCGAAGCCCGTTCCGTCAAGGCCGCACGCGCGCTTGGCGGCAGGCGCGCGTCTCGGCATAAGGCCCAGCATGCGCCATTGGCTCGCCCACCCGCTCATTCTCTACCCGCTGATGGCGGCGATCGCGGCGGCGCTTGTCTTCGTGAGCCTGCGGCCGGACTTGGCCATGGGCGCGGCGGCGGCGCATAGCGGGCGCGACGTGAACGGCGCCGTGGTGCTCGATGGCGCCGCGCTCGCCGATCCTGATGTCGGGCCTGGTCAGGTCGCCTACGTCGCGCGTGACGGGCTGGGCCGCGCCACCGCGCTGCGCATCGCCGTGCTGCCACATCAGCCCCCGCCTGGTCCCGCCGATCCCGGCCTGCGCATCCTGCTCTCGCCGGAGGCCGTGCGCGAGATCGGCGCCGGGCCCGTGACGCTCGAAATTTCCATCCGCCCGGTGCCGATCACCACGGCGGCGGCGCTGGCGGCCACACTCGAAGGCGCGGGCCCGCACGCCTGGCAGATCCGCGAACTTTCCCCGCAGGCGCAGATCGTGCGCTACGAATTCCCCAGCGTGGAAGGCCTCAGCGCCGTGGGCCTGCGCGTCGTCAGCGCCTATGACGATTACAATTACGGCTTCGAGATCGCGCGCATCCGCCTCGTGCCAGCCGCAGCAGCGCCCGCCCGTTGAACTTTCAGGGCCGATCGCGCAAAAGCGGGCCTCACTTTCCGGACCTTTCTCATGCTGCCAAAGCCACGCGCGGACCTTGCCCCCAATACGCGTGACTTCGAGAGCGTGCCGCTGGTGAAGCCGACCGGGTTCCGCGAATACGATGCACGCTGGTGGTTCGGCGCGCCGGGGCAGACCAAGGCGCCGGAACTGAATTTGACCGGCGTGCAGGCGCTGGGCCTCGGCCTCGCCACCGTGATCCACGATATGGGCGCTGCGCCCAAGATCGTCGTGGGGCACGATTACCGCGCCTATTCGCTCTCCATCAAACAAGCGCTGACCATCGGCCTGATGAGCGGCGGCATGGAGGTGCATGACATCGGCCTCGCGCTCTCGCCGGTGGCGTATTTTGCGCAATTCGCGCTCGATGCTGCCTGCGTCGCGATGGTGACGGCCTCGCACAACGAAAACGGCTGGACCGGCGTGAAAATGGGCGCGGCGCGCCCGCTCACTTTCGGGCCAGACGAGATGGGCAAGCTGCGCGACGTGGTGCTCTCGGGCGCCTTCAGGGCGCGCGCCGGCGGCTCTTACACGCGCGTCGACGGCATGCGCGAACGCTACATCGACGATGTCGCGTCACGCGCCAGGCTGTCGCGGCCCATCAAAGTCGTCGCCGCCTGTGGCAATGGCACCGCGGGCGCGTTCGCGCCGGACGCGCTGCGCAAGATGGGCGCGGAGGTGATCGAGCTGCATTGCGATCTCGATTGGAATTTCCCGCACTACAACGCCAATCCCGAAGACGCCGAAATGCTGCACGACATGGCCGCCGCCGTGAAAAAGCACGGCGCGGAATGCGCACTGGGCTTCGACGGCGATGGCGATCGCTGCGGCGTGGTCGATGATGAAGGCGAGGAGATCTTCGCCGACAAGATCGGCCTGATGCTGGCGCGCGATCTGGCGCCTTTGCACAAGGGCGCGAGCTTCGTCGTGGACGTGAAATCAACCGGCCTCTTCGCCATCGACCCAATCCTCCGCGCCAATGGCGTGAAGGTCGATTATTGGAAAACCGGCCATTCCTACATCAAGCGCCGCACGACCGAGCTCGATGCGCTCGCGGGCTTCGAGAAGAGCGGGCATTTCTTTTTCCGCAAGCCCTATGGCCTCGGCTATGACGATGGCCTCGTGGCGGCCGCCGCCGTGCTCTCTATGCTGGAGCGCAATCCGGGCAAGAAGCTTTCCGATCTGCGCAAGGCGCTGCCGATCTCCTACACCTCGCTCACCATGTCGCCGCATTGCGACGATGAGAAGAAATACGGGATCGTCGAGAAGATCGTCGCCGATTATAAGCAGCTCGCCGCCAGCGGCGGCAAAATCCTCGGCCGCGCGATTCGCGATGTGAACATTGTCAACGGCGCGCGCGTCACGTTGGAGGACGGCGCCTGGGTGCTGGTGCGCGCCTCTTCAAACAAACCCGAACTCGTCGTCGTGGTCGAAAGCATGACGAGCGAAGCCGATATGCGCGCCCTCTTCCGCGATGAGGTGAAGCCCCGCCTCGCCCGCTTCGCGGAAATCGGCGCCTACAACCAGGAGATTTGACATGCGCGTGACCATGATCGGCACGGGCTATGTGGGCCTCGTTTCGGGCGCGTGCTTTGCGGATTTCGGGCATGTCGTCACCTGCGTCGACAAGGACGAGACCAAGATCGCCCGCCTGAAGCGCGGCGAGATGCCGATCTACGAGCCCGGCCTTGAAGACCTCGTCGAAACCAATGTGCAGGAAGAGCGGCTCTTCTTCACCACCGATCCGAAGGACGCGATCCGCGGCGCGGATGCCGTGTTCATCGCCGTCGGCACGCCATCGCGCCGCGGCGACGGCCACGCGGACCTCTCCTACGTGTTCGCCGCCGCCGAAGAGATCGCCGATCTGATGGAGGGCTACACCGTCGTCGTCACCAAATCGACGGTGCCGGTCGGCACGGGCGATGAGGTGGAGGCGCGTATCCGCAAGCGCCGGCCCGACGCGCAATTCGCCGTCGTCTCCAATCCAGAATTTTTGCGCGAAGGCGCAGCGATCAACGATTTCAAGCGGCCGGACCGCGTCGTCGTCGGCACCAATGATGAGCGCGCGCGCCAAGTGATGAACGAGCTCTACCGCCCGCTCTTCCTCAACGAAACGCCGATCCTGTTCACGCAGCGGCGCACGTCCGAGCTCACCAAATACGCCGCCAACGCCTTCCTCGCGATGAAGATCACCTTCATCAACGAGATGGCCGATCTGTGCGAGGCGGTCGGCGCCAATGTGCAGGAGGTCGCGCGCGGCATCGGGCTCGACAACCGCATCGGCGGCAAATTCCTCAACGCCGGCCCCGGCTATGGCGGCTCCTGCTTTCCGAAGGACACGCTGGCGCTGGTGCGCACGGCCCAGGAAGCCGGCGCGCCGATCGAACTCGTGGAAGCCACGGTGAAGGTGAACGCCGCGCGCAAAAAGGGCATGGCCAAGAAGATCATCGACGCCATGGGCGGCGACGTGAAGGGCAAGACCATCGCCGTGCTCGGCCTCACCTTCAAACCCAACACCGACGACATGCGTGACGCGCCCGCGCTCGACATCGTGCCCGCGTTGCAGGAGGCCGGCGCCATCGTGCGCGCCTTCGATCCCGAAGGCATGGCCGAAGCGCGCCAGATGCTGCGCGACGTAACGTTCGCCAAGAACCCCTATGATTGCCTCCAAGGCGCTGACGCCATGGCCATCGTCACGGAATGGGACCAGTTCCGTGCGCTCGATTGGAAACGCGTGGAAACGGCGCTCAAGGGCCGCGTGATCGTCGATCTGCGCAATATCTACAATCCGGCCGAGGTGCGCGCGCGCGGCTTCACCTATGCCAGCATCGGGCGCCCTCAGACGTGAATCCGGTCGAAGCCGCCGCCGAAAACGCCTAAGGCTCCGTTCATGGTTCGAGCGTATCGGCCGGAGCGATGACCGAGGCCTATCTCAAATTTGCGCGCACGGAATGGGCGGATTTGCGCGCCACGACGCCGCTGACGCTGTCGGAGGACGATCTCGCCGCGTTGCGGGGCCTCAACGATCCGCTCGATCTGCCCGAGATCGCGGACGTGCTCCTGCCGCTGACGCGGCTCTTGAACCTCCATGTCGCGGGCGCGCGCACTTTGGCGCATGTGAAGGACGCGTTCCTTGGCCGGCCTGCGGGCGATCCGCCCTATGTGATCGCGATCGCGGGCAGCGTGGCGGTCGGCAAAAGCACGTTCGCGCGCGCGCTGCGCCTCCTGCTGTCGCGCTGGCCTGATCACCCCAAGGTCGAGCTCATCACCACGGACGGCTTCCTCTACCCGACGAAAGTGCTCGTCGAACACAATCTGATGCGCAGGAAGGGCTTTCCGGAGAGCTATGACCTGCCGCGCATGATCGAGTTTCTCGCCGCCGTGAAGGCCGGTGAGGACGAGGTCGCAGCGCCCGTCTATTCGCATATGAGCTACGATATCGTGCCGGACGCGGTGCAGATGGTGCGCCGCCCCGACGTGCTCATCTTCGAAGGCCTCAACGTGCTCCAGCCCAATCCGGCGGCCGCGACCGTCGCCTCGGATTTCTTCGATTTCTCGATCTATCTCGACGCCGAAGAGGCCGACGTTCAGGCCTGGTATGTCGAGCGCTTCCTGAAGCTGCAGCGCACGGCGTTTCAGGACCCCAAATCCTATTTCCACCATTACAAGGATCTGGGGCCGGGCGCGGCGACCCATGTCGGCCTCGGCATCTGGCGCGACATCAACCTCGTCAACCTGCGCGAAAATATTTTTCCCACGCGCACGCGCGCCGATGTCGTGCTGCGCAAGGGCGACGACCACACCATCCAGGAAATTTGGCTCAAGCGTACGTGAGCGCTTGATTGCGCGCCGCGCGGCGCCGATCTCCGCATGGTCTGCACATGGGGATGTCATGCCGTCAGCGCCGCTGGAACAGGCCACGATCGCAAATTGGCGCGAACCGCCGTTCAACCGCTGGGCCTTCCACCACATCCCAGAGCTGATCCCCACGGCGAAAGTCGCCGCCGGCGCCGCGACGCGTGATTTGCCTGTCGCGGCGCGCACGCTCGACGGCTTCCGCGTCACCGGCCCGCGCGGCGACGTGTTCGACCTCCCCGGCTTTCTCGAAGCGACCTTCACCGATGCGCTGGTGATCCTGCGCGACGGCCGCATCGTGTTCGAGCACTACGATGCCGGCATGGATGCAGCGACGCCGCATATCCTCATGTCCTGCACCAAATCGATCACTGGGCTGATCGCCGCCATGCTGGCCGCCCGCGGAGACATCGATCTCGAAGCATTGGCGTCCCGTTACGTGCCCGAAATCGCCGCCACGGCGTTTCGCGGCGTCACGCTCCGCCAGCTTCTCGACATGCGCGCGGGCGTCGCGCTCGACGCCGCCCAGCAGGCGGCTTACGCGGCCACCAATTGGGAGGTCAAAACCATCAATGATGCGCGCGCCATGCGCCCCTATCTCGTCAGCCTCGACAAGGCCGATCCGCATGGCGGCCCGTTCCGCTACGTCTCGGCCAACACCGATCTCATCGGCTGGGCGATCGAGCGCGCGACGGGCGCCGATATGGCCGCCCTGACAAGCGCGCTGCTCTGGGCGCCCATGGGCGCGGCGCACGACGCCTTCTTCACCACCGACCGCGAGGGCGCGGCCTGGACCTCGGGCGGCTTCTGCGCAACGGCGCGCGATCTGGCGCGGCTGGGCCAGCTCTTCATCGAAGACGGCGCGGGCGTCATCGCGCCGGCGATCATCGAGGACATCGCGACCGGCGGCGATCTCGAAGCCTGGCGCCAAGGCCAGTTTGCGCCCGCCTTCGCGGACCGCGACATGACTTATCGAAACGGCTGGTACACGCTCAACCGCACGCCGCAAATCCCGTTCGCGATGGGCGTCTACGGCCAGAACCTGTTCATCGACCGCGCCAGGCGCATCGTGATCGCCAAATTCTCGTCGCAGCCGGAGCGCTTCGACTATGCGCTTTCCCTGCTGACGCACAGCGCGCTCGCGCCCCTGATCGACGCGCTGGCTTAGTGCGGCGCGGCGGCGAATTCCGCCGCATCGACCGCGCCGTCGTGATTGCGGTCAAGCAGATCGAACACGGGCGACGGGCCGTGCACGAATTCCTGCAGCGACAGCGACCCGTTGTGGTTCGCATCGAGCGTGGACGACCACTCCGACCAGGCCGCTTGCGCGCCAGCATCGCCCATCACGAGCCCCCACATGGGCACATCGCGCGTCGTGAGCCGCGTATCGTGATCGACGTCGAGCTGTTCGAATTTGCTGCGGCGAAACCGCTCCAGCTCGGCCTGCGTCAGCGCGCCGTCATGGTTGCGGTCCGCCTGAACAAGCATGGCGACCGCCGCCGCCATCCCGCTTTGCTGGGCCGCGGCCAAGGGCGCAGCTGACGCAATCAGGACAAGAGCCAATCCAGCCGCGCGCATCATGCCTTTCCTCCATCTTGTTTTGTGGAGGCGTTCTAGCGCGGCGGGCGCGGGCGCGCCATCACGCGCTGATCTTGGCCGGGAACAGTTTGGGCTCGACCTCGGTGTGCCAGGTCCAGGCCGAAGCGATCGAATCCTCGATGCGCCGCGTGGGCGTCCATCCGAGCGCCGTGTGCGCGAGCCCGCTATCGGCCACCAGCGCGGGCGAATCGCCGGCGCGCCGGCCATCGGCTTCCGCCGGCACGCGCTTGCCCGTCACGCGTTCGATCGCATCAAGCAATTCCTTGACAGTGACGCCATCGCCCGTGCCGAGATTGCACGAGATGTTGTCGCCGCCGGCGACCAGCCGTTCGATCGCGCGCACATGCGCATCGGCGAGATCGAGCACGTGCACGTAGTCGCGCACGCAGGTGCCGTCGCGGGTCGGATAATCCGTGCCGAAAATCTTGAAGCCTGCACGCCGACCCAGCAGCGGGAAGAGCGCCAGCGGAATGACATGGGTTTCCGGATCGTGGTGTTCGCCGATGCCCTGATCGGGCGCCGCGCCCGAGGCGTTGAAATAGCGCAGCACCGTATACTTGAGCCCATAAGAGAGCGCGTAATCCTTGGCGGCCTGTTCGACCATCAGCTTGGTCCAGGCATAGGGATTGAGCGGGGCTTGCGGATGGGTTTCGTCAAGCGTGGCGCGTTGCGGCTCTCCGAAGATCGAGCAGGTCGAAGAGAACACGAATTTATCGACGCCCGTCTCGCGCATGCATTCGAGCAGCGACAGAGAACCTGAAACGTTGTTGTCGTAGAACTCGGCCGGATCGCGCACCGACACGCCCACTTCGATGAGGCCGGCGCAATGCAGCACGACGTCGGGCTTGTGCGCGGAAAGCACCGCCTTGAGGCGCGCGCGGTCACGGATATCGCCGTGTTCGAACGGCCCCCATTTCACGAACGAGGCATGGCCGTTGACGAGGTTGTCATAGACGACGACGTCATGCCCGGCTTGCTTGAGCCCGTAGGCGCAATGCGAGCCGACATAGCCGGCGCCGCCGGTAACCAAGACCTTCGCCATCAAATACCCCGATCCCCGCGCCGCCCGCATGGACGCCAGCCGCGCTCCCCTGTTAGAGCGGCGCCATGACCGACGCCACCGCAAACCCCATACGCGCGCAGGCCTATCAAAGGCTCGAAAGCGAGGCCTTGAGGGTGCGCCGCGCCGGCCTTTCAAGCCTGTTCGCCGCCGATTCCGGCAGGGCCGCTCAATGGACGATCAGCGCGCCGCATCTCACGGTCGATCTGTCCAAGCAAAGATTGGACCCGGCCGTCGCCGCAGCGCTCGCCGCGCTGGCGGAGGCGGCGGAGTTTGACGCCTGGCGCGCGCGCCTGTTCGCGGGCGAACAGGTCAATGTCACGGAAAAGCGCGCCGCCATGCATTGGGCGCTGCGCGCGCCCAATCCCTCCGCGGAGATCGCGGAAACGCGGGCGCGCATCGCCACGTTCGCACGCGATCTGCAAGGAATCGACGCCATCGTGCATTTGGGCATCGGCGGCTCCGATCTGGGGCCGCGGCTGGTTTACGATGCGTTGAAGCAATGGCGCCGGCGCGACATCACGCTTCGCTTCGCCGCCAATATCGACGGCGCCGACATCGCCGATGCGCTGGACAGCCTCGATCCTGCGCGCACGCTCGTCATTGTGGTCTCGAAGACGTTCACCACGCTGGAGACGCTGGCTAACGGAAACGCGGCGCGCGCCTGGCTCGGCGATGATGCACGGCTTGTCGCGGTGACCGCCGCGCCGGACAAGGCCAAGGCCTGGGGCGTCGCGGAAGCGCGCATCTTCCCCTTCTGGGACTCGATCGGCGGGCGCTATTCGCTGTGGTCCGCCGTCGGCCTTGCGCTCGAGATCGCGCTCGAGCCTGGAACCATCGCGCGCCTGCACGCGGGCGCGGCGGAGATGGACGCGTATTTTCAGCACACGCCCTTTGGGCAGAGCGCGATCGCGCTTTCGGCCGGCGTGCAGCTGATCAATCGCGAATGCTTCGGCCGCGCCTCTTATGCGCTCATTCCTTACGTGCAGCGCCTCAAGCTGCTGCCGGCCTGGATGCAGCAGCTCGAAATGGAATCGAACGGCAAGCGCGTCGATCGCGATGGCCATCCGCTCGCGCGCGCCAGCGCCGGCGTCACCTGGGGCGAGCCTGGCACAACGGCGCAGCATTCGTTCTTCCAATTGCTGCATCAGGGCGCCGAAGAAATTCCCGTTGAATTCGTGCTGGCGCTCCACGGTTCGGAGGGACCCGCGTCGCACCGCCTGCCGCTCCTCGCCAACGCGCTCGGCCAGGCGCGCGCGCTGATGCTGGGTAAGAGCGAAGCGGACGCGAAAAAGGAAATGCTCAAGGCTGGCGTGAACGAAGCCGAAGCCACCCGCCTGGCGCCGCATCGCGCGTTCCCGGGCGACCGCGCCTCCACGATCATCGGCCTCGACGCGCTCACCCCCGAAGCCCTCGGCGCGCTGCTGGCCTTCTACGAACACCGCACCTTCACCCAGGCCGTGCTCGCCGGCATCAACCCGTTCGATCAATACGGCGTCGAACTCGGCAAGGAGATGGCGAACGCGCTGACGCCCGTGCTCGAAGGCGCGCGCGGCGTAGAGGGATTGGATGGGAGCACCGCGGCCTGGGTGGGGCGTGTGAAGGGGTGAGATGGATCATACCAAGCGCAAATGTCAGAATAAGCTTGCCGTCGATTCAATAGACAATCACTTTGTCATCTCGCGGAACGTTTCAGCCGGGGCATTGGGCGATGCATATGGCGGCGGCTAAAATTGGAATTCAGGCTCTTTCCGTTGTTTTCATTCTATCGTTCTTATGTTCGGCGGGATGCGACGGGCAAGCAGTGCGAGGACGTGAGGTGCCGCCGAACAATCGCGAGCAAGTGAATCTTGGCCCAAAGGCAATTCAATTGTCTTGTGATAATGTAGTAACTTGGACGTTTGGCGAAGACATAGCAACACTGGCAGCCGCGCTACGAAATTGCGGCGGCACAAGTTATTTTCGCTACGCAGGTCCAATTGACACCGACACCGTAGAGTTCCTGCGTGTAGTTCCGACGTTGGCGCAACAGCCCCAAGCACGAGTAATTTTCCTAAACATAGACTCTACAGGTGGCGCAGTCCGCGAAGCTATGGAGGCGGGTCGCCTGATTTGGGATCGCCCCATACTTGTGAGTGTTCCAGCGGACTCTGATTGTCTCAGTGCATGCATATTTGTCGCAACGGGAGCCAGGCTACGCAGTTTGAACGGACACATCGGTATCCATCGCGTGTTTACGGCGGATGCATCAATACGAACACCAACGGAGTTGAGGGCAGCCAGCGCCGGTTTCGAAGTTGAGGCGCGCGAGTACTTCCAAGAGTTCGGCGTGAACACCGAAATTGTCGACATGATGATGTCTACGCCATCATCCACTATTCGATATTTGTCCGAGGATGAACTAAACCAATACGGACTCGGCCCAATCAATGTTTCACTTCGGGAGCTCTCACGCTTGGACGTAGTTCGACAATGCGGCGTGGCCTATGAGCAACGGGTGACAGCCGCTGAAGCGGAGTGGAATCGCCGTTGTCCGGCAGACCTAGAGATGACGAGGTCGAGCATACCAGAACTGGTGGCCGAAGAGGCGCGGCGCCTAGGCGAATGCAAAGCTGCGATCGACCGCGAGTTCCAGGTAAGCAGCCCGGCAGATTGCCGCTGATCAACTATATCGAAGGCACGACTAGAGCCGCCACACGGTCGCAGATGGCCTGCATTTCCCTTGTCCCGGATGGCCGGAGGCCGATCCTGAATCCAGGGCAAAGCGCGCGCCTTTAGCCCGGCGCATACACCAATACGCCATCGCCCACCTCGCCGCTGTCATAGCGGCGCACGAGCTCTTCCGGCAGGCGCGCGTAATCGCTGGCGCGCATGAAATCGCGCAGCGCCGTGCCGGTGCAGGCTGCGTCGACATTCGGCGCGCCGAGGCCGGCTTCGAGATCGTCGATGTTCACGGTGCGAAAGTCGATGCTGAAGCGCGTGACGCCCGACGTGTTGGGCAGGCTGCCATGCAGCTGCGCGGCGGAAAAGATCGTGAACCCGCCGCAGCCGGTGACAAAGCGCGCGTCATCCCCTTCGAGCGGCTCGGTTGCGCCGGGCGCGATGCGCGTATCGGTCTCACCGATCATCTGCGCGGCCGAGGCGCGCGTCTTGTTCCATTGATAATAGTTGTAGATCGCCGAATTGTTGGCGACGGGCCGGTCGATATAGCCGAGGCAGAAATTCATGCCGTTATCGGCTGTGATGTCATAGACCGGCGTTTACCAATTGATCTGCGCATGCGGCGCTGAATACCAGGTGTCGCGATGCGGCGGGAAGGCGAGCGCGATGCCGGTGGTGAGATAATCATTGCTGGTGGACGAACGCAGCTTCGGTACGTCGAAATAGGTCTTGTCCAGATCGGCGCCGCTCTCCTCAAGAACATCGCGCAGCAGCGCCTTCGAGTGCGGATGGTGAATGAAGGCGGGCTTCAGCCGGCCGAGCAGCGCCGCATAATGCTCCACACGCATCTCGAATTGCGCCGTCCGCGGATCGAGCGGCGCGAACGCTTCCTCGATCATGGCGCGCGCATGCTCCACCAGCGCGCGCCCGGCTCTGGTCGGAGTCTGAAGGTAAAGATCGCCGCGGAAAAGGCGCGCGCGCCGCTCTGCATCGGACGCGCTCTTGTCGATGAATATGCCCGCCATCCCGCACCTCCGCGCGGAAGCTAGGCGATGGCGATGGCTCCGGTTTGATCCAGCGCAAGGCCAAGCACGAATCACCGGTTTGGCGAGAAGCTCACCCGCGCGCGGCGATCTTCACAGCCTCGGCCACGACGCCCACGGCGTCGCGCACCAGCGCTTCGTCATCGCCTTCCGCCATCACGCGCACCAGCGGCTCCGTGCCCGAGGCCCGCACGACGAGGCGGCCGCTCGCGCCGAGCTTCTTCTCGGCGGCCGTGATCGCCGCCTTCACCGCCTCCGCCTCCAGCGGCTTCACGCCACGTTCGACGCGGACGTTCTCCATGAGCTGCGGCGCCGGCTCGAACACGCGGCAGAGTTCGGAAATCGGTTTGCCGGTGTCGACTTTCACGGCGAGCACTTGCAGCGCGGCCAGCAGGCCATCCCCCGTCGTCGAATAATCCGCGAGCACGATATGGCCCGATTGCTCGCCGCCCAGATTGTAGCCGCCCGCGCGCATCTTTTCGACTACGTAGCGATCACCCACCGCCGTGCGTTCGAGCTTCAGCCCAATGCCCTTCAGATAGCGCTCGAGCCCGAGATTGGACATGATGGTGGAGACGACGCCCGGCTTCGAGAGCGCGCCCGCCTTCTTCCACGCGCCCGCGATGAGGCCCATGACCTGATCGCCGTCGATCACATTGCCCTTCTCATCGACGAGGATGACGCGGTCCGCATCGCCATCGAGCGCGATGCCGATATCAGCGCGATATTTCAGCACGGCTTCGCGCACGGCGCCGGGATGGGTCGAGCCCACCTCTTCATTGATATTGAAACCGTTCGGTTCGATGCCGATCGTGAACACTTCCGCGCCCAATTCATAGAGCGCTTTCGGCGCCACGCGATAGGCCGCGCCATTGGCCGCATCGATCACGACGCGCAGCCCCTTGAGCGTGCGCCCGCGCGGGAACGTCGCCTTGGCGATCTCGACATAGCGCGATTGGCTGTCGTCCACGCGCTGGGCGCGGCCGAGCTTCATCGAATCCGCCAGGCCCTGATCGAGCGGCTGATCCATCAGCGCTTCGATCTCATGCTCGGCCTCGTCCGAGAGCTTGTAGCCGTCGGGGCCGAAAAGCTTGATGCCGTTATCGCGGAACGCATTGTGCGAGGCTGAGATCATCACGCCCAGATCGGCGCGCAGCGAGCGCGTCAGCATGGCCACCGCCGGCGTCGGCAGCGGGCCGAACAGCACCACATCCATGCCCACGGCGGTGAAGCCAGCCGTCAGCGCCGGCTCGATCATGTAGCCGGAGAGCCGCGTGTCCTTGCCGATGACGACGAGGTGGCGCCGGTCGTCCTTCGACATGAAGCGCTTGCCCGCCGCCAGCCCCACGCGCATGGCGATTTCGGGGGTCATGGGGAAACGGTTCGCCGTGCCGCGGATGCCGTCCGTGCCGAAATAGGCGCGTGTCATGGAAAATGCATGCTCCCAAGCCGTCACAAGTTGAAAGATGATTTCAGATGCAAATCAACGGCCGCCGCTCCATACGGGCACGGCGGGCCGGGCGAAAGGTTAACACGCAGCATGTGCGGCATCATCGGCATATTGGGGAATAGTCCAGCCGCGCCGCGGCTGGTGGATAGCCTGAAACGGCTCGAATATCGCGGCTATGATTCCGCGGGCGTGGCCACGCTTGAGGCCGGCCAGATCGTGCGCCGGCGCGCGCCGGGCAAGATCAAGAACCTCGAAGCCGTGCTGGCCGATGCGCCGCTCAAGGGATCGAGCGGCATCGGCCACACGCGCTGGGCGACCCATGGCGCGCCGACGGAAGCCAACGCCCATCCCCATGCCGCCGGCCGCGTCGCCATCGTCCACAACGGCATCATCGAGAATTTCGGCGCGCTGCGCGCCGAACTCACCGCCAAGGGCCGCGTGTTCGCGAGCCAGACCGACAGCGAGACCATCGCCCATCTGATCGATCAGGGCCTCAGCGAAGGGCTCTCCCCGCACGACGCGACGGCCGCTGCGGTGGCGCGCTTCACCGGCGCGTTTGCGCTGGTGGCGCTGTTCGCCGGCGAAGAGGATTTGCTGATCGGCGCGCGCAATGGGCCCCCGCTGGTGATCGGCGTGGGCGACGGGGAAATGTATCTCGGCAGCGACGCCATCGCGGTCTCGCCCTTCACGCAGAACGTGATCTATCTGGAAGATGGCGAACTCGCCGTCATCACCCACAAATCCAGCGCCATCTACGATAAGTTCGGCCAGCTCGTGCAGCGTCCGGTGCATCATTTCGCGGGCGGCGCGGCGGCGGCGGAAAAAGGCAATCACCGCCATTTCATGCAGAAGGAAATCTACGAGCAGCCGGAAACCACCGGCCGCACCATCGCGCGCTATGTCAACGTGTTCGACGAGACCGTGCAGACACCCGATCTCGACGGCGTGGATCTCGCGTCCGACGGCGCGATCCTGATTGGCTGCGGCACGGCGCATTACGTAGGCCGCGTCGCCGAATACTGGATGGAGGAAATCGGCGGCATCGCGGTCGAGACCGACATCGCCTCCGAATTCCGCTACCGCAAGCCCGCGACGCCGAAGAGGACCTTCGCCGCCTTCGTCTCGCAATCGGGCGAAACGGCCGACACGCTCGCCGCGCTGCGCTATTGCAAAGACAGGAGCATCAAGACGCTCGCCATCGTCAACGTGCCCGAAAGCACGATCTGGCGGGAAGCCGATGCGCGCATGCCCACGCTGGCCGGCCCTGAAATCGGCGTCGCCTCCACCAAAGCGTTCACCGCGCAGCTGGCCACGCTCGCCGCGCTCTCCATCGCCATCGGCCGCGCCCGCGGCGTGCTCTCGACGCAAGAAGAAAAGCGCCTCGTCCACGCGCTGATGGAGACGCCGCGGCTCCTCACCGAAGCGCTGCACAGCGAGCCGGAGATCGAAGCGCTGGGCGCCGAGCTCAAAGACAAGCGCGACGTGCTCTATCTCGGTCGCGGCATCCATTATCCGATCGCGCTCGAAGGCGCCCTGAAGCTCAAGGAGCTCTCCTACATCCACGCCGAAGGCTATGCGGCCGGGGAGTTGAAGCACGGGCCGATCGCGCTGATCGATGAGCAGACGCCCGTCGTCGTCGTGGCGCCGCACGATGCGCTGTTCGAAAAGACGCTGTCGAACATGCAGGAGGTCGCCGCGCGCGGCGGCAAAATCATCCTGATCTCGGATGCGGCGGGCCATGCGGCCGCGGGAGAACTGCCGTCCAAGCGCATTTTCGCGCCGACCTGCGATCCCTTCGTCGCTCCCATTGTTTATGCAGCGCCGGTGCAGCTACTGGCCTATTACACCGCCGTGCATAAAGGTACGGATGTCGATCAGCCGCGCAATCTGGCGAAATCGGTGACGGTGGAATGAGCAAGCTTAAGGCGGGGGTGATCGGCGCGGGCGTGTTCGGCGGCCATCATGCGCGCAAATATCAGGCAGACGCGCGCGCCGAGCTTGTCGCGGTGTACGATGTCGATGGCGCGCGCGCGGAAAAACTCGCCGCCGATCTCGGCGTCGCCGCTGCGCCCAATCTCGCCGCGCTGTTCGCGGATGTGGACGTCGTCACCATCGCCTCGCCGCCCTCGACGCATGCTTCGGCCGCACGCGCCGCGCTCGCCGCGTGCAAGCATGTGCTGGTCGAAAAGCCGCTCGCGGTCGATGTGGGCGAAGCCGAAGCGCTCGTGGCGCTGGCGGCGGAACGCAATGTCGCGCTCGCCTGCGGCCATCAGGAACGCTTGGTGTTCGCCGCCATGGGGCTGCTCGCCGCGCCCGAAATGCCCACGCGCATCGAGTGCGTGCGCGCCGGCCCCTGGAGCGGGCGCAGCGCGGATGTGTCTGTCACGCTCGATCTCATGGTGCACGATCTCGATCTCGCGCTGCAGCTGATGGGCGGCCCGCCATCGCGCGTCAGCGCGCGCGGCAGGCGCGTCGAAACCGGCTCCGCCGACGATATCACCGCGCTCCTCAGCTTCGCCGGCGGCGCCCGCGCCGAACTCGTGGCCAGCCGCGTCGCCGACGACCGCAAGCGCACCATGCGCCTCGTCTATCCAAGCGGCGAAGTGCGCGTCGATTTCATCGCGCGCACCTTCGAGAACACGACCGGCTTCGCGCTCAATTCCGAGTTCGGCGACACGCCCTCGGGCCGCGATCCGCTCGGGGCCAATGTGGCCTGCTTCCTCGATGCTGTGACCGGCGCGACTGCGCGTCCCGCCGTCACCGGCGAAGAAGCGCTCGCCGTGCTTAAACTCGCGCGCGCGGTCGACCGCGCCGCCGATCTTCCTTCCCTCTCCGCAGAAGCCGAGGCCGATGCTTCCGTTCATTGATCTGCAGGCGCAGCGCGCCCGCATCGCCGACAAGATCGACGCCGCCATCGCGCGCGTGCTCGCGCACGGGCAATTCATTCAAGGCCCGGAGGTGAAAGCCTTCGAAGCCCAGCTCGCCACGTTCGGCGGCGCCAAGCACGCCATCTCCAACGCCAACGGCACCGACGCGCTGGTGCTTGCGCTGATGGCCTGGGGCGTAGGCGAAGGCGATGCGGTGTTCTGCCCGTCCTTCTCGTTCGCGGCGACGGCGGAGATCGTGCCCTGGATCGGCGCGACGCCGGTGTTCGTCGATGTCCTGCCGGATACGTACAACATCGACCCCAAGAGCCTCGACGCCGCGATCGAGGACGTGAAACGCGCCGGCAAGCTCACGCCAAAGGTCGTGATCGCGGTCGATCTGTTCGGCCAGCCGGCCGATTATCCCGCGATCTCGGCGATCGCGAAGAAGCACGGCCTCAAACTGCTGGCCGACAGCGCACAAGGCTTCGGCTGCACGCTGAACGGCGCGCATCCGCTCGTCTGGTCCGATGCGGCGACGACGAGCTTCTTCCCCGCCAAGCCGCTCGGCTGTTACGGCGATGGCGGCGCGACGCTCACCAATGACGATGGCGACACCGCAATCATCCGTTCGCTCGTCAACCATGGCGCCGGCGTCGACAAATACGACAATGTCCGCATTGGCATGAATTCGCGCCTCGATACGATCCAGGCCGCCATCCTGATCGAGAAGCTCGCCATCTTCGCCGACGAGATCGAAAAGCGAAACGACATCGCCGATCGCTACGCCAATCTGCTCGAAGGCGCCGTGCGTACGCCGCGCGTGATCGAGGGCGGCGTCTCGACATGGGCGCAATATGTGATCGAGTGCGAAGACCGCGACGGTCTCGCCGCCCATCTGCGCACGGCGGAAATCCCCACCGCGCAATATTACCCGCGCCCGATCCACGCCCAATCCGCCTATCGCGATTTCCCGGTCGGCGCGGGCGGGCTCAAGGTGACGGAAGACATCGCCCAGCGCGTTATCGCGCTGCCCATGCATCCCTATCTCGACGGCCAGACACAGAGCCGCATCGCCGGCGCGATCCGCGATTTCGTCAAGGCCGGCGGCTAAGCGCGCCGCTCATAACCGCGCAGATCGAGCCGTGCGGGGCCGAGCGGGGTTGGGATCGTCAGCTGCAGCAGCGGGGCGAAATCACCGCCCAGGCCAAACCAAGCCTCCGCCTCCGGCGCGCGCCGCGCCTCCGCAAGATCGGTATAGCCGGCCAGCGCCTCGTAACGCAGCGCGCAGCGGAGCGCCGGGCCCTGGTAACCGCCGCCATTGAAGGTTCCGCGCGCCCCGCCGCTGGCGGCGAGCCGATAATGCTGGCGCCCGTCGAACACGAGCACGCGGCCACTGCAGCTTTGCGTCGCCGCGATCTGACGGCCAAGCGCGAACAGCGCGCTGATTGGATCATAGGAATTCGCGCGCTGCGCGGGCGTGGCCGGCGGGGTCCCCATATTGCCGTAGCGCGGCGCGATCGTGGTTTCGATGTCGCCCGGCGTGCGGCGCATATCGACGCGGCGCGACTTGTTCGCATAGGCATGCACGAGCAGGTAATTGGCCCACACCACGCCGCGCGCGCCCACCTGTCCGCTCGCCGAGGCGCGGATGCTGGTCTGATCGAACAGCCGCGCCACGCCGGAGGTCTGCACGCCGCCCTGCGCCGCATAGCCCCCGCCCTGCGCCACGCTGACCTCGTAAGACGCGGCGCCGATCGTCAGCAGGCCCAGGATTTGCGCTTCATAGCGCAGCCGATAGGTCTCCGCGTGCGCCCGCGGCGCGACCAGCAGGATCAGAACGACGAGCAGAACGGGCAAAGCCTTCACGAAGCGGCCTCCATGCTGTTCAAGAAGCGCGGATGCGCGCCGAGGCGATGGTGAACGAAGACGAGATCGAGGCAGTCGTGATCGGCGCGGGCGTGGTGGGCCTCGCCTGCGCGGCCGCGCTTGCGCACAATGGCCATGACGTCCTCGTGCTGGAAGCCGGTTTCGGCATCGGCGGCGGCGTCTCCTCGCGCAACAGCGAAGTCATCCATGCTGGAATGTACTATCCGACCGGCTCGCTGCGCCACCGCCTCTGCGTGCATGGCCGGCGCCTGCTCTACCCCTTCCTCGAACGCACGCAGGTTGCGCATCGCAAGATCGGCAAGCTGATCGTCGCGACCTCGCCAGCCGAAGAAGCCCAGATCGCCGCCATCCACGCGCGCGGCGTGGAGAACGGCGTGGAAGGCTTGCGCCTGCTATCGGGCGCGGAGGCGCGCGCGCTTGAGCCGAACCTCGCCTGCGTCTCCGCGCTGCTCTCGCCCGAGACCGGCATCGTCGACAGCCATGGCCTGATGCTGGCGCTGCAGGGCGAACTCGAGGCCGCCGGCGGCGCCATCGCGTTTGGCGCGCCGCTGATCGGCGGCGAGATCCGCACGGATGGCAGCTTCCTATTGGAAATCGGCGGTGAGACGCCGGCGCGCTTGCTCTGCCGCAAGCTCATCAACGCCGCCGGCCTCAACGCGCAGGACGTCGCGCGCGCGCTGCGCGGCCTTTCTCCCAATGCGATCCCCAAGCGGGTGCTTGCCAAGGGAAATTATTTCGGCTGCGCCGGCCGCCCTGCTTTCCAGCGCCTGATCTATCCTGCGCCGGTCGAAGGCGGGCTCGGCGTGCATCTCACGATCGATCTCGCCGGCCGCATGCGCTTTGGGCCGGACGTCGAATGGCTGGGGAGCGATGATCCCGCCGCCGTGAATTACGATGTCGATCCGCGCCGCGCAGACTCTTTTTACGACGCCATCCGGCGCTATTGGCCCGCTTTGAAAGACGAGGCGCTGACGCCGGATTATTCCGGCTGCCGGCCGAAGATTTCGGGCCGCGGCGAAGCGGCTGCGGATTTCCGCATCGACGGCGCGGAGGCGCATGGAATCGCCGGCTTGGTCAATCTGTTCGGCATCGAATCGCCCGGCCTCACCTCTTCGCTCGCCATCGCCGAACAGGCGCTGGCGCGGCTCGAAGGCCACGCGCCGCACAGGGATGTAACGCCTGCGGTGTTCTTCGATCGCGACGGGACGCTCAACGAAGATATCGGCTACGCCCATCGCGTCGATGATCTGCGCTGGCGGCCGGGCGCCATTGAGGCCGTGCGCGCGGTGAACGAGAAAGGCTGGCAGGCCATCGTCGTCACTAATCAATCGGGCATTGCGCGCGGGCTCTACGATGAAGCCGCCATGCACGCCTTCCATGCGCGCATGCAGGAGGAGCTCGCGGCGCAGGGCGCGCGGATCGACGCGTTCTATCATGCGCCGCAACCGGCTCCGCATTGGGATGCGAAGCCCAATCCCGGCATGCTGCTCAGAGCGCTGCGCGAGAACCCCATCGATCCGCTGCGCAGCGTGATGATCGGCGACGCGCAGCGCGACGTGGACGCAGGCCGCGCCGCCGGCCTCAAGGCGATCCTGCACGAGGGTGGCGATCTGCGCGCCGCGCTCGCTCACGTTCTCGCCGACTGATCCATCGCCGCCAGCAGCTTGCGCAATCCTTCTTCCCAACCAACGCGCGCCTGGAATTGTCGCGGCAGCGGCGCGCCGGCGATGCGGTCGCGCCCGATGCGCGCGATCTGTTCATCGTCGAGCGGCAAGGATCTGACGCGCGATGCGAGTTGAAGGACGAGCTTCGGCGCCGGCGCCACGATGGCGCGTCCGCCCGCGACGCGCGCGATCGTGCGATACATCCGCGCCGCGCGCACGATCTCCGCGCCGCCGACGCCGAATGCGCCGCTGAGGCCCCGCTCCAGCCCCGCCTCCACCGCAAGGCGCGCGAGATCGGCGACGAACACCGGCTGGTGCCGCTCGAAGCCCAAGCCGGGCATGGGCAGGATCGCGCGCGTCCGCGCCATCGCGAGCAGGCGCGTGATCGTCGGCTGGCGCGGATCGCCATAGATCAAAGTCGGCCGCAGAATGAGCGCATCCGGCCGCGCCGCCAGGATCGCATGCTCGCAATCGGCGAGCGCCCTGGCCGTTTGTGAGCCCGGCGCGGCGAACACGGTATTGCTCGAAAAGAACACCAGCCGCGTCTTGGCCGCAGCCTTGGCCCGCGCGCGCACACTGGTCAGCAGATGCGGCGCGAAGAATGCGATGTCCGCATCGGCGAGCGCGGAGGTGATCGTGTCCAGCGCGTCGAAATCCGCATGCACGATGCGCACGCCGGCCTGCGTGAGCTTAGGCGCCGGCGCATCGCGCCGTTGCGCCGCGATCACCTCATGCCCCAGCGCCGCCAGCTCCAGCGCAATCGCTTCGCCCGTCGGGCCGCCGGCGCCGAACACCACCGCTTTCATCGGCCGCTGCGCGCTGAAAGGAGCCAGGCCCGCGCCGGCAACAGCACGAGCAGCGCCGCGCCCGCCAGTTCGGCCATGATGCGCGCGCCAATGCCTTCCGCCTCGCCCCGGAAATAGCGCTGAAACCCGCGCGCCTTGTGCCATTCGACAAAGGCCGCCGGCGCATCGCTGGTCGCGCTCGCATGATCGGCGCGCGCGCGCGGCTGGAAGATCGCGCCGCCGCCGAGCTTTTCGGCGCGGCGGCAGATGTCGATATCTTCGACGTGCAGGAAGTAGCGCGTATCGAAGCCGCTCAGAAGGTCGAAGCTGGCGCGTGGGATCAGCATCAGCGCGCCGCTCACCACCGGCATCGGCGCCGCCGCTTCCGGCACAGGCTCGCGCCGGCGATGCAGATCGGTGAAAAGGCGCGACGCGTTTTCGAAACGCGCCAAGCCGCTGAACGACACGAACGCGCGCCACGGCGTCACGCGCAGGCGCCGCGCGCCCTTCTGCTCGCGCCCATCCGGCCCGATGATGAGGCCGCCGATAATGCAGGGCGCTTTCGCCTCTTTCGCCGCATCGAGCAGCGCACGCACCGCGCCCGGCGCCAGCAGCAGGTCGGGATTGAGAAACAGCAGCGCCTCGCCCCGCGCCTGGGCTGCGCCCAGATTGCAGGCGCGCGCAAAGCCGACATTGCCTTGGCCCTGCACGAGGCGGACATCGCCGCGCCGCGCCGCAAGCGCGCGCAAGCGGGCGCTGACCTCCGGCGGATTGCCGTTATCGACGACGATCACCTCGCCGATCTCCGGCGCATCGAAGGCGCGGTCGAGGCAGGCCCACAGCATCGGCCCGGTGCGATAGCTCACCACGATCGCGCTGACGGGGCTTTGCGCCGAGATCACAGCGTGACCCCTGTCACGGCGACCCGAGCCGGCGCGGGGCATCTTTGTCTTGTCGCTGATGAGGCGACACCAGAGCCAAGGAGCCCGTCATGACCACCCAAGCCCGCCTCTTCTCGGTCCTCGCCGCCTGCTTCGTCTTCGCAATCGTCGCGGCGCCCGTGCTGAGCCAAGCGGCGCACATGGTGGCCTAACGGCCTCCCGACCTCTCGTTCAAGCTCCCGTGCGACTTTCGCGCGGCGGATCATCTCCGCCGCGCTTTTTCTTGTCGCCTAGCCCTGGCCGAGCGGGACCGCGACATAGCCCACGCCCTGTTCGGATTGGACGCGCAACAGCAGCACGCCGCGCCCCGTCTGGCGCGCTTCGGTCACCGCGGCGTCGAGATCGCCCGGCTGCGCCACGGGATGGCCGCCCGCTTCGAGGATCACATCGCCCACATTCACCCCGCGCTCGGCGGCCGGGCCATCGGGATCGACGCCGGTGATGACGACGCCGCCGCGGCCTTGGCCCACGGGCGCCGTCGCCAGGCCCAGGGCCGCATTGCCGCCCTGCGCCCCACTGCCCACGCCATTGTCCTTGCCATTGGGCGCGGACCGGGCATCCGCGGACTCGGAATCGGGCTGCGTCGCGAGCGCGACGCGCGCCGTACGCTGCTCCCCGCCGCGCACATAGGCGACCGTGGCGTTGGCGCCCGGGCTGAAGCCCCCGACGATCCGCGCCAGCGCCCGCGCATCGTCCACCGCGCGATCGTTGACGCTCAAGATCACGTCCCCGGGCCGGAGGCCCGCGCGCTCGGCCGGGCTGCCCGAGGTGACCTCCGCGATCAGCGCGCCATGCGCGTTGGCCAGCCCCATGCCGCGCGCGATGTCATCGGTCAGCGGCTGGGCCGAAACGCCGAGATAGCCGCGCGTGACCGAACCGCGCCGCATCAAAGCTTCCACCACCGGCTGCGCCGTCGCCGCCGGGATCGCGAACGCGATGCCGACATTGCCGCCGGAGGGCGAATAGATCGCCGTGTTCACGCCCACGACCTCGCCGTTCAGATTGAACGCCGGGCCGCCGGAATTGCCCTGGTTCACCGGCGCGTCGATCTGCAGGAAATCGTCATAGGGCCCCGCGCCGATATCGCGCCCGCGCGCCGAGACGATGCCCGACGTCACCGAGCCGCCGAGCCCGAACGGATTGCCCACCGCCAGCACCCAATCGCCGATGCGCGGCTCATGCTGCGCGAATTGCGTGAACGGGAACGGCCCGCCTTCGACCTTGAGCAGCGCCAGATCGGTGCGCGGATCGCGGCCCACCAGGCGCGCGTCGAGCGTGCGCCCATCATCCAGCGTCACCTGCAGGCGTTCGGCGTTCTCCACCACATGGTTGTTGGTGACGATGAAGCCGTCCTGCGAAATGAAGAAGCCCGAGCCGGCCGCCTCCTGGCGCGGCTGGACGCGCTGGCCGCCGAACCGGCGGAAGAAATCGTTGAACGGATTGTCCGGGCCGGAAGCGTCGGCGCCGTTCGAATAGGCCGGGCGGATTTCGACATGCACCGACACCACGGCCGGCTTCACGCGCTGGGCCACGTCGGCGAACGAAACGGGCGTGCCATTGGCCGAGCCCGGCAGCGCCACGCTGGCGCCGGCGCGGCTCTGCGTGAGCGAAGCGCCCACGGCGCCGCCGATGGCGCCCGAAATCACCAGCGCCGCGGCCGCGGCGAAGCCGATGAAAAAACGCCCCCGCCCTTTGGGGCGGCCTTGCAGGTCAAACATGTTCGGCGGCGGATCGTCGGTCATGAACGGAAGCTTTGCCGGGTCAGGACGCCTAAAATAGGGCGTCGCCACCCTATCCCAAATCGGCCCACAGGACATCTCGACGCAGCTCTAAGGCGAGTGGCGCGTGGACTGCTTCCTGACAGGCGCACGCGGCGCTGCTAGACCGCGCCCGCCGTTCCCCATGCGCACAACCGCCCCCGAAGCTGCGCCCAATTGGCTGCGCGCAGCGCTCATCGCCTTCACGCCGCAAGCCTTCGCGCTGCTCGTTTTCTTGAGCGGGGCGGTGCTGCTGGCGACCAGCGCCTCGCCCGAGCTGGCCGAGCGGATGACGGCGCTGTCCCAGATTGCGCCGCTGCTGGTGATCGAGCTTTCGCATTTCCTGGCCAGTGTCGTGGGCCTCCTGCTGCTCGTGCTGGCCGCCGGGCTCTGGCGCAAGCGCGAGGGCGCCTATCTGGCGACTTTGGCGCTGCTCTGCCTCGGCGTGCTGTTCGCGCTCTTCCGCGGGCTCGACTTCGAAGAAGCCGCGCTGCTGAGCTTGGTGGCGATCGGGCTTTACCTCTGCCGCGGCGCATTCGTGCGCAAATCGCGCCTGCTCAGCGAGCCGCTGACGGCGCCCTGGTTCATCGGCATCGCAGCGACCGTGGCGGGCGCGCTGGCGCTTGGCTTCTTCGCCTATCGCGAGGTCGAGTATCGCGACGAACTCTGGTGGACGTTCCTGCTCGATGGCGATGCGTCGCGCTTTTTGCGCGGCGGCATGGCGGTGGCCGCGCTCGCCGCGCTGATCGCAGCCACGCAATTGTTCGCAGCGCCCAAGACGCGCTTTCGCGGACGCCCGTCAGCGGCCGATCTGGCGCGCGCCGCCGGCGTCATCGCCCACGCCGAGCGCGCACGACCGGACGCCTGGCTGGCGCTGACGGGCGATAAGGATTTGCTGTTCTCCGAAAGCGGCGAGAGCTTCCTGATGTTTCGCGCCCATGGCAGGCGCTGGATCGCGATCGGCCCGCCTTGCGGACGTGCGGACGAACACGATTCGTTGCTCTGGGCCTTCGCCGAGCGCGCCGACGAAGCGGGCGCGCTGCCGGTGTTCTATGCGCTGCGCGCAGAGGATCTGGGCGCGGTCGCGGAGCTTGGCTTTGTGGCGCGCAAGATCGGCGAAACCGCGCTCGCGCCCGTGCAGCGCTTCACGCTCGACGGCAAGGCCAAGCAGAATCTGCGCACGGCGCGCAACCGGCTGGACCGCGAAGGCTGCGCGTTCGGGGTGCGCGCGCCCGGCGCGTGCGGCGATCTCAAAGCTATCTCCGATTCCTGGCTCGCCGCACATGGCGGCGGCGAAAAAGCATTCTCTATGGGCCGTTTCGACGAGGCCTATCTCGGCGCCATGCCGATCGCGTGCGTGACGCAGAACGGCGCGCCGATCGCGTTCGCCAATCTCTGGATCGGCGCGGGCCGGCGCGAATTGGCGATCGATCTGATGCGCTATGCGCCCGATGCGCCGCCCAATGTTATGGATTATCTGTTCGTGAAGCTGATTGACTGGGCCAAGGGCGAGGGCTTCGAGGCGCTCGATCTCGGCATGGCGCCGCTGGCGGGCCTCGAACATCGCCGGCTCGCGCCCGCGCTGACCAAGATCGGCGCGGCCGTCTACGAAGAAGGCGAGACGCTCTACGGCTTTCGCGGCCTGCGCGCCTTCAAGCAGAAATTCGATCCCGATTGGCGCCCACTCTTCATGGCCGCGCCGCCGGGCGTCTTCATGCCGCTGGCGCTGCTCGACGTCGCCGTGCTGACCAGCGGCGGCTGGCTGCGGATGTTCGGCCTCAGGCGCTGAACCGCCCCTTAGGCCTCCACCAGAGCCGCGAACCCGCCATAGATCATCCGCTCCATATCGAACGGCATGCCGTCCGGCGGGGTGGTCATGCGCGAATCTTCCATCACCTTGGCGTTCACCGCATCGCGATGCGCGCGCGATTCGAAGAGAATGTAGGCGAAGATCACGATCTCATCTTCTTCCAGCTTCACGCTGCGCGGGAACGAGGTGACCTCACCGACCGGCGCATCGTCGGCCACGAATTCGCGATAATCGAGCGCGCCGTTCTCCATCCAAATCGTACGCCCCAATGTCGCCATCGCCTTGTAAGCGTCAAGCTTGCTCTTCTTCACCGGCACGACGAAGCCATCGACATAGGTCATGAACCCCCTCCTTCAACCAAAAAGGGCCGCAAGCGCCTTCGCCCACGGCCCTCCTCGCTAGGACGATCTCAAAGGCTGCAATCCGACAGCCCCCTGCAAATCAAAGCTCGTTGAACTCGCGCCGCTTGGGCCCAAGATAGCCAAACAGATAGGCGCCGACCTTGCGCATCTGGATCTCTTCCGAGCCTTCCGTGATGCGATAGCGGCGATGGTGGCGGTAAATGTGCTCGAACGGCTTATGCCGCGAATAGCCGATCCCGCCATGCGTCTGCATCGCGCGGTCCGCCGCGTCACACACCAGCCGGTTCGCCCAATAATTGCACATCGAGACTTTGTCGGAGATCGTACGCTCGATCTCTTTGTGAGGCATGTTGTCCATCTGCCAGGCGGTCTTGCGGATCAGCAGGCGCAGCGCTTCGGCTTGCGTGGCCAGTTCGATCAGCGGCCATTGGATGGCCTGGTTTTCCGCCAGCGCCTTGCCGAACGGCTTGCGCTGGCGCGCATAGCGCACGCTTTCCTCGATGCAATAGACCGCGGCGCCGAGCGATGAGGCCGCCTGCCGGATGCGGTTCTGGTGCACGAAGCTCTGCCCGATCGCCAGCCCGCCGCCGACCTCGCCCCAATACGAATCCTCGGGAATCCAAACATCGGTGAACGACACGCGCGGATGGTCTGTCGGCATGTTGAACGTCCAATAATATTCTTCGACCTTCACGCCCGGCGCCTCCGCCGGCACGATGAAACAGGTGATGCCGCGGGCATCGCCGTCCTTCCCATCGGTGCGCGCGAAACACATCACGTAATTCGCGACATGCATGCCGGTGGTCCACATCTTTTCGCCATTGATGAGCCAGCCCGGCTTGCCGTCCTTGGCCTGACGCACCGCGCGCGTCTCCATCCAGGTGGCGTCCGAGCCGTGGTTCGGCTCGGTGAGGCCGAAGCCGGTGCGCATCTTGCCGGCGAGCAGGCGCTCGCTGTCGCGCTTATATTGCGCTTCGGTCGCGAACTCCTTGAACATCACAATGAAGGGATTGTTGCCGACGATCGAATGCTCGTTCTGCAGATCGTTATGCAGGCCCAGGCCCTTGGCCGCGAGATGTTCACGGATCACCGCCATCCAAAGCTGCGAGCCGCCCTTGCCGCCGAACTCCTTGGGCCACGCGAAGCGCAGATGGCCCGCCTTGTCCGCCACGGCGCGCGCTTCGGCCAGCAGCTCTTCCCATTCTTTCTTCGGCAGCCCGCCCGCATCCCAATCCGTGCGCGCCCATTCACGGCGATGGTCGAAATAGCGGATATTGTCGTCGCGGTTCTCGATCGGCTTGATCTCGCGCTCGATGAACTCGTCAAGCTCGGCCAGATAGGCGACGAGCTCTTTGGGCAAATCGAAATCCATCACGTGCTCCCTTGGGTCTTGTCTTCCGTCGCGCGCCGATAGGCCGCGTAGCTCGGCTGATCGACGGCGAGTTTCTCGATCGCGGTGGCGCGCAGATGCGCCATCAGGCCGGGCGTTTCTTCGTCCATGCGCCCTGCGCTGATCGCGTCGGCAAGCGCCTGGTTGAGCGCATGGAGATCGCCCTCCTGATTCAGCAGCGCCTTGAGCCGCGCCAGCTCCGCCGCATCGCTCGCCGGCTTCAGCGAAAATTCGCGGCGCACTAGGTCGAGCGCCGAGATCGTCACGCGCATCTCGAACTGCGCGCGGCCTTCAAGCGCCGGCAGCGCCTTCTCCCGCAAATGCCGGATGGTGTTTTCGAGAATGGCGAGGGCTGACGGTTCGTCCTGCATCACGCGCCCATCATCAGATTGACGAGATCGAGTTCATTTTCCGAGGCCCGCCGCGCGATCATCGGGCGATCGACCGCGTGATCGCCGCCGCTGCGGAAGCGGATCGTCGACATCGTGCACATGATGCCCCAGCGCAGCGAGCCGAGCATTTCCCAGAACCGCACGCGTTCGGGATCAACGCGCGTTCCGCTCACACTCTCATAGCCGGCGAACAAATCCGCCTTGGCGCCGAAGCCGCCGACCGGCTGGTCGCCGCCGAAGCGCCATGCCGCCGTGCACACCCAGCCTAAATCCTGCATCGGATCGCCGATCAGCGCGATCTCCCAATCCAGCACGGCCGCGACGCCCGTCTCGTCGATGATGAGATTGCCGTTCCTGAAATCGCCGTGGCAGAGCGCGACATCTTCCTTTTCCGGCAGGCGCTTCTCCAGCCATTTGAAGGCCAGCGAAAACACCGGCCGCGGCCAGGCTTCCGTCTTGTGCAGGTCGATAAAGCCCTGCAGCGTTTCGCGCGCCGGGCGATGCGGCAGCGGCGGAACCTCGCTTATGGGGATGGCATGAATGCGCGCGAGAATCTGGCCGCACTGAAACGCGAGCTTGGGCCGTACGTCAGCGAAGCGCGCATCGCGCACGATGCGCCCACCGAGCGTCTCCCCGCTCACGAAATCCTGGACGAAGCCGGCGCCTACGCCATCGGCCTCCTCCAGCACGTGCAGAACTTTCGGCGAAGGCACGCCCGCCGCGCGCGCGCGCTGCATCAGCGCGGCCTCGGTCGCGAGCCCGACGGCCAAGCCGCTGCCGCTGGCCGACGCCCCACGGCGCAGAATGCGCGACGCGCCGCCTGCATCGAACGCCCAGGTCTCCTGGCTCGCGCCGCCCGAAAGACGGCGCAGATTGGTGACGGCGCCCAAGCCAATGCGCTCCGCAAGCGCAGCGAGGGCCGGCGCGAATTCGGGCTCAGCCAAGCGTTCCTCCTCAGCCGACGCTAGCGCGTCCTTGCCGTGCACGTAAACTGGCTTTGCGCTTGACGCTGGGGCCGCCGCCACTTAGTTGCACTAGTAACGAGTTGCAGGAGACACGATGGTCGCTCTCGACAATCCGATCGGCACAGACGGCTTCGAATTCGTCGAATTCACCGCGCCCGAGCCCGAGAAAGTCGCCCGCTATTTCGAAGCGATGGGCTTCACGGCCGTGGCGCGGCACCGCTCGAAAAACGTCGTGCGCTACAAGCAGGGCGACATCAACTTCATCCTCAACATGGAGCCCAGCGGCCAGCCCGCCGCCTTCCGCGGCGCGCACGGGCCGAGCGCGAACGCGATGGCGTTCCGCGTGAAGGATGCCGCGCGCGCGCTTAAGGAAGCGATCGCGCGCGGCGCAGAGCCCGTCGATAGCCCGATCGGGCCGATGGAGCTCGACATTCCCGCCATCAAGGGGATTGGCGGCGTCAACGTCTATCTGGTCGATCGCTACGGCGCGCAGACCATCTACGATGTGGATTTCAAGCCGATCGACGGCGCCGATGAGGCCAAGAACGCCGCTGGCCTCAGCTATATCGATCACCTCACGCACAATCTCTCGCGCGGCAATATGAAAGTCTGGGCGGAGTATTACGAACGCATCTTCAATTTCCGCGAAATCCGTTATTTCGACATCGAAGGCAAACACGGCACCGGCCTCTTCTCCAAGGCGATGACGAGCCCGTGCGGCAAGATTCGCATCCCGCTCAACGAAAGCCAGGACGATAAGAGCCAGATCGAGGAATTCATCCGCGATTATCGCGGCGAAGGCATCCAGCACATCGCGCTCGGAACCGACGACATTTACGAGAGCGTCGAAACCTTGCGCGCTCGCGGCGTGCCGTTCCAGGACACGATCGCGACTTATTTCGAAGGCATCGATGCGCGCGTGCCCGGCCATGGCGAAGACGTCGCGCGCCTCAAGCGCAACGCCATCCTGATCGACGGCGCGCCCGGCGATCTCCTGCTGCAAATCTTCACCCAGAACGCCGTCGGCCCGATCTTCTTCGAGCTGATCCAGCGCAAGGGCAATCAGGGCTTCGGCGAGGGCAATTTCAAAGCGCTGTTCGACTCGATCGAACTCGACCAAATCCGCCGCGGCGTGCTGAAGGAAGCGGGATGATGACCGCGCTGCAAGGCATCCACCACGTCGCCTATCGCTGCAAAGACGCCGCCGAAACGGTCGCGTTCTACGGCGATCTGCTCGGCATGGAATTCACCACCGCGTTCGCGGAAGATCATGTGCCTTCAACGGGCGCGTACGATCCGTACATGCATGTCTTCCTCGATGCGGGGAACGGCAACGTGCTGGCGTTCTTCGAACTGCCCGAGCAGAAGGCGATGGGCCGCGATGAGAACACACCGGCCTGGGTGCAGCACATCGCGTTCAAGGCCGCCTCGCTCGATGATCTGCTGGCCGTGAAAGCCTGCGCGGAGGCGAAGGGCCTCGACGTGCTGGGCCCGACCGACCACGGCGTTTTCAAATCCATCTACTTCTTCGATCCGAACGGGCACCGCGTGGAGCTCGCCTGCGATACAGGTACGGCCGAAGAACTCGCCGAACTGAAGCGCGTCGCCCCGCTCATGCTGGAAGAATGGAGCCGCACCAAGAAAGCGCCCAACCACGCCGCCTGGCTGCACGAAAAGGCGCGCGCCGCACACGCCGCGAAGGCGCGGATGGGCGAGTGAACAGCGAGGCTATTCCCTCCGATTGGATCGCCGCAATCCAGCAATGGGCGGCGCCGATATCGCCGATTCAGCGCGTCTACGCCTTCGGCAGCCGCGCGAGGGGCGACAACACGCCGACGAGCGATTTGGACATCGCCGTCATTGTGCGGTCTAACGATCCCAACGAAAGCGATCTTGTCCCTTGGGCCGACGAAGGGAGCGACTGGCTTGCAAGCCTGCAAGAGGTGCTGCCTGTGGCGGTCCACCTTCAATGCGGGAACGAAGCGGCGTCCCCGACAATCGTCGCGCCGGCGATCGCCGAGCATGGCATATTGCTGTTTGTGAGAGGTCACGATGATGCGGCTGCATGAATATTGGCGCTCCTCCGCCTCCTATCGCGTGCGCATCGGGCTCAATCTGAAGGGCCTCTCCTCGGACGTGTTTCCGATCAACATCCTGCCGGGCAAGGACGAGCAATTCTCGCCCGAGAATCGCGCACTCAATCCCGCCGCGCGCGTGCCCTTCGTGGAAACCGAAGCCGGCGTGCTCACGCAATCGCTCGCCATTCTCGACTGGCTCGATGAAACGCACCCCAATCCGCCCTTCCTGCCGAAGGATGCATGGGAGCGCGCGCAGGTGCGGAGTTTCGCTTACGCAATCGCGTGCGACATCCATCCGCTCAACAATGTCGCCGTGCTGACGCGGCTGCGGCTCGAATTCAGCACCAACGAAGATCACATCGCGAACTGGTACATGCACTGGATCGGCGTGGGCTTCCACGCGCTCGAAGCGCAATTGCAGGCGCGCAAGGAGACCGCGTTCGCCTTCGGCGATGCGCCGACACTGGCCGATATTCTGCTCGTGCCGCAAATGGCCAACGCGCGCCGCTACCCGCTCGATCTGTCGCATTTCCCGCGCCTCGTCGCGGCCGACGCGCGCGCGCAGCAGCACCCCGCTTTCGCCAAGGCCGCGCCGGATGCGCAGAGGGCTGCTTGAAACTCGCCTCACTGAAACGGGGCCGCGACGGCCGCCTCGTCGTCGTCAGCGACGATCTCGCTTGGTGCGCGGATGCGGGCGCGGTCGCGCCGAGCTTGCAAGCCGCGCTCGACGATTGGGCGCATGCAGCGCCCAAGCTCAAAGCGCTGGCCGAGAGCCTCAATCACGAAGCGATCCCGCGCGAACGTTTCCATGAGCGCGACGCCGCCGCGCCCTTGCCGCGCGCCTATCAATGGGCGGACGGCTCGGCATACGTGAACCACGTCGCGCTGGTGCGCCAGGCGCGCGGCGCCAAAATGCCGGAGAGCTTCTGGACCGATCCGCTGATGTATCAGGGCGGCTCCGATAGCTTTCTCGGCGCCCGCGATCCGATCCCGCTCGCGGACGAGGCATGGGGCTGCGATTTCGAAGCGGAGGTCGCCGTCATCACGGACGATGTGCCGCTGGGCGTCAGCGCCGCCGAAGCGCGCGCGCATATTGCGCTGGTGCTCCTCTGCAATGATGTGAGCCTGCGCAACCTCATTCCGGGCGAGCTCGATAAAGGGTTCGGTTTTTTTCAGTCGAAGCCGTCGTCCGCATTTTCTCCTGTCGCCGTCACGCCAAACGCGCTGGGCGATGTGTGGCGGGATGCGAAGCTCCATCTCCCGATGCATGTCGCGCTGAACGGCAAGCCATTCGGCGCGCCCGATGCGGGCGAAGATATGACGTTCGATTTCGGCCAGCTCATCGCACATGCGGCGAAGACGCGCCCGCTCGCGGCGGGAACCATCCTCGGTTCGGGCACGGTGAGCAATCGCGGGCAAGATGGGGGGCCGGGCAAGCCGATCGCGGACGGCGGGCGCGGCTATGCCTGCATCGCCGAGCAGCGCACGATCGAAACGATCCAGCACGGCGCGCCGAAAACCCCGTTCCTCAAGAGCGGCGACCGCGTCGAGATCGAAATGCGCGACGCGAAAGGCCATTCGATCTTCGGCCGCATCGAACAGGATGTCGGCGCATGACCAAGCCTGCGCTGCGTCTGGCTGATTATCTGCCCTATCGGCTCTCCGTCGCCTCCAACGAGGTGAGCCGGCTGATCGCGGACTCCTACGAGGCGCGCTTCGGGCTCAAGATCCCGGAATGGCGCGTCATCGCCGTGCTGGCGGAATTCCACGCGCACAACCAGGCCGAGATCGTGGCCAAGACCGCGATGGACAAGGTGACCGTAAGCCGCGCGGTTGCGGGCCTGGTCGAACGCGACCTTGTGCGCCGCTCGATCAACGCCGCCGACGGCCGTTCCCAGATCATCGAGCTGACGCGCGCCGGCAAGAAACTTTTCGACGACATCGCCCCGCTCGCGCGCGATTACGAAGCGCGTCTGCTCGATGGCTTTTCGCCGCGCGAGATCGATACGCTGAAAGCGCTGCTCGAACGCCTGGAAGCACGGGCGAAGGGCGAGCGGGTGCGCTAGGTTCTCGGTAGTTTTGCAAGAACCGCCTTCAGCTTTTCCAGCTGTTCTCGAACTCGAGCGCGGTCGCGCTCGCCGAGCAGCACCTGCTCCGCCGTAATCTCGAGTTCAACAATTCTTGATTCGGCCATCGCAACGGAAAGATTGTCGAGACCTTCAGTGGCCTTACGCAGCTCGATCACAAGCGGGCCTAAGCGCATACTGCTTGCGAAGAATGCGGTGATAAAAACGAAGGGTATGGCAAGTATGCCGAGCAACAAGGCCACCGTTGGCCAACCTCCCAAGCTCGCGGAGAGCGCCCCTACAAAGTGCGCGACGTTGTCCATATATTCCCCCTCAACCTTCAGCCTAAACCGCCTTCGCCCCGCTTCCCCGCCCGCCACGCAGCGCATATTCCTGCGTGCCACGCTGATAGACGCGATCGGTTTCGAGCACGGCGGACGTCGCGTATTGGAAGCCGGGCTGCAGCGCGGCGTAGATCATGTCGAACGGGCGATCGACCGTTTCGTGGATCAGCTGATCGAAACTGTCGATCACGAAATAGCTCTGCTGCAGATCGGAGATCACGTAATCGGTGCGCATCACGCGATCGACGTTGAGATGGATGCGGTTCGGCGATGCGGCTTCGAGCGCGAACACGCTCTCTTCGGCCGATGAGACGACGCCCGAGCCGTAAATGCGTAAGCCCTGCGGCGTGTCGATCAGGCCGAATTCCACCGTATACCAATAGAGTGCGCCGAGCGCCTTGAGCCGATTGAATTTGAGCGCCTTCCAGCCCGCACGGCCATATTCCTCCATGTAGTCCGCGAAGGTCGGATCGGTGAGCATAGGCACATGGCCGAACACGTCGTGAAAGACATCCGGCTCTTGGATGTAATCCAGCTGATCGCGCGCGCGGATGAAATTGCCGGCAGGAAACCGCCGATTAGCGAGGTGATAGAAGAACACGTGGTCCGGAATCAGCATCGGCACGGGAACGACCGTCCAGCCAGTGATGGCCGATAGTTCCCGGCTCAGCCTGCCAAACTCAGGCACGCCGCCACGGCCAAGATCGAGCTTCTCCAGCCCGCGCAGAAACTGATCGCAGGCGCGGCCGGGCAGCAACTTCATCTGCCGCGCGTAGAGCGCGTTCCAAACGCCATCCTCATCGGTCGAATAGCTGTGCTGCGCCGGCTCCAGCCAATCGGCTCCGACATGGGCGGGCTTTTTCAAGGGCGCCGTGAACACGTCCGACGGCAGATCGGGAATGCGGGAGAAATCCATGCTACCTAGGCCCGTTCAACACGCACCTAGATAGCATGATTTCCGAAGGGAAACGCGTGTCCAAAATTCAATAGGCCGTCATGCTCCGCGACCTGAAACATGAACCACGTGACTCGACGAACGCCAAATATATCTCGATAGGTCACGTATCCATGGATGAACAAGAACTGACCTGGCTCGCCTCGAAAGACGAACTCATCCCCATCCAAATCGATGCAGAAGTTCCGATCGTCAATTTCGATATGGAGCGCGATTTCTGCGCTCACTACAGCGCCCACTTGTTGCGTGTCCTTTTGCTCTAACTTGAGCAGATGCAAATCGGGAGGCACAACAAAATTAGAGGCGACTCGAGAGACCTCGCACGTGCCTCGCAATTTGACGTGGTGCGCTGGAGTCTGCCCCTTATTCACGATCGAAAGTTGGTAGGCGAACTTTCCATTTTCACGCATCGCCACCGCGCGAGGCTCGACGACGAGATATGCACGAAGCTGCCTCCTAGCCGTGTCTCGCGCCAACCAGCCCTGCCAAAGGGCCACACAAAGCGACAGCAACGAAATCGCAACCGCGCCTAGTGCGATCGTATCCGAGCTAGTCCAATTCATCCGACGCTACAGACTCCTACGGCAACCTCCAATTTGCGCGACCTTGTCAATGCGCCGCCGTCAGAAAGGCCAGCTTCTCCACCGGCTCCAGCTTCGGCGCGCGCTCCTTCAACAACTTGAAGCTCTCTTCCGCCGCATCGAGGAAGGCCGCGATATCGGCCTCCGTCATGGCCGCGCACAGGAACATGTTGTGCCAGGGGTGCACATATTGGCCGCGCGCCAGCATCGCGGACGACCAGGCGAAACCCTTACGCAGATCGGGATCGTCATCGAACAGGAAGAGCGGCATCGTCACCGGCCCCGTCTGCCGGAAACCGAAGCCCGCCGCCTCCGCGCGTTCGCTCAAGCCATCGCGCAACGTTTGGCCCAGGCCCTCGATGCGTTCGAGATAATCCGTCTCCTTCACCAGCCGCAGCGTTTCGATCGCCGCCGCCATCGGCGAGGCCTGGAACCAGAACGAACCTGTGACGTAAATCTTCGCCGCCGCCGCGCGCGCCTTTTCCGAGCCCAGCAGCGCCGACAGCGCATGCCCGTTGGCGATGCATTTGCCCCAGGTCGACAAATCCGGCTGGACGCCGATGTTCGCCCAGGAGCAATCGCGCGCCACACGCAGGCCCGCGCGCACATCATCGACCACCAACAGCGCGCCATGCTGATCGCACAAGTCGCGCGCGCGCTTGGCATAGGCCAGCTCCGGCGCCTTCTGATCGACGAACGCATCGTGCTTGAAGGGCGCCGCGAAAATAGCGGCGAGATCATCGCCCGCTTCGGCGACGGCGGCGTCGAGGCTCGCCACATCGTTATAGGTATAGAAAATCTGGTTCAGCCGATCTTCCGGCGTGATCCCGGCGGGGCGCGGCGTGCACCAGGGCGCCGCGCCATGATAGGCGCCCTTGGCCCGCACGATCGTCTTCTTGCCCGCATGTGCGCGCGCAATCACCATCGCCATCGAGGTCGCGTCCGTGCCGTTCTTGCAGAACATCGCCCAGGAGGCATGGCTCACCAGCGCCACGAAGCGCTCCGCCAGCTCCACCATCAGCGCCGTCGGCCCGGTCAGCGCGTCGCCCTGCTTCAATTGCGCAATGAACGCGCCATCGATCCCCTCATGCCCATAGCCGAACAGGTTCGGCCCATAGGCGCACATCAGATCGAGATATTTGCGTCCGTCCGCATCCCAAAGATGCGCGCCTTTTCCGCGCGAGAAGAATTGGGGGTAATCGTCGGGCAACAGCCCCACCGCCTGGTGCCCGTACATGCCGCCGGGGATGACCGCAGCGGCGCGCTCTCTCAGCTCTCGATCTTTCGAATTCGTCATGGCGGCGCCTCCACATCCATCCTAACGTCGCACGCGGGCGAACGCACGGGGTGGGAGCGGGCGTGAGTGAAATAGTAGAACGGCCTGATGAAGAGCGCAGCTTTTGGGTGCGCGACGCCATCGCCGCGATCATTTGCGGCGCGATCCCGGTTCTGGGCGTCTGGGTCTGGGGCTGGAATCCGCTCGGCCTGCTCTTGCTGTTCTCGTTCGAGAACGCGGTGATCGGCGTGCGCCAGCTGGTCATGATGGGGCTGGTCGGCCGTGCGCAGCAGGGCAAGGCGCTGAACGCCATCGGCCAGGGCGTCTTTTTCGCCATCCATTATGGCGGCTTCACCGCCGCGCACGGCTTCTTCTCCGTCTTGCTCGTGATGCTCATGGGCCCGAACGGACCAGCCCCGGACGCGGATGGCTCCTATGCCGTCGATCCGCCGCAAGCCTGGTCGAACGCGCTCGCGATCCTGAGCGGCTACGTGCCCGGCATTGTCTCCATCATCGGCTGGCAGGCGTTTCAGCTCGTGGAATTCGTCCGCTCGGGCGAAGCCAAGACCGTCTCGCTTAATCGGCTCATGGGCGAGCCCTACGCGCGCGTCGTGGTGCTGCATCTTGTCATCATCATCGGCGCCGGCCTGGTGCTCGATCACGTCTTCTCCGCCCGCCTTTTCATTGTGCTGGCGCTCTACAAGGTCGCCGTCGATATCGGCGAGGTGCTCTGGCGCGCCTATCGAAGACCGAGGCCGAACATCTGGGAGGCGATGACGCCGCCGCCGCTAGGAATCGCCTTCGATGTCGCGCGTGCGCCGCTGCCGGGTTGGCAATTCTTTCTGGTCATCGGCGTCTTCATCCTGTTTGGCCTGTTCGCGCTCTTCACGCCCGAAGGGTTCTGGTTCGGCCTGCTCTGGCTCGGCTTTATCGGCGTCTTCGTCTTCGTGGGCGCGTACACGATCATGAGCTATCGCCGTCAGCTCATCGCCTCGCTCACCAATGGCGCGGGCCGGATCGTCGAAGGCCCGGTCGAGAGCTTCTTGCCGCGCGCCCGCGACGCCAAGCGCGGCGACCCGCCGGAAAGCTTTATGGTCGGCGGCGAGCACTTCGCCTACGCCCACAATGTCATCACCGGCGGCTTCTCCAAAGAGGCGCTGCGCGGCGGACCGATCCGGTCGGGCCTGCCCGTGCGCATCCATTACCTGGCGATGCATCCGAGCGTGGGCAATGTGATCGCGCGGCTGGAAATACTCGGGCCCCCGCCCGGCGTCAGCGCGCGCGTCTGAGCTTGCGCGCCGCGGGGCGTTGTCGCAGCATCGCCCCGAAAGATCGGGAGCGACGCGCATGAAAACCAAGATCACCGAAATGTTCGGCATCGAACACCCCATCCTGCAAGGCGGGATGCACTATGTCGGCTTTGCGGAAATGGCGGCGGCGGTCTCGAACGCGGGCGGCCTCGGCATCATCACCGGCCTCACGCAGCGCACGCCGGCCGACCTCGCCAAGGAAATCGCGCGCTGCCGCGACATGACATCCAAGCCCTTCGGCGTGAACCTCACGTTCCTGCCCTCGATCTATCCGCCGGATTATCCGGGCTATGTCGACGCCATCATCAAGGGCGGCGTGAAGATCGTCGAAACCGCCGGCAACAATCCCGCGAAATGGCTGCCCGCGCTCAAGGAGAACGGGATCAAGGTCATCCATAAGTGCACCAGCGTGCGCCATTCGCTGAAGGCCGAGCAAATCGGCTGCGATGCGGTGAGCGTCGATGGCTTCGAATGCGGCGGCCATCCCGGCGAAGACGATGTGCCGAATTTCATCCTGCTGCCGCGCGCAGCCGATACGCTGAAAATTCCCTTCGTCGCCTCCGGCGGCATGGCCGATGCGCGCTCGCTCGTGGCCGCGCTCTCCATGGGCGCGGAAGGCATCAACATGGGCACGCGCTTCATCGCCACCAAGGAAGCGCCCGTGCATGAGCATGTGAAGCAGGCGCTGGTCGCCGCCAGCGAGCTCGACACCCGCCTCGTCATGCGCCCGCTGCGTAACACCGAGCGCGTGCTCACCAACGCCGCCGTCGAACGCCTCCTGCAGAAGGAAAAGGAGCTCGGCCCCAATCTCAAATTCGAGGACATCATCGCCGAGGTCGGCGGCGTCTATCCGCGCATCATGAAGGACGGCGAGATGGACGCCGGCGCCTGGTCCTGCGGCATGGTCGCCGGCCTCATCTACGACGTGCCGACCTGCAAAGAGCTGATCGAACGCATCGTTTCCGGCGCCGAAGAGATCATCAAAGGCAGGCTGGCGCGGATGGTGTGACGCGCGGCGCAGACGCGCCCGCAGAAGGCGGGGAAAGTCGGGCTGAACGAGGGGGCCGCGCGTGCTGACGCTTCGCATACAGATGTTCGAATTCCTGGATGCGCTGCCGCAGGCGAATGTGCCGATCGAAGCGCGGGTGCGCGTTGTGCCGACCTTTCCCGGCTTTGGCGGCATCAATTCCACGACAGGCAAGCCAAATCCGGACGTGCCCAAGCGCGACGATAGTCTCGCCATCATCGTCGGCGGATCGGGCGTCACCGATGCGCATGGCCGCGCTGCGATCCAGGTCGCGCTTGAGGACGCGATCGTGCAGGCCATGGCGCAGGTGCAAGGCCAGCTGACGGCGATGACCGTCGTATTCGATTACGCGCTGCGCGCCGAGGTGCTCGGCGCCGATCTGGGCTGGACGCCGCCGATCGGCTTCCTGAGCAAGGACGACACGATCGATAAGGGCCTGGTGATCGATTTGGCGACCTCGATCGTCGGCGACACGTCGAGCGCGCACACCACGCTCTGGTTCCAACTCCACTTTCCGCCGCGCGCCGGCGATGTCTACACCTGCGAGCTGCGCCCGATCGGCCAGCCGAACGCGGCGCCGCTCATTCATCCGATCCAATTCGATCCCGCGCGCGCCATGACGTGCGTGACCACGTTTCTCGGCCTCTCGCCGGCGACGAATTACGGCTACATCCTGTGGCGGCGCGCGCCGTCAGGCGAAACCAATCTCGTCACCCAGGGCCGCGTGCGCACGATCGCCGCCAATCCGACGAAGATGACGATCGAATTCGCGTCCTGCCACCAGCCCAGCAATGATACGGCGCTCAATCGCTGGGCCGTGCTGTCGCGCCGGACCGAGCAGGACATGCTCATCCTGCTGGGCGATCAGATCTACGGCGACAGCGCGCCCAAAATGTTTCCCGCCACGCGCATCGGCGCCGACGGCAAGGAACACCCCGATTGGCCGATCGTCTACGAGCAGCGTTACAATCAGCAATTCGCCTATCAGCCCATGCGCAACGCGATGCGCACGCGCCCTGTCTACATGATGCTCGACGATCACGACGTGGTCGATGATTGGGGCCTCGACCGCGACAAGCACGCCAACGACGCCGACTATCTCGCGCGCGAAGCCGCCGCGTTGCGCGCCTACGATATCTTCCAGCAAGCGCACAATCCGGGCGGCGCGAACCCGCCGCATCTCGACTATCACTTCAAGCGGGGGGCGGCGTGTTTCTACGTCACCGACAATCGCACCGGCCGCGGCTGGGACCCGAACCATCCCGTGCTGGGCCAAGCCCAGGTGCAGCGCCTGCGCCAATGGGCGCGCTCAAGCGAGGTGCTGGACTCCGATCTGGTCTTCCTCGTCGTGCCGGTGCCGCCCGCCATGCTGCCGATCGCGGCGATGCAGAAGCTCGCGCATGAGCTTGCGCCAGCGTTGGGCGCGACAGCGGGCGGCCTCGCGGGCATGATTGTCGGAGGCTTGGTCGGCCTCCTCGTCGCGGGCCCGCCGGGCGCGGCCTACGGCGCCCTAGGCGCAGGCAGTACGCTCGCCGCCTTGGGTCTCGTCGGCGCCGAACCGCTGCTCTCCTATTACGAAGACACCATCACGGAACCCGATATCCGCGATGCATGGACCTACGACGACAACCTTCCCGATCTCACCAATCTGCTCGATATCGCCTTCGACATCGCCAACGACATTCAGGGCGATGGCCGCCCTGGCCCGAAGCCGAAGGGCGTGTTCCTGCTGTGCGGCGATTATCATTACGGCGCCGTCCATTCGCTGATGTCCAACCGCAAGAGCGATGGCCACGATCACCGCAACAATCCAACCTTGCTCCAGATCACCAGCTCACCGATCTCCGCCATCCCGCTCGACAGCGACATGATGGACAAGATCCTCGACACGATCGACGAACTCGCCGTCTTCCCACTCGATGGCCATTATGTCGCCAAGCAACATGCCAGGCTGATGGAGCGCAATTTCGGCCGCTTCTCCTTCGAGAAGAGCGGCCCGGGCCGGCGCTATCGCATTCAGTTCGCGGTCGAGGGCCAGGCCGACGCGCTCACCGAAATGTTCGAGCTCGATCTCGACGCCCGGCCGGTAAAAATGCGCAACATGATCGGCGACATCATCGCCACGCGCGGCAAGATCACGATGCTGCGCGCCACGGAGAGCGGCTACGGCCCGCCCGCCGATCGCATCGAAACCGAGATTGTCATCCAGCTCGATAGCGAACCGGGCCGCGCCTTCGGCTTCGAATTGAAGCGCGATCGAAACCTGCCCGCGCGCCGCCGCAGCCTCGCTCTGCTGCGCGACGCCTTCGCCCATGATCGGACGGTGCTGATCGATTATCGGCGCACCGGCGAAAAGAACGGCGTCATCGTGCGCGTCAGCGCGCTTACGGAATAGGAGACGAGCCCATGGCCCTCATCACCAAGACCGGCAAAGTCGCCATGCTTCGCGTCAACGAGGTCGGTGATCGCTACGGCCCGCCCGGCGACAATATGGAGGTCGAGGTCGTCGTGCGCCTCGACACCATGCCCGATCGTGAGGCCTCCGGCTTCAAACTGCGCAATGACGGCAGCCAGCCGGTCCGCCAAGGCATGCTCGACCTGCTCCGCGATGGCTTCAACAATGGCTGGCGCGTCAGCTTCGATCACGAGATCGCGAACGGAAAAACCAAGGGCCTCATCAAACGCGTCTGGCTGACGAAGGATCCGCCCCCACCTCCGCCGCCCCCGCCGCCGATTTCGGGCCCGAACGTGTCGCCCAATATCACGGTGGAGCGCGACCGGGGCTGAGCCTTTCCCAAGTCAACACGTGTTGACACGATGTCGCGGCGGCGCCTAACCTAGCGTGACGGGCGCCGAATGCGGCCCCGGCGGCGCGCGCCAGGCAAGTCACAAAATCATGCGCGCCATGGAGGACGTCCATGACGATGCTTGAAGAACGCCCTGAGACGCTGCGCGCCCAAGCCAATGACGCCGCGCTGGCTTCGCTCAATCCCGCCGCGCCGGACCGGTTCCAGAACAACACGATCTGGCCGGTGTTCGAGCGGCTGCGCCGCGAAGACCCGGTGCACTACACGCCAGACAGCGAATACGGCCCCTATTGGTCAGTGACGCTGTGGAACGACATCATGGCCGTCGACACCAACCATGAGGTGTTTTCCTCCGCCGACGGCATCGTCCTGCAAACGCTCGAAGCGCGCGCCGAGTTCGAGAAAATGTTCGGCAAGCAGCGCAACACCAGCTTCATCAGCATGGATCCGCCGACGCATGGCCCCCAGCGCAAGAGCGTCACGCCCACGCTCGCGCCGGGCAATATCGCGCTCATGTCGCCCGTCGTGCGCGAACGCGCGGGCCAAATCCTCGATTCCCTGCCGATCGGCGAGACCTTCGATTGGGTCGATCTGGTCTCCAAGGAATTGACGGCGATGACGCTCGCCACCCTGTTCGATTTCCCGTTCGAGGATCGGCGCAAGCTCACCCATTGGTCGGACATGTTCACCAACATGCCGGGCCACGGGCCGGCCAAGAGCTGGGAGCACAAGCACGAGGCCCGCACGGAGTGCATGAACGCGTTCAACGGGCTGTGGAACGAGCGCGTCAACGCCGAGCCGGGCATCGATCTCATCTCCATGCTCGCGCACAATGACGCGACGCGGAACATGCCGATGGTGGAATATCACGGCAATATCGGCCTCCTGATCATCGGCGGCAACGATACGACGCGGAACACGATTTCCGGCAGCGTCTACGCGCTCAACAAGAACCCCGATCAATATCAGAAGCTGCGCGACAATCCGGGCCTCGTCACCTCGATGGTCTCGGAAACCATTCGCTGGCAGACGCCGCTCGCCCATATGCGCCGCCTCGCCACGGCCGATGCGGAGATCGGCGGCAAGAAGATCAAGGCCGGCGACAGCGTCGTGATGTGGTACGTCTCGGGCAATCGCGACGAGAGTGTGATCGAAAATCCGAACGCCTTCATCATCGATCGCGAGCGGCCCCGCCAGCACATGTCGTTCGGCTTCGGCATCCATCGCTGCGTCGGCAACCGCGTGGCGGAAATGCAGCTGACGATCATCTGGGAAGAAATTCTGAAGCGCTTCCCCGAAATCAAATTGGTCGGCGAGCCGACGCGCACCTATTCGGCCTTCGTGAAGGGCTATGAATCGATGCCCGTGATCATCCCGGCGCGCAATTGAGCGCAGCAGCCCGCCAGCACGCGCCGCGTAAACGCGATGCGGACGCGACGCGTGCGGCGATCCTGAACGCGGCCAAGCGCCAATTCGCGGCCTATGGCTTCGAAGGCGCGAGCCTGCGCGCGATCATGTTCGAAGCGGGCGCCGATCCGGCGCTCGTGAAGCGCTATTTCGGCGACAAGGAGGCGCTCTTCCTCGAAGCGCTGAAAGAGTCCTTCCGCCCGCGCGCGTTCGACGAATGGAACAAGGCGACATTCGCGCGCGAGTTCGCCGAGTCGATGGCCGGCCACGCGCACCAGGATCCCGAGCGTATGCATACGTTCCAATTCCATCTGCGCGCGGCCACCTCGCCCGCCACCGCGCCGCTGCTCGATCAGGCGATGCGCGAGCGTTTCATGGAGCCGCTGCGCGAATGGCTGGATGAAGAGGAAGCCAGCGCGCGCGCCAGCGTGCTCGCCGCCGCCTGCATCGGCCTCCTCGTCGTGCGCCTCATCCGCGACAAGCCCCTGCGCGGCCGCGAACGCGCCGATTTCATCGCAAGAACGACGAAGATGCTGGAAGGGTTGCTGCCGGAGCGCTTCTAAGCCGCCTTACGGAGCGCGAAATTCCCACGGCCACGCTCTGACGCGCTCAACGTGACGTGCGAACACCGCCCGCGCGATCGCATCATTGTCGCCGTCAAGAAAGCAGTGCTTCTGGAAATAGCCGCGGCCAGGCAGACCTGATCGTTGTGCGACAACCAAAACGCACAGCGGCGGCTCGCGCTTCATCCGATTTTCGTGCGCCGTCGCATCCAGCGCGCCGTAGAGAAATTGTTCCGTCACGTTCGGCGCATGGCCATGAAACCGCTGATTCAATTCGCGGCGCAATGCGGCGCTCGCTTCGCCATAGGTGAGCAGAAGCTCAGCGCGTGCGGCGTCTATGAGAATGTCCCTGAGGACCGCCGAAGCCTCCTGACCCGCCGCCCGCTCCCGGGACACGGTTCCAAGATCGGCGCGCCCGGTTAGATCACCGAGGCGGCTCAGAAGCGAGAGCCACGGCTCGGAATCAAGCTTGTAGCTCCATTGCGACAGATCTGCCGCGTTGATGCTCTGGAATGCATGCGGAATTTGGCAAGGCTCGATCAAGACCGGCGCCAAGATGGCGCGAGCGCCGCCCTGACGCACCTCTCGCAGGACCTCGGTCGATTGCGTCGCTGCGCTGCTCCAGCAAACGACCATGGCCGAACAGGCGGCAATCTCCGCATCAATGCGCGCCGCCCAGTCCTCGCCGGAGATGAGCGAAGTATCAAACCAAACCGTCAGCCCCAATTCGACGAGAATATCGGCGATGAGCGCGACGCGCGCGCGGTCCTCTCGCTTGTAGGAAACGAAGACTTCCGCCACGCGTCCCCTCCCAAGCCCTCAATTCCAGATCGGCGGCCGTTTATCCTTCCACGGCGCTTCCTTCTCCAGCTGCGCGGCGAGGCGCAGGAGGGTTTCTTCTTCGGCGTAGCGCGCGGTGAACATCATGCCGATGGGCAGGCCGCTCTTGGTCCAGAACAGCGGCAGCGATAGCGAGGGCTGGCCGGTGAAATTGAACACAGGCGTGTACGGATAGGCCGCGGCCTGGCGCCGATTGAGATCGACCGGATCGAGGTTCTGCGTGTCGATGAAGCCGACCTTCGAGGGCGGCGTGCCGAGCACGGGGCAGAGATAGACGTCGAACGCGTCGAACAATTTCACCACCTCACGAGAGCGCGCGCGCAGCTCGCCCATGGAAATGAACGCGTTCGCGCCCGTCGCCTTGCGGCCGGATTTGTAGGACACCCAGGTCAGCGTTTCGAGCTCGTCGGGATTGGGCTCGCGGCCCTGCTTCTCGATCCATTTCTCGATCGTCGCCGCGAAATTGGCGCCCGAGGCGGCGAGGCGCGCGTTGTAGAGGCCCATATAATCGATGCCGAGCCCCTGCTCGCGCACGTCATGGCCGAGCCGCGCCAGAAGATCGGCGACGCCCGCGAGCCCTTCCTGAATCTCCGGATCGATCGGGCGGCCGCGCGGGGTTTCCGACGACCAGCGGATGCGCAACTTGCCGGGGCTCTTCTCGATTTCTTTCAGATACGAGTCCGGCCGCGGCGGATACGCGTAGGGATTGCCGGGCTCGGGCCTTCCCGTCACGTCGAGGATCGCCGCGCTATCGCGCACCGTGCGCGAGACCACATGGTTCACCGTGAAGCCCAGAATGTTCTCGCTCGAATCCGGCAGATCGGGATTGCGGTCGCGCGTGACCTTGAGGCCGACGAGACCGCAGCACGCCGCCGGAATCCGGATCGAGCCGAGCCCATCGCTCGCATGCGCTATCGGCACGATGCCCGCCGCCGTCGCGCTCGCCGCGCCGCCGGACGAGCCGCCGGGCGTGTGGTCGATGTTCCAAGGATTGCGGCAGGGGCCGAGCAATTGGCTCTCCGTCACCCCCGGAATGCCGAATTCGGGCGTGTTGGATTTGCCCAGGAACACCAGCCCAGCCTCGCGGTAGCGGCGCACGAGGCCGCTGTCTTCCGTATCGACGATGTCCTTCAGAAATTTCGAGCCGGAAGTGCGCGGCATGCCCTGCACGGCCGAGCCCAAATCCTTGATCAGAAACGGAACGCCGGCGAACGGGCCATCCGATTTCTGCTTGGCCTGCGCGCGCGCCTGATCATAGGCCTTGTAGACCACGGCGTTCAGCGTCGGGTTATGGCGCTCGACGCGGGCGATTGCAGCTTCGACCAGCTCCGTGGGACTGGCCTCGCCCTTGCGCACCAGCTCGGCCAGGCCGACCGCATCATAGCTGGCATATTCATCGTCACGCATCGCCATCTCCCCGTGTTCACCATAAACCTCGCGCACGCGCGCGGCGCGCACAAGCTCTTTGCTGCCGGCGCGAACGCCGACGCCCGCGCTTGACCCGCCGTCGCGGCAAGCCCTTAATTTGCGCGACAAGAGCGGCCGTGAAGCGCCGCCGTCCCGTCCTGTGGGAGGACCGATATGGATCTGGCGTATGGGCCAGAATATGAGGCGCTGCGCGACGGCGTGCGCGCGTTCGCCGCCAAGCACGGCAAGGATGCGCCCAAGGCAGGCGCGGGCTTCGCGCAGATGCGGCCCTGGCAGAAGCTGCTGATCGAACACGGCTATGCGGCGCGCACCATCCCGAAGGCATATGGCGGCTATGGCGCCGCGCCCGATCCGCTCGCCTCGCGCATCATCGCGGAGGAGTTCATCGCGCAGGGCCTGCCCGGCGGCATGAGCGGGCAAGGCATCGCGATGCTGGTGCCGACTCTGCTGGAACTCGGCACCGAAGAACAGAAACAGACATACATCCGCCCCACGCTCGAAGGCGAGATCATCTGGTGCCAGGGCTATAGCGAACCCGGCGCCGGCAGCGATCTGGCCAGCCTCAAGACATCGGCGCGCGAAGACGGCGACGATTTCGTCATCAACGGCCAGAAGATCTGGACCTCCACGGCCAAGCAGGCCGACATGATGTTCTGCCTCGTGCGCACTGAACCGCAGGCGCCGAAGCATGACGGCATTTCGTATCTGCTGTTCCCGATGACGACGCCGGGCATCGATGTGCGCCCGCTGATGACAATGACGGGCGGCGCGGAATTCAACGAAGTGTTCTTCACCGATGTGCGCGTGCCGAAGACGAGCATTGTCGGCAAGCGCGGCGAAGGCTGGCGCGTCGCCAACGCCACGCTCCGCCACGAGCGCGGCATGCTGGGCGATCCCAATCAGGCGATGACGCGTTTCAAGGCGATCGTCGATCTGATGCGCGACGAGCAGATCGACGGGCGCCGCCTGATCGACGATCCGGTGTGGCGCGATCGCCTGGCGCGGCTCGAAGCGCGCGTGCTGGCGATGCAGTTCAACGGCCTGCGCAATCTTTCCGCGGCGGCCAAGGGCGAGTTTCCCGGCATGTCGGCGCTCATCGTCAAATTGCAGGGCTGCGACATCAACCACGAGCTGGCGCGCTTCGCGATCGACGCGCTGGGCGAACTCGGCGTGCTCTATGGCGACAGCCCGCATCTGCGGAACAATGGCCGCTGGCAATGGAGCTATATGTTCGATCTCGGCCTCATCATCGGCGGCGGCACGGCGCAAATTCAGAAGAACATCATTTCCGAACGCGGCCTCGGCCTGCCGCGCGAACCGAAAGCGGCGCGCTGATGGAATTCGCCCTCTCCTCCGATCAGCGCCTTTTGCAGGAAAGCCTGCAACGCGCGCTGGAAGGCGCGTCGCCGCTCGACGCGGTGAAGAAAGCCGCGCCGGCGAAAGAGTTCGCGCCGGAAGCTTTGTGGCGTGCGCTCACGGAATTCGGCGCCCACGGCCTGCTGATCTCCGAAGAATGGGGCGGCGCGGGGCTGACCATTCTCGATGCGGCCTTGGCCGCGGAAATGCTCGGCCGCCACGTCGCGCCCGCGCCGTTCGTCGCGGGCGCCGTCATGGCGCCGCTCGCGCTTCAGATCGCGGGCGATGGCGCGCAGAAGCAGGCATGGCTGCCGAAGCTGGCGCGCGGCGAAGCGAAGGCCTGCGTGGCGATCACCGGCGCGGCCAGCGGCGAACGCGCCGCAGGCGTCACCGATCACGGCGGCAAGCTGACGGGCAACACGTATTTCGCGCTCGATTCCGCGAACGCCGATCTCTTCATCGTCGCCGACACGCAAGGCGCGCTGCATCTCATTCCGAAGGGCGCCGCCGGCCTCGAAATCATTCCGCTGACGACGATCGACCAAACCCGCGCCGTCGCCGAATTGCGGTTCATGGAAACGAAAAGCGCGCCGCTAAATTCCGGCGCCAATGCCCTGCAGCGCATCATGGATGCGGGCCGCGTGATCCTGGCCGCCGATTCGCTCGGCGCTGCGACGGCGATGCTCGAAAAGGCCGTCGCCTACGCGCAGACGCGGGAACAATTCGGCCGCGTCATCGGCTCGTTCCAGGCTGTGAAGCATTTGTGCGCGGAGATGGCCGCGGAGATCGAGCCGGCGCGAGCGCTCATCTGGTACGCCGCCTATGTGCAGGAGGCTGCGCCCGAAGAGGCGAGCCGCATGGCCTGTCATTCCAAAGCGCACATGTCGGAAATCGGAACCTTCGTCGCGCGGACGGCGACGGAGGTGCATGGCGGCATCGGCATCACCGAGCTTCTGGGCCTGCACTATTGGTTCAAGCGCATCGGCTTCAACCGCCAAGCGCTGGGCGGGCCTGAGCGGCTGCGCGCGGAAGCCGCGCGCTTGCAAGGATGGGCGGCATGAGCGGCTTGCAGATCGGCGATCGCCTCATTCCTCAGGCGGAGATTCTCGACCGCGCGGCGCGCGCAGCCAATGGCCTGGCGCAGCTGGGCGTCGGCGCCGGCGATGTCGTCGCGCTCTATCTGCGCAATGATTTCGCGTTCCACGAAGCCAGCACGGCCGCGAGCCAATTGGGCGCCTATCCCACGCCGGTGAACTGGCACAATTCGCCCGACGAGGCGCGCTACATATTCGAGAATTCCGGCGCCAAGGCGATCGTGATCCACGCCGATCTCTATCATCCGATCGCTTCGGCGATTCCGGACGGCGTGCCGGTTTTCATCGTGGAGACCCGCCCCGAAATCGCCGCCGCCTATAGCGTTCCCGCCTCGCTATGCGGGAAGCCGGAAGGGCTCGACAGCTGGGACGATCTCATCGCGCGCAACGCGCCGCGCGCCGAAACGGTCGAAGCTGCGCCCGGCACAATGATCTATACATCGGGCACGACGGGCCATCCCAAGGGCGTGCGCCGCAGGCCGCCGAACGAAGCCCAACGCGGCGTCGCGATGATGCTGATCGGCCAAGTGTTCGGCCTCTTCGCCGCGCAGGGCGAACCGATCGTCACGGTCCTCACGGGGCCGATGTATCACTCAGCGCCGAACGCCTATGGCATGGTGATGTTCGGCGCCGGGGCCAGAACGATCTTGCAGCCGCGCTTCGATCCGGAAGGCCTGCTGGAGCTGATCGAGAAAGAGAAGGTCACGCATCTGCACATGGTGCCGACCATGTTCGTGCGTCTGCTCAAGCTGCCGGAAGAGGTGATGCGAAAATACGATCTCTCCTCGCTCAAATTCGTCGTCCACGCCGCCGCGCCCTGCCCGGTGCACGTAAAGCAGGCGATGATCGAATGGTGGGGGCCGGTGATCAATGAATATTATGGCGGCACGGAAACCAGCGCCGTGGTATTCTGCAATTCCGAAGATTGGCTGAAACATCCCGGCACTGTCGGCAAAGCCGTGAGCGGCGCGGAAATCCGCGTGCTGGGCGAGAATGGCGAGGATCTGGAAACCGGCGGCGTCGGCGAGATCATCTGTAAAATCCCGACCATGGCGGATTTCACCTATCACGGCGACGATGAGAAGCGCGCCCGCGCGGAGAAGAAGGGCCTCATTTCGCTCGGCGATGTCGGCTATCTCGACGCCGACGGCTTCCTCTATCTGTGCGACCGCTCGAAGGACATGATCATTTCCGGCGGCGCGAATATCTATCCTGCCGAGATCGAAGCCGAATTGCTCAAGGCGCCTGGCGTGTTCGATTGCGCCGTGTTCGGCATTCCCGACGATGAGTTCGGCGAGCGTGTGCATGCGGTCGTGCAAGTGCAGCCAGGCGCCGCCGTCGACGAGGCCGACCTCAAGGCGTTCCTGAAAGAACGCATGGCCTCCTACAAAGTGCCGAAGGCCATCGATTTCGCGGCCGATCTGCCGCGCGAGGATTCCGGAAAAATCTTCAAACGCAAATTGCGCGAACCGTTCTGGGAGCGCGCCGTACGTAAAATCTGAACACAGAAAAGAAATGGGAGAGCGCGATGAAATTCACCTGGTTCAACCTCATGCCCTGGCCCTATCTGCCGGATGATTTCCGGGAGAAGAACCGCTCGGTCTGGGTCGACATCGATCAGAAGCTGTTCGATCCGGCCAAGAGCCATGAGGTCTACAACACCTATATGGACCTGCTGGAATATGCCGGCACGCTGGGCTTCGACGGCATCGGCGTGAACGAGCACCACCAGAACGGCTATGGCATTATGCCAAGCCCGAACATCATCGCCGCGGGCCTCGCGCGCCGCACCAAAGACCCGGCCATCGTCGTCCTCGGCAATTCGATCGCGCTCTACAATCCGCCGGTGCGGGTCGCCGAAGAATTCGCGATGCTCGATTGCATTTCGGGCGGGCGCCTCGTCGCCGGCTTCCCGGTCGGCACGTCGATGGACACGAACTATTGCTACGGGCAGATCCCGTCGCTGACGCGCGAGAAATACCAAGAAGCGCACGATCTCATCATCAAGGCGTGGACGACGCGCGAACCCTTTGCGTGGAACGGCCGCTATAACAAGCTGCGCCATGTCAACATATGGCCGCGCCCGATCCAGCAGCCGACGCCGCCGATCCACATTCCCGGCGGCGGCTCCGTCGAGACCTATGATTTCTGCATCGACAACACCTATTCGTATTCCTACCTCAGCTTCTCCGGCTATCTCCGCGCCAAGGCGCTGATGGATGGCTATTGGAAGCGCGTGGAGGAGCGCGGCGCGCCGGACATGTCGCCCTATCGCGCGGGCTTTGCGCAAACCATCTGCGTGGCCGCCACCGATGCGGAAGCTGAAAAGCTCTACGCGCCGCACATCAACTATTTCTACAATCGCTGCCTGCACGTCTATCCGGGCTTCGCCGATGCGCCCGGCTATCGCACGATCAAGACGATCCAATCGGGCGCGCTCAGCCAATATGCGCCGCCGCGCGGCGGCTATGCGACGCTGTCTTGGGGCGAATTGGTCGAGCAAGGCCACGTCATCGCCGGCTCGCCCGAAACCGTGCGCCAGCGGCTCGAACATCTCGCCGAAACGCTGCGCGTGGGCAATCTCTTCTGCCTCATGCATGTCGGCGATATGCCGGCGGACAAGTGCATGTACTCGACGAAACTGTTCGCCGACGAGGTCATGCCCAAGCTGCGCAATCTCTATCCGGATTATGCCGACGACGAACGTTTCTGGTGCAAGCCGCTCAACAAGCGCGTGACGGCCGGTTCGCTGCCCGCCGCGCCGACCAAAGCGCCGCTGGTGGAGGCTTAAGATCATGGACCTCAAGACCATCGACACGCCGCACGTGCCCGTGCGCTATCTGCACGGCGGCGAAGGCAAGCCGCTGCTCTTCCTGCACGGCGCCGGCGGCGTCACCGCGGCCGATCCATTCCTCAACGCGCTGGCGCAGCATTATGAAGTGTTCGCGCCCCTGCTGCCCGGCTATGGCGACAGCGAAGAGTGCAACGAGCTGCGCGACATGCTCGACATCACCTTGCACTATTGGGATGTCGCCGCCGCGCTGAAGCTCAAGAAGCCGATCCTCGTCGGCCATTCCATGGGCGGCATGATCGCGGCGGAAATGGCGGCGATCGCGCCGAACGATGTCGCGAAGCTCGCGCTCATCTGTCCTGCGGGCTTGTGGAGCGACGACTATCCGATCCCCGATCTGTTCGCGCTGATGCCGTATGAAATGCCGGCGTACCTCTTCCACGACGCGGAAGCGGGCGCGGCGATGATGACGTCCGGCCTCAAGATCGACGATCCGAATTTCCTGCAGACCTATCTGGTGACGAACGCGCGCCAGCTCGGCATGGCGGGACGGATTCTGTTTCCGATCCCCGATCGCGGCCTTGCGCAGCGGCTCTACCGCATCAAAGCCAAGACGCAGATCATCTGGGGCGACAGCGACAAGCTCATCCCGCCGGTCTACGCGCGCAAATTCAAGGACGCGATCAAAGGCGCCAAGCTCACCTCGATCCCCGAAGCGGGCCATATGGTGACCCTGGAAAAGACGCAGCACGTCGTCGACGCGATCCAGAAGCGGCTGGGGTGATGCGCTGACGCCGCCGTTTCCCGCGGCGGCGTCGCGCTTATTCGTCATCGTCCTGCCGCAGGAGTCGATCCAACTCCTCGGGCGCCATCCGCTTCAGCTTTTCCTCGACCTTTTTGTCGTAGTGGCGATCATTGGGCTCAGACCGCTTCTGCGCCTTTCGTGCATAAGCCTTAACAAAAGCAGCGGCCAACGCGATTTGACGCGCGCGTCTCTGATCGCGGTTGAGATGGCGGCGCTTAGGCTTTTCGCCGAAAGCGCCGCCATCCTTCCTTCCGCTCAAGCCGTCACCCCTTCACACACACGACCTGCCGCAGCGTGTGCACGATCTCCACGAGGTCGCCTTGGGCGGCCATGACGGCGTCGATGTCCTTGTAGGCCATCGGCGTTTCGTCGAGCACGCCCGCGTCCTTGCGGCATTCGACGCCTTCGGTGGCGCGCTTGTGATCGGCCAGCGTGAAGCGTTGCTTGGCTTCGGTGCGCGACATCGCGCGGCCTGCGCCGTGCGAGCAGGTGCAGAACGAGTTCGCATCGCCCTTGCCGCGCACGATGAAGGACTTCGCGCCCATCGAACCCGGGATGATGCCGAGTTCGCCCGGCCCCGCGCGCACCGCGCCCTTGCGGGTCACGAACACGTCGTGGCCGAAATGATGCTCGCGCGCCACGTAATTGTGGTGGCAGTTCACGGCCGTCTTCTCGAGCTTGAAGCCCGGAAGATTGTCGCGCAACGCCCGCAACACGCGCTCCATCATCACCTCGCGATTGGCGCGCGCGTAATCCTGCGCCCAATCCAAGGCCTCGACGTAATCGTCGAACAAATCTTCGCCTTCGAGAAAGAAAGCGAGGTCCTTGTCCGGCACGTGATAGTCGAGCACACGGCGCGCGAGGTCTTCGCGTGCGCGCGTGATGAAATAGTCGCCGATGCGATTGCCCGAGCCGCGCGAGCCCGAATGCAGCATCACCCACACCCGGTCCGCTTCATCGAGACCGAAGACGGGATGTCGCGGTGATTGCCGCCCGGCCCGTTGCCGTGGGGCACGTTGCGTTCGATCGCGCCGCGCAGCCGCGCAAGCGAGTCGGGAAGATCGTTCGCCGTGAGCGAGGTGCGCGCCGCCATCATGCCGCAGCCGATGTCGACGCCGACAGCGGCCGGGATGATCGCGCCCTTGGTCGGAATCACCGAGCCAACGGTCGCGCCGCGTCCGAAATGCACGTCCGGCATCACCGCGAGATGCGGGAAGACGAACGGCATCGAGGCGACATTACGCAATTGTTCCATCGCCGCGTGCTCGACAGGCACGCCGCGCGTCCACGCGAAGATCGGCGCGTTGGCGCCATCGATGATTTCATAGCCGGACATGGCCGGTCTCCTCATTCCAAACCTGATCGTTTTTCGACGCGATCAACGGCCTGGAGCGCACATGAAAAACCCCTCCAGGCCGCGCCTTGGAGGGGTTTTTCATGCTCCGTCTCATGAAGACGTTCAGCCGAAATCGACCCTCCGCGCGCGCGCATAAACCCGCTCGCCGTGTTTGACGGCGGAGTTCGGATTTGCAGCGCTGATGAGCAGCCGACGCGACATGACATCCTCCAAGGGCGGCGCAGATAGCATGCGTCGTGGCGCGATGCACGCGAAAAATGCGCGGCCTTGTCGATGAATTCTTCAGCCGCCACCGCGCGGCAGCGAGCGCAGATAGGCCGCAAGCGCGTCGACCTCGCCTTCATCGGTGATGAGGTTCGGCATCGAAGGATGGGCCGAGTGCAGCCACGCATTGAGCGCGATCTGCGTCATGCCCGGCGTGCGCGCGATCACGGCGAAGGGCGGCGCGTTTGGATTGGGCGAAGCGAGATCGGCCGGCTCGATCGCATGGCACGAGGCGCAGCGCAGCGCGGCGACGTCACGGCCTTGCGCCGCGAGCGCGACGCGTTCGCCGTCCGCCGCCGGCGGTGCGACCGGCGTCGAACTGCACGCCATCAGCACGGCCAGCAGAAGGCTCGCAAACCCCAACCGCAAACGCCCGATCATGGCCACGTCCTCCATCGTCTCAACGCGCACAGCGTCGGCGCAAAGCGCGCCCGCGCCTTGATCCCGCGCAAGTCGCGGCCGCACGCTTGCGGAGGCGGCGAAACAAGCGGCAGAATGCCGCCCGGATGAGCCGCCGGCAGACGCGGCCGCCGGGAGGATGAGATGACCGCAGAATTCGCGCTGCCTTTGCCGCTGCGTGCGCTGGGCGTGATGTTCGGCGCGCTATGGGCGCTGCCGATGTCCGCTTTCGTGCTGATCGCGTGCCTCGTCGCGCAGATCTTGTCGCTGCTGACGAGCGTGCTCGTGCTGGCCGTGACGTTCCGCTGGGAGGCGACGAACATCCTGCGCGAGATTGCGCTGCCGCGGATCGCCGATTTGTGGCGCGACGTGGCGAGCCTGGGGCGCGCGGACGATCCCGTCTAACGCGTCAACGCGGCTTTCGCCGCTTCGAGGATCGCGCGCGACAGCGCTTCGTCTTCCACGGCGCGCGACAGCATCAGCGCGCCGACGGCGGTCGAAAGATCGGCCAGAGCCGCCGCTTCGCTCTTACGCCCGCGCGCGGCCAGGCGCCGCTTGATGTCCTCGCTCAACAGCGCGCGCGTCTGCTCCGACGCGCGCGCGATATCCGGCGCCAGCGAGGCGAGCGCGCAACCGCGCGCCACCTCATCGCGATGGGCGAGCGACAGATAGGACTCGAAATATGCGGCGCGCGGATCGCCGCCGGCCTTCGCCGCCGCCTTCTTGCCACGCCGTTCGCTTTCTTCGAACGCAAAGACCAAGGCTTCGCGCACCAGATCATCGCGCGTGGCGAAATGCGCGTAGAAGCCGCCATGCGTCAGGCCCGCTTCGGCCATCACATCGGCGACGCTCACACCGTCGAGGCCGCGCTCGCGCATGCGCCGCGCCGCGATGGCGACGATCCTGTCGTGATTGGCTTTTTTCTGAGCCTGGGAATGCCCCATGAGTCCAGCATCCGAAATGATTTGACAGTATGACGGCTATCATGCTGTCTGCATGATGTCCATCATACAGGGAGGACGGCGATGGCCCCAGGCGCAAAGCAGGGCGCAGCCCTGATCATCGGCGCGGGCGACGCCACGGGCGGCGCCATCGCCAAAGCCTTCGCACAGGATGGCCTCACCGCCTGCTGCGTGCGGCGCACGGCCGACAAGCTCGAGCCTCTGGTGGCCGAGATCGAGGCCGCGGGCGGGCGCGCCATCGGCTATGGCCGCGACGCGCGCAAGGAAGAGGACATGGTCGCCCTCGTCGAAGAGATCGAGCGCGACGTCGGGCCGATCGAGGTCGCCGCGTTCAACATCGGCGCCAATGTGCCCTCCTCGATTCTCGACGAAACCGCGCGCAAGTATTTCAAGATCTGGGAAATGGCCTGCTTCGGCGGCTTCCTGATGGGGTGCGAGGCGGCCAAGCGCATGGTTCCGCGCGGGCGCGGCACGATCCTCTACACCGGCGCCACGGCTTCGATGCGCGGGCGCGCCAATTTCGCGGCGTTCTCCGGCGCCAAACACGCGTTGCGCGCGCTCGCCATGTCGATGGCGAAGGAGCTCGCGCCCAAGGGCGTGCATGTGGCGCATATCGTGATCGACGGCGCCATCGACACCGAATTCATCAGCTCCAATTTCCCCGAGCGCTACAAGCTCAAGGATCAGGACGGCATTCTGAACCCCGCGCACATCGCGCAGAATTACGTGACGCTGCATCATCAGCCGCGCGATGCCTGGACGTTCGAATTGGATCTGCGCCCCTGGATGGAGCAATGGTGATGGCCAAGAAAGTCGAGTTCCTGTTCGATTTCGGCAGCCCCAATGCCTATCTCTCGCATCGCGTGATCCCCGAGATTGAGAAGCGCACGGGCGCGAAGTTCGACTATACGCCCGTTCTGCTGGGCGGAATTTTCAAAGCGACAGGCAATCGGTCGCCGGTCGAAGCGTTCGCCGGCATCAAGAACAAGCTCGCCTATGACGGGCTGGAGACGCGCCGTTTCGTGGCCCGCCACGGGCTCACGAAATACGCCGCCAATCCGCACTTTCCGGTCAACACGCTGCTGCTCGCGCGCATGGCGACGGCGGCGTGGAAGGATGGCGGCCTGCCGGAGTTCGTCGAAGCCGCCTATCGCACGATGTGGGAAGACGGCCAGAAGATGGACGATCCGGAAATCGCGCGCGCCGCGCTCACGGCCTATGGGATCGACGCCGACAGGCTGATGAAGCGCACGCAGGATCAGGACGTGAAGGACGCGCTGCTGGCCAATACGAACGCCGCCGTCGAACGCGGCGCCTTCGGCATCCCGACCTTCTTCGTCGGCGAGGAAATGTTCTTCGGCAAGGACCGTCTGCGCGACGTCGAGGAAGAAATCGTGCGCCAAAGCCGCGCCGCGGTTTGATCCAGCGCAAGCGCGCGCGCCCCGCCCTCACGCCATGATGCCGCCGCGAAAGGGCGGCCATGGCGCAGATCATTTTCCACTCGATGCCCGACAGCGCCTATCTCTGGACGGCGATGCAGGTCGCCGACGAGAAGGGCGTCTCCTACGAACACCAAATCCTGGAGCTCTATTCGCGCGCGCATTTCAAATTGCATCCGTTCGGCAAGATGCCGGTGATGCAGCATCGCGAGGTGATCCTCTACGAGACGCTGGCGATCACGCATTACATCGACCGCGCGTTCGACGGCCCGGCCATGCAGCCCGCCGATGCGCTGGGCCAGGCCGAGATGTTGCGCTGGGTGAGCATCGTGAACGGCTATATCTATCCGGTGATGAACCGCTTCACGAAGGAGCGCATCGTCCGCCCGGCCTGGGGCGTCGATCCCGATCTCGGCTTCGTTGAAAGCGCGCGCGAACCGCTCAAGACGCAGATGCGCGTCATCGAAGAGACGCTGCAGAGGTCCGTCTTTCTCGCCGGCCACGATCTCACGATCGCCGATTGTTTCCTGCTGCCGCATCTTCTGTTCTTCAGCCTGACGCCGGAAGGCCGCGCCTTCCTTGCGCAGGCGCCGGCGACGACCAATTGGCTCGACCGCATGCAGGATCGCGCCAGCTTTCACGCAAGCCCGATGTGTCTCGCCTTGAAGGCGATACGCCAGATGCGCGCCCCGCCAGCGCCCGCCTGGGCGATCGACTAGGCAGGCTTGCGCACGAAGCGGGGGGAGAGATCCTTCACGCGCGCGCAGCCGAGCAGCGCCATGTTGCGTTCGACCTCGGTCTTCAAAATGGTCATGGCGCGCAGCGCGCCGGCTTCCCCACCCGCGGCCAGGCCGAAGAGATAGGCGCGGCCCAACGCCACCGCCTTGGCGCCGAGCGCGAGGGCTTTGACGATGTCCGTGCCGCGCCGCACGCCGCCGTCGAAGATCACATCGACCTTGCCGTCGACGGCCGCGACCACCTCTTCCAGGCAGTCGATGGTGGCCGGGGCGGTGTCGAGCTGGCGCCCGCCATGATTGGTCACCCAGGCGGCCGCGCCGATCTCCGCGCAGCGCCTGGCGTCCTCACCCTGGGTGATTCCCTTCACAGCGAACGGGCCGCCCCATTTCTCCCGCATCCAGGCCGCGTCCTTCCAGGTGACGGTGCGGTCGAACTGGCTGTTGATGAAGCCCATAATGCCGGCGGCGTCGCCATCGCCGCCGCGTGCGCCTTTGAAATTGGGCACGGTGATTCGCGGGCTGGTGAGGTAGTTGAGCAGCCATTCCGGCTTTTCGAGCACCTGCATCACGGTCTGCCCGTTGATTCGCGGCGGGATGGCGAAGCCGTTGCGCGGATCGCGCTCGCGATTGCCGGCGACGGGCACGTCCACGGTGAGGATAAGGCCGGTGAAGCCGGCGGCCTTGGCGCGCTCAAGCATCTCCTCGACGATGCCGCGATCCTTCCAGACATAGACTTGGAACCATTTCGGCCCCGGCGTGCAGGCGCCGCAATCTTCGATCGAGGTCGAGCCGATGGTGGAGAGCGAATAGATTGTCCCCATTTTGTGCGCCGCACGTGCGCCGGCGGTTTCGCCCTCGTGATGAAACATGCGCTGTCCGGCCGTGGGGCTCACGAAAAAGGGAACGGGCAGGTCATGGCCCATGACGCGTGTGGACAAATCGATCTGGCTGACATCGACCAAAGCGTCCCAGACCAGCCGATAGGCGTTGAGCCGCGCCACGCTCTCCTTCAGCGTGCGCTCGTCGTCGGCCGCGCCGTCGATATAGTCGAACACCATCTTGGGGAGGCGGCGCTGGGCGATCTCCCTCAGGTCCCAAATGTTCAGCGCTTTGGCGGCCGCCTGTGACATATCCCTCCCCCCTCGCGCGAAAGCGTCCAATGTGGGCGCCCAAGCTGCGACACGCATCGTGACAGAAGGCCGGTCCTCGTCCAAAACGGGCTGGGGAACAAGACGACGCACCGGCGCTGGAGCCAACCCCCGACGCCCGGATCATCCGGGGCCGCCGGACACAATTCAGACATAGCTGGTTGCGACCCGTTCGCGCCGTCAGCTAGGGGACCTTATGCGCACTGAGGGATTTAGCCGCCGGGGCCGCGGCCCGTTTTCGCTAGCCAGTCTGCAGACGGTCAGCCTTGTGGCTTTGGCCGCCGGCCTCGGCGCGAAAGCCGCCCAGGCGGAGACGACGGTCTCCACCGCGGTCACCACGCCGGTGCAGACCGCGACGGCGAATTCCGGCGCGCCGGACAATGTGGTCGTCTCGAGCACCGGCTCGATCACGATCAACAGCGGCACGGCGCTGACGCTCAATTCGAGCAACACGATCGTCAATTCGGGCGATCTCATTTCGCTGGACGACAGCAATGTCGTGGGCATCACGATCGACGGCAGCGGCAATTACAGCGGCACGCTCACCAACAACGACCTGATCAGCCTCACCGAAACCTATGCCGCCACCGACACGGATAGCGACGGCAATCTCGACGGCGCCTGGTCCAATCTCACGAACAAGACCGGCATCCTGCTGACGACCGGCAGCTTCGACGGCGACATCATTCAGGGCACGGCCGCACAGATCATCGTGCACGGCGCCAATTCGCAGGGCGTGCGGCTGGACGGCACGCTCAACGGCGATTTGAACAGCCTGGGCGGCGTCACCGTCCGCGGCGATAATTCGATCGCTTTCGATCTCAACGGCCCGATCAATGGCGATGTGACGATCTCGGGCACGATCAACGGCGTCGGCCTCAATTCGGAAGCGGTCGACCTGTCGGGCGATGTGTCCGGCTTCATCAAGTTCGGCGGCGCCATCAGCGCCTACGGCTTTTTCTCGAACACGCACCCGACGACCGCACAAGCCGCCCTGCTCGATCCCGACGATCTGCGCAATGGCGGTTCGGCGATCGCGATCCACAGCAATGTCGGCCACGGCGTGGAGATCACCGGCATCGGCGTCGAAGACGATCTCGATGACGATGGCGACGGCATCAACGAAGACACCGACACCGACGACGATGCGACCGGAACGGTCCAGGTCTACGGCTCTTCGCCGGCCGTGCTCATCCAGCCCACGTCGGGCGCCATCGTCATCGGGCCGAGCGCCACATGGGGCTACGGCTTCGTCAACCGCGGCACGATCGGCGCCAATGGCGTCTATGACGGCTTCTCCGCGACCGGCGTGATGGTTGGCGGCGGCAGCTCGAGCGTGACGCTGACCAATGGCCTGCTCAACGATGGCCGCATTGCGAGCGTGGCCTATGAAGCGGATGCCACGGGCCTTCGCATCGGCGCCAACGCCAACGTGCCGGCGATCCTGTCGCGCAATGCGATCACGGCGCAGACCATTTCGGACGGGCTGTTCAACGCCTACGCCGTCCACATCGACCCGACGGCGACGGTCAATTCCTTCACCAACAACAAAACGATCGTCGGCCAGCTCAACGGCGAAGTCGGCAACGCCTACGGCATCTTCGATGAATCCGGATCGATCACGAGCCTGACCAATACCGGCTCGATCGTCGCGCAGATTTTCTACACGGATTCCGATCTCACCGATAACGTGGTGCCGACCGTCACCGGCCATGCGATCGCACTCGATTTCAGCGCCAACACAACCGGCGTGACGATCAATCAAGTGCCGGAAGACGCCACCAGCGATCTGGCCTTCACCGATCAGGACACGGTCGACAACGATGTCGACAGCCGGCCCGCCATTCAGATCGTCGGCGAAGTGCGTTTGGGCTCGGGCGACGACCATTTCAACGTGCACACGGGCTCGGTCACTGGCGATATCTCGTTCGGCGACGGCGCCGACGCGCTGGTGATCGACGGCGGCTCGACGGTCGACGGCACGATCACCAAGGGCGGCGGCTCGCTGACCCTCAGCCTGACCAATGGCTCGCTCAATATTCATTCGAGCGATCTCAACATTGGCGCCATGACGATCGGCGACGGGACAGGCACGCTGGATTCGGTGCTGCGGCTCAATGTCAGCGACGTCGCCGCGAACTCGTCCCTGCTGAATGTCGGCGCCGTCACGTTCAATTCGGACGCGCACATCATCCCGCTCCTGCCCGACGGCTTGCCTGCGGACAATTCGCTTGTCTTCCTCGACGCAACGGCGATGACGGGCGCGAATTATGTGACCGGCCCCATCACGGGCGTCGGCGTGCCTTACGTTTACAACGTCAACATCGTCTACACGCCCGGCCCGGAGACGCTGTCGGTCGATTATGCACTTAAGACGCCAACCGAACTCGGCCTCAACCGCAATGGCGCGGCGGCGTTCGACGCGGTCATCGCCGCGCTGCGCACCGACCCGAACGCCGCCGAGGGCTTCTCGCAGCTCGAAACGGCGACGGCGTTCAATCAAGGCTATAATGACCTGCTGCCGAATTTCGCGGCCACGTCGACGGAAATCACGACCACCACGATCGAGCGCGCGCAGAGCGCGAGCACCAACCGCCTGGCCACGGCGCGGCTCCGCGGCATCGAAGATTCGACCGTGTGGCTGCAGGAAGTCGGCTTCAGCATCGACCGCGATTCCGATTCCTTCGGCGAGGATTTCCGCGGCCACGGCTTCGGCGTCTCTGGCGGCATCGACGCGCCGCTTAACAATGGCGCGATCTTCGGCCTCTCCGTGGCGGTGGTCGCCAGCGAAACCGATGCGACGGACCGCACCGATTCGGTCACCTCGCTCACCTTGGGCCAAGCCAACGCCTATCTCGGCACCAGCGTCGGCCCGCTCGATCTCGACATGCTGGTCGGCGTCGGCGTCGGGCGCATCACGTCCTCGCGCGAGGTCGCGTTCGGCGCTTTCAAAGCGAAGGCCGAAGGCGATGCCTGGACCTATGAAGGCCATGCCAGCCTGCGCGCCTCGGCGCCGATCCCGGTCGCGTCCTGGCTGGTGCTGCGGCCCTATGCCGAAGCGACCTATGTCGGCATGGAAGAGCAAGGCTACACCGAGAGCGGCGGCGGCACGGCGGTTGATCTCACGCTCGACGATGTGTTCTCGCAGCGTCTCTGGGCCGAAGGCGGTGTGATGATCCAGACGCCGATGCACATGTTCGGCACGACGCTCGTGCCGCAACTGACGGTCGGCTACCGCACCAATGCGCTCGATGACGAATTCGAGCGCACCGCGCAATTTACCAGCCCGGGATCGACGCCGTTCACACTGGTCGATGATTCGCTCGGCGATGGCGGCGCGATCCTCGGCCTCGGCGTGCAAGGCGGCGACCAGGGCACGCAGGTGTCGCTCACCTATGAAGGCGAATTCTCTGACGTGATCGAGCGCCACAGCCTGCTGGCGACCATCCGCTTCCGCTTCTAGCGCAGCGTCACGCCGCAACGTCATCAGTTCCGTTTTTCCGCGGCGGGCCCTAGGCTCGCCGCACGAAACGGGTGGATCATGAGTGAACGCGTCCTTGTCGTCGGGGCAGGCATCGCCGGGCTGAGCGTCGCTTTGGCGCTGGCGCCGGCGGGCTATCAGCTGACCTTGCTCGAACGCGATGCGCCCCCGCCCGAAGGCGGCGCCGATGCGGCGTTCGCCGATTGGCGCCGCCAAGGCGTCGGCCATTTGCGTCACAGCCACGCGTTTCTGGCGCGGCTGCGCACGCTGATCAAAACCCATCACCCCGCTCTGCTGCAGCGCCTCATCGACAATGGCTGCCGCGAATTGCGCTTCATGGATTCGCTGCCCGATCCGATGAAGGCGGTGTTCGTCGCCCAGCCGGGCGATGACGATCTCGCCGTGCTGACCAGCCGGCGCACGACGCTGGAATTCGTGATCCGCGCCTATGTCGAACACATGCCGGGCGTCACGATCCGCTCAAACGCGCTGGTGAAAGCGCCAATCCTCGACCGCGATGGCGAGGGCGCTATCGTGGTGAAGGGCCTCATCGTCGGCGAGGAGCGCATCGAAGCCGATATCGTGGTCGATGCGGGCGGGCGGCTTTCCGATCTGCCGCAAGCGATCCGCGAGGCGGGCGCAGCGATCCCGGAAGAAAGCGAGGATTGCGGCATCCTCTATTTCACGCGGCATTACCGCCTCAAAGGCGCGGAGCCGCAGCGCGGCAAAACCTCGGGCACGGGCGATCTCGGCTACATCAAGTACGGGCTGTTTCCCGGCGACAATGGCTGCTTCTCGATCACGCTGGCCGTGCCGGAAATCGAAACCGAAATGCGCGCCAATGTTCTGCGGCCCGAGACGTTCGACGCGGTGTGCCAAAACCTGCCGGGCCTCGCGATCTGGATCGATCCGGCGGTGGCCGAGCCGATCAGCAAAGTGTTTGGCATGGGCGATCTGCGCAGCCATTGGCGCAATTTCGCCAGCGAAGGCCGGCCGGCGGCCTTGGGCTATTTCGCCGTGGGCGATGCGCATGTGCGCTCCAATCCTTTGTTCGGACGCGGCTGCTCCTTCGCGGCGGTGGCGGCCTATGTTCTGCGCGACGTGCTGGCGGAAACCGCCGATCCCGCAGCGCGCGCCCGGCTCTACGAAGCGCGCGTGCACGCGCAATTGCGCCCGCATTTCGAAAGCATGCGCACGCAGGACCGCGCGGCCATCAAGCGTGCGCGCAATCTGCTCGACCCGACCTATCAGCCCAATCTGCGTGCGCGCATGACGAAGAGCTTCGCGGAAGACGGCGTGGCGATCGCGCTGCGCTCCGATCCCGTTCTCTTCCGCGCGGCGTTGCGGGATTTTCACATGCTCGACAAGCCGGGCGCGTGGATCCGCGAGCCGGCGAACGTGGCGCGCATCCTGCGCTGGTGGGCGCGCGGCAAGAAACGCAACGCCGACCGTTATGCGCCGCCGGTCGGGCCTAAGCGCGCGGACATGTACGAGAAGGTCGGCCTCAATCCCGCCGTCGCGCTCTAGACGCGCCGCCTCGCACCGCCGGCTTCCAGCCGGCAGGCGACGTTTGCCGGCTGGAAGCCGGCTGTACAAAAAGGCTACGCCGGATACGCCGCCGCCATCCCGCGCGTCACCGCCGTGAATTCGGCGACCATCTCATCCAAAATCTCCTTCACCGGCCTCACGCTGGTGATGCGGCCCGCGACCTGGCCGGAAAGCGCGATCGAGGCTTCCATGTCGCCGCCGAAATAGAGATCGAGCGCATTGCCGAACGCGGCCATGGGCGGGGGCCCATCATAGCCATCCTGCAGCACGTCGTGTTCGAGCTTGGCGGTGCGCTTGGTCTTCAGCGCGCGCAGCGCCGGACGGCCGAACTGGTTGAGGAACAGCGTATCGGTTTCCTCGGCGGCGATGATGGCGTTCTTCCAATTCTCGTGCACGGGGCTTTCAGCGGCGCTCACCATGCGCGTGCCGAGCTGCACGGCCTCGGCGCCGAGCGCGAAACTCGCGGCCATGGTGCGCCCGCACGTGATGCCGCCGGCCGCGACGATCGGCACGTTCACGTGCTCAGCGACCAGCGGCAGCAGCACCATGGTCATCACCGGCTGCGGGTTCTTGAAGCCCCCGCCCTCCCCGCCTTCGACGACGAGGCCATCGACGCCGGCTTCGACGGCTTTCAGCGCGGCTTTGAGCGTCGGCACGACGTGGAAAACGGTGAGGCCTGCCGCCTTCAGCTGGGCGCAATATTTGGTGGGATCGCCGGCCGAGGTGGTGACGAATTTGACGCCCTGATCGATCACGAAGCTGACGATGTCGGGATCGCGCACGAAGGCCTGGGCGATGTTCACGCCGAACGGCTTGGACGTGAGCTGGCGCATCTTCTTGATCTCCTCGCGCACCTCGTCGAGGCGGCCGGAAGAGGTCTCGATGATGCCGAGGCCGCCGGCGTTCGAGACGGCCGAGGCGAGCTGGGCGCGCGCGATCCAGCCCATCGGCGCCTGGATGATCGGGCGCTCGACGCCCAGAAGCTCGGTGATCCTGTTCTTGAAACGCATTCGCGACGCCTCCCGCGCGGGTCTTCGCGCCCGGCGCCGCGCATAGAAGCGCAGAAGGCCGGCGCGGTCGATCCGTCCGCCAGGGAAGGCGGCGGCAAGGCCTGCCCGCGCCGCAATCGCGTCACGGGCGTTTTGCGTTTCGCCCTCTAGCTGCTAACCGCTTGCGGAGGCGCCGCACTGCAATAGGCAAGAATTACGCATGACCACGGGAACGCCCCCGCAACAGGGCCTTTACGACCCCAGAAATGAGCATGACGCGTGCGGCGTGGGCTTTGTCGCCAACGTCAAAGGCAAGCCCAGCCATGAAATCGTCCAGCAGGGCCTGCAAATCCTCCTGAACATCGACCATCGCGGGGCCGTGGGCGCCGATCCGCTGATGGGCGATGGGGCGGGCATTCTGATCCAGACGCCGGACGCGCTGCTGCGCGATTGGGCGCAGAAATCCAACATCAAGCTGCCGCCCAAGGGCGAGTATGCGGTGGCGATGTGCTTCATGCCGCGCGCGCAGAAAGCGCAGGACGAGATCGTCCGCCAATTCCGCAAATTCATCGAGAACGAGCATCAGAAATTGCTCGGCTGGCGCGACGTGCCGATCGATCTGACGGGCCTCGGCGAGGCGGTGATCGCGGGCATGCCGGTGATCCGCCAGGCGATCGTGGCCAAGGGCTCGACGCTGATCGATCAGGATGCGTTCGAGCGCAAACTGCTGGTGATCCGCAAGCAATTGCAAAACCCGCTCGAAGATCAGGCGCGCAAGAAGGGCCTGCCGGAGTTGACGGATTTCTACATGCCGTCGTTCTCTTCGCGCACCCTTGTCTACAAGGGCCTGCTGCTCGCGCGCCAAGTGGGCACGTTCTACAAGGATTTGGCCGACCCTCTGTGTCAAAGCGCGCTCGCGCTGGTGCACCAGCGCTTTTCGACCAACACGTTTCCATCCTGGAAGCTGGCGCACCCGTACCGCTTCATCGCGCACAATGGCGAGATCAACACGGTGCGCGGCAATGTGAACTGGATGTATGCGCGCCGGCGCACGATGGAGAGCGAGCTTCTCGGGCCCGATCTCGACAAGATGTGGCCGCTCATCCCGCACGGGCAGAGCGATACGGCGTGCCTCGATAATGCGCTCGAATTGCTGGTCGCGGGCGGCTATCCGCTCGCGCATGCGATGATGATGCTGATCCCGGAAGCCTGGGCCGGCAACACGCTGATGGATGGCAAGCGGCGCGCCTTCTACGAATATCACGCCGCGATGATGGAGCCGTGGGACGGGCCGGCGGCGATCGCGTTTACGGACGGGCGCCAGATCGGCGCCACGCTCGACCGCAACGGGCTGCGCCCCGCGCGTTTCATCGTGACCGATGACGATATGGTCGTGCTCGCTTCCGAAGCGGGCGTGCTGCCGATTCCGGACGAGAAGATCGTGCGCAAATGGCGCCTGCAGCCGGGCAAGATGCTGCTGATCGATCTCGAACAGGGCCGCATCATCGAAGACGAAGAGGTCAAGCAGGGCCTGGCCGACGAGCACCCTTACGAGGAATGGCTGCACAAGACGCAGTTCAAGCTGGAAGAGCTGGGCGAACTCGCCGAGGCGGCGCCGCAGGCGGGCGACAATTCGACGACCCTGCTCGATCGCCAGCAGGCCTTCGGCTACACGCAGGAAGATATCCAATTCTTCCTCGAACCGATGGCCGCGAACGCCGACGATCCCGTCGGTTCGATGGGCACGGATACGCCGATCGCCGTGCTCTCGAAGAAGCCAAAACTGCTCTACAATTATTTCAAGCAGAATTTCGCGCAGGTCACCAATCCGCCGATCGATCCGATCCGCGAAGAGCTGGTGATGAGCCTGGTCTCAATGATCGGGCCGCGGCCGAATCTGCTGGGCCGTGCGGCGGGCGCGCATAAGCGGCTCGAGGTGAGCCAGCCCGTGCTGACCAATGCCGATCTCGAAAAAATTCGCGCCATCGAAGAGCTGCTCGACGGCGCCTTCAAGACCGCCACGATCGACATCACCTGGGACGCCGCCGAAGGCGCGGGCGGGCTCGAACGCGCGCTCGATCGCATCACGCTGGAAGCCACCGACCGGGTGCTGGAAGACGTCAACATTCTCATCCTCTCGGACCGCAACATCGGCGCCGGCCGCATCGCCGCGCCCGCGCTGCTCGCGACGGCGGCGGTGCACCACAAGCTCATCAAGCAGGGCCTGCGCATGCAGACCGGGCTCGTCGTCGAAACCGGCGAAGCGCGGGAGGTGCATCATTTCTGCGCGCTCGCGGGCTATGGCGCGGAGGCGGTGAACCCCTATCTCGCGTTCGAGACGCTGGAGGAGATTCGGCTTCAGACCGGCATGAAGCAGAGCGCCTATGAGGTGCAGAAGAATTACATCAAGGCATTGGGCAAAGGGATTTTGAAGGTGATGTCCAAGATGGGCATCTCGACCTATCAATCCTATTGCGGCGCGCAGATTTTCGATGCGGTGGGGCTCTCCTCCGCGTTCGTCGAGAAATATTTCACCGGCACGGCGACCACGATCGAAGGCGCGGGCCTGGCGGAGGTGGCGGCCGAAGCGGTGGCGCGCCATGCGGCGGCGTTCGGCGACAATCCGATCTACCGCTCCATGCTCGATGTCGGCGGCGATTACGCGTTCCGCATCCGCGGCGAAGATCACGCCTGGACGCCGGATGTGGTGGCCAAGCTGCAGCACGCAGTGCGCGGCAATCTGCCGGACGAGTACAAGGCGTTCGCCGCGCGCATCAACGAACAGAACGAACGCCTGCTCACCATCCGCGGCCTGATGCAATTCAAATGGGCCGAAACGCCGGTTCCGCTTGAGGAGGTCGAGCCCGCGAGCGAGATCGTGAAACGCTTCGCCACCGGCGCGATGAGCTTCGGCTCGATCAGCCGCGAGGCGCACACCACGCTCGCGATCGCGATGAACCGCATCGGCGGGCGCTCCAACACGGGCGAAGGCGGCGAAGAATCCGATCGCTTCAAGCCGCTCAAGAACGGCGATCTGATGCGTTCGGCGATCAAGCAGGTCGCCAGCGGCCGCTTCGGCGTGACCGCGGAATATCTCGTCAACGCCGACGATATCCAGATCAAGATGGCGCAAGGCGCCAAGCCTGGCGAAGGCGGACAATTGCCCGGCCACAAGGTCGACAAGAACATCGCCAAGGTGCGCCATTCGACGCCGGGCGTGGGCCTCATCAGCCCGCCGCCGCACCATGACATCTATTCGATCGAAGATCTGGCGCAGCTGATCCACGATCTGAAAAACGTGAACCCTGGCGCGCGCATCAGCGTGAAGCTGGTGAGCGAAGTGGGCGTGGGCACCGTCGCCGCCGGCGTCTCCAAGGCGCGCGCGGATCATGTGACCATTTCAGGTTTCGAAGGCGGCACGGGCGCCTCCCCGCTCACCTCGCTCACCCATGCGGGATCGCCGTGGGAGATCGGGCTCGCCGAAACTCAGCAGACGCTCGTGCTCAACGCCTTGCGCGGGCGCATCGCCGTGCAAGTCGATGGCGGGCTGCGCACGGGGCGCGATGTGGCGATCGGCGCGCTGCTCGGCGCCGATGAATTCGGCTTTGCGACCGCGCCGCTGATCGCGGCCGGCTGCATCATGATGCGCAAATGCCATCTGAACACCTGCCCCGTCGGCGTGGCGACGCAGGACCCGCTCTTGCGCAAACGCTTCACAGGCGCGCCCGAGCACGTGATCAATTATTTCTTCTTCGTCGCCGAAGAACTGCGCGCGATCATGGCGCAATTGGGCTTCCGCACGCTCAAGGAGATGACGGGCCGCGTCGACCGGCTCGACATGCGCCGCGCGGTCGAGCACTGGAAGGCCAAAGGCGTCGACCTCTCCAAACTGCTCTATCAGGCGCCGGCCAAGCCGGGCGTGGCGATCGTGCAAAGCGAAAAGCAGAACCACGGCCTCGAACATGCGCTCGATCACACACTGATCGCGGCGGCGAAGCCGGCGCTTGCGAAGAAAACGCCAGTGCGGATCGACGAGCGCATCAACAACACCAACCGCACGGTCGGCGCGATGCTCTCGGGCGAGATCGCCAAGAAATACGGCCATGGCGGCCTGCCCGATGAAAGCGTGCACGTGACGCTGAAAGGTGCCGCGGGGCAGAGCTTCGGCGCGTTCCTGGCGCGCGGCGTGACGCTCGATCTCATCGGCGATGGCAATGATTATGTCGGCAAGGGGCTTTCGGGCGGGCGCGTGATCGTGCGCCCGCCGCAGGACGCCAAGCGCGACCCGACCGACAATATCATCGTCGGCAACACCGTACTTTATGGCGCGATCGCGGGCGAAGCCTATTTCCAAGGCGTGGCGGGCGAACGCTTCGCGGTGCGCAATTCAGGCGCGGTCGCCGTCGTCGAAGGCGTGGGCGATCACGGCTGCGAATATATGACCGGCGGCGTGGTCGTGGTGCTCGGCAAGACGGGGCGCAATTTCGCAGCCGGCATGTCGGGCGGCGTGGCCTATGTCTACGACCCGGACAATGCGTTCAAATCGCTGTGCAACATGGCGATGGTGAGCGTCGAGCCTGTCGACGCCTCGCTCGCGGCGGCGGACGATCCCGAGGCGCCGTTGCAAAAGGCGCGCGCGGTCGACGATGCCGGCATGGGCGATGTGCTGCGGTTCGATGCGGAGCGGCTCAAAATCCTGATCGAACGGCACCTGCTCTACACCGGCAGCGCCCGCGCCCGCTTTATCCTCGACAATTGGGACGAGGAAGCCGCGCGCTTCGTGAAGGTGACGCCCGCCGATTACAAGCGCGCGCTGCTCGAACTGCGCGCCGAACGCAACGCCGCCTTCGCCGCCGAATAAGATTACAAGGGACGACTCTCATGGGTAAGCCGACTGGCTTCCTTGAAATCGAGCGCAAGGAACGCGGCTATGACAAGCCCGCCGCGCGCAAAAAGACCTACGCCGAATTCCTGAAGCGGATGGATGGCGCGGCCGTGCGCGAACAGGCCGCGCGCTGCATGGATTGCGGGATTCCGTTCTGCCAAGGCACGGGCGCGGTGGCGCCGGGCACGCCGGGCTGCCCGGTGAACAACCAGATTCCGGATTGGAACAATCTCGTCTATCGCGATCAATGGCAGGCCGCGCTCGACAATCTGCACTCGACCAACAATTTCCCGGAATTCACCGGCCGCGTCTGCCCCGCGCCATGCGAAGCCTCCTGCGTGCTCAACATCGACGAGAACCCCGTCGCGATCAAAACCATCGAATGCGAGCTCGTCGATCGTGGCTGGGAAGAAGGCTGGATCAAGCCACAGCTCGCACCGCGCGGCACGCACAAGCGCATCGCGGTTGTGGGCTCAGGGCCCGCGGGCCTGGCCTGCGCGCAGCAGCTGGCGCGCGCCGGCCATAACCCGACCGTGTTCGAAAAGAGCGACCGTTTCGGCGGCCTGCTGCGCTACGGCATTCCCGATTTCAAAATGGAGAAGCATCACATCGATCGTCGTGTGAAGCAGATGGAAGCCGAAGGCGTCATTTTCCGTGCGGGCGTGCATGTGGGCGTCGACATCACCGTGCAGCGCCTGCTCGACGATTACGATATCCTGGTGATGGCCGGCGGCGCCGAACAGCCGCGCGATCTTGAGGTCGCGGGGCGCGAGCTCGACGGCGTGCATTTCGCGATGGATTTTCTGACGCAGCAGAACAAGCGCGTGGCCGGCGACAATGAAAAGCTCGCAGCGCCGAAGGGGACGATCAGCGCCAAGGACAAACATGTCGTCGTGATCGGCGGCGGCGATACCGGCTCCGATTGCATCGGCACCTCGAACCGCCAGGGCGCGGCCTCGGTGACGCAATTGGAAATTCTGCCCAAGCCGCCAGCGAAGGAAAACAAGCCGCTCACCTGGCCCGATTGGCCGCTCAAGCTGCGCACGTCCTCTTCGCACGAAGAAGGCTGCGAGCGCGATTGGGCCGTCATCACCAAGCATGCCGTGGGCGAACATGGCAAAGTCAAAGCGCTGGTTTGCGCACGCGTCGAATTCATCACGGATGAGGGCGGACGTCAGAGCATGCGCGAAATCCCCGGCAGCGAGTTCGAGTTGAAGGCCGATCTGGTGCTGCTGGCGATGGGCTTTACCGGACCCATCGGCCCGGGGCTGCTGCAGCAGGCGGGCGTCGAGCGCGATGCGCGCGGCAATGTGGCGGCGACCACGGCCAATTACCAAACCAGCGATCCGCGCATCTTTTCGTGCGGCGACATGCGGCGCGGCCAATCGCTGATCGTGTGGGCGATCCGCGAAGGCCGCCAATGCGCGCACGCGGTCGACGCGCATCTGATGGGGCAGAGTCTGTTGCCGCGATAGCGCTGGTCCCCTCCCCGCGAGGGGAGGGGATCGAGGGGTGGGGTGAAACACGAGGTTTCGCGCCCTACTCTTTTTTGCGGCAGCGCCTGCTTGCAAAACGGCCAAGCTGGTGGCTTCACCCCACCCCCTGCCCCCTCCCCTCGCGGGGAGGGGGTGACGCCGAGTTCAGCGATCCATGCCCGCTTCCCGCCTCTACGATGTGATCATTCTCGGCGGCGGCGCAGCGGGGCTGTTCTGCGCGGGGATTGCGGCGCAGCGCGGCAAGGACGTGCTGGTGCTGGAACGCAATGCGGAGGTCGGCGCGAAAATCCTGATCTCCGGTGGCGGGCGGTGCAATTTCACCAACCTCCACACCGCGGCCGATCGCTTCCTCTCCGACAATCCGCATTTCGTCCACGCCGCGCTCGCGGGATTTTCGCCGCGCGATTTCATCGCGCGTGTCGAGAAGCATGGCGTCGCCTATTACGAAAAGACGCTCGGCCAATTGTTCTGCCAGGGGCCGGGCAGCGCGAAGAAGATCGTGCGCCTGCTGCTCGATGAAGCCCGCGGCGCCGAGATCCGCACCGGCTGCGCCGTCGGCGCGGTGACGCGCGCAGATCGCTTCAGCGTCGAGACCGATCAGGGCGTGTTCGAAACCAAAGCGTTGGTGCTGGCGACGGGCGGGCTCTCGATTCCAAAACTGGGCGCCAGCGATCTGGGCTATCGGCTCGCCGCGCAATTCGGCCTGAAGGTCGTGGCGCCGCGGCCGGGACTGGTTCCGCTCACGCTGGGCGGTGCAGAGCAAGGCTGGACCCAGCTGGCCGGCGTCGCCGCCGAAGTGCGCGCGCATGCGGACGGGCCGGCGTTTCGCGAAGCGGCCCTCTTCACCCATCGCGGCCTATCGGGCCCGGCGATCCTGCAGGCCTCGTCCTATTGGCGCCCAGGCCTGGATGTGCGGATCGATTGGCTGCCGGACCAGGGACCGGACGCGCTGATCGCGGCCAAGCGCGCGCGGCCCAAGGCGCTGCTCAAGAGCGTGCTGGCGGATTGGCTGCCCGATCGGCTGGCGGGCTTCCTGGCTGGCGATTATCCGCCGCGCGAGATGGGCGATTGGCGCGATGAGGCGCTGATGGGCGTGGGCCAAAGGCTGAAGAGCTTCGGCTTCCATCCGAGCGGGACGGAGGGTTACGCCAAGGCCGAGGTGACATTGGGCGGCGTCGATACGCGCGCGCTCGCGCAGCGCAGCATGGCCGCGCCCGCAATTCCTGGGCTCTACGTGATCGGCGAGCTTGTGGACGTCACCGGCTGGCTGGGCGGCTACAATTTCCAATGGGCCTGGGCGAGCGGCCATGCCGCGGGGATAGCGATCCCCTAGCCGCCTTGCGGAGCCCGCCCGGCGCCTTTAAGAGGCCGTCCCTCCGGTGGAGTAGCTCAGTTGGTTAGAGCGTGGGATTCATAACCCCAAGGTCGGCGGTTCAATTCCGCCCTCCACCACCAGGATTGTCATCGGCGGGAGCGCATGCGCTGGCCGGCTTCGCTCACTAGGCTGCGGGCCGAGGCGCGCTTTGCGCTGCGGGCGGCGGCGATCGGTGTCCCGGCGCGCGGGCGCGTATCGCCCGGGCCGCTGACGATCGCGGGGTTCTTTTCCGATGAGCGCGGCGTGTCGCGCGCGGCGCGGCTCTCGGCGGATGCGTTCGAGCGCGCGGGCCTGCCGGTGCTGCGCCATGATGTGAGCGCACTCTTGCGCGGCGAGCGCCCGCCGCCGCCGCTGGGTGAAGGCGGCGCTCTGCTGCTGCATGCGAATCCGCCAGAAGCGGCCGCGCTGCTGAGCGCGTGGCCGCGCGCGACATGGGCCGCGCGTTACCGCATCGGCTATTGGGTGTGGGAGCTTCCGGATGCGCCGCGCGCCTGGGCGCGTGCGCTGCCCTGGTTCGATGAAATCTGGACGCCATCGGCCTACAGCGCGGCGGCGCTGCGCGGGCTGCGGGAGGACGCGGAGGTTCACATAGCGCCTCATCCCGTCCCGGCGCGCAAAGCAGCGCCGGATCGCGCGCGGTTCGGGCTGCGCGAGGACGTGGTCTATGCGCTCGCCTGCGCCGATGCGCGCTCTTCGTTTGCCCGCAAGAACCCAATGGGCGCCATCGACGCCTTCCTGCGCGCGGCGCCGACGCCGACACAGGGGCTGGTGGTCAAGCTGCTGACCGATGGGCCGGACGCGCCGGAGATCGCGGCGCTGCGCGCGCGCGCGCAAGGGCGGCCCGACATCATTTTCATCACCGAACGCCTCTCCGACGACGAGATGGCGCGGCTGATCGCGAGCGTGGACATCGTGCTGTCGTTGCATCGCGCAGAGGGCTTCGGGCTCGTGCTGGCGGAAGCGATGCGCCTCGGCAAGCCGGTGATCGCAACCGCGTGGTCGGGCAATCTCGAGTTCATGGATGAGACGGCCGCGCGTCTCATTCCCGCGCGCCTCGTTCCCTGCCGCGATCCTTCGGGCGCCTATGATGGCGCGTCGCATTGGGCCGAGCCCGATGTCGGCGCGGCGGCGGAGGCGTTGCGCGCGTTGATGAATGACGGGCCCGCGCGCGCGGCGCTGGGCGCGCGCGGGCAGGCCTCTATCGCCGAAAAGCTCGATGACAGTTACGCGCTCGCGCGGTTTTCAGAGAAACTCCGCGCCAGCCTCGCGCCGGCTTAGCCCGCCGCGACGGCGCGCACGGGATTGTGCATCGTGCGCACATACGTATCCACGATGGCGCGCGAATCGCCGAACATCACCATCTTCCCGCGATCGAGCCAGGCCGCCAGATTGCAGGCGGTGACCGCCAGGTCGAGCGAGTGCGTGGCCAGGATCACGATGCGCGTGCGATCGACCATGTCCTTGATGCGCGCCTGCGCTTTTTCCTGAAAATCGATGTCGCCGGCGCCGAGCCATTCATCGAGGATCAGCACGTCTGCCTCGATCGCGGTGCAGATCGCGAAGCTGAGCCGCGCCTTCATGCCTTCGGAATAGGTGCGGACTGGCAGGTTGATGAACGGACCTAGGCCGGTGAACTCCGGAATCTCATCCTTGGCGCGCTTGACCTCTTTCGAGGAGGCCCCGAGCAGCCGCAGCGGGAGCTCGATATTGGCCAGGCCCGATAGCTCCTGATTGATGCCGAGGCCCCTTTCGATCAACGGCACGACGCGGCCCGCGCGCACGATCCGTCCGCGCTGCGGATGGGCGAGGCCGGCCAGGAGACGCAGCATCGTCGACTTGCCGGCGCCGTTGCGGCCGACGAGTGCGAGACGATCGCCATCTTCGAGATCGAAGGAAATGTCCTCCAGCGCCTGCACCTGCACCACGCCCGCGTTCGAGCCGACCGAGCCGCCCGACATTTGCGAGAACAGCGAGACTTTGAGCGATCGCGCCCCGATGTCGAAGATCGGGTAGTGAAACGAAACGCGCTCGAGAGAGATGCGGGCCATGGGTCAGCTCACAGCCACAGGAACACGCGCTTGCGCGCGAAGGCGGTTGTCAACAGCGCGAGCACGCCGAGCGTGCCGAGCACGCCGAAGCTGACGATCCAGTTCAGCTCCGTCGGCATGCGGCCAAGCAAGGGTTCGCGCACGATCGAGATCAGATGATAGAATGGGTTCACGGTGAGCACGGCGTGGCGGTCCATCGAGCCGCCCGGCACCCAGAAGATCGGCGTGAGGAAGAACAGCACCTGCATGCCACTGCTGATCACTTGCGGCAGATCGCGAAAGCGCGCGCAGATCGGTCCGAACGCAATCGCGAAGAACCAGCCGATTGGGATGTAGAGGAGCAGGGCCAGCGGGGCCAGCCATGCCGTTGGGCCAGGCGATTGGCCAAATATGGCGAGCATCAATCCGATGACGACTGCATTGTGCAACAAGATGATGAAATTGCGAAACACCATCCGGGCCGCCAACACCGGCAAAGGCAAGTTCACACTGCGAAGATAGCTCTCCGAATCCACGACCAGCGTGCACCCTTCCGAGATCATCTGCATCAGAAAGGTCCAGGCCAGAAGGCCACAGCCGAAGAAGGTCAGGAATTCCTTGAACGGCTGGTGCTGAACCTGGGAATAAAGAAGCCCGATCGAAAAAATCAGCACAGCCAGCGCGATGCTGATCCAGAACGGCCCGATGACCGAGCGGCGATACCGCATCTGAATATCCTGATTGGCCATCAGGATCCAGACCGGCGCCCGCGTCACAACTGACAGGAAATCATTGATCAAATGTGCGCCCCACGCTGATCCAAGCTTGGCATATCACGCGCGCGCTGAATAGGCCGCTACGCAGGCGCCATTTCGCCTCTGAGGCGATCACGGGGCCGCCCAAGGCGGCGGCAGGGCGGCGCAAAGCGGCGTTTTGCCGGCGCGGCGGCCATGGCGGCGGACATGATCGACTGCGCGCAGCAGCGCTTCCGCGATCGCAGCCGGCGAATCGTCCTCATAGAGGAAAGCATCGGCGCCCTCCGCCGCGACCGTCTCACTGATCCAGGACGGCGCGCGCGGCGCGACGATTTCAAGCCCGGCCGTGAGCGCCATCGCGACGAGGCCAGAACTGCGCACGCGGTAGGCCGAGGCCGCATAGGGCGCGAGCAGGATGCTGGCTGCGCCGAGGTGCTCGGCAAAGCGCGCCGGCGTCAGCGCGCCGTCGAGGATCAGCAAGCGCGGATCGTCGAGCGCGCGCACGCGCGCAACGGAAGCCGCGATCCCTGCTTCTCCGCCCACCACATTGTGCAGATTTTGCAGCACCACACGCAGGCCATCGGCGCGCGGATCGCGCAAAGCGTGCTTGAAGATTTCCGGCAGCAGGAGCGCGCCCTTCTCGATCCGGGTCTCACCGAAATAGCCGATGGTGAGCGGGGTCGCCGGCGCAAACGATTGCAATAGCGCTGCATCCACCGGAATCGGCGCCACGACGGGCGCAGCGCCCAGCAGCGGCGCGAACGCGGCGGCCAAGGGCTGCGTATCGACAAGCCAGCGCACGCGGGCGCCGAGTGCGGCGGCCGTGCGTGCGATCTGCACGCGCGCGTCCGCGTCTTCGGGCGGATCGAAGCGGAGCATGATCAGCGTTTCGCCATCGCGCACGGGCGTACGCGCGCAGACCTCGCCCGCCGCCAACGCCTCAGGCCAACTCAAGCCGGGAAAGAAGATGCGATCTGTTTCGGAGAGAGCGAGCGACGGCAGCGCATGTTCCAATTCGCGCCGGAAGGCTACGGCGCGGGCGCCAAGCGCGCGCGCGTGCTCATCGGCCGGCGGCGGCGCCAATTTGCGGCGCGCCGCGCGCAAAGCGCCGGTTACCTTCTCCCCGGCTGCCGCGCGCACGACGTTGCGCACGGCCGCGCCCAAGCGCCTCTGCTCGTCCTTGAGGCCCAGTTCGAACCAGGGCGTGACAGGCGCATCTAGTGACGCATCGAGCGCCCCATCGCGCGCCTGCCTGTGGGCATAGACCAAAGGCGTAAGCCCGGCGCGGCGCGCATCGCGGATCGCCAGACGCGCATAATCGAAATTGTGCCCAGCCTGGTCGCGCAAGGTCGGATCGATCAGGATCAACCGCACGGCGCGCGCACTCTCTCCACCGCGGCGAAGCCAGCCGCCGCTTTCCCTTAGAAACTGCGCTTGAGACGGGCAAGCGCGGCCGCTGCGGGCGCCGCCTGCGCCCCGGCCCTTGCGCCGGGACGGCAATTTGCTAGGCCACGCGCGAAGGGGATGCATGATGCGCGTTTTGATCACAGGCGGGGCCGGCTATATCGGCTCCATCCTGACGCCGATCCTGTTGGAGCGCGGCCATGACGTGACCGTGCTCGACCGGTTTGACGGGATCGTCACAAATGTCTTGGCGGATGCCTGCCGCTATCCGAATTTTGAGCCGGTGAAAGGCGATGCGCGCGATACGCGCCTGCTCGATCAGCTCGTGCCCAAGCATGACGTGATCATCCCGCTGGCCGCTTTGGTCGGCGCGCCTTTATGCGCGCAGGACCCGATCGGCGCCGAGACGACCAATCGCGATGCGGTGGTGGCGATCGTCAAGCGCGTCTCCAAACAGCAGCTGATGATCTATCCCACGACCAATTCGGGCTATGGCGTCGGCCAGAACGACGCCTATTGCACCGAAGAGACGCCGCTGCGGCCGATCTCGCTTTACGGCACGACGAAGGTCGAGGCCGAGCAAGCGGTGCTCGATGCAAACGCCGGCGTGACCTTCCGCCTCGCCACGGTGTTCGGCATGGCGCCCAAGATGCGCACCGATCTGTTGGTCAACGATTTCACCTTCCGCGCGGTGCGGGACCGCGCCGTGCTGATCTTCGAAGGCCATTTCCGGCGCAATTACATTCATATCCGCGACGTCGCGAAAGCGTTCCTGCACGGTATGGCGCATTACGACAAAATGCGCGGCCAGCCCTACAATGTGGGGCTTTCGAGCGCGAACCTCACCAAGCTTCAGCTGTGCGCGAAAATCCAGGAGCATGTGCCGAATTTCGTCTATGTCGAGGCGCCGATCGGCGAAGACCCGGACAAGCGCGACTATCTCGTCTCCAACGAGAAGCTGGAGAAGACAGATTGGACGCCGGATTGGTCGCTCGATGACGGCATCCGCGAATTGATCAAGGGCTATCGCATGCTGCGCGCCAACACTTTCGCGAACGTTTGACCATGAAGCCCGGCGATAGTCTCGATATGGATTGCCGCTTCTGCGGCGCGCGCGACGTTGAACTCTTCCTCGATCTCGGCGATCAGCCGCACTGCAATCGGCTCGTGCCGCCAGCGATGAAGGACATTCCCGCGCCAGCGTTTCCGCTGCGCGTCGGCTTCTGCCGCGCCTGCACGGGCGTGCAGATCGATCACACGATTCCGAAGGAGAGCATGTTCTCCGATTATCCGTACGTGTCCGGCACGACGAAGACCTTGCCGGCGCATTTCGCGGAAACCTCGCGGCGGCTGGTCGAGGCCTATGATGTGAAGCCGGGCGATCTGGTGGTCGACATCGGCTCGAACGATGGGACGTGGCTCAAGCAATATAAGCCGTATGATCTGCGCGTGCTGGGCGTGGAGCCGGCGTCGAACGTCGCCAAGCTGGCGACGGACGCGGGCGTGCCGACATGGAACCGCTTCTTCAACGAAGACACCGCGCGCGACATCCTGGCCAAGGAAGGCCCCGCCAAGCTGATCACGGCCTCGGGCGTCTTCTTCCATCTTGAAGAATTGCACAGCGTGACGCGCGGCATCGCGGCGCTCCTGGCGCCGGACGGCGTCTTCTGCGTGCAGGCGATCTACCTCGGCGGCATGATCGAAAACGTCGCCTTCGATCAAGTCTATCACGAGCATCTGTGCTATTACACGCTGCGGTCGCTGCAGCACCTCTTAGGCCTGCACGGGCTTGAGGTGTTCGACGTGTCGATCGTGCCGATCCATGGCGGCTCGCTCGAAGCGCATGTGGGGCACAAGGGCGCGCGCGCGAAGCAAGCTTCGGTGGCCGCGCTCGAAGCGCAGGAAAGCGCAAAGGGCTTTGGCGAAATCGAAACTTATCGCGCCTGGGCCGAGCGCGTGTGGAAATTGCGCGACGATCTTCTGGCCACGCTGCGGCGCTTCAAGGCCGAAGGCAAAAGCGTTTATTGCTATGGCGCGCCGGCCAAGGGCGCGACCCTGCTCAACTCGTTCGGCATCGGGCCCGATCTCGTCGAGCTCGCCGTCGAGCGCAGCCCGCTCAAATTCGGCATGTACATCCCCGGCGCCACGATCCCGATCGTGGACGAAGCAAAAGCGCCGCGGCCGGATGCCTACCTCCTGCTCTCGTGGAATTTTCTCGATGAGTTCCTCGTCAAAGAGGAAGCCTATCTGCGCGGCGGCGGCGCCTTCATCGTGCCGGTGCCGAAGCTGCGCGTGCTGACGGCCGCGGACCTGCCCGCCGCGCGCGCGTGAGCCGATGAGCGGCCCCGTCATCCTGTTCGGCGCGTCGGGCTTCGTGGGCCGCAATCTGACCGATCGGCTGGCCGCCGATGGCCGCGATGTGATCGCGATTTCGCAATCTGGCGCCGCGGTTCCCGGCGCCAAACGCGCGCTTTCCATCGACGCGCTCGACGAACTGCGCGATCTGCCGGCCGATACGATCGCCGTGCATGTCGCGAACTATCGCTACGATTCCACGCGCTTCGATCTGGCGCAGAGCGATATCCTGCTCAACAACCAAATGCTCAACGCGCGCGTGCTGCATTTTTGCGCCGATCGCGGAATCAAGGAGCTGCGGCTGGCGAGCTCCGTCGCCGCCTATCCGGACGGCCAGCCGCTCGACGATGCGCGCCCGATCGATCTCAATGCGCCGCCGATTGCGAGCGAAGCGTTCTACGCCTGGTCCAAGCGCTTTGCGGAGATCGCGGCGGGCGTCTACGCACAGCGTTTCGGGCTCAACAGCGTGATCTTCCGGCTTTCCAATCCCTACGGGCCATATGACAGCACCAATCCGGCGAAGGCGCACGTGGCGCCGGCCTTCGTGATGAAGGCGCTCGATTCCAATCCGGTATTTCCGATTCGCGGCGATCCAAACGTCGAGCGCGATTTCATCTATGTCGGCGACGTGGTCGAGGCGTTCGTCCGCACGCTCGATTGGCGCGGCCGCAGCGAGACCTGCAATCTGTGCACCGGGCGCACGGATACGTTGCTGACGCTGGCGCAGACTGTGATGCGCGTGGCGGGCATCGAGAAACCCATCGAGGCCGGCGCGCCGGGCGCGTTCGGCCCGCAGGCGCGCCGCTCGACCTCCGATCGCATCCGCGCCGCGCTGGGGCTCAATTTCGTTTCTCTGGAAGACGGCATGACGCCGACCGTGGCATGGTATCGCCGTGAATTTCGCGGATGACCTCTCGCTGATCGTGGGCGCGGACGGCTTTCTGGGCCGCAATCTCGCGCTCTATTTCGACGCGCGCGGCCATCGCCATCACGCCATCGGCCGCGCCGCGGGCGATCTCGCCGAGCCGGGCGTCGCTGCGCGCGCGTTCGCGCAAGCGCCGAAGGCCGCGCGCATCTTTCATGTCGTGACGCGCCAGCGCACCGGGCCGAGCCAATATCAGCTGCAAGGCGAATTGCTGCGCATCAACGCCGCGATTCATTTGAACGTGCTCGACGCGTGGCGCACGCATCAGCCGCAGGCCAAGCTCATCTCGATGGGCTCGTCGTGCACCTATCCGGAATCCGATGCGCCCCTGCCGGAGACGCGCTTCGGCGAAGGCGGCGCGCATCCGTCCGTCTACGGCTATGCGGCGGCGAAGATGGTGCTGGCCACGGGCTCGCGCGCCTATGGCGAGCAATATGGTTTAAAATGGCTGCATCTCGTGCTCGCGACTATGTTCGGCCCGCACGATCACCTGGCGCCCGACCGCAGCCATTTCATGGGGGCGATGATCGACCGCGCCGCGCGCGAAAAAGCCGAGGGCGCGCACGCCTTCACGGTGTGGGGCAATCACGACACAGTGCGTGAGCTGCTCTATGTCGATGATCAGATCGACGCGATCCTGGCGGCGGATGCAGCGTTTGAAAACCGCGTCTTGAATTGCGGCGCCAATCTGCCGGTGACGATCCGCGAGGCCGCGCACGCCATTCAGGAGGCGCTCGATTGGCGCACGCCGCTCGTCTCGCCCGAGGGCAGTTTCCAAGGCGCCGATTACAAAATGCTCGACAGCAGCGTGTTCCTGAACGCCACAGGCTGGCGCCCGCGCGTGTCGCTGGTCGACGGCGTCACGCGCACGCTCGCCGCCGCGTAAGTTTGATTTCATAAATTTTCGCCTTGACGGCGCCGCAAACGAAGATCATACACCGCGCCCTTCGCGTGGATTTGGCCGCGCGATGCAGATTTGAAAACGCACGCGTGAAACGCGCAGGCATATTTCTACGCAACGAACCGACCGCGGCGCGCAGAGCGCCGCGTCTGGCTGAGTGCGCGCAATTTTGCGGAGGCGGGATGGGCTGAGGCCCGTTCCGAACGTTCGATCTTCGAACCCCTCCGCACCGATCATGCGGAGGGGTTTTTGTTTCCAGCCTCGCCGCAGCTTTTGTGATGCGGAAACGCGAGGAGAATTTGAAACTCAGGTGGTGAAGATGCGGGTTCCTTCGTTTGCAACCCAGCCCCGCATCGTCCGTTCCCCTGAGAGCATTTTCGTCGGTGGTGAAGAGCGCGGTTTCTTCGCTCTGGGCAAAGCCGGTTCGACTCCGGCAAGGCCGCTTTCGACCATTCCCCGACGATACCGACATGCCGTTCCGGTGGTGAAGAGATCTGATCCTTCGCTGATAACGACGAGGTCGCGGGTGCAAATCCCGCCGGGCCCAACATGGGGGCCCGTAGCTCAGCAGCAGAGCGCGTGCCGCGCGTCGCCAGCAATGGAGGCGCGCGGCGTCTCAGATTTCGCCTGTTCCCCGGTTCGGCTTGCTTTTGGCGGTGGTGAAGAGATCGCGTTCTTCGGGACGGCGCAGGCTGGCGCGCAAGCGCAGAGCACGCCGGCCTCCGCAAGGAGGGCTCGCGGTTTCGATCGTTCCCCGCCGAGACCACGCTCTTCACCTGAAGTTGTCGCTCGTAACTGTCTCGCCAACGGCGTCCGCCTTCGCCGCGCAATGGTATGCTAACTTTTGGGCCTCAAGAGGAAATGGGTGCCAAAACGCGGTCCCCGGCCGTCTTTAGGCAAGCTTCGCTATGAAATCTCGGTATGGGATCCCAGGATCCATCTTAGCTGAATTGAGACTACGCGATCAGACCTGCGTCTACTGCCGCGTGCCGATGCCAGATAAGAAAGATCGAACAAATCCGCTGCACTTCGCAACGATTGAACACCTTTATCCGCCCGGCAATGACCCACAATGGGTTTGCTGGTGCTGCAACGGCTGCAACATTAGACACCAGAAGCCACTGCGGGAGTGGTTCAAATCACCTTACTGCGTCAGTCAAGGGATCAACGAGCATACAGTCGCTCCAATAATAAAAGAGTTCCTCGCTTCAGGTCTGAAGGAGTCCGATCAGCTCTGGCTCAGCGGACGCGAAGATAGGTTTCTTAGGTCTGCTCCTTGGAGCGCTGAATCAGAAGACGGCCAGCAGTTCATTCAGCGAAGCACTCTCTCTGAACGCGATCTCAAGTCCTTCAACTGCGTCCTCGCCGCGATTGGCAAGCGTAGATATGACTTTGACTTTCGAGGTATGAAGGCAGGGACCTTCGGCAGATATTACGGTTTCATGTATTGGTTTGAGGGAGATACCCTCAATCGCGCACCGTTTGCCGACTAGGCGGAAATCACGTCCGGTGCCGCTGGTGCGTCCCTGCGGCGCCTGCAACGTCAAAACCCAGCGCCCAGTTTTTCTCTCCCAAACCCGCCATTCTTCTTGTTTTCCTGGGGGCCTGTAGCTCAGTGGATAGAGCGCCTCGTGTGTTCCCCGATTGATGACGCGTTTGAAGAGATGTGCAGGTGATGAGATGGCGAAGATCAACAAGGCCAAGAATGTGCGCACGCATGAGGGCGGCAAGGGCCGCGCCTTCACGCCGGAGCAGGAGCTGCGCCGCGCGCTGATGGCGTGCATGCTGTGGGAAGATCAATTCTACGAGGACGGCGAAACCATCGCGCAGCGCATGGCCAAGCTTGTCGCGAAGGTGAAGCCCGCGAAGGTCGCCGCGATGGCGATCGAAGCGCGAAGCGAGATGAAGCTGCGCCACGCGCCGCTGCTGATCGTGCGCGAAATGGCGCGCCAAGAGGATCACAAGAAGCTCGTCGCCGACACGCTGGAGCAGATCATTCAGCGGCCCGACGAATTGACCGAGTTTCTTGCGATCTATTGGGCCGATGCGCTGGGGCCGATGCAGCAGCGCAAGAAGGCGGCCGTGTCGGCGCAGGTCAAGAAGGGCCTCGCACGCGCTTTCGCCAAATTCGACGCCTATCAGCTCGCCAAGTACGACCGCGACGGCGCAGTACGTCTGCGCGACGTGCTGTTCCTGACGCACGCCAAGCCGAAGGATGCGGCGCAAGAGAAGGTCTGGAAGCAGCTGATCGACGGCAAGCTCGAAGCGGCCGACACGTGGGAGGTCGCGCTCTCCGGCGGGGCCGACAAGAAGGAGACGTTCGAGCGGTTGATCGACGACGGCAAGCTCGGCGCGCTGGCGCTGTTGCGCAATCTGCGCGGCATGCAATTGGCCGGCGTGCCGAAGAAGACCATCGGCAAGGCGCTCGATGCGATGCGGACCGACCGTGTGCTGCCCTACCGCTTCATCGCGGCCGCGCAGCACGCGCCCGATCTCGAACCCGAGCTGGAGCACGCCATGTTCCGCTCGATCGAGGGGCATGCCCAGCTCACGGGCAAGACCGTGCTGCTGGTCGACGTCTCCGCCTCGATGGACGCGGCGATGTCGGGGCGTTCGGAAATGCGGCGCATCGATGCGGCGTGCGGGCTGGCCGTGCTGGCGCGCGAGATCGGCGAGGACGTGGATATTTTCACGTTCTCGAACGAGGTGAAGAAAATCCCATCACGCCGCGGCTTTGCGCTGCGCGATGCGATCATCAACTCGCAGCCGCATGGCGGCACCTATCTCGGCAAGGCGATCGAAGCGGTGGACAAGAAGGGCGTGCGCCTGATCGTGTTCACCGACGAGCAATCGCATGAGCGCGTCGATGAGCCGAAGGGCGTCGGGTACATGGTCAATGTCGCGTCGTACCAGCACGGCGTGGGCCATGGGCCCTGGCGGCGCGTCGATGGGTTCTCCGAAAAGATCCTCGACTGGATCATCGCCAGCGAAGCACAGCGCTGAACGCCGCGTGCGCCGCCATCATCGTGATGGCGGCGCATCGGCCGTTCGCGTCAATCGGCGCCTTCGACCTTGCGGCCTTGCACGAAATTCAACACGTCGGCGTTGAGCTCATCGGTGTTGGTGGCCGCGAAGCCGTGGCAGCCGCCGGGATAGATTTTGAGCGTGGCCTGCTTAAGCAATTTCACCGTCTTGAGCGCGGCGGCTTTGATCGGCACGATCTGATCGTCATCGCCGTGGGCCACGAGCACCGGAATATCGATCTTCTTCAGATCGTCCGAATAATCGACCTCCGAGAATTCGTGGATGCAATCGAGCTGGCCCTTGATGCCGCCGAGCAGCCCTTGCAGGCGGAAGCTCTCGCGCTGGCCTTCGCTGATCTTCGCGCCAGGGCGATTGTAGCCGTAAAACGGCATGGTGAGGTCGTAATAGAATTGCGAGCGATCGGCGCGCGTGCCGGCGCGAATGCCGTCGAAGGCTTCGATCGGCGTGCCTTCCGGATTGGCGGCCGTCTTGAGCATCAGCGGCGGCACGGCGCCGAGCAGCACAGCTTTCGCCGCGCGCTTGGTTCCATGGCGACCGAGATAGTGCGCGACCTCGCCGCCGCCCGTAGAATGGCCGATCAAGACGAGGTTCTTCAGATCCAGCGCATCGATCACCGCGGCGAGATCGTCCGCATATTGATCCATATTGTTGCCGTCCCAGGTCTGGGAGGAGCGGCCATGGCTGCGGCGGTCATGGGCGATCACGCGGAAGCCCTGCTCGCCGAAGAACACCATCTGCTTGTCCCAATCATCGCCCGACAGCGGCCAGCCATGCGAGAACAGGATCGGCTGCGCGGTCTTGGCGCCCCAATCCTTGTAGTAGATTTGCGCGCCATCCTTGGTCGTCACGTAAGGCATGCGAACCTCCTTGCTTGCCAAATTGCTGCTAGGCCGCGTGCGCGCCGGGCGCCGTCGCGGCGCGCTGATGGCGTTCGGCCCAATCGAGCGCGAAATCGGCGACCTCCTCCCAGCCCGGCTCCGCGCACAGATAGTGCGAACGGTCCTCGAAGATTTTCAGCTCGGTGAGCGATTGCGCGCGCTTCTGCTTGGCGAAGATCGCGCGCGTCATGGCGGCGGGCGCGATGAGATCGATGCCGCCGCCGATCAGCAGCAGCGGCGGCCGCACGGCGCTTTTCCACGTGATGGCGCCCGCGCCGCCGGAGGTGACGCCGTCCCAATAGACCTTGCCCGCCGTGGGCGCGACATAGCGTTCGAAATGCGCATCGACCTGATCGCGCGGCAGGCCATTGGCGAAACGCGTGGCGAAGAACGCCTTCGTCATCGACACCACTTTGCCGCCGCTGAAAGGATCGCCGAGCACGGGCAATGCGGAAATGAGGCCATCGAGCGGAATGCCGATGCCCGGCGTGGGCGCGGGATCGATCGCGACGGCGGCGACCCCCAAGCCGCGATCGGCGAGATGCTGGGTCCAGACGCCGCCGGCGCTGTGGCCGATCAGGATCGGCGCTTCCGGCAGCGCACGAATGATGCGCTCATAATGCGCGACGATTTCCTTCGGCCCGAATTTCGTCAGCTCTTTGCGCGGATGGGCCTTAAGCTCGACGGGATCGCCTTCATCGCCCGGCCAATCGGGCGCATGCACGGCATAGCCCTTCGCTTCGAAGCGCGTCTTCCAATTTTCCCACGCTTTGGAATTCAGCCACGCGCCGTGAATGAGGACGATGGTCTTGGTCATGCACGTCTCCCGTCAGCGGATGACGGGACGATGCGCTCCGGTTGCGCGGGGCGCCAGCCTGTACGAGGCAAAGACTTCCAAAAATTTGTATAGGCGCACGCATCGCGCCACGCGTGCGGCGCGGATGTGCAGCGCGGCTTAACCGGCGCGGGGCGCGTCGAGCTGGTGCGCGTTGAGCTCGGCGCCAAGAACGAGGGCGAGACGCACGGCGCCCTCAAGCGTTTGCGGCGATGCAAAGCCGCTGAGCGCGGCGCGCGCGGTTTCAGGATTGGGCGCGAAGATCGCGGCGAGGAGCAGCGCTTCATCATCGCTGACACGGCCGCAGCACGGGCAGCCAAGCTGGATCGCGCGCGTGACATGAGCGCTGACCCAATAGAAGAAATTATGCGCCGGCCAGGCCGCGCCCGCCGTCCCGAAGCGCCGGAACAGCTGCGCCAAAACATCCGGCGGATGGCGCCCCTGCTTCAGCGCATCGACCCAGAGGCGAAGCCCGAACACGGCCGAACGCGCGGCCCAGGGCAATTCGCAGGGCATCCTGTCCAAATAGCTGATCATCGGCGGCGCGGTCCCCAGATTTGCGACTAATTCGCAACTATCAGGCTCCCCGACCGGCGCCAAGAGTTTTTGCAATTGACTCGCATTAGTATCACAGGGCAGATTGACGCTGGCATGAGCGAACCCCTGCCCGCCGCGCCGCCGGCCCCGCCCTATTCCCTGTTCGATGTGCGTCTGGCGCGCAAAACCGTGCTGACGCCTTCGCTGGCGCGGCTGATCTTCGCCGGCCCGGACGTCGCCCGCATGGCCATGACCGGGCCTGATCAGCGCATCAAAATCTACTTTCCCGACGCCGCCGGCCAAACGCCGGCTCTGCCGAAGGACGGCTGGATGGCAGCCTATCAGGCGCTCGACCCGCGCACGCGCTGGCCGCGCCGCACCTACACGATCCGCGCGCTGCGGGCGGCCGCGTGCGAGGTCGATGTCGATTTCGTGCTGCATGGCGTGAACGGGCCGGCTTCGGCCTGGGCGACGGACGCGCAGCTTGGCGCGCCGCTGCAGATCATCGCGCCCAATGCGGGCTTCGGCGGCGATCCGGGCGGCGTGGAATGGCGCCCGCCGCCGGCGCTCGCGCATGCACTGCTGCTGGCGGATGAAACCGCGCTGCCCGCCGTGGGCGGCATTCTCGAAACGCTCGCCGGCGCCGCGCAGAAGCCGCGCGTCCAGGTGTTCATCGAAGTCCCGGACGCGGGCGACCGCGCCTATCCGCTGCCGTCCTGGCCTGGGCTCGACGTGCATTGGCTGGTGCGCAAAGACGCGCGCTACGGCGATCTGCTGATCGAGGCGAGCCTGCGTGCGGATTTACCGGCGCGCAGCGCCGTGGAGAGTGCGGCGCTGCCCGATATCGATGTCGAGCGCGAGATTCTGTGGGACCGCGGCGCGCCGACAGATTCACGCTTCTACGCCTGGGCGGCAGGCGAAGCCGGCGCGATCAAGGAAATCCGCCGCATCCTGATCCCGGCGCGCGGACTGGCGCGCGAAAGCGCCACGCTGATGGGCTATTGGCGCGCCGGACGCGCGCTCGACGCGTGAGCGCAGCGCCCATCCTGATCGATTTTGCGAACGCAGCCGTAGGCGTGCTGCCCACGGGCGCGATGGAGCCGGTCATGCGCGGCATGGGCACGCCGCGGCTTGATGGCTTTACGCTGGGCGTCTGGGAGACCGATCGGCCCGCGCCGCATGGCGGCGAGATGCATCCCGATGGTGAGGAATTTCTGTTCGTGCTCGCCGGCGCAGTGCGCATCAGTTTCGATCAGGACGGCCGCAGCGAGAGCGTCGACATCCGCGAAGGACAAGGCTGCGTCGTGCCGCGCGGGCTCTGGCACAAAGTGCATCCGCAAGGCGCGTGCCGGCTACTGCATCTGACGCCGGGACCGCACATCCAAGTGCGCGCGCGGATCTAGCGCACGAACAAGAGGAAGATCGCGACCAGCGCGGCCGCGCCGCCGAAGGTCAGCGCGAGGCTGGTGGCGAGCCGGAAGCGCAGGCTGAAGAACAGCACGAAGCCGATCAGCGAGAGCACGAGCACAAGCGCGCCGATGATGTCGATCGCGGCTTTCCAGATCGCGCCCGCGTTCTTGCCGCGATGCAGATCGTTGACCGCGCGCAGCACGCCGGCGTTTTCGACATCGATCGTGATATGGCCGGTGGCGAGATCGACCGAAGCATCGGTATTGCCGCGCACGCCTTCGAAACGAAGCATGGCTTCATCGCCCAGATTGTCGCCGCTGGCATAGGTTCCGCGCACACGCGGATCGCGCGCCACGAGCGCGCCGAGCGCGGCTTCCGGCGCCGGCGCGGCCAAAGCTGCGCGCAGCTCCGGCGCGGCGATCACGGTTTCGAAATGCTGCGCGCCGCCGCTCGATTCGGGAAACCAGTCCGGATGATTGAGCAGGATGCCGGTGAGCGCGAAGAAGCCGAGCGCGCCAAACGCGACGGCCGACAGATAGCCGTGCCAGGTGCGGCAGAGGCGATAGAAATCAGCGCGGGTCACGATTGGAATTTTCTATTGCGGCGGGCCGAAGCTGGCGTCGATGGCGCCGAGTTCATCCTGCGCGGGCGCGCTGGCGGACACTGGCGCGCCGCCGAGCGTGAGCGGAATCGCTTGATAGGCGTGGGCGCCATGTTCACGGCTCGATTCCACGTTGAGCGTGAACGCGCCCTGGCCCACCGCCGCGCCCGCATTGTCGCGCCCGTCCCATTGGACCTGATAGCGCCCCGGCGCGCGCGTCGGCCGCGCAATGGCCTGCACGGCGGCGACATCGGCGCGCTCATAGCGGCGCCACCAGATGTAATTGTTCTCGCGCCAGCGCGCTTCATCACCGAGCACGAGCAAAGTGCGCACCAAGCGACGCATCTCATCGGTGATCCAGACGGCGATGTACGGCTTTTCGTAATCGCGGACCGTGAGGCGCGGAATCTCGAACGAAACATTGAGCTGAAAGCCAGACGGCCAGGCCGACGCCGCCTGGCACGCGCTATCCGCCGCCAGCGCGCGCCAGCGCGGCGATTGGATAATGTCGGCTGAGGACGTGACGATGCGGGCGGCAAGCCCTGGCGTTGCAGCTTCCATCTCAAGCATGCGCGCCGGCGTCATCGCCGCGAACGCCGTCGCCAGCGCATCGGCCTCCAGCGCGGAGCAGGCGCGCACGGCCGTCGCGTGCACGCTGGCGGGTGCGCCCGTGCGCGGCTCGATGAGGTGGGAAGCGCGCGCGCCCTCTTCGACGACATCGCGCGGCCCGCGTCCGCTGACCGCGAGCGCGGCATTGTGCAGCAGCAAGGTCTGCACGGGCGCAGCGCCATCCGCGCCATCGACGGGCGCGATTCCAACGCGCCAGCCCTGCTCCTCTCCGCCATCGCCCCAGGCCGCCATATCGCCGCCGATTTCGATCAGCACGCCGCGCGCATCGGGCGCAGCGCGCCGCGCGGCCGCCAGCGCGCGATCGATGATGAAGCCCTTGGCGTAGGCATCGATATCGAACGCCAGAGAGTCCGGCTTGGAAATTGTTCGGCGTGCCGGATCGAGGCGGACCTCGGCGCCCTCCGCCGCGGCGATGGCGGCCTCGCGTGCGCCCGCGTCGAACGATCCCGCGCGCCGGCGCGCCGTGATCGCGCCCAGACGCGGCGAGAACGCGCCATCACTGCGTGCGCGCAGCGCTTCGCCATAGGCGATGACGTGAAACAGCGCGGGCGAGGCGCGGAACGCGGCGCTGGCGTTGAGCGCGGCGAGCTCGGAATCCGGTCGCCAGCCGCTCAGCACCGCGTCGAGCCGCGCGATCTCCGCCAGCGCTGCGCGCTCAGCCGCCGCCCGCTGCGCCGCCGGCCCGTTGGCCCGCATCGTGAAGGACGCGCCGAGGACGTGGTCGCGGTGCAGCGCACCGGCCCAGGCCTGGCCCCAAGGGGCCGCCGCCGCAGCAGCGCCCGCCGCCAGAAAACCACGCCGCGGAACCCTCACACGCTTCTCCAATGTTGTTCTTGCGACTCACTTGCATTAAATCGAGCCGCAGGCTAGATGCGAATGAAATGCAATTACCGTTTAGCCCTCTCGCCCGCGTTTTGAAAAGTGCGGCCTATGCCTGCGCCGCCCTTGCCCTCGCGGCGCCTGCCTGGGCGCACACCTCCTATTTGAAGCCGAACGTGTTTTCGACGGCATCGCGCGGCGCGGTCACCATCGAGGCCTCGTTCACCGAAGATTTCTTCCAACCCGAATTTCCCGTCGACGCGCAGGACTATCACCTGTTCCGGCCCGACGGGACGCGCGATGCGTTCGACAACATCGCAGCGCTCCGCCAGATGACCGTGCTCGAGAGCGATCTCACCGAGCCGGGCACGTATCGCTTCACGACCGGCGAACGGCTCGGCCGCCGCTCGACGCAGATTTTCGTCGATGGCGCATGGCGCCCGCTTGAGCCGGGCCAGACGCCGCCGCGCCGCGCACGCACGCGCGAATCGCAAACGGTCACGGTGGCCGAGGTCTATGTCACCAAGGGCGCGCCGACGGACATTGTGCTGGGCCTCGATGGCGGACGGCTCGCGATCCGCCCGATCACGCATCCGAGCGCGATCTATCTGAACGACGGCTTCCGCTTTCAAGTGCTGTTCGACGGCGCCCCGCTCGCGGCGCAAGAGGTCAATCTCTATCGCGACGGCGGCGCCTACGACGAGACGCCGTTCCATCAGACAGTGCAGACCGATGCGACCGGCGCCGTCGCGCTGCGATTCGATCGGCCGGGCGTCTATCTCGTCATGGTGCGCCACAGCGGCGATGCGCCGCCGTCCGCTGAGACGGCGGTGCGCTCCTACACGACCTCGCTGACGTTCGAGGTCTCGCGCTGACTTTCACACACATTTTCACACGCAAAGGTCGCCAGGGATCGGCGCGGGGCTCTTGGGGGTATTGAGAATGCGCAAAGTATGGATGTCGTTGTCGACGACGGCGCTGTCGCTGGCGACGCTGACGGGCGTGGCGAACGCGCAGCAATATGCGGATGCGACCGTCTCTGAACCTGTCGTCGTCACGGCGACGCGCACGGAAGAGAAGATCGACGAGGTGCCCGCCACGGTCACCGTGATCGATGACGAGACGATCGAGAACAATCTCGCCAACGACATCAAGGATCTGGTGCGGTTCGAGCCGGGCGTGTCGGTGCGTTCCTCGCCCGCGCGCTTCAGCGCGGCCCTGGCTTCGACCGGCCGCGACGGCAATAGCGGCTTCAACATTCGCGGCCTCGAAGGCGACCGCGTGCTGTTCACGGTCGACGGCGTGCGCGTGCCAGATGGCTTCAGCTACGGCCCTGCCGCGTTCGGCCGCGGCGATTATGTCGATCTCGACCTGCTGCGCTCCGTCGAAATCCTGCGCGGGCCGGCCTCCGCGCTCTATGGCAGCGACGGCCTGGCGGGCGCGGTGAGCTTCGTGACCAAGGACCCGAGCGACTATCTCGCCGAGGGCGACAATTTCGGCGCGCGCCTGCGCGCCTCCTATGCGAGCGCGAGCGAAACCTGGTCGGAAGGCGCATCGGCCGCCGCGCGCTGGGGCGATTGGTCCGCGCTCATCACCTACACCCGCCGCGACGGGCACGAGCAGGACAATCAAGGCGAGCTCACCTATCCCGACAGCCGCCGCACGGCGCCGAACCCGCAGGACATCGAGTCGAACGCGGCGATGGCGAAGCTGGTGTTTCAGCCGAGCGCGCATCAGCGCTTCCGCCTCACCTATGATTATGGCGACCGCAACATCACCACCGAAGCGCTGAGCGCGCGCGCCGTGCCGCCCTATGCGGCCTCGAGCGTGATCGATCTCGATGGCGTGGACGAATCGGACCGTCAGCGCGTGACCTTCGATCATCGCTTCGAAAACGAAGGCGGCCTGATCGATCGCGGTTTCTGGGCGGTCTATTGGCAAGACAGCCACGCCCGCCAGTTCAGCGATGAAGATCGCTACACCTCCGTGGACCGCACGCGCGACACCACGTTCGACAACCGCGTCTGGGGCGCGGCGCTGCAGCTGGAAAGCCAGTTCGATTGGGGCTCGGTGCAGCACAAGCTAGTCTACGGCGCCGATTATTCATCGACGCGCCAGGAAGGCCTGCGCAACGGCACCGTGCCGCCGACAGGCGAGTTCTTCCCCGTGCGCGCCTTCCCGGTCACGGATTATGATCTCTTCGGCGCCTTCGTGCAGGATCAGATCACCTTGCTGGACGGCCAGCTCGAACTGTTCCCCGCCGTGCGCTACGACCATTACGAACTCAATCCGGAGCGCGATGCGCTCTATCCGGCGGCGGTGGCGCCGCAAAGCGATGAGCACGTTTCGCCGAAATTCGGCGTCGTGGTGTGGCCGATCCACAGCTTCGGCGTGTTCGCGAATTACGCTGAAGGCTTCAAGGCGCCCTCGCCCAGCCAGGTGAACAATTATTTCGAGAATTTGGGTTTCGGCTACACGTCGATTCCCAATCCCGATCTCAAGCCTGAGACCAGCGATTCCTTCGAGGTGGGCGTGCGCTGGCGCGACATCGGCGCCCTGGGCGCGACTTGGCGCGCGAGCGCGACGGCGTTCACCGCGAAATATCGCGATTTCATTTCGCAGGAAGTCGTCAACGGCACCGGCGCGCCCGGCGATCCGCTGCAATTCCAGTACATCAATCTGAACGAGGTCGACGTCTACGGCCTTGAAGGTCGCGCAGATGCGCATTGGGACAATGGCCTCGGCTTCACCGCCGCGGCGTCGTGGACCAATGGCGAGCAGACCACGCTCGGCGCGCGCAGCCCGCTGCAGAGCATCGATCCGTGGAAGCTCGTCATCGGCCTTACCTATGCCGATCCGGGCGGCCGGTTCGGCGGCCAGCTGATCGCGACCTATTCGGCGCGCAAGGATGACAGCGATGTCGCGGAGAATCAGCCGGGCAATACGGCGGCCGATCTGTTCACGCCGGACTCGTTCACGATCCTCGACGCAACCGCCTATTGGAATGTGACCGATTACGCGACCTTGCGGATCGGCGCGTTCAATCTGACGGATGAAAAATATTGGTGGTGGGGCGATGTGCGCGGGGTTGCGGCCTCATCGACGATCGTCGATGCATACACCCAACCCGGCCGTAATTTCAGCGCTTCCCTGGCGCTGCGTTTCTAAGGATCACGCATGACCTTCGCACTCACGCGGCGCGGCGCGGCGACTGCCCTTGCGGGCGCGCTTGCCGCCTCGGCAGCGCCCGCTTTTGCGCAATCGCACGGCGCGAAATTCGACGCCGATCGCCGCGCCATTCTGGGCATGTCCGGCGATTTCCACGTGCGGTTCGATTTCCGCGAGACCGTGCCCTTCCTCGACGATTACGATCCGATCGAGCCGCACGTCTCGAACGGCAATGAGATCGTGCGCGTGGTGGAAGATACCGGCGCCATCATTCGCCTGCAGCATATCCTGGTGGTCGAAGCGGGCGGCGAAACCATCGTCGTCAAGCATTGGCGCCAGGACTGGACCTACGAGCCGCGCACGGTGCTCGCCTATACGAGCCCGAGCGAATGGCGGCTTGCGGAGGTGGCGCGGCGCGACCGCGAAGGCGCGTGGTCGCAAACCGTGTGGCAGACGGATGATTCCCCGCGCTATGGCGGCACGGGCCTGTGGCGCCATGACGACGGCGTGTCGGCCTGGCAAAGCGAGCCGACCTTGCGCCCGCTGGCGCGGCGCGACGCCGTGCGCCATCCGCCCTACGATCATTATCGCGGCACCAATCGCCACGCGCTCACGCCCACGGGCTGGGTGCATGAGCAGGATAACGCCAAGATCGGCCGGCGCGACGGCGCCAATGTCACCTTCGTGCATGAGACGGTGATCAACACCTATGACCGCGCCACGGATTTCCCGATCGCGGTGGGCGACGCCTATTGGACCGATACGCGCGCCTATTGGGCGGGCGTGCGCGCCGAATGGGATCGCGTGATCGGCGCCTATCGCGGCGTGCATCTCGAAGAGGAAGCCGAGAACGGCGCCGTCTCCGGGCCGCGGCTGATGGACCTCGCCGATAAAGTGCACGCGGGCGAGAAGCAGACCGCGGAAGCCATCGCCGAAGGGCGCGCCATCATTCAGGAATGCGCACACGCGCCTGGCGCGCGCAGCTAATATCTAGCCGCGCTGCGGCGCGAGCCGCACGGAATCGATCTGCGTCGTCGCGGGATAATGATCGCCCAGCGTGTAGGCGCCATCCATGGTGAGGCGCGCAGGGATGATAAGATCGCCCTCCGCATTGTGCGTCGCCGCGCCGATATCGAGCCGCGCGAACTCGATGCGGCGCGCGGCGCCTTCGGATTCGGCGACGGTGAGCACGGCGCCGGCGGGCGTGATCGCAATCGCGGGATCCACGATCAAAACATTCAGCATGCCGCCATGCGCGGAGAACGAAACCCCGCCCGAGAATTGCGCCTGCCCCTGCCACGCGCCGGCGGCGCCCGCTTCAAGCTCATTGGCGCCGATGGCGGGAAACACGATCTCGCCGTTCTCAGCGCGACTGGCGCTGCCGGAGACCGCGACAGCGCCGCCCGATCCCTCGACATAGCGGCGAAAGCTTTCCTTCACGCCCCAATGCAATGTCGTGATTTTCAAGACCGCGCGCTCCAGCTTGAGAAGCGGTCAGTCTAGCGGCGGAGCGGGCGCGCGCAACACGCCTGCATGCGGCGCAGAAAAACCCGACGCCGCCTAAGGTTCTTGCGCCGACAACGCGCCGTCGCTCCCTTCTTCAGTGCGACATCAGCAGGGGAAGCTCGGTGGCGGCGGAGAGATCGCGCGTGGCGCCGCCGAACACGATCTGCTGCAGGCGCGCGTGGCCGTAGCCGCCCATCACGATGAGATCGGCGCCCGTCTCGCGCGCTTCATCAAACAGAACGCCCGCCACCGTCCGGCCCATGCTGTCAGCGTTCTTCACATCGACGTGCAGATTGTGCCGCGCCAAATGCGCCGCGACGTCGCCGCCCGGCACGTCGCCATGTCCCATCAGGCTGGGACGCGCATCGACGGTCACCACCGAGACGGCTTTGACGTCGCCGAACAAGGCGAGCGCGTCGCGCATGGCGCGCGAAGATTCGCGCGAGGCGTTCCACGCCACCACGATCTTGCGGCCGATCTCGCCGCCTTTCCAGGAATCCGGAACCACCAGCACCGGCCCGCCCGAGCCGAACAGGATCGATTCAAACACCATGCGGCGCACGTCCTTCTCATCGCCGGCCGGCGCAGAGACGATGGTGAGATCGGCATGGCGTGCGGCGAGCGCCACGCGATCGGCCGCCGCGCCGTAAAGCGATTCGATCGGCTCAAACGCGGGCTGTACAGGCAAGCCGTCTCCCAGCTTCTTCAGCGCCGTGAGATCGCGCGCAGCTTGATCACGCGTCTGCGCGATCATGTCGGCGACGAATTGCGCCGAGAAGCCGGCGTCGCTGAACGTGACCTCGGGGATGACCGAGAGCACCGCGCAGCGCAGCTGCGCATCCGGCTGGTTCGCCAAGCTCGCGCCCGCGCGCAAAGCGGCCACGTCTCTAGCGCTGTTCGCCACGACCAGAATGTCTTTCAGGCTCATGCCATCCTCCACGATGTGTGCGTATCTGAGCCTCGGCGCGCGGATGCGCTTTGACTCACCTCAATTGCGCTTGGCTATTCAGTCAAAAGCGCAGTTACGTCGGCAATTTGGCGGCCTCGGCCGCTGCGCGCTCCGCCAGCACGGCGCGCCAATCCGATTGGGTGATCGCAACCAGATCGGTGTGGCCGAAGCCCTTCGCGTAGTCGAGGATCGAGACGATTTCCGGCCTTATCTCGAACACGGCGATGTCGCTGGGGCCGGGCTGGGGCAGCTGAATATATTCCGGATAGCGCTCCAGGAGCAGACCAAAAGCGCGTTTGATCTGCGCCGCATCGCGCAGCTCATGCGCACGCCCGGCGAGGGAAAGCGCCGCGATGCGCGTCGGCTCGGGCGCGTCATCGCCGATGGCGATCGAGACGCGGGAATCGCGCGCAAGGTTTTGCCGCTTCTGACTTTCGGGCGAGACCACCATGTAGATGAGCAAGCCGTCATTGGCGTAGCCCACGATCGTGGTCTGCGGATAGCCATCCGGGCGATTGGTCGCGATCGCCATGATCCGGTGGGCCGCGAGAATCTCCGCAATGCGTGCAATGCGCGCCGCAGGCATGTCAGGCTCCTTTTCGGCGAGCGTTAGCGCCGCGGGCGCGCCGGCGACTTGACCTGCCGCAACAGGCCGCGCGCGCCCTCACTCGAGCCAGCTTTGTTCCAGCAGGCGCAGACGCGAGGTCACCGTGATGAGAAAGGACGTCGACCAGGCGAACAGAATGACGCCATTGGCCCCTTCGATGGCGCTGAGCACCCGCCATTTCGGCGACAGCACGACATCTCCATAGCCGATCGATGAGAACGTCACCGTCGAAAAGTAGAGCGCGCGCTCGAATGTGCGGCCTTCGCCAAGCGCGCAATAGAGCGCGGCATAGGACCAGATCTCCACCGTGTGCAGCGCGAATATGCCGAAGATGACGACGAGGATGATCATGGCCTGACGCGCCATGGTTTCATGATGGCCGAAGCGGGCTTTGCCGTGCCGCATCAGCCGCGTCAGCCCGATGAAGCCGACAAAATGCATGAGCACGGTGAGCGCCACCATGACGATGGCCATGGCCAGATTGTCGGCGAGGCTCCAAATCGCGGGCAGAGGCATTATCCTGAACGATCCGCAGGCCGTTAGCCCCGCCAATCGGCGTGCGCCCGCATGCGATGGACGTAGTCCGCGTGGCGCCATGCGCTCCTTGCGTTGGATCAAGCGCGCCGCGACGCGCGACGCTTGATATGGCGCAAGACAGCACGCAGCCGCCCGCGCGATGCAGCGCACATGAGCAAGCGCATCCTCGTCATCGATGGCCATCCCGATCCGGACCCTGCCCGGCTCTGCCATGCGCTCGCCGCCGCCTATGCCGAGGGCGCGCGCGAGAGCGGCCATGAGGCGCGGGTGTGCGCACTGCACGCATGGCAGGGCGAATTCCTGCGCACCGCGGAAGCGTTCAACATCGCGCCGGACGATCCGTTCATCGCGCGGGCCCGGGCCGATATGTCCTGGGCGGACCACCTCGTGTTTGTGTTTCCGCTCTGGCTGGGCTCGGCGCCGGCGTTCGTCCGCGCTTTTCTCGAACAGATGGGGCGCGGCGGATTTGCGGTCGACATGACGGGCGCAGGCGCGCCGGGCACGCTGCGCGGAAAATCCGCGCGCCTCATCGTCACCATGGGGATGCCGGCGGCGATCTATCGCTTCGTGTTCGCGGCGCGCGGCGTGGGTAGCATCGCGCATAGCGTGCTGGGCTTTTCCGGCGTGCGGCCTGTGCGCACGACCTTGCTCGGCATGATCGGCCAACCCGATCAGGCGCGCCGCGTCACCGCGATCCGCAACCTTGGCCGCCGCGGCGCGTGATCACTCAAGCGGGTTGAACGGAGACGACGCGATACGTGTGCGGCCCATCGTCTTCCTGGATCGTCACATATTCGCCGGGCGCGAAGCGATGTTCGCCCAAACGATAGCCGGCGTCATCATCCTCGCGTGCATCGTCGAGCTCATAATGGAACGCCCAGGAGCCGCCCGGCCTGCGCCGCAGCCGGCCCACGCTCGTGACGCCTTCGTGACTGCGGAGCACCCTGCACGCCTCTTTGTGGTCGCGCCACGCCGCAGCGTCGAGCCGCGCCTCCGCATCGAGCGGCGCCACAAAATCATAGCCGATGGCGGAAGCGCCCTCCGGATGCCCCGGCTCGCGCGCCAGCTCCAGCTTGATGCGCCGAAAATTATTGGGCAGGCCGGCCCCGCGCTGCGTCATCGCTGCACTCCTCCTCTGATGGTTGCGCCATCTTCATGGGCGCCGCGAATTGATCCTTGCTTTGGATCAAGCTAACCGCATCGCCGAGACAACAAGCGAGCCCGCATGACGACGCGCAATTTCGACGCCCTCTTCGCGCCGCGCGCCATCGCGCTGGTGGGCGCGAGCAATCGCCCCGGCGCGGTCGGCGAAGTGCTGGCCCGCAATCTCTATGCGGGCGGATTTGCGGGCCCGATCATGCCGGTCAATCCGCATGAATCCTCGATCCGATCCGCCGTGAACTACAAATCCGTCGCGGATCTGCCGATCACGCCCGATCTGGCCGTCATCGCCACGCCGGCGCCCGCGATCCCGGGCCTCATCGCGGAGCTGGGCGCGCGCGGCTGCCGTGCGGCGATCGTCATCAGCACCGGCTTCAGCCATGCGGGCCCGAGCCCGACGCATCAGGACCTGCTCAACGCGGCGCGCCCGCATCTGATGCGCATCGTGGGGCCGAATTGTCTGGGCGTGCTGTCGTCCGCGACGGGCGTCAACGCCAGTTTTTCGCATGTATCGCCGCTCAAAGGGCGCATCGCGCTCGTCACTCAGTCCGGCGCCATCGCGACCTCGATGCTGGATTGGGCGAACGGGCGCGGCGTGGGCTTCTCCCACATCATTTCGCTGGGCGAGATGAGCGACGTCGATTTCGGCGACGTGCTGGATTTTCTCGCGCTCGACCGTGGGACGGAATCCATTCTGCTCTACGTCGAGAACGTCACCTCGCCGCGGAAATTTATTTCGGCCGGCCGTATCGCCTCGCGCGCCAAGCCGGTGATCGTCGTCAAATCCGGGCGCGGCGCGATGGCCGCAGCGGCGGCGGCCTCGCACAGCGGCGCCTTGAGCGGCTCCGACATCGTGTACGACGCCGTCTTCCGCCGCGCCGGCATGTTGCGCGTCGGCTCGCTGCGCGATCTGCTCGACGCCACGGCCATTCTGGCGAGCGGCGCGCGCGTGCGCGGCGACAGGCTCACCATCGTCACCAATGGCGGCGGCCTCGGCGTGCTGGCGACCGACGCGCTCGAACAGGCGGGCGGGCGCCTTTCGGCGTTGAGCGATGTCACGCGCAAGGCGCTCGACGCGGCGTTGCCGGCCGCCTGGTCGCACGCCAATCCGATCGACATTCTGGGCGACGCCGATGGCGAGCGTTATACGCGCGCTGTCGCCGCCGCGTTCGCGCAAGGCGATCAGGACGCCATCCTGGTGATGAATTGCCCCACGGGCGTGGCCAGCAATCTGGACGCGGCGGCGGCGACGGCGCGCGCCCGGCCCGCGCAGACGCTCACGCCGATGCTGGCCTGCTGGATGGGCGATGCGACCACCGATGCGCCGCGCCGTCTGCTCGCCGAGGCGCGCATCCCGAATTATGAAACGCCGGACGAGGCGGTGCGCGCTTTCATGCAGCTGGTCGAATATGATCGCGGGCAGCGCGCGCTGCGCGAGGCGCCGGCAGCGTCGTTGGCGCGCGATCCCGATGCGGCTGCGCGCGTGCGCACGATTCTGCGCGCCGTACTGGCCGATGGGCGCACGCTGCTGACATCGCCCGAAGCGCAGGACGTGCTTTCGGCCTATGGCGTGCCCTGCGTCGAAACCAAGATCGCGAAGCACCCGGCGGACGCGGCGAAGGAAGCGCGCGCGCTGACCGGACCGGTTGTTCTCAAGCTTCTGTCGCGCGACATTTCGCACAAATCCGATGTCGGCGGCGTACGGCTCGGGCTTTCGGCGGCCGAGGTGCAGCAAGCGGCGGAGGAGATGCTGGCGGCCGTGGCCCGCGCGCAGCCGAAAGCGCGGCTGGACGGCTTCATGCTGCAGCCCATGGTGTCGCGGCCGCATGCGCAGGAATTGATTCTGGGTCTTGCGGATGATCGCACCTTCGGCCCGACGGTTCTGTTCGGCCAAGGCGGCGTGGCGGTTGAGGTCTTGCGCGATCGCGTCATCGGGCTGCCGCCGCTCAACGTCACGCTAGCGCGCGACATGATCGAGCACACGGACGTCGCGCGCCTGCTGCGCGGCTACCGTGACCGCGCGCCCGCGGATATGAGCGCGATCGAAAACGCGCTGGTGTCGATCTCCGATCTCGTGATCGAGTGTCCGGAAATCGCGGAACTGGATATCAATCCGCTGCTGGCGGACGATGACGGCGTTCTGGCGCTCGATGCGCGCATCGTAGTGCGCGCGGGGCCCGCGGAAAGCCGGCTCAGCATCGCGCCCTATCCGTCGCAGCTCGCGCGCGCCTTTGGCGCGAGCGGCGGCCCCGCGCTGAACCTGCGGCCGATCCGGCCCGAAGATGAAGGCGCACTGGTAGCGTTCAGCGAACGCGTCGATCCCGAGGATATGCGGCTCAGATTCCACGGCCCGATGCGCAAGCTCGATCACGATCTCGCCGCGCGGCTCAGCCAGATCGACTATGATCGGGAGATGGCGTTCCTCGCCTTCGCGCCGGATCAAGCGATCGCGGGCGTGGTGCGCCTGGTGTTCGATCCGAACTACGAGACGGCGGAATACGCCATCATCGTGCGCAGCGATCTGCATCGCCAAGGCATCGGGCGCGCGCTGATGGACGAGGCGATCGCCTATGCGCGCACGCGCGGCGCCACATCCATGTGGGGCGACATCCTTCCGGAAAACGGGCCGATGCTGAACCTGGTGCGTTCCATGGGCGCGGCGCTCACGACCGCGCCGGACGGCGGCGGCATCGTGACCGCGCGCTTCACGCTGGATCAGAAATAGAGCGCGACGAGATCGTTCACGCGCGCACGCGCCTGCTCCACGACATGGGCGCCCATGCCGGGATGAATGCCGCCGAAATGCGCGTGATCGAGCTCGGTCAAGCCGCAGACGGAGGCGAGATGACGATCGAACAGGATGCGGATGGCCTCCCAGGAATCCTGTTGACGCAGCCATTCGCCGGGCGCGCCTGAGGAAGTGAGGCTGATCAGCTTGCGCCCGCCCAGCAGCGGCGGATTGGCGCCCTTGGCGTGCCCGCCATAGCCGAAGCCCATGCCGAACACGCGATCGATATAGCCCTTGATGATGGCGGGCGGCGCGTTGAACCAGAGCGGATAGACGAACACGAAGACATCGGCGTCCGCCAGGTGCGCACGCTCGGCCGCGACATCGGGCGCCGGGCCGAAATCGGGCGCGCCCGGCAATTCGTTTGCTTGCATGCGCGGATCGAAATCCATGCGGTGCAGATCGCGCAAATCGGCCTGATGGCCGCGCGCGCGCACGGCCGCGCAATAGGTCTCCGCCATCGTCATCGTAAAGCTTTGCGCATTCGGATGACCTGCGATCACGGCGTGCTTCATGCGCGCACCTGTTGGCGCGCCGTGCGGCGCACGGCTTCGAGAAGAAGGAAGGTCAGCGCGCCGGCGAGCGCGCCATTCGCCCAGCATTGGCTGCAATGGCCGAGAAAGACGGCCTGATGCTGCGCGGCCCCGCACCAAGCTGACTGAAGCAAGGTGCGCCAATCGCGCGCCGTCGTCTCGAATGCGATCATGGTGGCCGCCAGTGCGGCCGCGCTCTGCAGCGCCATCAAGCTTCGTTCGCGCACCGAAATAGACCTGGGCCGCATCCGTCATCTCCCCGCGCCGGCGTTGCGACAATCTATGCCGCCGACCGGCGCAGGGCGGCTTGAGCCAAATCAATCGCCGCCGCCGCGCGCCGTGAAATTGAAGCCCGATCGCGGAGGGCTTTCGTTGAACACGGCATCAACACATTCAGGCGCAAGCGGCGCCAAAGCGCCGCACGGCATAGACGTGCTCATCGTCGGGGCCATTCTGGCGGTCGGCATTCTGCTGACGCTGTTCGGCGCGGCGCGCGCCGAGGATGAAGCGTTCCGCACGCAGATGTTCACCGCGATGGCGGCGTTCGTGGCCGGCTTCGTCGCGCTGGCGATCATCGTCAACGAAAACCCGGATGCCTTCACGAAAGGGCGCTACGAGGACGGCGTGATCCGCGCCGGCGTGATCGCCGCCATGTTCTGGGGCATAGCGGGCCTCTTGGTGGGCGTGATCATCGCGCTGCAGCTCACCTTTCCGAACCAATTCTATTTTCCGGAATTCGGCTTCACGAATTTCGGGCGGCTGCGGCCGCTGCACACGTCCGCCGTGATCTTCGCCTTCGGCGGCAATGTGCTGCTGGCGACCTCGTTCTACGTGGTGCAGCGCACCTGCCATGCGCGCCTCGCGGGCGGGGTTTGGCCGTGGTTCGTGTTCTGGGGCTATCAGCTCTTCATCGTGCTCGCGGGCACGGGCTATCTGATGGGCATCACGGAAGGTCGCGAATATGCCGAGCCTCCCTGGTACACCGATCTTTGGCTGACCGTTGTGTGGGTCGCCTATCTGCTGGTGTTCCTCGGCACGATCTGGAAGCGCCAGGAAAAGCACATCTACGTCGCCAACTGGTTCTACCTCGCCTTCATCGTGACCATCGCGATGCTGCACATCGTGAACAATCTGGCGCTGCCGGCCTCGCTGTTCACCTGGCAGAGCTATTCGCTGTTCGCGGGCGTGCAGGATGCGCTGACGCAATGGTGGTACGGCCACAACGCGGTGGGCTTTTTCCTCACCGCCGGCTTCCTCGCCATCATGTATTATTTCGTGCCCAAGCGCGCGGAGCGGCCGGTCTATTCCTACCGGCTCAGCATCATCCATTTCTGGGCGCTGATCTTCCTCTACATCTGGGCCGGCCCGCACCATCTGCATTACACGGCGCTGCCGCAATGGGCGCAGACGCTGGGCATGACGTTCTCGATCATGCTGTGGATGCCGTCCTGGGGCGGCATGATCAACGGCCTGATGACGCTCTCGGGCGCGTGGGACAAGCTGCGCACCGATCCCGTGCTGCGCATGCTGGTGGTCTCAGTCGCGTTCTACGGCATGTCGACCTTCGAAGGCCCGGTGATGTCGATCCGCGCCGTCAACTCGCTCTCGCACTACACCGATTGGACCATCGGGCACGTGCATTCGGGCGCGCTCGGCTGGGTCGGCTTCGTGAGCTTCGGCGCGCTCTATTGCCTCGTGCCCTGGCTCTGGAAGAAGCAGCGGCTCTATTCCAACGCACTCGTCGAATGGCATTTCTGGATCGCGACGCTCGGCATCGTGCTCTACATCACCTCGATGTGGGTCGCGGGCATCATGCAAGGGCTGATGTGGCGCGCCTATAACGATCTCGGCTTCCTGCAATACTCGTTCGTCGAGACCGTGGAGGCGATGCATCCCTATTATCTGATCCGCGCGCTCGGCGGCCTGCTCTATCTCAGCGGCGCTCTGATCATGGCCTACAATCTGTGGCGCACTGTCCGCGATGCGCCGGAACTGGAATCCACGGCGCTGCCTGCCGCCGTGGCCGCGGAGTGACGCGCATGTGGGGCCTTCACAAATGGTTTGAGCGCCATTCGCTCATTCTGCTCATCGGCATTCTCGTCGTCGTCTCGATCGGCGGGCTGGTGGAAATCTCGCCGTTGTTCTTCATCGAGAGCACGATCGAGCGCGTGCACGGCGTGCGGCCTTATACGCCGCTCGAACTGACGGGCCGGCAGATCTACATCCGCGAAGGCTGCTATGTGTGCCATTCGCAGATGATCCGCCCGCTGCGCGACGAGGTGGAGCGCTACGGCCATTACAGCCTCGCCGCCGAGAGCATGTACGATCACCCGTTCCAATGGGGATCCAAGCGCACGGGGCCCGACCTCGCGCGCGTCGGCGGCCGCTATTCGGACGAATGGCATCGCGCCCACCTCGTCAATCCGCGCAGCGTGGTGCCGGAATCGGTCATGCCGCCCTACGCCTTCCTCGAAGGGCGCGAGATCGATCCGCGCAACGAGGCCGAACATTTGCGCGCCAACCGCACGCTCGGCGTGCCCTATTCCGACGATCAGATCGCCCATGCGAGCGAGGACTTGGTCGCGCAGGCCCAGCCGATGGGATCGGGCGCTTATGATTTCTCGCGCCGCTATCCGAATGCGGACAACCGCGATTTCGACGGCGACCCGCAGCACGTCACCGAAATGGATGCGCTGATCGCCTATCTGCAAATGCTCGGCACAGGCGTCGATTTCTCGACCTACCAGGCCGATGCGCCCGGCAATGCGAGGTGAGGCGATGAGCTACGATCAAGCCGTTCATTTCGCGCACACCTGGGGCCTCGTGCTCGCGGTGTTCATCTTCGGCATCGCCGGCCTCTACGCGCTCTGGCCCGGCAACAAGACGACATTCGATCACGCGGCGCGCGCGCCCCTCTTGAAGGACGACGCAGATGGACACTGAGAAGCGCTCCGTCGATGCGCACAGCGGCACCGAAACCACGGGCCATGAATGGGACGGCATTCAGGAGCTCGATACGCCGCTGCCGCGCTGGTGGCTCTACATCTTCTACGCCTCGATCGTGGTCGCGGCGGTCTATTGGGTGCTGATGCCGGCCTGGCCGATGCTCAACAGCTATACGACCGGCGTGCTGCACTGGTCGGACCGCGCCAATGTCGCCGCCGATGTGCGGGCGCTGGAGGCCGCGCGCGCGCCATCGTTCGAGCGCCTGCAGAGCATGAGCTATGATCAGGTGATGGCCGATCCGCAGCTAGCGGAGTTTGCGCGCGGCGCGGGCGAAAGCATGTTCGGCGACAATTGCCGCACCTGCCATGGCGCGGGCGGCGCGGGCCGAGCCGGCTATCCCAATCTCGCCGACGATGTGTGGCTGTGGGGCGGCACGCTCGACGACATCGAGCACACGATCCGCGTGGGCATCCGCTCGGGCAATCCGCATGCGCGGCTCTCGCAAATGCCGGCCTTCGGGCGCGATCATCTGCTGACGCCGCAGCAGATCGGCGATGTCACCGAATATGCGCTGACGCTGGGACCGATCGCGCAGCGCGAACATCCAAGCGCGGCGGCGGCCGCGCGCGGTGCGCTGATCTACCGCGATCAATGCGCGAGCTGCCATGGCGTCGATGGCGCGGGCGATCGCGCGCAGGGCGCGCCTTCGCTGCGCGACGATATCTGGCTCTATGGCGGCACGCGCGCAGAGGTGCGTCGGCAGGTCGAACTCGGCCGCGGCGGCGTGATGCCGACCTGGGAAGCGCGCTTCAGCGATGGCCAGATCCGCGCGCTCGCGATCTATGTCTATAGCCTCGGCGGCGGCGAACCGGCGCCGGCCGTCGTCGAAGCCGCCGCGCCCGCGACGCCCGCTCCGGCGCCATGACGGGCAAGACCACGCTTCTGCCGCGCGCGGAATCCGCGAACGATCACGCGATCGACGCGCAGGCCGTGAATTCTGCGACGGCGCGCGCGCTCTATAAGAAGCGCGCGCCGATCTATCCGAAGCTCGCCTTCGGCACGTTCCGCAATCTCAAATGGGCGGCGATGATCGTGCTGTTGGCGATCTATTACCTGACGCCCTGGATCCGTTGGGACCGCGGACCGGGCGCGCCCGATCAGGCCGTGCTGATCGATTTCGCGGGGCGGCGCTTCTATTTCTTCATGATCGAGCTGTGGCCGCAGGAGGTCTATTACATCACCGGCCTGCTCATTCTGGCCTCGGTCGGCATCTTTCTGTCTTCGGCCTTGTTCGGCCGAATCTGGTGCGGCTATGCGTGCCCGCAGACGGTGTGGACCGATCTCTACATCTATGTCGAACGGCTGATCGAAGGCGATCGCGCGGCGCGCATGCGCCTCGACAAGGCGCCGATGAACGGCGCCAAGCTCACGAAGAAAGTGTCAAAACACGCCATCTGGCTGCTGATCGCCGCGGCGACGGGCGGGGCCTGGGTGTTCTATTTCGGCGACGCGCCGACCTTGCTGCGCGAAATTTTCACGGGCCAGGCGGCCCTGACGGTCTATCTTTTCATCGGCCTTCTGACCTTCACCACCTACTCGCTCGCCGGCACGATGCGCGAGCAGGTGTGCACCTATATGTGTCCCTGGCCGCGCATCCAGCAGGCCATGATCGACAAGGATGCGCTGGCCGTCATGTACCGCCGCGACCGCGGCGAGCCGCGCGGCGCGCACAAGAAGGGCCAAAGCTGGGATGGGCGCGGCGATTGCATCGATTGCCGCCAATGCATCGCCGTGTGCCCACAAGGCATCGACATTCGTGATGGCGATCAACTCGAATGCATCAATTGCGGACTCTGCATCGACGCCTGCGATTCGATCATGGAAAAGATCGGCCGCCCGCGCGGGTTGATCGCCTACGATTCCCATGACAGCCGCACGCGGCGCGCGGCCGATCTGCCGCCGCGTTCTCGCTTCGTGCGGCCGCGCACGACCCTCTACGCCATCGTGTTCCTGCTCGTGGGCGGGCTGATGAGCTATGAGCTGGCGACGCGCACGACGCTGTCGCTCGACGCCATGCGCGACCGCAGCCCCGCCTATGTGCGCCTTTCCAATGGCGAGGTGCGCAATGGCTACACGGTGCGCGTCATCAACAAGGCGCGGCGTGAACGCGACGTCGTGCTGAGCGTCACCGGTCTCGCCTCGGCCAGCCTGCGCACGTTCGGCGAGGCCAGCGCGCAGGGCGATGTGCGCATCCACGCCAGCGCCGATGATGTCACCACGGTGCGCGTCTACATCGTCGCGCCGCCGCCGGCCCAGGGCGGGTCTGCGCCGATCTCCTTCGTGCTGCGCGACGCTGCGTCGAACGACCTGGCGCGGCGGCCATCCGTCTTCCTCAGCGGAGCAAATCCATGAGCGCGCGCAGCGTCCGTCCCGTCACAGAGCGTCCTATTACTGGTCGTCACGTGCTGTTCGTGATCCTGGGCTTCTTCGCGACCGTGATCGGCGTCAACGGCGCCTTCGCCTATTTCGCGATCAATTCGTTCCCCGGTGAAGACGTCAAGCAATCCTACACGCAGGGCCTCGAATACAATCAGACCCTGGCGCAGCACGCGGCGCAGGCCGCTTTGGGCTGGCGCGCGAGTGCGGACATTTTCGTCGAAGGCCCGCACCGCGTGGTGCGCATGCATTTCGTCGATCGCGCGGGCCGTCCGATCGACGGGCTCGCCGTCACCGGCGAGCTGCGCCGCCCAGCCGACAGCCGCGAAGATATCGATCTCAGCTTCGCGCCGCGCGGCGGCGGCGTTTACGAAGCGCGCGTCGACGCCGTGCATATCGGGCTCTGGGAATTGCGCGGCGAAGCGCGCCGCGGGCAGGACCGCTTCACCTTCACGCGGAGAGAGACATGGCGTCCGCCCTCGCCCTGACCGACGCGCAGCTTGCGCCCGCAAGCGTCGAGCCGGATGCCGCCGCGCGCGCCGATCCCACAGCGTTCGTGCGCGCGCTCGATTCCGAAACGGATGCGCTCGAACTCATGGTGCAGGGCGCACGCTGCGCGGCCTGCCTGGCGAAGATCGAGCGCGGGCTGTTGGCCCAGCCGGGCGTGCTGAGCGCGCGGCTCAATCTCAGCACCGGGCGGCTCGCGATCACCTGGCGCCATGGCGCCGCGGCGCCGGCCGCGCTGATGCGCGCCGTCTCCGACCTCGGCTACGGCGTCTCGGCCTTCGATCCGGAAGCAAATCAAGTGCGCGTCGACGCCGAGGGCCGCCGTCTCTTGCGCTGTCTGGCGGTCGCCGGCTTCGCGATGATGAACATCATGATGTTCTCGGTGCCGATCTGGTCGGGCGAAGGCGAGATGGGCGCGGGCACGCGCACTTTGCTGCACTGGATTTCCGCGCTGATCGCCGTGCCTGCCGCGCTCTATGCGGGCCAGCCCTTTTTCGGCTCCGCCTGGGCCGCGCTGCGCAAAGGCCGCGCGAACATGGACGTGCCGATTTCGCTCGGCGTCCTCCTCGCTTTGTCGCTCAGCCTCTATGAAACCGCCATCGAAGGCCCGCACGCCTATTTCGACGGCGCGTGCATGCTGCTCTTCCTGCTGCTGATCGGGCGCTATCTCGATCATCGGCTGCGTGAGCAGGCGCGCTCGGCATCCCGCGATCTTCTGGCGCTGCAATCGGCCACGGCGACGCGCCTCGATGCGCAGGGCCATGCCAAAGCGGTCGCGCCGCGCGAGCTTGAGATCGGCGACACAGTGCTGCTTGCGCCGGGCGACCGCGTGCCCGTCGACTGCATCGTGCTCGACGGCGCCTCCGACATTGATCAATCCATGCTCACCGGGGAAAGCACGCCGGCGCCCGCTGCAAAAGGCGCGGCGCTGCATGCCGGCGCCATCAACCTCACCCATGCGCTCACGGTGCGCGCAACGGCGCGCGCGGCGGATTCGACGCTGGCGGCTTTGGCGCGGCTGATCGAAGCCGGCGAACAAGGCCGCGCGCGCTATGTGCGCATCGCGGACCGCGCGGCGCAGCTCTACGTGCCGGTCGTGCACTCGCTGGCGGCGGCGACGTTTCTCGGCTGGCTCTTGCTGCCCAATCTGCTGCACCCGACGGGCGACGCGCTGATCACAGCCAACGGCGTGCATGCCGCGCTGCTCATTGCGATCTCCGTGCTCATCATCACCTGCCCCTGCGCGCTGGGCCTGGCCGTGCCGGCCGTGCAGATCGTGGCGACGGGGCGGCTCTTCAAACGCGGTGTGCTGATCAAATCGGGCGAAGCGCTCGAACGTCTGGCCGAGGTCGACATTGTCGTGTTCGACAAGACGGGCACGCTCACCTTGGGAAGGCCGCGCCTCGTCGGGGCGCCGGACGCCGATGCGCTGCACGCGGCCGCGAGCCTGGCGCGGGCGTCGCGCCATCCCCTCTCGCGCGCGCTGACGGAAGCGGGCGGCCCGGGCGCGCCGGCGCGTGACGTGCGCGAAACGCCGGGCGAAGGCTTGAGCGGGCTGATCGATGGCGTTGAAGCCCGTCTCGGCCGCCGCAGCTTCGCCGCACCCGATGCGCCCGACAGCGAGGATGGCGGCGCCGAACTCTGGTTCACGCGGGCTGGGGCCGCGCCTGTGCGCTTTCGGTTCGTCGACAGCCTGCGCGCGGATGCGCGTGAAACCGTGGAGGCGCTGCGCGCGCGGGGCCTGCGCGTGTTGCTGCTCTCCGGCGACCGCGAAAGCGCGGTGGCGGAGGCGGCGCGCGCCGTAGGCGTTGACGAATGGATCTCGGGCGCAAAGCCGGAAGAGAAAGTCGCGCGCATCGCGGCGCTCAAGGCGCAGGGCGCGCGCGTGCTGATGCTGGGCGATGGCCTCAATGACGCGGCGGCGCTGGCGGCCGCGCACATTTCGATCACGCCGGGCACGGCCGTCGATGTCAGCCAAGCCGCCTCCGACATCGTGCTGCAGGGCGCGCTGCTGGCGCCGGTGGTCGAAGCCCTCGATTGCGCCCATGCGGCGCGGCGGCGCGTGATCGAGAATCTGGCCTTCTCGGCGCTCTACAATTTCGTTGCGGTGCCGATCGCGGTGCTGGGCTTCGTCACGCCGCTGATCGCGGCCGCGGCGATGTCGGGCTCATCCCTGGCCGTGACGCTGAACGCGCTCAGATCGATGCGGAGGCGCCCATGGGCGTGATGATCGTGCTCATCCCGGCCGCGCTCTCGCTGGGCGCGCTGGGCCTCGCGGCCTTCTTCTGGGCCCTGCGCAACGGCCAATATGACGACCTCAAGGGCGACGCAGAACGCATCCTGATCGACGACGAGTGAGCGCGCCCGCTCTGATCCACGTCAAGGACAAGCCGGCCGGCGCCGTCCAATTGGTCGCAGGCGTGCGGCGAAGATTGCGCGCCGCAAGGGGACGGACGCATGACGCCTGACGGATTCCCGCCTTTGTCCAATGGCGCGGGCGCAAATTCTGGCCTATTTCCGGGCGGATCAGTCCAACCGGAGTTCTCCTTGGGCGGGTTTTTCGACGACGAACGGTTCAGCGTCATTCCGCAAACCATGGTCGATGGGCTCATCGTCATCGACGGCGCGGGCGCGATCCGCCATTTCAACCATGCCTGCGAACGGCTGTTCCTCTACAGCGCCGACGAAGCGCTCGGCCAGAACGTATCGATCCTCATGCCGGGCGAGCTGGCGGCGATCCACGACAGCTTCATCCGGCGGCATCGCGAGACGCGCGTGCAGCGCATCATCGGCATCGGGCGCGAGCTGACCGGCAAGCGCAAGGACGGCTCGCTGTTTCCGATGTATCTCTCGGTCGGCGAAGGCGTGATCAACGGCGAAACGGTGTTCGTCGGCATCATCTACGACCTCACCGAGAAGAAGCGCGGCGAAGAGCTGATCCTGCACCATCAGAAGCTCGACGCCATCGGGCAATTGTCGGGCGGCGTCGCGCACGATTTCAACAACATCCTGAACGTCATCACCGGCAATCTGGAGATGATCGCCGATCAGCCCTTGCCGCCGGCGGCCAAGCGCGCGGTGGCGCGCGCGCAGGACGCGGCTTGGCGCGCGGCGCGCACGACGCAGCGCCTGCTCGCCTTCGCGCGGCGCCAGCCGCTGCGCCCGCAAGTGCTGAGCCTCAACGATACGCTCGCTTCCCTTTCCGACATGCTGACGCGCACGCTGGGCGAGACCATCGAGGTGTCGATGGATTTGGCGCCCGACGCCGCGCAGGTGGAAGCCGACATCGATCAGTTCGAAACCGCCATTCTCAACCTCGCCGTCAATGCGCGCGACGCCATGCCCAAGGGCGGCCGGCTGCACATCGAAACGGCCAATGTCACCTTCGCGGAGAAGCCGGGCACCGTGCTCGATGCGCCGCCGGGCGATTACATGTTGGTCGCGGTGTCCGACAATGGCGAAGGCATGGCGCCGGACGTGCTGGCCAAGGCGATCGAACCCTTCTTCACCACCAAGGACGCCGGCGCCGGCACCGGCCTTGGCCTCTCCATGGTCTATGGTTTTCTGAAACAGCTCGGCGGGCATGCGCGCATCTACAGCGAGCCGGGCAAGGGCACGCGCGTCTCGCTCTATTTCCCACGCGCTGATGGCCAGGAAGCGACGGGCGCAGAGCCGGGCGCGGCGGAGGAACAGCACGGCCGCGGCGAAACCGTGCTGCTTGTCGAAGACGATCCGGACGTGCGCCTGGTCACGCAATCGCGCCTGGAACGGCTGGGCTATCGCGTGATCGTGGCCGTCGATGGGCCCTCGGCGCTGCGCGTGCTGCGCTCCGATACGCATGTGGATCTGGTGTTTTCCGATATCGTCATGCCCGGCGGCATGAGCGGCCATGACATCGCAGCTGTCGCAAAGACGGCGCGGCCGGAGGCGGCGATCGTTCTGACATCCGGCTATTCAAAGGAACTTGCGGGCGGCGGCGCGCCCGTCGCGACGCATTTCCTGTCCAAGCCCTATTCGAAGCAGAAGCTGGCGGAGGTCCTGCGCGCCGCGCTCGACGGTCCGCGCTAGCGCGCGCGCCCTAGCCGTCGCGCCGATCCACCGCCGAGGCGAGCACATAGCCTTCGCCGCGCACGGTCTGGATGACGTCGAGCCCATTGGCGGCCGCGCTCAGCTTCTTGCGCAGCCGGCTGATCTGCGTGTCGATGCTGCGGTCGAACGCATCCCAATCTTCGCGGCGGGTCAGATCGGCGATGGTGTTGCGCGACAGCACGCGGTTGGGCCGCTCGACGAACATGGCGAGCAGATTGAATTCCGCACCCGTCAGCGCGATGGCGGCGCCATCGGGGCCGGTCAGCGCGCGGCGCGCCAGATCGAGCGTGAAGCCGCCGCCGAACCGCGCCTGCGGCCCCGCGCGCTCGATCGCGGGCGGCGTGGGCTGTGTCGGCGGCGGCGCGGCGCGGCGCAGCACAGCGCGCACCCGCGCCAGCAATTCGCGCAGCTCGAACGGCTTGACGAGATAATCATCGGCGCCGACCTCGAGGCCCACCACACGATCAATCGTCGAGCCCTTGCCCGAAATGATGATGATCGGGATCGGCGCCATGGCCCGCAGGCTCGCCGCCAGCGTCAGGCCATCGCCGCCCGGCATGTTGAGATCGAGAAGCAGGAGAGACGGCGCGCGCGCGGCGATCTGGGCCTTGGCCTCGCTGACATTGGCGGCCTCGCGCATGCGATAGCCCTCCCCGGACAGAAAATCGCACAGCGTCTCGCGCAGCGCGGCGTCGTCATCGACAACCAAAATTTCCGGCGCCTCGCCGTCCGCCGCCATCGTCCGTCCGCCTGTCTCAAACTGCCTGTCACAATCCGTCACGTTCGCCGTCACATTAGGACAAACGCCCGTGACGCTAAAGCAAGAGCTTGCCCTGGACGGCCCAAGCATAGGCCGAAGCGAAGGGCGAGCCGATGACTGTCCTGACACAAGACGATTCCACCACGCCACGCGCCTTTTTGGCGCGCAGAGCGCCTGCCGCGCTCAAAACGCTGGAGCGCCGCCAGCCGCTCTATTTCGAAGGCGATGCGCGCACCAGCATCTACATCGTCGAGCTTGGCTGCCTGAAGCTCTACCGCACGCTTGTGGATGGGCAGCGGCAAGTGGTCGGCTTCGCCACGCCGGGCGACGTGATCGGCCTGGAAGCCGAGGATTGCTATGTGAACGCGGCCGAGGCCGTGTGCCCCTCGACGGTGCGCGCCATCCCCGCCGCGCAGCTGAGTGGGCTGTTGCGGCTCGATCCGGATTTTTCCGAACGCGTGCTGCGCCAGATCGGCCGCCAGCTGGCCGCCGCGCAAGCGCAGCTCGCGCGCGTGGGCGCGCAGAACGCCGATCAGCGTCTCGCCGGCTTTCTGATGTCGATGACCGAAGCGCTCGATGACGCGCATGACGAATTCGACCTGCCGATGCGCCGCGGCGACATCGCCGAATTCCTGGGCCTGCGGCTCGAAACCGTGTCGCGCAAATTTTCCGAATTCCAGCGCCGCGGCTGGGTGCGGTTCAGCTCGCTCTATCGCTGCGCGGTGCGCCGGCCGGACATTCTGGCGCAATTGGCGGAAGGCGGCGAAGGGCCGATCGCGCGCGCGGCCTGACATGCCGGCCCGCAAGATTCTCGTTCTGGACGGTCATCCGGACGTGGACTCGCGGCGCTTCGGACATGCTATGGCGGCGGAATATGTGCAGGGCGCGCGCGATGGCGGCCATGACGCCAAGCTCGTTCGCGCCGCCGATCTCGATCTTCCGCTGTTGCGCTCGCAATCGCTGTTCGCGATGCCGCCGGAAGAGGAAGCGATCGGCGCGCTGCAACGCGATTTCAAATGGGCCGATCATCTCGTCATAGGCTTTCCGCTCTGGCTCGGCGCGCCGCCGGCCGTGCTCAAGGGGCTCTTGGAGCAGATCGCGCGCGGCAGCTTCATCGCGGAAGTCGATCGCCGCGGCTGGCGCCCGCAGCTCGCAGGACGCTCGGCGCGCATCCTCGTCACCATGGGCGTGCCGTCGCTCTATTATCGCTTCCTACAGGGCGGCCACGGCGTGGCGGCGTTGCGCGAGAACGTGCTGCGCTTCGGCGGCTTTGCGCCCGTGCGCACGACCTATTTCGGCGCGATGGGCTCCATGAGCGAAGGTGAACGCGCCCGCCGGCTCGCCCACGTGCGCCGGCTCGGCGCGCGGGCGGTTTGACCCCCTTCGTACTGCCGGCTTCCCGCCGGCGGACCGCGCCTGCCGGCTGGAAGCCGGCGGTACGAGAAGAGCAGCGCCCCTTTTTCACATCGCGCTGCGCCGATTTGATCCCGATCAAGCGCGCGGGGCCGCTTCCGTTAAAAATGACGCCGCCGTCAAGTTCTCGCCTCGAGCGCAGAGCCGGCGCCGAAGGCCATAGAGCCGGGCATAGGGAGTCCATCATGCGCGTCACCATCGTCAATCAGCCGCCGCAAGAGGTTCAAACCTTCGACAATGAGCTGTCGGACCAGATGAGCCCTGCGGATGTCGAAGTCGTCCGCGAAATCTTCAACACGCCGCTCACCGGCTCGTACAATTGGGATTACGAGGCCGCGAACGCGAAAATCCGCCGGCTCTACGAGCTCGGCAAGAAATTCAACTGGAACGCCGAATTGGATGTCGATTGGGACGTCCCCTTCCCGCACACCGAAAGCCCGGACGCCCAGCCCCAAGGCGCGCCCACCGGCTTCGGCGCCCATCCGAAATTCCAGGCGCTGACGCCCGAGCAAAAGCTCGATTTCGCTTGGCATTCGCAGGCGCAGACCTTGTCGCAATTCATGCATGGCGAACAAGGCGCTCTGCTGGTCGCCTCGCAGCTCGTCTCCTGCGCGCCCACTTATGACGCCAAGCTCTACGCCGCCTCGCAAACCTTCGACGAAGCGCGCCATGTGGAAGTGTTCCACCGCTATCTCAAGCAGCGCTGCAAGATGATCTATCCGATCAATCCGAGCCTGAAGCTGCTGCTCGACAAAGTGCTCACCGATCCGCGCTGGGATCTCAAATTCATCGGCATGCAGATTCTGATCGAAGGGCTGGCGCTGGCCGCCTTCCAATCGATCCATCAGTCGACGCGCGATCCGCTGCTGCGGCAAGTCGTCGAATTGGTGATGCGCGACGAAGGCCGCCACGTCGCCTTCGGCGTCAATTACCTCGAAGACTGGATCAAGGCGCTGCCGCAGAAGGAAATCGAGGAGCGCGCGCAATTCGCCTATGAAGCGTGCGCCATCATGCGCGAGCGCCTGTTCTCGACCGACGTCGCGGAAGAATTCGGCTTCAGCGCCGAAGAGGCCCGCGCCATTTCGATCGACAGCGATGGCGGCAAGGCGTTCCGCAATTTCCTGTTCGAACGCATGATCCCCAATCTGAAACGCGTCGGCCTGCTCACCGAGAGCGTGCGCCCGAAATTCGAGGCGCTCGGCGTGCTGCAATATGAAAATCTGGCCCATGACGGCATGATCGATTGGGTCAATCTGGAAAAGCCGCTTCCCACCAAGGAAAATCTTGAAGCGGCTCGGGTCGCGGCGGAATAATCCGGCGCAGGCGGGCGCGTCCCAACGTCCCCCTGTGCGGGACGCGTCCGCGGAGATCCTTTGGAGAGAAACGCGCAGCGGAGCGGCGACTATGGCGGTGGAAACTTTCGACGTGGTGATCCTGGGCGCGGGCATTTCCGGCGTGGGCTCGGCCTATCATTTGACGCAGCAATGCCCCGATCGCAGCTTCGTCGTCCTCGACGAGCAGGCCGGCTTCGGCGGCACGTGGCGCACGCACCGCTATCCCGGCATCCGCTCGGACAGCGACCTCTATACGTTCGGCTATCGCTTCAAGCCCTGGGTCGGCGCGCCAATCGCGACGGCGGATGAAATCCTGCGCTATATGAACGCCGTCATCGAGGAGAACGATCTCGGTAAGCATATCCGCTACAGCCACAAGATTACGTCTGCGCGCTGGTCGAGCGCGGAAAATCTCTGGACCGTCGAAGGCGTGAAGGGCGAAGCGCAAGAGCCGTTCACGATCCGCGCGAATTTTCTCTGGATGTGCCAGGGCTATTACAAGCACGCGGAAGGCTACACGCCGAGCTGGCCGGGCATGTCGGAATTCAAGGGCCGCATCGTCCACCCGCAGACCTGGCCCGACGATCTCGACTATAAGGGCAAGTCGGTTCTCGTGATCGGTTCAGGCGCCACGGCGGCGACGTTGATCCCGGCGATGGCCCCGGATTGCGGCCACATCACGATGCTGCAACGCTCGCCGACCTATTTCATCCCCGGCCGCAACGCCAACGACCTCGCCGACACGTTGCGCGAACTCGACATCGACGAGACGTGGATTCACGAAATCGTCCGCCGCAAGATTCTGCAAGATCAAGGCGCGTTCACCAAGCGCTCCTTCGAAGAGCCGGAAGCGGTGAGAGAGGAATTGCTCGGCGGCGTGCGCGCGTTTCTGGGGCCGGATTACGACGTCGCCACGCATTTCACGCCGCGCTACCGCCCCTGGCGCCAGCGCATCGCGTTCGTGCCAGATGGCGATCTGTTCCAGGGCATCGCCTCGGGCAAGGCCGACATCGTCACCGACGAAATCGACAAATTCACCGAAGAGGGCGTGCTGCTGAAATCCGGCAAGACTCTGAAGGCCGACATCATCATCACCGCCACGGGCTTCAATCTCAGCGTGCTCGGCGATGTGCGCTTCGCCGTCGATGGCGAAGACGTGGATTTCGCCGATACGGTCACCTATCGCGGCATGATGTTCACGGGCGTGCCCAATATGGTCTGGGTGTTCGGCTATTTCCGCGCCAGCTGGACCTTGCGCGTAGATATCGTGGCCGATTTCGTCTGCCGCCTGCTCAACCACATGAAGGAGACTGGCGCCCACAGCGTCGCGCCGATGCTGCGCGCCGAGGAAAAGGCGATGGCGCTGCAAAGCTGGATCGACCCGGAGAATTTCAATCCCGGCTACCTGATGCGCTCCATGCACCTCATGCCCAAAAGCGGCGATAAGCCCGAATGGCGGCACACCCAGGATTACTGGGCCGAGCGGACGGAGCTGCCGAAGGTCGATCTGGACGATCCGGTGTTCGTCTATCATTAAGCGCGGCTAGGCGCCTGGGATGCGCAAGCGGCCAAGGCGCAGCGCATTGGTGATCACGGACACGGAAGACAGCGCCATCGCGGCGGCCGCGATCATCGGCGACAGCAAAGCGCCGGTGAACGGATAAAGCACGCCGGCCGCGATCGGGATGCCCGCCACGTTGTAAGCGAAGGCGAAGAACAGATTCTGCCTGATGTTGCGCATCGTCGCCTTGGAGATCGCGCGCGCCCGCACGATGCCGACGAGATCGCCCTTGAGCAGCGTGACGCCCGCGCTTTCCATCGCCACATCGGCGCCGGCGCCCATGGCGATGCCGATATCGGCGGCCGCAAGCGCGGGCGCGTCGTTGACGCCATCGCCGGCCATCGCAACGACATGCGCCCCGCCCTTGAGTTGCGCGACCACGCGCGCCTTGTCCTGCGGCGTCACCTCCGCCTCGACCCGGTCGATGCCAAGCGCGCGGCCGACAGCCTCTGCCGTGGTCTTGTTGTCGCCGGTGAGCATGACGAAGCGCACGCCATCCGCGCGCAGCGCCGCGAGGGCGGCCGGCGTCGAGGCTTTCACGGGATCGGCGATGGCGATCACGCCGCGCACGGCGCCATCGATGGCGACATAGATCGCGGTGGCGCCGTCGCGCCGATACGTCTCCGCGGCGGCCTGCAGCGGCGATGCGTCGATGCCCAATTCGCTCAGATAACGCTCGGCGCCGAGCGCCACGGCCTTGCCTTCCACGCGCCCGATCACGCCCTTGCCCGTAGGCGAATCGAACGCGTCCGGCTTGGCGAGCGTTAATCTCCGCTCCTTCGCGGCGTTGACGATGGCTTGCGCCAGCGGATGTTCGCTCAGGCTTTCGAGACTGGCCGCCAGGCGCAGGAGCTCGCCCTCTTCGATGGCGTTCGCGCTTATGCCGGTGACGGCGGGCTTGCCCTCGGTGAGCGTGCCGGTCTTGTCGAGCACAAGCGTATCCACCTTCTCGAATTGCTCGAGCGCCTCGGCGTTCTTGATCAGCACGCCGGCGCGCGCGCCGCGCCCGACGCCGGCCATGATCGACATCGGCGTCGCCAGGCCGAGCGCACAGGGGCACGCGATGATCAGCACCGAAACGGCCGCGATGAGTCCGTACACGAAGCGCGGCTCGGGCCCGATCGCGAGCCAGACGCCCAGCGCCAGCAGCGCGATCGCGATCACGGCCGGCACGAACCAGCTCGACACCTGATCGGCGATGCGCTGGATCGGCGCGCGTGAACGCTGCGCCTCAGCCACGAGATGCACGATTTGCGCGAGCACGGTGTCGGCGCCGACGCGCTCGGCCTCCACCAGCAGCGCGCCGGTCTGATTGAGCGTGCCGCCGATCACTTTGTCGCCCACCGCGCGCGTCACCGGCATGGATTCGCCCGTCACCATGGATTCATCGATCGTCGAACGGCCCTCGCGCACGACGGCGTCGACGGGCGTCTTCTCACCAGGCCGCACGCGCAGAAGATCGCCGACGCGGACCTCGGCGAGCGGAATGTCCTGCTCAGCGCCATCGCGCACGATGCGCGCTGTCTTCGGCGCGAGATCGAGCAGTGCGCGCACGGCGCCGCTGGTGCGTTCGCGCGCGCGCAGCTCCAGCACCTGGCCGAGCAGGACCAAAACGGTGATGACGGAGGCCGCTTCGAAATAGACCGCCACCAGGCCATGCGGATCGCGGAACACGGCAGGAAAAGCGCTTGGGGTAAGCGTCGCGACAGCGCTGTAGAGCCAGGCGACCCCCGCGCCGAGCGCGATCAGCGTGAACATGTTGAGGCTGCGATTGCGCACCGATGCCCTGGCGCGCGCGAAGAACGGCCAGCCGCCCCAGAACACAACGGGCGTCGCCAGCAGCGCCTGCAGCCACGGATTCCACATCGGCGGGACCACGCGATCGACGCCGAACAGATGGCGGCCCATTTCCAGCAGCACGACAGGCGCGGCCAGAGCAGCGCTGACGACGAATCGGCGCTCCATATCCACGCGCTCGGGATTGGGGCCTTGATCGGCGCTCGGCGTCATCGGTTCGAGCGCCATGCCGCAGATCGGGCACGCGCCAGGGCCATCGCGCACGATCTGCGGATGCATCGGGCAGGTCCATTTGACGCCAGGCGCCGCGGGCGCAGCGGCGGCGTGCGCGGCGTGATCGTGGCCGTGCGCCGCATGGTCATGGTCTGCATGCGCCGGCGCCGCCGCGACATATTTGGATGGATCGGCGAGAAATTTGGCTTTGCATCCGGCGCTGCAGAACAGCACGTCCACGCCCTCATGGCGCGCGCGATGCGGCGTCTCCGGCGAGACCTTCATGCCGCAAACCGGATCGACGAGCGCTGGCTTTTCGGCCTGCTCGGACGGGGACTCATTCATCAGGGCGTCTCATCTCCAGGCCGCGTCGGCAGACCCGCTTGAAGATCACGCTAGTCCTTCCCACAATGGGAAGGTCAAGGGCGAGCGCAGCGATGAATATAGGTGACGCGGCCGAGCGATCCGGCGTCTCGGCGAAAATGATCCGCTATTATGAGGGCGTGGGCCTGCTCCCGAAGGCGGCGCGCCGGGCGAACGGCTATCGCGATTACGGCGAAGGCGACGTGTCCGTGCTGCAGTTCATCCGGCGCACGCGGGATCTCGGCTTCTCATTGGAGGAGGTCAGCGCGCTCTTGGCGCTGTGGCGCGATCGCAAGCGGCCCTCGCGCGAGGTGAAGCGCCTCGCGGAAGCCCATATCGCCGATCTGGAAGCGCGCATGGCCGCGATGCGCGGCGTCGTGCGCACCTTGCGCCAGCTGACGCAGCACTGCCACGGCGACGAACGCTCCGATTGCCCGATCCTGGATGATCTCGCACGCCCGAAGCCGCGGCCAAGCGCGGCCTAGAGCGCGCGAAACGGAGACGGCCTAGCTCTACAGACCTCATCCGCGCGCGCGGGCGAGCGCTTCCGCATCGGGCCCGGCGGGAAAGCGCAATTGGCCGCCCGCATCGTTCGCCGCACGCCAAACTGTCTTCGTCACGTCGGCCGCTGTCGTCACTTCACCGACCGTCGCGAACGACGCCAGGATCGGCTGCGCGAACGCCTGATAGGCGTCCGGAATCGCGTCTTCGATGCGCAGATTTGTATTGTGCGAGAATTGCGTGGAGGGCGCATAGCCGGGCTCCACCAGCTTTACGCCGATGCCGAAGGCGCCGAGTTCGAAGGTAAGGCACTCGGTGAAGCCTTCGATGGCCCATTTGCTGGCGGCGTAGATCGACACCAAGGGATGCGGCGCGAGCACGACGCTCGATGTGATGTTTACAATCACGCCGGCGCGGCGCTGGCGCATCTGCGGAACGACGGCCTGCGTCATCGCCATCACGCCGAACGTGTTGGTCTCAAAAGTCGTGCGCGCCGCCGCAATCGGCGAGGCTTCGAGCACGCCCATATGGCCAATGCCGGCATTGTTCACGAGCACATCGATGGCGCCGACGCGCGCGATGAGGGCGGCGATGCTTTCGGCCTTCGTCACGTCCAGCGCCTCGACGCGCATGCGATCGGATTTGGGCAGGAGATCGGCGCGCGGCATGCGCATGGTGGCGATGACATTCCAGCCCTGGGCGTGGAAATGGCGGGCGGTTTCGAGGCCATAGCCGCTTGAGCAGCCAGTGATCAGGACGGTTTTCATCTTGGGCGTTCCTTCGGGAGGCGATGGCCCTGAATGACGCATCTCTGCCGGACGTTCTACGATTAACAGTCCACGTTTTGTTTGTTATCGTCCGGAGATGGCCGATCCGCTCTCGCAAATCATCACCCTGCTGCGGCCCCGCGCCGTGTTCGCGAAGGGCATCAGCGGCGCGGGCCGTTGGGGCGTGCGCTATGGCGATTTCGGCCAACCGAGCTTCTCGGCCGTACTGGAAGGCGGCTGCCGGCTCGCTGTCGATGGCGAGCCGCCGCTCACGCTCGAAGCCGGCGATTTCGTGCTGCTGCCGGCGACTCCGGGCTTCACGCTCTCAAGCTTCGATTCCATCGCGCCCAAGCGGCTCGATCCCAAAGGCGGTCCGGCGCCGCGCGAAGAGATTCGGCACGGGCGGCAAACCGGACCTGCCGATGTGCGCCTGCTCGGCGGCTGGTTCCTGTTCGACACGCCGGACGCAGCGCTGCTGGTTTCTCTTCTGCCGCGGCTCATCCATGTGCGCGGCGCACGCCGGCTCGCAACGTTCACGAACATCGTACGCGAGGAGACGCTGGCGGAGCGATCCGGCCGCGACCTCGTGCGCGTGCGCCTTGTGGAGCTGATGCTGATCGAAGCGCTGCGCGAGAGCGCGCATGACAAGGCTCCGCCGGGCCTGCTGCGCGGCCTTTCCGATCCGCGGATCGCGGCGGCCCTGCGCGATCTGCACGCCGATCCGGCCCAGAGCTGGACGATCGCGGACCTGGCGAAATCCGCTTCGCTGTCGCGGTCTGCGTTTTTCGATCGCTTTCGCGCCGCCGTGGGCGTCAGCCCGATGGACTATTTGCTGACCTGGCGCATGGCGCTGGCGAAGGATCTGCTCCGCACGCGTAAAATCGCAATCGACACGGTGGCCGCGCGTGTCGGCTATGCGTCCGCCAGCACGTTCAGCACCGCCTTCAGCCAGCATGTCGGTCTGCCGCCCGGACGCTATGCGCGCGATCACGAGGCGGCGCGCCAAGGCTGAAGGGGAGATATAGCGAGGTTCAATTCCGCTGCGTTGACCAGGGTGAGATTTGCACCAACGCTCGTGGCGCGAACGACAAGAGATCGCGCGGGATGGGGAAATGGCATGAGGACGGCCACGACCATTGATGCTTGGCGCGCGTGGCGATGGCTGCCGCTCGTTCTGGGCCTCGCCGTCGCCGCCTGCGTCACGGCGCCGGCGCCGGCGAGCCATTTGATCTTGATCGACCCGCATGTCGATTTGCCGCCGCCCATCGCGCCGCGGCCGGCGACGGGCACGCGCGATCAAGGCACGCAGATCGATTTTGAGAAGGTGCGCGCGGGCGGGCTGTCCGCGATCTTCCCTTCCGTGTTCGTCGAGCAAGGGCCGTTGACCGAAGACGGCTATCGCCAGGCGCGCGCGGAAGCCGATGACGATCTGGCCTCCATCCGCGCGATTGCGGAAACCCATCCAGACGCCGTGCTGGCGCTCAGCGCCGATGACATCGTGCGCGCCGCCGCGCAGGGCAAGACGGCGATTCTCATCGGCATGCTCAACGCCTATCCGCTGGGCCGCGATCCCGAAGCGCTGCGCGATTTCTACGCCCGCGGCGTGCGCCAGTTCGGCCTGGTTCATGCGGGCAACAACGATTTCGCGGATTCCTCGCGCCCGCGCAGCGGAGATGGCTCCAATGGCGGGCTCTCGCCGCTCGGCCTGCGCGCCATCGCGATCGCCAATGAGCTCGGCATTCTGGTCGACGTTTCGCAGCTCTCGACGCCGGCCTTCTTCCAAGCGCTGCACGTTTCGACCGCGCCAGTGATCGCCTCGCATTCCGGCGTGCGCGCGCTGGTCGATAGCCCACGCAATCTGAGCGATGCGGAGCTCGACGCGCTGGCGGCCAATGGCGGTGTGGTGGCGATCGTCGCGTTCAGCTCCTATCTGCGGCAAACCACGCCGGCCGAAGCCGAGGCCGTGCGGGCGCTGCGCGAACGCTATGGCGCCACGAACGGTTATGGCGCGCTGAGCTATGAGCAGCGCGAGCAATTGGGCCGCGAACAGGCAGCGCTCGTGCCGCGCGCGACGCTCGATCAATATGTCGACTCCATCGATTACGCGGTGCGCCGCATCGGCATCGATCACGTGGCGATCAGCTCCGATTTCAACCATGGCGGCGGCATCAATGGCTGGGCCGACGAAGGCGAAGCCGGCAATGTCACTCAGGCGCTGCGCCGGCGCGGCTATGGCGACGCGGAGGTCGCCAAGCTCTGGGGCGGCAATGTGCTGCGCGTCCTGCGCGAGGCGGAGCGACGCGCCCGGCGCTAAGAATTCCGCCGCGACGATTTAGCGAAGCTCGATTGCGGCGTTCTCGCCAGCACCCCATTTCTGAACATATCGGGTGAAGGCGCGCGTGGGGCCGCATGCGCGCCTTCGCCTTCATCCTGAAGGAGCGGCCATGGCTGCGGCGAAACAATTGAAGCTCGGCGCTTTCATGCGCCCCGTGAGCATTCACACCGGCGCCTGGCGCTATCCCGGCGCCCTGCCCGATGCGAATTTCAATTTCCCCGCGCTCAAGCGCTACATTCAGCGCCTGGAACAGGGCAAGTTCGACGCCTTCTTCATGGCCGATCATTTGGCTGTGCTGAACATGCCGGTCAACGCGCTGAAACGCAGCCACACGGTCACCTCGTTCGAACCGTTCACGCTGCTGTCCGCGCTCGCCGCCGTGACCGAGCGGATCGGCCTCATGGCGACGGCCTCCACCACCTATGACGAGCCCTATCACATCGCGCGCCGCTTCGCCTCGCTCGACCATATCAGCGGCGGGCGCGCGGGCTGGAACATCGTCACGACGTCGAACCCGGATGCGGCGCTCAATTTCGGGCTCGACGAAGATATGGAGCATGACGAGCGCTATGCGCGGGCGCGTGAATTCTACGATGTCGTGACGGGGCTGTGGGATTCCTTCGCCGACGATGCGTTCGTGCGCGACGTGGACTCCGGACTCTATTTCGATCCCGCCAGGCTTCACGTGCTGGGGCACAAGGGCAAATATCTCTCGGTGCGCGGCCCGCTCAACATTGCGCGCCCGGTGCAGGGCTGGCCCGTCATCATCCAGGCCGGCGCCTCGAACGCGGGCCGGCAGTTGGCGGCGGAAACGGCGGAGGTCGTGTTCGCGGCGGGCGGCTCGCTCGAAAGCGCGCGCGCCTATTATGCCGATGTGAAAGGCCGCGCCCGCGCGGCGGGACGCGATCCGGACGGCATCAAAATTCTTCCCGGCGCATTGGTGATCGTCGGCGACAGTGTTGAAGAAGCGCGCGCCAAACGCGCCGTGCTCGATGGCCTCGTGCACTACGATAGCGGCATCGCCAGCTTGAACGGCGCGCTCGGCTACGACGTGTCCGGCTTCGATCCGGATGGGCCGCTGCCGGAAATTCCGCCGACCAATGCAAGCCAAAGCGCGCGCGAGCGCATCGTGGAAACCGCCAAGCGCGATGGCCTCACGATCCGCCAATTGGCGCAGCGCGCCGGCAGCTTCGGCGGCCTCGCCTTCGTCGGCACGCCGAAAACCATCGCCGACGATATGGAGCGCTGGCTCTACGAAGAGGGCGCGGACGGGTTCAACATCATGTTCCCCTATCTGCCGGAAGGGCTCGACGATTTCATCGATCGCGTCGTGCCCGAGCTTCAGCAGCGCGGCCTGTTCCGCAAGGAATACGAAGGCGCGACGTTGCGCGAAAATCTCGGCCTCGCCCGGCCCGCCAACAGGTTCTTCGAAACGAGCTGAGCTTGGGTCGCATCCCGGCTTAAGCGATTGAAGCAGTCATTCCGGCCGGAGCCGCGCGTCAGCGCGGCGCAGAGCCGGAACCCAGGGGATCAAAGGGCGACGCGTCTGCCCCTGGGTTCCGGGTTCGTCGCTGCGCGACGCCCCGGAATGACAGAGGGCGCGCCATCCAAACTGGCAAAAGCTCTCTAGTCGAAACGCGTAATGCTGGCCGGCGGCGGCGGCGTCGCGCCAGCGTACCAAAGCGTCGCGAAGGCGCGCAGCCCAGGCTCAAGCAGCGGCGCGCCCCAGCCGGCCATGCGCGCGAACAAATGGCCTTCGGTGAGGATGCGCTCATCGGCCATCAGGCCGATCATCAGCGACAGGCGGCCGTCTTCGCAGAACATGTAGCTCGCCTCGCGCTGGCGGCGGAGATCGCGGACCAGAAGCGCGATGCCGGCCGCGTCCGGCGCCTCACGCGTGATCGGGCGCGGCTCCCAGCGCAAACCCGCAGCGGCGGCGTCGGCCGGCAATCTGTCAGCGGCGCGAGAGGCGGCGGAACGCAGATCGATCACCGCGGCGCACCCATCCCACGCCAGCCGGTGCAGACCGGAGACGTCGGGCCTGGCTCCTGTTGTGAGCCGCGATGTGAGGGCGATCCGCGTTCCGCCGAAAGGACGCGCGCCAGAGGCCGAGCGCACATCGACGCTGAGGAGGCCCGCCCGCCGGGGCGCTGAGGATTCCAATGAACTGCGCGTCATAGGCGGCTCCTCCAAACCTCGCCCCGCCCAAACCCCATCTGCCTAGTCGAGATTGAGCGCAAGTCTGGAGGCGGCGAAACCGGCCGGTCTCACGCGCATGTGACGATGATGTGTGTTGGAGCAGCGCGCGCAGCGTCCCGCGCGATCGTCAGCCGATCACGCCGAACAACTCGCCTTCGAGCGGCTGGGACACGAACCCATCGGCGCCGCGCGGCAAGTCCCCGGCAATTGTGATGCGGCGCACGACGCGGGCGAGATCGAAATGCGCGTAGTCGATCGGGCCCGCATGCGCGACGGCCTGATTGTCCCATATGACGAGCGAATTCGGCTGCCAGCGGAACCGCACCTGATATTCCGGCCGCGTGATCTCTCCGTAGAGCAGATCGAGCAGATGCGCGCTCTCACGCTCTTTGAGCCCGGCGATATGCGTGATCGTGCCGGGGTTGAGGAACAAGAGCTTTTCGCCCGTTTCCGGATGCACGCGCACCAGCGGATGCAGCGAGACGAACCGGCCCGGATGTTTGCCATCGCGGCGCGGGCGGCCGTTGGTGGAATCATAGCTGCTGGTCTGATGCACGGCTTGCAAGCCATCGACGAGCGTGCGGATGCGCGGGCTAAGCCCTTCATACGCTTCGATCAAATTGGCGAACACGGTATCGCCGCCATAGGGCGGGATCTCGACGCCCCACAGGATGGAATAGCGGTTCGGGTTGGCGACGAAGGTGATGTCGATATGCCAGCCTTTGTAGTCGCGCGGCGGGCGGGCGCTGGGCGGGCGTGCCTCGCTCTCGACGCGCTGCACCCGATAATCGGTGATCGAGCGTTCCCAGATTTCGGGATGGTCATCGAGCCCTTCCGCGATCGGATGCGCGGGCGTGAGCGGACCGAACGCGCGCCCGAAAGTTTTGAACTGATCGTTCGAAATGTCCTGATCGCGGAAGAACAGCACGCGCCATTGATTGAGCGCCGTGACGATCTCCGCGCGTGTTTCATCGTCGAGCTGTTGGCGTAGATCGACGCCGCTGATCTCCGCGCCGATCACCGGCGTGACGGGCGCGACTTTGATGCGCGCGAAGCGGTAGGAGAAGCGGTCGGAGACCGGGCGAAGGATGGGTGCGGTGGTCATGGGAACTCCGGAAGCAAAAGGGAGGCGCGCTTATGCGCGGCCGGTCAATCGGGTTGAGGCGCAGCGCGCGCCGCGCGCGCGCAACATCGCGACGGCGGCGCCAGTGCGGGCGGGCTCCGCGGCGGCTTCATCATGGGCGACACGTAGCGCACTCGAGCCCGCCGAAAATTGAGCGCGCCTAAACAGTCGAGAGAGATCGCCTCCGGCATACTACATTGACTTTGTCGGGATTAATCGGCTTTCGATAGCAGCCCTGGTTTTCAAGGTGAATTGGAGCAGACGCGGTGGCGCGCCCCCTTCCTCAGCGATGTTTGCGCGCCGCCTGACCCGCGCCGCGTAAGGCGCGCCCAGCCTTCACCTTTTCTCAACGCGCACCCCGCCCCGGCCGCCGGCGGCGGTCTGGTCCGCGCGCCTTCAGGACTGACCTCTTCATGGCCTCTCAGCGCCGCCTCGCTCTGCTGCTTTCGACCTTCGCCGCCAGCGCGGCGTTTTCGCCTCTGGCGCATGCGCAATCGGGCGCGCCGGCGTCGACGCAATTGGCCGACGCCTCGGCCACCGCGAACGATAACGACATCATCGTCACCGCGCGCCGCCAGCGCGAGCGCGTCCAGGACGTGCCGATCCCGCTTTCGGTGGTGACGGGCGCGACGCTCGAAGAACGCGGCGCCTACACGCTCGAAGACATTCAGCGCCAGGCGCCGAGCTTCACCGCGTACAATTCCAATCCGCGCAATTCCTCGGTCGGCATTCGCGGCATCGGCATTTCATCGGCCTCGGACGGGCTCGACACCTCCGTCGGCTTCTATTTCGACAACGTCTATCTCGGCCGGCCCGGCATGGCGCTGTCCGATCTGATCGACATCGACCGCTTCGAAATCCTGCGCGGGCCGCAGGGCACGCTGTTCGGGCGCAACACGTCCGGCGGCGTCGTCAATGTGACGACCAAGGCGCCGAGCTTCGATCCCGCCGCGACCATCGAAGCCTCGCTCGGCAATTACAATTACCGCCAGCTGCGCCTCAGCCTCACCGGCCCGCTGATCCCCGACCGGCTGGCCGCGCGCCTCACCACCTTCAACACCATCCGCGACGGCGTACTCGACAACCGCACCACGGGCGATGACGCCAACAGCGTTCAGCGCGATGGCGTGCGTCTGCAATTCCTCTACACGCCCAGCGAGTCCGTCTCTCTGCGCATCGCCGCCGATTATTCAGAGGAGGACGATACGTGCTGCGTCAGCGTGCTCGACAGCGTGCTGCCGCTGAGCACGGGCGGGACGACGGCGCGCACGCTCAACACGCTCGCCGCGCTCGGCTATGTGCCCACGGCCACGAACGATTACACGCTCAACAACGCGCCCCAACACATGCAGACCGATCAGCACGGCCTCTCGGCCGAGCTCAATTGGGATCTCGGCGCGCTCAATTTCACGTCGATCACGGCTTACCGTTTCTGGCATTTCGCGCCCCTGCAAGACAGCGACGGTCTGCCGCTCGACGTGATTCAGGTGAACGTCGCTCAGACCGACGATTGGCAATACACGCAGGAATTCCGCCTCGCCTCTGATCCCGGCCGCTTCGATTGGCAGGTGGGCGCCTATTTCTTCTCGCAGAAGCTGAAGGACCATTACATCCTCAACCAGTTCGGCACGGACGCGAGCGCGTTCTACACGTTCTATAATCGCACCGCGAACCCGGCCGCGCCGGCGGTGACGATCGCGCCAGGCTCGCAATATATCGGCGACACGACGACGACGAGCGACGCCTGGGCCGTGTTCGGCCAATTCAACTACGACATCACCGATTGGCTCACGCTGACATCCGGCTTGCGCTACACGGAAGACGAACGCTGGGGCCGCACCATCACCTCGACGCGCGGCACGCCCTTCGTCACCACCTCGATCCCGTTCAATCACGACAAGACCGTCAACGGCGACAACATCTCCTATCTCGTCACGCTCGGCCTGCACCCGAACGAAGGCCAGCTGATCTATCTGACCTATTCCACCGGCTACAAAGCCGCGGGCCTCAATCTCAACGCCGCGGTCACCACCGGCACGTCGATCGTGGTGGCGCCGGAAGAGGTGTCGAACTGGGAGATCGGGCTCAAGCAGACGCTGTTCGACGGGCGCGCCATCTTCAACATCAACGCGTTCTCGATGGATCTGACCGGCCTGCAGGCGAATATCGCGCCGCCCGGCGTGCGTTCTTACCTGGCCAATGTCGGTGACGTTGAATCGCGCGGCGTCGAAGCGGAATTCTCCTGGCATCCGACGGAGCGGCTCTGGCTCTCGGCCAATGCGTCCTACACGCACGCGACCTACGCCTCCTACGCCAACGCGCCCTGCGCCATCGGCGTGACGGCGCCGTGCGATTTGACAGGCCGGCCGCTCTTTCAATCGCCGGAATGGATCGCCAACGCCAATCTGCGCTACGAGTTCCCGTCGATCGGCGCGGCTTCGCCTTACGTCTCCGCGCAAGCATCCTATCGCTCGGAAGCTTACGGCGACGTTCAGCTCAACGAAGCCGCCAAGATCGACGCCTATACGCTGGCCAGCTTCCGCCTCGGCGCCACGTTCGACGACGAGCGGTACGATATCGCGCTCTGGGTCGATAACGCCTTTGACGAAGACTATTTCCAATCGCTCGGCTCGGCGTCCGTCGTCGGCGCCGGCGCCTATGGCTTTTCGGGACGCCTGGGAACGCCGCGCACATTCGGCGTAACGGCGCGGGCGCGCTTCTGATGCGCCTGGCCCCGATCTTCGCGGCGCTCACGGCGCTTCTCTTCGCGTTCGGCTGCGCGCGTCCGCCCGCCGCGCCGCCGGGCGAGGCGTTGGCGTTGACTGCGCCGCTGCCGGAAACCGTGCCGTCAGGCGTCGTCCTGCGCATTGGCGATCCCATCACCCAACGCGTGCTGGAGCATACTGGCTGGGACAAGGAATTGCCGTTCACCGTGCAATGGGCCGAGATCACCGGCGGCCCCGCCGTCACCGAAGCCTTCCACGGCCACGCGCTCGACGTCGGCTCGGTGGCGAATGTGCCGCCGATCCACGCCACCTGGGTTGGCATTCCGGTGCGCATCATCGCGGTGCGCGTGCGCAAGGACCCGCTGACGCACCCGTCGTATGTCATTGCGCTGTCGCAGCGCTCAGGCATTCGCACGCTGGCGGATTTGCGCGGCAAAAGGATTGCCTTCAGCCCCGGCCAGATTCAAGGCGAGGTCGTGCTGCGCACCTTGGCCCATGCGGGCGTCGCCGCCAGGGATGTCACGCTCGTCGATCTGCCGAGCACCAGCGATGTCTATATTAGCGCGCTCACCAGCGGCGATGTCGACGCTGCGCCGATCGGCACGGGCGCGGCCTCCGCGCGCTATATCGCCAGCGGCGGGCGCGTGCTGGCGCACGGGCCATTTCGCGATGACGTGACCTTGCTCTACACGCCCGTGGAGGTGCTGCAGGATCGCGGCAAAGCGGCGGCCCTTCGCGTCTACATCCAGTATTGGGCGCGCGCGCAGGCATGGATCAACGCGCATCGCGCGGAATGGACCGATCTCTATTACGTGCGCAATCAAGGTCTTTCGCCGGCCGATGCGCGCGCCATCACCGAGGCCACCGGCGATCTTCTCGTTCCGCCCTCATGGGATGAAGCCATCGCGCTCGAACAGGACGCGATCAATTTGCTCGCGCCGCAAACTGGCCATGCCGCGTTCGACGCTGACACGCTGTTCGATCGGCGCTTCGAAGCCGTCATCGCCCAATCCCCACCGCTCCCTTAGAGGCCGCGCTCATGTCGACCTTCTCCGCCAATTCGCTATCGCCGCGCGCGCCGCTCGAAATCGCGGCCGCCTATCGCGATCCGGGCGGGCGCGCCGCCCCCGCGCCGCCGCACCGGCGCACGCGCCTTGGCCTCGCCAAGCCGGCGCCCTGGGGCTGGCTGCTGGGGCCGGTGCTGGTGACGGCGTTCTGGTCGATCGGCTCGGCCACGGGCTTTATCGACGCGCGCGTGCTGCCCGCGCCCTGGGTGGCGGTCGAGACCGGCATCGACATGTTCGCGCACGGCCGGCTGCAAGCGCATATCGCCGCCTCGGCGACGCGCGCGGCGCTGGGCCTTTTCTTCGGCGTCAGCACGGGCCTCATCGTCGCGCTGATCTCGGGCCTCACACTGATCGGCGGCTATCTGTTCGACGGCCTCATCCAGATGAAGCGCGCGATCCCGAGCCTGGCGCTCATTCCGCTGTTCGTATTGTGGTTCGGCATTGGCGAGACCATGAAGGTCACCGTCATCGCCATCGGCGTGTTCATTCCGATCTATCTGCAGACGCACAACGCGCTGCGCGCCATCGACATCAAGCATGTGGAGCTGGCCGAGAGCCTCAACCTGTCGCGCACGCGCTTCCTGTTCGATGTCGTGCTGCCCGGCGCGCTGCCGGGCTTCCTGCTCGGCCTGCGCTTTGCGGTGATGGCGGCGTGGCTGTCGCTGGTCGTGGTCGAACAGCTCAACGCCACCAGCGGCATCGGCTACATGATCAATCTCGCGCGCAATTACGCGCAGACCGAAATCATTCTGCTCGGCCTCGTGCTTTACGCGCTGCTGGGCCTCGCCTCCGACGCGGCCGTGCGCACGCTCGAAGCGCGGCTGCTCACCTGGCGCAGGACGCTCGCGCAATGACCAAGCCGCCTCTTGTCCGTATCCGCAATCTGGTGCGCCACTTCACGCAGAAGGGCGTGCTGAACGGCGTCGATCTCGACATCGGCGCGGGCGAATTCGTGGCGCTGCTGGGCCGCAGCGGCTCGGGCAAATCCACGCTGCTGCGCGCGCTCGCCGATCTCGACCGCGAAGCGCAAGGCTCGGGCGAGATCGCCGCGCCGGCGGACATCTCTGTCATTTTCCAGGACGCGCGGCTTCTTCCCTGGAAGCGCGTCCTTGCGAACGTCACGCTCGGCCTCTCCGGCCCCGACGCCAAAGCACGCGGCGAGCGCGCCTTGGCCGAGGTCGAACTGGCCGGGCGTGAACGCTCTTGGCCCAACGAGCTTTCGGGCGGCGAGCAACAACGCGTCGCGCTCGCGCGGGCGTTGGCGCGCGCGCCGGCCCTACTGCTCGCGGACGAGCCCTTCGGCGCGCTCGACGCGCTGACCCGGCTCAAAATGCACGCCCTGGTGCGCCGGCTTTCGGCCGCGCATCACCCTGCGGTGCTGCTGGTGACCCACGATGTCGACGAGGCGATCGCCCTGGCCGACCGGATCGTGCTTCTGGAGGACGGAAGGCTGGCCGCCGACATCCCGGTCGCCCTCCCGGCCGAGCCCCATGCCCGCGCCGAAACCGCCGCCGATCTGCGCCTGCAGCTCCTGGCGCTGCTGGGCGTCGAGGCCGATCCGTCGCCGGAACAAACCGCGCCCAACAGGCGCGCCGCCGCTGTCTGACCATTGACGACATCTACTCGATAGATTTACTCGTGATTAGGTTAGCTGTGGAGTTCGGCGCCCGTGTCGACGCCTCAGGACCATATGCCCCCGCTCCTGGCGCTGCGCGTGCTGGAGGCGTGCGCGCGCCGGCAGAGCTTCGCCCGCGCGGCCGAGGAGCTGGGCGTAACGCCCGGCGCCATCACCCAGCAGATCCGCATCATCGAAGCCTGGGCGGGCGCGCCCCTGTTCCGCCGCACCGGCCGGCGCGTGGCGCCGACGAGCACGCTTCAGGCGGCCATGTCGGAGCTGACCGAAGGCTTCGAGCGGCTGGCGGCGAGCGGCCGCGTGCTGCGCTCTTCGGCGCGGCGCAACCGCGTGGTGTCGATCTCGGCGCCGCCCTCCTTCGCGTCGAAATGGCTGCTCGCGCGCATCGACAAATTCCGCGCCGCTTATCCCGACGCCGATCTTTGGGTGTCCGCGGAGATGAGCCTCGTCGATTTCGCCGCGAGCGATATCGACGTCGCCGTGCGCTACGGCGCGGGCGCCTATGAAGGGCTCATCGCCGAACGTTTGATGGCGGAATCGGTTCTGCCCGTCGCGGCGCCAAGCCTGATCGCCAATTTCGGACCGTTCCGCACGCCGTCGGATTTGCTGCGCGCGCCGCTGTTGCATGATGCGAACGCGGAGAACGATCCCTCTTGCCCCGATTGGGAAATGTATCTGCGCGCGCGCGGCGTCAGCGCGGCCGGCGCGCGCGGCACCAAATTCAATCAATCGGCGATGGTGATCGAGCAGGCGATTGCGGGCAATGGCATCGCCTTGGCGAAGCAAGCGCTCGCGGCCGACGATGTCGCGGCCGGCAGATTGCTGCCGCTGTTCGAAGAGAAGACGCCCGTCGCCTTCGCCTATTGGCTGGTATGGCCGCGCGGCCGCTACCTCGCGCCGCCGGTGCGCGCGTTCATTTCATGGATCAAGGAGGAAACGGCCGGCGCCGCACGCGCGCCATGATGCGCATTGCAGAGCCAGGCTCAACACACGCTTTAGGCGCGCTCGCCGCTGCAGCCCTTGGTGAAGCAGCCTGCGAGCGCAATAGTTGCGGCAGAGGCGGCCATGAACCTTTTAGGCGCACTGATGCTCGAAGCCGGCGTTTCGGACGGCGAATGCTATGCGTTCGATCGCCGTCATCAGCGCGCGGCCAAAGCGCGCGGCGGCGGTCTCTTCTTCGCGATGATTTACGCTTTCGCGCGCCGGTCGCGCGCGCTGGGGCGCGGCTGACGCCATGCGCGCCGCGCTCACTCCGCCAGCTTCGCTCACCGAAGCCGTCTTTGGGCGCTGTTGACGCTCCCGCAGACAATTTGAGCAGCGCGACGTTCGCGTCCGCGCCTTCGCAAGCACACCGAATTCCCATCGTTTCAACGCGGCTCATGTCCGCATAATCAGAGAGGAAGCCGCCATGGCGGATGGACAAAGCATCAAGCGCGCAGATGTCGCCCTCGACATCGAACCCGTCACGCCACTACTGGGCGCGGAAATTTCCGGCATCGATCTGCGCGAGGATTTGCCGACGGACGTCATCGCTGCGCTGCGCGCCGCTTTGCTGAAGCACAAAGTGCTGGTGTTCCGCGATCAGCCGATCGACGACGCGCAGCAACTCCGTCTGTCGCGCTATTTCGGCGCGGTGACGCCCGCGCACCCGATCACCAACGGCCTGGAAGATCAGCCGGCGATCCTCGAAAACGTGCTGTCGCGCGGGCGCGGCGAATATGGCCAGCTCGAAACCTCGCTCGAACATCCGCTGCGCCCGGCCCTGCGCCCGCGCGGGCGGGCCGGCTGGCATATCGACATCACCTTCGTCGCCAATCCGAACGCGATCACCATTCTGCGCGGCCGCGAAATTCCCGACGTTGGCGGCGATACGTTGTTCGTCAATCTCGAAGCGCTCTACGAGGGGCTCTCGCCCACCTTGCGCGGCTTTGTCGATACGTTGCAGGCGATCCATGTGCGCGATGACGCCGCCGATGGCCGCGCGCCGCCGCCGCGGCGCGACGGGCGCACGCCCGGCCCGTTCGCAGCGGTGCACGCGCTGGTGCGGGTGCATCCGGAAACGGGAAAGAAAATCCTCTTTCTGGCGCCGGCCTGGATCCGCGCGATCGACGGGCTGAACGCGCGCGAAAGCGGCGTGCTGCTCGACTATCTCATCGGCGAACTGGTCGCGCGCGCGGACCTGCAGGCCCGCATCCGCTGGCGGCCGAACACGCTTCTCATTTGGGACAATCGCGCCGTCGCGCATGCCGGCCCGGTCGATCCGCGCTGGATCGACGGCGAACGCATCGTGCGCCGCACGACCGTCGAGGGCGATATTCCCGTGGGCGCCAACGGCTTCGTGTCGCGCGCCCTGGTGGGCGAGCACTTCAACACGATTGACGATTGATCAGCGTCGATTGATCAACGTCGGGGGAGCCGCTGCGCGGGGGGCGCAGCGGCGGCCCCGCTCATTCTTCTTCCAGCGCGGCGAGCGGGCTGCCGGGAAACAGCGCCTCGATGAAGCCGAACTTGGTCATATCCGCGATGCGCTGCGGATAAAGCACGCCGTTCAAATGATCGAATTCGTGCTGGAAAACGCGTGCGTGAAAGCCGCGCGCCTCGCGCTCCAGCGCCTCGCCGCTTTCGAGCACGCCGCCATAGCGGATATACGTCGCGCGCGGGACCATGCCGCGCATGCCGGGCACGGAGAGGCAGCCTTCCCAGCCTTCCTCCGTTTCCGTGGTGAGCACCTCGACCCACGGATTGATCAGCGTGGTGATCGGCACCGCCGGCTCATCGGGATAGCGCGCGCTGACGTTGAAGCCGAAAATCATCAGCCGCAGATCGACGCCGATTTGCGGCGCCGCCAAGCCCACGCCGCCTGCAGCGTGCATGGTTTCATACATATCGGCGATGATCGCAGGCAGGGCGGGATCGTGAATGTCCGCAATTGACTGCGCGATGCGCAACAGCCGCGGGTCGCCCATCTTGAGTATGTCGCGGATCATCAGCCTTGCTCCTTGCGCCGAGTATAGCAGCACGCTTCGTCAAGCGACTGTTTAGAGCGGCTCAATTCTCGCGCCTCGCTTCACGTTTACACTCGCGCGCATAGGCCGGGCGCTCTCTTTGCGCCGGCTTTGCATTGCGGGCGAATATGAGCGTTGATCCAGATTTTCTTTGGTACATTCCCAATCAGATCGACGCCGGTCACCGCGGCGATGCGGTCGCCGACGATCACAACAGTCTGGAGACGCTGACCAGCCACGCCAAGGCGCTGGAGGCGCATGGCTGGAAGGGCGCGCTCTTGGGCTCGGGCTGGGGCCGGCCCGATACGTTCACCGTCGCCGCCGCTTTGGCCGCGCGCACGACGACGTTCGAACCGCTGATCGCGATCCGCCCCGGCTATTGGCGGCCGGCGAATTTCGCCTCCGCCGCAGCCACGCTCGACCACCTCACAAACGGGCGCGTGCGCGTGAACATCGTGTCGGGTCAAGACAATCTCGCCGCCTATGGCGATGTCGAAGGCGATCAGGCGCAGCGTTATGCGCGCACGCGCGAATTCATGCGCCTGGTCCGCCGGCTTTGGACCGAGGAGCATGTCAGCTTCGACGGCACCTATTTCCGCGTCGCGGATTCGACCGTCACGCCGCGCATTCGTGCGCGCGGCGAAAGGCGCCATCCCAAGCTCTATTTCGGCGGCGCTTCGGCGGCGGCTGAGCAGGTCTCCGCCACCGAAGCCGATGTGCAATTGTTCTGGGGCGAGCCGCGCGAGGACATCGCCGCCCGCATCGCCCGGCTGAAAGAGCTCAGCCGGTCGCTCGATCGCGATCTGCCGCCGCTCGAATTCGGCCTGCGCATCACGACTTTGGTGCGCGACACCACGGAGCAGGCCTGGGCGGACGCCGAAGCGAAAGTCGCCGACATGGCCGCGCGCAGCGGCGAGCGCGACCCGCGGCGCTGGACCGCCGTCGGCCAACAACGCCTGCTCGCGCTCCAAGAGCGCGGCGATGTGCTCGACGACAATCTCTACACGGCGCCCGGCAAAGTCGGCGGCGGCGGCGCGGCGACAACCTGGCTGGTGGGCTCGCCCGAAGACGTGGCGCAGGCGCTGCGCAAATACCAGGCGCTCGGCATCACGCATTTCGTGCTGTCGGATACGCCCTATCTCCAGGAGATCGCACGCCAGGGCGATCAGCTCTTGCCGCTGCTACGCGGCGGCGCGCACTGAGAGCGGCGCTAAGGCCGCCGCGAGGAATTCTCCATCGCGCTCGTGGGCGCATGCGCTTAGCGTCCATGCATCACCCCATGGGGGAATGACATGTCCGCATCCTTGAAGGCGCAAGCAAGGCCCCGTCCGCTGGAGACGGTCTCCGCCAGTTTGAATTTCTCCGCGCGCGGCGCCGAGAAGCTCTACACCTACACATTCAAACCGCCGGAAGGCGTCGCAGCCACCAATACGGTGAGCGAAAGCCATATCGTCTCGATCGCCAATGCGCGGCCGATCGCCGATGAGCTTTCGCTGGACGTCGAAGGTTTCGCGGTCATCCCGCATCGCTCCGCGGTGCGCGATTTCTGGGATGAGGCGCAGACCTTGGCGCTCGGCCATCCCGAAACGGCGGAGCTGGTGAAGGCCGCCACCGGCGCCGCGCGCGTCGTCGTATTCGATCACACCTTGCGCCGCCGCACGGGCGAGATCGATCGCAGCGCGAATGCACCGCGCCAGCCCGCCGCGCGCGTTCACGTCGATCAGACAATCGAATCTGGCCCGCAGCGCGTGCGCGACATCATGGGCGATCAAGCCGAAGCGCTGCTGAAGCGCCGCGCGGCGATCATCAATGTGTGGCGCCCGATTGCGCGGCCGGCGCGCGATTGGCCGCTCGCGCTCGGCGATGCGAGCAGCATAGAGCCGAGCGATCTCCTACCGTCCGATCTCATCTTTCCTCATCGCCGCGGCGAGACCTATGGCTTGGCCTACAATCCCGCGCAGCGCTGGCGCTACATCCCCGATCTCGGGGTAGATGAAACCATCCTGATCAAGTGCTGGGATTCGGATGCGCGCGTGGCGCGCTTCGCGCCGCACACCGGCTTCGAAGACCCCACCACGCCGCCGAACACGCCGCCGCGCGAAAGCATCGAATTCCGCACCTTCGCGTTTTTCGACTAAGGACGCGGCCGCCGAACGAGCAGAACTAAAACCGGGCTCAACTTTGTTCCATTGCGTGAGCGCGCGCGCTCCGCGCAAATCGCTTTCCGGGGGATCGCGCGGGAGCTCGCCCGCAAGCCTGTCGTGATGAGCGCCGCCGCCAGCAATGTTGTCGATCTCGGCGCCTTCCGGGCCAGCAGGGCTAAAGCCGCCGGGGGCGCGGCCCGCGCGGTATTGGCCGCTTGTCTATTGGACGCTGGCGCCGGTGATCGTGTTTGTGCCCGTCGTTCCGTTCGCCGCTTTGCAGCATGACGCCGAATCCACCGCTTACCCGGCCTGCCGCAGAGCGCGGCGTGTGAACTCGGGTCCGAAGGTATTCACGTCGCTCATTTCGTCATCGATGGCGGCGTGCGCAGCGCGACTCACCACGACCCCCAACGACCGCCGCGACAGCATGCTCGACTCGGACGCGATCGCGCAAATCTGTCCGAGTGCTGGCGCAGAAGCGCAGCGCCTGGACCTAGAAAATCGAACTCCGCCCCTGGGTCGAAACCTTCTAACCGAAAGCCTACAAAGCGGCGGCGCTGCTGCGGCGGTGGGCGGAGCGCCCAATCCAGCGCCCCATTTGGCCTAAAGCTCCCGCGTCATGAGGTTTCCGTCTGCCCGCCTGTCAAATCGTGTAATAGTCGCGACGGATTGCGCGCGGGCGGTGCGTTAGACGCTTTGAGCTGTGCTCTTTCCGCTCAGGCAGCTGCCTGAGCGTTGCGGCATACGCCAATCGAGCATAAGTATTCCGATCGCGTTTGTCGACATTTAGCAGCAGTCGCTCTAATAAAAGAACAATTAAGCCGCGCCATCCTTGGCAAAGCGCTAACATATTTATTTGCGGCGGCGGTCGCATCTTTCGACAACTCCCAGAAAAACTCACAAACATTGTAACAATGCTGTGAGTTTTCGTTGACGCGGTAACAGGCGGGGCGAATAAAATTGGCGATGGGATCGTCATCGAAATCAATCGTCGACCGCGTGCGCGCGGTCACAACGGCGACCGACCTGTTGGAGGGATCGGAAATTCTTGCTTGGAAGACACAGCTGCGCGACCTCGTGAGCGCGCAGGCTTACGTAGAAGGCCACGCGCTGGTCGAGCGGGCGCCGCCGCCGCTCCTGAACGACGCCGAGTTTCTCTACCTCGCGGGCGTTTCCTGCGGGTATGGCGGCAAAGATCACGTGCGCGCTCTGGAGCTGCTGAACAAGGCGCGGGCGCTCGGGAACGAGAGTTCCTGGGTCGACTATCACGCGGCCTGCTTCGCGATCGATCTAAAGGATCATGACGAATTCGCCCTGCGCCTGATCGCCTGCCTCGGACGCGGCGGCGAAGCTGCGCCAGTGCTTCAGTTTCTGCTCGGCGCGTTGGAGAAGGCCCAGCTCGATCCCAAGGCATTCATCGCGCGCGGCGTCCTGCGCGCGTTCGCCGAACACGCCCATGCCCTTAACGAAAGCGCCGAGGGGCTCGAATCCGAAGCGCTGCGCGACAAAGGCCTGTTTATCATCGGGCCTGCCGGCAGCGGCACGTCGATGACCATCGATCATCTGAATTCGTTTCCGAACGTCTGCCTGTTCAGCGAACTCGACTACGGCATTCTGCAAACCTATCCCAATCACTACGCCGCCTATGGCGGCGACACGCCGATCGCTCATTACAACGCCAAATCGCTCGATCAGGACAATCCGGTCCACGCCAAAGGCTATAGCATTCCGCTGGCGCTCGACCTCGCGATGAAGCAAGGCAGATTTTGGCAGGAAGCCGCGCGCGACTACCAATTTGTCGGCGAGAAGGTCGCGCTCTCCTACGAGAAGCATCCTGGCGGCCGCTTGCTGGATTTGACGGCCGCGTGGCACGCGGCGCGCGCGCCTTATGCGCGATATGTGCTTTGCCTGCGTGATCCCGCGGCGACCGCAGCCTCGCTGGCGAACAGATTCGGCCGCGGCGGCGCGGAGCTCATCGACTACATCATCGCCTCGACGGAGGTGACCTTGCAGCTCTGGCGCACGCTGCCGCGTTCCGTGTTGGCGCCCTACACGATGTGGACGCGCGCCGCCCAGGGCCGATTGCAGCGTTGGCTAGAGCTGGACGGGCCCATTGTGCTCTCAAAGCTGCAGCCCAAGAGCGACAAATTTCAGAGCGAGCGCCTTCCATCGTCCCTCATCGAATACGCCGATGTTCTCGAACAATTATCCATCGGCTATCGCGAAGCCCTCGATCGACTGTCGGCGGAAGGTCCGTTTGCTTACGACTTCGCCTTTGCCGAGCGCCTGCAATCGGCGTGTCGCGACGGTCGCCAGGCGATGATCAGCTCGCTTTAAGGACCGACCGGAATCTAATCACGCCGATGCGCCTATGAGTCCACGACCTAGAGTACAGTGCGAAGCAGCGGGATCAGCTTTTCTGCGACGCTCTCATGCATCTTCTCGGTCGGGTAGTAGGAATCGCTGGTTTGCAATTGCTGTTCTTCGTACCTGCTGCCTCCGAATATCACGGGCAACACAGTGTTCGAGAAGAAGCTAATTGTGGGAGCTGGCTCTCGGTTTGGGACGACAACCTCAACATAGTGAGAGTATGCGCGCTTAATTTCACCCAAGCATTCTTCGTCGATAAGTTGCGGAAAGCGTTCGAAGATTCCGAATAAACTGTTATTGTTGAGAGTGTATGCTGGCGGGCGTTCCGACATCCACAATAAGACGGAGCGACCGTTGGCTCGCGTTGCGATTTCGATCATACTCTGCGCCCAGGTTTGTCGCGATTCCTTCACGAGTCCTTCAAGTGCTTCGGCGCCATGACCAAGCCGCAGTTTCTCCCAGGCGACGCCCGAATCCATAATCGTCTTGTTAGGATCATCTCGCATGTAGACGAGATTCATGTTGTCAATCGCGTTCATCGCGGAATTTGGCACCATGCGGGCAGCCATTGCCTGCACGACAACAACACCAGCGTCGCGCACGATGTTCATGATCGCCTCGTTGGAAGAATAGAAGAGCGGGCTGACGCCGCCGGCGCCGAGATTGAGCACGCCCACGCCCAACGCGCGACCGACCCGCGCTGAAAACGGATCAGCGACAAATGCGCCGAACGTCTGCGCGGCGCCCAAGAAGAGCACGTATTCGCCCGGGCGAAGCGAGCTGGGGCGCGGCCCGCGCCACATGCCGCTCAACCCCGGCAATTCAAAGCAATCGTAGTCAATCAGGTAATAGTGACGATCCTGATACGGGCCGGCGCGCGACTTTGCATGCCCGGCTCGGATGTCGAGCGCTAATTTTAATTGGACTTCATGTTCAGACTGAAGGCTCTTCAGCTCGTTGTTATAGAGCTCGGCCACGTTGACCTCTACCGACGCAAGGCGTCCGGCTTCTTGGGCGTCCGCAAGATAGCGTTGTACAATCTCGGCGCTTTTCTCATCGGCAAGCTTATGAAGCTTAGCGGCGGCTCCCGATGCGATATCGAGGCTCAAAGCGCGCGAAATTGAATCCAATTGCCCTTTCGGGTCTCTCAGGAGCTCATCGTAGTCGAGAACGTGAATCCTCCGATTGTGGGCCAGCGCCTGTCTGGCGAGCTGGCGTGCGAGGAAGATCTCCTGCCCCTTCATATAGTCAAGCATGCCATCTAGTTCACTGAACTCGAAGTCGCGAGGCTCCAGCGGCGTTTCGGTCAGCCTTCTGGCGTCGGTGGAGTGCCAAATTCCCGAACGTGTCGCGCGCAGATGAGAGATTGCTTGATCAAGCTTGTTGCGCCGACCGAGGTATATCACGTCCGCACCCGCTGACACTTGGCGCAAGTACGAACGCTCCGAAGGCGCCAACGCCTCCCAGAAGGTGGGGAGGAACGAAGATATGAGCTTCGTGCCAAACATCGAATTGGATGTGCCGAACGCAACAAGGCGCTGGAAAAACCGAATTGAGTCGAACAAGCCCGGAGGTCTGTTGCGAAAGAATTCGATCAGCCAAGGACGTAGGTGTTCAACCGGTCGGCCTAGACCCGCGGAACTTAAATATTCAGCGAGCAAAGTGGACCCTGATCGAGGGGTACTCGCAATCGCGTATACTCGTGGAAAAGATTGCGATACGTCAGGCGCGATCTGAACATCCTCAACCGGTCGCTGAGCAGCGATGGCGGGAAGAATATCGGCGCAAAATCCGAAAATCTTAGTAGACGCCAGAATTGCCGCCGGAAACCTCGACTCCCGCAGGTTTGTCCTGATGCGCGCGCAAGCCGCCTCCTCGTCAAGAGAATCCAGAACGACAATGCGGTCGATTTCCAGGTCTCGTGACAGGGCGAGGTGTACATATTGTTGCGGTACAATGTGGTGGAGTTTCGCCGCCCCCTCGTCCTGGGCGTCCGCGAGCGCCTTCTCAATGTCGGAATCCACCGCGACTAGCGAGTTCTCCGAGAGCCCCTTAAGGCACGATAGAACATTTATCGCATTGTCCTGGGCCGTTTGGCGCACAAGCGCTCGAAACCAAGACACTTCATCGCCCACGGACAACTCCTCGCAAACCGCGCTCGTTTGCAACGGTATACGAGGTTTGTCTCCCGGCACCATGGCCGCATGGAGAATTGACTGACCTTGGCCAGCCGAAACGTGTCGCCCGCATGTGGTATTCTGGCTCAGAGCAGGGGGGCCGGAATATTCCTCCGCCGGCGCCGTAAACGGAGCCGGCGGCAAGGCCTGTATTGCATCCCGCTTTGCCGCCACTTCGCTCATGGCGCGTGCGCATACAAACCTTCACATCCCCAAGGGAATCGTTTGGGCTGTAGATTGGCCGACGTGTAAAGACCGATACGGGACGGACGCAGCGGCAGGCCGATGACCATTGGGACCAGGCCAGATCAGGCGCTTTCGGCGCGGAAAGACGCGCTGCGCCCGCACGCCGATCCGGCGTCCGCCGACGATGGGCGCCTTGAGCAGGCCGCCTTCACGCTGGTCGATCCGAGCATCGTCGACGCGCATGGTCATTATCTGGAATACGCGGAAAGGGTCCTATTGGCCGCCGCCGGCGCCGGCTTTCAATGCGTCCTAGGGGCGAACCGAAGCTTTCGCCGCAGCGACGACGACGCGTCCTACCGGACGGAGACCGCCTTCACCGACAGTTTCTGGAGCGCCAACCGGCCACGGCCGTCCGCCGGCATCCTCTTCCTCGTCCGGCAAGGCGTGCGCGGCTTGCGCGCGCGGCTTTCAGCCGCGGTGTGGAGCGCGCGCTTCAATTTGCGCTTCAGCCGCTTCGGGCTCGCCCGCCTGCGCGCGCGCGAACTCGGCCTCGGAGCGCCCGAGCTATTGGATATGTCCGCCGATGCAGACGCCGCCACTGCGACAAACCCGCAGCTGGTTTCGTTTTTCGTTTTGCTCACACGCGTTGAAAACATAGTCGCGCGCTTGATCGCAGGCGTTCGCCGCCGCGCCGCGCGGCTGCCGCGCCGCGTCAAGCGCGGCCTGCGCTTGGCGATGACGGCGGCAGGCTGGGGCTTGCGCACGCTGCTTCTCGCCATCGCCGCCGTTCTCTTGGCGCCCTTCCTGCTCATCGCGGCGCTTGTCGCGCGCATCGTCATTCGCGCGCCCTCGGCCGATGCGCGGCTCAGCCAGGAACTCCGCCAATTCATCCGCGCCGCAAAGCTCAAACCGGCCGATGTGATATTCCTGCCCACCGTAGGCCCCGCCGAATTGCGCGCGATCATTCGTCTGACGCAGCGCGATGCGGTGGCGCGGCGCTTGAAATGGCGGCTCATGTTTCGGCGGCCAGTCTTCACCGGCTCTCGCGAAAGCTACGAGCGCGAAAGCGACACGCCCAATGTGCGCCATGCGCGCCTGCTCCACGTGAAGACGGCCCGCGCGCTTCGTGGCGTCAATGCACGGTTCTTCACCGATACCGATCCTTTGACCGAGCAATATAATCGTCTCGGCTCACTTCGCTTCGCCACCGCGCCCATTCCGATCGCCGGCGCGATCGCGCCGGCACCTCCGCGCGATGCGAGCACAGCCCTGACGATCGGCTATCTCGGCGATGCGCGCGATGAGAAAGGCTTCGGCCTCCTGCCGGCGCTGGTCGATGAATTCAGCGGCCAGGGCCTCGCGCCGGCGAAGGTGCGCTTTCTCGTACAGGCGAACTACAACATCCCGGGTGGCGAGCCGCGCAGCGCGGCGGCGCGGCTGGCGCTTGAAGCAACGGGCGGCGATGTCGTCGAATTGGCCGCCGGGCCATTCGACCCGCCATCCTACAAAGCCCTCGTTGAACGCATGCACGTCGTTCTGGCGCCCTATGACGGCGTGGCCTATTCGGCGCGGTCTTCGAGCGTCTTTCTTGAAGCCATCATGTCCGGCCGGCCCGTCATCTGCACTGAAGGCACGTGGATGGCGCGGCTGATCGAGCCATCCCGCCAAGCATATTACGCCTCGCTTCACGAGCGGCTTGGCCCAAGCGAGCAAAACGTTACGGAAAACCGCGCCGGCGCGCTGCGCGTGCGGATGTCCGGCGCGGGCCGCATTGTGCGCGTCACGCTCTCGTTCAATTCCGCGCGGCCAGATTATGTCGCCATTGTCCGCGCGACCGCGAAGGATGCGCGCGGCGCCGTGGTTTCGCGGCGTTCGCAAGCCGTTTTCGTCATTGAACCCAGCGTGCACACACTGTTCGAGATTCCCGCGGACGCCAGCCTCATCGAGATATCGATCGGCGCGCGTGATGCGAGTTCGGTCGTGCCGCCGACCGCGATTTCCGCCGCCGTGTTTTCGGCGTCGACAGCGCCGATCGGCTTCGGCGCGGTCGTGACCGCCGCCAGGTCGGAAGATTTGTCGTATGCGCTGCGCAACATCGTGACGCATTTCCCGGATTATCGGAAGGCGGTCGATTCCATCGGGTCTTCGCTGGCCGCCTATCACACGGCTGAATCGCTTGTTCACGCGATGGCCGCGTCATGACTCATTCGCCCTTTGAAAACGCCTGCGTCATTTCCGATCTGAGCGTCGGCTACGGCACGCCGCAGATTCTGAGTTTCGCGGAGGCGATCGCCGCGCGTTATGCCTGCCATGTCGACCTTCTGGAGCCTGATCAGCCGGAGCGTCCGCCGTTGCCCGGCCTGACGAAATCGGTATCGATCGTCCGCCTGTTCACGGTGACGCATCCCTATTCGGAGGCCGGCGCCGTCGACTACAATCTGCAGGTCTTGGCCCATCTGGAGCGGACCAAGCCCGATCTTGTCGTCCTGTGCTCCTTCATGGGCGCGCCGGCGATTCACAAGCTGAAGCACAAGCCGAAATTCCTCATTCTCTACGCCCTGGAGCATACCAACGGCGACGAGCCGGCGACGTGCCGCCTATTCCAGCGCATCGCGCACAAGATCGATTTCGCCGTCTTTCCCGAAGAGAACCGCGCCGCGCTCGACGCGCCGCGTTTGGGCCTTGCGACGACGCCGAAAGCCGTCCTCTACAACGGCTCATCCGTCGCGATCGATCCATTGCCGCATTATCTGCGCAACGGTCGCTTCTTCTATGGCGGGCTGGTTCACCCCCGCCTGACCTATGGCGACGATCTTCTCGGCGGCGCGTTCCGCGCGGCCCCGATCGACATCTACGGGATCATCGACGGCTATGCCGATCGCGGCGCGGCGCTTGCGCGATATCGCAAGAATGTCGGCCGGACGACCTATCAAGGATATGTCGAAACCGGCCGCCCCTATCTGGAGCGGCTCTCGCACTATGCCTATTCCGTCGTCATGTGGGCGCCGGTGAACGAGGCCACGCGGTTCGCGGCGCCCAACAAGTTCTTTGACGCCATTCAGGCTGGCGTCCCCGTCATTTCGACACCGCATCCGCTCTGCGCGCGCCTCGTGCGGCGCTACAATTGCGGCCTGCTCACACAGGGATGGGAGACGCGGCACATCGTGCGCGCATTTGCGGCGGCGGAATCCATTCTTGGCCAAACGCGTTATGGCGAATTGGTGGAAGGAACCCGGCGCGCCGCGGCCGAGCTCAATTTCGCAGCGCAATTCGCGCGCGTCGCCGATGACGTAGATAGGACGCTCGCGCAGCGCGCCAAGCGCGCGGCGCCGACGGCCCGCATTCGAACAGCGAGGTGAAAGGTGGGGAGGCAAGCTGCCAACGAGCCGCGGCTGTTCCTGGTCGATCAGACCATGCGCGACCTCGTTGGCCATCACTTCGAATACAATATGGAGCTGGCGCGCGCAGCGTCCGCGCTCGGCCTTGCGTCGCGGATTTTCGCCAACGTCCTGTTCGAACCGCCGGAGGACGAAGAGCTTCCTGCGCCGATCGACCCGGTGTTCACCGTCGCCTGGCACGATGCGCGCAGACCTCATCCGATCCAGCATGGCGATTTCCTGGCGCGTCCGTCCGCGTACACCTTCGGCGCCGAATTGTTCCAGGCGCTCGATCGGCATGGCGCTTCGCCCGAAGATCACGTTCTGCTGCACTCGATCGGCTTTTCCGAACTTGAAGAAGTGCAGCACGCCGTCCTGACGCGCGCGCCGAGCGCGCTGCCGATGATCCACATCCTGTTTCGGCGAGATCTGGACGAGTTGGCGCGCCCCTCACCCGCTTTCGACGCGCTTCGTCACGCCGCGATCAGCCTCGGGCAGGCCGCGCGCGTCACCGGCAGGCTTCGGTTTTACACGGACACGCCAGAGCTCAGTGCGCACTACGCCGCCCATTTGAGCGTTCCCGTCGAGACTCTGCCGCTGCCGATCGCGCATCATCGCATGGCTGCGAGCGCGCCGCGCCGGCCCGGCGCTCCGCTCAAGATCACCTATCTCGGCGATGCGCGCACCGAGAAAGGCTTTCATCACCTCGCCAACGCGATCGGCCGTCTCGCAGCAGACGCGAACTATGCCGACAAGGTCGAATTCGTCCTGCAATCGAACTTCAACGTGAAGGGCGGCGAGCCGCTGGTGGTCGGCGCTCTGCGCAATCTGGAGCGGCATCCCGAACCATTCGTCACGCTGCTTCGCGAGCCGCTGGGATCGAGCGACTATTTCGAGCGGCTCAGCGAGGCCGATATCATCGTCGCGCCCTACGATCCGCGCGCCTACGAACGGCGCAGCTCAAGCGTCTTTGTGGAGGCGCTGTGCGCCGGCAAGGTCGTTATCGTTCCGCGCGGCTCGTCCATGGAGGCGTGGCTTCCACGCGATCAAGGCGTGGCGTGGAACGCCTCCAGCCCGCTCGCGGACGCCATCAGAGACGCGGTCGACCGTTTTGCGTCGCTGTCAGATGCGGCGGCGAAGCGCCGTCCCGAATGGGCGGCGCAACACAGGGCCGCCAATCTGATCGCGGGCCTCCTGACTGACACAGCGCCTACGCCCGCGCCGCCGCACGTACTCGTCATCGTCGACGGCGAAAGCCTCTATTATCGCATCGGCTCCGCCTATGTGATGCGCGCGCAACTCGAATCGCTGGCCGCCGCCGGCTATCTCGTCAGCGTCGCCTTCCTGGTTCACAAGCAGCTCTCGGCGCAGGATTTGGAGAGCATCGGCGGCGTCGCGCACTGGACCAGGCAATGCCGCAGGCTCTTGGGCGATCTTCCGATTCTCGGCGCGTTCGTCTGCTATTACCGCGATCCGCCGCCAGCGACGTCTTCATCGTTGGAAGAAGATTGGCTTTCGCGCAAATCTCTTCTGATTCCGGAAGCGATGCGGCGCTTCCTCACGCAATACGAACCCGATTGCGTGATCTGCAATTATGTCCAGAATGCACTCGCGGTTCCACTGCTTGGCCTCACCCATTTGCCATCGGCGATCTGGACGCACGACATTCAATCTTATCAGTACGCCTATCGTCGGCGGGCCCCCATCGATCCCGACGAGCTTGTGTTCGAACTCGCCCGCTACAAGCAGTTTCAAACTGTTGTTTCGATCAACACTGACGAAACCGAGCGCTTTCAGGCGCTCGGCCTGCAGCAGGTCGTGACGATCGCGCCCGAGCCGGCGCTGGAGCCGCTGACCCAGACTCTGTTGGCGGGATGTCAGGATCTCGCGGAAGTGTTCATGTCGTCCGGGCCGCGCGACAAATTCGTGCATTTCGATCAGGCCTGGGAAAGCGGACAGACCGACCAGCTCCTGCGGCTCTTCAACGAACGCAGCCTCGATGTTCTGTTCGTTGACAGCTATCACACGCCGAACATGCAGGCGCTGGATTGGTATGTTGAGCAGGTGCATCGGCCGCTTCTGGCGCCGCGCGGCATCAATCTCACGGTTGCGGGCGGCGTCAGTTCCGAGCGCGGGCGGCTGAAGGATTCGTCGATCTTCTGGACCGGCATCGTGGAGGATTTGCGTCCGCTCTACGCGGCCGCGAAAGTGATCGTGATCCCCGTGCAGGATGGCGCCGGCATCAACATCAAGGTGTTGGAAGCGACGGCGCTCGGCAAGCCAATCGTCGCCACATCCGTGGCGCTGCGCGGGCTTCCGGGCGTGCGCGACCACATTTCCGGCATCGACGATCCCGCAGAGTTCGGACGCGCCGTGTCCGATCTCGTGCAATCGCCGCTTCGCCGGCGCGCGGCATCAAAATTGAGCAGCGAGGCCTACGCCGCTTTCTCTGCCGGAAACGATGCGGTCGGCGGCTTCAACGAAGTCATGGCCAAACTGCTTGGCAATCGCGCGCGGACAATCCCGCCGCCCACAGAGCGCGCGCCGACAACGTTTGTCGAATACGACGAGACCGACCGCGTTCTGGGCCGCTTCCTGCGGAGCCTGCTCACGAGCGGCGACAGCTTCGATGCCGACAAGACGAGATTCGAAAGCGAACTCGCCGCGAACCCCGAAAAAATGGCGGAGATCCTGCTGAACGCGATGGATGCGCTTGCGGTCTCCGGTTCGGCGCCGCTGCTCAGCTGGGAGCGCGTCTCCAAGGAATGGCGCGTTGTCGGCGGCGATACGCCATTCGAAGCGATGGCCAAGCTCTATGCGAGGGCGATGCTGCAGCGCCGGCCGCCGCCCGATCCGGCCCTAGCGCTCGCGGGGCTGACGGATCTTCGCGAAATCTACGGTGCGGACACCGAATCGCGTTTGCAATTGCTCGAAACGGATGACGAGGACGACGCGCTCTACTTCTCCTATGCGCAAGCGCCGCGCGAGATCGATGTGGCGGCGCTCGCGGACACGGGACTCGTCGTGCCGCTCGGCGTCGATGATGCGCTGGAAGACGCCGTGAGCGATCTCCTGGCGCGGGACCTTCACGATCCTGACGTCAGAAAGAATATGACCTTCGTCGCTCCGTACACGTCGACGGCGCAACGGCCGGCCTATTCGGGCCGTGTGGCTGTCGGCGAACTCAACAGCAATGCCGCGCTCTCGGCCGCGCTCGGCGTGATCCTCCCATGCGCGGGTGCGCGTACGTTTTCGTTTGAGCAGACCGCGTTCGCCATTCAGGCCCTGGCGCTCGGCAAACCCATAATCGCCGCGGAAGGCGCGTTGTGGTTTCTGAAAGCGGAAGACCGCGCGGCGCTCGAAACGCCGCGGGAGATGATGCGCGCGCAGGCCTTGGATTTGCTCGAGAGCCCTTCTGCGCGCGAGCGCGCCGCGCGGCGCGCCGCCGCCGCATTCGCTGCCTTCAACGAGGAGGTGGGCCACAACATCCCCACCTATCCCGAATTTCAATGGACCTTGGCGATGGGCGCATTGGCGCGAATCGCCGTGGCGCTCGCCGCGCGCAAACCGCCCGGCGAAGAAGATGTTCTCACGCTTGCGGACGCCTTTCACGACGCCGAGGAGCGGCCGAAGATCGAACGCGTTTACGACGCGATGTTTCTATCGAAGACGTCCCCATGGCTGGCGTCGCTGCAGCTTGCGCACACGCCGGCCTTGCGAAGCGCCGGCGTCAGCTTGGACAGCTTCTTGGCGACGGCGCAGCGTGCAAGTCATATGCGCGCCGCCGATCTTTCGCTTCACGACGACAATTGAGCGCGCAGCACATCGACGATGCGCGCAGCGGCCTTTCCATCGCCATAGGGCGAGGCGCCTTTCGCCATGGCGCGGTAGGCGCTGGAATCGTCGAACAATTGGGTAAGGCGCGCCGTCAATAGATGGGGGTCCACGCCTACGAGTTCGGCGACGCCGAACGAAATTGCTTCCGGCCGCTCCGTCTCACGCCGCAACACGAGCACGGGCTTGCCGAGCGCCGGCGCCTCTTCCTGTACGCCGCCCGAATCCGTGACGATCACATAGCTCTGCTCCATCGCCCGCACGAAATCCGGATAGGACAAGGGTTCAATCAAGGAGACGGCGGGCGCATCGCCGAAGACGTCCTGCGCCATCTTGCGGACGTTGGGATTGGGATGGACCGGATAGACGACGCGAACATCGGCTCGCGTCTCGGTGAAACGCCGCAGCGCCGCAAGCACGCGCCGCAACGGCTCGCCAAAGTTCTCCCGCCGATGCGCGGTCAATAGAATCGTGCGGACATCACCGAGACGGTCAGGCGGCGCGGGCGCGAGAGAGGCGCGCACGTCCAGCAGCGCATCGATCACGGTGTTTCCCGTCACAAATATCTTTTCCGGCGCCACGCCGCTGCGCGTCAGCGTCTCTGCGCTGAGCGTCGTGGGCGCGAAATGAAGATCGGCGACGAGGCCGGCGACGACGCGATTGAACTCCTCAGGAAACGGCGTCTGGATATTTCCAGTGCGCAAGCCCGCTTCGACATGGCCGAACTTGATCCGCATGTAGAAGCACGTGGTCGCCGTCGCCATCACGGTCGTCGTATCGCCTTGCGCCAGCACGCAATCGGGCTGCAGCCGCGCCAACGCCTCTTCGAGCCGCAGGAACGCGCGCCCGGTGATGCCGGCCAGCGTTTGATCCGCCGTCATCAGATCAAGATCGACGTCAGCTTTCAGATCGAAGGGCGCGAGCGCGCTGTCCAGCAGCGCGCGATGCTGCGCGGTGACGAGCAGCGTGCATCTGGCCCAATCCGTGGCGCGCAGCGCGCGCACGATGGGGGCCATCTTGATCGCTTCGGGCCGCGTGCCCACGACCGCCACGATGTGCTTTGTTCCGGCCATAGGTCGAAAACTCTCTCACACGGCGCCGGCGCGGAATAACCCCGCCCCCTACACCGGCCAGCGCAGGCCGATCCGCCGCCGCTGCGTGAGGGTTTGTTCGGCGCGGGAGAGCGCGCGCTGGGCGACTTCGGCGTGCTGTAGGCTGTCGGTGGCGCGCAGCGCATCCATCGCGATCTTGAGGCGCGCCACGGCTTCTTCGAGCTTGTCGCGCGCGCCTTCGCGTTCGCCCAAAGCCGCGAGCGCGCGGCCGATCTCTTGCTGCGCGGCGCCCCAGGCGCCCGGATCGGTCGAGCGATCGACCTGATCCAGATATTTCTGCCGCGCCGCGAGCGCTTTCTGGAGCCAGCGCAGATGGCCGCCGCGTTCGCCAAGGCTCAGCGCGCCGGACGCGAAATCGCTCAGAATATCGAGCTGCAAGCCATCGGAGATGTCGCCGTTCGAGGCTTCGACCATCTTGTCGAGCGCTTCGACGATCGGCTGCAGACGCTCGGGCTTATAATCCTGCGGCCGGTTCATCACCGGGCGCGCTTTGCGGGCGCAGGCATAGGCGAGCGCGCGCTGCACGTTTTCGTCCGGCCGGCCGACGCGCCAGCCGAGCTGCATGGCCTGCACCTCATGCGTGCGGCCATAGGGCGGCAGCGTCATCAGGCGCAGATCGAGCTTGCCCGTGAACATCGAGCGCTTGCCCCACACGATCACATCCGCGGCGGAGCGCTCGAGCGCTTCGGCCGCGTCGACCGCCACTTTGCGGATGGCTTCGGGGTGCGCGTTTTCAGGCAGCACTTTGAGCGCGATCGGGAACGCATCGACCTGCACCTCGGACTGGAACGCGAACAGGCCGAAATTGTCCTCGATCGCTTCCTTCATTTCCTGGCGCAGCTGGTGATCGCCGCCGGGAAATTGCGCGATGAGGATGGAGGCGCGGTGATCCTTCGAGCGCTTCAGCGATTGCGCGCGCAAAGCCATGCGGGCTTTCGCGCTGGCGCGCATGGTGCCGTGGATCAGCCAGAAGCCTGCGATCAGCGCCGCCGACAGGCCCATGGCCACGAAGGCCATGACGACGTCGGGAAATTGCACGAACGCATCGAGCACCTGGCGCGGGACGTAACGCAGCAGCGTCTCCGGCGACAGCAGGGTCGCCGTTTGCGCGGCGGCGAAGAACATCATGCGAAGAACCTGTTCCAGATCACTTATCTGCGAGCTTGGGACTGTATCACCGGGCCCCCTGCCTACGCAACGCGCAGCGGCGGGCGCAGCGGGTCCGGCCCATTACAAGCGCAGTTCGCCTGCGGCGCGAGCGCGCCGCGCCCGTTCCGCAGGCGACCCAATGGGCGAGCCAGAGGTGAAACCCGGCCTAATGGCCGCTGCGGGCCTTCTCGGCCATAGCCCGCATCTGCGCGCCCATGGCGCTCAGATCGATCACCTGCGCGCCCTGGGGCGCAGCGAACAGGGCCGGATCCTGCGGGCCGCGGGCGACGCTGGTGGTCTCCCAGACGACCGCGCCATCGCGCTCGGCCTTGAGGATGATGCCGTCATCGGTGACGCAGGTCGATTGCTGGCCGGGCTCTTCCTCGGTCGGCGCGATCGACCATTGGGTCCCGACCTGGCCCGCGCCCATGCAGGGGCCGACGCGCGTGGTGGTGCGGCCTTCGAGCCAAGAGGCCATGGCGTCGCGCATCGTATCGTTGTCGAGCGTCATCCGCATGACCGTGGCGCGCCCGCCTTCGGTGCGGATCATCATGCCCTGCTGGGCGTCGAGATCGCTGACGATGGCCGTGGTCGCGTCGAGCTCCATGCGCTGCTTCTTGCCGGCCCGGTAGATCGTGACCTGCCGGTCGCCCTCATCGGTGTGGACGCGGGCTTCGGCCCGGTAGGAAGCCGAGAACAGGTTCGGGAACATCGCGGCGGCGGCCTCGGCGGCCGGGCTCGATGAAGTTTGCGCACCCTCGGCGCCGGGGCCGGATTGTCCACAGGACGCGAGCGCGGCGCACGCTAAGGCGGCGGCCAAGCCGATACGAAGCTTCATGATGCGTTTCCTCCCTCGGGCTCCCTCGCCGCCGCTTCTAGCGCGCGCGGACCAAGAGGGGTAGCGGCAGAGATTGCGCGCCGGGGCCGAGATGGGCTTGAAACGGCGGCGCCGCGCCGGCCGCCGGCGCGCACGATCTCTCAAGGTTCGGTTTTCATGCTCACGCTTTTCCGCCTTCCGGCCCCGCCGCGCGCCCGCATGGTCGGCGCCGGCCTCGCCGCGCTTGCGCTGCTCGCCGCCTGCAGCGCGCCGGCGCCCGGGCCCACCGCCTCGGGCTATGGGCCGACGCCCGCGTTGCCGCCGCCGCAGACCGGCATGCTGCCGACGGTGAAGACCGCGCGCCCAATCGGCTGGCGGGCCGATGAAGCGCCCGTCGCGCCGCCCGGCTTCACCGTCACGAGGTTCGCCGAGGGGCTCGATCATCCGCGCACCATCTATCGGCTGCCGAACGGCGACGTGTTGATTGCGGAATCCTCGACGCAAGCGTCGCAGGGCGGCGGCTTCATGGGCTGGGCGGCCAATCAAGTGCAGCGCGGCGCAGGCGCACTCGGCCAGAGCGCCAACCGCATCACCCTGCTGCGCGATTCCGACGGCGATGGCGTGGTCGATGCGCACAGCGTGTTTCTGACCGGGCTCAATCAGCCGTTCGGCATGGCGCTGGTCGGCACGCAATTCTTCGTCGGCAATACCGACGCGGTGGTGCGCTACAATTACATTCCCGGCGCCACCAGCATCACGGGCGATGGCGAGATCATCCTTCGCCTGCCGCATCACGAGGGCGACAACGGCCATTGGACGCGCGATCTGCTGGCGAGCCGCGATGGAACCAAACTCTATGTCGGCGTCGGCTCGGTCGAAAACATTCCGCAGAAGCTGGAAGATTTCGCGATGGAGGAGCGGCGCGCCAACATCCTCGAAATCAATCTCGACGGCACGGGCGAGCGCGCGTTCGCGACCGGCCTGCGCAATCCGAACGGGCTGGCGTGGGAGCCGGTCACCGGCGCGCTCTGGGTTGCGGTGAACGAACGCGACATGCTGGGCGACAATCTGGTGCCGGATTACATGACGCATGTCGAAGACGGCGGCTTCTATGGCTGGCCCTATTTCTATTTCGGCGATCACCGCGACGACCGCGTGCCGATCCCGCCGAATGTGCGGCTGCGCCCAGGCATTGTTCCCGATTTCGCTTTGGGCGCGCACACCGCCTCGCTCGGCCTCACCTTCGCGACCGGCGAGCGCTTTCCCGCACATTATCGCGGCGGCGCGTTCGTGGGCCAGCACGGCTCTTGGAACCGCTCGCAATTCTCCGGCTACAAGGTCGTGTTCGTGCCGTTCGCCGATGGGCGGCCTTCCGGCGCGGCGGAGGATTTCCTGACCGGCTTTTTGAACGAGCACGAACAGGCGCGCGGACGCCCGGTCGGCGTCGGCTGGGATCGCACCGGCGCGCTGCTTGTGGCGGATGACGTGGGCAACATCATCTGGCGCGTCGCGCCCAGGTAGAAAGCCTTTGCTTGACGCATCGGCCGCCGCTGCGTACTGAGCGCCATCGACCGCCGACGCAGGAAGGGAGCGTATCATGTCAACACTTGTCTCTCGCGCCCTCCGCCGCGTCGCCGCGCGCTCCTGAGCGCTGCGCTGAGTTTCAGCGCCTAGCCTGACATCGAGAGCATCCGCGGCCGGCGCCCCCTGGGCTCCGTTCCAAAAGGATTCTCCATGTTGTCTCTCTATGGCTGGCGCGACGCGCTGCAGCACGATTTCGACGTTCACGCACAAAGCGGCCTGATTCCCGGCCGCATCATCGAACAACAACGCACGCATCTGCGCGCCATCACGCAAGACGGCGAGCGCGCCTGCGTGCTCGCGGGCCGGCTGGTCTACGACGCAGCCGCTGGCGATCTGCCTGTGGTCGGCGATTGGGCGGCGCTCGCGCCGCCGCAAGGCGATGGACCGGCCATCGTGCAGGCGGTCCTGCCGCGCCGCACGATGTTTGCGCGGCAAAGCCCCGAGGGCGTGCAGATCGTGGCGGCCAATCTCGATGTCGCGCTGATCGTCAGCTCGCTCAATGACGAACTCAATCTGCGCCGGCTCGAACGCTATCTCCTGGTGGCGCGCGCCGGCGGCGCCAAGCCGATCATCGCGCTCACCAAAGCCGATCTCGCCGCGCGGCGCGAAGAGGATTTGAAGCGCGTGCGCGCGATCGCGGGCGACGCCGCTGTGTGCGCGCTCTCCTCGCACACGGGCGAAGGCGTGGCCGCGCTCGCGGGCTTGCTGGCGCCGGGCGAAACCGTCGCCCTGCTCGGCTCGTCCGGCGTGGGCAAATCCACCTTGCTCAACGCACTCGCGGGCGACGATCTGATGGCGACGGGCGCGATCAGCGGCGACGGCAAGCGCGGCCGGCACACCACGACGCATCGCGCCCTCTTCCGCCTGCAATCCGGCGTGCTGGTGCTGGACTCGCCCGGCATGCGCGAGCTTGGCGTCTGGGCCGCCGATGACGGCATGGATGGAAGCTTCGAAGATATCGACACGCTCGCCGCCCAATGCCGCTTCGCCGATTGCGGCCATGGGCGCGAGCCGGGCTGCGCGGTGCAGGCCGCGCTCGCTTCGGGTGCGCTCGAAGAGGGCCGCTGGCGAAGCTATCAGAAGCTGCAGCGCGAACTCGCCTTCGAGGCCCGCAAAGAGGATCATGTGGCGCGCGAGGCGCACCGGCGGCTCTGGGCGCAGCGCGCCAAGGCCAATCGCGCGCGCAAGCGGCGCGAGGACGAGGATTGATTCAGGCCCTATTCAGGACGGCAAGATCAGGCTGACGGGGCACGGAGAGAGACATGAAGAAATTCCTTGGGGCGCTCGTCGCCGGCGCGCTGGTGTTCGCCAGCGCCGCGCCGGCCTATGCGCACGACCATCGCGGCTATGGCGGCTATGACCGCCGTTATTACGACCGCCGCCATGACGATCACGGCGACGCGGTGGCCTCCGGCCTTGTCGGCCTGGCGATCGGCGCGATCATCGGCTCGGCGCTCAGCCAGCCGCGCTATGAAGAAGCGCCGCCTCCGCCGCCGCCGCCCTACGGCTATCAGGGCCAAGGTTATCAAGGCCAAGGCTATCAAGGGCAGGGCTATTATGGCCCGCAGCCCTACCAGGGCGGATACAATGACGGCGGCTATGCCGAGCCGCCGCGGCTCTGCACCGTGCACGAGCGGCAATACGATCCTTATGTCGGCCGCACGCTGACCATCGAACGCCAAGTTCCGTGCGACTAGGCGCCGGCTTCCAGCCGGCATAGCGCGCCTGCCGGCTGGAAGCCGGCGGTACGAGGACTAGCGCCGGGCGAGCACCACGAGCAGCGGGCCGAGCGCGTCGTTGCTGTCGCGCCGGTTCAGCTGCGGGGCCCATAGGCTCGACACCGAACCATCGAGGAAGAGCGCATTTCGGCAATGCAGCGCGTCGCGGAACAGGCGCGCGAATTTGCCGAACGAGACCGGCGTTTCGCTGATCACGAACAGCGCATGATGGGGATCGACGACGCCCACCCCATTGCGGATGAGGCGCGAGGGGCCGTCTTCCTGAAAAGCGGGATGCAGCGCGCCCTCGATCACCAGCATCGGCCCCGATTGCGTCGCCCAGACCGGCGTGTCGCGGCGCGCGATGAAGGCTGGCGTGGTTTCGACGCGCGCCTGGCCGTCGCGGTCGATTGAAAACACGCCGTTCGGCAGCAGATGGAAATTGCCGGGGCCGTGGCTGGTGCTGATGGAATGGCGTTCTTCGCCGTTCTCGACATAGAGCCCGATGGCGCGGCCGCCCTCATCGAACATGCCGGCGTTCATCGCGAAGCGCACGCGGGATGCGAGCCGGCCGAGCGCGCGTTCGAGCGCGGCGAAGCTGCGCAAGGGCGCGCCGGTGGCGTCATCGGTGACAAGGCGGAAATCGTCGCGCGCGAGGTCGAGCTCGCACACGGTGAAAACATCGCCGTCGAACAGAACCGGATGACAGGCCGGCGGACCGCCAGGCGCGAAGCGGAGCAGGACGAAGGCGGCGATCGCCGCGAGCGCCAGCGCCGCCGCCGCGCCGATCCAGAACCGCGGCCTCACTCCGGGGGCAGGACCTGCGCCTGCAGGCGCCGGTTGCGCGGTTCTTCCACGCGCAGCGCGAGCAGGACGATGGCCGCGATCAGAAAGGCGATCGACACCGCGAACAGCCAGGGATAGCCGAGGCTCGCCGCGATGACGCCGCCGACCAGCGGGCCCGCCGCCGACATCGCGCCTTCCGCGGTGCCCGACAGCGCCAGCCGCATCGCCACATCCTCGCGCGGGCCGAATTCGAGCGCCATCGTGCTCGACGCCATCATGTAGCCGGCTTGCGCGGCGCCGAGGCCGACGAAAGCGAGAAAGATCACCGGCATGGTGTGTGCGAACAGCAAGAGCACTGTCGCCGCGGCCCAGAGCGAGAGGCACGTCATGAACACGGCGCGGAAACCGAAGCGGTCGCCCGCATAGCCCCAGGCCAGATTGGCGACCGTATCGGCGCCGAGAAAAGCGAGCGACAGAAGGCCGATATTGGCGCCGGTGAGCTGAATGGTCTGGCTCGCATAGAGAATGTAGAACGGCGCCGCCGCACGCCCGGCCATGGCCAGCACCAACGTGCAGGTGAAATAGAAAAATCCCGGATCGTCGCGGAATATCTGCGGCGCATCCTTCAAGCGGTCGCGCACGCGCGCGCGCGGCCGCACCGTCGGCGGAATGGGCTCGCGCATCAGCATGGAGAGCGCGGAGAGGCCAAGGCTCGTCAGGATGAAGGCCAGCATGAAGGTGGTGGCGTAGCCATTGCCCAGCACGTTGGATTCGATGAACCAGCGCCCCGCGAAATAGGCGAGCGCCGCCGCAATCACGCCGCCGGTGACATTGCGCCAGGCTTGCAGCCGGCCGCGGCGCGACACCGGGATCACCTTCGCCAGCAGCACCTGAAACGCCACTCGCTGCATGCCGCTGAACAGGCCCATCATCAGCAGAAGCGCCAGGATCACCGGCAATTGCACACGCGCCGGCAAGAACCAGCCGGCCAGCGCGATGCCGAGGATCGGGATGCGCATGCCCGTGCCGATCCATTGCGCGACCGGCAGCACGCGTTTGCGATGCTCGACCTGCGAGGCGCCGAAGATCGGCGAGATCATCTGGCCCAGCTGCTGCAGAGCGAGCCCGACGCCGACAATAGTGTTCGATCCCGACAGCGCGAACAGATAGGCGGGTAGGAACGTCGGCGCATTGACGAGCCGGAAGCCCGTCATCCCCAGCATGCCGTGCAGATAATGGCCGATATAATTGCGCCGCAGATTGGCCCAGACGAAGCGGTCGTACTCCGCCTCCTGCTCCTCGAGGGATTTCGGATCCAGCTCTTCGACCGGCTTGTCCAAATCGATCCTTTCCCCGCGCGGCAATGCGCCGGGCCTTTTGAGTCACAGGGATTCGATGACGTGGTACGGTCGTAACCCCGCTTGCCCCGGCGGGGCAACTGCGGCCGGTTGCGCACGCGTTTCCCTCCGCGGGGCAAGGGAATTGGGATCGGCGCGCCGCTTCGTACCGCCGGCTTCCAGCCGGCAGGCGAGTTTTCAATGTTTGGTGTCAGTGCAGGAGGAAACGAAGACTGCCGGCTGGAAGCCGGCGGTACGGCGCTTAGCTGGAATCCGTCGGCGCGGCGGTGATGACGCGGAGCGTTTCGGCGCGGAGCGCGTCGATGAGGTCTCGCGGCAGGCGCAAAGGGTCTGGCCGGTCGATGAAGATGGCCATGGCGGCGTGGGCGCTGCGGGCCAGCACTTTCGCCATGCGGTGGATCTGGGATTCCACATCGTTGAACGCGGCCTGCAGCGCGGCCAGGCGCAGCGCCAAAGCGCGCGTTGGGGAGCGGCGCTGCTTGGCGCGATGCATGTTGGCACGCCGAGGCGCCGCCTGCTCAGCCAGGACGACGAAGCCGGCCGGCGGCACGAGACGGAACATCGGCGCGGCTTCAATGCCCAGCGCGCGTTCGCTGATCTCACGGGCCGGCTGGCGCGGGGCATCGCTGTCACGGCGATGGGTCGAGGGCTCGGGCGCGTAGGCGGGGGATGGAAGCTTCTGCGCTTCGATCAACAGCAGCTGGCGGAAGGCGGCTTCGCCGGTTTCGATCCATGCTTTGAGCGTGCGGCGGGCGCGCAGCGTGAAACGCTCCTCCATGAACGACCAGGCGGGACCGAAGCGGTCGGAGAGGTTTTGGAAGTAAGCGCCGAGCTGGCGCCAGGCGGAGGGGAGATCGAAGGTTCGCATGGGCGGGAGTGTAAGGGCGGCGCGGACTGGGTCCGATTGAGCGCGGCTCCATCCCCGCATCGCGCCTCCTCCCCCGGCAAGGGGGAGGATGGGAGGGGGTGAGATACAGGCTGAAACGTTTGCATGCGCGGCTCACCCCCTCCACGGCGCTACGCGCCGCACCTCCCCCTTTCAGGGGGAGGAAAGGCGGCGGCGCTATCCCGTTTTGGCGCGGCGCGCCGCTCTCGGTGCTGGATCAAGCTTCGCTTGTCCGGGGATGATCGCAAATCGTGAATGTGCGGCGGCGTTTGAGGTTGCGGCGGCCTGCGCGGAACGCTTTGCGCTGCGGGGGCGATGCCCTACATTTGAAGGCAAGGGTGATCGGCATGAAATATGTCTGCGACGCGGGCGGCGGTCGCACATGGTTTCGCATCGAGACGGAAATTGAGGCGCAAGCCGAATCCGATGCGATGCGCCACGCAGTCGTCCGTTATTTCCAGCGCGAGCATGCGAAGGCGGCGGCGAGCTACAATCCGGGCAATGTCTCGTTCATCGAGCGCGATATCGGGCTCAAGGGCCACATCGCACGCACGATGCCGTTTTTTCTGACGCTGCGCGCCGACGATGGCGCGCCGCTGGCGACGGCGATGCTGCCGCCGCAGGGCAAGCCCGATCCCAGCTTCCGCTGCATCGTGGTGGGCGCAGCCAATGCCGATCCCTATCCTGCGCACAGCGACGCCATCGAAACGCTCGCGCAGACGCTCGATATGAAGCTGCCGCGCGAGACGTGTTTTCCGTACGGCTAGGGCTTTGAGACAAGACCCTGACGCGCAGGCGCAGAGGGCGATGCGGCGCCTGTGAGAATGCGCGCGCCGGTATAACACGGGCCGACAGTGCAGGTTTGCAGCAGGACGCGCACCGTATAGCGCGCGCTGGACGGCGGCGTGAAATTCACGATCGGCAGATCGTCGGGCAGCATATCACTGGCGACGACGCGGCCATCCGGGCCGAGCAATTCGATATCGACGTTGTTACATTCGTTGTCGCAGCCGCCGATGATGCGATAGGCCGTCCCACCGGTGAGGTTCACGTTCCAGCGGTGGTCGCGGCCGGGCTGCAGCGGCGCGATCTCATCGCTCAAACCGGGCGCGGGCCCCATGCCTTCGCCATATTGCGCGGTGGCGCGATCGAGGAAATCGCGGATCAGCCCTTCGAGCTGCGTGCGCTGCTCGGGCGTGAGGTCGGCCTGCGTGGGCTGGAGCTGGAATTTCTGCTCGGTCGGCGCGGCGGGATCGTTGGCGGGAAGCTGCGGACCGCTCGTTCCACTCGATTGGCCGCACGCGGCCAGCATCAGCGCGGCGCAAGCCGCAACCCAAAGACGCATCGTTCACTCCCCTCATCTCTCACGCATTGGCGCGCGGTTCTTGCGCAGGGATGTCGCACGCGGCGTGACGGCGGTCACGGCGAAAATGCTTACACCGCGGTGAGGGCGGCGAGCGCGTCGTGATCGACGATGTGGTCCGTCGCTGCGCGCAGCATCTGCATGAACATGTCGTCGCCGCGCGGCGTCTGCACCACGACCATGGCCGCGAAGAACGCCGTGAAGAAGAGATGGAACGCGCCGGTGCGATAATCGTGCTTGAGCGCGGCGAAATCATAGCCTTTGACGCCGCCGGCTTCGAGCGCGGCGTGATAGCGGCGCAGCAGGCGCTCTTCTTCGGCGCGGCGCGTTTGGGGCGAAAGCGCGCCGGCGAGGAAATACGCGACATCGACCGCGCCCACACCGTACGCGTAGGTCTGCCAATCGAGCATGGTGAAGGCGTGGCCGCCGCGCGCGGTCGCGAACATCATATTGTCCGGCCGATAATCATTGTGCGTGAGACAGCGCGGGCCGGGATGGAGATGGGCCTGATCGCCATAGCGCGCGGAAAGCACATCGCCGATGGCGATGGACTCGGCGGCGAGGCGATCGGCGTAGCGCTGCTTGAATCCCTCCCAGATGGTGCGCACCATCTCGGCATTGACCGCGCCCGCGCCGCCGGCCTCGCTCGCCTTCGAGCCGGAGACAAAATCCATCGCATCGAGCGCAGGATCGTCCCAGCACGATGCGTGGAGCTTGGCGGCCTCATCGAGCGCGAGTTCGGCCTGCGTGAGCGAGACGCCCTGCAGCTGATCGCCCTGCTCAGCCGGCGCGAGGTCTTCCATGATCAGCACGAAATCGTGCGCGTCGTTGATGTCGGCGCGCCAGACGCGCGGCGTGTGGATGCGCGCACGCGGCGCCAGCTGCTGATAAAAACGCACCTCGCGATAATAATTCTTGAGCATCACGCCCGTGCCGCGCGAGCGCTCGTCCTGCGAGGGGAATTTGCCGACGAGGGAGCGCGGCGCGTTCGCCGCGTCGCGCTCATAGCTGAGCGCAAAGCGCACGCTGTCGCCGATCTGCCCGGTGCCGACATTTTTCTTGGCGACGTCTTTGACGAGCGCGTCGACGCCATTGGCCTGCAGCACATCGGTAAGCCAGCGCGCGTCGATCTCCGACGGCGGCAGAATGGGAAGAGATGGCACGCGCGTTTCCTCTGATCTTTGAGACGATCAGATGACACGCCCGCGCGCGCAGTCAAACGCTCTTGGCGAACGCTGCGGCCGGCGCCGTGGCGGAAGGGGCGCGATGCTGCTCCTCCCCCTGCAAGGGGGAGGCTGGGAGGGGGTGAGCCACGGACGCCGCCTTCTAGAATTTCGCACAGCCAGAACGCGCAAACGTTTCCGCCTGTCGCTCACCCCCTCCACGGCGCTACGCGCCGCACCTCCCCCTTGCAGGGGGAGGAAAGCTAGCGCTCAGAGCTGACGCGCGCAGACTTCGGTGAGCGCGATCCTGTCGCCGCTGAGGATCACGAGATCGAAGCAGCGCGCGCTGCTCTTGGCGCGAAACATCCTACGCTTCCCGGCCGGAGCGAAGCGAAGAGCCGGGACCCAGAGCAAACGTGGCGTCGCGGGGCTCCTGGACCCCGGCTCGCGCTACGCGCGACCGGGGCGCGTGATCAGTCTTCCGCCTCCTCCGCCAATGCGTATGTTCGGTTGTAAATCTCCGAAACCAATTCTCCCTTGTATCGCCAGTACGGGCCAGGATGGACAGAATAGTCGAGGTCCAAAGCCTTTCTAGTCGCGCTGGTTAGGTACTCAGGTTGCCCACGAAACATCACACGGCGATCATCAACAACGGTGACGGTTTCATCCCCTGCTTCAAAATTAAGCGTAGCCCCAACCGGAATACCCATTTCCTTCCAATTTAGATTTGGTCTTCGCCGCGTCCTCAAACGCTCGGCAGCGGCCGACTCTTCGGGCGCGCTTTGATTTTGGCTTTCCACGAGGCCCGTCACTTCTTCGCCTGGAAACGCTTTGAGAATAGCGAGGACTTGATCGGACTGAATTTGGAAAAATTCGCGCTTCGGATTGATCCTGTTTGGCCCAAAAGCGATGTGCAGCGCGCGCTCGACCTCCACTGGGTTCGCGATGCGCTTCGCAATCACGCAGTCAAACGGAACGGGTACGCCAGTTGTATACAGCTGGCTCATTCGAACCTCGTGGTCGTTTTCTGTGACCCCGATTTTCACCAATCCAGGCATTGCTGCATTGGTGAGGGCATAAACTATTCCCGCCACATTCCCCTCCCAACACGGCAACGAGCCCTCAATCCCCATCCATCTTCAACGCCGCGATAAAGGCCTCCTGCGGAATCTCCACTTTTCCGAACTGGCGCATCCGCTTCTTGCCCTCTTTCTGTTTGTCGAGGAGCTTGCGTTTGCGGGAGGCGTCGCCGCCATAGCATTTCGCCGTCACGTCCTTGCGCAGCGCGCTGATGGTTTCGCGGGCGATGATGCGGCCGCCGATGGCGGCTTGGATCGGGATTTTGAACATGTGCTGCGGGATGAGCTCTTTCATCTTCTCGACCATGCCGCGGCCGCGGCTTTCGGCGCGGTCGCGATGGACGAGCATGGCGAGCGCATCGACCGGCTCATCGTTCACCAGGATCGACATTTTCACGAGATTGCCGACACGATGATCGATCAGCGCGTAGTCGAACGAGGCGTAGCCGCGTGAAATGCTCTTCAGCCGGTCGTAGAAATCGAACACCACCTCGTTGAGCGGCAATTCGTAGATCAGCATGGCGCGATTGCCGACATACGTCAGGTCCTTCTGGACGCCGCGGCGATCCTGGCAGAGCTTGAGGATCGGGCCGAGATATTCATCGGGCGTGAGGATGGTGGCTTTGATCCACGGCTCCTCGATGGACTTGATGTAGGTCTCTTCCGGCAGATCGGCCGGATTGTGCAATTCGAGCACCTCGCCATTGTTCAGATGCACGCGGTAGATGACGCTGGGCGCCGTCGCGATGAGATCGAGATCGAACTCGCGGCTCAAGCGCTCCTGAATGATTTCGAGATGAAGGAGGCCGAGGAAGCCGCAGCGGAAGCCGAAGCCGAGCGCGGCGCTCGTCTCCATTTCATAGGTGAAGCTCGCATCGTTGAGGCGGAGTTTCGCCATCGCGGCGCGGAGATCTTCGAAATCGGCGGCGTCGGTCGGGAAGAGGCCGCAGAACACGACGGGCTGCGCCGGCTTGAAGCCGGGCAGCGGTTCGGTCACGCCGCGCTTTTCATCGGTGATGGTGTCGCCGACGCGCGCATCGGCGACCTCCTTGATGCTGGCGGTGAAGAAGCCGATCTCGCCGGGGCCGAGCTCTTCGACATCCTGCGGCTTGGGGCGAAAGACGCCCACTTTGTCGAGGCCATAGACCGCATCGGACGCCAGCATCTTCACACGCTGGCCCTTACGCAGCGTGCCGTCGATGATGCGCACGAGCACGACGACGCCGAGATAGGCGTCGTACCAGGCGTCCACGAGCAGCGCCTTCAATGGCTTTGTAGGATCGCCCTCCTTCGGCGGCGGCAGGCGCGTGACGATGGCTTCGAGCACGTTCTCGATGCCGATCCCGGTCTTGGCGGAAATCTCGACGGCATTTGACGCATCGAGGCCGATCACGTCTTCGATCTGCTGCTTCACGCGCTCCGGCTCGGCGGCGGGCAGATCGATCTTGTTCAGCACCGGCACGATCTCGAGATCGTTGTCGAGCGCCTGATAGACATTGGCGAGCGTCTGCGCTTCGACGCCCTGGCTCGCATCCACCACCAGCAGCGCGCCTTCACAGGCGGCGAGCGAGCGGGAGACCTCATAGGCGAAGTCGACATGGCCGGGCGTGTCCATCAGGTTGAGGACGTAGTCCTGGCCGTCCTTGGCCTTGTATTCGAGCCGCACGGTCTGGGCCTTGATGGTGATGCCGCGCTCGCGCTCGATCTCCATGGTGTCGAGCACCTGCTCTTTCATTTCGCGCGCGGCCAGGCCCCCGGTCGATTGGATCAGCCGGTCCGAGAGCGTGGATTTGCCGTGGTCGATATGGGCCACGATGGAAAAGTTGCGGATTCGTTCGCGCGGGATCATGGGCGGGAGGTAGCAGCGGTTGCGGCGCGCCGCAAAGGCGGGCCCCTCAGGCGAGCGTCGCGGTATCGAGGACGAGCTGGGGCTGCGTCAGCAGTGCGGCGGGCTGGCCAAACAGGATCGGCTCGCGGCGGGCGTAGCCGCCGACGCGGGGGCCGGCATGGCGCAGGATGAGGCGGCCCTGCACATCGGCCACCCAATATTCTTCAAGCCCGCTCGCGGCATAATCCTCCAGCTTCTCGCCCAGATCGTCGCCCAGCGAGGAATCGGCGACCTCGACGATGAGGCGCACGGCCCCAAGCGGCACGGCCCCGCGCGCATCCGGCACAAGCGCGGGATCGAACAAAACGATATCCGGCATGGGCTCGAACGCATCGCCGCAGGCGACGGATACCTCGGTGAGCACTTCCCAGGCGAGCCCGGCCCGCGCCAAAGCCGCGATCAACGCCCGCTCGATCGCCGCCTTCACGCGGCCATGCGGCATATGTTGTGGGCTCATCCGAACCAGCATCCCCCGGCGCAGTTCGACGCGCATGTCCGCAAAGGCTCCGGCGCGGGCCATGCGCTGGAATTCGCGGCTGGTGAACCGGGCGGGCTCTCGGGTCGGCGCGTTCATGGCGGCAGGATAGCGCATTTGTGCGGCGCGCGCCGCATTTCTGCGGTTCCGGCGGGTGCACGCCCGCAGCGGCCTCCCCTCATCGCCTCTGGGCGCGCGCCGGCAGGAAGCGGGCATTGCGCAGGAGGGCGGCGGAGATGAGGGAGACGAGGACGCCGACGGGGAAGATTTCGATGAAGGTCATCGGCAGGCGGAAGAACGGATCGGCGTATTGGCGGCGGAAATCCTCGGCCTCGGCGATGGCGCGCTGCAGCGCCTCGCCCGAGGCGCCCTTGGCGCGGGCGGCCTCGACCATCGCGTTGGCGTAATCGTCGGTGAATTTGTACTGCGTGAGCGCCAGCGTGATCTCCCAGCCGATCACGTACATCAATCCTGCGACGGCGCTGATGCCGAGCCCCATCAGGAACGCAGGCAAGAATTTGATCACGCCGCCAAGATCGTGATCGCGGTAACGCTTCACGCCCACGAAGATGAGGCTGAGCGCGGCCAGCATGATGAGATAGCCAGTGAACAGCGAATGCGCGCCCGAGGCGCCGGAGCCGAACACCAGCATCGGAAACATGATCCCCGCGACGATCAGCCCGGCGGCGCCCCCGAAGATGAGAATGGTGCGAAGCATGATGTCCTCCCTGCGCGGTTCCGGTCGTGACCGAGCCGCGGCCGGGCGCCCAGCGCAATCGCCCGAAAGGATGATTGGGATGAAAACGCGCGGAATTTCCGGCGGCGACTAAGGAAGCAGGCTGAGTTCGCGGGCCTTGAGGATGGCTTCGGTGCGCCGCGCAGCGTCGAGCTTGTCCAGGAGCCGCGCGACATGCGTCTTCACTGTGTTGAGCGAGACCGCGAGCGCTTCGGCGATCTCCTTGTTGGAGCGGCCGGCGGCGAGCAATTCGAGCACTTCGAATTCGCGGTCGGTGATGCCGAGCGCGGCGCGGGCGCGCGCGTTGTGCGCGAACGCGGCGGGCGCGTGGGCGCGGAACAGGCGGGCGCCAAGCCACACGCCCAGACCCAGAAAGCTCGCCGCGATCAGCGCCAGATAGAACTCGCCCGGATGCGCGTGCGCCCAGACCTTGTAGTCCAGCCATTGCAGCGCCACCGCCGCCAAGGCGAGCGCCGCGCCGTAGATCGCCATCGTGCGCCACATGGGCGGGAGGATACGGGCCGCGCCGATGCAGCGCCAGTGCGCGCCGCGCTCCCCCGCGAGGGGGAGCTGTCGAGCGGAGCGAGACTGAGGGGGCGGCTGCGGCGCGTTAGATGTTGGGCTTCCGCCCCATCCGTCCCGCGCTGACGCGCGGGACACCTTCCCCTCGCGGGGAAGGACGGCGGCGGCGCGCTTTATTCCTGCAAATGCGCTTCGAGGAACCAGAGGTCCTTGTCGAGCGTGCGGGATTGGCCGGTGAAGAGATCGGCGGTGTCCTTGTCGCCGGCCTCGTCAGCCTGATCGATGGCGGCGCGCACCAGCTTGCCGAGCGCGGCGATGCGGTCCGACAGCGCTTCGACATGCGGCTTGCCGCCGGTGAGATCGGAGGGATAGGCCTCGATCTTGGATTTCTTGGCGACGTTCTCTGCCGTGCCATGCGCCACGCCGCCCAGGGCGACCGCGCGTTCGGCGATGTCATCGGCTTGCGTATCGACGCGTGCGGCGATGGCGTCGAACAATTCGTGCAGGGCGATGAAATCGGGGCCTTTGACGTTCCAATGCGCCTGCTTGATCGCGAGCTTCACGTCCAGCGTGTCGGCGAGGCGCGCATTGAGCAATTCGATCATGGCTTTGCGCGTGTTGTCCGGCAGATCATTGCGGGTCTTGGGCATGGCTAAATCTCCTCGTCCACGCGATATGGCGGGCCCAGCAAGCCCGCACAATGCGCGAGCCTATTCAAAGTTCCAGACCCGTCTATAGACGCTTTGTATGAACGCGCCCGACCGCCACGTGTCCACCGCCTATTTGGTCATGTTGTCGGTCGGCATGGTCGTGGGCGCGGGAATTTTCAAAAGCCCGGCGCAGGTGGCGGATGCGGCGGGCTCGGTGGGCTGGCTTTACGCGGCCTGGATCGCGGGCGGCGTTCTGACGCTGGCGGGCGCGCTCTGCTATTCGGAACTGGCGACGGCGTTTCCGAACGCGGGCGGCGATTATCATTTCCTCGGCTTGGCCTACGGCAAGAGGCTGGCCTTCCTGTTCGCCTGGGGCCGCTTCGCGGTGATCAATTCCGGCTCGATCGGGCTCTTGGGCTTCGTGATCGGCGATTATCTCAACGCCGTGCCGATGTTCCGCATCGGGCCCGATGGGCCGGCGATCTACGCGGCGATTTCGGTGATCGTGCTGACGCTGTTCAATCTGCGCGACGCCCGTAAGGACGCGCAGGCGCATTTCGCGATGACGGGATTGGAAGTCGCGGGACTGGTGCTGATCGGAATCGCAGCCTTGTGGCTGGCGCTCAACAATGTGGCGCCGGCGACGAGCGGACCAGGGCCGCATGTCAACGGCATTCCGCCGGGCCTGGGGCTCGCCATGGTGTTCGTGCTGTTGGCGTTCGGCGGCTGGAGCGAGATCGCGACCTTGTCGGCCGAGGTGAAGGATGCGCGCCACGGCATGGCGCGCGCGCACGTGTTTTCGATCCTCGTCATCACCGCGCTTTATCTGATGGTGAATTGGGCGTTCCTGCGCGGGCTTGGGATCGAAGGCCTGGCGCACAGCGATGCGCCCGCGGCCGATCTGATGGCGCGCGCGTTCGGAAGCAGCGCCGCGCTGCTGCTGGCGGTCGCCGTGGCGCTGGCGGCGGTCACCTCGATCAACGCGACCATCATGGTCGGCGCGCGCACAACCTATGCGGCGGCGCGCGATTTTCCGGGCTTCGGCGTGCTGGGCGCGTGGGATGACAAGCGCGGCATTCCCGCCGCCGCGACCTGGGCGCAGGGCGCGATGAGTCTCGCGCTGGTGGGTCTCGGCGCGTGGACGCGCGACGGGTTCACGACGCTGGTCGACTACACCGCGCCGGCATTCTGGATTTTCATGACCTGCTCGGGCTTCGGCGTGATCGTGCTGCGCTATCGCCAGCGCGACGCGGCGCGGCCATTCAAGACGCCGCTCTATCCGCTGACGCCCTTGGTGTTCTGCGGCGCGAACATTTTCATGCTGTGGTCGAGCGTGACCTACGTGATGAGCCTGCCGAACCCGCGGCTGGGGCTCGCGATCGGCTTTGGCGTGCTGGCGCTTGGGCTTGGCGCGCTGGCTTATGCGGAGTTGCGAGGTGGAGCTGCGCACCACGCCGTGCTCCCCCGCGAGGGGGAGCTGTCGTCGCGCAGCGATGACTGAGGGGGCGGAGGCGATAGGTCAGACATCGGGCTTCCGCCCCATCCGACGCGCCGCTCCGCAGCGCGCCACCTTCCCCTCACGGGGAAGGACGGCGTTTAAGCTAGTCGCGGCCGAAGCGGGCGAACTCTTCGAGACGCATTTGCGCAGCAGTTATGATCTCGAAGACTACGGCGTCCGTCTGGAAGATAACGTCGTGGTTCCAGAAGCGCAGCACCTGATAGCCGCGCGACTCCAGCCAATGCGTGCGCTTGGCGTCGGCCTGCGCCCTTTCTGGATCGCCATGCTGGGTTCCATCGAGTTCAATGGCGATGCGCGCTAAGCGACATTCGAAATCGAGTACGTAACGTCCAACCGGCGATTGCCTGCGAAAGGCCAAGCCGTCACGCCGCATCGGGCGCAGCCGATGCCACAGACGCATCTCAGCGTCCGTCATCCGCCTTCGCAAAGCTCGTGCGCGTTCGATGCTCATTCGCACCCCATACGCCAATATGCGCCGCGCCGTGCTCCCCCGCGAGGGGGAGCTGTCGAGCGGAGCGAGACTGAGGGGGCGGAGACGCCGCGTCAGACGTCGGGCTTCCGCCCCATCCGTCACGCTGCTTCGCAGCGCGCCACCTTCCCCTCGCGGGGAAGGACGGCTTCTGCCAATGTCCTACAGCGTCGCGAGCCAATCGATCAGCACGCCGGTGGTTTCATCCGGGGCTTCTTGCTGGTTCCAATGGCCGGCTTTGGGCGTGAGGTGGACGCCGCGGAGATCGTCGAAATGGGGGCGCATCAGATTGGTGAGGCCGTCTTTCGCGGCGCCGCCGATCACCATGTCGCGCTCGCCGGCGATGAACAGCGCGGGCTGATGGATGATCGGGTCCTTGCCGGCCATGAAGGCGTGATCGCGGCGGAAATTGCGATAGCGGTTGATCGGCCCGCGAAAGCCGGAGCGTTCGAATTCGCCGACGTAATAGTCGATGTCGGCCGGCGTGGCCCAAGCGGGAAACGGATCGGGATTGGGGATGCGCGAGAGGAAATCGTCGCCCACCATGCCCTCTTTGAATTCATAGCCGCTGTCGCGGATGTCGCCCGAGGCGAGATAATACATGCGGCGCAGGCGATCACGCACATCGCGTTCGAACTCGGCTTCGGCGACGCCCTCCTGCTGGAAATAGCAGATGTAAAAGAAGCGGCCGTTCTTGGTGTAGATCTGCTCGAGCGTATCGATCAGCGGCGCGGCGGGGCGGCCGCTATAGGGCACGGACAGGCCCGCGACGGCGCGCACTTTCTCCGGATGCAGAAGCGCCGTGTGCCACACGATCGGCGCGCCCCAATCATGGCCGATGATGACGGCGGGCGCATCGGGCGAGAGCGCGGCGATCACGCCCGCCACATCGCCGGTGATGCTCTCCATATCGTAGGCTTCGACCGGATGGGGCTTATCCGAGCCGCCATAGCCGCGCACGTCGATCGCGCACGCGGTGAAACCCGCGGCCGCAATCGGGCCGATCTGGTGGCGCCAGGAATACCAGCTCTCTGGAAAGCCATGCACCAGGACGACGAGCGGGCCTTCGCCTTCAATGGCGCAGCGTATGCTCACGCCGTTGGCTTCGATCATGCGGAACGCGTGCGCCATCGGAGTTCTTCCCTCGCCTCTTCGGGCGGCACCCTACACAGGGGCCGCGCGCCCGCTCAAGGCGCCTCAGCGAGATCGCGCGGCAAGGTCGGCTCCGAAAGAATGCGCGCGAGCCGGGCCCAGCGCGCCGCCGGATCGGGCCCTGCCGCGGCGAGAGCCGCGCCGACGGCTCGTTCGCCCTGCGTGTAATTGATGACATAGGCGCGATAGGCCTCGCTGAACGCCACCGCTTGCTCGGCGCGGGCGTGTGAGCGCACGAGATAATGCTGCATCAGATCGACGGCGCGGGCGCGATCGATCTCGCCATCGATCAGCATCTGCGTGATGGTGACGTTGGCGTCCTGCAGCTCGTTCATCACGGCGAGAAAAGCTTCGTAGGCGGGCGCTGTCGCTGGATCGAGATTGGCGAGCGGATAGAGCACACGCTGTTCGAAGCGCATGCGTTCTTCGCCGGGAAACGCCAGTTTGATGCCGTGATCGGCCTCGCCTTCGGCGATGTAGGAGATCGGGCTGTAGAGCGGGAACAGCGTGAATTCGAGCCAATGGCGGCCGTGGCTGAGCTCCGTCTCCATCAGTACATTGTGCGTGTGATGGCCGGGATAGCCTTCATGGCAGCCGAGCACGATGGCGCGATCGATCGAGATCGGCTGATCGGTGTTGATCTGAATGAGGCTGCGATGGCCGCCTTGATACCAATTGTAGCCGGACCACGGTTTATCGGTGACGAATTCGAGTGTGAAGCTCTCATCCTCCGGCAGCGAGATATGTTCGAGCGTGCGGCGCCGGCATTCGGCGATCGCGGCGCGGATCACGGCTTCATAGCGCGCCGGCGGAATGAGATAGCGCGCACGGAACGCCTCCACCCGCTGATCGAGCGGGCCATCGCCCGGCAGCATGCGGTCGAGGCGCGCGCGCGGGGCGTCGAACTCCGACAGCGGACGGATCGTCGGCGTCACGCCGAACACAAGCCGCGCCTCATCGCGGAACGACAGGCGCTGGCCGTCCTGCATCGCCATGCGGGTGCGCATCGCGCGCGCATACGCCTCCAGGAAATCGCGGCGCCGCGCCTCCATGCCTTCCGCGCGCACGCTGCGGAGGTCGCCGAGCAGCGTGTCGGCGTCGGCTTCGAGTGCGGCCAAAGTGCGCCGGCTCGCCAGCGCGTGCGTCTTGAGCGCCTCGGGGCCGTAATAGGCGTCGACGAAGCCGTCATCGTGAGTGTTGTATTCGAGCGCGAGGCTGACATAGCGCTCGGCCAGCGCATCGAGCGAAGGCGCGGGCGCGGCCGTGGCGCAGGCCGCCAGAGCGAGCGCGGCGGCGAGAAACGAAAAGCGCATGGATATCCCCTTTGCGCCTCGGTAGCGCCCGGCGCGCGCGCCGGGCAAGGCCCACGCCCTTCCGTCCGTCGCAAACCCGCCCTACATGGGACGCCTTGACTGTGCTTGTCCTCTACGCGCATCCCGCGCCGCATCGCTCGCGCGCCAACGCAGCCCTGGCCGATGCCGTGCGCGGCGTCGACGGCGTCGAGTTCCACGATCTCTACGAGACCTATCCCGATCTGCTGATCGACGTGCGCGCCGAACAGGCGCGTCTCACCAAGCACGACGCGGTCGTGATTCAGCACCCGTTCTATTGGTATTCAGCGCCGGCCCTCGTGAAGGAATGGCTCGACCTCGTACTCACCCATGGCTGGGCCTATGGCGAGGGCGCCAAGGCGCTCCACAGCAAGCTATGGATGACGGCGATCACCACGGGCGGGGCGGAAGCCTCCTATGCGCCGCAAGGCCAAAACCGTTTCACGATTCCGGAATTACTGCGCCCGTTCGAGGCCACGGCCGCGCTCTGTGGCATGGCTTGGCGCGATCCATTCGTGCTGAACGCCAGCCACCTCTCCAGCAATTCGGCCCTGCAGGACGCCGCGCGGCTCTATCGGGCGCGTGTGCTCGCGCTGCTGCGTGAAACTCAAGAGCGGCGCGCCGGCGCCCAAAGCGAGACCTGACCCATGCAGGCCTTCCTGCTCCCCGCGTTCGTGTTCCTGGCCGCGGCCGTGATCTCGGTGCCGATCGCCAAACGGCTGGGGCTGGGCGCCGTGCTCGGCTATCTGATCGCGGGCGCGCTGATCGGGCCCTACGCGCTCGATCTGCTCGGCGAACAGCAGGACGTGATGCACATCGCCGAATTCGGCGTCGTCATCATGCTGTTCCTGATCGGGCTTGAGTTGGAGCCGGCGCTGTTATGGCGCATGCGCGGCGCCATCATCGGCCTGGGCGGCGCGCAAGTGATCGCGAGCGGGATCGCGCTCACGCTGTTCATCTACGCGATCGGCGCGGCCAATGGTGCGCTGCTCGGCGCCGTCGATTGGCGCGTGGCGTTGGCGGCGGGCTTCACGCTGGCGCTCTCCTCCACCGCGATCGTTCTGCAATCGCTGCGCGAGCGCGGACTGGCGCAGACCGATCCTGGGCGCGCCGCGTTCTCGGTGCTGCTGTTCCAGGACATCGCCGTCATTCCGATGCTGGCGCTGTTTCCGTTGCTGGCCTCCACGCATGGCGCGCCCGACGCACATGGCGGACATGCGCCGATCGATGTTCTGCCGGCCTGGGCGCAGCCTTTGGTCGTGGTCGCGGCGGTGGGCGCGATCGTGCTGGCGGGGCGGTTTCTCGCGCGGCCGCTGTTCCGCATCGTGGCGCGCGCGGAGGTGCGCGAGATTTTCACCGCGACCGGGCTGGTGCTGGTCGTGGGCGTGGCGCTCTTGATGCAAAGCGTGGGGCTTTCGCCGGCTTTGGGCGCATTCGTGGCGGGCGTGGTGCTGGCCGACAGCGAATTCCGCCACGAGATCGAGAGCGACATCGAACCGTTCCGCGCGCTGCTGCTGGGCCTTTTCTTCATCTCGGTCGGCGCGGGCATCAATTTCGACGTCATCCGCGCGCAGCCGGTGACCATCGCCGTGCTGGTGATCGGGCTCTTGATCGTGAAGGCGGCGATCCTTTTCGGCGTGGCGCGCGCGTTCAAGCGGCCGCGCGCAGATTCCGCGCTGATCGCGCTGGCGCTGGCGCAGGGCGGCGAATTCGCCTTCGTGCTGTTCACCTTCGCCAAGACGCAGGGCGTGTTGGCCGATGCGATCATCGATCCGCTCTCCGCGGCCGTTGCGATCTCGATGGCGCTGACGCCGCTGCTGCTGATCCTCGGCGAGCGGCTGACGACCAAGCTGGCCGAACCCAGCGAGCGCGCGACGCCCGAGGATTTGCCGTTCGACCGGCCGCACGTGCTGATCGCGGGCTTCGGCCGGTTCGGGCAAGTGGCGCATCGGTTGCTGGTGGCGAACGGCTTCAACACCTCCGTGCTGGAGCACAACGCCGATCAGGTCGAACTGGTGCGCGGCTTCGGCCAGAAAGCCAATTACGGCGACGCCTCACGCGAAGCGCTGCTGCGCGCGGCCGGCGCGGACGATGCGCGCCTGCTGATCGTGGCGATCGACAATCAGGACAAGGCGATCGAAATCGTCGAGACCGCGCGCAAGCATTTCCCGCATCTGAAGATCCTCGCGCGCGCGTACGACCGGCGCCACGTCTACGAGCTGATGAAGGCTGGCGCCGACATGATCGAGCGCGAGACCTTCGAGGGCGCGTTGCGCATGGGCGCGGCCGGCCTGCGTGGGCTGGGCTTCGGCGCCCACCGGGCCGAGCGCGCCGCCGGCCTCTTCCGCCGCCACGATCATCGCCAGCTCAAGGCGATGGCGGAGGCGTGGTCGAAGGACGATTTCGACGCCTACCGCTCGGCCGTCGCCGCGCGCCAGAGCATGATCGAAGAAGCGCTGCGGCGCGATCTGGCCGACCACGCCGTGCTCGGCGACGACGACGCCTGGACCACCGACAGCCGCGAAGACGAAGACGCCAAGAAACGCGCGTAGGCGCCGCGGCGTTTCTTACCTCAACGTCACCGCCATTCGGGCGAGTGGGCGGGCGCGAATCATCTATGGTCGCACCCTTTCTGAGCCGGAGCGCGCCATGATTGAGGGAACGCAGCTTGCCGCCCTGGTGGCGTCCAAGGTCTGCCATGACCTGGTCGAGCCGATGAACGCCATCATCCAGGGCGTTGAATTGTTGAAGGATTCGGACGCCGCCACGCGCGAGGATGCGCTGGCGCTGGTCGATCAGGGCGTCGCCAAGGCTTGGGCGAAGCTGGACTATTTCCGGTTCGCGCTCGGCGGGGCGATGGCCGAGGGCGATGGTCCGCTGGAAGAGGCCAAGCCCGTGGCCGAACGGCTCTACGGCGCGCTGCGCCCGGAGCTGAAATGGAACGCGCCGGCCGTGACGCTGCCGAAGGCGGCGACGCGGGTGATCGTGAACCTCCTGATGATCGCCAATGAATGCCTGCCCCGCGGCGGCACGGTCGAGCTGGCCGGCGGGGCCGACGAGGTGCGGGTGATCGCGACTGGCCCGCGCGCCGGGCTGCGGCCCGCGACGGCGGCGGCCCTGCGCGGCGAGGCGCCGGAGGATGGCTATACCGGCCCGGTCGTGCTGCCCCTGCTCACCGGCATTCTGGCCCGCCAGGCGGGCGTGGAATTGCTGGCGCGCGAGGGCGAAGAGCGCGTCGAGCTGGCCGCACGCGCCGCCGCGATCCGGCTGGCGGCCTGAGGCGCGTACCGCCGGCTTCCAGCCGGCAGACGACGTCTCGATGTTTCGCGCTCGCGTGAGCGAACCAACCCTGCCGTCCGGAAGCCGGCGGTGCAGCTTGAGCGTGCGGCCTCAACCGAAAGAATAAAGATGCGTTAACCGGGGCGGGCCAGTGTCCGCGCTGGGCGCGTGTGCGCCCGAAGGGCGCCATGGACGACCTGTTCGCTGATTTCCTTGCTGATACGCGCGTCGAGCTCGACCGCGCGCAGGACGCGTTGGCGCGTCTGGAGCGCGGCGCGCCGGCGGCCGGATCGCTCGATGAGCTGCGCCGCGGCGTGAGCGCCATTCGCGCGCGCTGCGCGACGGCCGGCTATGTGCGGATCGCGGCCTTGGCCACCGGCGCTGAAAGCCTGCTGGCGCGCCTGCGCATCGCCGACGCCGTTTCGCCGGCGGAAACACGCGTCATCCGCCGCGCCGTGGACCGTATGGCGCGCCTCCTCGCCACCTTGGCCGCAACCGGCGATGAGCCGCGCGGCGGCGACCACGACATCGCACGCGCCTTGACCGACGACGTCGACGCGCTGCGTGAGAAGGCGCGGGCGGCGGCGCGCGCGCTGGCCCCGGCGCCGGCCCACGATATCTGGCTCGAGGTCGAGACTGCGTTCTACGAAATCTGTCGGCCGCTCGGAAAAACCGTCACGCTCACCATCGATCCGAGCGCGCGGGCGCTGTCACTGGGCGCGCTCACAGGGCTTTCGGGCGCGCTGCAGCGGCTGATCCGCTATTGCCTCGCCTACAGCATCGAGCCCGATCTGGTGCGCCGTGCGCGGGGCAAATCGGGCGATGGCGCGATCCGCATTTCGGCGCTGCGCATCGGCGACGGGTTGGTGATTGCGCTCAGCGATGACGGGGCCGGCCTCGATCTCGCCCGCGTGCGTGCGCGGGCCGGCCAATTGAATCTCATCTCGCCGCGCGAAGCGGCCGCGCTCAGCGATGCGCGCGCGTGCGAGCTGTTGTTCGCGCCGCGGCTGTCGACGCTGGGCGAACCCACGCCCGAATCCGGCCTCGACCGCGCCAAGGCGGCGATCGAAGCGCTCGGCGGCGGCGTGGAGGCCACCACGCTCGCCGGACGCGGCCTCACCTTTCTCGTTCGTGTTCCCAGCGCGCCGCATCAAGGAGCCGCCGCATGAAATCCTGCCTCGTTGTCGATGACAGCCGCGTGATCCGAAAGGTCGCGCGCCGCATTCTCGAAGACATGAAGTTCGAGATTTCCGAAGCCGGCGATGGCCTGGAAGCGCTGCAATCGGTGCGCCGCGCCATGCCGGACGCCATCCTGCTCGATTGGGCGATGCCGGTGATGACAGGCATCGATTTCCTGCGCCAGCTGCGCCAGGAGCCGCATGGCGACAAGCCGGTCGTGGTGTTCTGCACCACGGAGAACGATGTCGAGCGCATCACCGAAGCGCTGCGCGCCGGCGCGGACGAATACATCATGAAGCCGTTCGACGGCGACATCCTCCAATCCAAATTCGCCGATGCGGGGCTCGTATGAACGACCGATCCGTTTTCACCGACGCGGAATTCTCGGTGATCGCGCGTGAGGTGCGCGCGCGCAGCGGCTATGCGCTGACGCCCGACTTGGCGCCCGCGGTGGAATCGCGGCTGACGGCCGTGCAGCGTCGCAACAATCTGGCCAGCATGCATGAACTGCTCGGCGCGGCGCGCACCGATCCGAAAGTGTGGGACACCATCACGGATGCGCTCGTCGTCTCGGAGACGCGGTTTTTCCGCGACCGGGGCGTTTTCCAGGCGCTGCGCAGCGATCTGCTGCCGGCGCTGTTTCGCCGTCGCGGCGCGGCGCGGCTCAACATCCTTTCCGTGGGCTGCGCCAGCGGCCAGGAGCCCTATTCGCTCGCCATGCTGCTCGAAGAGATGCGCGCGGAAGGCTATGCCGGCGGCGACATCACGGCGATCGATTATTCCGAGCGGCTGCTCGAAAAGGCGCGCACGGGGCTTTATTCGCAATTCGAAGTGCAGCGCGGCCTGCCGATCCGCAAACTGATGTCGAATTTCGAAAAGGTCGGCGAGCTTTGGAAAGTCTCGGACCGGCTGCGCGCGCTGATCCGCTTCGAACGGCGCAATGTGCTGCATGACGCGGCTTTCCCCGCGCCGTTCGATCTGGTGCTGTGCTGCCATGTGCTTGGCGGATTCGACACAAAGTCGCGCAGCCATGCGCTGCACAATCTGGCGGGCGCGCTCGCGCCGGATGGCGTGCTGATCACCGCGGCGGAAGGCGTGATCGATCTGGCGGGCGACGCCTATTCCACACTCGGCGAGCGCGCGGGCATCTATCAGCGCAACGCGGACTGGCGCAGAGCGGCGTAAGCGCCGCCCTAATGCGCGGCCTCTTCCGGTTCGGGCTCGCGTTCGATGCGCAGCGCGGTGATCTGGTTGCGGTTGCGGCGCAGGATCTGGAAGCGATAGCCGTGGAACGCAAAGCGCTGGCCGGGCTCGGGAATGGCCTGTGCTTCGTGGATGACGAGGCCGGCGACGGTGACGGCTTCTTCGTCGGGCAAATTCCAATCCATGGCGCGGTTCAAATCGCGGATCGGCACCACGCCATCGACGTGCACGGAGCCATCGGGTTGCTGACGCACGCCCTGCACGGCGATGTCGTACTCGTCTTTGATGTCGCCGACGATCTCTTCGAGAATGTCTTCCAGCGTCACCAGACCCTTGAGGGCGCCATATTCGTCGACCACGAGCGCGAAATGTTCGCGCCGGCGCAGGAATTCGGCGAGCTGATCTTCCGCGCTGTGGGTTTCCGGCACGAACCAGGGCTGGCGCGCGATGGCCGCGGCGTTGACCTCGTCGCGGCCATGCTCGGCGATGGCGCGCAGGAGATCGCGGGCGTGCAGCACGCCGATGATGTTCTCTGGATCGTCCTTGTAAAGCGGCAGGCGCGTGTGGGAGCTGCTGGTGGCGAGCGAAATGATTTCGCGCGGCGGCAGATCGGCGTCGATCAGGCGGATGGCTTTGCGGTGGATCATCACATCGGCGATCGTGAGCTCGGAGAGATCGAGCGCGCCGCGCAGCCGATCGCGCACATTGGTTTCGACCGCGCCTTCTTCCGCGTGCAGCTCAACTGCGCCGCGGATTTCCTCGGCGGCGGCGTAGGCGTCCGGCGCGCTCGAGGTCGTCGCGCCGAGCAGACGAAGCGTGTGCGAGACGATGAATTGCACCGCGCTCACCACCGGCGAGAGCAGCACCACGAAAACGCGCGCCAGCGGCGCGACCAGCAGGGCGGTGCGATCGGGGTTGGCGATGGCGTAGGTCTTCGGCAGCACCTCGGCGAAGATCAGCACGATCACCGTCGTGACGCCGGTGGCGACCGCGACGCCAAGATCGCCGAGCGGCGCGGTGAGCAAGGACGTGGTGAGCGCGGCGGCGAGCGTGTTCAGAAGATTATTGCCCAGCAGCAGCGCGCCGATGGTGCGCTCGCGCTGGGCCAGCAGCGCGTTGACTCGGCGCGCGCCCGCGTCGCCATTGCTTTCCAGCTGGTGCATGCGCGCGCGTGAGGCGCCGGTGATGCCGGTTTCGGCCGCGGAGAAAAAGCCGGAAATGATCGCAAGCACGGCGGCCATGAGGGCCGCGAGGCCCACCGCCATCAGCACCGATGTCAAACTCATATCGCGAGGGTCTCCGTCAACAGGGCGCGGACGGCGTCCTGCGGCGCGTTCTTTTCAATGAAGGCGCGGCCAATGCCGCGCGCGAGGATGAGCGTGAGTTTTCCCGCCTCGTTCTTCTTGTCGTGCGCCATCGCCTCGACCAGCGCTTCGGCGCGATAGGGGCCGCCCTGCAAGCGGCGCAGATCGAGTTCGAAACCGGCCGCGCGCAAATGCGCGGCGACGCGCGCAGCATCCTGGCGCGGGCATAGATCGAGGCGCGCGGATTGTTCGAAGGCGAGCGCCATGCCGGTTCCGACAGCTTCGCCGTGCAGGAGCGCGCCATCGAAGCCGGCGCAAGCCTCCAGCGCATGCGCGAAGGTGTGGCCGAGATTGAGCAGCGCGCGCGGCCCCTCCTCACGCTCATCGGCGGCGACCACGCGCGCCTTGGCTTCGACCGAGGCCCTTACCGCGTGAGCGAGCGCAGCGGGATCGCCCGCGAGCAGGCGCGCGGCATTGGCTTCGCACCAATCGTAGAAATCCGGCATGTCGATCAGGCCGTATTTCACGATCTCGGCATAACCGCAGAGCATTTCGCGCGTCGGCAACGTGGCCAACGCATCGAGATCGGCGAGCACCAGGCGCGGCTGATGGAAGAGGCCGACGAGGTTCTTGCCATGCGCCGTGTCGATCGCCGTTTTGCCGCCGACGCTGGAATCGACTTGCGCCAGCAGCGTCGTCGGAATCTGCACGAAGTCGACACCGCGCTTGACGATCCCGGCCGCGAAGCCCGCGAGATCGCCGATCACCCCGCCGCCGAACGCGACCACGATATCCTTGCGCGAGATTTCCTGCGCGATCAGCGCATCGCAGACATGGGCGAGGCCGGCATAGGATTTCTGTGTCTCGCCCGGCGGCAACACGATGACGTGTTCCTTGAGGCCGGCGCTTTCGAGGCCGGCGCTGAGGCGCGCCATGTGATGGCGGAAGATGTGCTCATCGGTGACGACGAACACGCGGCGGCCTGGCGCGAACGGCGCGATCAGCGCGCCGGCGTGCTGCAGGAGGCCCGCGCCGATGCGCACGTCATAAGCGCGTGCGCCGAGGCCGACGTGCACGATTTCATTCTCGCTCATGGCTGCTGCTCGAAAATCGTGGCCAAAGCGGCGAGCACGGCGCCGACCGAGGCGGCGTGCGGCTGGTGATTAGTTTCAACGGTGACATCGGCTTCGGCGTAGACCGGATAGCGTTCGTCCATCAGGCGGCGCATGACGGCTTCGGGATCTCCCTGTTTCAACAGCGGGCGATTGTCGCGCTTCTCGACGCGGCGCAGCAAGACATCCAGCGGGGCTTTCAGCCAGACGGAGACGGCCTTCGCCTTCACCAGCGCGCGCGTCTCGGCATCCATGAAGGCGCCGCCGCCGGTGGCGAGCACGTGCGGCGCGCGCTCCAGGAGCCGCGCGATGACGCGCCGTTCGCCGCGGCGAAATTCAGGCTCGCCGTGACGCTCGAAAATTTCGGGAATGGAGAGGCCCGCCGCGCGCTCGATCTCGGCGTCGGCGTCGAGGAAGGGCAAGGCCAAAGCCGCGGCGAGCCGGCGCCCGATCGTGGTCTTGCCCGCGCCCATGAGGCCCACGAGCACGATGGGCCGCGTCACCGCCAGAGCGGGCGCGCGCGCATCGGCGGCGAACTCGCCGCCTTCGTGCGGATCCCGATCAGGAGACGTCAATTCGACCTCGAAACGCTCGCGCGCGGCCGGATGGTAAACGCGCGGCGCAGGCTGGAAACTCGCCACATTTTGGGGGCAATCTCCCCTTCTCGCAACGGCGCGTGATTCGCAGCCCAATTCCGCATTCCGGGGAGTTCATGTTCAGACGCCGCCGCCGCAGAAGCCGTTTTTCGAGCGGCGGACCGCCGCTGAACCGCATGGTCATCTTGGGCGCGGCGGGCGCGCTTGTGCTGGGCGCGTTCGTGTTCTTCTTCGTGCAGGCCGATCAGCGCGCGCCGGTTCCGAAAGAGACGCGCATCGAATTGCCCGACGCGTTCAAATAGGAGATCGCCCGTGCGCCGGCTCGCCACCGCCCTTTGCGCCGCGCTGATCGGCGGCGCCGGGGCCTTCGTGTTCCAAGCCGTCGCGCAGCAATCGCCGGCGATCGAATCCGCACCGCTGACGCAGCTCAATGGCTGGTCCGTCGGCGCCTTGAGCCAGGGACAAGGCGCGCTGGCGCCGACGCTGTGGCAAGGCAGCGATGCGGCCGCGATCGCAGCTTTGTTCGACCGCCTGCCTGCGACAATCGACTCGCCCGCCGCGCGCGCGCTGGCGCGGCGTGCGCTCGTGTCGCCGGGCGCGGCGCCGACGGGCGATGCGGCAACCGACGCGATGCGCAAGCGCTTCTCCGCGCTGGGCCGTATGGGGCTTGCGGATGATTTGAGCGTCATGGCGGCGGGCTCGGGCGCTTCAGCTTCTGACGTCGCGATCGCGCAATACGCGGCGCAGGCCGAGCTTGCGCGCGGCCGTATGAGCGAAGCCTGCGCGCGCGGACGCCAAGCGCAAACGGATCAGCCGCCGGCCTTCATCTTGCGGCTGCGCGCGTTCTGCGCGGCGGCTACGGATGGGCGCGCCGCCGCCGATCTGGCGCTCGAAATGGCGCGCGGCGCGGGCGCGGAAAGCGCGTGGTTCCGCGCGGCGATCGGCGGCGTGGGCGAAGGCGCGCCGCGGCCCGCGGTTCAGGCGCGTTATGCCGACAGTCTGAGCGCGGCGATTTCACTGGCCGCGAATTTGCGAGCGCCGGCCAACCCGCTGAACGGCGCGTCCACTTTGGCGCTGGCGGTGATTGCGCGCAGCGACCGCGCGGCGCCCTTGCTGCGCGCGCAGGCGGCGGCGCTCGCCTATCGGCGCGGCGCGATCCCGGCTTCTGAGGCGCGCACCATCCTGCACAGCATTCCCGCGACGGTGACGACGGGCTTGCCGGCGCTCGCCATCGCTTTGCGGCGCGTGGAAGCGGCGGCGAACGGGCCCGATGCGGGCGTGGCCATCGCACAAATTCTTACGCAAGCGACGACGCCGAGCGATTTCGCCGCCGCGGCGATGTTCTTCCGCACCGATATCGCCAATCTCACCTCCGCGCCAAACGCGGCGGCTGCGCTCATCTATGCGCGCGCGGCGGTGATCGCGGGCGATCTGCCGCTGGCGCAAAGGCTCATCACCAACGCCGCCGACAATCACGCCGACGCCATCGGCGTGGCGCGCGTACAGACCGCGATTTCGATCGCGCAAGGCGAAAGCGCCGCGACGGTGGTCGCGCGGCGGCGCGCGGCGAGCGGACCGCAAACGGCGCGCGCGGCGGCCCGCGACGTGGCGATCCTCGCCGCCATGGGCTTCGAGCTCGACGCCGATGCGCGCGCCTTTCTGCTGGCGACGACGCCGTTCGGCGGGCGTCCGCTCGATCCGGGCCTGATGGCGTCGCTGACGGCTGCTGCGCAAAGCCATGCGCTGGGCGAGACGGCGCTGCTGGCTGCGCTCGCCACCGCGCCCGGCGCGCAAACCGTCGATGCGCACGGCCTCGATGTCGTGCTGCGCGCGCTACGCGATGCGGGGCTGAACGACGCGGCGCGGCGCATCGCGATCGAGGCGATGCTGTCGTGAACGCGCGCGACGCCGCCCGCGTCGAGGCCTTTCTGGAAATGCTGTCCGCTGAGCGCGGCGCGCGCGCCAACACGCTCGACGCCTATCGCCGCGATCTCGCCGATGCGGGCGCGGAAATGCGCAGCCTGTGCGGCGCGGACGCGGCGGCGGTTGAAGCTTATGTGGCGGGCCTGGCGCGGCGCGGGCTTTCGCCGGCGACGGCGGCGCGGCGGCTTTCGGCGCTTCGGCAATTTTACCGCTTCGAACTCGAAGAAAATGCGCGCGGCGACGATCCGACGGCGCGGCTCGATAGTCCCAAGCGCAGCCGTTCGCTGCCGAAGACGCTCTCGACGGAGGAGATCACACGACTCGCAGAGGCGGCGGCGGCCAAGGGCGGCGCGAATGCGCTGCGCGACCGGGCGCTGGTGGAAATGCTCTATGGCGGCGGGTTCCGCGTGAGCGAGCTGATCGCGCTGCCGCTGCGCGCAGCGCCAAGGTCCGACCAGGCGCATGTCATCGTCGCGGGCAAGGGCGGCAAGGAGCGCGTGGTGATCCTCGGCGCGCCAGCGCTTGCGGCGCTGCGCGCCTATCTCCAAGTGCGCGCCGCCCATCTGCCGAAGGAAGCAGCGCCCACGCGCGCCGTCGCGGAGAAATGGGTGTTTCCCTCGGCGACTGCGAAGGACGGCAAGCTGACGCGGCGGCGCGTGGCGCAGATGCTCGATGACGCCGCGCGCGATGCGGGCATCGATCCGGCGCGCGTGAGCCCGCACGTGCTGCGCCATGCGTTCGCAACGCATCTCGTGGAAGGCGGCGCCGATCTGCGCACCGTGCAGACCCTGCTCGGCCACGCCGACATCGCGACCACGCAGATCTACACGCACGTCGCCGATGGCCGCTTGCGCACGCTCGTCGAAACCGCGCACCCGCTGGCCAAACGCAAGCGCTGATCGTTTAGGTCCGAAGCCAAAACGCTTCTGCGGGCTGGACACCGGCGGTACGATGACGGCGGAGGAAACGAGATGCGCGCTGTGTGGTACGAAAGGCAGGGGCCGGCCCGCGAGGTGCTGGTGCTCGACGAAATGGAGACGCCGGTCCCGCAGCGCGGCGAAGCGCTGATCCGGATCAGAGCCTCGGGCGTCAATCCGTCCGACGTGGGCCGGCGCGGCGGGCGCGCGGGGCCGATGGAATATCAGCGCGTCATCACCCACAGCGACGGCGCGGGCGTGATCGAGGCCGTGGGCGTCGGCGTTTCGTCCGCGCGCATCGGCGAGCGCGTTTGGTTCTACAATGGGCAGCGTAATGGGCGCGCGTTTGGCTCGTGCGCGGAGTACATTTCGCTCGACGCCGATCTCATCTCGCCCCTGCCCGATTCCGTAAGCTTCGCGGAGGGCGCGACGCTCGGCATTCCAGCGATGACGGCGCATCGCTGCGTGTTCATGTTCGGGCCTGTGCAGGGCCGCACGCTGCTGGTGACAGGCGGCGCCGGCGCGGTGGGGCTTTACGCCGTGCTGCTCGCGTCATGGGCGGGCGCGACAGTGATCGCGACCGTGAGCAGCGATGAGAAGGCCGCACGCGCGCGGCAAGGCGGCGCGACGCATGTCATCAATTATCGCAACGAGGATGTCGCCGCGCGCATCGCGGAGATCACCAAGGGCGCGGGCGTGGACCATGTGGTGGACGTCGATTTCGGCGGCAATCTCGCGCACACGATCCCGAGCCTGAAGAACAATAGCACGCTGGCGTTCTACGCCACGCGCGGCGAAGCCGCGCCGCAGCTCGCGGCCGGTGCGCTGATGGCCAAGAACATCACGATCGCCGGCATGATCCTGCCGACTGCGCCGCACGACGCGCGCAAGCGCGCGCAGGCCGACATATCGCACTGGATCGCGACGGGCGCGCGCTTGCTGAACGTCGCCGCCACGTTCCCGATCGAGCGCACCGCTGAGGCGCATGAATTGGTCGAGACATGGACGAAGGATGGGACGGTGGTGGTGGAGCCGTAGGTGTTGCGCCAAATGGCGGTCGCGTCAGCCGCTGTGCGAGTATTCGACCGTGCGGCGCGAGGTCATGGTCATCACCACGGCGCCAGCCATGAAATCGAGCGCGACCATGAGGAGCAGCAGGAAGAATTCGCTGGTCGCGAACGGCGCGAACAGCAGGAAGGCGATCAGCATCAGCACGAACAGCACGACGGCGAGCGCGTTCTCGACCATGTTGAGCCGCGTCGGCGAGGTCGATTTCACGATCTCGATGAAGAGGCAGAACACCGCCAGGATGGTGACCAGATGGCCGGCCGTCATGGTCCAGACGCCGCCGCTGATCATGGTGATGGAAAACAACCGCGACGCGAACGCCGCATCGACGCTCGGCCCCGCCGGCAGCGCGATCAACGCGTAAACGATCACCGGCAGGATCAGCAGCGGAATGGTGCGAAGAAAGATCATCGCCTAGGCGTGAACCGGGATTGCGGCGTTAGCAAGGGAATTAGCCAAACGCGCCTTTGGGAAGAACAGAGCCGATCAGCGAGGGAAACAGGTCATCCCAATGGGGATTGTCCCGCTCGATCAGGTTGGTTTTCCAGTCGCGCCGCCATTTCTTCATGGCATACTCTCGGTCCCGCGCCTCGGCGACCAGCATGAAGCGGTGAAACCACACGAGGCGCGTGACGCCGTATTTGCGCGTGAACGCCGACGCCGCCCCGTCGCGGTGCTGCTGAACGCGGGCGATAAGATCGAGCGCGGAGCCAAGATAAAGCGTTCCGTGCTTGCGGCTGGCCAGCATGTAAGTCGCGGTTATGCGATCTTCATCGACGCGCATGGCCTACACCCATTCCCGGATTGGCGCGTAGCGCCAAGTCCGGGACCTATATACGCCGACGCTGCGTATTGTTCATCAAAGTTTGCATTTATGGGTCCCGGACTGCCGCTTCGCGGCATCCGGGAATGGGTAATATTTACAGCCCGTAGATCGCCGCCATGGCGGGGTCCTTCTTCGCCACCAGCCGCGCGAGATCGACGATGACTTTGGCTTGTTTCCAGGTGGCGTCGTCCTGCATTTTGCCGTCGACCATGGCGACGCCCGAGCCGTCAGGCATGGCGTCGAGAATCTTCTTGGCGAATTTCACTTCGGCCGGATCGGGCGAAAAAACTTTCTTGGCGATGTCGATCTGCGAGGGATGCAGCGTCCACGCGCCGGCGCAGCCCATCAGGAAGGCGTTGCGGAATTGCTGTTCGCAGGCTTCGGGATCGTCGAACGCGCCGAAGGGGCCGTAGAACGGCTTGATGCCGTAGGTGCAGCACGCATCGACCATTTTCGCGAACGTGTAATGCCAAAGGTCCTGCTGCACCGAAACGCGCGGGCCGCCATCTTCGCGCGGGTCTTCGATAACCCGGTAGCCGGGATGGCCGCCGCCGACGCGCGTCGTCTTCATGGCGCGCGAGGCCGCGAGATCGGCGGGGCCGAGTGAAATGCCCTGCATGCGGGGGCTCGCGCCGCAAATGGCTTCGACGTTGACGACGCCCTGCGCAGTCTCCAGGAGCGCATGCAAGAGGATCGGGCGCTGCACTTTGTATTTCGCTTCGAGCGAAGCGAGCAGCTGATCCATGTAGAAAATGTCCCACGGCCCTTCGACCTTCGGGACGATGATGCAATCGAGCTTGTCGCCCGCCTCCTTCACGATCTCGGTCACCTCATCGAGGTGCCAGGGCGAGTTGAGGCAATTGATGCGCGTCCAATAGCCGACGCCGGCGCCGGCGAAATCGACGCTGCGCGCCATTTCGATGAGGCCGTGGCGGGCGTTGACCTTCTCATCGGCCGGGATGGCGTCTTCGAGATTGGCCAAGAGCACATCGCAACTGGCCAGCATCTCGGCGGCCTTGGCCCGCATTTTGGGGTTATGGGCCGGGATGAAATGGATGTTGCGCTCGAGCCGGACCGGCAGCTCGCGCAGCGGCTGGGGGGCGCCGGCGGCGAGCGGGGCGAAAAACTGGCGCGGCGGCTTCATTCCATTCCCTCAAATCAGTGTGCGGATGCAGCATAGCTGGCCTGCGGCGCCCCTGGGAGGGGGTGCGGCGCTTGAACCTGAAGGGTTCAGGGCTATGTTCCGCCCCTTCGGGCGGCCGGGCCGCCGCCGGGACAGCCCGCTTTGCGCTCCTACCTAACCTTCGAAAAATCGATCGCCGAGATCGAGGAAAAGATCGAGGAATTGTCCGCCCTCGCCCAGGCCGAAGGGTCCGAGGCGATGGCGATGGGCGTGGAGCTGTCGCGGCTCAAGGAAAAGGCCGAGCGCCAGCTGAAGGACATCTATTCCCGGCTCGATCCCTGGCAGAAGACGCAGGTGGCGCGCCATCCCGAGCGGCCGCGCTTCGGCGATTACGTGGCCGCGCTCGTCACCGATTACGTCGAACTATCCGGCGACCGCACCTATGGCGAAGACAGCGCGATGCGCGGCGGCCTCGGTAAATTCCTGGGCCGGCCGTGCCTGGTCATGGGCCAGGAGAAGGGCCGCACCACACAGGAGCGCGTGAAGAACAATTTCGGCATGACGCGGCCCGAGGGCTATCGCAAAGCCGTGCGGCTGATGGATCTGGCCGAGCGCTTCAAGCTGCCGGTGATCACCTTCGTCGACACGCCCGGCGCCGATCCGGGCATCGGCGCGGAAGAGCGCGGACAAGGCGAAGCGATCGCGAAATCGACGGAGCGGTGCCTGACGCTCGGCGTGCCGATGGTGGCCGCAATCGTGGGCGAAGGCGCTTCGGGCGGCGCACTGGCGATCGGCGCGGGCAATTGCGTGATCATGCTGGAGCACGCGATCTACACGGTGGCGAGCCCGGAAGCGGCGGCCTCGATCATCTGGAAGGATGCGACCAAAGCGAAAGACATGGCGCAATCGATGAAGATCACCGCGCAGGATTTGCTGGGCTTCAAGGTGATCGAAAAGATCGTGCCCGAGCCGCCGGGCGGCGCGCATCGCCATCCGGAAATGGCGATCGCGGCGGTGGGCGCGGCGATGGCCGAAGCGATCGATGCGCTGGCGCCGCTCTCGCCCGACGCGCTGCGCAAGCAGCGGCGCGAGCGCTATTATGCGATCGGGCGCATGGAAACGGGCGCGGAAGGCGCCGCTTAGACGCTGCGCAACGTGGGCTTTCAATCCGCTACGCCGCTGCGCGTTTGGGCCGTGACGGCCGCGGGCATCGCGGCGCAGGCTTTGGGCTTGGCGGAAGCGATCGCGCGGCTCACGCCCGCCGAGATCACCACCAAGCGCGTGTCGCTGCGCACGCCCTATGCGTGGTTTCCCGCCGGCTTCGTGCCCGCGCCGCTGCATGCGCTGAGCGAAGGTTCGGACCGCATCAAGCCACCCTGGCCCGACATCTGGATCGGCTGCGGGCGCGCCAGCATTCCGTTTTCAATGGGCGTGCGCGCGTGGTCGAAGGGACGGACCTTCGTGGTGCAATTGCAGGACCCGCGTGTGAACCCGCGCGAGTTCGATCTGGTCGTGCCGCCGACGCATGATGGGCTGACCGGCGCCAATGTGCTGCCGACGATCGGCGCCTGCCATCGCGTGACGCCACAGGTGGTCGAAGAAGGGTTGCGCAGTTTTCCAACCGCGCTCGACGAGTTCCCCTCCCCGCGCTTTGCGGTGCTGATCGGCGGCAAGTCAAAGCATCAGGACATCAGCGCCGCGCGCGCGCAGGAGATTTCAGAACAGCTCGCCGCGCTCGCGCAACGCACCGGTGGTTCGCTGATCGCCACGCTGTCGCGGCGCACGAGCGAAGCCGCGCGGCTGCAATTTCGCGCCCGGCTGGCGCCGCATTGCGCTTATTTCTACGAAGGCGAAGGCCCAAACCCCTATTTCGCCATGCTGGGCGCGGCGGACGCGATCATCGTCACCGCCGACAGCGTGAACATGGCGAGCGAAGCGGCCGCGACAGGCAAGCCGATCCACGTGCTGGACGTCGACGGCCGCGCCGGCAAGCACGCTTTGTTTCTGAATGCGCTCTACGAACGCGGCTGCGCGAAACCGTTCAAACTGCCGCTGGAACTATGGCGCTACCCGCCGCTGCTGGAGACGGACCGCGTGGCGCGGGCGGTGTTGGGGGCGGTGCAGGCAAGGGTAAGGTGATGGCGGGATCCGCTCCTTTCTGATTGCGGACATTGGCTCTTATTCGTAGGCAGAAGGCAGTCGGAGGTCGCGCGGTTCGACTCCTCGCTTGCCGCTCGCAAACACAAGGGGCGGCAATAGCTCAGCGGCAGAGCATCCGGCTTTCTTTCACTAAAAGCGACATTCTCGATAGGAGCGCGCGGCCTCCGGCCGCGCTTCTTGCATCGGCGTTGATGCGCGGCCGGAGGCCGCGCGCTCCCATCCGGCAGCTGGTTGGTCAATGGAAAGGATTCAAGAGCCGTGATGCTTGTCCTTCTCCCCTTGTGGGAGAAGGACGTTTGCTCACGCTGCGTTTTCCTTCTTGTCCCGCGCGCCGCGCTTTTCTTGCTGCGTTTCCCGCTCGACCGACTTCTTCCATTTCGCGCGCAGGATGGCGGGGCGTTCGGGGTAGCGGTCTTCGAGGAATTGGGCGGCGACGACGCGGTCGGTGCGGAAATTGCGGAAATCGCGGCGCAGTTCGCACCACGCGAACACCATGCGTACGGCTTCATAATAGCCGACGGCGACAGGCCAGATGGTGCGCTGCGTTTCGCGGCCCTGCTCATCGGCGTAGCGCAGAGCGATCTTGCGGCCAGCGTGGATCGAGGCGCGCACCTGGGCCATGTCGATGCGGTCCGGTTCGGTGCGCCACGCCGGTATCGAACGCGTCGCGGGCTCGTACACATAGGGGCGCAAGCGCTCCGGCACGGCGGCGGCGATCTTGGCGGTGAGATCGGCGGCGGCTTTGGCGAGCACGGGATCGCCGCGCCCCGCCACCCATTGCGCGCCCAGCACCGCCGCTTCGATCTCATCGGGCGTGAGCATGAGCGGGGGCAGATCGTAGCCGCCGTCGAGCACATAGCCGATGCCGGCTTCGCCGCGGATCGGCACGCGCTGGGCCATGAGATCGGCGATATCGCGATAGACGGTGCGCTTGGAGGTCTCGATCTCGACGGCGATCTCATCGGCCGTGGTCGGCCGGCGCGTGCGGCGCAGGATCTGGATGATCTGGAACAGGCGGTCGGCGCGTCTCATCAGCGAACCCTATTGCCAAGCTGCTGACACCATCATGGCGGCATGTTGGCAAGAGGAAAAGCGGCGCTTGCGCGGCCGTTCACATGGCTTCGGCCAGCGGCGGCAGGCCGAGCGCGGCGCGATAGGTGTTGTGATAATGGTGCAAGGCGGGCTCGTTGCGGCCGAACACGGCGTGACGCACGGCGCCCGACGCCAGACCGGCCTGCGCCTGCTCCGCCATCACATAATCTTCCGTCGCGATGATGCGCTGCGTGCCTTCGAACGTCGCGTAGGCGGCGGCGAGCGAGTCCGCATCGGTCGCGAACGGCTCCGTATAGAACGCGTGGCGCGTCACGGACCGGTTGGGCCGTTCGGCGTCCGGGAAGATGCGGAACAACGAGGCTCCGCTGCGCTGGATGAGCAATTGCGTGTTGGGGAAGAGGTAATAGGCGAACAGCGAATGCGGACGAACGCGCCAATCCACGCGCGGGCGATTGCGCAATTCATCGATCGTGCGGGCGACGAACACCATGCGGTGATTGCGGCCGTAGATATCGTAGAGCTGGCGATTGGAGTGGAAGATGTTGTTGACCGAGGCGCGGTGCAGCGTTTCGAAATGATAGGTCTCGCCGAAGGTATCGATGGCGAATTTCCAATTGATGCCGCATTCGATCTCGGTCTCGCCGACGCGCGGGCCGTCGGCGAGACGCCAGCCTTCCAGCTCGGGGCCCAAGCCGCCGAGATAGTCATCAATGTCGAATGCGTCCCCCTGCGGCTGAAGCCGCACCCAAATGATCCCATAGCGCTCGACCAGCGGCAGCGGCGTCAGGCTGAATTGGGCGCTGTCGAGATCGCCGAAGCTGTCGGCATGGGGCGCGGCGGCCAGGCGCCCTTCCGGCGTGTAGCTCCAGGCGTGGAACGGACATGAAAACAGATTGCGCGCGCCGCAGCCGGGCTCGACGATGCGCGCGCCGCGATGGCGGCAGGCATTGACGAAGGCGCGCGCCACGCCATCGCGTCCGCGCGCGATCAGGACGGGCGTTTCGAGCATGGTTTGCGCGACATAGGCGCCGGGGCGCGGCAAATCGGCGGACAAGGCCGCCACCAGCGGCCATTGGCGGAAGAACACCTCCCGCTCGCGCGTGAGAAGATCAGGGTCGGTGTAGACGGAGAGATCGTTGAAGCGCAGCCGGTCGGTGCGGGCGGTCTCGCCGCGATCGACCAGATCCATCAGCGCATCGATGATGTCGAGTTGGCGTTCGTGCTGCATGAGCAAGCCTCCGAGAGATCAGGCCGCGGCGTCTGATGCGGCGGCTTCGGCGAAAGCGCGGCGGGCCTCGGCCGCGCGCGCGTGTAAGGCCTTGCGGCGTGCATTGGACGCATCCGACAGCGCGCAAACAAACAGGCCGTGCAGCGCCCGTGCGCGAAACTGAGCGGCGCTGAGATCGCCCTGCACCCAGCCGCGTAGCGCGGCGCTGTAGCAGGTGAGGATTTCCTCTCCGAGCCATTCGCTTTCGATCGCGCCCACGAGATCGCCTTCCTCGCGCGCCTGACGGCAGGCGGCGATCTGCAGATCGCGGCAGCGGCGCCAGGTTTCCTGCGCGCGGATCGAAGAGCCGTTCTCCAAATGATCGGCGAGCAGCGCGGCGATGGCGGGCCGGAACGTGGCCGGCGCGGCGGTGAAGATATCGACGGACGCCGTGACGATGCGCTCCGCGCGGTCCAAGCCCGTCGCTTCGGGCGGGAGTTCGGCGAGGCGCGCATCAAGCGCGTCGAGCGCCGACCAGAACAGCGCACGCAGAATTTCCGTCCGCGAGCCGAGGAGATTGTAGAGCGTGGGCGGGGTCAGGCCGGCGTCATCGGCCAGCCGGCGCATGGTGAGCGCGGCCACGCCCTCCTCTTCGATGATCTGGCGGGCGCTTTCGAGAATACGTTCCCGGCGAGCCGACATGTTTCGGGCGCGAAGCTCTGACATGGCGCTAGATTTGCACGGCGTATAAATTTATACAAGCATAAAATTTTACTTGCGTTAAAATTATATCGGCGGCAGTCTCCCGGTTGTTCCCGTCCTCATCCCGGAGAAACCCCCATGCCCCTCTATCGGATCGTGAGCGAACCAGGCGCGCTGACGCCGGCGCAGAAGGCGGCGATCGCCGAAGGCGTCGTCGAGCTACACCTGCGGCTCGCGGGCGGCGCGCGCGCCTTCGTGAACGTGCTGTTTGAGACCTTCGCCGCCGGCGATCTCTATGTCGGCGGCAAGCCGGCGCCGCGCATGCTGATGTCCGCTTCGGTGCGCACGGGGCGAACGCAAGAGACCAAGGCCGCGCTGCTGACGGGCTTCTCCGCGCTCGTCTCACGCATCGCCGGCGTGCCGGAGGCCGAGCTGCTGATCAGCATCGGCGAGGTGCGGCCGGAGAACGCGATGGAAGCGGGCCACATCCTGCCGCAAGTCGGCGAAGAGGAAGCCTGGCTTCGCAAAGTGGGTCATCACGCGGCCGCTTAGGCGCGCATCACGGCGCGTAGCTGGAGCGGCCTTTGACGCCCCAATGGCCGTTTTCGCAGGTGACGATGTAGATGCTGTCGAAGCTGTTGATGATCGAGCCATCCTTGCGATAGCGCGTGAACTTGGTGTCGATGTGCACCTTGTCCTTGCCGGCGTGGATGATCTCGCGACGGTCCCAGGCGGAATGATCCCACTCGGCGAGCGCGCCGCGGCCGAACATGTCGGGCGTATGGAAATTCTCGTCGATGATCGAGACCGTGTTCGAATGGAATCGGATGCTCGGGAAATTGAACGTCTTTTGCCAGGCCGCGATGTCGCGCGCATTGAACGCGGCCATGAAGTCATCGAGCACTTTTTGCGCGGCGGCGATTTCGGCGTCGTAGGCCATGTGTCTCTCCCCTATCGAGGTAGAACATAGCCCACGCTGGCGCCAGGGCCCAAGGGCGCGTCGGCGAGCGCCCAGCCGATGGCGAGCGCAAGGCCGGCGATGAGCAGCAGCGCGCAATAGGGCGCCATGGTCGCGGTGAGGCTGCCGAGGCCGAAATCGGGACGCCAGCGCTGGCAGAACGTGAGCACGAGCGGGAAGTAGACCATCAGCGGCGTGACGATGTTGGTGACGCTGTCGCCAACCCGGTAGGCGGCCGTGGTCATTTCCGGACTCACGCCCAGGAGCATCATCATCGGCACCAGCACCGGCGCCATCATCGCCCATTTGGCGCTGGCCGAGCCGATGAAGAGATCGATGAAGCAGGACAGCAGCACCAGCGCACCGATCATCACCGGCGCAGGCAAGCCCGAGGCGCGCAAACCTTCGGCGCCTTCCACGGCGACGATGAGGCCGAGATTGGACCAGGTGAACAGCGCGATGAAATGCGCCGCCGCGAAGGCGAGCACGAGATAATACGAAAGATCGCTCATCGCCGCGCTCATCATCGCGACGATGTCGCGATGGGATTTCACGGCGCCGACGGCGGCGCCATAGGCGCAGCCGCAGGCGAGGAACAGCACGAAGAAGCCGGCGATCAGCGATTGGTAGAACGGCGTCATCCGCGCGGCTGCGGGCGCGGCGCGATCGACCAGCACGGGCTGCGCGCCTTGCGTGAATGAGATCCAAAGCGCGATGACGGCGAGCGCGGCGACGCCGGCCCAGGCAAGGCCGCGCTTTTCAGCGGCGGTGAGCGGCGCGTTCTCGAACAAGGCGGCTTGATCGGGCGCTGGGCGATAAGGGCCGAGGCGCGGCTCGATGATGCGGTCGCTGACGAACCAGATCACCGGCAGAAACAGCACCGACATGCCGATGATGAAATACCAATTGCCCGCGATGTTGGCGCGCCAGCCGGGCGCGATCGTGTGCGCGGCCGCTTCGGTGATGCCGAACAGCAGCGCATCCAATTGGCCAGGCGCAAGATTGGCCGAAAAGCCGCCGCCGACGCCCGCAAACGCCGTCGCGATGCCGAGGATCGGGTGGCGTCCGGCCGCCGCGTAGAGCACGCCTGCGAGCGGGATAAGCACGACAAAGCCCGCATCCGCCGCATGGTGCGAAATGATGCCGACGAAGGCGACGACGGGCGTGAGCAGCGCCTTGGGCGTGCGGCGCACGGCGGCGCGCATAGCAGTTGGGAAAAGGCCCGTGCGGTCGGCGATTCCAGCGCCGAGCATGATGAGCAGCACGTAGCCGAGCGGCGCGAAATGCGTGAACGTCTGCGGCATCTCCGTGAAGAGCCGGCGCAGATTTTCGGGCGAAAGCAGGCTTTGCGCGGCCACGATCGCGGGCGCGCCATCGGGGCCGCGCTGCGTCGGGTGCGGGATCGAGAGACCGGCCGCGTGGGCGATCACGCTCGCTAGCACGACGACGACGATCAATCCGAAGAAGATGAACACGGGATCGGGGAAGCGGTTGCCGACGCGCTCGATCCAGCCGAGCACGCCGCCGCCGGTTTCACTCTGCTGTTCGCTCATCGCCCCTCGCGGCGCGCATCAAAGCGTGTTCGCGGCGCAAGGCAAAGCAGGCGATCTCTCCGGCGCACGAAAAAGGGCGGGCCGCTCATGGCGCCCCGCCCCTTCGCGTCGAAACTTTCCCGAACCTAGGCGCGGCGCGGGATGATGACGTTCATGCGTTCATAGCCTTTGACGAACGCGCTTTGCACACGTTGCGGCTCGGCCGTGACCACGATTTCCGGGAAGCGCTTCAGGATTTCTTCCCAGATGATCTTGAGCTGGAGTTCCGCGAGGCGATTGCCGACGCAGCGATGAATGCCGAAGCCGAAGGACAGGTGGCGACGCACATTGGGGCGCTCGATCCAGTAATCGTTCGGGCGTTCGATCACGTCGTCGTCGCGGTTGCCCGAGACGTACCACATGATGACCTTCTCGCCCTTCTTGATCAGCGTGTTGTTGATCTCGATGTCGCGGGTGGCGTTGCGACGCATATGGGCCAGCGGCGTCTGCCAGCGGATGGTTTCGGAGACCATGTTCGGGATGAGGCTCGGATCGGCGCGCAGCTTGCGCTCCTCGTCGCGGAACTTGTTCATGGCGTAGACCGAGCCCGTCATCGTGTTGCGGGTCGTGTCGTTGCCGCCGACGATGAGCAGGATCAGGTTTCCCATGAATTCCATGGTGCTCATGTTCTTGGTGCTCTCGCCATGCGCCAGCATGGAGATGAGATCGCCGCGCGGCGGCGCGTTGGCGCGCTCCTGCCAGAGCACGTTGAAATACTCGACCATCTTGAAGAGCTCGCCGCGCCAATAATTCTCGTCGAGCACTTCACCGTTCGGTCCGACCGCGTTTTCCTCGCGCGGGCTGGTGATGAGATCGGACCAATAGGTGAGCTTGCGGCGATCTTCCCACGGGAAGTCGAACAAGGTCGCCAGCGTCATGGTCGTCAGCTCGATCGAGACCTTATCGACCCAATCGAATTCTTCGCCGATGGGCAGCGAGTCGAGAATGCCGGCGGCGCGCTCGCGGATCACCGGCTCCATGGCCGCCAGATTCGGCGGCGCGACGGAGGGGCTCACGGTCTTGCGCTGCTCATCGTGCTTGGGCGGGTCCATCGCGATGAACATCGGAAGCTGAAAGTCTTCGTCGGGTTCGGCGATGGTGATCGCCGGTTCGGATGTGAAGGCGTCGTGGTTGGTGTCCACGGCCATGATGTCGTGGTATTTTGTGACCGACCAATAGGGGCCGAATTCGTGCTCGGCCTGGTAATGGACCGGGGCCTCTTTGCGCAGGCGTTCGAAGTACGGCCACATCGTGTCGTTCTTGAACAACATGCCATCCGCGACGTTGATCTTGTCGAGCGGAAGGGAATAGGCGTGCGCGCGCGCATCTTCCTGAATTTTTGTCATGCCGTCGGCCATGGCGGTCTCCTCCAAGGGAACCTTCATCCCCAGCCGCCCGCGCCGTCAAGATGACGGAGGCGTCATCACCGGAATTTCACGCAGAAGCGACCGCCGTGAGACGGTCGAATTCGGCCAGCATGTCGCGCCAGGCGGCGTCGATCTCACCATCCCAGTCGGCGCCCAGCACCTCCCGCAGCGCGTCCCGCACCGTGGCGAAAAAAGTGGCGAAAACGTTGGACGGCACGCCGATCTGGTCATGGTTGACCACCTCGGCGCGGATCATATTGGCCCCGTAGGCTCCAGCGTCGACGTAATCCATGATCAGGTCGAACACGAGCGCCAGCATGTTGCCGCGCACGGCGCCCGTGGTGTCGCGGATGAACAGCGCCTCCATCTCGGGATTGGCGGCGAACAGGCGCTTGTAGACCAGCGGGGCGGGGTCGACGCCCCGATCGCCGACCAGCTCCAGGCTGCGCGTGATCGCCTCCTTGTTCATACGGTCCTCCCCGGACGAATGCGGCCGTTCTCGTGTCGGCTTCTTGGGCGGGAAGCTTCTCGCGCGGGACCGTGGGCGGTCAAGATGACGCAGGCGTCACGACCGGGCTATCTTGCATCTGTGCCCCGGGGGCCGCCCGCGTATGAGGGGCGCATCAGGAGCTGAGCCGCGCCAGCTCCGCTTCGCTCATCTCTTCGTTCGAATAGACGTCCTGCACGTCGTCGAGATCGTCGAGGATGGTCAGCATTTTCATCAGCTGATCGGCGGCTTCGCCTTCGACCGGCACGGTCATTTTCGGGCGCCAGACGAATTTCGCGCTCGCGGCGTCGCCGAATTGCTTGGCGAGCTTTTGCGAGACATCGGCCAACGCATCGGTGGCGCACAGCACGACATGGGTTTCGTCTTCGATCTGGCAATCATCGGCGCCAGCTTCGATGGCCGCCTCAAGCATCGCATCCTCATCGGCCACGGCCAGCGGGTAGCGGACCTCGCCGACCTTGTCCCAGCCGAACGACACGGAATTGGTTTCGCCCAAATTGCCGCCGTTCTTGCCGAAGGCGGCGCGGATTTCACCGGCGGCGCGGTTTCTGTTGTCGGTAAGGCATTCGACGATGACGCCGACGCCGCCCGGGCCGAAGCCTTCATAGCGGATCTCTTCGAGATTCTCCCCGCCGCCGCCCGCGCCGCGATCGATGGCGCGCTGAATGTTGTCCTTCGGCATGGATTGCGCACGCGCCGCTGCAATCGCGCGAAACAGGCGCGGATTGGACGCGGGATCGGATCCGCCCAGCTTCACCGCCGCCTGCATTTCGCGCGCGAGCTTGGTGAACGCCTGGGCGCGCTTCTTATCCTGCCCGCCCTTGCGGTGCATGATGTTGGCGAATTTGGAATGGCCGGCCATGGGCTTGGTCTAGCGTCCGCTTCGCGACCGCTCAACCGGCGCGGCGCGAGGGCTTCAGATGATAGCTCAGAGACAGCGCGGCGCAGTGCTTGAAGGCCGCCTCGGGAACCGCATCGCCAATCGCGAACACCAGCGCCCGCGCGCCGTCGAAGGTGAAGGCGTTCGGATAGAGGCTGCGGAAGGTCGCGATCAGCGTGGTTTGGCAGTGGAACAGCGCCTGATAATGATCCGCACCGAGCGCTTTGAGACGCACGGCCGAACCGGTGCGCGGACGCGCGGGCAGGTAGGCCGGCTCATTCCATTTGAGGGTTTCGACCAACGGGCCGATCGCGACGGCCTCCTCAGCCGCCTCAAAGATGAGGCCCCGCAGCTTCATCAGCGGCGCGCGCAAGCGGGCCGGATAGCTGTCGAACACAGCCCTCACGGCGGGATCGGAGATGGGCGGCGCGCGCCTCATCGCCCGCGCAGCCCTTCCGCGGGGCCGCAGCGGATGGCTTCGCGCTCGGTGACGATCCAATCGAGCGCTTGATCGTGGGGCGCGGTGGGGACATCCGGCAGTTCCTGCGCGTGATAGGCGAGGCCGATGGCCTTGGCGCCGCGCGGCTTGAGCAGCGCGAGCGTGCGGTCGTAATGGCCTCCACCCTGCCCGAGGCGATGGCCGGCGCGGTCGAACGCCAGGAGGGGGACCAGCAGGAGCTTGGGCGTGACCTCGCGGGCGTCACCCGGCGGCGCCAGCATGCCGTAAGCGTCGGGCTTCAAGGCGCCCGCGTCCTCCCACACCAGAAAACGGGCCGCGCCCTCGCGCCGGTCCATGCGCGGCAGTGCGATGGTGAGACCGGCCTTGGCGAGCGCAGCCATCAGCGGCCGGGGATCGATCTCGCCGCCGAACGGCCAATAGCCGGCGACCGGGCCGATGCGGGCGAGTTCGAGCGGGAAATTCTGGATGAGGGCGAGCGCGGCGCGCGGATCCTGGATGCTGGCGCGCAGGGCCCGTGCGTCGCGCCGGGCGAGGGCCTTAATGGCGTCCAGATCGGGCTCAGCGCTCACCGGCCCTCCGAGAAAAATTGGGCGGAACCACACGCGCCGGAACGGCGATTTATCCCTCTAGACCCTAGCGTACTAGGTGGGCGCCGTGCGTCCGGACCAGGGTCCGGCCGGGAACAGCTCCCGATAGAGAAGATACGGCCCTGGGGATTAAATCCGTCTCGCACGCCGCAGTAGCCGCCCGAAAGCGAAGGTAGGGGCGTTCTGCGGCGGCCTCAAGGCGCGCACGGACGCCGCGAAAATCGCCGCCCCCGCGAAAGGCGGTTTCTGCCCTGCGCCGGCGCCGTATGGACTTGGAGGCGCTGAGGCGGCACATCCTCGGCCACATCATTTGACTAGGAATCCAGGAGATTTGCGCAATGGCGGTTCGGGCCTCGATCAACGGTTTCGGGCGCATCGGGCGGAACGTTTTGCGCGCGATCGTGGAATCCGGCCGCACCGATATCGAGATCGTCTCGGTGAACGATCTGGGGCCCGTCGAGACCAATGCGCATTTGCTGCGCTTCGACAGCGTGCATGGCCGCTTCCCGGCCTCCGTTGAGGTCAAGGGTGATACGATCGTGGTGGCGGGCAAGCCGATCAAGGTGACGGCGGTGCGCAACCCGGCCGAGCTGCCGCACAAGGAACTGGGCGTCGACATCGCGCTCGAATGCACGGGCATTTTCACCAAGCGCGAGCAAGCCGCGGCGCATCTCGATGCGGGCGCCAAGCGGGTGATCGTGTCGGCGCCGGCGGATGGCGCGGATCTGACGGTGGTCTACGGCGTCAACCACGACAAGCTGACCAAGGACCACAAGGTCATCTCGAACGCCTCGTGCACGACGAACTGCCTCGTGCCGGTCGCCAAAGTGCTGCACGATCTGGTCGGCATCGAGCGCGGCATGATGACGACGATCCATTCCTACACCAACGATCAGCCGACGCTTGATCAGATGCACAAGGATCTCTATCGCGCGCGCGCCGCGGCCTTGAACATGATCCCGACCTCGACGGGCGCAGCGAAAGCTGTGGGCCTGGTTCTGCCGGAACTCAAAGGCAAACTAGACGGCATTTCGATGCGCGTGCCGACGCCGAATGTCTCGGTGGTTGATCTCAAATTCGTCGCCAAGCGCGCGACGACGGTCGAGGAAATCAATGACGCGATCAAGAAGGCGGCGAACGGCGCGCTGAAGGGCGTGCTGGGCGTCACCGATCAGCCCAACGTGTCGATGGATTTCAACCACGACCCGCATTCCTCGATCTTCCATCTCGATCAGACCAAGGTGATGGACGGCACTTTCGTGTCGATCCTCTCTTGGTACGACAACGAATGGGGCTTCTCGAACCGCATGAGCGATACCGCGGTGGCGTTCGCGAAGACGATTTGAGGGGCCGCGCGCTCCAATTTTGCCACTGATCGCCCTTTGAAAGGCGAGCTGGCATCGCGTACACAGGCCTGCTTCTCGCGACGAGCGGACGCAGAACGCGCGTTGGTGTAGATTTCCTCCGTGACCAAAGAATACGTAATCGACAGCTCTAAGATCACGTCGTTGGATACCTTCTATGACGAGATCAGCCGCGTGCTCGTCCCCGGCCGCCGATGGGGCCGAAATCTTGATGCGTTCGATGACCTCCTTTCCGGTGGGTTCGGGACGCCTGCCGGCGGCTTCACGCTCAGATGGACGCACGCGAGCGTCTCAAAGGAAAAGTTGAGCTACATCGAAACAGGCAAACATCTCGAAGAGAAGTTGCAGCGCTGTCACCCCGGCAATCGAGATTCCGTTCGAGTCGAACTAACCAATGCCCGCGCCAATGTCGGGCCAACGTTGTTCGACTTGCTTGTTGAAATCGTTCGCGACCACGGGCCGGGCGGCGAACAAGCCGAAGACAATGTTCGGCTCGTGCTCGATTGAATCTCCGCGTACGGCAAAAGGCCGCCGCCGCCGCACCCCCGCTGCGACCGGGCGACCTAGACGGGCCGCCTAAAATGCGCTGGGGGTGTCGGCTGCAGGCGGCGGCCAACGTCTATAAGACGAAACTGCACGTCAGCGGAGCGAGACAATGAGAATTACAGTCGAGAAACTTGTGCGTGCGCCGATCGCCAGGGTCTGGGACGCGTACGTCACGCCGGCCGACATCGTGCAATGGAACGCGGCGTCCGACGATTGGCACACGACCAAATCGACGGTCGATCTGCGCGTTGGCGGACAATTCTCCTCGCGGATGGAGGCGAAGGACGGCAGCTTCGGCTTCGACTTCGCGGGGACATACACCAAGATCGAGCCGCAGCGGCGGATCGAGTATGCGTTCGGGGATCGGGCGGCGGCGGTGGAGTTTTCGCCCGCCGAAGGCGGCGTGCTGGTGCGCGTCTCGTTCGACACCGAAACTGAAAACTCGCCCGAACAGCAACGCGAGGGCTGGCAGGCGATCCTCAACAATTTCGCCAGACATGTAGAGGCGAACCAGTAGGCCGGGACCCCGCGCGCATTCCGCCCTCACCAACGCTGGGCAGGGATCGTATTTGGGCGCTCCCTTGCGCCTCCCGCACGCTGAACCTTGTGTTTCCCGCCGCCGCCCGCCATCACGGCGTCATGACCGCTCTCCGCCATGACTGGACCCGCGCCGAGGTGCTGGCGCTCTCCGAACGCCCCCTCTCCGACCTGCTTTACGAGGCGCAGACGGCGCTTCGGGCGCATCACGATCCCAATGCCGTTCAGAAATCGCGGCTCTTGAACATCAAGACCGGCGGATGCCCGGAGAATTGCGGCTATTGCAGCCAATCGGCGTTCGTGAAGACGGGGCTGACGGCGTCCAAACTGATGCCGGTCGATGAGGTGATCGCGGCGGCGCAGCGCGCCAAGGACGAAGGCGCCGAGCGCTTCTGCATGGGCGCGGCTTGGCGCGAGCTGAAGGATCGCGATCTGCCGGCGATCGAAGAGATGGTGCGCGGCGTCAAGGCGCTCGGCCTCGAAACCTGCATGACGTTGGGCATGCTCACGCCGGGCCAGGCCGATGCGCTCGGCGAAGCCGGCCTCGACTATTACAATCACAATCTTGACAGCGGTCGAGAGTACTATCCGACGGTCGTTTCGACGCGCACCTATGACGAGCGGCTGGATACGCTCGCGAATTGCCGCAAGGCCGGCATCAATCTGTGCTGCGGCGGCATTCTGGGCATGGGCGAACGGCCGGAAGATCGCGCTGATCTGATCGTTGAGCTGGCGAAGCTCGATCCGCATCCCGAGAGCGTGCCGATCAATCGCCTGGTGCCGATCCCGGGCACGCCTTTGGGCGATTCCGCGCCGATCGACGGGCTCGATTTCGTGCGCTGGCTGGCGGTGGCGCGCATCGTGTTTCCGAAATCCGTGGTGCGCATCGCGGCGGGGCGCGAGACGATGAGCGCGGAACTGCAGGCGCTCTGCCTGCTCGCGGGCGCGAATTCGATTTTCATCGGCGACAAGCTGCTCACGACACCGAATCCGGGCCGCGTGCGCGATGACGCGCTGCTCGAAAAGATGGGCGTGCCGGGCTGAGCTCATGGCTGCGCGCACGCCCAATCTTCAGAACGCAGCGATCGAGTTGACCTTCGTCGTGTTGGCGAGCGCGCTGGGCGGGGCGGGCGCCCCGATCGCTGCGCTGATCGGGCTCATCGCCGCGATGATTGCGTATTGGCTATGGTCGCGCCGCACGGCGCTGGCGCGGATGTATGCCGACGATGTCGGCGCGCTGATCCGATCGAGCGCCTTTGCGCTCGTCGTTCTCGCCGGCGTGCTGGCCGGCGCTTTCTTTGTCGGCCGTGCGCTGCATGGCTGGGTCGCCGCCTAGGAGCTTGGCTTTGAGCACGATCGATCTGCACGCCGCGACGGCGCCGCTCTTCATCGCAATGCTGAAGAATGTGAGCCTCTGGCTCGACAAGGCCGAGGCGTTCGCGGCGGCGAAGGGATTCGACGCGGAAACCTTGCTGCAGGCGCGGCTGGCGCCGGACATGCTGCCGCTCGCGGGCCAGCTCGCGATGGCGACGGCGTTTCCAAAGAATTGCATGTGCCGGCTCGCGGGCGAGACGCCGCCGGATTTCCCCGATGTCGAGAAGACCATCGCCGATCATCGCGCGCGCATTGCGCGGTCGATCGCGATCGTGTCAGGCATCGGGCCGGACAAGCTGAAGGACGCCGCCACACGCGAACTGGACATCCGCGTTGGACCTGACACGAGCATGAAGCTGACGGGCGACAGATACGTGTCCTATTTCGTGCTGCCGAATTTCTATTTTCACGTCGCAACCGCCTACGACATTCTGCGCCATAACGGCGTCGATCTGGGCAAGCGCGATTTCCTGCCGACCAGCCTCGCTTAAGGACCATCGATGAGTTTCCGCCGCCTCGACGCCGCAGACGCAAAGGGCAAGACCGCTTTGGTGCGCGTCGATTTCAACGTGCCGATGCAGGATGGGCGCGTCAGCGACGATACCCGGCTGCGCGCGGCGCTGCCGACGATCCGCGCGCTGCGCGAGAAAGGCGCCAAGGTCGCGCTGTTGGCGCATTTCGACCGGCCGAAGGGCAAGCGCGTGCCGTCGATGTCCTTGCAGCCGGTCGTGGCGCCGTTGTCCGAGCTGCTTGGTGCGCCGGTTGCCTTCGCGAACGATTGTATCGGCGACGCGGCCAAGAGCGCGATCGCCGCAGCGCCCGCGGGCGGCGTGATCCTGCTGGAGAACACGCGCTTTCACGCCGGCGAGGAAACCAACGATCCGGCGCTGGCGAAGGCGTTTGCCGAGCTGGGCGATCTTTACGTGAACGATGCGTTTTCGGCCGCGCACCGAGCGCACGCCTCGACGGAAGGCCTCGCCCATCTCCTGCCCGCCTATGCCGGCAAGTCGATGGAAGCGGAGCTCGATGCGCTCGACGCCGCGCTCGGCAATCCGCGCCGGCCGGTGCTGGGCATTGTCGGCGGTTCGAAAGTATCGACCAAGATCGATTTGCTGAAAAATCTCGTCGCCAAGCTCGACAAGCTCGCCATCGGCGGGGGCATGGCGAACACGTTCCTCTATGCGCAAGGCTGGGAGGTCGGCGCCTCCTATTGCGAGAAGGATCTGGGCGATACCGCGCGCGAGATCATTCGCGCGGCCGGCATGCATAAATGCGAATTGCTGCTGCCGATCGACACCATCGTTGCGGAAAAGCTCGACGCGCGTGCGCCGGCCTTCGTGCGCGGCCTGGGCGCGATCGACAATGACGAGCGCATTCTGGATGCGGGGCCGGAGACCATCGCGCGGCTGACGCGGGCGATGGATGAGAGCAACACGCTGATCTGGAACGGCCCGCTCGGCGTGTTCGAAACCCCGCCCTTCGATCACGGCACGGTGGCGGCCGCGCGCCACGCCGCCGCGCGCGCGAAGAACGGTAAGTTGATCGCGGTGGCCGGCGGCGGCGATACAGTGGCCGCGCTCAACCACGCCGGCGTCGGCGCCGATTTCACCTTCGTCTCCACCGCCGGCGGCGCGTTCCTGGAATGGATGGAAGGCAAAGTTTTGCCCGGCGTGGAGGCGCTCAAGGCGACCTGATAGATTGCCGCGGGAGGCGGTAGATGGCGGCGCGAATTGGCAAGGCAACCCGGAACAAGCGGGTTGAATTGGAAGCCAACTCCGTCAACGCGATCGGCTTGGCCATCTTCTTGGGCGGATTTCTACAGCCCTTCCTTCAATCCGGCTGGACGGCGGCGACCGTCGTGCAATTCTTCTTCAGCGCGATCATATTCCTGCTGTTGCATCTCTGGGCGAAAGCCATCCTCGGCGCCTTGGAGGACTGACATGGCGATGAGCGACTATTTGCTGGCGGTTCTGGGCGCCTTGGCCGTGGTCGCCGGGATGCGCGTGATGGGCTGGTTCGACGAGCGCCGTTGGCGGCGCGAACGCGCGGATGAAGACGCGGCGGGCAAGGCGGCGGAGTAGGCGAATACTCGTCTGAGGCGGGAAGCTGGCTCAGCCGCCGCGACGCACGCGAGCGGAATTCTCAAATCGCTTCGCGTCTGCTAGGCGCTCTTCCAGCGATCAAACGGAGCCCGACATCATGGCCTTCACGCCGACCGTGAAGAAGATTCTCGACAATTACGAGAGCGACAATCCCGGCACGAAGGCCAATCTGGCGCGCATCCTGACCCAGGGGCGGCTGGGCGGCACGGGCAAGCTCATCATCCTGCCAGTCGATCAGGGCTTCGAGCACGGCCCGGCGCGCAGCTTCGCCGTGAACCCGCCCGCCTATGATCCGCTTTACCATTTCCAATTGGCGATCGATGCGGGGCTTTCGGCCTACGCCGCGCCGCTCGGCATGCTGGAAGCCGGCGCCGATACCTATGCCGGGCAGATCCCGACCATCCTCAAGGTGAACTCGTCCAATTCCTGGGCGACCTCGATCAACCAGGCGATGACGGGCGGCGTCGAAGATGCGCTGCGGCTCGGCTGCGCCGCGATCGGCTTCACCATCTATCCGGGCTCGGACGAGGTGTTCGAGATGATGGAAGAAATCCGTGAGATGTCGGCGGAGGCCAAATCCGTCGGCATCGCGACGGTGATCTGGTCCTATCCGCGCGGCGGCATGCTGACCAAGGAAGGCGAACTCGCGCTCGATGTCGGCGCCTACGCGGCGCACATGGCGGCGCTGCTCGGCGCGCACATCATCAAGGTGAAGCTGCCCAGCGCGCACATCGAACAGAAGGATGCGCAGAAGGTCTATGACGGCCAGGATTGGTCGGCGCAGGCCAAGCGCGTCGAACACGTGGTGCAGGCCGCGTTCAGCGGGCGCCGCATCGTGGTGTTCTCCGGCGGCGCGGCGAAGGGCGCGGACGCGGTCTATCAAGACGCGCGCGACATTCGCGACGGCGGCGGCAATGGCTCCATCATCGGGCGCAACACGTTCCAGCGGCCGCGCGAAGACGCGCTGAAAATGCTCGAAAAGCTTGTGCGCATCTACAAAGGCGAGGAATAGCGCGCGCCCAGCCCCTGCTTGACCGCCTCCGCCGGCAAGGCGAAAAAGGCGCAAAGTCCTTGGGGGATATGATGAACATCGCTGAATTGAACAAGGTCGCAGAGGCGATGGTTGCGCCCGGCCGGGGCATTCTCGCGGCGGACGAATCCACCGGCACGATCGGCAAACGCTTCGAAGCCATCGGCGTCGAAAACACCGAAGACAATCGCCGCGATTACCGCGAGCTGATGTTCCGCGCGAACGACGCGATGCGGTACGTGTCCGGCGTCATCCTCTACGATGAAACCATCTGGCAGAAGGCGAAGGACGGCGCCCCGCTCGTGCAGGTGATCGCTGAGAGCGGCGCGCTGCCGGGCATCAAAGTGGACGAAGGGGTCGAGCCGCTGCCGGGCGCAGCGCAAGGCGAGACCATCACCAAGGGCCTCGACAATCTCGCGAAGCGGCTGCCGAAATATTACGAGCAAGGCGCGCGCTTCGCGAAATGGCGCGCCGTGATCGACATTTCAGACGGCGTTCCCACGCAGGCCGCGATCCACGCCAATATGCATGCGCTCGCGCGCTATGCCGCGCTCTGCCAGGACGCCAACATCGTGCCGATCGTCGAGCCCGAAGTGCTGATGGACGGCGCCCATGACGCGGCGCGCTGCGAAGAGGTGACGACCGCCGTGCTGCGCGATCTTTATAGCGAGCTGCACATCGCCAAGGTCGCGCTTGAAGGCACGGTGCTGAAGCCGAACATGATCGTGTGCGGCAAGAAATGCGGCGCCCAAGCGGGCGTGGATGAAGTGGCCGAGCGCACCATCCGCGTGCTCAAGAACACGGTGCCCTCCGCCGTGCCGGGCATCGCCTATCTCTCGGGCGGCCAATCGGACGAGCTGGCGACGGCGCATCTGAACGCCATGAACGCGCTCGGCGGCTTCCCGTGGAAAATGACGTTCTCCTACGGCCGCGCGCTGCAGGCCGCGCCACAGAAGGCGTGGGGCGGCCGCGCCGAAAACGTCGCCAAAGCGCAAGCCGCCTTCCTCCACCGCGCCCGCATGAATGGCCTCGCAAGCAAGGGCGAATGGGACCGGAAGCTGGAGAAGCAGGCGGCCTAAGCCCGCCTCACCACGGCCCCCAGCGGTCGCCGATGTCGTAGCGGACACGATCGAGCGCTTCGCCGCGAATGCGGACGGCCTGCTGCTGGGTGCGGATATCGTCGTTCACGCGGCGGCGTTCGTCGTTCAAGGCGCCGATCTGGTTGCGCAGGCGGCCGCGTTCATCGTCGGTCGTCGCTGCGGCGAGCGCGGCTTCGGAGTCGCGGATGGCGCGGTCGATCTCATCGCGGCGGTTTTGCAGGCGATTGACCTCGCCCTGCGCCGCATCGAGCGCGCTGCGCGCCTGATAGGCGCGATAGCCATCGGCGTGGGCCTGCGAGAACAGAACGTCGAGATCGCCGGGGCAGAAGCCGTCATAAGACGAGCCCTGCAGACCGCGCTGGAAGCCGCGCTGCGGCGTGCAATAGGCGCGCAGGCCCTGATCATTGCCGCTGACATAGGCCTGCAAATCCGCGGTGAAGCCGCGCCGTGCGCAGCTTTCCTGGCGCGCCGCGAAGCGGTTTGTCCCGTTGGCTCCATCTGCGTAGCCAAGCGCGCCCCAATCGGCGGCGGCGCACTCCTCCGTGCTCATGGTCTCGCACGCCGCGAGAAAACTCGCGCCGGCCGCGGCGGCCACAAACGCCAAGATCGCAATCCTCATACGCACCCCCTCGCCCTCTCATGGCGCCGCGCGCCCGCGCGCGATATGAACGCGCCATGCGGTCGCGCCTCTATCTGATCACGCCCTCTTCGTTCGAGCTCGACGATTTCGCGCTCGCGCTCCACGCCGCCATGATGGCCGGAGATGTGGCCGCGGTGCAATTGCGGATGAAGGCTGCGAGCGACGAGGCGATCCGCGCGGCGGCCAAGGTGCTGATGCCGCTGGTGCAGGATGCGGGCGGCGCGTTCATCGTGAACGACCGGCCGGATCTGGCCTATTCTCTGAAGGCGGATGGCGTGCATGTGGGCCAGCAGGACATGCCCTATGCGGATGCGCGCCGGCTGCTCGGCCCCGACGCGATTGTGGGCGTGACCTGCCATGCCTCGCGCCATCTGGCGATGGAGGCGGCAGAGCAAGGCGCGGATTATGTGGCGTTCGGCGCGTTCTTCGCGAGCGACACGAAAGAGTCTGGTTATCGCGCGGATACCGAATTGCTCGAAATCTGGCGCGAGACGACGGATGTGCCTTGCGTGGCGATCGGCGGCATCACGGCGGACAATTGTGAGCCGCTGGTGCGCGCGGGCGCCGATTTCATCGCCGTGGCCAATGGCGTGTGGAAGCATCCCGACGGGCCGGCGGCGGCCGTGCGGGCGTTCAACGCGATTTTCGATCGCAACGCTGAGGCGATTTGAGCGATGTGGTGAACGCGCGTTTGTGATCCTTTCTAAGAGCTTCTCAAGAAAGCTTTTGCACAGTGCGCGCCTGGCGCCGTTGGTGTCGCCGCGGTTAGCGTATTGACGGAAACACTCGCGAAACCAAGACCACGCGCACGGCGCGGCCGCGCCCGCGCGCGCATCCATCGCAGCAGAGTCAAACGACGGCTTGTGCAGCACGTCGAAGCCGCGCCGAACGAGCCGCCGCAAATCGAGCTCGACGATACTGAGGTGGTGACCCTGCCGCCCCTGCCGGCGCCGGAGCTGGCCGCGCAGGCCTTCGCGCCGCCGGAGCCGCCCGCCCCACCCGGGCCGCCCGCGCCTGCAGCCGATGATTTCGACGATCCGCCGTTCGATCCGCCGGACGAAGACGATGAAATCCTGCGCGGCAATCCCTTCTCGCATCTGCTTGTCGAGGAGGAAGACGATGCGTGCGAGGAGGCGCGCACACGCTGGGGCGAAGGCCGCCGCAAGCCGCCGACCCTGACGCCGACCGATGAGCACGAGCCGCCCGCGCCGGCGATCGCGATCCATGTAAGCTGGACGCGCACGGAGATCGCGGAGCTCATCACCAAAGCCGGCGCCGACCGGCGGCTCGCGCGGGCGGAAATCAGCTATGAGCGCGGCGATATCGAGGGCGCGGCGGCGCGCTTCGCGATGCTCGACACGACGCTGACCGGCGCCGATTTGCTCGCCGCCGTCGACCGGCTGATGCGCGCGCTGAACAAGGACACCAAGATTCTCATCTTCGGAGCCGTCAACGATGTGCGGCTCTATCGCGACCTCGCCCAGCGCGGCGTGTGCGATTATCTCGTGCCGCCGGTCGCGGAAGACGATCTCGTGCGCCTGCTCTGCGCGCTCTATGCCGAGAAGGATACGGCGCGCACCATTGCCGTGATCGGCGCGCGCGGCGGCGTGGGCGCTTCGACGCTGGCGCAGAACATCGCCTGGTCGATCACCGAGCGCCATCGCGTGGGCGCGGCCCTGGTCGATCTCGACATCCCGTTCGGCACCTCGGCGTTCAATTTCGGACCGATGGCGCGCCAATCGATCACCGACATTCTGCAAGCGCCGGACTCGGCCGATGAAGCGCTCGCGGCGCATGCGGCGGCGACCGGGCGCAAACGGCTGCGCGTGCTGACCGCCCCCGCAACGTTGGAGCGCGGCTCGGATTTGGATCTGGAGGCGCTCGATACGGCGCTGAAAAGCGTGCGGCGCACCAGTCCGTTCGTCGTGCTCGATCTGCCGCATGCGTGGAATGGCTGGGTCAAGCGCGCACTTACGGCGGCCGATGAGGTGCTTATCGTGGCGGGGCCAGATTTGGCCAGCCTGCGCAACGCCAAGAACATGGTCGATCAACTCACGCCTGCGCGCGCAACGGCGCCGCATGTCGCGCTCGCTATGGTCGGCGCGCGCAAGCAGCAGGAAATTTCGCTCAAGGACTTTTCCGACACCGTCGGCGGGCCGCCGATCGCGACCTTCGGTTTCGATCCCGCCTTGTTCGGCGAAGCGGCGATCAAGGGCCAGATGATCGGCGAGATCGCACCGCGCTCGCGCGCAGCTGCGGCGATCGACGCGCTCACCTGCGCGCTGACCGGCTTGACGCCATCGCCGGAGGAAGCGCCAGAGCGCGAGGCGCCCGCGATCGCGGAAGAAGGTGCGCCGGCCGCCATCGCCGCGTCGCCGCCCGCCGAGCCGGTGCAGCTTGAACTGCCGCTCGGCCCGCCGGCGCCGAAGCCGCCCGTGCTCGATCTTGTGCTGCACGCGCCGCCGCCCGAAGCGCCCTACATCGTGCGGGCGCGCGGCGCGGCGCAAACCAGCTTTCGGCCCAAACCCGCGCGGCGGCGCAAACGCCAAAGCGGCGCGCGCGGCGTGAGCGTGGCGGCGCGCGTGTTGGGCGGGATTGCAGCGCTTTCCCTGGTGGCGTGCGCGTTTCGCGCGGCCGAGCCGCAGGCGCCAGCGGCGCCGCGCGCGCATGCGGCGCTGCCCGCCGCGCCGCGCACCACGCCAGCCGATTCCTATGGCCAGGCGCTCGCCAAGATCGGCGCCAGTGATTTCGCCGCCGCAGCGCCCCTGCTGCGCAGCGCGGCCGAACGCGGCTTTGCGCCGGCGCAATATCGTTTGGCCAAGCTCTATGAGCGCGGGCAAGGACTCGGCGCCGATCTCACCATGGCGCGCATCTGGACCGAGCGCGCGGCGGAGGCTGGCAATTGCGCGGCGATGCACGATCTTGGCGTCTATTACGCGCGCGGCGAAGGCGCGCCGGCCGATCTCGCCGCCGCCTATCGCTGGTTCCGCCAGGCTGCGGAATTCGGCGTCGCGGAAAGCCAATTCAATCTGGGCATCCTCTATCACGAGGGGCGCGGCGTGGCGGCGGATATGAACGAAGCCGCGTTCTGGTTCCTGGTCGCGGCGAAAGCCGGCTATGCGCCGGCGCAGGCGCGCGCGAGCGAAATCGAAGCGCGCCTTTCACCGGAAGACATCGCGCGCGTTCATGCGCGCGCCGACGCCTTCCGCGCGCGCACGCCGAACGCAGCGGCGAACGGCGTTTAGCGCGCGAGCTAGTGCCCCGAAAACGCGACGAGGCTTCGCACGGGGACGCCGAGATTCTCGATGCGGGCGGCGCCGCCCAGATCAGGAAGGTCGATCACGAAGGCGGCGCCGACGATCTCGGCGCCGGCGCGGCGCAGCAGCTTGATCGCGGCTTCGGCGGTGCCGCCGGTGGCGATGAGATCATCGACAAGCAGGACCGATTGGCCAGCGGCGATGGCGTCGATGTGAATCTCGACCTCGTCCTCGCCATATTCGAGCGCGTAGGTCTGGCGCAAGGTCGCGGCTGGCAGCTTGCCCTTCTTGCGCACGGGCGTGAAGCCGGCGCTGAGCTGATGGGCGACGGCGCCGCCGAGGATGAAACCACGCGCCTCGATCCCGGCCACTTTGTCGATCTTGCGGCCCGCGAACGGCTGGACCAGCTCGTCCACGGCGCGGCGGAAGGCCCGCGCATCGCCCAGAAGCGTGGTGATGTCGCGGAACAGGATGCCGGGCTTGGGATAATCCGGAATGGTGCGAATGGTTTGAGACAGATCGGCCATCAGGCGCTCCGACGCGGCGGCGCCATAAGGACATGGCCCACACGGCAAGGGAAGGCGCGGGCCTCTGGCGCGGATTTGGGCGGCTGGGGCTGTGGATAAAGCGGGCGCCGCCCGCCCCTTTCGCCGCGCGGCGGCGCACCCTATTTTGCCCCCACGCCCTTTGGAGCCCTCTATGACGCGCCTCGACGACGAAGAAGACGACAACAAGCCGGAAGTGCCGCTGCCCGCCCCGGCGATCGTCGAGAAGGCATTGTTCAAATCCCGCGTCGTGATGCTGACGGGCGAGATCAATGACATGCAGGCGCGGCGCACGACCGAGCGCCTGTTCGCGCTCGCCTCCGACAGCGACGATCCGATCACGTTCGTGATCTCCTCGCCGGGCGGCCATGTCGAAAGCGGCGACATGATCCATGACGCGATCAAGTTCATCAAACCCGAAGTCCGCATGCTGGGCACGGGCTGGGTGGCGAGCGCGGGCGCGCTGATCTATTGCGCGGCCGAGCGGCGCAACCGCTTCTGCCTGCCGAACACGCGCTTCCTGCTGCACGAGCCGCGCGGCGGCGTGGGCGGCATGGCGTCTGACGTTGAAATTCAGGCGCGCGAAATCCTGCGCATGCGCGAGCGTCTGAACCGCATCTTCGCCGAAGCGACAGGCCAACCGCTCGACCGCATCAAGAAGGACATCGACCGCGACTATTGGATGCTCGCGGAAGAAGCCGTGTCCTACGGCCTCGTCGGCCGCATCGTGCGCAGCCAAGCGGAGCTCGGCTAAGGTCGCCGCGCTGCGCGCGGGATGGGCACGCCATCGAGGCCGAGGATGGCCTGAAGCGCCATGGTCAGCGCGATCGAATAGCTTTGCAGATTGCGGCGCCTGGCAGTGAGCACCTGCCAGGAATCGCCCGTTTTGTACGCGGCGAGCACGGTTTGGCCGCGCTTCACATTTGGAAAGCGGCTGTCGAGCAGGAGCGTCGCAAACAAAGGCTCGGTCTCGCTGGCGGGAATTTCCGGATTGGCGAGGAAAATGGTGCGGCCCTGCGCGCCGGCGCGCACCAGCAATTCGAGCTCCCAGCGCACGCCCGCGCTCGTCGTCGGGCACATCACGACGGCGCGCGAGGCCGCGACCAGCGATGAGACGACGCGCTGCCAATCATTGTCCTCGCCCGGCACAAAGATGCGCGCCGCGCCGAGCGGCGGCGTGGGATCGCGCGGATCGCCGATGGCGATGAGCGGGCCATAGGGCGACGCGTTCTCGAGCAGGATTTCATCGAGCGTGCGCGGCGCGCCGACGCCGGCGGGCAGTTTGACGAAGGGATCGGCGGTTTCGGCGTGCAGCTTCACCGCGTCCTGATCGAAGGCGCGCAGGAACAGGATGGGCGCGCGCGCATCCCATTCGCGCACATGCTGATAGCGGCTGATCGCGCGCGCATCGGCGATGCGGTTGAAGATGCGTCCTACGCCAAAGAGATTGAGCGCCAGCAGCGCGACCATCACGCCGATAGCGGCCAAAGCGCCCGGCGGCGGGGTTTCGCCCGGACGCGAAAACACCATCAGCGGTAGGATGAGCGCGAGGATCAGCCCCCCGTTCAAAACCGCGACGAGGAAGTAGAGCGCGGTGAGAATGAGCCGGCCGCGCGCGAACTGCGCGAGAAAGGCCGGCAGGCCGAGATGGCGCCGGAACGTGGCCGGCAGGTTGAAGAGCTTCGGGCGCCAGCCGCGCGCGGCGAGGAAGCCCGGGCGCGCGCAGGTCAGCTGCCACCAGGCCCAGCCGACGCCTTCAAAGGCGACAAAGGCAGTCAGCACGAGAAAGCCGACCATCACCCAGCTCTGCCACGCCGACAGCACCACCGTTTGATGGCGCGCCTCGACGAAGCCGACCTGCTCCCCCACCGCGCCGAGCCCTGCAAAGAGCGCGAGCAGCAGGACGAGCACTGTGAGGAGGAGCATCACGAAGGCGGCGAGGCGGCGATGAAGCGCATCGGTCAGCGCGCTCGACAGCGCCACGCCGAGCACCACGGGAATGAGCATCACAAGGGCGAGGAGCACGACCAGAAACGGCAGGCTCGCCGCATTGGCGATGACGTTGTCGTAAGGGCCTTTCGTGAAGAAGGCCGCGCCGATGCAGACCCCGATCAGGCCGGCCACCACGAACACGTTCCACGACGCCGCAAACGCCCGCACGAAGCGCAGGCGCAGGTAGCCTGATGCCGCGTTATCGACCGAGAGGGCGCGCGCTTCCATGTGTCCCCGTACGGACCATAGACTTGCATCATTGCGGCGAGAAGAAAGCCGATTAGCCGTCCTTGAGCGCGCGATCGATCAATTCGAGGGCGGCCAGGGCGAAGGCGCGCATGTTCGCGATGCGGTCGGACGAGGCGGTTTCGATGGTCATCGAGACCTCAATCGGGCCGGCGAGCGCGACGCAGGTATGGCCCGCCGCATCGCCATAGGGATTGCCGGAGGGGCCGGCCGCGCCGGTTTCGCTGAGGCCCCAGGTCGCGCCGAAGCGGGCGCCGGCGCGCCGCGCCAGCAGCAGCGCGTAAGGCTCGCTGGCAGAGCGCATGCCTTCGACATCCTCGCGGTGAATGTCCATCAGCGTGGAGCGGGCCTTGGCCGTGTAGACGACGGCTCCGGCGCGGTAGTAGGCCGAGGCGCCGGGGACCGCGAGTAGCGCGGCGGAGATCAAGCCGCCGGACGAGGATTCGGCGATGGCGATGGTTTCGCCGCGCGCCTTGAGGCGGGCGCCGATGCGTTCGGCGATCGGCAGAAGCGTATCCATGGCTTACTCCACGAGCAGGCTTGAGCGCGCGATGGTGCGGCGCGTGAGCTGTTGGCGTTTGAAGAAGGTTTGCATCGCCGCGGTGGTCGGGTCGCGCGATTTCTCCCACACGCCGTGATCGCCATAGCGCGTGATGAGCAGCAGGCGGCGCGCGCCCTCCGCGCGATCCTCTGCGGTTTCCTCCGCTGCGAACAAGCCGAAAATTTTGGCGTCGAACAGGCTCTCGAATTCGGGCCAAGCCTGGCCCGAAAGCGCGACGAATTCATCGAGCGCGCCGCCGTCGATTGTGAACCAGCGATGCACGTAGATGCCGCCGGGCTTGAGCGCATCGTGCGTGCGCGGACGGATGGTGGGCGCGAGCGCATGACCATCGCGCGCGAGGATGGGCGAAGCGACCGGCGCGACATCATCGAGCGACATATCCTGCAGCAAGAGCGCCGCTTCGTTCGACGCGAAGCCGATCTGCGGCGTAAACAGCGCGACGCGCGCGCCCTTCGCTTTGCGCGCGCGGATCTGCTCGGCGAGCGCGCGCTGCGCTTGCGCGCCGCGTTCGAGCGTCAGCGCGGCGTAGACATAGCTCATCTCTTCCTCCCGAGGACGCGGCCGGCGATCGCATCCAGCTTGGCCAGAAGCACGGGATCGCGCGCCTCAGGCGCGGTGATGATGGCATGATCGAGCGCTGTGTCGATGGGCGATGGAGCGCGCGGCGTGCGGGCGAGGATGGCGATGGTCTCCGCCACGAGATCGCGCGCCGTCTGCGCGTTGGCGGCGAGCACGACGAGAATATCCTCGACGCTGACGCCCGCCTCCTCGGCGCGCCAGGCATCATAGTCTGTGACCATGGCGACGCTGGCGTAGGGCAGCTCGGCTTCGCGGGCGAGCTTGGCTTCGGGCATGTTGGTCATGCCGATCACATCGCAGCCCCAGCCCTTGTAGAGCCGCGATTCCGCGCGCGTGGAGAATTGCGGGCCCTCCATGACGAGATAAGTTCCGCCTTCGATGATTTGGGCGCCAGCGGCGCGGCCCGCTTCGGCGGCGATGCCCGCGAGACGCGCGCAAACCGGCTCAGCCATCGACACATGCGCGACGCAGCCTGCGCCGAAGAAGCTCTTCTCGCGCGCGAAGGTGCGGTCGATGAATTGGTCGACGACGACGAAAATGCCGGGCGGCAAATCTTCGCTGAGCGAGCCGCAGGCGGAGAGCGCAAGAATGTCGGTGGCGCCGGCGCGCTTCAGCGCATCGATATTGGCGCGATAATTGATGCTGGTGGGCGATTGCACATGGCCGACGCCGTGGCGCGGCAAGAAGAGCAGGCCCACGTCGTCGCGTTCGGCGCGCAGCAGCGAGACGGGATCGCCCCAGGGCGTGGCGACCTTTTCCCAAGCGCCATCGAGACCCGGCAAATCGTAGAGGCCCGAGCCGCCGATGATCGCCAGCGTCCAGTCGCTCAATGGAGCGCCCCGGGTTTGGAGATCATGGCGCATTCCCAGCCGTCGAAGTCGACGTCGTGGGTTTCGGCGAGTTCCAGCATATCGCCGATCAGGGCATCGAGGGAGACGGGATCGACGGCGCGGTCCGCATTGCCGATGACCCCGTCATGGACGGCGGCGCGGCGCACGGTGAAGCCGCGCGCCTCCAGATCGGCGCCGAGCGCGCCAAGCACCTCTTCGGATGCGCGCCGCTCGCCGCCGTGCAGGTAGAAATAGACCACGGTGTCGCGCGGAACGCTGAGATCGTCGCCATGCTTGAGCAATTGCTCCAGCACTGCGCGATCAGCCGCGCGGCGCAGCTTCCGCAAATCCGCCATGAGCGCTCTCCTGGACGAGAGCGTGCCGGAAACTGGCGGCGAGCGCTACGGGCGAGCTTTCGCCTCCCCCTTCTTGGAGGGGGAAGGGCGTTGGCGCTTAGTGCTTCGTGCCGCGCCAAACTTGGCGATAGCCGAGGTAAAGCAGCAGGGTCAGAATGCCGAGATAGAACAGCACTTGGAAACCGGCGCGCTTGCGCGCCTCCATGTGCGGATCGGCGGCCCATTGCAGGAATTGCGCGACGTCCGTGGCCATCTGCGCGACACTGGCCTCGGTGCCATCCGAATAGGTCACCATGCCGTCCGAGAGCGGCGGCGCCATGCCGATGAGCTCGCCAGGGAAATAGCGGTTGACGTGCTTGCCGTCGCGCAGCTCGCCGGTAAAGCCGAAGCCGACGAGCGAGCGGATATAGGCCGCGCCGCCTTCGCGGGCGAGCGGCATGACGGAGAGATCGGGCGGCAGCGCGCCGCCATTGGCCGCGCGGGCGGCCTGCTCGTTGGCGAAGGGCGCCTTGAAATGATCGGAGGGACGGCCCGGACGCTCGGCCGGCTGGCCGAGATCGTCGATGATCGGGATCATCACCTCGGAGGCGAACTCCCGGACATAGGGATTGTCGTTGGCCTCGATGGCTTCGGCTTCGCCGTGGGGCGAGAGCGTGATCGTCTCTTCGCCGGTTTGCAGATTGTGTTCGCGGAACGCTTCGAACGGGCCGCCCTCCTCGCCGAGATTGCGATAAGAGAGCTGGTTGAGCGAATGGCAGTTCGAGCAGACCTGCTTGTAGACCAGGAAGCCGCGCTGCACCGCCGCGCGATCATAGGTGCCGAACGGGCCTTCGAAGCTGAAATGATAGGGTTCCGGCTCGCGCACATGTTCCTGCGCGGCGGCGGCCGGCGCCATCACGCAAGCGGCGGCGAGCGCGAAAAGCAAACGTCGCAGCATCCGATCAGGCCCCCTGCGCGGCGGCTTTGCCGCCACCGATGGATTTCGCAATCGTCTCCGGCACGCGGTTGGGCGTTTCACGCAGGCCCAGAAGCGGCAGGATGACGAGGAAGAAGAGGAAGTAATACGCCGTCAGCACCTGGCTGAAGCGCGTCACGGTGAACACGAAGGGCAATTCGCGGCGCACCTCGACGAAGGGCGCGCCGTTCAGCGTCGCCTTGCGCGCGGCGATGTTGGTTTCGAGCTCATCGACATTGGCGCCGGAGACGACGACATGCTGCAGCGTGCCGCCGGAGACGGACCGCGCCAGGCCCTGCGTCGGCGAGCTGCGCTGGATGTAGACGACCTGCGCGCCGTGGGATTTGAGCTGGGCTTCCGTCTGCGTGACGAGGCGGGCCATTTCGTCGGCGGAGCCGGCCTGGATCGGCTGCTCGCTGACCGCGCCGCCCTCGGCCCAGGTGAGCGTGGCATGAGCTTGCGCCGCCGGGATCACAGGCTGATCAGGCGTTTGCCCGCCGCACCAGCCGAGCGCGAAGCACACCACGGCGAAGATCAGGAAGAATTGCCGTGCGATCGGCCGATAGCGCATCGAACGCACTTTCGACGTATCGAGCCAAGGCAGCACGAACAGAACGGCGATGGCCGCGAACATCGCGATCACGCCGCCAAATTTTGAATCGATCGGGCCAATGTTGAAATCGATGGCGCGCAGGATCGCGTAGAACGGCAGCAAATACCATTCCGGCACGATGTGCGGCGGCGTCACCAGCGGATTAGCCGGAATGTAATTGTCGGCATGGCCGAGCGCGTTCGGCATGTAGAACACGAACACCGCGAACATGATCGCGAAGAGCGCCAGGCCCACGAGATCCTTCGCCGTGGCGAACGGCGTGAACGGCACGGTATCTTCCGGGCCCTTGGGCTCGACGCCTGCCGGATTGTTCTGCCCTGCTTCGTGCAGCGCCCAGATGTGCAGGCCGACCACGCCGGCGATCACGAAGGGCAGCAGATAATGCAGCGAGAAGAAGCGGTTGAGCGTGGTGTTATCGACCGCGCCGCCGCCGCGAATCCAAACCAGGATGCTTTCGCCGACGATCGGCACCGCGCCCAGGATGTTGGTGATGACCGTGGCGCCCCAGAAGCTCATCTGGCCCCAGGGCAAGGTGTAGCCAAGGAAGCCGGTGATCACCATCAGCAGGTAGATGATGCAGCCCAAAATCCAGAGCACTTCGCGCGGGGCTTTGTAGGAGCCGTAATAGAGCCCGCGGAACATGTGGATGTAGACCGCGAGGAAGAACATCGAGGCGCCGACGGCGTGCACAGGCTGGATGATGTAGCCATAGGGCACGTCGCGCACAAAACGCTGCACGCTATCGTAGGCGAGATGCACGTTCGGCACGTAATGCATCGCCAACACGATGCCGGTGACGATCTGCACCACGAGGCAGAACGTCAGGATGCCGCCAAACGTCCACCAATAATTGAGGTTGCGCGGCGTGGGGTAGGAAACCGCCGTGTCATGCGCGAGGCGGATGACGGGCAGGCGCTTGTCCAGCCAGCGCGTGAAGCCGGTCTTCGGCTCGTAGCTCGATGCGTGTCCGCTCATATCAGCCAATCTTGATCACGGTGTCGGATTGGTAGGTGTAGGGCGCGACCAGCAGATTTTTCGGCGCGGGCCCCCGGCGGATGCGGCCGGACGTATCGTATTGCGAGCCGTGGCACGCACATTTCCAGCCGTGATAATCGCCCTCGGCGAAGGTCGGGATGCAGCCCAGATGGGTGCAGGCCGCCTGCAGGATGAGGAAGTTCGCTTTGCCGGCCTGGCCGTTGGATTGCTTGATCCGGTCGGCGTCGATCGCGGGATCGCGCATCGGCAGATAATCGTCGCGCTGGGCGGCCTCGACCTCGGCATTGGTGCGGTGGCGCACGAACACCGGCTTGCCTTGCCAGGTGGTGACGATCTGCTGGCCTTCCTGAACCGCGCTCAGGTCGACCTCGGTCGTCGACAAGGCCCGCGTATCGGCGGCAGGGGTCATCTGCGCGATCAGCGGCCAGATCACCGCGGCGGCGCCCACCGCGCCCATGGCGCCGGCGGCGATAAAGATGAAGTCGCGCCGCGTGGCCTCGTCGTGCCCGTCAGTCGTGCTCGCCGCCGTTTCGGCCACGCTCGTCTCCTCACACTCGCCCAACACCCGCTCGGGCGGACCCTAGCCAGGGTCGCGCGCGACGCTAATGAGGCAGGTTGTCAGATTCGCGCGGCGTAGCGACGCAGCCGCGCCGCCTATGCCCAAATCCGCCCCAAACGCGTCGCGAGGGAGCCTCTAACGTGCGCCTCGCCCTCTATCAACCGGACATCCCGCAGAATTTGGGCGCAGCCATCCGGCTGTGCGCCTGCTTCGGCGTCGGGCTCGACGTCATCGAGCCCTGTGGATTCCCGCTGACCGATCGCAGCCTGAAGCGCGCCGCGCTGGATTACGGGCCGCAAGCCGAGATTGCGCGCCACGCCAGCCTCGCCGCGTTTCGGGCCGCGCGCGGGCGCCTCATCTTGATCGAGACCGATGGCGCGCCGCTGCACCGCTTCGCATTCGCAGCCGACGATGTTCTGGTGCTGGGCCGCGAAAGCGCGGGCTCGCCGCCGGAGCTTTATGCGGCTGCTGCGGCGATCGTGCGCATTCCGATGGCGCCTGGCTTGCGCTCGCTCAATGTCGTGACGGCGGGCGCTGTGGCCTTGTCGGAGGCGCTGCGGCAGACAGGCGGTTTCGAGAGGTTGGTCTGATGGTGAGCGACGCGCAAAAGGCCCGCGCACGGGATTGGTTCTACGAGTTGCAGGGCGAGCTGACCGCCGCGTTCGAGGCGCTGGAGGACGCGGCCGACCCCGCGCTCTATCCCGGCGCGCCGGGGCGATTCGAGAAGAAGCCGTGGAAGCGCGGCGATGGAGCATCCGACCAAGGCGGCGGCACGGGCGCGCTGATGCGCGGGCGCCTGTTCGAAAAGGTCGGCGTGCATGTGAGCTGCGTCTACGGGGAATTCGCGCCGGACTTCGCCAAGACCATCAAGGGCGCGGCGGAAGACCCGCGGTTCTGGTCCTCCGGCGTGTCGCTGATCGCGCATATGCGCAACCCGCACTGCCCGGCTGCGCATATGAACACGCGCCACATGATCACGACGGAGTGGTGGTTCGGCGGCGGCGGCGATCTGAACCCGACGCAGGATTATCAGCGCAGCCAGGATTACCCCGACGCCCAGCGCTTCCACGCCGCCTTCAAGCAGGCCTGCGACGCGCATGGCGACAAATACGGGCGCTATAAGGAATGGTGCGATGAATATTTCTATTCGCCGCACCGCAAGGAGCCGCGCGGCATCGGCGGCATCTTTTACGATCACCACAACACCGGCGATTGGGAGCAGGATTTCGCGTTCACGCAAGACGTCGGCCGGGCGTTCCTGGAGGTCTATCCGGCGCTGATCCGGCAACATATGGCGACGCCCTGGAGCGAGGCCGAGCGCGAAGAGCAATTGATCCGTCGTGGCCGCTACGCCGAGTTCAACCTGCTCTACGATCGCGGCACGGTGTTCGGGCTCAAGACCGGCGGCAATATCGAGACCATCCTCTCCTCCCTGCCGCCGCTGGCGAAATGGCCGTGAGGCGGCTCTGACGCACGAAGGGCGCGACCGAGGCCGCGCCCATCATCGTCTCACCGCTGCAGGCTGCGCTCAGGCGACGATGCCGGCTGCTTGCGTCATCACGTGCAGCGCGACGGGGACGAACAGCGCCGTGGCGAGGAGGATCGAGGCGAGGCGGGATTGGACTTGCGACATGGTTGGCTCCGTTTGGCTCGGCATCTGGATGCAGCGCGCCGCTGCAATGGATGCACCTTAGGAACCGGCCGGCCGGGCCGCCGTGACGAGGGTCACGATGCTCGGAACACACCACACACCTCAAAATCTAGTTCCCACAGCGGCAGCGACGTGACCGTCATCCCGTTCCGAAAGAAGCCGCGCCGTCTCCGCTTCCAATCCCAAGACGACGCCCTCCACCATGCGGAGAAACTCGTTCGAGAGGGCCAGCGCTGGCTGGCCGCCCACAACGTCAGCCGCGCCCAGGACTACATCAACGGGGACCTGCAAATCGCCGCGCACCTTCGCCTCCGGGCTCATGCGCGCGATTTCCATCTCCTTTTTCGCGCGATCCCACCTGGGCACTGGCAAGGAGAACCGGACGGCGCTGTCGATAATCAAGTCTTGAACCCCAAGCCCGCTTACGCGGGGCTCCAAGCTCAAGACGACCTGATGCTTGTTTCGCCCCGTCATTCGGCTCAACGCCCACAGAAGGTCGTTGCCGCCTCGGTATGGTTGGGTTTGGGCGAGATAGGGTCTGATGCTTTCGGGAATTTTCCCGTACCGCTTGGTGGCGAAGATCGTCAGGAATTCGCGCGCGTCACGGGCGACTGGAAAGTAGCAGTTCGCATCACCACCGCGCAGCGCGATCGCGCTGTCGTTGACAGCCTGATCCAGTGCATGCCGCAGGTTGTTGACCCCATCGGAGAAGACGGGCCGCAGGCCAGCGGGAAGCTCTTCTTTGATCCGGAACTTAATGACGTGATCGCCGGTCTTGGGATCGAGATCGCGGACGAAGCTCCCCACCTTCGTCGCAAAGAACGCGTTGCAGCGCACCTCGAAATCCGCGAAGTTCTCTTCAGCCCGTGCGATCAAGAGCTTGGGACTTGTGAAGGGCTGATCTGTTTCGCTCATGTCGAAGAAGCCGGATGAGTTTGATGAGGAGGAAGCCCAGCGTCGCCTTGAGCAGGCGCTCAAGGGCGCATAGAAGGCGAATCCGCCCACGCTAGACCGCGGGCGGGTCCGCCGATCACAAGGGTGGAAAATCAGGCGGCAATCGATCCGCGACGGGCGCACGCGCAAAACGCTTGCCCGTATTGATTTCCGATATGCGGCCTTGGTTTTCCTTGAAGTACGCCGCGATGACGTGCTGGTCGTAGCCCGCTCGCAGCGCGCGCTTGATGATGGGCGCGTCGGCTTCGGTGATCTTCATTTTCATCGCTCCCGAAGAGCGACGGATGCACCTTGACCGCAGGGACTCTTGCCGTGGTAGGTTTGAGTCGGCTTGAACAAAGCTCTGAGTCCGGCGGCGCACCCATCCAGGTTTGCCGGGCTTGCGAAGGGGGACCTCTGGCAGGGGGTCCCCCACATCGCTCAATCAGATACAACTCAGAAAGCGACTCGGCGCTTAGGTAAAGGCGCAAAGCGTTGATTTCGGCGCCTAATTCCGCATGCGCAACGGCATACTCGATCTGCCAAGCATACGCGCCGAAATACGCGCAGCCAAAAAGGACACACCGTCGTTGAACGAGATCCGAGAGGAAGTGCATCAGGCTACTCGCGCGATAAGCGGCACCGCTTAGGCCGCCTATGGCATCAGCTGCGATATGGCTTTTCCGCAGACTGCCGCCGCTAGGTACAAAGGCGCGTGGTATCTTCCGAACATCAAGCCGGAGCTCACGCCCCCGATTGCGCCGCCAGCGCGCGGGCGATGATGGCTTCGACGATTTCGCTCTTGGCGTTGGCGTAGTGCTGGACATGGCGCCAGGTGCGCGCCGCCAGCGCGCGCTTTGTCGAAAGGTAGAGATCAAATTCCGCAGGCTCGGCGCGGCAGCGATCGCGGAAGGCCAGCATGCGCGTGATCTCGCGCGAGCCCGGCGAGAAAACGTGGAGATTGACGGCCGGCGCCTCGCCTTTCAGCAGGCGGTGCTGCTCCCAATCCGGCTCGCGCAGGTGCAGGCGGAAGCCCTGCGCCGTCAGCGCCGGGACGTATGCGTCTTCGTCGGAGGACTGAGGCACGGCGAGCAGGATATCGAGCACCGGCTTGGCGCTCATGCCGGGAATCGACGTCGAGCCGACATGTTCGAGCACGCGGGCCGCTTCGCCCAGCGCCGCGCGAATTTTCTCGGCTTCCGCCGCGTACAGACGCGGCCATGATGGATCATAGGCGACGAGCGTCACCGGCGCGTTGTGCGGCGTCGCGGTCCCCGAGACGCGAATCGCGGCCATTTCTTCGTCGGTTTCGGCTTTCTTGGTCATCGCCGCAGCATCGCGCGGAACACGGGGCGGTCAACAAAAAGAGGCGGCCCGCTTGCGCGGACCGCCTCCCAACACCCGCCGACGCGCGACGCTGATTAGGGATCAAGGCGTATGCGTCTCGATCCAGCCAGCGAACGCGTCAGCGAACTTAGCCAGAAAGCCCCGCGCGCTTTCATTGGTCAGCTTGCCGGTTTCATCGAACCAATCGCCCACGCCGCCGAGATAGGCTTCCGGCTGTTGCAGGGCTGGCATATTCAGGAAGGCGAGCGATTGGCGCAGATGGTGATTGGCGCCGAAGCCGCCCAGCGCGCCGGGCGAACTGGAAATGACGGCGGCCGGCTTGCCGCTGAACACGCTGTGGCCATAGGGCCGCGAGCCCACATCGATGGCGTTCTTCAGCGCGCCAGGTACGGAGCGGTTGTATTCCGGCGTCACGAACAGCACCGCATCGGCTGCGCGGATCTTATCGCGGAACGCCACCCAATCGGCCGGCGGCGCGGCTTCCAGGTCCTGGTTGAAGAAGCTCAGACCGCCGATCTCGACGATCTGGAGGTCAAGTTTATCCTTGGCGAGATCGGCCAGGGCCAAGGCGATCTTGCGGTTGAAGCTATCCTTGCGGAGCGAACCGACCAGGACGGCGACTTTGCGTGACATGATGTTCCCCTCTTCAGGTCTGGTTTGGCGTTAGCGGGCGGCGGTCTCGTCGCCACTCAGAACGCGAGCGGCGCGGATCAGGTCTTCGGCCGGGACGCGCGCGGGGCGAGCCAAAACGGCCGCGGCGGCGAACAGATCGAACAATTTCATCTCTTCTCCTTGACGCGGCGGGCGCCGCGCCCTTTGTTGCAGAAGCAACATAGTGCGGAGTGGTTGCACTTGCAACAACCAACTGACGAAAAGTGCGGGGAAGCGCGGCCGAGCGACGATGTGCAATCGGCCTGGGTGTCGATCCAGCGCGCCGCGCAGCGCCTGCAGGATGGCGTCGAAGACAAGCTCAAGGCGGCCGGCCTGCCGCCGCTGGCGTGGTATTCGGTGCTGTGGAGCCTGGAGACGCAAGGCGGCGCCGTCCGCCCCCGCGATCTGGGTCAATCGCTGTTTCTGGAGCGCTATTCGGTCTCGCGCCTGCTCGACCGGATCGAAGGCGAGGGCCTGATCCGGCGCGAGGATTGCCCGGACGACGCGCGTGGCCAGCTGATCGTGCTGACCGACGCGGGCCGGGCGATGCGGAAGAAGATGTGGGAGGTCCACGGGCCGGTGATGCGCGAGGGCATGCGCACGCTGGACGATGGTGCCGCGCGCGCGCTGAAGGCGGCGCTGGACGGGCTGGGCTAAGCCGGCAAAGCATGGTCCCGCAGCCAGGCTGCATAGACGGCCTCGTCAATTTCACTCGCGGCGAGGCCGAGGGTGAAGGCCACGACCTCGCCTTCGCTGGCTTCCAAGATCAGCCCGTTCACGTCGAGAAACGCATAGCCCGCCAGGAATCCGGCGCGCTTATTCCCGTCCGTGAACGGGTGATTTTGCACGATGCCGCCGACATAGAGCGCCGCCAAATTCGCCAGGTCGCGCTCGCCATACGCGTAGGCATTTCGCGGGCGCGCGAGGGCGGAATCGAGCGCGCCGAGATCACGCACGCCGCCCAACCCGCCGTGGGAAGCGAGCTGTTCAGCATGCATGATCAGAACGGCGCTAACGTCGAGCCAGTGCGGTTCGCTCACTTGGCCAGTTCGCGCAGCGCGTTGCGGTAGCGTTGCATGGCGCGGCGGCCCGCCTCGATCTGCTCGATGATGTCCTCGCTGAGGTGCGACAGCACCACGCCCTCCGGCACGACGCTGAGCGTCAGCTCCGTCCCCTCTTCGGCGCCGAGCTTGGCAAGCACGTCCTTGGGCAGGACCACGCCCAGGGAATTGCCGATCCGGCGGACCTTAAGCTTGCCGCTGCTCTTGGCGCGGGGCGCCGCCGCGTCCGGAACGAAGGCCGCGCCGCCGGCGTCCGCGACGCCCTTCTTGATTTCGTTCGTCACCCGAACCTCCGTTATTACGTGAGTTATAACGGATTGGCGGCCGGAGCGCAACGGCCCATTTCTTGCGTCGGGCGAGCGTCATGCACGCCGCGCCCTATCCGAACGAACTTAAGCCTTTGACGAGCCTGCGCTTTGTCGCGGCGATCTGGGTGCTGCTCTATCATTTCCGCGACCATTTGGGCCTCGACCTCGGCAGAATTGGCCTGGTCGCGCATGGCTGGATGGGGGTGGACCTGTTCTTCACCCTGTCGGGCTTCATCCTGGCGCACGTCTATATCGGCGAGGTCCAGGCCAAGCGCTTCCATTACGGGCGCTTCCTGCAGAACCGGCTGGCGCGGATCTATCCGATGCACCTGGCGGCCTTGGGCGCGATGCTGGGGCTGTTCGCGGTCGCCACGGTCGCGGGCGTGCAAGTCGGCACGCCGGAGGCGTTCAAGCTTTCGGACCTGCCGCAGCATCTGCTGCTGATCCACGCCTGGGGGACGACCGAGAGCGTCGGCTGGAATTTCCCGTCTTGGTCGATCAGCGCGGAATGGGGCGCCTACCTGCTCTTCCCGCTGATCGCGGCCTCGGTGCTGACGCATCGCGCGCGGCCGGGCGTGACCTTGGCGATGGCGCTGGGGCTTTGCCTCGCCAGCTATGCGCTGCTCGACCGGGCGCATCTTTACTTCTTCGGCATCGGCCAGGGCTTCGATCAGATGACGGCGCAGATCGGCCTGTTGCGCATCATCCCGTCCTTCCTGCTGGGCGTGGCGCTTTACGCCTATGGGCGCGCACGGCCGATAAACCCGGCCTTGGCATGGCCGCTGACGCTGGTGTCGGCGTTTCTGATCATTCTCGTCTCGACGCTCAATCTTTGGGGCGGGCTGGCTTGGTTTGGGCTTGCGGGCGTTATTCTTGGTTTGGCGGAAACATCCCGTGCGGGCCTCGATGCGCCGATGGCGGGGCCGCGTTTCGTGTTCCTGGGCGCGAGTTCCTACGCGCTCTACATGACGCATCTGCCGGTCGATATCGTGTGGTTCCACGCGCTGGAGCGCATCGGCATCGATGAAGCGTCACCCTTGGCGCTGCGCATCGCGGCGGTCGGCGGCGTGTTCGTGGCGTGCGTGGCGGTTTCGGTCGCGAGCTATCTGATGATCGAGGAGCCAGCGCGCATCTGGGTGCGCAATCTGCGCCTCCCGCGCTTCCTCAAGCCGCGCGCGGCCTAGTAGGCGAGCGACGCCATCACGCTTTCGAGCCAGGCCCAGAAATACGCGTCCATCAGCCGACGATCCCGGCGGCTTGCGTCAGCGTCAGGAGCGCGATCGGCGCGAACAACGCGGCGGCGAAGGCGATTGAGAAAAGGCGGGACGTCGAGGTCATGGCTGGCTCCGTTTGGCTCGGCGCGAACGCGTCGTTCGCGATAAGCTGACACTAGGTCGGGGCCGTTTGGGCCGCTGTGACTGGAGTCACGAGACGCTTTCCTCCCCCTGCAAGGGGGAGGCAGGGAGGGGGTGAGTCACATGTGCAGACGTTTGAGGCTGCGGCTCACCCCCTCCTGACCTCCCCCTTGCAGGGGGAGGAGAAGGTCAGCGCTTAAGCCAGCGCCTGCGCCACCGCCTTCAACCGCTCCACGAGCGCGAGGGGATCGTCCGGGAAATCGGCGTCGATCCACCAGGCTTCGACCTCGCGCAGCACCTGGCCGACCAATGGACCGGCGGGGACGCCGGCGGCCATCACCTGATCACCGGTCATTGGCAGCGATGGCGGCTCCCAAGTGGCGGCGAGCGCGAGCAGGGCGCGCCATTGCGTGGCGGTCTTGTCCTTTGGATCGTCTGCCCAGCCCAGGAGCACGCGGTCCTCGAACGTCTGGCGGCGCAAGCGATAGAGCGCGCGGCGCATTTCGCGCATCGACATGTAGGAGGTGATGCGCGGCTCTTCGCCAAGCGCGGCGACCAGACGATCGCGCTCTTCGTTCGAAATTTTCAGGCGGCGCGCGAGCGCGCGCGCGGCGGCTTGCGAAGGCAAAGCGCCGGCCAGCCGCGTCAGCGGATCGCCGGGCAGGAATTGATCGGCTTCGCGCGCGATCAATCGCTCAAGCCGGCCCATGCGCTCGGTCTCCGGCCAGACCAGGGCGCGCACGCCGATCTGCTCCATCGCCGCGATCGCCACGCGCGGATCGGCGGCGGCGAGCAGCTTCTTGGTTTCCTTCCAGACGCGCTCGGCGGAAAGATCGGAAAGGCCGGCCTTGAGCGCGGCGCAGGCGGCGAGGCCCGCGGAATCGAGCGCGCCTTTGCCGTACCAGGCGTTGAAGCGGAAGAAGCGCAGGATACGCAGATAATCTTCGCGGATGCGGGTCTCGGCATCGCCGATAAAGATCACGCGCCCGGCGCGCGCATCATCGACGCCGCCGCCCGTCGGATCGAACACGGCGCCCGACGCATCGGCGTAGAGCGCGTTCATGCGGAAATCGCGGCGTTGCGCATCCTCTTCCCAGCTTTGCGTGAACGCGACGGTGGCGCGGCGGCCATCGGTGGTGACGTCGCGGCGGAGCGTCGTCACCTCATGCGGCAGGTGATTGGCGATCACCGTGATGGTGCCGTGCTCGATGCCGGTGGGCACGGCATCAAGCCCAGCAGCCTTCGCGGCGGCGACGGTTTCATCCGGCGTGAGCTGGGTGGCGATGTCGATATCGTCGACCGCCTGGCCGAGAAGCGTGTTGCGCACACAGCCACCGACAAAGCGCGATCCGCCTCGGCGTGCGCCTTCAAGCGCCGCCATCACCGCACGCGTCTCCGCGCGCGCGAGCCAGGGGGCGTGGGTGATGGAAGCACTCACAGATACAGCCTCTCATACAGCGCGCGGATCATGCCGGCGGTGGCGCCCCAGATGTAATGGCCGTCATAGGGCATGGCGTAATAGATGCGTTTCATACCGCGCCATTCGCCTTCGCGCTTTTCGTGGTTGGCGGGATTGAAGAGGAATGAGAGCGGCGTTTCGAACACGGCGGCGACCTCGCGCGGATCGGGCGCGAGCGCAAAGCCGGGATCGATGGTCGCGACGATGGGACTGATGCGATAGCCGGTGCCGGTCTCCCACGGCTCGATGCCGCCGAGCGGCGTGAAGAGCGCGCGCGCCACGCCCGTCTCCTCCTCCGCTTCGCGCAGCGCGGCCGCGACGGCGCCTTCGCCCTGCGCCATGCGCCCGCCGGGAAAGGCGACCTGGCCGGCATGGGTGGGCATGGTCTCGGTGCGCTGCGTCAGCATCAGCGTCCAGCCCTCGGGACGACGCACGATGGGCGCGAGCACGGCGGCGGGCGTCAGCGCGCGCAATGCGGGAGGACGGTTCTCCGGGTTGAGATCGAAATCGCCGCGCCGCGCCTCTTCGATCAGCGCGTCGAGCGGATCGAGGCGCGTGCGCAGGCGCTCGGCGAGGTCTTCTTCGAACGTCATGCGCGCCAACCTACGTACCGCCGGCTTCCAGCCGGCAGTCGCGCCATGCCGGCTGGAAGCCGGCGGTACGAAGCGTCGCGTCTCACGGCGCGTCCAATTCGAACCAGGCGCCCTGGCTCCAGACGCCCAGCTTGCCGTCGCGCTCCTCGGCCCACTCGACCATTTCGTAGAACGGCGCGCGCAGCACGCGCGCTTCGAGCCGACCGCGGACATGCGCGTAAGGGCGCGGCTCGCGGGTGTTGGGATCGACGGTCACACGCAGCTTGTGATCGGGGCCGAGCACGACGACATCGCCGACATTGGTGGTGAGGACGATATTGGCGCCCGCCCCCGCCCCCTCGCGGTCGGCGCGGATGGCCAGGAACGGCGCGTCGGCCACATTGACGCGGATCTTCTCGCCCGGCGTGACCAGATAGGTGAAGCCGTCTTCATCCTTGCGCAGGATGGTGGCGAAGAGCCGCACCAGGGCCTCGCGCGTGATCCGGGTCCCCTCATGGAGCCAGGTTCCGTCGGTCAGGATGTCGAAGCCGCCGACGCCGCAATACTCTGGCGACCACTTTTCGACCGGCGGCGGGCCGCGTCCGGCGCCCGCCTCGCGCCGCAACTGGGCCACAAGCCCTTCCAAGCCGCCCTCGAACGTGCTCATCACCCGGTCCACGTCATAATTTCGGCTCCCATCTTCAAGAGCTTCTCGCCCATGAGCAATGACACGCAAGCGGCCCTGGTGGCCGAGGCCGAGGCCGCCGGCGACGATCTGGCCCGGGTCCGCGCCGAAATCGGCAAGGCCGTGTTCGGGCAGGAGCGCGTGGTGGAGCTGGCGCTGGCCGGCGTGCTGGCGGGCGGGCATGTGCTGCTGGTGGGCGCGCCGGGCCTCGCCAAGACGCGGCTGGTGGCCGCGATGGCGCGGGTTTTGGGGCTCGATTGGGCGCGCGTGCAGTTCACGCCCGATCTGATGCCGGCGGATATCCTGGGCTCTGAAGTGCTCGACACCGATGAGGGCGGACGGCGGCATTTCCGCTTCGTGCGAGGGCCGATCTTCACGAGCCTCTTGATGGCCGACGAAATCAACCGCGCCAGCCCGCGCACCCAATCGGCGCTGCTGCAGGCGATGCAGGAATATCATGTCACGGTCGGCGGCCAATCCTATGACGTGCCGCAGCCCTTCCATGTGCTGGCGACGCAGAACCCGATCGAGCACGAAGGCGCCTATCCGCTGCCGGAAGCGCAGCTCGATCGCTTCCTGCTGCAGGTCGACGTGCCCTATCCGGATTCGGAAACCGAGCGGCGCATTCTGATCGAGACCACGGGGCTCGGCGAAGTCGAGCCGCAATCCGTGCTAGATGCGGCGCGGCTGGTGCGGCTGCAGCAGCTGGTGCGGCGCATGCCGGTCGGCGAAAAGGTGCTGAACGCGATCCTGGCGCTGGTGCGCTCGGCGCGGCCGGGCTCTTCGAACGACCCGCGTGTCAATCAGCATGTCGCTTGGGGTCCGGGCCCGCGCGCGGGACAAGCGCTGATGCTTGCGGTGCGCGCCCGCGCGCTGCTGCGCGGACGGCTGACGCCAGCGCTGGATGACGTCTCGGCTTTGGCGCGGCCCGCGCTCGCACACCGCATGGCGCTGTCCTTCGGCGCGCGCGCGGAAGGGCTCGATGTCGATAGCCTGGTCGACGATCTCGCGTCGAAGGCGGCGTGAGCGATCCAGCCCTCAATCAGGCGCGCGCGCTCGCGGGCGATCTGCCCGGCCTGCTGTTGGACGCCAAGCGCCTCGCCGCCGCAGCGCCCGGCCTGCATGGACGCCGCCGCGCGGGTCAGGGCGAAGCGTTCTGGCAATATCGCGATCACGCGGCCGAAGATGGCGCGCGCGCCGTCGATTGGCGCCGCTCGGCGCGCGGCGACCGGCTCTATGTGAAGGAGCGCGAGCGCGAAGCCGCACAAAGCGCGTGGTTCTGGATCGACCCCGATCCTGGCTTCGATTGGCGCGGCGGCGAAGATCGCCCGACCAAGAAATATCGCGCGCAGACCTTGGCGCTGGCGCTCTCCATTCTGCTGGCGCGCGGCGGCGAGCGCGTGGGCGCTTTGGGCGGCATGACGCGCGCGGGGCCGCGCGCCAGCGAACGCCTCGCGCTCGATCTCTTGGCGCCGATGCGCACGCCCGTCGCGCCCAGCCTGCGCAGCGCCGTGATCTATTTCAGCGATTTCTACGCGCCGGTCGAAAGCTGGCGCGCGCGCCTGGCGGAGGCGGCGAGCATGGGCGCGACCGGCGCGCTGGTGATGATCGCCGATCCGGCCGAAGAAGACTTTCCCTATCGCGGCCGCACCCTCTTCATGGAGCCGGGCGCGACGCGGCGCGAGGCGCTGATCGGACGCGCCGAGGCGGCGAAGGAACAATATGCCGAACGGCTCGAAACGCATCGGCGCGATCTGCGCGCGATGGCGAGCGCGATGGGCTTTCCCGCGCTGTTGCACCGCACTGATCATAGCGCAGCGCCCGCACTGGCCTTGCTGGCCGCGACCATTGGCGAGCGCTTCGCGTGAATCTGGGGCCGCTCGCGTTTGGCGCGCCTTGGGCGCTGACGGCGCTGATCGCGCTGCCTTTGCTCTATTGGATCATCCGCGCCACGCCGCCGCCGCCGGCGCGCGCGATGTTTCCACCGGCGCGTCTGCTGATCGGGCTCAAGACGGAAGAGCAAAGCCGCGAGCGCGCGCCGCCCTGGCTGCTGATCTTCCGCGCGCTTGCAGCGGCGCTGATGATCATCGGCTTTGCGCGGCCGAGCCTCGCGCCCGAGGCCGCGGTGAGCGCGACCGGCGGCGGGCGCACCCTGATCGTGATCGACGATGGCTGGACCTCGGCGCCATTCTGGACCGATGTGCGCAATGCCGCGGTCGCCGCCGCCGAACACGCCGAGCACGCGGGCGGTCAAGTCTACATTCTGCGCACCGCGCCGCAGGTGCGGCCGTCCGATCCCGGTGAAGCCATGACGGGCGCGGATGCGCGCGCGCGCATCGGTCAGATTGAACCTGCGCCCTGGCGGCCCGATCGCGCCGACGCGATGCGCAGGCTGGCCAGCTTCGATCTGCATTTCGCCCGCATCGTCTGGATCACCGACGGGCTTGAAGACGAAGGCGCGACGGCGTTTGCGCGCGCATTGCAGGCGCGCGGACCCGTGACGGCGCGCGTGCCGCCGCGCACGGCGCGCGCGATTACCCATGCCGTTGTCGGCCAAGGCGGCGTCGATGTGGAGGTGCGGCGCGGGCCGGGCGGCGGCGGACAGGTGGCGGTGGCGGCGGAGACGCAAGCCGCGCGCGCGCTGGGCGCAGCGGAGGTGCATTTCACGGGCGATGTCGGCCGCGCACGGATTGAGCTGCCGCCAGAGATCGCGGCGCGCGCGGCGCGCGTGCGCATCGTTGGCGAGCAAAGCACCGGCGGCGTGCGCCTGATGCCGGAAGGCGCGGCGCGCCCACGCGTCGGCCTCGTCGATCCCGGCGGCGAAGGCCAGCCTTTGCTGAGCGAACTCTATTACGTGGACCGCGCCTTGCAGCCTTATGCGAGCCTGCAGCGCGGCGGCGTGCGCGAGCTGATCGATGCGCGCGTGCAGGCGCTGATCCTGCCGGACGCCAGCCGGCTGGCGCCGAACGATCGCAGCGCCATCATTTCCTGGATCGCGCGCGGCGGGCTTGTCGTGCGCTTCGCGGGGCCGAGGCTCGCCAACGACGCGGACGATCCGCTGCCGGTGCGGCTGCGCCCTGGCGCACGCACCATCGGCGGCGCGCTGGCGTGGGAGCGGCCGCAGCGCATTGCGCGCTTCGACGGCGAGAGCCCGTTCGCGGGACTCAATCCGCCCGCCGATGTGGCGGTGCGCAAGCAAGTGCTGGCGGAGCCCTCTTCGATCGCGGCGGCGCGCGTGTGGGCCAAACTGGAAGACGGCTCGCCGCTGGTGACGGCGGCGGCGCAGGGGCGCGGCCTCATCGTGCTCTTCCACGTCGGCGCGGGGCCGGATTGGTCGGACCTGCCTTTGTCCGGATTGTTCGTGGACATGTTGCGCAGAACGCTCGCGTTCGCGGGCCGCGCGGAAGGCGCGGGCGAGCGCGAGCAAGCTGCGGGGCCTTACACGCCGCAACGTCTGCTCGATGGCTATGGCGCGCTGGAGCCTGCGCCGCGCGATGCGCAACCGATCGCAGCCGATGTGTTTCTGCGCGCGCATGCAGGACCACAGACGCCGCCTGGCCTTTACGAACGCGCGGGCATCGCCGCCTCGATCGACGCGGCCGCCGCCGATGAAGCGCTGACGGCGCTGGCGCTGCCCAATGGCGTCGCGCGCGCAGGGCTCGCGGCGACGCTGGAGCGGCGGCTGGGCGGCATTTTCCTTGGCCTCGCCGCGGCGATGCTGGCGGCCGATTTGCTGATCTCGCTCTTCCTCGCCGGACGGCTGCCGCGCTTTCTGCGCCTGGGCGCGGCGGCGCTGGCGCTTGTCGTGCTCACGCCGCTCGCAGCGCGCGCGCAATCGAACGATCCGACGGAAGTGTTGCGCCTCGCCTATGTGCGCACCGGCGATGGCGCGGTGGATGGGCGATCGCGCGCCGGGCTCGAAGCGCTCTCGCAAGTGCTGCGCGACCGCACCTCGGTTGAGCCGGGCGCGCCCATGCCGGTCGATCTCGCGCGTGACGATCTATCGGCGTTTCCCTTCATCTACTGGCCCGCGACAGCGGCGCCGCAGGCCTTGTCGGATGCGGCGCTGGCGAATGTCGATCGCTATCTGCGGCTCGGCGGCTTGTTGCTCGTCGACACGCGCGATGCGGGGCGCAGTTCCGGGCGGCCGGCGGCGACCATGCTGCAAGGGCTCGACGCGCCGCCGCTCGAACAGGTGACGACCGATCACGTGGTCGCGAAATCTTTCTATCTGCTGCGTGCGTTTCCAGGCGGCTTCATGGCGACGCGGCTTTGGAGCGAAAGCGGCACGGCGGCGGAAGCGCGCGACGGCGTCGCCTCCCTCTTCGTCGGCGATGGCGATTGGGCGCGCGCCTGGGCGAGCGATGCGGGGCTGACCAATGGCGCGCGGCAAAGGGAGCTCGCGCTGCGCTTCGGCGTGAACCTCGTGATGGTGGCGCTGACCGGCAATTACAAATCCGACCAGGTGCATATCCCCGCGCTGCTCGAACGCATGGGGCGTGAGCGGCGATGAATCTTAGGCGTGCGCCGTGCTCCCCCGCGAGGGGGAGCTGTCAGCGCGCAGCGCTGACTGAGGGGGCGGAAACATTACGCGCGTCGCGCCGCCGCCCCATCCGTCGCTGCTTCGCAGCGCCACCTTCCCCGCGCGGGGAAGGACGGCGTCGGCGCATGCCGAACGGTGATTCATGATTCCCGCGCTGCGTCTTGGCTGGGACCCTGCGCTTCCCTGGGGCGTGATTATTGCGCTTGGCGTGTTGGGCGCGGCGGCGCTTGGCGTTTACACGTGGCGGCGCGGCGGGGCGCCGATCACGCGCGCGCTTGGCCTTATTCTGATCCTGATCGGATTGGCGCAGCCGCAATGGGTGCGTGAGCGCCGCGAGTCCGCGAACGATGTCGCGCTGGTGCTGGTCGATCAGAGCGAGAGCCTGGCGCTGTCCGGCCGGCTGGATGCGGCGCGGCGCGCGGGCGAGCGGATCGCGGCGGAGCTTTCGCGCGAACAAGGGCTCGAAGTGCGCGTGCGCCAGGCGCGCGGCGGAGCTGATGGCACGATGCTGGTGGGCGCGCTCGATGACGCGCTGGCCGATTTGGATCGCGCGCGGCTCTCGGGCGCGATCCTCGTCACAGACGGCCAGATCGCGGATGCGCCGAGCGATCCGCGGCGCTTCGCCGGCGGCGCGCCCGTGCATGCGCTGATCGTGGGCGATCCCGGCCGGGGCGATCGGCAATTGGAGCTGCTTGCGGCGCCCACCTTCGGCATCGTCGGCGAAGCCATGCGCGTGCGCGCGATCGTGCACGATCCGCAACGCGATACGGCGGTGAATGTCCGCGTGACGATCGACGGCGCGGAGGTGGCGCGCGCTTCGGTGCAGGCCGAGCGGCCGTTCGATCTCGATATCCGCATGCCCAAGCGCGGGCCGAACATGGTGGTGGTCGAGGCCGAACGCGGGCCGCGGGAAATCACGCTCGCGAACAACCGCGCGGCCTTCTCCGCGGTCGGCGTGCGCGATCGGCTGCGCGTGCTGCTGATCACCGGCGAGCCGCATGCGGGCGCGCGCGTGTGGCGCAATCTGTTGAAGAGCGATCCTTCGGTCGATCTCGTGCATTTCACGATTTTGCGGCCACCGGAGAAGCAGGATTTCACGCCGCTGGACGAATTGGCGCTGATCCCGTTCCCGACGCAGGAATTGTTCGTCGATCGGCTCGGCGAATTCGATCTCATCATCTTCGACCGCTATCGCCGGCGTGACATTCTGATGCCGTTCTATTTCGACAATATCGCACGGCGCGTGGAGCAAGGCGGCGCGCTCTTGATCGCGGCGGGGCCGTGGGACGCGACCGAGGACAGCATTTTCCGCACGCCGCTCGCCGCCATCCTGCCATCGCAGCCGACAGGGCGCGTAGTCGAAGAGCGCTATCGCCCGGCGCCGACGGCGCTCGGCTTGCGCCATCCGGTTGTGCGTGGCCTGCCCGATCCCGCGCATTGGGGGCCGTGGACGCGCCAGATCGAGGCGCGCGCCAGCGGCGGACAGACCGTGCTCTCAGGCGCCGGCGGGCGGCCCCTGCTCGTGCTCGACCGCGCGGGGCGCGGACGCGTCGCGCAGCTCTGGAGCGATCAAGCCTGGCTGTGGGCGCGCGGCTATGAAGGCGGCGGGCCCTATGGCGAATTGCTGCGCCGCCTGTCGCATTGGCTGATGCAGGAGCCTGAGCTCGAAGATGAGCGGCTTTCGCTTGAGACGACAGATCAGGGCTTGAGCGTGGAACGCTCCACGCTGGGCGATGCGCCGGGGCCGGTGGCGGTGACGACGCCGAGCGGCGCGAGCGCGCAAGTGACGCTGAGCCAGACGCAGCCCGGCGTCTTCCGCGGCGCATTGGCGACACAGGAGCAAGGCCTGTTCGAAGCGCATTCCGGCAATCTCGCCGCGTTCGCCGCACGCGGACCGCTCAATCCGCGGGAAGCCGCCGCGCTTGAGGCCAATCCCGATCTGCTGCGCCCGATGGTGGAGGCGAGCGGCGGCGGCGTGGAGATGACGGGCGAGGACGCCGCGCGCTTGCCGCAGATCCGGCGTGTCGACAGCGGCGCGCGGATGAGCGGCGATGGCTGGATCGGGCTGCGGCGCAATCAGGCCTATGTCGTGCGCGCGGCGCAGGCGGAACCATTCGGCCCTGGCTGGGCCTGGGCGTTCGCGGGGCTGGCGCTGCTTATGCTGGGTTGGCGGCGAGAGGCGCGCTGACCGCGCCTTTCAATTGATCGAGCGCGCCCGCACTGAAGCCCAGCCATTGAAAGCGCGCGTAATCCACTGGGCCGGGCATGACGATGCGGCCTTCGGGCACCAGCGCGAAGCCGAGCGGGCGGAAGAAGGCCGCGCGGCCGATCGTGAGGATGGCGGGCGCGCCTGCCGCGCGGGCCGCGGCGATGCACGCGCGCACCAGCTGCGCGCCGACGCCGCCATGCTGCGCGTCGGGCTCCACCGCCAGCGGGCCGAGAAAGAGCGAGGGGCCGTCGGCGCGCACGCTCCAGATGCGGCAGCAGCCGACGACTTTTCCATCATCGAGCGCGACGCGCGACAGGCCAGGCTCGAACACCGCGCCGCGCTCGCGCACGCGCTCGCTGGTCTTGGCGAAGCGGCCGGGGCCGAAGGCGCGGTCGAGCACGCCTTCGATGGCTTCGGCCTGCGCCGGCGCTTCCGGGACATAGGTGATGGACATCGGCGCGTCCGGCTAAGGCGCGCCGGATCGGAAATCAATCGCGGGTCTGCGACGGCGGCTGCGTCATAAACCGCACACGGCGAAGGTTTGCGCGAGCGGGCGGGCGCGTGGCACAGAGGCGCTCCTCTCGTGACAGACGTTCCCGCGCCCTCCTCCGCCTTCGCCCTGCTGCGCCAGCGTGACTACATGTTGTTCTGGGGCGCGCGCTGGACCGGCGGCATGGGCGGACTGGTGCAGAGCGTGGCGCTGGGCTGGCAGGTCTATGCCGTGGCGCGCCAGACCATGGATGTGCCGCAGGCGAGCCTGGTGCTCGGCATGGTGGGCCTCGCCTCTTTTCTGCCGGTGCTGCTGCTGACCTTGCCGGCTGGCGAGACCGCCGACCGGCATGACCGCCGCGGGGTGCTGCTGGCGTGCCTGGCGGGCGAGATGGCCACCGTCGCCGCACTGATCGCCATCGCCTATTTCCATATCGGCAATGTGCCGCTGCTGCTGGGCGTGGCGGCGTTGTTCGGCTGCACGCGGGTGTTTTTCGCGCCGGCTAATACGGCGCTTGGGCCGATGCTGGTGACGCGCGAAATGCTGCCGCGCGCCATCGCGTGGAATTCGCTGGCCTGGCAGACCTCCGCGATCGTCGGCCCGGCTTTGGGCGGGATCCTCGTTTCCATCTCGGCGACGCTGGCGTTTTCGGCTGCGTTCGCGCTCTACGCGGCCTCGTGGCTGTGCATCTTCTTCATCCGCGCCAACACCAAGCCGGTCGTGAACCCCGGCTCGCGCTGGCAGCTGATGAAGGAAGGGCTGGCCTACGTCTGGACCAACAAGATCGTGTTCGGGGCGATCTCGCTCGATCTCTTCGCCGTGCTGCTGGGCGGCGCGACGGCGCTGCTGCCCGCCTTCGCGCGCGACGTGCTGCATGCGGGACCGGAAGGCTTCGGCATTCTGCGCGCGGCGCCGGCGATCGGCGCTACGGCCGTGGCGCTCTATCTCGCGGCCAATCCCATCCGCCAGCGCGCGGGGCGCATCATGTTCGCGGGCGTCGCCGTGTTCGCGCTGGCGACGATCGGGTTCGGGATTTCGCACGTGCTCTGGCTCTCCGTCGGTCTGCTGGCGATCCTGGGCGGGGCCGACATGCTGTCCGTGTTCGTGCGGCAGACGCTGGTGCAGCTGGTGACGCCCGATCCGATGCGCGGGCGGGTCGCGGCAGTCTCGACGCTATTCATCGGGGCCTCTAACGAACTCGGCGAATTCGAGAGCGGCGTCGTGGCGCGGTTTCTTGGCCCGGTGGGCGCGGCGATCTTCGGCGGCGTGGGCGCGCTGGCCGTGACCGGGATTTGGATCAAACTCTTCCCCGCGCTCTGGAACGCCGACAAGCTTGAGTAGGCCGGACAAGCGAAGGGCCCGCATTTCTGCGGGCCCTCAGGCTAGGCTCAGTTTTTCGTTCGGCTCAAACGATCTGAGCGGCCTGACCCATCGTGGCGATCGCGATCGGCGCGAAGATCGCGGCGGCGAGAAGGACGTAGGCGATCCGGGCGAACATCGAGTTTTGCATTTCATGGCTCCTTGGCTCATCGCGTTTGCGATGATGCGACCTTAGGGCGCGCGTCGCGGGGCCGCCGTGACGCGGGTCACCGGGCGCGAGCGGGCGATGAAACCTTTTCCAACTTGGCATTTCGCGCGCCCCGCGCTTAGCTCCGCGCCGACAAACGAGGAGCGTTGCGAATGGGCGTGTTGGACGGGCGCGTGGTGCTGATCACGGGCGGCGGCAATGGCATCGGCAAGGAATGCGCGCTGGCCTGCGCCAAGGCGGGCGCGAAGATCGTCGTCAACGATCTGGGCGGCAGCGTTTCGGGCAAGGACGATGCGGGTTCGGCCGGCCCGGCTGAGACAGTCGCCGCAGAAATCCGCGCCGGCGGCGGCAAGGCGATCTCCAATTCCGACAGTGTGACCGATTATGCCGCCGTAGAAGGCATGCGCGAACAGGCGCTGAAGGAATTCGGCGGCCTGCACGCCGTGATCAATCCGGCCGGCATTCTGCGCGACGGCATGTTCCACAAGATGAGCTGGGAAGACTGGAAGGCCGTGATCGACGTGCATTTGCACGGCAGCTTCAATGTCACGCGCGCCACGGTCGAACTTTTCCGGGAGCAGCAGGACGGCGCCTATGTGCTGTTCACGTCCACGAGCGGGCTGATCGGCAATATCGGGCAGGCGAATTACGCGGCGGCGAAGCTCGGCATCATGGGCCTGTCGCGTATCATCGCGATGGAGGGCGCGGCGAAGAATGTGCGCTCCAACATCATCGCGCCGTTCGCCTGGACGCGCATGATCGACACGATTCCAGTGAAGGACGAGGCGAGCGCGCAGCGCGTGGAGCGGATGCGGCGCAAGATGCGCGCCGATCAGGTCGCGCAGCTGGCGGCGGCTTTGTGCTCCGAGGGCGCGAAGGAAACCAGCGGGCAGATCTTCGCCGTGCGCGGCAATGAGATCATCCTGTTCGATCAGCCCCGCCCCGTGCGCCAGGTGGCGGAATTGGACGGCTGGTCACCAGAATCGATCATCGAGGCGGCGCTGCCGGCGATGAAGAACAATTTCTTCAGCCTGGGCGCGAGCGCGAGCGTGTTTCCCTACGAGCCCGTTTGAGGCGGGAGGCGCAGCATGGAGCTTCAGGGCAAAACGGCGCTGGTCACCGGCGGATCGGGCGATATCGGCGCGGCGATCGCCAAGGCGCTGGCCAAGGCCGGCGCAGATGTGGCGGTGACCTATGTCGGCAGCGAAGAGCGCGCGGCGGCGACGGTTGAGGCTGTGCGTGCGCTCGGGCGCAAGAGCTTCGCGTTTCAACTCGATCAGCGTGACGAAGCCTCGATCGCCGTCTGCGCCAAGCAGGTTCCAGCGGAGCTCGGGCGGCTCGATATCCTGATCAACAACGCAGCTTGGAATATCGGCATTCGCTTCCCTGATCTCGATGCGCTGACGGCGGAGATTTGGGACCGCGTGCTCGAAACCAATCTGCGCGGACCGTTTCTGCTGGCGCGCGCTTTGGCGCCGGAGCTGAAGCGACATGGCGCCGGGCGGATTGTGAACATCGCGTCTGTGGCGGGGCTCTCGCCTGGCGGATCGAGCATCGCCTATGCGTCGAGCAAGGCTGGGCTGATCCATCTCACGCATTGCCTGGCGGTCGCCTTAGCGCCGGAGGTCAGCGTCAATTGCATCGCGCCGGGCCTCGTGGAGAACACGCGCATGGCCGATCGCCTGCCGGATGAGGTGCGGCGCGGCGCACGGGCGCAGGCGGTGCTCGGCCGCACCGGCAGCCCGGACGATATCGCCGACCAGGTCGTCACCTTCTGCCGCGCGGATTCGGTGACGGGTCAGACGCTCGTCGTTGATGGCGGCATGCCGACGGGCATGCGATAAAGCGCGACCGCGCGCTCACTGGAGCAACAGCCATGCTTCGCTTGTTCGCCCTCCTCTCCATCGCCCTGCTCGCCGCCTGCGCGACGCCGGCCACGCTGCCCAGCGGCGAATGGACCCTGATCAGCGCCGAGGCCGTGAAACCGACGATCGCGCTCGAAGGCGATCGCGCCTCGGGCTTTGCGGGATGCAATCGCTTCTTCGCGACCGTGACGCGCGCGGACGGCCATGTTTCGCTGACCGGCATCGGCGCGACGCGCATGTTCTGCGAAGGCCGCATGCAGATCGAGCAGGACTATCTCGCAAAGCTTGGCCAAGTCGCCGCCGTGCAGGCGGACGGCGCCGAACTTTCTCTCCGCGATGCGGAGGGACGCGAGCTGCTGCGTTTTTCACGCGCGCCGTAACGGCGATTGACGCAGCGCGCCCGGGGGCGGACACTCCCCATACCAAGAATTCAAAAAAGACAGGGAGAGCGTCATGGGCGTGCTCGATGGGAAAGTCGTGCTGGTCACCGGCGGCGGACGCGGCATCGGCCGCGATGTCTGCCTGATCGCGGCGCGCGAAGGCGCCAAAGTGCTGGTCAACGATCTCGGCGCCAGCATGAAGGGCGACGACGCGGGCGATGAATCGCCGGCGCAGGAAGTCGCGCGCCTCATCACGGAAGGCGGCGGCAAGGCGATCGTGAATTCGGAAAGCGTGACGAGCTACGCCGCCGTCGAGGCCATGCGCGACGAATGCCTCTCCAAATTCGGCGGCCTGCACGCGGTGGTGAACCCGGCCGGCATTTTGCGCGACGGCATGTTCCACAAGATGAGCGAAGACGATTGGGACGCGGTGATCGAAGTGCATTTGAAGGGCACATTCAACGTGTGCCGCGCCACCATCGATCATTTCCGCGAGCAGGATGGCGGGGCCTATGTGCTGTTCTCATCGACCAGCGGCCTCATCGGCAATATCGGCCAGACCAATTACGGCGCGGCGAAAATGGGGATCGCGGGCCTGTCGCGCATCATCGCGATGGAGAACGCGACCAAGAATATCCGTTCCAACGTGATCGCGCCGGGCGCGTGGACGCGGATGACGGAGAGCGTGCCGATCCGCAATGAAGAACACGCCAAGCGCCGCGAAATGATGCGCCAGCAGATGGGGCCGGAAAAGCCGGCGGCGCTGGCGGTGGCGCTGTGTTCGGATGCGGCGAAGGACACCAATGGCCAGATCTTCGGCGCCTCCGGCGACAACATCTCGATCTTCTCCCAGCCGCGCCCGATCGACACGCAGACCAAGGACGGCGGCTGGAGCCCGTCGCAAATTCTCGGCGAATGCCTGCCGGCGCTAAGCCCGAACTACACGCCGATGACCTTGCGGCCGCCAACGCCGAAGAAGGAAGAGCAGAAGGTGGGCTGAGGCGCGCTCACGCAGCGGCGCGCGGCGGCGTCGAAACAACCGGCCAAAGATCGGCGCCGGTCGCGAACGATACGCCGCACACGGCGCCGACATCGGAGAACGCCGAGCCGGAGAAGCCGTGCACCATCGGCTGGACGTTCTGCTTGCGCAGCGTGCGGCACCAGATTTCGAGCTCGGTGAACGCAGCTTTGAGCTGCGCGTTCGAGCAAGACGAACTGATCGGCAATTGATAGCCGGCGGCCCATATGCCGGCCGAGGCGACGGCGCCGACCGCGCGATCGCTGTGATGAAAATCGAACGCCACGCGCGGGAACCAGGCGCGCAGCGCATTGGACCAATCGCTCAGCGAGATGAGCGGCGTGCCGGGCTCGATCTCGCTGACGGCCACGAACATGCGCTGCAGCGCCGGCGAGGCGTTGGCCGCGATATGCTTCACATAGACCGCGCGGGTCTTGCGGTTTTGCATGGTCGTGGCGTGCACGGTGACGCCAAGTGCGGCCGCATCCGGCCGCTCGGCGGCGGCGCAGGCTTGCTCGAGCAGGCACAGATCGAGATCAAGACAATCCGCATCGCGGTGACGCGCGGTTTCGAGGAAATCGCGCTCATAGCCGAGACGGATGCGTCCGCCGGCGAGATCGATGGTCGGCGCGCACAGATGCGCGGCGACCATTTCGCGGCGCGGCGACCAGACCGGCCAGAAGCGGCCAAGCTCCAATTGATTGCGCAGCCCGCCGAGCCGGCCCTCGTTGGGCGCATTGGCGGCGAGATCGGCGAGGCGCGCGGGCGAGGTCTTTTCCTGTTGCACATCGGCGCGCAGGGGCTTGAGCCCTTCGTCACCGAGATAGAACGCCAGCAGCGCTTCGCGGAGCCCCACACACGCGCGCTGCACCGCATCGGGCGCGCCGTCGGCGAACACGACGAGGAAGCCGTCGCCGCACGGAATGACGGCATCATCCGCCGAAATCCGATTGGTGATGATCTTGAGCGAGCCTTCGCGCACGTGATCGCGCATGCGCGGCCAGCGCGCGCCGGCCGCAGCGCGCACCTCGTCCAGACCGAGCAGGCGCACTTGCGCCGTTTCGATCACGCCGTCATGGCGTGCGGCCGCGCGCACACGCGCCGCTAAACGATTGAAATCCGCCGTCGTAGACATGGGTCGTCTTGCGATTACCTTGCGTCAGTAGACCGCAATGAGGTTAGCGCTCGGCAAAAACGCGCGAGCATTACAAAGAAAAATGGAATAGTCCTCGCGGCCTACACCTACCCAAGGTAGAGATACGCCGTCGAAGACCTCGCGAGTTCACCATCTATGCTTCGCCGGGGCCGCCCGACGACTAAGCGCCCGCCAGGCCGCGCGATTTTCGCGAAAGGCTTTGCCGCGAACGGGGACCGCTCCTAACGTTTAGGTAGAGGACGCCCTAAAGGGGCGCGGAGGGAGGGTTCGATGATCGCGCGATGGACCATCGTTGGATTTGTGCTGTGGCTGCTGGTGACGCTGTCGTTCCGCTTTGTCGGCCAGAGCGTGTTTCATGAGGGCGTGGGCGGCGTGTCGTGGCTGTTCATGACGCTGCCGATCGTAATGTTCGGCGTCACCTACGGGCTGCTGAAATTGCTGAAGGTCGATCCCTCGGACCGCGCGGAAGCGGCCTCGATCTTCGCGGTGCCGGGCCTGCTGGTCGGCATCTATGAGATCAATTCCTTCGCGGCGGTGTTTCCGAATCTGCCGGCGACGCTCGGCAAGGAATTCGCCGCGCTGATGTTCGCCTGCTACGCGGCGGTGATCATTTGCGGCATCGTGGCCTCGCGTCTGCAGCAGTTCGAACGGGCGCCGGCGGCGACCAGCTAGAGCGGCTCGCCCGCGCGCTCGCCGTCCCAATAATCCTCGGTTTTGCGGCCTAGAAACAAATATTCCGCCAGCCCCGGCAGCGCGACCTTATTGCTGTCGGGGTAGATGCATGCGTCGCGCGGATCGTTGTTTCCGATCACGAGATAGCGGGCGGTTTTGTCGGTCTCGTTGACGAAGCAATGGCCGATCGGCACGCCCGCGGCGAAGCTGACGAATTGGCCGGCGACGAAGCGGTGACGCGCCTCGCCGATGCGCACCGTCACCTCACCCTCGAGCATGAAAGCGTGCTCCTCCTCCGCCGTGTGCCAGTGCAAGGGGCAGCTTTGCTTGCCGGGCGGCAGCTCCTCGATGACGACGCCGATGCGGAGCTTGCCGCCGTCGCGCGTGTTGGACAGCGTTTGCGTGCGGCCGCCGAAGCGGAGCCCTTCGCCCCAATCCTTCCACGGCAGGTCAGCGACGGCGACGGGCGGTTTGGTTTCGGACACGGGCGGTCTCCTTTGGGAAGGGCGCCATCTTAGCCGTGGGACGGCCCGCACGCGTCAGCAGCGTGCGCGTACCGCCGGCTTCCAGCCGGCATTCGTCGTCTGCCGGCTGGAAGCCGGCGGTACAAAAAAGAGAATTGTTGCAATTGCATCAAACACTCCTTATCTACCGGCCATGATCGAAAAACGCCCCTTCTCCTCGCTTGGCCGGTTCGACAATGACTGGCTGGCGGCCCGCTATCACTTTTCGTTCTCGGAGTACTTTGACCCCGCGCGCACCCAATGGGGGGCGCTGCGGGTGTGGAACGACGACACCATTCAGCCGAAAACCGGCTTTCCCCCGCACCCGCACAACGACATGGAAATCATCACCTACGTCCGCTCGGGCGCGATCACCCATCAGGACTCGATGGGCAATAAGGGCCGCACCGAGGCCGGCGACGTGCAGGTGATGAGCGCCGGCGGCGGCGTGCGCCATGCCGAGTACAACCTCGAAGACGAGGCCACGACGCTCTACCAGATCTGGATCATGCCGAAGGTGCGCGGCGGCGAACCCTTTTGGGGCGCGGCCAAATTCCCGAAGGCCGAGCGGGCCGGCGCACTGGTGACGCTGGCGTCCGGCTTCGAGGCCGATCGGGACGCAGGCGCACTGCCGATCCGGCAGGATGCGCGGGTGCTGGCGGCGACGCTGAAACCGGGCGATTCCGTCTCGCACGGGCTTGGCGCGGGGCGCCGGGCCTATCTGGCGGTCGCCAAGGGCGCGGTGGCGATCAACGGCGTCGAGCTGGGCGAGCGCGACGGCGCGGCCATCCAGGACGAAACGATTCTGGAGATCAGCGCCAAGGCCGAGTCCGAAATCGTGCTGGTCGACGCGCCCTAAAGCCTCTGTGCTTGCTTAGCGGCCCCAAAGTCATGCGGCGCGAGTTCTTGGAGCTCGCGCCGCAATGCTGCGAGAAAGAATCTTATACTTTCAAAGAGTCTCGCTTCGCGGGCGCCGCCTACTCAAGTTCTTTTCGCGTAATTTCAAAATCAACTTGAAGTTTTACATGCATAACCTTGGGGCGCCGCGCTTGTTGTTCTGATCGTCCGCGCGGATTAACTGCGATTTAGTCTTCTCATCGCTTGATCAGCGCCAAGGCGGACGCATCGGTGCAATTGAGCGAATTCCAAATCCTCATTGTCGATGACAATCGGCAGATGCGGTTTCTCGTGCGGTCGCTGCTGCGCGCGGCGGGCCTGCGCAGGATCGCGGAGGCCTCCGGCGCCGATGAAGCGTTCGACCTGATCAACCGGTTTCCCGTCGACCTCGTGATCCTGGATTGGAACATGACGCCGGTGGATGGCGTCGCGCTGACGCAACGGCTCCGGCTGGGCCGCGAGTCTCCCAATCATCAAGTGCCGATCGTGATGCTCACCGCCCATACCGAGCGCGCGCGCGTGGCGGCGGCGCGTGACGCCGGCGTGCACGGCCTGGTGCGCAAACCGATTAGCGCGCAGATGCTGCTCGACCGCGTCGGGGCCGCCCTGACGGACACGCGTCTCTTCGTGCGCAGCGCCACGTTTTACGGGCCGGACCGGCGCCGCTCGTACAATCCGGACTATATCGGGCCGAAGCGGCGGCGTGCCGACCGCGAAGACGAAACCATCATCGACGACGCGCCAGCCTGCGATTCGCGATTGCGGGCCTAGGTCTGTTCGGGCAGCGAAGACGCCATGAGCCTTCGCATCTCCGCCGCAGCGCTTGCGCTTTGCCTGCTGTTATCCGGCTGCCTTGCCGCCGCGGCCGTGGGCGCGGTGGGGGCTGTGGTCACGACCACGGCGAAGGCCGGCGGCGCCATTGTCGGCGCGGGCGTGGATGCCGTGACGCCCGATCACCACGACAAGGACAAAGACCACGACGACGAGGACTAGCGCAGGCGCGGCTTCTGCGTTGGGGCGGCCAATTTACGGAAACGTGATCTGCCAGGCGCGACGGTTCGGCGCATGATGATTTCAGTGAATTTGCGATGCGCTGGCTGGGCCCCTTTCTCTTGGCGATCGTCACCCTCGCTTCGCCGGCCGCGGCGGAGATCGTGACCATTTCGCCCGTTGGCTATTCGGCGGAATTCGCGGCCAAGCTCCATGACGATTTGGGCGAGCGGGAAGGCCCGATCCTGCAGCGCACCGTCGATCGGGCGCTGCGCGCCGCGCTGGCGCGTGAGGGCGCCGATTTTGGCCCGTCCGGCCCGATCATTGTCGAGACCGTGATCAGCGACGCGCGGGCGAACCGGCCGACCTTCGCGCAGCTTTCCGCGCGTCCTGGCCTTTCCTATTCCGGCTCGCTGTCCACCGGCGGCGCCGCTTTGACCGCCGTTCTCCGCGCCGCCGATGGGCGTGAGCTTGCGCGCGTCGATCATCATTTCTACGAGGGCCAGCTTGAGTGGGCGTCTCTGGACGATTGGGGCGACGCGCGTCGCGCGATCAACCAGTTCGCCCGCGAGGTCGCTTTGCGCTATCGGGCGCTAGCGGCCAATTGAAACCTGCACCAGCAGGCCCGTCCGCCGCCGGGCGATACGATGGACGCTGATCGTATCCCTGGCGGCGGCGTCCCGCTCTCCGCCGCCTAGTCGCCGCTGACGAACGCAGCATAGCCGGCCGCGCGCAACTCGCAGGCGGGACAGACGCCGCAGCCGAAGCCCCAATCATGGAAATGCGCGCGATCGCCTTCGTAACAGGTGTGGGTTTCGCGCACGATGAGATCGACGAGCGGTGCGCCGCCGAGATCGCGCGCGAGCGACCAGGTCTGCGCCTTGGTCAGCTGCATGAGCGGGGTTTCGATCGCGAGCGGCGCATCGAGGCCGAGCGTGAGCGCCGATTGCATGGCGTCGAGCGTGGCGCGCCGGCAATCGGGATAGCCGGAATAGTCGGTCTCGCACATGCCGCCGACGAGCGTGGCGATGCCGCGCCGATAGGCGTGCGCGGCGGCGACCGCGAGGAAGACGAGATTGCGGCCGGGCACGAAGGTGGACGGCAGGCCATTGGCCTGCATCTCGATGGCGCGGTCGGCGGTGAGCGCGCTTTCGGCGAGCGCGCCATAACCTTTGAGATCGACGACAAGATCCTCGCCGAGCGGGCGCGCCGGCAGAAGGCTCGCCAGCGCCGCGCGCACGATCGGGCGCTGAGTGAGCTCGATGCGATGCCGCTGGCCATAGTCGAACCCGATGGTCTCCACCCGATCATAGCGGGCGAGCGCCCAAGCGAGGCAGGTCGCAGAATCCTGGCCGGCGGAAAACAGAACAAGCGCGGAAGACATGACCTTCCTTAGCGCCAGACGCGCGCGGCGTTAACGGAGGTGAGCGAAGCGTGGATGCAGCTGGCGAAAGCGGGCGTTTACTCCCTTTGGCCTATGCTCGCCGGCGGTGGAGGCGACATTGGACAGCGGGCTTGCGGCGCTCGACGTGTTGATCGTGGACGACAACGCCCACATGCGCGCCCTCATCCGGACTGTTCTGCGCAGCGTCGGGGTGGCGAAACTGCGGGAGTGCGGCGACGCCGAGGAAGCCTGGGCGCTGCTGGAGCGGCGCACGGCCGATGTCATCCTGCTCGACTACGCCATGCCGGGCATGGATGGGCTGCAATTCCTGAAGAAGCTGCGCGCGGACAGAGATAGCCCGGCGCCGCATGCGCGGGTGGTGATGATCACGGGCTATGGCGACATGACGCGCGTGAACGCCGCGCGCGACGCCGGCGCCGATGAATTCCTGACTAAACCGCTGACGGCCAATTCCCTGCTCTCGCGCCTAGACTCGGTCGCGTCGCGGCCACGGGCGTTCATCGAAACCGATGATTTTCTCGGCCCGGACCGCCGCCGCAAGATCGCCGAGCCGCCCTCCGGCGCGGACCGGCGCATCTGCGAACAAGGCCAATTGGTCGAGATCTGAGCGCCTGTCAGAACATGTTGCGCGGTTCGGCGTCGTGCTCGGCGAGTTCGTCCTCGGTCTCGGGATCGATCTCGATCAGCGTCACCTCATAGCCCCAAAGATTGGCGAGATGCGCCAGCACGCGCTGCGCTTCATCAGCGTCGAGCAGGATGCCGTCCTGCACGCGATGATGCAGGATGAGGCGGCGATCGCCTGCGAGATCGACATCCATGATCTGAATATCGGGCATGCGCCAAGCCGTATCGTAATGGCGTGACAACGCGCGGCGCAGCTTCTGATAGCCGCGCTCATCGTGGATAGCGGCGACCTTCATTTCCTCTTCGTCCTCATCGTCGACGACGCGGAAGAAGCCGAAATCGCGGATCACTTTCGGCGACAGGAATTGCGAGATGAAGCTCTCGTCCCGGTAGTTCGCCCACACATCGCGCAGCACGTGATCGGGATCGCCGTGGCCGGCGATGTCCGGCAGGAACGCGCGGTCCTCATCGGTCGGATTGCGGCAGATGCGTTCGATATCCTGCATCATGGCGAAGCCGAGCGCGTAGGGATTGAGGCCGCTGAAGCGGCGGTCGTCGAAATCGGGCTGCATCACCACGCCGGTGTGCGAATGCAGGAATTCCATGAACGAGCCATCATTGATGCGGCCGGTTTCGTGGAGCCGGTTCATGATGCGGTAATGCGTGTAGGTGGCGCAGCCTTCGTTCATGACCTTGGTCTGGCCCTGCGGATAAAAATACTGCGCGATCTGGCGGATGACGCGCAGCACTTCGCGGTGCCAGGGCTGCAAGCGCGGCGCAGTCTTCTCCAGGAAATAGAGCAGGTTTTCTTCCGGCAGGCCGAGCAAGGTGCGGCGCTGTTCTTCGCCGATATCGAGCTTGGGCGCGCCCTTGCGCGTGGGCACCGTGCGCCAGAGATCGTTGAACAATTGCTCGCCGTGCAGGCGCCGCTCCTGCTGACGGCGCTCTTCGCTGCGCAGATCGGGCATGCGCCGGCGCGGAAAGCGATGCACGCCGTGGCTCTGCAGCGCGTGCGCCGCATCGATCACGCGTTCGACCTCGGCATGGCCATAGCGGTCTTCGCATTTGGCGAGATAGGTGCGGGCGAAATCGAGATAGTCGAGAATGCCGTCCGCGTCGGTCCATTGCCGGAAGACGTAATTGTTCTTGAAAAAGTGATTGTGGCCCATCGCGGCGTGCGCGAGCACCAGCGTCTGCATGGTCGCGGAGTTTTCTTCCATGATGTAGCAGATGCAGGGATTGGAATTGATGATGATCTCGTAGGCGAGGCCCTGATAGCCCTTGCGATAGGCCTGCTGATTGCGCGCGAAATGCTTGCCGAAGGACCAGTGCTTGTAGAACAGCGGCATGCCCGTCGAGGCATAGGCGTCGAGCATCTGTTCCGACGTGATCACCTCGATCTGCGTGGGATACATATCGAGGCCCATTTCGCGCACGGCGATATCCTGCACGGCGTCGTGCACGCGGCGCACCAGATCGAAATCCCAATCCGGGCCGTCGAACAGCAGCTCACGTGAAGGGGCGAGAATGGTCATGGCGCCTCGGCTCCCTCTTGCCGCTTGGAGAACAATTCGCGGAACACCGGATAGATATCGCGGCGATGCCGCACTTTGCGCATCGACATCGGCGTATCGCCGGACACGACGCGCGCATAGGCGCGCCAGAGATTGGTGGTCTGATCGCTCATGCCGGCATGGATGCGGTCGTCTTCATCGTCCGAGCCGACCTCCACATAGGCATAATACTGGCACATCGGCAGGATGTCGTTTTCCAGAAGCGAGATCGCTTTGGGATTGTCGCTCGACGTGTTGTCGCCGTCCGACGCCTGCGCGGCGTAGATGTTCCAGGTATCCGTCGGGTAGCGCAGCGCCTGGATCTTGATCATCTCTTCGAGCGCGGTGGAGACGACAGTGCCGCCAGTTTCGCGCGAATAGAAGAAGGTCTGCTCGTCGACCTCTTCCGCTTGGTGCGTGTGGCGGATGAAAACAACGTCGACATGTTTGTAGCGCCGCGACAGGAAGAGATAGAGCAGACTGTAGAAGCGCTTGGCGAGGTCCTTCATGTGTTCGGTCATCGAGCCGGACACATCCATCAGGCAGAACATCACCGCCTGCGCGATCGGCTTCGGATTGGCCTCGATGCGGCGGTAGCGCACGTCCAGCGGATCGATGAAGGCGATCACCTTGCGCCGGAATTCCATGCGCTGGAGCTTTTCCTTCGCCTCCGCGAGATCGGCCAGCGAGCCTTCCATCTCCAGCCGCTCAACCTCCTCGCGCTGGGCGTTCACCTCGGCGTCCGTCGGCCGTTTCAGCGCCAAGCGGCGCGACAGCGAATTGCGCATCGTGCGCGGAATCGACATGCGCGCGGGCGGGCCCGAAACCGAGAAGCCCGCCTTGCGATATTCGACCGCTTCGAGCCCCTTCACCTGCCGTTTGGCGAGATCGGGCAGTTCGAGATCTTCGAGATAGAGTTCGAGGAATTCGTCATCGGAGAGCGCGAAGCGGAATTCGTCTTCGCCCTCGCCGTCCTGGCCGGGGCCGCCGCCTCCGCCCTGCCCTTCGGGCCGCGGAATGCCATCGCCTTCCACGTATTTCTTGTTGCCCGGCAGCAGATAGTCGCGAACGCCGCCTTCCGACGAGCGCTGGAACGTGGGCTCGCGCACGCCATCGGACGGGATCGAGACCTCGCCGCCTTTGCCCGCATCCTTGATGGAGCGGCTGGCCGACGCGTCGCGCACGGCCTTGCGGACGAGCGCGCGCGCACGGCGGATGAAGCGTTGCCGGTTCGCCAGCGACTTGCCGCCGGGATTGAGCCGGCGGTCGACGATGTGCATGTGCGATCCTAGCTCGATTGCTTATGCCGCATGTACCATTCCACCAATCGCCGGACTTGGCGATCGGTGTAGCCGCGCTCAACCATGCGCAGCACGAATTCCGCATGCTTCTTCTCGGAATCGCTGTCTCGCTTGGAGCCGAAGGAGACGATCGGCAGCAAATCCTCGACCTGCGAGAACATGCGCTTTTCGATCACCTCACGGATTTTCTCATACGACGTCCAGGACGGGTTCTTGCCGCCATGGCTGGCGCGGGCGCGCAGCGTGAATTTCACGACCTCGTTGCGGAAATCCTTCGGATTGGCGATGCCGGCCGGCTTCTCGATCTTCGAGAGCTCCTGATTGAGCAATTCGCGATTGAGCAATTGGCCGGTATCGGGGTCCTTGAAATCGATGTCCTCAATCCAGGCGTCGGCGTAATCGACATAGCGATCGAACAGGTTCTGGCCGTAATCCGAATAGCTTTCGAGATAGGCCTTCTGGATTTCATTGCCGATGAATTCAGCGTAGCGCGTGGCGAGCTCGGCCTTGATGAATTCGAGATAATTGTTCTCAGTCTCTTGCGGGAATTGCTCGCGGCGGATGGCCTGGTCGAGCACATACATCAAGTGCACCGGATCGGCGGCGACCTCTTGCGTGTCGTGATTGAAGGTCGCGGCCAGCACTTTGAACGCGAAGCGCGTCGAGATGCCGTCCATGCCTTCATCGACGCCGGCTGCGTCCTTGTACTCAAGCAAGGTGCGCGCCTTGGGATCGACCTCTTTGAGGCTCTCGCCATTGTAGACGCGCATCTTGGCGAAGGCGCTCGAATTCTCGTGCGCCTTGAGCCGCGTGAGCACCGAGAATTGCGCTAGCATTTCCAGCGTCGCCGGCGCGCATGGCGCTTCGGCCAACTCCGACCCGCGGATCAGCTTTTCGTAGATGCGCTTCTCTTCGTTCACGCGCAGGCAATATGGGACCTTGATCACGAAGATCCGGTCAATGAAGGCTTCGTTGTTCTTGTTGTTCTTGAACGATTGCCATTCGGCCTCGTTCGAGTGCGCCATCACGACGCCATTGAACGGAATGCCGCCGATGTTTTCGGTGCCGACGTAATTGCCTTCCTGCGTCGCCGTCAGCAGCGGGTGCAACATTTTGATCGGCGCTTTGAACATTTCGACGAATTCGAGAATGCCCTGGTTCGCGCGGTTGAGGCCGCCCGAATAGGAATAGGCGTCTGGATCGTTCTGCGCGTGGAATTCGAGCTTGCGGATATCGACCTTGCCGACGAGCGCTGACACATCCTGATTGTTCTCATCGCCCGGTTCGGTTTTCGAAATGCCGATCTGGCGCAGCCGCGACGGCATCAGCTTGACGACTTTGAAGCGCGTGATGTCGCCGCCGAATTCGTCGAGCCGCTTGACGCACCAGGGGCTCATCAGCCCGGTCAAGCGCCGCTTCGGAATGCCGTAGCGATCTTCAAGCGCGGCGCCCATGGTCTCCGGATCGAAGAGGCCAAGCGGGCTTTCGAACACGGGGCTGATCTCATCGCCGGCTTTGAGCACGTAGATCGGCTCAAGCTCCATCAGCGCCTTGATGCGTTCGGCGAGCGAGCTTTTGCCGCCGCCGACCGGGCCGAGCAGATAGAGAATCTGTTTGCGCTCTTCGAGGCCCTGCGCAGCGTGACGGAAAAACGCGACGATGCGTTCGATCGTTTCTTCCATGCCGTAGAATTCGGTGAACGCGGGATAGAGCCGCACCGTGCGGTTCATGAAGATGCGCGACAGCCGCGAATCCCGCGCCGTATCGACGACCTGCGGCTCGCCGATCGCCTTCAGCAGGCGCTCGTGCGCCGTGGCGTAGGTGAAGGGGTCGTCTTTGCACTTGTTGAGATAGTCGGAAATCGACATCTCCGACTCACGGCGGCTCTCGAAAGAGCGCGCGTAGGTCCGGAAAAGATCATCAGACATGTGGGCTCCGCGTCATGCGCCGCAGCCGTTCTGGCCGGCATGGGCCGCAACCTTCCAAAAATCTAATCGGATTCGGGCGCCAGTGCGGTGGACCCCGCCCCGATTTGTGCAAATTGCCGCCCGGCGCCCTTCACTTAGGCGTTTGCCCGCGTCAGCGGTGGCCGCCGATCAGCCCGACTGCATTGTGCAGCCGTGATTTCGCCTATCACCAACATCGCGCCGTGACTGCCGGTTTCATGGCGTCGCCCATCAATAATGGATCGTCCCACGCCAACCCATCACGGGATTTTCGCTCCCGATTCAAGCTGGTCTCAGCAGTCCCGGCTGTAATATTTCACTGGCCGCTTTTAGCGCCTCTATCTGAAGACCGCCCAGGCGGCGAGCGCGGCGAACACCGCGAACAAGGCTGCGGCCACTCTTCGGATCAGCGCCAGAGGCGCGCGCTTCAGCAGCGCCTCGCCCAGAAAAACGGCCGGCGCGTTGGCGAGCATCATCCCCATTGTCGTGCCCGCCGCCACGATCATGACATTTTCGTAGCGCGCGCCCAGCGCAGCCGTCGCGAGCTGGGTCTTGTCGCCCATCTCCACAAAGAAGAACGAGACGGCCGTGGCGATGAACACGGAGGCGCCCGGCCGAGCCTCGACGTCGTCCTTGTCAGGGAAGAGCGTCCACACCGCCATCGCGGCGAACGAAATCGCCAACACGATCGCGAGCGTGCGCGGCGTCAGCCAGGAGGCGATCAGCGCGCCAGCCCACGCCGCCAACGCGTGATTGGCCAGCGTCGCCGCGAGAATGCCCAGCAGAATCGGGACCGGCTTGCGAAACCGGCTGGCGAGCAGGATCGCGAGCAATTGCGTCTTGTCGCCGATCTCGGCCAACGCGACTGCCCCGACCGAGGCGAAAAAGGCTTCCATGCAAAACTCATCGTGCGAGGCCGGTTCCGTTCGAGCCCATGACGCAGCGCGCCGCCCGGCCTCGCTGGCCTCGCGGTGTGTGCGTCAAAGGTCTCGCCAAGCTCTCGCCGCCCGCGCCATGGCCGGACGGCCAAGCATGTTGACGCGGACCCCGCCTTCAGGCGGGCGGCTACTCCCCGATGACCGGCACGACATAGCCCCCGCCCGGCGCGCCGCCAAGCCCCGCCGCTCGCCTTGCGCGGGCGGCGCCTGCGGCTTAAGAGACGCGACCCCAAGACGGGTCCCTCAAGGGATCGGGCGCGTAGCTCAGCGGGAGAGCACTACGTTGACATCGTAGGGGTCACAGGTTCGATCCCTGTCGCGCCCACCATTTTATCGCTCACGGCGCATTCGCTTCGCTCATCGCCTCCGCGAGGGCGGCCTGACCGGCCGGCGCGCGGTCGCGCTTGCGAACCCTGCGGGTTCGAGATTTCCCCTGTCGCGCCCACCATCCACAGGTTCGGCGCCGGCGCGAACAGCGCAGGCCGTCGTCACAAATTTGAAGCTAGCGTTACAAGATTGGCGATGCTTGATTGCGCCCACGGCAAGCGAGGGGTGCGTGATGCGGATTACGGCGATCGAGGGTCAATTGATCACGCTCGGGGAGAGCGAGCTTAAGAACGGCGTGAAGACCTACGATTACCTCTCCTTCGCAGACCGGCATGGCGGCCAGACCGTGGTCAAGAAAGTGCGGGTCGCGCAGGACGTCGACCGCCTCTTGGGGCCCGGCGCCGATGGCGTGTTTATCGTCGGCAAGACGCCATTCGAGACGGGCGTCTACGCCGTGCGTGTCGGCAATCTCGAAGCGGCGTCGGAATGGGTCAACGGCAATCTCACCAAGGCCTATATCGGCCTGGCGGTGCTGTTCATCCTGGGCCTGGTTCTGACGGCGACGGTGATCGGCGCGATCATCGGCATCCCCTTCCTCATCCTCGGCCTCTGGGTGCTGCTGGGCTTGCCGAGCTGGCGCAAGAACATCGCGGCGGCGGCGCATCAGCACGGCATGACCTTGCAGGCGGCGCGCACGATCTGAGGCCGCGCCGCGATTGACTTTGCGCGCGCCGCGCGAACCATCGCGCGCATGATTGCTTGTTACACGGATCGGCTGAGCGCAAAGGCGGGCGAGCGCGTCGCGGTACATGCCAGCGCAGGCGATGGGCCCTGCGTGCTGGAAATCTCGCGCATCGGCGCGGGGCGCGATGTCGTGCTGCGGCGCGAGGGCGTCGTGATCGGCGATCATGCAATTCCCGCGCATGCGGACCGCGATGGCTGCAATTGGCCGGAAGCGACGGCGTTCCAGATCGGCGCGGATTGGGCGAGCGGTTATTACAACATCGCGCTCACCGATCGCGCGGGCGAGACGGCGCATCATTTCGTGGTGGTGAAGCCGGCGCAGCCTCGGGCGCGCGCGGCGTTCGCGCTGGCGACCAACACCTATCACGCCTACAATCATTGGGGCGGCGCCAACGCCTATTGCGACGTCGCCGCGCTGATGTCGCGCCGTGCGAAATTGCCGGAAGCGATGGCGGGCGCCATCGGCGTGCTGTCGACGCAGCGTCCCTTCCCGCCTTTGCTGCTCGCCCCGCCGGCGGATATTCCGCGCCTGGTGAATCTGCGCGCCAGGGGCATGAACGAGCGTCCGTTCGCGAGCGATCCGAGCTGGGCGCGGCGGCGCGAGCTTTCGCCTTACGACAATTCAGCGGGCTTCCTGCATAAATGGGAGCACAAATTCGCCGCGTGGGCCGAAGGCGAAAATCTGGCGCTCGACTATTTCACCGATTTCGATCTCGACGCGGATGCGCGCACGCTGGACGGCTATGACGTGCTCGTCCTCGTCGGCCACAGCGAATATTGGAGCGCGCGCCAACGCGATCAGATCGAAGCGTTCGTCGACCGCGGCGGCAAGCTGGCGATCTTCTCGGGCAATACGGCGTTCTGGAAAGTGCGCTTCGAGAATGAGGGCGCGCGCTTCATCTGCCACAAATGGATGGGCTTCGAGAACGATCCAGCGGCGGAGCAAGACGCCTCGCAGGCCACGCATTTGTGGTCGCATCGCGCCTTCGCGCGGCCTGAAGCGAGCATCACGGGGCTGTCGTTCTTGTTCGGCGGCTATCACAGGCTCGGCAATTGCGCGGCGCGCGGCCAGGGCGGCTACACGATCTATCGCGATAAGCATTGGGCGCTCGCGGGCTGCGACCTCTATTATGGCGATGTGATCGGCAGCGAGCTTCCGCTCATCGGCTATGAGAACGATGGCTGCCGCTTCGCATTCGATGATGAAGGCTTGCCGAAGCCGGTCGCGACGCTCGGCGTGCCGGACAGTCTTGAGATCATTGCGCTGGCGCCGTGCGTGTTCGGCGAAGACGCCGACAGCGGCTATCCTCCCCTTATTCCGCCGGAACGGCTCGACGTGATCGCGCGCGACGTGTTCGACGGCCGTGTTTCAGAAGCGCGCCTGTTGCGCGGCCACGCCATGATGGCGAGCTTCACGCGCGGCAAGGGCGAAGTGTTCAACGGCGGCACGACCGAATGGGCGCATGGCCTCGCCGATCCCTTCATCGCACAGATAACCCGCAACGTGCTGAAGCGGTTTGGGGCGTACTAAGCCGCGATCACGCGTTCGACTTCGGCGACCAGGTCTTTCAGGTGGAAAGGCTTGGACAGCACTTTCGCATCCTTCGGCGCTTGGCTTTGCGCGGAGAGCGCGACGGCGGCGAAGCCGGTGATGAAGACGATCTTCATGCCGGGATCCGCCTCGGCGCCGCGGCGGGCGAGCTCGATGCCGTCCATGCCGGGCATGACGATATCCGTCAGCAGCAGATCAAAACTCGACTTACCGAGCGCCTCCCAGGCGCCGTCGCCATCGCCATAGGATTGGACGGCGTGGCCCGCGCGCGTGAGCGAGCTCGTGAGGAACGCCCTCAGCGAATCGTCATCTTCGGCCAACAGAATGCGCGCCATGGCAGGGTCGCCCCGCGGGGCCGCTCGCCCCAGTGAAAGGGCTACCTTTTAGCCTGACGCGGGTAAAGACCGGCTTGCCGCGCCCGCATCAAGGGCTTGAGGTTTCGCTAACCGTGACCGAAGAATGAACACGATGGATTTGCTCGACGACGCCGCTTTCGCCCCTCGGGGCGCCGAAAGCGACGGCGCGTGCGAAACGCAGCCGATCGCGCCGTTCACGCTGATCGCGCCGCTGCGGCGCACGACGCCGCTGATCTTCGCGTCGCCACATTCGGGGCGGCGCTATCCTGCGGATTTTCTCGCCACGGCGCGCACCGGCATCGTCAACCTGCGGCGCTCGGAAGATGCGTATGTCGATGAGCTGATTTCCGGTGCGGCCCAGCACGGCGCGACGATCATCGCGGCGAATTATGCGCGCGCCTATGTCGACCTCAATCGCGATCCGGCCGAGCTCGATCCGGATATGTATGCCGACCGGCCGGAGGATGTGTCCGGCGCGTGTTCGCCGCGCGTGCAAGCGGGGCTCGGCGCTATTCCGCGCGTGACGGGCGACGGACAGCCGATTTACCGGCGCAAATTGCCGCTTGCCGAGGCCAAGCGGCGCCTGGCGGAGGTGCACGCCCCCTATCACGCCGCGATGCGGACGCTGACCGAGGAGGCCCGCGTGGAATTCGGCTGCGCGGTGCTGATCGATTGCCATTCCATGCCGTCGAGCGCGCGCGGCGCGCTGGCGCCGGACATCGTGCTGGGCGATCGTTTCGGGGCCTCGTGCCACCCCTCCGTGACGGCGCTGGTGGAAGCGACGTTGCGGCGGCGCGGCTACCGGGTGGCGCGCAATGCGCCGTTCGCGGGCGGCCACACCACGCAAATCTACGGCCGGCCCGGGCAGCGAATCCACGCACTGCAGATCGAGATGAGCCGCGCTCTCTATATGGACGAGGCCAGCCTGGCGCGGACGGCGGGCTTCGAGCGGCTGACGGCGGATATGACCCGGCTGGCCGAAACCCTGGCCGCGGCGAGCCTCCACAAAAGCCTGGCGTGAGATTGAGGGCCGGCGAACCGGTAGCCTCCCCCACAAAAAAAACTGCCCCGGGGCTAGCCCGGGGCAAGTTAGATAGGGAGGAAACGCCCGATAGGGCGGGCTGCGTCGCGAAACGCAGCAACGAAATGAACATATACTGCGCTGCACAATACGCAAGTGGTAAAGACCGCTACACATGCGAATAGATCGCATGTAAAACTTATCACGTTGAAATTGTTTGTTATAATTTCGGCCATGCCTTTTCGCAGGTGCACATTGCGTCCGTGAATGGCCCCGAAACGACGATTCGGGTATGGATTTGCCGCGAATTACCCCACTTCTCCACAGCCCACCCACGCCTTAGCGCGAATCCCGCGGAGCTTTTTCGTGTCCTCCCCCTGTCTCCGCAATATTGCGATCATCGCCCACGTCGATCACGGCAAGACCACTTTGGTCGACAAAATGCTCGCGCAAGGCGGCGCCTTCCGAGAGAACGAAGCGCACGACGAACGCGCCATGGATTCCAATCCGCAGGAGCGCGAGCGCGGCATCACCATCCTCGCCAAGCCCACGTCGATCATCTGGAACGACGTGCGCATCAACATCGTCGACACGCCCGGCCACGCCGATTTCGGCGGCGAGGTGGAGCGCATCCTCTCCATGGTCGATGGCTGCATCCTGCTGGTGGACGCCGCCGAGAGCGTCATGCCGCAAACCAAATTCGTGCTGGGCAAGGCGCTGGCGCGCGGGCTGCGGCCGATCGTGTGTCTGAACAAGGTGGACCGGCCGAACGCCGAGCCCGCGGCGGCGCTCGATGCGGTGTTCGAACTCTTTCTCGCGCTCGGCGCGAGCGACGAGCAGGCGGATTTTCCGATCCTCTACGCCTCCGGCAAGGAAGGCTGGGCGGTGACCGATCTGGCCGCGCCGCATCAGGATCTGACGCCGCTGTTCGACACCATCGTGCGCCACGTGCCGGAGCCCGAGCCGGTGGCGCGCGTCAATGACTCGTTCGCCATGCTGGTGACGCTGCTCGATTCCGACGCCTATGTCGGCCGCGTGCTGACGGGCCGCGTCGAGAGCGGGCGCGCCAAGGTCGGCGATGCGATCAAGGCGATCACGCGCGAAGGCAAGGAGATCGAACGCGGGCGGCTGACCAAGCTGCTCGCCTATCGCGGCCTGAAGCGCGTGCCTGTCGATCAAGTGGAAGCCGGCGATATCGTCGCCATCGCCGGCCTCGAAGGCCCGACCGTGGCCGACACGATCGGCGCGCCTGATCTCGCCACGCCCTGCGCAGCGATCCCGATCGATCCGCCGACGCTCGCCATCACCGTGTCGATCAATGACAGCCCGCTTGCCGGCAAATCCGGCAGCAAGGTGCAGAGCCGCGTGATCCGCGAACGGCTGCGCCAGGAATCGGAACGCAATGTCGCAATCCGCGTACGCGAAACGGATAACAAGGATGCGTTCGAGGTCGCAGGCCGCGGCGAATTGCAATTGGGCGTGCTGATCGAGACCATGCGCCGCGAAGGCTTCGAGGTTTCGATCTCGCGGCCGAAGGTGCTGACGCGCCACGAGAACGGCCAGGCGCTCGAGCCGATCGAGGAGGTCGTGATCGACGTCGACGATGAATATTCTGGCGTCGTGATCGAGAAGATGAGCCTGCGCAAAGCCGAGATGCAGGACATGCGGCCTTCGGGCGGCGGCAAGACGCGCCTCACCTTCTATGGCCCCTCGCGCGGGCTCGTCGGCTATCACGGCGAATTCCTCACCGACACGCGCGGCTCCGGCGTGATGAACCGGCTGTTCCATGATTGGGCGCCGTGGCGCGGCGAAATTCCGGGGCGTCTGCGCGGCGCGCTGATCTCCAACGACAACGGCCAATCGACCGCCTATGCGCTGTGGAACCTTGAAGAGCGCGGCGAGATGTTCATCGCAGACGGCGAGGATGTCTATGAAGGCATGATCATCGGCGAGAACGCCAAGAGCGACGATCTCGACGTCAATCCCATGAAGGGCAAGAAGCTCACCAATGTGCGCGCCAGCGGCAAGGACGAAGCCATTCGCCTCACGCCCCCGCGCCGCCTCACGCTCGAACAGGCGATCGCCTGGATCGACGATGATGAGCTGGTCGAGGTGACGCCCACCGCCATCCGCCTGCGCAAAATGTGGCTCGACCCGAACGAACGCAAGCGTCGCGCGAAGGCGGCGGTGTAGCGCGTTTCCGGGCGGACTGACGCCCCCTCTGTCATTCCGGACGATGCGCAGCATCGATCCGGAACCCAGGGGCGAACGCAGCGCCTTTCGATCCCTTGGGTTCCGGCTCTGCGCCGCGCTATCGCGCGGCTGCGGCCGGAATGACAGAGAAATCCGCAAACCGAAAATGGGCGCTGGCCGACGCGCGTTTGTCGATGTGCGCATGCTTTTGAATCTTGTGGCCTCGCCCATGCCAATACTTGACGCAGCCCGCGCGCCGGCGCGTATCAAGCCCTGACTCAGATCATAGGAGCGGCGCGCGATGGGCGAGTTCAGGGGCAAGATCGGCAAGACGATCGCGGACTCGCAGCCCTATTGGCCACAGCCCGCGAAAGCGCCGGCGGGCGCGCCGAACGTGCTGGTCGTTCTCTTTGATGATGTCGGCTTTTCCGATTTCGGCTGCTATGGCTCCTCGATCGACACACCGACCATCGACGCCATCGCGGCGCGCGGCGTGCGCTATGCGGGCTTTCACACCACGGCGATGTGCTCGACCACGCGCGCGGCGCTGTTGACGGGGCGTAATCATCACAGCGTCGGCATGGGGTGCCTGGCGAATTTCGACAGCGGCTATCCGGGCTATCGCGGCAAGATCGACAAGCGCGCCGGCACAATCGCGGAAATGCTGCGCCCGCATGGCTACAAGAATTACATGCTCGGCAAATGGCACGTCACGCCGCTCACCGAGACGGGCGCGACCGGACCGTTCGATGGCTGGCCGCTGGGCCGCGGCTTCGATCGCTATTACGGCTTCATGGACGCGGAGACGGATCAATACGCGCCTGAACTCGTGCGCGACAATTCCCATGTTGCGCCGCCGGGAACCTACGAGAGCGGCTATCACCTCACCGCCGATCTGATCGACAACGCCATCGGCATGATCGCCGATCACATCGCCGACAAGCCGGATGCGCCGTGGCTCACTTGGGTCGCGCTCGGCGCCTGCCACGCGCCGCACCAGGCGCCGCGCGATCTCATCCTGAAATATGATGCGCGCTTTGCGCATGGCTGGGACGTGGAGCGCGAGCGGCGGCTCGCCAAGCAGATCGCGCTAGGCCTCGTGCCCGCCGATACGCGCATGCCGCCGCGCAATGAATTCGTGAAAGCGTGGGAAGACCACAGCGCCGATGAGCGCACGGTGATGACGCGCCTGCAGGCCGCATTTGCGGCGATGCTGGAGCATGCCGATCAGCACCTCGCGCGGCTTGTGGCGTTTCTGGAAACGGTGGGCGCGCTAGAAAATACGCTGGTCGTCGTGTTGTCCGACAACGGCGCCAGCCAGGAAGGCGGGCCCAACGGCTTCGTCAACGCCATGGGGCCGTTCAATTTCAAGGGCGAGCCACTGGAAGAAAAGCTGCGCCGGCTCGATGATATCGGCGGGCCCGATACGCATTCGAATTTCCCGCATGGCTGGGCGATGGCGTCGAACACGCCGCTCAAGCGCTACAAGCAGAACACGCATGGCGGCGGCATTCGCGATCCGCTGGTGATGTCCTGGCCCGAGAAGATCGCGGCGCGCGGCGACATCCGCCCGCAGTTTTGCCACGCCAGCGATTTCGCGCCGACGCTTCTGGAACTGATCGGCGTGACGGCGCCCACGCAGGTGAACGGCGTGGCGCAGATGCCGATCGAAGGCGAGAGCTTCGCCGCCTCCCTCTTCGATCCCGGCGCGCCCGCCAAGCGCGGCGCGCAATATTTCGAGATGTTCGGCCATCGCGGCCTGGTGAAGGAGGGCTGGAAGGCCGTCGCCTTCCACCCGCCCGGCGCGCCGTTCGAAAAGGACGTTTGGGAGCTTTACCATCTCGACGCCGATTTTTCGGAGACGGACGATCTCGCCGCCAAGGAGCCGGCGCGGCGCGATGCGATGATCGCGGAATGGTGGGCGCTTGCCGAGCGCTGCCAGGTGCTGCCGCTGGACGATCGCTTCGGCCCCCGCTTCGCGGAGAACGCGGCGCGGACGCATCATCGGCGGCGCTACGTGTTCCATCGCGGCGTCGGCCATGTGCCGACGGACGCGGCGCCCGACGTACGGGGCCGCGACTATCTCATCGAGGCGGATGTGGCGCTCCAGGGCGGCGATAGCGGCGTGCTGATCGCCCATGGCGACGCCACCTCCGGCTACGCGCTCTATATGAAAGACGGGCGCCTGCTGTTCGATCTCAACATCGGCGGCAAGCATCAGATCGTGGAAAGCCCCGTCGCCCTGCCCGCGGGCGACCACGTGCTGGCGATGAAGATGAAGCAGGCGGGCGGCGATCGCACCGCCAGCCTCTTGTGCGATAGCGCGCCGCTCGTGGAAGCGGCCTTCGAGCACGGCTTTCTGACGCTGATTTCCTGGTCCGGGCTCGATATCGGCTGCGACCGCGGGAGCCCTGTGTCCCGATATGCGGCGCCGTTTGCGTTCACGGGCCTGCTGCGCAAGGTCACGATCACGATGAACCCGGATCAGGCGCTCGACGGCGAGGCGGTCGGGACCGCCGAGATGGCCCGGCAATAGGCCGAGCTGCACCCGCAAACGGCTTCTGACGTCACCCAAGCGTCACCAGACTTCGCGTCTGCGGCGCCAGGCTGTTGCCCGATTGCCCCAATACGGGGCGGAAATCGCTTCGGAGGCGAACGAAAGCACGAAAAACTCTTGCAGGTCAGCGCCTAGGCGCGATTGTCCACATGCGGGGGCCGGCATGACCATTGCAGTGCGAGGGGCGCAGAAGAGCGCCTTGCCCCGGGGGTCATGGCGTCAGCGAGAGAGACAGGGCGTCATCCATGGCGAACACCATCGACCTTCACGTCGGCAAGCGGCTCCGCCGCCGCCGTCGGCTTTTGGGCCTCACGCAGCAGCAGCTCGCTGAGTCCATCGGCATCCGCTTCCAACAAATCCAGAAATATGAGTGCGGCGCGAATCGCGTGACGGCCAGCCGGCTCTATGAGCTGTCCGTGTCGCTCAACGTGCCGGTCAATTATTTCTTCGAAGGCCTGCAGCAAGCCGCGCAGCCGCCGGCGCTCGGCGCGCCCGCGAACGATCGCGATCTGATCGCGGCCGACGTGCTTTCGCAGAAAGAAACACTCGAGCTGATCCGGGCCTATTACAAGCTGGGCGAGCGTCCGCGCCGCCGGCTGCTCGATCTCGCGAAGGCGCTCCAAGACGAATCCACCGACGCCGCCTGAGGCGCTCGGTCAGGGGCAAATGGCCCCCGGCGCGTTCGCGCGCCGGGCGGGGGGCGAACGGGGCGCGGGCCCGCCAAATTTTGGCGGGCCCGTTTCGCATTAACGGGTTGGCGAGGCGGGGCGGGCAGAGTGCGCGCATGACCATGCCCACCGCCGCCGAATTTCACCTCGAAGATCGCCGCGCGCTGCACATTCCCACCGGCGCGGCCTTCATCTTCCCGATCTCGCAGCCCTGGCGCAGCAACGGCTTCTCCAAATGCTGGGTGCACATGGGCCTGGCGGAATCCGACCTGCCGGACGGCGCGCATTACCGGCTGCGCGATCTGATCGAAACCGCACGCGATCTCCTGATGGCGCGGGCGCTGGCCCAGCCCCAACTCAATATCGCTTAGGCTTTCGCATCAGGCGCCGGCGGCGCTAAGACAGCTGCATGTCGCCGCCATCGGACCAGATCGACGAGTTCCGCGCGTTTGCGGATGCGCTGGCGGATGCGGCGCGGACGGCGATCCTGCCCTTCTTCCGGGCGCCGCACGCCATCGAAGCTAAGACCGGCCGCGCCCACGACCCCGATAAATTCGACCCCGTCACCGAAGCGGACCACGCGGCCGAACAGGCGATGCGCGCGCTGATCGAGGCGCGCTATCCGGGCCACGGCATTCTCGGCGAGGAATTTGCGCAGCGCCCGGCGCAAAGCGCGTTCACTTGGATCCTCGACCCGATCGACGGCACGCGGCAATTCATTTCCGGCCTGCCGCTTTGGGGCGTGCTGATCGCGCTGGCCTATGAGGGCCGCCCGATCATCGGGGTGATCGATCAGCCTTATCTCGACGAGCGCTTCGCCGGCTGGCCAGGCGGCGCCTCGCTGCGCACGCGCGGAGGCGTACGTCCGCTCCAAGCGCGCGCTTGCGCGGCGCTAGGCGAGGCACGGCTGGCGACGACGGATCAGCGCCTCTTTCGCGGTGCGGAAGGAACGGCATTCGCGGCGGTGCGCGATGGCGCGCGGCTGACGCGCTATGGCTGCGATTGCTACGCCTACGCGATGGTGGCGCTGGGCGGGCTCGACCTGGTGATCGAAAGCGGGCTCGCGGCCTGGGATGTCGCCGCGCTTGGCCCTGTGCTCGAAGGCGCAGGCGGATCGCTGACGGATTGGCGCGGACGTCCGCTGCACGAAGGCGGCGCCCTGCTGGAGCGGGACACACGATTTCAAGCGCTCGCCGCCGGCGATGCGCGCGTGCGCGCGGAGGCGGTGACGCTGCTGGCGCAAGCCTGATCAAGCGCGGGGCGGGACCATGCGCTAACAAGGACACAAAGGGAGACGCGCATGACCGATCTGACTTATCGCTCCGCCACCGAGCTTGTGGGCGATCTGAACGCCAAGCGCGTGTCGGCGCGCGAATTGCTCGACGCCGCGCTGGCGCGCAACGAAGCGCTGCACGGCGCGCTCAATATGGTGGTGGCGAAGGACGTAGCGCGGGCGCAGCGCGACGCCGCCGCGATCGACGAGGCGCGCGCGAAGGGCCAGACGCTCGGCGCTTTGGCCGGCCTTCCGATGACCGTGAAAGACGGCTTCGACGTCGAGGGCATGCCAGCCGTGTGCGGCAATCCGGATTATGCTGATCGCGACAAGAATTGCCGCGACGCGGAAGTTGTCGCCCGCGCGCGCCGCGCCGGCGCGATCCCATGGGGCAAGACCAATGTGCCAATCCATCTCGGCGATTGGCAGAGCTACAATTCGGTCTATGGCGCCACCAAGAATCCCTACGACGTGACGCGCACGCCCGGCGGCTCGTCCGGCGGCGCGGCGGCTGCGCTTGCGACGGGCGTGACGTCGATCGAAATCGGTTCCGACATCGGCGGCTCGCTGCGCATTCCGGCGAATTTTTGCGGAATCTATGCGCTGAAGCCCACTTGGGGCCAATTGCCAGGACGCGGCCACGTGCCGCCACCGCCCGGCATCGAAGCGGAAGGCGATCTGGGCGTGATGGGACCGATGGCGCGCACGCCCGCCGATCTGCGCTTGCTCTATGGCGTGCTGCGCGATGCGCCGGCGCGTGCGGCGCAGGGCATCAAAGGTCGCCGCGTCGCACTCTGGCTCGATGAACCGGAATTTCAGCTGAGCGCCGATTCTCGCGCGGCTGTGGAGCGCGCAGCGGAGGTGCTGAAACAGCAAGGCGCCGATGTGCGCGCGGCCAAGCCGCCCGTGCCGATGGGCCCAATGCTGGACGCCTATCTGGGCATCCTCATGCCGATCATCGGCGCGGGCCTTCCCGAGGAAGCGGCCGCGGTCCTGGACGCGCAGCGCGCCAGCGATCTCGCCGCGGTAAAGGCGGGCGCGTCGCGCTATTCGGAAGAACGCTCGCGCCTCGGCACCAATGCGCGCTTCCGCGAAGTGCTGGTCTCGATGGGCATGCGCGATGCGTTCAAGAAGATGATGGCCGGCTTCTTCGCGGAGGGCTGGGACGCGGTGCTGGCGCCGATTTCGGTGACGACCGCCTTCCCACACGATCACAGCGCGTTCTACGGACGCAGTCTGCAAATAGACAACCGCACAATCCCCTACGCGCACATGCTCGATTGGATCGCGCTGGCGACGTCACTGCACATGCCCGCGCTCGCCGCGCCTGCAGGCCGCACGTCCGAGGGCATGCCGGTCGGCGTGCAGGTGATCGGACGCTGGAACGAAGAGGAAGCCGTGCTCGACTATGCCGAGGCGCTCGACGAAGCGTTCGGCTTCAAGCCGCCGGCGTTGTGACCGCTTCGTACCGCCGGCTTCCAGCCGGCAGGCGCACTATGCCGGCTGGAAGCCGGCGGTACACAGGTTTCAAGAGGAAAGGCGTGCGCCTTCCATCACTCCGGACAGCGCGGCGCCCAATCGCCGCCGCTGGCGCGGGCCCGGGCGAGCGTGGGCGCGGCGCCCGAGAGATCGAGCGAGGCCGTGAACGCGGCGTAGCTCGTCGCCGTCGCCGCGTCGACGGCATAGATGCTGAGGCCGAACGGCGCCTTGCCGGGCGCTTCGACACGGAACAGACGCACGACCTCGTAGGGCCCGCCATAGGATTGGCAGGCGACGAGCGTCAGCGTCGCGCCGCGCCCGCGTAGCGCCTGCGCCAAATCATAGGGCACGGTCTGCCCATTGCTCTGCCATGCAAAGGAAAGCGCCGGCGGCGCGCGATTGAGCGAGACGGCGAGATCGCGCAGCGTTCCGTTCGCGAGCGCTGGCGGCGTCGCGCGCGCAGACCAGCGGATCGCGGTCAGCCGCGCGCGGAGCGCCGTGAGATCGGCAGGGACCGCCGTCTCGGGCGCGGCGGCGAGAATGGTGTCGGCGAGCGGGCCTGCGGCCGCGACAATCTCCCAGGTCTGTTCGCAGGAAGATTGCGCCCAGGCGCGCGATTGCGGATTCGACGCGATGGTTTCGCGCGTGCAGCGCGCGATGAAGGCCTCCTGCGTTTCGACGGCGCGGGCCTGGGCCTCGGCGCGCGCGGCGCCATCGACGGCGGGCGCGCCTCTGGAGCAAGCGACCGCGAGAACAAGTGCTGCAAGAGCGGCGATGACGCGCATATGTCTTCCCCCCGGATGCCGCAGCATCGCGCAAGGCGCGCCCGCGCGCAACTTATCCCCAGGGCTATGGCGCGCCGCGCGCTTTCAGCCAACGCCGCACGGCGACGCCGCCCCAGATGGTCTCGACCAGGCCGAACGGCCATGCGCCCTGCAGGAAGCCGTAGATCGCGCCGAGCCAGCAGGCGGCGGCGAAGACGAGAATCCAGATCGGCGCGCGCGCTTCGAGCGCATAGCTGACGAGCATCGCGGTCACGGCGAAGAGGCCGAAGGCCGTCAGCGCGTCCATGCTCAGCGATAGAATTCGGTGCGGCGGTCGCGGAAGAAGCCCCAGGCGGCGCGGTGGCGATCGAGGAAATCGAGATCGAATTCGGCGCTCACCACGCCCTCCTCCGTGCGGCCCAGCTCAGCGACGAGGTCGCCGCGATGATTGGCGATGAAGGACGAGCCGTAGAAGGTCTGGCCGCTCGCCTCCGTGCCGATGCGGTTGGCGGCGACGACGGGAATGATGTTCGAGACAGCGTGCCCTTGCATCGCGCGCCGCCACGGATCGCGCGTGTCGAGCGAGGCATCGTGCGGCTCTGAGCCGATGGCCGTGGGATAGAACAAAACGTCCGCGCCCATCAGCGCCATAGCGCGCGCGCATTCGGGAAACCATTGGTCCCAGCAAATGCCGACGCCGATGCGGCCGTGCTTCGTGTTCCAGACTTTGAAGCCGGTATCGCCAGGGCGGAAATAATATTTCTCCTGATAGCCGGGGCCATCCGGGATGTGGCTCTTGCGATAGGTCCCGAGATTGGCGCCGTCCGCGTCGAGGATGACGATCGAATTGAAAAAGAGCGGGCCATCGCGCTCGAAGATCGAGACCGGCAATACGACGCCCAGTTCTTTCGCGAGCGGCTGGAGCGCCGTCACGCATGGATGGGTCGCGGCGGGATGCGCGGTCGCGAACCATTTTTCTTCCTGCGACGTGCAGAAATACGGCCCCTGAAACAGCTCCGACGGCAGAATCACCTGCGCCCCCTGCGCAGCCGCATGGCGGACGAGCTTCGTCACCTTGGCGATGTTGGCGTCGAGATCTTCGCCGAACGCGGCCTGGAGGGCGGCGACTTTGATGGTGCGGCTCATACTACTCCAGCCCTTTCGCCATCGTCCTTCTCCCCTGGTGAGAGAAAGGCGAGGCGCGTGATATCCGCATCGTTCGACTCTTTCGCAAGAGCCGGCTAGCTCTCCGCCCGCGTCCCCGAGCGATAGATCGCCGCGACTTCGATTTGACCTGAGATCGCCTCGTTAAACGCCGCAAGCTCTTCGGCCGGCACCCAAAGCTCTCGATGGGCGATGCTTCCCGCCGATTGCGAGGGGTATTTCGCGGCGACCTCGTCCGCGACGACGAAGGACACGACATAGCCCACATGGCCGGTGTCATCGCGCACTGAGTTCCAATCCCGCGCGATCTGCTCGGCATAGTCGAAGCTCAGCACGGGATAGAAAATCGGTTGCTCCGGGAGGCGCGGCGGGAACGCGCGCCAGCCCGACGCTTCGATGAGCGCGAGTTCCTTGGGGCCGACAGGACGCCACAAACGAATTACGCCGGCTCCTGTTGGGTGATGCAGTGGAAGGCGCCGCCGCCGGTGAGGATGGCGTTGGCGGAGAGGCCCAGCACCGTGCGGCCGGGGAAGAGCGGCGCCAGCGCCTTGAGCGCGTCATCGCCGGTGTCGGAATAGATCGGCACGAGCACGACGCGGTTGCCGATGACGAAATTCATATGGCTTGCGGGTGCGGCCTCGCCCTCCTCGCCCGGCACGAAGCCGGGGCTGGGCACGCGGATCACGTCAAGCTTGCGGCCTTCGGCGTCACGCATGGCCTCAAGCGCGCGCGCGATGGCGTCGAGCGCTTGAGCGTTGGGATCGTTTTTCACCGGCGCCTGACAGACGACGCGGCCGGGCGCGACGAAGCGGGCGAGATTGTCGATGTGGCCGTCGGTGTGATCGTTGGCGAGGCCCTCGTCCAGCCAGAGCACGCGGCGGGCGCCGAGCGCTACGGTCAGCGCTGCTTCCGCCTGCGCTTGCGTCCAGCCATTGCGGTTGGCGTTGAGCACGCATTGGCGCGTGGTGAGGATCGTGCCTTCGCCGTCCCATTCCACGGCGCCGCCTTCGAGCACGAAGTCGAAGCGCGTGAGCGGCGCGCCGGCGCGGGCTGCGATGGCCGCCGCCACCTGGTCATCGCCTTCGAGGTCGTATTTGCCGCCCCAGCCATTGGTGCGGAAGCTCACGGCCGCGCGCGCGCCATTGCGGCGCACGAAAAGCGGGCCCGTGTCGCGCAGCCACGTGTCGCCGTAGACGCCTTCGACGATCTCCGCGCAATCGCCGAGCGTGGCGCGGGCGCTGTCCAGCGGCTCGCCCTTGGCGGCGAGCAGGAACACGCGATCGCCATCATGCTCGGCGAGCGCGCGGACCATGGCGGCGATTTCCCCGCGCGCGGGATCGCGGTTGGGCCCCCATTCCGGGATGTAGGGCCAGGCCGTCCAAATCGCGCGATGCGGCGCCCATTCCGGCGGAAGCTCAATCTCGCTCATGCGCGGACGCTTAGCGGATCGCGCGCGCGAAAACAAAACCGGCGGCTCTTGCGAGCCGCCGGTGAAGGATGCGGGGGAAAACCCGAGATCTAGAATTCGGTGTGCAGCGACACCACCCAGGTTTGCGGCGCGCCATATTGGTGATTGCCGGTGCCGCTCGGATTGGTGCCGATCGTGCCGAGATAGGTCTCGTTGAACATGTTGGTGACGTTGACCTGGATGTAGGTTTCTTGGTTAGCCCAGGACTGGCCGAGATCCCAGCGGAAGTTCGCATCCCAGGTTTGGTAGGCCGGGACTTCTTCCGTGTTGGTGAGATTGGTCCAGCGCGAGTCGACCCATTTGGTTTGCAGGCCGAACGTGAACGGACCCACGTCGTAGGAGGCGCGGGCGCCCCAGGTCCAACCGGGCGTGTCGTAGAATTCCTTGCCGCGCGTGGCGATGAAGGTGCTGCCGCCCGTTTGAATGTCTTCTGCGATTTCGCTGTGCGTGAAGGCCGTCGAGAAGACGAAGGAGAGATTTTCCGTCGCCGCGATGCCGAGCTCGCCGTCGAAACCGTAGAGCGTGGCGCTGCCGATATTCGTCGAATAGGAATCACCCGTGTCCTGATCATAGGAACGTTCGATCCGATTCTCGAAGCTTGAGTACCACGCCGTCGCCGCCAGGATCAGATTCGAGCCCTGATAGCGCCAGCCGAGATCGTAAGACTGCGTCGTTTCCGGTTCGATCTTCCGCAGGTTCGCGAGGGTCACGCCATAGAGGTCGTCCGTACGCGGCGCCGAAAGGCCTTCGGCGTAGCTGAAGAAGAGCTGATGGCCTTCGGCGGGGCGCCACATCAGGCCGATATTCGGCAGGATGTCGTCATACTTCACGGTCGCATGCAGCGGCTCGATGTAGCTGACTGCGCCGCTGCTGAGCGCGCCGCCGGAGGCGTTGATCGGCCCGCCAATGCGTCCCGTCCAATTGCGCGGGCCAAGCGGATCCCAGGTGCAAATGGGATCAGATTGGCCAGGCTGCTGATAGCAGAAATTGTTCAGTTCGCGCGTGAATTCCGGCGCGCGTAGGCCGATCGTCAGCGTAATCGCATCGTCAAAGAAGTCGCCGCGATATTCCGCGCTCCACTGCGAGAGTTCCGCGATCGAGAAGCGGTCGCGGCGGCGCAGGAAGCCGCCATCGGCGGTCGGCACGCGCGAGCCCCAACCGTCCTTGCCCGCGAACGGGCTCGACGGCTCGCCATCGGCGCCGATGAACGTCACTTCGCCGGTTTGACGGTGCTGGCCATAATCATAGGTGTAGCCGAAGCGGATGCGCTGGTGATCGCTGATGTCCCAGATGAGACCCAGCAGGCCCATATAGCGGCGCGTATTCGTGATGTTCGGCCGGAAGAGCAGCATCGAATCGCCGGTGTCGCAATCCCCGGTGAGATCGACGCCGATATTGCCGGTCACGACCGAGCAAGACGCATTGACGCTGACAGGCGAGGTCGCCGCGCTGGCCAGTCGTTGATCGGTTTCACTGAAAGTCGTCACCGAACCGCCATCCGCGAGGACATATTGGAAGCTCGGATCGAACGTGATCTTCAGGTTTGGCGTAATCGAGAATTGCGATTGGATGCGGATATTGCCGGTGTTGGACGGATTGATCGACATGCCGCGATAATTTGTGAGGTTCGTCGGGCCGCAGCCTAATCCGTTGAAATCGCAAAAGTTGAGGTTCACCGGGTGCTGGCCCGAGTTGAACTGCGCCAACGTCACCTGACGATAAAAGTCGTTGCGGTTCTCGTTGTAGTGGAACGACGCGCTGATGAAATCGCCGTTGTCGCCCAGCGGCTGGTAGATACGGAAATTATATTGCCGCTTCTTCAGATCGCCCGGATTTTCCAGGAACTGGCTGTAATCCTGCGCGGAGATGGCGCCGAACATGGTCGTGCCGAAGGGACCGATCGCGCCGGTATCGGCGCGCAGGAAGATACGGTGATAATCCCATGAGCCGACAGAAGGCTGCACGATGAGGCCGGGCGTTTCATCCGGCAGCACCGTGACATAGTTGACCGTGCCGCCCGTGGCGGAGGCCGTCGGGCTGTCGACGTCAGTCGTGCCTAGATTGACGTTGGCGCGCTGGATCAGTTCCGGATCGAGCTGCTGGTTCGGATAAATCGCGTAATTGCCGGTATCGTTCAGCTGGATGCCGTCGAACGTCAGCGAAATACGCGCGCCGTCGAAGCCGCGGATGTTGAGGTTGCCGCCGGCGGAGCCGAAACCGTCCGTGTTCGTGAAATTGACGCCTGGCGCCAAATTGATCGTGTTCAGGATCGTCTGGCCGGTCGGCTGGGTGGCGATGTATTCCTGAGTGATCGTGGAGCGGGCTTTGGAGGCGGTTTCCGCGGAAATCGCGCCGTCGACGCTGCGCCGATTGCCGGTGACGACGACTTCATCTTCCATGCTCTGCGACGCGGTCGATTGCGCGAATGCCGCGCTCGGCGCCAACATCGACAGCGCCGTCAACGCGACGCCGCCCAAAAGTTTTCTCGTATCCATCTACGGAACCCCCGCTCGAAACCTGCGGGGAGCGCGCGCGCCTATGCCGCCCTCGCCCCTCGCCCTCAGCGCGACCGGGTAAACGCGGATTTAGACGGAGGCATTTCGTTTCGGTAAAGGTTCGATGACGCCGCACAACGGCGCCGTGGCGCGTGGCGCCCGGGGCACAGAACGGCTAAGCAGCTGCAGGTTCTCCTACAAACTCTTCATGCTCTCTCGCTTTGACATTCCGACCCGCGCGTTTGCGGCGTGCGCGGCTGCAGCGCTCGCGCTACGCATTGCGGCGCTGATGGCGAGCCCGCTCGACCTGCAATTCGACGAAGCGCAATATTGGTATTGGTCGCGCACGCTGGATTGGGGCTATTTCTCCAAGCCGCCGCTGATCGCCTGGGCGATCGCGACGACCACGGCGCTGTTTGGCGACGGCGAATGGGCGGTGCGGCTGGCTGCGCCCCTGGCGCAGACCGGCGCGGCGGTCGCGTTGTTCGCCGCCGGGCGGGCCATGTACGGCGTCTGGGCCGGATTTTGGGCGGGGCTGATCTGGCTGGTCATGCCGGCGGTCTGGCTGTCCTCTTCGGTCATTTCCACGGACGCCCTGCTGATGCCGCTCTGGGCGGCGGCGCTGGCGGCGTTGTGGCGCCTGCACGAAACGCAATCCTGGCGCTGGGCGCTGGCTCTGGGAATCGCGCTCGGCCTGGGCGCGCTGGCCAAATATGCGATGCTCTATTTCGTACCTTGCGCCGTGCTGGCGGCGGTCTGGGCGCCCGATCTGCGCCGGACGCTGCTGAGCCGACGCATGCTGCTGGCCGGCGCTGTTGCGCTGCTGCTGCTGGCGCCCAACCTCGTCTGGAATGCGCTCCACCGCTTCGCCACGATTTCGCACACCGCCGCCAATGCGGGCGGCAGCGTGGGCGTCCATCCCGACGAAGGCCTGGAATTCCTGCTCGGCCAAGCGCTGGTCGCCGGCCCGATTTTCATCGCTGCGCTGGGCGTGCTGTTCTGGCGCGCCGGCGAAAAGCCAAGCGCGCTCGATGTGCGTGACAAGCTGCTGATCGCGTTCGCCGCGCCGCCGCTCGTGGTCATCCTCATTCAAGCCGTGCTCAGCCACGCACACGCGAATTGGGCCGCGACCGCCTACCCCGCCGCGACGCTCTGGGTCGCGGGCAAGCTTGCAAGCGCCGGCCCGCGCTCGCGGACGCTGATTGCGTCCACCGCGGTCAATCTGGCGCTCGGCGGTTTCGGCGCGTTGGCGAGCCTGTCGCCGGCGCTGGCGGACCGCAGCGGCCTCGCCAATGCGCTCGAAGACAGCCGCGGCTGGCGCGAGACGGCGGCGCTCACGCAGGCGCATCTGCGCGCGGTCGGCCCGGTCAGCGCCGTGATGACGGATCACCGCGCGCTGTTCTTCGAACTCTCTTATTATTGGCGCGATTGGCGCGAGCGGCCGCCTTTGCGCATGTGGGTGCTGCGCGGCGAGGCGCGCAATCACGCCGAGGCGGTGGCGCCTATGCGCGCAGAGGATGGCGCGCGCGTGCTCGTCGTACAAATGCAGCCGCGCTACGCGCCCGAGGTGACCGGCGATTTCCGCGCCCTTCGTCTGCTAGATCGGCGCGATCTCGAACTTGGCGGCGGCGAGACCCGTCCCTTGATATTCGAGCTGGCGGAGGGCTTTGCGCCAGCGCCGCGCGACGCGGCTTTCGCCGCCCGAATTGGCGAATAGGCCGGCGCGAAGGGCCCATTCGCCTCTTCCGCGAGCGGCGGCGCGGCGGGCGGGGCCAGCCGCTTTCTTTGACGCGCGCGTTAGCCTAAGGGAGAAGCGCAGCCTGGGCGGCGGCGGGACCCTTCGATGATACGCAACAGCGCTGCGGCGCCTTCGGCGACAAGCAGGTTCGCCAAGAAGCGCGAAGCGATCATCGCCGCGGCGACGGACGTGCTCAACAGGCAGGGCGTGCGCGGCATGACGCTGGCCGAAGTGGCCGCCCAAGTCGGCCTCAACACGACCAGCGTCACCTATTATTTCCGCAAAAAGGAAGACCTCGCGGCGGCCTGTTTTCTGGCGGGCATCGAACGCATCACCTCGATGATCCGGGAGGCCGCGCAGCTGCCGGAGCCGCGCGCGCGGATCGCGCATTTCATCGAGCTGTTCCTGCGCCGTCACGGCGAGCGCCGGACCGGATCGGGCCTGCCGCTGGTGGCGTTTCTCGACATCCGCACGCTGGAAGAGCCGCACCTCAGCGAGGTCAACGAAGCCTTTTCCGGGATGGTGCGGCGCGCGCGCGATTTGATGAACGATGATGGCCAGCCGCTGGATAGAAAAGCCGCCCATGCGCGCACTTTCCTGCTGCTGGAGCAGGTGTTCTGGAGCGTGGGCTGGCTCAATCGTTATGATGTCGACGATTATCCGCGCATCGCGGCGCGCATGCTTGACGTGCTCGCCGGCGGGCTGGCGGCGGAAAGCGCCGCCTGGCCCCCGCCGCCGCAGAGCCTCGCTCTGCCCGAGGTCGAAGCCGGCCGCGACAGCGGGCAGGAAGCGTTCCTCGTGGCCTCAACGCGCCTCATCAACCGGCACGGCTATCGTGGCGCCTCGGTCGAGAAGATTTCTGCTGAGCTGAACGTCACCAAGGGCTCCTTCTATCACCACAACGAGACCAAGGATGAGCTCGTCGTCGCGTGCTTCGAACGCACGGACGCGCTGTTGAAACGGGTGCAATGCCGCGCCATGGCGTCGGACAGCTCGGCGTTCGCGCGGCTCGCGTCAGCGGTGGCGACGCTGGTGGCGTTTCAATCCTCCAAGCACGGCCCGCTGCTGCGCACGGCGGCGCTCGGCGCGCTGCCCGAGCCGATGAAGGCCAATGTGCTGGAACGCGCCCAGCGGATCACGGACCGCTTCGCCGCGATGATCTCCGACGGCGTATCGGACGGCTCGATCCGGCCCGTGGACCCGATGATCGCGGCGAACATGCTGAAAGTTTCGCTCTCGGCTTCCGCGGAGCTCGATACCTGGGTGAAGGGCGTCGAGCATGATGAGGTCGTCGATCTGGTCGCGAGGCCCATCCTCTTCGGCCTGCTGCAACGCTGAGCAAACCTACCGTCAGATAAAGTTCGGGCGGCCCGAAGGCCGCCCGGCGAGTCGAGACGGAGTGTGCGTGAACCTTAGAATCGTTTGTTGAAGCCGACTTCGAAGACGCGGCCGAGCGGATTGCCCGTCGTATAATCGTAATTGTAGTTCGACGCGACGAGCGGCGGGTCTTCGTCCGTCAGGTTCTCGATGGAGAGCGAGAAGACCGCATCGCCCGGGAAATCGAACCGGAAGAAGACATCGTGCTGGACGAAATCCTCGGATTGTCCGAGCGGCGTGGTGACGTAAGTGTTCGCCCCGGTCTGGCGGAGATAGGTCGTCGGCTGGCCGCTCGCCCCTTCCGTGCCGCTCCGGTACGTCGTCTGCCACCGCGCGTGGAACGGGCCGTTGTCGAGGGCGAACCATACGTTCGCGCGATCTTCCGGGTAAGAATAGAATGAGCCCAGAAGGTCGTGGCGCCCAACGAGATCTTCCGCGGCCCGCAGGGTGACGCCCGGCGCGCCGAGCAAGGGGAAGCGATCAACCGCATATTTCTCGAGAATCGTCGCTTCCGCGCCGATCTGCACATGCGTGCCGCCCCAGCCGAAGAAATCGTCCCAATCATATTGGGCGCGGATGTCGAAGCCCGAGGTTTCCACGGGCGGACCGTTCACCCAATTGATCGTGGTTTGCAGCACGGTCGAGCCGCCGGACGCGCACGCGCCGTTGAACACGAAGCGGGCCAAGAGCGCCGGGTCGGCAGCGCATTGCGGCGCGCCCGTGCCAAACGCCGCGTTGTAAACGGCCGATGAGCTCTCGAGGGTGATCTGATCCTCAAAGCTAAAGTGATAATAGTCGACCGTAGCCTGGAAACCGCCGAGTTCGACAATGAAGCCGACGCTGTACGTGTCGGCGGTTTCAGGCTGCAGCGCCGGATTGTTGACCGTGCTCACCGCCCGATATTGGCCGCCCAGATTTGCCACGCCCTTCGAACTGCCTGGCGTGACGATGAGCTGGCTCGGCGCGCGGAACGTTGAGCCAGCCGAGCCGCGGAAGGCCAGCCATTCGACAGGCTGCCAGCGGAACGACACTTTTGGATTCGTCGTATCGCCGATGCCGCCGCCATAGCGCTCGTAGCGGATGGCCGCCGTCACTTCGAGATTGTCGAGGATCGGGAAATTGACTTCGCCGAACAGCGCCGACACCCAACGATCGACATTGAAATTGCTGTTGGCGCCGAAGAATTCGAGCGGGCCGACAGGGTTCGAGCACGTCGGCACGCCGTCATCAACGGAGTCGACGCACGGGCTATAGTCGATGTTGCCGTAGCGGCTATAGTCGCCGATCGATTGGTCATAGCGGAGCGATCCGCCGAGCGCCCAGGCGATATCGCCGCCGCCGAGCGTGATGCCTGTGCCGCCATCGACGACAGCATCCGCGACGAAAATGCGATTGGTGATCGTCGTATCGTAATGACCGTAGAGGGCGTCGATCACGCCGGGCTGGTTGATGACCGCGGGATTGGCGTTGCCGCGATAATACGGGTTCGCCGCATTGTTGACCGCGCTCACGGCCACGCCATTGGTGAAGGGATTGTACCAATAGCAGCCGACGGCGCTGTTGCCCTGATTGGCCGGGTTCGCCATTTCGGCGACTGTGCATTTGTCCGCATTGGTCGCGGACGAGCCATAGCCGCGCAGTGCGTTCGACAGATTGTTGACCAGAATGTCGTTGGTGCCGACGACGCTCTGCGTCTCCATGAAAGTGAGCGCGGTATCAAAGTGCAGGCCGCTCTCCCCGATATCGCCGGAGAGCCCGCCCGAAAGGCGGAAGCTGTCCGAGCGAATCGATTGCACGTCCGCGCCGCGCAGACCGCCTGGCTTGCCGTTGAAGGCGACCGGACGGAAGCCCGTCTTGCTGAAGCTGACGCCGGTGGCCCCCGACATGTCGCTGCATTGCGTGAGCGTGAGGGGCGCCGCGCAGGTCGTATAAAGATCGACCAGCCCCGGATTGTTGAAGGGCACGAAATAATTGACTTGGCCGTTCAGGCCCGGCGTCGAGGTCGCGCCGGAGGTGCCGCCGGCGCCGAGCGGCGTCGGGTATTGCGTCGTCAAATTCGACGGCGAGATGAGCTGTTCAGGAACATCGTTCCTGTTCCACGCCGCTTCGAAATGAAGATCGAGCTTATCCGTGAGCTCGTAATTGGCTTCGCCGTAGAGCTGGAAGTGATCTTCCTGGTTCACGAGATCATTGAAGTTCGAGAATTGGAACCGGCAGGTGGCGCTTTGCGCGGCGGCGGCGACGGATGCGCCGTCCACCGTCGTCGTGCCGCCGAGGCGCACCGGCTGCGTGAGCGTGTTCGTGAGCTGGCCGCCCAATTCCTCGCAACCGTTGTCGCGAATGGCGCCGGAGCCGAAATTGGCGCCGTTCGGCCCCAGGATCGCCGTTGGGTTCGTCGCGCCCGACCAGCCGCCGAAGAACGGCGATTGGTAAGACCGCAGCGCGAAATCCCGCTCGTGGATGTCGAGCGCGCTGCGATGGCGATAGCCGAACGTCAGCAGGATATTGCCGCGGTCATTGCGCATGCCCCAGGCGAGATCGGTATTGAAATCGCCATCGGAGCCTTGGATGGCCGAATATTCGGTGCTGACATCGAAGCCATCGAGATCGCGCCGCGTGATGAAATTGACGACGCCGCCGACCGCGTCCGAACCGTAGGTCGCGGCCGCGCCGTCCTTCAGGATTTCGATGCGCCCGATCGCGGCCGTCGGGACGAAGTTCAGATCCGCGCCGCCGCCCTGGAACGCGGCCTGTGTCGATTCTGCGAGCCGACGCCCGTTCATCAGCACGAGCGTGCGCGAGGCGCCAAAGCCGCGCAGATTGATCGTCGCGGTACCGGCGCCGCCATTATAGCGGTTGGATTCGCCGAGGCCTGAGGTCGAGGCCGTGATGGTCTTCACCAATTGCAGGATCGTAGGCGAGCCCTGGTCCTGCAGCGATTGCGCGCTGATCACGTCAACCGGCAGCGCCGCATCTTCAGGCGTGCCGCGGATGTAGGAGCCGGTGACGACGATTTCGTCGTCGTTCGACGTGCTGGGCGTCGTGGACGCGCTCTGCGCCAAGCTCGGCGCCGCGATGCCACCCCACATGCCGAGCGTCAGCAGCGCCGCCATAGACGCGCGCGAACGCAGTTTCTCACCTGTGCTCATGGACTTCCCTCCCGGAGACCCGCCGCATTTTCACGGTCGTGTTGGCCACGAGATTGGAGGGACAAGTTTACGCAGCGCAAGGATCGGTTCGATGATCCGGTATGTTCAGGGCAATTGTGATGAGGATTGTTGTAAAATAGTCTCGCTCTAATGATTGCACGTTGCTTCGCAATATATCCTGTATGCGACGCAGCATTCATGCCGGTGTTATTTGAATGTAATTCGCATTATAGAATTCAAATTACACAATCACGCCACTGTTACTTCGGTATTCTCCGCTACACGTCGATGTCGGACGAAAGGGAGCTGCGTAAAGCGCAGCGAACACCTCAAGCTTTGCGAAGAAGAATCGCACAATCGCCCTCGAAGAAGCGGCGTGCGAAAAGCATTTCCGGGCGCGCGATCGGCGCACGCGAGAACAGGCGAAGATGAGTCAGAGCGGACGGGACGGCGGCAAAGTCCTTTTCATCACCGGCGCCGGCACCGAGGTCGGCAAGACCATCGTGGCGGCCGCGATTTTGCGCGCGCTCCGGGGCGGAGGCTTTGCCTGCGACGCGCTGAAACCGATCGTGAGCGGCTATGACGAAGCCGCGCCGGCGGGCAGCGATCCGGCGCTCCTACTTCAAGCGCTCGGCGAACCCACGACCGCGGAAGCCCTGGCGCGCGTTTCACCCTGGCGCTTCGCCGCGCCCCTGGCGGCGGATGCGGCGGCGCGGGCCGAGGGCAAGCGCATCGCTTACGCCGACGTGCTGGCGCTCTGCCAAGCGCGCACCGCAGCGACGCCGGGGCTGCTGCTGATCGAAGGCGCGGGCGGGCTGATGGCGCCCGTCGATGAGACCCACACGTTTCTCGATCTCATCTCGGCGCTGGACGCGCCGATCATCTTGGCCAGCAAATCCTATCTGGGCGCGATCAGCCACACGCTCACCGCAGTCGAGGCGGCGCGGGCGCGCGGCGTCGCGATCGCCGCCATCGCGTTCAGCGAGGACAAGAACGATCCGGCGGCGACGCGCGCCAATGCAGACGCCATCGCGCGCCGCGCGCACAGCGCGCCGGTGATCGGCGTGCCTTGGGGCTGCCAAGAACACGCCGAACTGGCCGAGATCGCGCGTCAGGCGGCGCGATAATCCGAGAGGCGCTTGCCCTCTTCCGCGAGCTTCACGAGCAGCGGCGCGGGCGTCCAGGACGGACCCATCTGCTTTTCGAATTCCTGGAGCTTGGCCACCACGTTCTTGAGACCAACTTGATCGGCGTAGAACATCGGGCCGCCGCGATAGATTGGCCAGCCATAGCCGTTGATCCAGATGATATCGATGTCCGAGGCGCGGATCGCCTTCTTCTCTTCTAGGATTTTCGCGCCCTCGTTGATCATCGGATAGATCAGCCGCTCGATGATCTCTTCCTGCGTGAAGGTGCGCAGATTGGCGCCGGATTTGGCCGCGAATTCCTTGATGATCTGCTCGGTGACCGGCGAGGGCGAAGGATTGCGGTTCTCGTCGTAATCGTAATAGCCGGCGCCGGTTTTCTGGCCACGGCGATCGAGCTCGCAGAGCCGGTCGCGGATGGTTTCGCCGTTCGATTTTTCTTTCACCCAGCCGATGTCGAGGCCGGCGAGATCCGACATTTGGAACGGGCCCATGGCGAAGCCGAAATCGTAGAGCGCCTTATCGACGTCCCAGGGCATGGCGCCTTCGAGGATGAGTTTCTGCGCTTCACGCCCGCGCGCGCCGAGAATGCGGTTGCCGACAAAGCCCGGGCAGACGCCGACCAAAGCGGCGATTTTGCCGATTTTCTTGGCGATCTGCATCGATGTGTTGATGACCGGCTTTGATGTGTGATCGGCGCGTACGACCTCAAGCAGGCGCATCACATTCGCCGGCGAGAAGAAGTGCAGGCCGATGACGTCTTCCGGCCGCGACGTGACGGAGGCGATCTCATCGATGTTGAGGCCCGACGTGTTGGTGCCAAGCACGGCGCCCTTCTTCACGATCTTGTCGAGCTTGGTGAAGATGTCCTTCTTGATGTCCATGCGCTCGAACACGGCTTCGATCACCATGTCGACGTCGGCGAGGTCGTCCATGCTGAGCGAGGGCGTGATCATGCCCATGCGGCGATCGACATCTTCGATCGGGAAACGGCCATTTTTCGCGCTGCGCTCGTAATTGCCGCGCACGACCTTGAGGCCGCGATCGAGCGCGTCCTGCTTGACCTCGACGAGGGTGACGGGGATGCCGGCGTTGACGAAATTCATCGCAATGCCGCCGCCCATCGTGCCGGCGCCGATGATGCCGACCTTTTTGACCGGAATCGTGGGCGTATCGTCGGCCACGTCCGGCACTTTCCAGACTTGGCGTTCGGCGAAGAACACGTAACGCTGCGCGGCCGATTGCGCGCCGGTGACGAGTTCGACGAACAGCTTGCGCTCCGTCGCCAGGCCTTCCGCGAAGGGTTGGTTCACCGCCGCCTCGATGCAGCGGATATTGTATTCAGGCGCGAGGAAGCCGCGAAATTTGCGGGCGTTGGCTTTGCGGAAATTGGCGAAAATTTCGGGCTTGCCGCGCGCGGCTTCGACTTTTTCATTGCTCTCGCGGATTTTCTTGAGCGGGCGCTTTTCGCCGACGATCTTTTTGGCGAAGGCGATGGCGCCCTCGCGCAACTTGCCCTCTTCCACGACCTCATCGACGAGGCCCATGGCGAGGCATTCCTTGGCCGGCACGTGCTGGCCGCTCGTCACCATCTCCAGCGCTTTTTCAGGCCCGACGATGCGCGGCAGGCGCTGGGTGCCGCCCGCGCCCGGCAACAGGCCGAGGTTCACCTCCGGCAGGCCGCAGCGCGCGCTGGGTACAGCGACGCGATAATGCGCGCAAAGCGCGACTTCCAAACCGCCGCCAAGCGCCGTGCCATGGATCGCCGCGACCACCGGCTTAGGCGAATCCTCCATCATGTTCTGCACGTCGAACAGCGAGGCGCCTTTGGAGGCGCCGCCGAATTCCGTGATGTCGGCGCCGGCGATGAAGGTGCGGCCCTCGCAGATCAGCACGATCGATTTGGCGCTGGCGTCGGCGATGGCGGCTTTGAACCCCTCATAGAGTCCGTCTCGGACGGGCGCTGAGAGCGCGTTCACGGGCGGCGAATTGAGGGTCAGGACGGCGACGTCGCCCTCGATCGAAAGGTCTGCAACGGGGTTGATCGCGGCCATGGGGCGCTCCTCCTGGTTCGAATTTCCGGTATTCCTTACGCGGCAAAATTCGGCGAGGCCAGATCACGCCCTTGGCGGCGCGGGCCGCGGCGCGTTGAAATTCCCCGGCCGGCGACGCATGTGCGAGAACACGGGGCGTCAGAAAACTCAGAACGCAGGGAGAGGACCATGCTCTATCGGCAACTTGGCGCGAGCGATTTGAAGGTGTCGGAAATCTCGCTCGGCTCCTGGCTGACCTATGGCGTGGGGGTGGAGAAGGACAGCGCCATCGCCTGCGTCAACCGGGCGTTCGATCTTGGGATCAATTTCTTCGACACCGCGAACGTTTACGGCCGGGGCGCGGCCGAGACGGTGCTGGGCGAAGCGCTCGCCGGGCGCGCGCGCGACAGCTACATCCTCGCGACCAAAGTATTCGGCCCAATGAGCGACACAGATCGCGGGCTTTCCGCAGCGCAAATTGAGACACAGCTAGATGCGTCTCTCAAGCGGCTGCGCGTCGACTTTGTCGACCTCTATCAGTGCCACCGCTACGACATCAACACGCCGCTCGACGAGACGATGGAGGCGCTGACGCGCGCCGTGAAGGCGGGCAAGACCCGCTGGATCGGGTTCTCCGAATGGCCGCCCCAGCGCATCGCCGACGCGTTCGAGCTGCCCAATGTCGCCCGCTTCGTCTCCAGCCAGCCGCAATATTCGCTGCTGTGGCGGCGCCCGGAAGCCAAGGTCATCCCCTATTGCCGCGACCATGGCGTCAGCCAGATCGTGTGGAGCCCGCTGGCGCAGGGCGTGCTCACCGGCAAGTACAAGCCGGGCGCCGCGCCGCCGGCCGATTCCCGCGCCGCCAGCGAGCAGATGAGCCAATCCATCGCCAATTGGATGCGGGCAGACGTGATCGAGGCGGTGGCGCAGATGCAGCCGTTGGCCGCCGAAGCCGGCTGCAGTCTAGCGCAATTCGCGCTGGCCTGGGTGCTGCGCGAGCCGAACGTCGCCTCCGCCATTGTGGGGGCCAGCCGCCCCGGCCAGCTAGACGACAACGCCGCCGCTTCGGGGCTCAAAATCGATCCCGCGCTGTTTGCGCGCGCGGAGGCCCTGGCGGAATCCGTCCGGCCGCGCGACAATTAGGGCATAAATCGAAAGGCTGGTACGCGGCGCGCGGAAATCAGCCTAGGGATGGCGGAATGCCCAGCGAAGCCGGTTCCAGCACTGCGCCCATGCGCGCGCCCTATGGCGGCCGCGCGCCTGCCCATCTCGGCGGGCGCTCGCTGATCGACGGGCCGATCGCGCCGGCGCTGATCATGTTCTCGCTGCCGCTCTTGGGCACCAACGCGCTGCAATCGCTGTCGATGACGGTCAACGCGATCTGGGTGAGTCATGTGCTCGGCCCCGCGGCGCTCACCGCAACCGTCAACGCGCAAATCCTGATGATGCTGCTGATGGGCGCGGTGATGGGCGTCGGCATGGCCGGCAACATCGTGCTCGCACAAGCCTTCGGCGCGGGCGATATGGGCAATGTCAAACGCGTCGTCGGCACGGCGATGTCGTTCTTCATCGGCGCCTCCGTGGTGCTGGGCGTGACCGGCGTTCTGACGACGCCGGCGATCCTCGATGCGATGGGCACGCCGCCGGACGCGCGCGCGCAAGCGGTGATCTATCTCCGCTACACCTGCCTATCGATGCCGGTCGTGTTCACATTCCTCTTCTCGCAGATGATGCTGCGCGCCTCGGGCGATAGCCGCACGCCCTTCACCTATTCGCTGATCGCGATCGTGCTCGGCTTCATCTTCACGCCGCTGCTGATGACCGGCTGGATGGGCACGCCGCGGCTCGGCATCGCCGGCGCCGCGATCGCGGGTCTGATTGCGCAAGCGATTGCGCTCGTGCTGTTCTTCCGCCGCATCTACATGTCCGACAGCCCGATGGCGCTGCGCGGCTCGGATCTGCGCTTTCTCAACCCGGATTGGGACATTCTGCGTGTGCTGTTTTTGCGCGGCATGCCGATGGGATTGCAGATGTTCGTGCTCTCCGGCGCGTCCATCGTGATGCTGAAAATGGTCAACTTCTACGGCTCGAACGTCGCGGCGGGGTATGGCGCAGCGACGCAATTGTGGTCCTATGTGCAGATGCCGGCGATGGCGCTCGCGGCGTCCGTTTCATCGATGGCGGCGCAGAACATCGGCGCGGGCCGCTGGGACCGCGTCAACCAGATCGCCAGCACGGCCGTGATGGTCGGGCTCGGCATCACGGGCGGCGTGGTGCTCTTCCTCTACGCGCTGGGCGATCTGCCGCTGCTGTTGTTCCTGCCAAGCGGCAGCGAAGCGCTGCGCACGGCTTCCACGATCAATCATCACGTGCTGTGGGGCTGGATTCCGTTCGCAATCACGTTCGTGCTGTTCGGCATCGTGCGCGCCAACGGCGCCATCGTGCCACCCACGATCATTCTGTGCATCGCGCTCTGGGCGATCCGCGTGCCGTTCGCGATCGAACTGAAGCCTTGGCTGGGCCAGGCCTCGATCTGGTGGAGCTTCCCGCTCGGCACCATCGCCTCCGCGCTGGGCGCCTTCGGCTATTATCGCTGGGGCGGCTGGCGCAAGAAAAAGCTGATGATGACGACCTTCGGCCGGCCGGGCGCACATGGCGCGACTGCCGCCGCCGCCGCCGCGCATCCCGAAGCGCTCACCGAAGCGCCCGACGCGGCGACCTTGGCGCAGCCGATGGAGGCGCTCTCGCCGGAAGTGCTGCGCTCGGACGCGGCCGCGCTGTCGGATTTGAAGCGCGACATCGAAGCGATGATGCGCCGTCACAATCTGCTGCAGGAAAGCGCGGAGTAAGCGCGCATCGGCGTTTCGAATAGAAGGTACGCCGCCGCCCCTTGATTGTCGGCACATTCCAGGCTTCCCTAACGTCCACGCGTCCGACAGAGGCGCAGGGAGGACAAGATGGCCGGACATGCCGAGGGGCGGCTTTCGCCGCTCACGATCCTTGCGTTCGCGAGCTCGGCCATTCCTTCGGCGGCGATGTTGCTGATGATCGGCGTGTACATGCCGCGCTTCTACGCCGGCCATGTCGGGGTGAGTCTCATCGCGGTCTCTGCGGCGCTGACGCTGGTGCGCCTCATCGACATCGCGTTCGATCCCTTCATCGGCTCGGTCATGGATCGCACGAAGACGCCGATCGGCCGCTACCGGCCCTGGATGATCATCGGCGCGCCGATCCTGATGGCCTCGATCTACATGCTGTTTTCGCCGCCGGACGGCGCGGATCGCAATTACCTCATCCTCTGGCTGCTGATCTTCTATGCGGGGCTGTCGATCTTCACGCTTGCGCACGCCGCCTGGGCCGGCGCGCTGGCGACGGCCTATCACGAGCGCTCGCGCATCTATGGCTGGATTCAGGGCGTGGGCGTCGTCGGCTCCGTGGGCCTTTTGCTGTTGCCGCTTCTCACGCAGGGCGCACTCGATCCCGGCCGCGCCGCGAGCATGCCCACGATCGCGCTCATCATCGTCGCCGCGCTGCCGCTGACGACGCTCATCATCTCTTTCTTCGCGCCCGAACGCGTGGCGCCCGACGCCGAGAAGGAAAAGCCGAAGCTCAAGGACTACCTGAGCATGATCGGCCGGCCGGAAATGCGCCGCATCATCGCCGCCGACCTGCTGTTGGCGCTGGGGCCCGGCACGACGGGGCCGATCTACATCTTCTTCTTTCACGACGCGAAGGGCTTTCCGGTCCCGACCGTCAGCGTGCTGCTGATCTTTTATATAGGCGCGGGTCTGGTGGGCGCGCCGGTCTGGGCCGCGATCGCGCGCCGCTTCGGCAAGCACCGCACGATCCAGATCGCTTGCGTCGCTTATGCAATCCTGCAGACGATCCTGATGGCGATCCCGAAGGGGTTGTTCATCGAAACCGCGATCGGCATGTTCGCCGTCGGCTTTTGCGCGAGCGCTTTCCTTCTGCTCATTCGCGCCATGGTCGCCGATGTCGCCGACGACGTACGCCTCGAGCAAGGCACGGAGCGCATGGGCCTGCTCTATGCGATGGTGACGTCCACACAGAAAGTGGGCGCGGCGCTTTCGGTCAGCATCATTTTCCCGATCCTGCAATTCGTCGGCTATGACGCGAGCGAGCACGCTGTGAACACGCAGCAGGCGATCTTCGGCCTGGAGATGTGTTATCTGTTCGCGCCGATCATCCTTGTGCTCGTCGGCGGCGCGGTTCTGATCGGCTACAAGCTCGATCACCAACGCCACAGCGAAATCCGCGCCGCGCTCGATGCGCGCGATGCTGCGAATAAGCCAGCGACAGCGGCGGAGCCGACCGGCGCCGTGCCGCGGCCGATGTAGGCTTAATGCGCGAGCAGGATCGGCAAGGGCGCATCGTGCAGCAGCGAGCGCGTGACGCCGCCGAACAGATTCTGCTGCAGTCGCGCATGCCGATAGCCGCCCATGACGAGCAGATCGGCGCCCGTCTCCCGCGCGACATGCGCAAGCGTCGCCGGCACGCCGCCTTCCGTGTTGGCGTAGACCGCCCCCTCAACCCGCAGAGCTCCCCGCGCCAAATGCGACGCAAAGGCGCGCGCCGAGAGCGCGGCATCCTCATCGGCGCCGTCCGCGATGCTCGCCACAATGATTTCGGCGTCCGGCGCGACAAGATCGAGCGCGTCATGGGCCGCGCGCGCGGCCTCGCGGCTTTGATCCCAGGCGATCAGCACACGCTTGCCGACCGGACCGGGGCGCCAATGCGATGGCGTCACAAGCACCGGCGCGCCGCCGGCGAGCAGCGCCGATTCCAATATGCGCGCATGGATCGTGTGATTCGCATGCGGCGGGGCCTGCATGACGACGAGATCGCTCCGCCGCGCTTCTTCGGCGACGACGGATTCAAGCGCATAGAAATAGATATCGAGCTTGCGCATCGGGATCGGCCGCGCGCGGTCCTTCAGGACGGCCTCGACCTCGCCCAGTCGCTGCGCCTGATCGCTTCGCGCTTGCGCGATGATCTCGGCCATTTGTCCGGAGCGCGCCGCCGCGGAATAGCCGAGAAATTCTTCCTGCAGCGCGTTGACGCCGACGCACCGCACGGCGCCCCGCGTCGCACCTGCAATGGCCTCGGCCATGTCGATGGTGGGGCGATCCACGTCGAGCGAAACCGCGAACAGCACAATGTCTTTGATCATGGCGACCTCACGCGCCGCATTGGCGCATGGATCGTCACGCTGCGAGTTGACGCGGCTCAAACCGCGTACGCTTAGCTCGCGAACACTTTCTTGAGCTCGGTCTTCAGAATCTTCTGGTTCTGGTTGCGCGGCAGCATTTCGGGCCAGAACACCACTTTGACCGGCACTTTGAAGGCGGCGAGCCGCTCGGCGACCCAGGCCCGCAGTTCTTCTTCCGTCGCATGCGCGCCGGGCTTCAGATGCACGACGGCGCCGGGTTCTTCGCCCAAGGTGCGATGGGGCACCGCGACGATCGCCGCATCCATCACCGCGGGATGCTCGTAGAGCGCGTTCTCGACCTCGACGCAGTAGATGTTCTCGCCGCCGCGGATCAGCATGTCCTTGGCGCGGTCGATGATGTAGCAATAATCTTCGTCATCGAGCTTGGCGAGGTCGCCGGTCTTCACCCAGCCATCCACGAACGTTTCGCGCGTGGCGTCTGGCTTGTTCCAATAGCCGGCGACGACTTGCGGGCCTTTGGCCCAGAGTTCGCCAACTTGGTTTGGCCCCAGCGTTTCGCCCTTCGGGCCGACGATTTTCATTTCGCCGGTCGGCGCGCACACGCCGCACGAATCCGGCTTGCGCAGATAATCCTCGCCGCCGATGCCGCAGAACGCCGCCGAGGTTTCCGTCATGCCCCAGGCATTGCCGGGCTGCGCGCCTTTGAAGGTCTCGCCGATCTTGCGCACCAGCTCGGGCGCGGAGGGCGCACCGCCATAGCCGATCACTTCGAGCGAAGAGAGATCATATTTGGCGCGGTTGGGATGCTCGATGATCTGCCAGGCGATCGTCGGCACGCCGCCGGTCGAATTGACTTTCTCGCGCTCGATGAGGCGCATGCCCTCCTCGGCGTCCCATTTGCGCATCAGCACGATCTTGCCGCCGGTGAAAATGTTGCCGCACAGCGTCGAATGGCAGCCGGTGACGTGGAAGAGCGGCACGACGAGCAGCGCGACGCGCTGCAAATTCGGATCGGGCGCGGGCGGGGCGACGCCGCGGCGCAGGAAGCCGCGGATGCCGGAGAACGCCGCGCCGATGAGATTGGTCGTGATGTTGCGATGCGTGCCGAGCGCGCCCTTCGGCTTTCCGGTGGTGCCGGAGGTGTAGAAAATCGTCGCCGGATCGTCCGGCGCGATATCGACGTCGGCGAAGCTCGCGTCCGGTAGAGTCTTCCAATCGTTCGGCGCGCCGAGCACGCTTTCGAGCGTCTGCACCAGCGGATGGCCGATCTCTTCCGTGGCGCGCGTGACGTAGATGCGCTTGAGGCTCGGGCAATTATGCAAATGCTCTTCGAGGCGGCCATAGCGTTCGCCATCGATGAGCAGCACTTTGGATTGGCTGTCCGCCACGCCGTATTCGAGCTCCGGCCCCGTCCACCACGCGTTGAGCGGCGTGGCGATGGCGCCAAGCGTGAGCGCAGCGAAAAACGCCACCGGCCATTCCGGAAGATTGCGCATCACGACGGCGACGCGGTCGCCTTTGCCCACGCCATCCGCGGCGAGCCGCTTGGCGAGCACGGAGACCGCGCGGCCGAACGCATCATAGGTGACGCGGTCGCCCTCCAGCACCAGGAATTCGCGCGGGCCGAACGTTTTGATGCCCGTCAGGCACACGTCGCGCATGGTGCGCGGCGCGTTCTTCCACGTCTTGATCCTGGCGCCGCGGATCGTGACCTCTTCGATCTCAAAGCGTTCGCCGGGCGCGGTGAGCTTGGCGTTGATCTCGGCAATGCTCATCGGCTTCAACGCGGTCTCGCTCATTCTATCCTTCCTCTCGACATGAATGCTCCCCTGCGCAGCGGCTGAGGAGCGCCGCTGCGCTATTCCGTCTTCTCTTTCCCGCGCGAACGGCGGCGCTCCGCGATCCGCGCGGCCATGCCGGCTTCGATCTCGGGCAACAGGTCCGCATATTTCTCCCGCGCCCGCTCCTGCACTTTCGGCAGGTGATAAGCAGGGAAGAGATCGTTGTCGGGCTGATAATCTTTGAGCACTTGCTTGGCGACGGTGATCTTGTGCACCTCCGTCGGGCCGTCTGCGATGCCCATGACGAACGAGCCCATCACCATATTGGCGAACGGCATTTCGTTGGAGACGCCGAGCGCGCCGTGCAGATGCATCGCCTTGGAGGCGATGTCATGATAGACCTTGGGCATCGCGACTTTCACGGCCGCGATGTCTTTACGGACCTTCGTGTAGTCCTTGTATTTGTCGATCTTCCAGGCCGTGTGCATCACCATCAGGCGGAATTGGTGGAGCTGGATGTAGCAATCCGCGATCTGCTCCTGCACCATTTGATAATCCATCAGCCGGCCTTCGCGCGTGGTGCGCGAGACGGCGCGCTGGCACATCATGTCGAGCGCCTTCTGGCATTGCCCGACCGTGCGCATGGCATGGTGTACGCGCCCGCCCGAGAGCCGCGTCTGCCCGACCGCAAAAGCGGCGCCGCGTTCGCCCAGCAGCGCATCGTACGGCACGCGCACATTGTCGTACTGCACATAGCCTTCATTGCCGAACATGGATTGGCCGACGCCGAGATTGCGTAGGATATTCACGCCGGGCGTATCCTTCGGCACCAGGAACATAGAGGCGCGCTTATACGGATCCTTCTCGTCCGGATCGGTGATGGCGTAGACGACGAGCACGGAGGCGTTCTGCGCACCGGTGGAAAACCATTTCTCGCCGTTGATGACCCATTCGTCGCCTTTGAGTTCGGCGCGCGTCTTGAAGAAGAGCGGATCGGAGCCGCCGGTCGGCTCGCTCATCGAATAGGCCGAGGTGATGTCGTTGTTGAGCAGCGGCCAAAGGTACTTATCCTTCTGCTCTTTGGTGCCGTAATGCGCGATGATCTCGGCGTTGCCGGTGTCCGGCGCCTGGCAGCCGAACACGACGGGCGCGAGCGCAACGCGGCCAAGGCGCTCATTCAAGAGCGCGAGCTTCACCTGGCCATAGCCTTGCCCGCCGAGGTCCGGCCCCAAATGGCAGGCCCAGAGCTTCTTCTCTTTGACCTTTTCCTGCAGCGGCCGGATCGTCTTCTTGTAAAGCTCGCGTCCACCGGCGAAGAGGTTGATGTGGCTGAGCGGCTCGACCTCGCTCTCGACGAATTCCTCGACCCAATCCATCAGCTTTTCGTAGTCGGGGTCGGTCTCGAAATCCCACGCCATGAGGGCCTCCCTGGAGCGTCGCGCGCCCCTTTCTCAAATTCCCGATTTTCAAATTCTTGGTATGGAGCCTATCGTGCAGGGCCGCGCCCGAGCCGGTCAAGCCCCGGCGCGACTGCGCGGCGCGCGGTCGCGGCTCATATTGCGTGGAGACGCCCATGCTCGCTCTCGGCAAGAAGACAGCGGCGCTCGCCGCCCATCTCGACGCCATGCCGGGCGCGGAAGGCGCGCCGATGGGCAGCGGACGCTCGCCGGTTCCGCTCGTGCTCATTTATAAAGTCATGGGCAAGATGTTCGCGATCCTCGCCGTGCGCGGCGCGGAGAACGTCATCCTCAAATGCGATCCCGCGCTCGCCGAGGCGCTGCGGGAGAAATATGCCGGCATCGGCCATCGCTCGCATCTCGACCGGCGGTTCTGGATCAGCATAGACCTCGACGCCGACGTCCCCGCCAAGGAGATCAAGCGCCTGGCCGCGCATTCCTACGATCTGGTGTGCGCGGGGCTGACGAAGAAGCAGAAGGCCTCGCTCGCAGCCCTCTCCGCCTAGATGACCGCGCCCCGCCTTCGCATCACCGCGCGTGTCCTGCTGATCGATCCGGACAAGCGCATCCTCATGATGAAGGCGCGCGATTTCGCCGACGCCAGCGCTCCGCCCTTCTGGGCCACGATCGGCGGCGGCGTCGAGCCGGGCGAAACGCTGGAAGCCTGCGCCGCGCGCGAGATCGTCGAAGAATCCGGCATTGAGGGGGCGGTGCTGGGGCCGATCGTCTGGCATGGCGATTTCGTGCTGCCGCTGGCCGAGCCGCTGCTTTTCAAAGAGAGCTTCATCGTCGCGCATGCGCCGCACGCGCGCCTGAGCCGCGCCGGCTGGACCGAGCTTGAGCGCGACATGGTGCTCGATATGCGCTGGTTCACTTTGGCCGAGGCGCAGGCGCTTACGGAGCGCCATTACCCAGGCGAATTGGCCGACCTGCTTGGCCCGATCCTCGACGGCGATTATCCAGCAGAGCCGATCCGCCTTCGGCGCAATGGGTGAGCCATGGCCAAGACCTATATCGCCGCCATCGACCAGGGCACGACCTCGTCCCGCTGCATCGTGTTCGACGAGGCGGGCGCCATCGTCTCCGTCGCGCAGAAGGAGCATCGCCAGATCTTCCCGAAGCCCGGCTGGGTGGAGCACGACGCCGAAGAGATTTGGACCAACGTCAAGGATTGCGTGCATGCGGCGCTGACGCGGCTCAACATCACGCATCACGATCTCGCCGCCATCGGCATCACCAATCAGCGCGAGACCAGCGTGCTGTGGCGCAAGCGCGACGGCAAGCCGGTGCATAACGCCATCGTTTGGCAAGACACGCGCACGGACGCGCTGGTGAAAGAGCTCGGCGGCGCCGAGGGCCAGGACCGCTTCCGCGCGCGCTGCGGCCTGCCGCTCGCCACCTATTTCTCCGGCCCAAAACTGCGCTGGATGCTCGACCATGTTCCAGGCGCGCGCGCCGAAGCGGCCAGCGGCGAGCTGCTGTTCGGCACCATGGATACGTGGCTCATCTGGAAGCTGACCGGCCGGCACGTCACGGACGTCACGAACGCCAGCCGCACTATGCTGATGAATCTCGCCACGCTCGATTGGGACGATGAGGTGCTGCGCGCGATGGAGATACCGCGCGCGCTGCTGCCGGCGATCAAATCATCCTCCGAAATTTACGGCGAAGCGCAGGCGCCGTTCGCAGGCCTGCTGGTCGCCGCCGCGCTCGGCGATCAGCAGGCCGCGCTGTTCGGCCAGACCTGCTTTGCGCCGGGCGAAGGCAAATGCACCTATGGCACCGGCAATTTCCTGCTCGTGAATACGGGCGCGACAGCCGTGCCGTCGCAGAACGGGCTTTTGACCACGCTCGGCTACAAGATCGGCGCTGCGCCGCCGGCCTATGCGCTGGAAGGCTCAATCGCGGTGACGGGCTCGCTGGTGCAATGGCTGCGCGACAATCTCGGCCTCATCGAGAGCGCGGCGGAGATCGAATCACTCGCCGCCAGCGTCGAAGACAATGGCGGCTGCTATTTCGTCCCAGCGTTCTCGGGCCTGTTCGCGCCCTATTGGAGGAGCGACGCGCGCGGCGTGATCGCGGGGCTCACAGCGTACGTGACGAAAGCGCATATCGCGCGCGCCGCGCTCGAAGCGACGGCGTGGCAGACGCGCGAAATCGTCGACGCCATGCAGGCCGATTCCGGTGTCGCGCTCTCCACGCTCAAGGTCGATGGCGGCATGACGGCGAACAATTTGCTCATGCAATTCCAGGCCGACGTGCTGAGCACGGAGGTCGTGCGCCCTGTGATCGCGGAGACGACGTGTCTCGGCGCCGCTTATGCCGCGGGCCTCGCGGCGGGCGTGTGGAAAGACGTGGAAAGTCTGCGCGCCAATTGGAGAGCCAGCGCACGCTGGACGCCGCACATGAGCGCCGATGCGCGCGCCGCGAGCTACGCGAAATGGAAGAAAGCCGTGCAGCGGACGATGGATTGGGCGGAGTGATTCTTTGAACGCAGGGCGACCGCTCAAGCTCACGCGCCCTGCTCCCCCTCGATGGGGGAGCTGTCCCCCCGGCCGGGGGGACTGAGGGGGTGGCGGCGCTTCACTCTGCAATGTCGCGCTTCCACCCCACCCGGCCCTTCGGGCCACCCTCCCCATCAAGGGGAGGGAGGGCGTTTCAGGCAGGCGCCTTCCGCTGCACATATTCCTCTAGCCGCGCCGCCGCTTCCGCCGCTGCGCGCAGGCCGAGCTTGGTGCGGCGCCACAGGATATCCTCGGCGCTGCGCGCCCATTCGTGGGCGATGAGGTGATCGACCTCGCGGCGCGACAGATCCGCGAGAAAGCAATCGCCGAGATCATTGGCGCCTTCGAAAATTTTCGCGGCGCGCGTTCCGTAGGCGTGTACGAGGCGCGTCGCCGTCTCAACGGATAGAAATGGAAATGCTGAGACAAGCGCGTTGCTCTGCGTGTCGAATGCGCCGCGCGGAAAATCGCCGCCGGGCAGCGGCGCATCCGCCGTCCAGCGACGATCCATCGTGAGGTGCGAGGAGAAGGAGGCGAGCGCGGATTCGGCGAGACGGCGATAGGTCGTGATCTTGCCGCCATAGATGGTGAGCACCGGCGCGGCTTCGCCGTCCATGGACAGCACGTAGTCGCGCGTCACCTCTTGCGCTTTGCTGGCGCCATCGTCGTAAAGGCCGCGCACGCCCGAATAGGTCCAGACCACATCCGCAGGCCTGAGCTGCGCCTTGAGATATTCGCTCGCGGCGGCGCAGAGATAGGCGATCTCTTCCGCGCTGGCGCGCACGCCGGCCTTGTCGCCTGAATAGTCACGGTCCGTGGTGCCGATCAGCGTGAAATCGCGCTCGAACGGGATCGCAAAGATCACGCGGCCATCGGCGTTCTGGAAGATGAAGGCGTTGTCGGCGTCGAACGCCTTGCGCACGACAATGTGGCTGCCCTGCACCAGGCGCAGGCCGGCCTTGGGCGCAACGCCCGCAAGCGTCAGCACGTCATTCGCCCACGCGCCCGCGGCGTTGACCAGCGCCTTGGCTTCGAGCGTCTCCCCGTTCTCCAGCCCAATTGTCCAGACGTCGCCGCGCGTGAGCGCGGTCACGCGCGTGCGCACACGGATATCTGCGCCGCGATCGGCCGCATCGCGCGCGTTGAGCACGACGAGGCGCGCATCATCGGTCCAACAATCGGAATAAGAAAAGCCGTGGGCATAGCCGGGCTTCAATGCGGCGCCGGCCGGATCGGTCGTCAGATCGACGGGCATGGCGCGCGGGAAGCTTTTGTTGCCGAGCAGATCGTAGAGGATGAGCCCCGCATAGAGCATCCAGCGCGGGCGCAGGCCCTTATGGTGCGGCAGCACGAAGCGCAGCGCGCGCACATTGTGCGGCGCGATCCGCGCCAGCACTTCGCGCTCCTGCAGCGCTTCGTGCACGAGGCGGAAATCGTAGAATTCCAGATAGCGCAGCCCGCCATGGATGAGCTTGGTCGAGGCCGACGAGGTCGCGCCCGCGAGATCGCCCTGCTCCAGCAGCACGACCTTAAGGCCGCGCCCGGCTGCGTCGCGCGCAATGCCCGCGCCGTTCACGCCGCCGCCGATGATGGCGAGATCAAAACTCATGCGCGACCGCTTCCGGCAAGCCGGGCGGCGCGTCAATCCTTGGCCGCCATTCCTTAGGCGAGCGCGCGGCGCACGTCGCGCAGCGGATCGTTCACCACGCGTGCGGTCACGTCGAAGAACATCGTGGCGCGCTGGCGGGCGTTATATGCCGGCCACGCCGGCAGGCCGGGATGGCTGGGATTTCCCGTCTTGGCGAAGGCGATCCAGGCATTCGACATCTGATCGGCAAGCGCGCGCGGCGCGTCGCCCGTCCCGACGAGCACCTCGGCCTTGTCGACATTGTCGAACATGAAGGGAATATCGAGCGTGTGCGGGCATTTAAACACGCCGCCGCCGACGGGCGTGTCCCACACCAGCTGATACATATAGACCGGCGCGCTTCGCCGCAGCGCCGCCTTGCGCTCCGCGAGCCGCACGGAATTGATGAACATGAACTCATCAGAGATCGCCGCGTTCAGGAGATAGGTCGGCGAATAGTCCGGATAGGCCGCGCGCAACGCCGCGAGCAGCGCCGGCGCTTTCTCGGCGCCCACGGCCTGCGCCATCGCCGCGGGCAGCGCCTCATCGGTCAGCCTGCCCCACCACGGCGCGCCCGTGTTGAAGAGCGACATCTCGTCCTTGTTCGTGCCGATGAGGATCGGCAGGTTTGCGGAGATCGCCGGCGCGTCGGGCGCGAAGGGCTGGCGCGGCAAGCTCGATCCATCAACGACGGGGCCCCAGCGGAATTCCGCGGGCGCGCCGCGCAGGGCAGCTGCGGCCGTGAGGATCGCGTCCGCGGGCAGCGCGTTGAGCGCAGCGACGTCGGTGACATTGAGCGCACGCATCAGCGCCCGCGCCGTTTCGTGCGTCTGCGCCGGCGTCGCCACCTCCAAGCCAGGGCCGCTTTGAATGATGGCCTTGTGAAAGAGGCCCTGCGCGGCGGGCATCGCGCACAGCACAGACGCTTTCATCCCCCCGCCGCTCTCGCCCATGATCGTCACATTGTTCGGATCGCCGCCGAACAGCGCGATGTTGGCCCTCACCCAAGAAAGCGCGAGCACGATGTCGAGCATGCCGGCATTGCCGGATTGCGCGTAGTCCGCGCCGCCGACGGCCGACAGATCGAGATAGCCGAACACGTTGAGGCGATGATTGAGCGTGACCACCACGACATCGCCGCGCCGGGCGAGATTGGCGCCGTCATAGAGCGGCCAGGCGCCGGAGCCATAGGCGAAGCCGCCGCCATGCAGCCAAACCAGAACGGGACGCGCGCCGCTGCCGGTAGCCGGCGTCCAGACGTTCAGAAACAGACAGTCCTCGTTGTCGTAATTGATCTCGGACGAGGCGGGATAGATCGTGTGGAGCGCCGCCGCGAAATCCGTCGGCGGATAGGCGGTCGCGCCGCCCACGAGCTGCATCGCCGGCGCGCCGAATTGCTGGGCGGCATGCACCTCTGTCCAGGCGGCCGGCGGTAGTGGCGGCTTGAAGCGCGCCGCGCCGATCGGGGCCGCGCCGTAACGCACGCCCTTGAAGCTGTGGATGTCGTTCTCGATCAGCCCCTGAACCGGGCCATGCGCCGTTCGCACGACCGCCGATGGGCGCGGCAACGCGGCGCCGGCCGCCGGCGCCAGGGCGACGGCCAACACGCCTGCGCTCGCCGCCTTCAAGACTTCACGGCGCCTAAGTGCTCTCATTTTGCGCCCTCCGGCACGCCGGGCCCGGCCCGCGTCACACGTTCTTGCTTAGGCCGGCGCTCGAAAGACGCCAACACGCCCCGACTGAACCATTTATAGTAATGTTTACTACACTTGCTAGTTTTCGAGGCGCCTTCCGGGCCCATCCCAGGTCCAACTTCAGGTCGTGAGCGCCCCATTTCGCAGTCGCCACAATTTTGTGCGCCTGCGAAGACTTAATGTAATGAAGATTTCGCTATCGATTACCGATGCGCCGGCGCCACGGCGTCTTTCATAAAGGCGGTATGTGCTGTCGGACAATTTGACAGAGCGAGGGCGGTTCTGCACTTTGATTGTGGCGCAACGGGCGGCGAAATGAGGCGGCTCGGGCGGATGTTTGCGTCCGCGCTATAAGAGAAGGGCCGCAGGGCCCGAGACGGGGAGATGAATTCTATGGGGCTCAACAAGCAGATTTTGCTGCTGTCGTGCGCGGCCACGGGCACGTTCTTTGGGCTGGCGTCCGGCGCGTTCGCGCAGGATTCCGGCGGCGGCGGCCAGATTGGCGAAGTCGTCGTCACGGCTGAAAAGCGCGAACAGAGCGTCCAGGACGTTCCGGTCGCCGTTACGGCGGTGACAGCCGAAAGCCGGGAAGATTACGGCATCATTTCGATGGAAGATTATGCGCGGGTCGCCCCGGGCGTCGTCTACACCAACAATGACCGCCTCACGATCCGCGGCATCGGCCGGATGACCAACGCGATCGGGACCGACCCGGGCGCCGCGGCCTACAATGACGGCATCTTCTCGAACTCAATGCAGTTCTCGACCGCCTCGCCGATGTATCTGGCGCGGACTGAAATTCTGCGCGGCCCGCAAGGCACGCTGTACGGCCGCAACGCCGTGTCGGGCCTCATCAACGTCATTTCGCGCCAACCCTCGGACGAGTGGGAAGCCGAACTGCGCGGCCGCATCGGCAATTATGGCCGCCACGATTTCGAAGGCCTCGTCTCCGGCCCAATTACAGACAATCTGCGCTTCTATGTCGGCGCATCGACGTACAACCAGACGGAAGGCTACGTCGAAAATCTGGGCTCCGGCGAAGACACCGGCACCCAGTTCCGCACCTATTATGAAGGCAAAGTGGTGTGGGAGCCGACGTCCAGCATCTCGATGATGCTGCGCGTCCAAGCCTCGCTGTGGGACGACACCTACGGCGTCGGCAACGTGCTCAGCGAAACGATTTCGCCATACAATACGTTCACGAGCGACGGCAACGCGGCAACCTTCAACGATTCCGTGTTCGGTCCCTCGGGCGGCGGCGGCAATCTCTACTTCAACCCGACCTATACGGGTGTCGCTAACGGCCTGGTCGACGGCTATTCCAATCCGTCGGTGTCGGACCCCTATGTGATCCGCGCCAACCGACAAGCCGACGGCTATCTGCACGACAACATCAACATCAGCTACAATGCGTCGTGGGATCTCGGCCCCTTCACCTTGAAATACTTGGCCGGTTGGGCCGCGTATAAGTATTTCACGACTGGCGTCGACGCCGACCAAACCGACCAAACGGGCACGTTCTCGCTCAACACGCTGGTCGGCCCGCTTGGCAATGGCCCGTGGTCTGCGAACAACATTTCGCATGACCTGCTGGGCGATTATCACGAAGATCAAGAGTGGTTCTCGAACGAAATCAACATTTCGTCGAACGGCGACGGCCCGCTCCACTGGATCGGCGGTCTCTATCAATACCATCAAGACTACAGCCAAGACATCGGTCTGCGGGTCATCGGCGATCCCTACATCAACAATCCCGTGGGCTATCTCCGGACGCCCGCGCCGACGAATCCGGCGGACATCACACAGCCCTGGATTCAAGTTGGGCCGACGACGGGCGGCAACGCGCCGAACCCTTATGGCTTCGTCGCGGAATCCCAAGGCACGCTCTTGGTCGAATCGCTCGCCGCGTTCGGCCAGATCGATTGGGAATTCGCGCCTGGCCTGACTTGGACCCTCGGCCTCCGCTACACGGATGACCGCAAGAAGGGCACCGACTACGCACGCGTCATTGCGCGGTCGCAGACGACGGTTGTCACGGACGATCTCACGGCAGGCCCAGGCGCGATTATCGCCTCCGGGACTGCGCTGGGCATCATGGCCACGCCGAACTACAACCAAGCGGCGGACCTGACGCTCGCAGCGGTTTGCCCGGTGCCGTATACGCTCGCGGCTTGCGCCACGAGCACGGATCCGAGCATTCGGGCGCTCTATGAGCGTCCGGGCGGCGGTCTCCAGCGTGACCTGCACTATTCGTCCAACGCGGTCACGGGCACGACGGCCCTGCAATGGCAGCCGAACGACGACTACAACTTCTACGCCCGTTACAGCCGCGGCTATAAGTCGGGCGGCTGGTACGGCATCAGCACGCTGGCGCCGCGTCCTTACGCGCGGCCTGAGTTTGTCGATGCGTACGAAATCGGCGCGAAGATGCTGCTCACGCCGAGCCTGCAAGTGAACGTCTCGATCTACGACAACGAGATCACCGACATGCAGGTGCCGTTCACGTCGTTCAACGGCACGGTCTCACAGACCCGCCTCGACAACGTGGACTCCCGCGCTCGCGGCGTGGAAATCGAAGGCCAATGGTTCCCAACCGAAAGCCTGCAGCTGTTCGCCAACGCGGCTTACACGGACGCCGAGTACACCAGCGGCACGTGCTACGTCGACCCGGCGGACCCGCATGCCGACGCGCCGGGCGCGATCCTGGCCAACAACGCCGCCTGCCCCGCGACGGCGACGACGCGGCCGCAGTCGATCGTTGGCAACACCAACGTCAACGCCCCGGAAATCCGGTACGCGGTCGGCGGCTTGTACACGTGGAATACGGAAGTTGGCGCGATCCAGCTCTCCGCGCTCTACACGCACACGGATGAGCAGCAATATCGTCCGTTCGCCAACCCGATCTACACGGCGCCGGCGAACGAAGTGGCGAACTTCCGCATCATCTGGACCTCGCCGGATGAAGCTGTCCGGGTGTCGGCCTACGTGAACAACGCGTTCGACGAGACCGCCTACCTGTTCTCGGACGTCTACTCCTACCCGGATGCGACGCACCCGATCCGCAAGACGGTGGCGCTCAACATCCCGCGGGAAATGGGCGTCGAGCTCCAGTTCCACTTCTAGAATCAGACTCCCCTTCGCTGGGGCTCTTGGGGCGCGCCTTCGGGCGCGCCCCTTTTGCATTTTGATGACGATTTCGCCCCTCAGGCGTGAGTTGCGCAGCCGCCTTGCCTCAGCGGGCCGACCGCGCCATTAAAGCGATGCGGCGGCGCCACATTTTTCAAACGAAATCTGTAATGTTGCCGCCATTACGTTGACAGCTTTTGCGGCCCGCTGCAGGGTCCCGCCCCGAAATCTGACCGCGAACAGGCGGCGCCTTTGCCCGGCCCGCCTTTTGTTTTCTGCGGAAAAACAAGGCCTTGAGAGGCCATATCGGGGAGTAATTCATGGGCCTCAAACGTATTCTTTTGCTGTCTTGCGCCACGACGGGGGCGTTCCTCGGAACGTCGACGATCGCCCTTGCGCAGGACTCGGATTCTTCGGGTCTCAGCGAAATCGTCGTGACCGCGGAAAAGCGCGAGCAAAGCATCCAGGACGTCCCAGTCGCCGTGTCCGCCTATAGTGCAAAGGCGCGCGACGAACTCGGCATCATTACTGTCGAAGACTTTGCGCGTTTCACGCCGAGCGTGACCTATACAAACAATGACCGCATGTCGATCCGCGGTTTCGGCCGCCTGACCAACGCGATCGGCTCCGATCCGGCGGTGGCGCTCTATTCCGACGGCATCTTCTCGAATTCGATGGCGCCCGCGAGCGTCACGCCGATCTTCATCCAGCGGACGGAAATCCTGCGCGGGCCGCAAGGCACGCTCTATGGCCGCAACTCGATCGGCGGCGCGATCAACGTGATCTCGCGCCACCCGACGGATGAGTTCGAAGCGGAACTGCGCGGCGGCGTCTCCAATTATGGCGGCCACCAGATCGAAGGCTTGGTCACCGGCCCGATCTCCGAATCCTGGCGCTACCTCATCGGTGGCTCCTATGTGGGGCGCAGCGAAGGCTTCATTCACAACCAAGGCACAGCCGACGACACGGCTGACCTCGCGCGCTCCTATCTTGAAGGCCAGATCGAAGGCGATCTGTGGAGCGGCGCGACGGCTCGTCTGCGCGTGTTCAGCGCGCGTTGGGACGACAATTACGGCGTCGGCAACGTGCTCGGAAACACCGTCTCGCCGTACAACACGACGGCGATCACGGCGCCGGGCGACGCCTCGGGTTATTACAACTTCACGTATACCGGCGTGAACAACGGCCTCGTCGATGGCGTCGCCAATCCGGGCGTCACCGATCCCTACCAGCAATGGACCAATCGCGACGCGATCAGCACGCTCAACGATCACATCGCGGCGAACCTCGAGTTCACCTGGGATCTCGGCGGCGTCACGCTGAAATATCTCGGCGGCTATCAGACCTACGTCTACACGACGACGGGCGGCGATTATGACGGCACGTCGCGCACGTCGCTGTTCAACGTGTCGGTGCCCGATCCGGATGGCGCGGGCCCGCTGCCGGCCTACACCGCCTTCAATGTCTCGCCGGACGCCGATGGCTTCTATTTGGAAGACCAGTCCTGGTATTCGAACGAAATCAACCTTTCGTCGAATGGCGACGGCCCGGTTCACTGGATCGTCGGCCTCTACCAATACCATCAGGATTACGCGCAGGAACAAGGCATCCGCGTGTACGGCGACAACGCGCTGGCCGCGCCGATCAGCTTCAGCGGCCTCGCAGTTCCGCTGAATCTCAACCGCAACATCGTCTATGTCGGCGGCGATCTCACCTCGGATTCCTACGCCGCGTTCGGCCAGGTCGATTGGGAATTCGCCCCGACTTGGACCGTGACCCTCGGCCTCCGCTACACGGACGACGAGAAGAGCGGCTTCGACTCCGCGCGCTATGTCGCCCGCAATCCCACGATCGCGTACGGCCTCATGCAGGCCGGCTACCCGGCGCTCACGGCGCAGGGCGCGGCGGCGGATGTGACCGTTTCGGTCGCCTGCCCGTCGGCGACGGCGACCTACACGGTCCTCGATTGTGCGGCCAATCCGCTGACGGCCGACATCGTGGCCGATCCGCGCGGCGGCCTGCGCCGCAATCTCGACGGTTCGTGGGACGCGCTCACGGGCACGTTCGGGGTGCAATGGGAACCGACGACGGACACCAATTTCTACGCCCGGTATGGCCGCGGCTATAAGTCGGGCGGCTGGCTCGGCGGCAGCGGCCTGGTGTCCCCGCCCTATGCAGAGCCGGAACACGTCGACAATTACGAGCTCGGCGCCAAGTTCACGCTGTTCGATCAGCTGCAAATCAATGCGGCAGCGTACTACGCGAACTATGAAGGCTTCCAAGCCCCGCTGACCGTGCTGCGCGCCTCCGGCCAAACCGGCACCCAATTCCTGAACCTCAACGCCCACAACAAGGGCTTCGAGCTGGAAACCATCTGGGCGCCGACGCAGGACCTGCAGCTGTTCGCCAACTACGCCTACATGGACACGCGCATCACGCGCGGCTGCTGCTTCGCCGACTCGACGGATCCGTTCGCCCTCGCGGTTGGCGCCCATCCGGCGGACCTGGTCGGCACCAACGAAGTCGAGCAATCGCTTGTCGGCAATCCGTTGCCGCTCTCGCCAGAAAACAAGGCCACGGTCGGCGGCAGCTATACGTGGGAGACCGGCATCGGCTCCATCACGGCGACGACCTCCTATACTTGGGTCGACGAGCAGCAAACGACGGTGTTCGAAAACCCGCTGCGCGGCATCGACGCCTACGAGCTGGTGAACTTCCGCGTGCTCTTCACCGATCCTGACCAGCGCTTCACGCTGATCGGCTACGTGAACAACGCCCTGGACGAGCAAGCCTATCAGAGCTCGACAGGCACGAGCGTCAGCGCCACGGGCATTCAAGGCCTGCTTGGGCCGCAAAGCTCGCGTCAGGTGGTCACCCTGAACTTCCCGCGCGTGTTCGGCGTGGAGCTCCAATACAAGTTCTAAGAGATTGATCTCTCTCACTATTGGGCGCGCCTTGACGGGTGCGCCCTTTTTCTTTGTGCAGCTGCTCACATGGGAACGGCGCCACACCCTGTCGCATTGTCCGAACCCTGCTTGATCCGCGGGCGCCCTCGCCCGTAAACTATACCGAACATTCGAGAATCGCAGGGGAATGGCCGGGCCGCCTTCTTGGGAGGGGCGGACGGGGCGCGATCTTTCGCGCGCGGCCGTAAAACGACATGACGACGCGACATGAACAGGCGCCAGAAGACGCGCCGCCAGAGCCTGACGAGGGCCAGATCGATTTAAGCGCGATGCCGCGCGTGCTGCAGCGCATCGCAGCTTTGGCGTTCGAGCATCCCTGGCATGTCACCGCCGCCCTGGTCTCCTCCTTCCTCTCGGTCGCCTCGGCGCTGACGATTCCACGCCTGCTCGGCGCCGCCGTCGACAAAGCGCATGCCATGGTGGGCGCCGCGCCCGCCGCGGTCGCGGCCGCTCAGCACGCGCTGCTGATCGGGGCCGTGCTGGTGCTGGCCGCCGGCTGCGCGCGCGGCTTCTTCCTGATGCTGCAGGGCTATCTTTTCGAATGGATCAGTCAGGCCGTCGGCCGGCGCCTGCGCATGATCTTCTTCGACAAGCTGCAGCTTCTCTCCTTCGGCTTCCACGACCGCATCCATTCCGGCGACCTCATCACGCGCGGCATGCTCGATGTCGAAGGCGCGCGCGTGTTCGTGAGCGAGGGCCTGCTGCGCGTGGCGCAGCTCGCCATGATGCTCGGCGTGGCGACGTTCCTGCTCGTGAGCCGCGACCTGACAATGGGGTTGATTGCGCTCTCGTTCGTGCCGTTCGCGGTGTGGCGGCTGGCACGCATGGGCTTCCTGCTGCGCGTGACCTGGCTTCGCCTGCAGGCGCTGATGTCGAAGCTCACGCTCACCATGGAGGAGAATCTTCAGGGCATTCGCGTGGTGCGCGCCTTCGCCTCGCACACATTCGAGATGGCCAAGTTCGACAAGGCGGCATCGGCGGCGCTCAAGCTAGCGAACGAACGCATCACCTTGCGCTTCTCCGCCGTCGCCAGCCTGACGGGCGCGTTTTACCTCTCAATGGCGCTGCTGCTCTGGGTCGGCGGCGGCCGCGTGGCCAATCATACGCTGACCATCGGTGAGCTCACCGAATATTTGACCTACATGACACTGCTGCAAATGCCGGTGCGCATGGTGGCGATGGTGGTGGCGGCGATGGCGCGGGCCACCTCCTCCGGCGCCCGCCTGTTCGAGATTTTCGATCTCGAGCCCGAGATCAAGGACAAGCCCGGCGCAAAAGATCTCGTCGTCAGCAAGGGCGTGCTGCGCTTCGAGCATGTCGGCTTCGGCTATGACGGGCCGAACGGCAAAGTCGTCGTGCACGACATTTCGTTCGACGTCGGCCCCGGCAAAACGCTCGGCATCGTCGGGCCGCCCGGCAGCGGCAAATCCACGATCGCGCATCTTGCGCCGCGCTTCTACGACCCAACCGAAGGCCGCATCACGATCGACGATCAAGATTTGCGCGACGTGACGTTGTCTTCGCTGCGCGGCGCGGTCTCGCTCATCCAGCAGGATACGTTCCTGTTCGATTCCACCGTCACCAACAATGTCGCCTATGCCGATCCCTGGGCGGAAGATGCGCGCATCACCGACGCGGCGAGCACGGCGCAGATTCACGATTACGTCGCCAGCCTGCCGGCCGCCTATGAGACGCGCATCGGCGAGCGCGGCGTGGCGCTCTCAGGCGGCCAGCGTCAGCGCATGTCGATCGCGCGCGGCATCGTGCCCGGCCCCGCCGTTTATATCTTCGATGACTCGACGGCGGCGATCGACGCGGTCACCGAACGCCGCGTCCGCCAGGCGCTGGCCGCGCGCACCGCCAAAGCCGCGACCATCATCATCGCGCACCGCCTGTCCTCCCTGATGCACGCCGATGAAATCCTGCTGCTCGATGAGGGCCGCATCGTCGAGCGTGGGACACACGCGCAATTGCGCGCCAAGGGCGGCGCCTATGAGGCGCTCTACCAGCTGCAAAGCCGCAGCGAGCGCGAAACCTTGTCCGAAGAGGCGCCGCCGGCGCTGGAGAAATCCGCATGAGCCTCGCGAGCTTCTCCGAAAGCGGCCAGGGCGCGCCGCCGCGCAAGCCGAACGCCAATCTCGGCGCGCATGACGCGGAAGAGATCTTCCTGTCGTTCGACACACGCATCGCGCGCCGGTTCGCGAGCTATCTGGCGCCCTATCGCGGCACGCTGTGGACGGCGCTGGCCGTCATCTTGATCTCGGTCGGCACGCAAGTGGCGATTCCGATGGTGGTGCGCTTCGCCGTCGATTCCTCGGCGCGCGACGCTGTCGGGCTGCTGCACGCGATCATTTACGGCTTCGCCGCGCTGATCGGCTTTCACGTGTTCGGCTTCTTCATGGAGAGCTGGGTGTCGGCGCGGCTGGCGCAGCGCGTCATCTTCGATTTGCGCCGCGCCATGTTCGCGCACCTGCAGGACGTGTCGCTCTCCTTTATGGATCAGACCCATGTCGGCCGAGTGATGAGCCGGCTGCAGGGCGACATCAACGCGCTGCAGGAATTCCTCGAAAGCTCGGTCGCCGCTGTGGGCGATCTCATCCTGCTGTTCGGCATCGTGTTCGTGCTCATCTGGATGGATTGGCAGCTTGGCCTGCTGACGCTGGCGGTCCTGCCCTGCCTGATCATCGTGCGCGCCATTTGGCTGCCGCGCGTGAAAGACACATTCCGCCGCGCGCGCGACGCCTCCTCGATCGCCAATGGCGCGCTGGCGGAGAACATCAACGGCATTCGCACCGTGCAGGAAAGCCGGCGCGAAGCCATGAACTACAAGCTCTACGAAGAGAAGGTCGACGAGAATTTCAACGCGCAGGTGGCCTCAGCCTGGGCGACGCAGGTGATGGTGCCGACGGTTGAAATCCTCACCGGCGTCGCCATGGCCGTGGTGATCGTCGTGGGCGGCAATGAAGTGATCGGCGGCTCGCTCGAAGTGGGCGTGATGGTCGCCTACATTTTCTACGTGCAGCGCTTCTTCGAGCCGATCCGCACGCTCTCCCAGCAATACACCGTGATGCAGCGCGCGATGGCCGCTGGCTATCGCATTTTCGAAGTGCTCGACGTGCCGGTGACGATCAAGGACAAGCCCGGCGCCATCGTTCTGGGCGATGACGCCGAGCCCTCGATCGAACTCAAGAACGTCACCTTCGGCTACAAGCCGGACCAGCCGATCCTGCACGATGTGAGCCTCAAAGTTGAGCCGCGTCAGCTGGTGGCGCTCGTCGGCCCCACGGGATCCGGCAAGACCAGCATCACCGCCCTCGCCCATCGGTTTTACGATGTGTGGGACGGTGAGGTGATGGTGGGCGGCCACAATGTGAAGGACGTGACGCTGGATTCGCTCGGCCGCACCATCGGCATGGTGCTGCAGGAGCCGTTCCTGTTCTCGGGCACGATCTACGAGAACATCCGCTATGCGACCAACGCCTCGCGCGAAGCTGTGATCGCCGCCGCCAAGAGCGTGCGTGCGCATGAGTTCATCATGCGCCTGCCGGACGGCTATGACACGATGCTGGGCCAGCGCGGCCGCAATATCTCCGTCGGCCAGCGCCAGCTCCTGAGCTTTGCGCGCGCTTTGGTGGCCGATCCGAAGATTCTGGTGCTCGACGAGGCGACGGCGAACATCGACAGCTTCACCGAGCTCGAAATCCAACGCGCGCTCAAAGTGCTGTTTGCGGGCCGCACCAGCCTGGTGATCGCGCACCGGCTGGCGACCGTGCGCGACGCCGACAAGATCATCGTGCTCCAGAAGGGCCGCATCGTCGAACAAGGCCCGCACGAAGACTTGCTCGCGCGCGGCGGGCTCTACGCGCATCTGCACGCGGGCCATTATTCCAGCTTCGACGACGTTTCGGGCGGCGGCGATGACGTGGTGGTCGCGACCTAGTCTTCCGTGATGAGGCTCGTCTTCTGCGTATCGCGCAGGAAGATCGCGATCACGCAGGCGGCGGCGCACGCGACGGCGAGATAGATGTAGAAGCCGCTCTCCGCATGCTGCTGCTTGAACCAGAGCGCGACATATTCCGCCGTGCCGCCGAACGCGGCGTTGCCCAGCGCGTAGGGCAAGGCGACGCCAAGGGCGCGGATGTGCGGCGGAAACATCTCCGCCTTCACGACCGCGCTGATCGAGGTATAGCCGGACAGCACCAGCAGCGCCGCAAGCAAGAGCCAGAACGCCCCGCCCGCATCATTGCTCGCGCCGACAGCTGAGAACACTGGATAGGCGATCAGTGCGCCCAGGCCGAACGCGGCGATCAGCATGATCTTGCGGCCGATGCGATCGGACAGCCAGCCGCAGAGCGGCTGCGCGAGCATGAAACAGATCAGCGCGCCCGCGGTGATCTCCGTCGCTTGATCCTTCGAGAAGCCCGACGTGTTCACCAGGAATTTCTGCATATAGGTCGTGTAGGCGTAATAGCTCATCGAGCCGGCAGAGGTGAGCGTGAAGATCGCCACCGTCTCCCACGGATGTGCGCGCGCCACCGGCGCGATGACGACGCCCGCCGCCGACAGGATGAAGACGAAGAACACAACCTGCAGCCAGGTCACGCCGCCAAACGCGATCGCATCCGCGCCGACATGGGCGAGATCGAGCGCGAAGGCGATGATGGCGATCGAGAGCAGCGCGAAGACGATGCCCGCGTGGGCGACATCAAAGCGCGCCTTCTCCGTCACGCTCTCAAACGCCGGCGTTTCTTCAAGGCCCGTGCGAATCCAGAACACGATGACGGCAAGCGCCGCGCCGATGAAGAACGGGATGCGCCAGCCCCAGGCTTTGAGCGCGTCGTCGTCCAGCGTGTTCTGCAGCACGATCAGCACGGCGAGCGCCGTCAGCTGGCCGCCGATCAGCGTCACATATTGAAAGCTCGACCAGAAGCCGCGTCCGCTTCGGCCGGCCATTTCGCTCATATAGGTCGCGCTGGCGCCGTACTCGCCGCCGACGCTCAAACCCTGCAGCAGACGCGCGCCGAGCAGAATGAGCGGCGCGGCGCCGCCGATCTGCGCGTGGCCGGGCGTCAGCGCGATGATGAGCGCGCCCGCGCACATCATAGCTACCGAGAGCGTCAATGCCGCGCGCCGGCCCGCGCGGTCCGCGTAGTGGCCCATCAGCCACGCGCCGACCGGCCGCGCAAAAAACCCGATCGCGAAAATCGCCGCCGTCTGCAGCAATTGCGCGGTCATATCGCCGGTGGGGAAAAAGACGGGCGCGAAATAGAGCGCGAACGACGAATAGGCGAACCAATCGTACCATTCGACGAAATTGCCGGCTGAGCCGCCTAGGATCGCCTTAAGTCTGCGCCATGGCGTCGGCTGCGCCGCCACACTCACAATCGTCATGCCGCCTCCCCGCGTCGTTATTCGCAGGATAGAAGCGCGGCGGCGACCAGGCTAGCGCGCGCCATATCCCGCGATGAACATTCGCGTCGCGCGGTCCACGTCCTCAGCGATTTCGGCCTTCGTCGGTTCGCCGACGACGTTCAGCAATCGCGCCTTCCAATAGCGCGCCGTGCACAGCACCAAAAATTGGTGCGCGGCGCCGAGCGCATCCACCTGCTGGAGACCGCCGCGCGCGATCTGCTGTTCGAAATAGCCGGCAAGCACCTCCGCGCCGCGCGCTGGGCCGGTTTCGTAGAACGCGCGCGACAGCGCGGGCGCACGTTCCGATTCCGCGATGATGAGGCGCATACGGCGCACGAAGCGATCTGAACTGATCACCTCGGCGAAGCGGCGGCCAACGCGCGTCAGCGTCTCGTGCAGATCGCCGCCTTCGGCGAGCAGGCTGGTCATCTGCTGGCGCAGCGCTTCGCAATGGCGCGAAACGCACGCCAGAAAGAGGTCTTCCTTGCTCGGAAAGTAATTGTAGAGCGTGCCCTTCGAGCCGCCGACGCGCGCTGCGATGGAGGCCATGGAGGCCGCCTGAAACCCGGCTTCGAGGAAAATCTCGTCCGCTGCGTCAAGGATAGCTTGACGCCGTTCATCTCCCCTGCCGCGGCGCGGCTGAGATTCAGGCGTGCTTGCCTCGATTTCAGGAGAGGCGCCCTTGAAGGCTGAAACTGTAGTGCCCATTATGCCTCTAATGTGACCGTACTGTACGGTCAATTCAAGAGGTACATGCGATCATGGGGGAGACTCGCAGACTTCCCGCGGCCTGGCGAGCGTGGGCTACGCCCGTCTCGGCCAGCCTGCTGCTCGCGGCCTGCGCCGGGCTGCCTGGCGTCACCGCGCCCCTGCACTTCCGCGACGCCGCAGCGCTGACGTCCGCGCAAAGCTTTGCGGCCAGCGACGCGCCTTGGCCGCGCGTGGATTGGTGGGCCGCCTATAGCGACGCTCAGCTCGCGAGCCTGATCGCGGAAGGGCTCTCCAACAGCCCGTCTCTGGCCGAAGCGCGGGCGCGGCTGGCCTCCGCGCAGGCCGTGGTGGACGCAACGCGCGGCGGCGCCGGCCCGCAGCTCGATCTCAACGCCGCCGTGAACGAGCAGAAACAGAGCTACAATTCCGGCATTCCGCCGGCCTTCGTGCCGCACGGCTATCAGGACGCCGGTCGCGTCACGCTCGACTTTTCGTATTCGTTCGATTTCTGGGGCCGCAACAGATCGGCGATCGCCGCGGCGGCCTCGGATGCGCGCGCGGCGGAAGCGGAATCCGCGCAAGCACGCCTGACGCTCTCGACCGCCATCGCCGCCGCCTATGCCGATCTCGCGCGGCTCTACGCCGAACGGGACATCGCGGCGCAGGCCTTGGATGTGCGCACGCAGACCGTCGATCTGGTGCGCCGCCGCGTCGATCTCGGCTTGGACAATCGCGGCGCACTGGCCCAGGCCGAAGCCGGCCCGCCCACAGTGCGCGCCGATCTCGCCGCGCTCGATGAATCGATCGCGCAGACGCGCAATGCGCTTGCGGCCCTGGTCGGCGCCGGGCCGGATCGCGGGCTCTCCATCGAACGGCCGAGCGCTGCGGCGCCGCAAGCTTTCGGCCTGCCGGCGACGCTCGCCGCCGATCTGGTCGGCCGCCGCCCGGACATCGTCGCCGCCCGCTGGCGCGCAGAGGCCGCGTTCGCGCGGATCGGCGAAGCGCGCGCCGCGTTCTATCCGAACGTGAACCTGACCGCGTTCATCGGCGCGCAAGCGCTGGGCATCGAGAACCTTACGGAATCAGGTTCGGATGTCGGCCAGATCGGCCCGGCGCTGAGCCTGCCGATCTTCGACAGCGGCCGCATCCATGCGCAATTGCGCCGCGCCGACGCCGAACGCGACGCCGCCGTGGCGTCCTATGACGCTGCGCTGACGCAAGCCTTGCATGAGATCGCGGACGTCGCTGTGAGCGAGCGTGCGCTCAATGCGCGTCTGAGCGAAACGCAAACGGCGCTCGCCGCGCAGGAAGAAGCCTACCGCATCACGCGCGCGCGTTATGAGGGCGGGCTCTCGAATTACCAGGCCGTTCTGATCGCCGAAGACGCGCTGCTGGGACAGCGACGCGCGCTGGCCGATCTGCAAAGCCGTCGTTTCATTTTGGATGTGGCGCTCGTGCGGGCGCTCGGCGGCGGTTTCGCCCCGCAACAGGAAGGATAGTCCCATGCCGGATACAGCAACGCGGGACGTGCGCGAAGCAGAGCCCGCGAAACTCCCGCCCAAGCGGTCGCCCCGCGCGATCCTGCTCTCGGCGCTCGCCATCCTGGTCGTGCTCGGCGGGATCGCTTACGGCGCCTATTATGTGCTGGTCGAGTCGCACTACGTCTCGACGGACAACGCCTATGTCGGCGCGGATTCGGCGCAGATTACGCCTTTGGTCAGCGCGCCGGTCGCGCAAGTCCTCGTCGGCGAAACCGATCACGTCGACGCTGGCCAGATTCTCGTCGTGCTCGACGATTCGGATGCGCAGCTCGCCTTGGCGGAAGCCCGCGCCGACCTCGCGCGCGCGCAGGCCGACGCAGAGCGCGCCAATGTCGATTTGCAGCGCCGCCGCGCGCTGGCGCCGGGCGGCGCCGTCTCCGCCGATGAGCTGACGACGGCGCAAGGCGCGGCCTCGACCGCCGCCGCTCTGGTCCGCGCCGCGCAAGCGCGCGTCGAGGCCGCCGAGCTGACGCTCTCGCGCATGACCATCCGCGCGCCGATTTCTGGCATCATCTCCAACAAGAACGTGCAGATCGGCCAGCGTGTCGACGCGGGACGTCCGCTCATGGTGGTCGCGCCGATCGGCGACGCCTATGTCGATGCGAATTTCAAGGAGCCGCAGCTGCGCGGCGTTCAGATCGGCCAGCCGGTGACGTTGCGTTCGGATCTCTACGGCGACGGCGTCGTGTTCCACGGCACGGTGGAAGGCATGTCCGGCGGCACGGGTGCGGCCTTCTCGCTGATTCCCGCAGAAAATGCATCGGGCAATTGGATCAAGGTCGTGCAGCGCGTGCCCGTCCGTATTCGTCTCGACGCCGCCGATCTGCGCGCCCATCCGCTGCGGATCGGCATGAGCATGACGGCGCGGATCGACATTTCGGCCCGGCCCGCGACCCATGGCTGACGCCACGGTTCAAGCAGGGCCCCGCCCGCTTGAGGGCGGCTCCCTGGCGCTCGTGTCGATCGCGCTGGCGCTCGGCACGTTCATGCAAGTGCTCGATTCGACGATCGCCAACGTCTCCATCCCCACGATCGCCGGCGATCTCGGCGTCACGGTCAGTCAGGGCACGTGGGTGATCACGGCCTTCGCCGTCAGCAATGGCGTATCGGTGCCGCTGACGGGCTGGCTGATGCAGCGCTTCGGCATCGTGCGCACCTTTGTGACCTCGGTGCTCTTGTTCACGCTGATGTCGTTCCTGTGCGGCGTGGCGTGGAATCTCGAGAGCCTGGTGTTCTTCCGGATGCTTCAAGGCGCCGTGTCGGGCCCCATGATCCCCGGCTCGCAGGCGCTGCTGCTGACGATCTTCCCGCGCTCGCGCCAAGCAAGCGCCTTGGCGATCTGGTCGATGACGACGCTGGTCGCGCCGATTTGCGGGCCGATCCTGGGCGGCTTCATCTCCGACAATTTCAGCTGGGAATGGATCTTCCTCATCAATGTGCCGGTCGGTCTCGCCTGCGCCTTCATCTGCTGGCGGGGCCTCAGTGCGCGCGAAACGCCGACGCGCAAATTGCCGATCGACACCGTCGGCTTTGCGCTGCTGGTGATATGGGTCGGTGCGTTTCAGGTGATGCTCGACACAGGCAAGGACGCCGATTGGTTTTCATCGCCCGCGATCGTGATCGAGGCGCTTGTCGCCCTCATCGTCTGCATCGCCTGGGTGATCTGGGAATTCGGCGCGAAGCATCCGATCGTCGATCTGTCGCTGTTCCGCTCGCTCAATTTCGCGCTCGGCACGTTGGCGTTCTGCCTCGGCTACGCGGTGTTCTTCGGCAATGCGTTGCTGATGCCGCTCTGGCTGCAGACGCAGATGCACTATGTGGCGTTCTGGGCCGGGCTTGTGGCGGCGCCGAGCGGCGTCGTGGCCGTGCTGCTGACGCCGTTCGTTGCGCGCGCGGTAAGCCGGATCGATGCGCGCTGGGCGGCGACCATGTCGCTCAGCGCTTTCGGCATCTCTTTCCTGATGCGCGCGTCCTACGGGCCGGATGCGGATTTCAACGAACTCGTCGTGCCGATGTTCGTGATGGGCGTCGGCATGAGCGGGTTCTTCATCTCGATGGTGACCATCTGCCTCAACGGCGTGCCGCCGCATCAGACGCCGCAAGCGACCGGCCTCACGAATTTCGCGCGCATCACCGCCGGCAGCTTCGCGGCTTCGCTGATCACGACGATGTGGGAGCGGTCGGCGACGATGCACCAAACGCGGATCGCGGAAAGCACGGGCGGGCTCACCGATCCGGTCTGGGCCGCCGCGTTGCAGCGCCTGCAGGATCAGGGCGCGACGGCGGCGCAAGCGGCGGCGGCGCTGATGCAGCAAGTGATCCACCAGGCCTTCTTCCTGGCCACGCTTGATCTCTTCCGCCTGTCAGGCTGGATCACGATCCTGCTGATACCCGTGGTCTGGCTGACGCGCCGCGCGAAGGGCGGCGGCGGCGCGCACGCCGCGGCGGATTGATCACGGCGCCGCGGCGCGCCAATCGGAGGCCGTCGCGACGAACAGGGCCGCCAGATCGCGCCGCAATTGCGCGTCCGCTTCGATGGCCGCCAGGCGCGCGCGTTGCGCCTGACGCTGCGCATCGATCACGGACAGCAAAGAGCCCGCGCCGTTCTCGAACGAGAGATTGGCCAAGCGCGCATTTTCCTGCGCCGTCGCCACCGCCCTGCCCTGCGCTTCGACCAGCGCCTGATCCTGCGCGATCGCCTCCATCAAATCCGAGACCTGCACGAACGCCGTCAGCACCGTCTGCTGATAGCGCGCCATGGCGGCTTGGCGCGCAGCCTCCGCGCCCCGCCGCTCCGCCCGCAGCGCACCGCCATGGAACAGCGGCGCCGTCAGCGACGGGCCGACATTCCAGCCGCTGCTTTCATAGTTGAACACGTCTTCCGGCTTCATCGTGGTGAGCGTGAACGCAGCGCCGAGTGAGAGATGCGGATAGAGCGCCGCGGTCGCCACGCCGACATCGGCGGTCGCCGCGTGCAATTGCGCTTCGGCGGCCAGAATGTCCGGACGCCGGCGCACCAGCTCCGACGGCACCGCGACAGGCACGCTCGCCGGCAGCGCGATTGACGACAGATCGACATCCGGCGCTTCGAAATCGGACGGCGCAGCGCCGACGAGCAGCGCGAGCCCATGGCGCGCTTGCGCAAGACGCAGGCGCAAAGGCGGAAGCCGCGCCTGATCTTCCGCGAGCTGCGCTTCGGCAGGATTGGCCGCGGCGCGCGGCGAACCGCCGGCGTCGATCGCGCGCTGGATCATATCGAGTGTGCGCTGATCATCGGCCACCACGCCTTCCAGCGCCGCGATCTGCGCACGTAGCGACGCAATTTCGATCGCGCGCGTCACGACATCGCCGGACAGCGTGAGATAGGCCGCATCAGTGCGCGCCGCTTCCGCCTGGGCGCGCGCCTCGGCGCTTTCGATGCGGCGACGCTGGCCGCCGAATATGTCCAGATCGAACGAAGCGCTGGTGCCGACCGAATAGAGCGAGATCGTGGGGCTGGGAAATCCCGTGAAACCGAAGGCGGCCGTGTTGATGCGCTGGCGCTGTACGCTGCTGCTGCCATCGAGGCGCGGGCCGGCCTCCCCGCGCGCGGCGCTGGCGTCCGATTGGGCCTGTAGCAGCGCCGCGTCGGCGGCGGCGAGCGTGTAATTGTGCGCCAGCGCGCGATCGACCAGCGCGTCGATCTCCTGCGAGCCGAAGGCGCGCCACCACTGCGCAGGCGCGGCATTGGGCGTGAGCGAGACCGATGGCGCCATCGGCGAATCGCCCTGCATCGCATAGCTCGCGGCGGACGGCGCGTCGGGACGCTGGAAATCGGGGCCGACGGTGACGCAGGCGCTCGCCATCGTCAGCGCAACCAGGGCCGCGCTGCGCAAAAGCAAAGAACGGAAATCAAGCATAGACGGGAGGCCTTGCGCGTGTGCGCAGCAACAGCACCAAAGGCGCGATGCAGATGCACATCCAGAAGAGAAGGTAGAAACTGTCGATATAGGCGACCATAGAGGCTTGGCGCGCTACGCCGCGCGCCAGATTTTCCAAGCCCTGCGCCGTGCTCATATCGACGCCCTGTGCGACGACATTTGGATTGTCCGGCGTCGCGTCCTCGAGCAGGCGCGATTGCACGATCTTCGAATTGAAAATCTGCAGCGCGCCGACCATGGAAATGCCAACGCTGCTGCCGGTGTTGCGGATCAGCGTGAACAGAGAGGCGGCTTCCGTGCGCATGGCCGGCGCGACGGTGGTGAACGCCAAGGCCGAGAGCGGCACGAAGATGAGGCCGATGCCGAGGCCCTGCAGGAAGCCTGAGAGCAGCACTAGGCCCTCATCCATCTGCAGCGAGAAATGCGACATCTCGAAATAGGACCAGGTCGTAAAACCGATGCCGGTGAGCACGATGAGCCGGTTGTCGACGCGGCCGACAAGCCGGCCAACGAGGAACATCGACACGAGCGAACCCAATCCGCGCGGCATCTGCACCAGCCCTGTATGCAGCACGGGATAGCCGAGCAGGCTTTGCAGCAAGGTCGGCAGCACCGCCATGCCCGCGAACATCAGCACGCCGATGAACACGATCATCAGCGCCGCGATCTGGAAATTGCGGTCGCCCATGATTTCGCGGTCGAACAGCGGCGCCCGCGCTGTCGAGATGTGAACCGCGAACAGGTAAAACCCCAGCACGCACAGCGTGAGCTCGATCCAGATCTCCGGCGCCGCAAACCATTCCTGACTCGGGCCGCGATCGAGCAGGATTTGCAGCGAGGCCAGGCCCAAGGCTAGCAAACCGAAGCCCAGCCCATCGAATTTTTTGCGTTCCGCAATCTCGCGGTCAGGCATCGACGCGCTGATCAGAAAGAACGCCACGATGGCGACGGGCAAATTCATGAAGAACACCCAGCGCCAGCTCAGATTGTCGGTCAGCCAGCCGCCGAGCACCGGGCCGACGATCGGGCCGACGACCGCGCCCATGCCCCAGATCGACATGGCCTGGCCGTGCTTATGCGGCGGGTTGATGTCGAGCAGGATCGCCTGCGACATCGGGATGAACATGGCGCCGAATGCGCCTTGCAGAACCCGAAACAGAACCAGCTCGTAAATGTTGTTGGCCACGCCGCACAGCACGGACGAAATCGCGTACCCGATGATGGCGCCGAGCAGCACGCGGCGGCGGCCGAACTGGCCTTCCAGCCATCCGATCGTCGGCGTCGCGATCACGCCGGCGAGAATGAACGAGGTCAGCACCCAGGAGACTTGATCCTGCGCCGCGCCGGTGCTGGCTCTGATCTGCGGCAGCACGACGTTCGCGATCGTCGAGGCCACGGCCGAGAGGATGGTGGCCAGGATCAGCGCGGTCGTGACCAGCGCGCGCTGCGCCGGCGCCATCGCCTCGTCGCTCACGATTCGCGGCCGCGCAGCTCCGCTTGAGGCGTCGCCGCGACATGGTTGGTGTTGACGCGCACGCGCGCGCTCAGGCCAACGGCGAGCGCCGCGTCCGGCGGCAATTCATCGAACACGATGTGCACGTTCAGACGCTGCACAACGCGCACCCAATTGCCCGTCGCGTTTTCGGCCGGAAGGATCGAGAAGCTCGAGCCCGTGCCGGGTGCGAAGCTCTGCACATGGGCGTGGAAGACGCGGTTGGGAAACGCATCGATGCGCACCTCGACCGGCTGGTTGGGCGCGAGCTTGGCCAGCTGATTTTCCTTGAACGCCGCATCGATCCAGGGCTGGCCCGAGATCAGCCAGAACACTGTCTGCGCCGGCTGAACGTAGGAGCCGACCTGCAATTGGGAGACGCGCGCGACGACGCCGTCGGTCAGCGCGCGCACCTCGGTATGGCCCAAATCGCTGCGCGCCTGATCGAACTCGGCCTGCGCCTGCATCACGAGCGGATGGCGATCGACCGCGATGTTGGCCGAGCCGCCCAAATTCGCGAGCGCGGTGGATTGGGCTTGCGCGGAAGCGGCCGCCTGGCGCGCGGCGACAGTGGCGGCGTTTTCGGCGTCATCCACGTCTCGCCGCGAGGCGATGCCGGCATTGAACAGATTGTGCTGGCGCGCCAATTCGCGGCGCGCGTGATCGGCCGAGCTTTGCGCGGCGCTGCGATCGGCGATCGCTTGGCCATAAGCCGCGCGCAAAGCCGCGACTTGCAAGCGCGCCGAGGCGAGCTTGGCCTGAGCCTGCGACGCTGCGGTTTCGAAATCGGAGGCGTCGAGACGGAACAGCACATCGCCCGCATGCACGTGCTGGTTTTCCTGAACCAGCACTTCGATGACGCGGCCGCGCACGCTCGAACTCACCGGCGCGCGCGCGGCGGCGACGGTGGCGTCATCGGTCGACACATAGCCCGCATTGGCGATCAGCCATGCCACGACCGCGATCAGCGCGACCACGGGCGGCCCGATCATCAGCGCCAGCCGGCGCCGGTCCGCGGCGCGCACGCGCTGGATCACGGCCTCCGCCATATTCCGTGACCGCGTGCGGACCTCGCGCGCGAAAGTAGACCCGTCCATTTCGTAAATCCTGCCGGCGCCGCGCCCGCGCGATCATCCAACTATCCCAAAGATAGGTTGACATCCTATGTGAACGAAATGAGATGTTTGCATTCGCAAAATGAGCACCATTCAATTTAGATCGCTGGACTTGAACCTGTTCCGAGTGCTGCTGGCCCTGCTGGAGCGGCGCAGCGTCACTGGAGCGGCCGCTGACCTCGCGCTGACGCCGTCTGCGGTATCCCATGCCCTCGGGCGGCTGCGTGAATCCCTGGGCGACCCGCTGTTCGAGCGGCGTGGCGGGCTGCTGGCCCCCACGCCCTACGCCCTGGAAGTGGGCCGCCGCGCCGAGCCGGCTTTGGCGCAATTGCGCGAGGCGACCGCCCAGCAGGATTTCGATCCCGCACGGACGGATCGCGAATTCGTCGTGGCGGCGGGCTCCTACTCAGCCGCCGTCCTGCTGCCGCCCGTCATCGAGCATATCCGCGTGGCGGCGCCCGGCTTGCGGCTGCGTCTGTCGCTCAACGAACCGCGCTTCATCGACGACATCGAACAGGGCCGCGTCGATCTCGGCTTCGGCATGGAGGCGTTGAAGAGCCCGCGCTTGGATTGGATGGCGTGCGGGCGCGAGCAGCTCGCCTGGGCCGCGCGGCGCGATCACCCCTTCATTCGCGACCCGCTGACGATGGACATGCTGATGCAGGCGCAACATGTCGTCATGGATCGGTTCCGGCCGATCCTGGCGGAAGAATACGTCGAAGCGCGGCGTTTCTTCGATGAAGGCTCCGAATTGCGCAATGCCTATGAGACGGCGGTCGAACGATCCATGCCGGCGCAACGGGCGCTGACAATCGTTTCAGACATCGCGCACGCCTTGGCGATTGTGCGCGGCTCGAACGCGGTGACGCTGACCTTGCGCCGCTTCGCCGAGGCGATGGCGCCGGAAGGCCTGCAGATCCTGACGCCGCCGCACGCCACGCCGACGCCGGAGATCGGCGTCCTCTACGCGCGCAACCGCGCGCACGATGCCGGCTTGAGCTGGCTGCTGGGCGTCATCGGCGCGCTCAATCCGCCGACCCAGGGCGCGTAATCGCGCCGCCGCGGAATTGCCCGCGCCGCCTCCCCCGCCTACGCTCCGCATCCAATCGCCGCCGCAGCCGCATCCTCCATTGGCGCAGCGCAGGGGAAATACATGCTGTCCATTCGCGGATTGACGCACCGGTACGCCAACGGCGTCACCGCCCTCAACGATGTCTCTTTGGATATTTCAAAGGGCATGTTCGGGCTCTTGGGCCCAAATGGCGCGGGCAAGTCCACGCTGATGCGCATCGTGGCGACGCTGCAGGCGCCGACATCGGGCGCGGTGACGTTCGACGGCGTCGACATTTTGAAGGAGCCCGGCGCCGTGCGGCGCACGCTGGGCTATCTGCCGCAGGATTTCGGCGTCTATCCACGCGTTTCGGCCGAGGCGCTGCTGGATCACCTCGCCATCCTCAAAGGGCTTTCGCACGCGCGCGAACGCCGTGATGTCGTGCATGCGCTGTTGCAGCAGGTGAATCTGTGGCCGCATCGCAAGCGGGCTGTGGCCGGTTTTTCAGGCGGCATGCGCCAGCGCTTCGGCATCGCCCAGGCGCTGATCGGCGATCCCAAGCTCGTCATCGTCGATGAACCGACCGCCGGGCTCGATCCAGAAGAGCGCAACCGCTTTCTCAATCTGCTCGCCGGCATCGCGGACGATGTCGTCGTCATCCTTTCCACGCACATCGTCGAAGACGTCGCGCAATTGTGCAGCCGCATGGCGATCCTCGCCGGCGGAGCGGTGGTTCGCGAGGGCGCGCCGGATGCGCTGACGCAGGAATTGCGCGGCCGTGTATGGCGCAAATCGGTGCAGCGCGCCGATCTCGAAGCCGTGCGCGCCGGCCATCAGGTGATCTCCGAACGGCTCGTCAGCGGCGCAACGATCGTCCACGTGCTGGCCGATTCTTCGCCCGGCGCCGATTTCACGGCTGTCGAAGGCGGGCTTGAGGATGTCTATTTCTCGACGCTGGCCGCACAGCGCGAGGCGGCCTGATGTTCTGGAACGTCGCCGCGTTTGAGCTGCGCTATCAGCTCAAGAACCCCGTCCTCTGGGTGTCCTTCGCGATCTTCTTTCTGCTGACCTTTGCAAGCGTCACGGTCGACACCGTGCAGATCGGCTCGCGCGGCAACGCCAATGTGAACAGCCCGCACGCCATCGGCGAGACCATGGGCACCTTGGCGATCTTCGCGCAATTCGTGGTCGTCGCCTTCGTGGCGAACGTCATCGTGCGCGATGACGAAACGCGCTTCGGCCCGATTCTGCGGGCCACGCGCATCAGCAAATTCGACTATCTTTACGGCCGCTTCCTCGGCGCGTTCGCGGCCAGCCTCGTTGCGATCAGCTCGATCCCGCTGGCGATGATCATCGGCAGCTTCATGCCGTGGCTCGATCCCGAACGTCTCGGCCCTTTCGTGCCGATGCATTATGCCTACGGTTTCTTCGTCATCGCGGCGCCGACTTTGTTTCTGTGCGCGGCGATGTTCTTCGCGTTGGCCACGGTCACGCGCTCCATGCTCGCGACCTATGTGGGCCTGATTGGCTTCATGGTGCTTTATCTCGTGCTTGCCGGCGTGTTCAGCCGGCCGGAATTCGAGCGGCCCGTCGCCTTGCTTGAGCCGTTCGGTCTCGGCGCGATCTACGAACAGACGAAATACTGGACAGCTTCGGACCGTAACACCCGCCTGCCGCCGCTTGGCGAATTGTTCCTGCTGAACCGCGCGATCTGGGGCGGCGTCGCCCTCCTCTCTCTCGCCGCGGCCTATTGGCTCTTCCGATTCGAGGAGCGCACGCCGAAGCGCCGCAAAAGCAAACCTGGCGAGGACGATGCCGCGCGCGCCCTCGCCGCGCCGCCCAAGGCGCGCCGCGAGTTCGGCCTCGCCGCGCAATGGCGCCAGGCTTTGGAGCGGGCGCGATTCGAATTCGCCTATGTTCTGCGCAGCCCCGCCTTCGTCGTGCTGATGGCGCTGGGCCTGATCAACGCGATGGGTGCGCTCTGGTTCGTCGATGAAATCTACGGCGTGCCGGTCTATCCCGTGACTCTGCTGATGGTGAAACAGCTCACAGGCTCGTTCAGCATCATCCCCATCATCATAGCGATCTATTACGGCGGCGAACTCGTCTGGCGCGACCGCGAACGGCGCGTGCACGAAATCGTTGATGCGACGCCGGCGGAGAATTGGACCTTCGCGCTGCCGAAAGTGCTGGCGATCACGGCCGTGCTTGCGTTCGCCATTCTTGTCAGCGCCGCCACGGGCATGCTGGTGCAGGCGCTGAAGGGCTATTTCAATTTCGAGCCGCAGCTCTATCTCGTCTGGTACGTCTTGCCGTCGCTGTTTTTCGCGTTTCAGATCGCGACGCTCTCCATCCTCGCGCAGACGCTGGCGCCGCATAAATTCATCGGCTGGGCGATCATGGGGCTCTATCTGGTCTCCACGATCACGCTCAACAATCTGGGCTTCGATCACCCGCTCTACCAATACGGTTCTACGCCCGACATGCCGCTGTCGGACATGAACGGCGCGGGCCATTTCGCGATCGGCGTTGCGTGGTTCACGCTCTACTGGACGCTGTTCGCGTTCCTGTTCGTGCTGGCCGCCTATCTGTTGTGGCGGCGCGGGGCGGAGACGCGCTTACGCCCGCGCCTCGGCGCCATGGGCCGGGCGTTGGGCGGCGGCGCGGGTCTGGCGGCCGCAGCGCTCCTCGCCGGCGTCATCGGCGCCGGCGGCTACATCTTCTACAACACCAACGTGCTCAACGCGTATGAAGGCCATCTCGCGACGGAGCAGTGGACGGCGGATTTGGAACGCGCGCTGTTGCGTTACGAAAACACACCGCGCCCGAAAGTCGTCGCCGCAACGCTTGATGTTGAGCTTCACCCGCGCGCGCTCAGCGCAACGACGCGGGGCGATTATCTGATCGAAAACCGCACCGGCGCGCCGCTTTCGGAAATTCACGTATACTGGCCGCGGCGCCTGGAGCGGCTCGCCGTCGCGGTGGATGGCGGAACGCTCGCGGAGGACTTCACGACGCACGCACCCTCCTTCCCCTATCAGATTTATCGCCTGTCCACGCCCATGCAGCCCGGCGAACAGCGCCATATTCGCTTCACCACGCGCTTCGAACAGCGCGGCTTTCGCGCCAACAATCTGAATACACGCGTGGTGTTCAACGGCACATTCGTCGACAATTCCGAGATCACGCCAGCGCTCGGCTTCAACCGCAATGGCTTGCTGCAGGATCGAAACAAGCGGCGCAAATACGGCCTGCCCGCGGAATTGCGCATGCCGCGCCTGGAGGATGAGAGCGCGCGCGCCTTCAACTATCTGACCCATGATGCGGATTGGACGAGCGCCGACATCACCGTGACGACGGACGCCGACCAGACGCCCATCGCGCCCGGCTATGTCGTCTACGACCGCACGGCGAATGGCCGGCGCAGCGCGCGCTTTCGCACCGATGCGCCCATCATGCCCTATTTTTCGATCCAATCGGCACGCTACCAAACGCGGCGCGACGCGTGGCGCAATGTCAATCTCGCCGTCTATTACGATGCACACCACGCTTACAACGTCGATCGCATGATCCGCGCCATGCAAGCCTCTTTCGATGTGTTCACAGAGCGCTTTTCGCCCTTTCAATTCCACCAAATGCGGATTCTGGAATTCCCAGGCTATGCGAATTTTGCGCAGAGCTTTGCGAACACCGTGCCCTATTCCGAATCCATCGGCTTCATCGCGCGCTTCGACGACGCAAGCGCCGCGCAGGAGACCGACAAGATCGATATCGTCACCTATGTGACGGCGCATGAACTCGGCCACCAATGGTGGGCGCATCAGGTGATCGGGGCGGATCGTCAAGGCTCCACGATGCTGTCGGAGACCTTTGCGCAATATTCCGCCATGCTCGTGATGGAGCATCTCTACGGACCCGACCAGGTGCGGCGCTTCCTCCGCTACGAGCTCGATCGCTATCTGCGGGCGCGCGGTGGCGAAGCGGTCGAGGAATTGCCGCTCATGCGCGTCGAGGACCAGCCCTATATTCACTACAATAAGGGCTCGCTGGTGATGTATTTCCTGAAGAACGAGGTCGGCGAGGAGGTCGTGAACCGCGCCCTGCGCCGCCTCATCGCGCAATACGCGTTCCACGCTGCGCCCTATCCGTCTTCGGTCGATTTCGTGCGCTATCTGCGTGAGGAGGCCGGCCCGCGCTATGACGCGCTCATCACCGATCTGTTCGAACGGATCACGCTCTACGACGCGCGCGTCGTGTCAGCGGAGACCTCGCGGCGCAGCGATGGGCGCTGGAATGTCCACATGGTCGTGGAAGCGCATAAGCGCTACGCCGACGGCCAGGGCCGCGAGACCGAAGCGCCGCTCGATGAGGAGTTCGAAATCGGCGTGTTCACGGCTGAACCCGGCCAAGGCGCCTTCGCGCACAGCGATGTGGTTTCGTTCGTGCGCCGCCCGATACATTCGGGCAGCCAAACGCTCGATCTCGTCGTCGATCGCCAGCCGCGCTTTGCCGGCATCGATCCTTACAACAAGCGCATCGACCGCGACGCGGATGACAACGTGATGGAGGTGACGGCGCGCTAATCTTCATTTCTCCTCCCCCTGCAAGGGGGAGGAAAGCTCAGATGCCGAGCACTGCCTTCAAACGATCCGGCCGGTCCGTGCAAATGCCGTTGCAGCCGAGCGGCAGAAGGCGGCGCATTTCATCGGTCTCGTTGACGGTCCACACCGCATAGTCGAGGCCGAGCGCGGCGGCTTCCTTCGCCGTTTCGGGCGTCACGTCGGTATGAAACGCGTACCAGCCATTGGCGCGCGCGGCGGCGATGGCGCCGAGCACGCCGCCATGATCCTTCGCGTGCACGCCGCCTTCCCACGGCGCGCCGCGCGCCAGCATCTCGCGCAGGCCGTTGAGATTGGACGCAGACGGCGGCCCGGTCTCAGCCGGCGGCGGATCGGCGGCGAACCAGCTTTGCGGCAAGGTGAGGCAGCGCGTTTCGCAGGCGGGCTCGCGCTTCTTGGCGTGGATCACGCCCGCCCAATCGAAGGCGACGAGCGTCGCTAGTTCCAACGCGCTTTCCTTGCGCAGAATATCGAGCACCGCGTCGGCAAGCAGATCCGGCGCCTCCTGGCCGACGCCGCCCATCAGCGGCGTTTTGAGTTCGATCCAGAGTTTCTTGCCGCCGGCGCGCTTGGCCGCGACGACGAGATCGCGCAGCAGCGGAATGCGTTCGCCGTCGAGCGGCTCTTGCTCGGGCGCGCGCGCGGCATAGGCCGTGTCCGGCTTCAATCGGCCGATGTCGAACGCGCGCAATTCCTCGAGCGTCAGCTCGGAAATCCGCGGACCGGTTTTTTCCAGCCATGTCCCGCGCGCGTCGCGCACGATTTCCGGCTTCAGCGCGTTGTCGTGAAAGATCACGACCGCGCCGTCCTTGCTGAGCTGCACATCCATCTCGACGCCATCGGCGCCAAGCGCGAAGGCGCGCTCGAACGCGCCCATGGTGTTCTCCGGCCAGAGCCCCGCGCCGCCGCGATGCGCAATGTTCAACGTCATGCCAACCCCGCCAATCTGTTGAGCCGCGTCCAGGAGCGCTGATGTGCGTTCTTGGGCGCCGCGATTTCCGGCCAGCGCGCCGCCCAGCGCGCTTCCATCTCATCCGCCTCGCGCCAGCAGGCCAGCGCTACGTCGCCGCGCGAGTGCGGTGCGGCCGCCGCCATGCGGTCGATGAACGAGGCCTCCAGCGCATCACGCTCCGCCGCAATCTCCGGCAGCGCCTCGGCGAAGCGTGTGTTCACCGCGCGATGAAAGCGCTCATGGCGCCACCATCGTGTGGACGCGTCCGCGACATCCGTCGGCGCCTCCGCCGCAAACGGCATCGGTGCATCGAGCACAATCGGCTTGAAAATGCTGAGGCACGGCGCCGCACTCGCCGTCACCCAATGCACGGCGCCATCGGCGCGGATGTGCGACACCATGGACCCGACCGTCTGGCTGCGGCGCGGCCCTTCGGCGGCATGCATGCAGATGGAGCGGCGCGCGGTGTCGGCCGGCGTCCAGTCGGCGTGCTCGCCTTCCGGACCATGATCGCGCAGGATCGCCATCATGCCGCGCAGGCTCGGCTGCGCCCGCGCCAGCAGCACGCCGCCGCGCGCGCAGCGGCCGCGGCCGAAGGTTCCTGCGTCCTTTTCCTCATCGACGACGTTGGCGGCGAAATCGAAGCGGCCGTCCTGCACGGACCAGCCCTCCTCACGCGCCCGCGCCGCAAGCGCTTCGCTTGCGCGGGCATAATTCGCACCGATGCTGAATGCGTTCGAGAGCGCGCGCGTATGCGTCACACGCTCGACGATCCATTCGCGCCCGATCGTCTCCAGCACATAGGCTTCGCGCGCATCGGCGATGAGAAAGCCGTTGTTATAGTAGAAGCGGTGCAGATGGCCGCAATCGCCGCCCTGGCCGTGCTGCTCCAGAAGCGCGATCATCACCTCCACGGCTTCCGCCGCGCTTACGCCGCGTTCGAGCCCGAGGCGCACCAGATCCATGCCGATCAGCGCGCGCTTGCGTTGCGCCGGGGTGCGCGCATGCATGGCCTCATTGCCGATGACGACGCCGTGTTCATTAGCGCCCATCTCCGCGCCCCACATCCAGAAGGGACGGCTAAGCAGGCAGGCATAGGTTTCCCGCGCCTGCGGGATGGAAATATAGGTCGCCTGAAGCGACGCGCCCGGCGCGTGGAGCGCGTGCGGCGCATAAAGCAGCGCCTGCGCTTCATTGCGTTCGCGATCGCTGTTCTTCGCGAAGAGGGTGGCGCCCTCTTCCGTTTCATCCGCGAGCGCGACGAGCGTGTCGCACATCAGGCGGCGCGCGCGCGGTCGAACGCGCTCCATATCGGCGCGCAATCGACGACGGCGCCTTCGCGTTGCGCCTTGTCGATCGCCATCACCGTGAGGCCGGCTTCCATCGAATCCCAGGGCGTGACCGGGAACGCAGCCGTCCCATCGAGCGCGGCGCGCAGATCGACGGCCATCGCCTGATCGGCGCCGTTATGGCCATCATCGGTGCGGGTCTGGAAATCGATGCGCTCGGGCTTGCCGCGCTGCATGGCGCGCCGGAGCATCAGCTTGTTGCGCGCCAGATCGGCCAGCAAGGTGCCTTCTGTTCCTGCAACATACCAACGCCGCTCCTGCAGCGCTGTGTGCGTGTTCGAATGGAAAGCGAGCTGCACGCCGTTGGCGTATTCAACCAGCGCGGTCTGGTGATCCGTCACGTTCATATCGGAATGGAAGGCGTCATTGGCGCCGGCCCAGCCGGCGTCGCGCAGCGCATAGGCTGGCGCACCATCGCTGTACTGCATCGGCGGATTGCGACGCTCGGGATGAAAAATCTTGCGCCCGCCGAAGCTTGCGACGCGGCTCGGGCGCGCAGCGATGAAGCGGCCGAAAATATCGAAATCATGGCACACTTTGTCGAGCAGATAAGAGCCGCCCCATTCCTCGCGCCGGCGCCAATTGCGTGCGAGATAGCCGCCATGTTCGGGCGGCAGATGTTCCGTGGCGTCGACCGAAACGAGCTCGCCCAATTCGCCCGCATCCACGCGCGCAATCGTCTCGCGCACGATCGGCATCGAGCGCATGACAAGGCCGATGAACAGCGGCGGCGCGCCGCGCGCGGTGAGCCGGCGCGCCAACTCGAACGTTTCTTCCTCCGTGCGCACGATCGGCTTTTCCGCGAAGATCGGGTAACCGGCCTCGAATGCCGCGATCAGATGCGGCAGATGGAGATGATTGGGCGAGCCGATCATCACCAAATCGAACGGGCCATCGCCCAGCAGCGCGGCCGGATCGTGATAGGCGCGCCCCATGGGAATGCCGAAGCCATCCATGATCGGCGCGCCGATGGGCGCGGGATCGACATAGCCCGCCAGCTCCAGCGGCCAGCCAACCTCCTGCATGGCGCCCAGCACGTGCGCGATGCGCTGCCCCAACCCGATGACGCCGATCCGATAGCTCTTCATGGCGGAAGATTAGCCGCGCCACGCGCCGCCGCGCCAGGGGGCGCGACGGCCGATCAGGGCGTTCTTTCGAGCGGCGGGCCTCGCCCCTCCCCTTGCGAGGAAGGGGTGGCGCGCCTCAGTGCAGGCTGGCGCCGTCGAGATTGAGACGGTCGATCGGGATACGCTCGGCGTCGCGCGCTTCGCGATGGAGCGCGTCGTAGAAGACGCGCGCATCGCCTACAACGACGAGATCGGCGTTGGCCGGATTGAACAGGCGCGCGCCCACGGCGCGCACTTGCGCCGGCGTTACGGCCGAGACGTCCGCCACATAGGTCTGCAGACGATCGAGCGGCACGTTGAACAGCGCCAATTGCGACAGCTGCGACGCCAGACCTGACGTGGTCTCCACGTCGCGGCCAAAGCCGCCGATCAGCGAAGAACGCCGCGCGTTCAGTTCGCTGTCGGAGACCGCCTCCGTGCCCATGCGCCCAAGTTCGGTGCGCATCAGATTCACGACCTGCACGGCGGCGTCATTACGCGTCTGCGCGCTGGCCACGATCGGGCCGGCCGCCAAGCGCGGCGAGAAGCCCGAACTGGCCCCATAGGAAAGTCCGCGCCGAATGCGGATTTCCATATTGAGCCGCGCCGAATACCCGCCGCCCAGCACGGTGTTCGCAATCAGGGTCGGGAAATAATCAGCGTCCGTGCGCGCCACGCCGCGCATGCCATAGGCGACGGCGGCCTGGCCTGAATTGGGCAGGTCAACCACGATGGTGCGGCGCGCATTGGCGGCGGCGCTTGCATCGGGCTCCGCCGGCAAGGCCGTGGCGGGCCGCGCCCAATCGCCGAAATGGCGCTGCGCCAGTGCAAAGCCTTCCTCCGGCGTCACATCGCCGGTGATGACCAGAACCGCATTGTCCGGCCGCCAATAGGCATGGTGGAAGCCGATGGCGTCGGCCTGCGTGATCGCACCGAGGCTGGCCGGCGTCGCCACGCCGCCATAGGGGGAAGCGCCGAACAGAGCGCGCGACATCACGAAACGCGCGATCTGCCCAGGCTGCCGCAGCGAGACGGACAGGCCGTCAAGCTCCTGCTGCCGTTCGCGATCGAGCTCATCGCTCGCGAAGGTCGGATTGCGCGCCACATCGGCCATGATCGCGAACGCTTCGTTGACGCGATCGGAGCGGGTCTCCAGCGAAACGGTCGATGAATCCGCGCCGGCGCTGGTGTCGAGCGTGGCGCCCAGCGATTCTATGGCGCGCGCGATATCCGTCGCGCTGTGCGCCGCCGTGCCCTTGGTGACGAGCGCAGCGGTCAGGCTGGCGAGGCCGGCATGGCCCTGCGGATCGGAGCCGCCGCCCGACAGGATGCGCAAATCGGCGCTGACAAGCGGCAGATTACGCTCGCTGGCGACGATGACGCGCAGGCCATTGGGCAAAGTGCGCTCGGCTGGGGACGGCAATTGCGCCGTCACGGGCGCGCCCGGCGCAGGCGGCTGCTGCCGCGCTTCAGGCGGCGCCAGCGCATAGGTCGGGATTTCGGAGGCGGGCACGGACAGGGTCTGCGCCTGGATATGGCTCGAGGTCGCGATCGTATCGCCGTGCTGGCCCTGGGCCAGGGTTTCATCGGACAGATAGCGGATCGTGACCGAGGTGCGATCGTCCAGCCAAGCGCGCGCGACGCGCTGCACATCCGCAGCCGTAACGGCCTGGATGCGCGCGAGCAGCGTATCGGCGTAGTCCGGATCGCCGAAGCGGATCACGGAGTTCGCCAGCTCGCTGGCGCGGCCGAACGCGGTTTCGCGGCTTTCGATGTTCTCGGTGACGATCTCGTTCTTGGCTTCGTCGAGCTCGGCCGCGGTGACGGGGCCATCGCGCACGCGCGCGATCTCGGCATTCAGGCTGCGCAGGCCATCGTCCGCGGACTTGCCCTCCGAAAGGATCGCGCCCAGCGAATAACCGCTGGGATTTTGCGTCGGCTCGAACGAGCTGAAGACCTCGCTGGCGACCTGCTGGTCATAGACCATCGCCTGATAAAGCCGCGAGCTTTCGCCCTTCGTGAGGATCGCATCCATCACCATGATCGCGGGCAGATCGGCGTTGCGCGCATCGGGGCCTTGATAGGTGACGACGACCGCCGGTAGCGGCGTGTTCGGCTCATAGACCGTATAGGCGCGCGGCGCTGTGCGGCGCGGCTCCACGACGCTTACGCGCGGAATGGCGCGGGCCGGCTTGGCGATCGGCGTGAAATAGCGATCGACCCATTGATCGAGCTGCGCAGGATCGAAATTGCCGGACACGACGAGGATTGCGTTATCAGGCCGATAATATTGCGCATGGAAGGCGCGCACGTCGTCAACCGTGGCCGCATCGAGCTCCTCGATCGAGCCAATGCCGGGACGGCCATAGGGATGCACATCGAAATTGGTCTGCGCGATATAGAGGCCGAAGAGACGGCCGTAAGGCTGGGCCAGAATGCGCTGACGCAGCTCTTCCTTCACGACATCGCGTTCGGAGGAAAACGTCGCCTGATCGACGACGAGCGAGCCCATGCGCTCGGCCTCGGCCCACAACACGGGCTCCAGGTAATGCGCGGGCACGACCTCGTAATAGTTGGTGAAATCGTCGTAGGTGGAGGCGTTGTTGAAGCCGCCGACATCTTCCGTGAGCCGGTCGAAGCTCTCCGACGGCAGATCGCGCGTCGCCTTGAACATGATGTGCTCAAACAGATGCGCGAACCCGGAACGGCCAACCGGATCGTCCTTCGATCCGACATTGTACCAGACCTGCACCGAGACATTCGCCGTATTCGCATCGTGCATGGCGTAGACGCGCAGGCCGTTCGGGAGGGTGCGCATCGTGTAGGCGAGGTGGGGAACGGTGAGCGCGGCCTGCGCCGCCGGCGCCTCGACAGCCGGCTGGGACGCCGTCACACAGCCCGTGAGCGCGATCGCCAAAGCCGTGGCGAGAGCTTTCCATTTCATGCGCGGGAACTCCGGTTCGCGCCCCATCCCCGGGGCCGCTCGTGCTTGGCGGCGATGGATAAGGGCGAAATCTATCGGCGCAAGCTGGTTGCGACCAACGGCGCAGGCGCACGCCGGGACGGAGAGCATTGTCGCCTTTTTTCGGGTGATGCCCAGCGGAGCGGCGGGGCGTAACCGGCCGCCGCCGCGCTCCCCCTCACCCTGCCCTCTCCCTCGATCGGGGGAGAGGGTTCGTCCTTGCTAGATCTTGCGCGCGCCCTGCCAGTACTGGTCGCGCAGGAGGCGCTTGTAGAGCTTGCCCGTGGGCAGGCGGGGCATCTCTACGATGAAATCCACGCTTTTGGGCGCCATGTAATGCGCAAGCTTGTCGCGGCCATAGGCCAAGAGTTCCGCGGCGAGCTCCGGCGTGGGCGCCACGCCTTGCGCCGGCTCGATCACGGCTTTCACCGCCTCGCCCATCTCGTCGTCGGGCACGCCGAACACGGCGACGTCGCCTACTTTCGGATGCGTGATGTAGGCGTCCTCGATCATCTGCGGGTAGATGTTCACGCCGCCGGAAATGATCATGAAGGCCTTGCGGTCCGTCAGGTAGAGATAGCCTTCATTGTCGAGATAGCCCACATCGCCGAGCGTCGACCAATTCTCATGCTGCGGGTGCTGGGCCGAGCGCGTTTTCGCGGGATCGTTGTGATATTGAAAGGTCACGACCTCGCGCTCGAAATAGATCATGCCCGCCTCGCCGGTCGGCATCTCGTTGCCTTCATCGTCGCAGATGTGCAGCACGCTGAGCGCGGCCTTGCCGACGGAGCCAGGGTGCTTCAGCCAATCTTCGCTATCGATGAAGGTCGCGCCCGCCGCTTCCGTGCCGGCGTAATATTCGTAGAGCACCGGCCCCCACCACTCGATCATGGCGCGCTTCACATCGACAGGGCACGGCGCGGCCGCATGGATCGCAACCTTTTGTGACGACACATCGAAGCGCGCGCGCTCCTCCTCCGGCAGTTTCAGCATGCGCACGAACATGGTCGGCACGTATTGCGCGTGTGTGACTTTGTATTTTTCGATCGATTGCAGGGTGAGCGCGGGATCGAAGCGCTCCAGCATCACAACCGTACCGCCGAAGCTCTGCGTGCTGAGCACGTAAGCTAAGGGCGCGGCGTGATAGAGCGGCGCGGGCGAAAGATAGATGGTATCTTTGCTGAAGCCGTAGCGATTGATCGCCTGGCGCATGGCGAAGGCCTGTTGCGGCGTCGCGTCCGGCAGCGGGCGCAAAATGCCCTTCGGCCGGCCCGTCGTGCCGGACGAGTAGAGCATGGATTCGCCCATCCATTCCTGCGCCAGAGGCTCGGCCTTCTGCGACGCGACGGCCTCCTCATAAGAGGCGTAGCCGTCGATCACGCCATCGACCATCAGCCGGATCGGACAATTCGGAATGAGCGGCAGCAGCTCGCCAGCGACCTCTTTTTTATAGAGCGACGTGATGAGCGCTTTGGCGCCGCAATCGTTGACGATGTAGGCGGCCTCTTCCGCCGGCAGATAGCGGTTGATCGTGGTCACATAGATGCCGGAGCGGAACGCGGCCCAGACCGGCTCCATGAAGCGCAAATTGTTCTCCATCAGCACCGCGATGTGGTCGCCGCGGCGCAGCCCCTGAGCGTAGAGGAATTGCGCGAATTGGTTCGAGCGGTCGTTCAGCTCCTTGAAGGTGACCGTTTCGCCGGTTTCCGCGGAAATCATCGCGGGCTTGTTCGGCGTTTCCTGTGCGGTGTCGGCGATAAAGGTCATCAGTCGAGATCCTCGCCGTTCATGCCGGCGTTCTTGCGCGCCTTGGCGAAGAGCTCGAGCGCGATGGGGCCGATCTCGTTCGGATCCTGCGTGGGCTTGGCGCGCGGGCCGCGGTGCCAGCCTTCGGCGATGGCCAGCACATTGCCGCTCGCTTCGAACATGCGCCCGCTGATATCCTTGGATTGCTCACTGGCGAGCCAGACCGCAATCGGCGCAACCCATTTCGGATCGCCGCTCTTCTTGCGCTCCTCGGTGACCGGCGGGCCGAGATTTTCCGTGAGCCGCGTCAGCGCGCCCGGCGCGATGGCGTTCACCGTCACGCCATAGCGGCGCAATTCGCGCGCGGCGATGATGGTGAAGGAAGCGATACCCATCTTGGCGGCGCCGTAATTGGTCTGCCCGATATTGCCGTAAATGCCGGACACGGACGAGGTGTTGATCACCCGCGCATTGCACGGCTCGCCCGTCGTCTTGTTCAGGTCACGCCAATAATTGGCGGCGTGATGCGTGGGCGCGAACGTGCCTTTGAGGTGCACTTTGATGACTGCGTCCCATTCGCCTTCCGTCATGTTGACGAGCATGCGGTCGCGCAAGATGCCGGCATTGTTGATCAGCACGTCGAGCTTGCCGAAGCGTGACACGGCCTGATCGATCATGGCCTTCGCGCCGGCCCAATCGCTGACATCCGCGCCATTGGCCTCGGCCTCGCCGCCCATCTTCTTGATCTCGGCGACCACTTCCTGCGCCGGGGAAAGATCACCGCCCGTGCCATCGGCCGCGCCGCCCAGATCGTTGACGATGACCTTGGCGCCCTCCTCAGCCAGCATCAGGCAATATTCGCGTCCGATCCCGCGGCCGCCGCCCGTGACGATCGCCACGCGCCCTTCGCACAATCTGGCCATTGGAGCTCCTCCCTTGTTCGTTGATGTTTCTTGTTAGGCCCAGTTTCGCACGACCATACCCGATTTCGCAAAGGGGCTTGCGCCGGGGAAAGCAGGGGCGACAATGGCGAAAACCAGAGGAAACGCCGATGCCCTATATCGAGAACCGGATCGTCCACGACGCCGATTCCCACCTGATGGAATTGCCGGATTGTCTCGATCCCTATTTCACGGCCGCGCTGCTGGCGCGCTATCATGCGCTGCCGATCTATAAGGCCAAGCGCGGCCGCGCCGGCTGGGCCGAGAAGGCGCGCGCCCAACACGACGAGGCCGGGTTCCGCGCCGGCGTCGACGCCAATGTGATGCTGCGCAAGAATTACGAGGCGCACGGCGCCTTTATCCGCGCCGATCGCCCGCACGCGATCGATCTGCTCGGCTTCACCAGCCAGCTCGTCTTCACGACCTTCTGCCTCGGCAATTTCGGGCTCGATCAGGGCGACGATCTGGAGCTGTGCTACGCCGCGGCCAGCGCGCACAACCGCATGATGGCCGATTTCTGCAGCGTCGATCGGCGCCTGCTCGGCACGGGCTATGTGCCGCTTGAAGATTTCGATCGCGCGAAGGCGGCGGCGAAGGAAGCGCTCGATCTTGGCTTAAAGGCGCTGCTGGTTCCATCGCGCCCGCCGCAGCATCACGCGCACAGCCATGTGGCGCTCGATCCCGTCTGGACGATCGCGCAGGAAGCCGGCGTGCCGATCCTCTTCCATGTCGGCGGCGAAGAGAAACTCGCGCCCGTCTACAAGGAGAACGGCCTGCCGCCGGTGAAGGATTTCCACGGCGGCGACGATAACTTCACGTCGGTCTCCTACATGCCGATCCCGAATTCGGCGATGCAGACGCTGGCGACGATGATTTTCGACGGCGTGATGGATCGCTTTCCGCGGCTCAAATTCGGCGCGATCGAATTAGGCGCGTCCTGGGCGCCCGGCTGGATGCGGTCGATGGATTCCGCCGCGCACGCCTTCATCAAGAACGAAGAGCGGCTGCAGAAATTGTCGGCGCGGCCGAGCGAGATCGTGCGCCGGCAAGTGCGCGTCACGCCCTATCCGCATGAAGACGCCGGCTGGCTAATCGCCAATGCGGGCGAGGAGGTGGCGCTGTTCTCCTCCGATTTCCCACACGTCGAAGGCGGCCGCAATCCGCTCAAACGCTTCAACGAATCCCTGGCCGAGAGCACCCCGCGCGCGATCGAACGCTTCTACTGCGATAATTTCATCGACCTGATGGGCGAAGGTTTGGCGGCGGATTTGCGCAGGCCGAAACTGGTGAGCGCGGCGTAACAGGCAAACACAGCGCGCCCTCCCTCCCCTTGATGGGGAGGGTCCGCCCCGGACTTGATCCGGGGCGGGGGTGGGGTGGTGGCGCGACAGTGCAGAACGATGCGCCGCCACCCCATCCGGCGCTTCGCGCCACCTTCCCCATCCAGGGGAAGGAGGTCGGCAAGCGCTGCGCTACAACGTCTCGAGCAATTCCGCCGCGAATTCCGAGAGCGTATCGTCGCGCGCGCCCATGACGATGATGCGGTCGCCGGCTTTGGCAAGCTCGCGCAGGCGCACGCCGCAGGCAGCGCGGTTCGGCAGCGCTTCGGCGCAGCGGCCACGCGCGGCGATGTCGGCGGCGAGCATGGCGCTGGTCACGCTGCGATCGACCGTGCCGCCGAAATAGACCGGCTCCGGCATCAGGAGCACATCGTCCGGCGCGAGCTGCGTTGCGAACATGTCCGCAAACGCGCCGCGCATCAGCTTCAACGGTCCATAGCCGTGCGGCTGGAACATCACGAGAAGACGGCCGGGAAACGCGTGCAGCGTCTCCAGCGTCGCGGTGATCTTATCTGGATTGTGCGCGAAATCGTCGTAAACGCCCACGCCCCGCATATCGCCCACAAACTCCAGCCGCCGCTTGATGCCGTCGAAGGAGCCAAGCGCCTGGGCCGCTTCCGCAAGGCTGACGCCCATCGCACGCGCCACGCCAATGGCGGCCAGCGCGTTCGAGACATTGTGCCGGCCCGGCGTCTTGAGCTTCACTGCAGCGCGCCCATTCGTGGCGCGCTCCACGACTGTGAAGCAAATGCCGTCGATCGCGGGTTTGATCTCGTCGGCGCGCAAATGGGCCCGCGGATTAGCGAGCGAATAGGCGATCACGCGCTCCATGGAGAGCCTGGACGCCAGCGCCGCGGTTTCGGCATTGTCGAGATTGATGACGGCGTGCTGCGCCTTGGCGAGAAAATCGCCGAACAGCGCGCGCAGTTCCTCCATGCTCTTATGATCGAGCGCGACATTGTTGAGCACGGCGATGCGCGGCGCATAAAGCGCGATCGAGCCGTCGCTTTCATCCACCTCGCTCACGAACACGTCCGCCTTGCCCACGATCGCGCTGGCGAAAGGCATATCCGCGCCGATGAAATTCTTCATCACGGCGCCGTTCATCACGGTGGGATCGCGGCCCGCCTTGAAGAGAATCCAAGCGATCATGCCTGTCGTCGTCGACTTGCCGCTGGTGCCGCCGACAGCGATCGATTGCCCCGCCGCATTGAACAGCTGCGCCAGCAATTGCGCGCGCGTGATGAGCGGCGCGCCCACGCGGCGCGCGGCCTGCACGTCCGGCACGGTTTCTTCCACCGCTGCCGAAGCCACCACGATCTGCTCAGGCCGCGTCACGCCCGAACCGTCCTGCGGATAAAGCGTCACGCCGTGCTTGCGCAGGAACTCGAATTTCGCGGCTGTGCGGCCCTGATCCAGCGACCGGTCCGAACCTTCGACGGCGAAGCCGCGGCCTTTGAGGATCAGCGCCAGAGGCAGCATGCCGCTGCCGCCGACGCCGCAAAAGAAATAGGACGTGTCGCGGCTCATGCGGGCCAGCTATAAGGCGTGTCGCGCTGGAGAAGAAAGGGCGCGCAAGCACATGAAACGAATCGGCATCGCCGCGCCGAGCGGCCGCCTCGCCCCGCAGGAGGCCGACGCCGTCGCCGCCCTCGCCCAGCGCCTCTATCCCACGCAATGCGCGCTCACGTTCCATCCGCAGTGCTTTCTGGAGGCGGGTCATTTCGCCGGCGACGATGCGGCGCGCGCCGCCGCCTTCATCGAGCTCGCCAACGATCCGACCTACGACGCCGTGTGGTTCGCGCGCGGCGGCTATGGCTCATGCCGCATGGCCGAGGCTGTGCTCGCGGGCCTCAAGGCGCCGGCGCGCGAGAAGGCCTATCTCGGCTACAGCGATGCGGGCTCGCTGCTCGCGGGCCTCTACAAGCACGGCTATGGCCGCGTCGCGCACGGGCCGATGCCGGCCGACATCAAGCGCGAGAACGGCGCGGAAGCCGTGGCGCGCGGCCTGCGCTATCTGGTCGAGGGCGCGCCCGATGCGATCGAGCCCGGCCTTCAGCCCGGCGCCCGGCACGCCGCGTTCAACATCACGATCCTCTCGCTTATGCTGGCGACGCCGCTCGAGCCCGATCTCGCCGGCCATGTGCTGCTGCTCGAAGAAACCGGCGAATATATGTACCGGATCGACCGTTCGCTGTTTCACATCACGAGCAACCCCAACATCCGCAAAGTCGCGGGCATCAAGCTCGGCCGCTGCGACGCCATCCCGCGCAACGATCCCGAATTCGGCCTGACCGATGAAGAGGTGATGCGGTTCTGGTGCGCGCGCGCCGGCATCCCCTATCTCGGCCGCGCCGATATCGGCCACGACATCGCCAACAAGGTCGTGCCGTTCGGCGTGCGCGCCTAATCGCCAGAAGCAACGATCAGAGCGAGCCACCCTGCTCCCCCTCGATGGGGGAGCTGTCAGCCGAAGCTGTTGCGTAGGCTGACTGAGGGGGTGGCGGCGCCGTGTTCTGAAATATTTGCGCATCCACCCCACCCGTCATCGCTGCGCGATGACACCCTCCCCATCAAGGGGAGGGAGGGCGCTCAAACTGCAACGGGGTCCCGCGACGCCAGCGTTGCCAAAAACCCTGCCCCGCGCGACAGTCGGCGGACAGGGAGACAGCCATGGAAGAGCGGATCAAGGTCGAGATCACGGGCGGCGTCGCCGATGTGCGGCTGGTGCGGACCGACAAGATGAACGCGCTCGACGACGCGATGTTCGAAGCGCTGATTGCAACTGGTGAGCGGCTAAAGACAGAGAAGGGCCTGCGCGCCGTCGTGCTCTCCGGCGAGGGCCGCGCCTTCTGCGCCGGGCTCGACATGGGCAATTTCGCGAAAATGGCCTCGGGCGAGCGGCGCGGCTCCAATTCCGGTCTCGATACGCCCAAGCGCACGGAGGGCGGCTCCAACCGCGCGCAGCACGCCGTTATGGTGTGGCATGAGATTCCGGTGCCCGTGATCGCGGCCGTGCATGGCGTGGCCTTCGGCGGCGGCTTTCAGCTCGCACTCGGCGCCGACATCCGCTACGTCGCGCCCGATGCACGCCTGGCCGTGCTCGAAATCAAATGGGGCCTGGTGCCGGATATGGCCGGCATCGCGCTGTTGCGCGGCCTGGTGCGTGACGACATCGCGCGCGAACTCACCTTCACCGGCCGCGTCTTCTCCGGCGAAGAAGCGCTTGCGCTCGGCCTCGCCACACGCGTGACGACCGATCCGCGCGGCGACGCGCTGGCGCTGGCTAAGGAGATCGCCGGCAAGAACCCGCACGCCGTGCGCGGCGCCAAGCGCCTGCTCAATTTGATGGGCGATGGCGATCAGAAGGAAATCCTGCTGCAGGAAACCAAGGAACAGGTCGCCCTCATCGGCTCGCCGAACCAGGTCGAGGCGGTGATGTCGAACATGCAGAAGCGCGAAGCCAATTACGCCGATTGATCAAGATATCCGGGGGCGGACATGCTGCGTGCAGCGCTCATCATCTGGCTCTGCGCGTGCTTGGCCGCGTGTGCGCGCATGCCGTCTTATGATGTGACCGAAAAATCCATCGCCGATTTGCAGGCGGATCTGAGCTCCGGCGCCGTCACGTCCGAAGCGCTCGTGCAGGCCTACCTGCAGCGCATCGAGACGATCGACCGCGCAGGCCCGACCTTGCAGAGCGTCATCGTCACCAACCCAGATGCGCTCTCGATCGCGCGCGCGCTCGATGCGGAGCGCCGCGCCGGCCATGTGCGCGGGCCGCTGCATGGCGTTCCAATTCTGCTCAAAGACAACATCGAAACCGCCGATCCAATGGCGACGACCGGCGGCTCGCTCGCGCTGGCCGACAACATCACGCGCCGCGATGCGCCTTTGGTCGCGCGGCTGCGCGAAGCGGGCGTCATCATCCTTGGCAAAACCAATCTCTCGGAATGGGCCAATTTCCGATCGGGCGCCTCAATCAGCGGCTGGAGCGCGGTTGGCGGGCTGGTGCGCAATCCCTATGCACTCGACCGCAACGCCTGCGGCTCAAGCTCCGGCTCGGGCGCGGCGGCCGCCGCAAGCCTCGCCGCCGCGACCATCGGCACGGAGACGGACGGCTCCATTACCTGCCCTGCCTCCGTCAACGGCCTCGTCGGCATCAAGCCGACCGTCGGGCTCGTGTCTCGCCGTTTCATCATCCCGATCAGCCACACGCAGGATACGGCCGGCCCCATGGGCCGCAGCGTACGCGATGTCGCCGCCCTCCTCACCGTGATGGCCGGCTCCGATCCAGAAGATCCCGCGACAGCGCAGGCCGACGCACATCGCGCCGATTACCTCGCCGCCCTCGATGCGAATGCGCTGCAAGGCAAGCGCTTCAGCGTGTTGCGCTTCCAGGCCGGCTATCATGCCGGCGTCGATGCGCGCTTTGCGGAAGCCATCACGGCGTTGCGCGGGGCAGGCGCGGAAATCATCGAGATCGACTCGTTCCCGCACATGGATGAAATCAATGCGGCCGAGCTCACAATTCTGCTCACCGAATTCCGCGCCGATCTCAATCTCTATCTCGCCACGACGCCGCCCACGGTCACCGCGCGCACGCTCGCCGATCTCATCCGCTTCAACACGCAGACGCCGGCTGAACTCGTGCTGTTCGGCCAGGACGTGTTCGAGAAGGCAGACGCGACGCACGGCCTCGACGATCCGGGCTATCTCCGCGCGCGCGAGACGGCGCGGCGCCTCGCCGGCCCGGAAGGCATCGACCGCTTGCTGCGCGAGACGCACGCCGACGCGCTGATCGCGCCCACGCTCTCGGCCGCCTGGGTGACGGATGTCGTCAACGGCGATCATTTCCTCGGCGGGGCGACGACGCTCTCGGCTGTGTCCGGCTATCCGCATGTGACCGTGCCGATGGGCGAGGTCGGCGGCCTGCCGGTCGGGCTCTCCTTCATGGGCGCGGCCTGGTCGGAAGCGAAGCTGCTGTCTTTCGCCTACGCCTATGAGCAGCGCACGTATCTGCGCCGCCCGCCGACCTATGCGGCCACGATCGCCGCCAACGCGCCCTTCGCGGCCGCGCTAAGGCCCGCGCCGCAATCGCACTAGCTTTGTTGCGGCCGATTGGGCGGCACGTCCGGCAGCATTTGCGATCCGGTCAGGCTCTCGATGATCGGCGCCTCTTCGACCAGCGCGTCGCGTTCTTCGAGATCGCGCCGGATTTCGGCGTGCCGCTTCTCATCGAGCGTATAGCCGAAGAAGCACGCGCCCCCGAGCATCACGAACACGACCGGCCCGATGAGATAGACCCAGAACAGCCCGTCGATCGCCTGCTGCGTGTTGACCACGCCCTCGTCCGCCTTGTAGCCGACCCAGGCGAGCACTGAGAACGTCAGGCCGATGCTGAGCGCGCCGGCGACTTTCTGCGTGCTGGTGATCATGGCGTAGAGCAGGCCCACGCGCTGCTTGTTCTGTTCGAGGCGCACGAGATCGCCCACGTCCGCGACCATGGCGCGCGTGAGCAGGCTGAAGCCGGCGGCCGCCGAGCCAAGCACGAACATCAGAACGCCCGTCTCGGCGATTTGGCCGCGCGGCAGCAAAGGCAGAAGGATCAGGCCAAGAGAATAAAGCGTGGAGGCGCCCATCAGCGTGCGGTGCTTGCCGAATTGCGTCGCCAGCCGGCCCAACACGATCGAGCCGATGATGCCGGCGAAGATGTAGATGAGCAGCAGCAGGTTCGCGCTTGTCTCGCTGAATTTGAGATAGTCGACGAAGAAGAAGACGTAGAGCGCCGACATCCAGCCAGGCCCCATCGCCAAGCAGAAATCGGCCACGATGATGCGCGCCATGGCGGGCTGGGTGACCATTTCGAGATAATCGCGCAGCCGGAATTGTTCGTGTTGCGGCGGCGCTTCCATCGGCTCGCGCGTGCGCAGCGTCGCCAGCAGGACCGAGATCGGCGCGGCGATGATGATGAGCCAGCCCATCGCGGCGACCGAGGAGCCGCCATTGCCTTGCGCGCTCAGGACGACCGGCGCGACGAGGACCGCCGTGGCGCCAACGACGCCGATGGCCTGGATCCAGCTGAACAGGCGCGAACGATCGTCATATTTGGGCGCAATCACTGCGGCCCAGGACGAGTGCGCGAGCGCGATGATCGACGTGCCGGCATAGAGCGCCAGCAGCCATATGATCAGGTAGAGCTGATCGGCGCCGCGCTCGGCCATGAACAGCATATAAGTGGCGCCGGCGACGATGGGCGCGCCCGCGATCAGCCAGAGCCGATAGCGTCCCCAGGCCGTGCGCGTCTTGTCCATGACGAGCCCGATCATCGGATCGAACACGATGTCGATCAGGCGCACGATGGTGAACGCGGCGCCAACCGTGGCCAGGCCGACGCCCAGATGCGTCGCATAATGGCGCGGCAGATAGACAGCGATGGCGACGCTCAACGCCCCAAGGGGGAATTGCGGAAATGAAAACAGCAGCGCGAGCGGCGTCGAAAGAGCGCTGCTCTGCGCGGGCTTTACCTGAGCGTCCATAATCACCCTATCTGACCCTGACGGGTTCGTTCTGAGATGCGGACGCGCGAACGGCCGCCCCCCACCGGGAGCGTGTTCATCGGTTCATGTCAACCGGCCCGCAGCCCGAACCTGGCCGCCAGACAAGGCGCAATCATGGCGGTCCCTCTTCGCCCCGATCGGACGGCGCGATCGGATCGAAATGGCGCGTCAACCAATCTTCGAAACGCTCGCCAAGGATCAGGATGATCAACGCCAGGGCCAGGGCCGTGATGGTGATGGTCCAAGCCGCGAACCCGCAGGACACGCCCAAGGCCGCAGCCACCCATACGCTCGCCGCCGTCGTCAGCCCCTTCACTTCGCGCCTTTGGTGAAGGATCACCCCCGCGCCCAGAAAGCCGATGCCGGTGAACACGCCCTGGATAACGCCTTGAAAGGCGCGGCTGCGCGCATCGGGCAGCGCGGCGATGATGGGATCGCGCAACGCGACGATCGCCGCCACCGCCGCACCCAAAGAAACCAGCGCCAGCGTGCGCGCGCCCACGCGCTTGCCCGACGCGTGGCGGTTGGCGCCCAAGGCCCCGCCGGCGATGGCGGCAGCGCAGAGGCGAAGCACGGCGTCCCATTCCACCGCCGCCATCGCACCCTCCCTTCACATCATCGCGTCAAGACTATCTGTCGCGGCGATCCGCCCGAAGCGATGGGCCGGCCCGCGGCGCCTCAGGACATGAACACATGTCCGTGACCGATCAAGCCGCCGGCGCGGCCGTAATCTCGCGCAACAAAAAGGGCGCCCGGCGATACCGGACGCCCTTCTCAAGTGTCTGATGCGCTCAGTAGCGGAGCGAAACCCGCACGCCGTAGGTGCGCGGCAGGCCCGGCGCAGCGATCGGCGTGAAATCGGAGCCCGCGAAGAAGTTGCGGGTCTCGTCATAGTCTTCATCGGTCAAATTGCGGCCCCAGAGCGCGAACTCCCAATGGCCGTTGTCCGGACGGATCGCGATATTCGCGTTCACCAGCCAATAGCCCTCGATGCCATAGCCTTCGCCGGAGACCGGCTTCAGCAGCGGCGGATCGCTGTCGCTGCGATAGGAATAATCGACGCTGCCGATCCAGCTCCAGCCGCCGCCGAAGCCGTGCTCGTAGCTGATCCCGCCATTGTAGGTGAATTCGGGGAAGCCGATGCGCGCGCCGCTTTCATCGATCGTCGCGGGGGGCGCGGCCGTGTTCAGAAGATCGAATTCCTTGAACTCGCCGTGCGCGTAGCCGAGCACTTGCGAGATTTCGAGGCCTTCGATCGGCCGCCACAGCAGCTCAAGCTCGGCGCCGTAGATTTCGCTCTGCGGCGCGTTGACGATCTTGCCGACCACGGCGCCAATGCCTGAGTCGTAGATCGCGCCTTGCACCTGCTGATCGGTATAATCGTAGTAGTAGAGCGCGCCGTTGAGACGCAGCGTGTTGTTCGCCAGATCGCTCTTGAAGCCGACTTCGTAGGCCCAGAGCACCTCAGGATCGAACGGATCGACGCCGTGCGAATTGAGCGTGTTGTAGGCCGTGAAGCCGCCGGATTTCACGCCGCGGCTGATCGAGGCGTAGTACAGCACGTCATCGGTTGGCCGCCATTCGAGGCCGATCTTGCCGGACACTTCCTGCATCTCGGTCGAACGGCTTTCGAGCGTGCCGTCGGCAAGGCCATTGGCGAAATTGAGCGCGCCGAAGCCGATTGCGAAGGTGCCGAGATCGCGCAGATCGCGCTGTTCGTCTTCATAGCGCAGGCCGCCTACGAAATTCAGCGTCGGCGTGATCTGATATTCGATCTGCCCGAACACGCCGAGCGTCTCGACCTCTTGGCGATACGGCGTCGAAACATAGCCGAAGGCCGGCCCGAAGCTGTCCGCGAAATCGGATTGATAATGATCGCGAAGGTCTTCCTTGGCGTAGTAGAGGCCGACGATCCAATCGAATGCTTCATCGCCGGGCGATTGCAGACGAATTTCGTGCTGATTGACCTCGATATCGCTGTTGAAATAGGTGCCCGCGGCGCCCTGCGGCACGGCGTCGAAATCATTGTACTCGTTGCGGTCGAGCACTTCGCGGCTGGCGATATAGGTCAGGTCCGCGAAATTGAGATGGAGCCGCGTGGTCAGGCTCGCGCCATAGCCTTCATTGTCACGGAACGGCTTCTGCGTGACGCCGATGCCGGTGGCCGCCGCAAACACGGACGACGCGCCCCAGCTGGTCGAACGCTGACCCAGATGCGCCAGCGCCGCCGGCGTCGTCACCGCGCCGCCGAAATCCTTGAACAGCTGCAGCCCGAGGCCATCCGACTGGTCCGTGTAATAGTGCACGTTGAGCAGGAAATTGAGCGCGCTGTTGGCCGGCACTTCGACCTGGCCGCGAATGGCGAACCGATCGGCATCGCCGAGCTCGACGCCGGTTTCGCGATTGCGTTGCCAGGCGCCGCCTTGCGCCGTCGCGAACGAAAGCCTGGCCGCCGCGCCGCCGCCGAGCGGGCCCGAGACATAGCCTTCGGCGTACAGCGCATCGTAATTGCCGTACTCGGCCGTCAGGCCAGTGTGGAATTCGTCGGTCGGCCGCTGCGTGATGATGTTGATGGCGCCGCCCGTCGTGTTGCGGCCATAGAGCGTGCCCTGCGGCCCGCGCAGCACCTCAACGCGCGCCACGTCGTAGATGAGGCCCTGCGTCATGATCGGCGCCGTGTAGGCGACGTCGTCCACGTAGACGCCGACCGTCGGCGCATTGTTCGACGCGTAATCCTTGAAGCCCACGCCGCGCAGCGTGAACGAGGGCTGGCCCGAACCGAACTGGCTTTCGACGTCCAGACTGGGCGTCAGATTTTCGAGCCCATTCACAGTCGAAACGCCGTTGTCGATCAGGGTTTGCGCCGTCACCACCGACAGCGCCACCGGAACATCCTGCGCGGCCTGCTCGCGCCGTTGCGCGGTGACGACGATCTCATCGCCACTGGAATCTTGCGCGTAGGCGGACGCGCCGCCCAGCATGAGCGCCAGCACGCTGGCCGCCGCCAAATATCGCAACATTGTCGCCCCTCGCATTCTGCGTGAACCTCACTCGATGCCGTCGAGAACCTTCTCCACGGTCGAGAACACCTCGTCGATTTCATCGGCCGTTCCATTCAGGAACGGCGCGAACTGCAATACGTCCGCTCCGTTGCGGATCATGACGCCCGCTTCGAAACATCGCACATGCGCTTCAAGTCCCCGCGCGCCCGGCGCACCCGGACGCGGGGCCAGCTCAACGGCGCCCATCAATCCGAAATTGCGCACGTCGATCACGTGGCGCCTGTCACGCAACGTATGAATTCTCTCTTCGAAGGCAGTCTCCAAACGCCGCGCGGCGTCGAACGATTTCTCCTGCGAGTAGATGTTCAGCGTCGCCAATGCAGCCGCCGCGGCGCCTGGATGCCCCGAATAGGTGTATCCGTGGAACAGCTCGATCGCGTTCGGCGGGCCCTGCATGAAGGCTTGATAGATCGCTTCCTTCGCGATCACCGCGCCCATCGGGAAGACGCCATTGGTGAGACCCTTGGCGGTGCTGATCAGATCGGGCGTGACGCCAACGCGCTGCGCCGCGAACGGGGCGCCGACGCGGCCGAAGGCGGTGATCACCTCGTCGAAGATGAGCAGGATGTCGTGCTTGTCGCACAGCGCCCGCAGCCGTTCGAGATAGCCTTGCGGCGGCGGCAGCACCCCCGTCGAGCCCGCGGCGGGTTCGACGATCACCGCGCAGATCGTATCGGCGCCATAGGTGCGCACGAAGATTTCGAGCGCGTCGGCCAGTTCGGCGCCGTGCTTTGGCTGGCCCTTGCTGAAAGCGTTGCGCGCCAAATCCTGCGTCGTCGGCAAATGCGAGGTCGCACCCAGCAACAGATTCGCATAGGCCGCGCGATTGGCCGCGATGCCGCCGACGGAGAGGCCGCCGAAATTGACGCCATGATAGGCGCGCTCGCGTCCGATCAGCCGCGTCTTCTGCGGCTTGCCGCGCGCGACCTGATAGGCGATCGCAATCTTGAGCGCCGTCTCGACCGCTTCCGATCCGGAATTGGTAAAGAAGCAGCGCGTCATGCCCTCGGGCGCGATCGCCGCCAGCTCGCTCGCCGCTTCAAACACGGAAGGGTGGCCCATCTGGAACGCGAGGGCGTAGTCCAGCTCGCGCAATTGGGCCGAGATCGAGTCGATGATCGCCGCACGACCATGGCCAAGGCCGGTGGTCCACAAGCCGGAAAACGCGTCAAGCACGCGCCGCCCATCCGGCGTCGTATAATGGTGGTCCTGCGCCGCCGAGACCATGCGCGGCGCGCTCTTGAACGCGCGGTTGGCCGTGAACGGCATCCAATAGGCGTCGAGGCCAGGCGAATTGCGACGATCGGTGCTCACGCTGCCATCATGACTCCGCCGGGCGCATGCGCGCCAGCCTGACGCCGCGCAATTCGCCATGGCGCGCGGTCGCCAGCAAGCCAGGATCGCTGAGCGGGCTTTGAGCCTGGCTATGCGCTCAAAAAGCGAACTGCGGCGGCGCCTGCCGCCCGACAGGACGCCCCGCCCCTCGCCCGTCGCGCGGCGCCTGGCCCGATGCTAAAGCGAACCAGAAGGAGCCGCGCCGTGGCCGTCGATCCGCTGGGAAACGCCGTTTCGGAGGAACAGCCGCGCACGCTCGCGGCGATCGCGGATTTCGTCGATGGCTTCCTGGCCTACGAGACCAAGGCCGCGAACATTGTGCGCATCGGCGATGTCGAGGGCGCGCTCGCCAACACCTATGCGGCGATGCTGTTCATGTTCCTGGAATCGCCGGACGCAGCCAGCCGCGCCGCCCCCTTCATCGCGCGCGCCGAGGCTGCGCGCAGCGCCGATACGCGCGAGCAGGCCAATCTGGCCTTCGTGCGCGCCTGGGCCGATGACGACATCCCCCGCGCGCTCGCCATCGGCGCCGACATCAATGCCGCGCATCAGCGCGATCTCGTCATCCTCAAGCTGCGCCAATATCTGCATTTCAACGCTGGCGATTTCCCCGCCATGCTGCGCGACGGCCTGGACCTGCTGCCGGCCAACGAAGACCTGCCTTACATCCACGGCATGGTCGCGTTCGGCTATGAGCAATGCCATTTGCTGGATGAGGCCGAAGACGCGGCGCGGCGGGCGCTGGCGATGAAAGCGAAGGAGCCCTGGGCCCAGCACGCGCTCGCTCATGTCATGCTCACACAAGGCCGCATCGATGAGGGCGCGGCGTTCATGGAGGCCGCGCGGCCGACCTGGACCGATCTCAACTCCTTCATGGTCACGCACGAATATTGGCACCTCGCCCTATTCTATCTCAGCCAAGGCCGCTTCGAAGCCGCGCTGGCGCTCTATGACGACCAGGTCTGGGGCATCGATCCCAGCTATACGCAGGATCAGATCGGCGCCGTCGCGCTGCTGGCGCGCCTTGAGCTTGCGGGCGTCGATGTCGGCGCGCGCTGGAGCGCGCTGGCGCCGCATCTAAAACTGCGCGCACACGATGCGGTGCTGCCCTTCCTCACGCTGCACTACGCCTACGGCCTCGCCCGCCTGGCACTGCCGGAGGCCGATATGCTGTTGGCGACCGCGCGCGACCGCGCCGCCTATGCGCCGACCTTTGCGCGCGCGACCTGGGCGGAGGTCGCGGTTCCGGCGATGGAAGGTCTGATCGCGCACGCCCGCGGAAAGTTCGACGAGGCCGTCGAGAAACTCGGCGCCGCGCTGCCGCGCCTGAGCGACATCGGCGGCAGCCACGCGCAGCGCGATCTGTTCGAACAAATCTGGCTTGACGCGCTTATTCGCGCCGGCCGCTATGGCGTCGCACAGCAAGTGCTTGAGATGCGCCGGCGTTTCGATCCGGAAGGCGCGCCACTCAACGCCACGCTGGCGCGCGTCTATCGCAAGCTCGGCCTGGAAGGTCCCGCCGCGGTCGCCGCGCAACGCGCCGCCGATACGCGCGCCCGCTGGGCCTAGATCGTCCGCCCGCCATCGACTTCGAGGGCGACGCCCGTAACAAGGCTCGCCTCATCCGAACACAGGAAGCAGGCCGCGGCCGCGATATCCTGCGGCGTCGAAAAGCGGCCAAGGGGGATCGTCGAAAGAAATTTCGCGCGCATCTCCGGCGTATCTTCGCCCATGAACGTGGCGAGCAGCGGCGTCTCGCCGGCCACCGGATTGATCGCATTCACGCGCACGCCGAACGGCGCCAGCTCAATCGCCATCGCCCGCGTCGCCGTGATCATCCAACCCTTGCTGGCATTGTACCAAGTAAGGTTCGGCCGCGGGCTGACGCCGCCGGTCGACGCGATGTTGAGGATCACGCCCGCGCGCCGCGCCTTCATCGCCGGAACGAAGGCGCGCGCCGTCAGGAACACCGATTTCGCGTTGATCCCGAGCAGGCGATCGAATGCGTCTTCGCTCAGCTCGTCCATTGGCCGCGGCTTATGGCCAACGCCCGCATTGTTGACGACGATATCGACAGCGCCGAGCGCCTCCGCCGCGAAGCCTGCCAGCGCCGCAACGCTCTCTGCGTTCGACACATCGCACGCAAAGGCGCGTGCGCCCTGCAGGTCCTTGGCCAGAGCGTCCGCCGCCGCGCCGTTCAGATCCGCGATCAGCACGCGGGCGCCTTCTTCCGCGAAGCGCCGCGCGATGCCGGCGCCGAAGCCCGATGCGCCGCCAGTGATGAGCGCAATCTTGCCCGCGAGCCGCTCAACCATGATAGGCCGCCACTGTCTTCACCACGGACAAGCCATAGAGCGCTTCCAATCCCTTTTCGCGGCCGTGACCCGACAAGCCGACGCCGCCGAACGGCAATTCGACGCCGCCGCCAGCACCATAATTGTTCAAGAAAACCTGCCCCGCGCGCAGCCGCTTGGCCAAGCGCAGCGCGCGGCCGCCATCGCGCGTCCACACGCCCGCGACCAGCCCATAGCCCGTGCCATTGGCGATGCGCACAGCGTCTTCCTCGTCCTTGAACGGCAGCACGACCTGCACCGGGCCGAAAATTTCCTCGCGCGCGCTTTCCTGATCCGCCGTTGCGTTCGTAAGCAAGGTCGGCGCGACGAAATGGCCGCCTCTCGGCGCGTCGGCGACGATCTGGCCCTCGGCCGCGACCTCCACACCATCGCGCCGCGCGCGCGCGATGAAGCCTTCGACCACGCTTTTCTGCTTCGCCGAGATCAGCGGTCCGATATCAAGATCCGATAGCGCCGGGCCGACCTTCAGCGTCCGATAGCGTGCAATCAAGGCATCGAGCACGCGCTCATAAATTTCCCGCTGCACCAGAATGCGCGAGCCCGCCGAACACGTCTGCCCAGCATTCTGAATGCCCGCGTTGACCAGCACAGGCAGCGCCCGCTCCAAATCCGCATCCGCAAAGACCAGTTGCGGCGATTTTCCGCCCAGTTCGAGCGTGACGGGCGCGACATGCGCCGCCGCCGCAGCCTGCACGAGTTTTCCCACCGAAACCGAGCCGGTGAACGATACGTGCTGCACGCCCGGATGCGCAGCGAGCGCGGCGCCCGCCTCTTCGCCAAGACCCGTCACGACATTGAGCGCGCCATCGGGCAAGCCGGCCTCCTGCGCGATGCGGGCAAAGGCCAGCGCCGTAAGCGACGCCTCTTCCGCTGGCTTCAGCACCACGGCATTGCCCATCGCGAGCGCAGCGCCGACGGTGCGCCCGCCGATCTGCATCGGATAATTCCAAGGCACGATATGGCCGGTCACGCCGTGCGGCTCGCGCAGCGTATAAACTGTAAAGCCCGCCTGATAGGGAATCGTTTCGCCGTGAATCTTGTCGGCCGCGCCGCCGTAGAATTCGAGATAGCGCGCCAGCGTGCGCGCATCGGTCCGCGCCTGCGTGAGCGGCTTGCCGACATCGCGCGCTTCGAGCTCGGCGAGCATATCTTCCTGCGCGGCGACACGCCGTCCGATCTCCGTCAGCAAGCGGCCGCGTTCGAGCGCGGTCATCTTGCCCCATGCGCCGTCGCGCGCGGCTTCGGCGGCGGCGACAGCCTCATCGATTTCCGCCGCGCCGCCGCGCGCCAAGGCGCCGAGCGCCGCGCCGGAGGACGGGTCCTCCATCGGGATCGTCTCGCGCAGCTTGCGCCAGCGGCCGCCGATGAGAATTTCATCGCTCGCAAAGGGCAAGTTTGTCATACGGGCGCCTCCAAATGCGCGGCGGCGAGCGCGGCGGTGTAGGGATGTTTGGGCGCGTCCAACACATCCGCGACCGCGCCCTCCTCCACGATGCGTCCATCCTTCAAAACGATCACACGATCGGCGATCGCGCGCAAAACGCCAAGATCGTGCGTGATGAAAAGATAGGCCATGCCGAGGCGCTCTTGAAGCGCGCGCAAGAGATCGAGAATCTGCGCCCGGATCGTCACGTCCAGCGCGGAAACGGCCTCGTCCAGTACGATGACATCGGGGTCGGTGATGAGCGCGCGCGCCAACGCGATGCGCTGGCGCTGGCCGCCAGAGAATTGGTGCGGATATTTGCTGGCGTCCGCCGCTGCGAGCCCGACGCTTTCCAGCACCGCGCCAACCTTCGCCTCATCATGCCGACCACCAAGCAGGTGCAGAGGTTCGGCGACGATGCGGCCGACGCGATGGCGCGGGTCAAAGGACGAATAAGGATCCTGAAACACGATCTGCACGCGCCGCCGCATCGCCCGCTCCTGCGCACGCGCGGCGCCGCGCCAGCGATCGCCGCCGATCCGAACCTCGCCGCTGACTGGCGTCTCAAAACCCAAAATTGATCGCGCCAAGGTCGATTTCCCGCTGCCGGATTCCCCGACAATGCCGAGGCATTCGCCCTTGCGCACGCTGAGCGACACATCGTCCAGCGCGCGGAATGATTTGCCATGGGCGTGATAGGCCACCGAGAGGCACTTCGCCTCAACGACATTTGGCGCGTTCGCATCACGCGTGCGCGGGGGACGCGGCGGGAGCGTCGCCGCCGCAAGTAGCGCACGGCCATAGGGCGTCTGCAGATTGCGCAGCAGCAGCCGCGTCTCGCCGCTCTCCACGATGCGCCCGGCCTGCATGATCACGATGCGATCCGCGAAATTGGCGGCAAGACCAAGATCGTGCGTGACCAGCACAAGCGCTGCGCCATCGTCGCGCACGAGCGCGCGGAAAAGATCGAGCACGCCGGCTTGGGTGGTCACGTCCAGCGCCGTGGTGGGTTCATCGGCCAGCAGCACGCTCGGCTTCAGCACAGATGCGATCGCGATCGCCACGCGCTGGCGCTGTCCGCCGGAAAGCTCGTGCGGAAAACGTTCGACGCCGATGGCGCCGAGGCCGACGCGGTCCAAACTCGTGCGGGCGGCCGCCATCGCCTCCGCGCGCGGCGCCGCGCGATGACGCGCCACCGCTTCCGCAATCTGCGCGCCGACGCTCTGCACCGGGTTGAGCGCCGTCATCGGCTCCTGAAACACCATGCCCATGCGCGCGCCGCGCACCGCGCACATCTCTCTCTCGCTGAGTCCGGTCAGCAGATCGTCGCCGAGGCGGACCTCGCCGCGCGCGCGCGCATCCGGCGGCAGGAGACGCATAGCTGACAGCAAGGTCAGCGATTTCCCCGAACCGGACTCGCCGACCAGCGCCACCACCTCCCCTTTCTGAACGGCCAGGGAGACATCTGACAGGATCGTCTTGCCGCCAATCGCGAGCGACAGGTTCTCGACGGAAAGCGCGGCGCTCATAGTTGCGCCGCCGCTTTGGGATCGAGGGCATCGCGCAGCCCATCGCCCAGCAGGTTGAGACCCAGCACCGTCGCGAAGATCGCCAGCCCGGGCGCGAAGGCGAGCCAAGGTGCAAGAAACACGAAGGTCTGCGCCTCCGAAAGCATGCGCCCCCAACTCGCCGCCGGCGGCTGCACGCCGAGCCCGACATAGGACAAGGCCGCCTCCGCGATCACGCCGAGCGAGAATTGGATCGTCGCCTGCACCACCAATTGATCGAGCAGATTGGGCAGCACATGCTCCAGCGAAATTTCGGCCGCCGATTTTCCCGACGCCCGCGCCGCCATCACGAAATCGCGCCGCCAGATCGCCAGCGCGCCGCCGCGCGCGACACGCGCGAACACAGGAATGTTGAACACGCCGATGGCGATCATCGCATTGACGCCGCTTGGCCCGAGCACGGCGGTCAGCAAGATCGCGAGCAGCAGCGCGGGAAAGGCGAACACCATATCGTTCGCGCGCATGATCACATCATCGACCCAGCCGCCACGCGCGGCCGCGACGAGACCCAGGGGCACGCCGATCCCCGCACCCAGCGCCACCGCGATGAACGCGACGCTGATCGATGTGCGCGCGCCAGCGAGAATGAGGGAGGCGACATCGCGCCCCAATTGATCGGTTCCTAGCCAATGCGCGGCGCTGGGCGGCGCAAGCGCGTGCGCGATATCAAGAATAGTGATGTCGTACGGCGTCCACACCAGAGACAGCAGCGCGGCGAACGCCGCCAGCGCCGTCAGAACGCCGCCGATCCAAAGCGCCCGATGGCTCATGGCGCGCGCCTGCGCAGGCGCGGATCGACCAGGACGTAGAGCACGTCCACTGCAAACGCGATCGCCACGGAGGCGAATACGAGCAGCATCACCACGCCGCGCACCACGATCAAATCCCGCTGCGTGATGGCCTGAAACACCAGCCGCCCAAGACCTGGCAGATAGAAGACGTTCTCGATGATGACGGCGCCGGCAAGCAGAAACGAAAACTGCAGCCCGAGTATCGTCAGGACCGGGATCATGGCGTTTGGCAGCGCGTGCCGCGTCAGCGCGGCCCAATCGGAGAGGCCCTTGGCGCGCGCCGTGCGCATGTAATCCTCATGCAAAGTGTCGAGCAGCGCCGCGCGCATCACGCGCGTGAGGATTGCGGCCTGGGGCGCGGCGAGCGCGATGGCGGGCAGCGCGAGCGCGCCGAGCGCCGGACCGAGCCCCGCGTCCCAGCCCGGAAAGCCGCCCGCGCGCGCCCAGCCCAAATTCGTCGAGAACAACAGCACGAGCAGGATCGCGAACCAGAAATTCGGCGTCGCCACGCCGATCTGCGCGGCGCCCATCACCAGCGTTTCGCCGATGCGGCCACGCTGGGCCACAGCGAGCAGCGATGCGGCGAGCGCGATCAGCGTGGACAGAATGAGCGAGAGAATGGCCAAGGGGATCGAGAGCGCCGCGCGCTCGGCGATCAGGCTCGCCACCGGCACGCGATACGTGTAGCTCACGCCGAAATCGCCGACGAAGAGCCCGCCGACCCACGCGAAATAGCGCGCCAGCGCCGGCTGATCGAGACCAAGTTCGTGGCGCAGCGCCGCCACCGCCGACGGATCGGCGTTGAGACCCATCATGTAGGCCGCCGGATCACCCGGCGCGATGTCGACGATCACGAACACGATCACGCTCGCCACCACGAGCGTCAGCGCCAGAACGAGCGCGCGGCCGGCGAGAAAGCGGCTCACCTGTCGCTCCAGAAGGCGCGCGTCAGATCATTGGCCTGCACGGGCGAGTTCACCCACACGCCCTGGAGCGCCTTATCCCAGACGCCGATCTTCGGCAGCTCGAACAGAAACACATTGACCGCGTCTTCTGCGATGCGCCGCTGCGCCTCTTGCAGCAAACGCGTGCGGGCCGCGGGGTCGGTCGTTTCGCTGAGTCGCGCCATGATCGCTTTGAACGCGCCAGAGTGATAGTCGAAATAGTAGTCGTCACGCGCGTAAATGCCGATGTCCATCGGCTCGGTGTGCGAGACGATGGTGAGATCGAATTGTTTGCGGCCGAACACCTGATCGAGCCATTGGGCCCATTCGATGTTCTCGATGCGCGTGTCGACGCCAATGGCGCGCAATTGCGCCGCGATGATCTCCCCGCCGCGGCGCGCATAGCCGGGCGGCGGCAATGCCAACGTCGTGCGAAAGCCGTGCGGCAGGCCCGCCTCCGCCAGCAAGGCGCGCGCGCGCGTCGGATCGTAGGGATACATGCGCGTGAGATCGATATAAGCGGGGTGCGTTGGCGAGAAATGCGATCCGATGGGCACGCCGTAACCGAACAGTGCGCCGCGGATGATCTGCGTGCGGTCGATCGCATGGCTAAGGGCGCGGCGCACGCGGAGATCGTTGAACGGCGCACGGCCATTGTTCATGGCGAGCACCGTCTCCCCCTCCGTCACGCCGATGGCGACGCGGAAGCGCCCGTCGCGGCGCACTTGCGGCAACAATTCGGGCGCCGGGAAATCAGGAAAGCCGTCGACATCGCCGGACATCAGCGCCGCGAAGCCGGCGGAGGCATCCGGAATGATGGAAAAGGTTGCGCCGTCGAGTTTCGCGGGTTCGCCCCAATAGGCCTCGTTGCGCGCGAGCGTGATCAGCGCGCCGCGCGCCCAGCGCTGAAATTTGAACGGCCCCGTGCCGATCGGATGGGTCTTGTTGCCGTCCGCACTGGTGCGCGACACGATCACGGCATCGCCCAGGCCGAGATTGAACAACATGCCGCCATCCGGCCGTTTCAAGCGCACGCGCACGCGCTGCGGATCGACCGCGACCACCTCCGCGATCGGCTCGAACAGCTCCTTCTGCGCGTTGACGCTGTCCGGCGCGCGCGCGCGATCGAGAGAAAACACGACGTCCGCAGCTTCGCACGGCGCGCCATCGTGGAACCGCGCGCTGGGCTGAAGGTGGAAGAGGTAGTCGCGCCCGCCGCCGCCCGCCTCCCAGCGCGAGGCGAGCGCGGGCTGCACGGCGCCGCGCGCGTCAATGCGCACCAAGCCCTCGAACACATTGGCGTACACGACCTCATCGATCGCGGCGGCGGCCCCTGCCGTCGGATCGAGATGTGGCGGCTCAAGTCCGATCCCGAGGCGCGCGATGTTCTCCCTCTCTCGCGCACGGCCGCATGCAGCGAGCGCAAGCGTGGAAAGCGCGAGACCGCGGCGGGTGAGGTTCATTTGAGATCGTACCGCCGGCTTCCAGCCGGCAGATCGCGCTTGCCGGCGGGAAGCCGGCGGTACGAAGGGGATGCGCTCACGCAGCGCCCAAGAGATTGGCCGCGGCCAGCGCCATCACTTTCGCGGACGCGGTGAGATCGTCGATCGCGACATATTCATCCGGCTGGTGCGCGAGGTCGAGAATGCCCGGACCGTAGGCGATGCAGTCGCGCAGCTTGCCGATGCGGTCGATGTGCTTTTGATCGTACGTGCCCGGCGAGCAGATGAATTGCGGGCGCTTGTTCAAGACCGTTTCGATGGCGGCGGCGGTTTCGCGCGCCACCGGCGCATCGGCATCGATCATCACGGGCGCGACCTCAAACAGGTCGCGCAGCTTATAGGAGAAGCCGGTGCGTTCGCGCGCCAGTGCATCCAGCAGGCCGCGCACTTCGCCTTTCACGGCATCGAGCGATTCTTCGATCAGGAAGCGGCGATCGATCACGGCGCGGCACGAATCCGCCACCACCGGCGAGGGCAGCCCCTCTTTCGGCTCCTCTTGCCCGCCGTGCACGGAATTGATGTTCATCGTGGACGAGCGCGCGCTATCGGGCGCGACGGGCATGGCCGTCTTCTTCGCCGCCAGCGCCGGATAGAGATCGCGCTCGAAGCGTTCGAACACCGCGCCCATATGGCGGATCGCGCTGTCGCCCAGGAACGGCATCGAGCCATGCGCGATGCGGCCCTTGGTTTCGATCTCCGCCCACCATACGCCGCGATGGCCGAGGCAGACGCGATCCACATTCAGCGGCTCTGGAATGATGACGTGATCGACGCGCGGCTTCGAAAAGAACCCACGCTCAGCGAGAAACGCGACGCCGCCATAGCCGCCGCTCTCTTCATCCGCCGTGCCGGAGATTTCGAGCGCGCCGGGCAGATCGACGCCGCTGTCGATCAGCGCTTCGACGGCGACGATCGCGGCGGCGATGCCGCCCTTCATGTCACACGTTCCGCGCCCATAGACGCGCCCGTCCTTCACGACAGCCGCGAACGGATCGACGCTCCAGCCATGGCCGGCCTCCACGACGTCGATATGGCCGTTGAAATGCACGCACGGCCCTGGCCGGGCGCCCTCGCGGCGAGCGATGACGTTCCAGCGCGGGTGCGCGTCGCTATCGCCCGGCGCGCCCTCGGCGCGTACATAGGCCAGCGCGAAGCCGCGCTTGACGAGGCGCGCGCCGATCAACTCGCAGCAGGCGCGATAGTCGACGCCCGGCGGATTGACGCTCGGAATGCGGATCAAAGCCTGCGTCAGCGCGACGATCTCGTCAGCGCGGGCGTCGATGGCGGCGAGCAAAGCGGACGTGGCGGCGGGTTTCATAGGACGCGCCAGATGAAGGCGGCCTGCCCGCTCCTGTCAATGCGGCGCGCTTAGCCGGACTTTGTGGCGGCCAGCTTTCGCAGATTCTCCTCGTGGTCCTCGCGGGAGAGCTTGTAGGTGAAGATCACGGCCATCATCGCCATCCAGAGCGTGAGGATGGTCGGCACGTAATAGGCGCCCAGATTCCAGACGGCCTCGGGCGGCACTTGGCTGGGGTCCGCCCCTTTGGGGAAATGCGCCAGCGTGAGCACGAACGTCGCCGCGATCACGCCGACGCCGTTGACCATCTTCCGGATGAAGGTAGAGGCGGCGAAGAACACGCCTTCGGAACGCCGGCCGGTCTTGAGCTCGGCCTGCTCGACCAGATCCGCCATCATCGACGAGGACAGAATCTGGAAGCAGATAATGAGCCCGACATCGAACATTGTGGTCAGGAACACGAACCAGAAAATCGCCGGATCGCCGTTTGGCGGCAGCAAGCCCAGAAGGCGCAGGCAGATCGGGATCGGCGAGCCCAAGAAGGCGATCAGGCCGATGATGATGGCGCCGCGCTTCTTGCCGATCGTCTTCGACACATAAGGCGCCATCAGCGAACCGATGATCGCCGAGCCGAACACGCCGAACGTGATGAAGCCGTTTTGCTGCGAGGTGAATTGCCAGAAATAGGTCAGGAAATAGAAGGCCAGCGCCGCGGACACGCCGGAGGCGATCGCGCCGAACGCCGCCGAGATGAAGAGCGCGATGAACGAGCGGTTGGCCAGGGTCTCGCCGAACTCCTTGAACATCTTGAACGGCGTCAGTTTCCGCTTCGGCGGCGGCGGCTTCAAATGCGCGATGCGCGCATGGGTGCCGAGCGCGGAAATCAGAATGGTCGCGAAGATCAGCGAGGAGCCGATCACGCCATAAAGCGCATAGGCCTCGCGATTGAACTGTCCGTTCGGGATCGCGGCGGTCGCGAAGGCCGGGAAGAGGAACAGGAACATCATCACCGTCATGGCGTTCCCGCCCGTCCAGGCGAAATAATAGCGATAAGAGAGAAGCGAACTGCGCTCGTCGTAATTGGCGGTGAGCTCCGGGGCGAGCGCAGAGCTGGGCGTCTCGTAGAACGTGATGCAGACGCGGATCAGCACCGCGAGCACGAGCAGATACCAGAACAGCTCCGCTTGCGACCAACCGATGGGCGGGTTCCAGAGCAGGAAATAGGTCGCCGCGACGGGCAGCGCCGCCGCGTACATAAAGGGATGGCGCCGGCCCCAGCGCGAATGGAAATTGTCCGACCAATAGCCGATCAGCGGATCGCACAGCCCATCCACGATCAGCGCCGTCGTCACCGCGAGGCCGACGAGGCGCGCATCGACGCCAATCACCTGGCTGTAGAAGATCAACAGGAAATAGGAAAACCCATTGTCTTTCACGCCGAAGGCGATCGAGCCGATGCCGTAGGCGAGCTTCGTCCACAGCGACGGCGCATCCGGCGCCGCCGCCGCTGCGGGCGCAGCGACCGTATCGGTCATGGCCTAGTTAAAGACGATGACGGAACGCGCGATCTCGCCGCGCTTCATCTCGGCGAAGGCGTCGTTGACGTCTTCGAGCTTGATGCGGCGCGAGATCATCTGATCGAGCTTGAGCTTGCCGGCCAGATACATGTCCACGAGGCGCGGCATGTCCACTGGGAAGCGGTTCGAGCCCATGGCCGAGCCCTGAATCTTCTTCTCGCCCAGGAACGCCCAGCCCGGCAATTCGATCGATTGGCCGACCGGGATCATGCCGATGATGTTGGCCGTGCCGCCGCGCTTCAGCATGCCGAACGCCTGTTCGGCCGTCTTCTTGAGGCCCACCGCTTCGAACGCGTGATGCACGCCGCCCTTGGTGAGCTCCTGCACGGCCGCGACCGGATCGGTCTCCGCCGCGCAAATGAAATCGGTGGCGCCGAATTCGCGCGCCAGATTGTCCTTCGATTTCGACATGTCGATCGCGATGACCCGGCCCGCGCCCGCAATCGCCGCGCCGTTGACGGCCGCAAGGCCTACCCCGCCGAGACCGATCACGGCCACGGTTTCGCCGGGCCGCACTTTGGACGTGTGAAACACCGACCCCACGCCCGTCATCACGCCGCAGCCGATCAGCGCCGCGCGATCGAGCGGCATGTCTTTGTCGATGGCGACGCAGGCATGCTCGGTGATGAGCATCTGTTCGGCGAAGGACGAGAGGTTGAGATATTGCAGCATCGGGCCATTGGCCGTTTTGAGGCGCGGCTCCTCGCTCGCGCCGCGCTTCGTATCCGGCGATTGGCAGAGGCTGAGATGGCCGGTGAGACAATGCTCGCAATGGCCGCAGAACGCCGAGAGACAGGTGATGACGTGGTCGCCCACCTTCACCGTGCGCACTTCCGAGCCGATCGCTTCGACCACGCCCGCGCTTTCATGGCCGAGCACCGCCGGCAACGGATGCGGGTAGAGCCCTTCGATGAAATGCAGATCGCTGTGGCAGACGCCCGCGGCGGCCGTGCGGATCAAAACCTCGTGCGGACCGGGCTTCGACACCTGCACGTCTTCAATCAGAAGCGGCTTGCCCACTTCGCGCAACACAGCAGCCTTCATCGTCGCTCTCCCTTATATCTGTAGGGCCCACTATGGACGCACGCCGGCGCACTGAAAAGGGCCGTCCATCCTGACCGCCGCGACGCCTTAGCGCAGCGCATCTTCGAACTGTGTTCGAACCTAGGGCCGCAGCGCGAAAGCGAGTGTGCGGGATAGCGCCGCGGCGACCACGGTCATGTGATCTTCGGCCTCGAAGCATTGAAAGCGCGCGGCATAGCCCTCGCCGCCCTTGAGCGCCGCGAGGCGCCCGGCCAGCTCGCGGGCGTTATCGACCATGCGCGCCTCGACCAGCAGCTTCGCCATCTCTTCGCGCGACACATTGGGCGGCGTGTGAAGACCGGGCTCCTGCTCCGTCGCGCCGATGGTGATCAGCACGCGCGGCGCCGCACCTTCGCGCAACGCCGACGCAAAGCCCGCCTCGCCCTCCAGCACGGCGCGTCCGTTCCACCAGATGGACGGGCTCGATGCCGCGAAGCTGCGATAGAGCCCGGGCTGGCGGAACAGCGCATCGAGCACGAACAGACCGCCCAGCGAATGGCCGTAAAGCGTCTCATCCGCCGGATTGATCGGATAGGACGCCGCAATCACCGGCCGCAATTCCTCGGTCAGGAAGCGCAGGAAATCATGGCCGCCGCCATAATCCTCCGCGCGCGGCGGCGGCAGGCCCGGCACGGCGCGAATGCCGGACAGCGGCGTTGGCGGCGTGAGATCGCGCGTGCGCATCCGATAGGGCGTCAGCAAATCCTCCGCCGGATAGCCGACGCCGACCACGAGGGCGGCCTTCCGATCCGACGAGATGAAGGTCGAACTCATCGCGGCGGCGATCGGGAACGTGAGATTGCCGTCCGTCACGGTCACCACCGGGAAGCCGCCCTCCGGCAAGCCTCCGGGCGGCTGATAGACGAACACGCGATAGGTGCGCCCCGTGATGGCCGACGGCATATCGAACTGCACCGCACCGACGATGCCGGCCGCCGTGGTCGCAAACGGCAGGCTCACGCCGCCGCGCTCGCGCCCGCCTTGTGCAGGTCGAAATCTTTGGGGTCGGGCTTGATCGTGGCGCGCCAATAATCGACCAGCGCGAACGGCCAGTTCTGGGTCACGCGGCCGGTTTCGTTCTTATACCAGGAGGTGACGTTCGGGCTGCCCCAGGCCATTTTCAGGTTTTCCGCATCGACGCGGATATTGAACGCGTCATGCACGTCGCGCTTGACCTCGATCGCCGTCGCGCCGTTCTCCGCCATCAGCTTCAGCGCGTTCACGATGTAGCGCACCGAGCATTCGGAGAAGAAGATGATCGAGCCGTTGACGACGATGTTCGTGTTCGGCCCGTAGATCATGAAGAGGTTCGGGAAGCCGGGCGTCGTCATGCCGAGATAGGCGCGCGGCTCGCCTGCCCAGGTCTCGTGCAGATCGCGCCCGCCGCGGCCCTTGATCTTCATCGGCATCAGGAATTTCGAGGCGTGGAAGCCCGTGCCGTAGAGCAGCACGTCGAAATCATGCTGCGTTCCGTCCTGGGTCTTGACGCCAGCTTCGTTGATCTCCGCGATGGGCGAGGTCGTGAGATCGACATTGTCGCGTTTGAGCGCTTCGATCCACACGCCATTGTCCAAAAGGCCGCGCTTGCCGCCGAGCGGATAGCTCGGCGTGATCTTCGCGGCGAGCGCCGGATCGCCGGCCTGATCCGCCAAGCCCTGCGCGATCATCTCGCGGAACATCATATTGATCTGACCGACGGCCGTCGGCGGCCCGTTCCAGCCCTCATCGGCGCGCACGGCCTGCAAGAGCCCGTCCGTCGACATCCAGAACAGGAAGAAGCGGTACCATTTGTCGTACATCGGCGCGTGTTCGAGCAGCCATTTCATGCCTTCGGGCACGTACTCATGATAGTGCGGCGCCGGGAACGACCAGGGCGGCGTGCGCTGGAAAATGGTCAGCGATTTCACCTTCGGTGCAATCTCCGGCACGAATTGATAGGCGCTGGCGCCCGTGCCGATCACGCCGACGCGCTTGCCCGTGAGATCGACATCGTGGCGCCATTGCGCGGAGTGGAACGCCGGGCCTTTGAAGCTCTCGCGTCCCTTGATGTCGGGCAGGCGCGGGCGATTGAGCTGGCCGACTGCGGTGATGACGGCATTGGCCTCGATCACCTCTTCCTTGCCGCTCTTGTCCTTCACGCGCACGCGCCAGAGATCGCGCGCTTCGTCAAACGCCATGTCGAGCACAATGGTTTCGAAACGGATGTTCTTCTTGAGGTCGTATTTCTTGGCGATGCCTTGAAAGTAGTCCAGCAGCACGGGCTGCGGCGAGAAATGCTGCGGCCAGAAATGGTTCTGCTCGAACGAATAGGAATACATGTGGTTGGAATTGTCGACGCGGCAGCCGGGATAGGTGTTTTCCAGCCAGGTGCCGCCGACATCGGCGTTCTTTTCGATCACCACATGCGCGATGCCGGCCTGGCCGAGGCGGATGCTCGTCAAGAGCCCCGACATGCCTGCGCCGACGACCAGCACTTTCAGCTTCTGCGCCGCGCCCTTGAGCTGCGGGCTCTCCCAGTGCGGGTTCTTGGTGCTTTCGCCATCGATGGCGAGTTCATCCTGCAGGAACGGCAGATATTCCTCCGGCACATCGGCGCCGGCGATGAAATTGATCATCTTGCGGATCGTGGACGGCGACGGCGGCGGCGCGGGCGGGAGCTTGCCTGCGAGCTTCGCCGTCAGCACCTCTTTCGCCTTGGCGCGGATCGCCTCTTCCGCGCCGGGCGGAAATTGCGGATCGCCGCGCGGGAACGCATTGTAAGTCGGCCGCCACTCATCCTTGAGCAGGCCCGCATCGCCCGTCATGTGCACCAGCGACAGCACGAGCGCCGGCAAATGCGCATCCAGCAGGATGGTGTCGAGATCGGGCGTATCGGTCATGGCGTTTCCTCTTTCGCCCTTTGTCTCACAGCCCGCGCGCACCTGTCGACCGGCGCGCGCAAAGCCCCTCCCCCTTGCGGGGAGGGGTTGGGGGAGGGGGTGCAAGCGCTAAATTCTGCCGCACACGCGCCGACACCCCCACCCTGCCCTCCCCGCAAGGGGGAGGGGCGCTAACGCTCGGCGAGGCGCTCTGTCATCTTGGCGGCGATCGCCCGCACGACCACGCCGATGTCCGCGCGAACGTCTTCGTTTCGAAAGCGCAGCACCTCATAGCCGCGGCCGCGCAGCCACGCCTCGCGCTCTGCGTCTTCAGCGCCGCGCACAGCGTGCACACCGCCGTCCACCTCGATCGCCAGTCGCGCAGCGTGCGATGCGAAGTCCACGATGAAAGGGCCGATCGGCGCCTGTCTGCGAACATGTGCATCCGCCGGCGCATACTCCTTCAACAGGCGCCACAGCGCCTTCTCCGCCGGCGTCATCGCGCGACGCAGCGCGCGCGCCTGCGCCACGGCGCGGTCCGATTTCAGGCGCGCGGCGACGCCCGGCTCTGTCAGCCCGCGCCTCACCGCGGATCGGGCAGCGCCAGGACGCGTTTGGCGACGACGTTGAGGTTCACCTCGGAGGTGCCGCCTTCGATGGAATTGCCCTTCGAGCGCAGCCAGGCGCGCACCGTGCCGAGCTCGGACGGTTCGAACCCCGCGCCCTCCCAGCCGAAGCCCTTGGCGCCCATGGCCTCGATCATCATTTCCTGGCGGTCCTGCGCAAGCTTGGCGCCGGCATATTTCATGATCGATGTCGCCGCGGACGGCCCATCGCTCTGCTTCGCCTCAGCCGCGGCGCGCTGGCCCGTTTGCACGAACGCACGCGCCGTCATCATGTGCTCGATCATGCGCGCGCGATAATCGTCATCCGCCAGCACGCCGTCCCCGACGCCGATATACGTCTTGGCGACCTCTTCCACGCTCGCCTGCCGCACGGCCGAACCGATCGAGCCGCCGCCGAGGCTGGCGGAAATGTTCTGCCGTTCGAATTGCAGCAGCCGCTTGGCGATGGTCCAGCCGCCATTGAGCGGGCCGACGAGGTTTTCCTTCGGAACCTTCACATCGGTGAAGAACGTCTCGCAGAACGGCGACGTGCCGTTGATGAGCAGGATCGGCCGCGCTTCGACGCCCGGCGATTTCATATCGATCAGAATGAAGCTGATGCCTTCGTGCTTCTTCGACGTGTCCGTGCGCACCAGGCAGAAGCACCAATCGGCGAGATTGGCGCCGGAGGTCCAGATTTTCTGGCCGTTGATCAGATAGTGATCGCCCTTGTCCTCACACTTGGTCTGCAGGCCCGCGAGATCGCTGCCCGCACCAGGCTCGGAATAGCCCTGACACCAACGGATTTCGCCGCTGCATATTTTCGGGATGTGGCGCTGCTTTTGCGCCTCCGTTCCGTACTCAAGCAAGGTCGGCCCGAACATCATCACGCCCATGCCGCCGATCGGGTTCCAGGCGCCGGCCTTGCCCATTTCCTCGAACAGCGCGCGCGCTTCGGCGGCCGAGAGGCCCCCGCCGCCATATTGCTTCGGCCAAATCGGCACGCCCCAGCCGCGCGCGCCCATCGCGCCTTTCCACTTGACGAAATCCGGCGCGCCCTGATCCGCGCCGCCCTGCATCAAAGCGAGGCCGCGGCCCTTGAGCGTGGACGCGAAATTCTCGGCGATGAAGGCGCGCGCTTCGGCGCGGAAATCCTCGAGGCTCATGCGAGCACGCTCAAACCATTGCGCACCGCCACGACATTGCGGCTTTTCACGCGCGCCTCGAACGAAACCTCGTTTCCGTCCTTCCAGAGATCGACGGTGATCGTCTCGCCGGGAAAGACGGGCGAGGAAAAGCGCGCGGCGTGGCGTTTGATCTTCGCGGGATCATAGTCCGCATAGGTCTGCAGCACGGCGCGGCAGGTGATTCCATAGGTGCACATGCCGTGCAGGATCGGGCGCGGGAAGCCGGCCTGCGCGGCGAAGTCAGGATCGGCGTGCAGCGGATTGTAATCGCCGGAGAGCCGGTAAAGCAGCGCCTGGTTCGGCAAGGTCGGAATATCGACGCTTTGATCGGGCGCGCGCGTCGGCGTCTTGTGCGGTTCGGGCTGGCCTTCGCTCGGCCCGCCGAAGCCGCCATCGCCGCGTGCAAAGATCGAGGAGACGAGCGTGGCGAGCTTTTCGCCTTTGGAATCCTTCAGCACGGTTTCGTTCTGGATCACCGCGCCCTTGCCGGCGCCTTTGTCATAGACGCCCAGCACGCGGCTATCGGCAATGATGTCGCCGCTGATCGGCAGCGGTTTGTGGAAGGTGATGTCGCGCTCGCCATCGACCACCATCATGAAATTGATGCTCATCATACCCGGCTGCGCGCCCCAGGCGACGACGGAGGCGAGCGTCGGCACGGCCTTGAGATCGCGCTCATAGACGAAGGCCAATTCCTTGCGGTCCATCGGATCGGCGCCCATGCCGATGCCGAGCGCATAAAGGATCGCATCTTTCTGCGTGTAGCTGAATTTCTGGCCGTTGTTCTCGAGCTTCAGGATGTCGGGATAGGCGATGGGCATGGCGTTTCCTTGGTTTGATGCGCCCACATTATCCCCTCTCCCCCGCGAGGGGGAGAGGGAGTCGCGCGCGCTTGCGCGTGAGACGGGTGAGGGGTGGCGCCAGGTGACGGTTAGGTGGGCAATTGCTTGCGCCTCCCCCTCATCCTGCCCTCTCCCCCTCACGGGGGAGAGGGTTCCAACGCTTGATACATCACCAGCGTGAAGCGCGACCGCTCGGACGCGCGCATCCTTTGTGCGATCGCCTCGTGCGTGGCGTCCCAATGCGTCCAGCGTTCGACGAAGGCGTCGACGGCGCCATGATCGCCATTGCGCTGCAGCGTCAGCACCTCGTGCAGCAGACCGTCGACCGCTCCGGCATAGTGCGCGTAGTCGATGCGCAGGCGGCCATCCTCGACGCGCAGCGCGCCATGCTCCAGGAACCAGTTCCACTGGATGAGCTGCATGGTCTGATAGGGCTGCTCGCGACGCGGGCGGTTCTTCTGCAGCACGCGGCGGATGCCCGAGGCGTAGATCGCGCGCAATTGCGCATCGCTCAGCGCGCCGCGATCGTTGAACACGCGCGCGGCGGTGAGCGAGACCAGATCGGCCTTCATCTCCTCCATCAGATCGGCATTGTCCTGCAGCGCCGAATCAAGATCGCGCCCATCGCTCGTTTCGTCGACGCCGAGATAATGCCCGATCTCGTGCCACAGCGTGCGGTAGAAGCCGCCTTCCGGCGTGAGGTCCTGCGCCTGATCTGGAACGACCGCCGCCGCGAACGCGCGCGCGGTCTCCTGGAACAAATCGTCATTCAAGAGAATGTTACCGCGCATCAGAATGGTGCGGCCGTATTGGCGCGCGAGATAAAATTCGTTGGGCAGGATTGTCGCCGTATTGGCCCCGCGCGCCTGCCCGTAATCGGCGATGATGTTGTAGACGCCCACGGGGATGTTGCTGCGCACCTCGCGCGGCTGCGGCGAATTGATCACGGCCTGCACGGCCTGGATGTTCGCCAGCCCGCGCCGCAGCTCAGCCGTGCGCGCCTCGTCGCGCATCAGAAGCGACAGCGAGAAGAACGTCTTCACGCCGAACAAAGGGTCGTCATAGGTCTCATAGGCGCCGATCTGCGCATTGAGATGGCCCGTATAGGTCCCCGTCACCCAGGCCGCATCGCCGCCCTCGTAATCGTCGCTCAGGAGATCGCGCGCGCGCAGCCGGAGATAGCGGGCGAACGCTGCATCGCCGCTTTCCACATCATCCGCCGCTGCGTAGAGCCGCTGCGAAACGAAGATGAGGTCTTCCGCGTAGGCGACCGAATACGGCACGCCGAGATAGGTTTCTTCGCTGCGCAGACGCGCGCGCAGGCCGGGATGGAGCGCATCGAGCACCGGATAGCGGTCGAGCGCGGCGAGCGCGCGTCGCCGGTTTTCCGCGCTCGCCGCCCATACGACAGTGCGGCTGTTGAGCAGATCGGCGCGGCGCTCCGGATGCGCAGCGAGAAACGCCTCCATGATCTCGCGCGTCATGCCTGGCGGATACATGTTGCGCGCGGGCGTCTCCGCCGAGACGTTGAGGAACGGCGTGCGCGCATTGTCGAGCGTGGTGCCGATCGGCCCCTCGAACAGCGCGAAGAGATCGCGCACGCCGCCGAGCTCCGGATGGCGCGCCAGATAATCCGCCGCCGCGAGCGCCTGCGGATGACGCTGGCTCATATAGAGCCGGTGCAGCCGCTCCCCCGCCGCCATCAACTCGCGCACAGCAGCGCGCTCGCCATCGGTGAGCGATGACGGATCGGGCGACAGCGTGACGCGCTGCGTGCGGTCGAGCACAGCAGCCGTCTGCGCCGCATCCCAGGTCGGCTGAAACGCGGGCTGCGCCAAGGCCGGCGTGGCGAACATGAAAGCGAGAGTGAGAACGAGGAAACGCATGGCGCTGCTTAGCCATTCCCGGCGCGCGTTGGGAGAGGCGTGCGACGAACGGATCGTTTCCCGGTCGCAGCGAAAGCCGTCGGCGCCGCCCCCTCACCCTACCCTCTCCCCCTTTCGGGGGAGAGGGTTCGCTCCCTACTCCGCCGCGATCCCCACCGCAGCCCGATCTTTGAAATTGATTTCCTGCAGATAGCGGATGCCCTCTTCGGCGATATCGTCGCCGATCATGCGGTCGCCCTCGCCGTCGAGTTCGTCCATGTCGACATACATCGCGTAGAAGCCGCGCGTGCGCGCCGTGATGAGCCCGGCATTGTTGAGCGTCTTGATCAGCACGCGGAAAATATTGGTCTCGCCGCGGATACGGTAATTCGGATCGCGGTTCTTCCGGCGCTCGATGATATCGGCGATGACGCGTTCGGGATCGAGGCCGAATTGCCCGTAGATCGCCTGCTGCTGCACGGGCGAGCCGTTGTTGAACAAAAGGCTTTGCGCGCAATGCGCGGCCCAATCCTCCACCAGATTGCGTTCGCTTTCGGAGAGGTGCGGCACGGTCCGATCCGCCCAGATCTTTCCAAACTTGTGATGGAACGCTTCGTCCGTCATCACCAGCTGAAAGAGCTTCCGGGCCAGCGGATCGCGATTGTATTTGAAGCCGTTGGCGAAGGCGCCCATGGCGAGCCCTTCGACCAGCATCTGCATGCCGATGATCTTCTTATAGACCTCCGGCGCATCGATGATTTCGACCAGCAGCGATTTGAGCGCCGCGCCACATTCCACCGGCCGGCCCCAGCGCGCCTTGATGTATTTCGCGAACGCCGTGACATGGCGCGCCTCTTCGCGCGTCTGGTTGGCCGCATATTCCTGCGCGCCCTGATCCTTCAGCACATGGCAGAGCGAGGCCGAGAGGTTCAGCGCGCCCTGCTCGCCGTGCAGGATCGAGCTGAAATTCCACAGCTGCATATAATTGATGAAGCGGATGCGTTCCTTCGGATCGGCCAGCTTTTCGTTGATATAGGGCAGTTTCAGGAGCGGAAACTGCGCCTCCGGCATCATCGCTTCGTTTTCGATGTCGAACGGCTCGTCGAAATCGATATATTTCTTGTCGAGCGGATCCCAGAAATGGTCGTGCGTCGCCGAGATGATCTTGTCGAACGCATCCGAGCGCGCGCCGTAGCGGTCCAGCTCCAGCATGCTTTCGAAATCGCCGGGCGCGACCGCGCCGTACATTTCGGCCTTGGTGATGTTGCCGTCCGTCATGGCGCGCCTCCCTGTATTTATGCGTCGACCAGCATTTGCAAAATCTGCGTGACCTTTTCGATGAAGGCCGCGCGCTCCTTTTCCGGCAGGCTGTCGCCGCGGATCATCGCTTCGACCAGCAGGCCGATGAACACGGAGGCGATCAGCCGCGCACGCGCGGCCGCGTCCGCCCCGCCCAGCCAATCGCGGATCGGGCCCATGAAGCGCGCCTGCACGGCGTCGTTCAGCATCGGCGCGGTCGCCGGCGACATCGCCGCGCGCAGGATGAGCTGAAAGCCCGCCATGCCCTGCGCCGTCTCAGGCCGCCATTTGGCGGCGAAGACCTTGGCCACGTCCCGTCCAAAATTCGCGCGCTCGCCCAGAAACAATTTCTCGGAGCGGATCGCATCGTTGAGCGCGGCCGCGAACAGGCCCTCTTTGCCGCCGAAATAGCGATTGATGAGCGCCGCATCGACGCCCGCATCGGCCGCGATCTCTTTGAGATAAGCGCCTTCATAGCCGGCGCGCGCGAAGGCCAGACGCGCGGCGCGCACGATCGCCGCGCGGGTCGCGTTCGCGTCCCGGCGCCGCGGCCGATCCGTTTCGGGGGCGGGCGCGCTCGTCACACATCGATTCATAAGCGAAACATCGGCATTTGTCATCCGAAAATGACATCGGCGGATCAGGGCCTTACGCTGGCCTTCGCCGTCGCGGGTGTGCGGGGGACATGGCATCATCGCGCGCGATGCCGAATCACCTGCCCCGCCTTCGCCGATGACCGACGGCGCGCTCGTCCTGTTCGGCGCCTCCGGCGATCTCGCCCAGCGCATGCTGTGGCCTTCGCTCTATTTCCTGGAAGCAGACAATCTCCTGCCCGCGGGCCTGCGCCTGATCGGCAATGCGCGCACGCCGATGGACGACGCGGCCTTCACGGCCTTGGTGCGCGCCGCGGTAAGCGCGCGCGCCGGTGCGAGCTTTGACGAAGCGGCCTGGGCGCGGTTCGCGCCGCGTCTGCGCTATTGCGGCGGCGGCGTCGATGACAAGGCGACGTTCACGCGGCTCTGCGAGCTCTGCGGCGACGCCGATGACCGCCTATTCTATCTGTCGACCTCGCCGGCGCTCTACAACGTCATCGTCAATCAGCTGTCTTCGACAGGACTCTCCGCGCCGCCAGCCCGCATCATCATCGAAAAGCCGCTCGGCCGCGATTTCGCCAGCTGCGACGCCATCAACGATGCGCTGAGCGTGGCGTTCGATGAGAACCGCATTTTCCGCATCGACCATTATCTCGGCAAAGAGACGGTGCAGAACCTGCTCGCGCTGCGCTTCGCCAACACGCTGTTCGAGCCGTTGTGGAACACAGTCTCGATCGATCATGTGCAGATCAGCGTGGCCGAAACCGTCGGCGTCGAAAGCCGCGGCGCCTATTACGACGAATATGGCGCGCTGCGCGACATGGTGCAGAGCCATCTGCTCCAATTGCTCTGTCTCGTCGCCATGGAGCCGCCGTCGAGCCTCGATCCTGACGCAGTGCGCAATGAGAAAGTGAAGGTGCTGCGTTCGCTGCGGCCGATCGCGCCGCGCGACAGCGCCAAGCTCACCGTGCGCGGCCAATATCGCAAAGGCTATGTCGAAGGCGAAAACGCGGAAGATTATCAGATCGAGGCTGAGCGCCCCGGCAGCGAGATGGAGACGTTCGTCGCGCTTTGCGCGCATATCGACAATTGGCGCTGGGCCGGCGTGCCGTTCTACCTGCGCACGGGCAAGCGCATGCCGCAGCGCTCCTCGCAGATCGTCATCCAATTCCGCGCCGTGCCACATTCCATTTTCGCCGCGCCGAACATGGAGGCCAACCGCCTCATCATCCGCCTGCAGCCGGATGAAAAAATCTCGCTCACGCTGATGAACAAGCGCCCCACGCTCGATGAGGAAGGCTTCACGCTGCAGCCCGTCTCGCTCGATCTCAGTCTGAGCGACGCCGATGCCAAAGGCCGCCGCCGCATCGCCTATGAGCGCCTTCTGCTCGAAGCGCTGCATGCGAACTCGACCCTCTTCGTGCGCCGCGACGAGGGCGAGGCCGCCTGGCGCTGGATCGATCAGATCGAACTCGGCTGGGCGCAATCGAAGCTCGCGCCGCTGCCCTATGCGTCGGGCACATGGGGGCCGTCCGCCTCATTCGGCCTGGTCGAGCGCGATGGCCGCTCATGGCTCGACTGATCGTGCGCGCCGCCCCAGATGCGCGCGCGCTGGCGCGGCTCTGCGCGGGTCAGACCGCTTCCTATCTGCGCGCCCATCCGGGCCTCCTCGCCGTGCCGGGCGGGACGACGCCCGGCCCGCTGTTCGATGCGCTCTCAGCTTCGGACGCCGGCTGGCGCCGCCTCACCATCACGCTCACGGACGAACGCTGGCTCTCGCCGCGCGATGCGGCGAGCAATGAACATCTGGCGCGCGCGCGTTTGCTGCGCCGCCGCGCCCGCGCCGCGCGTTTTCTTCCGCTCAAAACGCCCGCCTCGACGCCCGCCGGCGGCGTCGGCCGCGCCAATGCGCGCTTGCGCGCCGCCGGCCCCTTCACGCTCTGCATTCTGGGCATGGGCGAAGATGGGCACATCGCCTCGCTGTTTCCCGGCGCCCCCGCACGCCGCGGCCGGGTCGCCGCCGTCACGGCGCCGGGCGCGCGTGGCGCAGCCGCGCGCATGAGCCTCACCTTGCCCTTCATCGCCTCCGCAGCGCGCGTGCTGCTTTTCTTGCGCGGACATGAAAAGCTCGCCAGCCTTCGGCGCCATCTGGCGCCCGGCGCGCCGGAAACGCCGATCCGCTCGCTTGTGCAGCGGATGAAAGCGCCGCTCTTCGTCTTCTGGTCGCCCTAAGGGAGAAGCGCCGATGCCGAAAATCCAGGACTACCTGATGATGGCGCCGGTCGTTCCGGTGATTGAAATCACACATGAGGATGACGCCGTTCCGCTCGCCTCCGCGCTCGGACGCGGCGGCCTCAAAGTGATCGAGATCACCTTGCGCACGCCGGCGGCGCTGCCCGCCATCCGCGCCATCGCGGAATTGCCCGATATCATCGTCGGCGCCGGCACCGCGCTGTTCCCTCACCAAGTCGAAGCCGCCGCCGAGGCGGGCGCGAAATTCATCGTCAGCCCCGGGCTCAGCCGCCACGTCACCGAAGCGGCCACGGCGCTCGACATCCCGTTCCTGCCGGGCGTCGCCACCGCCAGCGAAGTGATGCGCGGCATGGAATATGGGCTCGACTGCTTCAAATTCTTCCCGGCCGAAACCTCCGGCGGCGTCGCGGGCCTGGGCGCCTTCGCCGGCCCCTTCCCCCATCTCAAATTCTGCCCCACGGGCGGCGTGGGCGCGGACAACGCGCTCAAATATCTTCACCTGCCGAACGTCATCTGCGTCGGCGGCTCCTGGGTCGCGCCGAAGGAATGCGTCACGGACAAGGATTGGGCGCGCATCGAATTGGTGGCCCATGCCGCCGCCCAGATGCGGCGCGGCTAGACCACGAAAACGCGCCGCGGCGCGCGTGCGGAGTTGAGCATGAACCCGGTCGTGCAAGCGGTCACGGACCGCATCGTCGAACGCAGCGCGTCCTTGCGCACCGAATATTTGGAGCACATCGCTGAGGCGCGGCAGAGCGAGCCGGGCCGCGCGAAATTCTCCTGCGCCAATTTCGCCCACGCCTTCGCCGCCTCGCCCGAGGACGACAAGCAGCGCGTCGTGCGCGACCCCACCGCGCCCAATGTGGCGATCGTCTCCGCCTACAATGACATGCTGTCGGCGCATCAGCCGTTCGAACGCTTCCCGCCGCTTATCAAAGAAGCCGCGCGCCAAGTGAAGGCGACGGCGCAATTCGCCGGCGGCGTGCCGGCGATGTGCGATGGCGTCACGCAGGGCCAACCGGGCATGGAGCTGTCGCTGTTCTCGCGCGACACGATCGCGATGGCGACGGCCGTGGCGCTCACGCATGACGCGTTCGACGCCGCGCTCTGCCTCGGCATTTGCGACAAGATCGTGCCGGGCCTCACCATCGGCGCGCTCTCCTTTGGCCATCTGCCGGTGCTGCTCGTGCCCGGCGGGCCGATGACGTCGGGGCTTTCCAATGCCGAGAAGGCGCGCGTGCGGGCGCTCTATGCGCAAGGCAAGGTCTCGCGCGACGAATTGCTGGCCTCGGAAATGAAATCCTATCACGGCCCCGGCACGTGCACGTTCTACGGCACGGCCAATTCCAATCAGATGATGATGGAGCTGATGGGCCTGCATCTGCCGGGCGCGGCCTTCGTGCATCCCAACACGCCGCTGCGCGATGCGCTCACCGCCGCCGCCACGCATCGCGCCATCGCTTTGGCGGCCAGCGATGAAGCGCCGATGGCCTCGGTGGTCGACGCGAAAAGCATCGTGAACGCCATGGCCGGCCTGCTCGCCACCGGCGGCTCTACCAATCACACGCTGCATCTCGTCGCCATGGCGCGCGCGGCTGGCCTGCGCATCACCTGGGAGGATTTTGACGATCTCTCCAGCGTCACGCCGCTGCTTGCGCGCGTCTATCCGAACGGGTCGGAAGACGTGAACGCGTTTCACGCCGCCGGCGGCATGGCGTTCATCGTGCGCCAATTGCTCGACGCGGGGCTCGCGCATGAGGACGTGATCACCGTCGCCGGACCAAGCCTGCGCGCCTATCAGCAGGAACCGTTTCTCGATGGCGAGACGCTGGTGTGGCGCGATGGCGCGACGGCTTCGCTCAATGCCGACATTCTCCGCCCCGTCTCCGATCCGTTCGATGCGCATGGCGGCATTCGCCTGCTCAAAGGCAATCTCGGCCGCGGCGTCATCAAGACCTCCGCGGTCAAGCCCGAACATCTCGTGATCGAAGCCCCGGCGATCGTGTTCCACGAACAGCAGGATCTCATCGACGCGTTCAAAGCCGGCAAGCTCGATCGCGATTTCGTCGCCGTGGTCCCCTTTCAAGGCCCGCGCGCCAACGGCATGCCCGAGCTGCACAGCCTCACGCCGACGCTCGGCGTATTGCTCGACCGCGGCCACAAAGTAGGGCTCGTTACGGATGGCCGCATGTCCGGCGCGTCCGGCAAAGTGCCCGCCGCTCTGCACGTCACGCCCGAAGCCAATGGCGACGGCCCACTCTCACGCGTTCGTGACGGCGACATCATCCGCATCGACGCCAAGGCCGGCCATCTCTCCGTGCAGATCGAAGATGCAGAGCTGCATAAGCGCGCGCCGAATTCGCCGCCTACGAGAAAACCATATGGTTATGGCCGTGAGCTGTTCGCGCATTTCCGCCGTTCTGTCGGGCCCGCAGATTGCGGCGCTACCGTGCTTTTTGAAGCCTAGCCCGGCATTTGCATGCGGGGTCCGCCGAAAAGTGCGGCGCCGCAACAGAGCTATGCGGTTAAGGGACGCGCTGGTGGAGAACGCGGATGACGCGAGCGAAAATTCGCGCCAAACACTCCCCAGGGTGAAGGCCGTGGAGCGCGTGCGCTCCGCGCGAAGTGGGGATAGGCTTACAGCATGCAACGCGCCATTCCGGGCCTTGAGCCCGCTCCGACTCGTCACAAGAAGCTCGTCGCTTGGGTCCGCCAGATCGCGGAATTGACGGAGCCGGATCGCGTTCACTGGTGTGACGGCTCGGATGAAGAATTCGCCGCAATCGCCGCCGATCTCGTCGCCAAGGGCACGCTCATCCCGCTGAACGCCGAGAAGCGCCCGAACTCATTCTACGCCGCCTCCGATCCGCGCGATGTGGCGCGCGTCGAAAGCCGCACCTTCATCTGCTCGGAAAAGGAAGAAGACGCTGGGCCGACCAATAATTGGTTCGAACCGGGACAGATGCGTCAGAAGCTCGGCGGCCTGTTCGCCGGCGCGATGCGCGGACGCACGATGTATGTCGTGCCGTTCTCGATGGGCCCCGTCGGTTCGCCGATCTCCGCACTTGGCGTCGAGATCACCGATAGCGGCTACGTCGCGCTCTCGATGCGCACGATGACGCGCATGGGCAAGGAAGCGCTCGACGCGATCGGCGAAGACGGCTTCTTCGTGCCGGCCGTTCACACGCTCGGCGCGCCGCTGCAGCCCGGCGAGAAGGACGTCGCGTGGCCGTGCAATGACGAAAAGTGGATCACGCATTTCCCCGAAACGCGCGAGATCTGGTCCTACGGCTCGGGCTATGGCGGCAACGCGCTGCTCGGCAAGAAATGCTACGCGCTGCGCATCGCCTCCGTGATGGCCCGCGATGAAGGCTGGCTCGCCGAGCACATGCTCATCTTGAAGCTGACGGCGCCGGACGGCGCGGTGAAATTTGTCGCCGCAGCTTTCCCGAGCGCGTGCGGCAAAACCAATCTCGCCATGCTGCAGCCGACCATTCCGGGCTGGAAAGCTGAAACCATCGGCGACGACATCGCCTGGATGCGCTTCGGCGAAGATGGCCGGCTCTACGCGATCAATCCGGAAGCCGGCTTCTTCGGCGTCGCGCCCGGCACCGGGCCGAGCACCAATAAGAGCGCCATCGATACGCTCAAAGAGAATGTGATCTTCACCAATGTCGCGCGCACCGATGATGGCGATGTGTGGTGGGAAGGGCTGACGCGCTATCCGCCAGACGAGCTGATCGATTGGAAGGGCCGCCCCTGGCGCCCTGGCGCCGCCGAACCGGCCGCGCATCCCAATGCGCGCTTCGCGGTGCCGGCCGGCCAATGCCCGGTGATCGCGCCGGAATGGGAGGACCCGTCGGGCGTGCCGATCTCCGCGATCCTGTTCGGCGGCCGCCGCGCCAGCGCCGTGCCGCTGGTGACGGAAGCGTTCGATTGGACGCATGGCGTGTTCCTCGCCTCGAACGTGGCGAGCGAAGGCACGGCTGCTGCGGAAAACAAAGTCGGCGAATTGCGCCGCGATCCGTTCGCGATGCTGCCCTTCTGCGGCTATCACATGGCAGATTATTTCGCGCATTGGCTGAAGATCGGCGCCAATGCCGATGCCGCGAAGCTACCACGCATCTATTTCGTCAACTGGTTCCGCAAGGACGCGCAAGGCAAATTCGTGTGGCCCGGCTTCGGCGAAAACAGCCGCGTGCTGAAATGGATTTGCGAACGTCTCGATGACAGCGCCGATGCGCTTGAAACGCCGATCGGCCGGGTGCCGACACCGGATTCGCTCGATCTGCGCGATCTCGACATCACCGACGCGCAGCTCGATCTGCTGCTCAACGTCGACGCCGCCGTGTGGCGCGAAGAAGCCGCGCTCATCCCGCCAGATTATCAGAAATACGGCGCCAAACTGCCGAAGGCCTTGTGGGATGAGCATGCGGCCCTGGTGAAGCGGCTCGAAGATTGGCCGGTCTCGCTCACGGCGCGCCACGACGAAGAACGCGCCAAGCTCGAAGCGGCGAAAGCCGCAGCGGGAAAGCCCGGCGAACCGCGCAAAGAGCCGCCGCGTTCGGGCGCGAGCGCGTCGTCGTAAAACGTCTGCGCGCGCCCTCCCTTTGACGGGAGGGCTTCGCCCACCATCAAACCGCTATCTCCTCCGCGCGCCGCGCTTGCTCCGCGATGTGCGCGCTCAGCGCGTCCAGGAAAAGCCGGTTCTTGGCGGCGAGATAGCGCGCCGAGGGCAGCAGCGCATAGACGGGCGTCGACGACGTCTGCCAATCCGGCAGCACCCGCTCCAAGCGGCCAGTCGCGAGATCGGCCCACACATCGACGCAGGATTTCAGCATGATGCCCGCGCCCGCCAGCGCCCAATCATGCACCACATCTCCGTTGTTCGCGCGCAGCCGGCACGGCGCATCGATGTCCGCCACCGCGCCGCCCGGTCCTTCAAGGCGCCAGGGCTCCGCGCTGTCGTCGTAGCGCAGCAGGACATGCGCGGAGACATCCTGCGGCGTCAGCGGCCGACCCGCGCGGTCGAGATAAGCGGGCGCGGCGACCAGCACGCGATAATTGTCCGCCAGCTTGCGCATGATCGTCGCGCTGTCCTGCGGCTTGCCGATGCGCACCGCCACGTCGATGCGCGCTTCGACAAGATCGACGAGACGGTCGTCGAGTTGAAGCTCGATCGATAGATGCGGATGGCGCGCCATCAAAGTGGCGGCGACCGGCGCAAGATGCATGCGCCCGAGCGAGACCGGCGCGCCGACGCGCAACACGCCTTGCGGCTCTTCCTGGCCGAGCGAGAGCCGGCTTTCGGCAGCGCCGATCTCTTCCAGCGCCCGCTCGACATGCGCCAGCAGCGCCGCGCCCTCATCGGTCAGCGACAGGCTGCGCGTCGTCCGGTTGAGGAGGCGCGCCTTGGCCCGGCGCTCCAGCGCCGCCAGCCTTTTGCTCACCACGGCGACGCCCACGCCCAGATCGCGCGCCGCCGCCGACAGCGAACCGCGCGCCGCGATGCGCGCAAAGGTCCGCAGCTCCGCCAAATCGTCGAGCACGATTATATCCTATCGTTCAATAATGGTTTTCCGATTGCCCATCTTATCAATCCAACGGAAAGAAAGCATCTGCCTTCGCATAGCCGCTTCCCGGAGGTTCCGATGCCCAGTCCCCTCGCCGCCCCGCTGACGCTGCCGAGCGGCGCCGCGCTCTCCAATCGCCTGGCCAAAGCCGCGATGAGCGAGGGGCTGTCCGACGTCGATGGGCATTCGACGCCGCGGCTGGAAGCGCTCTATCGGCGCTGGGCCGTTTCCGGCGCGGGCCTGCTGCTGTCCGGAAACATCCAGGTCGACCGCTGGCATCTGGAGCGGCCGAACAATGTCATCGCGGAGGACGAGTCCGGCGCGGCGGCCCTGGCGCGGCTGGCTGAGGCCGGCACGTCCGGCGGCGCGCATTTCTGGGCGCAGCTTAGCCATACCGGCCGGCAAGTCGACAGCCGCATCAACCCCGCTCCGCTCGCGCCCTCACGCGTCGAAATCCAGGTGATGCGCGGCGCGGGCTACGAATTCGCGCCGCCGCGCGTGATGACGGAAACGGACATCGTGCACGCGCGCGATCAATTCGCCGCCGCCGCCCTGCGCGTGCGCAAGGCGGGCTTCACCGGCGTCGCGCTGCACGCGGCGCACGGCTATCTCTTTTCCCAATTCCTCAGCCCACGCACAAATCTGCGCGACGATCGTTGGGGCGGGTCGCTGGAGAACCGCGCGCGTTTCCTGCTCACCACGATCGAAGCCGTGCGCGCCGCCATCGGCCCCACCTTTCCGATCGGCATCAAACTCAACGCCTCCGATTTCCAGAAGGGCGGCTTCACCAACGCCGAATGCATCGCGCTCGTGCATATGCTGAACGACACCTCGCTCGATCTCCTCGAACTCTCCGGCGGTTCGCTGGAGCAGCCGAAAGTCGTCGGCGTTGCGCTTCAAGATGAGGGCGAAGACGGCAAGCGCGACAGCACGCGCCAGCGCGAGGCCTATTTCCTCGCCTTCGCCGGCGACGTGAAGAAAGCCGCAAAAATGCCTGTGATGGTGACAGGCGGCTTCCGCACGGTCGCGATCATGGAGGCGGCGCTGCGCGCGGGCGAACTCGACGTCGTGGGCCTCGGCCGCCCGATGATCGCCGATCCGATGACGCCCGCGAAAATCCTCTCCGGCGCGATCACGCAGGCGCTCGCGCCCGAAGCCAAGCTCAACCTTCTGCATCTGCTCGGCTGGAACAATGTTCAGATCGAGCGCCTCGCCGATGGCCTCGATCCCGATCTCGCGCTCGATGGCGCGGAGGCCGCCGCCAAATTCCACACCATCGAGGCCGGCAATTTCGCGGCCCTCGCGGCGCGGCGTGCGGAAGAAAAGGCGCGCGTCTGATGCTCGCTAAGCTCGCGCACTACGCCGTGCGCACGCGCGATCTTGAGGCCGCGCGCCGCTTCTATACCGAGGCGCTTGGCTTGCGCGTGGGCGCGCGCCCGCCCTTCGGTTTCCCGGGCCTTTGGCTTTATGCCGGCGAAGACGAAAGCGAGCACGGCCTCGTGCATCTGATCGCCGACGACCCCGCCGATCCGGCGCTCGCGCGCTATCTTGGCGCCCGAGACGCGCAAACCGGCGCCGGCGCACTCGATCACATCGCGTTCGCGGCAGACGATTGGCCGGCGATGCAAGCGCGCCTCGACGCTAGGGCCGTCCCCTATATCGAACGCGCCGTGCCCGGCCTGGGCTTGCATCAAGTGTTTGTCACCGACCCTTCCGGAATCGCGATCGAACTCAACTTTCCGGCGCTCAGCGAAAGCCGGCGTTGATGGCGTCGAGGGCTTTGGCGCCGGGGGTGAGGTCGCCATCGCCCAATTCGTTGAGCGGCTTGTCGACCGTGCCGAGATGGGCGTGCATGTCCTGCGGATCGGCGTCGACGAAGAGAAGCCCCGTTACGATCTCGCCGGCGCGGGCGCGCTCCTGCAGATAGCCCATGGCCTGGATGCGATCGGTCGGATCATAGTGCTCGGCGATCTTGCGCAGGCGCAGCACCGAGCCGTCATGCTGGGTGACCTCGGTGACCGTGCCCGGCGCATATTCCGCCGTGATCTCCTGGCGCGTCGCGATGAAATCGAGCCGGTTCACGGCGTCGTTGTGGGCGCGCACATAGTCGAAGCTCTTGGTCGAGCCGACATGGTTGTTGAACGCCACGCACGGGCTGATGCAATCGATGAATGCCGGGCCGGGATGCATCAGCGCGGCCTTGATGAGCGGCACGAGCTGGGTCTTGTCCCCTGAGAACGAGCGGCCGACGAAGGTGGCGCCGAGCTGCAGCGCGAGCATCACCAGATCGATCGGCGAATCGTGATTTTCCACGCCGCGCTTGGATTTCGAGCCCTTGTCCGACGTCGCCGAGAATTGGCCCTTCGTCAGCCCGTACACGCCGTTGTTCTCGACGATGTAGGTCATGTTCACGGCGCGGCGCACGGAATGCGCAAATTGGCCAAGGCCGATCGAAGCGCTATCGCCATCGCCCGAGACGCCCAGATAGAGCAGCTCCCGGTTCGCCAAATTCGCGCCCGTCAGCACGGACGGCATGCGTCCGTGCACCGAATTGAAACCGTGCGCCTGGCCGACGAAATAGTCCGGCGTTTTCGACGAACAGCCGATGCCGCTCATCTTGGCGATGCGGTGCGGCTCAAGATCGAGCTCGAACACGGCCTGGATGATCGCCGAGGAAATTGAATCGTGGCCGCATCCCGCGCACAGCGTTGAGATCTTGCCTTCGTAATCCCGCCGCGTGAGCCCGCGCGCATTGGTGCGCAGCTCGGGGTGATGCATGCGGGGCTTGGTGATGTAGGTCATTTCGCGACCTCTTTGATGCGCGAGGGTTCGGGCGGTTTGAGACGGCTTTCGATGGCGCCGACGATGAAGCGCGCCGTGATCGGCGTGCCGTCGAAATGGAGCACGGGCACGAGGCGCGCGGGATGCACGCCGCCTTCATTGACGAGCAGGCTGCGCAATTGCGCATCGCGGTTCTGCTCGACCACGAACACCTGCTCATGCGCGCGGATGAACTCGAACACTTCGTCCGCGAACGGAAAGCCGCGCAGCCGCATGGCGTCGAGATGGAGCCCTTTGGCCGCGAGCGCATCGAGCGCTTCGTCCATCGCGGGGCTGGTGGAGCCGAAATAGATCACGCCATCGGGCGTGCGCTTCTTGGCCTCGCGCGTCACCGGTGAGGGCACCAGCTTCTTCGCTGTTTCCCATTTGCCGAGCAGGCGCGTCATGTTGGCGGCGTAGACATCGCCGGCTTCGCTGTAGCGCGCATAGGCGTCGTGGCTGGAGCCGCGCGTGAAGTAGGCGCCGTTCTCGTGCACGCCTGGATAGGTGCGATAGCCGATGCCGTCGCCGTCCACATCGAGATAGCGCGCCAGAGTCTTTCCCGCGTCGAGCTCTTCGGCCGTCAGCACCTTGCCGCGATCGAGCTTCTTGGAATCGTCCCACGCGAACGGCGCCACCAGCCATTCGTTCATGCCGATATCGAGATCGAGCATGACGAACACCGTGGTCTGCAGCCGGTCCGCGACATCGAAGGCCTGCGCGCCCATCGAGAAACACTCGTTCGGATCGCCGGGGAACAGCATCGGATGCTTGGTGTCGCCGTGGCTGGCATAGGCCGCCGACAAGAGATCGGCTTGCTGGGTGCGCGTGGGCATGCCCGTCGAAGGCCCGCCGCGTTGCACATCGAAAATCACGGCGGGGATTTCGGCGTAATAGGAAAGCCCGATGAACTCCGTCATCAGCGACACGCCCGGCCCCGACGTGCAGGTGAAGGCGCGCGCGCCGTTCCAGCCGGCGCCCATCACGATGCCGATCGAGGCGATTTCGTCTTCCGCCTGCACGATGCCATAGCGGCCCTTCTGGGTGACGGGATCGGTGCGGAATTTTGCGCAATGCGCGGTGAAGGCTTCGGCCAGCGAGGTGGACGGCGTGATCGGATACCAGGCGCACACTGTCGCGCCGCCATAGACGGCGCCGAGGCCCGCCGCGTTATTGCCTTCCACAAAAATCCGGTCGCCCACCTTATCGGCCTTGCGCAGGCGCAGGGGCAGCGGCTTCAAATTCTCTTCCGCGTAGTCGCGGCCGAGATGCAGCGCCTGGCGGTTCGGCGCGATGAGGCGCTCCTTGCCGTTGAACTCTTCCGAGATCAGCTGCTCGACCACGTCGATGTCGAGCCCGATGAGATGGGTGAGCACGCCGACATAGCAGATGTTCTTGAATAGCTGGCGCTGGCGCGGATCGGTGAAGGCGGCGTTGCACAGCTCCGTCAACGGCGCGCCGACGACGAGGATATCGTCGCGGAATTTCGTCTGCGGCATCGGCTTGGTGGAATCGTAAAGCAGGAAGCCCCCGCTCTCGATCTCCTTCACGTCCTGATCCCAGGTCTGCGGGTTGAACGCGCACATCAGATCGACGCCGCCGCGCCGGCCGAGATAGCCGGCCTCCGAGACGCGCACTTCATACCAGGTCGGCAGGCCCTGGATGTTCGAGGGGAAGATGTTGCGCGCGCCCACGGGCACGCCCATGCGCAACACGGCTTTCGCGAACATGCCGTTCGCGCTCGCAGAGCCCGATCCGTTCACGTTGGCGAATTTGACGACGAAATCGTTGGTCGCAGTCTTGAAGTCCACGTGATTACTCCGCCGCAACGCGCTCGGGCGCGCCGCAGGCGTCCAGCGTTTTGGCCGTGTTCAACAGGAATTTCTGCATGTCCCACGCGCCGGTGGGGCAGCGCTCGGCGCAGAGGCCGCAATGCAGGCAGACGTCTTCGTCCTTCACCATCACCCGGCCGGTGGGCAATTGATCGGAGACGTAGAGCGCCTGGGAGGCGTTCTCCGCCGGCGCCGTCAGATGCGTGCGCAGCTGCGCTTCCGGCGCGTTCTCGACGAAGGAGATGCAATCCATCGGGCAGATATCGACGCAGCCGTCGCATTCGATGCAGGCCGAGCGTGTGAACACGGTCTGCACGTCGCAGTTCAGGCAGCGCATCGCTTCGCGATAGGCGACCGCGCGATCGAAGCCCAATTCCACTTCGAGCTTCACATCGCGCAGCGCCTTTTCCTTTTCGCGCAGCGGCACTTTGAAGCGATCCTCGTTGGAGATGTCGTTGTCATAGCTCCATTCGTGGATGCCCATTTTCTGGGAGAACAGCGTCACGTTCGGCGGCGGCCGATCGGCCACGCTGCGGCCATGCACGAAGGCGTCGATCGAGACCGCCGCTTCGTGGCCATGCGCGACGGCCCAGATGATATTCTTCGGCCCGAACGCCGCATCGCCGCCGAAGAACACTTTCGGATTGGTCGCCTGCATCGTGATCTGATCGACCTTGGGCATGTCCCATTCGTCGAACTCAAGCCCGATATCGCGCTCAATCCACGGGAAGGCGTTCTCCTGGCCGACGGCGACCAGCACATCGTCGCAGGGATAATGCTCGTCCGGCTCGCCCGTGGGCACCAGCTTGCGGCGGCCCTTCTCATCATGCACGGCGGCCACGACCTCGAACGTCACGCCTGTCAGCTTGCCGCCCTCATGCGTGAACACTTTCGGCACGCGCATATTGATGATCGGGATGTCCTCATGCATCGCGTCTTCCTTCTCCCAGGGAGACGCTTTCATTTCCTCGAAGCCGGAGCGGACGATGACTTTCACATCCTCCCCGCCCAGACGGCGCGAGGTGCGGCAGCAATCCATCGCGGTGTTGCCGCCGCCCAGCACGATCACGCGCCGGCCGATCTTATCGATATGGCCGAAGGAGACGCTGGCCAGCCAATCGATGCCGATATGGATGTTCGCCGCCGCCTCCTGGCGGCCGGGAATATCCAGATCGCGCCCGCGCGGCGCGCCGGAACCGACGAACACCGCGTCGTAATCCTGCGCCAGCAGCGCCTTGAGGCTTTCCACCCTTTCGCCGAGGCGCATCACGGGCTTCAGCGCCGTGATGTAACCCACCTCCTCATCGATCACGCTTTCGGGCAGGCGAAAGCGCGGGATCTGCGTGCGGATGAAGCCGCCGGCTTTCTTGTCGCCATCATAGACGTGCACCTCGTAGCCCAGCGGCAGCAGATCGCGCGCCACCGTGAGCGAAGCAGGCCCCGCCCCGATGCAGGCGATCTTCTTGCCGTTCTTCGCCGCGGCCGGCGCCGGCATCATCGCGGCGACGCTCGCGTCCTTGTTGTCTGCCGCGACGCGCTTCAGACGGCAGATCGCGACCGGCTCTTCTTCCACGCGTCCGCGTCGGCACGCCGGCTCGCACGGACGATCGCAGGTGCGCCCCAGCACGCCGGGAAAGACGTTGGACACCCAATTGACCATGTATGCGTCGCTGTAGCGGCCGTCGGCGATCAGCCGGATGTACTCGGGCACAGGCGTGTGCGCGGGGCACGCATATTGGCAATCGACGACTTTGTGGAAGTAATCCGGCGCCCGGATGTTGGTGGGCTCCAAAGCGATCGTCTCCCTAATGTCCCGGCTATCGCGGGTGAGGGGATGTAAGAGGCTGCGCGCACGCCCTCCCCGAGCCGCGCCTATGTAGAAATGTTAGGCAGTTCCTCGCCGCCGCGCCAGTGCGCAACGCTTCACACCTGAGCATTTCCTTCGGTTGCAGTGCAGCGAAGATCGACGGGCGGCATTGACCGGCGCCCCCGCCTGCCTCGAAAAAGCCTCTGGCGTTCCCTGGGGTCACGGGTCTCAGGATAGCTGAAACGGCGCACAATAAGCGACGCCGGCAGGGAGGAAGAATGCGGGCCGTGATCAAACGGAACGGGCGGCTGGTCGTCGATGAGATGGCCCTGCCCGCCCTGAGCGATGGGCTGGTGCGCGTGCGCACCCTGGCCTGCGGCATCTGCGGCTCTGACCTGCACGCCCTCGATCACATGGATCGCATGATGAAGCAGGCGCAAGGCGCCGGCGGCCTCTCGGCAGACCCTAACGCCGATATGGTTTTTGGCCACGAGTTCTGCTGCGAGGTGCTGGAGAACGGCCCGGCCACAAGCGGCGCCTTCAAGCCCGGCGCGCGCGTCTGCTCGATCCCCGCCATCATCGGCGCGGGCGGCATGGAGGCCATCGGCTATTCCGCGCGCCTGCCGGGCGGCTTCGCACAGGAAATGCTCTTGCAGGAAAGCCTGCTCGTGCCGGTGCCGAATGGCCTCTCCTCCGAACATGCCGCGCTCACCGAACCTCTGGCCGTGGGCGAACACGCCGTCGCGATGGCGACGCCCGGTGACAACGAAGCCTATCTCGTGCTCGGCTGCGGGCCTGTGGGGCTCGCGGTCATCGCATCGCTGAAGGCGCGCGGGCTCGGCCCGATCATCGCCGCCGATTTCTCGCCCGAGCGGCGCGGCTATGCCGAGAAGATGGGCGCAGACAAGATCGTCAACCCCGCCGAGATTTCCCCGCATGCGAGCTGGACCGAGTTCGGCGTCGCCATGACGCGCGGCGAAGCCATGATGCAGCAGATGATGGGCAAGGCGCCGAAGAAGCCGATCATCTTCGAAGCCGTGGGCGTGCCGGGCGTTTTGCAGAGCCTCGCCGAGCAAGCGCCGGCCGGCGCACGCATCGTCGTGGTGGGCGTCTGCATGGAGACCGACCATATCGAGCCGCTGATCTTCATCACCAAGGAGATCGAGCTGCGCTTCGTCTACGGCTATACGCCGCCCGAATTCGCGCAATCGCTGACGCGCCTCGCCGAAGGCCAGACGCGCTATCCCGACATCGTCACCAGCGTGGTCTCGCTCGACGCCACGCCCGCAGCGTTCAAGACGCTGCAGACCGACAAAACCGAAGTCAAAATCCTGGTGACGCCCAATGGCTGATCTCTCTGCGGCCGAAGGCGCGCCCGCCAAGGCCCGCGTCAGCTTCGCCACCAAGCTGTTCTACGGCGTGGGCTCGATTCCCTACGGCGTGAAGGACCAGGGTTTCCAATCCCTGCTGCTCATCTACTACAATCAGGTGCTCGGCCTGCCGGCGCTGATGGTCTCGACGGCGCTGCTGATCGCACTGCTGCTCGACGCCTTCATCGATCCCGTGATCGGCCAAGTGTCGGACAATTGGCGCTCCAAGCTCGGCCGGCGCCATCCCTTCATGTATTTCGCGATCATCCCGATCGCGGTCAGTTATTTCGCGCTGTGGAACCCGCCCGGCCTCAGCCATGAGGGCACGTTCGTCTATCTGATCTTCGCGGCCATTCTGGTGCGATCGAGTCTGTCGCTCTACGAAATTCCGAACGCCGCGCTGCTGCCCGAACTCACCACCGATTACGATCAGCGCACCGCGCTCATCTCCTATCGCTATTTCTTCGGCGTGATGGGCGGGCTGGCGATGACGGTCGCGGTGTTCCTCGTCTTCCTGAAGCCCGATGCCGCCCATCCCGTGGGGCAGCTCAACAAAGCAGGCTATTTCACCTATTCGATCGCCGCCGTGATCGTGATGGTCGCGCTCATTTTCATCTCCGCGATCGGCACGCAGCGCGCCGTAACCGGCATGCGCGCGGCGCCGGCGCGCACCATGACGGCGATCCAGGCGCTGCGCGAAATGTTTTCGACGCTGGCCAACCGCTCGATCCTGGTGATCCTGGCCTCCGGCGTGTTCTCCGGCACGGGCGTGGGCATCACGTCCGGCCTCGCGATCTATCTTGGCACTTACTATTGGGATTTGGACGCGAACCAGTTCGCCTCGCTCTCCGTTGCGGCTGTCGTCGGCACGTTCATTTCCGTCGCCATCGCCACCCCGCTCACAAAGCTCATGGGCAAGAAGGCCGCGTGCATTTCCATGTTCGTGTTCGCGGTCTGCATCGGCATTTCGCCGGTCCTGCTGCGCCAGGCCGGGCTCTTCCCGCCGAACCACGATCCGCTGCTGATCTGGCTGCTGATGGGCGAACGTGCGCTCGTCACCGCCGCCGGCATCACCTGCGCCATCCTCGCGGCCTCCATGATCGCCGACATCGTCGAGGAGATCGAGGTGCGCACCGGCCGCCGCGCCGAAGGCGTGTTGACCGCGGCCAACACCTTCGTCGCCAAGGCGGTTTCCGGCGTCGGCATTTTCGCGGCCGGCGCGCTCCTGACGCTGGTGCATTTTCCCGAGGGCGCGCAGCCGCATCAGGTGCCCGCACACATCCTCTCCAATCTCGCCTTCTACTATGCTGGCGCGGTGATCATTCTCTTCGGCCTCTCGATCTTGTGCCTTTCGGGCTATCAAGTGTCGCGCGAGGCGCACGAAGAGCGCGTGCGCCGCCTCGAAGGCGATCCCTCACCAACGCCTGCCGAATAGGAAGCTTTTCATGTCAGATCTCTTTTCCCTCAAAGGCCGCAGGGCCATCGTCACCGGCGGCTCGCGCGGCATCGGCAAAATGATCGCGCGCGGCTTTCTTGAGCAGGGCGCCAAGGTCACCATCACCGCGCGCAAGGCGGCGCAATGCGAAGCGACCGTGAAGGAGCTGTCGAGCCTCGGCGAGATCGACGCCATCCCAATCGATCTCTCCTCGCTGGATGGGATTAACGCCTTCGCGACGGCCTATGAAACCAAACACAACGCCCTCGACATCCTGGTCAACAATGCAGGCGCGGCCTGGCTCGAACCGTTCGACGATTTTTCCGAGAAGGGCTGGGACAAGGTCCTCGATCTCAATCTCAAAACGCCGTTCTTCCTCACCCAGCGCCTGCACGGCCTGTTGAAGGCCGGCGCCAGCAAGGCCAAACCGTCCAAAGTGATCCACATCGCCTCGATCGACGGGCAGTCGGCCAACAATCAGGAAACCTATTCCTATCAGGCCAGCAAATCGGGCCTCATCCATTTGACCAAGCGCATGGCGCTCAAGCTCATCCAGGACGATATTTGCGTCAGCGCCATCGCGCCTGGCGCCTTCGCCTCCGACATGAACATCGACGCGCGCGACAATGCCGAGAACGTCGCCAAGCGCATCCCCGCGCGCCGCCTCGGCGTCGATGACGACATGGCCGGAACCGCGATCTTCCTCGCCTCCAAGGCCGGCGATTACATCGTGGGCGCCACGATCACGGTCGATGGCGGAATCTCCTTCACGCGCGCGTGGTGAGCGCAGAGGTTCGTGCGAGACCAGATCTTCGGTGAGGCTGGGCATGAGCCGCGAAGATTGGTTTCGTCATGAGGACTGGTCGCCCTCCATCGAAGCGGAATTCTTCGCCAAGCTCGCGCGTGCGCGCAACAAGGCGCAATATTTGCGGATCCAGGCGTCCACGCTGGCGCGCTCGCATCCCCAAGCCGCGCTCGAACTGTTGCGCCGATATTTCGAACTCGAAGAGCCCTTCGATCTCGCGCAAGCCTACGAAGATCGCGCGACGGCGCAAATCGCGCTGCGGGACATAGAAGGCGCGATCACGTCCTATGAGGCGGCGCTTGCGCGCGAGGAACGCTTTCCCAACGTCGTAACCAATGCGTACCTGTCGCTGCCCGTCCTGATCGTTCGCGAACGGCTGAGCGAGCGATACAGAGAGGCCCTCGACCTGCTGAAGAAGCATCGCGCAAAGGTAGTTTTTCCGGTCGATCTGTTTCGCTGGAACTGTGTCCTCGCCATCGTGCTGGCGGAAACCGGCAAGCCCTGCGAAGCCGCCAAGGCCGCAAACGCAGCGCTAAAGGCTGCGGGCGCAATCAAGTCCGGATTCTTTCGCCATCCCAAGGTCGGCTTGGTTGGCCCGGAAGATGCCGACCTGTTGGAGAGGATCAGGACGATCGCGAAAGGCTAGCCCCGATCTCCCCGATCCCGCCTCCGCGAGATGCCCCCACAAATCCGCCCCGCCTTCCCGCGGCCCGTTCCCGCGATCGCGTTGAGCAACCGCGTCTCTCCCTCTCGCAACCCAGGCCACGCCTCCATCCAGCCGCCCCTCGCATCATCGCCGCTTTTTTCTTGCAACTTACTGTCCAGTCAGTTATAAGACGCCTATGAAGCGAGTTCTTCCCAAGGTCAGCCCCGCGCGGAAAGCGCGGTCGGGGCGGGCTGCGCCGGTCGAGGCGTCGCGGCCGAGGCCGCGGCGGCCCGAGGCGCGGCCGGACGAGATTCTGGATGCGGCGCTGGCGGCATTCTCCGAGAAGGGGTTCGACGCCGCGCGGATGGACGATGTCGCCGCCGAGGCTGGCCTCTCCAAGGCAGGCATCTATCTCTATTTCCCGAGCAAGGACGCGCTGCTCGAAGCTCTGATCGAGCGCGAGGTCGCGCCCGTCGCCGAGCGCATTCGCGCGCTAAGCGCGGCGGGCATGGCCGATCCTGCGGCGACATTGCGCGCGGTGATGAGCTTCGCAGCCGGCAATCTGCTGAACGGGCGCGTGCTGCAAGTGCCGCGCCTGGTGATCGCGGTGTCGAACCGCTTTCCCCAGATCACCGAACGCTACCGCACGCGCGTGATCGATGTGGCGCTCTCCGGCGCGGAGGCGCTGTTCGCGGCGGGCGTGACACAGGGCGCGTTCCGCACGCTGCCGCCGCGCGCGCTGGTCCGCGCTTTCATCGGCCCGATCCTGTTCGAGGCCCTCTACGCGCATGTGATGAAGGGCGGCTCGCCGTTCGAGATCGATGCGATCGTGGCGCAGCATTTCGATATTCTGTTCAACGGCATCGCCGCGGAGAAAGCGGCATGACGCGCGCGTTTGTTCTCGCCCTTGCGCTGCTGGTCGCCGCCTGCGCGCGCCATGACGCCAATGTGCTGCAAGGCTATGGCGAGGCCGACTATGTCTACCTCGCGGCGCAGGATGGCGGCGTGGTCTCGCAGATCGCCGTGCGCGAGGGCGATGTCGTGCAGCAAGGCGCGCCGCTGTTCAGCCTCGCGCCGGACCGGCTGGGGCTCTCCGCGCGCAGCGCGGCGGCCGAGGCCGCGTCGGCCGAGGCGCGCACCTCGCACAGCGGCAGTCTCGCGCAAGCCGTCGCCGCGGCGGAGGCCGATGCGGCTTTGGCGCGAAGCAATCTGTCGCGCACGCAGGATTTGTTCACGCGCGGGTTTGCGCCGCGCGCCAAGCTCGATGCGGACCGCGCCGCGGCCGCCGCTGCGGAGGCGCAATTGCGCCAAGCCCGCGCCGAGCGTGATGCGGCGACGCGCGAGGTCAACGCGGCGCGCGCGCAATCGAGCCTCGCCGCGCAACGCGTTTCCGATCTCTCCGTCACGGCGCCCGCCAATGGCAGCGTCGAGCGGATCTATCATCGCGCCGGCGAGGTCGTCGGCGCCGGCGACCCCGTGATCGCGCTGCTGCCGCCCGGCAACATGAAAGTGCGCTTCTACGCGCCCGAACCGATGCTGGCGCGCTTGAGGCTCGGCCAAAGCGTGGCGCTGAGCTGCGATTCCTGCGCCGATGGCCTCACCGCGCGCATCAGCTTCATCGCGCGCGAGCCGCAATTCACGCCGCCGGTGATCTATTCGCCGGATGAACGCGACAAGCTGGTGTTTCTCATAGAAGCGCGGCCCGACCGGCCTGACGCGATCCGCCCCGGCCTGCCTGTCAGCGTCAACGTGGCCGCGCGGTGAGCGGCGGCGCGCCTGTCATCGCCGTCAAAGGGCTGACCAAACGATTTGGCGCGCGCACCGTCGTGGATCATCTCGATCTCACCGTGCCGCGCGGCGCGATCTACGGCTTTCTCGGGCCAAACGGCTCAGGCAAGACCACGACCATCCGCATGGTGTGCGGCCTCCTGAAGCCGGACGAGGGCGATGGAACCGTGCTCGGCCACGATGTGTTGCGCGACAGCGCGCGCATCAAGGAGCGCGTCGGCTACATGACGCAACGCTTCTCGCTCTATGAAGACCTGTCGATCAGGGAGAATCTCGAATTCATCGCGCGGCTCTACGCGCTCGACCGTCGCAATGAGCGCGTCGATCAGGCGCTAGAAGATTTGGGGCTCGCCGAACGCGCCGCGCAATTGGCGGGCGCGCTGAGCGGCGGCTGGAAGCAGCGCCTCGCGCTCGCGGCCTGCATGATCCATGAGCCCGATCTGCTGCTGCTCGACGAGCCCACCGCCGGCGTCGATCCCAAAGCGCGCCGCGATTTCTGGGATCAGATCCGCCGCTTCTCCGCCGCCGGCGTCACCACACTCGTCTCCACGCATTACATGGACGAAGCCGTGCAATGCGATTCCATCGCCTACATCGCCTACGGCAAAAAGCTGCTCGATGCCGCTACGCGCGACATTCCCGAACAGGTCGGCCTGCGCGCCTGGAGGATCGAGGCCGACGATCTTGACGCCATCTCCGAACAATTGCGCGGCGCGCCCGGTGTCGAACTCGTCGCGCGCTTCGGCGCAGAAGCACATGCCGCGGGCATGGACGCAGCGCTGCTGGACGCCTCCGTCCAACGAATCGCGCAACAGGCGGGCGGGCGCGCCGAACGCATCGAAGCGGGCCTCGAAGAAATCTTCATCCATTTGATGAACGCGGCGCCGGACAATTACCAATGAGAGCGCTCTTCGATCTCTCCTGGTCCCGCGTGCTCGCAGTGTTCCTCAAAGAGCTCGTCCAGATGCGGCGCGACCGGCTCACTTTCGCGATCATGGTGGCGATGCCGGTGATCCAGCTTCTGTTGTTCGGCTACGCCATCAACACCGATCCGCGCCACATGCGCACGGTGATCGAACTGCGCGAAGACGGTCCGCTGACGCGCAGCCTGCTTTCAGGCCTTGAAGCCTCGACCTTCTTCGACATTGTCGCGCGTGTCTCGACGGCCGAAGACGGCGATCAATATCTGCGCAGCGGCCACGCGCAATTTCTCATCGTCATCCCGGACGGATTTGAACGCCGGCTGGTGCGCGGCGAGCGGCCGCAAATCCTGATCGCCGCCGACGCTTCCGATCCGATCGCGGCCAGCGGGGCCGTCAGCGCCGTCAACGAAATTGCGCGCCGCGCGCTGGAGGCCGATCTGGAAGGGCCGCTGGCGAGGCTCGCGCCGACGCCCACGCCCTACGACATCGTGGTTCACCGCCGCTACAATCCCGCCGGCATCACGGCCTACAACATCGTGCCCGGCCTCCTGGGCGTCATCCTCACGATGACTTTGGTGATGATCACCTCGATCGCGCTAACGCGCGAAATCGAACGCGGCACGATGGAGACCTTGCTGGCGACGCCGGTGCGCCCGCTCGAAGTGATGATCGGCAAGACCACGCCCTACATCGTCGTCGGCGCCATTCAGGTCGTGCTGGTGCAGATTCTCGGCGCGCTGCTGTTCCAGATTCCGTTTACGGGCTCGGCGTTCGCGTTCACCATCGCGATCACGCTCTTCATCTTCGCCAATCTGATGCTGGGCTATCTGATCTCGACGGTCGCGCGCACGCAGATGCAGGCGATGCAGATGACCTTCTTCGTGTTCCTGCCGTCGATCCTGCTGTCGGGCTTCATGTTTCCGTTTCAGGCGATGCCGATCTGGGCGCGTGCGCTGGGCGAGGCGCTGCCGCTCACGCATTTCCTGCGCATGGTGCGCGAGGTGACGCTGAAAGGCGCGGGCTTCGCCGACATCGCGGACGATCTTGGCCCGCTCGCACTCATTCTCACCGTGTTCGCCGCGCTCGCGCTGGCGCGCTTCCGCCGGACGCTCGATTAGGCGCTGATGCGGGTCTGCGCCGATTGCGCGCCGAAGCCAGGGCCGGCGACGGACCGCAGCGCCGCGCGCACGCCCGCCTCATCACCCACCCGCGCCAGCGCGACGATGTGATCCATCGAGCCTTCCAGGCTGCGCAGCGCCGGCAGCGCGGCGCGCGCGCCGAACACGCGCGGGGCCGGCGTCGACGACAGCGTCTCCTCTTCCGCGACCAGGCTCTCGCGTAATTTCTCGCCCGGCCGCAGGCCGACGAATTCGATCGGCATGTCCACGTCCGGCCGCAGACCGGCGAGGTGGACGATATCGTGCGCGAGCTCGACGATCGGCACCTCATCGCCCATTTCGAGCACATAGGCCGCGCCGCGCGGGGCCTTCTCCGCGAATCCGACGACGGCGGCGTGCATCAGGAAATCCGCCGATTGCGGCACCGTCACGAAAAAGCGCGCCGCATCGGGATCGGTGATCGTGATCGGGCCGCCATGCGCCAATTGCCGCTCGAACAAAGGCGCGGCCGACCCCGCCGAGCCCAGCACATTGCCGAGCCGCACCACGATGGCGCGCGCAGCGTTGGCTTCCGAATCCATCGCCCGGCAATAGAGCCCCGCGAGCCGTTTGGTTTCGCCCATCACGCTGGTCGGATGCACGGCCTTGTCGGTCGAGACGAACACGAGATTGGCGCCAACCTCACGCGCGGCTTCGGCCACGTTGCGCGTGCCTAGCACATTGGTGAGCACGCCCTGGCAGGGATGACGCTCGACCAGCGGCACATGCTTCAGCGCGGCCGCGTGGAAGATGATATCCGGTTTGAACTGCGCGACGACGCGGCGCACATCGGCGCCATCGCGCACGTCGGACAAGATGACCTGGAGCGCCACGCCTTCGAGGCGCGGATCGTGTGCAAGGTGATGCAGATTGTATTCGCTGGCGTCGAGCGCCGCGAGCGCGCCGACATTGAGCCCCGCGAAGCGCCGCACCAATTCCGAGCCGATCGAGCCGCCGCCGCCGGTGACGAGCACGCGTTTGCCGGTAAACGCGTCGCGGGTCATCGCGTCATCTTCGAAGAAATGAGTCGCGCCGAACAAATCCTCGAGCGCCAGCGGGCGCACGATCAGAACGCTTTCGCTAGCGTCGACAATCTCGACGACGCAGCGCGCGCGTACAGCGGTCTCCAGCGCCTCGCGCGCCATCGCGCGCGACGGCGGCGGCGAGGCCCACAACACACAATCCGCACGCAGCAAAGTCAGTGCATCGACTGTCAGTTCGCGAAAGGCAGGCACGCCGCCGACGGACAAGCCCGCCGCGTCAAGCGCCACCGCGCCGACGATTTCGAAGACCTGCGATTGCGCGTTGTCAGCGACAACGAGCGCAATATCGCGTTCCCGGCCAATCAACACTGTTCGCGGCACGCTCTGCCCGAGCGATCGCGACATTCCCCTCTTGAGCCTCATGGGGCCACCCACCTAACACGAAGCCATGAGCCCTTTGACCACGCGAGCCTCCTTCGCGCAATCGGGCAACGCCGCTCAACGAAACAAACGCAACCGGCGCCCGTATCCGTCGGCGCCTTGAGTCAAAGTGTGGCGGCGGCGCCGCTATTGGCGGCGACCACGTCGAGCGGACCGCTGAGATCGCCGCCGTCAATGCGCACCAGCGCGCCGGCGGCCTCCGCGACAGCGCAACCTCCGGCAATATCCCATATCATGGAACCGGACTCCCGGTAGGCGTCCGCCCTGCCGCATGCAACGTAGGAGAGAGCCACGGCGGCCGAGCCGATCATCCGCACCTTGCGCCAGCTGCGCATAGCGGCGACGAGCTGGTCCATCGCCGCGCCATCGGTGCGCGCCCGCGCGGGAATGCCGGTGCAGAGAATGCCCCGCGCCGGCTCCGTTACAGAACTGACATGGATGGGCGTGGCATTGCGCGTCGCGCCGCGGCCGACAATGCCCGAGAACTGCTCGCCGACGGCGAAGCAATCCACCACGCCGAGCACCGGGCGGCGGTGATCGACCAACGCGATCGAGACCGCGCATTGCGGATAGCCCAAACTGTAATTGATCGAGCCATCGAGCGGATCGACGGCCCAGACGCGCGCCGCCTCCGCCCCGCCGACCCAGCCGGCCTCTTCGGAGATGATGGGGTAATCCGTCATCCGCTGCAGGATGGCGAGGATGATGGCCTCGGCCCGTTTGTCGGCGTCGATTTTCACCTCGCGGCCCTCTTCCGCGACGACGCCGGACCAACTCTCACGATGGCTGCGCAAAGCCGCGGCCGCGCGCGAGGCCGCGAACTCCGCGATGGTCAAAAGCTCCTGTAGATCTTCCATGAGATTTCATAGGCCCCGCGCCCGCGGACCGACAAGCGCTTGGAGAACGGCGCCGTCCGCGCTATGGCCCGCATGGGCGGGGTGTGATGGCGCTCCAGGCGAAATTCGATCTTGATCCGGAGGCGCTGTCGCGACGCTTGAACGTGCGCGCCCGCGCGCGCGCCGACGCGGCCGCCGGACGGCCCGCAGCAGACGCCCGCGATCTCGCCGCCGTCGAACGCGACATCGCCGCCGCCGCCGCGCAGGAGCGTGCCCGCATCGATCATGCGCGCGCCGAGCGGCAGGCAGAGTGCGAACGCGCTTTGCGCGCCTTGGCGCCGACGCCAGTCGATATCGCTAGCCCGATCGCGGATGCGCGGCTCGCGCTCCGCCAGGTCGAAGGGCGCGTCGCGCGCAGCTTCGCCGCCGCATCCCAGCGCGCGCGCCGCGACGCCGGCGATCTCGAGAGCTTTCGCCGCGCGCACGCTCTGCGTCGCGCCGCGCATTATCCGAATTCGCGGCTGCTGCAGGCCGGCATGTTGCTCGCGGCGGCGGTGTTCGAATCCTTGTTCAGCGCGACCTTGTTCGCCGAGAGCGATGATCGCGGCCTGCTCGGCGGCGCGGTCACCGCAATCGGGCTTTCGGGCGCGAACGTGACTCTAGGCTTCCTCGCCGGCTTTTTGGGCCTGCGCTATTTGCAGCATGTGCAGCCGCTGCAGAAAACGCTGGGCGCGCTGGCGTTTGCGCTGCTTGGCGGGCTGGCGATGTTTCTCAACCTATTCGCCGCGCTCTGGCGCCAACAGCTGGCTTCGGGCGCCGCGGCGCCGATGCTCGACGCCGGCAATAGCCTGGCGCGCATCGCAAGCTTTTTCGGCGACGCGTTTTCACTTACCGAACCGCAAGCCATCATCCTGCTGATGCTCGGCGGCGGCGTCTGGGTGTTCTCGACGCTGAAGGGCTATTCGGGCTTCGACGACCCCTATCCCGATTACGGCAAGCTGGCGCGCGCCGCGCGCGACGCCGAAGAGGAAGAAACTGCGCTGCGCGAGGATCTGCGTGACGATCTCGAAGCGCCGCTCGATGAAGCCAAGGCGCGCATCGCCGCGAGCTTGGACGCCAGCCATGCTGCGATCGATGCGATGGCCAAGGTCTATGACGAAGCCGCCGCCGCCATCGGCGCGCTCGATGCGCAGGCCCGCCGCGTCGATGATGCGGTGAGCGCGCTCATCCAGCTCTATCGTCAGGAGAACACCGCCGCGCGCCGCGATCCGGCGCCGCCCTATTTTTCCGATCCGCCGCCCGGCGCCGGCCCGCCGCGTGATGCGCTTACGCAAGCCGGCGCGCTGATGGCCGCCGCGCGCGCCGCCCATGCCGAAGCGCAAGCCGAAGCCGCGCGCGGCCGCGAAGCGCTGCTCGCCGAACTCGACGCCATCCAGGCCCGGCTCGATCAGGCGCGCGAGGCATGAGGCGTCCCCGTCGCGCAGCGCGGCGCGGCGACCGGACGGGCGTGCTGCTGATCGCCTTCGCTTTCGTCGTGCTGGCGGGGCTTGCGGCCGCTGGCTTCATGCTGCGCCCGCCGCCGACAGATCCCGATACGCTGTGCCGCACGGACGCGCCGCTGCCCGCGCACACCTACATCCTGGTCGACGCCACCGACCGCCTCGAAGCGCGCCACAAGCGCCTGCTGCGCGCCATCGTGCAGCAGGAGCAGCAGCGCCTGCCGCGCTATGGACGGCTGACCATCGCCAATATCCGCGCCGACCGCCCGCGCGAGCCGCGTGTGCTGTTCTCACTGTGCAATCCCGGCGATGGCCAGATGGCCAATCCGCTGTTCCAGAACACGCGCCGCGCCCAAGAGCGCTGGCAGGCCTCGTTCGGCGACGCGCTCGACCGCGCCTTGCGCCGCGCCGGCGGCGGGCGCGCGGCCAACGCCTCGCCCATCCTTTCCGGTCTGCGCGCCGTGGCCGCCGATCCGGACTTCGGCGCGGCCATCCCCAATCGCCGTCTAGTGCTGGTCTCGGACCTGCTCGAATATGAGCCCGGCGGCCTCTCGCTCTACGATCCGGCCCAGAGTTTCGAGACCTGGCGGCGTGCGCCGACATCGGCGCCGCCCGATCTCTCGCATGTGGATATCCGAGTCGCACCGCTCGACCGGCCGGATCAGGACGCCGCCCAGATTCACGCGCGCACGGCGTTCTGGGAGCCCTATTTCGACGCCGCAGACGCCGCCTCGGTCCGCTTCGACCCGACGCCGTAGGCTCCCCCGCTCTCTTCCCAGAAATGGGGAGAAGGCCGCGCTCTCCACAGACAATTTCCGTCTGCGGATCGACCTCTTCGCTCCAATCCGACTCACTTTATCAAATGGGTCGAGAGGTCGGAGCATCCATGAGCTTTTCCTGGCAGGGCGCGAGCGGGCGTTGGTACGAAATGGACGTCGTGCGCGCCAAGCGCGCATGGGACGCGACCGGCGGCGTCTATATGTTCGTAAAGCCCGGCGATGGGCACATGATGGAAGCCGGCGGTCCGGTGTCGCTCTACGTCGCCAGCACGCACAGCTTCGAAGAGGCGCTGTCGCGCCATGAGATGTGGCAGCCGGCCCAACAGCTCGGCGCCGCCGAAATCCATCTTATCGCCGTGGCCGACGATGCGCTGCGCGCCAAGGTCGAGAAGGATTTGCTCGACGCGCAAACCCCGATCCTCAACCGCCAAATGCTGCGGCGCGTGGCGTAACGCTTCCTCCTGTCGGAGGAAGCGAGAAGGCGCCCACGCCTCGTACCGCCGGCTTCCAGTCGGCAGTCAGCGCTATCTGCCGGCTGGAAGCCGGCGGTACGGCGCTTCACCCCCGCGCCGCGACAGCGAGACCCGGAAAATCCGTGAAGGCGCCGTCGAGGCCGAGCGCAAAGAAGCGGCGCAGCTCGGCGGCGATATCACCATGCGCAGCGGGATCGGCGCTGCTGCGCAGCTCGCGCGGCAGAAACGTGTTCTCCGCGCGGAATGTCCACGCATGCACGAGCAGGCCAGCGCGATGCGCGCGCGCGATCAGATCGGTCGGCGCGGCGGAGGCGTCATCGGCCGCGCGCGGGACGATCATCGCCTTCTCGACGCCTACGCCATCCGCATAAGCGGCGATCGCCGAGAGGTTCTGCGCCATCTCGGCGTAGCTCCGTTGCGGCTGATCGGCCGGCGCGCCCTCGGCGGACATCAGCTGAATGCGGCGCAGCGGCGAAAGCGTCTTCAATCGCTGCAGCGGCCCGATCTCGAAGCATTGCACGAACACGGCCGCGTCGCGCCGGTTCATGCCCGCGCGATCGAGCGCCGCGAGCATGGGCGGCGTCAAATCCACGCCGCGCGCGGCGAAATAGCTCGGATGCTTGAGTTCGGGATAGACGCCGACGCGATGCGCCGCGGCGATCTCCAGCACCTCTTCGAAGCGCAGGATGGGCTCCTGCCCGTCGAACGCGGCGGAAGCCGGGCGCAGCGCAGGCAGGCGCTCGCGGCAGCGCAATGCGCTGAGCTCGGCGAAGGTGAAATCCTCCGTGAACCAGCCGGTGCGGGTTTCGCCGTCGATCATCTTTGTGGCGCGGCGCACGGCGAATTCAGGATGGCCGGCGACGTCGGTGGTTTCGGAAATGTCGTTCTCGTGGCGGCAGACCAGCACGCCGTCGCGCGTCATCACCAGATCGGGCTCGATGAAATCGGCGCCCTCTTCGATCGCGCGCAGATAGGAAGCGCGCGTATGCTCAGGCCGCTCCCCGCTGGCGCCGCGATGGCCGATGATGAGCGGGCGCGCCGGCGCGCCGCCGCCGCCCGTCGCGCATCCCGCCAGCGCCAAAGCGCCGCCAATCACATCCCGCCGTCTCATTCGGTTTGCTTACGCGCGGCGCGTGACGGTTATGTTTCGCTGTCTGGGCCGGGAAGGCCGATGCGCTCGTCCTGCGGCGCGAGCCGCGTCGACATCAGGCCCGTCAGCACAACCGCGCCATAGGCCAACAGCAGCAGCGCGCCGAACGCGCCATCGAGCGCCGGATCGAGATTGGGAAACACGCTCGGGAATTCGCGGGTCACGAACACGTCGAGAAACATGCCGGGAAAGGCGAGCCCGATAGCCGCTTCCGCCTCATCGCCGCGCGCTTCGCGCAAGAGACGCAGGAGCAGGAATGTGAGCGCGGCCATCAGCAAGGGTGTGGCGATAAACAGCGCGAGCATCAGCGTTTCATCGGGAATGAAGAAATATTGCCCCGCAAAGCGGAATGCGGCGGTGAAGGCCAGCCAGAGCAAGAAGCCCACGCCGGCGGCGCGCAAAATCATGATGTGATCCTTTTCGTGATGATCGAGAGCGCCGCTGCGCGCGGGCCTGCTCCTCCCCCTGCAAGGGGGAGGCTGGGAGGGGGTGAGCCGCAAACGCCACAGGGCGAGGCTGCGGCCAACCCCCGCCACGGCGCGGCGCGCCGCACCTCCCCCTTGCAGGGGGAGCAAACGCGGGCCGCTCTCATCGCTTCAACAGTTCACGTGAAATGATGACGCGCATAATTTCGTTCGTGCCTTCGAGAATCTGATGCACGCGCAGATCGCGCACGATGCGTTCGACCTCGTAGTCGGCCAGATAGCCGTAGCCGCCGTGAATCTGTAGCGCGTCATTGGCGATTTTGGAGCCCGTATCGGTCGCAAAGCGCTTGGCCATGGCGCACATCTGCGTGGAATTGGGCGCTTTCGCATCGAGCGTGCGGGCGGCTTCGTGCAGCAGCGTGCGCGCAGCCTCCAGCTCCGTCGCCATATCGGCAAGCTTGAATTGCGTGGCCTGGAATTCCGCGATGGCGCGGCCGAACTGGGCGCGATCTTTTGCATAGGCCAAGGCGCGATCGAGCGCATCGCGCGCGCCGCCGAGCGAACAGGCGCCGATATTGAGCCGTCCGCCATCGAGACCGCGCATCGCATAGCGGAAGCCATCGCCTTCGGGCCCGATGCGGTTTTCAACCGGCACGCGGCAGCCATCGAACATGACTTGCGCCGTCGGCTGCGCGCGCCAGCCCATCTTGTTTTCGAGCTTGCCAAAGGAGAGCCCCGGCGTTCCCTTCTCCACAACGATGCACGATATGCCGCCCGCGCCCTCGCCGCCGGTGCGGCACATCACGAGGTAGAGGTCGGAAAAGCCGGCGCCGGAGATGAACGCCTTGGCGCCGTCGAGCACGTAATGATCGCCATCGCGCCGCGCCGCGGTGCGCAGGCTCGCGGCGTCCGAACCGGCGCCCGGCTCTGTCAAACAATAGGACGCGATCAGCTCCATGCGCGTGAGCTTCGGCAGGAAGCGCTGCCGCTGGGCCTCATCGGCGAAGCTGTCGATCATCCAGGCGCACATATTGTGGATCGAGAGGAACGCCGCCGTCGAGATGCAGCCGCGCGCCAATTCCTCGAAGATCAGCGCCGCATCGAGCCGTGAAAGCCCCGACCCGCCGACATCCTCGCGCACATAAATGCCGCCGAAGCCGAGCGCGGCGAGCGCCTCCAAGGTCGGCCGGTCGAGCCGCTCTTCCTTTTCCCATTGCGCCGCGAACGGGCGCAGCCGCTCCTGCGCGAACGCATGCGCCGTATCCGCAATCAGAAGCTGGTCTTCGCTGAGCATGGCCCGCTATACCGCGTTCGGCGCGCCCGCAAAACGCGCGCGCGGGGCCTAAAACCATGATCTGGAAAGACGCCAAGCCGCTGGCCTATGCCGCAGGCGCGGTGGCGGCGTTCGCCGGGCTGGACGCCGCGGTGAAATTGCTCACCGTGAATCACAACGTGCTGCTGATCAGCTTCGTGCGCTACGGCCTGTCTTCGCTGGCGGCGATCCCGATCTGGCTGCATGGCGGGGCGCCGCGCATTCCGTGGACGATCTGGCGCGCGCACGCGCCGCGCGGCTTCTGTCTGATGATGTCGGGCGCGAGCTTCTATGTCGGGCTGGCGCTGCTGCCGCTGGTGGAGGCGGTGACGCTCGGCTTCGTCGCGAGTCTGATGGTGGCGCCCGCCACGCAGGTGCTGACGGGCGAGCGCATGCGCCCGATCAATCTCATCGCCGCCTTCATCGGCTTCATCGGCGTCGCGATCGCGGCGCAGGGCGGGGCGGCCGAGCCGCATGCGGCGCGAGATCAGCTGACCGGCGTCGCCGCCGTGATGGTGTCCTGCGCAAGCTATGCGTGCGGCATGGCGCTGACGCGCAAGCAGGCGCTGGAAGACGGACCGCTCATCACGCAGATCACCGGCTCGGTCATCCCCACCCTGCTGCTTGCGGCGCCCGCGATCGCGCTGTCGCCGCCGCCGCAGCTGGACGCGGTCCCGCTCTTCCTTCTCGTCGGCGCGCTGGGCGCCCTTGCAGCCAATTGGCTGACGCGCGCCTATTCGCTGGCGGAGGCGCAGCGCGTGGCGCCGTTCGATTTCACCGCCGCTATCTGGGCGCCGATCTACGGCTATGTGCTGTTTCACGAGGTTGCGCGGCCGCAAGTGCTGATTGCAGCGCCGATCATCATCGGCGCGTGCATGCTCGTGCTCTGGGATCAGCGGCGGCGGCCGCGCCGTGATGCTGCGCATGACGCCAAGGTGATGGAACCGAACCCGGCCCATCACGGTTAAGCGCATGCGAGGCGGCGTTTGTCCGCCGTGCGGGAGGATTGGATACCTGACGGCCGCGCGTGCGGCGTCCAAAGCCAGATCATCCACGCAGTAACAACGGCGCCGGAGCGGGGCGCGCCGGCGCGCGCATTTTCAAAGCGCCCCCTGAGGAAGGAATAGCCATGCGTTATGTTGTTCTGGCGGCGTGCGCCGCGCTCGCGCTGAGTGCGTGCGGGCCCACCAATTCGGCGGAAAAGACCGGCGAAAAGATGGATTCCGCGTTCGAGCAAGCCACGACCGGCAGCACCGATCGCACCGACGGGCCGATGGAGCAAACCGGCGAAGCCATCGATCAGGCCGCGTCCGACGCCTCCAAGGCCGCCAGCGACGCAGCCGATACCGCGCGCGACGCGACGCACCGCGCCGCCGAGGATGTCCGCGCCGCCACGGCGCCATCTTCGCCGGCCTCGCACTAAGCGCGCGCCGGGGGACGCACGCGAGTGTCAAAACGAAAGAGCCCCGCAGCGCGGGGCTCTTTTTTATGCCGTGATGCGCAGGCCCGGCCTCACGCCGCCCGGCGATCGGCCGCACCGTTGAACAGGAAATCGTTGCCGTCGAACGTGACAGGCACGCGGTCGCCATCCTTGATGCGCCCTTCCAGCAAGAGCCGCGCGAGCGGATCCTGGATGTCCTTCTGGATCACGCGCTTCAGCGGGCGCGCGCCATAAGTCGGATCATAGCCGCGCTTGGCGAGTTCGGCGCTGGCGCGCGCATCGAGATCGATGGCGATGTTGCGCTCGGCCAGCAGCGCGTCGAGACGCTTCAGCTGGATCTTCACGATCTCGCCCATCTGCGCTTTCTGCAGCCGGCGGAACAGAATGATCTCGTCGATCCGGTTGAGGAATTCTGGCCGGAAGCGCGCGCGCACCTCGCCCATCACCAGTTCGCGCACGTCTTCCACGTCCGCGCCTTCCGGCTGATCGGCCAGATATTGCGCGCCCGCGTTCGAGGTCATGATGAGGATGACGTTCTTGAAATCGACCGTGCGGCCCTGGCCATCGGTGAGGCGGCCATCATCGAGCACTTGCAGGAGGACATTGAACACGTCCGGATGCGCCTTCTCGATCTCGTCGAACAGCACGACCTGATAGGGCCGCCGCCGCACGGCTTCGGTGAGCGCGCCGCCTTCCTCATAACCGACATAGCCGGGCGGGGCGCCGATCAGCCGCGCCACGGAATGCTTCTCCATGTACTCGGACATGTCGATGCGCGTCATCGCCGTGTCGTCGTTGAACAGGAATTCCGCGAGCGCCTTGGTGAGCTCGGTTTTGCCGACGCCCGTCGGCCCCAGGAACATGAACGAGCCGATCGGCCGGTTGGGATCCTGCAGGCCAGCGCGCGCACGGCGCACCGCGTCACTCACCGCGCGCAGCGCGTCCTCCTGGCCGATCACGCGGCCGCGCAAACTATCCTCCATCTGGAGCAGCTTGGCCTTTTCGCCTTCGAGCATTTTATCGACCGGCACGCCGGTCCAGCGCGAAACGACCGCCGCGATGGCTTCGGCATCGACCACCTCCTGCACCAGCCCGCCGCCCTTGCCTTCGCTCGCCGCCAATTGCTGTTCAAGCTGCGGGATGCGGCCGTACTTGATCTCGCCCGCTCTGGCGAAATCGCCTTTGCGCTGCGCGTCGAGCAATTCCTGATTGAGCCGCTCCAGCTCTTCCTTGACGTTGGACGAGGATTTGAGCCGGTCCTTCTCGGCCGACCACGCGGCGGTGAGTTCGGCCGAGCGCGTTTCGAGCCGCCGGACCTCCTCATCGAGCTTGGCGCTGCGATCCTTCGACGCCGGATCGCTTTCCTTCTTCAGCGCTTCGAATTCGATCTTGAGCTGCATGATGCGGCGATCGAGTTCGTCGAGCTCTTCGGGTTTGGAATCGACCTGCATTCTGAGGCGCGAGGCGGCCTCGTCGACCAGATCGATCGCTTTGTCCGGCAGGAAGCGATCGGTGATGTAGCGGTTCGAAAGCTGCGCCGCCGCCACGATCGCGGCGTCGGAGATGCGCACGCCATGGTGCACTTCGTACTTTTCCTTGAGGCCGCGCAGAATGGAGATGGTGTCCTCCACGCTCGGCTCATCGACGAAGATCGGCTGGAAGCGCCGCGCCAGCGCCGCATCCTTCTCGACATGTTTGCGATATTCATCGAGCGTGGTGGCGCCCACGCAATGCAGTTCGCCGCGCGCCAAAGCGGGCTTCAAGAGATTGGACGCATCCATCGCGCCTTCGCTTTTGCCGGCGCCGACGAGCGTGTGCATTTCATCGATAAAGAGGATGATGTCGCCATTGGCGCTGGTCACCTCATTGAGCACGGCCTTCAGCCGCTCTTCGAACTCGCCGCGATATTTCGCGCCGGCGATCAGCGCGCCCATGTCGAGCGCGAGCAGCTTCTTGTTCTTGAGGCTTTCGGGCACGTCGCCATTGACGATGCGCAGCGCCAAGCCCTCCGCGATCGCCGTCTTGCCGACGCCGGGCTCGCCGATCAGCACGGGATTGTTCTTGGTGCGGCGCGAGAGAACTTGAATCGTGCGGCGGATTTCCTCATCGCGCCCGATCACCGGATCGAGCTTGCCGGCGCGCGCATCTTCCGTGAGGTCGCGCGCATATTTCTTCAGCGCCTCATATTGATCTTCCGCCGTCGCGCTTTGCGCGGTGCGGCCTTTGCGCAAATCCTGGATCGCGACTTCAAGCTTTTGCGGCGTGACGCCGTGCTTCTTCAGAATTTCGCCGGCTTTTCCATCGGGCGTGAGCGCGAGCGCAAACAGAAGGCGCTCCGCCGTGACATAAGAATCGCCCGCCTTGGTCGCGGCCTGCTCGGCTGCGTCGAGTGCGCGCCCGGTCGAGGCCGCCATATACATGCGGTCGCCGCCGCCCTGCACTTTCGGCAGCGCCTTCACCGCCGCATCGACATCAGCGCCGACGCGCACGGGATCGGCGCCCGATGCGCGCAGCAGACCCGCTGCGAGTCCCTCACGGTCGTCCAGCAACGCCTTGAGCAGGTGCTGCGTTTCGAATTGCTGGTTTTGTTCGCGCAGCGCGATGGTCTGTGCAGCCTGAATGAAGCCGCGCGCCCGCTCGGTGAACTTCTCGAGATCCATAAGGCATCCCCTTTCCTGCGCGCCCCTTTGAGAGGCGACGCGCATCCTTGCGCTTGAGGTAGGTGTGGCGCTTTTATCACACAAGCCCCGACAGCAGGGCCGACGGAGGAAACATGACCGTTCTTACCAGCCGCGACGGGCCGGTCGCCGTGATCACGATCAATCGCCCCGAGGCCCGGAACGCCGTGAACCCGCAAACGGCCGCCTTGCTCTTCAAGTCCTTTGCAGAAGCGGAGGCCGATGAGGCGGTCCTCATCACCGTGCTGACCGGCGCACAGGGCGCGTTCTGCGCCGGTTTCGATCTCAAGGTCGCGGCCGATCCGAGCCTGGGCGGCGGGGTTCCCTCGCCGGGCCCGCAGGCGGGGCCGATGGGGCCTTCGCGGCTCCTGGCGGACCGGGCGGAGGCGGAGCCGGGCGTGTCGCTCTCCAAACCGCTGATCGCGGCGGTTGAGGGCCATGCGGTCGCCGGGGGGCTCGAACTCTCCTTGCTGGCGGATATGCGGGTGGCGTCGGAGACGGCGATCTTCGGCGTGTTCTGCCGGCGCTGGGGTGTGCCGCTGATCGACGGGGGCACGATGCGCCTGCCACGCATCATCGGGCACGGGCGGGCCATGGACATGATCCTGACCGGCCGGCCGGTCGATGCGCAGGAAGCGTTCCAATGGGGCCTCGCCAATCGTCTCTCGAAGCAAGGCGAAGCGCTGGCCGATGCGATTGCGCTCGCCAAAGAAATCGCGCGCTTCCCGCAGCTTTGCCTCCGCGCCGACCGCGCCAGCGCCTATGCCGGCTGGAGCCGCGAACTCGATGACGCGCTGCGCGCCGAAGCTCGCCGCGGCGCGCCCGTAGTCGCCGCCGAAAGCCGCGCCGGCGCGGCGCGCTTCGCCGCTGGCAAGGGCCGCAGCGGAAATTTTGAGGAGATATAGCGCTGCTTCGTACCGCCGGCTTCCAGCCGGCACAGCGCCGACCTCCCGGCTGGAAGCCGGCGGTACGAAAACCTAAGCCCGCGCCTCGAAACCGCGCGGGTGCATGGCGCGGGCGATGTCGATCGAGGCGCGGACCTGGACGTCGTCGTTCTTCTTGTCGGCCTCGGAGAGCTGATCCCACGGGATGAGCTTGTCGTGGATGAGCAAGGAATTGTCGCGCCGGCCGCCCTCTTCGACGGGGCGCCAGCCGGCCATCAGACGCTCGGCCATCCAGCGATCATGTTCGCGCCGGGCCATGAGATCGCCCATGCCTTCGGCCGGCTCAGGCTCGGTCTCGCCGCTTTGGCGGCCCTGCATCGGGCGCCAGCCGGCGTCCCACACTTTCACCATCGCGGAATCGGCGACGGCGCGATTGGCGGCGCGGAAGGTTTCGAGCACATCGCCCCATTCGCGCGTGACCGCCTGCAAATCCTGCATGCGCACACGGCCCTCGCGCGCGAAGCCTTTTTGATAGTGCGCGTGTGCGATCGCGGCGCCCTGATCGACGCGGCCCATGATGATGTCGAGCCGCGTGGCCGTGGTCTGCAAACCGCCGAAGGCGAGCAGATAGGCGTCGCGCTCCGGCGTTTCATCGCCCTTAGCGTAAACCGCGGAGAATTCGGAGCGCGCGCTTTCCTTCATGTAGATCGGCGCCGGCCAATAGAGCCCTTCATTGCAGGCGCGCTTCAAGGCGAGCGACAGGCGGATGTTGTCGGGATCAGTCCCGGCGGAGACGACGACAGCGGTGGCCTGGCCGCGATCTTCGGTCACCTGAATGCGCTGGAGCATGCTGTGATCGATATGATCGCGCGCCATGTCGAACGCCAGGAATTTGATGTCCGCCGCCCACAGCTGCGGGTGCGCGAAGGCCTGCGGATGACGCGAACGGAATTGCGCGAGGCAAGCATCCGGATCGGGCGCCAGCACGGTGACGCGCGGCGCTTCGAAATGCGCCGACCACAGGCTCATGAACACGTGCGCCGCGACCGCCTGGGCCGCCTCGTCGAAGCCGAACAGCACGATGTGCACGCGCGGCTGGCCGAGGTCCTTTGCGACGTCGAGAATCTCGATGGTCTGTCCCTGGATCAAACGCCGCGCGGCGATCTCCTCCAGCGAAAACGGCTTCGACTCGATCGACGGGCGCGCTTCGCCGCGCTTGGCCTGTTCGCTGGCGCGCATGGCGCGGGCCTCGCGCAGCAGCATGGGCGAGCGCGTGGCGACGTGCACCGAGATCGGCGTCTTCCGCTTGGCTTTGCCGATGAGGCCGCGCATCGCGGCTTCGATCTGCAAATTCGCTGTGTCGTCGTCCTCGAACGCAACGACGTGCGCGCCGCGATGCGCGCGCGCGACGGTGAGCGTGCGTCGATCGACCGCCGAGCCGTTGATGACGTAGACGCCGTTGCGCGACAGCGCCCAGCTCAAATCCTCCGGCAAACCCGCGCCGATCAGCACGACGCTGTCGCGGCCATTGCGGTTCGCCCGGCAATCCTGCGCCAGAAACACGGCGGCGGGACCGGCGCCCGCAATCACGATGTGGTTGCGCGCAAACGAGAACAGGCCATGCGCGATCGAGCGCCCCAATTGGCCCCAGAACGCGAACACCAGACTGAACACAGGAAACGCCACGCCCGCAAAGCGCGCGATGTTGAGCGCGCCTTCGTTCTTCGGCGTGTAATCGTCCGACATGGAGAGCGCGCTGATGGTGCGATAGACCGCTTCGTGCCACGGGATCGGATGCGTGGGCGCCCAAGGCCAGCCGTACCAGCCGACGAACCCTGCGCCGGCCCACAACAAGACGAGCGCAATCAGGAACGCCCAACGCGTCATCGGCGTGCGCTGATGGGCGATGGCCAGCATGCAGGCGGCGGCCGCAGACCACCCGTTCCGGAAGTGACGCCGCATTCCCAAACCTCATCCCCGTGGCGGCCCCGGCAGGAGTCGAACCTGCGACCCTCTCCTTAGGACGGAGCAGCTCTATCCAGCTGAGCTACGGAGCCGACGCGGCGGGACTATGGCCGAAGCCTCCGCGCGCGTCGATGGCCCCGCGCCCCTCGCCAAATGGGCGAATTGCGCCGATGCTGGCCGCGGGTTGATGGGAGCGCGCGATGAAAACATCGGGCTGGCTGACCGCCGCCTTTTTGGCGGCGATGCTGTGCGCGTGCGGGCCGAACATGCAGGGCTTGGAACGCGGCGAGAGCAGCAAGATTTCGCAAATCATCGATGGCGACACGCTGATGCTGGAAAGCGGTTTGCGCGTGACGCTGACGGGCATCGAAGCGCCCTATGGCGATGGCGCCTACGCGCAGCAGGCGCGCCAGACGCTGAGCGAATTGGCGCTCGGCCGGCAAGCGCGGCTGGCTTATGGCGGCGTGCGGCGCCAGCGCAGCTTCCGGCGCGCCGATGATGCGCGCGCAACGGCCGCGCCGGGCACGCCGGCGCAAGACGACCGCGGCGAGACCGCGCTCGCGCAAGTGTTCGTGCAGAGCGAAGGCGGGCGCTGGATCTGGCTGCAACAGGAAATGCTCCGCCGCGGCGCAGCCTGGGCGCGTCCGCGCAAGGACAATCTCGCGCGCGCCGAACAGCTCGCCGCGATCGAGACACAGGCGCGCGCCGCGCATGCCGGCTTGTGGGCGCTGCCCGATTATCGCCCGCGCACCGTGGCGGCGATCGAGCAGGAAAGCTTTCCCGATGAGAGCTGTTACCGCGGACCGTTCCGCATCGTCGAGGGCGTGGTGCGCGACGTCGCAGAGAGTGACGCGCGACCGGCCAGCGAAGGCCGCCGCGCATCGAGCGCGCGCGTCTATCTCAATTTCGGCGAAGACTATCACACCGATTTCACGGTCGCGCTCTACGGCGAGTCCGTGACCGCATGGAGCGGCCCGCCCTTCGCCTCCTACAAAGGCCAGCGTGTGCGCGTGCGCGGCCATGTGATCGCGCGCAACGGGCCGCTGATGTGCGCGGACAATCCGATGCAGATCGAGGTGCTGACCGCGGCCCATTGATCTGCGCCGCGCCATGTACTTTGCGCGCCCGCTGCGCGATGGAGGGCGCACGCCATGATTCGTCGCACCTATGTCTCCGGCGTCATGATCGCCCTGGCGGGGCTGGCGCTCGTCGTGATGATGGGGTTCGCCTCCTATCCGCGCGACGGCGCGCGCTTCATCTCGGCGCCGCTCCTGACCGGACAAGAGCCCGGCGCGCTGATCGTGCCGGTGGAAGGCGTGCGGCGCGCGGCGCTGACCGACACGTGGGGCGCGGCGCGCAGCCAAGGCCGCCGGCACGAAGGGCTCGACATCATGGCCGCGCAAGCGACGCCGGTGCTCGCCGTCGCGGATGGGCGCGTCGCCAAGCTCACCACAAGCGCGCGCGGCGGCACGGCGATCTATCTCGTCGATGAGGCGAGAGCCTATTCGTTCTATTACGCGCATCTCAGCGGCTACGCGGCCGATCTGCATGAGGGCGAAGAGGTGCGTCAGGGCCAGATTATCGGCTATGTCGGCGCCACGGGAAACGCGACGGCGCCGCATCTTCATTTCGAGATCCAGCGCGTGGCGCCGGGCGCGCCTTCGCCCCATGGCGAGGCCATCGACCCCTACCCGTTCCTGCGCACAGGCGAAGCGCCGCCCGCGCCGTGACGCGGGCATGATTCGCGGCGCGCTTTGAAGGCTCAAAGCGCGCGCGGGGCGACCTGAACGGCGCAAATGATTCAGCTTGAGTTGAATAAGGGCGGCGCGCTCACGGGTGCGGCGCGCGCCATCATGACGTGCTGCAGACGCGGCCAGACGTGCGGCGCGGCGCGGCTGCGGCGCCTGCGCGCCATCACAGGCGTGCGCGGCTGGGCGTAGGCCGCCGCGTAGCGGTTCGGATCAGCGACGGCGCGCAACAGCGCTGCGATCCGCGCAGCCAGCGGCGCGGCGGAAACCAGTTCTGATTCAGCAGCGGCGCGGGGCGCGGGGCGGGCCGCGCGGGGGACGAATCTCGGCGGCGGCGGCGCAGATGCATGCGCAGCGGACGCGCGCGCGGTCAGCGCGTCGCGCACATACGCCTCCAAGGGGCGCAGCGCGGCGCTGATCGCCTTTGCGGCGGTGCGCGGAATCCTGAGCCTCTGCAGCAAGAGAAGGCAGAGATGCATCAGGATCTGCGTGGGGGAACTCCAATCGAACATGAGGCGCGCATCGTACGGCCGCCGGAAAACTGTCCGATAGATTTCTTTTGACGAGCAAAAGGCGCGAACAAAAAGGCCGGGCTTGCGCCCGGCCTGATTGCGTTTGAGCTGCGCTGCGCGCCTTAGGCGGCCGCGGCGGCTTTCTTGTTGGCGAGCGAGGCCGAGACCTTTTCGACGGCGGCGTCACGCTCGATGTTTTCGACGGCGGCGAGTTCGCGGGCCATCCGGTCGAGCGCGCTCTCATAGAGCTGGCGCTCGGAATAGGATTGCTCCGGCTGGTCCGAGGCGCGGTGCAGGTCGCGCACCACTTCCGCGATCGAAACGAGGTCGCCCGAATTGATCTTGGCTTCATATTCCTGGGCGCGGCGCGACCACATAGTGCGCTTCACCCGGGCGCGGCCCTGCAGTGTCTTCAAGGCATCCGTCACGATCTGACCGGAGGCCAGCGGACGCATGCCGCAGGACTTGGCCTTCGCGGTCGGCACCCGCAACGTCATCTTGTCTTGCTCGAACGAGATCACGAAGACCTCGAGGTCGATGCCCGCCACCGTCTGCTTCTCGACGCCAATCACACGGCCGACGCCGTGCGCGGGGTAAACGATGTGATCGCCCGTCTTGAAAGAGGCGGGCTGTACGGACGCGCTGTTCGTCATGAACGATCCCTGCTCCAATGGCCAAACTGCGCGGCGGGTCTGCGGTCGGCCCCCTGACTCAAGCGACGAGCGCGCCGCGCTGGACCAGATAGCTTCCGGACCAGATGTGCGGGCGCCCGAGCGCGACGGTTAGGTGGGCGCGATCCATTGCGCCGGCAGGCGTAAGCCGCGTTTGGGCGCGGCGTTTACGATTTTATAACCCTATCACAAAAATGGCCCCTTCGGAAGGGCCCAGACGCCGCAGATCAGTCTCCCGAGCCCGGTTTGGGGCTGAAATACTTCTCGAACTTGCCGGTTTCGTCGCGAAACGCGTCTGCATCGGCAGGCGCATCACCCTTACGCGTGATATTTGGCCAAAGCTGGGCGTATTCCGTGTTGATCTTCAACCACTTGCCATCGCCGTCTTCGAGATCAGGCTTAATGGCGTCGACCGGACATTCCGGCTCGCACACGCCGCAATCGATGCACTCGTCGGGGTGGATGACGAGCATGTTTTCGCCTTCGTAGAAGCAATCGACCGGACACACCTCCACGCAATCCATGAACTTGCATTTGATGCATTGGTCCATGACGACGTAGGTCATTCTTCCGGTCCTCGCCCCTCAATCACGCGCCGCTGACATGGCCGCCGGGCTCTGGATCGTCAAGCTCAGGCCCATCCAGGCGGACATAGAGCGTGCGGGCTTCGACGGCCGGTCCGCGGCGTTCGCCCAGAGCGGCGATGCGCAGGCTGGCGAGGCCGCGCGCCGTGGCGATGGTGAGCTCGTCGCCGGCGCCGATGGCTTCGCCGGGCTTGTCGATGCGGCGCAGGCTGCCGGCGCGCGCCAGCCGCACGCCGCCGCCCGCGACCGCCGCCGCAGCAAGCGCGCGGGTTTTGAAAAAGCGCGCGCGCCACAGCCAGACATCGAGCCGGCAGCGTTCGTTCATTTGCGGCCCGTCGGCATCAGATCGGCCAGGCCGGCGAACGGACCCGCGGCCGCTTCGGGCGCATCCGGCAGTGCGCGCTTGGCCGCGATGGGCGCGCGCCAGCGCGGCGGCGCGCCCGGCGCCTTGGGCGCGAGCTTGCGATAGCCGAGCGCGGCGAGCATGGCGGCGAAGGCGGCCTCATCGAGCCGCAGCACGCGGCGCAAGGATGTTTCCGGCGCTTCGCCGGCGGATTGCGCTTTGCTGAGCGCGGCGGCGACGCGTTCGAGCCGGTCGATGCGCACCACGCGCGGGCCGGCGGGGCGGAAGCCGGCGGCGGCGTAGGCGGCCCAGGCGCGGCCCTGATCGTCCGTCGATGAAATCTGGCGGCGCGGCAGGAAAGGCAGTCCCTCTTGCGCCAGCGCGCCGTGGCGCAGGATGGCGTGCAGCGCGGCCGCCTGCGGCGCCAGCAGAGACGGCATGAAGATGGTGGCGCGCCCGAAGCGCACGCCGTGAATGGCCAGCGCCTTGCGCGCTTCCGGCGTGAGGCCCTGGATCAGATCTTCATTGGCGCGCCGATCGAGCGCGCCGGCGTTTTCGATCAGGCGATAGGCGAGCCCGCGGGCCGCACGCGGCAACACGCCCGCACGCCAGCTTTCATCGAGCGCGCGCAGCGGCGCGAGTTCGCGCGCAACGGCGTCGTCGAGCCACGCCTCCATCCGCGCCAAAGCTTCGCCGCGCGCGGCCTCGTGCGCGTGCTCGGCGCCGATGAGCGCAAGCTTCGGACGCAGCGGATCGCACGGCGTGAGTTTGGCGACGGCTTCGCCCTCGAAGAAGAGGCGCCCATCGCGTTCGAGTTCGAAGCCTTCGGCGCGGGCGATGCGCGCCAACCGGCGCGCCACCTCGGGCGCCAAAGCGCGCTGCGCGGCGTTGCGCACGGCGCGGCCTTCGAGCCCCAAAGCGCGCGGATCGGGGCGAAAGCTCAAGCCTTCGAGCCGGCCGACATAGTGGCCTTCGACGGTGACCTCGCCCTCTTCGCTCACGCCCGCAAGCAAGGCGTCTTCGCGCTTCAGGCCGCGCAGCAGCGCGCTGGTGCGCCGATCGATGAAGCGCTGCGTGAGCAGATCGTGCAGCGCATCGGAGACGCGGTCTTCCACCTCGCGCGTGCGCGCGCGCCAGCTTTCGGGATCGGCCAGCCAATCGGCGCGGTTGGCGACATAGGTCCAGGTGCGGATATGGGCGAGGCGCGCCTGCAGCGCATCGAGATCGCCTTCGGTGCGGTCAAGCTCGGCGATCTCGCGCGCGATCCAATCGGCCGGCAGACGACCGTTTTCCTTGAGGAGATGCGAAGCCAGCCGCGCGGCCAGGCGCGCATGCTCTTCAATCGCGACTTTGCGGAAATCCGGCGTCTGGCACGCTTCCCAGAGCCGCGCGACGGCGCGTGGGCTGCGCGCCAGCGCGGCGACATCCTCGTCCTGCGCGACGCGCTTCAGCGTCTCTTCATCCACCGCGCCGCGCGCACGCATCAGCCCTGGCGCGTTGGGTGGACGCTCTAAAGACGCAAGCAGCGCGGCGATCGAGGTGAAATTCAAATCCGGATTGCGCCATTCGACGGCTTCCACGGTTTCGAACTCGTGGTTCTCGACGCGCGCGATGGTCTCCTCATCGAAGGGTGGGCATTCGCCGGTTTCGCCGAACGCGCCGTCGCGCGTGAAACGGCCGGCGCGGCCGGCGATCTGCGCGACCTCATCGGGCCTGAGCACGCGATTGCGCCGCCCATCGAATTTGGCCGAGGACGCGAACGCGACGTGATCGACATCCATGTTGAGGCCCATGCCGATCGCATCGGTGGCCACCAGAAAATCGACCTCGCCCGATTGATAGAGCGCGACCTGCGCGTTGCGCGTGCGCGGGCTGAGCGCGCCCATCACCACCGCTGCGCCGCCGCGATGGCGCCGGATCAGTTCCGCGATCGCATAGACCTCCTCGGCGCTGAACGCGACGACGGCCGTGCGCTTCGGCAATTTGGTGAGCTTCTTCGGGCCCGCATAGGAAAGGCGCGACAGCCGCTCGCGGCTGGAAATCTCGGCGTGCGGCAGGTGTCGGCGCAGCACGTTGCGCATCGTGTCCGAGCCGAGCAGCATGGTCTCGCCCTGCCCGCGCGCGCGCAGCATGCGGTCGGTGAAGATGTGGCCGCGGTCCGGATCGCGGGCCAGCTGGATTTCATCGACGGCGAGGAATTCGGTCGGATGGTCGAGCGGCATGGCCTCGACCGTGGCGATCAGATAGCGCGCGCCGTCGGGCCAGATCTTCTCTTCGCCGGTGACGAGGGCCGCCGCCTGGGCGCCCTTGGCCGCGACCACCTTGTCATAGACCTCGCGCGCCAGGAGGCGCAGCGGCAGGCCGATCATGCCCGTGCGGTGGGCGAGCATGCGCTCGATCGCGAGATGGGTCTTGCCGGTATTGGTGGGACCGAGGACGGCCTTCACGGGCGCGTCCGGACGCATCGGGCCGGGCATGGGCGTTATGTGCGGCGGCGGGGGGCGAGAGTCCAGATGCGGGGCGCATCGGCCCTCCCTCATCCCAGATCAAGTTTCGCTTGTCCGGGATGAGGGAGCACAAACGGGCTCTAGAACCCTTCCCGCCCAGCCTTGAGCGTGCGGGCCCACCAGGCGAGTTCGTCCAGGACTTGGACGGCGATGTCATTGAGATGCGGCAGGTCCGCGAAGGTCTTTTCGCCGAACAGCAGCGGGCGGTAATCGGCGAGCGCGATGTAGACGCCGTTGCGCATGGGCGCGATCTGCACTTCGACCAGAATCTGGCGCAGATGCTCGATGGCGCGCGCCGCGCCCACCCCGCCATAGCCGATGAAGGCCGCGGGCTTCTTGTTGAATTCCTTGTAGGCGTAGTCGATCGCGTTCTTCAGCACGGCCGGGATCGAGTGATTGTATTCGCCGGTGATGAAGAGATAGCCGTCGAGCTCGGCCACCTTGCGGCCCCAGGCCAGGGCGGCTTCGTTCTTCGGCGGCGTATAGACCGGCGAGAGCGGCTCGTCGAAAAACGGCATCGGATAATCGCGCAGATCGACGATCTCGAACGCGAGGTCCTCGCGCGCCTTGGCGATCTCCATGATCCAGGCGCCGGCCTTTTCGCTGAACCGGTTCTGGCGCGTGGTGCCAAGGACGACGCCGATCTTGGGTTTGCTCACGGCTGTGCTCCGCTGGTTTCCAATAGTGACTAGGGCTATATTGGAGAGCGCCAGCCGGGCGGAAGGAGGCACTTTCTTGAAACCGACGCACCCGCGCGTGACCAGGGAAGCCGCGCTCGTCCATGATCCCGCCGATTGCCGGGCTGTGAACGAAACCCTGTCCCGGATCGGCGACAAATGGTCGATCCAGGCCGTCGGCCTCTTGGGCGACGGGCCGCGCCGCTTCAGCGAGATGCGCCGGGCGCTCGCGCCGATCTCGCAGAAGATGCTCACCACGACCCTGCGCAGCCTGGAGCGCGACGGCTTCATCACGCGCACGGTGACGCCCTCGATCCCGCCGCGCGTGGATTATGCGCTCACGGCTTTGGGCCGCGATCTTTTGGGGCCTGTGCGGGCGCTGGGCGATTGGGCCAAGGCCAATCAGGCCCGGGTGCGCGCCGCGCGCGAAGCCTTTGACAGTGCAGCGAAACCGACGCTCTGGCGGCGTTAGGGGCGCTCGGAGGTCAGCGGCTCATGCGGCTGATCATCGTGATGATAGATCTGCTCGAAATCGTCGGCGTCGAAATGCTGGCCGCAGACCGGGCAGGCGCGCAGGTTCGGCGCGCGGGGGCTGGGACGCGTCAATTCTTCAAGATCTTTGGGAAGATTGGGCAAGCGGCGTTCCGATCATATCAGGCGGGAGCGCTGCAGGGCTCAACCGCAGCTGACGCTCAGATCGTTTTGAGCGCGCAATGCCAGATATTTGCACGAAAAACGCGAGCTGACGACCGCTTAAGCCAAGAAATTACAGAACTTTAGGTTATCCACAACCAGCTTTGCCCGCGGGAACCCAAGCGGAACAAACCATCGACGAATCACTTACATTCTGTCGTTCCTGCGCCGTTCCAATCTGGTATTGCCGGGCGGGCGATCGTTTCTGGCTCAGCGGGCGCGGAAGCTGCGCGCGTCGAGGCGGATCACGCCGGCGTCGTCGGACGGCATTTCGATGCGCACCGGCACGTTCACGCCATTGATCGGCGCAAACAGGAACGAGAGCTCCGAGGCTTCCTGCGGATCGGAGAAGCCGGCGATCGGGCGGTATTGCACGCGGCAGCGCTGGGCATTGCCGCGGAAGGCGCCGAGCGAGACCCGTTCCGTGCCGTTGGGCGTCATCACGAAATCGAAGCGCGAACGCCCGTCGAGCAGGACGCGGACGGTTTGTTGGCACGGATTGCCCTGGTGACGCATCATGGCCAGGAACATCGAGATATTGTCGACGGAGCCGAGCTTCTGGGCGCGCGTGGCGGGCGGATTGCCCATGCCCATTTCCGGCTCGGACGAGGTCACGACGTCCTCAAGGCTGAAGGCGACGCGGACCAGCCGGTTCCGCCGCCCGCCTTGGTGCTGATAGGCGCTGGGATGGACCGAGCCGTCCTGCGCGATCTGGCCGCGGGCGAGATAGCGGTAATCCTGGCTATTGCCGAGGAAGGTGCGGGCGAGCCCGGTCATGCGGCGCTGGCCGCTGGCCTCATAGGCCGCGCCATTGACGTTGAAGCTCATGGTGAATTCGCCGGCGTCCATGCCGCGCGCGTGGACGCTGTAGACCAGGTCGTAGCCGTGGGCAGGCTGCGCCTGCGCTTGGGCCGAGGCGGCGGCGGGCAAGGCCGCGGCCAGCGCGAGCGAGAGGGCGGCGAACAGGGCTTTCATGCGAGGCTCCGAACCGGTCGTGCTGGGTGTTTTAGAGCGGCCGGCCTGATCGCGCGCTGAACGAAATCCGGCCAAAGCGGGCGCTAAAGATCGCCGGAGGCGAAATGTTGACGCTCGGGCGGCGTTCGCGTACCAGTCCGCCCTCAATTTTCAAGCCCACGAGCAAAGCGTCCCATGTCCCGCCAGTGCGAGCTTTCCGGCGTGCGCCGCCAGATCGGCCACAAGGTCAGCCATTCCAACATCAAGACCAAGCGCGAGTTTCAGCCGAACCTCGTCAATGTGACGCTGGCGAGCGAAGCGCTGGGCCGCAATTTCCGCCTGCGCGTGACCGCGGCGGCGCTGCGCTCAGTAGATCACCGCGGCGGGCTCGATGCGTTCCTGCTCAAGGCCGATGAAGGCGATCTCTCCATCCGCGCGGTGAAAATCCGCCGCGAGTTGAAGAAGAAGCTGGCCGAGCAAGCCGCCGCTTAAGGCGCGGCCAATTCAAACGCGTAGATCAGCGTGCGTTGGCGCGTGCTGAAATTGTCGTCGCTCACGATGTAGAGCACGACATGGCCGTCATGCGCGACGGCGGATATGCCTTCGAAATTGTCGATCGCGAGCGGGCGCTGCAACAGCGCGAGTTCGGTTGGCTGGATGACGGCGCCCTGCGTCAGCGAGGCTTGCGGGATCAGCAGGATGCGGATGCGCGTGCCGATGACGGGCGCGTAGAAACGCTCCAGCGCGACGAAATCGCCATTGGGCAGACGATCGAAATCGGTGACGCCATAGCCGAACGGCGCATCGATGCGCGCCAGCGGGGCGACAGGCGTTGTAGCGCCCGGCGTCGCGATCCAGACCGGCGCGCCCTCTTCGCCGCCGACGAGCAGGCGCCCATCCGCGAAACTGGCGAGCGCTTCCAGGCCCGCATTGGCGGCCAAACGCTGTGTCTCGGCCAGCGGCGGGCCGGGCTGCGCGGCGCCGAACGGGCCATTGTGCGCGAGGTCGTAGATGCGAATGACCTGGCTTTGCTCGAAGCTCACCGCGACGCGGCCATCGGGCATCACCGCCATGCCTTCGCTGTCGCCCTCTTCCTTGGTTTCGAACGGATGGCCGTTCTCATCGCGCATCAGCGCGACCGAGACGTCGCGAATGCCGGTTGGCGCGCCATTGGCGTCGAGGATGAGCTGGCCGCGGAACCAATGGCCGTCATCGTTGAGGGCGAGAAAGGCGCCGTCGGGCGACACGGCGATATCGGAAAGGCCGCCCGACGCCGGATCTTCCGAGCCGATTTCGATGCCGCCGAGAAAGCGCAGCCGGCCGATCTGCTCGGCGCCGAGCGCTGCGGGCGCGCTGGCCATCGGGATGGCGCGCCATTGTTCGGCTTGCGGCGGCGGCGGCGCTTGCGCGCAGGCGGCGCCGGCGAGGCACAGCGAAACGATCGCGGCGGTCAGCGCTTTCATCGCGCCATCGCGCGCGCTTGCGGGGTTTCCTCGAACAGTTCGGCGAGTTTTTCGGTCATGGCGCCGCCCAATTGCTCCGCATCCACGATGGTGACGGCGCGATTATAATAGCGCGTGACGTCATGGCCGATGCCGATGGCGATGAGTTCGACGGGCGAGCGCGTTTCGATCCAATGGATCACGGCGCGCAAATGCTTTTCGAGGTAATTGCCGGGATTGGCCGAGAGCGTGGAATCATCCACGGGCGCGCCATCGGAGATCACCATCAGGATGCGGCGCTGCTCCTGGCGCGCCAGCAGGCGATCATGCGCCCACATCAGCGCTTCGCCGTCGATGTTTTCCTTCAGCAGTCCCTCGCGCATCATCAGGCCGAGATTGCGCCGCGCGCGCCGCCAAGGCGCGTCGGCGGATTTGTAGATCACGTGGCGCAGATCGTTGAGACGGCCGGGCTGCGGCGCGCGCCCGGCTTTCAGCCAATCCTCTTTCGACATGCCGCCCTTCCACGCGCGGGTCGTGAAGCCCAGAATCTCGACCTTCACGCCGCAGCGCTCCAGCGTGCGCGCCAGGATATCGGCGCACAAAGCCGCCACCATGATCGGCCGCCCGCGCATCGAGCCCGAATTGTCGAGCAGGAGCGTGACGACGGTGTCCTTGAAATTGGTGTCTTCCTCTTCCTTGAAGGAGAGCGCCGACATCGGATCGATGATGACGCGCGTGAGGCGCGCGGCGTCGAGCACGCCTTCTTCGAGATCGAACGTCCAGGAGCGGTTCTGCTGCGCGAGCAGAAGACGCTGCAGGCGATTGGCGAGCCGGCCGACGACGCTCTGCAGCGGCTTCAGCTGCTGATCGAGATAGGTGCGCAGGCGCGCAAGCTCTTCGGCGTCGCACAATTGCTCCGCCGGGATCATCTCATCGTGCGCGCGGGTGAAGACTTTGTATTGCAGGTTCGGATCGTCGGGATCATTGCGCGGCGGCGGACGGATCGGGCGCTCGCCCTCTTCTTCCAGTTCGCCATCCTGATCATCGCCCTCCATGTCTTCCATGGAGGTGGTCTGCTCAGCATCAGAGTCGGACTCGCTCTCCTGCTGCTGCATCTCCGATTGCGCCTGCTGCTCCTGCTGATCGCCATCGTCGGGCTCATTGCCATCGGAGGGCGGCTGGGGCTGTTCGGGCGCTTCGGCGGAATTGTCTTCCGTAGGATCGGCGCCGAGCTCATCGCCGAGATCGAGATCGCGCAGCAGATCGCGCGCCACTTGCGCGAACGCCTTTTGATCATTGGCCGCGCTGGTGAGCTTTTGCAGCGAGCCGCCGGCCTTGGCCTCGATCTCCTCGCGCCACAGCTTCATGAGGCCCGCCGCGATCGGCGGCGGCGGCTCGCCCGTGAGCTTTTCCCGCACGATCAACGCCAGCGCGTCTGTCATGGGCGCGGCCTGGCGATCCTGCATGCGGCCAACGCCCTTCTTCTCCAGGCTTTCGATCAAAGCGGCGTTGAGATTGTTGGCGACGCCCTTCAAGGCATTGGCGCCGAGCGATTGGCAGCGCATCTCCTCGGCGGCGTCGAACAATTCGCGCGCGCGCGCGCCGGTGGGGCGGAATTGCGCATGGGCGGCTTCGTCATGGTGCGCGATGCGCAGCGCCAGGCCATCCGCATAGCCGCGCATGCGCTCGGCTTCCGGCCCGGTGAGCGCGCGCGCCGGGTGCGGCAGCACGATCTTATCGCCCGCCAGCTTCGGCCCTTCCGCGCCGAACACCACCTCAAGCTCTTCTTCGCCCGCGAGCGCGCGCGTCGACTGCGCCAGCGCGCGCTTGAAAAGCTCGGTCGGGGTTTCTTTCGTCGCCATCCGCGCTCACCATACCGTTCGTTCTACGCGCCACAAAGGGGCGCTTCGCCGCGAGACCAATGCGCCTCCTGCTAATCCGCCATTGCCAATCCATGGGGCCCGCGCCGGGCGCGGCGCTGACGCCGGAGGGCGTGCTTGACGCATGGGCGCTGGTCGGCCGGCTCGAACATATGGGCGTGGATGCAGTCTATTCGAGCCCCTATGCACGCGCGCTCGGCACGATCACGCCGTTCGTCGTGGCCGGCGAAGCGGACCTCGCCATCGAGCCGCGGCTGCGCGAACGGGCGGTGCAGATGTTCGCGGACCGCACGGCGTGGCTCGCGCATATCCGACGCGCCTTCGCGGAGCCGCATTACAAGCTCGATGGCGAAGAGAGCATGGCCGAGGCGGCCGCGCGGGGCTTGTCGGCGCTCGCCGAGATCGCCGCGGCCGGCCATCGCCTGCCTGCTCTGGTGAGCCACGGGCAAGTGATGAGCGCGGTGCTGTCGGCGGCGCCCGGCGGGTTCGGCTATGATGGCTGGACGGCGCTGGCCAATCCGGACCTCGTGTTCGTCGATTGGCGCGCGGGCGGCATCGCCGCGATCGAAAAGGCGCCCGCGCCCTGAGTCATCGGCGCCCTGAGCCAGCGATGCAGCCGCGCCACGCCGCACGAATTCCTCAGCGCCCCGATTGCGGGCCTCGGCGGCGCTCGATAGCTTCCGCGCGTTCCTAAGGGGGCTTTGTCCCGTGCGTGAGCTGATTCCCGGCTGATCAAGACGCCAACACGGCGTCCTCCCGCGCCCGCCACACGGCGGTGCGCGCTCGATCATGCGTGTGCTCTCGCCAGGATTGTCCCGTGGCCTTCTTCCGAAATTCGACCGTCAATCTGCTTAATCTGCATTACGGCATGCATGCCGTCGCGCTCTCGGGCGGCGGCGCGTTCTTCACCGTCTATCTGTTGCGCGCGGGCGTGCCGAACGCCGGCGTGCTGGCGGCGCTCGCCGGCATCCTGCTTGGCCGGTTCTTGTTTCGCCCGTTCATCTTGCGCTTCGCGATCCGCTACGGGCTGCGCGCGCTGCTGATCGGCGGCACGCTGTTCAGCGCGCTGCAATATTTGTTTTTGCCGTTCGTGCATGGCGTGAGCCCGGCGCTGTTCGGCCTCGTCGCGATGTCGGCGATCGGCGACACGGTTTATTGGTCGACCTACCACGCCTATTTCGCCGCGCTCGGCGATGACGAGCACCGCGGGCATCAGCTTGGCATCCGCGAAGCCGTGGCGGCCTGCGTCGGCATTGTGAGCCCTTTGGCGGCGGGTTGGCTGTTGGTCACGGCGGGGCCGCAGATCGCGTTCGGCGCGACCACGCTGATCGCGATGATCTCCTCGCTGCCGCTGTTCTTCACGCCCGACGTGCGCGTGCCGGCGGAAGCGCCTGGTGCGTTTGCGGCGGCGCGGACGGGCGCGCTGCTGTTCTTCGCCGATGGCTGGATCAATGCGGGCATGACCTTCGCCTGGGCGATCGCGCTGTTCACGGCTTTGGCGCAAAGCTTCACCGCCTATGGCGGCGCGCTGGCGCTGGCGGCGCTGGTCGGCGCGGCGGCGGGCCTGGTGCTCGGGCGCTTCATCGACGGCGGCCATGGCCGGCGCATGGTGTTCATCGCGTTCGGCGTGGTGGCGTTGGTGACGACCTTGCGCGCGATTGCGGTGGGCGATCCCGCGCTGGCGGTGCTCGCCAACGCGCTCGGCGCGCTCGCGGCGTGCCTGGCGACGCCGACGATGATGACGGCTGTCTACACGCTCGCCAAAAGCGCGCCGTGCACGTTTCGCTTTCACATCGCGGCCGAAGGCGGCTGGGATCTTGGCGGGGCGAGCGGCCTGCTGATCGCGGCGCTGCTCGTGCATCTCGGCGCGCCGCTCTGGGTCCCGATCCTTGGTTCGTTGATCGGGGTGGCGGTGAACGCGACGGTGCTGCGGCGTTATTATGTGGGGCGGCGCGAAGGCCCGGCGGCGAAGCTAGCGGATCAAGTCGGCTGACGCTTTCCTCTGTCATTCCGGACAGCGCGGAGCGCTAATCCGGAATGACAGACGGTAGAAAGCGTTTGATAGGAATTCAACGGCAACGAGTCAGGCCAGCGCGTCGATGAAGAATCTGGCCATGATCGCGAAGGCCTCGTCGGATTCGGGCGCGTCGATATAGGCCCAGTGCGCGTGCGGCATGGCTTCGAACACGACGAGACGCGCATCGACGCCGGCGCGGAGAAGCGCCGTGTGGAAGCGCGCGGTGTGGCTCAGAAGATAATCGCGCGTGCCCGCGATGAGCAGCGCTTTCGGATACGTCTTCAGATCATCGTAAAGCGGCGACATCAGCGGATCGGTGAGATCGGCGCCGATTGTGTATTCGCGCATCAGATGCGCGAGGCTCGATCCGGCCTTCACCATCGGCCATTCCGTATCGCCCGGGATCGACCAATCGGCCAGCATCGTGAAGAGCCCCGCCGCGCCCGGCATGGGCAAGCCCTCGCGGCGCAGGTGCGCGAGCAATTGCGCGCAGAGGATGCCGCCGGCGGACGTGCCGTAAATCGCGATGCGCTCGGGCTGAACGCGCGTCAGCGCGTCGCGATAGAGCGCGAGCGCATCATCCACCGCGGCCGGATAAGGATGCTCCGGCGCCATGCGGTAAAGGCCGGAGATTACACTGAGGCCGGTCAGCGCGGCGATCGGGATGTTCTCCGAATAGGAGCCGGAATCGACGCGGAACCCGCCGCCGTGAAAATTCAGCAGCAGGCGTTCGCTGGCGCCCTTGGCCGGCGTCTTCGGCGTGAACACGCGCACGGGCACGCCCGCGATGACATCTTCGCTGATCGCGACATCATATTTCGCGAGCTGCGCAGCGCGCATCTGCGCCTGCACCGCATCGGCGAAACCGCGCGCCTCGACCACCGGCACATCAAACGGCGCGCCCGGCTCCTGCAGCGCAGCGCGGGCCTCGGGCGAAACGGAAGCGGGAATGGCGCGGAGCATGGGGGAGGATGACGCAAGTTCAGGCGCAGCGCCAGGACGAGGCGCCTGAGGCGCGCCGTGGGAGTTGTGGCCGAAATACCGAGAACATGATAGCTTCGCCGCCATGACTTTGACTGACGAGTCTCGATCATTGCTCGCACGGATCGCGGCTGAACCGGGAAAGATGGGCGGCAAGCCCGTCATCCGCGGTCGCAGGGTCACGCCCGCGATGGTGCTCGCTTTGCTGGCGCGGGGCGCGACGCGGGAGGAGGTCCTTGCCGCGTATCCGGTGCTGGAAGCCGCAGATATTGACGCCTGCCTGCTCTACGGCGCGCGCCTGGCTGAGCGCGCCGACGCAGATGGGCTCGCCGTGGCCGCGGAATAAGTGCGGCTGTTCGCCGACACGAACATCGTCGCGCCTGCCGTTCACGCTTTGCGCCGCGACGGGCACGATGTTCTCTATTCCGCCGAACGGCCTCACGATCCGGGCGATGCAGCGTTGCTGGCGGAGGCCTTGGCCGATGGTCGTATCTTCATCACGAAAGATCACGACATCGGCGCGCTCGTGTTTCGCGACGGCGCGAAGCACGCTGGCGTTCTCCTGATCGACGACCTCGGCAGCGTCGACGAGGAGACGAAGCTGCTACGAACGTGCGTCCATGCTTACGGCGACGACTTAGCCGCTGGCGCTTTTGTCAGAGCGGGCGCTGCTAGCGCCCGTGTTGCGGATAGCTGAGCGGATCCGACGCCCAGCGGGAACAGCCCAACCGCCCCTCAAGCCACCTTCACCCGCGTCGCCGCTTCCGGCAGATCCGCCCCGAACGCGCGCTGGTAGAACTCGGCCACCGTCGGCCGTTCCAGCTCGTCGCACTTGTTCAGGAACGTCATGCGGAAGGCGAGGCCGATATCGCCGAAGATATCGGCGTTCTGGGCCCAGGTGATGACGGTGCGCGGGCTCATGACCGTGGAGATGTCGCCGTTCATGAAGGCGTTGCGCGTCATGTCGGCGACGCGGACCATGGACATGATCGTGCGCTTGCCTTCGGGCGTGTCGTAGGACGGCGCCTTGGCGAGCACGATGGCGGCTTCGGCGTCGTGCTCCAAATAGTTGAGCACGGTGACGACGGACCAGCGGTCCATCTGCGCCTGATTGATCTGCTGCGTGCCGTGATAGAGGCCCGTCGTATCGCCCAGACCGATCGTGTTGGTCGTGGAGAACAGGCGGAAGAAGGGGTTGGCGGTGATGACGCGGTTCTGATCCAGCAAAGTCAGCTTGCCGCTCGATTCCAGCACGCGCTGGATCACGAACATCACGTCCGGCCGGCCGGCGTCATATTCGTCGAAGCAGATCGCGACCGGGCGCTGCAGCGCCCAGGGCAGCATGCCCTCGCGGAATTCGGTGACCTGCTTGCCATCCTTCAGCACGATGGCGTCCTTGCCGACCAGATCGATGCGGCTGACATGGCTGTCCAGATTGACCCGCACCATGGGCCAATTGAGCCGCGCGGCCACCTGCTCGACATGGGTGGATTTGCCGGTGCCGTGATAGCCCTGGACCATGACGCGCCGATTGAACGCAAAGCCGGCGAGGATGGCGAGCGTGGTCTGCGGATCGAAGCGGTAAGCTTCGTCCACCTCAGGCACATATTCCGTGCGCTTGGAGAAGGCCGGGATTTTCATATCCGAGGCCACGCCGAACGTCTTGGCGCTGACCTCTTTGTCCGGCTTCATGTCAATCAGATCGTCTGCGGTGCTCATATTCGTCCGTAGTCAGGCTTGTGCACCGCACTCTGCCCCGCCGCCCCGGCCCGCGCCAAGGCGTAAATCACCGCAGTGCGGGAGAATTCGCGCCGGCCTAAGCCAGCCCCGCCTGTTTCAGGACCTGAAAGGCCTGGACGACCTTTTGGAGCATGCCTTCGGAGCTGCGGTCGCCGCCATTGGAATCGGGGTGGAGGCGTTTGACCAGCTCGGCGTAGCGCGTGCGGATGGCGGTGCGGTCGGCGCTTTCTTCCAGCGACAAGGTCTCCAGCGCCTTGACCTGGAGGCGCGACAGACGCGGCGCGGCCTGCGCCTTGGCTTCACCGGTGCGGCCGAACAGGCGGAACGCATCCCCGGGCGCAGCGGCCTGGAAGAAGCGTGTGCGGTTCACCCGCTCGCCCCGGCCGGGCTTGAACGTCCAAGTCGGGCGGTGACCGATTTCCTCGCCTTGCTGGAAGGAGACGAATTCGGCTTCGCTCATGCCGTCGAAATAGTTCCAGCGGCGGTTATAATCGCTGGCGTGCTCGCGGCAGAAATACCAGAACTGGCCGGCCTGATCGCGTGATTTGGGCGCGGGATGCTCGCCCGCGCGCTCACAGCCGACATGATCGCAGGCGCGTTCGTTCGCGCGCCGCTTGGTTTCTTCCATCGGCTTGTTGACTCGGATGTCAACGTATTTGGGGCGATAGTGGAAGGCGTTCGCCATCGTCTTCAGTATGTGGCCACGGCGCGAAAGGGACAAGGAATTGACAACAGCAAATCGACCGCTTTCGCGCGCGGAGCGTATCGAGAAAGCCCTTAAGGAGGCGTTCTCACCAGCGCTTGTCGAGATCGAGGATCAATCGGCGCGTCATGCGGGCCACGCGGGCGCGCGCGAGGGCGGCGAGACGCATTATAAAGTGCGCATGGTCAGCGCTGATTTCAATGGCGTTTCGCGCCTTGAGCGCCAACGTAAGGTGATGGATGCGCTCAAAGCTGAATTCGCTGGCGGATTGCACGCGTTGAGCCTCGAACTCAAAACGCCCGAGGAAGCGCGCTGACCAAGCGGGGGCAAGGCGATGGCGAGGCGGATTGCAGCATGGGCCCTGGCGCTCGCGATCGGCGCGCTGGTCGGCGGCGGCGCGACATGGTGGGCGCTGCCGCGCTTCGCGTCGGCCTTTCAACAACATTACGGGCCGTGGTCTTATTCGCCGCTGGCCGGCTCCGAAGCGGCCGATCCCTATACGCGCGCGCTGGTGGCGCGGACCGGGCTGCTGGCGCTGAGCGCGCGCGAGACGATCTATTTCCAGCTCAACGAAGATGAGCATGGCCGCCCGCTCGACGAATCCTGCGTCTATGAGCTGAGCGGCGGGCGCCTGCCGGCGCGCTGGTGGTCGCTCACGATCTACGCGCCCGATAATTACCTGCCGCGCAGCGGCGATCATGCGTTTTCCGTGGATGCGACGCGCGTCAACGTCGACGCCAACGGCGATTGGAGCACGCGCGTTTCGGTGGTGCGCGGCGATGCGACGGATTGGATTTCTTCGCGCGCGGCGCAGCACGGCTTCACGATCAGCCTGCGCCTCTACCAGCCTTTGCAGGAAGCGCGCGAACATCCCGCCACGATCATGCTGCCCGAGGTGCGCACCATCTCCTGCCCGGACGGCGGCGCATGAAGGGCTGGGGCAAATATGTGCTGGGCGCGTTGATCGCGGCGCTCATCGCGCACGCCGCGGTGGTGCTGCTCACGCCGAACATCGTGATGGGCGTCGTGATGGGCCGGCTGGCGCAAGGCCATTCCAATGCGTGGGCGCATGCGCCGCGCGTGAGCGAAGACTCGCGCGGCGTTGTGCGGCCCTCGCCCGACCTCGCCTATTCGGCCTGCGCGTTCGATCTGTCTCACGGGCCCGTGCATATCGCCGCGCATGGCTGGGACGATTACATGTCGCTGTCGCTCTACGCGGCCAACAGCGACAATTTCTTCGTGCTTTCCGACAAGGAATCGCCGGACGGATTCAACATCGTTCTGGTGCGGCAGGGCCAGCAGGCGCCGGAGCATGCGAGCCAGATCGTGTTCAGCCCATCGACGCGCGGCGTCGCGCTCGTGCGCCGCCTCGCGCCCACCATCGAGCGCTTCGAAGCGGCCGATCATGCGCGCCAAGAAGACGTGTGCAGCGCGATCTCGAACTAGCCTGATATGGCCCTGAGCGCCGCCAGCCGTGCGTAGGAGATCGTCACCGCTTTGCGGCGGGCGCCGGCGAGCGCGTGCAGCGGGGCTGGGCGCACGATGGCGCCGCCGAAGCCGTCGGCGATGATGAGGCCGACATCCTCGGGGATGAGCTCGCGCGGGAAATCCTCGGTGACGCCGAAGAAGAAGCGGTCGCAATAGTCGCGATAATCCGGCCATTTCTGATCGACGGCGAAATCGGCCAGGCAGGATTTGGTTTCCACGATCCAGATCTCGCCATTGGCGCCGAGCGCTGCGATATCGGCGCGGCGGCCATTGGCGAGCGGCAATTCCAGCAGCGGCGTATAGCCGTGGTCGATCAGCAAGCGGCTGATGCCGCGGGCGAGCGCGGCAGTCACCTCCGGCCGTGCGATCGGTTCATCCGCCATGACGTCAGCTTGTCATGCGGGCGGCGGCTGGAACAGCCCTGCGGGCGTGTGCGTTGCTGCGCCCGACAGGAGGAGTCTCATATGAAATGGCTGTTGTGCGCCGCCGCCGCTTGCGCCGGGCTTTTGCTTGCGGGCTGCGGCGCGGGCGCGACCTACCCCACGTTCGGGAACACAGCCTACCGGCTGGAAGGCCAGACCACGTCCGCGCAGGGCGGCGCGCCGGTCCCAACCGTGATCTATCGCGACGGGCCGATGGTGCGGATCGAGACCAGCCTGCCCCAGCGCGGCGCAGCCACGATCGTGTTCGATCAGGCGACCAACGCGGCCTACGTGCTGACGCCCGCCGCCATGCCGGCGACGCCAGCCTCCGCCCCGGCGACGGGCGCCGCGACGCCAGCAGCCCCCGCCGCCGAGGTTGCGCAAACCGGCGTCGCCGTGCGGATCGCGGACACGGACCTGCCCGAATTGCCGGAAGCGCCCTGGGCCGCGCTCGGCGCGGACGGCGCGCAGTCCACAGGCGCGTGCACGGTGGGCGGCGAAAGCGGCCATCGCTGGCAGCCAAAATCGGACACGGGCGCTGCGCCGCGCACGGCCTGCATCACCGAGGACGGCATCGTGCTGGACGTGCGCCAGGGCGAGGCCGTGCTGTTCGAGGCGACCAATGTTCAGCGCGGCGTGCAGGACCCGTCTTTGTTCGGCGTGCCGCCGAATTATCAAGTGGTCGATCCCAACGGCGTCGTTCAGGACATGGGCCGCACGCTCGATCAGCTCGCCAATTTCAACAGCGCGCCGGCGACAGCGCCGGCGCAGCCCTAGCGCGCCAGATTGTCGAGATCGACGCCGTAGAGCGCCGCGTTCTTGCGCATGTATTCCATGCGGGGCGCGGCGCTTTCGCCGTTGAGCGTGGCGGCGATGATGTCGAGCATCGTGTGCCAGCCCATCGCGTTCTGCTTCTCGAAGCGCGCGAGGACGGGCATGTGCGTGAGCGTCAGCAGCACGCGCGCGCCATAGGGCTCAAGCGTGAGCGTCAGATAGGATTCGGGAAACGCGGAGGCTGAATCGGGGCCATCGTCCGGACCGAAAACGTTCCACGTGTAGCTGAGGCGCCGCGGCGGGCGCCATTGCGTGACGACGCCGCGAATATGCCCGCCCATCAGCGACACCGCCCCGCCCTGGCGCGGCTCGATCGAACTGTCTTCGCCGAACCAGGCGGGCAAAAGCTTGGTGTCGGTGAGATGCGCCCAGACGCGCTCGATCGGGCCCGGCAGAAGACGCTCAAACCGCACATGCGCGGCCGCGCCCATGACCGCCTTTTCGTCCGGCGCGAATTTGTCGCGATAGCCCGCGTCGAGCCTAGCCCAGCCGTCCTTGTCGGCGGGGATGAAAGCCCCGTCCACGCCGCCGGGCAGCGCGTCCAGAAACGCGTGCCAGCCGCCGAGATAGCCGATCACGTCGCTCTTGCCCGCTTCCGGCGGCGCGACATGCGTCAGCGTGAGCAGGCAGCCTTCGGGATGCGCGGCGAGCTCCCAGCGCACCACGCAGGGCGCGAAATTGGCTTCGATCCAGCTGTATTCGAGCACGCGCGGCGGTTCGAACGCCGAGATGAGCCCGCGCATGACATCCGTCGACTCGCGAAAATGCAGAATAAAAGTTCCGCCGACCCGCGGCTCGATCTCCACCTCGCCCAGCCAATTGCGCAACAGGCTCGGCTCCGTCAGCGCGGCCCAGACCTGCGCCGGCGCTTTCGGAATGACGCGCGTGAAGCGCACGTCGTGGGAGCCGTCCGCATGGGTCGTCAGCACGCCATCGAGCATCTCAATCATCCTTCATGAGCGCGGCTTCGAGCGCATCGAGCTTGGGCGACCAGAACGCGCGGATCTCCGCCACCCAGGCTTCGATCTCACGGACGCCTTCGGGGGCCAGCGCGTAGAACCGCTTCTGCGCCTGTGGCCGCACGCGCACCAAACCGGCCTCTTTCAGGACGGCCATGTGCTGCGACACGGCCGGCGGCGAAATCCGGATCGTGCTTGCGATCTCTCCCGCCGGACGCTCCCCGCGCGCCAGAAACGCGACGATGCGCCGGCGCGTCGGGTCAGCCAGGGCGGCGAAGGCGTCCATGACCTTTAATTGCGCCAATGCTTAATTAAGTCAAATGCAAAATTGATGCTCTGGACGCGCGCGCCGGTTGCGGCGAAAGCTGCCGCGACGGGCGGAGGCGAACATGGCGAGACAAAAAGCGGGCGCAGGCCAGACGGCGCTGGTGACGGGCGCTTCGGGCGGCATCGGGCTCGATCTGGCGGAGTGCTTCGCCAAAGGCGGCTACGACCTCATCCTCACCGCACGCTCGGCGCCGGCGCTGGAAGAAGCGGCCGCGCGGCTGGCGACGACCTACGGGATCAAGGCCCACACCATCGCGCATGATCTCGGCGCGCCGGGCGGCGGCGCGGGGCTCAAGGCCAAGATCGACGCGCTGGGCCTGCCGGTGGACGTGCTGGTGAACAATGCGGGCTACGGCACGTCCGGCGCGCTGACCGAGGTCTCGATGGCCGACACGCTCGGCATGATCGATCTCAACGACCGGGCGCTGGTGGAGCTGACCCATCTCTATTGGGACGCGATGCGCGCCAAGGGCCGCGGCGGCGTGCTCAACGTGGCGTCGACCGCGGCGTTCCAGCCTGGGCCGCTGATGTCGATCTATTACGCCTCGAAAGCCTTCGTGCTCTCGTTCACCGAGGCGTTGTGGGAAGAGGCGCGCGGCACGGGGCTGAAGGTGAGCTGTCTCTGCCCGGGCGCGACGGAAAGCAATTTCCGCCATCGCGCCGGCACCAGCGACAAGCGGCTCACGCAATCCTCGACGCCGATGACGTCAAAGGCCGTCGCCGAAATCGGCTACCGCGGCTTTCAGCGCAATAAGCGCGTGGTCATCACCGGTGCGCGCAACAATTTCCTGCGCGGTCTCGTCGTTGTGCTGCCGCGCCCGACCGTGCTGCGGATCGTACGCCGGCTCCAGGAGCCGGCGTAAGACGGCGCATCGGTACTGCCGGCTGGAAGCCGGCGGTACGAATGTCTTACTCAGCCGCGATCGAGGCGAAGGAGCGGCGGTCTTCCGCGCCAACGAAATTGATCGTCTGCAGGAAGCGGATGCCTTCTTCGGCGATTTCGTCGCCGACCATGGATTCGCCCTCGGCTTTGAACTCTTCGAGGTCGACATACATCTGATAGAAGCCGCGCGTGCGGTCCGTGATGATGCCGGCGTTCCACAGCGTCTTGACGAGCACGCGGAAGATGTTCGTCGCGTTCTTCATGTTCTCGCGGCGATCTTCGTCGGTCGCGAGCGCTTGCAGCTCGGCCATGACGCGCGCCGGATCGAGATCGAATTGCGCGTAAACCTCCGGCATTTGCAGCGGATTGACGAGGTTGAAGAGCAGCGTCTGGAAGCAATGCGCGGCCCAATCCTCGACGATCTCGTGCTCTTCGGCGGACAGCTTCGGGATCGTGCGGTCGGCCCAGATCTTCCCGAATTTGTGGTGGAAGGCTTCGTCCGTCATCACCAGCTGCGTGAGCTTGCGCGCGAGCGGATCGTTCCAATCCTTGTAGATCGAGGCGAAGGCGCCCATGGCGAGCCCTTCGACCAGCATCTGCATGCCGACGATTTTCTTATAGACCTCCGGCGCGTGCACGATTTCCTGCAGCAAGGTCGCCAGCGTCTGCCCGCACGGCAGCGGCGAGCCCCAGCGCGCGCGAATATATTTCGCATAGGCCGTGACGTGGCGGCCTTCTTCGCGCGTCTGATTGGCGGCGTATTCCTGCGCGCCCGGATCGCGCAGCACGTGGCAGAGCGAGGCCGACAGATTCAGCGCCCCCTGCTCGCCGTGCAGGATCGCCGACATCATCCAGCGCGCCTGCTGATTGATGAACGCGACCTTGCCCTTCGGATCGTTGGCGAAGCGCGCCTTGACGTAATCGGTGTGGAGCGCGGCGACATATTCCTCCGGCATGACCGGCTGGTTTTCCATGTCCCACGGCTCGTCGAAGTCGATGTATTTCTTGTCGAGCGGATCCCAGAAATGGTCGTGCGTGGCCGAGATGATCTTGTCGAACGCGGTCGACCGATTGAGGTGGCGATCGATCTCCAGCATTTTCGAGAAATCGGTCGGCGGGACGGCGTCATACATCGCGTCCTTGGTGATCTGCCGGATTTCGCCGTCGGCCATGCTGGTCTCCCTGGGGCGCAGTTCGCGCGCTCTAGAAAACCCTAAATCATGAAGGCGGCGGCCCCGTCAAGAAAAATGACGCGGGCGTCAAGTTCGTGAATGGGCGTCAATCTTTCGGCGCGGCGCGCACCGCCGGCGAAATCCCGGTCGGATCGATCAGCATGCCGTGGACTTGCATGTTGTGGCTGTGGGCCAGCTGATGCAGGGCGAAGGCGACGTCCATGGCGCTCTTGCGGCCGGCGGAATCGGCCGCCGCGTTGACGGCTTCCTTGGCGAGTTTCAGCGCAAAGGCGGGCTTCTTCGCGATCCGTTCGGCGAGCGCAAGCGTGAAGGCTTCCAACTCTGCGCGCGCCACGACGTGATTGACCATGCCGAGCGCTTTCGCCTCCACGGCTGAAAGCCAATCGGCGGTGAACAGCATTTCCTTCGCCTTGCGCGCGCCCACCTCAAACGGGTGATGGAAATATTCGACGCCGCCGACGCCCATCTCGACGGTGTTGTCGAGAAATTGCGCATCATCGCTCGCCACGATGAGATCGCACGGCCAAGCCAGCATCAGCCCGCCCGCGATGCATTTGCCGTGCACCGCCGCGATCGTCGGCTTCGGAATATTCCGCCAGCGCTCGGAGAGCCCGAGATAGATTTCCTTCTCGCGCGCCATCTGCGCTTCGGCGCCGGCGCACGCAAAGCCGCACCACGTGCCGACGGGCGCATGCGCATCGTGTGCCGCCTTCGTATCACGCTCGCGCAGATCATGGCCCGACGAGAAATGCGGCCCGTTGGCGGCGAGGATGATGACCTTCACCGCATCGTCGCGCGCCGCGCGATCGAAGCACGCGTTCAGCGCGTAGAGAAAATCCGTGTCCTGCGCGTTGCGCGTATCGGGGCGGTTGAGCACGAGGCGCGCGATATGCGGCGCGGGCGTCTCATAGAGGATTACGTCGTCGGGCATCGCACGCCTCCTCCTTCTCCCCTTGTGGGAGAAGGTGTCATCGCGCAGCGATGACGGATGAGGGGTGCGTGCGCAACCGCGAACGGCGCGCACGCACCCCTCACCCGCGTTGCAATCAATCGATCCGTTCCGCGCTTCATTCCCTCTCCCACAAGGAGAGAGGGACACGGCGCTATTCCGCGGCTATCGCCATCGGCGCGGCTTTGGGGCCGCGGATGAGTTTGCCGGGGAGATCGCCTGTGGCCTCGCCGTTTTCGAACGTCACCACGCCGGAGACGATGGTGGCGCGGTAGCCTTCGGCCTTCTGGATCATGCGGCGGCCTTCGGCGGGCAGATCGAACACCATTTCCGGCGCGTGAATGCGCAGCGCATCGAAATCGATGATGTTGACATCGGCCTTCATACCGGGCGCGAGCACGCCGCGATCGTGGAGGCCGTAGAGCCGCGCCGTCTCGCGCGTTTGCATCGACACCACTTTTTCGAGCGGCATGCGCGGGCCACGCGCCCGATCACGCACCCAATGCGTGAGCATGTAGGTGGGGAAGCTGGCATCGCAGATCACGCCGCAATGCGCGCCGCCGTCGGAGAGCGAAAGCACCGTCGCCTCGTGGTTCATCATTTCGTAGATGTGGTCGAAATCGAATTTCGCGTAATTGAGCAGCGGCAGATAGATGTAGCCGCGGCCGTCATTCTCCATGAACATATCATAGATGATCGCGTCCGGCGCCTGGCCCGTGCGCTCGGCCAGTGCAGCGACGCTATCCTCGGCCGCCGGCTCGTAGTCGAGGCCCTTGTCTGTCTCAAGACGGAACATGCGGTTATAGCCCTGCATCAGGATCGCGCCGAGCGGCGTGGACGGCGGCGGCTGTTCGGCCAGGATCGCGGCGCGCACGTCCGGCTTCTTCAATTCCGCCAAGCGGTCTGCGAAGGGCAAAGCGGCGATGCGCTGATACGCCTTGCGCGCCACGAACGGATGAAAGCTCGATTGCCAGCCTAGGATGAGGCCAGTGGGACGGCAGGCCATCTGCGCCGTGATCGCCGCGCCCTCGGCGCGCGCATCCATCGCCATGGCGAGAATATCGCGCCAGCGCTCGGGCTGCATCGGCGATTGCAGCAGATTGAACGTGACGTGCACGCCCGCCTCTTTGCCCAGCGCGCTCATCCATTTGAATTCGTGATCGGCGGGCGTGAGATCGGAGGCGAGTTCGAACACGCCCTGGCCCGCTTCGCCCATGGCGCGGCCGATGCCGAGCAATTCGTCCGCGCTGGCGAACGTGCCAGGCATGGGCTCGCCGTCCTTGGCGCGGTGCAGCATGGTGCGCGAGGTCGAAAAGCCGAGCGCGCCCGCTTCAACGCCCTCCTTCACGATGGCCGCCATCTTGGCGATGTCATCGTCCGTCGCCGCTTCATTCTTGGCGCCGCGTTCGCCCATCACATAGGCGCGCACCGAACCGTGCGGCACTTGCGCGGCGACGTCGAGCACGCGCGGGATCGCATCGATGGCGTCGAGATAGGCGGGGAAGCTTTCCCAATTCCATTTGATGCCTTCAGCGAGCGCTGAGCCCGGAATATCCTCCACGCTCTCCATCAGCGAGATCAGCCAAGCGTGCTGATCGGGGCGAGCGGGCGCGAAGCCCACGCCGCAATTGCCCATCACGACCGTCGTCACGCCGTGCCAGCACGAGGGCGTCAGATATTGGTCCCAGGTGACCTGGCCATCGTAATGCGTGTGAATGTCGACCCAGCCGGGCGTCACCAGGAGGCCCGCCGCATCGATCTCGCGTTTGCCCTTGCCGCTGACGGCGCCGACGATGCTGACCACGCCGCCATCAATCGCGATATCGGCCGCGCGCGCCGGCGCGCCAGTTCCATCGACGACACGGCCATTGCGGATGACGAGATCGTGCATGGCTTCCTCCAAGCTTGTTTTGCGCGATTAAGCCGGCAATTGACGCGCACGGCAACCATGACGCGACGCGAACCGGGCTATAAGCGCGCATGCACGATCTGCCGCCCTCGCTCGACGATCTGGAAACGCTCGCCCGCCGCGCCTGGGCGGACATGCCGGGCGGGTTTCGCGCGCTGGCGGGCGATGTGCTGATCCGGATCGAGGAATTCGCCAGCGACGAGGTGCTCGCGGCCATGGGCATCGAAGACCCGTTCGAGCTGACTGGGCTCTATCATGGCGTGAATCTGACGCACCGCTCGGTCAGCGATCCCACGCCCGAACCAGCGATCGTGTTCCTCTACCGGCGCGCCATTCTCGACGAATGGATCGACCGCGGCGATATCGCTCTGCCCGATCTCGTCGCGCACGTGCTGGTGCACGAGATCGGCCACCATTTCGGGCTCAGCGACGAGGATATGGACGCCCTGCTCGACGCGGCGGATTAGCGCTGCACCGCCGGCTTTGCGGTGCTGCCGGCTGGAAGCCGGCGGTACAGAAGCGTCAGCGCCGTGCGTCGGGTACGGCATCGCGGCTGGCCATGCCGAGGCGGCGCGCGCAGAGCTCTTCCGGCGAGGTCAATTGCGGCCGCGTCGGATTGTCTTCCGCGCTCGCTTGCAGGCGCATAACGCATTGATCCCAACGGTGGATATCGGCCATGCGCTCATCGGGCGTGCGCGGATCGGCGTTCGGCGATTGCACCGGCGTTTCGCGTCCGCCGCGCACCACGATGTCGCCGTCGCGCGGCGCGGGCGGCGCGGGTTCGGGCGGCAATTGGATGCCGGTGGCGGCGGCGCTCGGTTGAGCGCTCGGCGGCGGGGCGATGGGCGCTGCAGCCTGTGTCGGCGGCGGCGCGCTTGCGACCGTTTCCGTTCCGCCGTTTCCCGCGCAGCTCGCCAGCAAGAGCGCCGCGCTCATCAGCAAAAATCTCATCTCGTCTCGTCTCCGCTCGCCGGACATTGCCATTCACACTTGGGCGACTCCATGACGTTCGCGTCCCGCGCGCGCGGCGAACCCGCGCAGCAGATGCGTGAACTCACGTTCATGTTGCCGACGCCGACAGCGACGAAATTCCGCGCCCAACACGTTGAAGAAACGGAAGTTCCATCGGAACCAGGGGTTGACCCAAGCGTTTCGGGTGGTTAGCGGGGCTCGGGGATTCTCAACAGGAAAGGGCGCCAGAATGCGCTTCACTCGCCTCCTAGCCATCGCGGCGCTCGCTGTCGTTGGCTTCTCGGCCTCGGCCTGCGCCAATCGCACAGGCGACATGACGATCGCCGAATATTGTGCGGCCGATCCGGGCCGTGCGAACACGGATATCTGCAAACAACACCGCGACACGGAAGAAGTTCGCACCTCGCTCGGCGCGCGCATCGGCGAAGTGCTGGGCGTTGCGCAACATGCGCAATCCACAGCCGATCAAGCCTTGGCGCGTAACCTGACCTGCCAAACGCGCACCTTGCGCCAACGCAGCTCGGGCTCGTGTGAAAACGGCGCGATCCTGACCTCGTGCGTGCAAACGCATTTCACGACCCGCGCGGGCGGTCCGGCCATTCTGCGCTCGATCAACGACACGGAATGCCGCTTCAATTCGCGCGTGCTGGAAATGCAGGTGCGGTGCTGCACGGTCGGCGAGCCGATCACGCAGACCAATGATGTGGCGCCGAATCCGCCGCCGGCCACGCCGCCGTCGCCGACGTCGTAACGCACGGCATCAGCCGTAAAACGGATAATCCGCCTCGAGCCGATACAGGTTCGGGGCGGATTTTTTTGTCCAGCTGGAATAGAGCCCGATGCGATCGGCCTTGAAGGACGCGGAAAACAGCGCGTGAACCCGCGCCAGATCATGCACCGCGAGAAAATCCGCGCCGGAGAGATAAGCTAAAGTCACGTGCGGCGTGAACTTGCGCGGCTCGGGCGGGAGGCCGGCGCGGCGCGCCAGCTTTTCGCAATCGGCCGCAAGCTTCATCAGCGGCGCGCTCTCCTCCGCCTTGACGATCAGCGCATGCGGATCGGCGCCGCCGAAGGCGCCAACGCCTTTCAGCTTCACCTCCATCGGCTTGACGCCGCGCGCCAAGGCTTCGAGCGCGGCGTCCAGCTCATCGGCGATGGGCTCGGCGATTTCGTCGAAGAAGCGCAAAGTGAGATGGAGATTGTCGCGCGGCCGCCATTTCGCGCCGGCGAGCGGCGCCTGCAGCGCAAGCAGACGCGCGGCCACATCATCGGGAATGGCGAAGGCGGCGAACAGGCGAATGGACATGGGCGTGATCTAAAATGCGCGGATGCGCACGGCTAAAAAAGGATCAGTGCAGCGCCGGCGGATCGCTGGCGGGGAAGCTCTCATCAGAGGCTTCGTCGACCTTGTCCCAGTCGCGCGGCGGATTGCGCATGCTTTCAGGGCCGGCTTCGCGCACCTCCGGCATGGCGGGTTTTTGCGCGCGGCGCGAGGCCATCACGTAGAGCGCCGCAGCGCCCGCGGCCAACAAACCAAGCCCCAAGACCGTGCGAACCAGACCGCGCATGCCACTCTCCTCGGCTTCATCGCCTTACATGGGCGCGCCGAAGCGACAAGCAAACATCCGTCGTTTATGATTTGTTCGGCGCACCACACCTTATGCTGAAGCGCCATCGGACGCCGGCCGCAACACACGAGCCGCTCTTCCCTTGGCTGAAGCGGCGCAGTTGTTCGGACGGGAAGGCGCCAGCGTCACGTCTCGCAGCCCTGGTGAGGTTCGCTGCAGAGCTTCTGAACGTGGGGAGCGCGGCGAGACACGCGTCTTCCAGCGCGGAAAGCAAACGACTCGATCGCCAAAGCGTCAAGGCGGATTCGCCGCAGCGCGCGCTACAATCTGCAGCCTTCGAATTCGCGCGCGACGACACGGTCGCACAGTTTTTTCCAGCCGCACGCCGCGCAACCCGTGCGGATATCATTGCGCGCGTAGGCCTCTCGCAAACGGCGCACGCGCGCCGGCGTCATCGGTCCGGCGAGGCGCGCTTCGCGCAAACGCGTGCGCAAATCCGCACGCGCACCGCGATCGCGGTTCTGCACGTCTTTCGAATAGCAATGCTTTTGAAATTGGCCACCGACGAGGCCGATGCAGATATCGTCCGGCCCCTCAACCAGCACGACCGGGCGTCCGCGTTTCATCTCACGCACCACCTGATCGAAGCCGCGCGTGAAGCGCTTGGTGTAGCCCTTGCCGACATAGGTGAGAATGCACAGGAAATGATGCGGCCTCAGCCGGATCGGCTTCACGCGCCGCGCCGGATCACGCCTTCGGCCGCCTTGAGCGTCGCGGCGGCGGCCAAAGTCTTCACGACCGAGCCGAGGATGAAGGGATAAAGCCCGCCCGCGAGCGCGCCCTCGACGCCGGCATAGATGCTGAGATGCGCGACGCCGAGGGCGAAGATCGCGGCGTGCCCGAGCGCCATCGCGGCCAGCAGGCCGAGAAAGCTTTTGCCCCAGCCGCGCTCGACCAGAAAGCCGATCAACGTCGCCGCGATCAGGAAGCCGATGAGGAAACCGCCCGTCGGGCCGATCAGATGCTGCGCGCCGCCCGCCCCGCCCGCGAACACCGGCAGGCCGAGTGCGCCCTGCACGAGATAGGCCGCCACGGTCGCCGCCGCCAAACGCGCGCCGCACGCGCCGCCGATCAGCAGCACGGCATAGGTCTGCGCCGTCATCGGCACCGGCCACATCGGCGCTTCGAGCCAGGACGACGCCGCCAGCAGCCATGACCCCGCCAGCACCACGCCAAGCGCGGCGACGGGTGAGGATTTGGCGAGCGGTGAAAGCAAGGCAGTCGTCATCACATATCCTTTGGCGCCGGCAGGCCGTTCGAGATCGGAGCCCAGCAGGCGCCCCTCTTCTCATTCCCCCGAACGCGCGTGTGAAAGACAAGCCGCGCGCGCCGTCAAGCGCCCCGGCCCCGCAACGCGGATCAGCGCCCCTGCGTCAGCGGGCGCTCGAGTTCGTAGGAAATGGCGGCGCTGCGGGCTTCGGACTTGACCTCGGCGGTGCAATTGCTGCGCGCGAAGGCGCCGACCATTTCGAACGCCCGCTTTTCCTGGCGGCCCCAGCCGGATTGGGTGTCATAAAGCGCGGCGAAGGCCGTCCACGCCATCATCGACTCGCCCAACGATTTGCTGTCGAAGATCTTCTCGATCGTCGGTTGGAAAATCCCGAGCCGGGCGCTCACCGTGCCGATATCGGCGGTTTCGAGCTCGTTGAAGAAATCCAGCCACGCCTGATTGGCGCGCGCGCACATATCGAGGATGCGGGTATCGCCCCGGCCCAGTCTTTCCAACAATTCGTGCATGACGCCGTCTCCGCGCGAAGCTTTGCGCCGATCCTAGTGTGGAGTCAGCTTCATTCCCCTCAATCGGGAGCCAAAGACACCCTCAAAATACCACCGATCGCTTAGCAATGGCTATGAGAGTCGGCACCGTTCAACAAGCTTCGCGGTCCAAACACGGGGGGACTTTGACATGCCGTCCATTTGGAAAAGCTGCATTCGAAAAACCAGTTCAATTTTATTTTCGTCGCTCAGCTCATCGAACCAAGCCTGCCTCAGAAAACAATCCTCGGTGAGGTGCAACAATAGGAAAGGCAAAAGCCTAGTTAGATCGGCATCGGGCGTACCTTGCAATCCGCTAAGCGTCTTGCGCCCGTGTTCATCGTCCTTGAACGCCGAGAACAAAAAGTCGACCCTATAAGGCCGAGCCCTTGATGAAATGAACATCGTACCCGCTGCGGCCCCGCTGCGCGCAAGTGGTCCATCGGAGAAAGGCCATTCAAGACTGACTGCGCCAGACGCCAATCCAAATGGAACGCCTTCAAATGCGAGATAAAGATGATCAAGAGACGAAAACTCAGCGCGCTTAAGTCCGAGGTCGAGCTTAGCCTTCGCATTCTTGATGTCTGAATGGCCGCCGCCCCACGCAGTTGCCGCTTTTGCAGCGGTAGGATGCTCCCAAGCACTCTCGGGCAGACCAAACACGGCAGCTTGGTTGAGATAGGCGGGGCTGAAGGCCGCTTTCTTGAAGTATTCTAGGCAACAGGAGCGATAGGCCGCCAAGTACGCCGTCCTACCGCACGGGGTCACGAGCCCATCGTCAAACTCGCGGAAACAGTCATTGTCATGTTTGTTGCAGAACAGCGTGTACGCAGAAGCGCGCCGAACGCCTTCTTCAACCGGTACGGTTGTCAAGAAGCTCCCATCGCCAATTCTTATCACGGATTCTGGATCAACCTCCGCCGGCCTCAAAACCTTGCATTCTGCAGACTGTAGGATGCGTAAGCTTCGTAGACCGACAGTATGCGAGTAGATCGCCTTGTCCTGACAACCGGGGTAAAGGCACCGACATTGCGCGCGCCGCCCGGACCTCAGCAATTTCGCGTACGCGAAATACTTCCGCCGAAAATCTGCGTCAGGCATCCACCTCGGCGTCCAGCGCATTGTCCTGGATGAATTCGCGGCGGGGCTCGACGACGTCGCCCATCAGCTTGGTGAAGAGATCGTCCGCGTCGTCGGCGTGTTCGACCTTCACTTGCAGCAAGGTGCGCACTTCCGGATCGAGCGTGGTTTCCCAGAGCTGCTCAGGGTTCATCTCGCCCAAGCCTTTATAGCGGCTGATCGCGAGGCCCTTGCGGCCCGATTCCTCGATCGCCGCGAGCAAGCTCAGCGGGCCATAGACCGGCGTGGAATCCCCGCCGCGCCGCAGAAGACCCGGCTTGCCATAGACCTCCGCCAGCGCAGGCGCGCGCTCGGCCATGCGGCGCGCATCCGAGGAGGCGAGCAGCACACGGTCGAGCACGACGCGTTCGGCGACGCCGCGCACCACACGTTCGATCACCAGGGCCTGATCGGGATCGAAGCGCGCCGACCACGTCGCCTCGCCCTCTTCCGCGATGAGATTGAGGCGGCGCGCGGCCTCCTGCGCGGCCGCATCGGCCGCGTCCTGCGCGAAGGCGCCGGCGAGCATGGCCTGTTCGAGCACCGCATCGGGCGCGCGCTGATGCAAGCGCTTGATCAGCGCTTCCGCCGTCATCGCTTCGCGCGCGACCCGCTTCAAATCCTCGCCCGCGATCTGCGCGCCGGCGCCGGTTTCGAACACGGCGCCGGACGAGCCTTCCTCGATCAGGAAGGATTCGAACTCGCTCTCATCCTTCAGATAGCGCCCGCTCTTACCCTTGGCGGCGCGATAGAGCGGCGGCTGGGCGATGTAGAGAAAGCCGCCATCGATCAGCGTCGGCATCTGCCGATAGAAGAACGTCAGCAGCAGCGTGCGGATATGGGCGCCGTCGACATCGGCGTCGGTCATGATGATGATCTTGTGGTAGCGCAGCTTCTCAAGATTGAAATCGTCGCGTCCGATGCCGGTGCCGAGCGCGGTGATCAGCGTGCCGACCTGATCGTTCGACAGCATCTTGTCGAAGCGCGCGCGCTCCACGTTGAGGATTTTGCCGCGCAGCGGCAGCACGGCCTGATATTCGCGCGCGCGGCCCTGCTTGGCCGAACCGCCCGCCGAGTCACCCTCGACGATGAAAAGTTCGGATTTGGCCGGATCCTTTTCCTGGCAATCGGCCAGCTTGCCCGGCAGCGAGGCGACATCGAGCGCGCTCTTGCGGCGGGTCAGCTCGCGCGCTTTGCGGGCGGCTTCGCGCGCCGCGGCGGCTTCGACGATCTTGCTCATCACGGCCTTGGCGGGGCCGGGATTTTCCTCGAACCATTGGCTGAGCGCGTCGTTGATCAAGCTTTCGACGACGGGCCGCACTTCGGACGAGACCAGCTTGTCCTTCGTTTGCGACGAGAATTTCGGATCGGGCACTTTCACCGAGAGCACGCAGGTCAAGCCTTCGCGCGCATCATCGCCGGTGATGTCGACTTTCTCTTTCTTCGCAAGCCCGCTGTCCTGCATGTATTTGCTGGTGACGCGCGTGAGCGCGCCGCGGAATCCGGCCAAATGCGTGCCGCCATCGCGCTGCGGGATGTTGTTCGTGAAACACAGCATCGTCTCGTGATAGCCGTCATTCCACTGAATGGCGGCCTCGACCGCGATGCGATCGCGCTCGGCCGTGATGAAGATCGGCTTGGCGATCAGCGCCGTGCGCGAGCGATCGAGATGCTCGACGAAGGCCTGCACGCCGCCTTCATATTGCATGGTCTCTTCGAACGCTTCAGGCCCGCGCAGATCGGCGAGCGTGATCTTCACGCCGGAATTCAGGAAGGCCAGTTCGCGCAGGCGATGTTCGAGCGTCTTGCGATCGAATTCGGTCTTCGTGAACGTCTCTGAGCTGGGCAGGAAGCGCACATTGGTGCCCTTGCGGCCATCGGCGTCGCCGCGCACGGCGAGCGGCGCTTCAGCCTCGCCGTGGCGAAAGCGCATGTAATGCTCTTTGCCGTCGCGCCAGACCGTCAGATCGAGCCATTCGCTGAGCGCGTTGACGACCGAGACGCCGACGCCGTGCAGGCCGCCGGATACTTTGTACGAGTTCTGATCGAATTTTCCGCCCGCGTGCAGCTGGGTCATGATGACCTCGGCCGCGGAGACGCCCTCCGTCGGGTGGATGTCCGTCGGCACGCCGCGGCCATCATCGCTCACCTCGGCGCTGCCATCGGCGTGCAGCGTCACGCGCACATTTTTGGCGTGCCCGGCGAGCGCTTCGTCGATCGCGTTGTCGACGACCTCGTAGACCATGTGATGGAGGCCGGAGCCGTCATCCGTGTCCCCGATATACATGCCGGGGCGCTTACGGACGGCGTCGAGGCCTTTGAGGACCTTGATGGAATCCGCGCCGTAAACGGACGGATCTGGTTGTTCGGACATGCAGGATCGAATCGCGGGTTTGAGTGACTACACAATGTAGGGATTCAGCCGCCAAAAGTCTCGTTTTTCGGCGCCGCACAAGAGCGAAATCGACAGGCTAAAAAGCCCTAGAAAATCAATCGGCTGAGAACGGCGAATGTGCCGCCCACCAGCGCGGTTCCGAGCGCCAGCACAAGCCCGTCCTTGGCGGCGATCCCAAGCCCAAAAAACAAGATCGCAATCGAAGGTGCGAGCGGCGCCATCGGCACGAAGCTGAGGGGGATCGTGACCAGCGCCGCCACGATGCAGATGAGCCCGATCAGGTTCGCGAAGGGCGGCTTGGCGAGCCAGGTAAGCCGCGGACGGAGCACGTGATCCACGCGCGCGGCCCAGGGTTCGGCCTTGGCCAGTCCGTCCGCGAGCTTATGGGCCGGCACGCGCGCCTCGAGCACGCGGCGCGGCAGCCAGGAGCGCTCGAAGCCGAGCGCCATCTGCCCGGCCACCAGCAAGGTCAGCGCCGCAGCCAGCCAGGTCATGCCGGGGATCATCGTCACCGGCGAAATCGCGAACAGCCCGATCGCCGCCAGCATCGGCCCGAACGAGCGCAGGCCGGCCGTATCGAGCACTTGCGCGACCGTGATGTGTTCGCCCGGCTCCGCATCCGCCCGCGCACGCACGGCTTCGATCACGCCGACCAGGTTTTCGGTTTGTGCGGGCATGGGCTGTATGTAGCGCCGTTTGCCGCGCGGCGAACAGCGGCCTCGTACCGCCGGCTTCCAGCCGGCAGTTTTCGTTTCATCCTGATCTGAGAGCAAAACATTGAAACGCCGTCTGCCGGCTGGAAGCCGGCGGTACGGATGCTAGGAGGCGAGGCGCGCCTCGCCGTCTCTGACCTCCACCATCTGCGCGCGATCACCGAACGCTTCGAACAGGGCGCGGTCGGTGCCGGTGAGCCAGGCTTGGCCGGCGCCAGCGAGGAGCTCTTCAAACAGCGCGGCGCGGCGGTCAGCGTCCAGATGCGCGGCGGCTTCGTCGATGAGGATGAGCGCGGGGCCGGCGTCATCGGCGAGCGCGCGCGCATGCGCCAGGATGAGGCCGATCAGCAGCGCCTTCTGTTCGCCGGTCGAGCACTGATCCGCCGGCATGTTCTTCGGCGCGTGGCGCACGATGAGATCGCTGCGGTGCGGACCATCGAGCGCGCGGCCGGCGCCGGCATCGCGCCCGCGCATGTCGCGCAGCAGCGCGAGGAAGCGCGCTTCGACATCGGCGCTTTTCGCACCCCGTGAAAATTCCGCTTCGAGCGCGCCTTCGAGCGCGAGCAGCGCTTTCGGGAACGCGCCTTCGGGCCGCGCGTCGATCGCATCCTGCAGGCGCGCCAACGTTTCGACGCGCGCGGCGGCAAGCGCGGCGCCATGGGCCGCCATTTCGCGTTCGAGCGCATTGAGCCAGGCATCGTCGAACGCGTTGTCGTTCAGCAGACGCTGGCGTTCGCGCAGGCTACGCTCATAGGCGGCCGCCGCCGCGCCGTGCTCGGGCGCGCGGCCGAGCACGAGGCGATCGAAGAAGCGGCGGCGATCGCCGGCGGGGCCGGAGAAGATGCGGTCCATCGCGGGCGTGAGCCAGGTCATGCGCGCGACGCGCGCGAGCTCGCCGGCCGTCGCAGGGCGGCCATCGAGACGGGCGATGCGCTTGATGCTTCCATCGGGCGCACGTTCGGCGCCGGCGCCCAGCGTGAGGCGCGCGCCATCGGCCTCCATCAGCGCCGACACGCTCCACGGCCGCGCGCGCTCTTCATCGCCGAGGCGCGCCACATCGAGCACGGCGGCGCCGCGCAGGCCCCTGCCCGGCGCCAGCATGGTGAGCGCTTCGAGAATGTTGGTCTTGCCCGCGCCATTGGGCCCGAAGAGGCACACCGGCCGCGCATCGAGCGCGAGATCGAGCGCGCGGTGATTGCGGAAATCGCTCGCGGCGAGCCGCGCGACGGAGAGGCGCGGCGAACTCATGGCGCAATAGCTTCTGCCGCGCCGCGCCACTCCCCCTCCCCGCGAGGGGAGGGGGGGGGCGGGGGGTGGGGTGAACCGCGACATCTGTCGCTTGAATGCGCACACGAAGACCTTTCGCGTCGCTTGAAAACACTCGCACGAGGCGCCGGATCGTCGACCGTTGGGATTCGCCCCACCCCCTGCCCCCACCCCCCCCGGGGAGGGGGTGCGGATATGGCTAAGCACGTGACGGCGACGTCCGCTCACACCCTGAGCGGCATCAGCACGTAGAGCGCATGCGCATCGGCCTCATCGCGCACCAAAGCGGGCGCGACGGGATCGGCGGCGAGTTCGAAGGTGAAATTCTCGCCTTCGATCTGTTCGGCGACGTCGATGAGATAACGCGCGTTGAAGCCGATCTCGGTGGACTCGGAGGCATAATCTGCCGGCAAATCCTCGGTCGCGACGCCGGCGTCGGGATTGTTGACGGTGAGCGTGACCTTGTCGGCCTCGATGGCGAGCCGCACCGAGCGCGAACGCTCGGCCGAGACGGTTGAGACACGATCGACCGCGGCTTTGAATGCGGTGTTTTCGATCTTCAGCTTGCGGTCATTGTTCTTCGGGATGACGCGGCCGTATTCCGGGAACGAGCCGTCGATCAGTTTAGACGTGAGCACGGCGTCGCCGCAAGCGAAGCGAATCTTCTGGCTCGACACCGCGACCTCGACCAGATCGGAGGCCGCATCGAGCAGGCGGCGCAATTCGGCGATGGTCTTGCGCGGCACGATCACGCCCGGCATGCCCTTGGCGCCCGCCGGCGCCTCCGCATCCGCCAGCGCCATGCGCACGCCATCGGTGGCGACGCCGCGCAGCATGGTCGCGCCATCGACAGCCACCGTGTGCAGATAGATGCCATTGAGATAATAGCGCGTCTCTTCCGTCGAGATCGCGAAGCGCGTTTTATCGATGAGGCGCCCGAGCGAGACCGGATCGATCTCGAAGCGGTTTTCGTAATCGTCGCCCGGCATGATCGGGAAATCGGCGGCGGGCAGCACGGGCAGCTGGAGCTTCGCCTTGCCGGCGGCGATGAACAGGCGCGGATCGTCGCCCGTCACCTCCAGCCGCACAGGCTGGCTCTCTGGCAATTTGCGGATGAAATCGTAGAGATAGTGCGCGGGCGCCGTGATCTGGCCCGGCCGCTCAACCTCGGCGCTGACGGATTCGGCGACCTCGATGTCCAGATCCGTCGCGGTCAGGCGGAGCGCGCCATCCTGGGTCGCCAAAAGCACGTTGGACAGGATAGGAATCGTGTTCCGGCGCTCGACGACGCTTTGCACGTGATTGAGCGCCTTCAGCAAGGAAGCGCGCTCGATGGTCAGCCGCATTTCACCATCCTGAACGAGGGCAAGACGCGGTTCTGCGCCAGCCTGCTGGTCCGTCCCCCGCTTCGCCCAAGCGAGTCGGGGGACGGAACCCTAGCAGAAGCCGCGCGGCGCTAAAGCCCCCTTGCGCGCCCCGCGGCGCGCCAGGTTCAATCCTGTGCGTCGCGGCGGATCTTGCGCGTGATTTCATCAAGCTCGGCGCGGACGACGAGGTCCTCGTTGTAGAGCTTCTCGAATTTGTTCCGCGCGAACATCACGGTCGTGTGGTCGAAGCCGCCGAATTTTTCCCCGGTATACGGCAGGGAGCGCTTGGCGATCTTGAGCGCGAGATACATCGCGATCTGGCGCGGGCGCGCAATGCTCTGCTGGCGGGTGCGCGTCAGCAGCTCATCGACCGACATGTTGAAATGCGCGGCGACGCTCTTCTGGACTTGCTGGATCGTCACCCGCTTTTCCGCGAGATTGGCAAGTTTGCCCTTCAGCGCGGTCTCGGCCACCTCCATGGTCACTTCGAGCCCTCCATTCACTTTCGTTTCGACAACCAATTGACCCACGGCGCCATCAAGCTCCCGTCCTGAAACGGGCAGCCGTTCGGCGATCATGTCCAGCGCTTCCGGCGCAACGCGGAAGCCGGGCGTATGGCGCGCATAGTGCGCGACGCGCTGTTCGAGAATGCGGCGGCGCAGCGCGACATCCGGCTCCGTCACCTCGCACGCCGTCGCGCCCTTCAGCAGGCGGCGCAGGCGCTCATCGAGGCCGTTCATGCCATCGGCATGCGTATCGGCCGTAATCACGACTTGGCGACCTTGCTGCATCATGATCGCGATCGTCGCCAGCGCCTCTTCTTCGGTCGCCTTCTTGCCGAAGATGCGCTGGAGATCGTCGAGCAGGATGATCTGCGGCTTGCGCACCATGGCTTTGAAGGCCGCGCTGTCGCGCTTCAGCGACGACTGGAAATGCTCCAGGAATTCCTGCGACCACATCAGCAGCACTTCGCGGCCGCTGCCGCCGGTTTCGATCGCGTATTTGATCGCGTTCAACAGATGCGTCTTGCCGCAGCCGGGCGCGCCGTAGATCAGCGTCAGCGGGAACGCCATGCCGGCGCCGGACGCGATCATCTGCGCCACCGTGGCGGCGCGGAAATTCGTGGGATCGGTGCAGAAGGTTTCGAAAGTCTGCGAGTGCTGCTGCGGCGCGGGCGCGACCGGCGCGCCGGCGTCGGACGCCGGATCGATCGCCTCGATGGCCGGGGCCGACAACACCGCCCGCAGCTCATCGTCGAGATCGCCGTCGAGCACGATGTCGGTGTGCGCCAGATCCGGCAGATAGGCCCGCAGGCGCGCTTCCAGGCGCATCTGGGCGCGCTGGCGCAGCTGATCCCGCGCAAAGGGTGAATCCGCCACGAACAGCAGCGAGCGGTCCTCGCCCGAGGCCAGCCGCAGCCGATCGATAAACGCGCGGTAGAAGTCCGCGCCGAACTCCGAAAGGAGCTCCTTTCGCACCGCCGCATAGGCGCGAGCGGCTCCTGCCCCTGCCGGACCCCGGCGGGACGCTTCATCGCTTTGGAACACGTAAGCCCCCTTGGTGTTCACATCGCCGGACAGCTCCATCAGCCATCCTAGCCCCTTGGCAAAACTCCCCCGTTCGGGGCGAACCTATGCGCCGCCCCGACGCTTCCGCGCCTCTCCTCACTGGTGAATTCCGGCGGTCATATCGCCGGCTTGGGGAGGACTTTAGCCCCAGCGAATTTCAGCGCAAGCGGTTAAAAATTACGATCGATTTACCACTGGGGAGATGTCGCTCAACCCGTTGATATTGCGTCTGCTTTTTCCTCTCTTTGCGCGGAATGGAGGGCAAAAGCCGAGGCGTGCGTTTTGTCCGAAAACGGACGAGTTTCAATGACTTTCGGTCATGAAATTCGCGGTTTGCAAGGAATGAAAATGACGGCGCGGCGACGCGCCGATAACGCCTTTGCGACGTTACTTGGAGGCGGAGAGCGCCTTCACGCGCGCGGCCAGGCGCGCGACTTTGCGGGCGCCGGTGTTCTTGTGGAACACGCCGCGGCTGACCGCCCGCATGGTTTCGGACTGGGCCGATTGGAACGCCGCCTGGGCGGCCTGGGCGTCGCCCGAGGCGAGCGCATCTTCGAGCTTCCGCCAGAACGTCCGCACCCGCGACCGCCGGGCAGCATTCACCGCAGTGCGGCGCGCGTCGCGGCGGATGGCTTTCTTGGCGGACGAGGTATTGGCCATGGCTTCCAGGCAGAAGATTTCGAACGAAGGGCGGGCTCATACCGCTCGGGGCCGGGCGCGTCAATCGACCTTGTGGACCTCTCCGCGCTAGGCTGCCGCAAAACAGGAGGATTGCGATGGCCGGCTTGGTGCTGCGCGAAGACAAGGACGGGGCCGCGACCCTCATTCTCAATCGGCCGGACAAGCTCAACAGCCTCAACGTGGCGGTGTTTCACGATCTCGATGCGCACATCGATGCGCTGGCGCGCGAGACCGAGAAGATCGGCCTGGTGATCGTGCGCGGCGCGGGCAAATGTTTTTCGGCTGGGCATGATCTCGGCGACATCGCGTCGGGCGAAAAGCTGCCGCGGCCGAATTTTCAAAGCCATGTGATCGAGAAGCTCGCCAACCTGCCGCAGCCGGTGATCAGCGCGGTGCATGGCCATTGCTACACCGGCGCGCTCGAACTCGCGCTGGCGGGCGATGTAATCCTCGCCAGCAGCAGCGCCAAATTCGCCGACACGCACGCCAAATGGGCGCTGACGCCAATCTGGGGTTTGTCGCAACGCCTGCCGCGCCGCATCGGCCAAGCCAAGGCGATGGAGATGATGCTGACCTGCCGCACCTATAGCGGCGAGGAAGCCGCCGCGATCGGACTTGCGAATGCCTGCTTTCCCGAAGCGTCGTTCGACGCCGATGTTGAAGCCTTCGCGCAAAGCGTGCTCGCGAATTCCTGGTTCAGCCATCGCGCCAATAAGCGCCTCACGCGCGACACGGACGGCATGAGCCTGCCCGCCGGCCTCTCGCACGAGGTCTACAACAATCCCGGCGTTGGCCCCGACATGCGCGAGCGCATCGGCGCGTTCACGAAGAAGAAGGCGTAGAGTTCACGCCGCCACGCGCGGGCGTTCACGCCGCTGCGCGGGGCCTTGGCCCAACATAGAGGCTCTTGGGTCGCACCAGGCGCTTGGTTTCGATCTGTTCGCGCGCGTGCGCGATCCAGCCGCCGAGACGGCCGCAAGCGAACACGCAGGTGAAGGTTTCGCGCGGAATGGCCAGCGCTTCGAGCAGCAGCGCGGTATAGAATTCGACATTGGTCTCGAGACGCCGCGTCGGATATTTCTGGCGCAGACTCGTAAGCGCCGTGGTCTCGATCGCTTCGGCGAAGGCGAGCCGGCCGGACGTCTTCGGCAAGCGCGCGACCGCAGCCTTGAGCGCATCGGCGCGCGGATCGCGCACGTGATAGACCCGGTGGCCAAAGCCCATCAGGCGATCGCCGCGCGTCAGCGCCGCATCGATCCAGGCTTCGGCATGTTCCGGCGCGCCGATGGAATCGATCATATCGAGCACCGGCCCCGGCGCGCCGCCGTGCAGCGGGCCTTTTAGGGCGCAGAGCCCGGCGATCGCGGCGGAAGCCAGCCCCGCCTGCGTCGACGCCACCACGCGCGCCGCGAAGGTCGAGGCGTTCAAGCCGTGATCGGCGACGGTGACGAGATAGCAATCGAGCGCGGCGGCCTCGGCCTCGCTGGCGCGCACGCCCCGCAGCATGCGTAGGAAATCCGCCGCGTGCGACAGCGACGCATCCGGCGCGATCGGCGCAAGGCCCTGGCGCAGCCGCGCGATCGCGGCCGTGTGCACGGCGCCGGTCGCGGCCAGATCGAGCGCGATGTTGAGCGCATCGCCGTCGGGCTGATGCGCAAGGCCGATGCGCAATTGCTCGACGGCGCCCAAATCCTTCGGCAGCGCCGGCAGGCGCGCGAAGGCGCGCACGCGCGCCGCGCCCAGCGCTTCACGCATCAGCGCGCGCGCGGGTAAATCCTTGAAGAAGCCGTCCCACAGCAGGTGCAGCACCTCTTCATAGGAGGCGCGGCCGGCGAGCTCGGCCAGATCATGGCCGCGAATGACGAGGCGGCCGGCTTCGCCATCGACATCCGAGAGTACGGTTTCGGCGGCGATCACATTCTCAAGGCCCGCATCCATCACGGCTTCCTTCTTTTACGCTTGAAATCCGCTGCTCAACATGGATGATGACCTGCAATCGTCAATCTTGATCAAGATAATCAATTATGTGGCTGACTCGCGATGACGCCCTCGCCCGCCTGCGGGTCAAGCCGCAGACGCTCTACGCCTATGTGAGCCGGGGCCTCGTCTCCGCGCGGCCGGCGGAACACGATCCCCGCACCAGCCTTTACGCGGCGAGCGACATCAACTCGCTGGCGCAGCGCAAGCGCGACGGCCGCCGCAGCGCCGACATCGCCGCACGCGCCATCTCGTGGGGCGATCCGGTGCTCGTCTCCGCGATCGCCACGGTGCGTGAGGGCCGGCTGATCTATCGCGGCGCCGACGCTGTGACCTGGGCCGAGCGCGCCACGCTGGAAGACACCGCACGCCTGCTCTGGGCGCAGAGCGCGGATTGGGCGCCGAAGCCGGCGCGCAGCCTCGTGCCTGCGGGCGCGAGCGCGAAAGCGCGCGGCCTCGCCTTCCTGGCGCGGCGCGTCGCCGAAGATGCGCCGAGCTTTGGGCGGCCAGGCGCGGCGCTCGCTGAAGAATCCTTCGATCTCCTGTTCGGCATGGCCGATGCGCTGGCGGGCGCGCGGGGAACCGGGCTCTTCCATCAGCGTCTGGCCACGTTCTGGAACGTGCCGAAGAAACATGCCGACATCATCCGGCGCGCGCTCGTGCTCGTCGCCGATCACGAACTCAATCCCTCGACGTTCGCGGCGCGCGTGGCGGCCTCGACTGGCGCGCCGCTCGCCGCCGCCGCGCTCGCCGGCTATTCGACGCTCACTGGCCCGCTGCACGGCGAAGCGGCCGCGCGTGCGCTCAACTATCTTGAGGCGGCCGCGCGCGATGGCGCGGCGGCGACCATCAAGAGCGTGCTGGCGCGCGCAGAAAGCGTGCCCGCGATGGGCCACGCGCTCTATCCGCAGGGCGATCCGCGCGCCGCCTCGCTATTGACCGCGATGGCGCTCAGGCCGGCGCTCGCCGAAGCGATCGCGGCGGCTGAAGACGCCACCGATATGGCGCCGAATGTCGATATGGCGCTTGCGGCGCTGACGGTGGAGCTCGATCTGCCGCGCGATGCGCCATTCGTGCTGTTCGCGGCGGGCCGCATGGTGGGCTGGCTGGCGCATGCCATGGAGCAGCGCATGTCCGGCCGCGTCATCCGCCCGCGCGCGACCTATACGGGACCGTGATTGAACGGCGGAGCGCGCCGGCCCATGTAAGCGCGATGCGTATGCCCGCGATCTTCTTCGGCCACGGCAATCCCATGAACGCGCTCGGCGGGCCCTACGCCGATGCGTGGCGCGCTTTGGGCGAAGACATCCCGCGCCCGCGCGCCGTGCTGATGATTTCGGCGCATTGGGAAACGCAGGGCGCCGCAGCGACCGCGATGGATGCGCCGCGCACGATCCATGATTTCACCGGCTTCCCGCAGCCGCTCTATGACATCCGCTACCCTGCGCCGGGCGATGCGGCGCTGGTCGCGCGCGTGGAAGAGCTCATCGCGCCCGCGCCGCTGACGCGCGACGACGCCTGGGGCCTCGATCACGGAACATGGTCGGTGCTGATGCATGCGTTCCCGAACGCCGACATCCCTATCGTGCAATTGAGCTTGGATCGGACGCTCAGCGCCGATCAGCATATCGCGCTGGCGCGCCGGCTTGCGCCGCTGCGCGATGAGGGCGTGCTGATCGCCGGCTCGGGCGATATCGTGCACAATCTGCGCCTGGCGCTGCGCACGCCGAACGCGGCGCCGCTCGATTGGGCCATGCGCTTCAACGACCGTGTGAAGGACGCCATCGCGCGCGACGATCTCAGCGCGCTGTCGCAGTTCGCGCCGGATGATGCGGACGCCGCGCGATCGATCCCGACAGCGGAGCATTATCTGCCCCTGCTCTACGTGCTCGCGCAGCGCGCGCCCGGCGAAGCGGCGCGCTTTTTCACCGATTCCATCGACATGGGCGCGATCTCGATGACAGGCGTGCGGATCGGATAAGCATCGCAGCACGCTTCAGCGCGCTTGCGTAAGAAGGAACCGCCCCCTCCCCGCGAGGGGAGGGGGTTGAGGGTAGGGTGAAGCCCGGCGCCCGAAAAGCTCTCACCGATCTCCGAGATTATAACGAAGGCGCTCTGCAGGAGCGTACGAACGGCGAATGTCGTGGTTCACCCCACCCCCTGCCCCCTCACCTCGCGGGGAGGGGGAGGCGTTTCGATCTCAACGGGACGCGCGCTAGAACCGTTCGCCGACCATTTCTTCGCTCTTGGCCCACAGCGCCTTGGCGTGCTCGCCATCGAGCGCGTAGCGGCGCACGCCGCTCATGCTCGACAGCGGATCGCTGCCGCCTTCGACAAGTTCGGCGACGTGGCAATCTTCGCAATAGCGGGCGCCGACATCCTCCGCGCGCGCCACAAAGCCGGTCCAGACCGAGGTGGCCGCGCCTTGCGGAATGGTTTTCCATTCGAAGGCCACGCCGCTTGCGCCGCGCGCCGCCGTGACGCGTTCGAGCATGGCCTTGCGCATGTCGTCGGTCATGTGGCGGCCGAGTTCGGTCTGGATGCCGCCGGGATGTACGGCCGCTGCGCGCACGCCGCGGGCCTTGTGGCGGCGGTCGAACTCGACGGCGAACAGGACATTCGCGGTCTTGGAGCGGCCATAGGCCAGGAACGGCTCATAGGTCGTGCGCTCGAAATTCGGATCATCGAGATCGACATCGGAGAAGCGATGGCCGGAGGATGCGAGGCTCACGAAGCGGCCGCCCTCCTTGATCAGCGGCGCGATGCGATTGACGAACACGAAATGGCCGAGATGGTTGGTGCCGAATTGGGTTTCAAAACCATCCTTCGTCGTTCCCTGCGGACATGCCATCACGCCCGCGTTCGCGATCACGACATCGAACTTTTCATTGGCCGCGATCAGCTTGTCCGCGGCGGCGCGGGCGCTGGCGAGCGAAGCGAGATCGAGTTCGACGAGCGAAATGCGCCCGCGCACGGCCTTATTCGAAATGGCGGCGTCCAGCGCCGCGCCTGCCTTCACGAGATCGCGCGCTGCGCCGACCACGATCGCGCCATGGGCGGCGAGCGCACGCGCCGTTTCAATGCCGAGGCCCGCGGAGACGCCGGTCACGAGCACACGCTTGCCGGTGAGGTCGACGCCTTGAAGAACGTCCTCCGTGGTCGATTTCGCGCCAAAGCTGGTGGTCATGGATATGCCTTCCTGGAAAGAGAAGCCCGCCGCCTTTGCATTGTATCAGGATCGGCGATCCTATATACGGAGGGCGCCTCCAGATAATGCGGAGGGAGCCTCCGCTTATCAAGGGGCCTTATGAAAAAAAGCGATGCGCCGATCCGCAAGCCGCGCGCCGACGCGGCGCGGAACCGCGAGCTGCTGCTCGAGGCGGCCAAGCGCGTCTTCACCGAAGCCGGCGCGCGCGCCAGCCTGGAAGAGATCGCGCGCGAGGCGGGCGTGGGCATCGGCACGCTCTATCGCCATTTCCCGACGCGCGAGGCGCTGCTCGAAGCCGTCTACCGCTATGAAGTGGAGCGGCTCGCGGCGGCGGCGGACAAGCTGCTCGCCAAGCACGAACCGCTCGACGCCATGCGCGCCTGGCTGCAGCTCTGCCTCGACTATCTCGCCACCAAGAAGGTGGTGCTTTCCGCTTTCACGCCGGGCGCGCCGGCGCCAGCCTTCGAATCGACGTTCGAGCTGCTCAAGCTTTCGCTGACGAAATTGTTGAAGGCCGCGATCGACGCGGGCGATGCGCGCAAGGATGTGCAGGTCAACGACCTCATCCAGGTGTTCGCGGGCTTTGCGTACAATGTCGGCGCGCCGGGCTGGCGCGCGAGCACGATGCGCCTCGTCGATATCGTCATCGCCGGCCTGGCGACGCATTGAAGCGCGCTTAGGGCTGATCGCTGATCGCAAGCTCCAGATCGTCGAACGCCGTCACCAGCGGCAGATCGTTGGAATCGCCCGGCTCGTAGGTGACGCGCACGCGATCGCCCTTCTCGGCATAGCGGATCTCGGCGGAGAGCGAGCTGGCGACGAAGAATTGCAGCGTGGCGCTCCCATTGCGCACCAGGAACCAGCGTCCCCTGCCCTCGGCGTCTTCCGCCACGCGTTCGACGGCGCCGGATATCGTCTCTGTCGCGTTGACGGCTTGATTGACGGCGGTCGATCCGCGCGCGCGCAGCGCCGTCTGATAGCGATGCAGCGCATCGACGATGGAATCGGCGGCGCCGACGATCTGGTAATCGCGCACGCTCACGAACGCATACATGCGCGGGATGTTGTCATCGCCCGACAACGTCATGAAATAGGTCGGCGCGCCGCTGACATTGTAGAGAATGGGTTCGCCCGCGTGATAGCGGCGCTCGCGCGCGCCCGGCGTATTCTCGGCGGAGCGCTGGGCGGCATCCTCCATCGCGCCGGGGATATGATAGATGCGCGTCTCTTTGGTTTTGGTGTCGACGAGGATGAAACCTGTGGTCGATTGATCGTTCCCGATCGAAGCGACGCCCGTGTACCAATAGGTGCGGCCGTCCACGCCCTCCACGAGATGGAGCGCGAAGGTCGAGGTCTGCACGACATTGGCGCGCGCGGTCCACGCATTCCACCAGCCCAGCCCGTACTTGCCCCAATTGTCGAACTGGTTGGAGACGATGCTTTCCGGCTGGATGCGATCGACCCAGCCAGGAACGTGGCCGATGGCGTAGCGCGTGATCGCGCCCGTCGCGGGATCGACCAGCAGCACGCCATCCGGATCGGCGCCGCGAAAGCCCACACGCTTGACGAAGGTGACGGCGACCCACCAAGGCCGCCCTTCATCGTCCAGTTCGAAATTGATGTCGGTCAGGCCGACGCTCAGATAGCCGTTCTCGCGCAGATGGCGCACTAGGTAATCGCCGAAATGCGCGCCTTCGAGCTGATAGCGCAGCGTGACCGGCCGCCCGCCGACAGCGCGCACCAGGAACCTCCGCGAGGGATCGATGGCGGAGACGATGACATATTCGTGGGTGACGTGATTGGTGAGCCAGCGGAAGAAGCCATTGTGTGCGAGCGGCGCGACCCACACCAATTCGCGGTCGAAGCAGATGCGCGCCGGCGCCGCCGCGCCGACGACAAGCGCGTCGAAGCAGCCGTTCAATTGCGAGATCTGCAGCGCGCCCAAGGTCGCTTCCGAGCCGAGGCCGGCCTGATCGCCCAACATCTTGTCGGCGATGGCGGTGGCGTAGTCCTGGTTGACGATGCGCAGGCGCGCCGTGTCGATCGCGGCGACGTCCTCCTCGAAGGCGCCTGCGTCGCGCGGGGCGCCGATCAGCCTGCGATAATCCGCGGCGTGAAAAATGCCGTGCGTCGTCACCAGGAACAGGAGGCCCAAAAGGCCGGCGCCAGCGATCGCGATCAGCACCGCCACGCGCTGACGTTCGCGCACTTTGGCCAACGGGCTGCCGAACAGCGCGCCCACATAGGCCCCGACGATCGCGAAGGCCCAGGGCGCGAGAAACATCGGCGCCAAAGTCGGCGTGTTGGCCCAGCCGATCAGCCCGCCGACGATGCCCGCCGGCGCGGCCGCGGAAATGAAGCCATCGGGCGTGCGGCAGCGCGCGAGCGCCGCGCCAAGACACGCAAACAGCGCGGTGAAGAGGCTCCAGGTGAAGAACGTGATCATCGCGGCGGCGGCGCCCCCTTCCGCCTCATTCTAGCAAACGCCGCGCATCGCGGTAACGGCGCCGCTGGCGCCGCGAATGGTGCCGCCTAGGTGACTCGAACACCTGACCTACGCATTACGAATGCGCCGCTCTACCGGCTGAGCTAAGGCGGCCCAAAGTCGGGCTCCGGCGGGGCTGGGCCCCGGTCGGGAGGGCCGCTTGATACAGGCGGCCCCGGCGGGTGGCAAGCGCGGGACGGCGGCCACCGCTCAGGCTTCGGCGGCGTCCAGCGCGGCGCGTTTCAGATCCGGAAAGACTTTGCCGATCTTGCCGAGCAGATAATCGCCATAGGTCCCGGCGAAGGCGTGCACGCTGGCGCCATCCCAGCGCTCGGCGGCGTCGTCGGCCAAGCGCGCCTCGACCGGCAGCGGGACGATCTCGGCGTCGAACGCCGGATCGAAGAAATAAGGAAACGAGAGGCGCTCGCGGCCGCTGACATTGCGCGCGCGATGCGGCGTCGAGCGATAGGCGCCGCCTGTGAGGCGGTCGAGCATGTCGCCGATATTGCAGACGAGCGCGCCCGGAAGCGGCGGCGCGGCGATCCAGCCATCGCGCGTCTTCACCTCAAGGCCGCCGATCTCATCCTGCGCGAGCAAGGTCAGCAGGCCGTAATCGGTGTGCTCGCCCACGCCCCAGCTGTCATCGCCGGGCGCAGACGGCGGATAGCGGAAGATGCGGAAGAGCTGGATGGGCGCGCCTGTATAGCGCGCGCGGAAATAATCCGCGTCGAGGCCGAGGCTGAGGCTCACGCCTTCGAGGATTGCGTGCGCCGCCGCGCAGCACGCGCGCATATAGGCGTTGACCAGCGGGACAAGATCAGGCGCGGCGCGCGCGCGCAGATTGCCCCCGTGCAGCGGCAGACCGCGCGCGACGCGCGGATCGTCCGCCGGCAAATCCTCGCCGAAATAGAGGCCCTCCTTGTTGTCGGGCTTGCCGGAGGTGAGTTCGCCGCCGAGCGGAAACCAGCCGCGCCAGGCGCGCCCGCCCTTCGCCATCGCGATCTCGGCCTTCGCGTCTTCCGGCAGCGCGAAAAAGCGCGTCGCTTCCTCGTGCAGCTGCGCGGCGAGCGCAGCGGGAATGCGATGGCCGGTGGCGTAGAAGAAGCCTGCCTCGCGGCAGGCCGCGCCGATCTCTTGCGCGACGCGGCGGCGCGCGGCTTCGTCCTCGCGTGAAAACAGCGGGCCGACATCGATGACCGGCAACGCCTTCATTTACGCGGTTTCCAGCGCCTCGAAACGAACGAACAGCGCCTCGCCCGCCGCCTTGCCGCGCGCGGCGATGAGCTGGTCGCGCACGGCCTCGCGCGTGCGCGCGCGGCCGAGTTCGAACACTTCGCGGCCGTGCCAATCGACCATCCTGGCCCAGACCGGATCGATGACCTCGGCGCCCTTCACCGTCGCGCCCTCGCCCGCCTTGAACGTGAATGCGCGGAGTTCCGAGATCACGGCCTGCAGATAGCCGACATGGATCTGTTCATCCTCGCGGATGCGCTCGACCATCACCGCGGCGCGTTCGGCTTCGGCGCGGCGGTTCGGGAACGCGTCGGGATCGCGGAAGATTTTGCAGCAGAACGCGAAGAACGCTTCGGCGCGAATTTCGATCATCAGCACGTTCATCAGGAATTTGATGAGCTGCTCATAGCCTTCCGGCAGCGCCGGCATTTCGCGGCCTTCGACCGGGCGGCCGATGCTCGCCGGCGTTTCGGGCAGCGGATAGGCGTTGGCGCCGAACACTTCGTCGCGCGCGGCGAACCACATGAAATCATGCGCGCCGGGCCCGTTCGGCGCCGCCGGATCGCCGCCTTCATCGATGCCGTGCGCGTAGAGCAGCCCGCTGTTGAGATGCCCGGTGGCGCTGTCGGCGATATCTTCGACGATGATGCGCTGCATGTCGGGCGCGACGAGCGTGGCCAACACTTTGCCGCGCGCCTCGATCACGCCCGTCGTCGTCAGCGAATTCCACAGCGTCTGGCCGAAGCCTTCCGCGAGCAGGAACTTTTGCTGCGCGATGGTCGGATAATTGCCGCGCGCGAGCAGCGCCGTGGTCGCATCGATGAGCACCCCGCCGCGCGCCTCAAGCGCCTGCCCCCACGCCCGCACCGCCGGCCAGCGCGTCAGCGTGCGCGGCGACACATAAGACCCGTCCGCCAGAAACCCGCCATGCAGCCGATACCCCGCCGCCTCATGCGGGCGCGCGTAAGGATGATCGGCGAGCAATTCATCGCGCGAATAGCGCAGTTTGGCGGGCATGAGGCGCGAACTCCCTGACAGCTCATTGTTGTTGAGCGGGAGTGTAGCGGGGATGATGGGGAAGCGCGAGGCCCGCGAACGCGGGGCCGCAGTTGCTCTTGGGACAGCGACAAGGCTCTTCCTGCTCACTTTGGTCCGTTCTTGGCATCGTCCTTGAACGGCAGCACGGCTGCCGGTGCCGATGATGAACTCTCCGCTGAGCGCGGAATGAGCTTCACAATCTGACCTTGCTCCCTCTCGAACCAGCCACGGGGCAAGCTGCATAGAGACTCGATGTCGGCGGCGGGCATTGTGAATTCAGTTGCCAGCAACTCCGCCTTCGACAAAATTTGCGCGTCAACGATCGCGTTCATCGCTTCTGCCAACACGCGCGGCTTCGGGATCGGCCATGCACTGTCAAACGGCTCGCCCTTGTTCCACCCTTTGGAGCTGTAGATTTTGAAGAGATGGCGCGCATAGTCAGCGTCGAAAACGCGAAGCTCCTGAAGCCGACGAATTTGAGCTTTGATGGAGACCTTCCAGCGATCTTTCAAAACTTCAAACTCGGGCAATGTGTAGAGTTGCACGTCGTTCGGGTAGCTCGACTCTGGCATGAGGAAAGCGCTTGCTAGCCTGAACGCCTGCTCCTCGATTAAGTCGAAGTCATCGCGCAATTCCTGTTCGGTGACATGACGATGCAGGACACCGTGCGCCATCTCGTGCGCGGCGTCCATCTGACGGCGCGCGAATGACATTTTGTCTTCGGCGAGCAACACGTATGGACGTGCATCCACCGCGGACCAACGGCAAAGGCCGTCGAGCTTGACCGTGTCCATGCCTTCCGAGGCGACAACGAACCCGACGCGTTCCATGTGTGCGACGACATCGGCGCAAGGCTTGTCGTCGAGCCCCCAATGCGCGCGAAGTTCGGCGGCGATGCGCTCAAGGTCTTCGTTGCGGAGCTGCTTGAAACTGGCGCCACCGAGAACGTCCGGAATATCGACATCAGGCAGCTCGACATACTTTTGCGCGATCTGCGAAATCTCGATCAGCCAGTTCATTCGCGCGCGCTGATAGGCCTTCTCCCTCTTCAGCGCCGAGGCCAGCGAGCGAAAGAAAACGGGGGCCTCGTCTCCAAATCCGTCACGCACAAAATGCTCGACGCGCACGTTGAGGATTTGCGCCAGCGCTTTCAGCGCATCCGGCTCCGGCGAGGAATCGCCCTCTTCCCAGCGCTGCACCGTGCTCCCGCTCTTGCCGATCGCGCGCGCCAGAGCCTCGCGCGTGATGATGCCGCGCGCTTCGCGGGTTTCGACGAGCCGCTGCGGAACGAAGCCGGGCGTGCCGTTACGTGTCATGGTGATCGAATCCCAGTGCACCGGGCGGTGACGGCCGCCCGGTGCAGCGCCTGCCCTGATCCGTCTTTCAATCTGTTTTCTTGCCCGCCTTGGGCAGGGTCGCAATCGGCTTGGGCTGCGACCGCAGGCGCACGAGCGGCTTGCCTTGTGGCGGCGGCCGCGCGTCTGTGCGATCTGTCGGCGCCTTCTCGGCCTTTCGCTGCGGCGGGGCCGGCGGCGTCGAGCGTCGCGGTGCTGGCTCGGGGGCCAGCGCAGCCGGGGCCGAGGGCTCGCCATAGCCGGCAAGGAAACGGGCCAAAGGCTGCCGGAAGAGAATTTGATCGTACCGGCTGTCGATGACGAGCAGTTCGATCCCGCGAACCGAGCCGGCATGTTCGCGGTCTCGGCTGGCGCAGAGCGCAACGAACATCCGGTCCGCCTCTGGCTCTTCCGGAAACGGCAGGCGCGGCTCGAAAGGGAGGTTGAGCTGCACCGCGCCAAGGCGGGACCGATTCCGAGGCGGAAGCGCGCCCGGCTCCGGCTGCATGGCGAAGCCGACAACGATCTTCCCGAACTGCTGGTAGGGCTGCCAGAGCACCTGATCCGTGCCCGGAGCGGGGCTTCGGTACAGGTTGATCCCGCCGTTCCGCGCCCCGACCGTCTCGAAGGCCTGCTCGATCGCCACGAACCGATATTGCCCTTCAACATGGCTGGCCCGGCGCGCAATCAGCCCCGTGCCGGCGGCGAGGCGGTGCGCCGCTTGAAAGAGGAACTCGACTTGCCCCAGGGTCTCGTCCCAGAACCGGCGCGGGACATTGGCCCGAATCATCGCCGCATATTCGTCTTCCGTCACGGGCACCTCCGACGTGATTCCGTTATGCGGGAAAATACCTAATGATTCTTGCGTTAAGCAAGCGCTGGTACTCTAAGATTCGGTTAACCTACTATATCTGGGGCATTTTTTCTTCTAGCCGTCTTTAGGGGGCCAACCGGCCGCGGGACCCCAGCGGACCCCAATTCGCCGCCTGCTCCGCTCGGCTCGACATTTTTCTATTTATTGTCAATCACTTATATGGCGCGCCCGACAGGATTCGAACCTGTGACCTCTGCCTTCGGAGGGCAGCGCTCTATCCAGCTGAGCTACGGGCGCGTGGGGCGGGAGCTTTAGAGCATCTTGGGGGGCGAGGGAAAGGCGGGGTTGGCGACCTCCCAGCGCCGACGAGTCTCACGCTGCCCGGCCGAAGCGCAGCGAAGGGCCGGAGCCTAGAGCGAGCGGCGCTCCCGGCCGACTGGACCCCGGATCAGCGCCGCGCGCTGCCCGGGGTGCGTGATCGACGGACGAAAGTGGAGGTCAGCGGTTCGATCCCGCTGGGCTCCAACCGTGCTTGCATCGCAGGCCGCGCCGCGGGCATCAGGCGGGACGATGCTGCGCGCCTTGCCCGTCCGCCTTGGTCTCTTCCTGCTGCTCGCCGCGCTGGCGACCTGCGCGCGCCCTGCCCCTTCGCCCGCGCTCTGGCTGATCCGCGACGCCGACAGCCGGATCTGGCTGTTCGGCACGGTGCATGTGCTGGCGCCGGATGTGCGCTGGCGGAGCGCGGTGGTGAACGCGGCGTTCGCCGAGGCCGAGACGCTGACGCTTGAAACCGATGTGAACGCCAACCCCGCCGCGTTCGGCGCCTTGGTGCGCACGCTGGGCGCGCAGCCGCGCGGCCAAAGCCTCAGCGCCAGCCTCGATGCGCCGACGCGCGCGCTGCTGACGCAACAGGCGGCGCGGCTGCGTCTGCACATGGAAGGGCTCGACGGCGACCGGCCCTGGCTCGCCGCGCTTGAGCTGACGCTGGCGGATGCGCAAAGCCGCGGCGCGGATGCAGCCTTCGGCGTCGAAGCGGCGTTGCAGCGCGAGGCCGATGCGCGCGGCCTGCGGCGCGCGTTCCTCGAAGCGCCGGAAGACCAAGTCCACGCGCTCGCCGATCTCTCCGAACCAGCGCAACGGCGCTTCCTCGCCGCGACCTTGGCGCAGCTCGGCCGCGGCGACGCCGACGACGCGGCGGCTGAGCGCGCCTGGGCGACTGGCGACACGCAGGCGCTGGCGCGCGTCCTCGATCGTCAGTTCGCCGAAGCCGGGCCCGACGTGCGCGCGGCGCTGATCACCAACCGCAACCGCCGCTGGAGCGCGGAAATCGCGCGTCTTCTCGAAGGCAGGGGCGATGTCTTCATCGCCGTGGGCGCTGCACATCTGGTGGGCGAAGACAGCGTGATCGCGCTGCTGCGCGCGCAAGGGATCGCGGTCGAGGGACCTTGAACGCTTCGTCCTTCTCCCCTTGTGGGAGAAGGTGGATCGGCGCGTAGCGCCGAGACGGATGAGGGGTGACGGCGTTTGTCGTTCAGAACGTGGCGCTTGCACCCCTCATCCGGCGCTCCGCGCCACCTTCTCCCACAAGGGGAGAAGGACCGGGCGCGCCTACGGTCTCTCCGTTCGTTCTAACTACGAAGCCGGCGGGCGCACGACCTGATCGTGCAGGCGCGCCATCACCTCACGCGCGTCATAAGCGTCGGCGTTGTCGGCGGGCTTGGTCCCGTGGAACATCGCGATCTCCGCCGTCGCTTCGTAACGCGTCACCTCATAGGTCGAGCGGTCGTCGAAGAAGGGATCGTAGAACGGCGAGAAAAACGGGTCGTAATAGGCCCGCCAGCCCCAGCGCGGCGAGTAATAGTAAAACACCGGCGCGAAGCGCGGATAAAACGGATCGGCGACGCGGCGGTGCTCGGTTTCAACCTCGCGATGCGCCGCGACGAAAAAATCGAAGCCCTGCGCGATTGTCAGTTCCGCGGCCCGGTAGAGCAGATAGGTTTCTACCTGATCGCGATGCGTGAACGTGTTGCCGCGGAACGAGACGCGGGCGCGGTTGGCCTCGATCTGCTGTTCAGAATAGCCGTAGCGGCCCTCCCCGCGCGCCTGATAGGGCGTGGACGGCGTGGCGCAGGCGGCGAGCGCGAAGAGCGCGAGGGCGGCGGCGAAGACGCGCATGAAAACTCTCCGACAGGCTCAATGCGCGCCGATCTAGCGCCGTTCCCGGGCGCCGGGCGAGAGCGACTCCCGCTTTAGTGAAAGGTGAGCGTGGTGGCCTGCTGGATGCGGGCGGGCGCAAGCTCCTCCCCGCTGGCGATGCGGACCGAATGGATCACGGCCTCGATCTCCTTGCGCCAGAACTCGAGAAATTGGTTGAGGCGCGGATAGCGGGGCGCGAGATCGAGCGTCTGCCACACGAAGCTCTGCAGCAGCTTGGGGTGATCCGGCATGTAATAAAGGATTTCCGCCGTCGCGAGCCGCCAGCCGGCCAGACGGAGCGAGAGTTCGTTTCGATCACCTTCAGTCATCGCCATCCCGAATTCTGCCTTGCGCAAATGGTTCCGCGCGATTACGAGGCTGCCGCAAGAATTCGATCCGTCAAGACACGCGGTTTGTCAGCACTTGTGCTTGGCGGCTGCCAGAACACGATCGAAACCGTTCCGATCCTTGGAAATCATGGCGCGCGGCTCTGGGCGGGCGATGCGCCGCGCGCGCGGCGATCGAAGCGCTGGTGGTTAAAGCGGCGCGGCGTGGCGTGCGCCGCCTAGAAAGGCGTCACGGAACCGGATCGGCCGGGCGTTCGAGCGCCTGCGCCTGTTCGAGACGCCGCGCGCCATATTGGCACGCGCCCCAGCCCATCAGGATCAGCGGCCCCGCCCAGATCACCGGCGCCAGCGCATCGCCGCGCGGGCCGAGCGCCAAGGCCGCCAAAATCAACGCCAGGGGCAGCCCGATCGCCAGCAGGATGACGCCGGCCATCGTCACGATGCGCGCCTCGGCGCGCAGCCGTTCGGCGGCGAGCGCGGGCGGAAGAGGTGTGCGCGCGAACATGGCGCCAGCGTCCATGCGAAACCCGTGCAAGCCGGCGCACCTGCGGCGCCGATGCAACACGCGCCGGCTTTCATGATGAACGCCTCTTGGATGCGCGACCTTCATCGCCATCTCGGCGTTGGACGAAACGCTGGGGCGGCGGCGCTTCTTCAACGACAGCCGCTTTGGGCGTTCGGCCGTCCTCGAAATTCTGTGTGCGTGCATCCAAGGCGCGGCGGCGGCGCATCAAGCTGCCGATGCGCAGTCTTGGTGAACGCGCAGATGCAACACGGCCGATCACGTGCGGCGCGCGAGTGCGCCGCGCTCTGCGTCGCGCAAAGGACGTGTAACGGCGACAGTGTGACGCGCGTCATGCAAGGTCGCGGTCCTGGCGGAACAGAAACGGGGTTTGGAGCGTCGAACGAACGATAGGTGCGGGAATGTCATTCGCTGAACTCTTGGCTGCAGATGAGACGGAGCTCGAAGAGCATTACCCGTCGCGCGCCGAACATCGGGCGGATGGCCTCGTGCACGCGATCGGGATCGTGCTCGGCGCCATTGGCGGCGCCATCCTGTTTGCCGTCGCGCTGCGCCAGGCGGGCGTGTCGATCGCCAGTTCGGTGGCGCTCTATGCGCTGTGCATCGTGATGATGCTGGCCTGTTCGGCGGTTTACAATCTGACGCGGCCTTCGGCGGCGCGGCGCGTGCTGCGACGGATCGACGAGGCCGCGATCTTCCTGATGATCGCGGGCTCCTACACGCCGTTCATCATCAAGCTGCTGCCGGCGTCGAGCGAGATGCTGGCGGTCGCAGCGGTGTGGGTGATGGCGCTGACGGGCGCGGCGGGCAAAGTGCTGCGCCCGGAGTTGAGCGACCGCTTCTGGTGCTTCGTCTATCTGGGCTTCGCCTGGCTCTCGGCGCTGCTGGTGGGGCCGACGGCGCTGCATCTGCCGCTGATTTCGCTGGCGCTGCTGGCGGGCGGAGGCGTCGTCTATTCGGCGGGCGTGATCGTTTACCTGAACCACGCGCTGCCATTCCGCCGCGCCATCTGGCACGCGATGGTCGTGCTCGGCGCCGCCGCGCACTACGCCGCCGTGCTGACGGGCGTCGTGCTGGGGAATTGAACGCCAAACGCGGCTCCCCTTCCTCCCCCTGCAAGGGGGAGGTCAGGAGGGGGTGAGCGACAGGCGCCAGCGTCGGCATTTGTGATTCACCCCCTCCCAGCCTCCCCCTTGCAGGGGGAGGAGCAGGGCATGCTCACGCCCGCCGCGGCGGCACGACATCCTTGAAATCGTCGAAGCCCTTCCACGCCGGCTCGACCGGCGCTTCGTCGGCGTGCGGGACATATTTCGACGGCGCGCCGGCGCCGAGATCGGGCACGTAGCGCGGGCAATTGGGAAAGATGTGCTCGGCGGTGACGACGATCAGCGCCTGCGCGCCCGGCATGTCCTTCATGCGCGGATCATCGAGCGAGACGATCGCGGATCCGTTCACGCGCAGCCGCCGCGGCGCTTCGCCCATCGCGATGAACAGCAAGCCAACCTGCCCGTTCACGCTGATATTGCCGAGGCTTTTGAACATGCCGTTGCCGTCATAATCGGGGAACAGCAGCGTCTCCGGCCCGGCCACGCGCACGAAGCCCGGCGCGCCGCCCTTGAACGAACAATCCGGCCTCCCCTCGCCATCGGCGGTGGCGAGAAAAAAGAACGGCGCGGCTTCGATGAAGGCTTTGTCGCTCTCGGTGAACTGGGTGCGGTGGGTTTTCTCGAACAGGCGATCGGCGAGCGCTGTCGAGCCGAACGCGGCCTGCAGCGCGCGATTGCCTTGGTGGTACATCGGGCTCGTCATGGCGGCCTCCCGTCGCGGCAAGGTACCGCGGCGCGGCCGCCCGTGCTAGGGAGCCTCAAATCGCCACGGAGAGCGCAATGGCCGAGGACGCGCCCCTTCCCAACCTCATGCAGCTCACGCCGCTGAACCCCACATTCAAGGAAGACCCGCACGTTCTGCTGGACGATCTGCGCGCGCGCTGCCCGGTGCACCACGACAGCGTGTCCGGCAGCTTCGTGCTCACGCGCTACGCCGATGTGCGCAAGCTGGTGTCGGACCGCACTTTGGTGCGCGACCCGCTGAACGCAGAGGAAGGCGCGTTTCTATCCCGTCGCTTCCTCGATGAGGTCGATCTTTCGCTGCCGCGCTCGGAGACGACGAGCATTCTCATGCTCGACGATCCGGATCATGGCCGCATCCGCGGGCCGCTGTCGCAGGCGCTCTATGCGCGCGTCGCGAAGTTCAAGCCGGAGGTGGAGCGCATCGTGAAGGAAGCGCTCGACAAGCTGGAGGGCCAGAAGACCTTCGATCTGATGAGCGCCTATTGCGTGCCGATCCCGATCGACGTGATCGCCTCCATTCTCGGCGTCGAGCATGAGCGCCTCGCGGAATTCCGCGATTGGTCCGAGGGCGTCATCCAATCGCTCAATCCGTTCCGCACCGAAGAGCAGACCGCGCATCTCATCCGCTCGGGCGAGGCGTTCACCGCCTATTGGCGCGACATGATCATCAAGCGGCGCGCCGACCCGAAGGACGATCTCATCTCCGACATGGTGCGTCTGCAGGCCGAAGGCGTGGCGAATGTCAGCGACGAAGAATTGCGCATCAATCTGGGCGCGCTGCTGGTGGGCGGCAATCTGACGACGACCGATCTCATCGGCAATGCGGTGCGCCTCTTCCTGCGCAATCCTGGCGAGCTCGAAAAACTCCGCGCCGATCCTTCGCTCATCGCATCTGCCGTCGAAGAAACGCTGCGCTATGAGCCGCCGGTGGACATCACAGGCCGGATCGCCAATGCCGATATGGAGGTCGGCGGCTGCCCGGTGAAGCCGCATCAGACGTTCACGTTCTCGCTGCGCGGCGCCAATCGCGATCCGGACATGTTCGAAGATCCGCACAGCTTCAACATCACGCGTACGCACAAGCCGCATGTCGCCTTCGGCGGCGGCGCGCATATCTGCATCGGCGCGCCCTTGGCGCGGCTCGAAGCGCAGGTCGCGATCTGGCGCCTGTTCGAGCGCTTCCCGACCTTGCGCCTCGCCGATCCGGACGCGCCCGCGCAATGGCGCAGCCTGCCCTTCTTCCGCGGGCTGGAGCGCCTTGAGCTGGCGGTGTGAGCCCTATTTGGGTGCGGTGATGCGGTGCATGTGCGCTTCATCGCGCAGGATGAGAAAGCTCAGCCGGCCTTCCCAGGCGAGATTGGCCGCACCGAACAAAAGGCCCGAGACGCCCAGAATGGTCGCGCCCAGGCTCGCAGCCGTCATCGCATTGGCGAACCAGGCGCCGATCTGCACGGCGAGCGCGGCGTGCAGGATAAAGGCAAGCGTCGCCAGCCCGAAACTGCCGACGGCCATATAGAACGACATCATCGAGCGCAGGATCGCGCGCACGCGCCGGTCCGCCAGCGTCAATTGCCGGGCGATGAGCGCGGCCTGATCGCCGGCCGCCTCCCGCGCCAACGTGCGCAGCGCCCGCGTGCGATCCAGCGCGCGCGCATAGCGGTTCACCGTGCCCATCAGCAGCACCGAGCACGCATTCGTCAGCAGCGCAGGCCCCGCGATGAGCGAGAACACGGCGAGCGGATCGGTGGGATTCATCGGCTGGGCCGCCTGCTATTGCGGCCAATAATCCGCCGATTTGGCCTCATCGAGCGTGAACGGCGGCTCTTCAGGAAAGCGATCGAGGTCGAGATCGGTTTCGCTCGATGCATCGCGCCGCGCCGCCCGATAGGCGGCGGCGAATTCCTCCGCTTCGCGGCCCTTCAGCCCTGGATTCTGTTCGAGATGGCGCGCGATCGCGTCGCGCTGATTGGCGATCGTGTTGCGCCAGGACCGGCTGCGCAGCTCCGGCTGCACGATCCATTTGAGCAGATGCGCCAACAGCACCTCGAATCGCGAATTCAGCTCGCGCGCTTCCGATCGGCTCAAGCCCTCCAGCTCCTCGGCGATATTGTCCCAGTCAAGTTCGTTGGCGGAGCGGCGGCGCGCGGCGGCGGCCTGAGCGAGCGCCCAGGAGTAAAAGTCGCTGTCGTAAAGATCGTCGGCCGGCATAGGCGTCACCTTAGCACAAATCGACCGCGCGAGGAATCGGCGAACGCCTACTCATTCTTCCCCAGCTTGCGATCCCGCTCCGCGGCGATCCGCAGGCGCAGGGCGTTGAGCTTGATGAAGCCTTCGGCGTCGGCCTGGTTGTAGCCGCCGGCTTCGTCGAAGCCGACGAGCTTCTTCGAGTAGAGCGAATACGGAGAGTTGCGGCCGGCGACGCGCACGCCGCCTTTGTAGAGCTTGAGGCGCACCTCGCCCGTGACGCTTTCCTGCGACGAATCAATCGCGGCCTGCAGCATCTTGCGCTCGGGCGTGAACCAGAAGCCGTTGTAGATGAGCGAGGCGTATTTCGGCATCAGCTCGTCTTTCAAATGCATGGCGCCGCGATCGAGCGTGATGCTCTCGATCGCGCGATGGCCGTGCCAGAGGATCGTGCCGCCCGGCGTTTCGTAATAGCCGCGCGATTTCATGCCGACATAGCGGTTCTCCACGAGATCGAGCCCGCCAATGCCGTGCGTCTTGCCGGCGCGATTCAGTTCCGCGAGCAGCTCATGCGCCTTGAGCTTTTTGCCGTTGATCGACACCAGATCGCCGCGTTCGAAGCCGAGCGTGATCGTCTCGGCCTGATCGGGACCCTCTTCCGGCGTCGCGGTACGCCGGTCGGCGCGCTTCGTGACGACATCCGGCGTTTCGACATCGGGATCTTCCAGCACGAGACCTTCGGACGAGGTGTGCAGCAGATTGGCGTCGATCGAGAACGGCGCGTCCTGCTCCTTGTTCTTGGCGACGTCGATGCCGTGCTTCTTCGCATAGGCGATGAGCTGCGGACGGCCTTCGAATTCCCATTCGCGCCACGGCGCGATGACTTTCACATCCGGCTTCAGCGCGTAATACGCGACCTCGAAGCGGACTTGGTCATTGCCCTTGCCGGTGGCGCCGTGACAGACGGCGTCCGCGCCGACCATGTTGGCGATCTCGATCTGCCGCTTGGCGATTAGCGGGCGCGCGATCGAGGTGCCGAGCAGATATTGGCCCTCGTAAAGCGTGTTGGCGCGGAACATCGGGAACACGAAATCGCGCACGAATTCCTCGCGCAGATCGTCGATGAAGATGTTCTCCGGCTTGACGCCGGCCTTCAGCGCCTTGTCGCGCGCCGGCCCCAATTCCTCGCCCTGGCCAAGATCGGCGGTGAACGTCACCACCTCGCAGCCATAGGTTTCCTGCAGCCATTTGAGGATGATGGAGGTGTCGAGGCCGCCGGAATAGGCGAGCACGACTTTCTTGACGGAACCGAGCTTGGACATGGCCGCGCATGTAACGCGCGCGCGCGCGGCGCGCTAGGCCCGGCGGCGCTTGCAGCGCGGCGGCGAAGCCTGCACGTTCCTGCGCAAAAGGGAGGGCCCATGCCCGATGCGATCCAAACCGGCGCCGCGCAGGAACGCGCCCGCCATCAGCCGCCGGCGGCGACCTTCGTCAAACACGATTATGACGAGTTGAGCGTCGATCTCGGCGAGGTCGTCATGAACTACGCGATGGCCGGGTCGCCAGCGAACCCGGCGCTTGTGCTGCTGCCCGGCCAGACCGAATCCTGGTGGGGCTATGAAAAGGCGATGGCGCTTCTCGCGAAGGACTTTCAGGTCTTCGCGCTCGATCTGCGCGGCCAGGGCCGCAGCACGCGCACGCCCGGCCGCTACACGATCGACAATATGGCCAACGACGTGGTGCGCTTTCTTTGGCTGGTGGTGAAGCGGCCCGCGATCGTCGGCGGCTGTTCGTCCGGCGGCGTCATCACGGCCTGGCTTTCGGCGTTTGCGCCGCCGGGTCTGCTGCGCGGCGCCTATTACGAAGATCCGCCGCTGTTCGCCTCGGAACTGGTTCCTGCGTGCGGGCCGGGCGTGCGGCAGAGCATTGTCGGCCCGATCTTCGAGCGCATGCGCATCCATCTGGGCGATCAATGGCGCGTCGGCGATTGGGCGGGCTTCAGCGGCGGCGGCGAGCCGCCGCAGAACCTCAAAGAGTATGACCCCGAATGGGCGCGCGCCTTCTGGGAAGGCACGGTCGCGCAGGCCTGCAATCATCAGGAAATGCTGAAGCGCGTGAAGACGCCGGTGCTGATGACGCACCATGCCCGCCACGTCGATCCTGACAGCGGCGTGCTGATCGGCGCCATCACGGATCAGCAGGCGATGCGCGTGAAGGCGCTGGTGGAGGCCGCCGGCGCGCCGTTCGATTACGTCTCCCTGCCCGACGCCGCGCACGCCATGCACGCTAGCGAACCCGGGCGCTACGCGGAGGTGCTCACGGGATGGGCGAAGCGTTTGCCGGCTTGAGCGGGTGCGGCGTTTGTATACAATGTATACATGAGCGCCAAAGCCCCCGAAACCGTCGTCCTCTCCCTCCGCGTGCCCAAAGCCGTGAAAGCGCGGCTGGAAAAGCTCGCCAAGCTCTCCGGCCGTTCGAAATCCTGGCACGCCGCGGCCGCGCTCGATGCGTACGTCAAATACCAGACGCCCATCGTAGAGAGCCTTCTCGAGGCCATGGAGCAAGGTCGGCGCGGCGAGGTGGTGACGTTGGACGAAGCGTTCGCCAGCACACGTAAGATCATCGAGGCGGCGAAGGCCAAACAGGCCGCGAAACGCAAGTGAAACGGGTCGAGATCACGCGCCGGGCCAGCGCCGATCTCGACGCCATCGCCGCCTACATCTCGCGGGACAATCCCCTCGCGGCCGAGCGCGTGGACCAGCGGCTGCGGGCCGCCATAGAAGCGCTCGCGCAGAACGATTCGGGGCGGATCGGTCGCGTGCCGGCGACCTATGAGAAAGTTGTGAGAGGACTCCCCTACATCATCGCGTATGAACGGGTGGACAAGACAACGCTGCGCATCCTGCGCGTCATTCACATGGCGCGCGATTGGCCGCAGGACGGCTGGCCGGACGCGTGAGGCTCAGTACGGCGGGCGCGGGCGGCCCGCGAGGCGCCAATAGACAAAGCCCGCCGCCGCGCCGCTGAGGCCGAGCGCCCAGCCGAACATCGCGATGGCGGCGAGCGCGTAGCGCGCATCGACAACGCCCGACAGCGCGCCCATCGCGAACATGGCGGCGAAGCCCGCGAAAACGGCGAGGAGCGCGCCCAGGACCCCATCGCCCCAAGGCCGCGGCGCGCGCAAGCGGCGCAGCAGCGCAATGCCTGCGAGCGACGGTAAGGCGCCTGCGAGCGCGGCCATCACGAACAGAGACATGAAAGCGCCCGCGCCGGCGCTGAGCGTGAGGCTCTCCGGCGCAAGCCGCCAATCCCAAGAGCCGAGAACGGCCGTCATGATGAGCGCGGCGAGCGCAACAGCGGCGAGCCAAGCGAGACTTGCCCTCGCGCGCATCGCGGCTCCCCTTCGCCTCTAATGCTCAGCCGCGGCCGCGCGGACGGCCGGCGGCGAACCAAGCAGCGCCGTGGGCGAAGCATAGGATCGTGGTCTCACACCATCACCTGATTGCCCAGCTCCACCGCCCTGCCGCTCGGAATGTGGAAGAAGTCCGTGGCGTTCGTGGAGTTGCGCGCGAGGAAGATGAAGAGGTGATCTTGCCAGAGCGGCATGCCGCTCTTCTCGCTGGGCACGATGGTGCGGCGCGACAGGAAGAAGCTCGTCTTCATGATGTCGAACTTAAGCCCGTGCTTGCGCGCTTCGGTGAGCGCTTTGACGACGTTGGGCGTCTCCATGAAGCCGAAGGTGAGCGTCACCCGCTTCACATCGGGCATGTAATCTTCGACCTTGACGCGCTCGCTCTCCGGCGCGCGCGGCGTGTTGAGCGTCTTCACCGTCAAAATGATGATGAGTTCGTGCAGCACCTGATTGTGCTTGAGATTGTGCATCAGCGCGGCGGGCGCGACATCGGGATCGCCGGTCAGGAAAATCGCCGAGCCGCGCACGCGGTGCGGCGGATGGTGTGAGAGCGTCTCGAACAATTTCGCCAGCGGCTCATCGCGCCGCACTGTGTCGGCGAGGATGCGCGTGCCGCGCACCCAGGTCCACATCACGATGACGAGGCCGGCGGCCAGCACCAGCGGCACGAAGCCGCCCTGCAGCACGCGCTGCAGGTTCGAGGACAGGAAGATGAACTCGATGATGACGAAGGGCAGCACGATCAGCGCCGCGAGCGCCACCGGCCGCTTCCACAGCCGCCACAGCACGATGAACGCCATGCAGGTGCTCATCATCATCTCGCCAGTGATCGAGATGCCGTAGGCCGCGGCGAGGCGCGTGGACGAGCCGAACGCCAGCATCAGCACCAGCACGCCGGCGAGCAGCAGCCAATTCACTTGCGGCATATAGATCTGGCCGGCCTGTGTTTCGGACGTCCGGCGGATTTCCATGCGCGGGAGCAAGCCGAGTTGGATCGCCTGCTGCGTCAGCGAGAAGGCGCCCGAAATCACCGCCTGGCTCGCGATCACGGTCGCCGCCGTCGCCAGGATCACCAAAGGCAGGCGCACGATATCGGGCGCCATCAGGAAGAACGGGCTGTACTCGAAATTCACATGCGAAGCGCCCGTCGCCGCCGCCAGTTCGCGCGCCGACGTATAGGCGGCATTGACCTGATCGAGATGCGCGATCGCGAAGGCGCCTTGGCCGAGATAGTTGAGCGTCAGCGCCGGCAAGACGAGCGCGACCCAGGCGGTGCGGATCGGCGCACGCCCGAAATGGCCCATGTCCGCGTAGAGCGCCTCCGCGCCCGTCACCGCGAGGAACACCGAGCCCAGCACCACGAAGGTCAGCCAATGGTGATCGATCATGAACACGATAGCGTGCGTGGGCAGCAGCGCCTGGATGATCGAGGGATCGTCCTTCAGATGCCAGAAGCCCATCACGCCCATGACGACGAACCAGAGCGCTGTGATCGGCCCGAAGAAACGGCCGACGACGCCGGTGCCCCTGCTCTGCACGGCGAACAAGCCGAACAGAATGCCCACCGCGATCGGAATGATGAACGGCCCGATATGGGCCTGCAGCGACGGGACCTCTTTCAGGCCTTCGACGGCGGAAAGAACGGAGATCGCCGGCGTGATCAGCGCATCGCCGTAAAACATCGAAGCGCCCGCGACGCCGATAATGAACAGCAGCGGCGTGCGCCGCCCCAGCGCGCGCTGCGCCAGCGCCATGAGCGACAGCGTGCCGCCTTCGCCCTTATTGTCCATCTGCATGATGAGGACGACGTATTTCAGCGCCACCACGATCATCAGCGCCCAGAAGATGAGCGAGACGAGGCCGACGACCTCTTCGCGCGTCGCCGCCGTGCCGTCCTGCATGACGTGCGCGAGCGATTCCTTGAAGGCGTAGAGCGGGCTGGTGCCGATGTCGCCGTAGACGACGCCGATCGAGCCGATCACGAGTGCAAAGAACGACCCATGCGCAACTGATCCCGCGCCGGATGCGGCGCCGGATTGACCCGGTTTAGCGGGACTTTGCGAAGCGGGCCGGCCGGAATCGGCCTGCGCCATGGAGATGCCCCTCGAGATCGACCGACGCCGACCGACAAACGGGCGGCGCCTTTAACCGGTTTCCGCCCTGTGGGCAAATTCCGGCGCAGCGCCCGATAGAGCCAGAAGAGGGTTAGTTTCGCCTTAGCCGCCAGCGATGGCCGCGTTCAGTGGCCGCAGCCGCAGCCGCCGCCGTGACCACCGCCGCCGCCGCTGTGGCCGCCATGGCCGCCGCCGCGCCAGCCGCCGCCGCCGCGCACGCTGCTCGACGCGCTGGCCGAAGCGCTCGCCGAGGCGATGGAGATCGCCACCGCATTGCCGCCTTGCACCACGACGCGGCCACCGCCGCCGCCGACAAAGCCAGAGCCGACATCGAGGCCGACGCCGCCGTTAAACATCGACTCAGAGAGATGAACGCCTTCCGGCGCGGGCGGAAGCGGCGCAGGCGCCGGCGCTGCCGGCGGCGCAGGCGGAACTTCGCGGTGACGATGGATCACGCGGCGTGCCGGCGGCGCATCCACGCCATCGGCGAAAGCAGGCGCGCTCGCGATTTCAACACCGGCGAATGCAAGCACCAGACAGGCTATGATCGCGCGCATCGCGTCCTCCCAAAACGCGAGGGATATTGCGCGGCGCGCGATTGCGCTCAACGTGTTTCACCGCAGGCGCGCGCGCACTCGCGCAACGAGCGGTGATTTCATCATGAACATCGCCGCTCAAAAATCGCTGGCGATGCCTTTGCGCTCCCAATCGCCATAGCGCGTGGGTTCCGGACCCGATGGACCGTTAATCTCTTTCGGCAAATCCGGCTGCGCCTGCGCACGGCGCGCATTGGCTTCTTCCAGCGCGCGGCGCGCTTCGGGCGTCAACGCCTTGCCGGGCGCCGCATTGGGCATGCTGTCGCCTTCGTGATCGCCGCTCATCTTGAATGCTCCGCAAACGCGAGCATATCCGCGCCCATGAACCATATGAAGACGTTTCTGCTGCTGGCCGCCATGACCGCCTTGTTCGGCGCCATCGGCTATTGGGTGGGCGGCGCGGCGGGCATGATGATCGCGCTGGCGCTCGCGGCGGCGCTGAACCTGTTCGCCTATTGGAATGCCGACAAGATGGTGCTCGCGCATTACCGCGCGCAGGACGCCGGCGAGATGAACGATCCGCGCGTGCGCGCCTATCGCGATGACGTTTACGATCTGGCGCTGCGCGCGGGCCTGCCACAGCCGAAGGTCTATGTGATCGACAATCCGCAGCCCAACGCCTTCGCCACCGGCCGCAATCCGGCCAACGCCGCGGTCGCAGCCACCACCGGGCTCCTCGCCATGCTCAGCCGCGCCGAAATCCGCGGCGTGATGGCGCATGAACTCGCGCATGTGAAAAACCGCGACACGCTGACCATGACTGTCACGGCCACGCTCGCCGGCGCCATCGGCATGCTGGGCAATTTCGCGCTGTTCTTCGGCGGGCGCGGCGGCGATGGGCGCGCCAACCCGATCCTCGGGCTCGCCATCATGATCCTGGCGCCGCTGGCCGCAGCCGTCGTGCAGATGGCGATCTCACGCGCCCGCGAATATGAAGCCGACCGTATCGGCGCCGAAATCGGCGGCGACCCGCTCGCGCTGGCCTCGGCGCTGCGCAAGATCGAAAGCTTCGCGCACCGCCAAGTGAACCTGGCCGCCGAAGCCAATCCCGCCACCGCTCACATGTTCATTATCAACCCGCTGGCCGGGCGCGGCGCGGACAATCTGTTCTCCACCCACCCAGCCACCGCGAACCGCATCGCCGCCCTCGAAGCGCTGGCGCGCGAGCTGGGCGTTTCGGCGCCGATCCGGGCCGAGACTGCACCCGCGTCCGGGCCGTGGGGCCGCAAGCCTGGCCCGTGGGGCTGATCGGGCGTTCATTCACGCTTTCGCTACAGCAATTTAACTTCAGTCCACAGCGCGGACGTGGACTGGTTGAAGCATCGTTAACCGGGTTCTTGCCAGCCTCCGCGCGCTGATGCGCGCGTTCTCAAACACGTCGGCCGCGGCCTGTGCGGCCGTCGGGCTCGCCATGGCGGCTGGGCCGGAGCATGCGTGCGCCGAAACGCCGGTCGCCGTCGAGGGCGCGGACGATTCCGCGCGCGACGCCATCAAGGCGCTGCTGCCCGACCGGGATGCGCCGACGACCCTGTTCGACGCCGAGCGGCTCTCCGAAGAGGCCGCCGCCCGCGCTTTGGCCTGGCTGCGCTCGGAAGGCTATTACGAAGGCGCGGCCGAACCCGACGCGGAAGAAAATCCAGTGCGCGCCCGCGTGCGCGTCACGCTCGGCCCGCGCTTCCAGTTTTCCGGCGCGAGCATCGCTTATGACGCGCCGGAGCCCGCGCCCGAAGCCATCGGCCGCGTCACCGAAGCGATCAAGCTGGCGCCTTTGGGCCGGCCCGCGCGCGCGGCGGATGTGCTGGCGGCCGAAGCCGCCGCCGTCTCCCAATTGCAGGCCAGCGGCTATCCTGATGCTGAAGCCGGCGACCGGCAGGTCATCGTCGATCACGCCACGGATTCGATGACGGCGAATTACCGCTTCCGCGCCGGCGACCGCGCGCGCCTGGGCGTGCTGCGCGCCGATCCCAGCGACGTGCTCCGCCCCGGCTTCCTAGAAGACGTGCGCAATTGGCGCCCGGGCGATCTCTACACGCCGGAGGCGCTCGCGCGTCTGCGCCGCGATGTCGGCTCCACCGGCGCGGTGGCGCGCGTCTCGACGCGCCTTGAGGCCGATCCGCTGCAGCCCGGCGTGCGCGATGTCGTGCTCGAGATCGAAGCCGCCAAGCGCCACGCTTTCGAATTCGGCGCGGGCTATTCGACCACGGAAGGCGTCGGCGTCGATGCCCAATGGACCTGGCGCAATTTCACGCACCGCGCCGACACGTTCACGGTCGAGACCACGCTGGGCGAACTCAACCAGGGCGTCACGGTCGAACTCACGCGCCCGCACGCGGCGGGCCTTGGCCGCGCCGCGCGCTTCACGGCGACCGCCGAGCGCGAGCTGACGGAAGCCTATGACCGCACCGGCCTGTCGCTCGCCGCCTCCGTCGATGCGGAAACGCGGCTGCGCTACGGCGTGAGCTACGGCGTCAGCCTCGCGGCCGACCAATATGACGACGCCTCCGGCGGATCGAACGCCATCACGCTCGCCGGCTTCGCGGAGATGCGGCGCGACACCACAGGCAATCCGCTCGATGCGCGCGAAGGCGACATCACCGAATTGCGCATCGAACCTTCGGTCGCCACCGGCGACGCCAGCATCGGCTTCCTGCGCGCCACCGCCGAAGCGCGCACCTATGAATCCTTCGGCGAAGATCAGCGCGCCACGTTCGCGGCGCGCGCGCGGCTCGGCTATGTCGCCGCGATTTTCGGCAGCGATGAGGACATTCCGCCCGATCGCCGCTTCTACGCGGGCGGCGGCGGCTCCGTGCGCGGCTACGCTTACAATTCGATCTATCCGGAAGCGCGCAAGGTCACCGGCGCGACGCCGGGCGGCCAGGCGCTAACGGAAATCTCCGCGGAAATGCGCTACCGCTTCGACGATCACGCCTTCAACGGCCTGTTCGCGAACAATCTGGGCCTCGCCGCCTTCGTCGATGGCGGCAACGCCTATGACGATCTCGACGATGCGCTCAGCCTGAAATGGGGCGTGGGCGTCGGGCTGCGCTACAATCTGGGCTTTGCGCCGCTGCGCGTCGACCTCGCCGTGCCGCTCGATCCGAGCGACAGCGATCCCGATTTCGCGCTCTATGTCAGCCTGGGGCAGGCATTTTGAGCGCGCCGCCGAAACCACGCCCGCGCCGCATCGCGGCGGCGGTGACGAGCGCGGCCTTGATCGGCGGCGGCGCCTTCACGATCCTTGGCCCCGGCGGGCCATGGCTGCTCGATCACATCGCCGACGGACAGAAAGTGTGGCGGCTCGGCCGGCTGCGCGTCGATGGCGTCGAGGGTATGAGCCTCGGCGATCTGCGCGCCCGCCATATCACGCTCGCCGACGAGCATGGCGTGTGGGCCGAAGCCGATGACGTGTCGCTGAAATGGCGGCCGTTCGACATTCTGTTCGGCGCCGTGCGCATCGCCGATGCGCGGGCCGCGCGCATCCACATCATCCGCCGCCCCGAACTCGAAGCGCCGCAGCCGGGCGGGGGCGGCGGGCTCGACGTGTTTCTGGATTCTCTCAGCATCGCGCGCGTCGAGCTCGATCAGGCCGTCGTCGATACGGCGGCCGTGTTCAAGCTCGACGGCGATCTGAAACTCCAAGACGATGCGCTGCACGCGCTCGATCTGCGCGTCGTGCGGCTCGACAGCGATCTCGATCGCGCCAATGTCCATGTGAAGCTCGAAGACAAAATCTTCGAACTCTCCGGCGATGTGGAAGGACGGCCGGGCGGCGTGCTCGCCCATGCGCTCGGCGTGCCGGAGGCGCATGTAACGGCTCAGGCGCGCGGGCGCGGCGATCTCGACATCGGCGGCGCGCTTGCGACAGCCTCGGTGGGCGATGCGCCGGCGCTCGAAGCGCGGCTCGACTGGACGCGCGAAGCCTGGACGGCCAACGCAGACGCCCGTCTCGCCGCCATGCCGGCGCTTCGCGATATCGTCGCCCGCATCGGCGAGCGCGCCGCGCTCGCCGCACATGGCGCGCGCAGCGGCCCTTACGAAGCGCGCGTGTCCGCGCCCAATGCCGTGCTTACGCTATCGGGCGCGCAGCCGCCCGCCTGGCCGATCGCGCAGCAAACCGATTTCACGCTCGACTCGCCGCGCCTCGCGCAACTCGTCCCCGAACTCAATATAGGCGGCGCGGCCGCGCGCGCCTCGGGCAAGCTCATTCCCGACGGAAGCGCCCTGCGCGTCGAAGGAACGCTGACGGCCAACGATCTCGACATCGTCGGCCAGTCGATCGATCTCTCCGGCCCCGTGCGCGTGCGCATCGACGACCGCCTGATCCGCGCCGACGGCGATCTCGGCATCGGTCCCGACGCGCTCGACGTGTTCGACGGCGCGACGCTTACGGCCGCCCTCACCTATGATCGCCAGCGCGAGCGCACCGAGCTGTCGCGCGCGCGGCTCGATGGGCCTTCCGTGTTCGCGACGGCGCAAGGCTTCTTCATCCACAATGACGGTGAGTTCTCCGGCGAATGGCGCGTGAAGCGCTTGCAGCCCGTGTCGCCGCAGCTCGAAGGCCGTATCGACGGCCGCTGGCGCGCACGTACCGATCCTGCGCAAGGCTGGCTCGTCAGCTTCAGCGGCGCCGGCCAGGGCGTGCGCGGCGCGCCCGAATTTGTGCCCGATCTCGCCGGCCCCAACCCGCGCCTCGACGCCGCGCTCTCGATCAAGGACGGCGTCACGACCGTGCAGCATGCGCGTATCGACGGCGAACGTTTGCGCGCGGGCGTCACGGGCTTCATTCGCGGCTCAACGGCTAACCTCGCCATCGAAGCCAGCGCGCGCGGCCCGGTGCGCTTCGGCGCGGCGACCGCGGACGGCGCCGTGGATGCGACGGGCCGCATCACTGGCGATCTGGCGCGCCCGCGCATCGATGCGCGCGCCGTGCTGGCGAGCCTCGATGTTTCCGGCGTCATCATCGAGCAGCCGCAGATCGACATTCTACTGCGAGGATCATCGCTGCAGGATTACCGCGGAACCGTGTCGCTGCAGGGCGTGTTCTCGGGCCAGGCTGCGCATGGCCAATCCGACATCGCGATCGACCGTGCGGGTGTGACGCTTCCCAATCTCACGGGCGATCTCGCCGCGCTGCATGCGCAAGGCTCTGCGCGGTTCACCGATGCGGGACCGACGGCCGATCTCCAGCTTTCCGGCGCGATCGACAATCTGGCGCCCGGCGCCTCGGGCCAAGTGCAGGGCCATGCCGCGCTCACCACCGATCGCATCACGATCGACGCCTCGCTCGCCAATGCGCGCATCGGAGATCTGCGCGTGCGCACGGCGCAGATCTCGGCCATGGGGCCTTATGACAATATCGCCGCGCACTTTACCTTGCGCGGCGCGCTCAACCGCGCGGCGCTGCGGCTCGATGGAACCGGCGCGCTGACAAGCGTGCGTGGCGGAACCGATCTGCGCATCGAGGGCCAAGGATCGCTGGCCGATGCGCCGTTCAGCCTGCGCACGCCGATCCTGGCGCGCTGGCGCGGGCGCGCCTTCGATCTCGGCGTCGATGCGCAATTCGGCGAGGGCGCGCTGCGCGTCAGCTGGCGCGATGACGGACGCGCGCTGTCGGGCGAAGCGATCGCGGACCATGCGCCGATCGCGCCCATCGCGGCGATCTGGGGCGAGCGCGGCGAGGGCGCGATGAGCGGGCGCGCCCGCATCGCCAGCGATCATGGCGGCCTCACGGGTTCGCTCAACGCCGATCTCGAACACGCCCGCTTCTCCAGCCGCGCCGATGAAAACGTCACGGGCCATTTGCAGGCCGATCTCTCGCGGGACCGGCTGCGCGGCCAGATCGATGTGCAATCGAGCAGCGGCATGACCGCGCGCTTCACCGCGGATGCGCCGGTCGAAACCGATACCGCCCCCTTGCGCATCGCGCTGACGCCGCACCGCATGGGCGAAGCTTCTTGGTCCGTGCATGGGCCGATCGATGGGCTCTGGGCCGCCGCGCGGCTCAACGACCAGGTGCTCGACGGCCAATTGGATGGCGAAGGCTCGTTGCGTTTCGGCGCCGGCGCGCTCACCGGCACCGGCGCGATCGCGATCGCCAATGGCCGCTTCGAAGACAAAATCTCCGGCGTGAAATTGCAGGACGTGAACGCGCGCGTGCGCTTCGGCGATGACGGCGCGCAGATCGAGACCTTCAGCGCGCGCGATGCGCGCGGCGGCCAGATCACGGCGACGGGCGGCGCGGCCAATCCGAGCGAAGGGCGCATCGCCATTCATGTGCAGGATATGCGCCTCGTCGATCGCCCCGATGCGCGCGCGACCTCCTCCGGCGATCTGGCGCTCGAATGGCATGGCCTCACCTCACGCGTCAGCGGCGATCTCACCATCAGCGAAGGCCAGGTGAACATCGCGACCGCGCCGACAGCGGCCGTGCCGCAGCTCGACGTGATCGAGATCAATCAGCCCGTGACGGAGGATGAGCCGATCCTGCCGCTCGAAACCTCGGTGCGCGGCCAAGCCGTCACGCTCGACATCCGCGTGCGCGCGCCGGGCCGCGTGTTCACGCGCGGGCGCGGGCTCGATGCGGAATGGGAGCTCGACATGCATGTGATGGGCGATCTCGCCACTCCGCGCATCGTCGGCACGGCGCGCACGGTGCGCGGCGACCTTTCGCTCTCGGGAAGGCAATTCGAGATCACGTCGGGCCTCATCACGTTCAACGGCGATCCAAACGAAGCGATCCTCAACATCGTGGCCGAGCGCGAGGCGACCGATCTCACCGCCCGCATCACGCTGACAGGCACAGCTAACAATCCGGAAGTCTCGCTCTCCTCCACGCCATCGCTGCCCGAAGAAGAAATCCTGCCACAAGTGCTGTTCGGCCGCTCGGTGGCCGATCTTTCCGCGCTCGAAGCGGCGCAACTCGCGTCGAGCCTCGCCGCTTTGTCCGGCCAGGGCTCATTCGACATCGCCGAAGCGGCGCGCTCGCTCTCAGGCCTCGATCGCCTCGACGTGCGCCAGGACGAAAGCGGCGGGCTGCTCGTTTCCGGCGGCATCTATCTGACGCGCGATGTCTATGTCGAAGTCGGCCGCACCGGGCTTGGGCAAGCGCAAACCCGCGTCGAATGGCGCCTGCGCCCGCATCTCCTGCTCGTGACCAGCTTCCTCGCCAATGGCGACCGCCGCGCGTCGATCAGGTGGCGGCGGGAGCGGGACTAGGGATTGGGGATTGGGAGTGCGGAAGCGCCGCTGGCCCCCTAATCCCTCATCCCCAACCCCCAATCCCTAAATCAATCGCATCTTGAAGAACGCCAGAATATCGTCGCGCGCTTTCGCCGTCGGCTGGCCGACTTCGTCGATGAGGTGATGCGTCACGACGCTGTGCGGGTTCTTCATCACAGCGTTCGGATTGGCGGCCTCGTCCGGCAGCACGGTGCCGACGAAGCGATCGCCCAGCGCCTCCTGATAGGCCGCGAAGCGGGCGGCGCGGCAGAACGAATCGCCGTCGAAGCGATAGGCGAGCACGGTGAGGTCTTCGCGCTCCATGCGCTCCTTCACCGCTTTCAATTCATCCGGCGCGATGTGCATGCCGGCCTGATTGTTGAGCGGCAGCGAAGGCTGCGAGAGCACCGGCGCGAGCATGGCCGGCTCCAGCATCATCGAGAGCGCGAAATTGCCGGTGAAGCACATGCCGATGGCGCCCACGCCCTTGCCGCCCGCCTCTTCATGCGCGAGCCGCGCCAGAGCGCGCAGCCATTGCGCGGCGGGGCCGGACGAGTTCGAGCGGAAGGCGTGGAATTCCCCCGCGATGCAGGTCCCGAGCATGGTGCGCATCGCCTTGCCGCGCGACACGACCGGCGCGCCTGCGTCGCCGAACAGGTCGGGCATATAGACCGTAAAGCCCGCTTCCCGCACCCAGCGGGCGAAGCGCGACACCAGGGGGCTGATCCAGGGCATTTCCGTCATCACGACGACGGCCGGCCCGGACCCGGAGACGAACACGCGCTTGGTCTTCCCCAGAAGCGTGATCTGCCGGTGATCGAAATCCTCCAGCGCATCCCGCTTCGACAGATCGCGTGTTGTCATATAGAAGCCCCCGTTTTCCCGCCCACGCTATCCGCCATGAAATTCCTTGACCAGACCAAGATCTATATCCGCTCCGGCGACGGCGGCGCGGGCTGTGTGTCGTTCCGGCGCGAAAAGTTCATCCCGTTCGGCGGGCCGGACGGCGGCGATGGCGGGCGCGGCGGCGATGTCTGGATCGAAGCCGTCAACGGTCTCAACACGCTGATCGATTATCGCTACCAGCAGCACTTCAAAGGCAAGACTGGCGGCCACGGCATGGGCAAGGACCGCCACGGCGCCGACGGCCAATCGATCACGCTCAAAGTGCCGGTCGGCACGCAAGTGCTCGATGAAGAGCGCGAAGAGGTGATCGCCGATCTCGCCGAAGCCGGTCAGCGCGTGCTGCTCGCGAAAGGCGGCAATGGCGGCTTCGGCAACGCCTATTTCAAAAGCTCGGTGAACCAGGCGCCGCGCCACGCCAATCCCGGCCTGCCGGGTGAAGAGCGCACCATCTGGCTGCGCCTCAAACTGATCGCCGACGCCGGCCTTGTCGGCCTGCCGAACGCGGGCAAGTCCACCTTCCTGCGCGCGGTGAGCGCGGCGACGCCGAAGGTCGCGGATTATCCGTTCACGACGTTGGCGCCGGCGCTCGGCGTCGTCTCGCTCGGCGAGAGCGAGCGCTTCGTGCTGGCGGATCTGCCAGGCCTGATCGAAGGCGCGGCGGACGGCGCGGGCCTCGGCACGCGCTTTCTCGGCCATGTCGAACGCTGCGCGGCGATCCTGCATCTGATCGACGGCACGGAAGAGAAGCCGGGCGACGCCTACAAAATCGTGCGCCACGAATTGGAGAGCTATGGCGAAGGCCTCGCCGACAAGCCCGAGATCGTCGCCATGAACAAGATCGATGCGCTCGACCCCGACACGCTGAAAAAGCGCGCCGCCGCGCTGAAACGCGCTTGCGGCAAGGATGTGCTGCTGGTCAGCGGCGTCAGCGGCCAGGGCGTACGCGAAGCGCTGTTCGCGGTGTGGGCGCAAGTCAAAGCGCGCCGCGAAGAAGAAAACGCCGAACCGGAAGAAAGCTGGACGCCGTGAGCGCCGCGTCCTTCTCCCCTTGTGGGAGAAGGTGGCCCGAAGGGCCGGATGAGGGGTGTCAGCGTTTCGTTCTGGAAAAAGGGCGCAAGCACCCCTCATCCGTCTCGATTGCTGCGCAATCGATCCACCTTCTCCCACAAGGGGAGAAGGACAAGATGGCGCTCGCAGCGCCTAGTTCCCACCCTGCACGCGCTGGCGCGCCAGCACGCTGTCGCGCGGATCGACGCCGAGCAGATCGGCGATGCGGCGCATGAGGTGATCTTCGTGATCGTCGCGCACGCCATCGGCCAGCACAACCCGCCATAGCGCTTCGATGACGCCGGTGCGCTCCTCCAGAGGCACGCGCTCTTTGATCAAAGCGGTGAAGCGATAGATGTCGATGGCGGCGATGTCGGCGGCTTCGCCTTCGGCGCGCAGCTGCGCCGCCGCGGCGGAACTCAGGCCATAGCGCGCCATCAGCACGCGCTCGATCTGCGCGCGTTCGACATCGTCGTAAGAGCGATCGGCCTGCGCGATGGTGGTGAGGAGCGCGGCGATGGCGACGCGCGCATCGTCCGGCGGCAAAGGGCCGGCTTCCTTCCCGGAAAGGCGGCGCAGCAGGTCTGTGAACATGGGCAAGCGCTAAGCCCGCCGCGCCTCATGGGCAAGTTCGCTTGTCCGGCGGATCAGGCTATGTGCTTCATCCGCGCCCATGGCCTCGCCCCTCGCCTCCGCCCGCCGCATCGTGGTGAAGATCGGCTCGGCCCTGCTCGTCGATGCGGCGAGCGGGCAGCCGGCGCGCGCCTGGCTGAAAGCGCTGGCCGAAGACGTCGCGGAGGCGCGCAAGGCGGGCAAAACGGTGCTGATCGTCTCCTCCGGCGCGGTCGCCTTGGGGCGGCGGGTGCTGAAGCTCGCGGCGACGACGCGGCTCGAAGAAAAGCAGGCCGCCGCCGCGGCCGGCCAGGCGCGGCTGATGCGCGCCTATGAAGAAGCGTTCGAGCCGTTCGGCATCCCGGTCGCGCAGGCGCTCCTGACGCCCGACGACACAGAGCGCCGCCGCCGCTGGCTCAATGCGCGCGCCACGCTGGAGACGCTCACCGCGCTCGGCGCCGTGCCGATCATCAACGAGAACGACACCGTCGCGACCATCGAAATTCGTTATGGCGACAATGACCGCCTGGCCGCGCGCGTGGCGCAAATGGTGTCGGCCGATGCGCTGCTGCTGCTCTCCGATGTCGACGGGCTCTACGATCGCGATCCGCACGTTCACGCCGATGCGCAGCTCATCCCGGAGGTGCAGCAGATCAGCTACGCGATCGAGGCGATGGCCGGCGGCGCCAATGCGCGCATGGGCGTGGGCACGGGCGGCATGCGCACCAAGATCGACGCCGCCAAGATCGCGACCGCCGCCGGCTGCGCCGTCGCCATCACCAAAGGGGCCGAGCTTCGCCCGCTGACGCGTCTTGCGTCGGGCGCGCCGGCGACCTGGTTCCTCCCGCATGAATCGCCGAAGGCCGCCTACAAAGCCTGGATCGCCGGCAGCCTCGATCCGCAAGGCGCGCTTGAGATCGATGCGGGCGCGTTGCGCGCGCTGGAGCTCGGTAAAAGTCTTCTGCCCGCCGGCGTCATCGATGTGCGCGGCAAATTCGAAAAGGGCGACGCCGTGCGCATTCTGGGGCCGACCGGCCAGGAAATCGCCCGCGGCCTCGCCCGCTACGACGCCGAGGACGCGCGCAAGATCAAAGGCCTCAAATCCGGCGACATCGCCGCCACGCTCGGCTACGTCTCCGGCGCCGCGCTGGTCCACGCCGACGATCTGGTGCTGACGGCGCGGTGAGCGTTACGCGCGATCGGTCTGGATCGACCAGATGCGCGCGAAGGGTTCTCGGTTGTCCGTCGCAGTGGCGATCATGTCGCCATGCGGATGAAAGGCGGCCAGCACGCGTCCATCCGCGTGCCCGGATAGCACAGCCAATTGCGCACCCGTTTGCGCGTCCCACAATCGCGCCGTGTGATCAAACGCGCCCGTGACCAGGCGGGCGCCATCCGGGCTGAAAGCGACGCTGGTTATATAATTCGTGTGGCCATCGAAGCGCGCAATTCGCCGCCGCCGCGTCAAATCCCAAATCTCCGCGCCGTCCCTTCGCGCACCTGTGGAGCTACCGGCGCCGGCAAGAAGGCGGCCGTCCGGGCTGAGCGCCGTGTCTCGACCAGAGAGGTCCGTGTCCACCGTTTCACGCAAGGTGAAAGTGCCCGCATCCCATACCGACATCTTGCCATAGGCGATGCTGAAGATCGTCGCGCCATCAGGACTAAACGCCACGAAATCGGTAATGCCCTCCGCGCGCATCGATGCGCGGAGGGCGCCGTCGTTGACATCGAACATGCGTAGAGTGGAATCTTCCGAGCCTGTTACGATCCTTGCGCCGTCCGGCGAGAAAGCAAGCGCTCTTACAATGCGCTCGTGATCTGAAATCACCGAAACGGCGGCGCCGGTTGCGACGTCCCATATGCGAAGCGTGCGATCCGGTTCGCTGGACGTCCAATTGCACGCCGTGGCGATGCGTCGTGCGTCCGGACTGAAGACAAGTAGCGTCGCGACGCCTCCCAGCGCATGACCCTGCAGGGCGTGACGCAGTACGCCGTCGCGGGACCAGATCTGCGGCCCAGACCCAAGTCCAGATGTCGCAATGGCGACGCCATCCGGACTGAAAACTGCGCGCGTCACCTCTGATCGGTGCGACATGCGTGCGACTTCTGCGCCGGTCGCGACATTCCACAACCGGGCGTCATTGCCCGCAGCCGTTAGCAGAAAATCTCTGTACGGGCTAAAGCTGAGGGCCTGCGCGCCGCCCGAAGGCCAGCTGAGTCTGCGGTCGGCGGTGATCCGCAAGATTCCCGCCCGATCGCCCGCTTCCGTGATGCGTGCTTCCGGAAAGTACGCACGCAAAAACGGCTGGTCGCCATTCAGCCCGAAATAGCCGCCAACCGCCGCGCCGCCCAGCGCCGCCACACCGACGCCGCCGCCAGCCCACATCAGCGTGCGCCGCGACACGCGTGCGCCCCGTTCCGCGCGCGCGGCGCGCTGTTCGGCCGCCGCCGCGCGCGCTTCCGTCTCCGCCGCCTCGCGTTCCGCCGTCAGCCGCGCAAAACGCTCACGCGCCGCCGCCTCGGCTTGCGCGCGCGCGGCGTCCGCGGCTTCGCGTTCACGCAGCAGGCTTTCGGCTTCGAGCACAAGCGGGCTCGTCGCGCCATGGCGCGCGAACCAGGCTTCAATCTCAGCGCGCGGCGCGTCGGCGCCGAGCGCGCCCCAAGCTTCGACATCGGGCTTGCCGCCCAATTCGCCCGCGCGCCGCAGCACGCTGCGCCAGGCCGTATCGCGCAGCGACGGCGCGGACGTCCAAGCCCGCAAATCCTCCGTGTGCGATGCGTTGAACGGCACCGGCGGCTCGAACTCGTCCGGCCCCGCCACGCGCGTCGAAATCAGATTGCCCTTGGAAAAACCGATCTGCGCTTCAGCCTTCACCCATTGCGACATCGCCGCCGCGGGCGACCAGCACACCAGCACGATGCGCGCCGCGCGCACTTCGCGATCGATTTCGTCGGAAAAATTCTCGCCGGCCGACAGGCTCGCATCGAACCAGACGCTGAAGCCCAAGCCGCGCAGCGCGGTCGCGAGGCGCTCCACTTGCGCGCGTTCTTCGCGCTTATATGAAACAAAAATGTCAGCCACGCCGTCCCCTTCGCTTCGTCTAGCAAGGGGCTGTGGGCTTGTCAGGCCTCCGCGCCGAAGCGCATCAAGAATTGGAACGTGGCTTCATCGCTCCAATAGGAGCGCTCGCTATCGCCGACGGTGAGCGCGCCGACGGCGCGGCCGACGGGCGCGCCTTGCGAATTCACCAGCACCAGCGACGGCAGCGAAATGCGGCGCGGATCGACCGAGGACGCGCCGAAGAAAGTGCGGAACCCGGTTTCGGCCTGCGCGGACGCGCGCGCCGTGTTGAGATTGCCCGCATGCAAGCGCGCCAAGGTCGCGCGCGCTTGGGTGAAGCCGGCATCGTCATAGGCCTGCAGCGCCAGAATCTGAGTGCGCGAGCCGGCGCGCGCCAACCGCGCCGCCAGCGCGCCCTGCTCCGGCTTTTCACGCAAGCAGGGCCCGCACCATGTCGCCCAGAGCGCCAGCACTGTCGGGCGGCCATCCAGCCAGGACGACAGCAATTTCGCGCCCGACGCCGTCGTCACTGTCGCGCTCAACGGCAGCCGCGGCAGCCGCGCGCGCGTGCGCCAAGCCGAAAAGGCCGCCATCTGCGCATAGGCAGGCCCCGCTTGCGCCAAGGCCGGAGCAGCCGCCGCGGCCAAACCCATCGCCAACGCCCCGCGCCGCGTCCAATTCATCGCAAACCCCATATCCGCGCGGAACCTACCGCGCGCCGGCGAGACTTGGTAGAGTGACCCGCATGAACGCGCCCGCCCCCACGCTGTCGCTCGAAGCCCAGATGCTCGACATGGGCGCGCGCGCGCGCGCCGCCGCCGCTTTGGTGCGCGATGCGGCGCCAGAAACGCGCACCGCCGCGCTCACCGCGATCGCCAAACATCTGCGCGCCGCGAGTGCTGAGATTCTGGCGGCCAATGCGAAGGATGTCGCGCGCGGCGAGGCTGAGGCCATGGCGCCGGCCTTCCTCGATCGGCTGACGCTCAATCCCGAACGCCTGGAGGCGGTGGCGAAGGCGGTGGAGGATACGGCCGCGCTGCCCGATCCGATCGGCGCGGTGCTGGCCGATTGGACGCGGCCCAACGGCCTCAACATCCAGCGCGTGCGCACGCCGCTCGGCGTGATCGGCGTGATCTTCGAGAGCCGGCCCAATGTCGCGGCCGACGCTGGCGCACTCTGCCTGCGCGCGGGCAACACGGTGATCCTGCGCGGCGGCTCGGATTCGGCCAACAGCGTCGCCGCGATCGGCCAGGCGCTGCGCGCGGGCTTGAAAGATGCCGGCCTGCCGGAAGATGCGATCCAGATCGTGCCGACGACCGACCGCGCCGCGGTGGGCATGATGCTCGCAGGCCTTGGCGGCGCGCTCGATGTGATCGTGCCGCGCGGCGGCAAATCGCTGGTCGCACGCGTGCAGGAAGAAGCGCGCGTGCCCGTGTTCGCGCACCTCGAAGGGCTCTGCCACACCTATGTGCACGCGGCCGCCAAGCCGCATGAAGCGATCGCGCTGGTGGTCAACGGCAAGATGCGGCGCGTCTCGGTGTGCGGCGCGACGGAAACTTTGCTGATCGACCGCGCCATCGCGCGCGATCTGCTGCCGAAGATCGCCGCCGCGCTCGTCGAGAAGGGTTGCGAATTGCGCGGCGATGAAGAAGCGCGCGCTATCGTGGAAATGACGGCGGCGACGGAAGAAGATTGGCGAACCGAATATCTGGCGCCGATCCTCGCCGTGCGCATCGTCGGCGGCGTGGATGAAGCGATGCATCACATAGCGACTTACGGCTCGGCGCACACCGATTGCATCGTGACGGAAGATCAGGCCGTGGCGGATCGGTTCCTGCGCGAGGTCGACAGCGCCATCGTGCTGCACAACGCCTCCACCCAATTCGCCGATGGCGGCGAGTTCGGCTTCGGCGGCGAGATCGGCATCGCCACCGGCCGCATGCACGCCCGCGGCCCCGTCGGCGCCGAACAGCTCACCACCTTCAAATATCTCGTGCGTGGAAGCGGGCAGACACGGCCTTAATGCGCGGCATCCCTCCCGCCTATCCTCATCAGCGCATCGGTCTGTTCGGCGGTTCGTTCGATCCGGCGCATGAAGGCCATGCGCATGTGGCGGAGACGGCGCTGAAGCGCTTGGGGCTCGATCAGGTCTGGTGGATGGTCACGCCGCAAAATCCGCTCAAGAAAACGAGCAGCCCGCTTGAGGCGCGCATCGCCAGCGCCAAGACGCGTGCGCGCGGACCGCGCATGCGCGTGACCGCGTTCGAAGCCGCGCACGGCTTCCGCTACACCTATCAAACCGTGCGCGCGCTGCAGCGCTGGTTTCCAAACACGCACTTCGTGCTGATCGTGGGCGGCGATTCGTTGCAGAGCTTTCGCCATTGGCGGCGCTGGCGCGAAGTGATGAAGGCCGTGCCGGTGGCGATCATCGCGCGGCCCGGCGCCGGCGCGCGCGCGCGTGCGGCCCAGCCTGCGCAAGTGTTCGCCGCCGCGCGCAAACAGCAGAGCCAAGCGCGCGCCATCGCCGACGCGCCGGCCTGGGTATTCCTCAACGCGCCGCTGCACGCCCAATCCTCCACCGCGATCCGGGAGCGCGCGCGATGAGCCATCTCCTCCTCGAAGAAGCCGGCGCCGTCGCCATCGTGCGGCTCAACCGCCCCGAGGCGCGCAACGCGCTCTCCAACGCGCTGATGACGGAGCTGATCGATGTCGCGCACGGTTTCGCCAAGCGCACAGATATTCATGTCGTGGTGCTCAGCGGCGGCCGCGACTATTTCAGCGCCGGCGCCGATCTGAAGGATCCAGCGCGCGCCGCACGCGCCAAGCGCACGCTCCTGGAGCGGCGCAGCGACGTGACCATCGGCCCGCGGCTCTGCAAAGCCTGGGAAGCGCTGGAGCAGGTCACCATCGTCGCCATCGAAGGCTTCTGCATCGGCGGCGGGGTCGCGCTGGCGGCGGCCTGCGATTTCCGAATCGCGGGCGCGGGCGCCAGCTTCCGCCTGCCTGAAATACCGCTCGGCATGAATATGAGTTGGGGCGCGCTGCCCCGGCTGACGGCGCTGATCGGCCCGGCGCGCACCAAGAAACTGGCTTTGTTCGGCGAAGCCGTAAGCGCCGAGGAAGCGCGCGAATGGGGCCTCGTAGACGCGCTTTCGCCCACGGGCGGCGCGGAGGCCGAGGCGCTGATCTGGGCGGAAAAACTCGCGGCGCTTCCGCCACTTGCGGTGCGCATCACCAAGGAAGCCGTGAACGCCGCCTCGGCCGCTTTGCACCCGGTTTCGGCGTTCGCCGACCGCGATCAATTCCTGCTTGCAACGGGGACACAGGACGCAGCGGAAGGCGTGGCGGCATTCCTTGAAAAGCGGAAAGCTCGCTTCACAGGCGATTGATGCCCGTAGCGAAACCGCGGCGGCGATGCTACGTTTGCTGGGTAAGGGGCCGCAGAAGGAACCCAGGACCTGTCGCCAGAACTCAGTCGCAAGCCGGCGGCGCACAATGTCGGCGTTGGTCTCGACGCGGATGACGCCGTGCGGCTTATCACGCAATCGCTCGAAGACGATAAAGCGGAAGACATCGTCACGCTGGACGTCCGCGGCAAATCCTCCATCGCCGATGCGATCATCGTCGCGACAGGCCGCTCGGCGCGTCATGTCGGCGCTTTGGCCGATCACCTCATGCGCAAGCTGAAAGACGCCGGCGCCGAAGGCGTGAAGGTCGAAGGCATGGCGACGTGCGATTGGGTCCTGCTCGATGCGGGCGACGTGGTCGTGCACCTGTTCCGGCCGGACGTGCGATCCTTCTACAATATCGAGCGCATCTGGACGCCGGCGGCCGCGCTCGCCTCCTGACGCGTGCGGATTCTGATCATTGCCGCTGGCCGCAAAGGCGCCGGCGCCGAAGAGGATTTGGCGCGCGATTACATCACGCGCGCGCAGGGTATGGGCCGCACGCTCGGCTTTCAGGCGATTGATCTCATCGAGGTCCAGGGCCGCCCGCCCGGCGATATGCGCGCGGAAGGCGCTGCCGTGCTGCGCGCGACGCCGGACGATTCAAAGACCATCCTGCTCGACGAGCGCGGCAAGGATTGGAGCTCGCGCGAGCTGGCGCAAAAGCTGGCGGCCTGGCGCGATGCCGGCGAAGCCTGCGCGAGCTTCTGGATCGGCGGCGCCGATGGCGCGTCACAAACGCTTAAGGATCAGGCCGGCGACAAGCTCGCTTTCGGCCGCCAGACCTGGCCGCATCAGCTCGTGCGCGCCATGCTCGCCGAGCAAATTTACCGCGCTGTGACCATTTTGGGGAACACTCCCTACCATCGGGATTGAAGCATCCCGTTAAGGTTTGACCCAGAACGGGATGGTGGCGGTCATGGCAGACGGCGCGCGGCGCGCCCTCGCCCTTCTCGCATGCGCCGCTGGCGCATTGCATCCGCTCGCACAGGCTCAGCCTGCGCGCAGCGGCGATCTCGTGCGCGTCGAACGCCAGCGCGCGGAAGCGACCGCCGAAGCCGAACGGCTGCGCCGCCAGCAGCGCGAAACGCAAAGTCAGATCCGCAGCCTCCGCGCGCGCCTGGTGGAAGCTGGCCGCCGCCGCGCCGTCGCCGAACAGGCCGCCGCCGAAGCCGAACAGCAAGTGCTGGACCTGCGCGCGCAACGCGAAGCCGATGGCGCGCTCGTCCTGCAGGACCGCAACAGCCTGGAATCGCTTTTGATCGCGGCGGCCTTCGCCCAGCGCGGCCAGGGCCGCGACGCCTTGCGCGCGCGCATGCTCACCCAGGGCGCCGCGCCTGACGTGTCGGCGCGCATCGGCGCCACCCAGCGCAGCATCCAGACCTCCGAGCGCACGGAAACCGCGATCGCCATCCAGCAAGCCAATCTCGCGGCGGCGCAGCTCGAAATCGACGCCGAGAAAGTGCGCACCGAACAGTTGATCGCCGAACAGCGCGCGCTCGGCGCCTCGCTGCAAACCGATCTCGCCCGCGCTCAGGAACGCGCCGCGCGGCTCGGCCGGGAAGCGCGCAGCCTGCGCGAGCTGGCTGCGCGCGCCACTGCGCCTGCGCGCCCGCGCGCCGCGGCGCCCCGCGGCGGGATCGTGCCCGCTTCCTGGGTCGCTCCCGCGAGCGGGCGGATGGTCCAGGCCTTCGGCGCGCGGCGCGGCGCCGGCCAACCCGCGCAGGGCGTCACCTTGCGCCTCCGCGCCGGCGGGCAGGTGATCTCCCCAGCTTCCGGCACGGTTGATTTCGCTGGACCGTTCCGGGGCTACGGAAACGTATTGATCCTGAACGCTGGCGATGGTTACGCTATCGTCCTCGCCGGGCTGGGAAGCCTGCGCGCGCGAACGGGGGAAACGCTCGTGCGCGGCCAACCGGTCGGCGACATGCCTGCAACTGCGGACAGTTCGGACATACCGGCGCCAGAGTTGTATGTGGAAGTCAGGCGTGACGGGCAGCCGATCGATCCAGGGGGCTGGTTGTCCGCGCGTGGGGCGATTTTAGCGTCCGCGCAGTGAGAACAAGACAGGCTCATCGCCTGGTGGATGAATCCGGCGGCGCGCGCTGCGCGCAGGGAGTGGCGGATGCGTTGGGCGTGGATTGCGGCCCCGGTGTTCGGTTTGGCCGCAGGGATGGGCGCGCTGGCCTGGTCGGCGCAGGAAACCGGTCCGCGCGGCGACGTTTACCGTCAGCTCGAACTCTTCGCCGACGTGCTGGCCATCGTTGAATCCGACTACGTCACCGAGATCGACGAACAGAAGACGATGGAAGCCGCCATTAACGGCATGCTGTCCTCGCTCGATCCGCACTCGTCCTACATGAACGCCGAAGAATTCCGCGACATGCAGGTGCAGACGCGTGGCGAATATGGCGGCCTCGGCATCGAGGTCACGATGGAAGACGGGATCGTAAAGGTCGTCTCCCCGATCGACGATACCCCGGCCAGCCGCGCCGGCATCCAGGCGGGCGATTACATCACCTCGATCAACGGCCAGAGCATTGTCGGCCTGTCCCTGAACGACGCCGTGTCGCAAATGCGCGGCGATGTCGGCACCAATATCGAGATCACGATCGCGCGCGAGGGCTCCGAGCCGTTCGACGTGACGTTGACGCGCCAAGTCATTTCCGTGCGCTCGGTCACCTCGCGGATGGAAGGCGATATCGGCATCATCCGCATCTCGACCTTTAACGAACGCACCTCCGACCTGCTCGACCAAGCCATCCGCGACGTGCGCCGCCAGGCCGGCGGGCGTCTGCGCGGCGTGGTGCTCGATCTGCGCAACAATCCGGGCGGCTTGCTCGACCAAGCCATTGAGGTGTCCGACGATTTCCTCGACGGCGGCGAGGTCGTCTCGACCCGCGGCCGGCACGAAGATCAAATCCAGCGCTACAACGCCCGGCGCGGCGATCTGCTCGAAAACGTGCCGATCGTGGTGCTGATCAATGGCGGCTCCGCCAGCGCCTCGGAAATCGTTTCGGGCGCGCTGCAGGACCGCGGCCGCGCGCTGATCATGGGCACGACCAGCTTCGGCAAGGGTTCGGTGCAGACCGTCATCCCGCTGCAAGGCGGTCGGGACGGCGCGCTGCGGCTCACCACGGCGCGGTACTACACGCCGTCGGGCCGCTCGATCCAAGGTTCGGGCATTGATCCGGATATGGAAGTGGCCGCGCGCCGCGTCGATCCGGACCGGCTGCGCCGCCTGGGCATCAGCGAATCCGATCTGCCGTCCGCGCTCAGCAATGAAGGCGGCGCCGTCCGCCGCGGCCCGCACGTGCCGGACGACCAGCCGCCGGAAAACTGGGACCAAGCCCAGGATTACCAGATGTCGCGCGCGCTCGACGTGCTGCGCCAGGGCCAAGTCGCCGAGCGGCTGCGCGCCCGCCAGGGCTAGGGCGGCCCCTCGTACCGCCGGCATCCAGCCGGCAGCGGCGCTCTGCCGGCTGGATGCCGGCGGTGCAAAGGTCGCGTTTCGATCCCAACCGCGCGGGACCCGGCTGACATTCCGCCGCCCGTAACGTGACGGGAGGGGCGTTTCTCGGCATCATTCGCCGCGTGATTCGCCTGTTTCGCCGCGCAAGGACGAAGGTCGCCTCGCCGCCGGGTCGCAGCGCGGGCGCCGCCTCCATCCTGCAAAATCCCTTTCTTGCGGTGTTCGGCGCCGCCCTGATCGTCGCCCTGGCCGGCGGCGCAATCCAGATGTTCGGCGACCCCTCCGCCGCCGGGCCGCACAGCATCATCGCGCTCGCGCCCGGCCCGGCCAATGCCGACGCGGCCCCGCACGTTTCGCTCTCGGACGTGGCCGAGCCCAGCGGCCCGCTCGACCCCAGCTTCGAGTTCACCGACGTCGATGACCTGCCCACGCATGGCCTGCCCCCGGCCGACGCCAATGGCGGCCACAACGACGACAACACGGGCGTGCGCATCTCGATGGTCGAGACCGACCCGAGCGCGCGCGCGACCTTGCCCTCCGCCCGGCCGCTGCCGCGCGCGCCGATCGCGGCGCTGACGCAGCCCGGCCCGAACGGCGTGCTGCCGATCGTGGCGTCGGACGGGCGCAATTCGGTCACCGCCTATGCGCGCCCGTTCAGCGGCGATGCAGCGCGGCCGAAGATCGCGATCATCGTCGGCGGGCTCGGCTTCAACGCGCGCCAGACCACGCAGGCGATCGATGAATTGCCGGCGGAGGTGACGCTGTCCTTCGTGCCCTACGCGGCCAATCTGCAGTCCTGGATCGACCGGGCGCGGGCGCGCGGCCATGAGGTCATGCTCGAACTGCCGATGGAGCCGTTCGATCCCCAGGCCGACGACACCGGCCCGCAAACCCTGCTCGCCGCCGCCGATTCCACCGCCAACATTCAGCGCCTGGAAAATCTGCTGTCGCGCGGCGCGGGCTATTTCGCGGTGACCAATTATCAGGGCGCGCGCTTCGCCGCGTCCGCGCAGGCCAGCGCGCCGATCGTGCAGCAATTGCGCCGCCGCGGGCTCGCCTTCATCTCGACCGGCATCGGCCAGCGCACCGCGCTCTCCGTCGAAGCCGCGCGCGCCGGCCTGCTCACCACCGCCGCCGACCGCATCATCGATGCACGGCGCGAGGCCGACGCGATCGACGAGCAGCTGCTCAATCTCGAAGCGCTCGCGCTGCAAAACGGCAACGCCATCGGCGCCGGTTTCGCCTATCCTGTGACCATGGTTCAAATCGCATCCTGGTCGGCGCAATTGCGTTCGCGCGGCTATGTGCTGGCGCCGGCCTCCACCGTTCTGGCTGCGCGCGCGCAGCCGCGCCGATGAGCGCGCCGGATCCCGATCGCTACCGCCCCAATGTCGGCCTCGCTTTGTTTCACAAGACGGGCTTGGTGTTTCTTGGCCGGCGCGCGGGCGCGGAAGGCCCCTATCAATGGCAGATGCCGCAAGGCGGCATGGATGAGGGCGAAGCCCCGCTCGACGCCGCCTACCGCGAATTGCAGGAAGAAACCGGCGTACGCCGCGCGCTGGCGGATTACCTCGATGAAACGCCGGACTGGCTCTTCTATGATTTCCCCGCCGACATGCGCCCCGGCGGGCGGGCGCGCAAATTTCTTGGGCAGCGGCAAAAATGGTTCGCCTTCCGCTTCAATGGACGCGATTCGGATATTCGGCTTGACGAACACACGCCTGAGTTCTCCGATTGGCGCTGGGCTCCGCTCGACCAGGCCGTCGAGCTCGTGATCCCGTTCAAGCGCGCCGTCTATGAGGAGGCGGTGCGTCGGTTTCGGCGGTACGCTGCGGGGGAGCCCTAGACGATGAGCACTGCAACAGCCCCGTACGCACGGGGTGAAGCGTGAGCCGCGCGCGTCTTGATGCGCCCATCGTGTTCGTCCACGGCGCGTTCTGCGGCGCCTGGGCGTTCGATACGTTCCGCGCGCCGTTCGAGGCCGAGGGCTACGAAACCCATGCACCAAATCTTCCGCACCACGAACGCGGCGCCGATCTCGAACAATTGGCGCAGTCGAGCGTGCGCGATTACGCGGCGGCGATCACAAGCTATGTGCACAAGCTGCGCGCCCCGCCGGTGATCATCGGCCATTCGCTGGGCGGGCTGGTCGCGCAGATCACGGCGACGAAGACGGAGGTCGCCGCGCTCGTGCTGCTGGCGCCGTCCGCGCCCTGGGGCGTGCTGCCGACAACGCTCGACGAACACGGCAATTCCTGGGGCCTGTCGCTGCTCGGCGATTATTGGTCGCGCCCGATTGCGCCGGATTTCACCGTCGCGCGCGCCACCACGCTCGACCGCTTGAGCAAGGACGATGCGCGCCGGGCCTTCGCGCGCTTTGCGCCCGAGAGCGGGCGCGCCGTGCGCGAAACCATTCAATGGTGGTCCGATCATGCGATGGCCTCGGCGGCGCCGGCCTACAAGATTTCCGCGCCTTTGCTCGCCATGGCCGGCGGCAAGGACCGGGTGAATTCCGCCGGCACGGTGCGCCGCATCGTGTCGCGTTTTCCAGCCGGGCAGGCCGCGTTTCACGTGTTTCCTGAGATGAGCCATTGGCTCGTGGGCGAGCCCGAGCACGAAGACGTCGCCCATCTCGCGCTCAATTGGCTGGCCGAGCGCGCGGCGGATTCCAAGCCGAAGAAGAAGCGGCTGTTCGATTTCAATGCGCAGGAGCGGGCCTAGCCCGAAAGGCTGCCGCCGTTCTCGCGCTGCTCGCGCGGAGCTTCCTCCGGCGCATCGGGCATGCCGCGGCCGCGCAGGGTGATGAGATCGATTTCCGGCGGATTGAGAAAGCGCAGCGGCAGATTGCTGGTGCCGACGCCGCCCGTCACGAACAGCGGCATGCCGCGCTCTTCGTAGAAATGGCAGGCATAGCGCTGCCAATAGCGTGAGCCCGTGATCGGCCGTCCAAGCAAGGGCAACCACACTTGTCCGCAATGCGTGTGCGCCGCGAGTGTCAGCGCGATGTGCGGCGGCGATTCCGCGAACGGATCGGGCCCGTGCGAGAGCACGATGCGGTCGACGCCTTCGGGCGCGCCATCGAGCGCTTCTTCGTAATCGGGCTGCAGTTCGATGCCGTCGCCGAGGCCCACCAGCGTGAACGCCGTTTCGCCGCGGCGGATAACGAGATTGCGGTTGCGCAAAGTCGCGATGCCGGCCGCCTGCAGCGCGCTCGTGATGAAATCGGAATCGTAATGCGCATCGTGATTGCCGAGCACGGCGACCACGCCATAACGCGCATCGAGCGCCGCCAGGAGCGCGATGCCGTTGGCGATCTCATCCTGCGCGCGGTCCGAGCGCTCGTCGCGCGGCCCGCCCTGGCCGACATAATCGCCCAGCAGCACGATCAGATCGGCGTGCAGCGCATCGGCGCGCGCGACCACCTCCGCGATCTTATCGAGCCCGACATGCGGGCTGCCGATATGCAGATCGCCGATCACGACGATGCGCAGCGGCGCCTGGCGCCAATCCGCGCTCTCGATGGTTTGCCGGCGCACCACAAGGCTGCTCGGTTCGATCAGCGAGGCATAGACGCCGAGCACCAGTATGAGCGCCGCGCCCGCGATCTCCGCGCCGCGCAGCAGACGGTTGCGCGGCGCGCGCAGGCGCCATGTCAGCCCGAGGCGCACGGCGGCCAGCGCGATCAGCGGCGCAGCCACGCACGCGCCAAGCAGGAAGGGCCAGAGCTGCCAGTCGATCACGGATGCGCGCCCACGCCCTGACGACGCAAGATGCGGCCGAGGCTAGAAAGGCGCTAGCAAAGGACGGGCTCCTGAGACAACCTCGTTCGCACGCAAGAGGCCATGACATGACGCTGACGCTCTATTTCCACCCATTGTCGTCCTATTCGTGGAAGGCGCTGATGGCGCTTTACGAAAACGACACGCTGTTCGAATCCGTGATCGTCGATCAGGACACGTATGCGGATTTCAAGGCGATGTGGCCGATCGCGAAATTCCCCGTGCTGCGCGATGCGGCGCGCGATTGGCTGATCCCGGAATCGAGCATCATCATCGAATATCTCGATCAGCACGCGCGCGGGCCGGTGCGTTTCATCCCCGACGATCCGGATCTGGCGCGGCAGATGCGGCTGCGCGACCGCTTCTTCGATCTCTACCTGCACAATCAGATGCAACGCGTCGTGGCCGACCGCTTGCGACCGCCCGAGACCAAGGATGCGATCAATGTCGCGGAAGCGCGCGCGGGCATCGCGACCGCCTGCGCGCTCGCCGAACAGAACATGGCGAGCGCGCACTGGGCGATGGGCGATGTCTTCACGATGGCCGATTGCGCGGCCGCGCCGGCGCTCTACTACGTCGATAGAATCGCGCCGTTGACGGAGTTCCCGCACCTGCGCGCCTATCTCGGCCGGCTCAAGGCGCGGCCCTCTTTCGCGCGCGTGCTGGACGAGGCCGGGCCTTACCTTCACATGTTCCCGCAGGACTGAGCGGGGGCGCGCCATGACATCGCCGAACCTGATGCGCGTTTTCGCGGCCTGCCTGGCGCTGGCCGCCTGCGCGCCGCAGACGCACGCGCCAAACGCCGCTTTGGTCGGCGCCTGGCGCTCTCATGTGCAGTTCACGAGCGGACCGTTCGCGCCAGTGCGCGATCTCGATTTCATGTACGCCTTCCACCCAGATGGCACGCTGCTGGAATCGTCGAACTACGATGCCGCGCCGCCCGTGCCGCCGGCCTATGGCGTGTGGCGGCAAACCGCGCCCGGCCAATTCGAAGCGCATTATGAGTTCTTCACCACGCAGCCGCCGGCGCGCGGCGGCGATCTCAGCGGCGGCTGGGCGCCGCTCGGCCGCGGCGTGCTGACCGAAACGATCTCCCTGGCCGCGGACGGCAAGAGCTTCACGTCGCGCCTGCATCTCGTATTGCTCGATGCGCAAGGCGCGCCGACCGGCGACACCGGCGACGCGGAAACGCAAGGCGTCCGGATCGATTTTCCGTAAGCTCAGCGCCCGCTGGCGATCGCGGCCTTGAGCGCTTCGGCGCGCGCGATCTTGGCGGCGGCGATATCGCGCGCGGTGTCGTTCGGCGCGTCGCGCAGATCGTCGCCGCTGTCCTTGATTTCCTGATCGAGCGCGGCGACGTCGATCACCGCATCGGCCAGATCGAGCGCTTCTTCCGCCAGCACGGTGAGGCCCTCCGGCGTCACGTCAGCGAAGCCGCCATTGACGAAGATGCGGCGCGTGGCCGTCCCGTCGATCACGCGCAGCACGCCCGGCTTGATGATCGAAAGCACCGGCGCGTGGTTCGGCAGCACGCCGAATTCGCCTTCCGCGCCCGGCACGACCACCTGATCGACCTCGCCATGGATGAGTTCGCGTTCCGGCGACACGAGCGAGAAAGTGAGCTTATCGGCCAAGGTTTTTTCCTGAATTCAGCGGGCGTGTGATGGCCGGGCCCGCCCGGTGGGTCAAGGGGACTATTCGCGCGGGGAGGTGAAGCCGACAGCGGCCAGTCCCGCCACGTGAAGCTCCAAGGCCGCCGCCTCCGCAGCCGGCACAAGCATGGAGATACGGGCGTAGCGCTCCTCGCTGAGCCTCACGAGATAGGTCTTCACCTTGCCGCCCAGCGCGACCTCCTCCCGCATCTGGACGTCCCCGACGGCGCGGCGGATGGCGCGGTCGAGCACATCCAGGCGCGGCGCGAGCGGGCCCGGGGGAAGCCGCACAGAGGCGATCTGGGCGCCGTAATCGGCGATCACGTCGCCGTCCGCGCTCGGATAGCGCATCGTCACGCCCGGCCCGGCAAAGCCCAGCGCTTCGCGTTCCGGCGGCGTCAGCGGCGCGCCTTGCGGCGGGGGCGCGAGCGGCTGTTTGCCCGCGATCATCGGCAGGCAGCCATCGGCCACGATCAGCGCGGCGAGTTCGTCGGCGGTCTTCATCGGGCGCGAGCTTAGGGGGCTTTCCCGCTCAGAACCACTTATCGAGGATCGCCCAGATGAACGCGGCGCCGCTCACCGCCCCGCCTGCATAGGTGAAGCGGCCCGCCATCGAGAGCAGACGGCTCTGCGCGTCGATGGCCACGCAATAGGAGGCGTAGATGCGCTGCAGGATGGCGGCGCCGTCGCCGTCGAGCCCGCTGTCGTCATAATCTTCGCCGATCAGCACGACGCGCACGCTGCACACGGCGGCGATGGCGGTGAAGCAAATGCCGAGCGCGGTCAGCGCGGCGATCCACGGCTCTGAGGCGGCGTTCACACTGAGCGGCGCGCCGGGCGAGGCCGCGATCGGGTTGATGCCGGCGGCGATGATGAGACCGTTGAACGCCAAGAGCGCACCGGCCTTGATCGAGAGATCGAGATCGGCGTGGCGCAGCATCTCGATATCGGCCGTGACGCCCGCCTCATCCGCGCCTGCCCGCGCCGCCTGGAACGCGCGCAGCTTGGCGCGCATCGAGACGCGGCCGATCCGGGAAGCGCGCGGTTCGCTCATCGGGTCGCGCGTCCAAATGCCAGCAGCATCGGAAAGCGGAACATGCGGCCGGGCATGCCGGGTTCGCCGCCGTCGAGGCGGACGACGACACCCTCGCCCGTGAAGGTGCGAATGATCGCGTCGGGCCGATCCTCCGGCGGGCCTTCGCTCAAGCCCAGGTCGCGCAGCGCTTCACCGACATGCGCGAATACCGGCCGCACGGGCGGCCCGTAGGCCGAGACATTGCAATGGCCGTCTTCGACCTCGGAGATCGTGACGATGCCGCGCGCGGAAAGGACGTCCCAGGCGGGGCGTCCTTCCGGCGCACGAATGAATTGGCGCGTGGCGTCATCCGCCGCGCCGACCAGCGCCCGATCCGCATCCGAAAGGTTTGCGACGCCGCCAGCGCGCAGCGCCTTCGCGCACAGAACAACGGCTTCGGTGTAGCCCTGCGTCACGCTCTCCACCGTCAGCCGCTGCGCCGATGCAGAACCGGCGCCTGCGCAGAGAAGTGCGAGCGCGATCAGAACCGTGCGCATGATCGATGCCCTCCGCAGCAATGCGGAAGAAATAGCATCAGGCCGCTTCGGCCGCCATCTTCTGCGCCTTGGTTACGGCGTCTTCGATGGTGCCGACATTGTAGAAGGCTTGTTCCGGCAAGTGATCGTATTCGCCGTCGACGATGGCCTTGAACGAGCGGATCGTGTCTTTCAGTTCGACGAAGATGCCCGGCAGATTGGTGAAGGCTTCGGCGACGTGCAGCGGCTGGGCCAGGAAACGCTGGATCTTGCGCGCGCGCGCGACGACCAGCTTGTCGTCTTCCGACAGCTCATCCATACCGAGAATGGCGATGATGTCCTTCAGCTGCTTGTAGGTCTGCAGCACTTCCTGCACGCGGCGCGCGACCGCGTAATGCTCGGCGCCGAGCACGTTCGGGTCCATGATGCGCGAGGTCGAGTCCAGCGGATCGACCGCCGGGAAGATCGCCAGAGCGGCGATGTCGCGCGACAGCACGGTGGTGGCATCCAAGTGCGCCATCGAGGTCGCCGGCGCGGGGTCGGTCATGTCGTCGGCGGGCACGTAGATGGCCTGCACGGACGTGATCGAGCCCTTCGTGGTGGAGGTGATGCGCTCCTGCAGATTGCCCATCTCGGTGGCGAGCGTCGGCTGATAGCCGACCGCCGAGGGAATCCGGCCGAGCAGCGCCGACACTTCCGAGCCCGCCTGCGTGAAGCGGAAGATGTTGTCGATGAACAGCAGCACGTCCTTGCCTTCGACGTCGCGGAAATATTCCGCGACCGAGAGGCCGGTGAGCGCCACGCGCGCGCGCGCGCCCGGCGGCTCGTTCATCTGGCCATAGACCAGCGCGCATTTGGAGCCATCGACCGAACCCGATTTCGGATCGATGTTGACCTTCGATTCGATCATTTCGTGATAGAGGTCATTGCCTTCGCGCGTGCGCTCGCCGACGCCGGCCAGCACCGAATAGCCGCCATAGGCCTTCGCGATGTTGTTGATCAGCTCCTGCATCGTGACCGTCTTGCCGACGCCCGCGCCGCCGAACAGGCCGATCTTGCCGCCCTTCGTGTAGGGGCACAGCAGATCGATAACCTTGATGCCGGTGACGAGCACTTCGGCCGCGTTGGTCTGCTCGGCGAAGCTCGGCGCATCGCGGTGGATCGGCGCGGTGTGGGTGAGCGCGATGGGGCCGGCTTCATCGATCGGATCACCGACGACGTTCATGATGCGCCCGAGCGTGGCCGGGCCGACCGGCACGCGGATCGGCGCGCCCGTGTCGGTGACTTCCTGGCCGCGCACGAGGCCTTCGGTCGTGTCCATCGCGATCGCGCGCACGGTATTTTCGCCGAGGTGCTGCGCGACTTCGAGCACGAGGCGGAATTCCTTGCCCGTGCGCGCGTCGATGTTCTTGGTTTCGAGCGCGTTCAGGATCGCGGGCAGCCCGCCATCGAATTCCACGTCGACGACGGCGCCGATGATCTGAACCAGCCGACCTTTGCCTGCGCTTGCCATAGTCACTTCCTCATCAATGTGCGGGCGCTTCAGAGCGCCGTCAGCGTCACGGGAATGTTTCCCCGCGTCGCTTTCGAATAGGGACAAACCTCATGGGCCGCCGCGAGCACGTCTTCGACTTGCTCTTTGGTGAGGCCCGGACATTTCATCGAGATGTCGGCCGTCAGGCCGAAGCTGGCGCCCTCGGGGCCGATGCCGATTTTCACGTGGATTTCGGCGCGGCTCACGTCGAGATTCTTCTGGCGCCCGACAAGGCCGACCGCGCCGTTGAAGCAGGAGGCGTAGCCGAGCGCGAAGAATTGCTCGGGATTGGAGCCCTCGCCCGGGCCGCCCATTTCCTTCGGCAGCTGCAGGAAGAAGGCTGGCCCGCCTTCGGCCAGGCGCACATTGCCGCCGCGGCGGCCGCCTTCCTTCGAGATGCCTTCGGTCGTGTAGAGAATGGATTGGGGAACAGCCATCACAAAGCCTCCGCGCCGGAGATGATTTCGATGAGCTCTTTGGTGATCTGCGCCTGACGCGTCCGGTTCATCTGGATGGTCAGCGCGTTGATGAGATCGCCGGCATTGCGCGTGGCGTTGTCCATCGCCTGCATCTGCGCGGCGAAGAAGCCGGCGGAATTTTCGAGCAGCGCGGACAGCACTTGCGTCGAGAGATTCTTCGGCAACAGCGCGGCGAGGATGGTCTCCTCGTCCGGCTCGTATTCGTAGACGGCGCCCTTGAGCGAGACGCCCGCGCCGCCTTCGACCTGTACCGGAATGAGCTGACGCGCCGTCGGCGTCTGCGTGACGACCGATTTGAACTGGCTCGAAATCAGCGTCACGACATCGAATTCGCCGCCCTCGTAGAGCGTGCGGATCTTGTCGGCGATGGGCGTGGCCAATTCGATGGTCGGCGTCTTGGTGCCGGCTTCGTAGAATTCGACGAAGCGATCGCCATATTGGCGGCGCAGCTGATCGCGCGCCTTGCGGCCGATGACGATGAGCTTCACCTCTTTGCCGGCGTCCAGCAATTCGCGGATGCGCTCGCGCGCGAGGCGCACGACGCCGGAATTGAAGCCGCCCGCGAGGCCGCGATCGGACGTGGCCACGACCAGGAGATGGCGCTTATCGTCGCCCGTGCCGCGCAGCAGCAGTGGCGCGCTCTCGCCCGAAACCGATGAGGCCAGCGACGCGATGACCTGCGCCATGCGTCGCGCATAGGGCCGCGCGCCTTCGGCGGCCTGCTGCGCGCGGCGGAGCTTCGCAGCGGCGACCATTTGCATCGCCTTCGTGATCTTCTGCGTGGATTTCACGCTTCCGATCCGTGTGCGCATTTCCTTGACGGAGGCCATCGGCTCGCTCGCTTCCTAGCTTAGGCGGCGAACGATTTGGTGAACTCGTCGAGCGCGCCTTTCAGCGTGTCTTCGAGGTCTTTCGACAATTCCTTCTTCGTGCGCACACCATCGAGGAATTGCGGATATTTGCTCTTCAGCAGCGCGATCAGCCCTTCCTGGAAGGCGCCGATCGAGGCCGTGGGGAATCCGTCGAGATAGCCGCGCGTGCCGGCGTAAATCACCGCCACCTGCTCTTCGACCGGGAAGGGCTTATATTGCGGTTGCTTCAGAAGCTCGGTGAGGCGTTCGCCGCGCGCGAGCATTTTCTGCGTGGCCGCATCGAGGTCCGAGCCGAATTTTGCGAAGGCGGCCATTTCGCGATATTGCGCGAGCTCCGATTTGATCGGGCCGGCCACCGTCTTCATCGCCTTGATCTGCGCCGACGAACCGACGCGCGACACCGAGATGCCGACATTCACCGCCGGCCGGATGCCTTGGTAGAAGAGATCGGTTTCGAGGAAGATCTGGCCATCCGTGATCGAAATCACGTTGGTGGGAATGTAGGCCGAGACGTCGTTGGCTTGCGTTTCGATGACCGGCAGCGCCGTCAGCGAGCCGGCGCCATTGTCTTCGTTGAGCTTGGCCGCACGTTCGAGCAGGCGTGAGTGCAGATAGAACACGTCGCCCGGATAGGCTTCGCGGCCCGGCGGGCGGCGCAGCAGCAGCGACATCTGGCGATAGGCGACGGCCTGCTTCGAGAGGTCATCGTAGATGATGAGCGCGTGCATGCCGTTGTCGCGGAACCATTCGCCCATCGCGCAGCCGGCGAAGGGCGCGAGGAATTGCAGCGGCGCGGGCTCCGACGCGGTGGCGGCGACCACGATCGTGTAATCCATCGCGCCGGCGTCGGTCAGCGTCTTGACGATCTGCGCCACCGTCGAGCGCTTTTGGCCGATCGCGACGTAGATGCAGTAGAGCTTGGCCTTCTCGTCATTGCCGGCGTTGACCGGCTTTTGATTGATGATCGTGTCGATGCCGACGGCGGTCTTGCCGGTCTGGCGGTCGCCGATGATGAGCTCGCGCTGGCCGCGGCCGATCGGGATCAGCGTGTCGATGGCCTTGAGGCCGGTCTGCACCGGCTCGTGCACGCTCTTGCGCGGAATGATGCCCGGCGCCTTCACATCGACGCGGCGGCGCTCGGCGACATTGGTCAGCGGGCCCTTGCCGTCGATCGGATTGCCCAGCGGATCGACCACGCGGCCCAGGAGGCCCTTGCCCACCGGCGCGTCGACGATTTCGCTGAGGCGCTTCACGGTGTCGCCTTCGCGGAGCTTGGAGTCATCGCCGAACACGACGACGCCGACATTGTCGCGCTCGAGGTTCAGCGCCATGCCTTTGATGCCGCCCGGAAACTCGACCATTTCGCCGGCCTGGACATTGTCGAGGCCATAGATGCGCGCGATGCCGTCGCCGACGGAGAGAATGCGGCCCACATCCGCGACTTCGGCCTCGGCGCCGAAGCCTTTGATCTGTTCCTTGAGGATGGCGGAGATTTCCGCGGCGCGGACGTCCATGTCTTCTTCCTTCAGGCGGATTTGAGCGCGAGCTTGAGGTTCGCGAGCTTGGTTTTCAGGGAGGCGTCGAATTGACGCGAGCCGACGCGGACGATGAAGCCGCCGATCAGGCTTTCATCCACGCGGGTTTCAGCGTCGATCTTTTTGCCGAGCGTCTCGGACAGCGTCTTCAAAATCGTATCGCGCTCGCCCTCGGAGAGCGGGGCGGCGGAGATGATCTCGGCCCGCGCAGCGCCGCGATGGGCGGCCAGCAGCGCGCGGAACGAGGCCGCCATTTGCGGAAATTCGCCGGCGCGGCCGTTCTTGGCCACCGCGCCGAGGAAATTCTCGCCCAGTTTCGAGACGCCGATCTTGCGGGCGACCGCGACCAAGGCGGCGGCCTTCTCTTCCGGATCGATCAGCGGCGAGGCCGCGGCGGCGCGCAGATCGGCGCTGGCCTTGAAGGCGTCCGACAGCGCCGCGAAATCCTTGTCCAAAGCGTCGAGCGCATTGGACTCGAGCGCGAGATCGAAAACAGCGCGGGCGTAGCGTTCCGCCGCTTGGGAAGCTTCGCCGTCGTTCGCGTCCGCCACGTCCGTCCTCTGCTCGTTGGATCCCCGCTTGGCGCCAGGAGGCTTCGGGGCTGGACCCGTCTTCGCCGAACCGGGAAAACGCCCATGCGCGCCGTGCCCCGAACGCCGGATGGCAAGGGGCAGAACGCGGCGCGCGGGATAGCATGCGCCGTTCGGACTTGACAACCGGCGGGCCGGCCCCCGAACACGCGACAAAAGGCGCGCGCGGGAGCGCCGGCGCAAGGGGATGAAATGACCGACACGGCCGCACCGTCGATTCCGGCGACGGAGCCCTCGAAAATGCGCCTCGTCGTGGCGGCTTCTTCGGCGGGCACAGTATTCGAATGGTACGATTTCTTCGTCTACGGCTCGCTGGTCACGATCATGGCCGGCCACTTCTTCAAGGGTCTGGACGACAATCTGGCCCTTGTCTTCTCGTTGCTGACGTTTTCCATCGGCCTCATCATGCGCCCGCTGGGCGCGTTCATTTTCGGCAAGATTGGGGACAGCTCCGGCCGCAAGGGCGCGTTCCTGATCACGATTTCGATCATGGGCCTGGCCACCTTCGCCATCGGCCTTCTGCCCACCGCCGAGACAATCGGCATCTGGGCCCCGATCCTGCTGATCGCGCTGCGCGTGCTGCAGGGCTTCGCGCTGGGCGGGGAATATGGCGGCGCGGCGATCTATGTCGCCGAACATGCCGACCACGACAAGCGCGGCGCGGCGACGGCCTGGATCCAGGCGGCGGCGGCGTTCGGCCTGGTCGGCGCGCTGGGCGTGATCCTGGCGACGCGCACCTGGCTCGGCGAAGACGCCTTCAAGGATTGGGGCTGGCGCGCGCCCTTCCTGATTTCCATCGTCCTGCTCGGCATCTCGATCTGGATCCGGCTGCAGCTCGAAGAGAGCCCGGCCTTCCAGAAGCTCAAGGAAGAAGGCCGCACCTCCAAGCGCGCCTATCACGAGAGCTTCCTGGTGTGGCGCAATCTGAAAATCGTTCTGCTCGCCCTGTTCGGCCTGATGATGGGCCAGGGCGTGTCCTGGTACACCACGCATTTCTACGCGCCTGTGTTCATCGAGCGGACGCTGAAAGTGCCTCAGCTCACCGTGAACGAGCTGATGATCGTCATCGTGCTGATCTCGGCACCCTTTTATATCTTCTTCGCGTGGCTGTCCGATAAGGTCGGGCGCAAGCCGATCATGCTGTTCGGCATGGCGCTCTTCACCATCGCCTGCATTCCGGCGTTTCACCTGTTCCAACGCGCGGCCAATCCCGCGCTCGATGCGGCGCAGGAGCGCGCGCCCGTCGTCATCATCGCCGATCCGGACGATTGCACTTTCCAGCTCGATCTCACCGGCGGCGCGCGTCAGGCGCAGACATCGTGCGATATCGCGCGCGCGGCGCTCGCCAATGCCGGCGTCAATTATGCGCAGGAGGCCGGCCCGTCCGCAGCGCCCGCAGAAATCCATATCGGCGGCGGCGTGACGCTCGAAAGCGTGAGCGCACACGGGCTCGGCTCCGCGGCGGCGGCGGCGGTGCGGCGCAGCTTCGATACGGCTTTGCGCGGCGCGCTCACCCAGGCCGGCTATCCGGCGCCGGATGCGCTCGCGCCGTTCAATTTCCCGCTCGCGCTCGGCGTGATGTTCGTGCTGATCATCGCGGCGACCGCGCTTTACGGGCCGCAGGCGGCGGCTCTGGTCGAGCTCTTCCCCACCCGCATCCGCTACACGGCGCTTTCGGTGCCGTACAATATCGGCACGGGCTGGTTCGGCGGGCTCCTGCCGCCGACCGTGTTCGCGATCTCGACGGCGACGGGCGATATCTATGCGGGGCTGTGGTTTCCCGTGATCGTCACCGGCATCGCCGCGATCGTGTGCCTGCTGTTCTGGCCGGAAACCAAGGACCGCGACATCCACGCCGACGCTTAACGTTTTCCGGCGCCGCCCTTGCAGAGGCGGGGGCGGAGCAAGATGCGATGTCCTTAACCGTTCAAGCGCGCCGCGTGGCGGCGCTTTTCCTGGCCGCGTGCGTCATGGCCTGCGCCTCCGCGCCCCATTCGCAAAGCGCGGCCGCGCAGGACGCGCCGATCCCGCTGCGCGGCACGCTCGCGCCCTAACCGCTTCGCGCCGCGTCAATCGTGACAAGCGCGCACAAGCGCGCTTAGGCTCGCCGCCACATAAGGAGGCGCGCCATGGCGTATCAATTCGTCAAAGTCGATCGCGACGGGCCGATCACCACGATCACGCTCAACCGGCCCGAAAGCATGAATGCGCTGCATTCGCCGGCGCATTTCGAACTGCACGAGATTTTCGACGATTTCGCCAAGGACCCGGAGCAATGGGTCGGCATCGTCACCGGCGCGGGCGAGCGCGCGTTTTCAGCCGGCAATGATCTGAAGCATCAGGCCAGCGGCGGCGAAATGCGCTCCCCGCCCTCGGGTTTCGCCGGCCTCACCGCACGCTTCGATCTGACCAAGCCGCTGATCGCCGCAGTGAATGGCGTCGCCATGGGCGGCGGCTTTGAAATCGCTTTGGCGTGCGATCTCATCATCGCCAGCGACAACGCGGTGTTCGCGCTGCCCGAACCGCGCGTCGGTCTGGCGGCGCTCGCCGGCGGCGTGCACCGCCTGCCCCGCCAGATCGGCCTCAAGCAAGCGATGGGCATGATCCTCACCGGCCGCCGCGTGAGCGCCGCAGAGGGCAAAACGCTCGGCTTCGTCAACGAGGTGACGACACAGGCCGAGCTGATGGCGACGGCGAAGAAATGGGCCAGCCTCATCCTCGAATGCTCGCCGATGTCGGTGCGGGCGTCGAAAGAAGCGGTGATGAAGGGGCTGGACGAGCCGACGCTCGCGGCGGCGATCACCGGGCAATCGAAATATCCCGGCATCGCGGCCTTGTTCCGCAGCGAGGATTTTCGCGAAGGCCCGCTCGCTTTCGCGCAGAAGCGCCCGCCGAAATGGAGCGGCCGCTAGGCCGCCCGCGCCACCACCGCATCGGCCTGCAGCACGGCCGGCACGCGCAAAGTGAACGTAGCGCCGGCCCCGAGCGTGCTCGCCACCGAAAGCGAGCCGCCCATCAGGGCCGTCAGCCGCGCGGCGAGCGCCAGGCCAAGGCCCGCGCCGTCATGCGCGCGCGTGAGCCGCGCATCGGCCTGGGTGAACGGCTTGAACAGGCGCGCCTGCGCTTCCTCGTTCATGCCGACGCCGGTGTCGGCGACGTCGAATACAAACCAATCCTCGCCGTCGATCTGCTCGCGCCGCGCGGTCACGCAAATCTCGCCGCTCTGCGTGAACTTGGCGGCGTTGGAGAGCAGCACGTCGAGGCATTTGCGGATCTTGGGCGCATCGCCGAGCCCGAAGCCCAGGCCCTCCGCCAATTGCACGCTCAGGCGATTGCCGGCGGCGCGCGCCTGCGGCGCGGCGTGGGCGGCGGCGGCATGAACGATGTCGGCGGCTTCGAACGCCGTGCGCGCCAGGCCCGCGCCGCCGGCTTCGAGGCTTGAGAATTCCAGCACGTCGGTAATGAGCCGCAGCAGGCCCTGCGACGCGTTGAGCACGCGGCCATGATCGGCGACGTCGCCTTCGCGCCGCTCCTCCTCGGCGTTTTCGAGCATCATTTCCGTATAGCCGATGATGGCGTTGAGCGGAGTCCTGAGCTCATGGCTCATGGCGCCGAGAAAAGCGGACTTGGCGGCGCTGTCGGCCTCGGCGGCGTCGCGCGCACGCAAGGTCTCGGCCAGCGCATCGCGCGCGGCCTGCAGATCGAGCCGCTGGCCGATCAAATAATAGCAGGACGGGACGGTGACGAAGACCGAGATCAGCAGCGTGCTGACCGGCGTATAGACGCCGAGCTTCAGCACCGCATTGACCAGGTAATCGAGCGCCATCGCGGCCGCGACAAGGATGGACGCCATCGTCGCGGTTTGGATCAGTTTGAGCCGCTGCATCGCCTTGGGCCCTCCGCGCCAGAGCTTTTCCGTTCCGATGGAATTGGAACGGGGCTCCAGCCCTTTGAGTGAGCATCATCCGAAGAACCGGGTCCCACTTCTTCGGATGATGCTCTGGGACCATGCGGCCGACCGGCTAATAAAGTCTTGCCAATGTGCTAACGGGCGCGCTCCAGGGCGGCGCGCACCAGCGGCAGCCGGTCATTGCCGAAATACATATCGTCGCGGTTCACGAAGATGGTCGGCGAGCCGAACCCGCCGCGGCGGATGACCTCCTCCGTGTTCGCTTTGAGCTGGTCCTTGATCGCCTGGGCGCCGATGCCATCGAACAGGCGCGCCGATGAAACGCCGGCGCGCTCGCAAAGCTGTGCGATCACGCCATCATCGGAAATATCCTGATCCTCGCCCCAATAGGCTTCGAACGCGGCGCGCGCGAAGGCGACCAGCTTGCCCTGCGGCTGAAGCCAGAGGCAGCCGCGCATGACCTTGACGCTGTTCACCGGAAACACGCTTGGCGGCATTTTGATCTTGAGGCCGGCGAGCCGCGCCCAATCGTTCAAATCCTTGATCATGTAACGCGCTTTGAGCGGCACCGGCGCTTCGCGCTGCGCATAGACGCTGGGGTTCACGCTGTTGAAAATGCCGCCGACCAGAACCGGCCGCCAGATGATCTCCTCGCCGAACTCGGCCGCGAGCGGCTGGATGTTGTGGAACGCCAGATAGGTCCACGGGCTCGAGCAATCGAAGAACATTTCCAGCATGTCGCGTTTCCTCTATTCGTCGCCCAGCATACGCCATATGCGGTCGAGATAGCTCGCGCGTTGCGCCGTCGCCCGCGCGCGGATCTCCGCGCCGACCGGGCCCGCGAGCGAGCCGCCTTCATAATGATCCATGCCGAGCGCCACATCGGCGAGCATCGAGGCGGACCACGCCTGCTGCGACGCCTCTAGGCGACGCACGTCCTCAGTCGGAAGCAAGGTGCGCATCGCCGCGAGCGTCGTGTTCATTTCATCTTCCCAGGCTGCGATCGCGCGCCAATCGCAAGCGCGTTGCGCCGCCGGCGTGCGTCCCTCTTCCGGAATGCTGACCAAGCAAGAATATTGGATCAGCGGCGTGCAATCTTCGCGGCCCTCATCATCGAGGCAGGCGCGCGCCAGCGCCCGGTCATGCGCCAGATGCGTCGTGTCCATGCGCCAAAGGTCCGGCGGCGTCGGCTGCGCGGTCGCGCAGGCGGCGATAGCGAACAGCGCGAGCGCGGCCAGAACCTTCATTTGTGCGCCTCGTTCTTGCCCCGCGCCTGGATGTTCAGCAGCTCCACCGCCAGCGAGAACGCGATCGCGAAATAGAGATAGCCGCGCGGAATGTGGAAGCCCAAACCGTCGGCCATTAGCGCAACGCCGACCAACAGGATGAAGGCCAGCGCCAGCATTTTCGTCGTCGGATGCTTCTCGATGAATTTGCCCAAGGGCTCGGCCGCGAACGCCATCACGAAGGTGGAGAGCACGACCGCGCCGATCATCACCTCCAGCAAATCCGTCATGCCGACGGCGGTGATGACGCTGTCGAGCGAGAACACGATATTGATGACCGCAAGCTGCAGCACCACGGCGCCGAAGCCGGTTTTGGCCTCCGCCTCATCATGCGCCGTGCCCTGCACGCTCTGGTGAATTTCCTGCGTGCCCTTCCACAACAGGAAGAGCCCGCCGGCGAGCAGAACAAGATCCTTCACGGTCAACGCCGCCATCTCCTCGGCGGCATGCGCATCGCCGCCCGAGAACAGATCAACCAAGGGCTGCGGCAGGAAGAAGAGCGGCGCTTCACCGGCATGGACGATCCAAAACACGCCCGACAGCATCGCGATGCGCAGCGCCATCGCGCCCCAGATGCCGATGCGCCGGGCCCGCCGCTGCTGTTCGCCTTTGAGCTTCCCGACCGCGATCGACACGAACAGGAGATTGTCGATGCCGAGCACGATTTCGAGAAAGGTCAGCGTCACCAGGCTCAGCCAGAACGCCGGCTGGGCGATCAAATCCATCATGGTCGGTTCCTTTGGCCGCTGCTTCGCCCGCCGGCTGGCGCGCGTCAATCACGTCTTTGTCAGGCGCCTTCTGCGCGCGCGCGCGGCGCGGCAGACACCGCCGGCCAAGCTGGAGACCAGAACCGATGAGTGATGTGCAGGCGTTGTTGACCGACCCGGCGGCCTGGGCGGCGCTGACGACCCTCATCGCCATGGAGGTCATCCTCGGGATCGACAACCTCCTCTTCATCTCGATCCTCACCAACAAGCTGCCGGAAGGCCAGCGACAGCGCGCGCGCCGCATCGGCATCGGGCTGGCGCTCATCCTGCGGCTGGCGCTGCTGTCGATGGTGTTCGTGATCGTGCAGCTGACGAGCCCGCTCTTCACCGCGTTCGGCCACGATTTTTCATGGCGCGACATCATCCTGATCGCGGGCGGCCTCTTCCTGGTGTGGAAGGCCACCAAGGAAATCCATCACAATGTCGATCCGCACGCCGGCGCTGAAGATCAGGTGTTCGACACCTCCAAGGCCGCGCTCGGCTTCGGCGCGGCGATCGTGCAGATCCTGCTGCTCGACATGGTGTTCTCGATCGATTCCATTCTCACCGCCGTCGGCATGACCGATCACATCCCGATCATGCTGATCGCCGTCATCGTGGCGGTGGGCGTGATGCTGGTGGCGGCCGATCCGCTGGCCAATTTCATCAACAAACATCCGACTGTCGTCATGCTGGCGCTCGGCTTCCTGCTGATGATCGGCATGACGCTGATCGCCGAGGGCATGGGCTTCCACGTGCCGAAAGGCTACATCTACGCCGCCATGGGCTTTTCCGCCGCGATCGAAGCGCTCAACATCGTCTCGCGCGGGCTGCGCGCGCGGCGCGGCGGGAAGACAGAACATTGAGGGAGGCGCGGATGCGCTCTGTGGTGATCGGCGCGGCGTGTCTCGCGTTGGCGGGCTGTGCGACATTGGGCCTTGGCGGCGGCCGCAGCGCGATGACGCTTTCCCCCGCCGACAGCGCGACACGGCTCATCACCGGCGGCGATGTCTCCGTTGCGCGCGAAACCCATGGCGGCGGCCAGGGCGAAGACCCGCTCGTCGTGCTCACGCTGCGCTTCACCGATGGCCGCACTTTGGTGTTCGAAGAAGCCAATCACGCGCCCGATGATGTGCGCGCGCAGGCTGCGGGCGGCCCGCTCGCCCAGGCCATGCGGCTGTTCGACGAAACGGCGCGGCCCACGCTCTATCATCTGCGCGAACCATCCAGCAGCGCGCCGATCTGCGGCCCAAGCGGACCGGCCAATCTCGGCCTCTACGAAGCGCCCGACGGCGCGGTGTCGATGGTCGGCCTGCGCGAAGGCTTCCAGTTCGAAACCCGCGAAGACGGCTCCAGCGTCGCCGCGCCGGTGAGCCCCGAGATCGTCTGCTCACGGCTAAGCTTCCGGCGCGCGGGATAGCGCCTGTCCTCCTCATCTCGTGAGAACAGGACAATATCGCGCATCCTCACATCGCCTTCGCGACATCTTCCAGCTGCGTGATGCAGGTCCCGAAGCCATCGTAGAAGCCCATATCGACATGCTTTTGCGCGTCGGCGCCGTCCTTGTGCAGGACGCGCACGATGTAGCGCGTGCCCTGCCCCTCATCGGCCATCGTGAAGATCGCGGTGATCGCAATCCAAGGCGCATTCGGGCGATAGCCGCCGGTGAGCATGGAGGTGAACGTGATCCGTTCCTGCGGCACGATTTCGAGGAAACAGCCGGGATTGTCGCTCTCGCCGCCATCGGGGCCGCGCATGAAAGTGTAGAAATCGCCGCCCGCGCGGAAATCGAATTTGCGCACCTCCGTCGTCCACGGCTTCGGGCACCACCATTGCGCCAGCCGCACGGGATCTTCCCAGGCGCGCCACACTTTGGCGCGCGGCGCGGCGAGCAGGCGTGAAATTTCCAGATCCATTGGGCCGTCAGCCATCGTCATCCTCCTTCAGGAACGCTTCGAGCGCATCCACTTGCGCTTCCCAGCGGGATTTCTGTTTCGCGAGCCAGGCCTGCGCGGCGTCGAGCCGCTTGGGCTCGATGCGGCAGGTGCGCACACGGCCGACCTTGCGGCTGGAGACAAAGCCGCTCTCCTCCAGAAGCTGAAGATGCTGCACGACGGCGGGCAGGCTCATCTTCAGCGGCCGGGCCAGTTCGCTCACGCTCGCCGGGCCCTTGGCGAGGCGCGCGATGATGGCGCGGCGCGTGCCGTCCGCGAGCGCGGCATACATCAGATCGAGCGCCGCCGATTGGTTAGGCATACGCTTAAGTATCAGCGCCGTGGGCGCCGCGCAAGCAATACTTAATACGATACTTAAGTGTCGCCGGCGCGGCTGAACACGATGGCGGCGTCGCCGAAGGCGCGGCGATAGCGTTCGAGGCGCGCGAAGCTGATGGTGCGATAGCCCATGACGGGTTCGACGACGACGAAGGTCTCGCCATCATAGCCCGCGACGACAAGATAATGATCGACCACGGTGAGCCCAGTCCATTCGCTGACGCGGCCGGCGCGCGCGACCAAGCTGTTGCGCACCAGGCCGATCACGGGCGTCTGCCCGCCCGGCAAGACGCGCTGCTGCACATAGATCGAGGGCAGCCGCACCGGCACGAGCACCGGCCGGCCCTGCTCCAATTCCTGAATGAGCGCGGCCTGCGGCAAGCGCACGGGGCTCGCCAGCAGGTGCTGCGCCTGCGCGAGCGAAATAAGCTCGGTCATCGAATAGCCGCGCGGATCGGCCGGCGGATGCGCGCGAAAGAGCGCCGAGCCGTTCACGTCATCGCGGCCGCGCCAATAATTCACGATGCTCGCCAGCGCATGGGCGCCGCAGCTTGGCCCTTCGGTTTGCCGATCATGCACGACAGGTAAGACTAAAGCCTGCGGCGCGCTGACCTCGCGATGAAACATCTCGAAGCTGTTGGCGCCCGAATGCGCGGCGAACGCCGTCACATCCCGATTGGGCGTGACGGCGCAGCTTGTGACGGCGAGCGCAAGGGCTGCTCCCGCGAGCGGCTTCATCAATCGGACACGGCGACCGCGATCACGATGACGCCGGCGAGAATGCCGAGCAGAAGCCATTGATTGTCTGTGATGCCGGCCTTGTATTGATCGGCCTCGGCGGGGCTGAGCACCCGCACCTGATAGCCTTGCTCTTGCAGTGCGACGGCGCGGTCGGAGGCGGCGCGATCGAGGCCGTAGCGCTGCAAATCCTGCGATGAAAAGGTTTGTGCGGCGGGCGCGCGGAACGGCGAAGCCTGTTCCGCATAAGCCGGCATGGCGACGATCTGCATCGCAGCGAAACCGAGCGCGACAGCGGCGCCGGCCAGACGAGATTTCATGGCGATCCCCTTTTGATTTCTTCGCACAAGGAGCGGACCTCGGCGAGGCCGGCGGACCATCCGCCAGGGCGAGCAACGCCCCATCCGGACGCGGGTTCCCGAAGCGCGCCTTACAAAGTCACGCGGACGCGGTGACCGGGGGCGCCGCGCCTTCACGTTTTCGGGCGGCGGGTCATTCGAACGGACAAGGCCGCGCCGCTCTGCTAGAGGGGCTTCGTCTCAACACGGCAGCAAAGGCGCGCGATATGGAAAAACGCACGATCGATCCCACGCCGTGGCTGCAAAGCTTCAACCTGCATCATGCGATCGAGGTGACGGGCGCGCAGCGCACGCTCTACCTCTCCGGTCAGACTTCGACGGCGGCGGACGGATCGACGCTGCATCCGGGCGACATGGCGGCCCAATTCCGCACCGCCTGGGCCAATCTGAAGGATGCGCTCTCGGGCGCAAACATGACGCCGGCGAACATCGTCCGCTTGGTGGTCTACACGACCGACGTCGAGAAATTCATGTCGATCACCGGCGAGGCGACCTCGCTGTTCACCCAGGACGGCGCTGCGCCCACTTCGACGCTGGTCGGCGTCACACGCCTTTTCGAGCCGAACGTGATGATCGAACTCGAAGCGACGGCGGTCGCCTGATCGCACGGGCTGTCTACAAAAACGAATAGGGATCAACATCGACGTGCACGCGCACGTTGGAGGGAACTTTCACGCGGCTCATCCATGCGCCCATGAAGGCGGAGAGATCGACGTTGCGATCGGCGCGCACCAGGAAGCGGCGGCGATGGCGCCCGCGGATGACCGCGAGCGGCGCGGGCGCGGGGCCCCACACGTCCACGCCTTCGGCGGCGGGCGCTTTTTCGCCCACGAGATTGGCGGCGAGGTTCACCGCTTCATCACTCGGCCCGCTCACGATCACGGCGGCGAGCCTTCCATAAGGCGGCATGTTCGCGAGTTCGCGCGAGGCCGCCTCGGCGATGAGGAAGCCATCGCGATCCTGCGCGGCGAGCGCGACCATCACGTCTTCTTCGGGCGCATAAGTCTGGATGAAGGCGCGGCCTTTGCGTTCGGCGCGGCCGGCGCGGCCGGCGACCTGGCTCAGCAATTGAAACGTGCGTTCGCCCGCGCGCAGATCGCCGCCTTTCAAGCCCGCATCGGCATCGACCACGCCCACCAAAGTCAGGTTCGGAAAATTGTGGCCCTTGGCGACGATCTGGGTGCCGATGAGAATATCGATCTCGCCGCGCTCCATGCGGCCGACCAATTCGCGCACGGCCTCGCCGTTCGGCGCCGTATCGGATGAAAAGATTTCGATGCGCGCCTCGGGAAACAGCTCGCGCACCTCTTCTTCGACGCGCTCGACGCCGGGGCCGATCGAGACGAAGGAATCCACCGTCAAACATTTCGGGCAGGCCTTCGGCTTCGGCATCGAATAACCGGTGAGGTGGCAGACGAGCCGTCCCGTGTAGCGATGCTCCACCAGCCAGGACTGCGTCTCCGGCGATTGCATTTTGTGGCCGCAGGCTTTGCACAAGGTGAGCGGCGCGTAGCCGCGGCGGTTGATGTAGAGCAGCGCCTGTTCTTCGCGCGCCAAGGTCTCCGCGACGCCCTGCACCAGCTTGGGCGAAAGCCATCTGCCCTTCTCCGGCGGATCGAGGCGCAGATCGACGAGCGAGACATCCGGCAGCACGGCCGCGCCATGGCGTCCCGGCAGGATGATGTGATGATATTTGCCGCTGCGCGCGTTGATCAGCGTTTCGAGCGAGGGCGTTGCGGTCGCCAGGACTACGCTACAGCCCCCGAGTTTCGCCCTAGCGACCGCGAGGTCACGCGCATGATACGCGACGCCCTCGTCTTGCTTGTAGGACGGGTCATGCTCTTCATCCACGACAATTATGGAAAGCTTTGGAAAGGGTAGGAAAAGCGCCGAGCGGGCGCCCACGATGAGGCGCGCGCGGCCTTCGGCGATCTCGCGCCAGGCGCGGCGGCGCGCTTTATGGCCGATGCCGGAATGCCATTCGACGGGCGTCGCGCCGAAGCGTTTCTCGAACCGCGCCAGCACGGCTTGCGTCAGCGCGATCTCCGGCAGCAGCACGAGCGCTTGATTGGCCGGATCGGCCGCGAGCGCTGCGGCCACCGCTTCGAAATAGACCTCGGTCTTGCCCGAACCCGTCACACCATCGAGCAGCGCCGCGTTGAATGCGCCTTCGCGGACGAGACCAATCAGCTGTTGCGCGGCGGCGTCCTGCGACGGTGAGAGCGTGGCGCGGGCCCGATCGAGATCGGGTTCGGCGAAGGGCGGATCTTCGCTCTTGTGCACGGCGATGAGGGCGCCGGCGTCAGCGAGGCCCTTCACGACGGCGGACGAAACCTCGGCGCGGCGCGCCAGCTCGGCCCCGGTCACCTGCTCCTTGGCGGCTTCGGCGAGCACACGGGCGCGCGCGTCGGTCATCTTCACGGCGATTTCGGGCGCGGGCGCATAAACGATGTGGGTGGGCGGCGGAAACAACGCCTCGGGCGAGCGCACCACCATGCCGATCAGATTGCCCGGCGGCGCGACCAGATATTTCGCCGCCCAATCCACGAAGCGGCGCGACATCTCCGGCGCCGGCGGGCCGGGCAGCAGCTCTTCGATGGCTTTGAGGTTGGCGGCGGCGGGCGCATTTTTCTCGACCGCCCAGACCACGCCGCGCACCAGGCGCGGCCCGATCGGCGCGATCACATGCATGCCGGGCTCGATGCCCATGGACGAAGCCGCGCGATAGTCGAACGGCTCGGGCAACGGGAGCGGGAAGAGCACGGCGACCTTGTCGAGGCCGCTCTCGGCCGCGACCTCCTCCGGCGCGGCGAACAGCGGACCCGCGGGCGCGGGCCGGCGTTTGCGCTCCAGCGCCTCCAGGGCGCGGCGGCGGGCCGTGTTCGACATCGGATCACATGTAGAGTCCGCGACGAGTCGCGGGAAGGACGCGCGCGCAGCCCTCCGTACCGCCGGCTTCCAGCCGGCAGGCGGGGTTTCAATGTTTGGTGTCAGTGCAGGAGGAAACGAAGACTGCCGGCTGGAAGCCGGCGGTACGGCGCGCTTAGCTGGAATCCGTCGGCGCCGCGGTGATGACGCGCAGGGTTTCGGCGCGAAGCGCGTCGATGAGGTCTCGCGGCAGGCGCAAAGGGTCCGGCCGGTCGATGAAGATCGCCATGGCGGCATGGGCGCTGCGGGCCAGGACTTTCGCCATGCGGTGGATGTGGCGCTCCACATCGTTGAACGCATTCTGCAGCGCGGCGAGGCGCAGCGCCAAAGCGCGCGTTGGCGAGCGGCGCTGCTTGGCGCGATCGTTTCTGGCGCGCTGCGTCGCCACCCGCCCGCCTACGATGACGAAGCCGGCCGGCGGCACGAGACGGAACATCGGTGCGGCTTCGATGCCGAGCGCGCGTTCGCTGATCTCGCGGGCCGGTTCGCGCGGGGCATTGCTGTCGCGGCGGTGGGAGGAAGGCAGCGGCGCGGAGGCAGGCGCGGGAATCTTCTGGGCTTCGAGCAGCAGCAATTGGCGGAAGGCGGCTTCGCCGGTCTCGATCCATGCCTTGAGCGTGCGGCGGGCGCGGAGCGAGAAGCGCTCTTCCATGAACGACCAGGCCGGGCCGAAGCGGTCGGCGAGGTTTTGGAAATATGAGCCGAGCTGACGCCAGGCGGAGGGGAGATCGAAGATTTGCATCGGCGGGAGTGTAAGCGCACGCTGAACTGGGTCCGATTGATCGCGCGCCTATCCCCGCATCGCGCCTCCTCCCCCGGCAAGGGGGAGGATGGGAGGGGGTAAGATACAAGCGGAAACGTTTGCACGCGCGGCTCACCCCCTCCACGGCGCTGCGCACCGCACCTCCCCCTTGCAGGGGGAGGAAAGCGCGTCGTGCTTTAACAGGGCTGCAAGCAGGCGTGGGCAGGATTGGGGCATGCAGGCGTCGGCGCTTCTCGGCAGATTCATCGAGCACATTCGCGACGAGCGGCGGTTTTCGCCGCGATCGGTGGAAGCCTATGCGCGCGATATCGGCGCGTTTCTGGATTTTCTCGGCGATCACCTCGGGCATGAAGCAAGTGGCGGCGATCTGGCGGCGCTGGAGCCGCGCGATCTGCGCGCCTATCTGGCGTTCCGGCGCCAAGGCGATCATGCGCTCTCCGATCGCTCAGTGGCGCGCGCGCTGGCGGCGATCCGCAGCTTCTATCGCTTTCTCGACCGGCGCTGCGGGCTATCCAACACGCGGCTCGCGTTGGTGCGCGGGCCGCGGCTGAAGCAGCTGCTGCCGCGCCCCGTCTCGGAAGACGCAGCGGCTGCGCTGCTCGACGCAGCGGGCGCGCAAGGCAAGCCCGATTGGATCGAGGCGCGCGATGAAGCGCTGCTCACCCTGCTCTACGCGGCGGGCCTGCGCATCGGCGAAGCGCTGGCGCTCACGGGCGCGGATCATCCGATCGGCGACAGTCTGCGCATCCACGGCAAGGGCGGCAAAGAGCGCATCGCGCCGATCCTGCCAGCCGCACGCGCAGCGTGTGCGCGCTACGCCGCGCTCTGCCCCTATGCGATGGCGCCGGATGCGCCGTTCTTCCGCGCCGTGCGCGGCGGCGCGTTCAGTCCGCGCATGGCGCAACAGCTGATGGCCGATCTGCGCGCGCGTTTAGGATTGCCGCCTTCGGCGACGCCGCATGCGCTGCGCCACGCCTTCGCGACGCATCTTTTGGCGCATGGCGGCGATCTGCGCACGATCCAGGAATTGCTCGGCCACGCATCGCTTTCGACGACTCAGCGCTACACGGGCGTCGATTTTTTTTCGCTCGCCGATGCGTATCGCGCCGCGCATCCGCGTGCGTGAGCGCCGCGCGATGACGCCGGAGGCCTTATTTTTCAAGGGTTCCAGAGCATTCGCACCGTGCGCTTACGCACGCAAAGACTTGTCTCGAAAAAACACAGTACTCGTTTGAGAAGAAACCAAACGAAAACCAATACAAGCGCAAAAGCGCACGTGGAGAGATCAAAAGACTCCCACCCAACCCAGTACCAACACCAGTAAGAGATAGGAAACTAAGATGGCTAAGAAAGTGAAGAAGGCGAAGGTCGCCAAGAAGACGCGCAAGACCACGGCGAAGAAGACGGTCCGCAAGGTCGCGCGCAAGAGCGTGAAGAAGGCCGTGCGCAAGTCGGCCAAGAAGACCGCGAAGAAGACCGTCCGCAAGGTCGCCAAGAAGGCCCGCAAGACCACGGCGAAGAAGCCGGCGCGTCGCGTGAAGAAGGCCAAGAAGGTGATGGCGCCCGCGATGTAAGCGGAGAAGGGCGGAGCCGGTTGAGCGGCTTCGCCTTCGCTGTTTCGGAATGCAAAACGCCGGGGCGCGGGGCGCTCCGGCGTTTTTCTTTGAGGCTCGCGAACACTTCCGGACACGCGAAGCGTGATCCGGGACCCAGGGGCCAAAGTCCCGCGCGCGGCTCCTGGGTTCCGGGTCTACGCTGCGCTCCGCCCGGAATGACAGAAAAGGAGCTTGTGGCTCACCCCCTCCTGACCTCCCCCTGCAAGGGGGAGGAAAACGCATGCTCACGCTGCGGCGAGCACCCAGCGGGCGACGCCGGGATAGGGCGTTTCGTTGGTGTCGACGAAGCCGGCATGGCCGAGCGTGCGCGCGCTGCCGTCATCATCCTTGGCGAAGTGCACGATGATGCGCTCGGCGCCGTTCGAGAGCGCCCAATCGACCACCGCCTTCACCGCGTCGCGTGCGAAGCCCTGCCCTTTCGCTTCCGGCAAAAGGCCGAAGCCAAGCTCGACCTCGCCGTCGAAATCGGGACGGCCGACGAGCACCGCGGCGCCGACAAGGCGTTTTCTGTTCTCGCCCGTATCGGCGAGCAGGATCCAGCCATACCAGCCTTCGCCATCCGGATCGGTCTGCAGGCTGGAGCGCACCCATTGCAGGCCGTCCGCATCGAACGGCTCGGGCGGCCAGGACGACGCCGCGAGCGCGCCGATGCGCTCATAGAAGCCCTGCACGTTCTCGACTTGAAGTTCGGCCAGCGCCGCATCGTTGGCGATGAGCGTCAGCCGCTCGCCTTGCATGCTCAACATCAATCGACCCCGCTCACATTTGTCGCAGGGGGACCAAAGCGCGCTGCGGCCGCGCGCGGAAGTTAGTTTTCATTAGGAATGCAGAGGCAGAGGCGTGGTTTCTGTGGATTACGTCTGCATCACCCAGCCATCGACCGCCTTGGCGGCTTCGCGCACGGCTTCGCTAAGCGTGGGATGGGCGTGGAAGGAGCGCGCAAGGTCTTCGGCGCTGGCGCCGAATTCCATCGCGACGGCGACCTCCTGCACCATTTCGCCGACGCCGACGCCGATCATGTGGGCGCCGACGATCCGTTTCGCGGCCGTATCTTCCAGGATTTTCACGAAGCCTTCGGTCTCGTGATTGGTGCGCGCGCGGCTATTGGCGAGGAACGGGAATTTGCCGGCCTTGTAGGCCACGCCGGCGGCTTTCAGCTCTTCTTCGGTTTTGCCGATCATGGCGATCTCGGGCGAGGTGTAGACCACACTTGGCACCGTGTCGTAATTCACATGGCCGAACTGGCCGGCGATGATTTGGGCGACGGCGATGCCCTCCTCCTCGGCCTTGTGGGCGAGCATGGGGCCGTGCGTGCAATCGCCGATGGCGTAGATGCCCGGCGCGCTGGTGACGAAATGATCGGTCTCGATGAAGCCGCGCTGATCGAAGCGGACCTTGGCGGCCTCGAGGCCTAGATCGGTGGTGAAAGGTTTGCGGCCGATGGCGACGAGCACGACGTCGGCCTCGAAGGGTTTCGGATCGCCGCCCTTGGCGGCTTCGGTGGCGACGATGAGGCCGGCATTGGTGCGCTCGACGGCGACGACCTTGCGGCCGAGTTCGAACGCCATGCCCTGCTTCTTGAAGATGCGTTCGGCCTGTTTGGAGACCTCGCCGTCCATCGGCGGCAAGATCTTATCAAGGAATTCGACCACGGTGACCTGCGCGCCGAGGCGGCGCCAGACCGAGCCGAGTTCGAGGCCGATGACGCCGGCGCCGATCACGACCAGGCTGCGCGGCACGGCGGGCAGCGACAATGCGCCGGTGGACGAAACGATGCGCTCCTCGTCGATCTCGATATTGGGCAGGCCCGCGACGTCTGAGCCGGTGGCGATGACGATATTCCTTGCCTCGAGATTACTCTTCGTTCCGTCTTCGGCGGAAACCTCGACGCGGCCAGCGCCAAGTATTCGGCCCGTTCCTTTCAAGTAATCGACTTTGTTCTTCTTCATCAGGAACTCGACGCCCTTGGTCAGGCCGTCGACGGCGTCTTCCTTCTGGGCCATCATTTTTTGCAGATCGAGCGTCAATCCGCTGACGCTGATGCCGAGCGAGGGGAAGGTCTTGAGCGCGGCTTCGTAATACTCGCTGGCGTGCAGCATCGCCTTCGATGGGATGCAGCCGACATTGAGGCAGGTGCCGCCGAGCTTGCCGCGCTTTTCGATGATCGCGGTCTTCAAGCCCAATTGGCCGGCGCGGATCGCGCAATTGTAGCCGCCGGGGCCGCCCCCGATGATGACGACGTCATAGCTGGCCATGAAGGCTCCGAATGTGGGCGGGCGCGGGCTTCGGCGCGCGAGAAACGCAATGTGCGAGACATAGGCTGCGCGCGCGCGCGGTCAACACGCAGCCATGCAGCGCTGCGTTGTGCGTATTGCCGGCTTCTAGCCGGCAGGCGTCGCTATGCCGGCTGGAAGCCGGCGGTACGGATCACGCGCGCTATCCGGCAGCGTCCTCGCGCCTGACGAAATAGGCGAGCACGACGCAAGCGAACGCGGGCGACAGATTCAACACGAGATAGGGGATCGGCGTCACTTCAGTCCCAAAGAACCCAGAGTAATATCTAATCCCGTGCGCGCCCCATTGCGCGACTTCGAAAATCAGCGCGGCGGCGTAGATTCCGCCCAGCGTCCACCACGCGCCGTCCGCGCCGCGGCGCCAAAACGCGACGAGCAACAGGCCAAGCGCCGCCGCGACGGCGCCAAAGAACACGGCCAAGGGCGAAACGGGCGGCGGCTCTTCCTGCTGCGCTGGCGCATACGCGGCTTCGGCGGCGGGCGCCGCAGGCGGCGTCGCATCGCTCGGCGCAATGCCCTGCTGCGCGTAGGCGTCGCCGACGAAGAAGGCCAGTCGCTGTGTTTGGGGCGCAAGATCCATCCCGTCGAAAATCATCGGGCCGACACACAGAGAGAGCGCCCCGCCAAGGATGAGCGTCGCCGCGCGGCGACGAAAGAAGCACGCGAAGATCGCGCCCGCGCTGATCAGCGCGACCAGCCAAGTCGAAACGATGAAAATGTCGGTCTTGACGGGGTTTTGCGGCGGCGGGGCGTATTCTACCCTTTCCTTCGCATAGTTCGGGGCTGGTCCCGGCGTCGGTTCGGCGACCGCTTCGGGCGGCGCTGCTGCTTGGGCATAAGCGTCGCCGACAAAAAAGAAGGCGCTATCTGCGAACGTTGAGGGGCTGAGACCCCAGATACTGTCGATCTGAATCACGGCGAAGGCCGCAATGGCGAGGGCGAGCAGCGGGGGAAGGAAGAATCCAAAACGAAAGCGCGCAGGCGGCGGCGCCTGTTGGAATGTCTGCGGCGCGGGCGCGACGGGCGCCGCTACGGGCTGCGGGGGCGCCCTCCCGCTGAGCGCGGCGACAGCTTCCAGCACGGCGGCGAATTCGGGGCCGTTCGGATCACCGGGCCACGTGTTGATGTGCACCGCGTGGCGCTGGCGGAAGCCGAGCGGCGGCAGCGGCAGCGCATCGATGATGGCGGAGACGAGCTTGCCATGGCGCTTGCCGTGATCGGCCTCGTCACGCACCCATTCCGAACGCGCCGAGGTTTGCGACCACAGCACCAGAACGGCGTCGGCCGCGTCCAATTCGCGCTCGATCTCGGCGGCGAATTCGCCGCCGGCGGACAGGCCCTCCGTATCCCACCACGCCGTGAAGCCACGCGCAGCGAGCGCATCGGCGACCCGGCGGGCCCAGACGGCGTCCGCCTTGGAATAGGAGATGAAGACGTTCGCCATGCCCCGCGCCCCACCTGCTGACTATACAATCGCGCGCGAGGCGGAAACAGCGCGTGCTCCTTCGTACCGCCGGCATCTTGCCGGCAGGCCTGGCGCTATGCCGGCTGGAAGCCGGAGGTACGGATCAATGTCCGTGTTCGTGGCGGTCCCAATGGGCGCGGTCGACGGCGTCGACGATCAGGATGAGCAGGCCGACGACAAGATGGAAGGCGAGCAGGCCGACTTGCACGGGCGGCGAGGCCGCCGTGAGCTGATCGGAATTGAGCGAATCCGGCGTCAGCGATTGCAAGGTGGAGACGACGCCGCCTTCGCTCTGCTGCGTCACCGCCCAGCGCGCGCCGTAGCAGGCAAAGCCCAAGAGCCAGGCCCAGAAGCCCTGCGTGCGCCGGATGAGGCGGATCGCGCAGACCAGGAAGAAGAGGCTCGCCGTGAACCAGAGGCCGGCTTCGAGCCAGGAGCCCTGCTGGCCATATTCGAGCGCGCCGCCGATGGCGGGCGAGGACGCGGCGAGATTGTCGATGATGGCGTTGATCGACGGCTCGTTGATGTGGGCCGCCGCCGTCGCCAAAGCGGGCAGGAAGCTCGACGCCACCAGCACGACGAGAATGAGCACGAGCGGCCAGCGCAGAATCGCGATCATCGGTTCCCTCCCCGGCGCGGGCGCGCCGGAACCTAAGCTTCACATCCCCGCGGCTAGCTTCCACAAACGGAGCGCGGAGGCAAAGGGCTTCGCGTATCGCAGCGTTCTCGCAAAGAATTGCGACACATCATGCGGATGGGCGCGCCCTCCCCCTTGGGGGAGGGTTGGGTGGGGGGCGATCGACCGGGCGCTCCATTGCAAGTTGGAGCGCGACGCGATGCGCCTTTTGATTAGCCGCTCGCCTTGTTCTGCACGCCCCCTCCCCCTGCCCCCGCCCCCAGGGGCGGGGGATGTTTACGAGAGGCCTAAGCGTTCGAATTGGGCCTTGGGCGCGTCGAGATCGGTGAGCGCGGCGCGTAACTGTTCGGCGAGCTGTTTCTCGATGGTCTGGCCGCGCAGATTTTCGGTTTCGCCGGGATCGTTGGCCAGATCGTAGACATGGTTCCCCGAGAAGCGGGCGCGGCCCCAGAATGGGATCGGGTCGCCATCGGCGTAGGGCTGATGGATCACGGGCACGTCCGAGCCGGGCATGCGATCGAGGAAGGCGCGGCCATCGGGCAAAGGCAGCGCGACATCGCGATCGACCACATGCGTCGGCATGGTCGACCAGCGATTGGACAGCATCGAAAGCGGCGCGTTCGCGCCCGCCGGCGCGCGGACATATTTGTGCGTCTCAGTGACGAGGCAGACCTCCCTGCCCCACACGCCGGTAAGCAGCTCATCGCGCACGCGCGCCTGCGTTCCCGCAATCAACGGCAAGAGCGATTTGCCATGCGTGCGCTGGCGCACCTCGACGCCGAACAGATCGGCCAGCGTGGCGAACAGATCGACGCTGGTGGTGAGCGCATCGCATACGCCCGGCGCTGCGCCCGGATGGCTGATGAGCAGCGGGATATGGCCCAGCGTGTTGAACACGGGCACGCCGGGTTTGCCCCAGATGTCCTTCTCGCCGAGATAATGGCCGTGATCGGTGCAGACGATGAAGAGCGTATCGTCCCACAGCTTGTGGCGATCCATGGCGTCGAGAATCTTCCCGAACCAATGATCGATCATCGAGAGCTTGCCGCCATAGCAGGCGCGGATTTGTTGGGCCTGGCGCTCGGTGAGCACGCCTTTTTCGAGCGCGCCCTGCATGTAAGGCGGCCAGATCAGATGTGGGCCTTCCCAATCGGGATCGTATTTGCGCGCCCATTCCTCCGGCGTGTCGAACGGTTCGTGCGGATCGAATTCGTCGACGAACAGGAACATGCGCTCGTGATGGCCGGCGTTGTCGTCGATCCAATTGGCGGCGGCCTGCATGGTGCGCGGGCCTGGAAAATCGGCTTCGCCTTTGAACCAGCCGCGTGAATCGTCATAGGGCATGTGGCCGCGGCCAAAGCCCGGCGCCCCGGCCCAGCTGGGATCGGGACGCAGCTTCCACGCATCGCCTTCATGGCCGCGCTCATAAGACCAGGCGCCGAAATCGACATGGTAATTCTCTCCGCCCGTCTCAAAGAGATGCGGGTGATCGGAGATCAGCTGCGTGGCGACGCCCTTCTTGCGCAGCGCGTAGGTGATGGCGTCTTCCCACAGCTCCACGCTACCCCAGCATTTCCAGAGGAAATCGAGCGCGCCGCACAGGATGTCGTGCCGCGCCGGCATGCACGGGAGCGAGCCGGTGTAATGGCGCGTGAAGCGCGTGGCGCGCGCGGCGAGGCGATCGAGGTTCGGCGTCTCGAACTCGCGCCCGCCATAGGCGCCGAGCATGTGGCGGTTGAGGCTGTCCAGAAGGATGACGATGGTGTGCTTTGGCTGGCGCATCGGGCGAGGTTAGGCGCGCGCCGCGCGCGCCGCAAACCGCCTCAGGCCGGCGCGCGCGGCCAGCGCAGGGCGAGCCAGACGATCGCAAGCGTGAGCGCAATCTCGAGCGCCACCACGATCTGATAGAACAGAGGCGAGCCCATGAAGGTGAGCGCCTCGATCGCGGTGTAGGCGAGGCCGAACAGGATGTTGAGCCAGCGGCTCGCCAGGGGCGCCAGCGCGACGGATAGGAAGATCATCAGCGCGGGAATGGCGAGGAGCAGCGAGACGGCGACCAGGGCGCCCTCTGTCGCGGGCCCGAAGGCGAGCCGGCCTTCCGCCATGCGCGTGATCGCGCCCGGCCGGTAGAGGCTGAAATAGTCGTTGTAGATGTAGAGGAACATCAGCGCGGCCCAGGCCAGCGCCAGTTGAAGGCTGCGCGGCGCGCGGAAATGTTCGAGATTTCTATTCGCCATGCGGCGGGCTCCTTCGGTCCAGTCCTGCCCGCTCTCTAGCACGCGGCGGCGCTGAGCAGTTGGCAGGCGCGCGCTCTTGGGGCAGCGAAGACGGTGATGGATTGGACCGAGATCGCCGGCTTTGTGACGGGCGCGGCATGCGTCTGGCTCTTGGTGCGGCGCAATATCTGGAATTTCCCGATCGGGATCGCGAACAATGTGCTGTTCGCGGTGCTGTTCCTGCAATCGGGGCTCTACGCGGATGCCGGGCTGCAGGGCGTGTTCATCGTGCTGGCGCTGATCGGCTGGGCGACATGGCTGCGCAGCGGCGGCGGCGGCGCGCGCATCGCCGTGGTCGCGGCCGGCCCGCGCACGCTCGCGGCTTGCCTTGCGGCGGTCGCGATCATTTGGGCGGTGCTGCAATGGGGGCTGCTCAGGTTCACCGATTCCACCGTCGCCGGCTGGGACGCGGTGACGACGGCGCTGAGCCTCGTCGCGCAATCATGCTGGCGCGGAAATGGATCGCGAATTGGTGGCTCTGGATCGCGGCGGATCTGATCTACATGCCGCTCTACGCCTATAAGGGCCTTTGGCTGACAGCCGCGCTCTACGCGATCTTTTTGGCCATGTGCATCGCTGGGCTTTTGCAATGGCGCCAAGCGCAGCGGGCCGCGGCATGATCCGGCGCATCGTGCTCACCGGCGCGGAATCGACCGGCAAGACGACGCTCGCCCGCGCGCTCGCGGCGCATTTCGCCTGCCCGCTGGTGCTCGAATATGGCCGCGAATGGAGCGAGACGCGCCCCGGCGGGCCCGCCGCGCCCTGGCGGACGCGCGATTTCGTCGACATCGCGCTTGAACAGAACCGGCGCGAGAATGCGCTTGCGGAGGCAAGTCCCAACGGCTGGCTGATCTGCGATACGGACGCGCTCGCCACCGCGATCTGGCACGAGCGCTATATGGGCTTTTCCGCGCCCGAGGTGCTGGCGGTGGCCGCGCGCCAGGTTCGGCCCTTCGTGCGCATCCTCGCGGGCGATGAGATTCCATTCGAGGACGATGGGCTGCGCGACGGGGAACACATCCGCCACGCCATGCAGGCGCGCTTTCGCGACGTGCTGGCGGAAACGGATGTGCCCTGGATCGAAGTGCGCGGGGACGTGGCGGCGCGTTGTGCTCAAGCGCTGTCGTTTATCGCGGCGCAGGCCGATGCGCGGCCTTAGAGATCCAGCAGCATGCGTTCGGGGTCTTCGAGACCTTCTTTGACGCGCACCAGGAAGGTCACGGCCTCTTTGCCGTCGACGATGCGGTGATCGTAGCTGAGCGCGAGATACATCATCGGGCGCACCACGACCTGGCCGTTGATGACGACGGGGCGGTCCTGGATTTTGTGCATGCCGAGGATGCCGCTCTGCGGCGCGTTCAGGATTGGCGTCGACATCAGCGAGCCATAGACGCCGCCATTCGAGATCGTGAACGTGGCGCCCTGCAAATCTTCGAGCTTCAGATGGCCATCGCGCGCGCGGGCGCCGAGATCGCCGATATCCTTTTCGATTTCGGCCATGCTCTTCGCATCGCAATCGCGCGCCACCGGGACGACGAGGCCCTTATCGGTGCCGACGGCGATGCCGATGTCGTAGAAATTCTTGTAGATGATGTCGTCGCCATCGATCTCGGCGTTGACGTTCGGGATTTCCTTCAGCGCGGCGACGCAGGCCTTCACGAAGAAGCTCATGAAGCCGAGCTTCACGCCGTGCTTCTTCTCGAAATTGTCCTTGTACTTGTTGCGCGCCGCCATGATAGCCGACATGTCGGCCTCATTGAACGTGGTGAGCATTGCGGCGGTGTTCTGCGCTTCCTTGAGACGGCGCGCGACGGTGGCGCGAAGACGCGTCATCTTCACGCGCTCTTCGCGCGGACCGATGGCGCGCGGCGGGGCCGGCGCACGCACGGGCGCCGGCGCGGGCGCGGCCGGGCGCGCGGCGACGGCCTGGAGCGCGTCGGCCTTGGTCGGGCGGCCATCCTTGCCGGTGCCGACGATGCTGGAGAGATCGATGCCGCTTTCGGCCGCGATGCGCTGCACGGACGGCGGCGCGGCTTGTGCGGCGGCCGCGGGACGCGGCGCGGGCGCCGGCTGCGGGGCGGGCTTGGGCGCGGCGGCCTGAACGGGTGCGGCGGGCGCGGGCGCTTTGCCGTTGCCGGCGCCGAGATGGCCGAGCAGCGCGCCGATCTCGACCGTATCGCCTTCCTTGGCGACGATGTCCGACAGCACGCCATCTTCGGGCGCGGAGACTTCGACGGAGACCTTGTCGGTTTCCAGTTCGACGAGCAGATCGTCCTTCTTCACGGCCTCGCCGGGCTGCTTCAGCCATTTGGCGACGGTCGCCTCAACGACGCTCTCGCCCAGGGTCGGCACTACGATATCGGTCATCTCTTGTCCTCTGGCGCCGGCGCGTATCACACATCCGCCGGGCGGTCATGACTTGGCAGAACGGGACGATCAGTTTTCGTCCAGAAGATATGATCGTTGCCGTTGTTCTTCTGAACGACGGCGACATTTTTAGGATCGAGCCCGCGCATCAGGCGCGTGTTGACGCCGATCCTGTCGGCATCGGCTTGGCCCAGCACCGTGTAGTGCGAGAAGCAGCCGCACGTCCGGCAATGGTGAAACTCCAACATGCGGTCGCCCCACATGTAGATGAAGGTGTCGGGCGGCGCGGCGAAATGCACGTCGCGCTGCGGGTAATAGGCCCACAGCCCGCCATAGAGCCGGCAATGCGAGCAATTGCAGTCCATCACCCAATCGGGGGCGGTTTCGACCGTATAGCGCACGCCGCCGCAATGGCAGGAAGCCTCGATCATCTCATCCCAGCGCGTCGTTCAGGAAAGCGTCGAGCTCTTTGAGGTGCTTGGACATCAGGCCCGCCGCGGTGGAGGCCGAGGCCGGCCGGCCGGCATAGCGCGCCTTCTTGGCCGAGATGTTCATGCGTTCGAGCGTGAGCTCGATCCACGGTTCGACGAATTGCCAGCCGCCCATGTTCTTGGGCTCTTCCTGGCACCAGACCAGCTCGGCGTTCCCAAAGCGCTGCAGTTCGGCGATCACCGATTTCATCGGCCACGGATAGAATTGTTCGAGCCGCAGCAGGTAGATGTCATCGATGCCGCGCTTTTCGCGCTCTTCGAGCAGATCGTAATAGACCTTGCCCGAGCACATCACGACGCGGCGGATCTGATTGTCCGGCTTCACCTTGATCGTGGTGAGGCCGTTGTTCATCTGCGCATCGTCCCACAGCAGGCGGTGGAACGAGGAGCCGGCGCCCATATCGGCGATGGTCGAGATGCAGCGTTTGTGGCGCAGCAGCGATTTGGGCGTGAACACGATCAGCGGCTTGCGGAAATCGCGGTGAATCTGGCGGCGCAGAACGTGGAAATAATTCGCCGGCGTCGAGCAATTGACGACCTGCAGATTTTCTTCCGCGCACAGCTGCAGGAAGCGCTCGATGCGGGCGGAGGAGTGCTCCGGCCCCTGCCCTTCATAGCCATGCGGCAGCAGCATCACGAGGCCGGACATGCGCAGCCATTTGCGCTCAGCCGAGGAAATGAACTGATCGATGATGACCTGCGCGCCGTTCACGAAATCGCCGAACTGGGCTTCCCAGATCGTCAGCGTGTTCGGATCGGCGAGCGAATAGCCGTATTCGAAGCCGAGCACCGCTTCTTCCGAGAGCAGAGAATCGATCGCCTCGAAGAAGCCCTGGCCGTCGCGGATGGCGTTGAGCGGCGTGTAACGTTCTTCCGTGGTCTGATCGACGATCTTGGAATGGCGCTGCACAAACGTGCCGCGGCAGGAATCCTGACCGGACAGGCGGATGTCGTAGCCTTCATCGAGCAGGGCGGCGAAGGCGAGATGTTCGGCGAGGCCCCAATCGATGCCGTGGCCCGCTTCCACCGCCTTGCGCCGGTTTTCGATGACGCGCGCGACGGTTTTGTGCACGTCCACGCTCGGCGGGATCGTGGTGATCGCGCGGCCGAGCGCGACGAGCTTTTCCACGCGCACGGCGGTCTTGCCGCGGCGGTCATCGTCTTCCGGCAGTTTGAAGCCGGCCCAGGCGCCGTCGAGCCAATCGGCCTTGTTGGCTTTGTAGACCTTGCCGGCGTCGAATTCGCTGTCGAGGAATTCCTCGAACTGGCGTTGCCAGGCGTCGAAATCCTGGCGCGTCAGCACGCCTTCGCCGATCAGGCGCTCGCCATAAATGGCCATCGTCGTCGGCTGGCCTTTGATGCGCGCATACATCAAGGGCTGCGTCATGGTCGGATCGTCGCCCTCGTTGTGGCCGTAGCGGCGGTAGCAGAACATGTCGATGACGACGTCCTTGCCGAAACGCTGGCGATATTCGGTGGCGATTTTCGAGGCGTAGACTACCGCTTCCGGATCATCGCCGTTCACATGGAAGATCGGCGCCTGCACCATGAGCGCGACATCGCTCGGATAGGGCGAGGAGCGCGAGAAGCGCGGCGCGGTGGTGAAGCCGATCTGGTTGTTGATGATGAAATGGACGGTGCCACCGGTCTTGTAGCCGCGCAGCCCCGAGAGCGCGAAGCATTCGGCCACCACGCCCTGCCCCGCGAACGCCGCATCGCCGTGGATCAGCAGCGGCATGACGCGGGCGCGCAGCTTGAACAAATCCTGATCGGCCGAGAACCAAAGCTGCTGTTCGGCCTGCTTGGCGCGGGCCTTGCCGAGCACGACGGGATTGACGATTTCGAGGTGCGAGGGGTTCGCGGTGAGCGAGAGGTGCACCTTGTTGCCGTCGAACGCGCGATCGCTCGAGGCGCCGAGGTGATATTTCACATCACCCGAACCCATCACGTCATCCGGCGTCGACGAGCCGCCTTGGAATTCGTGGAAGATGTTGTGATAGGGCTTGCCCATCACGGCGGCGAGCACGTTGAGGCGCCCACGGTGGGCCATGCCGAGGATGATTTCTTCGACGCCCAAAGCGCCGCCGCGCTTGATGATCTGTTCGAGCGCGGGAAGCATGGCTTCGCCGCCATCGAGGCCGAAGCGCTTGGTGCCGGGATGGCGCTTATGGACGAAGCGCTCAAACACCTCGCCCTCGATCAGCTTCTTGAGGATGGCGCGCTTGCCTTCCTGGGTGAACGCGATCTGCTTGTCCGGGCCTTCGATGCGCTCCTGGATCCAGGCCTTCTCGGCCGGATCGGTGATGTGCATGAACTCGACGCCGAACGTGCCGCAATAGGTGCGGCGCAGGATGTCGAGCATCTGCGTGACGGTCGCGCTTTCGAGGCCCAGCACGCCGTCGATGAAGATCGGGCGGTCGAGGTCCTGCTTGGAGAAGCCGAACGAGGCGGGATCGAGCTCTTCAGGGCTGACGCGCTGTTCGAGGCCAAGCGGATCGAGCTGGGCGGCGAGGTGGCCGCGGGTGCGGTAGGCGCGGATCATCATCAGCGCGCGCACGCTGTCGCGCGCGGCCGATTGGACATCGATGATCGAGGCCTTCGGCAGGCGCTCGCGGGTTTTTTGTTCGAGCCGGGTTTCGAGCGCGGCCCAATTGCCGTCCATCAGCGCGGTCAGCTCGGTCGATTTCGGCTTGGCGACCTCGGGCCGGTACCAGGACGGACCGGCGACGGCGTGGCGCACGTCCTCCGGCGCATCGCGCAATTGCTGGAACACCTGGCGCCAGGAGGAATCCACCGAACCGGGATCGTCCAGATAGCGCGCGTACATCTCCTCCACGAACGCCGCATTGGCGCCGTAGAGGAAGCTGGTTTCGAGAAGCGCTGCGTTGGGCAGGCTGCGGCCGTCATCCGCCATGATGAGAGAGATCCTTCGGATCGTTTTGGGGGACGCCTCAGATATAGGGGGCGTCCGCTCGCGGCGCCCTTGTAGGCCGCGTCGCTGGCGCGGTGAAGGGCCCGAATGCGCAAGGAAGCGCTGCGCGCGCGGGCGCCATGGTTTGAGGCGCCGGGCGGGGCGGATGGCGCATGCTCGCGTCGCGTCGGCAAGGCTCCTAAGCTGTGCGAAACGATCGGGAGCGCGCGATGGCGGATCAGGCGGCGGATGTGACGGGCATCGTGCGGCTGCCGGCGCGGGACATTCCTCCGCCCGCGGCGCTATCGCCGGAGGCGCAGGCTGCGCTCGCGGCGCCCCGGCCGAACCAGCGCGGCGCCTATCCCGCGCTCGATGACAAAGAGGGCTGGCGCCGGCTGATCGCGGCGAGCGACCGCGCCGCGGCCGAGCTGAGCGCGCCGTTTGCAGGGCGGCTCAAATCCGATGTCGAGGCCCGCACGATGGGCGGCGTGGCGACCTATGTGGCGACGCCGCGGGTCGAGCGGCTGACCGATGCGCACCGCGTCGTGCTCGACATCCATGGCGGCGCACTCGTGTTCGGCGGCGGCGAGGCCAATGTGCGGTTCGAGGCGCAGGCGATTTCGCTGCGCACGGGCCGCGTCACCTACGCGCTCGATTACCGCGTGCCGCCGGACCACCCCTTCCCCGCCGCGCTCGACGATTGCGTGGCGGTCTATCGTGCGCTGCTGGCGGAAAGGCCGGCGCGCGAAATCGTGGTGATGGGCACCTCGGCCGGCGGCAATCTGGCGGCGGCGCTACTGCTCAAGGCGCACGCGCTGGGCCTGCCGGCGCCGGCGGGCGCGCTGCTGATGACGCCGGAGCTCGATCTCACCGAAAGCGGCGATAGTTTCGCGACGCTGCTCGGGCTCGACTATCTGAGCCTGCTGATGCCGGTGAACCGGCTCTATGCGGGCGCGGCCGCGCTCGACGATCCGCTGGTGTCGCCGCTGTTCGGCGATGTGGCGCATTTCCCGCCGACCTTCCTGCAGGCCGGCACGCGCGATCTTTTCCTCTCCAACACCGTGCGCATGCACAGGAAGCTGCGCGCCGCCGGCGTGCGCGCCGAGCTCCACATCTGGGACGGCATGCCCCATGCCGGCTTCGGCGGCCTGACGCCGGAGGACCGCGAGGTGAGCAAGGAGATGCAGGCGTTTATCGGGGCGCTGTGAGGGGCGGCGGCGGCCGGGTGTCGAAGCCCCGCTCCCTATCTGGAGCCGTTCTCGACTATGCGGCCCGTAAGCTGGATCATCCGGCTCTCAGCACTTGAAAGCCTGGTTCGACGCGCATTTTTCGCCGGCGTCAGCTAGAACGCTGCTCGATTGACATGAATCCCTCTGTCATTCCGGCCGAAGCCCGCGCGAGAGCGCGGCGAAGAGCCGGAACCTAGGGGACCGAAGGGCAACGCGCTCGCCCCTAGGTTCCGGGTCTCCGCTTCGCGTCGCCCGGAATGACAGAAGTTGCGCAATCCCAATCGGGAAGCGGGGGAATTTGGGGTATGCCGAGCGCGAAGACTGCCGCCATCCTTGCGATCGCCCTGCTGGCTTGCCTGGGCCTTTTTCAGCTCGCGCTTGCTCTCGGCGCGCCCTGGGGGCGGTTTGCGATGGGCGGCGCGTTCGAGGGCGTGTATCCGCCAGCGATGCGGCTCGCCGCTCTCGCGCAGATCGCGATCTACGCAGTGCATGGCGCCGTCATCGCGGCGCGCGCGGGCTTGCGGTTCTCGTTTCTCGCGAGCACGTCGCGCTGGCTGATCTGGGTTTTCGTGGCGTTGTCCGCCGTGAGCACGCTGCTCAACGCCATCTCTCCAAGCCGCGGCGAGAGCCTGATCTGGACGCCGGTCGCCATCTTGCTGACGCTTGCCTGTCTGCGCGTGGCGCTGAGCAAAGAGCGGCTCCCCGTTTGAATGAGGCGTCTTCAGTCATTCCGGACGATGCGAAGCATCGATCCGGAACCCAGGGGCCACCTAGCCCACCTCAAACACCGCTTTGGCGCCCTTGAGCGTTGCGCGCTCCAGCGCCGTCGCCGCGGCGGCCTTCGCGAATGCGATGAAGCCGTCTCGCGTCGCAAAATGTCCGATCTCAGCCGATAGCTTCATGCTCGGTTCGGTAAATCCGCGACCGATGTAGAGGCAGTCGATGTAGCCGATATCGACGCCGGCGCCCGCCGCCTCGTTCAAGAACGCGACAATGGTTGCGGCGGGGACGACGACCGTTCCGTGGCGAAGCTCGGCCTCGTGGCGCAGCGCCAGCGCGAGAACCGCTTCTTCGCCCGGGCTCACCCCTTCAGCAGTTCCGCCATCGTGCGGCCGAGCGCAGCCGGGTGCGGGGCGATGCGGATGCCGGCGGCTTCCATGGCGGCGATCTTGGATTCCGCGTCGCCTTTGCCGCCGGAGATGATGGCGCCGGCATGGCCCATGCGGCGGCCGGGTGGCGCGGTGCGGCCGGCGATGAAGCCGACGACCGGTTTCTTGCGGCCCTTCCTGGCTTCGTCGATCAGGAATTGCGACGCGTCTTCCTCGGCGCCGCCGCCGATTTCGCCGATCATGATGATGGCCTGCGTTTCCGGATCGGCGAGATAGAGTTCGAGCATGGCGATGAATTCCGTGCCCTTCACCGGATCGCCGCCGATGCCCACCGCGCTCGATTGGCCGAAGCCTTCATTCGTCGTCTGGAACACGGCCTCGTAGGTGAGCGTGCCCGAGCGCGACAGAACGCCGATATTGCCCTTCTTGAAAATGTTGCCCGGCATGATGCCGATCTTGCATTCGTTGGGCGTCAGCACGCCGGGGCAGTTCGGGCCGATGAGGCGCGATTTGGATTTGTCGAGCTTGGCCTTCACGCGCACCATATCGAGCACGGGAATGCCTTCGGTGATGCAGACGATGAGCGGGATTTCCGCGTCGATGGCTTCTTCGATGGCGGCGGCCGCGCCCGGCGGGGGCACGTAGATCACGCTCGCATCGGCGCCGGCCTTGTCCTTGGCTTCCGCCACCGTGTTGAACACCGGCAGGCCCAGATGCGTTGAACCGCCCTTGCCCGGCGAGACGCCGCCCGTCATGCGCGTGCCGTAGGCGATGGCGGCTTCGGAATGGAACGTGCCGTTCTTGCCGGTGAAGCCCTGGCAGATGACGCGCGTGGCGGCGTTCACGAGAATGGACATAGGCGGCCGGCTTCCCCGCTGGGGTTTTCGAAAAGACGGTGCGCTTGCTAGCGCAGGATGGGCCAAAGGCAAAGGCGGCTCACCCCTCCTCGAAGAGGGCGGGCCCCAGGAGCCGGCGCTGATCCAGCACCCGAACGACCGTCACAGCCTCGGCGTCGACGCGGTAAAGCGCCAGATAGGCGTCTATGGACAGCTTTCTGGCATTGGGCGCGATGCGCGGCATGGGTGGGCCGAGCTGCGGAAACCGGCGCAAGCGCTCACAGGCGCGCTCGATCCGGGCCAGCGCCTGATCGCCGCGCTCCGGCCGCTCGCGGCCGCGCCATGCCCAAATGTCCAGAAGGTCCTGTCGCGCCCGGTTGGTCCACCGCAGCGCCAGCGTCATGGCGCGCCGAACCGGCTCCGCGCTTCCCGCTTGAGCGCCTCGAAATCGAGGGCGCCGGCTTCGCCGCTGTCCTCGCCCTCGCGCCAGAGCCGCTGCAGCGTCTCATCGCTCGCCTGCGCCAGCGCCTGATCCGTCAGCCAAGCGTCGACCGCACTTTCCACCGCGGCCTGGACGGATTCGGCGCCGCCGGCGGAGACGGCCGCTTCCAGCGCTTCGGCGCGGACCTTATCGACGCGGATGACGGCATCATCGCTCATGCCGACACGATAGCAGCTACGCGCCGCGCCGTCACGATGTGCGGCGGGCGGCGGCGAGGCCGGGGAAGCTCTGGCCGAAGAAATCGAGCTCGTAGGCGGTTTCGGGATCGGCGCGGACGCGCGCGTCGAGCGCCTTGGCGTCTTCGCCGACGAGAATGCGCCAGCGCTCCTCGCGCACGCCGTCGAGAATGACTTTGGCCGCTGCGGCGGCGGTCATCGGCGCGTTGTCGCGGAAGGCCTGGCCCATGCCCTGCACCATGGCGGTGATCTGCACGTCCGTCAGTTGCGCTTCATCGATGCCTTGCAGCTTCATGCGCGCGCGCGCCGCCTCGATCTCCTCGCGCGAGATGTCGTCCGAATCCGAACCGCGCAGCACTTTGCGCGAATTGATCGCAATGTCGGTGCCGATATGGCCGGGCATCACGACGGAGCATTTGATGTGCGGCGCATGAATGCGCAGATCGGTGATGAGCGCTTCGGTGAAGCCCTTCACCGCGAACTTGGCGGCCGAATAGGCCGTGTGCGGCGTCAGCGGGCCGAGCGAGGCCCAGAAGCCGTTGACGCTCGACGTGTTGACGATGTGGCCCTCGCTCGCCTTCATCAGCATCGGCAGAAACGCGCGCGTGCAATGATAGACGCCGCCCCAGCAGACGTTGAACGTCTTCTCCCATTCCTCGCGCGAATTGGCGAACAGGCTGCCGCCGCCGCCGATGCCGGCATTGTTGAACAAGAGATGCACTTTGTCCGTGTCGTGCGCGCCGGCGGCCTCGTCGCGGAAGCGATGCACGGCGTGTTCGTCGCTGACATCGGCGAGATGGGTGGTGACGCGCGCGCCTTGCGGCAGGCCGGCGGCCTCGCATAGGCGTTTGGTCTCTTCCATGTTTTTCATCGAAACGTCGCACATCGCGACGCTGGCGCCTTCGGCTGCGAGCAGGCGCGCCAGCTCGCGCCCCATGCCTGTGCCGCCGCCGGTGATGACGGCGATCTTGCCCGCGAAATCCTTCATGGCGTTCTCCCTTTGCGCGCATCATGGCGCGGGCGCGCGCTGGCGTCATCCGCGACGCCACGTTAGGCTCCGCGAAAAGTTCGGCGATCAGCCGACGCCATCGTCGGGGGAGAATATGGGGCGCATCTTCGCCGCACTCGCGCTCTTCGTACTGGCCGCCTGCACGACAACGCAGGCGCACAATTTTTCCGGCCCCGTGCCGCCGCCGCCTTCGCAATCGACCATCCTGGTGGTCGCGCCGGATATTCAGCTCAATCTGCTGACGGCGGTGGGGCTGCAGCAGCCGCGCGCCGATTGGACAGAGTCCGCGCGCACCAACGTTGCGGCCGCGTTCGCCGCCAATCTCTCGGGCCAAGGCTATGCGCCCGTCGCGTTCGATCCCGATGCGGCGATGGAGGGGCGCATCGGGCAATTGATCCGCCTGCACGAAGCGGTCGGCGCCTCGATCCTCTATTTCACCTACGCCCCGCTCTCGCTGCCGACGCATCCGCGCGACAGTTTCAATTGGACGCTCGGCGAGGGCGCGCGGGAGATCGCGGCGGCGAACAATGGCGCGCGCTATGCGCTCTTCATCGTGGGGCGCGGCTCCTATTCGAGCGGCGGGCGCGTAGCGGCGACGATCTTCATGGCGGCGCTCGGCGTCGGCATGGCAGGCGGCGGACAGCAAATGTACGCCTCGCTGGTGGATCTGCAGAGCGGCGACGTGATCTGGTTCAACGTCGCCACCGCCTCCCCCAATACGGACATGCGCACGCCCGAAGGCGCGCGGGCGCTGGTCGAAGCGATCATGAAAGATTCACCGCTGTGAAATGGCTGGCGGCCCTCCTCGCCAGCTTTGCGCTGGCTTGGCCTGCCATCGCGCAGGCGCCGGAGCGCTTGCGCGAGCGGCCGCCGATCAACAGCGATGAAGGCGGGCTGTGGGCCGCTTCCGATCAGACCGAGCGCGATGCGCGCCGCTCCGGCGAACGCATCCGCGCGCCGGAGCTTGAAGCCTATGTGCACGGCATAGCTTGCCGCGTGGCGGCCGAATACTGCGGCGATATCCGGCTCTATCTGATGCAGCGGCCGTATTTCAACGCGTCCATGGCGCCGAACGGCTATATGGAAGTCTGGTCGGGCCTGCTGCTGCGCGCTGACGATGAAGCGCAGCTGTCCTTCGTGCTCGGCCACGAGATCACGCACTATGTCGAGCGCCATTCTCTGGAGAGCTGGCGCGCGACGCGCAGCCGCGCGACGGCGGCGTTCATCCTCTCGATCGGCGCATCGGCGTCGGGCGCGCCCACGGTCGGCGACCTCATCTATCTCGGCACGATCGCGTCCCTGTTCGGTTTTTCGCGCGAAGCGGAGACGGAAGCCGATGCGCGCGGCTTCGACCGCGCGGTGGCGGCGGGCTATGACGCGAACGCCGCGGCGGCGCTGTGGCGCAATCTGCTGGGCGAGACGCAAGCGTCCGATTTCGACGTCGTCAAACGGCGCGCGACCCGCGGCTCGATCTTCAATTCGCACCCGGTGACGACCGATCGCGTGGCGGCGCTCACGGCGATGGCGGCCGCGCATCGCGGCGGGGGAATGACGGAGCACGCGCGCTACCGCGCCGCGATCCGGCCCTATCTTTCGGTGTGGCTGCGCGATGAATTGCGGCGGCGCGATTTCGGCCAGACGCTTTACCTGCTGGACCGGCTGGGCGCGCAGAGCGAGGATTTGGGAATCGTCAGCGCCTTCCGCGGCGAGGCGTTTCGTCTGCGCCGGCAGGACGGCGATCTGGCGAAAGCGCGCGACGCGTATGAAGCCGCCATTGCGCAAGCCGATGCGCCGGCGTTCGCGTGGCGCGAATTGGGCGAGCTCTATGCGCGGGACAATCGCAGCGCAGACGCGCGCGCGATGTTCGCGGCCTATCTGGCGCGCGCGCCGGATGCGCCGGACAAGCTGATCGTCGAGGCGCGCGTGCAAAGCCTGGGAGAAGCGCCATGATGCGACGAACGATCATCGCCTTGTGCTGCGCGCTGCTCGCGGCCTGCGCGGGCGGAAGCAAATTGGTCACCGGGCCTTATGCGACGGGGCAAGGCGGGTTCACCGTCACGCTCGGGCGTTCCTGGTCCGACATCACGAGCCTCATGGGCAATCGCGCGCGCAATGTGCATCTGCTCTCGATCGACGGGCCGTTTCTCAACCGGCTCTATCTCGCAGGCGCGCTGCGGCCCGGCGAGTTCATCGTGAAGCCGGCGCGGCCGGAAACGCCGACGCCGACCTTCCGCGCCGATATGTCCGATACGGAAATCGTGGAATTCGTGACCGACAGCGTCGCCGCGCTCGGCTATCAGCGGCCGGAGACGGCGAATTTGCGGCCCGCGATGCTGGCGGCCGCGCCCGGCGTGCGCTTCGAGCTGACGACGCAATCGACCGAAGGGCTCAATTATTCCGGCACAGCGCTGGTTTCGCGTGCGGGCGACCGTCTCAACGTGCTGCTCTACCTAGCGCCGAGCGAGCACTATTACGACGCCTATCTGCCTGAGGTGGAGCAGGTGTTCGCGAGCGCGGCGGCGCGGTGATTAAGTCCCGCCGCCCATAATGGCGTCGCGATCGCGCGCGTGATGGAGGATACGGAGAATTTCGGTTCGATCGGCGTGCGCAGCGACGTAGATGATGTAGGGCCGAACCACGCGGAGGCGCACCTCGCCGCCCCAATCCGTGCGAACGGGGCCAAGCATGGGCGAGGCGGCGATGCGAAGAAACGCCGCCCGGAAACGTGCACTCATCCGCGCCGAAACCTGGGCGCCCGCTTCGCGGCGATAATAGGCTCGAATTTCAGCGAGATCGGCGCGCGCCTCCGGTGCTATCGTCAGCGGCGGCGGCATGCTGAGCGCCTATTCGGCGGCGCTGCGCGAGGCTTCGTCCGCGGCCAAATCCTCCGCAATCCAGCGATCGAGTTCCGCCACCATGTCGGCGCCGTCGATGCCTTGCCCACGAGCAAGGCTGGCGCGCGCTTCATCCAGCTTGCCGCGAATCCATTCCGTCTGCGTGATGCTCTGGCGGAGCCTCTGCTCAATCGCCGCATCCACACTTTCCGCGCGCCCCGCCGCGACTTCGGCTTCAGCCCATGCTTCAAGATCGGGCGGGAGGGTGATGGCGGTCATGGGCCGATCATAACATGATTGGCCCGCGCCCTCACCCCTTCACGGCCTTCACGATCTTCCGCGCGGCGTCTTCCAGATCGTCGGCGGGCGTAACGTTGAGGCCGCTGTCGCGGATGATTTGTTTGCCCTTCTCCGCGTTGGTGCCTTCCAGGCGCACGACGAGCGGCACCTTCAAGCCCACCTCTTTCACGGCTTCGACCACGCCGGCGGCGAGCACGTCGCACTGCATGATGCCGCCGAAAATGTTGATCAGGATGCCCTTCACCTTCGGATCGGCGGTGATGATCTTGAACGCGGCCGCGACTTTTTCCTTGGAGGCGCCGCCGCCGACATCGAGGAAATTCGCCGGCTCGGCGCCGAACAGCTTGATGATGTCCATGGTCGCCATGGCGAGGCCCGCGCCGTTGACCATGCAGCCGATATCGCCGTCGAGCGCGATATAGGCGAGGTCGTATTTCGAGGCCTCGATCTCTTTCTCGTCTTCTTCGCCGAGATCGCGCAGGGCCGCCCATTCGGGATGACGGAAGGCGGCGTTGTCGTCGAAGCTGACTTTCGCGTCGAGGCAGACGAGCTTGCCCTGCTTGGTGAGGATGAGCGGGTTCACTTCGAGCAGGCTCATGTCGCTCTTCGTGAACGCAGCATAGAGCTTGGTCAGCAGCGCTTGGCATTGCGCGGCCTGATCGCCCGAGAGGCCAAGCGCGGCGGCGACTTTGGCGGCGTCCGCCGCGGTCACGCCCGTGGCCGGATCGATGGCGACGCTGGTGATCTTCTCGGGCGTGTCGTGCGCGACCTCTTCGATGTTCATGCCGCCGGCTTCGCTGGCGACGAAGGCGACGCGGCCGGTTTCGCGATCGACCAGCGCGGAGAGGTAAAGCTCCTTGGCGATATCGGCGCCCTCTTCCACGTAGAGCCGCTTCACGACGCGGCCGACGGGGCCGGTCTGCAGCGTGACGAGGGTGTGGCCGAGCATTTGTTCGGCGAAGGTTCCGACGTCTTCCGGCGTCTTGGCGAGGCGCACGCCGCCCTTATCGCCCGCGTCGGCTTCCTTGAACTTGCCCTTGCCGCGGCCGCCGGCGTGGATTTGCGCCTTCACGACCCAGAGCGATCCGCCGAGCTTGGCCGCCGCATCGACCGCCTCGTCGGGCGAGAACGCCGGGAAGCCTTGCGGCACGGGCGCGTCGAATTGCTTCAGGACCGCTTTGGCTTGGTATTCGTGGATATTCATGGGCGTTCAGGGGCTCCGCGTCCGATGGCCGGGTATAGGCGCCGCCTCCCCGCCCCGCAACTCAGGCGAGGCCGGCGAAGCGCGCACCGACGCTGGCCGCGGTGACGGCAGCGACAACGGCCCAAGGCGGCGCGCGCGTTCCCAGCAAGACCGCAAGGCCGGCGAGACCGAGGGCAAAGTCGAACCAGGAGAGGATAGCGGCCGGCGCGACTAGGGTGATCAAGGCCGCCGCCAGCACGCCGACGGCCGCCGCGCCCGCCCCGGCCGCCGCTTTCGTCGCCAGCGGGCGGATGCGCAGCGCACGCCAGAGCGGCGCGGCGGCCGCGGCGAGCAGCAGGCCCGGCAGGAAGATCGCGATCGTGGCGATGAGCGCGCCGAGCGGCCCGTGCGGCGCGGGGCTTTGCACAGCGCCGAGAAAGGTCGCGAACGCGAACAGCGGGCCGGGCGCGATCTGCGCGGCGCCATAGCCAGCGAGGAAGGCGTCGCGCGAAATCCAGGCCCGGCCGACGAAATCGGCTTCGAGCAGCGGCAGCACGACATGGCCGCCGCCGAACACCAAAGCGCCCGCGCGATAGCAGGCGGCGGCCAGCGCCCAGACCTGCGCGTGCGGCGCCAAGAGCGGCAGCGCGATCAGCAGCACTGCGAACAGCGCAAGCAGAAACCATGGCGCGGCGCCCGCGCGCTGCGGTTCGCCGTCGGTGAAGACCGGGCGCGGCGCCGGCAGCGCCATGGCGAGCGCGGCGCAGAGCGCAATCACGCCAGCCTGCGTCCACGCTTGCGGCGGCAAAATGAGAATGAGCGCAAGAGCGAGCGCGGCGAGCGCCCAGAGGCTGCGGCGCGGCAGCGCGCGCGCCATGGCGCAGAGCGCCTGCGCTACGATGGCGAAGGCGGCGATCTGCAGGCCGTGCGCGATGGCCTGGCCGAGCAGCGTTTCGAACCAGCGCGCGCTCACCGCCGCGGCGTACATGAAGAGCGCGGACGGCGCGGTGAAGCCGAGCCAGGCCGCGAGCGCGCCCGCCCAGCCGGCGCGGCGCTGGCCGATCAGAAAGCCGACCTGGCTCGATGTCGGCCCCGGCAGGAATTGGCAGAGCGCGACGAGCTCGGCGAAGGCTGCATCATCGAGCCAACGGCGCTGCTCGACGAAGGCGCGCCGGAAATAGCCGAGATGCGCGATCGGGCCGCCGAACGAGGTGAAGCCCAGGCGCAAGAAGGCGACGAAGACCGAAAGCGTTGCGCTCACTCAGGATCGCCGAACGCGCTCTCCGCGGCGGCGACGCTGGTGGCCTGGTTGACCGAGAACGCTTCCTTCGCGTGCGTCGCTTCACGCGAGGCCGAGCGCCAGAGCATGGCGGCGGTGAGCGCGGCGGCGGCGATCCCCGCGAACCAGAACACGCCTTCGGGGCCGAGATAATCGCCGACCACGCCTTGCAAGGTGGGGCCGATGACCGAGCCAGCCGCCCACACGAACAGCAGCCCGCTGGTGGCTTCGGCCATGCGCGAGGGTTCCGCGCGGTCGGCCATATGCGCGACGGCGATGCCATAGAAAGAGAGCGCGCCCGCCCCCCAGAGGCCGAACGCGAACGCGGCCACCCAGAATGGCGCCCGCCCGCCCATGACCGCGAGCGCGATGGCGGCGACGGCGGCGAGCGTGGTCAGCGCCGCGATCACCACGCGGCGATCGACGAAATCCGAATAGCGTCCCGCCGGCCATTGCACGATCAGCGAGCCGATCCAGGACGCGGCGTAGAAGCTGGTGGCCGAGGCCGGGCCGTAATGCACGGACGCGTAGAGCGGCGCGAGCGCCAGCACGCCGGCATTGGTGAGGCCCGCGCCGAAGCAGCCGATGACGGCGGCGGGCGCGGTGCGGAATTGTTCGCGCAGCGCAAGCGTCTGCGCCTTGGGCGCGGGCGGTTCGGCCTTGCTGGTGAAGCAGATCGGCGCGAGCGAGAGCGCCATGGCGGCGGCGGCGATCATCCACGGCTCCGGCGCTGTCGCCATATAACCGAGCGCCAGGAACGGCCCGGCGGCGAGCACGGCCTTGGTGCCGACTTGATAAAAGCCCATCACGCTGCCGCGCTCGGCGCGCGCGATCGAGGCCGACATCCAGCCTTCCGCCGCCGCGAACATCATCGCCACCGCCCCGCCCGCGATGGCGCGCAGCAGGAACCAGATCAAAATGTTGGAGGCGCCGTAGAGCGCGAGCGTGGCCACCGCGAGGATGGCGGCGCACGCCGAATAGACCCGGATATAGCCGACGCGCGCCAGCAGCACCGCGCCGTACCAGGCGCCCGCCATGAAGCCGGCCGAATAGGCCGCCGCGACCAGGCCAAGCTCGGTGCGCGAATAGCCTTCGGCTTCGAACGCCAGCGGCAGATGCACGTTCAGCAGCCCCTGCCCCGTCTGCAGGATCAACACAGCCGAGATCAGCGCCGCCACATTGCGCAACGACGTGATCACGCCGCGCGGCCGGGCGCCGAACGACGAACTTTGAGGTGAGGAGGTCATGTCGCCCCAGGCCCGCGAAGACGAGTCGCGAAGAGCCGCACAATAGCTGTGCGGCCCGCGCGCTCAACCGCGTTGCAGAAGCTTCATCCGAGGAAAAGCCGGTACATCAGCCGGCCGGGCAGCAAGGTGAGCGAGCCGGCGATGATCATGCCGCCGATGAAGAGGCCGACCATGGTGGAGCGGTGGACGCGGATGTTGCGGCGGCGGATGGCGTAAATCCCCATCGGCAAGGCGATCAGCGTCCAGCCGGTGATGAGGTGGATGAAGCTGTACCGGCCGGGCGTGATCTGGGTGATGAAGAGGCTGGTGAGCGCCGTCACGGCCATCAGCACGACCCAGACCCAGCCGAGGCGCTTGTGGAGAGACGAGCCCTTCGGCAGCGCCAGAATGGCGACGCCCAGCACGAACGAACTCACCGCGGTATAGACGTGCGTCTGAATGGCGAGCCCCTGCGACAGCCAGAGGCCGAGATCGGGCGCGTGTGGATGAAAGGCGCCCTGCGCCAAGAGCGGGCGCGCCAGCGGCGCCAGCGCAAATCCGAGCGCGGCCAGAATGCCGGTCCAGACCAGGGCGGTGACGAGACGGATGCGGGCGGGGCGGCGGGCGGCGATGACGGTCACTGGACTTTCCCTTTCGCTTGAGGCGATGGAAGCGTCCTCTTTGCTTTGCCCCGGAGTTGCACGCCTCGATGCGTGAGAAGGTCGACCTGCTGCGCGAGCTGGGCGAGGGCGCATTTGGCGAAGCGTCAAATCGCGAGGAGGCGTTGCGCTCCTGGGCGATCTATTTTGGCGTTGCGGCGGCGGCAGGCGCTTTTCTGGCCCTGGGCGGCGCCTTCGGTACGGGCGGCGCGCCACTGTTCGGCCGGCTGGCCTATTGGATCGCGGCGATGGTGGCGGGCTCCGTCATCGGCCAGACCGTGCGCATCGTGATGACGCGCTATCTCGATTCCTATGAGCGGCCGTTCCTGGCCAGCTTCGCGATCGCGCTGGGCGTGGCGATCCCGGGCTGCCTGTTCATCTATCTGCTGTCGCGCCTCTCATTCGGGCGGGTGAGCACGTCGAACCTGCCCTCGCTGTTCACGATGGTGTTCGTGGTGTCGCTGGCGATGACGGCGCTGTTCATGCTGCTGGGGCGGGCGCGGACGCGCAAGACGGCGGCGGGCCCGGCGCCGCCGCGCTTTCTGGAGCGGCTGCCGCTCAAGCTGCGCGGGGCGATTCTCTACGCAGTGCAGGCCGAGGATCATTATCTCAGGTTGCACACCTCCAAGGGCCAGGACCTCATCCTGATGCGCCTCAGCGACGCCATCGCGGAGCTCGAAGGGCTCGAGGGCGCGCAGGTGCACCGCTCCTGGTGGGTGGCGCGCGCCGGCGTCGGCGATGTGAAACGCGCCGACGGCAAAGTGCTGCTGGTGCTGAAGAACGAGGCCGAAGCGCCGATCGCGCGCGGCAATGTGCGCACGCTGAAAGAAGCAGGGTGGTGGTAGCGCCCACGCCGTGCTCCCCCGTGAGGGGGAGCTGTCGCGCGCAGCGAGACTGAGGGGGCGGAAGCGCTACGTTTAGCCTTGGGCTTCCGCCCCATCCGGCGCTGCGCGCCACCTTCCCCTCGCGGGGAAGGACGGCGTGGCTTAGAGGCCGATTGCGCTGAGCGTCGGCGTGACGGTAGGTAAAGCGATGTCGTCAGAAACTTTGATCGCGGTGCCGGTTGGCGCGCTGGGCACGGGCGTGCGCAAGCGGGATATGGATGCGGCGATCGCGGCCGGCGCCCACGCCATCGCGCTCGATGCGGGCACGACCGATAGCGGGCCGGCCTATCTGGCGACCGGCAAAGCCAAATACAGCCGCGCCGCGCTGAAGCGCGATCTGCAGCTTCTGATGCGCGCGCAGGCCGAGGCGCGGATTCCGCTGCTGATCGGCTCGTGCGGCACGTCGGGCTGCGATGCGGCGCTCGATTTCACGTACGACATCGTGCGCGAGATCGCGCGGGAAGAGGGCTTCACACCGAAAATCGCCCTGCTCTATTCCGAGCAAAGCGCGGCGCTGCTGGCGCAGAAGGCGGACGCGGGCGACATCCTGCCGCTGGCCCCGATGACGGATTTCGATCCCGCGGTCGCGGCGCGCTGCAATCACATCGTCGCCCTCTTAGGCCCCGAGCCCTATATCGCCGCGCTCGATGCGGGGGCCGACATCGTGCTCGGCGGGCGCACCACGGATACGGCGGTGATCGCGGCGGCGGCCTTGCGGAGCGGCGGCGGCGCGGGCCCGGCCTGGCACGCCGCGAAAATCGCCGAGTGCGGCGGACTGTGCACGCGCGATCCGATCGACGGCGGCGTGATGATCCGCATCGGCGCGGACTATTTCGAGATCGAGCCGCTGAGCGCGGCCAATGCCTGCGAGCCGCACGGCGTGGCCGCGCACATGCTGTACGAAAACGCCAACCCGTTCCGGCTCACCGAGCCCGGCGGCGTGCTGGACGTGACCAACGCGCGCTATGAAGCGGTGAGCGAGCGCGTGGTGCGCGTCACCGGATCAGTGTTCGAGCCGAAGCCCTACACGATGAAGCTCGAAGGCGCGGGCGGCGCGGGGTTTCAAACCGTCATGCTTGTCGGCATCCAGGACCCGGACGTGCTGGAAGATGTTTCGCGCTTCACAGAGGCGCTGCACCGCGCGCTGATGAAGCGGGCGCGCGCGGGGCTGGACGACAGCATCGCGTTCGACATTTCGCTGCGGCCCTATGGCTGGAACGCGGTGTCTGGCGAACCTGTCCCCTCTTCCGAAACGCCGCCGCGCGAAATCGGGATGCTGTTCGTGGCGACCGCGCCGACACAGGAATTGGCGACGACCATCGCCAAGACCTGCAACCCGCATTTCTTCCACTTCCCCGCCAAGCGCGGCATCGAATTGCCGAGCTACGCGTTTCCGTTTTCGCCGGCGGAAATGGAGCGCGGGCAAGTGTACGAATTTCTGCTCAATCACGTCGTGCGGGTGCGCGACGGCTTCGAGCTGACGCGCACCGAATGGCGCGATCTCAGCGTCATGGCGCCGGCATGACCGCGCTGCGCGATCTGGCGGCGCATGTGCGCTCCAAAAACGCCGGCCCGTTCTGGCTGACAGTGGATTTCGTGTTCGAAGACCGCGCGCGCTTCGACATCGCAGCAGCCTCGCCCGCTCTGGCGGCCGCGCCGATCGCGGCGCTCTACGGCGTCGATCCCGCCGTGGTGCAGCGCTATGAGGCGCCCGACATCCTCACCATCAAAATCTCGTTCCCGCGCAAGATTCCGCAAGGCGGCATGCTCGAGCGCGACATGCACGGCGGCCAAGCCTATGCGCGGCTGCTGGATCTGGAAATCTAGGCATCAAGTGCGCGCGCCGCGCTCCCCCGTGAGGGGGGGCTGTCTCGCGCAGCGAGACTGAGGGGGCGGAAACGCTACGTTTTGCCTTGGGCTTCCGCCCCATCCGGCGCTGCGCGCCACCTTCCCCTCGCGGGGAAGGACGGCGTGGGCGATCAGGCCTCGCGAACGCTCCAATCCTTCCGGCCCACGCTCCAGATGGCGTGCGGCATGCCGGCGTGGAGCAGCGGCGCGCCGGGGCGCATGCCGAGGCGCTGGGCGACGCGCTGCGACGGTTTGTTGTCGACGTGGATCACGCTGATGATCCGGTCGAGATCGAAAGCGTCAAGCGCCCAGGCGCCGGCGGCGCGGGCGGCTTCGGTGGCGTAGCCTTTGCCCCAGAATTTGCGCGCCAGGCCCCAGCCGATTTCAAAGCCGTACCAGCCTTCCGGCTCCCACGGGCCGACGCGGCCGATGAAGGCGCCGCTCGCTTTGTCTTCGAGCACGAACATGCCGTAGCCCTTGAGCGCCCAATGGCCGGCGAAGATCGCCATCGAGCGCCAGGCGGCGGCGCGATCGAGCGGGCGGCGATCGGCGGTGAGAAAGCGCGCGACCTCGTGATCGCCCATCATCGCCGCGAACGGATCGAGATCGCTCTGGCGCCAGCCGCGCAGGATCAAGCGCTCGGTTTCGAGCGCGGGGATCATTGCGTCGACGGCGGCGTCGGAACGCGCAGATCGAGCGGGCTATCGGCGATCAGGAACGCGGTGACCGCCCAGGTAGCGACGACCTGCTTGAGCGCCTCGGGATCGATCTTGTCGAGCGTGTCATTGGCGGTGTGGTGGATGTCGAAATAGGTCGTGCCATCCTGATTGAGCGAGAACAGCGGCACGCCCCCCTGCCCTAACGGCGCAACGTCAGAGCCGCCGCGCGCGTCGCCGCCGGAGTCCGCGACGCCGAGCGGCGCCAGCTCGGCTGCGATGCGGGCGGCCAGCGCATCGCCTTGCGGACCGAAGCGCGTCTGCAGGCGCCAGACGCGGCCGGCGCCGAAATCAGATTCGGCGGCGGCCATGATGCGCGGAAGCTCCGCGCTATGGGCTTCGCCATAGGCCTTGCCGCCGAACACGCCGGTTTCTTCCGCGCCGAACAGCACGACGCGAATGGTGCGGCGCGGATGGCGCGGCAGATCGCCGATCAGGGCGGCGGCGCCCGTGACGATGGCGACGCCCGCGCCGTCATCGATGGCGCCCGTGCCGAGATCCCAGGAATCCAGATGCGCGCCGAGCACGACCACCTCGTCGGGCCGCTGACGGCCGCGAATTTCGCCGATCACATTGCCGGATTGCGCGATGTCGCGCATCTCGGTCTCGATCTCCAAATGCACGCGCACCTCGCCGCCGCGCGCGCTCAGGCGCGCCAAAGTATCGGCGTCGGGCGCGGCGAGCGCGGCGGCGGGCAGCGATGCGCCGTCGTTCTGGCGCGCATTGCCGCCGACATGCGGCAGGCGATTGTTGTCGGTGCCGACCGAACGGATGAGGCAGGCGACGGCGCCGAGCGCCTGCGCGCGGGCGGCGCAGAAGCTGCGCTTGCGCTGCGCCGGCGGATAGCCCGAGCCGTCACGCGCGCGCTGCATACGCTCATCGATGAACACGATGCGGCCTTCGACCAAGGCGCGCGGCGCTGCTTCGAGCGCGGCCAAGCTTTCAAAACGCACCACCGCCGCGTCGATCCCGCCCTGCGGCGTCGAGGGCGAGCCGGCGAGCGCGGCAATGACGAGACGCTGGGGGACCGGCGCGATCACCGAGGCGGATTCGCGCACCCGCGCCCAATAGGGAATCGTGAACGGCTCGATATGGACATTGGCGAAGCCGTGCGCGCGCAGCATCGCCACAGCCCATTGGCGCGCGCGCTCTTCGGCGGGCGAGCCGGTGAGGCGCGGGCCGACGCTGGTGGTCAAATCCTCGACGATGGAAAAGGCGCGGTCGCTGGCCAAAGCCGCATCGCGCAATTGCGCGACGGCGCGGGCCTGCTGAGCGGTGAGCGGCGTGGGCTCGGCCTGCTGCGCTTGCGCCGCCGCGGCGAGGAAGAGGGCTCCAACCATCGCCGCGATCCGCGCACGCATCATGCCCTTGTCTTTCCTCTTCGCGCGCGCCATTCGGCCCGCGTCTGTCCGTAAAGGTCCCAGCGAATATCGGCGAAGGGGGCGGGCGCTGTCACGCCCGCGCGCTGGAGTTTCGAGCCCAAAGCCTCCGCGACGCGGATCGAGGGCTCGTTTTGCGCATCGATGCAATGAATGACATCGCGCCAGCCGAGCGTCTCGAACGCCCAATCTATGCAAGCCGCCGCCGCTTCCTGGGCGTAGCCCTTGCCGCGCGCCTCGGGCGTGAGGCCCCAGCCGACCTCATCGCCGGGCCAGCCTTCGGGCCGCCACGGGCCGCCGCGCCCGACCCAAACACCACTCCCCTTCTCGATGAAGGAGAACATCGAGAAGCCGTTGAGCGTCCATGCGCCGATCAGCGAGGCGAGGCCGCGCCAGGCGACGGAGCGCTCTTGCGGGCCGCCGATGAACTTGGTCGATGGGTGCGCCATGAACGCGCAATAGGGCTCGAAATCCGCGGCGCTGGGCGGGCGCAGAACGAGGCGGTCGGTTTCGAGCGTAGGGCCGATGCTCACGGCGGACCCCCGGCCTTAAAGCGGCGTGCGGCGATATTTCAGCGCGCCGTCGGCCACGGGGCCTTCCCAGAGATTGGCATGCCGCTCCTGCTCGACGCGGGCGGCGGCGCGCTCGGCGGCTTCGCGGCAGCGCTCGAGCTGCAGCGCTTCGAGCGCGGCGAGCTTTTCTTCGATCTTCTGGTCCTTCATCTCCTGGAGGCGGTCGCGGGCCTCCTCCAGCGCTTCGCGGCGCGCATCGATGATCTCACGACGCATATCGGCGCCGTCGAAAATGGCGACATCGACGGGATCGGGCGGCGCGGGCGGTTCGGGCGCGGCGAGCGGCTCTAGCGGCTCCGGCGGCGCGGGGGCGTCCATCTCGGCGGTCAGCACCGTGGCGTGGAAGCCGACATGGGCGGCATAGCGCTCCACCACGGCGCGGGCGGCGAGGCCCGGCTCGGACATCAGCGCCAAGGCGCCGAGCATGGGCGCGACGAACGCGCCCGCCGTCAGCAGCGCGAATTTCAGATTCCGCATGGCCGTCACCTCATTCCATGCCGCGCCAAGGCGCGCAGATGCCGGCGCGGGCTCAGCGCCGACATCCCCAAATCACTCTTTCCCTGGTAGGAGAGAGTGCGCAATCGCTTTTCGACGGGATGCAGGAAACATGGCTTTTGCGGGATTTTCCCGGGACTTCTTCAAGTTCTTCCGCGACCTGAAGAAGAACAATGAGCGCGCGTGGTTCGAGGACCACAAAGAGCGCTACAAGGAGATCGTCGTCGGCCCGCTGCAGGATTTCATCATCGCGCTGGCGCCCAAGCTCGAAAAGGTGAGCCCGCATTTCAAATGCGATCCGCGGCCGAACGGCGGGTCGATGTTCCGCATCTACCGCGACACGCGCTTTTCCAAAGACAAGACGCCGTACAAAACCAATGCGGGCCTGCAATTCCGGCATCTCGGCGGCGGGGATTTCCGCGCGCCCGGCTTCTACATGCATCTGGCGCCGGGCGAGATCTTCTTCGGCGGCGGCATGTACATGCCCGAGCCCCCTGCCCTTCTGGCGGTGCGCCAGGCGATCGCGGAGCGACCGGGGGAGTGGAAGAAGGCGCGCGATGCGGCGAGCATCAAGCGCGCCTTCGGCAGCCTTTCAGACATCGAAAGCCTGGCCAAGCCGCCGCGCGGCTTCGCGCCCGATCTGCCTTACATCGAGGACATCAAGCGCAAGAGCTTCTTCGTGACGCAAGACAGCGATGAAGAAGCGGCGGGCAAAGCGAGCTTCGTAAGCGATGTCGCGAAGGCCTTTGGCGATGCGACGCCGGTAATGGCGTTTTTGTGCAAGGCGGTGGGCGCTGCGTTTTAGACGGGCGCGCGAATGGGGGATGTCATGAAGAGCTGGCTGGTTTTCGCCATCGCATTCGCGCTGGGCGCAACAATCGGGTTTGCGCAAACGCCGATCTACACGATGCGCGTGATCCACGATCAGAATGTGTATGCTGCGCCGAGTGCGGAGAGCGCCGTGATCGGCCGTCTCACAGCGCGGCAACGGGTGTTCGTCGTCGAGCCCGGAGACGATTTCAGCCGCATCGACAGGCGTGGGATCACGGGACCAGCTTACGTTCCCAACGATGCGCTCGCCGCTGATGCGCCCGATCCGCGCGACCCAGGTTGCCACTGCCCCGATCAGCTACGCCCTGATGGCCGGGTCTGCGGCGGATCGAGCAGCTTCTGTCGCCCAGGCGGACGTGGTGTGGATTGCAGACGTCCGGACGGGGAGCCGCAAACCTGTCCCGCGCCGCACTAGGCGTGCGCCAACGAAAAAGGGCCGCACCTTGCGGCGCGGCCCCTCGTCTCAGCGGACGCTTCGACTACTCGATCGAGTAATAGCCGGCTTCGAGAAGCCGCCAATGCGTGTCGAACGCGTCAGCGCCCGGCAGGCTCGCGCCGGTGTTGTGACGTTCTTGCGCAGACTCGCCGCCAAGGCTCATCACCAGGCCGATCTGGAACGTGTCCGTATCGTAATCGGCGTAGGTGTCGTCGGCGCTGCCATTGATGTAGGCGGCGCGGACGCTGAAGCGCGAATCCGGGATCTGATATTCGGCGGCGATGCTGACCGTGGTCAGCTCCGTTTTGCCGTAATAATAGTCGAATTCGGCGTAGCCGACCGTGCCTTCAACCGACCAATTGTCGCCGATGAAGCCGGTGACGCCCACTTGCGCATCCCACGCATCGTATTCGGCGTAGTACGGGCCGTCATGGTTGCCGTACGCGGCCGACGCATCGATGGTCACGCCCGAGAAATATTTCTGCGCTTCGACGCCAACTTCTTGGATCGAATCGCCGAAATAATTTTCCTGCGCGTAGAAGCCGCCGACGGCGAAACTGTCATCGCGATAGGCGACGTGCAGCGCGACGTGCGAATTGCTGTCGTCGTAGGTATCCGCGCCGGGATAGCCGTAATCGTACGATTCGCTCTGAATGCGCGCATCGCCCTGGATGACCCAATGGTCGCCGTGGAGCGGCGCAAGCACCGCGCCGGAGATGGACGGGCCGTCATAGCTGGGATCGCTGATGAACGGGCTGTTGAAATCGAAATCGGTGGTCTCGTAGCCCAGACCCAATTGACCGACCACAGCCGCCGAAGCCGCCGAGGGGGCCAAGAGGGCGAAGGCCGCAGCCACCGCACTCATGAAAAAGGTGCGCATTGCTCCTCCCCTTGTTTCCAATGGTTAATGCTTTTCCGGGGCTGGAAAGGGAGCAAGGGGTTGCAGGCCGGCGAACCCGCAATTCCACGTCGAGCGACATTGAAGACACAGGGTTTTTCGCGGTTCCGACGCAAACTAAGCCGGGCGGGAGAACCGGCACGCGGCGTGCCCTTTTCACGCGAAATCGGCGCAGCGCGCGCTACAAATCGAAACGGCGGCTGCGGCCGGGCGGGCTAGGCCCCGCCCTCCCCTCGCGCGCCAAACAAGGCGCTGCCGACGCGCACCATGGTGGCGCCGAAGCGGATCGCGGTTTCGAAATCGGCGCTCATGCCCATGCTCAATTGGCCGAGGCCGTTGCGCGCGGCGATCTTGGCCAGCAGCGCGAAATGCATCGCCGCCACATCATCGACCGGCGGCACGCACATCAGGCCATCGACCGCGAGGCCATAGGTTCCGCGCGCGCGCGCGATGAAGGCATCCGCCTCGCGTGGCGCGACGCCGGCCTTTTGCGGCTCCTCGCCGGTGTTGACCTGCACCAGCACGCGCGGGCTTTTGCCTGCGCGCTGCACGGCCTCTGCGAGCGCGGCGGCGAGCTTTTCGCGATCGAGCGAATCGATGGCGTCGAACAGAGCCACGGCGTCGCGCGCTTTGTTGGTTTGCAACGGGCCGACCACGCGCAGCGTGAACGCCTCGCCCGCATCGCGGCGCGCCCGCCAATGCGCTTCCGCTTCCTGCACGCGATTTTCGCCGAACACGCGCTGGCCCTGCGCCCACACCGCATCGATTGCAGCGGCGCTTTGCTGCTTGGATATTGCGACCAAGGTGATGGCGGCGGGATCGCGGCCCGCCGCGCGCGCGGCGGCGGCGATGCGGTCACGAACGAGGGCGAGGGGCGTGGGCGGCGCGGACATGGATGATCGAGCGGCTCTAATCCGCGCGGCCCGCCGGCTCAATCGCGGCGCGCCGCCCGCGCTCTATCTCTTCACCGATCCGGCGCGGCTGCCCGATCCGCTCGCGGCGGCGGCGCGGCTGCCGCGGGGCGCGGCTATCGTCTATCGCCATTTCGGCGCGCCGGGCCGCATCGAGACCGCGACGGCGCTACGCAAACTGACGCGGCGGCGCGGGCTCTTTCTGCTGATCGGCGAGGATGAGGCGCTGGCCGCGCTGGTCGGCGCCGACGGCGTGCACCTGCCGGAGCGCGCCGCCCATCGCGCCGTGCAGCTGCGCGCGCGGCATCCGCGCTGGCTGATCACGGCGGCGGCGCATTCGGCGCGGGCGCTGCGCGTGCGCGGTGCGGACGCCGTGGTGCTGGCGCCAGTGTTTCCCAGCGTCAGCCCTTCGGCGGTTCGCCCGCTGGGCCTGATGCGCGCGATGCGGCTGGCCGCCCTCTCCCCTCTTCCGGTGATCGCGCTGGGCGGGGTGAACGGGCGGACGGCGCGCATGCTTTCGCCCCGCGCCTTTGCGGGCGTCGCGGCGGTCGAAGCGTTGCGATGAGGACTTAGAAGCGGAAGGCCGATTCGATGCGCACGCCCGAGCTGGAGCGCGCGCGATCATCTTCCGGGCGAGCCGTGACAGACCGATCCGGCTCCGAAACCGTGACCTGGCCGCCGACGCGCATGCTGGGCGTGAATTGGTAGAACGCGCCGACCGAAGCGCCATTGCCTTCGAGCGGCGTGGCGGCGGGGTTGAGCCGCTCCGTCCGGGGCGCGCGATTGGCGTCTACGGTAATCCCCCACCGCTGAGTCAGGGACCAGGCGGGCTGGGAGACACGGTCGGACGGGCCGATGCCCGTCATCATCTCGGTGGGGCCGTGGCTGTAGGTAAACCGTTCATACCAAGGGGTTTCCGCCCGCACGGCGGCGCGCTCGGCCACGGTGGCGGCTTCCTGGGCGTGGGCCACGCCGCCGGCGGCCGTCACGAGGACAGCTCCTGCCAATGCGAATGCGCCAACTTTCAACACGACCCAATAATCCCCAAAGGTCCTGAACAATATAGGACGAGTCCCTCCTACAGAGGAGTAAAAAAGCGGTCACCCCTCCCAGAGGAATTATCCATAAATGTGTCCCCGCCGCCGCAGAGGCAACGGTAGAAGCCGCTGGCCCGTTGCGGGACGCATGCTATATCAGCGCGAAATGGCCGGTTCGGCCGCTGGGGAGACCGCCGCATGAGCCAACGCCTGATCCTGTCCGCAGCGCTCGCCGCCGCGGCCGCGATGGGTCTGTCGGCCTGCGGTCACGATCCGAACCGGGTCGAGGGGCAGTCGCGCCTGGGCGATTCCGGCGGCGGCTTCGCCCTGCCGCTGTTCGGCGGCCATCGCGACAGCGCCACAGCCGATGAAGCCGGCCCCGCGCAGATCGGCGTGAACTCGTTCCTGTGGCGCGCCTCGCTCGACACGCTGAATTTCATGCCGCTGGAATCGGAAGACCCGTATGGCGGCGTCATCATCACCGGCTGGTATTCCGATCCCGCGCGCCCGAATGAACGCTTCCGCGCCCAGGTCTACATCCTGGATACGCGGCTACGCGCCGACGCGCTGAACGTCTCGATCTTCCGGCAGACCAATTCCGGCGGGACCTGGGCTGACGCTGCGGTCGATTCCGATACGTCGATCCAGATCGAGAACGCGATCCTGACGCGCGCGCGCCAGCTTCGACTTAGCACCTTGGCGAACTGACGCGGCTCTTGGCGGCCGCGAACGCTGTTAAAGTGCTTTCCGGTCGATAAGAGTTTTCCATGTCCCGTTACAATCATCGCGACGTCGAGCCCAAATGGCGCGAGGCCTGGGCCAAGGCGGATCTGTTCCGCGCGCTCTCCCCTGCCGAGGCGAAGGACGCGCGCAAATATTACGTGCTCGAGATGTTTCCCTATCCGTCGGGCGACATCCACGTCGGGCATTTGCGCAATTATTCGATGGGCGACGTGGTCGCCCGCTATCGCCGCGCCAACGGCTACAACGTGCTGCACCCGATGGGCTGGGACGCCTTCGGCCTACCGGCGGAGAACGCCGCGATCGACCGCGGCGCACATCCCTCGTCGTGGACGCTGTCCAATATCGCGAACATGCGCACGCAGATGAAGGCGCTGGGCCTGGCGATCGATTGGTCGCGCGAGGTCGCGACCTGCCTGCCTGACTATTATAAGCATCAGCAGGCGATGTTCCTGGCGTTCTGGAACAACGATCTCGTCTACCGCAAGAAGCAGAAAGTGAATTGGGACCCGGTCGATCAGACCGTGCTCGCCAATGAGCAAGTGGTCGACGGCAAAGGCTGGCGCTCGGGCGCGCCGGTCGAAACGCGCGAGCTCGATCAATGGATGTTCCGCGTGACGCATTACGCGGACGATCTGCTCGACGCGCTGAAGACGCTGGCGCGCTGGCCGGAAAAAGTCCGCGTCATGCAATCCAATTGGATCGGCAAGAGCCGCGGCGCGCATATTTGGTGGCCGATCGCCGCCGTGCCGGACGAGATGAAGAACGACGCGCCGGATGAAAACGGCCGCAGCCATGCGCGCGATCCGATCGAGGTGTTCACGACGCGGCCGGACACGCTGTTCGGCGCCAGCTTCCTGGCCTTGGCGCCCGATCATCCGCTGACCAGGCGCATCGCGGAATTCCGCCCGGACGTTGCGGATTTCATCGTGCAATGTGCGCATCTGGGCACCAGCGAAGCCGATATCGAGAAGGCCGAGAAGATCGGCGTCGATCTCGGCGTGCGCGTGAAACATCCATTCGATCCGGATTGGGAGCTGCCGGTCTACGCCGCCAATTTCGTGCTGAGCACGTATGGCGCGGGCGCGATCTTCGGCTCGCCCGCGGGCGATCAGCGCGATTTGGATTTTGCGCGCAAATACGGCCTGCCGGTGAAGCCCGTCGTGCTGCCGCCGGGCGCGGAGGCGGCGACGCACGCGATCGCGGACGAAGCCTATGAAGGCGACGGCGTGATCTACAATTCGCGCTTTCTGGATGGCTTGCGCACCGAAGATGCGATCGTGCGCGCGATCGATGAATTGGTGACGCTGAAGCGCGGGCAGGCGACGATCCAATATCGGCTGCGCGATTGGGGCGTGTCGCGGCAGCGCTATTGGGGCTGCCCGATCCCGGCGATCCATTGCGAGAGCTGCGGCGTCGTGCCCGTGCCGGCAAGCGATCTGCCGGTGATGTTGCCCGACGATGTGATCGTCGACGGCTCGGGCAATCCGCTGGCCAAGCACCCGACATGGAAGCACGTCCCCTGCCCCGCCTGCGGCAAGCCGGCGCAACGTGAAACCGACACGCTCGATACGTTCGTCGATTCGTCCTGGTATTTCGCGCGCTTCGCGGATGCGCAGAACACAGCGCGGCCGTTCAATCCGGACGACGCCGCCTATTGGCTGCCAGTCGATCAATATATCGGCGGCGTCGAGCACGCGGTGCTGCACCTGCTCTATTCGCGCTTCTTCACGCGCGCGATGCGCGATTGCGGCTATCTGAACTTGAAGAGCGGCGAGCCGTTCGACGGCCTGTTCACGCTCGGCATGGTCACGCACGAAACGTACAAGGCGGAGAGCGGCGCGTGGCTGTCTCCCGACGAGATCGAGCGGCGCGACGGCGGCGTTTTCGCGCTCGACGATGGCGCGCCGGTCGTCGTGGGATCGGTCGAGAAGATTTCGAAATCGAAGCGCAACGGGCCGCAGCTGCAGACCTACGTGAACGAATATGGCGCGGACGTGCTGCGCTGGTTCGTGCTGTCGGATTCGCCGCCAGACCGTGAGGTCGAATGGTCGGCCGCGGGCGTCGAGGGCGCGTGGCGGTTCACGCAGCGCGTCTGGTCGCTGGTCGATGCGCATGGGCAGGCCGCGCCCGCGCAAGGCGAGGCCCCTCCTCCGGGCGCCGATCAGGGCGAGGCGCTGGCGCTGCGCCAGATCGCGCATCGCACGATCGGCGCAGTGTCGGACGGGATCGAGAATTTCCGCTTCAACACATCAGTGGCGCGCTGTTACGAACTCATCAACGCCATCGCCAAACAGCGCGAGGCGGCGGATGCGGCCAGCGTGTGGGCGCGCGGCGAAGCGTTGCGCCTGCTGGTGCAGCTGATCGCGCCGTGGACGCCGCACCTGGCGGAAGAATGCTGGCAGGCCCTGGGGCAGACGGGCTTCGTCTCCGCCGCGCCCTGGCCGAAGGCCGATCCGGCGCTGACGGCGGACAATGTCGTGACGCTCCCCATTCAGGTGAACGGCAAGCGCCGCGGCGAAATCCAGGCGCCCCGCGGCGCCCCGGAGGCCGAGGTGCGCGCGCTGGCCGAAGCCGCCGCGGCAGGATTCACCGCTGGACAGACGATCCGCAAAATCATTGTCGTTCAGGACCGGATCGTGAATATCGTCGTCGGCTGAATTGATGGAGCCCGCATGAAAGCCCCGATCGCCCTCCTCGCGGCGGCCTTGCTGGCCTCGTGCGGCTTCTCCCCGATGTATGGCGGCGCGGCTATGGCGCGCGGCGGCCCGATCGGGAACGTCGAATTGGTCGGCGACATGCCGGGCAAGGCGGGCCATGTGCTGCGCACCGAACTCGACCGGCTGCTGGCCGTCGATCAGCGCAGCGGCGGCCCGGCCCAGCAGCTGCAGATCAATCTGCGCGAAGAGGTGATCCAGCTCGGTCTGCGCCTCGACGAATCCGCCAGCCGCGCCGAACTGCGCCTGATCGCCGATTACACGCTGACGCCGGCCGATGGCGGCCAGGCGCTGCGCGGGTCGCTGCTGAGCGTCGTCAACTATGACATCCCGACCGCGGCGTTCGGCCAGATCTCCGCGCAGGACGATGCGCGCGAGCGCGCGGCCGAAACGCTGGCGCAACGCGTCCGCGCCGAACTCGCGCTGCGCCTGGCGCAGCAGCGGAGATCGTGAGGCGTGGCAAAGTGAGCGCCCTGCTCCCCCTTGATGGGGGAGCTGTCATGCGAAGCATGACTGAGGGGGTGGCGGCGCTGCCTTCTGGAAGCCCAGCGCTTCCACCCCACCCGGCCCTTCGGGCCACCCTCCCCATCAAGGGGAGGGAGGAAGGAGCATTCAGATGAAGCTCGCCGGCGCCGCGGCGCGGCGGTTTCTCGACAAGCCGGACAAAAGCATGCGCGCGGCGCTGCTGTTCGGGCCAAATCGCGCGCTGGTGGCGGAAGCCGCGGCGGCTTTGGCGCGCTTCGCGCTGGATGGCAGCGACGATCCGTTTTCGATCACGCGGCTCGGCGAAGACGATCTCAAGAAGGACAAGGCGCGACTCTCAGATGCATTGGCGGCGCAATCCCTGCTCGGCGGGCCGACGCTTGTGTGGGCGCGCATCGATGGCGCGAGCGTGGACGATGCCCTGCTCTACGCGTTGGCCGAGATCGAGAGCGGCGCGCCGGGCGGCTATCTGCTGATCGAAGGCGGCGAGCTGTCTTCCACCGGCAAACTCGCCAAAGCGTTCGAGAGCGCCAAGCAGGCCGTGGTCGCCGCGTTCTATGAAGAGAGCGATGCGGAGCGCGCCGCGTTTGCGCGCGACCTGCTGAAGGAAGAAAAGATCACGCTGGACCGCGAAGCGGGCGAAGCGCTCCTCGCCCTCCTCCCGGCGGATCGCGGGCTGGTGCGCCGTGAAATCGAGAAGCTCGCCGCGTTCGCCTATGGCGCGAACAAGCCGCTCAGCGCCGATGATATAGAGAACGTGATCGCCGCGGAGGGCGATGAGGCGCTCGATGAAGCGGGGCTCGCCGCGCTCGCGGGCAAGGCGGCGGCTTCGGTGGAGACGCTGTCGCGCATCGATGCGCTCAACGGCGTGGCGGCGATCAAATCCATGGAGCGGCGGCTGTTGCGTCTGCTCGATGCGCGCGCGCGCATGGATGGCGGCATGAGCGCGGCCGATGCGATGGGCAAGCTGCGTCCCCCCGTGTTCTGGAAGGAGCGCGAGGCGTTTCAGGCGCAGCTGCGCGCATGGTCGACGCGCAAGCTGATCGCCGCGCTCGACGTGTGCTGGGAGGCCGAGCTGCGCTCGAAACGCGCTGGCGCGCCGCAGGATTTGCTGGCTGCGGACGCGCATCAAAGCGTGGCGAAATTGGTGGGGCGGTAGGCCCCTTCCTTCTCCCCTTGTGGGAGAAGGTGTCATCGCGGAGCGATGACGGATGAGGGGTGCGAGCGCGACATCCTGAAATCGGAAAGCCGACACCCCTCATCCGTCTCGCCGCTTCGCGGCGATCCACCTTCTCCCACAAGGGGAGAAGGTGGAGGTAGCGTTTAGAAGCTCGACCCGCTCAGGCGGCGCGCGATGTCGTCGAGCTGTTCGAGGGTCTTGTAGGAGATTTTGATCTCCCCTGCCCCGTTCTTGTCGACGATGACGACCGGCAGGCCGAGCGCATCGGAGAGCCGCTTTTCAAACGCGCGCGTGTCGGCGTCCTTCTCGATCGGCGGCGCGGACGGATGCGCGCGCGCGCCGTGCTTCTCATCCTTGGCCTGCTGCGCGAGCTTTTCGATCTCGCGCACGCTCAAGCCATCGGCCAAAGCCCGCGCGGCGAGCGCGCGCGGATCGGGCGCGGTCAGGATCGCGCGCGCATGGCCGGCCGAAAGGCGGCCGTCGCGCACCATGTCCTGCAAATCATCCGGCAGCGCGAGCAGACGCAGCATGTTGGCGATGTGCGGCCGGCTCTTGCCGACGACGTCGGCGATGTCCTGCTGGGTGCGGCCGAAGCGATCGATCAGCGCCTGGAAGCCGAGCGCTTCTTCGATCGGATTCAAATCCGTGCGTTGCACGTTTTCGATGATGCCGATCTCGAGCACTTCGACTTCGTCGAGTTCGCGCACGACGGCGGGGATGGCGTGCAGGCCCGCGCGCTGCGCGGCGCGCCAGCGGCGTTCGCCGGCGACGATCTCGTAGCGGCCTTCCGCGATCGGGCGCACCAGGATCGGCTGGAGCACGCCGTGCGCCTTGATCGAATCCGTCAGCTCGGTGAGCTCGGTCTCATCGAAATGGCGGCGCGGCTGGTTCGGGTTGCGCTGGATGAGATCGATCGGCACGCCGCGCGCGCCCTCCCCTGTCGGTGCGGCTTGCGCGACAGGGGCTTGCGGCTGGGGCGCCGCCAGCGTGGGCGTCGGGATCGCGGGCTTGGGCAATTCGACGACGTTATCCGCCGGCGGCTGGATCACCAAGCTGGGCGGCGGCATGATCGGCGGCGCGGCCGGTTGCGCGGGCGCGACCGGCGCGGTCGGCGGAATCCAGGCGGGCTGCGCGCCGGCCTTGGGCGGCTCGACGGGACGGGGCTCACCCAGAAGCGCGGAAAGGCCGCGGCCCAATCCCCGAGGTCTGCCGAAATCGCTCATTGATCTTGCTCCCGCGCCCGCTCCGATTCGTCTGGCTTAATTTCTGGTGGGTAATTCTTACCCATACCTTGCCAGATTGGACGAACACGCCGTGCGCCCGATAAATCTGCTGCGCGCGCGCCGGTCGGACGCGCTTTACGCCGCCAACAGCACCTGTTCGCGATGGATGAGTTCGCGCGCGAGTTCGAGATAGGCTTTCGAGCCGGCGGCGTTCTGATCGTAGACGATCGCGGGCAGGCCGTGGCTCGGCGCTTCCGAGAGTTTCACGTTGCGCGGGATCACCGTCTCGTAGACCAGCGCGGGCATGTGCGTGCGCACATCGGTGGCGACCTGCTCGGAGAGCGCCGTGCGCTTGTCGTACATGGTGAGCACGATGCCTTGAATCTGCAGCGCCGGATTGAGGTTCGTCTTCACGGCCTCGATCGTCTGCAGCAGCTGCGACAAGCCTTCGAGCGCGAAGAATTCCGTCTGCAGCGGCACCAGCACAGCGTCGGCCGCGGTGAGCGCATTGACGGTGAGAATGTTCAGCGAGGGCGGGCAATCGATCAGCATGTAGTCGAAGCCCTGCCCCGTCTCCTCTGCGCGATAGGCCGCAATCGCATCGCGCAGGCGATGCTGGGGACGCAGGCCGGACATGAGCTCGGTTTCGACGCCGGAGAGGTTCGCATTGGCCGACACGATGAAGAGGCCCGGCACTTTGGTCGGCGTCAGCGCGCCAGACAACGAGCGCTCACCCACGAGCACGTCATAGCTGGTGACGCCGCGTTCCTCGGGCGGGATGTCGACGCCGGTCGAGGCGTTGCCTTGCGGGTCGGTGTCGAAGATCACGGCCTTCCTGCCGACGGCCGCCAGCGCCGTGCCGAGATTGATGGCGGTGGTCGTCTTGCCCACGCCGCCCTTCTGGTTTGCGATCGCCAGAACCCGCATCGATCCCCTCCTCAGCGCGCCTTGCGGCGGACGCGTACGATTCGTCCTCGCGGATCGCTCAAGCTCTCCGCTGCCTCTGCCTGGAAGGCCCCACCATGCGGGCCAAGACCGGCTGCGGCCATTTCGGCCTCTGCTTGCGCGCCTTTGAGGAACAGGCCCTCGGCGCCCCGATCGAGGAAGGGCTTGGCATGCGTCATGAGTCGCTTCAAGGGCGCAAGCGCACGCGCGGTGACCACATCGTAGCGGCGATCCCCAGCGCCGATGTCTTCGATGCGGGCGTGGATCACGCGGGCCGGGACGCCCATGGCGTGGGCGGCGGTCTCCAGGAACTCGGCCTTCTTGCCGGTGGCCTCGACCAGGTCGACATGCGCGCCGGGCCGGTCGGCGATCAGCGCAGCGACGATGAGGCCGGGAAAGCCGGCGCCGGCGCCGAGATCGATCCAGCGCAGCGCCGCCGGCGCGAGGCGCACGAGCTGGCCGCTATCGAGCGCATGACGGCGCCAGTAGTTTTCAAGCTCGCGCGGGCCGACGAGATCGAATTTCTGCGACCATTCCTCGAGCAAGCGGCGATGTGTTTCCACGCGTTCAGCTGTTTCGCGTGGAACCGCGAGATCGCGGATGAAATCGGCTTGGGTATAGCTCACGCGCGCACCGCAATGCTCCCCCGTTTACGGGGGAGCTGTCGGCGAAGCCGACTGAGGGGGGAGCAATCACGCCAACGGGCGGAGCATGCGGCTCCCCCCTCAGTCATGCTCCGCATGACAGCTCCCCCGCGCGCGGGGGAGCATTTAGTGTCGCGCATGTTGCAGCTCACGCCCTCTTCCGCTCCGCCTTCTTCACGTGCGCGAGCAGCGCGGTGAGCGCGCTGGGCGTCATGCCTTCGATGCGGCCGGCCTGGCCGAGCGTGACGGGGCGCGCCTGGGCGAGCTTGTCGCGCACTTCGTTCGAGAGCCCGCCGACGCGCGCATAGTCGAGCTGCGCATCGAGCGTGAGATCCTCGTCGCGCTTGAAGGCTTCGATGTCGGCGGATTGGCGATCGAGATAACCAGCATAGAGCGCATCGACCTCAAGCTGCGTGCGCGCCTCGCGCGAGAGATCGTTGAGCGCGGGCCAGATCACGGCGAGCCGTTCGAACGTGATCGACGGATAGGCGAGCAGCTGCAGCGCATCGCGGCGCTGGCCATCCTGATTGACCTTGAGGCCGAGATCGTTCGCTTGCTTCGGCGTCAGCGCACACGCATGCGCGAGATCGCGTGCGTGCGAAATCGCCTGCATTTTCCCGCTGAATCGCGCGGCGCGGTTTGAACCGACGCAGCCGAGCTCGACGCCGCGCGGCGTGAGGCGCTGATCGGCGTTGTCGGCGCGCAGGCTCAAGCGATACTCCGCGCGTGACGTGAACATGCGATAGGGCTCGGTGACGCCGCGCGTGACGAGATCGTCGATCAGTACGCCGAGATAAGCCTCGCTGCGATCGAACATGACCGGCGCAGACCCGCCCGCCGCGCGCGCCGCGTTGAGCCCCGCGATCAGGCCTTGCGCGGCGGCTTCTTCATAGCCGGTCGTGCCGTTGATCTGGCCGGCGAGATAAAGCCCCGGCAGACGCTTGGTCTCCAGTGTCGGATAGAGTTCGCGCGGATCGACGTAATCGTACTCGATCGCATAGGCGTGCCGTTTGATCGCGACATGCTCCAAGCCGCGAATGGTGCGGATGAAGCGCTCTTGCACCTCTTCCGGCAGCGACGTGCTGATGCCGTTCGGATAGACGGTGTCGTCGTCGAGGCCTTCCGGTTCGAGGAAGATCTGATGCGCGTCGCGTTCGGCGAAGCGCACGACCTTGTCTTCGATCGACGGGCAATAGCGCGGGCCCCTGCCCGCAATCGCGCCGGAATAGACCGCGCTCTGATCCAGACTCTCCGCGATGATGCGATGCGTCTCGGCATTCGTGCTCGTCACGCCGCACGCGATCTGCCGATTAGCGATGCGATCCGTGAGGAAGGAGAACGGCGAGGGCTCGTCATCGCCCGCCTGCATGTCCAGCGCGGCCCAATCGATCGTCGTCCCATCGAGCCGCGCGGGCGTGCCGGTCTTCAGCCGGCCCATGGCGAAGCCCAGGCCATAGAGCCGGTCCGACAGCCCGATCGCCGGCGCCTCGCCATGACGGCCGGCGGGAATGCGCTTGGGGCCGATATGGATGAGGCCTTTGAGGAAGGTGCCGGTGGTGAGGCCCCCCACGTCGCTCAGACCGTCGGCGTTTGCGGCTCCCCCCTCCGGCTCGCTGGCGCTCGCCACCTCCCCCGTGAACGGGGGAGGATTACGGTCGCGCTCGACGATCAAATCTTCCACCGCAGCGGCTAGGACAGTGAGGTTCGGCGTGGCCAAGAGTTCGGCCTGCATGGCCTCGCGGTAGAGCTTGCGGTCGCTCTGGGCGCGGGGGCCGCGGACGGCGGGGCCCTTGGAGCGGTTGAGCAGACGGAATTGGATGCCGGCGGCGTCCGCCACGCGGCCCATCACGCCGTCCAGCGCGTCGATCTCGCGGACCAGATGGCCCTTGCCCAGGCCGCCAATGGCCGGGTTGCAGCTCATCTCGCCGATGGTTTCGAGCTTATGAGTCAGCAGCAGCGTGCGCGCGCCGAGGCGGGCCGTGGCAGCCGCGGCCTCGCAGCCGGCATGGCCGCCGCCGATCACGATGACATCGAAGGAGCGTGGGTTGGTCACGGGGAGGGGCTTGTAGCGCCGAAGGCGAGCCAGCGCCACGCCGTGCTCCCCCGCGAGGGGGAGCTGTCGCGCGTAGCGCGGCTGAGGGGGCGGAGACACCACCATGGGCCGGCCTCCGCCCCATCCGTCGCGCGCTCCGCGCGCGCCACCTTCCCCTCGCGGGGAAGGACGGCGCTCACCTTCTTCCGCGCGCCAAAACTGCCCGTTTTACTTGCCCGATCTGTTCCACGTGAAACTCTTGAGGCTCAACGGGTTTTTACTCTGGTTTACACGCTTAAACTTGTTTCCCGTGGAACTCGCGCCGAGAGGCGAAATGGAGCGCCAAGACGAACCAAGTAATGGCGCGGTCTATTTCCCGATGCAGAATTTCGAGAAGATGTCGTCGAGCAAATCTTCGACGTCGATGCGGCCTGTGAGCTTGCCGAGCGCGTCCGCGGCGGCGCGCAGCTCCTCGGCCGCCAGCTCCGGCCCCTGCTCTAAAGCCGCCCTCGCCCGGCCCAAGGCGGCGTGTGCTTGCCCCACGAGCCCGCGATGTCGCGCGCGCGTGAGCGCTGGCGCCTCCCGCCCCTCAAGCGCGATAGCGACCTTGGCGGCGAGCAGATCTAAGAGGTTCGCGACATCGATGGGATCGAAGACCGAAAACGATATTGGGCTGGGCTTCCGGATCGGCTCAGCCGCCAGCCGCTCAACGAAATCACGGTCATAGCGCAGACGGCGCGTGTAGCCGGAGAGGTCCCGCGACGGCCCCCAGCGAAGGTCCGATTTCGTGTAGAGCCAGACGTCGCCGTTCTTGAGCAATTGAGCGGCCATCTGTCGCCCGTCCGTCCCCGACTCCACGGCGAGAATTCGAAGATCGGCCTCCTCTGCGCGCGCGAGTGCGCGGCGCACACCTTCGGCTTCGATCGCGTCAGCGGCTTCGCGCAGTCCCGCCGTGTCGGCGATCCAAACCGGAAAGCCCGCGAGCACGAGGCGCACTTCGACCACGTCGCGCGTGGTGCCAGGAATGTCGGAGACGATCGCGGCCTCGCGGCGCGCGAGCGCGTTGAGCAGCGAGGACTTGCCGGCGTTGGGCGCGCCGATGATCGCGATGCGATAGCCGTCGCGCACGCGCTCGCCGCGATGCGCATCGGCGAGATGTTCGCCCAACGCGTCGAAAAGCGCGGAAAGACGCGGGAAAACGCGCGCTGCGAGATCGGCGGGCAAATCCTCGTCGGGAAAATCGATCGCCGCTTCGAGCAGCGCCATCGCTTCGATCAAACGCGCGCGCCAGTCTTCGTAGAGCGCGCCGAGCGCGCCTTGCATCTGCGCGAGCGCTTGTTTGCGCTGGCCCTCCGTCTCCGCTTCGACGAGATCGGCGAGGCCTTCGGCTTGGGTGAGATCGAGCTTGCCATGCGCGAATGCGCGGCGGGTGAATTCGCCGGGCGCGGCGAGACGCACGCCGTCCAAACGCGTCAACACGTCGAGCAGCGCAGCGATGAGCGCGGGCCCGCCATGGATGTGGAATTCGGCGACGTCTTCGCCGGTGAAGCTCGCGGGCGCGGGGAACCAGAGGGCCAAGCCCTCGTCCAGCGGCGCGCCCGTCGCCGGATCGGCGAAGCGGCGGCGCGCGGCCTGGCGCGGTTTGGGCAAAGCGCGTTCCGTGAGCGCCTTGAGCGCCGGCCCTGCCTTAGGTCCAGACAGGCGGACGACCGCCACGCCCGCCCGCCCAGCGCCGCTGGCGAGGGCGGCGATGGTGTCTCGCGCCTCAGCCAAAGATCACGGCTTCTCCGGCGGCTTGAAGGCCGCGCCGGCGCCGGTGGTCATGAGCTTCAGGAAGGCGTCCTGCGCCTGGGTGCCGACGGACATCCAGCTCTTCAGCATCGTGTCCGGGCTCATCAGGGCGACGTTCTGCTCCATGCGCTTGGTCATCTCCGCCACGATGGCCTCGTTGAGCGGGGTGACATCCGGCAGGCCGATGAAGCGGCGCGCTTCTTCCGGCGAGCATTCGACGTTGACGGTGAATTTCATGGCCCTTGCGCCTCCACGCGCGGTCGCACCGGACGCGCGCAGCGGTTATAGCCTGCCCGACCCCAAAATTAGGAGAGGCCGATGGGCGAATGGATCCAGGTTTCCGGCAAGGACGGCGCGTTCAAAGCCTATGTGGCGCGGCCCGCGGGGCCGGTGAAAGCAGCGGTGGTCGTCATCCAGGAGATTTTCGGCGTCAACGAGACCATGCGCCATAAGAGCGATTGGCTGGCGGGCGAGGGCTTCCTGGCGATTTCGCCGGACCTGTTCTGGCGCATCGAGCCGGGCGTGGAGCTGACGGACAAGACCGAGAAGGAATGGTCGCGCGCGTTCGAGCTGATGAACGCGTTCAACGCCGACAAAGGCATCGAGGACATCCAGGCCACCATCGCGCAGGCGCGCGCGCTGGGCGCGGCGAAGGTCGGCGCGGTCGGCTATTGCCTGGGCGGGCTGCTCGCCTATCTCACCGCCGCGCGCACCGATAGCGATGCGAGCGTCGGCTATTACGGCGTGTCGATCGATCAGCGGCTCGGCGAAGCCTCCGGCATCAAGAAGCCGCTGATGCTGCACATCGCGGCCAAGGATCAATTCGTGAAGCCCGATGCGCAGAAGGCGATCGCGGATGGGCTCGGCGGCAATCCGCTCGTCACGCTGCATTCCTATGCCGAACAGGATCACGCGTTCACGCGCGAAGGCGGCGCGCATTACGACGCGGCGGCGGCGAAGATCGCCGATGGCCGCACGGTCGCGTTCTTCGAGGCGAACCTGGCATGAGGGTTCTTGTGATCGGCGCGGCATTGCTGCTGGCGGCATGCGGCGCGGCCAATACGGGGACGAGCGCGGCGACGGCAGCATCCGCCGCCGCGCCCGCGCTTCAGCCGCATGACATCGCGCATTTCTTCGATTGCCTGCAGCGCGACAGCGGCGCGCTGGTCTCCGCGCATCGCGGCGGGCCGGCGCCGAGCTTTGCGGAAAATTCCGTCGAGACGTTTGCGAACACCGTGCGCCAGGCGCCGGTCGCGCTCGAGATCGACATCGCGCGCACCAAGGACGGCAAGCTCGTGCTGATGCATGACGAGACGCTGGAGCGCACGACGACTGGGCATGGGCCGGTCTCGGAGTCGACGTTGGCGGAGATCCAGGCGCTGTCACTGCGCGACAATGACGGGCAGACGCTGGCCGCGCATCCGCCGACGTTGCAGCAGGCGCTTGAGTGGGCGGCGGGGAAGGCGATCCTCGAACTCGATATCAAACGCGACGTGCCCTACGAGGACGTCATCGCCGCCGTCCGCGCCGCGCATGCGGAGAACCGCGTCATCCTCATCACCTACACCGATGGCCAGGCCTTCCGCCTGCATCGGCTGGCGCCCGATCTGATGATGACGGCGACGATCGAAGACGAGGCGCAGCTGCAGCGCTTCATCGCCAACCATGTCGATCTTTCGCGCGTCATCGCATGGACCGGCACGGAGGAGCCGAACGCCGCGCTCAACGTCGCGCTCGCGCAGCGGGGCGTCGAAAGCGCGTTCGGCACGCTGGGGCGGCCCGATCAAAGCTGGGATGCGCGCTTCGCCCGCGGCGAGGGCGGCGGCTATCCGGAATTCGCGGAGACCGGTCTTGAGCTGATCGCCAGCGATCGTCCGCTCGATGCCTATCGCGCGCTCGACGCGGCCGATGGCGATGGTTCGAAGCCGGTGCGCTGCGCGGCGGACAATTGAGGAGCAGACGATGAAAGCGATCCGCTTTGACGTAACCGGCGGGCCGGAGGTGCTGCGCTATGTCGATGTCGATGAGCCGCGCGCGGCGCCGGGCTTCATCGTCGTGCGCACGCACGCGATCGGCGTCAATTTCATCGACACCTATCATCGCACCGGACTCTATCCGCTGCCTTTGCCAAGCGGCTTAGGCGGCGAAGCGAGCGGCGTCGTTGATGCGGTGGGCGAGGGCGTGACGCGGTTCAAGATCGGCGATCGCGTTGCGTTTTGCGCGGGCGGTTTCGGCGCTTATGCGGAGAAGATCGCGCTGCGCGCGGATGCGGCGGTCGCGCTGCCCGCGTCGATCAGCGACGACATCGCGGCGGCGACGATGCTCAAGGGGATGACCGCGCGTTATCTTCTGCGCAAGACGTTTCCCGTGGAACGACAACACGTTGTGGTCATTCACGCGGCCGCCGGCGGCGTCGGACAGATCGCGGTGCAATGGGCCAAGCATCTCGGCGCGACGGTGATCGGCGTCGTCGGCAGCGATGAGAAAGCGCGGCTCGCGCAAACGCTCGGCGCCGATCACGTGATCGTCTCGACGCGCGAGGATATCGCGAAGCGCGTGCGCGACTTGACGAACGGCGAGGGCGCCGATGTCGTCTATGACAGCGTCGGCAAGGACACGTTCGAGGCGACGCTGAAATCGCTGAAGCCGCTCGGCCTGTTTGTGAGCTTCGGCAATTCGTCGGGCGCGGCGCCTCCGTTCTCACCGCAAGTGCTTGCGGCGAATGGCTCGCTGTTCTTCACGCGCCCGACACTGGCGACCTATGTGCGCACGCCAGCTTTGCTGCAGGAAACGGCGGACGATCTTTTCGGCGTGGTCGCAAGCGGCGCGGTGAAGATCGCCGCGCCCACGCGCTACAAACTCGCCGACGCCGCTGAGGCGCACCGCGATCTGGAAGGGCGGCGCACGACGGGGAGTCTGGTGCTGATTCCGTGAGGCGTACACGCTGACCTGTTCCCCCTCGATGGGCGAGCTGTCGCGCGCAGCGCGACTGAAGGGGTGACGGCGCTGCGATTTGAAACGTCGCGTAGCCACCCCACCCAGCGCTTCGCGCCACCCTCCCCATCAAGGGGAGGGAGGGTATCTCGCGCGGTAAACGTGAGCTACGCGGCGACAGCCTTCTGATACGCCGGCCGCGCTTTGAGGCGCTCCCAATAGGCTTTGGCGTTGGCGGGCGCATCGTCCATCAGGCGGAAGAGGGAGGAGAGGTGGAGCGCGTAGCCCACCATCACGTCCGCCAGCGTGAAATCGCGGCCGAGCAGATAATCTTTGGTGTGCACGGCGCGCGCGATGATTTCGAGATGGCTTTTGAACTTGTCGACGTTTTCATCGGCGATGCGCGGCACGCGATGATCTTCGGGCCCGCGCGTGTGCGCGATGATGAGCGAGAGCGCGGGCGTCAGCGTGGCTTCGCCCGCATGCGTCCATTGCAGATAGGCCGCGTAATCCGGATCGGCGAGCGTGCGGCGGAACGGCGGCTTGCCGAACTTCTCGGTCAGGTACTGACAGATCGCGCCGCTCTCCGTCATCTTCACGCCGCCGTCTTCGATCGCGGGCAGGGCGCCGAACGGATTGATCTGCAGGAATTCATCCGATTTCAGCGCCGCCGGATTGAACGGCAGATGCTTCAATTCGTACGGAATGCCGAGCTCTTCGGCGGTCCAGACGACGCGCAGGCCGCGCGTGTGCTTGGCATGATAAATCTTCAGCATGACGCGGCTGGCGTAGCATGCGGCAGGGCGAGGGGCGAGAAATTCTCCACGTCCTGCTCCCCCTCGATGGGGGAGCTGTCAGCGCGCAGCGCTGACTGAGGGGGCGGCGGCGCTACGTTCTGAGATGTCGCGCTTCCACCCCACCCGACGCCGCTTTGCGGCGCCACCCTCCCCATCAAGGGGAGGGAGGGCGCCAACCTTACGTGTTCATGCTCTGGAAGAAATCGTCGTTGTTCTTGGATTGGCGCAGCTTGTCCAAGAGGAACTCGATCGCGTCCTGCGTGCCCATGGGAGAGAGGATGCGGCGCAGCACGTACATTTTCTGCATGTGCTCTTTCGGCGTGATGAGCTCGTCCTTGCGCGTGCCGGATTTGAGAATGTCGATCGCGGGGAAGATGCGCCGGTCGGCGACTTTGCGGTCGAGCACGATTTCGCTGTTACCCGTGCCTTTGAATTCTTCGAAGATGACTTCGTCCATGCGCGAGCCGGTGTCGATCAGCGAGGTCGAGATGATGGTGAGGCTGCCGCCTTGCTCGACATTGCGCGCCGCGCCGAAGAAGCGTTTCGGCCGCTGCAGCGCATTGGCGTCGACGCCGCCGGTCAGCACCTTGCCGGAAGAGGGGACGACCGTGTTGTAGGCGCGGCCGAGGCGCGTGATGTTGTCGAGCAGGATCACGACATCGCGGCCGTGCTCGACCAGGCGCTTGGCCTTTTCGATCACCATTTCCGCGACCGAGACGTGGCGCGTGGCGGGCTCGTCGAACGTCGAGGCCACGACCTCGCCCTTCACCGTGCGCTGCATGTCGGTGACTTCCTCGGGCCGCTCGTCGATCAGCAGCACGATGAGGAACACCTCAGGGTGATTGGTGGCGATCGCCTTGGCGATGTTCTGCAGCAGAATGGTCTTACCGACGCGGGGCGGGGCGACGATGAGGCAGCGCTGGCCTTTGCCGATCGGCGCCACAATATCGATGACGCGGCCGGATTTGTCCTTCAGCGTCGGATCGTCGATTTCCATGCGCAGCCGCTCGTCGGGATAGAGCGGCGTCAAATTGTCGAAGTGCACTTTGTGGCGCACGCGGTCGGGGTCTTCGAAATTGATCGACGTGACTTTGACCAGCGCGAAATAACGCTCGCCATCCTTCGGCGCGCGGATCTGGCCTTCGACCGTATCGCCGGTGCGCAGGCCGAATTTCCGGATCTGGTTGGGCGAGACGTAGATGTCGTCGGGACCCGGCAGATAATTGGATTGCGGCGAGCGCAGGAAGGCGAAGCCGTCGGACAGGATTTCGACGACGCCTGCGCCGCCGATCTCGGTGCCGCGATCGGCCATCTGCTTGAGGATCGCGAACATCATGTCCTGCGAGCGGAGCGTGTTCGCGCCCTCGACCTCGAGCTCTTCGGCGAGCGCCAGCAATTCGGCCGGCTGCTTGCGCTTCAATTCCTGCAGGGTGAGCTGCTCCTGCAGCTTCTCCGATTTGGGGGCCGGAGCGTCTTCTACGAGTGTGTCGTCAGTCATGGGATATGCCTAACGTCCGCGCGCCGCCGGGAAGCGGGCAGGGGACGGGATGGAAAATTGTTTCGGCGGATGAGGTGGGATTTTTGCCGCGCCGCCGGCGCAGGCGCGCGTGAAGCGCGACGGCAGGATGAGAGCCATAAGTCACGAGAAGCGTCAAGCCGCCGTTAAAACGGCTTCAGCACCACGAGCAGAACGATGACGATGGCGGCGAGGAAGGGGAGTTCGTTGGTCGCGCGCCAGAAGCGTTCGCTGCGGCGGCGCTCGCCCTGGGCGAGGCGTTTTCCCTCTGCGGAAAGATAGCCCTGCCAGCCGCTCATCGCGAAGACGAGCGCGAGCTTCACCCACAACCAGATGGGGATTGTCGCGAACGCCGCAAGAGGGCCGCCGCTCCAATCGCCGATGATATGGGTGGCGACGAGATCGAGCCCGAATAGCCAAGTGAGGAGCATCGCCGGCAGCAGAATGATGCGGCGGAGCGCGCCGGAAGCCACGATCATTTTCGCTTCAAGCTCGCCGCCGGGCTGCGATCCGGTTTGATAGGCGTAGAGCCGGGGCAACATCATGAGGCCCGCCATCCAGGCGATCACCGAGATGATGTGCAGCGCTTTGGCGAGCTCATAGCTCATGGCATGTCCTTGTGCGGGCATTGGCTGAAGGAAGCGGGGCACAGCCGCGCCCCGCTTTCCGATTGCAGCGCGCCGGGCCGCGCAAGCGCGCGTTCCACCAGATCGGCCAGCGCGTCGATAAAGGCGGGCGCGGCGCCCAAAGCCGGCGCGCGGATGTAGTAGGGCAGGCCGGCGGCGCGCGCGTGTGCGGCATATTCGATATCGAGCTCGACCAGCGTTTCGACATGCTCCGAGACGAAGGCGATCGGCGAAACGATGACGCCAGCCTTGTCGCGCGCGGCTTCATCGAGCGTCGCCAACGTCGATGGCTCCAGCCATTTGAGCGGGCCGACGCGCGATTGATAGCAGATGCGGTGGTCCCAATCCGGCGGCAGTAATGCGCGCACCGTGGCGACACTGCGCTCGACCTGCCATTGATAGGGATCGCCGCGATCGACCACGCGCTGCGGCAGGCCATGCGCGGAGAACAGCACGCGCGGGGCCGGCGGCGATCCAGCATCGCGCCAAGCATTGAGGATCGCTTCGGCGTGCGCTTGGACGAAACCGCGGGCGCCCGGATAGCAGCACAAAGTCGAAGCGGGGAGGGCGCTGGCCTTGCGCCAGGCCTTGAGCGAAGAGGCCGTGGTCGTCGTTGAAAACTGCGGATAGAGCGGCAGCAGCACCGCTTCGCTCGCGCCCCAATCTCGCGCCGCGCGCGCGGCGTCCGTGCAATAGGGCGACCAATAGCGCATGGCGAGGAAGCTCTTGGTCTCGACGCCAAGCGCGCGCGCGGAGAGCACGGCATCAAGCGCATCGGCCTGCTTGGTCGTCTCCGCCACGATCGGCGAGCCGCCGCCCATCAGCGCGTAATTGGTCTGCGCCAGCTTGTGGCGCGAGCTGGAGATCAGCGCCGCGATGGCGGTGCGCACCGGCAGCGGCGCAGCGATGATCGCGGGATCGTGGAACAGGTTGAATAGAAATGGACGCACAGCGTCCGGCCCATCCGGCCCGCCGAGATTGAACAGGATGATCGCGACCCGGCGTTGGCTCATGCGCCTTTGATCTGCGCGACGAGGGCCGCGACATGCTCCGGCGGGGTCTGGGGCGTGATGCCGTGGCCGAGGTTGAAAATGTGGGGACTGTCTTTGAACGCAGCGAGCACCTGGGCTGCGCCGCGTTCGAGCACCGCGCCGCCGGCGATCAGCAGCTGGGGGTCGAGATTGCCCTGCAGCGCCATTCCAGCGGGCGCTTCGGCGCGCGCGAAGCGGGCAGGGGTCTGGGTATCGACGCCCAGCGCCGTCACCCCCGTTTCACGGGCATAGCGACCGAGCAGCGCGCCGGCTCCGCGGGGGAAGCCGATGACGGGGACGGCGACTCCCAAGGCGCGAAGCCGAGCCATCAGGGCCGTCGTGGGCTTCAGAATCACCTGCTCGAACAGCGGCTCGGCCAGGCCCTCCGACCAGGATTCGAAAATCTGCAAACAATCCGCGCCGGCCCTGACCTGGGTGGCGAGATGCTGGGCGGTGGCCTCGACCAGATCGGCGAGCAGCGCATCGACGTCGCCCGGACGCTCATAGGCCGCGCGCCGGCAGCGGTCTTTGTCGCCGCCCTGACCCTGGAGCATGTAGGTCGCCACCGTCCAGGGACCGCCGGCGAAGCCGATCAAGGTGGTTTCACGGGGCAGGGCCGTGCGCAGGCGCTCGACGGTCTCATAGACCGGCCCAAGCCGCTGGTTCGCCGAAGCGGGGTCCCCCAGGCGCCAGGCGCCCGGTTCGTCGATCAACGGCTCCAGGCGCGGCCCTTCGCCCTCCACGAACCAGACTTTCCGGCCGAGCGCGTCGGGCACGACCAAAATGTCCGAGAACAGGATGGCGGCGTCGAGAGGGAAGCGCCGCAGGGGTTGCAGCACGGCTTCAACCGCCAGGGCAGGGGAATAGCAGAACGACAGGAAGTCCTTCGCGCGGGTGCGCAGTTCCCGGTATTCCGGGAGATAGCGCCCTGCTTGGCGCATGATCCAAACCGGCGGCGGATCGATCCGCTCTCCGGCCAAGACCCGCAGCATCCTCCGCTCGACCATTTCACTTCTATTCTTAGATAAAGAGGAATCCAGGAAGATGCTTTTGTAGTGGGCGAAGGCGAACGTGGAAAATCCCGTCTCCCCAGCCAATCCACACCGGCTTGAACAGGAAAGTATGGTTAGGAAATCCTTAGCCGGCACGGAAATGCGCCCGATCGCCTCGCCTTGGCGCAAGGGCAGGGGCGGGGGCGCGCTTGCCCTGGATAAGCTGGGGAGGACTCAGGGCGCCTTCCGGGATGGTTGCGGAGGAGAAATCATGGAGCGCCGCATCACCCGCCGAAATGTGGCTTTTACCCCGCTTCATCCCCAGCTCTCCCAAGCCTTGTCCGAAGGGGGGAGGGCGTCGCTATGAACGAAAAGCTCGGCGTCTATTTCAATGTGCATCTGGTGTCGGATTCGACCGGGGAGACGCTCGCAGGCGTGATGCGTGCGTGCTGCGCGCAATTCGACAACATTATGCCGCTCGAACACACCTATTTCCTGGTGCGCTCTGCGCGTCAGATGGAGCGCGTGCTGGCGGAAATCCAGGAAGCGCCTGGCATCGTCATGTACACGATCTCGAACATGGAGCAGCGCTCTCGGCTGGAGAGTCGGTGCAAGGAATTGGGCATGCCGCATGTGGCGGTGCTCGACCCTATGCTCGATATGATGAGCCGTTATCTCGGGCTTGAACTCAATCACCGAATCGGCGCCGCGCGCGTGCTCAACGCGGAATATTTCCGGCGCATCGACGCGCTGAATTTCGCGATGGGCCATGATGACGGCCAGCAGGTCGTGGAGCTGAAGGACGCGGATGTGATTCTCGTCGGCGTGTCGCGCACGTCGAAAACGCCGACCTGCGTTTATCTCGCCAATCGCGGCGTCAAGGCCGCGAATGTGCCGATCGTGCCGAACGTTCCGCTGCCTGGCGAATTGTTCGGGCCGAACGCGCCACTCGTCGTCGGCCTCACGATCTCGACCGATCGCCTGATCTCGATCCGCAGCAATCGGCTGGCGACGATGAAGGAGACGCGCTCGACATCTTATGTCGATCAGGAATCGGTGCGCGGCGAGGTCGTGCATGCGCAGAAAATGTTCGAGCGCGAAGGCTGGCCGGTGATCGACGTGTCGCGCCGCTCGGTGGAGGAGACGGCGGCCGCCGTGCTCAATCTGCTGGTGGAATATAGAGAGGCGCGCGCGTCGTGACGCTGATCTTGGCCTCCGGCAGCGCCATTCGGCGCAAAGTGCTTGAAGACGCGGGCGTCGCGTTTCGCGTGGAGAAGCCGCGCGTGGACGAAGACGCGGTGAAGGAAAGCTTGCGCGCGGAGGGGCTGAAGCCGCGCCAGCAGGCCGATGCGCTGGCGGAGGTGAAGGCGCTCTCGGTTTCGCGCACGAGTCCAGGCTTGGCGCTCGGCTGCGATCAGATGCTGTCGCTGGGCGATGAAGCCTTCGACAAGCCGGCGGACCGCCCAGCGGCGCGCGCGCAATTGCTTCGTCTGCGCGGGCAGACGCATGTGCTCAATTGCGCCGCTGTGATCGCCAAGGATGGCGAGCCGATCTGGCGTCATGTGGAAACGCCGCGCCTGACCATGCGCGAGTTCAGCGATGCGTTTCTCGATGACTATCTGGACCGGGTAGGGGAGGCGGCGTTCGCCTCCGTCGGCGGCTACCAGCTTGAAGGGCTTGGCGCGCAGCTCTTCGCGCGCGTCGAGGGCGATTACTTTTCAGTGCTCGGCCTGCCGCTATTTCCCTTGCTCGCCTTCCTGCGTGAACACGGCGCGGCGCCGACATGAGCACGCGCCGTTTCGCGGTGATCGGCAATCCGATCGCACATTCGCTGTCGCCGCTGATGCATCAAGGCTGGATCGCCGATCACGGCCTGGACGCAAGCTATGAGGCGAAACTGTTCGAGGGCGATGACGCGGCCTTCATCGCTTGGGCGCGCACGCGGCCCTATGACGGCGCCAACGTGACCGTGCCGTTCAAGGCTGCGGCCTGGGCGGCGGCGGATGATCGTTGCGCCGGCGATGTCGCCAATGTGCTGACCTGGTCCGACGGCCTCATGCGCGCCGATAACACGGATGGCGCGGGCTTCCTGGCCGCACTCGATGAAGCCGCGCCGTCTTGGCGCGCGCGCGTGAAACAGGTTCTGATCCTCGGCGCGGGCGGCGGCGCAACCGGCATTGCGCGCGCGCTGCAGGGCGAAGGCTTCGCGCTCACCATCGCCAATCGCACACGCGCGCGGGCCGAAGCGCTCGCTGCGAACATCGCCGATGCGCGCGCGGCCGATTGGGCGGATTTGCAAACGCTTTTCGCCGAGGCGGATCTGATCGTGCAGACGACGACGTTGGGTATGGGCGGCGCGCCGAGCCCGGCCTGGCCGGTCGAGCGCTGCAAGCCCGGCGCGATCATCGTCGATATTGTCTATCGCCCGCTCGAAACGCCTTTGCTGCGCGCCGCGCGGGCGCGTGGACTGGTTGCGGTCGATGGGTTGGGCATGCTCATTCATCAGGGCGCGCTGGCCTTCGACATTTGGTTCGGCGTGAAACCGGATGTGCGCAAAGCGCGCGCGCGCCTGCTGGCGGCCTTAGGGGAGGGCGGATGATTATTCTCGGGCTCACCGGCTCGATCGGCATGGGCAAGAGCGCGACGGCGCAGATGTTCCGCGAGGAAGGCGCGCCGGTTTATGACGCCGACGCCGCCGTGCACGCGCTCTACGCCAAGGGCGGCGCCGCCGTGCCGCTGATCGCGGAAGCGTTTCCGGATGCGGTGCGTGACGGCGCGGTGGACCGCGCCGCACTTTCCGCGTTGGTGATCGGCAAGCCCGACGAAATCCGCAAGCTCGAACAGATCGTGCATCCTTTGGTCGGCCAGGCGCAGCGCGTGTTTCTCGATGCGCAGCGCGCGGCGGGCGCGCCCATCGTCGTGCTCGATATTCCGCTGCTGTTCGAAGGCCAGGGCCATCGCATGGTTGACGCCATCGTCGTGGTGTCGGCGCCGGCGGAGATGCAGCGCGCGCGCGTGCTGGCGCGGCCCAATATGACGGCGGAGAAATTCGAGGAGATCGTCAAGAAACAGACGCCCGATGCGGAAAAGCGCGCGCGTGCGGATTTCGTCATCGATACGTCGCGCGGCTTCGATGATGCGCGCCAGCAGGTCCGCGCCGTGCTCGACGCGCTGCGCGAAGCAGTTTAACCCAAAGCCATGCGCGAAATCGTTTTCGATACGGAAACCACCGGGCGCGATCCGGAATTCGGCGATCGCATCGTCGAGATCGGCGCCGTGGAATTGTGGAACCTCGCGCCCACGGGACGCACGCTGCATCTTTACGTCTGCCCGCAATGCGACGTGCCGGAAGAGGTCGTGCGCGTGCACGGGCTGACGACGGCGTTTCTCGCAGACAAGCCCGTGTTCGCGGATTTGAGCGCGCAGATCATCGATTTCTTCGGCGATGCGCCGCTGGTCGCGCACAATGCGGAATTCGACCGGAAATTCCTGAACGCCGAATTCGGCCGCCTGAAGCAGCCGCCTATCCCGCAGGATCGCTGTGTCGACACGCTGGCGATCGCGCGGGCGAAATTCCGCGGTGCCTCCAATTCGCTCGACGCGCTGGCGCGGCGGTTCGAGCTCGACCGTTACGGCTTCGATCTCGCCGCGCGCAAAGGGCCGGGCGGCCACGGCGCGCTGGTCGATGCGAAAATCCTCGCCGAGGTCTATCTGCAGCTCAAAGGCGGGCGCGAGCAGAAGCTCGCCCTGGAAGATGATGCGCCGGCCGAGATCATTGAAGAGAACGCAACCTTCGCCGTGACGCGCCGCGCCGCGCGCGCCAAGCCGCTGAAGCCGCGCCTCACGGCGGAAGAAGCCGCGCTGCACGCCAGCTTCATCGACACGCTGAGCGGTGAAGCGCTCTGGAAGAAGGGGTAGGCGCTGGCCTTCTCCTCCCCCTGAAAGGGGGAGGGGATAAGCAACAAGCTCATCGTGGTGTGCGTGCGGCTCACCCCCTCCACGCCGCTTCGCGGCGCACCTCCCTCTTGCAGGGGGAGGAAAGGCGCGCGCTACGCCAGCGGCGCGGTTCCGCGTTCCTGGCGCTCTTTCAGCTCGGCCCAATAGAGCGGCGTGAAATCGATCGGGTTGATCAGCAGCGGCGGGTAGCCGCCTTCGCGCGTGATTTCGGCCAGCAATTGCCGGCTGAACGGGAAGAGCAAACGCGGGCACTCGATCCAGAGCAGCGGCTCGATATCGTCGTCGCGCACGTTCTGAAATTCGAACAGACCCGCATAGACCAGATCGGCGATGAACATGGCCGTCTCGCCCTGCTTGGCTTCGACATGGATGCGCAGATCGACCTCGAACACGTTCGGCGCTTCCGAGGCGGGGCGGGATTTCACCTCGACGCCCATGTCGATCATCGGCTGCGCCTCATGCGCGCGGGCTGACGCAGCGGCCATCGGGTTCTCGAACGAGAATTCCTTGATGTATTGGGCAAGCACCCGAAGGTGCGGCGCGTCGGGCGCGCCATCGCCGCTGCCGAGGGTTGTCATGGGCGGGGCTCGTCTTAGGAGGTTGGGAAGGCGCGCGGGCTAACATGGGCGTGTTCGGCCCGCAACATGGGCTTGGCTGGCGAGCGGCCTGCGTGCACACTATCTAGCAGGCTCGCGCCCTTTCCCGCGGAGCAAACCGTCCTTGGACACCTCGATGGTCGAGATTTTCATCCTCGCTGTGGTCGCCGGCATCGTTCTTGCCCGTCTTTACACAGTGTTAGGACGCCGCACCGGGTCGGAGCGGCCCTCGCAGCCGCAGCCACAGCCGGCCCAAGGCGAATTGCCGCGCGCGCCCTATCAGCGGCCGCAGCAAGCGCCCGGCGCGCCGATCGCGGCGGGCGACAGTTTGAGCGACATCGCCCGCGCCGACCCGAATTTCGATCCCGACCATTTCGTCACGGGCGCCCGCGGCGCCTATGAACTGATCGTCTCCGCCTACGCCAAGGGCGACAAGGACGCGCTGCGCAGCCTTCTCACGCCGCGGGTGTTCGAGACCTACACCGCCGCCATCGATGCGCGTGACGCCAAAGGCGAGAAGGGGCCCGAACTGGTGCGCCTGCGCGCGGCCGAGATCGCGGATGCGGCGCTCGACGGCGACATCGCGCGCGTGTCAGTGAAGTTCGAGGCCGAACTGGCGGAGGGCCCGCATCATCTGCGCGACACGAAGGAGCGCTGGACGTTCGAGCGCTCGGTGCGCTCGTCCGATCCGAACTGGCGCCTGGCGCGCGTCGTCCAAGCTTAAGATTTGTCGAAACGCGATTTGACCGGCGAAGAGCGCACGCTCTGGCGCCGTGTTGCGCGCACGGTGAAGGCGCGCCGGCCCGAAGCGCCAGAACCGATTGAACATCCGGCGAAGAGCGCGCCGCGCAAGACCGCGGCGAAAGCGGCGCCGATTGCCAAGACGAAGCCGAAACCCCCGCCGACGCCGCCGTCTGTCGCGGACCGCAGCAATGAGCGGCGCGTGCGGCGCGGCGATGTCGCGGTCGAAGCCAAACTCGATCTGCACGGCTACACGCAGGATGGCGCCCGCGCGGCGGTGCATCGCTTCATCGCCTCGGCGTCGCAACGCGGCTTGCGTGTCGTGCTGATCGTGACCGGGAAGGGCAGGGCGGGCGAAGAGGGCGTGTTGCGCCGGCGCCTGCCCGATTGGCTGCACGACGCCGCGGTGCGCCCGCTCATCGCCGGCGCCGCCCCCGCGCACCGCACACATGGCGGCGTGGGCGCGACGTATGTGTTTCTGAAGCGGAAGGGGTAGCGGTCACGCCGTCCTTCCCCGCGAGGGGAAGGTGGCTCGCCGCGCAGCGGCGAGACGGATGGGGCGGAAGCCCGAGGCTCGATGTGGCGCCGCCGCCCCCTCAGTCAGCGCGGACGCGCTGACAGCTCCCCCTCGCGGGGGAGCACGGCGCTTCAAATCAGCGGCTCGCCTTTTCTTCCAGTCCTGATGTTCCCTTGCGCTGTTCCAGTGCAGCGGCGACGTCTTCGGGCGGGACGCCGGCGGCCTGTAGCGCGACGAGCAAATGATAGATCACATCCGCGGCTTCGCTGGTGAGGCCGGGTTTATCGCCCGTCGCGCAGGCGAGCGCGGCTTCGACGGCTTCTTCGCCGAGCTTTTTGGCGCAGCGGGCGGGCCCATCGGCCAGAAGCTGCGCCGTGTAGGAGCTTTTGGGATCGGCCCCGGCGCGCTGGGCGATGGTGGCGGCGAGCGCATCGAGCGCCTGACCGAGCGTCGTCATCTCAATCGATCCTTCGTTGCGGCACGCCGGCTTCGGCGAGTGCGGCGCGCGCTTGCGCAATGGAGAGCGTTCCGAAATGGAAAATGGAGGCGGCGAGCACGGCGCTGGCGCCGCCTTTGACGATAGCGTCGACCAGGTGCTGCGCATTGCCGGCGCCGCCGGACGCGATCACGGGTGTTTTCACGCGGCTGGTGACTTCGCCGAGCAAGTCGAGATCGTAGCCGCCCTGCGTGCCGTCCTTGTCCATCGAGGTGACCATGAGCTCGCCCGCGCCGCGTGCGACCGCATCGACGCAGAAGGCGATCGCATCCTTGCCTGAGGGATTGCGCCCGCCATGGGTGAAGATTTCCCAGGAGGCGCCGACGCGCTTGCAATCGGCGACGATCACGATGGCCTGGCCGCCGAATTTGTTGGCCGCCGCATCGATGAGATCGGGGTTCTGCACGGCGGCGGTCTGAATCGCGACCTTGTCGGCGCCGGCGAGGAGGAGGGCGCGCACGTCCTCGACGCTGCGGATCCCGCCGCCGACCGTGAGCGGCATGAAACACGTATCGGCGGTGCGCTTCACGACATCGATCATGATGTCGCGTTTCTCGTGGCTGGCGGTGATGTCGAGAAAGCAGATCTCGTCAGCGTTCTGCGCATCGTAGAGCGCGGCCTGTTCCACGGGATCGCCCGCGTCGCGCAGGTTCACGAAATTCACGCCTTTGACGACGCGGCCGTCCTTCACATCGAGGCACGGAATGATGCGCGCGGCCAAAGTCATGGCGCGGACCTTTCCCCCTCCCCGCGCGGGGAGGGGGCCGGGGGTGGGGTGAAACTTAACGGCTTTTTCTTTTGCGTGCGCTCGGAGGTGCGCGGCGTGCGCGCCTTTACGGAGGCGTAGGGCTTCGCCCCACCCCTCGGCCCCCTCCCCTCGCGGGGAGGGGGAGCAGACAGCGCGGCGCTTGTCACGACGCAGCTTTCAGCGCGGCGGCGGGATCGATGTCGCCGTCGTAAAGCGCGCGGCCGAGGATGCAGCCGGCGATGGCGCGGCCGGGCAGGGCGCGCAGGGCGGAAATGTCGTCCACGCTTTTGACGCCGCCCGAGGCGATGACCGGAATGGTCACGGCGTTCGCGACCTCTTGCGTGAGCGCAAGATTGACGCCGGTCTTCAAGCCGTCGCGGCCGATATCGGTGACGATGAGAGCCGCGACGCCCGCGTCTTCGAATTTGCGCGCGAGATCGGCGGCGGAGATGTCGGTCTGCTCGACCCAGCCTTCGACGGCGACCATGCCGCCGCGCGCGTCGATGCCCACGGCGATGCGATCGGGAAATTCGCGCGCGGCTTCGCGCACCAGCGCGGGATTGCGCACCGCGGCTGTGCCGAGAATGACGCGCGTGGCGCCGGCGTCGATCCAATAATCGATCGACTCGATCGTGCGCACGCCGCCGCCGATCTGCACCGGGATGCGCGCCGTGGCGAGAATCTGCGCCACGGCGCCGGCGTTCTTCGGCGCGCCGGATGTTGCGCCATCGAGATCGACGACGTGCAGCCAGTGAAAGCCTCCGCTCTGAAACAGGGCCGCCTGTTCGGCTGGGCTTTCATTGAAGATTGTGGCCTCGTCCATGCGGCCCTCGGCCAGGCGCACGCATTTGCCGTCCTTCAGATCGATGGCGGGATAGAGGATCATCACGGCTTCCAATCGATGAAGGCGGCCAGCAAGTCCAGGCCGGCGCGCTGGCTCTTTTCCGGGTGGAATTGCGCGCCGACGATGTTGTCCTTGGCGACCATGCAGCAGAAGCGTTCGCCGTGTTCAGCGTCGGCGAGCACCGTCTCCGCCGGCGGCGCGAGCGCGAAGGAATGGCAGAAATAGACGTGCCGCTCGGGCGCCAGCGGGGCGGCGACGGGGTGCGCGCGCGTCGGGCGCGCCTGGTTCCAGCCCATATGCGGCAGGCGGTCCTGCGCGCCGATCTTGAGCTCGCGGCATTCGCCGCCGATCCAGCCGAGCCCGCGATAGCCGCCATGTTCGCGCCCGATATCGGCCAGCAATTGCATGCCGACGCAGATGCCCAGGAAAGGAACGCCGCGGCCGCGCACGTTTTCTTCCATCGCGGCGATCACGCCCGCGCGTGCCTCAAGGCCCTTCATGCAATCGTCGAACGCGCCCTGGCCGGGCAGCACCACGCGGTCGGCGCGGCGCACGATCTCGGGATCGTCCGTCATCACCACGCGCGCGGGCGTGGCGGCGCGCTGGGCGGCGGCTTCGAGCGCACGCTCCACGGACCGCAGATTGCCTGCGCCGTAATCGATGAGCGCAATGGTTTGCACGGGAGTAACTTAGAGCACGCCCTTGGTGGAGGCGACTGCGCCTTTCAGGCGCGGGTCGGTCTCGACCGCCATGCGCACGGCGCGCGCCAGCGCCTTAAAGCAGCTCTCCACGATATGGTGCGTGTTCTCGCCGTAGAGATTTTCCACGTGGACGCAGGCGCCCGCATTCATGGCGTAGGCGTGGAACCATTCCTTGAACAGTTCCGTGTCCATCTCGCCCAGCTTGGGGCGGGGCAGGGCGACGCGCCAGATCATGTAGGGCCGGTTGGAGAAATCGACCGCCGCGCGCGACAGGGTTTCGTCCATCGGAATGTAGGCGTGGCCGAAACGGCGGATGCCGGCGAAATCGCCGAGCGCCTTCTTGGTGGCTTCGCCGAGGCAAATGCCGACGTCTTCGACCGTGTGGTGCATGTCGACGTGGAGATCGCCTTCGGCCTTCACGGTGAGATCGAACATGCCGTGTTTGGCGAAGCTTTCGAGCATGTGATCGAAGAAGCCGATCCCGGTGGAAATCGCGGCTTTGCCCGTCCCGTCGAGATCGAGCTCGAGCGTGATCTTGGTTTCTTTCGTGTCGCGCTTGATTTGCGCCGCGCGCATGTCCGCTCCGTGCGTCAATACATGGATAACAAGTATTGACCGTGTATTGCTTGATACAAGCTCAATAATACAACCAATCGCCTTTAGTCCATACTAACAATTGCATCTGCAGAAACGTTGGTCGGAGGCGCAGGTGATTTGGCGAGCCTGCGAGGAAACACGCATGCGTGCGCGCGAGGTCAGCACGGAGGGCAAGCGCAAGCGGCTGGATCTGGCCGCGCGCGCGACCGTGTTCACCGTTCTGCTCGTATCGTGCATGGCGGTCGTGTGCGGCGTCGTCGCGGTCGCGGCGCAGCAGGGCCAAGTGGTGCGCCAGGGCAAGGAGACGGGCGCGCAGCTCGCCACGCTTCTGCGCCGCTACACCGCCGCCAATCTCGCCAGCCATAACGTCGCCGCGCTCGCCTCGGTCACCGATCGCCTCGCGGAAGTCCCGCATCTGGAGCGCGCGGTCATCCTCGATGCGCGCGGCCGCGTCGTCGCAGCGCATGGCGGCGCCTTGACCGCGCCCGAGCGGACGACGGCGTTGCGCGCGATGGCGTCGCGTGAAATCCGGTATTTTACGGGCGCGGGCGATGTCGCGGTGGCGGCGCCGAATTTCGAGAATGGGCAGATCGTCGGCGTGCTGGTGATCGCGATGTCGCGCCAGAGCCTCGCGGCGGCGCACATGTCGCTCATCGTGCCGATCCTGCTGACTTTGACCTGTTTCCTCGCGCTGGCCGCGCCGTTGACCTACGTGTTCGTGCGCCGCCTCACCGGACCGCTGCGGGCGCTGACGGCGTTCGTGAGCGAAGCAAACGCGGCGCGGCTCGGCCGCCAGATCGACATCCGCACCGGCGACGAGTTCGAAACGCTGGCGAACGCCTTCAATCACATGATGCGCCGCATTCAGGGATCGATGAAACGGATCGAGCAATTGGCGTTCGTCGATCCCGTCACCAAGCTGCCGAATCAGGAGCGGTTCGCGCGCGAGCTCAACGAATGCATCGCGCGCGCGGGGCAGGAGGAATCGGCGGCCGCGATCATGCTGTTCGAGTTCGAGCGGCTGCGCCGGCTCACCGAAACGCTCGATCAGGATTCCGTTCAGGAATTGCTGACGCTGATCGCGGGCCGCCTCGTGCAGGCGGTGCGCACGGTGGACAAGGTCGTGCGGGTGCAATCCTCGCATGCGCGGCCGGCGCTGATCGCGTGCCTGCGCAATCATGATTTCGCGCTGTTGGCGCCGAGCATCACGGATGCGTCCGAGGCGGCGCGGTTTGCGCAAATGGTCAATTCTGCGCTGAATCAGCCCTTCGAATGGCGCTCGCACAAGATTCATCTGGGCGCGACCTGCGGCGTGGCGGTGGCGCCGCGCGATGGCCGCGACGCCGATACCGTGCTGCGCCATGCCGCGCTGGCGCGCAGCGCGGCGCGCAACGCCGAAGCCGGGCTCAAAGTGTTCACCAAATCGCTCGACCGCGAAGCGGTGAGCCGCGTGACGTTCGAGCGTGAAATGCGCGCCGCGATCGAGCGCAATGAGTTCAAGGCGTTCTTCCAGCCGAAGATCAATTTCGCCACCGGCCGCATCGAATCGGCGGAGGCGCTGGCGCGCTGGGTGCGGCCCGACCACACCATCGTGAGCCCCGCGAAATTCATTCCCGCCGCCGAGGAGAATGGCCTCATCGGCCCCGTGTCGGATGCGATCTTGCGCGAGGCGTGCTGGAAGGCGGCGGCCTGGGCGCGCGAGGGCCTGCCCGTGCAGGTGGCGGTCAACGTCTCGGCGCTGCAATTCCGGCAGGAGAAGTTCGCCGAGCACGTGCTGCGTGTGCTGGAGCATGCCGGCCTGCCGCCGAGCTTTCTCGAGCTCGAGATCACCGAAACCGTCGCCATGGAAGATCCCGAGCGCACGGTGCGCCAGATCGAGCCGCTGAAACGGCGCGGCGTGCGCTTTGCGATCGACGATTTCGGCTGTGGCCATTCGAGCCTGTCGGCGCTGACGCGCCTGCCGTTCGATGTCATCAAGATCGATCAACAATTCGTGCGCGGCCTGGAGCGCGGCGAGCCGCAGGCGCCGGCGATCGTGCAGATGATGCTCGCCATGGCGCGCGAGCTGGACCTTGCGGTCGTCGCCGAGGGCGTGGAGCGCCAGCAGGAAGCCGATTTCCTGATGGCGCGCGGCTGCCGCTACGGCCAGGGATTCCTCTACGGCGCCGCCGTTCCGCCCCAGCAATTCGGCCAGATGTTGCGCGCCCAGCGCGAAGCGGTCGCTGCGCACGACGCCGCTTGAAGTCGCGCCCCGCGCCGGCCAGATGAGGGCCGGAGACAGCAATGAGCAGTTCGGAAGACGCCTGGCACGGCACCACGATCGTGTGTGTCCGCAAGGGCGGGCGCGTGGTGATCGCAGGCGATGGCCAGGTGAGCGCGGGCGCGACCATTCTCAAGGGCAATGCGCGCAAAGTGCGCCCGCTGGCGGATGGCAAAGTGATTTCCGGCTTCGCCGGCGCGACGGCGGATGCGTTCGCGCTGTTCGAGCGGTTGGAGCAGAAGCTGGAGCGCTTTCCGGCGCAATTGGCGCGCGCCTGCGTGGAGCTGGCCAAGGATTGGCGCACGGACCGCGCTTTGCGCCGGCTCGAAGCGATGCTGATCGTCGCCGATGCGCGCGAGACCTTTCTCATCACTGGGGCAGGGGATGTGCTCGATCCGGAATTTCCGGTGATCGCGGTCGGTTCCGGCGGCAATTACGCGCTCGCGGCGGCGCGGGCGCTTTACGATCATATCGACGATCCAGAAGCGATCGCGCGGCGCGCCATGGAGATCGCGGCCGATATCTGCGTCTACACCAACCGCAACCTCACCCTTGAAAGCCTCGGCGGGGAGCGCAGCACGTGACCGAGCTCTCGCCGCGGGAAATCGTTTCAGAGCTGGATCGCTACATCGTCGGCCAGGGCGACGCCAAGCGCGCGGTGGCGATCGCGCTGCGCAATCGCTGGCGGCGCAAGCAGGCGCCGGAAGGCATGCGCGAAGAAATCACGCCGAAGAACATCTTGATGATCGGGCCGACGGGCGTGGGCAAAACCGAAATCGCGCGCCGCCTCGCCAAGCTCGCGGGCGCGCCGTTTCTAAAGGTCGAGGCCACCAAATTCACCGAGGTCGGCTATGTTGGCCGCGATGTCGAACAGATCGTGCGCGATCTGGTGGAGGTCTCGATCGGGCTGACACGCGAGCGCCGTCGGCGTGAGGTGAGCGCGCGCGCTGAACTGGCGGCGGAAGAGCGGGTGCTCGATGCGCTGGTGGGGCAGGGGTCTTCGAGCGCGACGCGCGAGAGCTTCCGCAAGAAATTGCGCGCGGGCGAATTGGCGCAGAGCGCTGTCGAGATCGACGTGCAGGACAATGCCGCGCCCAATTTCGAAATTCCCGGTCAGCCCGGCATCGGCATGATCAATCTCGGCGACATGTTCGGCAAAGCGTTCGGCGCACGCACCAAGCGCGTGCGCACGACGGTGGAAGAGGCCTATGCGCCGCTGCTGGCGGAAGAGAGCGACAAGCTGCTGGATCAGGATGCGATCGTGAAAGAGGCCGTGCGTCTGGCCGAGCAGGACGGCATCGTGTTCCTCGACGAGGTCGACAAGATCACCGCGCGCAGCGAACGTCAGGGCGCCGATGTGAGCCGCGAAGGCGTGCAGCGCGATCTTCTGCCGCTGATCGAAGGCACGACCGTCGCCACCAAGCACGGGCCGGTGAAGACCGATCACATTCTCTTTATCGCCTCGGGCGCCTTCCACGTCGCCAAGCCGTCCGATCTCTTGCCGGAACTGCAGGGCCGCCTGCCGATCCGCGTGGAGCTGAAGGCGCTGACGCGCGACGATTTCCGCCGCATCCTCACCGAGCCGGAAGCCAGCCTCATCAAGCAATATGAAGCCCTGTTGGCGACGGAAGGGGTGACGTTGCGCTTCGCCGACGACGCCGTCACCGCGATCGCGGAAACCGCCGCGGATGTGAACGCGGCCGTTGAAAACATCGGCGCGCGCCGGCTCGCCACGGTGATGGAGCGTCTGCTCGATGACATCAGCTTCACCGCGCCCGACCGGAGCGGCGCGGCGATCACGATCGACGCCGCCTATGTGCGCCAGCACGTCGGCGATCTGGCGAAGAACGCAGATTTGAGCCGTTTCATTTTGTGAGGCGCAACCGGCCTGCGTGGAGCGGCGTATAAGGGGAGCGCCCTTTCAGGAGAACGCCGCCGTGATCCGTCGCCTCGCTCTTGCTCTGTCCTTGCTGCTCTGCGCCGCCGCCCCAGCCTTCGCGTCGGAACGGCCGCAGCTTCTGCCGGCGCCGGCCGTGGACATGCCGGCCGCGCGCGGCCTGCAGACGGCCGTGCTGGCGGGCGGCTGCTTCTGGGGCGTCGAAGGCGTGTTCGAACATGTGCGCGGCGTGCGCAGCGTGCGGTCTGGTTATTCCGGCGGCGAAGCGCGCACGGCGAGCTATGAGCGCGTCGGCACGGGCCGCACGGGGCACGCCGAATCCGTCGAGATCACCTACGATCCGAGCGTCGTGAGCTACGGCCAGCTGCTGCGTGTGTTCTTTTCGGTCGCCACCGATGGCACCCAGCTCAACCGGCAAGGTCCCGATTACGGGCCGGAATATCGTTCGGTCATCTTCTTCGCGAACGCCGACCAGGAGCGCGTGGCGCGCGCCTATGTGGCGCAATTGGATGCCTCACACGTGTATTCGCGCCGCATCGTGACGGAGATCGTGGCGCTGCGCGCGTTCTATCCGGCGGAAGGCTATCATCAGGACTTTCTCGCCCTGCATCCGACCTATCCCTACATCCGGCAATACGACATGCCGAAGCTCGCCAATCTGCAACGCTTCTTTCCGGAGCTTTATCAGAGCACGCGGGTAGGCTAGGCGGGGTGCCGTCGACTTATGAGAAAGACCCCGCCCACGGCGACAGCCGATAAGTTTCGCGGGTCGAATTGATCAGCTCGCACACCGCTGAATCAAAGACTGCCCCGTCGAGCGCTTTGAGCGCGGTCGGCGCCCAATCCGCATACCGTGCTATGTGATGATCTTGCGACCGCGCGACATCATGAAATAGTCGACGAGAAGCTTCGGCTTGTCCGGCGAGACCAGCAGCGATCGCGGCGTGAACCGTGGGCCAGCTCGGCGGATATCTTTCGCGATACTGTAGTTCAAGCGCAATGAGCGTTGCAGCGATGTCTTCGATGCACGAGAATCTCGCGGTCAGTTCCGCGCCGGAAACCAATGCGAGGCTGGCCATTTCAAACGCCAACGGCTCAAATTGCTCGGCGGATTCGAAGCTGATCCACGGCCGCTTTTGACCAGGCAAGAAGTAGTCAAAAGAGCGGATATGCCCGAATTTCCACAGCCAGTGCGCTGCGACGTTGAGATAGGATCCCTTTGAGAATCCGCTGGGCTGAAACTCGATGTATGTGAGCCAATAGCCGTGGTCCAAGAACCAAAGCCGAGATTGACCGACACGCTCATATCCTGCTGGCGCGAGAACAGTCTTAGCGCAGTTCGCGATGATCTTGCTGTGTTCTTCCTGCGCAGCCACCCTAAAGCACGCCCTTCGCCAGCGCCTTGAGGCTCGTTTCCGGGCGCGGGCCGATATGGGAGATGACTTCGCCCGCGGCGATAGAGCCGAGCTTGGCGCAGATGTCGAGCGGGCGGCCCGTCGCGAGGCCAAAGAGGAAGCCCGCGGCGTAGAGATCGCCTGCGCCTGTGGTGTCGATCACGTTGGCGGGCTCGGCTGGCACATGGATGAGTTCGGCATTGGCGATGATCATCGAGCCGTGCTCGGAGCGCGTCACCGCGACGATCGGGCAATCGCGCTGCGCGCGCTCGGCCGCGTCATCAAGGTTGTCGGTTTCGTAGAGCGCCAGGATTTCGTTCTCGTTGGCGAACAGAATATCGATATGGCCGGCGACCAATTGCTTGAAGCTTTCGCGGTGCCGCTCCACGCAGAACACGTCCGACAGCGTGAGGCTCACGCGCCGGCCCGCGCCCTTCGCGAATTCCGCCGCGCGCACGAACGCGGCCTTCGCCTCGTCGCGGTCGAACAGATAGCCTTCAAGAAACGTGATCTGGCCGGCTTCGATCAGCGCGCGGTCGATATCGGCGGGCTCAAGCAGGGTGGAAGCGCCGAGATAGGTGTTCATCGAGCGATGGCCATCGGGCGTCACCGCGATCATGGAGCGCGCCGTGCCTGGGGTTCCCTTGCGCGGCGGCGTATCGAACACGACGCCGCCGGCGCGGAACGCCTGCGTGAATTGCGCGCCGAGCGCATCGTCCGCAACCTTGCCGATATAGCCGGCGCGCCCGCCGAGGCTGGCGACGCCCGTGACCGTGTTGGCCGCCGAGCCGCCGGGCGCGACTGTGGCTCCGGTGAAGAGGCGCGTCAGCTCATCGGCGCGCGGCTCGTCGATCAGGGACATGGCGTTCTTCACGATGCCGTGCGCGACGAGGAAATCGTCCGTCGTCGTCCAGATCACGTCGATGATGGCGTTGCCCACGGCGACGACATCGAACTTCACCTCGGCCATGCCAGCTCCTCGCGCATCCCCTGCGTGCGCACTAGGGTCAAGCATTGCAGCGGCGCGCTGGCAATTGCATGGTCCGCGCGTGATGCCGCGACGATTCGTTCCGCTTCTGTTTTTGGCGCTCGCGGGCTGCGCCTCGGCCGCCGTGACCGCGCCGGTGACGAGCACGCCGCCGCGTGTGGATTCAGGTCCGCGTACCGCGCCCACCAGCGCCGCCGAGGCGCTGCTGCGCGGCGCGGGGCGTGACGATGCGGCCACGCTTGATGCGGCGATCCGCGTGCTGGGACAGCCGGAATTGCGCCGCGCGGAAGGGCAGGGCGTGGCGCTGACCTATCGTTTCGAGGGCTGTTCGCTGCTGCTCGTGTTCGCCAATGACGCGCGCAACACGCCGCGTCTCGCGGAAGCCACGCCGCAGCCCGCGCATCTCGGCGAAGAACGGCCCACGCTCGCGCAATGCGCCGATGCAGCGGCGCGGCCGCGTTAGGCCGCTTTCGTCTTCTCTTTAAAGAGGCAGATGTCCGCGATCACGCAATGCGGGCAATCCGGGCGGCGCGCGAGGCACACGTAACGGCCGTGAAGGATCAGCCAATGATGCGCGCCGTGCAGATATTTCTGCGGTGTGATCTTCATCAGCCCCGCCTCGACCTCGTCGGGCGTTTTGCCGGGCGCAAGGCCGGTGCGGTTGGCGACTCGGAAGACGTGCGTATCGACCGCGATGGTCGCTTCGCCGAACGCTTCGGCGAGCACGACATTGGCGGTCTTGCGGCCAACGCCGGGCAATGCTTCCAGCGCTTCGCGATCATGCGGCACGCGGCTGCCGTGCTGTTCGATCAGCGCTTCCGATAGCGCGACGACGTTCTTGGCCTTGTTGCGCCAGAGCCCGATGGTCTTGATGTGCTCGGCCACGCCATCTTCGCCGAGCGCCTGCATGTCTTCGGGCGTACGCGCGATCTGGAACAGCGCCTTGGTGGCGCGGTTGACGCCTTTGTCGGTGGCCTGCGCGGAGAGCACGACGGCGACGAGCAGCGTGAACGGGTTGACGTAATCCAGCTCGGTGCGCGGGTCTGGCCGCGCCTCGGCCAATTTCTCGTAGAGCTGCGCGGCGGCTTCGCGCGTCAGCCGCTTGCCTTTCGGCTTGACGGCGCGGCGTTTTGGCGGCGCCTTAGCGGGCATGAGCGCACCGGTGAGCGGGCCCATGAACGGACAATGGCGACGCACGGCCCGTGCGCCGCTCGAAGCGCCGCTCCTGATGGATGCGGTGCTGACGCCGCATCGCAGCTTGTCGGTTGCTGGGTTCCGCCTGCTGTTCGGCGTGTTTGTGCTGATGAATGTGATCGTGGCGAGCGTGTTCTGGCTGCAGGGCGCCTATCCCGTGGCCGGCTTCATGGGGCTCGACGTCGCGGCCTTCGCTTTGGCGTTTCACCTCAACAATCGCGCCGCCAAGCGCGCGGAATTGGTGCAGGTCGCGCACGAGCATGTGCATATTTCGCGGGTGTCGCCGAAGGGCGCCGATCATTGGCTGGTCAGCCCGCTCTGGGCGCGCGTCAGCGTGGCCGATCGCGGCGTGCGCATCGCCTCGGGCAAGGGCGCGATGCATGTCGGCGCGTTCCTGTCGCCGCGCGAGCAGCGCGATTTCGCGAAGGCGTTGACCGAGGCGCTGCAGCGCGCGCGGCGTGGGCCTCATAAGCCGAGCACGTCCGACATCGCGTAAAGGCCGGGCTTCTGCGCCGCGGCCCAGCGCGCGGCCGCGATGGCGCCGTCTGCGAACAGGCTGCGGTCAAGCGCATCATGGCTGAGGCGCAGCACTTCGCGCTCGCTGGCGAACATCACTTCGTGTTCGCCGACGATGCCGCCGGCGCGGCGCACCGCGAAGCCGATGCCGCCCTCGGGTCGCGGCTCGGCGACGCCATCGCGCGGCGCCAGATGAAGATCTTTCAGCGTGCGGCCGCGGCCTTCAGCGGCGGCCGCGCCGAGCATCAGCGCCGTGCCGCTCGGCGCGTCGACCTTGCGGCGATGATGCGATTCCAGAATTTCGATGTCCCAATCGGGGCCGAGCGCGCGCGCGGCTTGTTTGACCAGCGCGGCCAGCAGATTGACGCCGAGGCTGAAATTGCCGGACCGCACCAGCGCCAAGCGGGCGCCGGCGCGTGTCACCTCTTGCTCCTGCGCGGCCGTCAGCCCGGTCGTGCCGATGATGGCGGCGCGCACGCTTGAGTCGTTAAGGGCGGCGAGGCCGGCGAGCGTCGCGTCCGGGGTGGTGAAATCGATCCAGATGTCGGCGTCGGCCGCAGCCTCGGCGGCGCTGGCGCTCAAGAGGGGAGAGGCGGGGTCGGCGCTCAGCCTTTGGCCGATCGCCGCGCCGCGTTCGGTGGCGCCGACGATGCGCAGATCGGGCTGCGCGACGATAGCGGCCTGCAGCGCCCGGCCCATGCGGCCGCGCGCGCCGGCGAAGGCGATCTTCAGCATGGCCGCGTCATCCTGTTGGCGGGTCCGCGAGCGTCTTGGGCCCGCTCGCGCGCGCCGGCAAGACGAACTGGCGATAGAGCAGAACCACGCCGACGCCGGCGCCCGCAAGCAGCGCGAACATCGCGAATTGCGCCAGGCCCGAAACCGCGCGCGCATCGAACATGGCCGCCTTCACCAGGGTCGCGAGCGCCAGCGCGGCGGCGACGTGGCGCAGCCAGGCGAGGCCCCGTTCGAGCGAAGCCAGCACCAAGGCCGCGCTGAAACCCAGCCAGGCGAGCGTATAGGCCCAGCTTTCGGCGTCGACGATCGCGCCCTCGGCCATCGCGCCGGGATGAAACGCGCGGCGCAATTCGAGTGTGACATGCGCCAGCGCCAGCCCGACGGCGATGAGCGTCGCCGCCATGGCGCGGGTCGTGAGCCCTTGGCGCTCACGCAGGCGCCCATAGGCGAAGAACAGGATGGCGGGGCCGAGATAGGCGGCGAGCAGGAGATTGGCGCCGGGCCAGCCGGGCGCGGAAGCAGGCGTCAGGCCCCACCAGGGCGCCAGCAGCACAAGCCCGCCGCCGATGGCGCATCCCGCAGCCGCGATGAAGGCTGCGAGTTCGCCCGCGCGCAGTACTGGATTCGCGCGCTCTGCAAAGCGCCAGGCGAGCACGTAGGCGAAGCCGAGCCAGATCAAGCTGGGCGCGCCTGCCAGCAGCAGGCGGAGATCCGGCGTGGGCGTGGCGGCGATGAAACGATAGGTCTCGATGCAGCAGGCCACCGCGATGCTCGCAATGGTGGCCGCGAGCAGGCTTTCCGAGGCGGCGCGTGAGCGCGGCGCCGCCAGCAGCAGCGAGGCGACGAACAGGATCACGGCATCGATCAGGTAGATCAGCACGCGCATCGCTTCGCTGGCGCCAGAGAGCCCGGCGCCGATCAATTGCATCAGCACGAAGCCGGCGAGCACGCAGACGGCGGTGCGCAGGCCGCGCAGATCGCTTTGCGAATCCGCCCAGGCGAAGCCGAGCAGGCAGATCGCCACCACGATCGGCGGCCAGGGCGCGGGCGTGACGAAGCCGATCGCGGCGACCAGCGCGAGCGCCGCGCTCATCAGGCTGAGCGCCGCCGCCAGCGGCGCCGCGCGCTGTCCGCGCAGAGCGCCGATCCCAGTCGCAAGCGCCAGGGCGAGCGCAGCGAGCGGCCAGGCCCAATCGGTCAGCACGTGCGGCGCGGCGGCCTGCGCCGCGACCAGCAGCACGAGCGGCGCAAAGCACGTCAGCAGCGCGCCTTCATCGAGCCCGCGCCACAGCATGAAAGCGCCCGCGGCGATGAAGGTCGCGGCGAGCGCGCCGGCGGCGATGAGCGTGGCGGGCGCGTCGGGCGCCGGCCAATAGCGCAGCGCGATGGCGGCGAGCGCGAGCACGATGAGCGGCGCGGGCGCGAGGCCCGGCCGCAGCACGCCACCGACGCTGGCCAAGAGCGCGGTGATGACCAGCGCCGTCGCCGCGACGATGGCGATGATCGGATCGCCGCGCACCAGCAGGATGGCGATGAGGATCGTGCTCGCGGTGAGCCCCGCGAGCGCGGCGAACAGCGGATCGCGCGCGCGCACATCGCCGAGCGGCAACAGCGAATTGGCGGCGACGGGCCAAGCGTAGGTGACGAAGAGGCCGTTCAGCGCGGCGAGATAGAGCGCCGTGCTTGCCGAGGTGACGAGATCGTTGCTGACGGCGACCGAGACCACGCCCCAGGCCAGCGCGCCGGCGATGGCGATCCAGGCCCAAATATATTCGCCGCGCGCCCGCGCCAACGCGCAGGACGCGGCGGCTGCGGCGAACAGGAGGATGTGGCGCGCATGCGCGGAGATCGCATCGAGCGGCGCCAGCAGCGGCGCGGCGATGGCGAGCGCGAGGCCGAACGCGATCAGCCAGCGCCCGTGCCACGCCGCCATCACCAGCGCACACAATGCTAAGGCGGCGGCCATGATGAGCGCGGGCAGGGGGGCGGCGGCGTTGCCCGACAGGCGCGCGACGACGAGGCCGGCGGTGATGAGCAAGAGCCCGAACGCCGCCAGCGGCGCTGCGCCATGGGTTTGGCCGCGGCCGCGCCGCCACTCCGCGAAGCCGGTGATCGCGATACCGACGCTGGCGGCGATGATGAAGCCGTAAATCGGCGGCAGCGACCCGCTGCGCGCGGCGAGCGAAGCCAAAGCGGCGATGAGCCCGGCGCCGCCGGCGATCCATTCGAGCCGCAGCGGTTGCGGCGGCGCTGGCTCCAGCGCTGGCGGCAATGGCGGCGGGGCGGGCGGCGGCGGAGGCTCCTGTTGGAGGCTCGGCGGCGGGCCGGAGAAGCGCGCCGGCAGATCGGGCTCGGGCAGCGGCGCCGGCTCGCTGAGCGCGACGGGCGCCGGTTCGAGCGGCGGCGGGTCTGGCTCGATGTGTGGCGGGGGGCCTGGCGGCTGTTCTACGCGGCGGGGCGGTTCTGCGGCCATCGGCTCCGCCGGCACGCGCGCGGGCGCGCCCTGCGACAACGAGCGCTCCAGCTGGTCGATGCGCTGATAGGCCTGGATGAGCGCGTCGCGGTGCTGCTCGGAACGCCGGAACACGACGTAGAGCAGCACGAGGGCCGCGCCCACGGCGAAAGCGGCCGCGGCCGCTGCGAAGATGACGATCGGTCCCACGCAGGGGCCAGATTAGAACAAGTTTTTTACAGGCGGAACGTGGCCGCGCGTTTTCGCGGCGTTCAGGCCAGGGCGGCGGACAATTCCTGATACGCCTGCGCGAGCGCTGGGCGCTGCGCGCCGAAAACCGCCTCCGCGTCGATGAAGCCGCTGTCAGATTCGATCTGCGTGCGCGGCAGCGTGAGCGCCGGCATGGTCGCGACCGGCTTCATCTTGAGCCCGGTGAGCACCTGGCGGAGCTGTTCGGCGCAGCGGACGCCGCCATGGCCGCCATAGCTGACGATCGCCGCCGGCTTGCCCGCCCATTCCGCGTAGAGATGATCGAGCGCGTTCTTGAGCGCGGCCGGATAGCCCCAATTGTATTGCGGCGTGACGAACACGAAGCCGGCGCCTTCCTGCACTTTCTCACTCCACGCGCGTGTGTGGGGAAAGGCATAGGCGCCGCGCGCGGGAATGGCGGGCTCGTCATCCATCGGCAGCGGCCAATCCTTCAGATCGACCAGCTCCAGCGGGAGGGGGAGGGTCGGCCGCCCAATCTCGGCCGCCCAGGCCGCGATCTGCGGGGCGAGCCGGTTCGGCCGCACGCTGGCGGCGATGACGAGCACCTTGGATGCATGTATCATACACGCAATCTGACTCGGAAAGCGGGCGCCGTAAACGTGCAAAATACACGCGAGATGGATCGGCTCGGCGAGAGCCTGATCGAGCTGATGAGCTTCTTGAGCAGCCCGCAGCGCGATGAGGCGCTGCTGCGGGAGGCGGGCGTGACGATCGATCGCGCGCTGTTTCCGCTGCTGGTGCGGCTGGCGATGGCGGGGCCGCTGACGGTCGCGGCGCTGGCCGATCAGGTCGGGCGCGATCACACCACGGTCAGCCGGCAGCTTGGGAAGCTGGAGAGCCTCAAGCTGATCGCGCGCAAAGAGGACGCGGAGGATCGGCGCGCGCGCATGGCGCGTCTCACCGCCGGCGGCGAAAGGATTGTGCAAGCGATCACGCTGGCGCGACGGCGGCTGCTGTCCCGTGCGCTGGCGGAGTGGAGCGGGGCGGACCGTACGAAACTGGCCGATGCGATGGCGCGCTTCGCCGGCGCGCTGACGGCGTATGCGCGCACGCGCGCCTAGCGGGCTGGCCCGTCCTCACGCGCGTCGAAGAAGCGCTTCACGGTGTCGAAGAAGCCTTGCGTCTGCGGATGCGCTTCCGCGCCGCACGATTGTGAGAATTCTTCGAGCAGCTTCTTTTGCTTCGCGCTCAGATTCACCGGCGTCTCGACCGCGATCTCGACGTGGAGATCGCCGCGATCACGCGCGCGCAGGCTGGTCATGCCTTTGCCCTTGATGCGGAAGCGGCGGCCGGTTTGCGCGCCGGCCGGGATTTGCACCTTGGTGCGCTCGCCATCGATGGTGGGAATCTCGACCTCGCCGCCGAGCGCGGCCTTCACCATCGGCACCGGCGCGCGGCAATAGAGATCAGGCCCGTCGCGCTCGAACAGCTGGTGCGGTTTCACCGACAGGAAAAGATAGAGATCGCCGTTCGGCCCGTTGCGCAGGCCGGCGTCGCCTTCGCCGGAGAGGCGGATGCGCGTGCCGTCTTCCACGCCTGGCGGGATTTTCACCGCGAGCTGGCGCTGCTTCTGCTGCAGGCCGCGGCCATTGCAGGACGGGCAGGGGTTCTTGATGGTTTGCCCGCGCCCATGGCAGCCGGGGCAGGTGCGCACCACGCGGAAGAAGCCGTTGCCGCTCGCGACCTGGCCTTGGCCGCGGCAGGTCGCGCAGGTTTCCGGCGTCGCCGCGCCTTCCGCGCCTGAGCCGTTGCAGCTGTCGCAGCGCACGGCGGAGGTGACGTTGATTTCGCGCTCGGCGCCGCGGAACGCGTCTTCGAGCGTGATCTCGAGATCGAAGCGCAGATCGGAGCCGCGTTCTGGCCCGTGACGCGGGCCGCCGCGGCCGCGGGCGAACATGTCGCCGAATTCCGAGCCGAAGATCTCGTTGAAGATGTCGGAGAAATCCTGGAAGCCGCCTTGGCCGCCGGGATTGAAGCCCGGTCCGCCGCCATTGAAGGCGGCGCGGCCGTAGCGATCATAGGCCGCGCGCTTCTCCGGATCGGAGAGCACGGCATAGGCTTCGTTGATTTCCTTGAACGCCTCTTCGCTGTCCTTGCAGCCCGGATTTTGATCCGGGTGATGCTTCATCGCGAGCTTGCGATAGGCTGATTTGAGCGCGGCGGCGTCGGCGTTCTTCGCCACGCCGAGGATCTCGTAGAAATCGCGGTCGCTCATGCGCGCGGACTCAGAGCGCCCACGCTCCCCCTCCCCGGGAGGGGTGGGGGCAGGGGGTGGGGTGAACCACAACGTTCAACAAAAGAGCGCATCGACACAGCGCATCCAGCCTTAGGAAAATCACGGCCATGGGAGGGCTTCGCCGCCCCCCCCCCCCCCCCCCCCCCCCCCCCGGGGAGGGGGAGAGAAGAACGCCGCCCCGTTCATCGCCGTTACGCGCTCTTCTTGCTTTGGCCGTCCACTTCTTCGAATTCGGCGTCGACCACGCCATCGTCAGCGCCGCCGCTTTCGCCGCCGCCTTGCGCGCCTTGGCCGTAGAGCACTTCGCCGATCTTCATCGACGCCTGGATCAGCGCCTGCGTCTTCGAGGCGATGTCGGCGACGTTTTCGCCGCCCAGCGCATCGCGCAGCGCCGCGACGCCATTTTCGATCGCGCTCTTATCGCCGGCCTGAAGCTTGGCGCCATGTTCCGCGAGCTGCTTCTCGGTTTGATGGATGAGCGCTTCGCCCTGGTTCTTGGCTTCCGCGAGCTCGCGGCGGGACTTGTCCTCGCCGGCATGCTCCTCGGCATCCTTCACCATGCGCTGAATGTCGGATTCCGACAGACCGCCCGACGCCTGAATGCGCATCGATTGTTCTTTATTGGTCGCCTTGTCCTTGGCGCTGACGGAGATGATGCCGTTGGCGTCGATGTCGAACGTGACCTCGATCTGCGGCATGCCGCGCGGGGCAGGGGGGATGCCCATCAGGTCGAACTGGCCTTGGAGCTTGTTGTCCGCCGCCATTTCGCGTTCGCCCTGGAACACGCGGATCGTCACCGCCTGCTGATTGTCCTCGGCAGTCGAGAAGGTCTGGCTCTTCTTGGTCGGGATCGTGGTGTTGCGTTCGATCAGGCGCGTGAACACGCCGCCAAGCGTTTCGATGCCGAGCGAGAGCGGCGTCACGTCGAGCAGCACGACGTTCTTCACGTCGCCCTGCAGCACGCCGGCCTGGATCGCGGCGCCCACGGCCACGACTTCATCCGGGTTGACGCCCTTGTGCGGCTCGCGGCCGAAGAATTCCTTCACGACCTGCTGGATCTTCGGCATGCGCGTCATGCCGCCGACGAGCACGATCTCTTGAATGTCCGCCGCCTTGAGGCCGGCGTCCTTCAACGCCGCCTTGCACGGCTCCAGCGTGCGCTGGACCAGATCTTCGACGAGCGATTCGAATTTCGCGCGCGTGATCTTCATGTTGAGGTGGAGCGGATTGCGGTTCGCATCCATCGAAATGAAGGGCACGGAGACGTCGAACTCGGTGCGCGAGGACAGCTCTTTCTTCGCCTGTTCGGCGACTTCCTTGAGCCGCTGCAAAGCCAGCTTGTCCTGGCGCAGATCGACGCCGTTCTGCTTTTTGAATTCGTCGGCCAGATAGTTGAGAATCCGGACGTCGAAATCTTCGCCGCCGAGGAACGTGTCGCCGTTCGTGGAGCGGACTTCGAACACGCCGTCGCCGATTTCGAGGATCGACACATCGAACGTGCCGCCGCCCAGATCGTAGACCGCGATGGTCTTGTTCTCTTGCGTCTTGTCGAGGCCATAGGCGAGGGCCGCTGCGGTCGGCTCGTTGATGATGCGCAGCACTTCAAGGCCGGCGATGCGGCCGGCGTCTTTCGTCGCCTGACGTTGCGCGTCGTTGAAATAGGCGGGCACCGTGATGACGGCCTGGGTGACAGGCTCGCCCAGATAATCTTCCGCGGTCTGCTTCATCTTCTGCAGCACGAAGGCCGAAACCTCGGCCGGCGCATATTGCTTGTCGCGGCCTTGAATCCAGGCGTCGCCGCTCGCGGCTTTGACGATCTTGTAGGGGACGAGGCCGATGTCCTTCTTGACGATCGGATCGTCGAACTGGCGCCCGATCAGGCGCTTCACGGCGTAATAAGTGTGCTCAGGATTCGTGACCGCTTGGCGGGAGGCTTGAATGCCGACGAGGCGTTCGCCGCTCTCGGTGAAGGCGACGACGGAGGGCGTCGTCAGCGCGCCTTCCGCATTCACGATCACCTTCGGCTGACCGCCTTCCATCACCGCCACGCACGAATTCGTCGTGCCAAGGTCGATGCCAATCACCTTGCCCATGTGTTCTCGCTCCTCTTGGCGATGCGCGGCCTTCTAAGGGACCCGATCTCGGCGTCCAAACCCCGCATCCCTTTGAACCTGATTTGCCGGCGCAGCCTACGCCCGAAGGGCGCACGCCTGCACGGCGAGTTCCGGCCTGATATGGGAAGCCGGGCGGGCGCCGCAAGAACCCTTTTGACCGGAGGTGTATTCCGGGTCGGGCCGCCTCTTCCGCGGAACCTGACACCGCGTCAGGCATAGCGGGCGGCGGCTCGCGAAACGGCGCGGATCAGCTTAGGACAGACCCATGCCGCACGCGCGCGCATCGGCCGCCCCCGACGGTTTCCGCCTGCTGCCCGGCTATCTCGGCCGGGGGGCGCAGGAGGATTTGTGCGACGAGGTGTTCGCGCTGGCCAAGCAGGCGCCGTTCTACGTGCCCACCATGCCCCGCTCGGGCCAGCCGATGAGCGTTCGGATGACCAATTTCGGCCCGCTGGGCTGGGTCACCGACAAGGCGCGCGGCTACCGCTACCAGAGCACGCATCCCGAGACCGGCCGGCCGTGGCCGCCGATACCCGCGGCGGTTTTGGCGATCTGGGACGCGCTGGCGGGCTACCGCGCCCCGCCTGAGGCCTGTCTGGTCAATCTCTACCAGGGCGATGCCCGCATGGGCCTGCACGTGGACGGCGATGAGGAGGCTTGGGACGCGCCGGTGCTGTCGATCTCGCTGGGCGATACGGCGCTGTTCCGCCTGGGCGGCCAGCTGCGCACGGATCCGACCAGCTCGGTGCGCCTGTCCTCAGGCGATGTGGTGCTGCTCGCCGGGGCGGCCAGGCGGGCGTTTCACGGCGTCGACCGGGTGATCGCGGGCACGTCCCGGCTCCTACCGAAGGGCGGCCGGATCAACCTCACGCTCCGCCGCGTGACCGTTCCATATCCATAGCGAATTTACCCCAAGTTACGGGGGTGGGGCCAAACAAGCGTATAATCACCTATGCGGCGGCCGGGCCTGGTCCCGCAGCACGACGAAATCCGGCCGCCAATTGGCCGGCGGGCCGCCGGGGGAGGGCGGCAGGCGCCCGGCGGCGATCTCGTGGGCTTTCCAGACCATGGCGTTGTGGATGCGCGTCCAGCCCGAGGGATGGTCGAAGAACACGAATTCCTCGAGCGGGCTCGGCGCCATTTTCCGGTACTCGCTCAGCAGCACTGACGCTTCGGCGAAGCCATCGGGCGCACGTGCGGCGTTGAGCCCGAACATATCGGCCTGCTGTTCATGGAAGCGGATGAGCGTGTTCTGCGCCGGCGTCGCCAAGAGGCCGAGCGCTGTGATGATCGCGAGCGCGAGCGGCAGGCCGGCGGGATCGTCGATGTCGCGAATGCCCCATCGCCCGTTCTTGGCGATGGCGCGAAAGATGTAATGCGTCGCCGCAAAGAAGATCAGCACCAGCATCGCGACCATGATCATCAGCGAATAGGTGTGGCCGAGCACGTAATGCCCGATCTCGTGGCCAAGCACGGCGCGCACCGCGTCCGGACTGGCGCGCGAAATCAGCGTATCGGCGATGGAAATGCGCGTCGTGCCAAACAGGCCCGAGACGTTGGCGGAAATGCTGTTGGTCTGGCGCGAGCGGTCATAGACATAGACGTTATCGGCCGGCACGCCATTGGCCTGCGCCATCGCCAGGATGTCGTCCTTGAGCGGGCTTTCCTGCATCGGCTGATAGGTGTTGAAGAGCGGCGCGATCAGCACGGGCGCCGCGAAATTGGCGAGCGCGAAGAAGAAAATCGCAAACACCGAGCCCCACACCCACCACGCATTCCGCGCCGCGCGCACGATCAGATAGAGGATCGCGATGAACAGCGCCGACAGCACGAGGCTGATGGCGAAACCGATCGCGAACTCGCCGAACCATTGGCCGAAATTCTGCGTCGAGAGGCCGAATTGGTGTTCGCGGATGAAGCCGACATACCAGGTGAACGGGAAGGTCAGCACGCTCGAAACCGCGATGTAGAACACGCCCATGCCGAAGGCGACCAGCGTCTTGGCTTTGACTGTGCGCTCCAGCCAATCGCGCACGCGCCGCGCCCAGCCGAGCGCCAGCATCAGGACCGAGACGCCGATGCCGAGCGCGGCGCCGAGGATTTGGATCCAATAGCCGCCCTCGAAATAGGCGTTGGAGCGCGCCGTCGCCTCCGGCCCCAACGTGGCGAGCCAGGCCCGCGTGGCGGCGTCGGGATCGAAGGGCAGGGCGGCGTGTGCGGCGCTTGCCGGCGCCAGCGCGCACAGCACGGCCAGAAATACAAAACGCAGCATGCATCGCCCCTCAGCCAGTGCTGTGAAACCTGAACCAGGGGCGCGTCATTCTCAAGCGGCGTGGGAGTAAGCTGGACAGGCCGCGCCCGCCAATGCAGCGTTCACAGGACGGGAGAGGGCGGGATGCGATTGACCAATCCGGAGGGCGCGCCCGCGGCGCAGCCGACCCGGCGCGCGGCGATCAGCGCGGCGTTCGCGGCGAGCTATGCGCTGTCCATGCAGCCGGCGGCGGCGACCGCGATCGAAACCAGCGCCGACGGGCTCATCATCGACGACGACGTGCGCGTGTTCGGCGCCGATGGCGATCCGCTGCCGGCCTATCTCGCGCGGCCGCGGCGCTGGGGCCGCAAGCCCGCAATCGTGGTCGTGAACGAGATTTTCGGCATCCACGCCTACATCAAGGATGTGTGCCGCAGGCTGGCGCATCGCGGCTATGTCGCGATCGCACCAGATTATTTCTCGCGCGCCGGCAATCCCGCGTTGATGAGCGACATCGCGCAAATCCGTCCGATCGTGGAGGCTGCGACGCTCGATCAGGTGATGGGCGACACCGGCGGCGCGATGGATTGGCTGCGCGGGCAACCCTGGGTGCAGGACCGCAATCTCGGGATCACCGGCTTCTGCTGGGGCGGCGACATTGTCTGGATGGCGTGTGCGCGGCTCGATTTCCGCGCCGGCGTCGCTTGGTACGGGCGGCTCCGCGCGCCGCCGCAGGGCGCGTTCGGCTCCACCGGCGAACAGCGCCCGCGGCCTGTCGATATTGCGAGCGACCTCCTCTGTCCGGTGCTTGGGCTCTATGGCGAGCTCGATCAGGGCATCACGCAACAGGACGTCGCCGCGATGCGCGCGGCGCTCGCGGCCAATGGCGATCCGACGCATTCGGAACTCATCGTCTATCCCGGCGCGCAGCACGGCTTTCATGCCGATTATCGCCCGTCCTATAATGAGGGCGCGGCGCGCGATGGCTGGGCGCGCATGCTCGCGCATTTCCGCGCCAACGGCCTGCCGGACGCGTGAGCGCCGCCGAAACCTTGCAAAAATAGGCCTTTTGGTGTAGAAGATCGCATGCGCAGCGTTCGGCTGCGCGTCCAACCTCTCGGCTTCGCCTCGCATATCCGCCTCACATTCGGGCGCGCGGAGCCGCGTGTTGATCTCAGATTGTGACCGCCAGCTGGGCCTTGAGCCCAAGGGGATTTCGCATGCGCTACAAGAAATTGGGCCGCACGGGCCTTGTCGTTTCCGAGCTTTGCATGGGCACGATGACATTCGGCGGCGATGGCTTCTGGCGCGTCGTCGGCGCGCTGAAGCAGGATGAGTCGACCACGCTGGTGAAAGAGGCCTTCGCCGCCGGCGTGAATTTCTTCGACACCGCCAATGTCTATTCCAATGGGCAATCGGAAGAGCATTTGGGCAATGCCGTGCGCGCGCTCGGCCTGCCGCGCGATGAGCTGGTGATCGCCACCAAAGCGTTCGGCCGCGTTGCGCCGCCGGCGCCGGGGGAGGGCGCGACGCCCGATCAGCAGCGCGAGTTCGCGCGCCGCACCTCCGCGCGCAATATCAGCGGCCTGGCGCGCAAGCATCTGTTCGATGCGGTCGATGCGAGCTTGAAGCGGCTCGGAACTGATTACATCGATCTCTACCAGGTGCACGGCGTCGATCCGATCACGCCGATCGAAGAGACGCTGGAAGCGCTGGACGACATCGTGCGCTCCGGCCGCGTGCGCTATATCGGGCTTTGCAATTGGGAAGCGTGGCGCACGGCCAAGGCGCTCGGCATCTCGAACGCGAAGGGCCTGTCGCGGTTCGAAAGCCTGCAAATGTATTACTCGATCGCGGGCCGCGATCTGGAGCGCGAGGTCGTGCCGCTCGCGCTGGAGGAAAATCTCGCCATCCTGCCGTGGAGCCCGCTCGCAGGCGGCTTCCTATCCGGCAAATTCACGCGCGACAGCGGCGGGCCGAATGATGCGCGGCGCGCGCAGTTCGATTTCCCGCCGGTCGATAAGGAGCGCGGGTTCAACGTGATCGATGCGATGCGCACGGTGGGCGAGGGCAAGGACGCCAGCGTGGCGCGCGTCGCGCTGGCCTGGCTGCTGCATCAAAAGCACGTCACCAGCGTGATCATCGGTGCGCGCACGCCCGAGCAATTGGCGGACAATCTGCGCGCCGTCGATCTGAAGCTCGGCGACGACGATCTCAAGAAGCTCAACGAGGTGTCGGCGCTGCCGCGCGAATATCCCGGTTGGATGGTCGAGCGTCAGAGCGACGATCGCCTTGGCCAGGTTTCGTGAGCTGAGCGATCAAAACAAAGAGGGGCGCGAGCAGGCAGCTCGCGCCCCGATTTTTGTGCGGCGTCCGCCGCCTTCTATTCGCCCTGCAGGCGGCGCACGGCGATGGTGTAATCGCCGGTGAGCAGGCCTTTGGCGGTCACTTGCAGGAAGGCGTTGCCGGCGCTCGTGGGCGTATAGACCAGGCGCGCATTGCGGCCGGGGCCGCTGTTGTCGTCGGTCGCGAGCGTTTGCAGATTCGGCGTGGCGCCGTCTTCGCCTTCGGATTCTTCGGCGTAGTTGGCGTTGAGCACGGTGAGGATCGGATCGCGCAACGGATCGGCGCCCGAGCCCGTCACCGTGATTTCATAGCTCGCGCCTTCCTGGAATTCGACGAGATAGAAATCCTTGTCGCCGGGCATGTCGATGCGGCTGGCGCGCGAATCCTCGTCCGCCTGGAGCATTTCGTCCGTGCCCGGCTGGCCCGGCACTTCGGTATCGACCACGCGCAGCGCATAGCCGCCGCTCGATTGCCCCTCATAGGATGAGACCGCAAGAAAGAGCGGGCCCGATTGCGGGGCGATGAAGCTGATATAGGAATTGATGCCCGTGCCGCCGTCATCGTCTTCGAACAGCGCCGTCGTCCCATCAGCCGCGATCACTTTGAGATAGGGATCGAGCACCTCATCGCCCGGCGCGGCGTCGAGGAACACGCGATAGGCGCGCCCTTCGATGGCGTTGAGCGTGAACCAATCGCTGTCATTGGCCGGGGCGATGCGGCTTTGGCGCGGGCCTGTCGTCGGATCGATCGTGTCCGCCGTGGAGGCTTCGCCGCCGATTTCACCGGGCGTGAGCTGCAGGACGTAATTGCCTTGCGCTTCGTCTGAGAAGCCGCGCGCTTCGGCGTAATAGCGCCCGCCGGTCGCCGGCGTGAATTCGAGATAGGAATTGAGATTGCCGCCGCCATCGTCGTCGCGCGCGACCTCCTGGCCGTGCGAATCGTACACGATGAGCAGCGGATCGCCGACCGGCTGGGCCCCGCCGTTCGACAGCGCCAGGCGCACCGTGCCGCCTTCGGCGACGTCGAACGCATACCAATCCTTGTCACCGGACGGCGCCAGCACGCCTTCGACGTAATCGCCTTCGCTCGATAGCGACAGATCGGTCGTCGCATCGGCGGGGATGTCGCCCAGGCGCGCGCGCAGCACGTAGGAGCCGACCGCCTCATCGCTGAAGCCGCGCGCTTCGAGATAGTACACGCCCGTCGTCGACGGCGTGTATTCGATCGCCGAGTTGAGGCCGGGGCCGCCATCGTCGTCGCGCGCAAGCTCGCCGCCCGTGCTGGAGAGCAGGCGGAGGAGGGGATCGAAGGCGTGCTCGCCTTCGACGCTGTCGAGCGCGAAGCGATAGGTCTGTCCGCCTTGCAGCGTGATGCGGTACCAATCGGCGTCGCGCGGAAAATCGAGGGTCCCGCTGACCTCGCCGCCCGGCGCGATGCCGCCCGTGGTCGTCGCCGTTGCGCTGATGGCGTCCGTTGGCAGCGCGCGGCGCTCAGCCGTCAGCACATAGCCGCCTTCGCCGCTCTCGTAGAGATTGCGCGCTTCGATGAAATAGGTTCCGCGCGCGTTCGCCGTGAAATCGATCGCCGAATTGAGGCCGTCGGCGTCGTCATTGACAGCCAGCTCTTCGCCCGTGGCGGAGAGCACGCGCAGCATCGGATCGGGGATGCCGTTCGCGGCCGCGGAATTCAGCGTGATGTGATAGAGAAAGCCCGGCTGCAGCGTGACGCGGTACCAATCGGCGTCGCCGTCGAAATCGACGCTGCCATTGAGCGGCGTCCCGAGCGTGAGGCGCGCGGTTGAGGCGGTCGTGGCCGGCACGTTGTCGGTCGGCTGCACATATTCGGCGGCGGCGAGCACATAGCCGCCCTGCGCATCGGCGAAGCCGCCCGCGTCGAGGTAATAGATTCCATCGGCCGGCGGCGTGAAATCGATGCGCGAATTGAGATCGTTCGTATCGTCGTTCTCGGCGACGACCTCACCGCTCGCATTGTGCAGCGCCAGCACCGGATCGCTCAGCGCGCCATCGCCGTCGGCGCTGTGCAGGGTGAAGCGATAGGCTTGCCCGCCGCGCAGGCTGATCTGGTACCAATCATGATCGGACGGCGCTTCCAGCGCGCCGGTGATGGTTTGGCCGGCGCCAATGCGCCCCGTCGTGGCCGAATTGTCGGCGAGATCGGCGCTTTGCGCCAAGGCCGCGCCTGCGCTCATGCTGAGCAACGCCACGCCCGCGGCGCCTTTGATCCACAGCCTGCGCATTTCCGCCTCCCTCAAATCCCGTCCCTCCCGTTAACGGGCCGTCATGGACGGGTAAAGCCCGAAAGGCCGTGCGCGCCCGGGTTTTCTGGGCGTTTGCGTGCATGCGTGCGCGCCGACGATCGCCGATGCGCGGTGCGAATCAGCGCGGTTTGCACGGGTTTTGGAGCCTCTGTGTCCGAAAAACCGCATGGAATAAGCAGAAAACGAGCGTTGTAAGCGGAAATTCCGTGCGCTAAGGCGAATCCAGCAACAACCTGGAAAGAGTTCGAGCGCATGAAATGCGCATCCCACAAGGGATTTGAAGCGTACCAGACAAAACAAACCCAACCCATTCGTTCACAAACAGATCAAAGCTTGAGGAGATGAAATCATGGCAGTGAAGAAGAAAGCGGCCAAGAAAACCGCGAAAAAGGCCCCCGCCCGCAAGACGGCCGCGAAGAAGGCGGCTGCGCCCGCCGCGAAAGCGGTGAAGGTCTCGGCGGTGCCGGGCAAGGCCGTGACGGCCAGCGCGCTGCTGCAAGCGGTCGCGGACCATCAAGGCATCAAGAAGTCCGAAGCGAAGGCCTTCGTGGAAGGCTATGTCGATGTCGTGAAGGCCTACGTGCTCAAGGGCGCGAAGGTGAAGATCGGCGACATCGGCATGGTGATGATCCGTTCGCGCAAGGCGCGCATGGGCCGCAACCCGCAAACGGGCGAACCGGTGAAGATCAAAGCGTCGAAGAAGCTCGCCTTCCGCCAATCGGCGGTGATGAAGGCCGCTGTCACGCGCTAAGCATTCGTTCAGCATCGCATGATGTTGGAGCCGCCGGCGTTCGCGCGCCGGCGGCTTTGCTTTGGGCGCTTGGCTGAATGCGGCCGCGCTAGATTTTGACGTCGACGCCGTCTTGCGGCTGCGTGGCGGCCTGGCCGAGCGAGAGCACGACCTTGGCCGCGCGCAAGGTGCGGTCACCCAGCATGTAGCCGTATTGCACGACCTCGGCGACGTGCTGCGCTGGTGCGTCGGATGGAATCTGCGCGACGGCTTCGTGGATTTTGGTGTCGAACTTTTCGCCGCGCTCGCCGACGCGTTTGAGATTGTGCCGCGCGAACGTGTCCATCAGCGCGCGCTCGGTGAGCGCCACGCCTTCGAGCAGATTGCGCAGCGCGTCCTCGCTCTGCACCGTCGAGGTTTCCAGCGCGCGCGTCAGCGCATCGGCCACGGGCAGGAGATCGCTGGCGAACCGATCGACGGCGTAGACCCGCGCGTCGGCGGCTTCGCGCATGGCGCGGCGGCGCGTGTTCTCGGCGTCCGCCAGCGCGCGCAGCATGTCTTCCTTCGCCTTCGCAAGCTCGGCTTCGAGCGCGGCGATGCGCTCTTCCGGCGCGGGGGCGGCGGGCGTCTCCGCGGCTTCGGGTTCGATCGGCTGTTCGTCTGTCATTCCATCCTCAACGTTCGGTGCGGCTGTCGAGCACCCGCCCGACAGCGCGCGCTGTGTAGTCCACCACAGGAATCACGCGGGCGTAGTTGAGCCGCGTCGGCCCGATCACGCCCAGCGCGCCTACGACGCTTCGTCCGCCCTTCATATAGGGCGCGACGATCAGGCTCGACCCCGACAATGAGAAGAGGGGGTTTTCCGAGCCGATGAAGATGCGCACGGCTTCGCCCATATTGGCGAGGTCGAGCACGTTCAGCAGCTTTTCCGATTTCTCCAGATCGTCGAACAGCCGGCGCACGCGTTCGAGATCGGCGGCGGCCTGCGCATCCTGCAGGAGGTGCGAGCGGCCGCGCACGATCAGCGCGCGCCCGGCCTGCGGATCCTCGCCCGACCATTCGACGAGGCCGGTGGCGATGAGATCGGCGGCGGCGCGATCGAGCGCAGCGCGGTCGCGCGCCAGCGCATCGGCCGCTTCCGCGCGGGCCTGCGCGAGCGTTTTGCCGCGGAAGCGCGCGTTGAGATAATTGGTCGCCTCCGCCAGCGCGGAGGGCGTCAGGCCCGGCGGCGTGGCGATCAGCCGATTTTCGATCTGGTTGTCCTCGAACACGAGCACGAGCAGCGCCTGCGTCGGGCCGATAGCCACCAGCTCGGCATGGCGCACCGGCGCGTCACGTTCCGGCGTCACGATCAGCGAGGCGCCGCCGGCCAGGCCCGAGAGCAGATCGCTGGCGGCGTCGAAAACGTCCTGCCCATCGGCGGCCTTGGCGATGCGGTCGTCGATCTCGCGCTTTTCGGCGTCGGAGAGCTCGCCGACCTGCAACAGGGAATCGACGAAAAAGCGCAGGCCGAGCTGCGTGGGCCGCCGCCCGGCCATCACATGGGGCGCATCGAGCAGGCCCATCGAGGCCAGATCGGCCATGGTGTTGCGGATCGAGGCCGGCGACAGCGCGAGCGCCCCAAGCTTGGACAGGGTGCGCGAGCCCACGGGCTCGCCTGTCGCGAGATAGGTCTCGACGATTTCCCGGAAAATCTCCCGGGCGCGCGCATCGAGGGTGGAGAGGTCGGGCGTCGCCATGCGAGGGGTCTAGGTAGCGTGCGCCCGCTGTGACGCAAGCGTGCTAGACGGCTATGTGCGGCGCAATATATGAGGTGGCGGCCCGGAGGACAGAGTTTGTTTTCATCGCGCGTCCGGAGCGCTCTGCTGGTGGACTTCGACAACGTCCACATCACGCTCAAGAACCGGGGGCGGGACGATTTCGCGCAGCGCATCGCGCATTGGGTCGCCTGGCTCGAAAGCGGCGCGTTCGACGATATGGGCCGCCGGCGCCGCTTCCTGACCAAGCGGGTCTATTGGAACGGCGGCTTCGATCTGCATCGCCGCGCCTTCGAAGAGGCGGGGTTCGACGCCTTCGCCTGCCGTGGCCATACCAATTTCAAGAAGAGCTCCGCCGACATCGTCATCACGCTCGACGCCATGGATCTGCTCGGCGAGTACAAAAACCTCCAAGAGGTGATCATCCTCACGATGGACACCGATTTCGTGCCGCTCGTGAACCGGCTGCAGGCCAAGGGCCTGAACGTGGTCACGATGGGCAATGAGGAAAACGTGTCGGCGGCGGTCTATCGCGAACATTCGAGCATCGTGATCTCGCTCGCCGACATGCGCGCCGCGCTCGATTACGAGGCGCCGGTGGGCGGGCTGTTCGGATGGCGGCGCAGGCCCTCGCCCAAGCGCGAGCAGCCGGAAGGGGAGGGCCAGGCTTCGCCGCCGGCTGCCGCGTCCGTTGTGGTCGCGCCGCCGCGCCAGGGCATGGTGCGCGCGCCGCAATTGGGCCGTCCCGCGCAGCAGCGCCGCAAACGCGCGCCGGTGTTCGATCTCGACGCCTGCGCTGCGCGCATCGTGGAGACAGCCTCGGCCAGCCCGGGCGCGCTGCTCAGCCGCGCCACGGTGCGGCGGGTGATGCAGGCCATACCGGGCTTCGCCGATCAGGGGCCGCAAGCCTGGTTCGGCTCTGGCGGCTATTACGCGTTCATCAACGAGATGGTGCGCCGCCGGCCCAACGAATTGAGCCTGCGCAAATATCCGGACGGCGGCGCCGTGCTGGTGTCGAAGGCGCGGCCGGAGCCGGCTTAGGCGCTCTTTTTCGGCGCGCGTTTGGCGGGCGGCTTTGGCATTGCGCGCCGCAGAAACTCATCGAATTTCGGCACAGTGAACGCGATCAGTCCGCGCTCCGGCGCGTAGGCCATGCCTTTCTTGATCAGCTCATCGCGAATGGGCGCGGCCTGGCTCAGCGCGAGATTTAGCGCTTCGGCGACGCTGGAGGAATTGACCGGCTCGGGCCCGAACTCGGCCATGGCGCGCGCATAGGCCTGTTGGCGTTCGGTGAGCCGCGCGAGACGGACTTTGAACAGGCCCTCATCCAGCGCGGCGATTGCGTTGGCGCTGGCGCGCTGTGCGTCCTCCAGCGTGATCGGAGAGCGCGCTGCCGCTTCCCAGCATTGCGCGCCCCACATCTGGATGAAGAAGGGATAGCGGCCGGTTTGCTCGATGACGAAATCGAGCGCGTCCGGCGTGTAGGCGACATCCTCGCGCGCCGCCGGCGCCAGCAGCGCTTTGCGCGCGCCCGCGTCGTCGAGCGGGCCGATGGGCGGATAGTCGAACAGCCGCTCGGCATAGGATTTGGCGTCACCCGCGAGTTTGGCCAATTGCGGCAGGCCGCCGCCGAACAGCAGCAAAGGCAGCTGGCGTTGCGCGACCTTGTGCATCGCCATGATGAGCGCGCCGAGATCGGTCTTCGAGAGATATTGGATTTCGTCGATCAGCAGGATGATGGCGGTGTCGCGTTTGCGCGCGGCGTCGGCGATGGCGACGAACAGATCCGTCAGATCGATCGCCAGATCGCCGGTGGCCGGCGGCGCGACGAAGCTGAAATCGATGTCGCCGAGCGAGGCTTTAAACATGCTCGCGAAGGAGCGCAGCGATCCGAACGCCCTCTGCAAATCCGCGCCGGCCTTCTTCATGCGGTCGAGGCGGTGCAGGATTTGATGCAGCGAGGGCGCGAGCTGTTGAGGCAGGGAGATCGAAGGGTCGATTTCCAGCAGCGCCGTCTGGCAGCCCTGATCGGCGGCGATGGCCTCGAACTCGTTCAGCAGCACGGTTTTGCCGACGCCCCGCAGCCCCAGCATGATCGAGCTCTTGGCCGGCCTGCCGGCCTTGGCCCGGATGATCGCCACTCGTGCGGCTTCGATCACCGCGTCGCGGCCGGCCAGATCGCGCGGCGGGACGCCGGCGCCGGGGTTGTAGGGGTTGTGGGTGGCCTGCATCGTTTTGTTTGGTTAAGTTAGGTTAAGACGCCCTAACAATCCTATAATCCCCGATAAACAGCCCTTAGGCCGACTCGGCGCGCCTTGTCCAAGCCGGCGAAAGGGGCGGGGACCTCGACCCGGCCCGGAAATTCGGCCATGTCCTTGGCCGTCTTCATAGGACTTTATAGCCTAGTTTGGCCCATTTGGCCTAACTATCCCAAACAAAGGTATTTTCGCCCATGCGTCCGTCAGGCCGCGGCGCCGATGCGCTGCGCGAGATCAGTCTGGAAACCGGGATTTCCCGCTATGCCGAGGGCTCCTGCTTGGCCAAGTTCGGGCAGACCCATGTGCTGTGCACCGCCAGCGTGGAGCAGGGCGTGCCGGGCTGGCTCAAGGGCCAGGGCCGCGGCTGGGTCACCGGCGAATACGGCATGCTGCCGCGCGCCACCCACACGCGCGGCCGGCGCGAAGCCGCCCAGGGCAAGCAGAGCGGGCGCACGCAGGAAATCCAGCGCCTGATCGGGCGGGCGCTGCGCTCCGTCACCGATCTCAAGGCGCTGGGCGATCGCACCATCACGCTCGATTGCGATGTCATCCAGGCCGATGGCGGCACGCGCACGGCCTCGATCACCGGCGCCTGGGTCGCGCTCGCCCGCGCCTGCGCCTACCTCAAGGCCGAAGGCGAATTGAAAGCCGATCCGCTCACGGGCCAGGTCGCGGCGATTTCGTGCGGCGTGTTCGGCGGCGCGCCCGTGCTCGATCTCGACTATGCGGAAGATTCCAGCGCCGAGGTCGACGCCAATTTCGTGCTGGCCGGCGATGGCCGCCTGATCGAGGTGCAGGCGACGGGCGAACAGCGCCCGTTCAGCGATGAAGAATTCGCTGAGCTGATCCGTCTGGCCAAGCTCGGCTGCGGGCGTTTGTTCGAAGCGCAGAAACGCGCCGTGGCGGCATGAAGCGGGGCGATCGTCTCGTCGTGGCGAGCCACAACGAGGGCAAGGTGCGCGAGATCGCGGAATTGCTGGCGCCGTTCGGCTTCGATGTGATTTCCGCCGGCGCGCTGGGCTTGGCCGAACCGGACGAGACGGAAGCCACCTATGAAGGCAACGCGATCCTGAAGGCGGAAGCGGCGCGCGCGGCGTGCGGCTATGCGTGCCTTGCGGACGATTCCGGCTTGAGCGTGCGTGCGCTGGGCGGCGCGCCGGGCGTCTATTCCGCGCGCTGGGCAGGGCCGTCGCGCGATTTCAACGCGGCGATGGCGCGCGTGCAGGAAGAATTGGCGGGCAAGGAAGATCGCAGCGCGGATTTTATCTGCGTGCTGGCGCTCGCTGTTCCAGGCGAAGCGGTTCGTGTGTTCGAAGGCCGCGTAGCGGGCGAGATCGTGTGGCCGCCGCGCGGCTCCTACGGCTTCGGCTATGATCCGATCTTCGTGCCGGACGGCGAGACGCGCACCTTCGGCGAGATGATTCATGAGGAAAAGCTGCCGCTGACGCACCGCGCGCGCGCGTTCGAAAAGCTCGTCGCAGCTTTGGGCTGATGGTCGGCGTCTACATCCATTGGCCCTATTGCGCGCGGCTCTGCCCCTATTGCGATTTCAACATCTACCGCGCGCGCGGCGACGACCCCGCTTTGGTTCAGGCCATCGCCGATGACATAAGCGAGCACGCAAAGCGCTTCGGCCTCGGTGAAGCGGAGACCATCCATTTCGGCGGCGGCACGCCCTCGCTGCTCGCGCCCGATCAGATCGCGGCCTTGATCGAAGCGGTGTGTGCATCGCTGGGGCTGGCGGCGGATGCGGAGATCACGCTGGAGGCCAATCCAGATGACGCCGATGCGTTCGCGGCGCAGGCGCAAGCGGGGATCAACCGCTTCTCACTCGGCGTGCAGGCGCTCGACGATGCGAGCTTGAAGGCGCTCGGCCGCACCCATGATGCGGCGCAGGCGCGGCGCGCGGTCGAGGCGGCGGCGCAGACCGGCCGGCGCGTCTCCATCGATTTGATCTACGCGCGCGAGGGCCAGAGCGCCGAAGCCTGGCGCGCCGAATTGCGCGAAGCGCTGGCGCTGCCGATCGGCCATGTCTCGCCCTATCAGCTGACGATAGAGGAGGGCACCGCGTTCGACCGCGCCGTGACGCGCGGAACGCTGCATCCGCCCGCGGCGGAACTGGCGGCGGACCTTTACGAACTCACGCAGGAGGAATGCGCGCGCGCAGGTTTTCGCGGCTACGAGATTTCCAATCATGCGCGCGGCGACGCGGAGCGCTCGCGCCACAATCTGCTCTATTGGCGCGGCCAGACCTGGATCGGAATCGGTCCCGGCGCGCATGGCCGCTTCGCGCATGCGGGCGCGCGCCATGAAACGCTCGCGGCGCGCACGCCGCGCGACTACATCGAAACCGTCGCGCGCACGGGCGTCGGTTTGGCGGCCTTAGCGCCGCTGAGCGCGCGCGACGCAGCGCGCGAGGCTTTGCTGCTCGGCCTGCGCATCGATGAGGGCGTGGCGCGCAGCGCAATCCTGGATGCGCCGCTCGATGAAGCCGCCGCCGCGCGCTTCGTCGCGGAAGGCTTGCTGCACGATGACGGCGCCCGCCTCGCGCTCACCGAACGCGGCCGCCTGTTCGCCGATCGCATCGCGATGGATATGGTTGTCTAGCCCGTCGGCGCGTTGAAGCGGCGCGGCGCGGGGTCGACGGTGGTCGAGCCGGAGGCGTGCACTTCGAGAATCGCCAGGCCGCGCTCGATCGAACCGTCGCTGTTGAAGCGGAAAATGCCGTCCGAACCGAGGAAGCCATCGCCGCCCTGGATGCGCTGCGGGGTGATGCCGCTGGCGCCGCGATCGCGCGACAGCAGCGCGGCGAGCGAGACCGCGTCATAGGCGAGGCTCGAGAGGCGCGTGGCGTCGCGGCCGAACGTATCATGGTAGCGCGCTTCGAAATCCTCGCGCACGCGCGGGTCTGACGCGACGTACCAGCCATTGGCCAAGGTCGGCTCCGCATCAACGTCCGCGCTCGACCAGGCGCCGGTGCCCAGAAGGCGCGTCTGCCGCGGATCGAGCCCGCCGCGCACCAGAGCGACGCTGGCGGCGCGCAGCACGCTGCCGCTCTCGGCGATCAGGATGCCTTGCGCGGGCGTCGTGCGCAGCGTTGCGGCCAAGCGGCCGGCGGCGGCGGTGGCTTCCGCGTCGTTGCGCGCATAGAGCTCGGCGGCGACCACGGTGACGCCGCGCCGCGCCGCTTCAGCTTGCAGCGCGCTCTGCACGCGCCGGCCATATTCGTTCGACGGCGCCAGCAGCGCGATGGTGCGCACGCCGCGGCTGGCGGCGAAGCCGACGATGCGCGCGACCTCATCCTCAAGCTGGAAGCTCAGCAGATAGACGCCATTGCCGCCCACGGCGCGATCCGATGAAAAGCCGACGATGGGCACGCGTTGTGCGGTCGCGGCGCGCGCGGCGCCTTCGACGCCTTCGCGCGTCACGGGGCCGACGATGATGTCCGCGCCATCGCGCAACAGCGCGCGCGCGGCGGCTTCAGCGGCGGCGCCGTCCGGGCCCGCATCGCGCGGAATCAGCAACGTGTTTGGATCGCCATGATCGAAGAGGGCGAGCTCGGCGGCGTTATAAAGTGCGGAGGCGTCCTGCGGGCGCGTCGAGAACGGCAGCAGCAGGCCGACGCGCACGATGTTGCGCCCCTGCATGAAGGGCGGCGTCACGCCATCGCGCGATTGCACGGTCGTGCCCGGCGAGGTCGGTCCCGTGGGCGCGCTCGGCCCGGGTCCGCTCGGGCCCACCGGCCCGCCGCTCGGCGTGGCGCAGGCCGCCATCAGCGCCGCGAGCGAGAGCCCCGCCAGCGCTTTCAGGCTTGGCGCGCGCGCCGGCGCCGCCGATGATGGGGTTCGAACCGTCATGTCCCGCCCTTCGACAGATCCCAATATGCGGCGCGACCCTAGGGAGGGCCGCGCGGGCAGTCCACCTCTGGAAGCTGGCCTTTATGTGGTGGCCACGCCGATCGGGAATCTGCGCGATATCACCTTGCGGGCGTTGGACGTTTTGGCCGGCGCGGACCTTGTGTTCGCAGAGGACACGCGAGTCACCCGGAAATTGCTGGACGCCTACGGACTCGCGCCCAAGCTCGCCTCTTATCACGAGCACAATGCAGAACGCGCCCGCGAGGTCGCGCTTGCAGCTTTGGCGCGGGGCGAACGTGTCGCGCTGGTGTCGGACGCCGGCACGCCGCTCGTTTCGGATCCGGGTTTCAAGCTCGTGCGCGCTGCGCTCGATGCGGGCCATCGCGTCATTCCGATCCCGGGCGCCTCGGCGAGCCTCGCCGCGCTGGTGGCCGCCGGCTTGCCGACCGATCAATTCTTCTTCGCGGGCTTTGCGCCGGCCAAGGCGGGCGCGCGCGCCCGCTTTTTCGCGCCGCTGATCGACGTGCCGGCGACCCTGGTGTTCTACGAAACCGGGCCGCGTCTGGCGGACTCGCTCGCGGCGATGGCCGAGGTCTTCGGTGATCGCAACGCCGCCGTGGCGCGCGAACTCACCAAGCACTTCGAAGAGGTGCAGCGCGGCCCGCTTTCCGCGCTCGCCGCGCGCTATGCGGAAGCCGCGCCGAAAGGCGAGATCGTGGTCATCGTCGATGGCGCGCCGCCGCCCGAGGCGCCGGGCGAAGATGAACTCGATGCGGCGCTGCGCGAGGCGTTGACCCGGCTCAGCGTGCGCGAAGCCGCCAGCGAAATCGCACAGCGCTTCAACATCGCGCGCAAGCTCGCCTATGCGCGCGCGCTGGTGCTGCAGGACGAATGACCGCGAAACGCCGCCGCGCCGAAAGCCGCGGCCGCGCCGCCGAGCGCATCGCCATGCTGTTCCTCACCTTGAAAGGCTATCGCGTGCTCGGCCATCGCCTGCGCACGCCGTTCGGCGAGGTCGATGTCGCGGCTCTGCAGCGCAAGGTTCTCGTCATCGTTGAGGTGAAAGCGCGCGCGACGCGCGATGCGGGGCTCTATGCCGTCACGCCCACGCAGCAGGAGCGGCTGGCGCGCGCGGCGAGCGTGCTGGCCGGCCGCTGGCGGCTGACGGCGCTGCCGATCCGCTTCGATGTGATCGTGGTCGGCGCCGGCCTCATCCCGCATCACACGCGCAATGCGTGGGAAGCGCGGCTGACCTGAGGCGCTGCGTTAACAGCGGATAAACCCTGCGGGCGGATGATGGGGACGAAGGATCATCCCGCCATGCGCACGAAACCTTTCCTCCTGCTCGCCGCTCTCGGCGGCGCGGCGCTCACGCAGGGTTGCGTCGCGCTCGGCGCGGTGGGCGCGGCCAGCGTCGGCGTCGTCGCGCTGCAGGACCGCACCATGGGCGAAGGGCTCGATGACGCGCTCGCCTCCAACACGCTGAAGACCCGGCTGATGGCGGCCGACGGCTCGGGCTTCTCGCATGTCGATGTCGAGGTGGCGGATGGGCGTCTGCTGCTCTCGGGCTATGCGCCCTCGCAGCAGCATAAGGACGCCGCTGAGCTGATCGCGCGCAACGTCCGCGGCATCAATGAGATCTACAATGAGATCGAAATCGGCGGCCATGACGGCTTCATGCGCAGCGCGCAGGACGAGATGATCACGGCGCAAGTGCGCACCCGCCTGGTCGCCAGCCCGAACGTGCGCGGCCTCAACGTCAACATCGAGACGCATCGCGGCACGGTCTATCTGATGGGCGTCGCCCATTCGCAGGCCGAATTGCAGCGCGCCGCCGAGATCACCAGCGTGGTGCCGGGCGTGCGCCGCGTGGTGTCGCTGATGAGCGTGCGCGCGCCGGGGCCGGTGCTGGAGCAGGCCAATGTCGGCGTCGAGCCGCATGCGGAAGCGTCGTCCGCGCCCTATTGAGCGGTTATCCAAAAGTTAATTGCGCCGCCGGTTCGAACAGTGTTGCGCTTTTGTTCTTCTTTTGTGTAGGCTGACTGCGTCGGGTGTGGATAACTCGGGGCGGGTTGTGACGGCGTCTGCGGCGGCCACGGTGGCATTCGAGGGGCTTGAGGCGCGGCGCGTCGATGTGCAGGTGCAGATCGCCGGCGGCGTGCATGGCATCGTGATCGTGGGCCTGGGCGATAAGGCCGTCACCGAGAGCCGGGAGCGCGTGCGCGCGGCCTTCGCCAGCCTGGGCTTGGCGATCCCCGCCGGCCGCATCGTGATCAATCTCGCCCCCGCCGATCTGCCTAAGGAAGGCACGCATTACGATCTGCCGATCGCGCTGGCGCTGATGGCCGCCATCGGCGCGCTGCCGCGCGATGCGCTCGATGGCGTGGTCGTGTTCGGCGAATTGGGCCTCGATGGCTCGCTGGCCGCGACGCCCGGCGCGCTGCCGGCCGCGATGGCCGCCAATGGCTGGGGTCTCGGCTTTGTCTGTGCGCAGGCCTGCGGCGCGGAAGCGGCCTGGGCGGGCGGCGAGGTGGTCGCCGCGCCCTCGCTGATCGCGCTCATCAATCATTTCCGCGGCGGGGCGTTCGTGCCGCCGCCGCCGCGCGGCGATCTGATCTCGGGCGAGGCCGCGCCCGATCTGCGCGATGTGAAGGGCCAGGAGCAGGCCAAGCGCGCTTTGGAGATCGCGGCTGCGGGCGCGCATAACATCCTGCTGGTCGGCCCGCCCGGCTCGGGCAAGTCGATGCTGGCGCAGCGTCTGCCCGGCATCCTGCCGCCGCTGTCGCCGGAAGAATTGCTCGAAGTCTCGATGGTGCAATCGGTGGCGGGGCTCCTGGAGCGCGGCCGGCTCACGCGCACCAGGCCGTTCCGTGCGCCGCACCATTCGGCGAGTATGGCCGCGCTGGTCGGCGGCGGTTTGCGGGCGCGGCCCGGTGAAATTTCGCTCGCGCATCTGGGCGTGCTGTTTCTCGACGAATTGCCGGAATTCAGTCCGCAAGCGCTCGATGCGCTGCGCCAGCCGCTCGAAAACGGCAAGGTGATGATCGCGCGTGCTAATCATCGCGTGACCTATCCCGCGCGCATCCTGCTCGCGGCGGCGATGAATCCGTGCCGCTGCGGCGGCGGTTCGGGCGTCGGCGGCTGCCGGCGTGGGCCGCGCTGCGCGATCGAGTATCAGGCGCGGCTCTCCGGCCCGCTGATCGACCGCATCGACATCCAATTGGACGTGCCGCCCGTGACGCCGGCCGATCTCGCTTTGCCGGCGCCGGCCGAAGGCACGGCGGAAGCGGCGGCGCGGGTGGCGCAAGCGCGCGCCGCGCAGATCGACCGCGCGCGCCGTGACGGCGTCGAGGCCGGCGCACTCAACTCGGAGGCCGAAGCGCCGCGCATCGAGAAGATCGCCGCGCCCGATGCGCCGGGCGCAGAGCTTCTGGCGCGCGCGTCGGAACGGTTCGCGCTCTCCGCACGCGCCTATCACCGCACCTTGCGCGTGGCGCGCACCATCGCCGATCTCGATGGCGCGACAGGCGTGAAGCGCGTGCACATCGCGGAGGCGTTGAGCTTGAAACGCGTCTGGGCGGGGCAATCCGCGCCGGGCGAGGGGGCTTCCGTCGTGGCGGCGCCGTAAGGCGCGCCCGGCGGGGTGGGGGCGGTTGAGCGCGGCGCCGCGTGCGTCGCGCTCAGCTTTTCTTAACCGCGCTCAGCGACCAAGGGCGCAATGCTGGCGCAGGCGCCCATTCCGGCTTTCGATCCATTCGAGGCTGCGCCCGATCCGATGGCGCTGCTCGCGCCCGATGGCGCGATCCTGCGCGCCAATCCCGCCTTCCGCGCCGCGTTCCGCCATTATATCGGCCCCAATCGCCCGCCCTGGGGCCGCTTCACGCCGCCGGATTTCAGCCATGACGAGCGCCGCTTCGACGCGCCGACGCCCGATGGCCGCCGCCTTGAATGGGTGGAGCGCCGCTTGCCGGATGGCGTCACCTTCATCAGCGCGCGCGACGTCACGCAGCGCGTCAGCGACGCCGCCGAAGCCGCGCGCGCTAAGACCACGTTGTTCGCCAAGCTGACGCACGAATTGCGCACGCCGCTCAACGGCATTCTCGGCATGGCCGGCCTGCTCGCGGAAGCCAAGCTCGATCCGGCCAACCAATCCTATGTCGGCGCCATCAGGCAATCGGGCGAACATCTGCTCGATCTCATCACCGAGATTCTCGATTATTCGCGGCTCGAAGCTGGCCGCGTTGCGATCGAGAGCCGCCCGTTCGATCCGGAGGCGACCCTCCAATCGGTCGCCGAATTGCTGAGCCCGAAGGCGCACAAGAAGAACATCGAGATCGCCACGCTGGTGCGCGCCGGCGCGCCGACCCGCGTGATGGGCGATGATGGGCGCCTGCGTCAGATCCTCTTCAACCTCGCCGGCAATGCGGTGAAATTCACCCAGAGCGGTGGGGTCGTGCTCGAGCTTTCGGTGGCGCTGAGCGGCCGGCTGCGCTTCACGGTGCGCGACACCGGCCCCGGCGTGCCGCCGGAATTGCAGACCCGCATTTTCGAGGAATTCGCGCAGGCCGACGCGACCATCGCGCAAAGCCATGGCGGCGCCGGCCTCGGGCTCGCCATCGTAAAGCGGCTGGCGCGTGCGATGGGCGGCGAGGCGGGGCTCGTCAGCCGGCCGGGCCATGGCGCGAGCTTCTGGGTCGAACTGCCGCTCGAGGCGACGGACGATGCGCCGCCGCCGCCCACGCTCGCGGGCATTGCGTGCTGCGTCGTCAGCCCGTCGCGCGTGCTGGCGCAGGCTTTGGTCGCCGCGCTCGACGCCATGGGCGCCAGGATCGTCGCGCGCGGCCACAAGGCCGATATCGTGCTGATCGACGGGCTGGCCGATCTCGCGCCGGAAGATTTGGCGGCGCTGTCGCGCACGGCGCGCGCCGTCATCGCGCTCGCGCCGCAGGAGGAGCGTGACTCCATCGCGCAAGCGCGCGCACTCGGCGTGCAGCACTATGTCGTGAAGCCGATCCGGCGTCGTTCGCTTGCGGAACGTATGCGCATCGCGCTTGGCGAAACCGGCGCCGCCGCCGCACCGCAGGCGGACTTGGAGGACGACCGCGCCGCGCCACAACGCCTGCTCGGCCTGCGCGTGCTGCTGGCCGAAGATAATCCGGTCAATGCGCTGCTCGCGCGCACGTTGCTGACGCGAGAAGGCTGCGTCGTGGATGTGGTCGGCGACGGGGAAGAGGCGGTCGAAGCCGTGCAAGCGACGCCCTACGATCTTGTGTTTCTCGACATCCGCATGCCGCGTCTCGATGGCTTCGGCGCGGCGCGGCGCATCCGTGCGCTCGAAGGCGAGGCGGCGCGCACGCCGCTGGTGGCGCTCACTGCGGACGCCGCCGAAGAAGACCGCGCCGCCGTGCTCGCCGCGGGGCTCGACGATTTTCTGACCAAGCCGATCGATCCGGCGCGGCTCTCGCGTGTTGCGGCGCGCTTTACGGATGCGGCGAAAGCCGCCAAGGCTTGATCCGCATAAGGAGGCGTCGATGGCGGCCGAAGCGAAGAAGCACGGGCTCAGCGACGTCGTCAAAGCGCTGGGCCAACCGCGCGTTGCGGGTATGCTGGCGCTGGGTTTTTCTTCCGGCCTGCCGTTTCTGCTGACGGGCGGCACGTTCGGCTATTGGCTGGCGGATGAGGGCGCGAGCCGCACCGCGATCGGGTTTCTCTCCTGGGTCGGGCTCGCTTACACGTTCAAATATCTCTGGGCGCCGATCGTCGATCGCTTGCCGGCGCCGTTTCTTGAGCAGCTTGGACGGCGGCGCGGCTGGGCGGTTGTCGTGCAGATTCTGCTGGCGGCGGCGCTGGTTGTGATGGCGCTGATCGGGCCGCACGGACCGGGCGGGCTCATCACCATCGGCGCGCTCGCGCTGGTGGTCGCCTTCGCGTCGGCGACGCAGGATATCGTGCTCGACGCGTGGCGGATCGAATCCGCGACAGATTCCGAAGAGCTCGGGCTCTACACGTCCTCTTTTCAGCTTGGCTACAGGATTGCGCTGCTTGTCACTGACGCGCTCATTCTGATTTTTGCTCAGCATATCGGCTGGCCTTTGTCCTACGGGCTGATGGCGATTGCGATGGGCGTGGGCATGTTCGCGGCGCTGCGCACGCCGGAGCCGCCGCGCACCGAAGCGCCGGCGTCGCCGCGCGCAGCAAGCGCAACAACGGCCGAGATTCCATCCTGGCGCGTCACGGCGGCGGGCGCAGCGTTCCTGATCGCGGCCGTGTGGATGTACGCGGTGACGCATTGGTGGCTGGCGGAGGGCGCCGATCCGGCGAAGGCCGGACAGGCGGGGCTGGTGCTGACCGCCGTGTTCGCCGCGTGCGCGGGTTTGTGCGCGGCGCGCTTGCCGCGCTTCGCCGCGCTCGCCGGCGGGGTTGCGATCGTGTTGCTCGTGATCGCGGCGTTCTATTCTGCCGCGACGGAGAGCCATCTTCTCGGCGGCGCGGAAATGTTTCTGCCGGCGTTCGTCGGCGGAATTGCGGCGGCGCTGGTGGCGCCGCAGCGCGTCTATGACGGCGTCATCGGACCGTTCCTCGAATTCGTACGCGCACACGGTCTGTTTGCGCTCGTCATCCTGCTGATGATCAGCCTCTACAGGCTGCCGGAATTCGTGATCGGGCCAGTCGCCGGGCCATTCTATCACGATCTCGGTTTGGAGAAGGATGTGGTCGGCGGCGTGCGGGCTTCGGCCGGGTTGATCGCATCGATTGCGGGCATCGCGGCGGGCGGCCTTGCCGTGTTGCGTCTCGGGCTCAAGACCTCGCTCGTCATCGGCGCGGTGCTGCAGGGATTGGGCGTGGCGGCGTTTTCGCTGCTCGCGATCTACGGCGCCGATCTGCGCCTCTTTGCGTTCGCCATGGCGTGCGACAATTTCAGCTTCGCGTTCGCGGGCGTCGGCTTCGTGGCCTACATGTCGAGCCTCACCAGCCTCGGCTACACCGCGACGCAATATGCGTTCCTCAGCTCGCTCTACACGATCTTCGGCAAATTCTTGAAGGGCTTTTCCGGCGCGGTGGTCGACGGCATTGTCGCGCAGGGGCGCACGCTGATGGACGCCTATGCGATGTTTTACATCGGCGCGGGCCTGATCTGCATACCCGCGCTCGTGCTGACGTTGGTGATCGCCACGCGCCCGGTGCGTGCGCCGGCTGAAGAAGCGGCGGCGGCCTAATTCTTCAGCTGCGCATCGAACGCGGTGAAGGTCGCGAAGGTCACGAGATCGGACACCGTCGCGCCCAGCGGCGCGATCTGCACGGGGCTTTCGAGACCCATCAGCACCGGTCCGAGCACCGTCGCCCCGCCAAGCTCGGCCAAGAGGCCGGTCGAGATCGAGGCCGAATGGATCGCCGGCATGATCAGCACATTCGCCGGCTCTGACAGCCGGGCGAACGGATAGAGCCGGCGGCCATCGCCATTGAGCGCGACCTCGGGGCTCATCTCGCCATCATATTCAAAATCGACGTTCTCGCGGCGGTCGAGAATGGAAACCGCTTCGCGGATTTTCTCCGAACGCTCCATGCGCGGATTGCCGAAATTGGAATGCGAGACGAAAGCCAGCCGCGGCGTCACGCCGAAGCGGCGCGCGCCGGCCGCCGCCTGCAGCGCGATCTGCGCCAGCTCGGGCGCGTCCGGAAATTCCGCGACGTTGGTGTCGGCGATGAAAATCGTGCGGCCCTTGGAGAGCACGATCGACATGCCCAGCGCGCGCTGGCCGCGTTTTGAATCGATGGCGCGGCGCACATCTTCCATCGCGGTAGCGAAATTGCGCGTCGTGCCCGTGACCATGCCGTCGGCGTGGCCGAGCGCGACCATGCAGGCCCCGAACACGTTGCGGTCCTGATTGACCATGCGCTGCGCGTCGCGGTGCAACAGGCCGAAGCGCTGCTGGCGGCTGTAGAGATAATCCGTGTATTCGGGATTGTGATCCGAGATGCGGGCGTTGACGATCGACAGGCCCGCGTCTTCCGGCACGCCGACGAGCGCCATATTGCGCGCGATCTGTTCTTCGCGGCCGATCAGAATGGCTTCGCCGAGATTGAGTTCGCGGAACGCATAGGCGGCGCGAATCACGCTGGGCTCTTCGCCCTCGGCGAACACGATGCGCTGGCGCGGACCCTGCCGCACGGCGTTCTGGATACGCTGCATGAACGCGGCTGTCGGGTCGAGCCGCTGGGCGAGGCTGTCGCGATAGGCCTGCATGTCCGCGATCGGCTTGCGCGCCACGCCCGTATCCATCGCGGCCTGCGCCACATAGGGCGGCACGGTGGAGATGAGGCGCGGATCGAACGGCGTCGGGATGATGTAGTTCGGTCCGAATTTGAGGCGGCGGCCGTGATAGGCGGCGGCGACCTCGTCCGGCACGTCTTCCTTGGCGAGCTCCGCCAGCGCGCGTGCGGCGGCGAGCTTCATTTCTTCGTTGATGGTGCGCGCGCGCACGTCGAGCGCGCCGCGGAAAATGTACGGAAAACCGAGGACGTTGTTGACCTGGTTCACATAGTCCGAGCGGCCGGTGGCGACGATGGCGTCGTTGCGCACACTGGCGATGTCTTCCGGCGTGATTTCCGGATCGGGATTGGCCATGGCGAAGATGATCGGATTCTTGGCCATGGATTTCACCATGTCCTTCGTCACCGCGCCGGCGACGGAGAGGCCGAAGAAGCAATCGGCGCCCTTCATCGCGTCGGCCAGCGAACGTGCCTTGGTGTCGATCGCGAAGGCGGCCTTGAACTGATCGAGCCCGTCGCGCCCGCGATAGATGACGCCTTTCGAGTCGCACATCGTGATGTTGTCGGCGCGCACGCCGAGGAGTTTGGCGAGGCCCGCGCAAGAGAGCCCCGCTGCGCCCGCGCCGTTCACCACCATGCGCAGATCGGACATTTGCCGGCCGGTGATTTCGCACGCGTTCAGGAGGCCGGCGAGCGCGATGATGGCGGTGCCGTGCTGATCGTCATGGAAGACGGGAATATCGAGCGCGTCGCGAAGGCGCGCTTCGATCTCGAAGCACTCGGGAGATTTGATGTCTTCCAGATTGATGCCGCCGAAGGTGGGCCCGATATTGCGCACCGTGGTGATGAGCTCTTCGGGGTCCTGCGTCGTCACTTCGATGTCGATCGAATCGACGTCGGCGAAGCGCTTGAAGAGCACGCTCTTGCCTTCCATCACCGGCTTGGACGCCATCGCGCCCAGATTGCCGAGGCCGAGAATCGCCGTGCCGTTGGAGATGACGGCCACCAGATTGCCCTTGGCGGTGTAGTCATAGGCCTTGTCCGGATCCTCGGCGATTTCGCGCACTGGCGCTGCCACGCCCGGCGAATAGGCGAGCGAGAGATCGCGCTGCGTCGCCATCGGCTTGGTCGCCGTGATGGCCAGTTTCCCCGGCGGATGCGCGCGGTGAAAAGCGAGCGCTTCCGCGTCTGTGAATGTGCGTTTTTCTTCGGACATAAGCTGTGGGCGGCCTGAATTTTTGCGGGAGCGCCACCCTAGCCGGCGCCGGCTTGCCGTCAATGCGACGGCTTGGGCGCCGTGAGCCTCAGCAGCAGCGCCGCGCCCGCCGTGCAGGCGATGGTGATCGCCATGGGCCGCGCCGTGCCGTCATGCAGAAGGCCGGAGAGCGCGCCCATCGCGGCGCCGGCGATCATGGCGAGCGCGCCGAGCACGGCGGAGACCGCGCCCGTGCGCTGCATGTCATAGCCCTGCGCGACGGCGGAAGCGTTCTGGTTGACGAAGGGAAACGTTCCGATGAGGACGAACAGCGGCGCCAGCACGCCCCATTTGCCGAGCGGCGAGAGCGCGCCCGCAAGCAGCACGAGCGACAGCGCGAACATGATTCCAATGGAGAAATCGAGCACGCGATTGGGATGCATGCGCGCCAAAAGCGCCCGGTTGAGCTGAGCCGCGCCGATGAAGCCGAACGCGTTGGCGCCGAAATAATAACCGAATTGTTCTGCAGGAACGTGGAAGATGTCGATCAGCAGGTGCGGCGCGTTCGAGAGATAGGTGAAGAAGCTGGCGCCGCCCAAGGCTGCGATGAAGGCGAGTCGCATCAGTGGGCCGTTGCGCGCCACCGCGATGCAGGAAGCCAGCATGGTTTCGCCGCGGGCGAATTGCGCGCGCGCCTTGGAGCGCGTCTCGGGCAGGAAGAGATAGGCCGCGCCGAGGAAGCAGGCGGCGAAGCCGGCCACTGTGTAGAACACCATGCGCCAATCGGAATGCACCACGATCCAGCCGCCGAGCAGCGGCGCCAGGATCGGCGCGATGCCCATGATGAGCATGAGCTGGGACATGTAGCGCGCGCCTTCGCGCACGCCGAAGCTCTCGAACACGATGGCGCGCGCGATCACCATCCCGCATGAAGCGCCCAGGCCCTGCAGCAGGCGCAGCACGATCAGCATTTCGATATTGGGCGCGAGCGCGCAGCCGAGCGAGGCCGCAACATAGAGCGCAGCGCCCGCGAACAAAGGCGGGCGCCGCCCCAGCCGGTCGGACGCCGGCCCGTAGAGGAATTGCCCCGCCGCCACGCCGATGAAGAACGAAGACAGCGTCAGCTGCACCACGCCCGGATCGGCGCTCAGCGCGGCGCCGATCGCGGGCAGGGCCGGCAGGTAAAGGTCCATCGCCACGGGCATGAACGCCGACAGCGCGCCGAGGATGAGGAACAGGAGCCAGCCCGGCGTCGCCGGGCGTTCGGTTTCTGGGATGTCGGGAGCCGCCATGGAAGGAGGCGCTCATGCCATGCGCGGCGCTCGCCGCAAAGCCGCCGAGCCGATAAACCGGGGCCCATGGCCGATTCCTCCGCCTCGGACCCGCGCGCGCCGTCGCCCTTTCTGGCGCAATACATGGCCGCCAAGGCGGACCATCCGGACGCGCTGCTGTTCTTCCGGATGGGCGATTTCTACGAGCTGTTTTTCGAGGATGCGCAGAAGGCCGCCGCCACGCTCGGCATCGCGCTCACCAAGCGCGGCCAGCACAAGGGCGAAGATATCCCCATGGCGGGCGTGCCCTGGCATCAGGCCGAGAACTATCTCGCCAAGCTGATCCGGGCCGGCCATCGCGTCGCCGTGTGCGAACAAATGGAGGATCCGGCCGAGGCCAAGAAGCGCGGCTCCAAATCGATCGTGCGGCGCGAGGTCGTGCGCCTGGTCACGCCCGGCACCATCACGGAAGACGGGCTGCTGGATTCGCGCGCTGCCAATCGGTTGGCGAGTTTCGTCGTGCGCGACGAGGGCGCAGCGCTCGCCTGGGCCGACGTTTCGACCGGCGCCTTCGAGGTGCGCGCCATCGCGCCCGCGCGCATCGAAGAGGAATTGGCGGCGTTGGCGCCGGCGGAATTGCTGGTCACGGATGCAGACGAGAAGCTGGTGCGTGAGAGCGCGGCAGCGCTCGGAATCGCGGTGACCATGCGCACAGCCGCGAAGGCCGATCCGCGCGCGGGCGAGCGGCGGGCGCGGGCTTTGTTCGAGGTCGCCTCGCTCGACGGCTTTGGCGGCTTCGATGCGGCGGAGCTCGGCGCCATCGGGCTTCTGATCGATTATGTGGAGCTGACGCAGGCGGGTGCGGCCCCGCGCCTGGAGCCGCCGCGGCGCGCCGAGGCGCTGGCCTTCATGGCGATCGATGCAGCCACGCGCGCGGCGCTCGAAATCGAGCGCTCGACGCGCGGCGTGCGCGAGGGCTCGCTGGTCGCCGCGATCGATCGCACAGTGACAGCGCCGGGCGCGCGACTCCTCGCCGAGCGCTTGGCGCGGCCGCTCACCGATGTCGCGGACATTCGCGCGCGCCATGATGGCGTGGCGTTCTTTCTTGAAGAACGCGACCGGCGCGCTGATTTGCGCGACGAGTTGAAGCGCGCCGGCGATCTGGCGCGCGCGCTGACGCGGCTTTCGCTGGGCCGCGGCGGGCCGCGCGATCTGGCGAGCTTGCGCGATGGGTTGATTGCCGGCGATCGCGCGCAGGCGCGTTGCCTGGGTCTATCGCGCGAAGCGCCCGCGCAGGTGGTCGCGGCCTGCGATGCGCTTTCGCTGGTGGCGTGGCCGAGGCTCGCCGCGCTCGCGCAGCGTTTGCAGAATGCGTTGGCGGCGGAACTGCCTTTGCTGGCGCGCGATGGCGGCTTCATCGCGGCGGGCTTCGATGCGGGGCTCGATGACACGCGTGCGCTGCGCGACGACAGCCGGCGCGTCATCGCCGCGCTGCAGGCGAGTTACGCCGAAGAGCTTGGCATGCCGGGCCTGAAGCTGCGCCACAATGGCGTGCTCGGCTATCACATCGATGCGACGCCGAAGCAGGCCGAAGCGCTGATGGCGCCGCCGCTGTCGGCGCGCTTCATCCATCGCCAGACCAATGCCAGCTCGATCCGGTTCACGACGACCGAGCTGATCGAACTCGATTCCAAAATCGCTCGCGCGGGCGATGCGACGTTGGCGCGTGAAGTGGAGCTGTTCCGCGGTTTCGCTGAGGAGGCGTCGGCGTGCGAGCGCGAAATTCGCGCGGCGGCTGAAGCTTTGGCCTCGCTTGATGTCGCCGCCGCGCTCGCCGAATGGGCGGAGGATGCGCAGGCCGTGCGGCCCGAGATCGATGACAGCGCGGCGCTGATCTGCGAAGGCGCGCGCCATCCGGTCGTCGAAGCCGCGCTGAAGCGCGAGGGCAAAGGTTTCACGGCGAACGATGTGCGGCTCGATGGCGACGGCCAGGCGGGGCCGCGCCTGCTGCTCGTCACCGGGCCGAACATGGCGGGCAAGAGCACATATCTGCGCCAGATCGCGCTGCTCGCCATTCTCGCGCAGGCCGGCTGCTATGTTCCAGCGCGCCGGCTGCGCCTCGGCGTGGTCGATCGGCTGTTCGCGCGCGTCGGCGCATCCGATGATCTGGCGCGCGGGCGCTCGACGTTCATGATGGAGATGATCGAGACCTCGGCCATCCTGCATCAGGCCGGGCCGCGCGCGCTGGTCGTGCTCGATGAGATCGGGCGCGGCACGGCGACGTTCGACGGCCTCGCTATCGCTTGGGCGACGGCCGAGCACCTGCACGAGAAGAACCGCGCCCGCACCGTGTTCGCCACGCATTATCACGAGCTGACCGTGCTGGCCGAACGGCTGCAGGCCGCGGCGAACGCGCATCTGCGCGCCAAGGAATGGAAGGGCGATCTGGTGTTCCTGCACGAGGTCGCGCCGGGCGCGGCGGATCGGTCCTACGGCATTCAGGTGGCGAAGCTGGCGGGCCTGCCGAAGGCGGCGGTCGATCGCGCGCGGGCGGTGTTGGCGCGGCTCGAAGCGGGCGGGGGCGGCAAGATGAGCGAACGCGAAGACGCGCTGCCGCTGTTCGCGCGCGCGCCGGGGCCGAGCGCGGTCGAAGAGGCGTTGGCCAAGCTCGATCCCAATGCGCTGTCCCCGCGGGAGGCGCTCGATGCGCTCTACGCGCTGCAGAAGCTGCTCGAGGAATGAGCGCGCCGTTGCTGATGGTGGATGTGGACGGCGTGGTCATCCGCCCGCCGCGTCGCTGGGACGCAGACCTGCTGGCCGATTTGGGCGTCGATCCCGCCGCGCTGCAGCAGGCGTTCTTCCGCCCGCACTGGCGCGACATTGTGCTCGGTGAGGCCGATCTGTTCGAGCGGCTGACGCCCGTGCTGGCGGCGCTGGCGCCGAACGTCAGCGCCGACGCGTTCGTCGCCTATTGGTTCGCCAAGGATGCCGTGCTCAACGCGCCCTTGCTGGCGGAGCTGGCCGCGCTCCGGGCGGCGGGAACGGCGATGCATTTGGCGAGTGTGCAGGAGCATCATCGCGCCCGCCACCTCTGGGAGGGTCTGGAGCTCCGGTCCCGGTTCGGGGCGATGCACTATTCGGCGGCGCTCGGGGCGGCCAAGCCGGCGCACGCCTTCTACGACGCGGTCGCGGCGCGGACCGGCGTCCGCCCTGTGGATATCTTGCTGATCGACGACGCTCCCCAGAACGTCACGGGCGCGCGCGAAGCAGGATGGCGGGCTTCGCTTTACGACGGGACGCGCCCGCTCGCGGAGGTGATCGCCGCGGCGGCCTAGGCCTTAAGGCTGGGCCGGGGAATTGGGCGAAGCGGGCTCGGCCTGCTGCTCCATGCGGCTGCGGAAATCGTTGAGCTGCATGCCCCGTGCGACCGCTTCCTGGGCGACCGGCAGGGTCGAGACCGAGGCGACGTACATCATGTACGCGCCCAGGCAGGCCCCGATCACCAGGCCCGCGATGCCCCAGGTGGAGGCGGCGAACCAATAGGCGGCGCTGCGGTCCCGGCGCATGTGCTCGCGCAGGATATTCTCGGACATGTGCAGGCCATCGGCCCTCGTATCCAGCGTGTGGATATTGCGGGGGCCGTCATCGACGGCGATGATTTTTCCTCGGGACGTCTGACCCCGCATCGCCATCGGCTGTTCTCCTGATCCTGGTTCACTTGGCGGCGGCGAAACTGATTCCAGTTTCGGCCGTGAGGTGCGCGCCATCCCTCAAACTCCCTTTGGCTTCGATGCGGATTTGAGGCAAGGTCGCGCTATTCGGTTAACGGAAGTTTCATCTCGTTGAAGCGCTCTTTAATGCCGCATGCCAGAGATGCGGGCCCCGGCGCAAACATAAAAAGAAGGCCATGCCTATATTGATGGCGCCATGCCGACCGCGCTGAAACCCGCCCGTATCGAATTTGTCGTCGATGGCGCACGCCTGCGGTCGCAGCTGACGGCGGCGGCGCGGGCCTATGGCGTTGATTCGCCGGAGGCAAAACGGCGTGTGCGCGATCTGCTGCACGGCGCCTTGTTTCGTGGCCGCCTGATCGCCAAGGAGCGGCTTGAGGCGGGCGAGAACGGCCTGGCCGTCGCGCGCCTTCTGGCGCAAGTCGCCGACGAGGTCGTCGCGGCGCTTTACGATTATACGACAGTGCACGTTTTTCGTGCGCGCAATCCGACGGAGGGCGAGAAATTCGCGCTGGTGGCCGTCGGCGGCTACGGGCGCGGGCAATTGGCGCCGTCGAGCGACATCGATCTCCTGTTCCTGCGCGCCTACAAGCAGACGGCGTGGTCCGAGAGCGTGACGGAGTACATGCTCTACACGCTGTGGGATTTGGGCCTGAAGGTCGGCTATGCGGCGCGCACCATCGATGAGTGCATCCGCCTAGCGAAAGAAGACCACACGATTCAGACGGCGCTGCTGGAAGCGCGCATCATCTGCGGCGACAAAGCGCTGTTCGCGCAATTGGAGCAGCGCTTCCGCAAGGATGTGGCGGCCAAGACGCATGCGCAATTCGTCGTCGCCAAGCTTGCCGAGCGCGACGAGCGCCACAAGCGCGCGGGCGAGTCGCGCTACATGGTCGAGCCCAACATCAAAGAGGGCAAAGGCGGCCTGCGCGATCTGCACACTTTGTTCTGGCTGGCGCGGCATCGCTACGGCTTCACCAAGCCGCGCGAGTATGTTGAGGCGGGCGTCTTCACCGCTGAGGAAATGAGCGCGTTCCGGCGCGCCGAAGAATTTCTCTGGACGGTGCGCTGCCATCTGCATTTTCTCACGGGCCGCGCCGAAGAGCGGCTGAGCTTCGATCTGCAGCCGGAAATGGCGGCGCGGCTGGGCTATGGCGCGCGCGGCGAACAAAGCGCCGTCGAGCGTTTCATGAAGCGCTATTTCCTGGTCGCCAAACAGGTCGGCGCGCTGACGCGTTCGCTGTGCGCCAAGCTTGAGAACGACAATGCGAAGATCGCGCCGAAAGGCATTTCGCGCATTGGCGGCCATGGGCCGCGCGGCCCGCTGGTCGATGCGCCGGGTTTCCGCGTCGACGGCTTCCGCCTCAGCGTGGACTCGCCGGAGGTGCTGGATAATCCGGTCAACATGCTGCGCCTGTTCGAAATTGCAGATAAGCGCGATCTCGACGTGCATCCCGCCGTGCTCGGCGAAGCCGCGCGGCGGCTGAAGCGCATGACGAAGGAGACGCGGCGCGATCCCAAAGCGATCGAAGCGTTTCTCGCGGTCGCGACCTCGACGCATCATCCGGGCGCGGCGCTGCGGCTGATGAACGAGTGCGGCGTGCTCGGCCGCTTCCTGCCGGAATTTGGCCGCGTCGTCGCGCAGACGCAGTTCAACATGTACCACCATTATACGGTGGACGAGCACACCTTGCGCGCCGTCGACTACATCTCGGACATCGAGAAGGGCCGCTTCGGCGGCGACCATCCGCTCTCGACGTCGATCTTCCCGAAGATCCGCAATCGCCGCGCGCTCTATCTCGCCATGCTGTTGCACGATACCGGCAAGGGCATTGGCGATCAGCAGATCGAAGGCGCTAAATCCGCGCGCCATGCGTGCGAGCGTTTGGGCTTGCCACAGGAAGAGGTGGAGCTCGTCGCCTGGCTGGTCGGCCACCATCTCGACATGAGCGATTTTGCGCAGAAGCGCGACATCGGCGATCCCAGCACGATCGCGCAATTTGCGCAGCTGGTCGGCACGGCAGAGCGCTTGCGTCTGCTTCTGGTGCTGACCGTGGCGGATATCCGCGCCGTCGGCCCCGGCGTGTGGAACGGCTGGAAGGGCCAATTGCTGCGCGATCTCTATCATCTGACGGAAGCCGCGCTGCTCGGCGGCAGCGTCGAAGAGGCGGCGGTCGGCGATCATCTGAGGGCGCTGGCCGGCCAATCGCGTGAGCGCGTTCTGGCGACGGTCGGCCCCGCCGCGCGCGCGCAATTGGGCGATTGGATCGGGCGGTTGGAAGACGCCTATTGGCTCAGCTTCGATGAGGGCGCGCTGCGCTGGCACGCCAGCGAGGTGCTGCGCGCGCGCGAAAGCGGCGAAGCCGTGCACGTGGCGGCGCGGCCGCGCCCCGAACATGGCGTGACCGAGCTTCTCGTGTATGCGCCCGACAGGCCGGGCCTCTTCGCGTCGCTCTGCACCGCGATCTCGGCCTCGGGCGCCGACATCGCGACAGGACGCGCGCATACCGCGCGTGATGGCCGCGTGGTCGACGTGTTCTCGATCCAGACCGTGAATTTCAAACCGTTCGGCCAGGAACATCCGGGCGCGCTGGGCGCGCTCATTCAGCGCGTGCATGGCGCCGCGCTGCGCGATCATCCGCCGCTGGAGCCGATCAAGGCTTCGCGCCGGTCCTCGGCGTTCGCGATCGAGCCCTGGGTGCGCGCGGACAACGGCATTTCCCCGGCTTCCACCGTGATCGAGGTGTCGGGCCGCGACCGGCCGGGCGTGCTGGCCGAGCTCGCCACCGTGTTCGCTGAGGCGGATGTCGGGATCGTTTCGGCGCATGTCGATGCGCAAGGCGAACGGCTGTCCGATACGTTCTATGTGCACGACGCGCATGGCGCACAGATCGCCGATCCTGTCGCGCTGGACACGTTGTTGCACGATCTGGAGGACGCCCTGCGCGCGGGCGAGCCGGGGGCGCCGGCGGATGCAGCCAAGCGCACGCTGGCCGTGGCGCGGGCCTCGACGGCGCGCTAGTCCTGCGGCGCATCTTTTCGATTCGAGTTGAGTCCGCATGAGCCTGGCCCGCAATACGTTCGTGCAGGCGTCGCTGACGCTCGCCAGCCGGATTTTGGGCTTCGCGCGCGATCTGGCGGCCAATTCGCGCTTCGGCGGGCAGGGGCCGCTGATGGACGCGTTCACCACGGCGCTGATGTTTCCGAACCTGTTCCGGCGCCTCTTCGCCGAGGGCGCGTTCGCGCAGGCCTTCGTGCCGATCTATGCGCGCGAGCGGGCCGAGCATGGCGAGGCGCTGGCCGATAGCGCGGCGTCGGAGGCGATGTCGTTCCTGATGGCTATGGTCGCGGCGTTCTGCATCCTGGCGCAGGTCGTGATGCCGTTCCTGATGCCGCTGCTGCTCTCGGCCTACATCCATAATCCGCAGGAACTGCAGACCGCGACGCTGATGACGCAGCTGACGATGCCCTATCTCGCCTGCATGACGTTGGCTTCGCTGCTCTCTGGCGTGCTCAACACCTCGGGCCGCTTTGCGTTGTCCGCCGGCGTACCGACGCTTTTGAACGTGTGCACGATCGGGCCGTTGCTGCTCGCGCCGGATGCGCATACGGCGGCGATCTGGGTGGCCGCGGCGGTGACAATCGCGGGCGTTTTGCAAGCGGGCCTGCTGTGGTGGGGCGCGCGCCGGCTGGGCGTGAAGCTGCGCTTCAGCGCGCCGGCCTATACGCCGACGGTGAAGCGCGTCGTGATGCTCGCGATCCCCGGCGCGCTCGCGGGCGGCGCCACGCAGATCAACACGCTGGTCTCGCAAGTGCTGACGGGCTCGAATGAAGGCGCGCGCTCCGTGCTCTACAATTCGGACCGGCTCTATCAATTGCCGTTGGGCCTGATCGGTGTCGCGGTGGGCCTGGCGCTCGTGCCGCGGCTGGCGCGTCTGCACGTGGCCAATGACGTGAAGGGCGCGGCGAGCGCGATGGACGACGCCATCAGCCTCTCCATGGCGCTGACTTTGCCCGCCGCGCTCGCGTTTTTGATCATGCCCTATTTCATCATCGACGCGACGGTGACGCGCGGCGCGTTCACGCATGCCGATGCGCATCGCACGGCGGAGGTGCTGCGCATGTTCGCCTGGGGCGTGCCGGCCTTCGTGCTGGCCAAAGTGTTCACGCCGCCCTTTTTCGCGCGGCAGGACACCAAGCGCCCGATGCAATTCGCGGTGACCTCGGTGATCGTAAACACGGTGCTGGGCGCGGGACTTTATTTCGCGCTGCCTTTGGTGAACATCGACGGCGTCATTGGCCTCGGGATCGCCACCAGCACGGCGGGCTGGCTCAACGTCATCATGTTGTCGTCCACTCTGGCGCGGGAAGGCACGTATCGCCTGAGCGGCGCGGCGTTGGCGCGGCTGGCGCGGCTGGCGGCGGCGTGCGCGATCATGGCGGCCTTCGTGGCCGTGTGCGCGATCCAATATCCGCTGCTGCAGCATCTGCTGTGGCGCAAGGAGGTCGCGGTTCTGGTCGTGGCCGCGGCGGCCTTTGCGATCTATGCGCTGGCGGCGTTCGCGCTGGGCGCGGTGAACCTGCGCGATCTGCGCAGCGCCCTGAGGCGCGACGCCGCCCCGCCTGGCGCGGGAAGCGCCTTGCCCGCGGCCTTCGACGGCTGATAAGAGCGCGCCAGGAGAAGCGAGAGATGGGCGATTTCCGCCTCTGGACAGGACGATGGCGCGGCTAGCTCCCCGCCCATGATCCGCGCGGCCCAAGTGCCGCGCCCGCCTCTTTGACCAGAATTCGGAGCTTCTTCCATGTCCCATCCGGCCCAAGCTGGCCCGCAGCGCGTTTTCTCCGGCATGCAGCCGACCAATGGTCTGCATCTCGGCAATTATCTCGGCGCGCTGGTGAAATTCGTCGCGCTGCAGGAGCGCTTCGACTCGTGCCTCTATTGCGTCGTCGATCTGCATGCACTGACGGCGGATCACGATCCCAAAGCGCTCACGGCCAACACGCGCGACGTCGCCGCCGCCTACATCGCCGCTGGCGTCGATCCCAAGAAGAGCATCGTGTTCGTGCAATCCGCCGTGCCGGCGCACGCCGAGCTTGGCTGGATCCTCCAATGCGTCGCGCGCATGGGCTGGCTCGAGCGCATGACCCAGTTCAAGGACAAGGCGGGCAAGCACGAAGAGCGCGTCTCGGCGGGCCTCTTCACCTATCCCGTGCTGATGGCGGCGGACATTCTGGCTTACAAAGCGACGCACGTGCCCGTGGGCGACGACCAGAAACAGCATCTCGAACTGGCGCGCGACATCGCGCAGAAATTCAACAACGATATGGACGCGCCGGGCTTCTTCCCGCAGCCCGAGCCGCTCATCCAAGGCCCCGGCGCGCGCATCATGTCGCTGCGCGATCCGGCCAAGAAGATGTCGAAATCCGATCCCTCGGATCAATCGCGCATCAACATGACCGATGATGCCGACGCCATCGCCAACAAGATCAAGCGCGCCACCACCGATCCTTTGCCGCTGCCGGAAACGATCGAGGGCCTCAAGGATCGCGACGCCGCTGAAAATCTCGTCGGCATTTACGCCGCCGTCGCGGGGATCAGCGCCGAAGACGTGATCAAGGAATGGGGCGGCAAGGGTTTCGGCGCGTTCAAGCCGGCGCTCGCGGAATTGCTGGTGACGAAATTGTCGCCGATCGCCGCGGAAATGCGCCGTCTCAACGGAGATCCGGCCGCGCTCGACGCCATCTTGCGCGACGGCGCCGAACGCGCGCATGCCCTCTCTGCGCCGGTCATGGATGAGGTGCGCAAGGTCGTGGGTCTGTGGCGATGAGGAGGGATGCGATGGTGCGGCGTAGGGTTTTGGCGCTGGGCGCGCTGATGCTGATGGCGGCGTGCTCGCAAGCGCCATCGGCGCCCGCCACGCCCGATGCGCCCGCCATCCGCGTCCAGGGCGTCACGCTGTCGCCGTCCGCACAAGGCCGCGACATGAGCGCGGGCTTCCTGACGATCGAGAATTCTGGCGCGCGCGCCGATCGGCTGGTCTCGGTGGAAAGCCCAATCGCCACGCGCATCGAGTTTCACGAGACGCGCATGGGCGCCAATGACGTGATGGAGATGTATCCGATCTCCGGCGGCGTGCCCGTGCCGGCGGAAGGGCAAGTCGTCTTCCAATCGGGCGGGCTGCACCTCATGCTGCAGGGCCTCAAAGCGCCGCTGATCGAAGGCGATCATGCGCAGATGACGTTCACGTTTGAGACCAGCGGGCCCATCCAAGTGGACGCGGTCGTCTCGCGGCCGACCGGGCAGGCGCCGGCGACCTCGATGTCGATGCACGACATGCACTGATCGCGATGGACCTCGCGCAAATCTGGCGGCGCGCAGGCGAACGGACGCAGGCTTTCTTCGCGCGGGCGCGCGCACGGCGCGATGAGCCGACCACGCTGCAAGGCGGCCTGCGCGCGCGCTTTCATCGCTATCTGCGCATGGCGGGCGGATTTGCGCTGAGCGTGCTGCTACTCGGCGGCGCCGCTCTCTATATCAACGCCGCCTCAAGCCGTGTGACATTCGCGCCCGAGCCGGTTTTGGCCGCGCCTCAGGGCGGATCGCAGGCGCTGGCCGCGGCGGAATACATCTTTCAATGGCGCCAGCGCAGCACCGGGCTCGCCGCGGACCGCATGTTCGCGCCGCCAAGCCTGCGACGCCGCGAGGCCGATGCGTACGCCGCCGCCGAAGACGTCGCGCAATCCTTCATCGCCCAGCTCCAGGCGCGCCGCGGCGCGCGCGATGCGTTGTGGAGCGAAGCGCAGGACGCCGGGCCGAAGGGCGGCGCGCAGGCCGGCGACGCGATCGATCGGCTGAACGCGGGCGTCGCGCGCCGGCAGATCGTGCTTGAGGCCTCGCCGCAGAGCTTGCGCGCGCTGGCCGCGGAAGCGGCGGCTGCGTGCGCCGCGCGCGCCAGCGAGGTGAACGAACAGCTGCAGCGCCGCGAAAGCGGCCAACGCGGCGATGAAGCTGTTTTCTTCGCGGCGCGTGGCGAGGCCTATGCATGGCTGCTGCTGCTGCGCGCGGCGAACGCCGATCTGGGCGAGAGCGGTCTTGGCGACGACCCCGCTTTCGCGCGCACGCTGGCTGCGCTGACGCAGGCCGCGGGCTATGATCCGGTGCTGTTTTTCGCCGGCCCGCGCGGCGGCGCGTTTGCGCCCAATCACCTTGCGGTCGTTGGCTTCGATCTCGCGATCGCGGCGCAGGAAGCGCGCGCGCTGGCCGAGGGCTAGGCTAGCTGCTTGCCGCGCGCGGCGGATTGCGTCAGCTTCCGGCCATGAGCGACGGCTTCGCCTGCCTCGTCATCGCTGACGAAAGCGCGGAATTTCCGGCCGCGCTCACCTATGCGGCGCACCTTGCGCGTGCGGGCGGATGGCGGCTCGTCATGCTGCACGTGATCGAGCCGTCCGATCCCGCGCCCTGGGTCAGCGTCAGCGATGAGATGAAGCGCCAGGCGCTCGCCAGCGCCGAAGCGTTGCTGGAGCGTTTCGCGGCGGAGGCCTGGGCCGAGGCCGGCGTGACAGCGGAAAGCGTGGTGCGCCAGGGCGAGGTGCGTCACGAATTGCGCAAATACATCGAGGAAGAGGGCGCGGTGAAACTGGTCGTGCTGGCGGCGGGCGCAGGGTCCGGCGGCCCGGGACCGCTTGTGTCCTCGATCGCCAAGAGTGGCGCCTCGATCGGCGGCCGCGCCGTGCCGGTGATGATCGTGCCGGGCGGGCTCAGCCAGAGCGAGGTCCGCGCGCTCGCCTTGCCGGCCGCATCGGCTTGACCGGGGCGCTTCCGAAGCCCACCTCAGACGTACGATGTTCATTCAGACCGAAGCCACGCCCAACCCCGAAACGCTTAAGTTCCTGCCCGGCCGGGATGTGCTGGGCGCGGGCGGGCGCGATTTCGGCGATGCGGAGGCGGCCGGCCCGTCCCCGCTGGCGGCGGCCTTGTTCGAGATCGACGGCGTGCGCCGCGTTTACCTTGGCGCGGATTTTCTCACGGTGGCGAAGGACCCGGCCAAGGATTGGGCGCATCTGAAGCCGCACGTGCTGGCCGCGATCATGGAGCATTTCGTGGCCAATCGGCCCGTCGTGCTCGAAGCGGGTCATGAGGAAGAGGCCGACGGCGCTTATGAAGGCGAAGCCGCCGAGATCGTCACCGAGCTCAAAGAGCTGATCGAAACCCGCATCCGCCCCGCCGTGGCGCGCGACGGCGGCGACATCACGTTCCATTCCTGGGACCACGCCAACGGCGTCGTGAAGCTCAACATGCGCGGCGCCTGCGCCGGCTGCCCATCCTCGGCGATGACGTTGAAGCAGGGCATCGAAAACATGCTCCGCCACTACATCCCCGAAGTGCTCGGCGTCGAACAGGTCGTATGAGCCATCTGCGCGCGCGATGATCACGCTCGCGCTCGATACGGCGCTCGACGCATGCAGTGGCGCTGTTCTCAACGATGAGGATGTGCGCGCCGCGGCGAACGAAGAAATGGCGCGCGGCCAGGCGGAACGGATTGCGCCATTCGTGCGCGATCTGTGTGCGCGGGCGGGCTGCGGCTTCAAGGATTTGGATCGCATCGTCGTGACGGTGGGCCCGGGCTCGTTCACGGGCGTGCGCGTCGGCCTCGCCTTTGCGCGCGGGCTGGCCGTGGCGCTGGCCAAGCCGTGTATCGGCGTGTCGACGCTGGAAGCGCTGGCGCTGCAGGACGGCGCGGATGGCCTGCGCGGCGCGCTGATCGAGACGGTCGGCGCGACTTATCTGGCGCTCTACGAAGATGGCGCAGCGCTGCTGGCGCCGCAGCGCTGCGAGCGGGCGGAGGCCGATGCGCTTTTGATCGCCGCTGCGGGCGGACGCGGCTTCACCCTTGCGGGTCCCGGCGCGGCGGCGCTGGCGGCGCGACATGCGCAAATCAGCGCCGCCGCCGCGCGCGTCGATCCCGTCGCCCTGGCGCGGCTGGGTGTGGCGTGCGATCCGGCGCTCCATCCGCCCAAACCGCTTTATCTTCGCGCGGCGCTCGCGTGAGCGTCGTACGGCTCGACGTCCCGAGCGCGCCGCTCCTCGCCGCGCTCCATGAGCTCAGCGCGCCCGGCCGGCCTTGGAGCGAAGCGGAATTCGCGCGCCTTCTGCAGGCGCCCGGCGCGTTCGCGTTCGCAGCGCCCGCGGGTGAACCGCAGGGCTTCGTGCTTGGCTGGACCATCGGGGCGGAGGCCGAGATCCATTTCATCGGCGTCGCGCCCGAAGCGCGGCGGGCCGGGATCGGCCGTGCGCTGCTGGCCGCGGCGTGCGCAGCGGCGCGCGAGGCCGGCGCGTTGCAACTCATTCTCGAAGTCGCGGAAGACAACGCGCCCGCGCGCGCGCTTTATGAAGGCGCGGGCTTCGTTCCCATCGGCCGCCGCAGGGGTTATTATGAAAATGGCGCGAGCGACGCGGTCGTGCTCGCGCGCCGTCTGGACTAGAGGTGCGCGGTCAGTTTAGCGAGCAGGCATGGAACGGATCGAAAAGCTTTGCGTGGATAAGGGCATGCGCATGACGGAGCAGCGCAAGCTGATCGCGCGCGTGCTCTCGACATCGAAAGACCACCCGGACGTTGAGGAATTGCACCGCCGCGCCGTCGCGCTCGATCCGCATATTTCGATCGCGACTGTGTATCGGACGGTACGTCTGTTCGAGGAGAGCGGCATCCTGGAGCGGCATGATTTCCGGGACGGGCGCTCGCGCTATGAAGAAGTTCCCGAGACCCACCACGATCATTTGATCGACATGAAATCCGGCAAGGTGATCGAATTCGTCGATCCCGAGATCGAGCGGCTACAGCAGCAGATCGCCGAGCGGCTCGGCTACAAGCTGGTGGATCATCGCCTGGAGCTTTACGGCGTCCCGCTGGACGAGGGCGGCAAGAAGAAGGCTTAACCAAGCCGGCCTTGAGGGGCGGCCTGCCGGCGCGGTATGGTGCGGGCGCGCGCCGGTTTGGCGCGCCCAGCAGGATTTGAGGGCAGTGACAGGTTCGCAGGCGGCCAAGCGCCTCTACATCGAAACCCATGGCTGCCAGATGAATGTCTACGATTCCGAGCGCATGGCGGACGTGCTCGCCCCGCTCGGCTATGCGCTGACCGACGCGCCCGCCGGGGCCGATCTGGTCGTGCTCAACACGTGCCATATCCGCGAGAAGGCGACCGAGAAGGTCTATTCGGAGCTTGGCCGGCTGCGCCCGCTCAAGGAGGCGCGCCGCGCCGAGGGCGGCGCCATGACGATCGTGGTGGCCGGCTGCGTGGCGCAGGCCGAGGGCGAGGAGCTGATCGCGCGCGCGCCGGTCGTCGATCTCGTGGTCGGCCCGCAAGCCTATCACCAGCTGCCCGAGCTGATCGCGCGCGCGGCCCGCGCGGCGGGCGAACGCGTCGCGGCGGAATTTGCGCCGATGGCCAAGTTCGATGCCTTGCCGGCGCGCGCGGCGCGCGGCGTCACCGCGTTTCTTTCGATCCAGGAAGGCTGCGATAAGTTCTGCACGTTCTGCGTCGTGCCGTATACGCGCGGCGCGGAATATTCGCGGCCGGTGGACGACATCTTGAGCGAAGCGCGGGCGCTGGCCGCGCAGGGCGTGCGCGAGATCACGCTGCTCGGCCAGAACGTCAACGCCTATCACGGCGGCGATACGCTCGCGGGCCTCATCCGCCGTCTCGCGCAGATCGAAGGCGTCGAGCGGCTGCGCTACACCACTTCGCATCCCAACGACATGGACGAGGCGCTGATCGCCGCGCATGGCGATGTGCCCGCGCTCATGCCCTATCTGCATCTGCCCGTGCAGGCCGGATCGGACCGCATCCTGCGCGCCATGAACCGCAAGCATCGTGTGGCCGATTATCTGGCGATCATTGCGCGCTTGCGCGCCGCGCGGCCCGATCTGGCGCTGTCGACCGATCTGATCGTCGGCTTTCCGGGCGAGAGCGAGGGCGATTTCGAGGAAACCATGGCGCTGGTGCGCGAAATCGGCTTCGCATCGGCGTTCTCGTTCAAATATTCGCCGCGCCCCGGCACGCCGGCCGCCGCCATGCCGCGCCAGGTGAGCGAGGATGTGAAGGGCGAGCGCTTGGCGCGCCTGCAGGCGGAACTTTCCGCGCAGCAAAGCGCGTTCAACCGCAGCCAGATCGGCAAGGTTCTGCCGGTGCTGGTCGAGCGCGCGGGGCGCAGGCCCGGCCAGATGCATGGGCGCAGTCCCTATTTGCAGGCGGTGCATTTCGATGCGCCGGCCGCGAGCGTTGGAACCATTGTGGAGGCGCGCATCTTGGCGGCGTCACAGAATTCGCTGACTGGGGCCCTGTCGGAGTCTGTGGCCGCGTGAGCACGACAACGCGCGACGTCACACGCCGGCTGGCGATCTCGGATTCCTCCATCGCGCAATCGGTGTTCGGGCCGCTGCATCGCCATCTTGCGCATATTCAGGAAGCGTTCCGCGATCCTGACGCGCCGCGCGCGCGGCCGAGCTATCGCGTCACCATCGATGCGCAGGGCGATGAGGTGATCGTCAACGCGGCGAGCGAGGCCGACGCCGATCGCGCCATCGCCATCATCGAAGCGCTGGCCGATCTCGCGCGGCAGAAGGGGCGGGTGCGCGAAGGCGATGTGCTGGGCGCGATCGCGGTGTCCGAAGGCTCCCCGCCCGGGCGTGCGATCAGCCTGCAGCAATTCGGCGGCCTCACGCTGCGCAATCCGCGCCAGACGCACTACGTCGAAGCGCTGCGCGATGATCGCGTGCCGCTGGTGTTCGGCGTCGGCCCCGCGGGCACGGGCAAGACCTTTCTCGCGGTCGCCGCCGCCGTCGAAGCGATGCGCACGGGCCGTGTCGAGCGCGTGGTGGTGACGCGCCCGGCGGTCGAGGCCGGTGAAAAGCTCGGCTATCTGCCGGGCGATTTCGAAGAGAAGGTCGATCCCTATTTTCAGCCGATCTGGGACGCGTTCCGCAGTCAGATGGGCGAGGCCGATCTGAAAGCGCGGCGTGAGCGTCGCCAGATCGAAGTGGCGCCGATCGCGTTCATGCGCGGGCGCACTTTGGGCAATGCGTTCGTCATCGTCGATGAGGCGCAGAACGCCAGCGTGCTGCAGATGAAGATGGTGCTGACGCGCCTGGGCGAAGGCGCGCGCATGGTGGTGACGGGCGATCCCACGCAAGTGGATCTGCCCGATCCGCGCGGTTCGGGCCTGGCGCATGCGCTGCGCATTCTCGAAGATGTCGACGGCGTCGAGATCGTGCGCTTCACGACGCGCGATGTTGTCCGCCATCCGCTGGTGGCGCGCATTCTGGCGGCCTATGAGCACGACGATGCCTGAACTCGCGATCGAGGTGACGGCGACCAGCGCGGCCTGGCGTGGCAAGCAGGCGTTGACGCGGCGCGTGCTGCGCGCGGCCGCGCGCGCGGAAGGCAAGCAAGGACTTGTTTCGGTGCTGCTGGGCGATGATGCGGCGCTGGCCGATCTCAACCGCGCCTGGCGCGGCAAGGCCGGCCCGACCAACGTGCTCTCTTTTCCCGCCGCGCCCGGACAGGCGCCGCTCTTGGGCGATATCGCGCTGGCGGCCGAAACGGTGGCCGCGGAAGCAGTCGCGCAGCGCAAGTCCTTCGACGCACATGCCAGCCATCTGCTGGTCCACGGGTTTCTGCATTTGATCGGGTACGACCACGAAGAGCCGGCGGAGGCCGAAATCATGGAAGCGCGCGAACGCGATATTCTCGGCGCGCTCGGCATTGCTGACCCATACGCCTGGAGCGCCGCCTGATGGCCAATGCCAGCTCTGACGGAGAAAGCGCCCCGCCGCGACGGCGCACCACGCTGCTGCGGGCGGCCGCGCGCTGGCTGTTGCGCGCCGTCGGCGATCCCAGCACGGCCGTAACCGATGCGCTCGATGCGCGCGAAGAGCGCGGCGAAGCGATCGAAGAAGCGCAGAAGGACATGATCATCGCCGCGGCGCGCTTCGACACGCTCAAAGTGTCGGACGTGATGCGCCCGCGCGCGGATATCGTCGCGATCGAAGCGGATGCGACGCTGGGCGAAGCCGCGCAGCTGTTTTCCGCCAGCCAGCATTCGCGCCTGCCCGTGTTCGGCGAAACGCTCGATGAGCCTTTGGGCCTCGTCCATGTGCGCGACGTGCTGGCGCTGCTTTCGCCGGGCGAGGATGGCCAGGCCAAGGCGAAGTTCAGCGACAAGATGCTGATGCGCATCAAGCGGGACATTCTCTGCGTGCCGCCCTCGATGAAGCTGCCGGCGCTGTTCCTGCGCATGCAATCCTCGCGCTCGCATCTGGCGCTCGTGATCGACGAATATGGCGGCACGGACGGGCTGGTCTCGATGGAGGATCTGGTCGAGCAGATCGTCGGCGACATCGACGACGAGCACGATGTCGAAGCGCCTTTGGTGCAGGCGCGCGGCGGCGGCTTCGAGGCCGACGGCCGCGCTTCGGTCGAAGCGCTGGCGGACGCGCTGCAAGGCTCGCTCGCGCTCGAAGACCATGACGGCGATTTCGACACCGCCGCGGGCCTCGCCGTCGCGCTCGCGGGGCGCGTGCCGCAGCGCGGCGAAATTCTCCACCATCCCTCTGGATTCGATATCGAAATCGTCGACGCCGATGCGCGCCGCGTAAAGCGTTTGCGGGTCAAGCCTGTGGACCCGCCGGCCAAGGCGGCGGCGGCTCAGAAGGGCTGAGCGGCGCACACGATGATTTGTCGTCTTGACCGCGCCGCACGGCCCGCGCCACACCGCCGGTCCTAATCCATGACAACGAGTGAGGCGGACGTGACATCCGCAGAGGCGCGGCCGTCGCGCATCGAATCCTGGTTCGCCGCTCTGCCGCCCTGGGCGGCTTGGGGGCTCGCCTTCGCCGCGGGCGCGCTGGCCGCGACGGGCTATGCGCCGCTGCAATTCGCGCCGGGCTTCGTGATCGGCTTCGTGGCGCTGATCTGGCTCCTGGACGCGGCGCACCAGCGGCCGAGGCGGCTGGCGGCGTTCTTCGCACGCGGCTGGTTCTGGGGCGTCGGCCATTGCCTGGCGGGCATGTACTGGATCGCTTCGCCCTTCATGGTGGATCCGACCTCCTGGGGCGTGCTTTGGGCCGCGCCCTCGACGGCGGCGTTCGTCGGCGGGCTGGCGCTGTTCTACGGCGCGGGCGCCTGGCTGGCGGGCCTCGCCTGGACGCCCGATCTGCGGCGCTTGCCGACCATCGCGCTGGCGTTCGCGGTGACGGAATGGCTGCGCGGGCACATCTTCACCGGCTTTCCGTGGAACCTGCCGGCCTACATCTGGACCGCGGGCGGGCCGATTTCGCAGACGGCGAGCTTCATCGGCGTTTATGGCCTGTCGCTGATCACCTTGCTGCTCGCGGCCATGCCGGCGGCGATCGCCGATGGCGCCTTGAGCACGGGGCGGCGGTTCGCGCCGCTGCTCGCGGGCGCGCTGGCGTTCGGCCTGCTCTGGGGCGCGGGCGCCAACCGGCTCGCGCACGCGCCGGTGGCGGCGCCGGGCGAAACCCCGGTGGTGCGGGTCGCCGATTCCGGTCTCGGCCAGGCGCAGAAATGGACCGATCGGCCCGATCAGGAATGGCGCGTGCTCGCGCTCTATCTGCGCAGCACGGGCGCGCCGGACGAAAGCCGCGCGCAAGTGGTGATCTGGCCGGAAGGCGCGATCCCGACGATCAATTTCTTCACGCTCGAAAATCCCGCCTTTCTGGCTGCAATCGCGCAGGGCCTGGGCGATCGGGCGCTCATTCTCGGCTTCACGCGCCGCGAATTGAGCGATCATGGGCCGATCTATTTCAACTCGGCGGCGGTGGTCGATGGCGTGGCGAGCCGGCCGCGCGTCGGCCAAGTCTACGACAAGCACCATCTCGTGCCGTTCGGTGAATATATCCCGTTCTGGCCGGCGGTGGCGCGCGTGGTCGGGTTCCTGAATAGCGTGGGCGTGCCGATCGCGATCGCGCCGCTGCAGGAGATCGGCGACGGTTTCGCGCAGGGCGCGGCGCCGACGCGGCTGATCGTGCCCGACGCGCCGCCGGCCGTGGTGCTGATCTGCTACGAGGCCATCTTCCCCGGCATGACCCCGCGCGGCGATGAGCGGCCGGGCTGGATCGTCAGCGTGTCGAACGACGCCTGGTTCGGCAATGGCTCAGGCCCGCAGCAGCATTTCAACATCGCCCGCTATCGCGCCATCGAGGAGGGGCTGCCGATGGCGCGCGCGGCTTCCGGCGGGGTGTCGGCGATTGTGGATGCTTTCGGACGGGTGGTCCGGAAGACCGAGCGCCGCGGTGGCTATGTAGAGGCGCAATTGCCGCGGGCATTGGATGGAACCATAAATGCCAAGTGGGGGTTCTTGCTCACGCCGGCTGTCTTCCTGCTGATCGCTGGCCTGCGCGTGGGGCCGGCGTTGGCCGGAGGGAGGGACAGCCGACGATGAACGATGAGCGAAGTGCTAATGCGGTGGACCGCCGCCTGGGGCAGCGGGTGCGCACGCGGCGGCTCGAGATCGGCATGAGCCAGGAACGCCTCGCGGAAATTCTTGGGGTCACATTCCAGCAGGTTCAGAAGTACGAGAAGGGCATAAATCGTATCGCGGCGAGTCGGCTTTTCGACATCGCGGCGGCGCTCGACATGTCCATTTCCACCTTCTTCGAGGGGCTTTCGCCAGGCCGCGCCAGCGGCGTCGCGGAAGAGGCGCCGGACAGCTACATTCACGATGTGCTGGCCACGCCCGAAGGCCTGCAATTGGTGGCGCTGTTTTCGGCCATCGAAAGCCCGCGCGTGCGCAAGCGGGTGGTCGAATTGGTGCGCGCCATCGCCGAGGAGAACCAGCCCAGCGCAGCGGAAAAGTGAGGCGCTGACGGGTCAGGCCGTCGCGTTGCGCGTCTGACGCGCGGGCGCTAGACCACGCGCGCTCAAGGAGACGCGCATGGCCCGCAAGAAAATCGCCCTTATCGGTTCCGGCATGATCGGCGGGACGCTCGCGCATATCAGCGCGCGCGAGGAATTGGGCGATGTCACGATGTTCGACATCGCCGAGGGTCTCCCGCAGGGCAAGGGCCTCGACATTGCGGAAGCCGCGCCCGTGTTCGGCAAGGACAGCACGCTGAAGGGCGTCAACGATTATGCGGGCATCGCCGGCGCCGATGTCGCGATCGTCACCGCCGGCGTGCCGCGCAAGCCGGGCATGAGCCGCGACGATCTTCTGGGCATCAATCTCAAAGTGATGAAGGCCGTCGGCGACGGCCTCAAAGCGCATGCGCCGAACGCGTTCGTGATCTGCATCACCAATCCGCTCGACGCGATGGTGTGGGCGCTGCAGAAATTTTCGGGCTTTGCGCCATCGAAAGTCGTCGGCATGGCCGGCGTGCTCGACAGCGCGCGCTTCCGCTTCTTTCTCGCCGAGCGCCTGAAAGTCTCGGTCGAAGACATCCACGCCTGGACGCTCGGCGGGCATGGCGACGACATGGTGCCGATGGTGCGCTATTCGACGGTGGGCGGCCTGCCTTTGCCCGAACTCGTGAAGCAGGGCGCGTTCAGCCAGGACGAGCTCGACGCCATCGTGAAGCGCACGCGCGGCGGCGGCGGCGAAATCGTCAACCTCCTGAAGACCGGCTCGGCCTATTACGCGCCGGCCGAAAGCGCGATCGCGATGGCGAAATCCTATCTGCTCGACAAGAAGCGCGTGCTGCCCTGCGCGGCGCATCTCACGGGGCAATATGGCGTCAGCGACATGTATGTCGGCGTGCCGGTGGTGATCGGCGCGGGCGGCGCCGAGCGCATCATCGAATTCCCGATGGACGAGGCCGAGAAGGCGATGTTCGCCAAGAGCGTCGAGAGCGTGCAGGGCCTGGTGAAGGCCTGCAAGGACATCGATCCGAGTTTGGCGTAACCCGCGCCTTCGTACCGCCGGCTTCCAGCCGGCAGAGCGCCGCGCCGCTGCCGGCTGGAAGCCGGCGGTACGAGCTACGCGCTGACCTCCAGCGCGTCGCCGGGCGCGGCGCGGGCGAGGGCGGCGAGGAGCGCGGCGCGGTCGGTGGCCACGCAGCCGGCGGTGGGGGCGAAATCGGGCGTGGCGAGGTGCCAGAAGATGGCCGAGCCGCGGCCGGGGATTGCCGGCGCATCGTTCCAGCCCAGCACGATCACGAAATCGTAGAGGCCGTCTTCCCGCCACATCCGCTCGGCACGGGCGGGGTAAGGATGCTGCACGGATCGGTTATAGGCAGGGTCGGCGGGATCGTCGCACCAGAGATCGTCGGGTGCGATCGGCGCCAGGGGCAGGGCCGTGCGCGGCGGCGCCTCGCGGTCGGGCCGGAAAAGGACCCGGCGCAGCGGCATGATCCCCAAGGGGGTCGCGCCGTCGCCCTCGCGCTTGTCGGGCGCCGCGATGACGCCCGCCCGGCCCAGCGCGCAGCGGGCGAGAAGGCCCGGCCCGGCGAAGCTCCCATCGGCTTTGGCGCGAAAGATCGTCATGCCTATGTGTAGACGTGTAGAACGAACAAAGAGAGGGCGCGTTTGATCGGCCGGAAACCCAAATTGCTTGTCGTCGATGACGATGGAGAGCTGCGCGAGGCGCTGATCGAGCAGCTGGAGCTCGACGGGGCGTTCGAAGCCGTGGGGGCCGCGAATGCGGCGGAAGGTCTTGCGCAGGCGGGCGAGGGCGTGGCGCTCGTCCTGCTCGACGTGCATTTGCCGGATATGGATGGCGTGGAAGCCTGCCGCGCGATGCGCGAAGCGGGCGTGCGCGCGCCGATCATCCTGCTGACGGGCGCTGCGCGCGAGGAACAGGATCAGGTCTCCGGGCTCGACGCCGGCGCCAATGATTATGTGCTCAAGCCGTTCAAATTCTCGGTGCTGCTGGCGCGCATCCGCGCGCATCTGCGCTCGCACGAGACCAGCGAAGACGCCGTGTTCCAGATCGGCCCGTACGAGTTTCGTCCAGCGATGAAGCTGCTCGTCGATCAGCGGCAGAAGAAGATCCGCCTCACCGACAAGGAAGCGATGATCCTCAAATATCTCTACCGCTCGGGCGCCAAGCCCGTGGGGCGCGAGGAATTGCTGCGCGAAGTGTGGGGCTACAATTCGGGCGTCACGACGCACACGCTGGAGACGCACGTCTATCGGCTGCGGCAGAAGATCGAGCCCGATGCGCAGAGCCCGCGCCTGCTGATCACCGAAACCGGCGGCTACAGGCTGCAGGCGTGACGAACGCGCAGCTGATCGCGCAGGCGATCTCGGCGCTGCTGTTTGCGATTCTGCTGTGGGCGACGCGGCGCGACGTCACCGAATATCAGCGCTTCAAGGCGCTGACCGAGACGAAGGACCGCCAGCGCGTGTTCTGGCGCTGGATCGTGCGCTCGTTCCTGATGTTCTGCGTGACGGGCGTTGCGGGGCTTGCGCTGCTGGGCCGGCTCGATGCGCTCAGCGCGCCGCCGGCGGAATTGCGCGCGCTGCTGACGGGCCTGCATTTCACCAATGGCGAATGGGGCGATTTTCTCATCGGCTTCGCCTCATCGGCGCTGCTTGTGGCGGCGGCCGGCGCGTTGGCGTGGCGGCTGCGCAAGAAACCCGACGCGCCCGTCGTGGTCGGCGATATCGAAGCGCTGTTGCCGCGCAATGGCGCGGAGCGGTGGTGCGCGTTCTGGCTCAGCGTGAATGCGGGCGTTTCCGAAGAGATCGCGTTCCGCGCCTTTCTGCCGGTGCTATTTCTAACGGCGTTCGGCGGCGCGGCTCTGCCGGCGGTGCTGCTGGCGGCGCTGACCTTCGGGTTGATGCACGCTTATCAGGGGCTGATCGGCGTGGCGGTGACGACGCTCGTGGGGCTGGTGATGACGTTCCTCTATGTGGCGTCGGGGAGCCTCTGGGTTCCGGTCGCGCTCCACATCGCGCTCGATCTCAACGGCCTCCTGCTGCAGCCCGCGCTGCGCGGGGCGGCGCGGCGGCCGGCCTCCTAGGCAAAAGAAAAAGCGCCGCGGCGAGGACCGCGGCGCTTGTCTTGTGCTGGCGATATGCGCCTTGCGACGCTTACCAATTGTACGAAATGCGGCCGTAGACGAAGCGTCCGCTGAAGCCGAAGGGCGAGAAGCTCGAGAACGCCGTCGGGCCGTTCGGGTTGACCGCGATCGGCGTCTGCGTCGGATATTCGTCGAGCAGATTGTTGGCGCCGAGCGCGAAATTGACGCCGTTCCAGCTGGCGCGGCCTTCAAGATCGACAATGTAGGCGTCGTCGAGCTTGAACGTGTTCGAGACCGTGGTTTGCGGCACGAGCACATCGCCATAGCGCGTGATGCGCAGCGTGCCGCCCAGCGGTTCGAGATCCCAATCGACCGCGAGCGAGTATTTCTGCTCGGGTGTGCCGCGCTCGAATTCGAGCACGCGGTTGACCGGGAAGAGAACCGGCGGGACCGGCAGGCTCGACAGCACGGTGGTGGTCGGCGTGCGGCGAACATCGGTGTTGTTGAAATTCGCGCTGCCGGTCAGGCTCCACTGGCCCCAGGAATCCCAGGGCAGGGTGTAATGCGCGACGATATCGACGCCCTTGGTGACGGTGTCGACGCCGTTGATAAAGAAGCGCGCCGCACTCGCCGTCGGCGACAGCGGATGGATCAAATTGTAGATCGCGATTTGTGTCGGCGTGCCTGTGGCGCTGCCCTGGATGTTTTCCGAGAGCACGATGCGATCGGTGATGTCGATCTCGTAGGCGTCGACCGTCAATTGCAGGCCGCCGGCGCGGAACACGCCGCCGACCGAATAATTGATCGATTCTTCCGGCTGCAGCGGCGTGCCGCCCAGCGCCGCGGCGAGCGGGGAGCTGGCCGGCGTCGTCAGCACGTCAACCGGGATGCCGTTGATGAAATTCGTCGAGGTCGCGGTGAAGAGGCTTTGCTGCAAGCTCGGCGCCCGGAAGCCGGACGACACCGTGCCGCGCAGCGCAAACCAATCCGTGAAATCGTAGCGCGCGGAAATCTTGCCGTTCAGCGTCTCGCCGAAATCGGAATAGTTTTCGTAGCGCGCGGCGAGGGAGACCAGCAGGTTGGCCGTGACATTGGCTTCGCCTTCCGCATAGGCCGACCAGGCATTGCGCGAGGAATCCACCGCGTCGCCGGGCTGCAGGCCTGGGAAGCCTTGCGAACCGCCCTGCGGCTGCGTCGCGAGGCCGGGGAAGATGATGGCGTTGCCGAGGCTGTCGCGCGCGACGTCCCAGGAGCCGCGCTCGCCGGGGCCCTCGAAATAGCCTTCCGCCCGATATTCGAGGCCGAAGGCGAGCGTGACTGGCGTATCGGTGTTCTCGTTGAAGGTGCGGTTGAAGCCGAGCGTCGTCACCCATTGCTCATATTGCAGCGTGCCGGAATCGAACGAGCGCTGCACCGGCGTGCCGTAGAGCGGATTGTCGGGCAGGCCCGGGGTGACCTGCGCGCGCGCATAGGAAACGTTCAGCGTATCGGCCGTGACGTATTCGATGCGGCTCTTGCCATAGACGGTGCCGAGATCGACGTGGAAGCCGCCGATGTCGCCGCGCACGCCAAGCGCCGCCGTGGTGTCGGTGATGGTCGGCGAAATGAGCGGCAGGAAGCCCGTCGGCAGGATGGAGGCGACGTTGCTCGCCGTGTTTTCCACGCCGCCGGGGAAGCCGAGGCGCGGATTGGCGGCGGAATTGGTTTCGCGCGCCTGATAGCCGATCCACGAATAAAGCTCCCAGCTTTCGATGCCGAGCGGCATGGCGGCGTTGAGATAGAACGTGGCCTGCTGCAGATCGGGATCGCCGAAGCGGCTGGTGACGAGCGAGCCGGTCGGCGATTGCGCGGGGCTGGTGATGCGCGGATCGCGGTCGCCGCGGCTGGTCGGATCGCGGTCCAGCCATTCGCCGGAGAGCGTCAGGAAGCCGTCGTTCGGCAGCGAGAAGCCCTGCCAAGCGGCGATGGTGTAGGTGAAGCCATCTTCTTCCGAGCGCGACAGGCGCGTGGTGTCGACGTCGGTAAAATATTGGCCGAACGTCACCGTGGCGCCGCCGCCTTCACTGGCTTCGCGCAGACGCAGGTTGATGACACCCGAGAGCGCGTCGGAGCCGTATTGCGCCGAGGCGCCGTCGCGCAGCACTTCGACGCTCGAAATCGCGATGGTCGGGATCGTGTTCAAATCGACGGCGGCCGAGCCGCGGCCGATCGAACCGTTGATGTTGACCAGCGCGGACGTGTGGCGGCGGTGCGAGTTGACGAGCACCAAGGTCTGGTCGGGCGCGAGGCCGCGTAAGGTGGCGGGACGCACCGAGTCGGTGCCGTCGGTGATGGCCGGACGCGGGAAATCGAACGAAGGCAGCGTGACCGTCAGCGCCTGACTGAGTTCGGTCGTGCCGATCCGCGAAAGGGTCTGCGCGGAGATCACGTCGACGGGCGCGGCCGTGTCGAGCGCGGTCCGGTTGGTGGCCCGCGTGCCGGTGACGATGACCTCTTCTCCATCGCCGCTGTCTTGGGCGAAGGCCGGCGCGGCGATGGCCAGCGCGGTGGTGAGAGCGAGAAGCGAAGTTGTGGCGCGATTCATAGGCTCAATCCCTCGCGCGCCGGTTCGGCGGCGCGCTCCCTCAGATGACAGGCTCACCCCAGCCGGTTTACGGACGCGTAAAAACCCGTTTCGTTCCGGCGGAGGTCCTGAAACGCAGATTACATCGAAGCGCGCGCATGGCGCGGGCAGGGCGCCCGCAATCGTGGCTGGAAGGCGGCAATTCGTCGATTTGTCATACTTGTGTGTCGTGGAAGCCACGCAGTGCGGCGGCGCAGCTACAGAAGCGCTGAAGAGGGGGCGTAGAAGGCCTAAAGCCGCGCGCGAATGCGAACGGCGATTGGCGGTACGTAAATACGCCATCCGAATCGGGAGTCGCCCCTAAAGCTTGAAGGTCGCGACCACGGGCACGTGATCGCTCGGCCGTTCCCAGGAGCGGCAATCGACGTGAATGGCGAATTGCTTGGCTTGCGATGTCGCCGCGACCTCCGGGCTCGCCCAGATGTGATCGAGGCGGCGGCCGCGATTGTTGGCGGTCCAATCGGCGGCGCGATAGCTCCACCAGGTGAAGAGCTTTTCCGGATCGGGCCGGTGCGCGCGCGCCAGATCGACGAAGCCGCCATCGTGCAGCACGGCCTTGAGGCGATCGGTTTCCGCGGGCGTGTGCGAGACGACGTCGAGCAATTGCTTATGGCTCCACACGTCGAACTCGCCCGGCGCGATGTTGAGATCGCCGACCACAACCAGCGGCCCCTTGTCACGGCGCGCGGCGTAATAGCTGCGCATCACGTCGACGAAATCGAGCTTGTGCTGGAATTTCGGATTGGCGGCCGGATCGGGAATATCGGCGCCGGCGGGCACATAGAGATTGTGAATCTCGACGCCGTCGATCTTGACCGCCGCGGCGCGCGCTTCGCCTTTGGGGCAGAGCGCGATCCTGGCGGGCTCCATCCTCACGCGGCTGGCGAAGCAGACGCCGTGATAGCCCTTCTGCCCGACGATATGGAGGTGCTTGTAGCCCATCGCCTTGAAGGCGTTGGCCGGGAATTCCTCCTCGCGGCATTTGATTTCCTGCACGCAGATCACGTGCGGCTTCTCGGCCTCCGCGAAGCGCGCGATCAGGCCATGGCGCAAGCGCACGGAATTGATGTTCCAGGTCGCGATTTTGAGCATGGAGAGGATGTAGGGCGGCGCGCCGGCTTTGTCGCCGGTCCCCAAAAGCGGACCGCCCGAACGCTTCTGCAGCGTCCGGGCGGTCCTGCGCCTTGAGGGGTGGCGCATGCGCCGGGAGGGGAAATCCGGCGGTGGGCCGCCGCGCTGGATCCGTCAGCGGGGGGACGACGCGTATCCAGGGGGATGAGCGGCGGCCTGCACGTTGCATATACGCCACAAGGGCCGAAAAAACAAGGTTTGGGAGGAGAAACAACTTGCGCGATGCGCTCACGAACCGGTGACGGCGATGAAGCGACGGCAAGACTCGTCGCATTTTCAGATGGTTGCACCGCCAGGAATTGCAAGTCCGCGCTCAGCGCGGCCCGGTGCGCGGCGGTTGTGGGGTAACGAATAAGGAAGGGTCCAGGCGCGCGGGACGCGACACGTTCGACAAAGTGAGTCGCGTGCGCGCGCCCATTGCATCGACCACGTCCCAGGAGCGCAGCTCCAAGTTCGGCCCGCTCAGCACCAGCGTGATTTCGCCGTCCGCATTGCCGGTGCGGTCGCGGCAGGTGACGTAGAGATTTTCTCCCGCCCGCGCGACCCGTGTGATGCGGGCGTCGCGATCCAGATTGATGTCGTTCTTGAGCACGAAATAGAGCGGCGTGGTGCGCAGGGGCGCGCGGTTGACGCTGCGCAGCGCGGTATCGGCCACCGCAACGACCGAGCCGTCCGCCACGATCAGCATCGTCGCCGGTGGATCATAAGCGAAGCGCAGGCGGCCGGGCCGCTGCATGTAGAATTGCCCGGTCGCGCTCTGGCCCGTCGGCGCCAATTGCAGGAAGCGGCCTTGCAGCGCGCGGATGCCGTTGAGCGCCGCGCTCGCGCGCGCCAACGTCTGCGCGCGTTCGGCGCCCGTGAGCGCGCCATCGCTTTGCGTGCCGCGCAATTGCGCCTGCGCGGGCAGGGCGAGGGCGGCGAGGCCGGAGATCAGCGCGGCGCGGCGGGTCAAGGCGTCGGTCATGGCGCAGATGGCTTCGCAAACGCCGATGGCGAAAGAAAGGGGCCGCGCGCCTGGAAATGGTCCGACTTGGTTCAGCCGCCGTTCACGCCGTGATGCGGCCGCGCGCGGCGAAGCGACCGCGGTCACATCGCGCCTAGGCGGAAGGGCCTAGCTCTCTGGGTGCGCGGCGGAGCCGCCGCGCTCAAGAGGAGCCCGATATGAAGACGTTCATTGCATCCGCGATCGTCGGCTTGGCCGCCTGCTTCGCATTCGCCGCGCCCGCCTCGGCTGAAATGACGCCGGCGACTGCTGTCGTGAGCTACGCCGATCTCGATCTGACGCGCGATGCGGACGCGCTCGTGATGGTGGCGCGGATTCGCGACGCCGCAGACGTCACCTGCGATGCGGCTTATCCCGGCCGGTTCCAAGCCAGCCACCATCGCCGCTGCGTGCGCATCGCAACCTCGCAAGCGGTGCATCGGCTGCACGCGCCGGTCGTGACCGCGATGCTCAGGGGCGCGCCTGCGACGACAACGCTGGCGATGAACTGAGCGGACACGTCGCGCCGCCGGCCTTTCGTCGGCGGCGCACGCCCGGTTCAGCGCCGCTGGCCGTGCCGCAGCGCCGCGCGCGCGGCCTCGGCTTCTTCAACAGAGATCTTGCCGTCGCCATTGGCGTCGAGCTGGCGGAAGCGCCGGTCGGCGCAGGCGCCGAATTCCGCCGTCGTGACGCGCTGATTGAGATCGACGTCGCAGGACATGATCGGCTCGGCGATCGGCAACAGGCCGAAGGGCTGCGCGCCCGTGAGGTGCGGGCCGGTATCCTGCCGCGGCGCGCGGCGATCGCCCGAGCTGCCGAAATAATCCGGTCTATTGGCGTCGTGCGGCTGGTCGTCTTCATCGCGGCGGCGCCGGCGCGGGCCCTCCGCTTCGACGGGACCGCCGCCGAGCGGGCCGAGCACCTCGGGCGCCGTCGCTTGCCAGAGCGAGGTCGCTTCGAGCGAGGTCAGCGTGCTGTCCTGATTGCGGTCGACGATGGTGAAGAACACGCCGGCTTCCTGGAAGAATTCGTCGTGCGAGATTTGGCCGTCGTGATCGGCGTCAGCATCGGCGAACCAGAGCGACATCGGCGTGGTCGCTGCATCGCGGGTGCGGAACGGCTGGCCCATCGGCGCGATGAACAGCACTTGCGCGCGCGCGCCCGGTCCGGGCGGGCCGCCCGGCGGCGGCCCTATGTGGTCACCTGGGCCGCCATGCGGCGCGCCGGCGCAACTGGCCGCCAGAAACCCGACGCACGACAGAAAAACCTTGGGCCGCATGATCGTCCTCCGCCGCGCTCGAAAATCAGATGGGCGTGACGCCGATATGACCGGTTTTGTCAGTCTGTGTCGGGTTCATTTCGCCGCACGCACGAAGCTTGCGCGCCAACTGCAAGGATGAGGCGTTTTTTTCTCTTGAGGCGTGTGTTAGCACGCGTCCCGGGGGCTCGCCGGGGGAACGGCGGCATGTATGATTTCAGTTGGCACAAGCGTCATGGCGACATGACCTCCGCGTCGGCGGTTAAGACGCTCACGCGGCTGCACGAGATCGCGCCGTTCGCCTCGGTGTTGGACGTCGGCTGCGGCGACGGGCGCTGGCTGGCGGCCTCGATGGGCCTGGGCGTGAACGACATCCAGGGCGTCGACGGGCCCTGGACCGACCTCGCGGACATGATGATCCCGGGCGAGACCGTGCGAATTCACGATTTGTCGGACAGCTTCTCGCTGGAGCGGACCTTCGATCTGGCGATGAGCATGGAGGTGGCCGAGCACGTCGCGCCTTCATCCGCAGATCGGTTCGTCGCCAACCTGACGCGACACAGCGATTTTGTGCTGTTCGGCGCCGCCATCCCGCACCAGGGCGGCTTTCGCCATATCAACGAGCAATGGCAGAGCTATTGGCGCGATCTCTTCGCGGCGCAGGGCTATGTCGCGTTCGATCCGCTGCGCCGCGCGCTCTGGGACGAGCCGGACGTGCACTATTGGTACAAGCAGAACATGCTGGTCTATGTGCGCGAGAGCCGGGCCGATCTGATCGCCTCGATGAAGGATTATCTGATCCGCTGCGAAATCGCCGAGCTGCCGATCAACATCGTCCACCCGGATAAATACGCAGCCATCGCCTCCTATGACGAGATCGCGTTCAAGCCGCTGATGCGCAAATTGCCCGCGCGCGCGGCCAGCAAAATCGCCAACATCCTGGCGCGGCGCACCTGAACCGCCCGCAAGAATTTTTTCATCCACGCGCCCCAGAACCGAACCTCGCCGCCACGCGCCGCGTTTCATCGCGGACCGAGGAGAGACGGGCATGGACGCAGGTCAGATTCTGTTGGGCGTCGGCGCCATCGCCGCCTGGTTCGCGCTGCTGACGGCGGGCTTGCTGGTCTCGCGCCGCCTGAAATAGGGGCTTCTAGCGCGCCAGGATTGCAAGCACGGCGGTCCACTCGTTGCGCGTTGCACGCTCCCGCAGCTGCGCAAGCGCGCGGCCTTCGGGGAGGCGGGCGCCGCCATCGATGAGCGCGAGCACGGCTTCTTCCGTCTGGGCGCCGCTGAGCGCCGTCTGCCCCTGTTTGTCGACGACATTCGGATCCGCGCCCGCACCGAGCAGCGCGCGCACGGCGTCGGCGCTGCTTCTGCCAAACAAAGGCGTTTCGCCGTCGTCGTCGCGCAGGTCTCCACGAGCACCGCGCGAAAGCAGAAGACGGACGACATCGGCGTCGTAGCTGTGGAAGATGGGCGTGCGCCCAAGCTCGTCGCGCGCATTCGGATCGGCGCCCGCATCGAGCAAGAGGCGCACGATTTCAATATCCATCGCTTCGTGGAGCGGCGTCGCGCCGAAATAGCCCACGGCGCGCGGGTCGGCGCCGAGCTCCAAGAGGCGCCGGACGATGCGCGCGGGATCGAAGCCGTTTGCCGGACGATCGTCGAGCTCGGGCCGAAAGGCGCCTGAAGCGAGCGCCAGCAAGCCCGAGCCGTCGCGATCGCGGGCGCGCATATTGTGCGAAGAGCGCAAGGCGATCTCGAAGATGTCGGCATAGCCGGATCGCGCGGCGTCGAGCAGAAATGCATCGGCGGCGCGGCCGTTGAGGCGATCCCCGTGATCGATGAGGGCTTGAACGAAATCGGCGTCTCCGCAGCGCGGCGCAAATTGCAATGGCGCGCCGGTTCGAAAACCGGTCAGCGCGACATCCGCCGGCGCGCCGCGATTTAGAAATTCGCGCGCAGACGCCAGCTCACATTGCGCGACCAATTCGGTGAGCGCGGCGCCGCTGGCGCGCGAGGTGAAATCCCAATGGAGCCGCTCCAACATGGCGAATGTATCGCCGTTGACGCGCACCAGGGCGGCCGCGCCGGACAGACGGTCGATCTCGTCTTCAAGCGCGCGGACACGCGCCACGGCCCGCGCGTCCCCGTGAAACCCCGTGCCGACCGATGCCATCGCGTCGCCAAACGCGCCGTAATCGAAGACGAACTTCGCTCTGTCGCCGAGGCGCAAGGACGTGACATAGGCGGGAAGATCGCTGGCATCGGCGATGTGGAAACCATCGAGCGCCAAATAGTCCGCTTCGCGGAAGGCGTTGAGCAACGCCGTTATGTGCTCCGGCGGGAGCGTCCATCGCTGTTCGCCCGTGACCAGCACGTTGTTTTCGCCGCGATAGATGACAGAACCGTCGCCGCGAATCTGAACGGAATAGCTTGGGCAGGTCCCGTAGCATGCGCTGCGCGACAGCGTGATTTGAACTAGTGAAGGATCGGCATCGGCGGGAAAGGTGCGATCGGCCGGGCCGACGTAATCCTGCGGCTCTTCGCGCAGCGAGAACATGAAAGTCGCCGCGACCGGGCGTCCGTCCTGTTTGAATGGCTCGAACCGCATCGTGTGCGCCGCTTCAAGCGCGGCGGTCTGGCCGTCGGCGGGCGTGCGAATTGGCTGCGCCTCCGTCACCTCGCCCGAGGCCGACACGGTAAACTGAAGCCAGAATTCGATCAGCGGCAGGCCGCGCAGCAGCTCTTGCTCATCAGGGAAGGGCCCCGAGAGCACCGGCGCGTCGCCGATGAGATGCTGCGACGGCAGCGCGAAATCTTCTATCTGCACAGGCGCCGTTTGCGCGCGCGCCAAGACCTGAAAGGTGAGGGCGGCCACGAGCACGGCCAAGAAACGAAAGAAACGGGCGGCGCGCATCGCTTGAGGGTTTCCTGCGTTAGCGCAACAGCGGTCGCGCGCGGCAGGCGCCTGGTCAAGCGCGCGTTACTCCTCCGCGCCCTGGCCGATCAGGATTTCGCGTTTGCCCGCGGCGTTGGCGGTGGAGATGACGCCTTCTTTTTCGAGGCGTTCGACCAGCGTGGCGGCGCGGTTGTAGCCGATCTGGAGCCGGCGCTGGAGATATGAGGTCGAGGCCTTGCGGTCGCGCCGCACGATCTCGATGGCGCGATCGAGCAGATCATCGCCGGACGCTTCCTGCCCTTCGAACAGGTCACCTTCTTCGTAATCGCCTTGCGGCTGTTCTTCCTCGGTGATCTGGCTGAGATATTGCGGCTGGCCCTGCGCCTTGAGCATGGTCACGACGCGATCGACTTCGGCGTCGGTGACGAAGGGGCCGTGCAGACGGCGCACGCGGCCGCCGCCTTCCGCGAACAGAAGATCGCCCTGGCCGACAAGCTGTTCGGCGCCTTGCTCGCCCAGAATGGTGCGGCTGTCGATCTTCGAGGTGACCTTGTAGGAAATGCGCGTCGGGAAATTGGCGCGGATCGTGCCGGTGATGACATCGACGCTCGGTCGTTGCGTCGCCATGATGAGATGGATGCCGGCCGCGCGCGCCATTTGCGCGAGGCGCTGCACCGCCGCTTCGACCTCTTTGCCGGCGACCATCATCAGATCGGCCGCTTCGTCGATCACGACGACGATGTAGGGCATCGGCTCGAGCGGAAGCTCGCGCGTTTCGTAGATCGGCTCGCCGCTGGTCGGATCGAAGCCGGCGTGCACGGTGCGTTCGAGCCGTTCGCCCGAACTGAGCGCATCGCGGACGCGTTCATTGTAGCCGTCGATATTGCGCACGCCGAGCTTGGACATGCGCCGATAGCGCTCCTCCATCTCGCGCACGGTCCATTTCAGCGCGACGACGGCTTTTTTCGGCTCGGTCACGACCGGTGAGAGCAGGTGCGGAATGCCTTCGTAGACGCTGAGCTCCAGCATCTTCGGGTCGATCATTATGAAGCGGCATTCTTCCGGCGGGTGCCGGTAGAGCAGCGACAGGATCATCGCGTTGATGCCGACCGATTTGCCCGAGCCGGTGGTGCCCGCGATCAAGAGGTGCGGCATGCGCGAAAGATCGGCGGCGTAAGGATCGCCCTCGATGGTTTCGCCCAGCGCCAGCGGCAGGCGGCCCTGATTGCCGACGAAGGCGTTCGAGGCCAGCAGGCCGCTCAGATAGACCGTGTCTTTTTTCGGGTTCGGCAATTCGATGCCGATGGCGTTGCGGCCGGGAATGACGGCGACGCGCGCGGCGGTCGCGCTCATCGAGCGGGCGATGTCGTCGGCCAGGCCAATGACGCGCGCGGATTTGACGCCCGCGGCCGGTTCGAATTCGAACAGCGTGACGACGGGGCCGGGCCGCGCGTCGAGGATTTCGCCCTGCACGTTGTAGTCGGCGAGCACGGTTTCGAGCCGGCGCGACATTTCCTGCAAGGTCTGGCGATCGGCGTGCGCGGTGCGCGGCGTCGGCGTCGCCAGCAGATCGCTGCCGGGCAGTTCGAACGGATGGCCGAAGGAATAGGCTTGCGCCTGCTTCTGCTTGGCGGCGGCGGCTGCGCGGGGCGCAGCCTGGCGGCGCGGCGCGGCGGGTGCGGGCTCTTCGGCGAAGACTTGCGGAATCGGACGCGCGGGCCGTTCGGGCGGCGGCGCGTCTTCAACCGGCGCGCGGCGGGGCGTGGGCCGGCGGTCCTGCGCCTGATCTTCAAGCGGGCGGCGCGCCGACCATTGATCGGTGAGCTCGGGCTGCGCCGGCTTGGCGGCGGCATAGGTCAGCACGCGCTGCGCGGTCTGGCCCGCGCGCGCGGCGGCGCGGCCGGCGGCGGCGATATCCTTGGTGCGGACCTGGAAGGCCCAGCCGGTGGCGAGCAGGCCGGTGGTCGCGCAGACCAGACCGGTGAGAATTTGCGGGAACGGCAGGCCGGGCGCGCTCATCACGCTCTGCATCACGCCGCCTAGCGTATCGCCAATGACGCCGCCAATGCCGGCGGCGAGCGGCCATCCTTCCCAAGGCGGAATGGTCGAACAGGCGGCGGAGAGCAGGGCGATGCCGGCCGCGCCGGCGAGCAAGCGGCCTTTTTCGATCGGTTCGCCGAGGCGACGGCGCCAGACGCGCAGCGCGCCGGCGGCGAAGAGGGCGCCGAGCGCCAAAGGCGCGGTGGCGCCGAGCGTCTGCACCGCGATATCCGCGAACACGGCGCCGGGGCCGCCGAACAGATTGTGGACGGGCGCGTCGTTGGCGACGTTGAGGCTCGGATCTTCCGGCGAATAGCTGAGCACGGCGCCGAGGCCGTACGCGCCGAGCGCGCCCGCAGCCAGCGACAGCCCCGCGCGTTTCAACGCGGTGCGGGCGACCGGCGAAGCGGTCGCGCCATGGGGGATGCGCCCCTCATCGGTATAGGCGTTGTCTGTCACGGTCGAGGCGCGTGTCCGGTTGAGCGAACAAGCCGGACTTTTGCCTGTGCAGGTAAACGGGGAGTGAAAATTCCGCCGCGCCTTGTTGAGCGTGGCGCCAAAACCAAGGCGAACGCGCGTTAACCCGTATGAACAAAAGAATAGGGCGCGGCCTTTGCAGCCGCGCCCAGTCCGGAGACGTGTGTTGTTGAACGTTTAGTAGTGGTAGGCGGCTTCGCCGTGCACGGCGACGTCGAGACCTTCTTGCTCCACTTCTTTGGAGACGCGGAGCAGGCCCAACACGCGCAGCACAATCCAGATCAGCAAGCTGCCGACGCCGGACCACACCAGCGTCACCAGCACGCCCTTGGCTTGCGCCGTCACTTGCGTGACCAGGTCGTAGGCGGCGACCGGGCAGGTGGCGAGCACCGCGCCATTGGCCGAGCAGTTGACGTAGTCGACGACGCCCGCGCCGCCCCAAGCCGGGTTCACGACCAGGCCGGTGCCGATGGCGCCGATGATGCCGCCGATGCAGTGGATGCCGAACACGTCGAGCGCGTCGTCATAGCCAAGCAGGTTCTTCACGACCGAGCACATGAAGAGGCAGATCGGCGAAACGACGAGGCCGAGGACGATGGCGCCCATCGGGCCGGCGAAACCGGCCGCAGGCGTCACCGCGACGAGGCCGGCGACGATGCCCGAACAAATGCCCAGCAAGCTGGCTTTGCCCTTCGTGATCCATTCCACCAGCATCCACGAGAAGCCCGCGGCGGCGGTGGCCAGGAACGTGTTGGCCATGGCGAGGCCAGCGTAATAGTTCGACTCGAGGTTCGAACCGGCGTTGAAGCCGAACCAGCCGACCCACAGCAGGCCCGTGCCGATGAGCGTCATCGTCAGCGAGTGCGGCGGCATCGGCTCTTTCTTGTAGCCTTCGCGACGGCCGAGAACGAGCGCGCCCATGAGCGCGGCGATCCCCGAATTGATGTGAACGACGGTGCCCCCCGCGAAATCGAGTGCGCCGAAGCCCCAGATCAGGCCCGAAGCGATCGGATCGTTCGGATGGGTCGCGACCGCGTCCGGCCCCGGCCACCACCACACCATGTGCGCCATGGGATAGTAGACGAGGATCGGCCACACGATCGAGAAGATCACGATGCCGACGAATTTCACGCGTTCGGCGAGACCGCCGAGGACGAGCGCGGCGGTGATGCACGCGAACGTCATCTGGAAGCAGACGAACACGATTTCCGGAATGTAGACGCCGGTGGAGAAGGTGGCGGCGTTGTTGTCCGAGAGGTCGGTGCCGTTATCGAGCAGGAAGAGCCGGCTTAGACCTCCGAAGAAGAGATCGTGCGATCCGCCATCCGTGAAGGCTTCGCTGTAGCCGATCACGGCCCAGACGATCATGCCGATGACGGTCACGGTCGTGACCTGCATCAGCACCGACAACATGTTCTTGGTGCGCACCAAGCCGCCGTAGAACAGCGCCAGGCCTGGCACGATCATGAGCAGGACGAGCACGGTCGAAACCATCATCCAGGCGGTGTCGCCCTTGTCGACGGTGGCTTCCGGCGCGGTGATTTCCGCGGTCGGCGCGGCTTCCGCCGTGGCGGCCGGCGCTGCCTCGGCCGGCGCTGCGGCTTCAGTCGTTGCGGTGGCGGCCGTGGCTGCGGCCGTCGCCGGCGCCGTTGCTTGCGCGAACGCGAGGTCCGGCGCGGCGATGCTTAGAGCGAACGCTGCTGCTAGCGCCGCCCCCCCGATGCGCAACGCGGACAATCCGCGCTCCGCCCACTTCCTCAAATCGTTCATAGATGAAACTCCCTCTCGGCGAAGACCCCTCGCCTCCGCGCGAGTCCCCACCGCGGCGATAGGCGCGGGGCGGGAGAGGGGGGACAAGGTTACAAAGGCGTTGAGGCAGGGTGCAGCGCACCATCGCCTAGAAAAGCGGCGCCGGCGCCCAAGGCGAATGCGGAACAGGGCGCCACATCGCGCCGCACCCTTAATGAGGTGTAGGACAGGGCATGGTTTTGCGCGCGGAGAGCCTTTCAGCGGATGTCCTGATCGCCGGCGGCGGGCTGGTTGGTCAGACATTGGCGCTCGCGCTGGACCAAGCGGGCGTGTCCGTGCTGGTGGTGGATGCTGCGCCGCCCACAACGGCCCTGGCCCCAAACTTCGACGGGCGGGCCTTCGCGATCGCCTACGCCAATTACCGGATGTGGCGCGCGCTGGGGCTGACGGACGATCTCGATCCGGTCGTGCAGCCGATTGCACAGATCCTGGTGACGGACGGGCGCCCGCTCGAAGGCCCCTCGCCGCTGCACCTGCATTTCGATTTCGCCGAGCTCGGGAGCGATGAGCCGCTCGGCTACATGGTCGAGAACCGCTATCTGCGCGCCGCGCTCGACAAGGCGGTGCGGGCGAGGCCCGCGATCCGCACCCTCGCGCCGGCGGCGGTGACGGGCTTTACGCGCACGCAAACCCATGTCGAAGCGACGCTCGCTGACGGCCGCACGGTGCGCGCCAGCCTCATCGTCGGCGCGGATGGCCGCAGCTCCTTCGTGCGCCAGGAAGCCGGCATCAAGACCATCGGCCGCGACTATCCGACCACGGCCATCGTCACCAGCGTGGCGCATGAGAAGCCGCATGGCGGCGTGGCGCATGAATATTTTCTGCCGAACGGCCCATTCGCGATCCTGCCGCTCACCAACAATCGCGCCAACATTGTGTGGGGCGAGCCGCACAAGGCGGCGCAGGCGTTGCTGGCGATGCCGGAAGAGGATTTCCTGGCCGAGCTGAGATTGCGGTTCGGCGATTTCCTCGGCGCGGTGCGGCTCGACGGGCCGCGCTTTTCTTATCCGCTGTCGATGAAACTCGCGGAGCGGATGATCGATCAGCGGCTCGCGCTCGCCGGCGATAGCGCGCATGCGATCCATCCGATCGCGGGGCAGGGCTTGAACCTTGGGCTGAAGGATGTCGCCGCGCTTGCCGAATGCGTGCGCGATGCGATGGCGCTGGGGCTTGAGGCGGGCGATGTGACGGCGCTCGAACGCTATCAGCGCTGGCGCCGGTTCGACAATGTCGCGATGGCGGCGAGCATGGATTTCTTTGACCGCCTGTTCTCGAACGATATCGCGCCGCTGCGCCGCGCACGCGGACTTGGCCTCGCCATCGTCAACCAGATCGGCCCTGCACGCCGCTTCTTCATGCGCTTCGCCGGCGCCGAAACGCCCGGCATGCCCGCGCTGCTGAAAGGCGAGAAGCTGGCGGCGTAAATGAGGAACGGGCGAAGCGGAAGCGCGACATCGTCCTTCTCCCCTTGTGGGAGAAGGTGTCATCGCGGCACGCGATGACGGATGAGGGGTGCTTGCGCCCTTCTTGCAGAACGAAACGCCGCCACCCCTCATCCGTCTCGATTGCTGCGCAATCGATCCACCTTCTCCCACAAGGGGAGAAGGACGGGTGCGGTTAGTCGCGGCTTAGGCCCGCTTTCTCCAGACGCAGCAGATAGGCGCGCATCTTGGCGTCTTTCTCGCGGCCGAGATCGTGCAGGAAGGGCCAGGAGAAGAGGCCGCTGTCATGGCCATCGTCGAACACGATGCGCACGGCGTAGCGGCCGACAGGTTCGGCGCGGGTGACGCTCACTTTGCGTTTGCCGCCCAGCGTGCGCAGTTCGGGCCCGTGGCCGCGCTCTTCGGCGGACGGGCTTTCGATGCGCAACAGCTCGAACGGAATTTCGAAACGCTGGCCGTCGTCGAACAGGATGCGCAAGGAATGCGCGGCGCGATCGAAGGTGAGATCGAGCGGCCAGGCCTTCGGCGCGCTCATTCGCTGGCGTCCAATTCGCGCGCTTCTTCCACGATCATGATCGGCACGCCGTCATTGACGGGATAGGCGAGACGCAGCGCGTCGTTGATCAATTCGCTTTTGTCCGTATCGAAGCGCAAAGGCGTGCGCGCCTGCGGGCATATCAGCGCCTCCAGCAAGGCCGGCGCGATGCGCTGTCCGTTCATTGCAGCGTGCCCGCGCCGCCGGGCCGCGTATCGAGTTCGAGCAGGGCGATCAGCGTGGCGCAGCGTTCGGATAGGGTTTCGGCTTCCAGCAAAGCCTGTTTGGCGGCGGGATCGAACGGGCAAAGCGTGGCGACCAGATTGATCAGCGCTTCCGTCGGCGCGGCGTCGACGGCGGCCCAATCGACCTGATAGCCGTGCGCATCGACATAGGCGCGTAAACTCGCGCGCAGCGTGTCGCGATCGATGCGCGCGCGCTTGGGATCGGCCAGGTCGGCGGCGAAGGGATCGTAGTCGACGCGCGCCTGCCGATAGGGCGTGCGCAAAGTGAGCTCTTCCACGAGCTTGAAACGGCTGACGCCGGTGAGCGTGATCAGATAGCGGCCGTCATCGGTTTCGCCGAACGAGGTGATGCGCCCGAGCGTGCCGACATCGGAGAGCGCGAGATCCGAATGCGCGCCCGGCTGGATCATGCCGATGACGCGATCGGAGGCCAGCGCGTCATCGACCATGTTGAGATAGCGCGGTTCGAAAATGTTGAGCGGCAGCTGGCCGCGCGGAAACAGGATCGCGCCCGGCAGCGGAAACAGCGGGATCGCCGCCGGCAAATCCGACGGCTTGCGATAACCGAACGCGGCCATCGGCTTAGGAGAAGACGAGCGTGGACAGGCGCCGGCGGCCGCGCTTGGCGATGTCCGAGCCCGGGCCTGCCGCTTCGAACACTTTCAGCAATTGCTTGCGCGCGGCGTCTTCGTTCCAGGCCCGGTCCTTGGTGATGATGGTCATCAGCTGATCGATGGCGCCTTCGAGATCGCCGCGCGCGGCCAGCGCGCCGGCGAGATCGTAGCGCGCCTGATGATCCTCCGGATTCGCATCGAGCGCGGCGAGGAAGCCCTGGGTTTCGGCATCGTCCGGCGCGGACTCCGCGAGATCGAGCGCCGAGCGCACGGCGACGATGTCCGGATCGCTGGCCTTCTCGGGCGGCGCCATATCGAGAATTTGGCGCGCTTGGTCGGGTTCGCCACCGAGCAAATAGGCGCGCGCGAGGCCCGCGATCGCCTTCACGTTTTCCGGATCGAGTTGCAGCACGCTGGCATAGGCCTGCGCTGCGCCGCCGATATCGCCGAGCCCAAGGCTTTCCGCCGCCTGCGCGATCAGCGCATCGATATCCTCGCTGGCGCCGCCGCCGGCCAAGCGGTCGATGAGCACCTTGATCTGGCTTTCCGGCACCGCGCCGACGAAGCCATCGACAGGGCGGCCATTGTCGAACGCGAACACGGCGGGGATCGAGCGCACGCCAAGCTGGCCGGCGATGCCGGGGTTCTCATCGATGTTGATCTTGACCAGCCGCACCTTGCCCTTGGCGGCGCGCACCTGCTTTTCGAGCATCGGGCCGAGCGTTTTGCAGGGGCCGCACCAGGGCGCCCAGAAATCCACCAGGACGGGCGTGCTGCGCGACGGCTCCACGACATCGGCCATGAAGGCGCGGTCCGAGCTGTCCTTGATGAGATCGGCCGGGGCGGGGCCGGCGCCTTCCAGAATGGTCATGAGAAACCTTTGGGTGTTCGCGCCCTAGATGGACGCTTCGCGGTCACGGTTCAATCAGGCGCGGCTGTCCGCTTTGATCGAACGCAACGCGGCGCGGGGGATGGTTCACGGCGGCCAGGAAGTCGCCGAGGGCGGCCGGCGCGACGGCGGTGGTCGCAGTGTTGGTCAGGGGATGGAAATTGACCAGATCGGCCTCAGCCAGGGCTTCGTCCAGCACCAGAGAGACGCGCCCTTCGGGATCGTTCATCAGCGCGAAAATGGTCACCGAGCCGGGCGTGACGCCCAAGAGCTGCAGGAGGAGATCGGCATTGCCGAAGCTGACGCGGCCGGCGCCGAGCGCCTTGGAGAGGGCGTTCAGATCGATCTGCGTGCTCTGTTCGGCGCAAACCAGGAAGAAGGCGCCCTTCTTGTCCTTCAGGAAGAGGTTCTTGGTATGGGCGCCCGGCATCGCCGCCTTGAGGTCCTCGCCCTCGCCAACCGTGAACACGGCGCGGTGGCGCGTGGTGGTGTGGGCGACGCCAAGGCTGTCGAGCAGCGCGAAGAGATCCTGTTCCGTGGCGGGCACTTAGGCGACCGCGCGCCTGTGTTCGACAACGGTGAGCCGGACGCCGAGCGCGCCCAGCACCTCGAACATGGTATTGAGCGTGGGATTTCCGTCCGCGCTAAGGGCGCGATAGAGCGCTTCGCGCGAAAGGCCCGTCTGCTCTGCAAGCGCGGTCATGCCTTTGGAGCGGGCGATGTCGCCGATCGTCTCCGTGATGATGCGCGCGTCGCCGTCCTCGGCCGCCTGTTCAAACGCGGCTTCCAGCATGGCGACGATATCGTCCGCCGTTTCGATATAGGCGGCCGCATCGAAGGGCCGTGTCTCAATCTTTTTGCGCGCCTTCGCCATCCTGCTCCTCCTTCCATGCGGCCCAAAGCGCATGGGCCTTCTTGATGTCCTTGTCCTGCGAACGCTTGTCGCCACCAGCCAGCAGAATGATCAGCGCGTCGCCATGCTGACCAAAATAGACGCGATAGCCCGGGCCGAAATCGAGCCGCAGCTCACTCAGCCCCCCGCCGATCGGCTTTGCGTCGCCGGCATTGCCGTCAAGCAGCCGTTTGAGGCGGACGACGATCCTGGCCCGCGCTTTCGGATCGCGCAGCCCTTTCAGCCATGCGCTGAAAACATCGGTTTCAATCGCCTGCATGCAGCCCCATGCCATATGTAGCTTAAAAGATACAAATGTCAATCGATGGAGCGGCGCCTACGCGCGGGGGGCTTTGGCGCGCGGGGCTCAGGCGCTAAGGAGCGGGCGATGAAGATCACCTGCTACACTGTCGATCCCGATCCCTCGCCGCTCGTCCCGGGCAATCCGAACCGGGATTGGATGGATGCGTTCGCCGAGCGCCATCCTTATCGCTGCCTGCCGCTGGTGGTGGCCAACACGTCGGGCTGGGAGCTGCTCTCGCCGGTCTCGTTCACGGCGTCGTGGAATGGCGGCACGCAGGCGAAAGACATCCGCATCGATCCCGATGGCGATACCACGCGCGACAAGCTCGACCGCCACGTCGTCTCGCATTTCTCCGGCGGCGTGATCACGTTCCACACCGGCTATCTGTTCCGCACCGAGCCGGGCTGGGACATGTGGTGCGGCGGCCCGCCCAATCTGGTGCGCGACGGCGTTCAGCCGCTGACGGGCGTGGTCGAAACCGATTGGCTGCCGTTTCCCTTCACGATGAATTGGCGCTTCACGCGGCCCGGCATGATCTCGTTCAAGAAGGGCGAGCCCTATTGCTATGTGATGCCGATCTCGCACACGGCCGTCGATGAGATGCAGCCGATCATCAAATCGATCGAGGACGATCCGGAGCTGAACAAGGAATATGTCGCCTGGGGCGAAAGCCGCACCAGCTTCCTCGACAAGCTCCACGCGCACGACGAAGAAACCAAGCGCAAAGGCTGGCAGCGCCATTATTTCAAAGGCCAGACGCCCGCCGGCGAAGAGCTGACCGACAGCCACATCCATCGCCGCCGCCTCGCGCAGCCGCGCAAGGCCGAGCCGGGCGAATAAACGATCAGGCGAAACGCTTTCGCGCTTCGCCTGTCGTCTGTTGTGTCGTGCGGTTCAGTGCGTCGCGCTGGGCGTCGAGGCTGCGCGTGCGGCGCGGTCGATGACGTCGGCGACCTCATGCGCATGCGAGATGAAGGAGACGTGGCTCGCCGGGATTTCGACGGTCTGCGCATTCATGCGCTGCGCGAACTGACGCAGCAGCACCGGGCTGATGGCGTGATCTTCCGAGGCGACCACGTACCAGCTGGGCTTGGCGCGCCAGGCGGCGTGCGTCACGGGCGCGCCGAAGATCGCGAGCGAGATCGGCACTTGTGAATCGCGCAGGAAGGCGGCGTCTTGATCGCTCAGATCTGCCGCAAACGCGGCCTTGAAGCGCTCGAGATTGATGAAGCCGAAGCCGTCCGCTTGCGGATCGACCACGAATTCCGGCGGCGCGGGGATTGCGGCCAAAGCTTGCCCAGTCGATTCGCCGACGTCCGGCGCAATCGCGGACACGTAGACGAGCGCGGCCACGCGCGGATCGTCGCCCGCATCCGTGATCACGACGCCGCCATAAGAATGGCCGACGAGCACGCTCGGCCCTTGCTGGCGCGCCAGCACGCGCTGCGTGGCGGCGACATCGTCGGCCAGCGAGGTGAGGGGGTTCTGCACCATGCTCACGCGGTAGCCGCGCGCGGTGAGATCGTCATAAACGCCGCGCCAGCCCGAGCCGTCGGCAAAGGCGCCGTGGACCAGGACGACGTTTTTCACGGCCTGATCGGCGGGAATGCGTTGCACGGGCTGGGCCGAGGCGCAGCTCGCGAGCGCGGCCGCAGCCGCGGCGGCTGCGACGACATTGCGGATGACATTCATGGCGGAAATCCTTATGTATATCGCGTACGATTGAACCGTACGCGATCGATGTACGCAGCGGTTGAGCGGCTGTCAATCGCTTGCGATTAAATCGTGGACGATTATTTTGTGACGGTGGTGTCAGATTCGCGCTCGGAGGGCGCTAGAGGCATGAAAGAGAAAGAGGAACCAGCGAAGGAGGAGCTCGCGGCATCGCTCGGCGATTTTCTGTGCTTCGCGGTCTATTCGACCAATCTGGCGTTTGGGCGGGCCTATAAGCCGCTGTTCGACGAGCTGGGCCTGACCTATCTGCAATACGCCACGCTGATCGCGCTGCATGAGGAAAACGACCAAACGGTCGGCCAGCTCGGCGAGAAGCTGTTCCTCGATTCGAGCACGCTGACGCCGCTGCTGAAGCGGCTGGAAGCCATGGGCCATGTCACCCGCACCCGCGATCCGCAGGATGAGCGCCAGGTGCGCATCGGCATCACAGCGGCGGGCGACGCGATGTTCGAAAAGGCCTTCAATGGGCGCGAACGCGTGATCGAAGCGTGCGGCCTCTCCCATGATGAATTCGTGGGTCTGCAGCGCGGCCTGCTGCGGTTGCGGAGCAATCTGCTGGCGGCGGCGGCGAAAGACGCGTGAGGCGGTGCCCGCGGACCGCGGCGCCATTGCGCAGGGCGGCGCGCGGGCCCCTTGCTTCGGCCCGCGCGCTCTGCGATAGGAGCGCCCCTCTAGGGACGGCCCCGCGAGCATATCGTTAGGCCGCCCCTCACCCCACGGATGCGGGCGTAGCTCAGGGGTAGAGCACAACCTTGCCAAGGTTGGGGTCGGGCGTTCGAATCGCCTCGCCCGCTCCATGATTTCAAGTCTTTGCTGGACATCGCGCAGCGCCCTCGGTGAAGGTTCCACGTGGGGGAGGCGCGGTCATGCTCGGCCTTATCGGCGGTCGCCTGCAGGACTTGTTTCAAACCTTGTTGCAGGCGCCGCCCGAACAGGTGGGCGCGTTCGCAATTGGCGTTCTGTTGTGCGGCGTTGGGACCGCAATATTCGCTCTCGCGCTGAGTCGCGCGCCGCGGCGCACGACCGCGCTTGGCCGCGCGCGCCGGCGCGCCCTGAGGCCGATTTACGCATCGGTGATAGCGCTCGCGAGCTTTGGCGGCGGCGCGCTCTTGGTGGCGCGCATGACCCCGGACGGTTTGACCGTGGTCAGCACGTTTGGAACGTTGCTGCAGGGCGCGTTTTCGGTCCTGGCGTTCTGGGGGCTGGTGCTCGGCTTCAATTATCAAAGCAGACAGATTGAGCTGCAGCACGAGCAGCTCGGTCTTCAGACCATGCAATTGCGCCAAGCGAATATCATTTCGCTGCATCAGCAATTCGAAGAGAGCTGGCGGCGCATTGGCACGAAGCTCGCGCTGCACATCGGCGTAGCCGACGACGCCATGGAGGAAGATCGCCCGTTTTCTAGGTTGTTGGAGAACGACGCCGATGAAAAGTTGCAGGCGGCGATGTCGGGCGCAGAGCGCGACGCGATCGCATTCGATCTCATCAACCGGTTCATATTGAAGTTTGAATCGTTTCGATCCGCGCTTTCGACGATCGAAGATTCCGACCTGCTTGAGGGGGCGCTTCTCGACGCAAAGGACGAGAAAACCTTCTATGTCCGCTTCAAACGGCGGGTCGCTTCTTAAGTGTATTTCTTGACGAGCTGTTTGATCCGCTTGTTGTTGCGGAGTTCGTATTCCTCAAGGAAATCGTCGGACAGGATTTGCGGCATTTGAGATGTGATGCTGGCGGCGTCGCTTTGAAGCTCTTCTGCGGAGACTCGGTAGCGGTCCTTGATGCCCCGAGGGTCGTCCGCGAGTTCGGCGATCAGCCGCTTGATTTCGTCGCGCATAGCAACATCCTCAGCCTCGTCGGCAAAGTAATAGTTGGTTATCAACATCTTCTTAATTTCCGCAAGCTCTTGAAGATCGGCTGTCGTGCAGTCCTCGACGTTTTCTGCGCCTTCGATACGCGCTAGCACGCGCGCGATTCTCTCGGCCGTCATGCTCAATGTCGCTTGAGCTTCGCGCTTTAGATTCTTGCTGGCGTCGGCGAACTGAAACGCTTTCAATTCGAGAAATGGGGAAAGCGCGGTGCAGCTCAATTCCTGCGTCCGGCTCCCGTAGATTTGGCGAAGGCGTGGCGGCCCGAGGAATTGCACCCGGTGCCCTGACTTGGCCTCGTGCAGACTCCGCGAGACGGTGACCACCCACGCGTCCACGATTTTGTTCAGGTCGCCTTCGTCGGAGCCGTGGCCGCGGCTTGATCGAAAGTCGTCGATCTTCTTCAGTGTTTCGCGAAAATAGGCGCCGCCGTTGCGCGCGTTCGCCATGTCGTCAGGCGAGAAGTAATCTCCAAGGCCGGATATTACGCCGGATTTCAGCATGGCGACGATGCTTCGCAAGCGCTGATGTTGCGGCGAATTGCTCATGTGCGCGATCGCGCGATTGAGATTGCTTGCGATATCTGTGCTTGAGCGAAGGCCAGCCGTGTTTCCCCCGACGCTTCCCCGGGCAAGTTCGGCGACCGTGCCCGCGAGGTCGTTGCTGTTGGATATGGCTTCGGCATATTCGCGGCGGCGGTCGGTGTGATCGAGAAGCTCCAAAAATGCGAGATCGCTCACCACCAATTTGAAATTGGCCGGCCCGCGATAGTCCCCGATGGTTTTGATGATCTCACGCGACACAAAGTCGTAATTGCCGAATTTCTGAGGCTCGGCGGATCGCGCCGTGGTCCAAATGAACGGCTGAAAGATGCTGAAATCCATGTTGAACAGCGTTGTTTCGCCGGATGAAAAGCGCCCCAATGCTGCGTCGGCGGCGATGACGTGCATCTCAAGCTCTTGGACGAATTTCCTGAACTCTGATGTCAAGGACGCCCCCATCCCGTGTCGTCGGAAGTTTCGAGCCGCGCGCGCACGCAAACGTCGACACAAAGGGAGGTTGCTGGCAATACAAATTCGCCCGTCCGTGTCGTGCGCTGTGATGAGTCATGGCGGTTTCGTTGGTCGAACGCGCGCGATCACAGGGCGGCGCAGGAATCGGTAAGTCCCCACCGTTTCGCAGGATGCGCTGCTGCAAGCGCCCGAATGCGCGAAGCGCGCGCTCGGTTCAGCGCTGCGGTTCTTGACGCGTCCGCCCCAGCCAGCGGCGGCCGGCGATCGCGAGGGCGGCCCAGAGCAGCAGGATCACGGCGAGCGCGGCCCAGGCCCAGAGGCTATGCGCCTGCACGGCGACCATGGCGGCATGGCCGCCGAACGCCATCAGCGCCATTTTCGGCAGGCTGCCGATCGCCGTGCCGATGAAGAAATCGCGGAACCTTATGGGCGTCGCGCCCGCGGCGATGTTCACGAGCACGGAGGGCACGGTCGGCACGAGGCGAATGATCCCGCTCGCCAGCATGCCGCGGCGCGCCAGCTGCTGCATGAGCTCGGCGACGCGCGGGCTTGAATGGCGCGCCAGGATGCGCGCGCCGAAGCGGCGCCCGACCGCGAAGCCGATGCAGCACGCGATCATCTTGCCGGTCCAGCTATAGGCGAGGCCCGCCCACGGCCCGAACGCCGCGACCAAAGCGGTGATGAGCACGATCTGCGGCGCGCCCAGCGTGGCCAACAGCGCGAAGGCGCCGATGGCGGCGAATGGCGCCCAGGGCGTCGCTTGCACGATTTCCAGCGCGTCGCCGAGCCGATGCGCGAGATCGGCGGGCAGGAACGGCGCGGCGAAGCCGAGCAAAGTCACCGCGCCCAGAACGGCGAAGCCGATGAGATAGCCGCTGGAACGCGGGCGCGGGGCGCTATCGGAGGACATGGTCTTTCGCGTCGATGTACACGATGAGATCGAGCGCGTCGCCGTTGGAGTAATTGCGGCCATTGATGTGGGCGACCGGGCGCGGCGCGACGCCGAGCGCCGCAGCGCGCGCCAGGAAGGAAGGTTGCTCGGCGCGGCCCACGATGGCGACGCCGCAATCGAAGGCGGCCAGCGAATCCGCGGCCTGTGCGCCGGTGGCGGCAAGGCGCGTGCGGGCGCGGCCGTAGAGGAAGACGAGGCTGGGTTCGCTGTAGGGCGTCGTCACCAGCGGGCCATCGCAGGAGGGCACCGCATCACGCGCCGCGCTGGCGAGGCGCGGGCTCATCCAGAAGCTTTCGAGACGCGGCAAGGTGTAGCCGAACGTGTTGCCCCAGATGGCCAGCGCGGCGACCGCCATGGCGGCGACGGCGCCGACCGCGCGCTTGGTCGCGAGCAGAAAGAGCGCGCCGGCGGCGGCGGCGATTCCAATGGCGGCGAGCGTGCAGGCGATTGGATCGAGCCGGCCCTCCATCTGCTGCAACGCCGCCGGCGCGAGCGCGGCGATCACCACGCCCGCCGCGAGCCAGGCGCAGGCGAACAGCGCGAACGCCATTTTGCTCCAGCGGTTTTCGGACGCCGGCGCGGGCGCGAAGAGGCCGGCCGCTGCGAGGCAGGCGAGCGCGGGATAGGTCGGCAGCACGTAATGCGGCAGCTTGGTCGCCACCAATTCGAACACGATCCAGGTCGGGACGATCCAGCACAGCAGGAAGCGCACGGCCGGCTGCGTGCGTTCGCGCCAGGTGAAGCCCAAAGCGCGCGCCGCGATCAGCACGCCCGGCCAGAACGCGAACAGCACCAGCGCCAGATGATAGCCGGGCGGGCCGTTGTGGCCCTGCTCGCCGGCGCCGACTTTGCCGAGGAAATTGCGCATCAGCGCGCGCGTGAAAAAGGCGCCATCCGTCATCACGCCGATGGCGATGAACCAGGGCGCGGCGACCGCGAGCGTCACCAGCGGACCCCAAGTGGGGCGGAGATTGCGCAGCCAGGCGGCTTTGCGGTCCCACGCCAAAAGCGCGAGCACCGTGCCGCCCGAGACGATCAGGATCACCGGCCCTTTGAGCATGAGGCCGACGCCCAGCGCGGCCCAGAACAAAGCCGAGGTCGCGCGGCTCACGCTCGGTTCGACGTAGGCGCGCATCAGGGCGAGCTGCGCGGCGACGATGGCGGCCAGCAAAGCCGCGTCGATCTTGGCGATATGCGCTTCGAAGGTGAGCGAGAACGAGGTCGCCAGCAGCACGGCGGCGGCGAGGCCCGCGGCGCGTCCGAAGAAATGCGCGCCGATCCATCCGGTGAGCAGCACCGCGATCAGCGCGCCGAGCACGGAGGGGATGCGGTAGGGCCAGATGTCCTGATGCTCGGGCCCATCGAACACGGAGGCGGAAAACGCCTGCAGCCAATAGATGCCGGCGGGCTGCAGATAGCGCGGCTGATCCTGGAAGCGCAGATCGACGACATCGCCCGTATCGGCCATGCGCTCGCTGGTGACGACGTAGCGCGATTCATCGCGGTCGGTCGGTGGCAGGCTGGCGATGCCGGGCAGGAAGAGGCCAAGGCACAGCAGCGCCAAAGCGATCCAGGCGCGCCGCGACGCGAGCAGAGCGATCACGAGGTCGGCGCCAAGCTGCGTTCGGTGACGGCGCGCGGCGCGCGCGTGCGCTGCGTCAGCCAGATGACGCCCATCATGTCGAACACGCCGACCAGCGCCCGGCCCCAATTGGTGTATTTCGACACGCCTTTGAGCCGCGCCCGATGGCGCACCGGATGATTGATCAGCGGATGGCCATAGCGTGCGAACAGCGCTGGCAGAAAGCGGTGCATGCCCTCGAAGCAGGGCAGCAGCAGAAACGCGTCGCGCGAAAACACTTTCACGCCGCAGCCGGTGTCGGGGCAATGATCGCCGAGCACGGCGGCGCGGAAGCCGTTGGCGATGCGCGTGGCGATCAGGCGCGAGATCGGATCGTTGCGGCGCACGCGCACGCCGGCCACCAAAGGCGCGCCCGCGGTCGCCGCCCAGGCCAGCGCGAGCATGTCTGGCAGATCGGCGGGATCGTTCTGGCCGTCGCCATCGAGCGTGGCGATCCAGGGCGCGGCGGCGAGGCGCGCGCCGGTGCGCAGCGCTTGCGATTTGCCGCAGCGGCGATCGTGGCGGATGAGACGCACGCGCGCATCCTTGTCGGCGATCGCCTGGAGAATATCGGCCGTGCCGTCGGTCGAGCCGTCATCGACAAAGATCACCTCGAACGGCGCGGCCGGCGCGGCCTTGTCGAGGATTTCGCTGCAGACCTCCGAGACGTTCTCGGCCTCGTTGAAGACGGCGACGAGGATGGAGGCGCGGGGCGCGGGCGTCATGGCCGCATCATTAAAGCCCGGTCAGGCGGCGCGCCATTGATTTTCAGTCGCGGGGCGGGGGCGGCGGAGGGCCCGTCCCGCGGGGCCTTGCGGGTTTGATGGCGCGCAAGCGGCAGCGGCGGGGGGATGCTAGGGTGCGCCATGATTCGATCGCTGTTCTTTTCCGCTTTGGCGGCCGGCGGGCTCTTGCTGGCGGCCTGCGCGCATGAGCCGGCGGATGTGAGCGAGGAGCCGGCGGCGCGGGCCGATCTCGCCTCGGCCGGGCGCGCGCTGGCGTACAATCGCTGCGGCTCTTGCCACGCGACGGCGGAGCACGGCGACAGCCCCAATCCGGCCTCGCCGAAATTCCGCAATCTCGGCGTCATCTATCGCTTCGACGTGCTCGAGACCGAGCTGCGCGAAGGCATCCATGTCGGCGACGCCAACATGCCGCAGTTCAATTTTTCGATCGACGAGACCGATGCGCTGATCGCCTATCTGCGTTCGATCCAGAGCACGGACAGCCGCTGAGGCTCAGGTCTGCGTGCGCGACACCACGGCGGCGCGCAGGTCGGAATCGCCCCAGCCCAGAGCGTCATCGCCCAAGGCGACATTGGGCGGGCAAATTTCCGCGCCCTCGCCCGGCGGCAGCGGCTGAGAGAAATAGCCGAGCGCATAGCCGCCCATCGCATAGCCCAGGAGCGCCTGCAGCGCTGGATTGAGCGTGCGCGCGATCGCGGGCGGGCAGGAGAGATATTGGTTCTCCTCCTGGCGCAGCCAGCCCAGGCAATAGGTGAGGTTGATGCCGAGGCGGTCGTGGTCGCTCTCATTGGCGCCGCCGCTGTGAATGACGGAGCCTGAATAGACCAGCACGGAGCCGCGCTTCATCTCGGCATAGGCGATCTCCTCCGGCTCGGCGCGCCGCGCTTTCTCCCAGCGCCCGCTGCCGGGCACGACGCGCGTGGCGCCATTCTCACGCGTGAAATCGGTCATCGCCCAGATCGTGTTGAGCTGCGGCTCATAGCCTTCGATGAAGCCGCCCCAGGCCAGCTTATCGCGATGCAGCGGCTGTTTGCCCTGGCCGGGCCGGATGCGGATCACCTGCGTGAGATGCACCTGATAACGGTCGCAGGCGCGCTTCAGGAAGAGATCGCACGCGCCGAGAATGGTGGGATCGGTGAGCAGCGCCCGGCTGGCGGGCGAGCGAGCCACGAGCGCGCCCGTGCGTGTGGTGTGATCGCCCGCGAAATCGTCCGCGCCGACGGGCGTGGCCTCGACATAGGGCATGATCTCGCGCGCAAACGCGTCCATCACGCCGGCCGGCGCCAGATCGTCGATGATGCACGCGCCGTCCTCATCGAGCGCGGCGACGATGGTCTCGGGCGAAACGTCACGCGGAAAGTGCTTGAGCGCGGGCATGGGCGAGCCTCCACCAGAGAGGCTAGCGCTTTTCGCTTCAGCCGCAATCGAATTGGCTAGAGCGCGTAGAACGCGTCCGTTCGTGCGCAAAGAGGCAGCCAATCCGGAACCGAGCGCTGCGCGATCCAATAGGGACGCCACAGCGCGCGCCACGTTGCCTGATCGAACCGGTCGGGGATCGTGATCACGCGCGCGCTGTCGACCTCAAGGGAATCCTGGGCATGGAGCCAGCGGCGCACGGCGCGCCACGCCGCTTTGCTGACCGGCGCGTTGCCGGCGCCCGCCAGTTCCGTGATCGACGGGAACGGTTCGCCGCTGCGCTGGCCGATCGAGAGCGTGGCCACGCGCGCGCCATCCTTCGTGACACTCCAAACCCGCGTTTCGTTGCTCGCGATGAAATCGCCATAGGAGCCGACGCAATGCCGCATCGCCGCGGCTTCCGCCGCAATCGCGTCGGCCGTCGCCAGCGGGCGAATGGCGTACCCGTCGCATGCGCCTTCGGCGAGCCACATATCGGCGATGGCGCCCGCGCCGAGATAGAGCGGCAGCGTAAGCTTTGCCGACCAGGCGCGCGCGCCCTCGAACGCCGCGTCCCATTGCATTTCGGGCCGCCACGGCGTTTCGACAAAGTGCGATGCGAACAGATCGGGCCGCTGCGAATACCATGCCCAGAGCCACATGAGGTTGTGGCGCGGCGAAATCCGGCGATGGCGGCGGCGCGCCTTGGGCGGCTTCAGGGGCGCTTCCCGCGCGATCCAGAGCGCGAAATCCTCATCGCACCAGCGCGCCGCCTGCGCGAGGTTCTTGCACCACACGGGTGCGTCTTTCCATCTCTTCGGAAAATGGTTGGCGATGCGCCGGCGAAAATCGACGCCATCCGGAAGCGCGGGAATACGCGCGGCGAATGCTTCCGCCGGAAAGGGGCGCAGCCACAACGGGATTCCAGCCGCGCCCGCAAGCGCCGCGAGCGGCGCGCCTTCGACCGCGAGCCGGGCGATCGCCCGCGCATCGATACCTTGGCGCGGCATGGCGATCGCAAACAGCACGGCCGGAAAGGAGAGCGCCAGATCGGCGATCCAGGGATGCGCGCGCGCGATGCGCCGCACGCGCGTTTGAAAGTCGGGACGATAGCGCGACAGGGCGCGTTCGAGCGCCGCACGCCCGTTCGGCGGACGTGCGCGCTCGCCCGAAGGAGCGAGAGCGTTCATAGGCATGAGCAATGAATCGCCGCGAGGCGACGTTTGATTTCAGAAAGAAGCGAAGCGCCGGCTGTGCGCCGGCAAAGCCTCAACTATCGCGCTGGCGCGTGTGGAGGCGTAGTCGATGTTGCACTCTCGCCTCCCTGTTGGGCGTTGAACGGGCGCGCGAGATAACGCATCGCGCCGCTCATTGCAACGCATTTGACGCACGCATGCCAAGACTCGCCGCCGCTATGCCTCAAGCGCGCGCGCCATGGCGGCGGGATCGGCGGCGAGGGAAAGGGCGTAGCGGCGGAAGGCGGCGCGCATCGCTGCGGCGGCCTTGGATTTCGGCACGCCCCATTCGCGCAAATGGCCGTCCACGCACATGCGCGCCAGGCCATAGGCGAAAGCGCGGCATTCGAAATGGAGCGCGTCGATATCGTCCGTGCGCAAGAGCTTCAAGCGCTTGGCCTCTTCGAAAATGCGCGTCATGTCCTGACGGATCGCGCCCGCGCCGCCGGTGAGGATCTCCGAGGCGTCGAAATCGATCTGCGTGCGGTCGCCCACGACGCGATAATGCGTGGGCGAGGTCGTCGCCCAATGCACATAGCCGTCGGCGATCGCGATGAGCCGCACGAGCGGGTGATCGGATTTGCAGCGCCTGACGCTCTGGCCGATGGCCGCGCGCAGCCGCTGCATGCCTTCTTCCGCCACCGCCGTCATCAAGGCCGTCTTCGAGGCGAAATGGCGGAACGGCGCGCCCGACGAAACGCCGGCGCGGCGCGCGGCCTCGCGCACCGAGACCGTCTCGGCGCCGGTTTCTTCCAAGATGTCGACAGCGGCGTCGATCATGGCTTCGCGCAGGGAGCCGTGGTGGTAGGCGCGGCGGGGGGCGGGCATGGCGCCAATGTGAGCGTCGATCACATTTTCGGCAAGTATGTAAGCGCTGCTTATTTTTCCGTTGATCCTTGCGCGGCCGGAATGTAAGCGGCGCCTACATCAAGGGAGAACGGGATGCGCGCGATAGGGGTTTTTGCTGCGGCGCTTGCGCTCTTTGCATCGGCGGCGATGGCGCAGGAGGCGCCGCCTCGCGGGGTCTGGACGACGCAGAGCGGCAATTTCGACGTGACGATCGGGCCCTGCGGGCCGGCCCAGGCGCAGATTCTCTGCGGCGATGTCGTCGTCGTTCACGCCAATCGTTCGATGATGGATCCCGCGCGCGCGGCGGAGGCGCCGGCGCGCGTGGGCCTGCGTCTGATCAGCGATCTGCGTCCGGCGCAGGGCGGCGCCTGGCAGGGCAAGCTCTACAATCGCGAAAACGGACGCACGTATGATTGCCTCGTCACGCCGCACGGCGCGGCCGAAATCGAGGTGCGCGGCTATGTGCTGTTTCCGCTGTTCGGCCAATCGCAGATCTGGCGGCGTGCGCCGGCGCCGCGGCCATGAGAACGCGGCGTGCTTTGCTCGTTGCCGCGGGGCTCGGCGGCGCGGCCGCCGCCCTCGGCGCGTTCGGCTGGTCCTCGCTCTCGCCCTTCGCCGACGCGCCATCGCCGCCCTTGCGGCTGCGCGATCGCGGGCCGGCGCCGGCGCTTGACGGCGCCGAAGGCTGGCTCAACAGCGCGCCGCTCTCGCTGGCCGCGTTGCGCGGCCAGGCGGTGCTGCTGGAATTCTGGGCGCTCTCCTGCGTGAACTGCATCCGCACCATTCCGCATGTGCGGGCGTGGCGCGACGCCTATGGCGCGTCGGGCTTGCGCGTGATCGGCGTGCACACGCCCGAATTTCCGCGTGAAGCCGTGCGCGCCAATGTCGAAGTCGCCGCCGCGCGCCTGCACGTCGATTATCCCGTGGCGCTCGATTCGCGCCGCGCCATCTGGGACGCTTACGGTTTGCGCGCCTGGCCGACGCTCGTGCTGATCGATCGCCATGGCCGCATCGTGCTGACGCATGAAGGCGAAGGCGAAGAACAGCAGATTGGTCGCCTCATTCGCGCGGCGCTCGCGCGCGCTTGAGCGGGGCTTCGTTCGTACGGCTGGAAGCCGGCAGTACGGGGGTTCAGCCCCGCTGCCGCATCAAGCCTTCTTGCGCCACGCTCGCGACGAGCACGCCGTCTTCGCGATAAATCTCGCCGCGATTGAAGCCGCGTGCGCCGGAGGCGGAGGGGCTGTCCTGCACGTAGAGATGCCAGCGCGAGAAATTCGTCGGGCGGTGGAACCAGATGATGTGGTCGAGGCTCGCTGTCTGCATGCCCGTGTGCCAGGTGACGCCGTGCGGGCGCATGCCGGTCGAGAGCAGCGACATATCCGAGGCGTAGGCCATGATGGCCTGGTTCATCACGATGTCGTCGCCGACATCGCCGCGCGCGCGCATCCAGATTTTCTCTTCCGGCGGCAGCGGCTCGGGCGTGAGGAAATTCTGTGGATTGGTGGGGCGCATTTCGATCGGCCGGTCGCGCATCCAGCGCGCGAGCTCATCGGGCTGGTTCTTGAAGCGCTCTCTGACGCGTTCGCTTTCATCGGGCACTTGATCGGGCGGGGGCACGGCGGGCAGCGCGCTTTGATGTTCGAGGCCCTGCTCGGGAATCTGGAACGAGCAGGCGAGGTTGAATATCTGCTCGCCCTTCTGGATTGCGATCACGCGCCGCGTCGTGAAGCTCTTGCCGTCGCGCGAGCGCTCGACCTGATAGAGCACCGGCACGGCCGGATCGCCGGGGCGGATGAAATAGCTCTGCAGCGAATGGCAGATGCGGCCATCGATGGTCTTGTAGGCCGCCAGCAGGGCCTGCGCGATAACCTGGCCGCCGAAGATACGGTCGCGCTCTTCCGGCGGCGTCTGGCCGCGGAACATGTTCACTTCGATCTGTTCGAGGTTGAGCGTCTTGTTGACGAGATCGTCCATCGCGGGCGAAAGGGCTGGCTTGGTCATGCCGCCCCGATAAGCCGCCTTGCTGCACTGCACAAGACGCACCGATCCTCTCCGCTGGACGCGGCCATACCGGCGCTTCAAAGTGTGGGGAAACAGCAAGGGAGGCCGGCATGGCGAAAGCGCGGGCGAACGGCGTCGAGCTGGACTATGAGGTGCGCGGCGAGGGCCCGGCGCTGCTGTCGATCAATGGCTTGGGCGGTCAGCGCACGCGCTGGCCCGAGTTTACCGCGCGTCTCGCCGCGGAGGGCTTCCGCGTCATTTCATTCGACAACCGCGATGTCGGCCTGTCCCAGAAATTCGACGCCGCCGGCCCGCCCGATCTCGCGGCCATCCGCGCGGCGGTGAAGGAGGGCGCGCCGCCGCCGGTGGCCTATGACCTGCGCGACATGGCGGCCGACGCCGTTGGGCTGCTGGACGCGGTCGGCGTGGACAAGGCGCACATCGTCGGCGTCTCGATGGGCGGGATGATCGCGCAGCTGGTCGCCGCCGATTATCCGGACCGCGCGTTGTCGCTCGCTTCGATCATGTCGAGCAGCGGCAATCCTGATCTGCCGCCGGCCGCGCCTGCGGCGATGGCGGCGCTGACGGAGCGCGGACCCGATCCGCATGCCGATCTCGAAGGCTTTCTGGCGCACGCCGCCATCGGCGGCCGCGCCATCGGCAGTCCGGCTTACCCGCTGGGCGATGCGTTCTTCCGCGCCCGCGCCGAAGCGGATTTCCGGCGGAGCTATTCGCCGCTCGGCGTGGCGCGGCAGATGGCGGCCATCACCGCGTCCGGCGATCGGCGTGCGCGCTTGCGGGCGATCACGGCGCCGAGCGTGGTGATCCATGGCGAAGCCGATCCGCTCGTGCCGCTGGCGGCCGGGCGCGATACGGCGGCGAACATTCCTGGCGCCGCGCTTTGCATAATCCCCGGTATGGGCCACGATCTGCCGCCGCAAGTGCTCGATGACGTCGTCGCCGCCATCACGCGCAACATCGCGCGGGCTAAAGCATAGGGAGAAACGCATGCCGCAAGTCCGCGCCAATGGCCTCGCCATCGAATATGACGAGCATGGCGATCCGAACGCCGAACCCGTGCTGCTGATCATGGGCCTCGGCGCCCAGATGATCCGCTGGACGCCGGATTTCGTGTCCCGCTTGGCGCGCCGCGGCTTCCGCGTCATCCGCTTCGACAATCGCGATGTCGGCTTGTCGGAAAAACTCGACAGCGCCGGCCCGCCCGACATGCCCGCGATCTTCCAGGCGCTCGCCAAGGGCGAAAAGCCGGCGGCGGCCTATACGCTCGATGAAATGGCGGCCGATGCGGTCGGCGTGCTCGATGCGCTCGACATTGCGCGCGCGCATATCGTCGGCGCTTCGATGGGCGGCATGATCGCGCAATTGGTGGCGGCGGATTATCCTTCGCGCACGCTTTCGCTCACCTCGATCATGTCGACGACGGGCAATCGCGCGCTGCCGCCGGCGACGCCGGAAGCGATGCAGGCGCTTTCCGATCGCGGACCCGATCCGAATGTCGATCTGGAAGGCTATCTGGCGCATTCGGTGAAGTCGGCGCGCGTGATCGGCAGCCCGGGCTATCCGATGGACGAGGACGAGCAGCGCGCGCGGGCGTTGGCGAATTTCCAGCGCAGCTTCTATCCGATCGGTTTCATGCGCCAATATGCGGCGGTGGTCGCCTCGCCGGACCGGCGTCCGAAGCTGGCTGGGATCACGGCGCCGACCATGGTCGTGCACGGCGAGGCCGATCCGCTGGTGCCGCTCACGGGCGGGCGCGATACGCACGAAAACATCAAGGGCTCCGAGCTGCGCATTCTTCCCGGCATGGGCCATGATGTGCCGACGGCGCTCAACGAAACCATCGTCGATGCGATTGCGGCCGTGGCCGCGCGCGCACGCGCCAACGCATAACAAGAGGCAGAGATATGGGCAGGCTGGACGGCAAGGCGGTTCTGATCACGGGCGCGGGCAGCGGCATCGGGCGCGCCAGCGCCGTGCTGTTCGCCAAGGAAGGCGCCAAGCTTGTGGTGTTCGACAAGGTCAAGGAGGTCGAAGAGACCGCGGCCATGGCGCGCAATGAGGGCGCGGAGGTGCTGGCGCTTGTCGGCGATGCAGGCGTCGAAGCCGATGTGAAAAAGGCGGTCGAGACTGTGTTCGCGACCTATGGCTCGGTCGATGGCGTATTCGCCAATGCGGGCGTCAGCGGCGGGGCCACGCCCTTCTTCGAACAGACGCCGGAATTCTGGGCGGAGATTTTGCGCGTCAATCTGATCGGGCCGTTTCTGGCCATCAAACACGCCGCGCCGATCATGGCCAAGCAAGGCAAGGGTGCGATCGTCTGCACGGCTTCGGTGGCGGGCATCCGCTCGGGCGCGGGCGGCTCGCCCTATTCGGCGTCGAAGGCGGGCGTGATCAATCTGGTGACGACGGCATCGAAACCGGCATGACGCGCGTGATCTTCGAAGGCGCGCGGGCGCGCGGCAATGAAGACCGTATCGGCCAGCTCAATCCGTTGCGGCGCGGCGGCCAGCCGATCGAGATCGCCAACGCGGCGCTCTTTCTGCTGTCGGATGAAGCCAGCTATGTGAACGGCCACGCCATCGTCGTCGATGGCGGCCTCTCCAGCTCGCATCCGATCGTGGTGCGGCGGAGTTGATCGGTCGCGCAAGACAGGCGCATGGAAGTGTGACTACAAGCGGCGCGTCGGGGGACGCGCATGGCGGATGTTTTTGTCAGTTATAAGAAGGAAGATCGGGCGCTCGCTGAAGCGGTCGTCGCCGCCGTCGAGGCGGCCGGCTACGGCGCGTGGTGGGACAATGACCTGACGCCGCGCACGACATGGGATGCTGAGATTGAGCGCGAGATCGAAGCGGCGCGCGCCGTCCTCGTGCTTTGGACGCCCAGAAGCGTGTCTGAAAAGAGCTTCGTACGCAACGAAGCCGATTACGCGATGCAGAACGGCAAGCTTGTGCCGGCCTGGTTGGAGCGCTGCAATCTGCCGCTGGCGTTCCGCCGCGTGCAGACGGCCGATCTGACGCGTTGGGACCGGCGTGATCAAAGCCATCTCGAATGGCGCAAAGTGCTGGGCTGGATTGGAACGCTTGTGGGGCGAGGTGCGGCGGCGTCTCCAGCGCCGGCGCCAATGGCCGCGCCGCGCGGCGCGCTCGGCGCATCACGGCGCGGCCTGATCATTGGAGGCGGCGTCGCTGCGATTGGCGTTGGCGGGGTGGCGCTCGCGCTCTCGCCCCTCGGTCAAGAGGCGCTGACCGGCGTGAGCGTGACGAGCGCGGGTCGGCGCGTCATCTGGCGCATCGCCGCCCAGTTCGATCTTCCGGAGAATGTGCGCCGTGTTCAGTTCACGGCGCGCGGCAATATCCTGGCGGAAGAAGCAGGTAGCCAATACTCATTCTGGTCGGAAGGAGTACGCAGGCTCGTCGGTGCGCGCGGCATTCCCTTTTACAGTGACGGCGCAGTCGGCGCCCATGGCGTTCTCCTCGCCGATGTTGGGTTCGGCGGGGCGCGGGGCAGGCGCGTTCGCATTGTCGACGAGCTTACGGGCGAAACCCGACAGACGCTTGAAGGACACACAAGCGAAATTCACGACGCCGCGTTCTCGCCGGATGGCCGCTTCGTTGCGGCGAGCGCTTCCGATGGCATGCTCCGCATCTGGAATGCGGAAAGCGGCGCGGAAATTGCCGCCGATCGTTTCTACGCAGCGCCGGAGCCGACTTATTATGGAGAATCGGCGCCCGCGCGGCCGGAGCCTCAGCGGATTGTCGTCGATTTCGCCTGGTCGCCGGATGGAAGCGTCATTTACGTGGCCGCAGGCGGGAAAATCTTCAAGAAGCCGAGCAGCGCGGAAAGCACGGCTACGACCGGACTTCTCCTTGATCTGCCGCTTCTCTCCAACATGCGCCTCTCGCCGGACGGCGCAACGCTGGCGGCGCGCTTTCAGGATGAAGGAGGCTGGCGGACAGGCCTCTGGGGCGTCAGTGGGGGGCCGCTCATTCGGAGTCTCACCGGCTACAGTGAAGCGATATTTCTTCAAGAGGGTGCGCAGCTTCTCTTGCGCCGGCAAGGCAACGTCGTAGTCCTTGATACGCGAAGCGGCGAAACTCTGCGGACATTCGAGTTGGGCGATGTGAGGTCACTGATTGGCGTCAGCGCAAAAGGCGACCTGCTTGCGCTATTCGAGTCTCGCGACATTTGGCTCTGCGACCCACAAAGCGGAACGACATTGGCGCGCATCATCACGCGCAGCCAACCTTTGCTAAGGAGCGATTATGCGGCTTGGCCGCATCAGGCGCAGTCCAATTTGTTCGCGGCGACGGACATAAATGGCGGCGGGCGCGTCTGGCGCGTCGAGCGCGCCTAACCCTTCCACTCCCAGCCCTTCGGCGCTTCCATCATCAGCGCGAGCAGATGGTCGTCCGGATCGTGAAAGAAGCTCATCCAGAGATCGTGATCCTCCATCGGCGCCACGCGGTGCGGATCGTCGACGAAGAGGGCGCCGCGCTGAATCAGTTCGGCGCGCGCCAGGCCGATATCGGCACATTTGAAATAGATCACGGATGCCGCGGCGATCTTCCTGGCGTCGATGCTCTTCTCGATCATCAGCCGCACGCCGGCGCAATCGAAGAACACAAGATCGCCGAAGCGGAAGAGTTTCCGCAGGCCCACAATTTCCGCATAGAACGCCTCCGCGCGATCGATGTCGGCGGCGCTCATAGCGATCTGGCCGATGTGATCGAGATTGAGGCGCATGGCGGTCTCCTGGCGCCAACTCTAGCTCCTCCCCCGCAAGCGGGGGAGGAGCTAGGTGAGGCTGCCGACGATCGAAGCGCGCTGGGAAAGTTCGATCCAATTGCCGTCCGGATCGCGCACCATGGAAATGCGCGCCGTTGTTCCAAGCGTAACGGGCGCGACGGCTTCGCGGCCGCCGGCCTCCAGCACGCGCTTGTGCTCGTCATCGACTTTGAACACTTGCAGCGTGATGTAGCGCCAGCCCTTGCCTTCGAACGTCGCGTCGGCCGGCGCGTCGGCGCGCTCTTCCAGCAGCAAAAGGCTCTCGCCGGCGCGGAAGGCCGCGCCGTCCTGATAAGGCTCTTCGGCGAACCCGAATGCGTCCGTGTAGAAGCGCCGATGCGCGCCGAGATCGCGCACGGCCAGGCGCACGCCAATTTGCGTCACGCCCAAATGCCCCGGCGGCGCGATGAGGACGGCATTGCCATCCGGATCGCGCAGAGGCCGCGGCGCGCCACCGCGTGCGATGATGAGCTCGCGATAGCCGCTCGGCGGCGTGTCTTTGAGCGGCGCGTCGTGCTCGTTGATCTTCAGCACTGAGCCGTTGGCGTCGTGGCGATGCTGGCGCTGGCCGCGCCGGATCGGCAGCAGATGATCGAACGGAACGCCCGCTTCGCCCTGCCAGAAGGCCAGCATGGGCGCGATGGAATTGGTCGAGAGCCCGATGTCGATGCGGGGTTTGGCGAGGTGCATGTCGGCTTCCTTTTCGCGGCCAGTTTAGCGAAGCGCCGGGGGCGGGCGCCACGGGTTACATGCGTCACGGCGGCCTGCTGCGGGCGCGGCCAAGGTCGCGTCATTGAACGGGGCGGAAGGGCGCTGAGATGCAGAGGAATACACTCGTTGGGGCGGCGAGCGCAGCGGCGTTTGCGGTGCTATGCGTGGCGATGAGCAGCTGGTTCGCCGGCGCCGCCGCGTTCTCGCAGGCCAGCGCCTCCGATTGGGCGATCGCCCAAATCACTAACGCTGCGAAGCAATAGCGCGGGCGACCGGCTAAGCCGCGAGACCCGCGATCAGGAGGTCGGCGAGGGCGTCGAGTTCCTTCAAATCGCTCTCGCCTGCATCGAGCGCGACCATGGCGGGATGATGGAAGCGCGCGGTGGCGCTGAGGATGACGGCGGCCGTTTTCTTGGCGTCCTTCACCGTCCAGTCGCCGGCGCGTGCGCCGTCGCGAAGGATGTCGGCGACCTCGTCCTGCAGATGCGCGAGATGCGCGGCGACGACGGCGTGGGCGTCGGCCGTGATTGAGCTGTAGACGGCGAACAACTCCGGATCGTCGAGCACTTTGCGGCGCTTCACCTCGGCGAGCGTGCGCAGCCATGCCTTGAGGCGTTTGGGCGCCGGCATTTTCTTATCGGCCGCGACCTTCGACACCGGCGCCATGACTTCGGCCAGCCAGCGCGCGGCGACCGCGTCGAGCAAGGCCGTCTTGGACTCGAAATGTTTGTAGACGTTCGAATGGCTCATGCCGAGCGCGCGCGCGACGTCCACGACGCCGGTCTTGGCCGGGCCGTGGCGCCGCAGCACCTCAAGCGTCGCATCGAGAATGCGGTCGTGAATCGAATCGGCGGCCACGCGCTGGGGATGCCTCCTCTAGCGTTCGCTGTCGAGCATCGCCATTTGCGCTGAATCGTAGCGATCGCCGACCACGGCGTCCGGCGGCGCGGCCGCATCGATGCGCGCCAGATCGGCAGGCGTCAGCACCACATCGAGCGCGCCGAGCGCTTCGGCGAGGCGTTCGCGTTTGCGTGCGCCGATCAGCGGCACGATATCCGCGCCCTGCGCCGCGACCCAGGCGATCGCCAGCTGGGCGACGGTGCAGCCCTTTTCGTCCGCGATCGTTTTCAGGGCGCGCACCAGCGTCAGGTTCTTCTCGAAATTGCCATCCTGGAAGCGCGGCGAGTGGGCGCGAAAGCCGCCGCGCGAACCGCCGGTCAGCGCGCTTTCGCTGATGAGGCCCCGCGACAGCACGCCATAGGCCGTCATGCCGATGCCGAGTTCGCGCAGCACCGGCAGGATGGCGCGCTCCACGCCACGCGAGATGATGGCGTATTCAATCTGCAGATCGACGATGGGATGGACTTTGTGCGCGCGCCGGATCGTCTCGGCGCCGGCTTCGGAGAGACCAATATAGCGCACATAGCCGGCCTTCACGAGATCGGCGATGGCGCCGATCGTCTCTTCGATGGGAACCAGCGGCGACACGCGCGCAGGCCGGTAGATGTCGATGTAATCGACGCGCAGGCGCTTCAACGTGTAGGCGAGGGCGGTGCGCGTTGCGACGGGATCAGTGGCCACGCCCAGAAACATCCCGCTGGCGTCGCGCTGCGCGCCGTATTTCACGGACAGGATCGCCTTGTCGCGCTTGGCGCCTTTCAGCACGTCGCCGATCAGCATTTCATTGTGACCCATGCCGTAGAAATCGCCGGTGTCGATCAGCGTCACGCCGGCTTCGAGCGCGGCGTCGATCGTAGCGCGGCTCTCGGCCTCGTCGGCCGGCCCGTAGAAATCCGACATGCCCATGGCGCCAAGGCCAATGGCGGAGGTGAGGGGGCCGGTCGCTCCAAGGCGTGTTGTGCGCATGTTTGTTCTCCTTAGCGAGCAATCTAGCGCGCCGAGGTAACAAAAGTCAATATCTGTTACTGTGTCTATTTGCGGCATCAAGCGCCGAGCCGCGCCAGCCCCTGCGCGATCGCGGGATCGACCTGCACGTCGCGCACGGCGAGCGGGCGCGTGAGGCGCAATCCTTCCATCGAGCGTGCGCGCGACAGCGCGACATAGGTTTGTCCCGGTGCGAAGGCGCCGCGGCCGAGATCGATCTCGACGCTGTCGAGCGTCATGCCTTGCGCCTTGTGGATCGTCAGCGCCCAGGCGTGCGCGAGCGGGAATTGCACATATTTGTACTCTTCCTTCACCTCCATCGCGCGCGCGGTTTCGTTCCATTGATAGCGCTTCTGCGGCCAGAGCGAGCGTTCGACCTCGACGACATCGCCCGCGTCGAGCTTCACGACGACCAGCGTGTCCTCCATCGCCTGCACCGTACCGAGAGAGCCGTTGACCCAGCGCTGCTGGCTGTCGTTCTGCGTGAAGATCACGCGCGCGCCTGCGCGCAGCGCCAGCGACATCGGCGCCGGCAGGCGATCCGTGCTCTGCGTCTTCGGCGGATCGCCCTCGAATGACCCGGAATAGGTGAGCGTCGCGCCGGTGAGCGCTGCAAGCCCGCGCGCATTGTACGAATCGGCGACATTGTTGGTCGCAGTGAGCAGAACGGGCTTGGTGCGCAAGGTTCGCTCCAGGCAATGCGCGTTGATCTCCTCGACGGCGATTTCCGGCTCGTGCCGTTCGCGAATGCGCGACAGAAGATCGATGAAATGCGCATCGGTCTGCCGCTTGACCTCGGTAAGCTCGATCACAGTGACGAGCGGGTCCTTCAAAGCGTGCGCCGAAAACGCGTAGGGACTCTCATAGCCGGCCTCTTCCAGGAGCCGCGCTTCCTCGCCGCGCACGACCGGCGGCAGCTGATAAAAGTCGCCGACCAGCAGCATCTGCACGCCGCCGAAATAGAGCGGGCTTTTGCGCGCGGCCTTCAAATGCTTGTCCATCGCATCGAGCGTGTCGGCGCGCAGCATCGAGACCTCATCGACGATCAAGCGCTTCAGGTGCCGGGCGTTCTTGGTGAAAAACCAGGAGGGCTTTTCGTCGAAACCGATCAGCGGGCGCGGCGGCAGGCCGAAAAAGGAATGGATGGTCTGCCCGCCGATGTTGAGCGCAGCGAGGCCCGTCGGCGCCAGCAGCGCTTGCGGAAAATCTTCGTTTCCTTCCACCAGGCTGCGGATGAAATGGCTCTTGCCGGTGCCGGCGCGGCCGGTGAGCAACACGATGGGCGTGCGCGCGGCGAGCGCATCTCTTGCAGCCTGGGCAGGATCGGTCATCGCGCTACCATAAAGTGATTTGCGCCCGCTGCTGACAGCAGCGCCGTCACACGACCTTCAAAGAGTTAACATGACGGCGCGCGCAATGGCTCTAGATTGTCCACAGCCCCCGTACAAAAGGGAAGGTGGACCATAACATGATGCGAGAATTCCTTGGCGGCGCGCATTTGAAGAATGGCGGCGGCGGCGGCGATCCCGCGCGCGGCATGTGCGTGATGGAATTGGTCGATTGGCTTGCGGGCGCCGAAGGCCGTTTGACGGATCATCCGCAGACGGCGTGCCCGGTGCTCACCGAATTCGCCATATCGCTCAATGATTGCGCGCCGTCCGTGAAGCTGCGCGATACGCTGAAGCCGTTGGCGATTTTGCTTGTCGGCACGCGCGATCCGGCGCGCGCCTGGGCGCGGGCGGATTATCTTGTCCGCGAATGCATTGCGCGGCTGATCGCGCCGGCGGATGCGGGCTTGGCCGCCGCGGCGCGCAGCGATTACGCGCGCCATAGCGATCAGGATCCGCAATCGGCGTTCTGCGCCGTGACGTTCCTGCTGCCGAAAGTGCTCACTTGCGTGCGCCGCCGCAGCGCCGCCGCACATTTGGGCGCGCCGTCGGAGCGCTGGCGGACCATGCGCTCCATCTTCGTGGAAGCGCTTCTGCTCGATGCGCCGAGCGCGGAGATCATCGCGTTTCCCGCAACGCCGCGGCGCGCGGCGCCGGGCCTGCTGGCGGCGTAAGCGCGAAGCATAAGTGTTCCCGGGATCGGCGCGGCGCGCCGGCCCGGGAACGAGCGTCAGATGTTGAGCGCTTTGCGCACGGCGCCCGTATCGAAATAGGGCCGCTCGCAGACGATCTTGTCGCTGCCGGGCGCAAATTCGAAGCTCGCGGCCATGCGCACGCGGAAGCTGCGGCCGGTCGGCGCGATGGTCTCCTTGCCGACGCGCAGCGGGCCGAGATGCGTGCCCGTCAGCCAGAACTCGACCAGCACCGTATCGCCCTCGTGCGCGATGGCGATGATCTCATTGCCCTGATCGGGAAAGGGAACGCGCGAGGCCGCGAAATAGTCGCGCACCTGCTCTTCGCCATCGAAGATCGCGCCCGAGCCGAGCAATTCGTAGCGCGGATGCTCAAACGTTGCGATCACCGCATCCCAATCATGCGTGATCTCCAGCGCCATGTGGCGGCGGACAGTGTCGATGCGGCGGGCGGGGAGGTCAGCGAGCATCCGCTACGATAGTGCGCATCCTTCTCCCCCGCGAGGGGGAGAAGGTGGGGCGAAGCCCCGGATGAGGGGGAGCTTCTCAATATCGCGACCTTGAAAATGTAACGCGGCGGACATGCGCCCCCTCATCCGTCTGCTTCGCAGACACCTTCTCCCCCTCGCGGGGGAGAAGGGATGATGCGTTACGTCAGCTCCTCGGAGCTGTACCCCAAAATCCCGCGCGCGATGATGAGGCGCTGGATTTGGCCGGTGCCTTCGTAGATGTCGCTGATGCGGCCGTCGCGGAGATATTTCTCGACCAGATGGTCGTGGCTGATCGACATGGCGCCGAGCAATTCCATGGCGCGCTGCGGCACGGTGCGGCAGACCTCGCCGCCCTTGGCCTTGCAGATCGAGCTTTCAAGATTGTTGGGCTGGCCGGTGTCGGCGAGCCAGGCCGCGTAGAGCACGCTGAGCGAAGCGGCTTCGGCGTCGGCCTCCATCTCGATGAGCTTCTGTTCGGCGGCGCTGCGCTGGTGGAAGCCCTTGGCCCAATCGACCTCGACGCCTTCGGCTTTCAGCGCGTCGCGCGCGAAATTCACCGAGCCCACGGCCTTCGAGACGCCGCCGGCGGCGACGGCCGGGCGCGTCATGTTGAAGGTACGCATCACGCCCTTATAGCCGCCGGAGCCCTTTTCCGGCTTCACGCTTTCATCGCCGCCGAGCAATTGATCGCGCGGAATGCGGCAATCGCGAAACGCAAAAGCAGCAGTGTCCGAATTGCGGATGCCGAGCTTCTTTTCCTGCCGCACGACCTCGAAGCCGGGCGCGCCTTTTTCGACGATGAAGCTCTTGATGCCGGCGCGGCCCGCGCTCTTGTCGATCGTCGCCCAGACGACGACAGCGTCGCATTGAATGCCGGTGGTGACGAAAATCTTGTCGCCGTTGAGCACCCATTCCTCGCCATCGAGCCGCGCCGTGGTCTGGATGGCCTTGGTGTCGGAGCCGACATTCGGCTCGGTGATCGACATGGCGAGCAGCTTGCCGCCCCAGCGCTTTTGCTGCTCCGGCGTGCCCGAGGCGCCGAGCGCGGCATTGCCGAGGCCGAAGCCGCGTCCGCCGCCGCCGCCGAAGCCCACGCCGCCCAGGCCCAGCCCGCCGGAGACGCCATTGGTCGAGCCGGAGGCGATGGCCAGCAGCATTTGCAAGGTCATCATCGGCGTATCGTCGGCCTGGCGGCCGACGAACAGCTTCATCAGCGGCGGAAAGCTCTCGGTCTCCGGAAATTTCTCCGGCGGCCGCTCATGCTCGTGCTCTTCGTAATAGCGCGTATGCGGCTCGGTCGCTTTGCCCATGGCGACGACCTGATCGATGATCTTCTGATCCGTCTCGGAGATGCGGAAATCGACCATTGTGCTTCTCCTTAGATTGCTTGCTGGGCGCCGCGCCGTGCTCCCCCGCGAGGGGGAGCTGTCAGCGCGCAGCGCTGACTGAGGGGGTGGAAGCGCGACCCACGTTGCGCGGCCGCCCCATCCGTCGCTGCTTCGCAGCGCCACCTTCCCCTCACGGGGAAGGACGGCGTCGCATGCGTGTCTTGGTGCAACGAACTCATACCGCCGCCACCGCTTCCATCACGGTCAACGCGCGGGCGTTGCGCAGCCACATTTCGAGCGGCAGGTCGCGGATGAAGCCGTGGCCGCCGAACACTTGCACGCCGTCGTCGGCGATCTTCATCGCGCGGCGGCCGATATAATCCTGCGCCAGCACGCTCGCTTTCGTCGCATCGAGGCGCTGTTCGACCTGGCTGGCGGCCTTCCACAGCATGAGCCGCATCGTGTCGCATTCGATGTGCATGTCCGCGATCATGAAAGCGATGGCCTGCTTCTTGCCGATGGCTTCGCCGAAGGCGATGCGGTCTTTCGCATAGGGAATGCACGCATCGGTCACGGCGCGCGAGACGCCGACGGCCAGCGCCAGTCCGCCGAGACGCGCGCTCGCCACGATATGGCGCGCATCCGAGCCCGCATCGCCGCCGAGCCGCGCCGAGCCGGGCAACTCCACATTGTCGAGCGTGAGCTTGCCATGCGGAACCGGCTTCAAGCCCATTTGGCCGCTTTCGTGCTCGATCGTGAGGCCCTTGGCGTCCTTCGGCACGATGAAAGCTTCAACGCCTTCCACGCCTGCGCCGGTTTGCGCCAGGACGAGGATGTGGCTGGCGCTTGTCGCCATCGGCACGAGCCGCTTGACGCCGTTGAGCACGAAGCCGTTGCCGCGCCGCTCGGCGCGCGTCTTCATCGCGTCGACGCCGAAGGAGAATTGCGTTTCGTGCAGCGCAAGGCTGGCCGCGTGATAGTCCCGGCCGGTGAAGAGCGGCAGCAGCTCCTTCTTCTGATCGTCCGTGCCGAAATCCAGGATCGGGTTGACGAAGAGAGAGGGCGCCATGATCGCGGCGGCCTGGCTGGCGCAGCCCGTCCCCAGCGCTTCAAGCACGACCGCGCTGGTGATCGCCGAGCGATCACCGCCAGCGCCGCCATAGCTTTCCGGAATGCTGGCGTTGACCAGGCCCAGCCCATGGCCGGCCTGCAGCACGCTCGCCGGCATGTCGCCCGCTTCATCGATCTCGCGCGCGGCGGGCGCCAGCACATCCTTCGCATACGCCTGCACGCTATCGCGCGCGAGCACCTGTTCTTCGCTGAGCTTGAAGGAAATCATGGGGCTCCGTCCTGCGCGGCATTTGAAGCGCGCGGGCGGGGCCGTCAACTCCGGCGCAAGCGCGCGCGGGGCTGCAACAAAAATCGGCGGCCGAAGCCGCCGAGGTCTTGGAGGGATAAGAGGTTCAACACATCGGAGAAGCGCGGCGGGGCGAGGATCGGACCGAGGTGAGGGGGCGGGAACCCGACCCTCGCCCGCACCGGCCAGCCCCTTAGTGGGACGTGCTCGACGACGACGAGGAGGTCGCGCTCGTGCTGCGCGCGGGTTGCGCAGCTTGCGCGCTCGTCGCCGTGGAATGGCGATGGCGGTGACGATGGGTCGCCGTGGCGGCATGCGCGGACGAGGTCGTCGTGGCGGTCGTCTGCGTGCTCGGCGCGGGCGAAGCGCCCGAGGCGGCGAAGGCGGGCGCAGCGGCCAAGCTGAGCGCCAGCGCGGCCGCCGTGATGCCTTTGAGAGCTTTCATAGTCTGAAATCCTGTTGACCAGCGACACGCTTGCGTCGCGCAAACCGGTCTAAGGCCCGCGCCTGACAGCGCTTCCGCCCTGGGGCTTACAATTCTGCGAGGAAGCTAGGCGGTGCGGATTTCGAGCACGGCTTTGAGGCCGGGCGCGTTGTCTTCCAGCCGGAGCCGCCCGCCATGGAGCCGCGCCGCCGCGCTCACGATCGAAAGGCCCAGGCCCGAGCCCTTCGCGCCGAGATCGCGCGGCAGCCGTGAAAAGCGCTGCGCCGCCGCTTCGCGCGCTTCGGCCGGCACGCCCGGCCCGTCATCGCTGACCACGATGTCGGCGCCGCCGTCCATGGGCGAAATCGCGGCTTCGATGATCCCGCCCGGGCGGCTGTACTTGATCGCGTTGTCGAGCAGATTGCCGATGGCCTGCGCCACCAAGGCCCGATGCGCGAGCCGCGGGCAGGGCGCGTGCGGCGCCAGCGCGAGCGAGATGGATTTGTCCTCGGCGGCGGGGCCGAACAATTCCACCATATCCTCCAGCAGCGCCGAAAGATCGGTCGGCGCCATGGCTTCGCGCGACAGGCCCGCTTCGGCGCGCGCGATGTCGATCATGGTCTCGAACATGTGCACCAGATCGTCGGCGATGATGCGGGCTTCGCGCATCAGGCGCGCACGTTCCGGCTCTTCGGCGACCATCGCCGCATCAAGGGCTGCGTCCAGTCGCGTCAGCGGCGTGCGCAGATCATGGGCGAGGCTATCGGTGATGGCGCGCATACCGGACATCAGAATCTCGACGCGCTCCAGCATGGCGTTGAGGCGCTGCGCCAATTCCGCGAGCTCATCGCGCGAGGCGACGCTCTCGACCCGTGCATCAAGCCGCCCGGCCATCACCTGTTCCGTCGCCGTGATGAAGCCGCGCAGCCGCCGCTGCAGCATGCGATCGACCCAGAAGCCGATCGACAGCGTGAGCAGAACGGCCGCCGCCAGCGCCGCAGCGAAGGCGTTGAACGCATCGGCGCGCACACGGCTCAGCACCTCCATATCGGAGGCGATCATCAGCCGCGATCCATCCGGCATAGCGCGGGCGATGCCGAGCGCGCGGTGCGCCACGCCATGCGCATCGCGCAGATTAAACGCAAACCAGGCGCCGTCCGCCTGCATGCCCTGCGGCCAGCTCACCACATTGCCGGCGATCGGCCGACCCTGCGCATCGACCAGCAGGTGCAGAAAATGGCCCGCCGTCAGCCCGCTGCGCACGTCGAGCGCATCGAGCAGGGCGTCCGAGCCATCTTCGGCGGCGATGGCTTGCAATTCCGCGAGCTCATCGGTCATGGCGTCGCGCGCCGTGCGCTGCACGATCGATTCCATGCGCCAGTCGAAGAACAGCAGCGCGCTGACGAGTGCGGCGGAGACAAGCGCCAACGCCGTGACGACGAACCGCCTCCCCATCCAGGTGCGGGGCGGCGCGAGCCGGTTCATGGCGTCGCGCTGAGGCGATAGCCGACGCCGCGCACGGTATGAAGAATGGGCGCGGCGAAGCCGTCTTCCAGCTTCTTTCTGAGGCGGCTGATATGCGTGTCGATCAGGCTGGTGTGCGGATCGAAGCGATAATCCCAGACATGTTCGAGCAGCATGGTGCGCGTGACGACCTTGTCGGCATGGCGCAGCAGATATTCGAGCAGTTTGAATTCACGCGGCAGCAGCTCAATGGGCCGTCCCGCGCGCGTGACGCGGCGCGTGATGAGGCTCATTTCAAGATCGGCGCAAGAGAGCGTCGTCACTTCCGCGCGCGCGGGCGCGCCACGCCGCGTCAGCGCTTCGAGCCGCGCCAGCAATTCCGAAAACCCGAACGGCTTGGTGAGGTAATCGTCCGCGCCGGCGCGCAGGCCGCGCACGCGCTCATCGATATGACCGAGCGCGGAGAGCACCAGAACCGGCGTCGCCACGCCGCCCGCGCGCATGGCCTTGAGCGCCGTCAGCCCGTCCATGCCTTCAAGCCCGCGATCGAGCACGACGGCTTCAAATGCGTTGGTGGTGGCGAGGTAGAGCGCATCGCGGCCATCGGCGACGTGATCGACCACATAGCCATGCTGTCGAAGGCCCGCGCAGATGTACTCAGCCGCGCTGGAATCGTCCTCGACCACAAGAATACGGCCGCCCATGGATCACCTCGACCGGGCGCTGGCTTCGGCCTGCATTGCGGCGCAAAACCGGCGGCTTCCGCTCAAATGCGGCGGCGCGCCTGCGTCAAAGCGCGCTAGCCCTTGAGGGCGACGAGCACGGCGCCCGCGCCGATCAGCGCCACGCCCAGCCAGTTCCTAGGGCTCAGCGCTTCGCCCAGGAAGAGCACGCCGAAGATCGCCACCAGCACGACCGAAAGCTTATCGACGGGCGCGACCCGCGCGGCGTCGCCGATTTTCAGCGCGTGAAAATAGCAAAGCCAGGATGCGCCCGTGGCCAAGGCGGAGAGCGCGAGCGCTATCCATGTGCGTGCGCTGATCTCGGTTGGGGCGCGCCAAGCATGGCTGAACGTCACGATCAGCGCCAGCACCGGCACGAGGATGACCACGCGGATGAACGTCGCATAATTTGAGTCGAGCGCGCTGACGCCGATCTTGGCGAAGATCGCCGTCAACGCCGCAAAGAACGCCGAGCCAAGCGCCCAGAGCAGCCAGGGCTGAACCGCGCTCATACGCCCGCCAGCGCTTGTTCGAGGTCCGCGATCAGATCGTCGGCGTTTTCGACGCCGATCGAAATGCGGATCAGCGCCGGCGTGATCGAAAAGCGCTTCAGCTCCTCCGCCGGCATACCCGAATGCGTCATCGAGGCGGGATGCGAGGCGAGCGTTTCCGTGCCGCCGAGGCTGACGGCCAATTTGATCACCTGCAGCCGGTCGAGCAGGCGAAAGGCGCCATCCTCGCCGCCCTGCACTTCAAACGAGAAGGTCGAGCCGGCGTTCCTGTTCTGCTTTTCGTGCAGCGGGCGATCGGGATGATCCTTCGGCAGGAAATCGAGATACCAGACGTTTTCGATTTTCGGATGATCGCGCAGGAAGCTGGCGACTTTGGCGGCGCTCGCCGCGCCGGCTTCCATGCGCAATTTCAGCGTTTCCAGTGAGCGCATCAGCAGCCAGGCCGTATGCGGATCGCACATCGTGCCGAGCGTCGAGCGCATGCGCCGCACCGGCGCCAGCATCTCCTTCGCGCCCGAGGCGCCGCCCGCGATCAGATCGGAGTGGCCGCCGACATATTTGGTGAGCGAGGTCACCACGATATCGGCGCCGAGATTGAGCGGCGTGCAGAAGATCGGGCCGAGCATCGTGTTGTCGACAATCACGGGCGGGCGCTTGCCATCGACGGCGAGGCTCTCCGAAAGCCGCCGCGCTTCCGCGATGTCGACCAGCGAGTTCGTTGGGTTGGCGGGCGTTTCGATGAAGATGGCGCCGACGCGCCCCATGCTCTTGGCTTGCGCGGCGGCGGCGCGCATCGCGTCCACGCCTTGCTCGGATTCGAAGCCCACCTGGCGCACGCCGAATTCAGGCAGGATGGAATGGAACAGTGTCTCCGTGCCGCCATAGATCGGCTGACTTTGCAACGCGATCTCACCAGGCCGCAGGAACGCCCACAGGCAGGTCGAAATCGCCGCCATGCCGGAGGCGAAGGCGAGGCTCGCTTCCGCTTCGTCCCACAGGGCGAGGCGATCTTCGAGCACTTCGAGATTGGGATTGTTGAAGCGCGAATAGACCAGGCCCGGCTCTTCGTCCGGCCCCAGCTTGCGGCGGCCCTGCATGGTCGCGAAGAAATTCTTGCCGTCTTCGGCGGAGCGAAACACGAACGTCGAGGTCGAAAACTGCGGCGGCTTGAGCGATCCTTCCGAAAGCATCGGATCATAGCCGAAGCCCATCATCAGCGTTTCGGGGGCGAGCGCGCGATTGCCCAAAGTGCGCTTGCGCCATTTCTTCTCGGCCATGGGAGCCTCCTTGGGCCGGAACATTCCGCCGCGTCGCGGCGGCGCGCAACAGCCGGTGACGCGAATGGCATTTGGCGCGCCGCGCAACCGGCCTAGACTGCAGCGCCACATCGGGAGGGCGGCTTATGCGGCTTTGGAACACGAGCGAATCCTATGGATGGATCACCATAGCGTTGCATTGGCTGATCGCGCTTTCCGTCGTCATGATGGCGTTCATCGGCATTCAGGCCGATCGGGCGGGCGAGGCCGGTGATCGGGCGCTGCGCGGCGAGCTGATGGGCTATCACATCGCCTGGGGCGCGACGGTGCTCGTGCTCGTGATCCTGCGCGTGATCTCGCACTATGCGCAGGCGCAGCCCGTGAAGCCGCGTCAGGCTGGCTGGCTCAACCTGCTCGCGACGATCACGCAGAATCTGCTGCTCATCGCCATCATCATCCAATTCGTGTCGGGGCCGCTCGCGGTGTGGTCAGGTGGGCGCGCCATCAATGTGTGGGGCGTGCTCACGCTGCCGTCGCCGTTCGCCGCGCGCAATCAAGGCGTTCACGAGTTCGCGGAAACGGCGCACGCCATCGGCCGCTGGATCATCTTCATCGTATTGCCGCTGCATGTGGCGGGCGCGTTCAAGCATTTGCTGGTCGACCGCGACGGCGTGTTCTCGCGGATGCTGCGTCCCGGCGCGCTGAACGCGAAAAGCTAGACGCGCTCAGCGATAGTCGAAGGCGGCCGCGGGCAGGCTGAGCACGGCCTGCGGCAGGACGAGGCCCGAATCCGGCGACGGCGCGAAGGCGCCGAACGGTCCATGCGCCAGCCGGCCGCGCGCGCGGTTCTGGCCAGGCTGCGCCGCGAAAGCTTGGAAGCGCTGCCAATGCGCCGCACTGAAGGCGACGGGCTTGGTATCGGCATGCGCATGCGGCGCGGGGGCCGCCGCGATGACGGGCGTGGGCGCAGGCTCGATCGCAGGCGCCGCAGGCTCGATCGCGAACGCGCCGAAGCCATCGGCTTCCGCGGTTTGCGGCACGATGCCGGTGATCGTCAGGCGCACGCTGAGTTCGTAAACATCGCCATTCGTCTCATGCACGCGCAGGCGCGGCGCGAACGTGCGGCCATGATCGCGCGCGACGATCTCATCGCTCGCGACGCTGATGAAGCCCGTGTCCGGATCGACGATGAAGCGGCCGCCGCAATCGTCCGCGAGCGCGAACGCCGGCGCCAAAGCCGCCTCGGACGGCTCGGCAAGGCCTGCAAACGCCAGCACGTCGGGGCTGGCGCCTTCACTCTCGGATGCAAACACGGACGACATGGGCTTCCTCTCCAGCAAAGGAAGCTAGCCGCTCGTGGCTAATGCGCTGTGAACAAAGGGTTTCGCGGGCGTGAATGCGTGCATGAAAAACCCGGCGCCGCTGATGTGGCGCCGGGCTCTTCGTGGTTCAAATGTTGGAGGGGCTTACGAACCCCAGCCGAATGCGGCTTTGACTTCGAGAAATTCCTCGAGGCCGAATTCGCCCCATTCGCGGCCGAGGCCGGATTGCTTGTAGCCGCCGAACGGCGCGCGGAAATCGGCGCCTTGGCCGTTGATGTGCACGTTGCCGGCGCGGATGCGGCGCGCGACCTTGCGGGCGCGTTCGATATTGCCGGATTGCACATAGCTCGACAGGCCGTAGGGCGTGTCATTTGCGATCGCGATGGCCTGCTCTTCGTCTTCGTAGGGCAGGATCGAGAGCACCGGGCCGAAGATTTCTTCGCGCGCGATGGTCATGTCGTTCGACACGTTCGCGAACACAGTCGGCTTCACATAATAGCCGCGGTTGAAGCCTTCGGGACGGCCGACGCCGCCGGCGACGAGCGTCGCCTTCTCGTCGATGCCCTTTTGGATCAGCGCCTGCACCTTCTGGAACTGGCCGGCATTGGCCAGCGGGCCGATGGCGCCGCGCTCGGCGGTTTCCGGCGCCATGACCTTGATCGCCGCAGCCGTCGCGCGCGCCACTTCGATCGCCTGGTCGTGCAATTGGCGCGGCACCAGCATGCGCGAAGGCGCGTTGCAGCTTTGGCCGGAATTGGTGACCATTTGCAGCAGGCCGCCGGAGACGGCCTTGGTCAGATCGGCGTCGTCGAGCACGATGTTCGGGCTCTTGCCGCCGAGTTCGAGTGCGACGCGCTTCACCGTATCCGCCGCGCCCTTCGACACGAGGATGCCCGCGCGCGTCGAGCCCGTGAAGCTCATCATGTCGATGTCGGGATGCGAGGAGAGGGCCGAGCCCACGCCCGCGCCGTCGCCGTTCACGAGATTGAACACGCCCGGCGGCACGCCCGCTTCATCGAGCACTTCGGCGAGGATGATCGCGTTGAGCGGCGCGAGTTCCGACGGCTTCAGCACCATGGTGCAGCCGACGGCGAGCGCGGGGCCGACCTTACAGGCGATCTGATTGAGCGGCCAATTCCACGGCGTGATGAGGCCGCACACGCCGATCGGCTCGCGGATGATCTGGGCGCCGCCCAGCTCATATTCGAACTTGTATTCGCCGAGCAGACGCAACGCTTCGGCGAAATGCGCCAGGCCGGCCGGCGCTTGCGCGGCCTGCGCGAGCCACATCGGCGCGCCCATTTCCGAGCTGATCGCGGCGGCGATATCGGGCAGGCGCTTCTGATAAACTTGGATGATCTTGCCGAGCAGCGCCTGGCGCTCTGCGATTGACGTGCGCGAGAAGGTCTCGAACGCTTTCTTGGCGGCCGCGACGGCCTTATCGACATCGGCCTTGGAGCCGAGCGCGATGCGCCCGATCGGCTCTTCCGTGGCCGGATTGATGACGTCGTGCGTGCGCGCCTGGCCGGCGGGCTCGACCCATTTGCCGTCAATGTAGAATTTGAGCTGCTCGCGCATGCGTTCCTCCGTCGCCTATCTCTTCGGCGTCGCGTCTTTACTTAGTCCCCAGAGGCGCGCGCGTCGAGAAGGCGAATTTGACGCTACGTCCCGGGTGGAGTGATGAGCGACAGACCGATCCGCAGCTTTGGCCGCATCAAGACGCGCAGCCTGAAGCCCCGCCAGGCCGCGCTGATGGAGAGCCTGCTGCCCCGCATCGCCCTGCCGGCGGAAGGGGAGATTGATCCAGACGCGCTGTTTCCCTCCCCCCGCCGGGGGGAGGGCAGGGAGGGGGGGCGTTCAGAACAGAGCGCGACGTCGCGGCCGTCCGCGACCGGTGCGCCTCATCCTGAACGCCCCCTCCCCCTGCCCCCGCCCCCAGGGGCGGGGGAGGAGCCTCCACCCCTCATCCTCGAAATCGGCTTCGGCGCGGGGGAGCATCTGGTCGCGCAAGCGTTGGCGGCGCCCGGCGCGCGCTTCATCGGCGTCGAACCGTTCTTGAACGGCGTGGGCGCCTGCCTCGCCAAGATCGACGACGCCGGCGTCGAAAATGTCCGTCTCCGCGCCGGCGATGCGCGCGACGTGCTCAGCCGCTTACCGGAGGCGAGCCTCGATCGCGTCGACATCCTCTTCCCCGATCCCTGGCCCAAGGCGCGCCATCACAAGCGCCGGCTCATCCAGACGGAGGTCATCGCCGAGCTGGCTCGTGTGCTGCGCTCAGGCGGGGAGGTGCGCTTCGCGACGGATTGGGCCGATTACGCAGCGTGGACGCTCGATCACGTCACGCGCGATGCGCGCTTCGTTTGGCTCGCCGAATGCGCCCACGATTGGCGCGCGCCGTGGGAAGGCCACGTGACGACACGCTATGAAGCCAAGAAACTCGGCGATTGCGCGCCGATCTGGCTGAGGCTTCGCCGGCTTTGAGCGGCTTATTATTTTCTTCTGCCGCAATGAAATCTGTGACAGCATCGTCGTGCCTGGGGGTGGGCTATGGCGTACACACATCGCGAAGGCGAGGTCATCGAAGTTCGGACCTATGCGGACCCAACGGTCACCGCAAACAATAGACTCAGGGTGACGCGTTTTAATCAGTGCCGTATCCGCTGGCCGGATGGCAGTGAGGAATTTCGCGACTGTCGCGGCGTCTATTCGCAGGGCGATCGCATCGCGTTCATCTATCGCAACAAGCGCTACACCGGCGAGATCAATCTCACCACGGGCGCTGAAACGCGCGAGCCCGGCAACGGACTGGGCGGATGTCTTATCGTGTTGGGGATGTTTGGTCCCTTGCTGTTCGGCCTCTTTCTGCTCTACCGCGCCGCCACCCACGCTATGCCCCCGGATGTTTCTTCAATGGTCGTCCCGCTGGGCGTGATCTGCGTGGCGTTCTCCGTCGGCCTGGTGTTCGTCATCCGCGGTTACAACGCCAATGTCGCGCGCGAGTGGGCGGCGTATCGAAACGCGCATTTGAGATTCGGCCGGAACGTTTGAGGCGCCTGCATTTACGGTTTCGTGGCGCCAATCTGATAAAACCACGCTGAAATCGCGCAAAAACTTAGATAACGCGCGTTCATAAAGCTGGTGGGCAGATGAAGATCGGGATCATCCTGGCCGCGGCGCTGGCGCTGCAGGCCTGTGCATCGCAGAGCTATGCGCGGTTGGAGCCGGTTTCGAGCGCGGAGGCGGTGCAGCTGTCCTGCGAGCGGATCGACGCCGAGCTGATCCGCGCCGAGGGCTTCCGCCGCGAGGTGCGCGACGGCGCCCGTGCGCCCTGGTGGGCTGCGCCCAAGCATCTCACGGACATCGCCTTCGGCAACGCCCATGAGCGCGCCGAAGCGTCGCAATCCGCCGAGCGCCGGATCGCGCAATTGCAGGAAGCGCGGCGCGGCCTTGGCTGTCCGGCGCCCCCGGCCGCGCCTGGCGCGTGAGGGATGACAGCGGGGCCAAGCCTCGCTATATAGACGCCAAGACATCGCTGATTGTCCTCGTCGAGGACGGCAGCGGCGGCCCCCAGGGCCGCCGCTTTTTGTTTGGCTTGGCGCCGGCCCCGCGCCTTTGGTTTTTGGGCCGCCGCTTTTGGTTTGACTGGAGTTTGCGTGCGCGCCTCGAACCCGATCGAGGAGAAGGTGGTCGAGCTGGCGGAGCCGGAAGCGGCGGCGCTTGGCCTGCGCCTTGTGCGCGTGCGGCTGTCGGGCCTGAAGCGAAAACGCCTGCAGGTCATGGCCGAGCGGCTCGAAGATGGCGGCATGGGGCTCGATGAGTGCGAAGCGCTGTCGCGCGCGATTTCCGAACGGCTGGACGGCGACGACCCCATTCACGGCGAATACGATCTGGAAGTGTCCTCGCCGGGCATCGACCGCCCGCTCGTCGCGCTCGAAGATTTCGCGCGCTTCGAAGGCCATGACGCCAAGCTTGAGACGATCGGCATGATCGACGGGCGCCGGCGCTTCAAAGGCGCGCTGGCGGGCGTCGAGGGCGAGAGCATCAAGATCGCGATCGAGGACGAGGTGTTCGCCGTGCCCTTCGCGCAATTGGCGGAGGCGCGCCTCGTGCTGACGGAACGTCTGATTCAAGAAGATCTAAAGCGGTCCAAGGCCGCGGAAGACCAAGATGCAAAGAGGAAGATCACATGAGCAGCGGCATTTCCGCCAACAGGCTTGAGATTCTGCAGATCGCGGAAGCCGTGGCGCGTGAGAAGAATATCGAAAAGGAAATCGTCATCGCCTCGATGGAGCACGCGCTCCAGAAAGCGGCGCGCTCGCGCTACGGCGCCGAGCACGACATCCGCGCCATCATCGACGCCAAGACCGGCGAGATGACGCTGAAGCGCGTCATGACCGTGATCGACGAGGGCATGATCGATGAGGAGACGCGGCCCTTCAACCCGTCGACCGACATCATGATCGACGTGGCCAAGAAATCCGATCCGGATGCGTTCGTCGGCAAGGAATATGAAGAAATCCTGCCACCGATGGAGTTCGGCCGCGTCGCCGCGCAAACCGCGAAGCAAGTCATCAATCACGAGGTGCGCGAGGCCGAGCGCGAGCGGCAATACGAAGAATACAAGGACCGCGTCGGCGAGATCGTGAACGGCGTCGTCAAGCGCGTCGAATTCTACAACGTGATCATCGATCTCGGCCGCGCCGAAGGCATCGTGCGCCGCAGCGAGGCGATCCCGCGAGAGAATCTGCGCCAGGGCGACCGCACGCGCGCCTACATCTACGATGTGCGCCGCGAAACCAAAGGCCCGCAGATTTTCCTGTCGCGCGCCAAGCCGGAATTCATGGCCCGCCTGTTCGCGCAAGAAGTGCCGGAAGTCTACGAAGGCGTGATCGAGATTAAGGCCGCCGCCCGCGATCCCGGTTCGCGCGCCAAGATCGCCGTGATGAGCCATGAAAGCTCGATCGATCCCGTCGGCGCCTGCGTTGGCATGCGCGGCGCGCGCGTGCAGGCGGTTGTCGGCGAATTGCAGGGCGAGAAGATCGACATCATCCCGTGGTCGGGCGATCCGGCGACCTTCATCGTCAACGCGCTGCAGCCGGCGGAAGTGTCCAAGGTCGTGCTCGATCCGGATGAAGGGCGCGTCGAAGTGGTGGTGAGTGAAGGCCAGCTCTCGCTGGCGATCGGCCGGCGCGGGCAGAACGTGCGGCTCGCCTCCCAGCTCACCGGTTGGACCATCGACATTCTCACCGAGGCTGAAGAAAGCGAGCGCCGCCAGAAGGAATTCGCCGCGCGCACCGAGCTCTTCGTCAAGGCGCTCGAAGTCGATGAAATGTTCGCGCAATTGCTGGCGTCGGAAGGCTTCGAGACGGTCGAGGAAATCGCCTATATCGACACCAACGAACTCGCTTCGCTCGAAGGCCTCAACGAAGAGATTGCGCAGGAACTCCAGGCCCGCGCCCAAGAATATCTCGAAAAGCTGGCCGCCGAACTCGACGCCAAGCGCCGCGAGCTGGGCGTTGAAGACGCGCTGGCCACGGCGCCGGGCATCACCTTGCCGATGGCTGTCGCGCTCGGCGAAAAGGACGTGAAGACGCTGGAGGATTTCGCCGGCCTCGTGGCCGACGATCTGCGCGGCTGGTTCGAGACCAAGAACGGCGAGCGGGTGCGCGAGCCGGGCATTCTCGACAGCTTCAACCTCACGCAGGAACAGGCCGACGATCTGATCCTCCAAGCCCGCATCGCGGCCGGCTGGATCGAGGCCGACGAAGCGCCTGCCGAGGAAGAAGAAGCGCCGGCGGAGGAATAGGGGCGTTCTACCCCCCCTTCGCGGGGAAGGGCCGTGCGTCGTTCGCCCAGGATTGAGTGATGAGCGAAACCTCCACCAAGTCCGGCCGGGAGCGGCGCTGCGCCGTGACGGGCGAGACGCGGCCGGAGGCGGCGCTCGTCCGCTTCGTGCTCGATCCGCAGGGCGTTGTGACACCCGATGTGGCGGCCAAGCTGCCCGGCCGCGGCGCCTGGGTGACGGCGAGCCGCGCTTTGGTCGATCAAGCGGCCCGCAAGGGCGCCTTCGCGCGCTCGCTCAAAACCCAGGCGCGCGCGCCTGATGATCTGGCGGATCGAACCGAGGCGCTGCTGGCCAAGCGTTGCCTCGATCTTCTGGGCTTGGCGCGGCGGGCCGGCGCCATGGCCTTGGGATTTACCGCGGTGGAGGCCGCAATTCGCGACGCGGCTCCCTATATCTTGATCGAGGCGTCGGATGGCGAAGCCGATGGGCGTGAGCGTTTACAGCGCTTGGCCTTTGGGCTTTGGCGGGCCGAACCGCAGATGTGCGGCGCCTTCAGCGCAGCGGAATTGGGCATGGCGCTGGGGCGGGATCGTGTGATACACGCTTGCCTGCTTCAAGAACGTCTGGCGCGCTTATGGGCGGCCGAACTGGGCCGGCTTTCCGGTTTCCGCGCTGTCGTTCCGAGCTCCTGGCCCTCTTCCGGGCGGACCCGATCGGGACCGAGCGACGCCTCCCAGGCGTCGAGCGGCCGCGCCGGTCAGGACCAGGATGAGTGAATTAATCGCGTAAGGTGAGCATGACCGACGGCGCAGATACAAAAGAACCAGGCACGGGCCGCAAGCCGCTCACGCTGAGCCGCACGGCGAGCGCGGGCACGGTGCGTCAAAGTTTTTCCCATGGCCGCACCAATTCGGTGAAGGTCGAAGTGCGCGAGAAGCGCACGATCGGGCGCCCGACGGGCGGCGCTGGCGCAGGCGCTGCGCCGGGCCCCGGCGTGCCCCCGCCCATCGCCAAGGCGCCCGCGCGGGCCGCCCCGCCGGCGGTCGCGCAAAAGCCCGCGCCGCAGCCCAGGCCCGCGCAGGGCGGCATCACCGATGATGAAGTGCGCCGCCGCGACGAGGCGGTGAAGCGTGCGCTGGCCGATCGGTCCGAGCGCGAGGCCAAGGCGCGCGCCGAAGAGGAAGAGCGCCGCGCTCTTGAAGACGCGCAGCGCAAGGCGCTGGAAGAACAGCGCGCGGCTGAGGTCGCCGCCGAACGCCGCCGCATCGCGGAAGCGCAGGCCGCCGCCGCCGCCGAACGCAAAGCCCGCGCGCCCGATTCCGAGCCGGAGCCGGCGCCGGTCGAAGAGGCCGCGCCGGTGGAAGCCGAACAAAGCAATCTGCTCGCCGAGCTTGGCGGGCGGATCAAACCCAATCGCCGCGCCCCCGCGCCGGTCACGCCGACCAAGCGCAACGAACCGCAGCGCCGCACCGGCAAGCTGACGCTCGATATGGTCGAGCGCATCAGCGAAGGCGAAGACGAGCGCGTGCGCTCGCTCGCCGCCTATCGCCGCGCGCAGATGAAGGAAAAAGAACGTCGCGCCAAGATGCAGAGCGGCGAGCGCGAACGCGTGGTGCGCGAGGTCATTGTCCCGGAATCGATCACGGTTCAGGAGCTCGCCAACCGCATGGCGATGCGCGTCACCGAGATCATCAAATTCATGATGCGTCAGGGCCAGATGCTGAAGATGACCGACGTCATCGACGCGGACACGGCCGAACTGATCGCCTCGGAATTCGGCCACACGGTCAAGCGCGTGGCGGAATCGGATGTCGAAGAGGGCCTTTCGGGCGATGTCGATCCGGAAGATGAGCTGAAGCCGCGCCCGCCGGTCGTGACCATCATGGGCCACGTCGATCACGGCAAGACCTCGCTGCTCGACGCGCTGCGCCAAACCGACGTCGTCAGCGGCGAAGCCGGCGGCATCACGCAGCATATCGGCGCCTATCAGGTGCGCCTGAAGGACGGCCAGCGCATTACGTTCCTCGATACGCCCGGCCACGCCGCGTTCTCGGCGATGCGCTCGCGCGGCGCCCATGTCACGGATATCGTCGTGCTGGTCGTGGCCGCCGATGACGGCGTCATGCCGCAAACCATCGAGGCCATCAGCCATGCGCGCGCCGCGGGCGTGCCGATCATCGTGGCGGTCAACAAGATCGATAAGGCCGACGCCAAGCCCGAGCGCGTGTTGCAGGAATTGCTGCAGCACGAAATCATCACCGAAAATTTCGGCGGCGACACGCTGCATGTCGAAGTCTCGGCCACGCAGAAGCTCGGTCTCGACAAGCTGGTCGATACCATCTTGCTGCAGGCGGAATTGCTCGATCTGCGCGCCAATCCGAACCGCGCGGCCGAAGGCGTGGTCATCGAAGCCCGGCTCGACAAGGGCCGCGGCGTGGTGGCCACCGTGCTCATCAAGCGCGGCACGCTGAAGCGCGGCGATATCGTCGTGGCCGGCTCCACCTGGGGCCGCGTGCGCGCGCTGATGGATGAACGCGGCCAGACGCTGGCGACGGCCGGCCCCTCGCAGCCGGTCGAGATCATGGGCCTCATCGATGCGCCGACCCCGGGCGATGCGCTCTACAGCGTCGAGAGCGAAACTCGCGCCCGCGAGGTCGCGGAATATCGCGAGCGAGCCAAACGCGAAAAGTCGTCGGTGAAGGGCGGGGCCGCCAAGACCTCGCTCGAACAGATGATGGCGCGCTTCAAGGATTCGTCCGCGAAGGAATTGCCCATCCTGATCAAGGCCGACGTGCAGGGCTCTTCGGAAGCGATTTCCGGCTCGCTCGAGAAGCTCGGCACCGACGAGGTGCGCGCGCGCCTCGTCCATGCCGGCGTCGGCGGCATCAGCGAAAGCGATGTGCAGCTGGCCAAATCGTCGGGCGCGCCGATCATCGGCTTCAACGTCCGCGCCTCCAAGGAAGCGCGCGATCTGGCCGAGCGCGAAGGCGTCGAAATCCGCTATTACGCGATCATCTATGACCTGATCGACGACATCAAAGGCGTCATGTCGGGCATGCTCGCGCCGATCACGCGCGAAAGCTTCCTGGGCAATGCCGAAGTGCTGGAGGTGTTCAACATCTCCAAGGTCGGCAAGGTCGCGGGCTGCCGCGTGACGGAAGGCGTGGTGCGCAAGGGCGCCAAGGTACGCATCTTGCGCGACGACGTGGTGATTCAGGAAATGGGCGTCTTGACCACGCTCAAGCGCTTCAAGGACGAGGTGAACGAAGTCACCGCGGGCCAGGAATGCGGCATGAGCTTCGGCCCGTTCCAGGACATCAAACAAGGCGACGTCATCGAGTGCTTCAATGTGGACATCGTCCAGCGCACGCTCTGAGGCGGCCCTTTCAGTGCAGATGTTGACCAAGCGCGCGGCGATCGCGGCGGCGATGTTGTTGCTCGCTGCGGTCGCCGTCGCGGCGTGCACGCGCAATCACGGCTCGTCGCAGCCGGGGCAAGTGCGCGCGCAGACCGAGGTCGAGCCTGTCTACAAATATGATGAAGTGCCCGAGGAAGAGCCGGCCGTGGCGCGCACGCGCTGGCGCGCCGTCAACGATGTGGCGCGCTCCATGACGGGCAATCTCTCGGTCAGCATCGAATCCCTGCGCGGCGGGCCTTTGCTGTTCGCCTTCGCCAATGGCGTGACCTTGCGCGCGCAGCCGATCGCGGTGTCGCAGGCCTCGAGCCGTTCGGGCGTGACAGGCCGCAATTTCGCGCAAGTGCTCGGCGGCGACCCGCGCGTGCCGGCGCATCTCTACCGCGTGCTCGATGAAACGCTCGCGCCCACGGCCACCAATGGCGGCCTGTGCGGTCCGCAGCGCACCACGCATATCGTGGTCAGCGAATTCGTCGACCGCACCGGGCGCTGGGTGTTCAAGTTGGCCTCCTTCAAAGGCAGCGGCCCGCCGGGCGTGAACGGCGTCAATCCTGAATTCTGCGCCGCCTACGCGTTCGATTCGCCGTGAGCAAACGTCCCGCGAAGACGGCCGGCCCCTCGCAACGGCAATTGCGCGCGGCGGAGCTGGTACGCCATGCGCTGGTCGACGTGCTGCGCGAAGAGGATCTGCGCGATCCCGATCTCATCGGCGTGTCGATCACGATCGGGGAGGTGCGCGCTTCGCCCGATCTGAAACACATGACGGCGTTCGTCGCCCCGCTCGGGAAGGGCGATGGGGTGAAGATCGCCGCCGCGCTCACGCGCGCGTCGGGTTTCCTGCGCGGCCGGCTGGGACGCCATATCGAGCTGCGCCATATCCCGCAGCTGCATTTCGTGGCCGACGAATCCTACGCCGAGGCGCAGCATATCGGCGAATTGCTCGCGCGCCCGGAAGTCGCGCGCGATCTCAAGCGAACGGACAAGGACTGATGGGCCGCCGCAAGAAGGGCGTGGATGTCGATGGCTGGGTGGTGCTCGACAAGCCCGAAGAGCTGACCTCGACCGACGCGGTCGCGATCGTGCGCCGCCTGTTCAACGCCAACAAAGGCGGCCATGCCGGCACGCTCGATCCGCTGGCCTCCGGCGTGCTGCCGATCGCTTTGGGCGAAGCCACGAAGACGGTGCCCTGGCTGATGGAGGCCGAGAAAGTCTACCGCTTCACCATCCGCTGGGGCGTGTCGACCGATACGCAGGACCGCGAAGGCGCGGTGATCGCCGAAAGCCCGGTCCGGCCCGATCCGGCCGCGATCGCCGCCGCGCTGCCGGCCTTTCTGGGTGAGATCGATCAGCTGCCGCCGGCCTATTCGGCGGTGAAGATCGGCGGCGAGCGCGCCTACGATCTGGCCCGCGCCGGGGAGGCGGTGGAGCTCAAGCCGCGCAAAGTCGTGGTGCATGAGGCCGCTTTGGAGGGGGTGGACGGGGCCGATTTCGCCACCCTGCGCATCCGCTCGGGCAAGGGCTTCTACATCCGCGCCCTGGTGCGGGATCTGGCGGCGGCGCTGGGCGCGGAGGGCCATGTCCACCGCCTGCGCCGCACCGCCGTGGGGCCGTTTTCAGAGGCGGCGTCGGTTTCCCTCGACGTCCTTAGGGAAATGAGCCATAAGGCCGCCGCGTTCGAGGCGCTCAAGCCCGTTGAGACCGCGCTGGCCGACATCCCGGCGCTGGCCATAAACGGAGAAGACGCCTTCAAGCTCAGGCAAGGACGGCCCATCGTGCTTCTTCCGCATTCGGTCGAAGCGCTCCGGCCGCAATTCCGCCCCCGCATGGTCTCCGGCCAAGACGCGTCTCGCGCGGTCTTGGCGTTCCATGAAGGCAGGGCGGTGGCTTTGGGCGACGTGCGCGCGGGCAAGTTCAAGCCCACGCGCGTTTTTCATCTGGCTGAGGAGTAGCCGATGTCGATTACAGTGGAGCGCAAAGCCGCGCTCTCGAAGGAATATGGTCGCGCCAAGGGCGATACGGGGTCACCCGAAGTTCAAGTCGCGATTCTGTCCGAGCGCATCACCGCGCTCACCGAGCATTTCAAGACGCACAAAAAGGATAACCACTCGCGCCGCGGCCTCCTGCAAATGGTGTCGCAGCGCCGGCGTCTGCTCGATTACCTCAAGTCGCGCGATGAAGCGCGCTACCAAACGCTCATCGAGCGCTTGGGCCTGCGCCGTTAGGCGCTCTTCTCCCCCTCCTCTTGAGAGGAGGGGGCCGGGGGGTGGGGTGAATCCCGACCGCCGACATTGTTGCGCGAGCGCCAGATGCGCTCATTTCCTAACAATCGAGGTTCACCCCACCCCCCACCCCCTCCCCTCGCGGGGAGGGGCCTCGATCCGCGTGTGCGCATCGGGGCACGCATGACGCAGGCGGATCCGCCGCCTGCGTGGACCGTAAGGCGGCCGGCAGGGGTCGCGCCGCCTGGAGTAAGACTATGTTCGATACGAAAACTGTCACCCTCGATTGGGCGGGCCGCCCGCTGACGCTGGAAACCGGGCGCATCGCGCGCCAAGCCGACGGCGCCGTCTACGCCACCTGGGGCGAAACCGCCGTGCTCGCGACCGCCGTGTACGCGCGCGAGCAAAAGCCAGGACAAGATTTCTTCCCGTTGACCGTGAACTACCAAGAAAAGTCGTTCGCCGCGGGCCGCATTCCGGGCGGCTATTTCAAGCGCGAAGGCCGCCCGAGCGAGCGTGAGACGCTGCTCTCGCGCCTGATCGATCGCCCGATCCGTCCGCTCTTCGTCGAAGGCTTCAAGAACGAAGTGCAAGTCATCGTCACCGTGCTCTCCTGGGACAATGAGAATGAGAGCGATCTTCTGGCGATGGTCGCCGCGAGCGCGGCGCTGACGATCTCCGGCGTGCCCTTCCTCGGCCCCATCGGCGCATCGCGCGTCGGCTGGATCGATGGCAAGCCGGTGCTCAATCCCTCGATCGAGGACATGAAGAAATCCGATCTCGATCTCGTGGTCGCCGGCACGACCGATGCGATCATGATGGTCGAAAGCGAAGTGAAAGAGCTCACCGAAGCGCAAATGCTCGAAGCGCTGAACCTCGCGCATCGCGGCATGCAGCCGGTGATCGACGCCATCATCCGCCTGGCCGAGCAGGCCTCGAAAGAGCCGTTCGAATTCGCGCCGGTCGATCTGTCGCCGGCGAAGAAGGAGATCGCGGCGCTGGTCGGCGGCGAGCTGGGCGACGCCTACAAGATCCAGAAGAAGGAAGAGCGCTACGCTGCTGTCGGCGCCGCGCGCGACAAGGCCAAGAAGGCCCTGGTGGCCAGCGAGGCCAATGCCAGCGGGCTTGAAGCCAACCAGTTCAAGGAAGCGTTCAAGGAAGTCGAAAGCGACATCGTCCGCTCGCGCATCGTGAAGGATAAGGCGCGCATTGATGGCCGCGCCGTCGACAAGGTGCGTCCGATCGACGTCCAAGTCGGCACGCTGCCGCGCACGCACGGCTCGGCGCTGTTCACGCGCGGCGAGACGCAGGCGCTGGTCGTGGCGACGCTCGGCACCGCCGAAGACGAGCAATATATCGACGCGCTCGGCGGGACGACGAAGGCCCGCTTCATGCTGCACTACAATTTCCCGCCTTACAGCGTCGGGGAAACCGGCCGCATGAATGCGCCGGGCCGCCGCGAAATCGGCCATGGCAAGCTGGCCTTCCGCGCATTGCAGGCTGTGCTGCCGACGCAGGAGCAATTCCCGTACACGATCCGGCTGGTGTCGGAGATCACGGAATCGAACGGCTCTTCCTCGATGGCGACGGTCTGCGGCTCTTCGCTCGCGCTGATGGACGCCGGCGCGCCGATCACGCGCCCGGTTGCGGGCGTCGCGATGGGCCTCATTCTCGAGCCCTACGGCTATGAAGTCCTGACCGACATTCTCGGCGACGAGGATCACCTCGGCGATATGGATTTCAAGGTCGCCGGCACCGAGAAGGGCATCACCTCGCTGCAGATGGACATCAAGGTCGCGGGCATCACCGAAGAGATCATGAAGGTGGCGCTCGAGCGCGCACATGCGGGCCGGATGCACATCCTCGGTGAGATGAACAAGGCGCTCGGCCATTCACGCGAAGCCGTCGGCGCCAACGCGCCGCGTATCGTTCAGATCTCGATCCCGACGGATAAGATCCGCGATGTCATCGGCACGGGCGGCAAGGTGATCCGCGAGATCGTCGAAAAGACCGGCGCGAAGGTGAATGTCGAAGACGACGGCACCGTGAAAGTCGCCTCCGCGTCGCAAGACTCGATCGACGCCGCCATCAAGTGGATCAAGGGCCTCACCTCCGAACCGGAAGTCGGCCACATCTACGAAGGCACGGTCGTGAAGGTGATGGAATTCGGCGCCTTTGTGAACTTCTTCGGCGCCAAGGATGGCCTCGTCCACGTCAGCCAATTGGCGCGCGAGCGCGTCAACAAGCCGTCCGACGTCGTCAAGGAAGGCGACAAGGTGAAGGTGAAGCTGCTCGGCTTCGATGACCGCGGCAAGACGCGGCTGTCGATGAAGGTGGTCGACCAAGCCACCGGCGCCGACATCACGGCGGAGCTCGGCGAGGAAGCGGTCGATACCGGCCCGCGCGAACGCAGCGATCGCGGCGAGCGCCGGGACCGCGGCGATCGTCCGCGTCGCCCGCGCCGCGAAGAAGAGCCGACGAACTAAGCATCGTCGCAACCGGAACATGGAAACGGCGGGCCTCGCGGTCCGCCGTTTTCGTTTCACCTTATGGCGAGATCATTTGCGCTCGCGATCGGCGTCCGGCTGATCCTTCGGCCGCTCCTGATCGTCGCGGCGCGGCTGTTGCTGTTGCTGCTGACGCGGATCGGCGCCGCCGCCTTGCTGCTGCGGACGCTGCTGATTCGGGTTATTGGGCGTTTCGGCCATCTGAGACTCCGTTGATTGGCGCGCCGTTCGCCGGCGCATCCAAGAAACGGCGCGGGCTCCGCGGGCGTTCCCTCCCGCGTGCAGTGAGGCGCAGCGTGCTGGGTGTTAAGCGAACCCCGCGATGCGCATCGATACATCCCAGAGCCGCTCCGCCGCCGCGTCATCGCGCGCCCCGCCGCTCGGCGTCGTCAGCTTGCGGCGCACGTAATAGCCGCCGCTCTTGCCTTCGGCCTCGGGCGAAGAGGCGAGCCAGATAATGGTGTCCGCGCCTTTCTCGGGCGAGATGGCGGCGAATTTCGCCACATCGATCACCGCCGACATGAAACCCTGCGCGCCGCCGAAGCGCGTCGCGACAAAGCCGGGATGCAGGCAATTGGCCGTCACCGCGCCGCCCTGCAGCCGCTTGGCGAGCGCGCGCGTGAACAGGATGTTGCACAGCTTCGAGCGGCCATAGACGGAGAAGCTCTGGAAACTCTTCGCGCTCTGCAAGTCGTCGAAGTCGAGCGTTGCGCCCAGATGCGCGGCCGAGGCGGTGGAGACGATGCGCGCCGCGCCAGCGGCCTTGAGCCGATCGAGCAGCAGATGCGTCAGCACGACATAGGACATGTGGTTGAGCGCAAACGTCCGCTCGAGGCCTTCCACCTCCTGGCGTTCGGCGAACAGCGCGCCCGCATTGTTGATCAGCACATCGATCTTCGGCTCATGCGCCGCAATCTCCGCGCCGATGCGCTTCGCATCCGACAGCTTGCCGAGATCGGCCAGATAGACGCAATGATCGCCGCTCGGATTGGCGCGCTTCAGCTTGGCCAAAGTGGCTTCCGCGCGCTTCGTATCGCGCGCCACCAGCGCGATGCGCGCGCCTTGTTCGGCCAGCCGCAGCGCGGCGACCTCGCCGATGCCGGATGTGCCGCCGGTGACGACGACGGTTTTATCCTTCATGCTCACGCCTCCAGATCGGCTCCGGTACAGGAATCCGAAGATGAGCGATACGGCCAAGCGGATCACGGGAGGATGCCTTTGCGGCGCGCTGCGCTATGAGGCGGCGGGCGCGCCGTTCGCGATGGGCTATTGCTTCTGCGGCGATTGCAGGAAGGCGTCTGGCTCCGGCTTCATCCCGTTCATGAACTTTCGCGCCGAGCAGCTTTCGATTCAGGGCGCGGCGCTGCAACACCGCGCCACATCGTTCCGCGGCACGGAAGCGGTGCGCAATTCCTGCGTCGCGTGCGGCGGGCTGGTGTTCGGCGGCGTGTGGGGCGGCGATATTGAGCACACGATCTACGCGGGCTCGCTCGATGCGCCCGAACATTTCGCGCCGCGCATCGCAATCTTCAATCGCGACCGCCCGGACTGGGTCCCATTGCCGGACGGTCTCGTCGTGTTCGAAACGATGCCGGGCTAGGCTTCCACGCCCTCGGGCAGGCCCACCGCGTGGAAGCCCGCATCGACGTGGATCACCTCGCCCGTGGTCGAACGGCCGAGATCGGAGAGCAGCCAGAGCGCGCAGCCGGCAATGCCCTCCATCGAGGTGTCTTCCTTCATCAGGCTCCAGGCGCGCCCCGTCGAGATAAGGCCGCGCCCGCCCTGGATGCCGGCGATGGCGAGCGTCTTCATCGGGCCGGCGGAGATCGCGTTCACGCGGATGCCCTTGGGCCCCAGATCGCGCGCCATGTAGCGCGTGGAGGCTTCGAGCGCGGCTTTGGCCACGCCCATCACATTATAGCTCGGCAACACGCGCTCGGCGCCGAGATAGGTGAGCGTGATAAGCGAACCGCCTTTCTCCATCAGCGGCGCCGCGCGCTGCGCGCAGGCGACGAAGGAGAACGCGCTCACATCCATGGTGCGCAGGAAATTGGCGCGCGTCGTATTCTCCACGAACGAGCCGCGCAATTCGCTCTTGTCGGAAAACGCGATGGCGTGGACCAGGAAATCGAGCCCGCCCCATTCGGCCTTGATCTTGGCGAACGCGGCGTCGAGTTGCGCATCGTCGGTCACGTCGCATTCAACCATGAATTTCGAGCCGACGCTTTCGGCCAGCGGGCGCACGCGCTTTTCCAGCGCCTCGCCCTGATAGGTGAAGGCGAGCTCCGCGCCCTGCGCCGCCATCTGCTTGGCGATGCCCCAGGCGATCGACATGTCGTTGGCGACGCCCATGACGAGGCCGCGCTTGCCGCGCATCAATTCGCCCGTCGGCATGTTCCAATCGTCGGCCATGAACGTCCTTTCGCGAATGCTGGGGCTCTAGGACGGCGCCGGGCGCTGGCGGTCAAGGCGGGCCGGCGCTACGAACTTGCCAGATACTTATAGGGGGTATAGGTATTTGGCGATGGCTCACGCGCCCGATCCCAAGCTCATCGCCCGCCTGCACCGCATCGAGGGCCAGGCCCGCGGCCTCACGCGCATGGTGGAGGAGGGCCGTTATTGCATCGACGTGGCCCACCAGATCGAGGCCGTGCGCGCCGCGCTCGCGCGCGTCGAGACCGAGCTTCTGAAGGCCCATCTCACGCATTGCATCGAAGGCGCGATCCTGAGCGGCGACGCCGCCGAGCAGCGCAAGAAAGCCGCCGAATTGATCGACCTGTTGGAGAAGACTGCGCGATGACGCCGTGGATTGTTTCGTTCGCCGCCTGCCTCGTGCTTGCGGCGCCTGCGCTGGCGCAGGAGCACGCGCACGATATGTCCGGCATGGACGCCCAGGCGCACGACATGTCGGATATGGACATGTCCGGCATGGACACGCCGGATCACGCGGCGATGTCGTCCGGAGCGTTCGGCGCCTATCCGATGACGCGCGACGCCTCCGGCACGAGCTGGCAGCCGGACGTCTCCACCCATGGTGGCCTGCACGCGCAGCGCGGCGAGTGGATGCTGATGGGTCATGTGCTGCTCAACGGCGTCTATGATTGGCAGGATGGCCCGCGCGGCGATGAGAAGGCGTTCGTCTCCGGCATGATCATGGGATCGGCGCGCCGCGATTTCGCGAATGGCGATACGCTGGTGCTGCGCGCCATGCTCAGCCCCGATCCCTTCATGGGCCATAGCGGCTATCCGCTGCTGTTCGCCTCAGGCGAAACCGCCGATGGCGCAACGGAATTGATCGATCGTCAGCATCCGCACGATCTCTTCATGGAGCTGTCGGCGTCCTACGCACGTCGCATCGGCGATGCGAGCGTGTTCATCTATGGCGGCTTGCCGGGCGAACCGGCGTTCGGCCCGCCGGCCTTCATGCATCGCGGCTCGGCCATGGACTCGCCCGAGGCGCCGATTTCGCACCATTGGCTCGATTCCACGCACATCACGTTCGGCGTCGTCACGCTCGGCTATGTGCAGGGCCCGTTCAAGATCGAAGCTTCGCGCTTCAACGGCCGCGAACCGGATCAGGATCGCTATGACATCGAAACCGGCGCGCTCGATTCAACGTCTGTGCGCCTGAGCTTCAATCCGAGCGAACGCTGGGCGCTGCAGGCCTCCTGGGCCGATGTCGTGAGCCCCGAGCAATTGCATCCCGATGAGGACGAGCAGCGTTTTTCGGCTAGCGCGATCTACGCGCGCCCGATCGGCGATGGGCTTTGGACCAGCACGCTCGCCTTCGGCCGCAAGGAGCCCGAGCATGGCGAGGGCAGCAATGCCTGGCTGCTCGAATCCGCCTATGCGCCCAACGACCAATGGACTTTGTTCGCGCGCGGCGAATGGATCGAGAGCGAGCATCTGGCGCCGACGCGCGAAGACGTAAGCCGCCTCTCGCTCGGCGCCATCCGCGATTTTCGCGTCGCCGCGCATGCGAAGATCGGCTTCGGCGCCCTGGTCGAGCGGCATGTCACGCCGGATGCGTTGGACGCCGCCTATGACGGCGATCCCACGGGCGCGATGGCGTTCGTGCGGCTCAAGATCGAATAGGGCGCGCCGGGAACTTACGCCGCGACCATCCGTTTCGCTCCCAACGCGCACCCGCCCCGCCAGGGCGGTCGCGCGCGAAGGAGAGTGATTTATGGCTGAGATTCATCGCGAAGCCGATATCGTGCGCGATCCGGAAACCGGCCGCGTGACGGGCTATGTCGAACATGTCGAAGAACGGCCGCGCAGAGGCGGCGGCGGGCTGATCTTCGGCTTGCTGCTCGGCGCGCTGCTCGTCGTGGGCGGCATCGCAATCTACGCGACCAATCAGGGCGGCTATCAGCGCGCGGGCGCGGAAGCCGATAGCGCCGTCGCCGAAGCGCGCGCGCAAACCGCGCAGGCGGCCGATCGCGCGGGCGCGGCCGTCGATGAGACGGCGGATAAGGTCGGCGATGCGGCCGAACGGGCCGGCAATGAGGTCGAACGCGCCGTCAATTAGCGTTTAAAAGGCGTTTGCAGCGGGGCGCGGCCGCAAGGTCGCGCCTTCGCGCGGCGCGAAGGTTTACAAACTCGTAGGACCGCCTTTGCGTCCGGTTAAAGCCTCGCCGCTATGCTCCCCGCGTTTAAGCCCCGCGGGAGAATCCCATGCGCAATCTGGCCCTGCACACGCTCACCGAACGCATCAGCGGCGATGGTCATGTCACGCCCGATGAGGCGCTTGATCTGCGCCGGGCCGTGTTTCCCGATGGCGTCGTCAGCCGCGAAGAAGCCGAAGCGCTGATCGCGCTTGAAGCCAAGGTCGCCAACACGGATGCGGAATGGACCTACGCCTTCGTCGAAGCGCTCAGCGATCACATGCTGCAGGCGGCCGCGCAGCCGGGCCATCTCACGGAGTCCGATGTCGCCTGGCTTGAAGCGCGCTTCGGCCAGGATGGCGCGCGCGAAACCGAACTCGCCGTTCTGCTGAAGCTCATGGAGCGCGCCGACAGCGCGCCCGAGCGGCTCTCGCAATTCACGCGCGCGCGTTTGACGCGTCTGCTCGCCGGCGCGCCGATCGGCGCCAATGAAACCGAACTGATCCGCCGCTGCATCTACGCCGCGGCCGGCTCAGGCGCGACCTTCGTCACCGAAGAGGAGACGTGCTGGCTGTTCGCGCTCGATGCATCGCACGCCGCGATGGCGAACCATCCGAGCTGGGGCGATCTGTTCGTCAAGGCGATCATGAACCATTTGCTGGCGCGCCGCGCGCCGGCGCTCTTGGAGCGCAATGGCCAGCTTGGCCGCCGCGCCTGGGTGTCGAGCCTCTTGACGCCGCAGCCCGCCTCGTTCCTCGCCCGCACGTTTGAAGGCGGCCTCGACGGCTTCCGCGCCCATCTCGGCATGAAGAGCGATCTCGATCGGCTCGAAGCGCATTACGAAGCCGCGAACGCCGAAGCCGCGGAAGACGAAAAGCTCACCCTCGCCGAAATCGCCTGGGCCGTCGGCATGACCCGCGCCGATGGCAAGCGCACGCCCAACGAAGACAAGCTGCTCGCGGAAATCAAAAAGATCGAAGGCGGGGCCGTTACGCCGCCAGCTTCGTAAACGCCAGCGCGGCGTTGGTGCCGCCGAAGCCGAAGCTGTTGGAGAGCACGCAGTTCAGCTCGCGCTCCTGCCGCTTGCGCGCGATTGGCAGGTCGGCGAAGGCGGGATCGAGCTCTTCGATATGCGCGCTTTCGCAGACGAAATTGTGCTTCAGCATGAGCAGAGAATAGATCGCTTCATGCACGCCGGTGGCGCCCTGCGAATGGCCGGTGAGCGATTTGGTGGCCGAGATCGTCGGCACATTGTCGCCGAACACGGCGCGCACGGCTTCCATCTCCTTGAGATCGCCGACGGGCGTCGAGGTGGCGTGCGGGTTGATGTAATCGACCGGGCGGTCGAGATCCTTGATGGCCATGCGCATGCAGCGTGCGGCGCCTTCGCCCGAGGGCTGCACCATGTCGAAGCCATCGCTCGTCGCGCCATAGCCCGAAAGTTCGGCGTAAATCTTCGCGCCGCGCGCCTTGGCGCGTTCATATTCTTCGAGCACCAGCATGCCCGCGCCGCCCGCGATCACGAAGCCGTCGCGATTGGCGTCGAACGCGCGCGAGGCGCGCGAGGGCGTTTCGTTATAGTGCGTGCTCAGCGCGCCCATGGCGTCGAACAGCACGGAGAGCGTCCAGTCCAGCTCTTCGCCGCCGCCGGCGAACATCACGTCCTGCTTGCCCCATTGGATCATCTCATAGGCATTGCCGATGCAATGCGCGCTGGTCGCGCACGCCGAGCTGATCGAATAATTGAGGCCTTTGATCTCGAACGGCGTGGCGAGCGTGGCCGAGAGCGTCGAGCACATCGCCTTGGGCACCGCGAACGGGCCGACGCGCTTGGCGCCTTTCTCGCGGCTGGTATCGGCCGCGGCGACGATCGCGCTGGTCGAGGGCCCGCCCGAACCGGCGATGAGACCGGTGCGCTCATTGGAGACGTCGCTTTTTTCGAGACCGGCGTCGCGGATCGCTTCATCGAGCGCCATGAACGCCCAGCCGGCGCCTTCGCCCATGAAGCGCATCACGCGCTTGTCGACGACATCTTCGGGCTGCACGCTCGGCTCGCCATGCACATGGCAGCGGAAGCCGCGCTCGACATATTCCGCGGCGCGGCGAATGCCGCTCTTGGCTTCGCGCAGGCTGGCCAGCACCTCCTGGGCGTTGGCCCCGATCGAGGAGACGATCCCCATTCCCGTGACGACGACTCGACGCATCTGCGTTTCCTTGCCCTTTGTTCTTAGGACGACATGCCCGTCGCCATCTGTTCCGCGGTGAACAGGCCGACGCGCAAATCCTTCGCCGTATAGATGGGGGCGCCGTCAGCCAGAACCACGCCATCGCCAATGCCCAGCACCAGCTTGCGCTGGATAACGCGCTTCATCTGAATCTCGTAGCGGACCAGCTTACAATCCGGCGTGATCTGGCCGCGGAAGGCCACTTCGCCCACGCCCAGCGCCCGCCCGCGGCCGGGCGAGCCGGCCCAGGCCAGGAAGAAGCCCACCAGCTGCCACATGGCGTCGAGCCCCAGGCAGCCGGGCATCACGGGATCGCCCGGGAAATGGCAGGGGAAGAACCAGCGCTCGGGCGTGATTTCGAACTCGGCCTGGATCACGCCCTTGCCATGGGCGCCGCCATCGGCGCTGACCTCGGTGATGCGGTCGAACATCAGCATGGGCGGCAGCGGCAATTGCGCATTGCCGGGGCCGAACAGCTTGCCTTCGCCGCAGGAGATCAGGGCGTCGTAATCGAACGAATGGGGCAGGCCGGCGGGGCTTTTCATTGGGCGGAGGGCTAGCAGGGGCCGCCCCCTGCGGCAAGGAAGGACGCTGCGCGGGCGCGCGTCAGGCTGCCTTTCGCCAGGTGAAAATCGAGGTCGCCGCGTAGTTCCACACCGCGCCGACCAGCGTGCCTGCAACCCCTGCGAGCCACCACGAATAATGGCTCGAGAACATGAAGCTCGCGATCCCGACATTGGCCACCGCGCCGAAGCCGCACACGGCATAGAAGCTCAGCAGGCCGAGGAAGATGTTCTTCAGCCCTTTGAGGCGCCGGTCGCGGTAGGTCAGGAAATTGTTGACGAAGAAATTGAACGTCATCGCCGTCATGGTGGCGGTCGCCTGGCTGGCGGGGAACGCCCAGCCGAGCCCCTGATTGGTCAGCGCCAGCACGCTCATATGGCAGACAAGGCCCAGCCCGCCGACGGCCGCGAACAGGAAGAAGCGCACCGGCACGTAACGCCCGATCGTCTTGTCCATCAGCAGCAGCACATATTCGAACGCCACCGCGCTATCGAGCTTGCTGGCGCCGAACTGGCGCTGGCGGAATTCATAGGCGCGTTCGCGAATGCGCAGCGGCGTCTTCGCCGAGGCCACGATGTCGAGCAGGATCTTGAAGCCCTGGCCGGAGAGATTGCGCACCACGCTTTCGAACGCGGGGCGCGTGATCATGAAATAGCCGCTCATCGGATCGGTGAGCGGCGTCTTGGTGGCCCAATGCGCGAGCTTGGTGGCGAACCGGCTCATGCGCGCGCGCTCGCGCGACCAATCGCCGAGGCCCGCGCCCTCGGCATAGCGCGAGCCGATGATGAGATCATATTGCCCGCCGCGCAGATCGGTGAGCATCGCCGTGAGCAAGGTTTCATCGTGCTGCATATCGGCATCCATCACGGCGACGAAGGGCGCCAGCGAACTCAGCGCGCCTTCGACGACGGCGGTGGAGAGCCCGCGCCGGCCGATGCGGCGAATGATGCGCGCATTGGGATGGCGCGCGACGGCGGCGCACACAGCCTCCGCCGTGCCGTCCTTGGAATCATCGTCCACGAACACGGCTTCCCAGGCCACGCCCGCGAGCGCGTCGTCCAGGCGCGCCAGCACGGGCGCGATATTGGCCGCTTCGTTGAAGGTCGGCAGCACGATCGTCAGCTCATAGGGCGCGGCCGGAGCCGGGGCCGCGTGATGCTGCGTTTCTGCGTCGGGGGCGAGCGTGGAAATGGCCGCCACCCTCAATGCGTCGCCGCGACAGCGGAGCCCGGGCTCATGCCCAATTGATCGAACAGGAAGGACAGATAATCCGCGTTCTCGTCGATGCGGACATTGAGCGGCGTGCCGATGCCGTGGCCGGTGTCGCTGCGCGTGACGAGAAACACCGGATGGCCGGAGGTTGTCGCGGCCTGCAGCGCCGCCGTGAATTTGCGCGAATGCAGCGGATTGACCCGCCCGTCATTGTCGCCGGTTGTGAGGAGCATGGCGGGATAAGCGGTGCTCATGCGTACGTGATGATATGGCGAATAGCCGTAGAGGGCGCGGAACTGATCGGGGTTCTGCACGCTGCCGAATTCGGTCGTGTTGAACGCGCCGTTCGGATCGAGCTCAACGCGGATCATGTCGTAGATGCCGACTTGGCTCACCACCGCGCGCGCCAGATCGGGCCGCTGCGTGACGACAGCGCCCATCAGCAAGCCGCCATTCGATCCGCCCATGAAGGCCAGATGTTGCGGGCTGGTGTAATGGCGGTCGATCAGCAATTGCGCGGCCGCGATGAAATCGTCGAACACGTTTTGCTTGTTGGTCAGCGAGCCTTGCGTGTGCCAGCTCTCGCCATATTCGCCGCCGCCGCGGATATTGGCGATCGCGAATGTCGCGCCCGCATCGAACAGGACGCGCCGTGAACCGCCCAGGAAGAACGGGGTTTCGTTCACGCCGTAGCCGCCATAGCCGTAAAGCAAGGTCGGCGTGGTCCCATCGAGCGGGGCGCCGCGGCGATGGATGATGTTCACGGGAATCTGCGTGCCGTCGCGCGATGTCGCCATTTCGCGCACGACCTCCATGTCGGCGAAGGAGATCGGGCTGGTCGCGCGCAGCGCCGTCGGCGCGCTTACGCCATGGCTGCGGCGGTAGAACTGGATCGGCGTGAGATAGGTCTCGACGCTGTAGAGCACGTCATTGCCCACGGCCTCGATTTCATCGACGGCCGCGATGCCCGGCAGATCGAGATCGCCTTGCGGGCGGCCATTGAGATCGTAGAGGCTGACCTTCGATGGACCGCCATCGATATAGCGCACGATAAGCTGGCGGCCGGCGAAAGTGATCGGGTCCTCGCCCCAGAAATCCGTGACGATCGCGGCCCTGCCTTCAGGCACGATCACGCGCGCCTGCGCGAGGTCGGTCACGCCCGGCGCCAGTTTCAGCACCTGGCGGCGCGACGCATTCGCTTCCGACACGAGATAAAGCGCGCGGTCCGGACCGAAGGCGGCGAAATCGACCCCGTCCTCGAAATGCGTCACCTGCGCGAAGCTGCCGTCGCGCTGGCGCACATAATGCGCGAACTCGCCGCCATCGCCGTTCTGCACGCTGATGAGGAGCGTGCGCGCCGTCGTGGAATAATCGAGTTTGATTTCCGCCACGCGCGGCAGGCCATCGCCGAATACGCGCTGATCGTGCGCCGGATCATCGCCGAGCCGATGGTAATAGACCGCCTGATAGAATTGGCGGTCCGCCTCGGGGCGCTCTTCGCGCGGATAGCGCGTGTACCAGAAGCCGCGATTGTCGCCGTCCCAGGCCACGTCGCCGCCGGCGGTGGGGAATTGCACATGGTCGATCGCGGCATCGACCTCGCGCCCGGTGGCGACGTCGAAAATGTGCAAGGTTCCGTCCTCGCTGCCGCCGCGCGACAGCGACACCGCGATCAGGCGCCCGTCATGCGACGGCACGAACCAATCGATCGCGGTCGATCCGGTCGAATCGAGCACGCTGGGATCGAGCACGGTGCGCGCTGTCTCCGGATTCGCATCGCGCCCCATGACGCGGATCATCGGCTGCTGGCGCTGCGGATCGACATAGAAGGCGAACAGCGACGAGCCCGCATAGTTCAGCCCGGCATAGCGCGGCGAGGATTGCGCGATGTAGCGCGCCACTTGATCGCGGATCGCCGCGCGCATCGGCAGCGCGTCGAGATAGGCGCGCGACCGCGCGGTTTGCGCCGCGCTCCAGGCGCGCACGTCCGGATTGGTTCCGTCTTCCAGCCAGCGATAGGGATCGGCGATCGCCTGACCCTGCACGACATCGGTGACGGTCTCGACCCGCGTGGGCGGCGCGCCCTCATCACGGGCGAGCGCCAGGGGCGGCGCGCTCAGGGCCAGCGCGGCGGCGAACAGCACAATCTTGAATCGCATGAGGGCGTCCTATCGGGAACGCCCCATTTTCCCGCGCCTTAGAGGCCGCCGCAATCCTCTGCGCCCCAGAGCGCTGCAGCCGGAACCCAGCCGACCCGGCCGCGCACCACGATGCGCCGCCAATCGCCGCTGCAGCCGGTCAGCGAGCCCACCACGCCGGGGGCCAGGATCGCCACCGGGCGGGCGCCCTCTGCGGCGCGATCGCGCAGCGGCACATCGCCCTCGGCCTGGATCATGGCCGTGCGACGGGGGGAGAGGCTGCTTTCGTGGATCCAGACCTGGGCGCCGTCCGGATCGCGCACCCGCCGCCAGGCGCCGCTTTCGCCGGTGACCTCGAGCGGCAGGCCGGCGCGCTCATAGATCCAGTCCACGCGGTGCTCGACGCCGGGGCCGCGGCGGCCATTGGCGCCCTCGGTCTTGAGGCTGACGAAATGTGAGACGGGCAGGGGATCGCCATCGCCGGCTGCGGCGCCCGCGGCGAGAGCAAGGAAGAGCACGGCCGCCACAGGCGCCGCGCGACGGGGCAGACCCATCACCAAACCCTTTCCGACCGGTTTTCCGGCCCGTTTTTTGGAGCGCCGCGCGGGGCGGCGAAGGGGCGATCATGCGCCTGCGAAATGAAAGCTCATTTAACGGGCGCCAGGCCTCCGCCTGCGGCGCCGCGCCTTGGAGAGCCGGCGCGGAGGGTCTATGGAGGCGCCTCACGCGCCCCCATAGAAGAGCCCATGCCCGCTAAGACTCTCAAGGTCGTCGTTACGAGGAAACTGCCCGATCCTGTCGAAACCCGCATGCGGGAGCTGTTCGACGCCCAGCTGAACCTCGACGACAAACCGATGACGCCCGATCAGCTGAAGGCCGCCATGGCCGATGCCGACGTGCTGGTGCCGACGGTGACGGATCGCCTCGATGGGCGGCTCCTGTCCCAGGCCGGCGACAAGCTGCGCCTGATCGCCCAATTCGGCGCCGGCGTCGACAATATCGATGTGCAGACCGCCGTGCAGCGCGGCATCACCATCACCAACACGCCGGGCGTGCTCACCGAAGACACGGCCGATATGACGATGGCGCTCATCCTCGCCGTGCCGCGCCGCATCGTCGAAGGCGTGAAGCTGGTCGAGGCCGATGGCTTCACCGGCTGGAGCCCGACGCACCTGCTCGGCCGGCGCATCTGGGGCAAGCGGCTCGGCATTATCGGCATGGGCCGAATCGGCCAGGCGGTCGCGCGCCGCGCGCGCGCCTTCGGCCTGCAGATTCATTACCACAATCGCCGCCGCGTCTCGGCCGCGATCGAAGCCGAACTCGACGCGACCTATTGGGAAAGCCTCGATCAGATGCTGGCGCGCATGGACATCGTGAGCGTCAATTGCCCGCACACGCCGGCGACCTATCACCTGCTCAGCGCACGCCGCCTGGCGCTCTTGAAGCCGCACGCCTTCGTCGTGAACACGGCGCGCGGCGAGGTGATCGATGAAGCCGCGCTCGCGCGCATGCTCGAGAAGAAGGAGCTCGCCGGCGCCGGCCTCGACGTGTTCGAGCACGAGCCCGCGATCAACCCGAAGCTCAAGAAGCTGCCCAACGTTGTCGCCCTCCCGCACATGGGCTCGGCCACGATCGAGGGCCGCATCGACATGGGCGAAAAGGTCATCATCAACATCAAAACCTTCGCCGACGGCCACAAGCCGCCGGACCGGGTTATTCCAGCGATGTTGTAGTGCGTTCGTTCCTTCTCCCCCGAGAGGGGGAGAAGGTGGCCCGCAGGGCCGGATGAGGGGGCGCGTCGCAGAAAGCCCCACCCTCATCCGTCGCTTCGCGACACCTTCTCCCGCCCATGGCGGGAGAAGGGAGCGTTCCTCTCGCTTCGCTGTCGTCGGCGCGCTAAACTGGCGTAAGCTAGGGAGAACGAGCTATGACCATCACAGGCGGATGCTATTGCGGCGGGCTGCGGTATGAGGCGGAGGGCGAGCCCATGTTTAAGGGCCAGTGCCATTGCCGCGAATGCCGAACGTCATCGTCGGCATGCCGCTCGCCGGGTTCCACTATGTAAAGGGCGCGCCGAAATCGTTCACGCGCAGCGATATTTCCGATCCGGTGACGCGCGAATTCTGCCCTGAATGCGGCACGCAAATCCTGGCGCGCACGCCTACGTTTCCCGCCATCATGCTCAAGGTCGGCACGATGGACGATCCGGCCTCCTATGGCGCGCCGCAGATGGCGATCTTCACCATCGACAAGCAGGTCTTCCATCACGTGCCCGATGGCGTGCCCGCGTTCGAACGCAGGCCCGGCTGACGCGGGCGATGAACGCGCGGGCCGAGGTCGAGAGCGAACTGATCCAGGCGCTCGGCCACGCGCTGTCCGACATGCTCGCGATCCGCGGCCCAGGCCTGCTGCTCTACGCGGAACCCGATGACCGCCACGTCGAAGCCGCGATCTTCGCGGGCGATGACGAAGAGATGACGCTGCTCGCGCCCACCACGGAGATCAATCTTCTGGTGCGCGATCTGTGGCGCCTGCGCGCCGACACCGCGCCCGCGCAAGCCTGGGCCGCGATGACCTACATCCTGCTCGGCCAGGATTTCCGCGTCGAATACATCCTGCCCGCCAATCTCGACGCCGGCCTCGACGCCAATGCCCGCTGCAAGGCGGCGCTGCGCCGGTTGTTGGGCGAGGTGCGAGTGCGCGCCTAGGCCACCGCCCACGCGCTTGGGCCGCTCGTAGCGCTGGGGGTGGAGGAGAAGCGCGTCACGGAGACTGGGCCGCGTTCGCGCACGCGGATATCGCTCACGGCGCGCCATTCGGCGTCGCAGCTGGTGCGCGTGAGGCGGAAGGCGCCGTAGCCGCGATTGGTGAAATCGCCGAAAGCCATGTGCTCGTCCGCGCCGCGTAGCGCGCGTTCGCGATCGCCGGGCTGGGCGTTGGTGAGCGAGCGCTCGAAACCGGGCGAGGTGACGCTGCCGCCGTCGAATTCGAGCGCGGCGATGCGCGCATTGTCCGACGCCATCGCGTTGTAGACCCAGCAATTGTGGCTGTCGCCGCCGAGCATCAACGCGTTCGATGCGTTGGCGACGAGGCTCGCCTTCATGCGCTCGCGCGCCACCGGATAGCCGTCCCACGCGTCGAGATTCCACGGCAGACCAAGCTCGCGCAGGCGCACGGCTTGGCCGAACCAGGTCGAGGACGCATCGACGCTCGCCGGCAGCAGGCTGGTGATATTCGCGGGCGCAAGCTGCGGCGAGAACACGATCTGCTGCGCAATCACCTGCCAGGTCTGGCCGCGGCCTTTGGATTCGCTCAGCGTCTGCGCCAGCCAGGCTTCCTGCGGCGCGCCGAGCAGCGAGCGTGATGGGTCTTCCAGCCGCTCGCGCCGGAATGCATCGGCGACCGCTTGCGGATTGGCGTTCGCCGCCTGCATCAAAGGCTGCAGATCGGCGACGTAGTTGAGTTGCTTGGCGCGCCCGATCACGCGCGTATCTAAAAGCACGACGCGCGCCAGATCGCCCCAATCGAGCGCACGGTAAAGGTGCGGGCCGCCGCGTTCGGGCGCGCGGATCGGCATCCAGTCGAAATAGGCTTTGGTCGCGGCGGCGAGCCGATCGGCCCAGGGGCCTTCCGCCGGCTCTTGGTGATTTTGCGCGCCGCCTTGCCAGGCGTCATTGGCGATCTCGTGATCGTCCCAGGTCACGCTCAGCGGCTTGGTGCGGCGCAGTTCGAGCAAATCCGGATCGGCGTGATAGCTGGCGTAGCGCGCGTTGTAATCGGCAAGGTGGATGATCTCCGTCGCCGGTTCGATCACGCGGCCTTCGACAGCTTCGTTCGGGAACGGATAGGAGCCGCGCTGCGTCTCGTAGATGTAGTCGCCGACATGCAGACACAGATCGATATCGTCGCGCGCCGCCGCATCGCCATACGCGTGGAAATAGCCGAAGGGCAGGTTCGAGCACGAGAAGAAGGCGACGTTGAAGCTTTCGACCGGCCCGCGCGGCGCTGTCTTGGTGATGCCGGTGACGGACGGGTCCGAGCCGCTGAGGAAGCGATAATAATAGCGCCGGCCAGGCTGCAGGCCGCGCGCATCGACCTTCACGCAATAATCGTTGACCGCGCTCGCCAGCGCAGAGCCGCGCCGCGCGACGCGGCGGAAATTCTCGTCCTCGCCGATTTCCCAGCCGATGCGGCCATCGCCCGAGGCCGGCTGAAAGCGCGTCCAGAGAATGATCGCATTCGTGGTCGGATCGCCGGAAGCGACGCCATGCGTGAATGCGCCGCGCGAGAATTCCCGCGCCCAGGCGGGAATGGGCGTCGCGGCGAGCGAGGCGCCCAGAAGGATGGCGCGGCGGGAAAGCAGCATGAGCGTCGCCTTTCTTAGGGAGAGGGTGTGGCGGGCGCGGCGTAGACGCGCGCGAGGAACGTCGCGACGGCGGCGGCCGATGGATCGGGCGCTTCCTCCATCGGCGCATGGCCGACATCGGGCAGCTCCACGAGCGTCGCGTTGACGATGGTGTCGGCGAAGCGGCGGCTGTCGGCCGGCGGAATGAGCGCGTCGCCGTCGCCGTGCATGATGAGGGTCGGCGTGCTGAGCAAGCTGGTCTGCGCCGGATCGCCGCCATTCTGTTCGATATTGGTGATGATCGCGCGATGGCCCGGCGCGCGCGCCAAATCCCAATAGCGGTCGACCATCGCATCTGTGACGAGCGCCTTGTTCACGAAGGCGGCGCGCAAGCCATCGGCGATCAGCGCGCGGCTATCCAATTCGCGCAGCAGCGGGCCGATGAGCGCATTGTTCAAAAGCTGAAACACGAGAGGCGAGCCGTGGCCATCGTGCGGCCAGCCTGCGGAATCGATCAGCAGCATGGCGTCGACTTTTTCGGGATGCGCCAGCGTGTAGACCCACGTCACCGCGCCGCCCATCGAATTGCCGCCCAGCGTGAAATGCGCGAGGTGCAGGCGATTGGTCACCTGATCGACGATCCCGGCATAGCCTTGGATCGAGGCGTGATAATTGGCCGGCGCCTGCGTCAGGCCGTGGCCGGGCAGATCGAGCGTGATGATGCGATAGGCCGCACCCAGCCGCTGCACCCACGGCTCCCACGTCTCAAGCGAGGCGGAAAAGCCGTGCACGAGCACGATCGGCGGTCCGGCTGGATTGCCTTGATCGCGATAATGCACGCGCACGCCGTTCGGCAGATCGAGAAAGCGCGAGGCCTGGTTGGCGTATTTCTGTTCGAGCGTCGCGTAGGGAATGTCGGGCCGCCGCAGAGTCAGATAGCCGATGGCGGCCGCAACCACCGCCAGGCCGAGAACGGCCAGCACAATTCGCGTCAGACTACGCATGGTCTTTGAATCCCGTCGCCCCCTATCGCTTCCTAGCATGACAGGAGCAAGACAGCGCGCCTGAGTCAGGGCGCCTGCGTCAGGTCGCCTTGATCGCCGCAGCCTGCTTGGCTTTTTCGCGCCGCGCCGCCGCGTGGAAGAAGATGCGCTTGGCGAGGCCGGCCATCGGCGCTGTGGAGAGCGCGGCGTCGATCATCCAATTCGGTGGCGCGACATCCATGGTCCAGCGCAAGGCCAGCTTGGCGCGCCAATCGGGGAGGTCGCGGCGCACGGCCTCTTCCGGCGGCGGGCCTGCCGCAGCGAGATGATCGGCCACAGCCTGCCCCGCGCGCCGGCCCAACGCGAGCGCGGGATGGATGCCGCCGCCCGTGAGCGGGGAGACCATGCCCGCCGCATCGCCCACCAGCAGCGCGCCCGGCCGCGCCCAGCGCGCCACGACGCCGCCGCAGGGGATAAGCCCCGCGCGCCGCTCCAGCGCCTGCGCCGGATCGAGCGTGAAGCGGCGCTCCGCCTCGGCGAGAAAACGATCGATGTTCGGCTTGCGCCCGTGCGCGACGGCGAGGCCGATCTGCGCGCCAACCGGGCTCGGCGCCGCCCAGGCGATGTAGCCAGGCGCCAAAGCGCTATCGAGGAAGCAGTGCAGAAACTCAGGGTCGAGCCCGCCCGCGTCACGATATTCACGCTCGACGCCCGCCAGGAAGCGCGTGTTGCGCGACAGGCCAAGCTTCTGCGCCACATCGCTGCGCGCGCCGTCCGCGCCGATCAGGAAGCGCGCGCGGATCGGCTCGCCATTGGTCTTCAGCGTCCAGGCGCCATCGAAATACGCATCGTCGAACCGGCAGGCGGTGCGGATCTCCGCGCCCGCGCGCTGCGCTTCCGCACCTAGCCATTTCAGCACGGCTTCGGTGTCGGTGGTCAGAAAGTAATAGCCGGGCCCTTCGAGATCGACGGGCCGCCGCTTGGGCCCATAGAGCCGCACTTTGGTCACGCGCCGCGTCAGCGCGTGCGGGATGTCGTACGCATCGGCGGCTTCGCGCACGAAAATGCCGGTCGTGTGCAAGCGCACGCCAAGCGCCGGCTTGTTCTCCAGCACGATGGTCTTGAGACCCCGCAAGCTCGCCGCCCGCGCCGCCGCCAGCCCCGCAAACCCGCCCCCAACAATCGCCAGATCATAGCTCATGCGCACATTCGACACGCGCGTGCGTCACGGCGCAAACATTTCCGCGAGCCGCTGCAGCACGTTCTGCATCTCCTGCGTCGACAATCTGTCGATGCGCTGCGCGAGTCGCTTCTTGTCGACCGCGCGCATTTGATCGAGTGCGACATCGCCGGCGACTCCCGCGACGTCCATGGGAACGCGCGTGGGCCAGGGTCTGCGTTTCGATGTAAGCGGCGCGACGATCACCGTGCGCAGCGCGTCGTTCGCTTCATCCGGCGAGACGATCACGCCGGGACGCGTCTTGCCGATCTCCGCGCCGAGAACGGGATCGAACCGGACGACATAGACATCGAAGCGTTTAGTCATCGTCCGCGGCGTCGAGCGGCGCTTCGAGCCAATCCTCTTCCTCGTCCGTTCGCGCGTCCTGCGGCGCGGCGGCGAACGCCTGCGCCCAACCCGCGCGCGGCGCGCCGAGCGGAGAGAGGACGATGCGGCCGTCTTCCACCGTCAGCTCCGCCGCATCGGTGAATTTGTACTGGTCGAGCAGCGCCTTCGGCAGCCGCACGCCGCGGGAATTGCCAATAGGCACGATCGCAACTTTCATAGCGTCACGTATATACTAAGTAATTACGACATTTCAAGTTCTGAGGCGCGCCAGCGCGACGTCGGACAAGGGGTCATGCGCATTGTCGGCTAGCCAGGCGCCGATGGCCGCGCGGTCCGCGCCGAGCGCCGCGAAGTCGCCGAGGCCCGGCCGGTTCACGTAGCGCCCGATCTGATCGACGATCTTGAGCCAAGCTTGGTTCGCGCCATCGAGCCCGCCCACGCTCAGATCCTCCGCATGGACGAGGTTGAACGGCGGATAGAGATCGCATGGTTCGAGAAAGCAGGCCGCGAGCACGCCGCGCTGGCGCCCAATATCGGCCTCCGCGCGCACCCATTGCGATGCCGCCGCGCCCGGCGACCAGCATACCAGCACGCATTTCGCGCCGCGCACCTCGCGATTGATTTCCTCGTCGAAGGCATGGCCCGATTGCAGCCCCGCATCGAACCAGACGGAGAGTTTCAAATCCCGCAAAGCCTGCGCCATCGCCTCTACCCGCGCCCGCTCTTCGCGCTTGTAGGAGATGAAGACATCGGATGGCGGCGTCGCGAGAGACGGCGCGGCGCGCGGCGTGGAGGCCGGGGCTGCTGAAATGATCGGCGAAGGATTTGTCGCGCGCGGCGCGGCCACTGCGCGCGACAACAAGAGCGGACGCGCTGCAAGTCCGCCAATGATCGCGCCCACCGCTGCAGAGCCGATGAGGATCGGCGACGTGACGCCGTTATCAAGATGCGTTCCGGCTAAGATAAGATTTGTGACAAACGTTACCGTCGCTGCGCCGGCTATGGCAGCAAGCACGACACGCGCGGCGTTCGCCCAGAATGGAGTTTGGCGAGCAAATGCGATTGCCGCCACCACCAAAAACAGCAGCCCCAATGCGGTCAGCGACACCGGCGCCCCCTGCCTCGTCTATCCCGCCCTTGCTATGTCGAGGCCGCACACCGGACAAGCCGGATCCGCCGGAAGTTTGACGATGCGCGGTTCGGCCGCGAGCGCGTCGTAGATCAGCAATCGTCCCGCCAGGCTGTCGCCGGCGCGGGTGATTTCCTTGATCGCTTCGAGCGCCATCATGGTTCCGATCACGCCGGTGAGCGCGCCAACGACGCCGACCAGGGAGCACGGTTCGCTCTCCGGCGGCGCTTCCGGCACGAAGCAGCGATAGCAGGGCAGACGCGCGGCGCGCGGCTTGCCCTTGGTGAGCCCCGATTTGAACGTCGCGAGCTGGCCGTCCCATCGCCCAACGGCGCCGGAAATGAGCGGAACGCCGAGCGCATGGCATGCTGCGTTCACCGCGAAGCGCGTCTCGAACGAATCCGTGCCGTCGAGCACGAGCGTCGCGTCCTTGAGCAAGGCATGCGCGTTCGCGTCCGTCAGCCTCTCACTGTGCGCTTCGATTTCGACATTCGCGTTGAGCGCGCGCAGCGCGTCTTTCGCGCGCGCGACTTTCGCCGCGCCGACATCCGCGCTGCGATAGAGGATTTGGCGCTGCAGATTGGAGAGCGCGACCGCATCGTCATCGATCAGGCGCAGCCGCCCCACGCCCGCCGCCGCCAGATAAAGCGCCGCCGGCGCGCCCAGCCCGCCGAGCCCTACGACCGCGACGGTCGCGGCTTTCAGCGCCTGCTGCCCCGGCCCGCCGACCTCCTTCAGCAGGATATGGCGCGCGTAGCGCGCGCGTTCTTCAGCGGTGAAGCTCATCGCCCATCGTACCGCCGGCTTCCAGCCGACAAAAGACGCCTGAAGGCTGGAAGCCAGCGATGCGAGACATCACAGACCTTCGAACAGCGCCGTCGACAGATAGCGTTCGGCGAAGGAGGGGATCACGGCGATGATGCGCTTGCCCTTCGCCTCCGGCCGCGCCGCGATTTTCAGCGCGGCCGCCAAAGCTGCGCCGGAGGAAATGCCGCCCGGCAGGCCTTCGAGGCGCGCGGCTTCGCGCGAGGTGGCGAAGGCTTCGTCGTTCGAGACGGTGATGACCTCATCGATCACCTCGCGATCGACATTGTCCGGCACGAAGCCTGCGCCGATGCCCTGAATCTTGTGCGGGCCTGGCGCGCCGCCGGAGAGCACGGGCGAAGCTTCCGGTTCGACCGCGATCACTTTCAGATTCGGCAGGCGCGGCTTCAGCACCTGGCCGACGCCGGTGATCGTGCCGCCCGTGCCGACGCCGGAGACGAAATAGTCGAGCTTGCCGCCCGCATCGTTCCAGATTTCTTCCGCCGTGGTGCGCCGATGCACGTCGGGATTGGCGGGGTTCGCGAATTGCTGCGGCATCACCGCTTTGGGATTCTGCGCGACGATTTCGTTGGCCTTGGCGACCGCGCCCTTCATGCCGTCCGCGCCCGGCGTCAGCACCAATTCAGCGCCGAGGAAGGCGAGCATTTTGCGCCGTTCGATCGACATCGTCTCCGGCATCACCAGGATCAGGCGATAGCCGCGCTGCGCCGCAACAAAGGCGAGCGCGATGCCGGTATTGCCGCTGGTCGGCTCCACGATCACGCTGTCAGGGCCAAGCTTGCCCTGCTTCTCGAGCGCTTCAATCATCGCCACGCCGATGCGGTCCTTCACGGACGCGATCGGGTTGAAGAATTCGAGCTTGCCGATGATCTCGGCATCGACGCCATGCGCCTTGGCGAGCTTCGGCAGCCGCACCAGGGGCGTATCGCCGATGGTCTGCGTGATGTTGTCGTAGATGCGGCCCCGCCCGGGGGTGTGCAGCGCGCCTTGGTCAGCCATCGGAAATCTCCGTTCTGCCGAAGATTAGCCGGCCCGCCCGCATTCGCGCAAAGCCGCAGGTCTCGGCGGGGAATTAGAAGCGCTAAAAACCGCCTGTCACGAAACTGGCACTAGCGCCCCCGCGCGGGCGGCCTCTAGGGTGACGCTAACGATAAGAACCCGAGGGGAGGTCCATGAGCGACGCCGCTGCGCCGGTTGCGCCGCCTGCCGTGAATCCGGTCAGCCGCGGCTATCGGAGCTATGCGCTCGGCCTCCTGCTCGTCATCTACATCTTCAATTTCATCGACCGCCAAGTCGTCAATATCCTGGCCGAGCCGATCAAGGACGAGCTCCAGCTCAAGGATTGGCATATCGGCATGATGAGCGGATTCGCCTTCGCGGTGTTCTACACCGTGCTTGGCCTGCCGATCGCGCGCCTGGCGGAGCGCCACAATCGCCCGCTCATCATTTCCTGCGCGCTCGCGGCGTGGAGCGCGTTCACGGCGCTGTGCGGGCTTGCGCAGAATTTCGCGCAATTGGTGCTGGCGCGCATCGGCGTGGGCGTCGGCGAAGCCGGCTGCACGCCGCCCGCGCATTCACTGATCACCGATTACGTGCCGCGAGAAAAGCGCGCCTCCGCGCTGGCGTTCTATTCGATGGGCACGCCGATCGGCGGCCTGATCGGCACCGCGCTCGGCGGTGTGATCGCGGACGCTTATGGCTGGCGCGCAGCGTTCTTCGTGTGCGGCTTGCCGGGCCTCGCCATGGCGCTGATCGCGCTGCTGACCTTGGTTGAGCCACGCGCCAAACGCGCCATCGCCGCCGTGCGCGCAAAGGCCCATGAGGGCGCGACATTCGCGCAAACGCTTGGCGCGCTCCTGCTCAAGCGCACATTCTGGTTCATCGCCTTCGCCGCCGCGATCAAGGCGTTCATCGGCTATGGCCATGCGCCGTTCACGGCGTCTTTCTTTCTGCGCAATCACCGCCAGCAGATCGCGGACATGGCCGCGCAAACCAATGCGACATTGAACGGCGTTTTCGCGCGCATCGGCCTCGACTGGGCGGTCGACTTGCAGGCGCTGGGATTTCTGGCGCTGGCTTTGGCCTTGGTTTCCGGAATCGGCGGCGCGTTCGGCGCTTATCTCGGCGGCTGGATCGCCGATCGTTATGGCGGGCGCGATCTGCGCGCCTATGTGAGCGTGCCGGGCATCGCCTCGGTGCTGACCATCCCGTTCTACATCTTCGCGGTGACGACCGACATCGCCATCCTCGGCATCTGTACGCTCGCCATCAATGGCGTGCTCGGCACGCTCTGGTACGGGCCGGTCTACGCCACCGGCCAATCTATCGTGCCGCCGCATATGCGCGCGACGTCCTCCGCGATCCTGCTCTTCATCATCAATCTGATTGGCCTCGGCGCGGGCCCGCTCGCGGTCGGCCTGCTCAGCGATTTTCTGTCGGAGGGCGTGGGGCTCGGCAGCGCCGAAGGCATACGCTGGGCGCTCATCATTTCGGCGCTCGCGGGCGTCGTTGCGTTCGTTCTGTTCTGGCTCGCGCGCGGCACGATCCGGCGCGAGATGGAAGGCTAGGCCGTCCGCGCGCGCTGGCTCGAAGGCTTACGCCGCGCACGGCCGCGCCGTTCGCCGAGATCGGCGGGCGGGGCGGGCGGCGCTTCCGCAGCCTGCGCGCCGGGGAAAAGTTCTTCGACCGGCTTGGCCGCGCTGAACAGAAAGCCCTGCGCTTCGTCGCAGCCGACCTGGCGCAGATAGGCGAGGTCGGCTTCGGTCTCGACGCCTTCGGCCAGCACGCGCAGCCCGAGGCTCGCCGCCAGGCTCACGATCGCGCGCACGATGGCCTGCGAATCGAGGCTTTGCGCCAGGCCGAGCACGAAACTCTTGTCGATCTTGATCTTCGTGAACGGGAAGCTGCGCAGATAGATCAGCGACGAATAGCCGGTGCCGAAATCGTCCATCGAAATGCCGACGCCGATGGCGCGCAGCCCGTTGAGCGCGGCGAGCGTTTCTTCATTGCGCTCCAGCAGCAGCGCTTCGGTGATTTCAAGATCGAGCCGATGCGGCGCAAGCCCGCTCGCGGCCAGCGCCTGCACCACGGTTTCGAGAATGCCGCGTGCGCGGAATTGCGCCGGCGAGAGGTTCACCGCGATATGCACGTCCTTCGGCCAGCGCGCCGCGTCTGCGCAGGCGCGCCGCAGCACATATTGCCCGATCGCGCCGATCAGGCCCGCTTCTTCGGCTGTCGGGATGAATTCGGACGGCGGAATGTCGCCGCGCTCGGGGTGGCGCCAGCGCAGCAGCGCTTCGCAGCCGGACATGCGCCCTGTGCGCAAATCCCAGAGCGGCTGATAATGCACGTCGAGCTCGCCCTTGATGAGCGCGCTGCGCAATTCGATTTCGAGGCGCCGGCGCGCCTGCAATTGCGCGTCCATTTCCGGTTCGAACACGCGATGGACGCCGCGGCCGTCAGCCTTGGCGGCGTAGAGCGCGAGATCGGCGTTCTTCAGCAAGCGTTCCGGATCGTCGCCATGCAGCGGCGCGAGCGCGATGCCGACGCTGGCGCCGGTTTGCACGGCATGGCCCTCAGCGGTGAAAGGCCGCTTGAGCGCGGCGCGAATGCGGCCGACAAGATCATGGACGCTGTGCGCAACGTCCGGGCCGGCATGGATCACGGCGAATTCGTCGCCGCCCAGGCGCGCTGCGATGTCGCCGGCGCCGAGGCAGGACATAATGCGCCGCGCCGTCTCTTGTAGCAGCAGATCGCCGACAGAATGGCCCAGCGTGTCGTTCACGCCTTTGAAATTGTCGAGATCGAACAGCAGCACGGCGAAGGGATCGCCGAACAGCTTCATGGTGCGGATGCGCGCCTCGACCTGTTCGCGATAGAGCAGGCGATTGGGCAAATCGGTGAGCGCATCATGGCGCGCCATATGGGTGAGCTTGGCCTCGGCGCGGCGCCGCTCCGTCACGTCCACGCACGCCATCAGCACAGACGGGCGGCCCTCATGCTCCAATTCGCGCTCGAACAGCGTCACCTCGATGGGCGCGCCATTGGCGCCGCGATGAATGGCGATGCCGTCCGGCGCATCAAAGCCGGGATCGAGATGTTCCAGCGCTTCGACGGTTTCGCCGATGAGATCGGCTTCGGCCGCGCCGTAATGCGCGCACGCCGCGGCGTTCACCTTGCGGATCGCGCGCGTTTCGCGGTCGTAGAGGAACATCGGCACCGGATTGCTGTCGAACAGCAGCCGGAAGCTCTCTTCCTTCTTCTTCAGCTCCGTCACATCGACGCGCAGGCCGATGGTCGAGCCGTCGGGCAGTTTGCGCTCTTCGATCAGAATCCAGCGGCCGTCCGCCAGGCGCTGTTCATGCGGCGCGCCCGGATGATCGAGTTTGTCGAGACGTTCCGCGATCCATTCTTCTTCATGGCCGGCGGCTTCCGGATAATCGCCGCGTTCGACGCCGATGCGCAGCGTGTCCGCGAGCCGCGCGCCGCGTTTGAAGAGGTCCGCGCTGGCGCGATAGATTTCGGCATAGCGCTGGTTCCACAGGATGTAGCGCTTTTGCTCGTCGAGAAAGACGACGCCCTCGGGCATGGCGTCGATGGCCGCGCGCAGACGGCTCTCCGCCAGCCGCGCGGCGGCGAGCGCCTTCGAGGGCTTAGCCCTTTTCCCTTTTCGACCGCGCGCGCTTTTCACCGGCCCGCCCGCACCTGTTGTGTTATGCGCGAAAGCGTAGCGGCGCTTCTTTAAGGTATCGTGTGAAGCGCGCTGATTTTATTGCAATTTTAAACAGCAGCGGCGCCGCGCGCGTGGGCAAGGGTTTCTAGCGCGTTTACCGTGATCCGCTTTCGTCGCGCCAGCGGCGCAGCATCTCGTCCTGCGTGATGCGCGGCGTGAGGCCGTCCGTGACCGTCGCCGGTTCCGGCTGCGCGGTTTCGAGCACGCCGATGATTTCGCCCGCGCGCCAGCGCCGCTGGCAGATTTGCAGCATGGTGCGCACACCCTCCGCGCGCTCGATCTGCAAAGAAAACGGCGATCCATCCATGCAGGTTTCAGAACGTCCGCCGCGCAGCGGCAGCGAGGCGGGCGCATAATCCGGCTCGCGCGCGAAGCACGGATCGGCGAGCGCGGCGTCGAGCAGCGCTGCATGGCGCGCGGCGAGCGGACCTTCCGTCGTCCGCACCGCGTATTGCGACGCATAGATCGTCGGATCGGGCGGCGCACCCGGATCAGGCGGCGTCGGCGGCGCGGGGACATTGCTCGTATCGGTGCGCGTCAGCCGCCATTGGCCATTCACGCGCCGCGCTGTTGTGCGCGTCGTCCAAGCCGGCAGGCCGCCGAAACCGGGCGGCGCATAAAACCGCAGCACGACGTCCGCGCCGTCCAAATGCGTTTCGCCCGACCAGCCCATCTGTCGGCGCAGCAATTCCGGATCGAAACCGGACTCCGCGAGCGCCGCAAAATCGACCGTGCGCAGCGCCGGGCATTGCGCCGCCGTTTCGCGCCATTGGCGCCGCTGCGCTGCGCTCGGCTCGCTTTGCGCCGGCGCGGCGATCGCGAGAAGCAGCGCGAGCGCGGCCGAAAGCCCGCGCCTCATCCGCGTCCCGTCGACCCAAAACCGCCTGCGCCGCGCTGCGTTTCGCTCAGCGCCTCCACGCGCTTCCAACTCGCCTGCGTCACGGGCGCGATCACCATCTGCGCGATGCGTTCGCCGCGTTTGATCACGAACGGCTCCTGCCCAAGATTGATCAGCAGCACTTTCAGTTCGCCGCGATAATCCGCGTCCACCGTGCCGGGCGAGTTGAGGCAGGTGATGCCGTGCTTCAGCGCCAAGCCCGAACGCGGCCGCACCTGCGCTTCATAGCCGGCGGGCAGCGCGATGGTGAGGCCGGTGGGGACCAGATCGCGCGCGCCCGGCGCCAGCGTCAGCGGCGCATCGTCCGGCACGGCGGCGCGCAAATCCATGCCGGCGGACAGCGCGGTTTCATAGGCCGGCAACGCCAAGCCTTCGAAATGCGGCAGAGGAAGAACTTCGATCTCGATCATCGGCTTTCGCTACAGAGATTCGGCGCAGGTCGCTTCGTCATCCAGCGCGCATTGCAAGTCCGAGCCGCGCGCACGCCGTCGCTCAGCGCGCCAGGCCCACGCCGCCGAGCGGAATCGTCTCATAGCTCGGCCCCATCGCCGCGATGATCGGCCGCGCAAGCCGGATCGCTTCCTGCACGGCGGGCAGACTCAGCGAGGCGTCGTGGCTGGCGTGGCTGTCCCACACTTCGCTGATCCAGACGCTGTCGGCGTCGCTTGCATCGGCAGCCACGATATAGCTCAGGCAGCCGGGCATCGCGCCGGTCCCGCCGAGCAGATAGCGCACGAGCGCATCGCGCTGGCCGGGCTGCGCCGTCATCTTGCCGATCAAGCCATACATCGCGCGCGCCTCCGCTTGGGGCGCGTGCGCGCAGGCGGCGAGCACGCCGCCCAATCCGATCACGACCTCGCGCCGCGCCCATGACATGGATCGGAGCTTAGGTTTCCGACGCGCGCGGGAAAAGCGGATTGTCGTCAGCGTCCAGAACGCGCCTAGTTTAGATCACCTTATCTGTCATTCATATCGGGAAGCGCGCCAAAGAAAGACGTTTCAAAACGAGCGTCGCCTCATGCCAGCGCTTCGGCAACCGCCGCCGCCAGTTTGAGCGCGACCTTGTCTTTGCCCATACGCGGCCAATGTTCTGCGCCGGCGCTGGAATAGATCGTCACCTCATTCTCCGCGCCGCCCATGACGTCGCCGGACACATCATTGGCCACGATCCAATCGCAGCCTTTCTTGGCGAGCTTCTTCTTGGCGAAGGCTTCCACATTGTTGGTCTCGGCCGCGAAGCCCACCACCAGCTTTGGCCGCCGCGCGCCGGCTTTGGAGAGCGTCGCCAGGATGTCGGGATTTTCCGCGAGCCGGATCGCGGTCGCGGCGCCCTCCGCGTCCTTCTTGATCTTCATGTCGGCCGCGGTTTCCGGGCGCCAGTCCGCGACGGCCGCCACGCAGATCGCCGCGTCGGCCGGCAAGGACGCTTCGCTCGCCGCCAGCATGTCGCGCGCCGTCTCGACACGCGTGAGCGTTACGCCCGCCGGCGCCGGCAGCGCCACTGGCCCCGAGATCAGGCGCACATCCGCGCCCAGCTCCGCCAGCGCCGCGGCGATCGCGTAGCCCTGCTTGCCGGACGATCTGTTGGAGAGGAAGCGCACCGGATCAATCGGTTCGATCGTCGGCCCCGCTGTCACGATCACGCGTTTGCCTTTGAGCGGGCCGTCGCTGAGCAGCGCAAGAATCGCATCGCGAATTTCAGCGGGCTCGGCCATGCGGCCATAGCCATATTCGCCGCACGCCATTTCGCCTTCGCCGGGGCCGACCATGCGCACGCCATCGGCTTCGAGCTGGCGCAGATTGCGCTGCGTGGCGGGATGCTCCCACATCCGCACGTTCATCGCCGGCGCCATCAGCACTTTCTTGTCGGTGGCGAGCAAGGTCGTGGAGGCGAGATCGTTGGCGAGCCCATGCGCCAGCTTCGCCATCAGATCGGCGGTCGCCGGCGCGACGACCAAGAGATCGGCCGAGCGCGACAGCTCGATATGGCCCATCTCCGCTTCGTCGGTCAGATCGAACAGCTCGTCATAGACTTTGTCGCCGGTCAGCGACCCGACGGAGAGCGGCGTGACGAATTCCTTGCTCGCCTTGGTGAGGATTGCGCGCGTCTTCACGCCCGCCTTCGCCAGCAGGCGGATGAGCTCCAGGCTCTTATAGGCCGCGATGCCGCCGCCGATGATGAGCAGCACGCGGCGCGCTTCCGCGGGCTTGGGCTCATGATGCTCGTATTCGACGCGGCCCTCTGGCGCCGGCGCGCGCGCCGCGAAAGCCGCCGGGGAGGAGACGACCACCGTTTCGCCCCGCCGCGTCACCCGCTGCGGGCCCTCGGTGAGCGCTTTCGTCATCAATTCGCTGAACCGGTTCTTGGCGTCCGCGACGGCCCAATCTTCCGGAGGTTTGCGCGCCACGGGCCGCTCCTTTGTCCAACTTGGACAAAATAGCCTATTCTGGCGCGAATTTGAAGTGCGCGTTTTCGTACCGCCGGCTTCCAGCCGGCAGACCGCGCCATGCCGGCTGGAAGCCGGCGGTACGAAGAACGTGCGCCCTATCCGGTCTTTCAGGGGGAGGTGATGGGCGCGGTTGCGCCCGTTGCGGGCGCGGCCGTCGCCGGCGCTGCTTCGGTCGCGGGCGCCGCGGCCGGGGGCGGCGGAGCGGCGCGCTCGACCGTGCGTTCGACCGCGGCCGGCTCAGGTTCGGGCGCGATCGGCTTGGTGCGCCCGCCCGCCGTGACGATGAGCAGGATGACGGCCCCGGCCGCGAAGCCCACCCAGAAGCTCATCCATTGGAAGCGCGAGCGTTCCGCCGGCGCGGGCTCGGCCTGGATGGCGCGCGCCGCGCCTTCGAGCGCGGTCAGCGTCTGCGGCAGACGGCGCAGGGTCTGCAGCGCATCGCGCGCTTCAAAGAGGCCGCGCCGCGCCACGCCTTCGACGCCCATTTCGCGCGTCATCCAGCGCTCGACGATCGGACGCGCCGCCGACCACATATCGTGGCGCGGATCGAGCGCGCGCGAGACGCCTTCGACCTGCACCATCGTCTTCTGCAGCAGCACCAGTTCGGGCCGCAGCCGCATGCCGAACATGTGCGTCACATCGAACAGCTGCAGCAGCAGTCGGCTCATCGAAATGCCTTCGGCCGTCTTGCCGAAGATCGGCTCGCCGATGGCGCGCAGCGCTTGCGCAAATTCATCCGGCGAGAAACGCTCGGGCACATAGCCCGCTTCGGCGTGGACCTCGGCGATCCGCTTATAGTCGCGGCGCAGGAAGCCGGCGAGAATCTCCGCCAGATAGCGCCGTTCATTGTGGCCGATGCGGCCCATGATGCCGAAATCGACGATCCAGAGTTTCTCATCCTTGCCGTAGATGAGGTTTCCTTCGTGCATGTCGGCGTGGAAGAAGCCGTAATCCAAGGCCGCCGCGAGGAAGCCGCGCGTGATCGCAATGGCGAGCGCGGGCCGGTCCGCGCCCGCGCGCTCCAAAGCGCGCAGATCGGTCAGCGGCGTGCCTTCGATCCATTGCAAGGTCATCACACGCTTGGACGAGCGCGACCAATCGATTTCGGGAACGTTGAGGAAGCCGTCTTTCGCCGCGACCTCGCGGAACTCCGCGCCCGCACCCGCTTCAAGCCGCAGATCAAGCTCGCGCTGCATGGCGTTGGCGACCGTGTCGACGAACTGCACCGGCTCCAATCGCCGCGAGCGCACGGAGAACAATTCCACCGTCTGCGCCGCAAAGCGCAGCGCCGCCATTTCCTTGGCCAGCTTCCGTTCGATGCGCGGGCGCAGCACCTTGATCGCCACCACGCCTTCGCGGTTCGGCAGGATCGCCTGGTGCACTTGTGCGATCGAGGCCGCCGCCATCGGTTCGGAAATCGTGCCGAAGATTTGCTCGGTCGCGCCGAGCTCAGCGTTCATGGTGTCGAGCGCGGCGTTGCGCGAGAACGGCGGCAGCCGGTCCTTCAGCCGCCCCAGATCCTGCGCCGCCGTCACGCCGATCATGTCGGGCCGCGTGGCCAGGAATTGGCCGAATTTCACGTAGGCGGGGCCGAGCTTTTCGAGCGCCATGGCGAGCCGCGCGCCCACCGTCTTCGGCCGGCGGCGGCGCACGATCGGCCGCAGCAGCGTGTGGATCGCCTGCACCGAGACCGGATAGCGCTCGTAATATTCCTCGGGCAGCAGCGCGTCATAGCGCGCCAGCGTCACCGCCGCGCGCAGCAAGCGCCAAATATGCCCGATCCAGGAAAACATCGGCCTTAGACCGCCCAGCCCCAATGCAGCGCGCAAACGCCACCCGCGAGATTGCGGTAGCCGGCGCGGGAAAAGCCGGCGTCGCGGATCATAGCCAAGAACCGTTCCTGATCCGGAAACCGGCGGATCGATTCGACCAGGTAACGATAGCTTTCCCGGTCGCCCGCCAGGAGCTGGCCCAAAGCCGGGATCGCGCGGAACGAATAGGCGTCGTAGAGCGGCCCCAGCCCGCCCACGGCCATCTGGGAAAACTCAAGACAAACAAAGCGTCCGCCCGGTTTCAGCACCCGCCGCGCATCCCGGAGGACGGCCGGGATGTCGGTGCAATTCCGGATGCCGAAGCTGATGATATAGGCGTCGGCGAAGCGATCCCGGAAGGGCAGGCGCTCGGCGTCGCCCTCCTGCCAGGAGAGCCCGTCTTCGCCGCGCGCCCGCCCGGCGGCCAGCATTTCCGGGTTCACGTCGACGACATGGATATCCGCCGGTGGGCGGCCGCGGCGCTGGGCCGCCTCGTCGGACAGCTTCTTGAGCCGGCGGGCGATGTCGCCCGTGCCGCCGGCCACGTCCAGGATCACCTCGCCGGGCTGGGGGTTGAGCTTGGCGGCGGCGGCGTCCTTCCAGAGCCGGTGCAGCCCCCCGCTCATGGCGTCATTCATCAGGTCGTATTTGGACGCCACCGAGGAAAACACCGCCCGCACCCGCCCGGCCTTCTCGCCGCGCGGCACGTCCTCGAACCCAAAGGAGGCTTTCTCGTCAGAGGCTTGCATCGGCCGGGACCATAGCGGCGGGGCGGCGGAGGCGCTATGCGGCGTATCTCGCCGCGCTGTTGACATCCTATACGATGTCACATTATATGGGATGTGCGTGCTGTGCTGGATACGGCTACGATTGTTGCAGCTTTTCGCAGCCGCCGCGGCGGTTCAAACCGGATTTTGCTGTTGGCGGCCCAGCGGAAGTTCACACCGCTCGCTTCGGTCGCCCTATTTCTCGAATACGAGTCGGTTTTGAAGCGGCCAGAGCAAATCCTCGCGCATCGCTTCACCGCCGCACAGATTGACGAAGCTTTGGAGGATTTGGCTGATCTGATTGAACCCGTAGATATCTATTTTCAGTGGCGGCCTCAGCTGCGCGACCCAGACGACGAAATGGTTTTGGAAGCCGCGGCCAACGGAAATGCAGAAGTGATCGTCACACATAACAAGCGCGATTTCGCGCCGGCGCGGAAATTTGGAATTGAGGTTGAGACGCCTCAGGAATTTTTGAGAAGGCTCAGATGAGCAAGGCGACCTATCCTCTGAAGCTTCCCGCTTCCATCAAGGAGGCGGCGGCGCGTCTTGCGAAGGAAGACGGCGTGTCCCTAAACCAGTGGATCGCGTCGGCGGTCGCGCAGAAGGTTGGCGCTGTCGAAACCGCCGAAGCTTTTTTCAAACGGCGTGCAAGCGGCGCGAAGCCTGGCCGACTGGAGACTATGCTTCGTCGTGTTCCCGACGTTCCGCCCATGCCGGGCGATGAGATCGAGTGAGTGCCTGAACTTCCCGAGGTGGAGACCGTGCGGCGCGGGCTGGCGCCGGCGCTGGAAGGGCGGCGCATCATCAAAGCGGCGACGATGCGTGCGGATTTGCGCTTTCCGTTTCCCGAAGCGTTTGCGGAGCGTCTGACGGGCCGGCGCATCGAGAAGCTCGATCGGCGCGCCAAATATCTCATCGCCGAGCTGGATGACGGCATGGCCTGGATCACGCATCTCGGCATGACCGGGCGCTTCACCATTGTCGACAGCGGCTCCGAGCCGGGCGGCTTCTATTACGCGCATGCGCCCGATCCCAAGCACACGCATGTCACGCTGGAAACGGAGGCGGGCGCGCGGATCGAGTTCAACGATGCGCGCCGCTTCGGCTACATGGATTTGATCGCGCGCGACGCGCTGGCGAGCCATCCCTTCTTCAAGGGCCTCGGCCCCGAACCGCTCGGCAATGGCTTCAACGCCGCGCATCTTGAAGCGAGCTTCGCCGGCAAGAAAACCAGCGTGAAGGCCGCGCTGCTCGATCAGCGCGTCGTCGCCGGTCTCGGCAATATCTATGTCTGCGAAGCGTTGTTCCGCGCCGGAATTTCACCAAAGCGCCTGGCGGGAAACATCGCGCGCCCGCGGCTCGAAGCGCTCGCCGCCGCCATCCGCGCCACGCTGGAAGAAGCCATCGCGGCCGGCGGTTCCTCGATCAGCGATTACGCCGCCGCCGATGGCGCGCTCGGCTATTTCCAGCACCGCTTCCGCGCCTATGACCGCGAAGGCCAGCCCTGCCAAACCTGCGGCGCGCCGATCCGGCGCGTCGTCCAGACCGGGCGCTCCACCTTCTATTGCGGCCATTGCCAGCGTTGAGGCGTGGACATTCTCCTGATTCTGCGAATAACTCGCAATAAGGAGAGAGGCTCATGGCGCAGATCACCACCGAAGACGGCCTTCGCGCCATCATCCCGCCGCCCAGCGAAATGACGATGGTGAAAGTGCTCGATTACATCGACGGGCAGGGTGCCGATTTCATCGCGCGCGCGCCGTTCCTGTTGCTTGCGACGCAGGGCGCCGATGGCCTTCTAGAGGTCAGCCCCAAGGGCGATGGCGCGGGCTTCGTCCTGCTGGAAAACGAGCGCAGCTTCCTCATCCCGGATCGCGCCGGCAACAATCTGGCGTTCGGCCTCACCAACATCCTGTCGCGCCCGCAAGTCGGCGTGATCTTCCTCTTGCCGGCGGCGGGCGAAACGCTGCGCGTCAGCGGCCGCGCCAGCTTGCACGACGACGCCGACATCTGCGAGAAATTGTCGATGCGCGGCCAGCCGGCTAAGCTGTTCCTCCGCGTCGCGGTCGAGCGCGCCTATTTCCATTGCGCGCGCGCCGTACTGCGCAGCGGCCTGTGGAAGCCCGACACCTGGGGCCCCGAGCTGAAAGTCTCGTTCGGCCGCATCCTGCGCGAGCAGAAGGGCCTGGAAGAGGCTGTCGTCCCGCTGATCGATGCGAACATCAGCCAAGCCTATAAGCCGGAACACCTTTAGCGACGCGGCGGGCGACTCCCTTTATCCGCGGGTCATGCGCTTCATCGCGGTGACTATTGCGTGCGCTTGGTTCGCGGCCTCAGCCGTCGCGGAGACACGCTTCCTGACCGAAGCCGATGACATTCCGCTGCCGTCCGGCTGGATCGAGCGGGCGGACGGCGTGGCGTTCGACGGCGATTCCGGCGGCATTGTCGAAGCGAGTGCGGAGGGCGCGGGCGGCGCGGCGGCGGCGGCGCAATTCTACCGGGACAGCTTGCCCGCCTTAGGCTGGGCCATCGCGCCCGGCGGCGCGCTCCAGTTCCGGCGCGGCCGCGAGCGTTTGACCATCGTCGTGCGCGACGAGGGCGGGCGCACCATCGCCGCGTTCCGCCTGATCGCGCAGCCGGCCTCCATGGCGCTTGATTGAGCGCCCGCGCGGGCGCAAGCCTCGCGCATGACCTACAAGACCCTGATCGTCGAAACCGATGGCGCCATCGGCGTCGTGCAGCTCAACCGGCCCGAAGCGCTCAACGCGCTCAACGCCGAGCTGATGGGCGAACTCAACAGCGTGCTCGATCTCTGGGAAGCCGATCCCGCGATCGGCGCCATCGTCGTCACCGGTTCGGCGCGCGCCTTCGCCGCCGGCGCCGACATCAAGGAAATGCAGCACAAGACCTACGGCCAGGCCTATGCCGAGGATTTCCTCGCCTCATGGGAGCGCATCACGCGCTGCAGAAAGCCGACGATCGCGGCGGTGTCGGGCTTTGCGCTCGGCGGCGGCTGCGAGTTGGCGATGATGTGCGACATGATCATCGCATCGGACACCGCCAAATTCGGCCAGCCCGAAATCAAGCTCGGCGTCATTCCCGGCGCCGGCGGCACCCAGCGCCTCACGCGCGCCGTCGGCAAAGCCAAGGCGATGGATCTGTGTTTAACCGGCCGCATGATGGACGCAGCTGAAGCCGAACGCGCGGGCCTCGTCGCGCGCATCGTGCCGGCCGATAAGCTTCTCGAGGAAGCCAAGAGTGCGGCGAAAATGATCGCGTCCTATTCGGGCCCGTCGGTGATGATCTGCAAAGAGGCCGTCAACCGCGCGTTCGAATCGACCCTGGCCGAAGGCGTGCGCTTCGAGCGGCGCGTGTTTCATTCGCTGTTCGCCACCGCCGATCAGAAGGAAGGCATGGCCGCCTTCGTCGAAAAGCGCGCCGCCAAATTCGAAGGGCGGTGATGCGCGCCAGATGAGCAGTTTTGCGATCGCGCTGGAGTGCTATCGGAGAGGCGATTTTGCCGCCGCGCGCGCCGCGCTCGGCGGCGTGCTCGCACAAAATCCACGCGATCCGCAGGCGCTCCAGCTGGCTGCGGCGACTGAAATCGCACTCGGCGAGCCGGCCAACGCCATTTCCTTTCTCGACCGCGCCATCATCGCGGCGCCAGGCGATCTCGGCGCGCGCTTCAACCGCGCCGCGCTTAGCGCGGAGCTTGGCCGCCATGACACTGCCATAGCCGACTACGCCGCCGTGCTCGCCGCGCAGCCGCGCGATGTCGAAGCCCGCGCCGGCCGCGCCGCTTCGCTCGCCGCGCTGGGCCGCTATGGCGAGGCGTTGGCGGACTATGATCTCGCGATCGCAGCCGGCGTGCACGCCGTTTACGCCGCGCGCGGCGCAGCGCTCGCAGCTCTGGGCCGCTATGAGGAGGCGCTGGCCGCGTGCGATCAGGCGCTGGCGCGCAATCCCGATGATGTCGCCGCGCTGTTCAATCGGGGCGCGGCGTTGTTGGCGCTGAAGCGCTACAATGAGGCGGCCCGCGCGCTCGATGCAGCGCTGATGCGCGATCCGAACCATGTTGCGGCGCGCGCCGTGCGGTCCTCGGTTCGCGCCGCTTTGGGCGAGACGGACGGCGCCGTCGCCGACATCGACGTGGCTTTAGTGCGCGCGCCCGATCGCGCGGATTATTGGATGCGCAAAGGCTTTGCGCTGTTCACCGCCAACCGGGACCCTGACGCTGTCGTCTGCTTCGATCGCGCCTTCGCGCTCCAGCCCGACAATGCGGAAGCCGCCTGGTCGATAGCCTCCGCACTGTTGGCGGAGGGCGATTTTGCGCGCGGCTTGCCGTTCTACGAAGCGCGCCTGCGCCTGCCGGGCGTCCATCCGCGCACGCTTTCAGCTGCGCTGCGCTGGACGGGCGCAGAAGAGGTTGCGGGCAAACGCGTGCTCGTCATCGGCGAGCAAGGCTTCGGCGATCTCTTTCAGTTTGCCCGCTATCTGCCCTTGCTCGCAGCGCGCGGCGCGGAGGTGATCCTAGCGGAGCGGCCACCGGCGCTCGCGCTGTTGCGCGGCGTCGAAGGCGTCCCGCGCGCGCTATCGCACGCGGAGCCGGCGCCCGAGGCGGATTTCCAAATCCCGCTGCTCAGTCTGATGCAGGCGTTCGGAACCCGCCTCGATACCATTCCCGCCGCCATCCCTTATCTCCACGCCGATCTCGCGCGCGTGGCGCATTGGCGTGCAGAGCTTGGCGCTGCGTCTCGGCGACGCATCGGCGTGTGCTGGCGCGGCGAGATGCGCGAATTGGTGCAGGCTTGGCGCGCGCTCGATCGCCCGGCGCTTGAAGATTTGCTCTCCATCGACGCCGATCTCGTCTCCCTGCAATTCGACCCGGGCGATGAGGCTGCGCTTCTGGCCGCGCAGGGCGTCCGCGATCTTGGCGCGCAGATCGCCGATTTCGCCGAAGCCGCCGCTGTGATCGATACGCTCGATCTCGTCATCACGGTCGATACCGCCATCGCCCATCTCGCCGGCGCGCTCGGCAAGGAGGTGTGGGTTCTGATGCCGTTTCACGCCGATTGGCGCTGGCTGCGCGATCGCGCCGACACGCCCTGGTATCCACGCATGCGGCTCTTCCGTCAGAAAAGCTTCGGCGATTGGGCCGGCGTGATGGCGGAAATCCGCGCCGCGCTTCAGAGGTAGGATTTCTGCTCGACGATGGCGCCGGCCGCGAGCCGGCTGATGCGCTGCTTCACGCGGTGGCGCAGATCGTTTGTCAGCGCGATCCGCGACAACAGCGCTGGGGCGGCATGCGGCGCCGGCGCGCGGCGGAAGCGCTGCCGCGACGCGTTCTCGCACGCCCAAAGCGTCCGGTTGATCTGCGCAAGCTGCGTCTTCAGCCGCGCCACAGCTGGGCTCTGCGCCAGAAAAGGCTGCGCCAGCGCGCGCAACGCATCGCGTTCGCGCACGATATGGGCGCGCTTGGTCGGCGCGCCGATGCGCTGCGCCTTGATCTCCAGAATGGTCAATCGATCGATCAATTCGCCGAGCGAAAGCGGCGCGAGAAGGTCAGCCATGGCGCCGTGCTATCGCGCGCCGTGCATTGGCTCAATGTTAGTATCGTGCGCCAGCTACGCCGAGCCATGCCGCTAGCGCGACATGCTGAACATGACCGGCACGAGGATGGAGTTTGACTGCCGGGTGCAGTTAGCCGGTGGATTGGGCGCCCACTCGATGTGGAATTGGCCGACGACGCGCTCAACCTCGGCCGCAAAAGCTGGATTTGGAGCCGACGCGACCACGTGTGCGCTCACGATCTGACCTTCTGCGTCGGTGCGGATGCGGACAACGACGGCGCCTACGCCGAAAGAAGCGGCTTCATCGCGTGGATAGCGCGGCATCGTACCCGGAACAACGCGAGACGGGCAAAACGAACTGTTGGGATCTGGTGCAATGCGCGCAGGTCCCGGCAGGTCCGGCACATTCGGCATCGTCATCTGATCGTCGAACGCGGCGCGTGCGACACGCTGCCATGCCACAGCCATTGCGTAGCTCACCTCGCCAAGCGCGATATCGTCCGATGGCGCGGACGAACGGAACTGTTGCAGATATTGCTGCGCCACGCTGATTGAAACATAGCCCTCGGGAATGCGGCGCAGGAACAATTGCGCGACGCCCTTGCCCAGAAGCGCATTGCCGCGCGCGAAATCGACATTGCCCCCAGCGCCGTTCGCATGAACGATCACGCTTTCCCAGGCCGCCAGCGCTTCGCTCCAGCTGCGGTGCGTCACGCGGTCTTGCGCCAAAGCCAGGGCGGCCGAATACGCATCCGCATCGTAGGTTTCGCCCGGCTGAGCGTCTGCTTCCGCCAAGGCCGCCTGAAGACGCGCCCGCGCCGCGCGGTCGTCTTGGGTGAGTTCCGCTTCTCCGAGCACAAGACGCGTGCGTAGCGGATCGACGCCGCGCGCGCCTGAATTCGCCAAGGCGAGGGCGCGGCGCGCCGGTTCGATCGCGTCGGCTGGTCTATGCAAGGTCAATCGCGCGAGGGCGAGGTTGAAAGCGAGAACGGCGGTCGCGCCGCCGTCGCCATCGCGTGCGTTTGATGCGGCATAGGCTTGCGCGGCGGCGCTTTCGGCCGCCGCGAGGTCGCCTTGCGAGAGCGCCGCTTGGTAGGCGCGGAAGGGCGTCAGCACAGGATCGTCTTGCGCTTGGGCGCGCGAACTGTGCCCGCCGAATGCGATCAAAAGAGCGAGCGTCAGCGCGGCGGCGATTTTCCAGTTCATCAGCATCCTAACGCGTTGGCGCTTGTCCCTAGGAGAACTTAGCCGGCTTGCCGCACGAGCGCGACGCGCTAAGCTGCCGCAAACGTAAAGTGGCGGAGGAATACGATGGCGGATGGTGCGGCGGACGCGGCCCTCGAGGCGTTTCGCGCGGAGGCGCGCGATTGGCTGGCGGCGAATTTCCCGAAATCGCTGAAGGGCGCTGGCGCGGGCGGCGGCGAGCCGCTCGATGAATCCGTGACCAAGCCGCAGGGCGAGGCCGCCAAGTGGAAAGCCGCCATGGCCGAGAAGGGCTGGGGCGTGCCGACTTGGCCGAAGGAATATGGCGGCGGCGGCTTGAGCCAGCCGCAGGCGCGCGTGCTGGCGCAGGAGATGGGCAAGATCGGCGCCTATAATCCGATCGCGCCCGACACGCTTCTCGGCGTCTCGATGGTGGGGCCGACGATTCTCGATTTCGGCACCGAAGAACAGAAGCGCAAACATATTCCGGCCATGGCGCGCGGCGAAATGCGCTGGTGCGTCGGCTATTCCGAACCGAACGCCGGCTCCGATCTCGCGAGCCTCATGACCAAGTGCGAAGACAAGGGCGATCATTGGCTCATCAACGGCCAGAAGATCTGGACCTCAGGCGCGCATTACGCCGATTGGTGCGGCGCGCTGGTGCGCACGGATACGTCCACCAAGCATGACGGCATCAGCTTCGTGCTGATCAATATGCGCCAAAAGGGCGTCGAAACGCGGCCGATCAAGCTCATCGCCGGCGCCTCGCCGTTCTGCGAAACCTTCTTCACCGACGCCAAGGCCGACAAGACCGACATGCTCGGCGAGATCAACAAGGGCTGGACCGTCGGCAAGCGCCTCTTGCAGCACGAGCGCGCGAGCCAGACCGGCGCGCCCTCAGGCGCGCGCGGCGAAGGCGCGGCGACGCCGTTCCAGAGCATCGCGAAGAAATATGTCGGCGCGGACGATCAAGGCCGGCTGGCCGATTCCGATCTGCGCAGCCGCGTCGCCGATCATCTGATCCACGTGCGCGCGCACGGCCTCACCTTGCAGCGCGTGGTCGCGGAATCGAAAGGCAATATGCAACCTAGCAACGCCCCCTCGGCGTTGAAGAATTCGGCGACCAAGGTCGCGCAGACGCGCGCCGAGCTGACGCTGGAGGTGATGGGCGATCGCGGCCTCGGCTGGGAAGGCGCGGGCTTCAGCGAAGAGGAGCTCGCGAGCGTGCGCTCCTGGCTCGCCGGCAAGGCGATGTCGATCTACGGCGGCTCGATCGAAATTCAGAACAACATCATCTCCAAGCGCATCCTCGGCCTGCCGGATTCCACCGGTTCGGCGTGAGGCGCGCTGAAGCTAGGGCGTCCAGCTGGCGAGGAGAGGTTTCACGGCGCCCTCGAAGCGCGTGCCTTTGATTGTGCGCAGCAAGCGCTTGTCCCAGGTCGTCAGAACGTCCTGCCGCGCCAAAGCAAGGGCGAGGTAGAGCGCATCGTAGACCGAGACCTTGATCTCCTGGGCGATCAGCGCCGCAGGCCCGATCAGATCGTCAAGCGGCGCCGTCCGCACCACGCGGGGCGCCAACGCCAGCGCCATGTCGCATTGCTGCGTCGTTATCTCTCCCAGCGCCACTTTTCGGCAGAGGACTTCGCCGACCTCGGCGAGAACATGCGCTGGCGCCCAAAGATCGGATGTGTTGGCGACAAGCGCGCGTGCTTCATTCGACAAATCTTCAGCGACAAAGAGCTTCGCCAGCACTGACGCATCAAGAACCATGGCGCTCGTCGCGCGCCTGCCGCAGCAGCTCGGCGCTGTCTGACTGTTCGCCAGGCGGCGTCATGGCCCTGATTGCGTCGATCTCAGCGAGCAATTTGTCCCGGTCAGCCTGCGCCGCCTGTTCGAGCACCGCGCGCGCATAGTCATCGACGGCCATGCCGCGGGCTTGAGCGGCGGCTTTCAGCCGCGCTTCCAATTCCGTCGGTAGCGTAATCGTCATGGCTTCAAACTATCAGATTGACCGATCTGTGTCGATTTGAGGCGGCGTGGCGCCTACGTCCGCGCGTCTTCCACGATCGGCTCTGCCACGTCGCGCAGCGGCGGCGCGGTGGTGGGTGCGGGCGGCAGGGCGAGCAGCGAGCCTTGGCCGGCGTCGCGCCCGCCGCGCTCCATGCGCGGATGAATGAGCTGGCCGGCGTCGCCATAGACATAGACCAGCCGCGCCCAATCATTGTCGTCGTAGAGGAAGGCCGGACCTTCCGGATCGAGGTCGGACCAATCGGCTTCGCGCGGCGCGTTGGCGGCTTGATCGAGCCAGGTGCGCGCGGCGTTCTCATCGCCCTTGGCGCGCGCGGCGGCGGCGAAGAGGGCGCAGATGCGCGAGGACGGCAGTTCGCGGTAGGCGTCGTCGAGCGCGGCCTGCGCCGTCGCCCAATCGCCGCGTTCGAGCGCGAGCTCAGCAGTGACGATGCGGCTCTCGCGGTGATCGCGGCGGCGATCGACCAGGCTTTGCATGCGCGCGGCGCGTTCTTCGCGCGACTCGCCGGGCTTCAGATCGCGATAGGCGTGCGCGATGGCCGGATGCGGCGCGTTCTCCCACGCTTCTTCGAGGATCGCCGCGGCGCGTTCTTCCTTGCCATCCGCGACCAGCAGGCGCGCGGCGACGGCGGCGGCCGGCGCAAAGCCGGGCGAGGTGCGGAACGCTTTCTGCGCCATATCGGCGGCTTTGTCGGGCCGGCGTTCGCGCTCGGCCTTCAACGCCGCAGCCGTCATCAGCACGGCGCGGCGCCGGCGCGCGACTTTATCATCCACCAGCTTGCGCTTCTCGCCTTGCTCCAGCGCATCCAGCGCGCCTTCCCAATCGGCGGCGGCGACTTTCAATTCGAACAGCGATTGAAACGGCCAGCTCGCCGTCTTCGCGACGCGCAGCGCGGCTTCGGCATGCGTCATCGCCGCTGTGCGGTCGCCGCGCTTCAGCGCCGCCGTGAGCAGGCCCTTGCGGCCGAGCAATTCGGTATCTTCATGCTGCAGCATGCCGGAATAGGCGCGCTCGGCCGCCGCGAAATCACCCGACACTTCCGCCGAGCGCGCTTGCAGCAAGGTGGCCAGGCGTGGCTCGTCGATCAGATCTTCGGCCTTTTCCGCTTGGCGGCGCGCGACGTCGAACTCGCCAGCTTCCGCGGCGATGAGGCCGAGCGCCAGCGCTTCTTGCCCCTTGCGCGTGCGCGAGCGATCGCCCGCCTTCATGATGCGGCCCGGCGCATCCATCAGGAACATGATCATGCGCAACAGCGGCAGCGACACTGCCACCAGCGCGACCAGCACGAGGGCGGCGAACATCGCCGAGGTGTCGACCTGCCAGCCGAACCATTTGATCGAGACGATGCCCTGATCGGTCGTGATGACCTGCCACGAGAAGAGCGCGGCCGCGACCACGAGAATGAGCAGGAATGCGATGCGAACCATGGCTTAGCCCCGCCGCGACAATTCTGTGCGGATCGCGGCGAGCCGCGTGTCGATTTCCAAACGTTTGCGCGCATCGCGCAGCCAGGGTTCGGCCACTTGGCGCGCCGGCCCGGTCAGCCGCGACAATTCTGCGACGGCCTGGGTGAGATCATCGGCGGCGAGCCGCTGTTCGGCGCGCTCGACCACGCCTGAGGGCGTATCGCCTTCGCCGCTGCGCCGGATCACGATCCATTGCGCCAGCGCCGCCTGCAGCCGCCCCCAGAAGCCCGCGCCCGCTTGCGAGGCGCGCGCGGCGCGAATGATGTCGAGCTGAATGGTTTCGAACCGATCGCGCAATTCATTGCGCGTCGGCGCGCCCGTGCGCGACAGCGGCGCCAGCGCGACCACATTCGGATCGTTCGGCAGCAAGGCTTGCAGCGAGGCGTAGGATTGTTCGAACGGCCCGGACGAGCGCGACGCTTCCGCCGCCGCCGCCACCGCGAACGCCGCGCGCGCCGCTTCGGCCGCGCTGCGCGAACTGGCTTCGATTTCCGGCAGCTCCTGCTGCATGCGCTCGACTTCCGCCGTCAGCGCCGCGATCTGCGTGGACGAAGGAATCTGCGCCAATTGCGCCTGCACGTCGCGCAGGCCCGATTGCATGGCGAAGACGCGCGCCGTGACATCCGCCGGCGATCCGCCGCCATCGCTGGCCGCTTCCGCGAGCGGCGTGTTCAGCACGCCTTCGACCGCCGCGAGCCGTTGTTCGAGCGCGCCGAGATTGCTGGGCGCCGCGGCCGAGGCAGGCTGCGCGTCCGGCGGCGGCAGCACGTTATCCAGTGCGGCGCGCACTTCCGGCACGCGCGGCGCCAGCGCCCCGCCGATCGCGCCCCCGCTTGCGGCCAGCACGGCCAAAGTCAGCGCTGTCCCATAGCCCACGCCATGCGGCGGCGCGCGGCGATGCACGCGCTCGCGGTCGGCCGGCTCGAATTCGACGTCAATCGGCTCGTCGTTGGCGCTCATTCATGTCCCCGCCGCAACCCCAGGATTCTGCCTGGGCCGACGCGCGCGCCGAAGCGCTCTCGCCGATTCGGAAACTTAGGCTGGGGGGCGCGCCCTCTCAAGCGCGCGCAGCCTATGGGGTGAGCGCAGCTGCGAGCAGTGCGTCTTCCCGTGGCGCATCCGCCACCAGGATGCGCGCCCAAGGGGAAGCGGCCGCCGCATTTGCAACGCGCGCGCTCATGCACACCGCCGTCAGCGCGGAGGAATGTCCTTGCGCAAGCGAAAGAAACGCCTCCGCGGCGCGCGCGCTGTGGAAAAGCACGCGGTCGAGCCGGGGCGGCGCGCTGGCGAGGCGTAGCGTCAGAGCCTGCGGCAACGAGGTCGTCGGACGCGCCGAATAGGCGATGCGGCGCTGCGCGTCGAAACCCTGCGCGGCCAAGGCTTTGGCGATGTCTTCGACGATATCGGCGCCGGAAATATGCAGCACGCGGCCGTTCGCCGGATCGAGGTTCTGTCGCGCCATCGTCACAAGCGCCGCGCCGCCGCCGTCCGCTGCGATGACATCGCGGTAACCGAGATTGCGCGCTTCCGCCGCCGTCGCCTCGCCCACCGCCAGCGCACGCACATCGGCCGGTCCGAACGCGCGCACGCCGTTCGCGCTGGTGAACAAAAGCGCCTGCACGCCAGAGAGATCGCGGCTGAGATCGTCACGCACCAGGATGTGAAGGAGAGGCGCGAGCACCGCCTCGCCGCCCAGCGCATCGATCCGCGCCGCCGTGCGCGACGCGTCGGGCTCTGCGCGCGTGACGGCGATGCGCAGGCTCATGGATCGAAGGTCAGCGCGTCGCCGGCTTCGGCGCGAATGGAATGCGCGAGACGTAGGCCCAGCGCCGCCGCTTGATCATGGCCAGCGCCCGACAGCGCGATGGTCTCTTCGCGCCGCCAGCGCCGCGTTCCGTCCGGCGTCAGCGTTTCGCCGATGAAGATGAGCGCACCGCCGCCGGCGCGGCCGAGCGCGCCGATCGGCGTGCGGCACGAACCGTCGAGCCCGGCGAGAAAGGCGCGTTCGGCCTCGATCTCCAGACGCGCCATCGGGTCTTCAATCTTCGCCAGCATTCCCAGCACGCGCGCATCGTCGGCGCGCGCCGTGATCGCGAGCGCGCCTTGGCCCGCCGCCGGCGGCATGGCGGCGAGATCGACGAGGCTCGTCGCGCGATCGGCAAGCCCCATCCGCTTCAATCCGGCGAGCGCGAGAAAAGTGGCGTCGAACGCGCCTTCGGCGATGCGCGCCAGCCGCGTGTCGACATTGCCGCGCAGGGTCGCGACTTTGAGATCGGGCCGCGCGGCCAGCACTTGCGCTTGGCGCCGCAGGCTCGCCGTGCCGACGACCGCGCCGGCGGGCAAATCGGCGAGCGTGTTCGCGCGTTGCGAGACGAAGGCGTCGCGCGGGTCCTCGCGTCCGGGCACACAGGCCAGCGCCACGCCATCGGGCAGCCGCGTCGGCAAATCCTTCATCGAATGCACCGCGCAGTCGATGCGCCCATCGAGCAATGCTTCGTCGAGCTCCTTGGTGAAGAGGCCTTTGCCGCCGGCTTCGATCAGGCGGCGGTCCTGGATGCGGTCGCCGGTCGTGGTGATCGGGACGATTTCCAGCGCATCTTCGGGCGCGCCGTTGGCGGCTGCGATCAGCGCGCGCGCCTGGCCGGTCTGCGCCAGCGACAATTTCGATCCGCGCGCGCCGATGCGAAGGATTGTGCTCATCGTCCTGGCTTAGGCGAAGGGGCGGGCGAACGCCAAGTCGCGCCCGCGGCCCGCACGCGCTACATAATGCCCGTGACAGACACGCCGCTCACCATCCTGGGCATCGAAACCTCGTGCGACGAGACCGCCGCCGCGGTTGTGCGCCTGACGGAGGCGGGCCCTGCGGTGCTGTCGAACATCGTGCTCAGCCAGTTTGCCGCGCACGCACCGTATAAGGGCGTGGTGCCCGAGATCGCGGCGCGCGCCCATGTCGAAGGGCTGGATGCGGCGATCGCCGCCGCGATGAAAGAGGCCGGCCTGGGTTTCACCGATCTGGACGGCGTGGCCGCGACGGCGGGGCCGGGCCTGATCGGCGGCGTCATGGTGGGGCTGGTCACCGCCAAGGCCATCGCGCTGGCCCATGATCTGCCGCTGCTGGCGGTGAACCATCTCGAAGGCCACGCGCTCTCGCCGCGGCTGAGCGGGACGCTGCCTTTTCCTTATCTCCTGCTGCTGGCCTCGGGCGGGCATTGCCAATTCCTGGCCGTGCTCGGGCTCGGCGTGTACCGCCGCCTCGGCGCGACGCTGGACGACGCCTTGGGCGAAGCCTTCGACAAGACGGCCAAGGCGCTTGATCTCGGCTTACCCGGAGGACCGGCCGTCGAAGCGCTGGCGGCGCGGGGCGATCCGACGCGCTTCGATCTGCCTCGGCCGCTTCTGGGCCGCGATGGCTGCGATTTCTCGTTTGCGGGTTTGAAATCAGCGGTGGTCCGCGCCCTGGAGACGCTCGGCCATCCGCCCAGCGATCAGGACAAGGCCGATCTCTGCGCCGGCTTCCAGGCGGCGGCTTTGGACGTGGTCGAGGACCGCACCCGCCATGCGATGCAGCTGTTCGATCCGATCTGGGGGGCGAAGGGACGGCTGGTGGTCGCGGGCGGGGTGGCGGCGAACAAGGCGCTGCGCGCGCGGCTCGAAGCTTTGGCAGAGGAGCGGGGCTACGCCTTCAGCGCGCCGCCCCTGAAATATTGCACGGACAACGCCGCGATGATCGCCCTTGCCGGGGCGGAACGGTTGAAAGCTGGATTCAGCGATTCAATGGATGTCGCCGCCCGGCCGCGCTGGCCGCTCGACGAAGAGGGCGCCCAGATGCGCCCGACCCATAAGGCCGGGCGCAAGGGCGCAAAGGCTTAGGCGACGATCGACGCCGCGAGCCGGACGATGGGAGTCGCGCCGGCTGCGACGAGCGCGATCGCCATCACCACGCCAAAGGCGCGCAATGCGAAAATGCTGGTCATGTCAGCCTCCTAAACTGTAATCACGCGATGCTGCAGGTGCGAACGCCGCGGGGAGCGGGGAGATAGTGCTATTGGCGGATTAACCCAAGCACTGAATTGCCCGGTCAGCCCTGCATTTCTGCTGCATCCAACCCGTATTACGGATTGTTCAGGGCAAAAAAGAGCGGACGCGAAGTGGGCAGCCTTCGCGTCCGCAGCAAGGGCGCTGACGAGGGGGTCAGCGCTGGGGAGGCCGGCGCCTGGGAGAGCGCCGGCAAACTCGAAATCGCGCCTTAGGCGATGATCTGGGATGCCACCGCGATCAGCGGGAGAGCGGCGACCGCCACGATGCCGAGCGCGGCGAGCACGAAACCGGCGAAGGTGATCGGGGAAACTTGGAGGGCGTTGGTCTTGGTCATTGGTCTTACTCCGTCAGCGGGTGCTGAAGCCTATGTAGCTCAACGCTGGCGGCTGATCAATGAATAAATCTAGTTTCGTTCAGAAATCACGATCACGAAGTTGTGATCGCCACTTTCGCCGGGACGCGCGTGTAGAGACCGGAGAGGACCAGATCGAGCACGCCGTTCAATTCCCGCTCCAGCCGGGGCAGGGTCAGATGCGAGAACATCTGCGGCACCGAGAACTTCATGGTCGCGGCCTGCAGCATCTCGGCGGTGTATTCCGGCTCGCACGGGCCGAACACGCCGGCGTCGACGCCTTCCTGGATCAGTGCGCTCAAGAAGACGCGCTCCAGCGCCAGATTCTGATTGGAAAACACCGGCCGTTCCCGCGCCAAAACCTCGGCCACTTCGAGGATTTTCGCGTTGGCGCTGATCATGTTGAAGCCTTCGCGCAGTCGGGTGAGGAACACCTCTCTCAGCCGCTCGTCGGCGCCTTTGTCTTTGCGGCGCGCGATTGCGGCGAGTTCGGCCTGCTCTTCGGCGTAGTGTTTGCGCGCCATCGCCTCGGCGATGTCGATCTTGGCCTCGAAGAAGCGGTAGATGTTGCCGGGAGACATCCCGCAATCGGCGGCGATCTCGGCCATGGTGGTCTTGCCATAGCCGTAATGCATGATGCGGACGGAGGCCGCGTGCAGGATGCGGTCGCGGGTTGCTGTCTTGTCATCCATCCCCATGCATTAGGGGGTTTCTATTGAACATTCAATGAAGGATTCAGCCGATTTGACCGGAAGGCCTGACATTCGGAGCATTTGCGTGGTCGGGGCGGGGGCTTGGGGCACGGCGCTCGCCCAGGTCGCGCGGGCCGCCGGCCGCGACGTCACGATCTGGGCCAATGAATCTGAGGTCGCCCAGGCGATCAATCAAGGGCATGAAAACACGGTCTTTTTGCCTGGCCTGGCGCTCGACCCCGCGATCCGTGCGGGCACGGACCTGGCGATGGCCGCCGCGGCAGACGCCATCCTGTTCGTTGTGCCGGCGCAACATGCGCGCGGCGTTTTGATCCAATTGGCGCCGCTGCTGGCCCCCGGCCGTCCGCTGGTGCTGTGCGCCAAGGGGGTGGAGCAGAGCTCGCTGATGCTGATGACGGAGGTCGCGGGGGCGGCGGCGGCCCAATGCGTGCGCGCCGTCCTCTCCGGCCCCGGCTTCGCCAAGGATGTGGCCCGCGGCCTGCCGACGGCGACGACCATCGCCTGCGCGGACAAGGATGTCGGCCAAGCGCTGGTCAAAGCGCTCGGCCAGCCGCGCTTCCGGCCTTACCTGACGGACGATCTGATCGGCGCGGAGATCGGCGGGGCGGTGAAGAACGTCATCGCCATCGCGTGCGGGGTCGCCGAGGGCCGGGCCTTGGGCGAAGGCGCCCGCGCCGCGCTCATCACGCGCGGCTTCGCGGAAATGATGCGCCTGGGCGTCGCCTTGGGGGCGCGCGCGGAAACGCTCAACGGCCTGTGCGGCCTTGGCGATCTGGTGCTGACCTGCGCCAGCCTGTCCTCGCGCAACACCTCGCTCGGCGCCGAGCTGGGCCGCGGCCGCGCGCTGAATGACATTCTCGGCGAGCGCCGTTCGATCGCGGAGGGGGTGGCGAGCGCGCCGGCGGTTGTGGCGCTGGCGGCCAAGCACGGCGTCGAGATGCCGATCTGCGCGGCGGTCGATGCGATCCTGGCCGGCCGCCTCGCCGTCGATGCGGCGATCGATCTCCTGCTCAACCGGCCGTTCCGCGCGGAGGGCGCGTGAACCCTGCGCGGCCGGCGCCCGGCGCGTTTCTCGTGCATCTCGCGGACATTCCCGATCACGGCGCCGTCGTGCGCGATTTCAGCGCCGGAGAGGCGCGGTTCTCGTTGCTGGTTGCGCGCATGGGAGACGGCGCCGCCGCGTACGAAAACCGCTGCCCGCATGCCGGCTCGCCGCTGGAGCGCTTCGACGGCCGCGTGCTGACGCTCGAGCGCCGCTACATCCTGTGCGCGGCGCACGCGGCGATGTTCCGGCTCGAAGACGGCGCCTGCGTCGCCGGCCCCGGCGATGGCCGGGGCCTCACCCAAATCCCCGTCGAGGTGATCGACGGGGCCGTCAGGCTCAGGTCTCTTCCCGCGGCGTGATGTTGGCGTCGGCCTCGTCTTCGACCTCGTCCAGATCGTCGGCGTTGCGGCGGCTCATCATGCGCGCCACCAGATAGCCGATGCCCGCGAGCACCACGACGCCGCCGGCGATCCAGGGGAAGAGGCCGCCGAGCAGGCCGCCGCCGCCGCTGCTGACGGTCTGGAGGCCGCCGCCTTCCGCTGACGCGGCATCGGCGACCAAGCCTTGTGAGGCTTCCGGCGCGCCGATCACCAGCGCGGCGAGGTCATAGGCCGAGACCTGATCCGCGCCCTGCGAGAAATCGGAATAACGCTGGCCGGCGCCGAAGGTGAGCATGGTCATCAGATCGGGCGCGGCGGCCGTCACCGCCGGCAATTGATCCTGGCTGCCCACGGCCGTGAGCCCGCTCACCGCGGTGCGGCCGAGCATGCGGATTTCATAGCGCAGATCGCGTCCGCCCACGCCAGGCGCGGCCGAGCGCTCAGCCCAGGACAGCGACGGCGTCGCCAGCACGAACACGGGCGGCTGCGCGAAGCCTTCGAACGGCCTATTGGCGCCGACGCGCGCGGCGCGCACCTGCGCTTCGAGCGCGGGATCGGCCAGCTTGGCCGTGCCGTCGGTCGCGACATGGCCGATCGGCTGATAGCTCAGCACCACGCCCCAGGCGTCCGCCGTGGTGGGATTGGTCGCGGCCGGCATCAGCAGGCCGAGGATTTGGCCGGAGGGCGCGGCCGCGTTGTTCCTGCGCAGGAATTCCTGCGCGGCGTCCGCCGTGTAGAAGCGGTAGGATCGCGGCACGTTGAGCGCGAGGCCGGTTTCGGCCGGCAGCGCGATGGCGCCGGTCTGCCCGATCGGCGCGGGCAGGGTCGCGGGCGTGGCCGGCGCGATCGGCGCGGCGCGCACCGGCGCCTGCTGGACCGGGGGGGCCGCGACATCCGGCGTCGGCCGGGCATGGCGTCCATCTGCGAACGCGGGCGACGCCATGAGCGCAGCCAGCAGAAGGCCGCGCGCGCACGCTGCCAGACGGTTCATACGATCCTCCTCGTTCCCCAAGGCAACCTACGGCGCCCGGCGCCTCTGTTAACTAAACTTTTGCGAAGGGTCTAACGGGCGCAAGCCTGCCGAAGGTCCTCAGCGGCGCGATCGATGGCTGCGATTACAGCCGCCCGCCAATCGGGCAGCGAAATGTCCGCCGAGACGGCATCAGGATAGAGGATGGCGCGCGACGAATTGACGACGCCGCCTTCTCGGCCCTGCGAAGTTTTGACGAAGCCGGCCACGGCCTCGTCCGCGCTCGCCCCTTGCGCGCCATAGCCGGGCACCAAAAAGAGCGCGTGGGGCAGGATCGCGCGCAGGGTTTGGGCTTCCTTCGGATAGGTGGCGCCCGCCACCGCCATCAGACCCGACCAGCCGCTCTCGCCGCGCAGCCGGTCGACGTCCGGCGCGATCATATCCGCCACGCGGGTCCAGAACGGCTCATTGCCGATCAGCTGATCCTGCAGATCGCGCGCGCCGGGATTGGAGGTGCGCACCAGAACCGCCACGCCCTTGGCCCAAGTCTCGGCGGCCTTCAGAAACGGCTCGATCGAATCCTTGCCGAGATAGGGGCTCACGGTCACGCAATCGGCGTCGAAGCCGGGGCGCGGCCCCAACGCCGCGCGCGCATAGCCCTCCGCCGTCGAGCCGATATCGCCGCGCTTGGCGTCGAGGATCGAGACCATGCCGGCCGTCTGCGCCATGTCGGAGAGCACGCCGCCGGCCAGATAGCCCTCGGCGCCATATTGCTCGAAGAGGCCCAGCTGCGGCTTGAACACGCCGGCCCGCGGGCCCGCGAGTTCGATGATCGCTTCGCCGAAGCGCAGCACGGCTTTCACGTCCTGGCGCGCGTCGCCGAACAATTTCGGAATCCGGTCGGGAAACACGTCGAAACCGACGCAGAGCGGCGTGCCGGCGCGCCGTACGTTCTCGATGAGGCGGTCGGCGAACGGCGCCGTCAAAACAGATTGCCCGGATGCGCGATGCACACGACCTGCGCGACCTTGAGGCCGCGGCGCAGATCGTCAGCCTCTTTGCCGTAATCGTCGGGCCGCAGCCTTTGCGTCGGCGCGCCGCGCGCTTCGACGCGCTCAACATTCAGCAGGCGCAGGATCGAGGAGGGCGCGGCGGTGTAGATGCGCCCGCGCCGCGCCGATTCCGCGATCGTCACACCGATCACCTGGCCATCGGCCGCCAAGGCCGGCCCGCCGCTCATCCCGGCCAGCGAGCCGGAGAGATTTTCGCTGCGTCCGACCTCGGCCCAGGCCAGCACGGGTTCTTCAAAAGCGTAGCGGCCGCGCGCCACCAGCGTCTCGCGCCCGATCAGCCGCGACATCGCCTCGCCCGGCCGGCCTTGCGGGAAGCCGACATGGAACGCCGTCTGGCCGACGCGCAGGCGCCGTTCGCCGGTGTCGAGCGCCAAGGCGGCGGGGCCGCTGTCTGTCTTGAGCAGCGCCAGATCGGCGAATTGGGCGATGCGCAGATCGCGCACCTCAACGGCCGCGCCGCGCCCGACGATGATCCCCACCTTCTCGCAGGAATCGACCACATGGCGCGCCGTAATCCACCAGCCGTCCGAGCTGATCGCGAACGCGGTGCCGAGCCCGGAGGACACCGGCCCGACATCGACCAGAATTTCCGGATCGAACACCGAGGGCGGCGGCAGAACCTGGCCGAATTCCGGCCCGTCCGGCATCACCGGCGGCGCGTTATGGCGCGTATCGACGCGGAAGATGATCAGCAGAAACGCGGCCATCACCAAGCCGTAGAGCAGCCAATCGGGGATCCAGCGCAGCATGCGCCTAGCCCCACAACGTCAGGGTCGCGTCCGAGAACAGGTTGAGTGCGGGATCCGACAGCGCGCCCGCGATGATGATGCCGATGCCGAGCTTCATGCTCATCAGGAAGATCGCCGCCGCCACGTCGCCCTCCGCGATGCGCCGCGGCAGATGATGCAGCACGATGTCCGTGAAGCGGAAGGCGATCAGCTGCAAAAGCAGCGTGACGATCGCCCAAATGACAAGATCGAGCACGCCAGATGCGTTAGCCAGACAGGCGCCCATCGGAATGGCGAGGCCCACCACCACGCCGCCGAACGCCAGCGCAGCAGACGGATTTCCCGCGCGGATCAGCGCCAGCTCCTTGTGCGGCGTCATCAGCACGTAGACGATGAGGGAGGCGACGAAGAGCCCCACTGCCGTTCCCAACTGAATAATAAAATTGGGAAAACCGGCCACAAAAGCCGTAACCGGGGACAAATCCATAAGGTCCTCGCCGCATCGCCGGGGGCGGACCTAGCCCCTGGCAGGGCGGGGCGCAAGAAGGGAGCAAGCGCCGGAGCGCAGCGAACAAGTGCGCAGCGAACCTGAACAGATGGAGAAGTTCACATGAGTGATCGCAAGGCCGCCCTCGTCACGGGCTCCACAAGCGGCATCGGCCTCGGCATCGCCACGGCCTTCGCCAAGGCCGGCATGGACGTGATGCTCAACGGCTTCGGCGACGCAGCCGAAATCGAGAAAATCCGCGCCGGCCTCGAAAAGGAGAGCGGCGCGCGCGTGCTCTACAACGGCGCCGACCTCTCCAAGGCGTCCGGCTGCGAAGATTTGGTGTGCGCGACCGAAGAGGCGTTCGGCAAGCTCGATCACCTCGTCAACAATGCCGGCATCCAATTCGTCAGCCCGATCGAGGATTTTCCGGTCGAAAAATATGACCTCATCATCGCGATCAACATGTCGGCGAGCTTCCACACCATCCGCGCCGCCATGCGCGGCATGAAGGCGCGCCAATATGGCCGCATCGTCAACATCGCCTCGGCGCACGGCCATGTCGCTTCGCCGTTCAAGAGCGCCTACGTCACCGCCAAGCACGGCATCCTCGGCCTCACCAAAACCGTCGCGCTCGAAGGCGCGCAGTCGAACGTGCGCTGCAACGCCATCTGTCCGGGCTATGTGCACACGCCGCTCGTCGAAAATCAGATTCCGGATACGATGAAGGCGCGCAACATGACGCGCGAGCAGGTGATCAACGACGTCATCCTCGCCGCCCAGCCGACCAAGCAATTCGTCAAGGTCGAAGATATCGCCGCGCTGGCGGTCTATCTGTGCTCGCCGCCCGCCGACAATTTCAACGGCGCCGCGCTCGACATCGATGGCGGCTGGGTGGCGGAGTGAGCGAGGTCAAAAAGATCAATCTTGCGCTGCAGGGCGGCGGCGCGCTGGGCGCGTTTACCTGGGGCGTATGCGATCGGCTGCTGGAGGATGCGCGCATCGAGATCGCGGCGATCTCGGGCGCGTCCGCCGGCGCCATGAACGCGGTCGTGCTCGCCGATGGGCTTGCGCAGAACGGCCCGGAAGGCGCCCGCGCGGCCTTGCGCACGTTCTGGGAGGGCATTGCGCGCGCAGGCCTCGGCAATCCCTATCGCCGCACGCCTTTGATGAAGCTCTTCAGCGGCTACGCGCCGGCATGGAGTGCGTGGACGGACGTCTGGTCACGCATGGCCTCGCCCTACGATCTCAACCCGCTCAACATCAATCCGCTCAAGGAATTGGTGGAGGAGCTGGTCGATTTCGCGCGCGTGCGGCGCGGGCGCAAGGTCGCGCTCTTCATCTCCGCCACCGATGTCGAAACCGGCCGCGCGCACGTGTTTCAGCGCGGCGAGCTCACCGCCGATCACGTCATGGCGTCCGCCTGCCTGCCGACGCTCTTCCAGGCCGTGGAGATCAAAGGCCGGCACTATTGGGATGGCGGCTATATGGGCAATCCGCCGCTCTTTCCGCTGTTCGATGTCACGGAGACGCAGGACATCGTCATCGTCCAGATCAATCCGCTGGAACGGAAAGGCGTGCCCCACACGAACGCCGATATCCTCGCGCGCATCAATGAGATCACCTTCAACGCCAGCCTGCTGCGCGAACTCAGAGCCATCGAATTCGTGCAGCGTCTCTTGGCGCAGCACCGCGTCGAAGAGGGGCGCTACAAGGACATTCACGTCCACGCCATCGCCGATCAGGCCGCGCTCAACGCGTTCGAAGCCGGTTCGGATTTGAATACGGATATGAGCTTCTTCGAGCACCTGTTCGGCATCGGGCGCGCCGCTTGCGATGCGTGGCTCACGGCCAATTTCGATGCGCTGGGCCAACGGTCGAGCGTCGATCTGCGCGCCATGTTCGACGGCCCCGGCGAAGACGCGTTCATCAAATCTTAGCCAAGCTGAACAAAACTTACGACGCATGATCGCCCGCCGCGCTTTCGCCTTGGCTTTGTTCGCGCTCGCCGCGCCGGCGCCCCTGTCCGCGTTCGCGCAGCCCAGCGAGGGCGGCGGCCATGAGCAGCGCCGCATCAGCTCGGCCGATTCCTATCTGCCGATCCCGACGCTTTCGACCGCTGTGCTCGGCCGCATCTCCGCCACCGGCACGCTGGTGGTCGATGTCGGCCTCGACGTGCCGGACGCGACCTTGCGCGGCCGCGCGCGCAGCCTGCAGCCGCGCCTGCTCGACGCGCTGCGCACCGCGCTCGCGTCCTATGCCTCGACCTATTATCGCGACCGCAGCGCGCCCGATCCCGATACGCTCGGCCGGCTGATGCAAGGCGCCGTCGATCGCACGCTCGGCCAGCAAGGCGCGCGCCTGCTAATGTCGAACATCATCTATCAGCGCCGCGTCGGCTAAGCGTTCAGCGGCCTAGACACGCCGTGCGCTGGATCAGCGCCGCGGTGCCATGCTCCGGCATCGGGCGGAACAATTCCGGATGGCCCGGAATGGTCGCCACCACGCGGTCCTGATCGTCGATGATGCGCCGTTCGGCCACTGAGAACGTGCCCGCATCGCATTGATAGCGATAGCGCACATGCTCGACATGGTAGCGGATCGTCGTCTGATAATTGCCTTCCTCGGTGGTGTAGAGCTGCGGCTCGGCATAGCGCACGCGCACTGTGATCTCGGCCTCGTTGTTTCCGCAGCGCCGGATCGAGTGCTGGTTGAACTGGATGTCGCCGCCACCCGATTGGCGCGCGAACAGCAGCCATTCCGGCTGATTGCGCGTGGTCGAGAGCGTCACCACCGCGGCGGGATCGTCACAGCTCGCGGGCCGTGCGGCGGCCTGCGCCGGTCCGCTCGGCGCGGGATTGGAGCAGGCCAGAAGGGGAAGGGCCGCCAGGGCGGCCAGAAACATGCGCATCTTTGGGCTCACATTGCAGAAATGCCGCCGTCCACTTTCAGTTCGGCGCCGGTGACGAATTTGCTCTCATCCGAGGCCAAATAAAGGACGGCGTTGGCGATATCGAGCGGCTCGCCGATATGGCCGACGGGAATTTGCCGCGCCAGCTTCGAGACGCCCTCTTCGGCGCCGAAGGCCTGCTTGATCGGGTCGAGGATCGGCGTGTCGATGAAGGTCGGGTGGATCGAGTTCGAGCGGATATCGAGCTTCTGCTTGGCGCAGTGCAGCGCGATGCCCTTGGACAGCAGCCAGACGGCGGCTTTCGACGCGTTATAGCTCGGTGAATTGTGCGCCGCGATCAGGCCGGCGATCGAGGAGATGTTGACGATCGCGCCCGGCTGATTGTCGCGCATATATTTGAGCGCGTGCTTCGTGCCGAGGAACACTGAGTCCACGTTCACGCTCATCACGCGCTTCCAATCCTCGAAGGCGAGCTGTTCGATATTGCCGCCGATCGAGATGCCGGCATTGTTGAGCAGGATCGAAATCCCGCCCATCGCCTTGTTGGCCGCCGCGAGCGCCGCGATCCATTGATCTTCCTGCGTCACGTCGAGCTTGAAGGCGAACGCCGTGCCGGCGCCATAGGCGTCGTTGATCTCGCGCGCCGTGCGCTCGGCGCCGTCGAGATTGATGTCCGCGAGCGCGACCTTGGCGCCTTCCTCCGCGAGCCTCTTGCCCGCCGCCGCGCCCAAGCCCTGCGCGCCGCCCGAAATAAACGCCTTCTTCCCCGCAACCCGTCCGGCCATGTGTTTCTCCCTATGCGCGCTGGCCTAGCAGTGCAGTCGCCGAAACGCCAATTATCCATCTCCATTGGAGGGAGAAGGACTAAGACGCGCCGTCCATGAATTTCGCCAGCGCCACATCGAGCGCCGTCACGCCGCCGGCGTCATGCGTCGACAGCGTCACGGTGACGCGATTGTAGACGTTGAACCATTCCGGGTGATGGTCGTGTTTCTCGGCGTGCAGCGCCGCCGCCGTCATAAACGCGAAGGCGGCGTTGAAATCGGCGAATTTGAACTCTTTCGTGATCGCGTCGCGCCCATCGACGGCGCGCCAGCCGGAGAGCTCCTTCAGCGCGGCCTCCGCGCCGATTTTGACAGGGCGGGCCATTTCGCCTCCTTCTCGCCTTATGGCGGGATTTTAGCATAGGCCTCTCGCGAGGAGACAGATCGAATGCGCGCACTTTTGGCCGCCGCCGCCCTGGCCGGCTTAGCGGGATGCGTCACGCCCGCTCAAACTGCCTGGGGCGAACAGGCCCGCATGCAATGCCGCCTGATGGAAGATTCTGGCCGCCGCGCCGATTGCTATCGCAATGTCGAGGCGCAGGAGCGCCAGCAGGCCGAACAACAATCTCAAGGGCAGACGCAGGGCCAAACCGCGCAGCACTGAGCGCCGCGCATTAGGAGGGAGCATGGAAGACCGCGCCGTTCATGCGCTCGCCGCCGTGCTGCCGCCGCTCTTGGCGGGGCTCGATGCGCTGGAGATCATCGCGCGCTATCTCAACCCGCCCGATCTCGCTGGCCTCGTCGCCGCCGCCGAACCGCATGGCGCCGCGCTCTCCGCCGCACGGCCGGCGCTGAACGATATTCCCGATGCGACGGCCGGCTTGCGCGGCCTGCTCGAAACCACATGCGATGAGGTGCTCGCCGCCTTCACCGAATTGAGCGCCGCCGCGCAGGCGCCCGATGCGATGTTCGCCAGCTATCGCGCGCTGCGCCATGCGCCGCGGGCGCAGGAAGCGCTCTATCCGCTGGCGCGGTTCCTGCCGCCGGTGAACCGCTTCTTCCTCGCGCCGGATGCACGTGGAGATGACGTGTTGCAGGCGCGCCTGATGCGCGCGGAGATGCGCGACGATACCGGCTTTCAGCACGCGGGCGAGCCAGGCGCGCGCGGCGGTTTCTCGCTCTACGTGCCGGAGATCTATCAGCAAGGCGTTCCGCATCCGCTGATCTTCGCGCTGCATGGCGGCGCGGGCTCTGGCCGCGGCTTCATCTGGTCCTGGCTGCGCGAGGCGCGCAGCGCCGGCGCCATTCTCGTCGCGCCCACGGCCGTCGGCGACACTTGGTCGCTCGCGGGGCCGGACATCGACACGCCCAATCTGATGCGCATCCTGAGCATCATCCTCGGCCATTGGACCATCGATACATCGCGCGTGCTGCTTACCGGCATGAGCGATGGCGGCACGTTCTCTTACGTCTCCGGCCTGGAGGAAGGCTCGCCCTTCACCCATCTCGCGCCCGTCGCGGCCGCGTTTCATCCGATGCTCGCTTCCGCGGCCTCGCCCGCGCGCGTGCAGGGCCTGCCGATCTTCCTCACCCACGGCGCGCTCGATTGGATGTTCCCGATCGCGATGGCCCGCGAAGCCGCCGAAGCGCTGCAAGCCGCCGGCGCCGCGCTCCACTATCGCGAACTCGACGACCTCGCCCACACCTATCCGCGAGAGATCAACGGCGAGATTCTGGACTGGCTCCGTGGTGGATGACCGTCACGCGCCCGCTTCGCTCTTGTCCGCCTCGTTGAGCAGCGCTTCGCCGGCGCGATAGCGGCGGAGGTTTTCGAGGAAGAGGGCGTCGCCGCGCGCCAGCACGCCATCGCCGGCGCCGGCCGTGTGCGGCGTGAGGCGCAGCTTGGGATGGTCCCACATCCATGAGTCCGCCGGCAGCGGCTCTGTCTCCATCACGTCGAGCACGGCGGCGGCCGGCTGATCGCGGTCAAGCCCCGCGCGCAGCGCGTCTTCATCGACGAGGCCGCCGCGGCCGATATTGATCAGCAGCGCGCCCGGCTTCAGCGCCGCGAAGAAATCCTTGCCCGCGATGCCGCGCGTCTCGCGATTGAGCGCGCAAGCCAGCACCACGACATCGGCGGTCTGCGCGACGGCGTTGAGTTCGGCGGTCGCTCGCACCTCATAGGCCAAAGGCTCGGGCGAGACATTGCGGCGGATCACCGTCACCTTCGGCTCGAACGGCTGCAGCCTCTGCGCAATCTCGCGCCCGATCGCGCCGAAGCCGACCAGCGCCCAATGTGTCGAGCCGATTTCGCGGAACGGCCGGCGCGTCCATTCATGCACGCGCTGGGCGGCGCGGAAATCCTCGATCGGGTGCAACAAAGCCAGCGCCTGGCACAGCACGTAATCGGCGATCGCCGGCGCCTGCGCGCTGCTCTTGGTGAGCCTGATGCCCTTGTCCATGATCCGCGCGAACGCCGGATTGTCGATGCCGGCCGCGAAAATCTGCGCCCATTTGCCGTTCGTGCTCTTGAGCATATGCGCGAACATGGCGCCGAGGCCGCCCGATTGGAAAAGATCAAGGCTGGCCCAGAACACCTCCGGATCGGCGGTCTCGATCGCCGCGCCGTCGCGCATCAGCGCGCCATCGGGCCCCAAGGTGACGACATCGAACGCGCCCAGCGCATCCAGCCGCGCGCGCACGCGCGCATGGGCCGCTTCGGACATCAGGATTTGCATGCGCGCGCTCCGCAAAGGGATGCGCACAGGTAGCGCAGCGCACGTCCCTAAGCGAGCGCCTTTCAGACCGCGCCAAACCTGCTAAGCCGACAGCCGACGGAGATGGTCATGACGGCGAAGACGGGCGCGCGGCCCAATATCATCCTCTTCATGCCCGACGAGATGCGCGCCGATGCGCTCGCCTGCTACGGCAATCCCGTCGCGCGCACGCCGAATTTCGACAAGCTGGCCGCGCAGGGCGCGCGCTTCGCCAACGCCCATGTGCAATTTCCCGTCTGCGGCGCCTCGCGCTGCAGCTTCCTCACCGGCTGGCCCGCCCATGTGCGCGGCCATCGCAGCCTCTATCATTTCCTGCGGCCCGATGAGCCGAACCTGTTCCGCGATCTGCGCCGCGCCGGCTATGACGTGTTCTGGTTCGGCAAGAACGATGCGCTGGCCGCCGCCAGCTTCGCCGACAGCGTCACCGAATGGCGCGATCGCACGCCGCCGCTCTCGGCCGAAGCGCTGGCCATGTATGCGCGTGGCGGCGACACGCCGGGCGTCACGACCATGCTGTTTCCCGAGTATGGCGATCCGCGGAAGACAGGCGATTTTCTCAACGTCAGCGCGGCGCTGGAGAAGATTGCGTCTTGGGATGGCGCGCGCCCGTTCTGCATCTTCCTCGCCCTGTCGCAGCCGCATCCGCCCTATCAGGCGCCGGCGGGCTTTCACGATCTCTACGACCCGGCGTCGCTGCCGCCGCTCATGCCGCGCGATCTGCCGGGGCGGCCCGCCTTTCACGCAGCGATGCGCGCACGCTGCAATCTGACGGACGTATCCGATGAGGTGCTGCGCCGCGTGCGCGCGGTCTATCTTGGCCAGGTCAGCTATTCCGACTGGATGCTCGGGGAGTTGATGGACGCGCTCGATCGCTCCGGCCGAGCCGAAGATACGGCGCTCTTTGTCGCCTCCGATCACGGCGATTACGCCGGCGATTACGGCCTCATCGAAAAATGGCCCAGCGGCTTGGAGGATTGCCTCACCCATGTGCCGCTGATCGTGCGCGCGCCGGGCGGCGCATCAGGCCATGTGGTCGAGGAAATGGTGGAGCTGTTCGACATCATGCCCACGATGCTCGAACTCGCCGGCGGGGCGGCGCGCCACGTGCATTTCGCGCGCAGCCTGCTTCCTCAGCTCAACGGCGCGCAAGGCGATGCGCAGCGCGCGGCGTACACGGAGGGCGGCTACAACGCGTATGAGCCGCAAGCCTTTGAGCCGCTGATCCGCGGCCTCTATGCGCCCAAGACCGAATTGCAGAACGAAGATCCGTCCACCGTCGCGCGCTGCGCCGCGATCCGCACGCGCACGCACAAATACATTTTCCGTCCCGGCGGGCAGAGCGAGTTCTACGATTGCGCGGCCGATCCGGGCCTCACGCGCAATCTGATCGACGATCCCGCGCACGCGGAGACGCGCGACGCGCTGAGCCGCCGCCTGCTCGCTTGGCACATCAACACCACAGCGCCGCCGCCGCCCGACAAGGATGCGCGCGGCCTGCCGCCTTTCCTGCGCACGCCGTCCTTCGGCGCCACGCCCGCCACCGCGCTCGACGGCGAATAGCGATGCCTGCCAAACGAAAAGCGCCCGCGAAGAAAGCCGCCACGAAGAAGAAGACGGCGAAGCCCGCTGCGCCAAAGCTGCTCTCCGGCGACAATCCGCAAATCGCCAAGGGCGAGGGCGATGGGCCCGTGCAGGCCTATATCGCGGCCGCGCCCGGCTGGAAGCGCCCGCTCTGCGCCCGCATCGATGCGCTGGTGACGGGCGCGGTTCCCAATGTGCGCAAGGCCGTGAAATGGAATTCGCCATTCTACGGCGCCGGCGAGGCGGGCTGGCTCCTCAGCCTCCATTGCTTCGCACGCTACGTGAAGCTCGCCTTCTTCAACGGCGCATCGCTCAGCCCGCCGCCGCCCGGCGCCTCCACGCAGAAGGACGTGCGCTACCTCGATATCTATGAAGCCGATGTGCTGGACGAAAAGCAGCTGCGCGCCTGGATAAAGCAAGCGAGCAAACTGCCCGGCGCACGCCTCTGATCAGCCTTTCGGCACGAGACCTTCGATGCGCGAACCTTCGCTCATCAGCACCGGCTTCAGCCTCGTGAACAGAGCGCGATAATTGTAGAACGGCACGCTCGGCCAGAGATGATGCATCAGGTGCAGATTCTGCTGCAGCAGCAGAACGTCGCCGCCCGGCCACAGGCTGATGCGCGTATTGCCGTAGCGATCCGTGCGGTCGAACGGAAAATGCGGCAGCCATTGGAAGAACACCATCAGCAGGAAGCCCGCGATCCGCCGCGGAATGAACCAGAGCAACAGCCAATCGAGCACGTGTCCCGTTGGAATCGCGATCGCGAGCAGAACAAGCGTCACCGCCGGATAGATCGACGACAGCCACAACTCGCGTTCCGTGAACACGCCGCGCAGCCGCGCATAGCCGCTGCGGAACACGAAGCGCGCCGCCGCGATCGGCACAAGGCCCGTCAGCGTGCCCCTGAGCCACGTCAGCGTCAGACGGCCGAACGAGCCCTTCACGTAGATGTCCGGATCTTTCTCGGTGTTGGTATGCGAGTGATGCAGCAGATGGGTCCGCTGCAGCACATGCCAGCCCGCGCCGAGGCCGAAGGCGCCGATCCAGCCGATCAGCGTATTGATCCACGCCAGGCTCTTCGGCCGGGCCACGATGTTGCCGTGGATCGCTTCGTGCACGAGCGTGTAATGCGCATAGGCCATCAGCCCCAGCGGCAGCGTGCAGGCCCAGGCCGGGACCACGTCATAAAGCCCGAGCAGCGCCAGCCCGATCGTGCTCGGCGGCAGGATGAGCGCGAGCGCCAAAGTCGGCCAAGCCACCGCCGGAGAGAGCCCGCGCGCGAACTCTTTTTCCTGCGCCGGCGAGATCGGGCGCGGGCCTCGCATCCGCGCCGGTTCCGTGATCGCTCCAGCCCCATCCGACATGGAATCCTCCTCTATTGATAAAAGACATACATGTATGTATGTTAGTTGGCAAGACGTCGCGAACGTGGGATTTGGAGGGCATGGCGGAGCCGCTTCACAGGAATCAGGCCGAGCGGTCGCGCGCGATGCGGGCGCGGCTGATCGATGCGACCCTCCAATCCCTGATCGAGCAGGGCCATGCGCGCACCACGGCGGTGGAGATTTGCCGCCGGGCCGGCGTCACCCGCGGGGCGCTGCACCACCATTTCGCGGACCTGGCCGAGCTGCTGGTGGCCGCGATGGACGAGGCGTTCGACCGCTATTTCAAGCCGGAAGGGCCCTATCCCTGGGCCACGATCGAGCAATGGATCGATGCGGTCTGGGCGCGGGTGCAGCAGCCGGAGTTCAAGGCCGTCATCGAGATCTGGCTCGCGGCGCGCAATGAGCCGGATCTGGCCGTCGGCCTGCGCCCCGCCATCGCGCGCTATGAGCGCATCTTTTCGCTGAACGAGACGCTGCAGAAGAAGATGGGCGACGGCGATGATGTGCTGCCGTTCTACCGGCTCGTGGTCGAGACGATGGTGGGCTTGGCGCTCGGCCGCGCGCTGACGCCGGAAGGGCGCGCCCATGAAGACAGCGTGGTCGCGCAGCTAAAACGGTTCTCACGCCTGATCGGTAATCAAGCGCGTGCCTAGTCCGATTTCGCGCTAATCATTGATCATGGCTGTGGCGAAGAAAACGGCGAAAGCGAAGCCTGCGGCGGCAAGCGGCGATTGGCGCGCCGAGACGCTGGCGCAGCTGCGCGCCATCATTCGCGCCGCCGATCCCGCGATCGTCGAAACCGTGAAATGGCAGAAGCCCAGCAATCCCGCCGGCGTGCCGGTCTGGGAGCGCGACGGCATCCTGTGCACCGGCGAAATCTACAAAGCCGCCGTCAAACTCACCTTCATGAAGGGCGCCGCGCTCGCCGATCCGTCGCGCCTGTTCAACGCCAGCCTTGACGGCAATGCCCGCCGCGCCATCGATTTCCACGAAGGCGATAAGATCAACGAGAAGGCGCTCACCGCGCTGGTGCGCGCCGCCATCGCGGCGAACACGCCGGCGAAGCCGTCAAGAACCAAGAAGAGGAGTTGATCCCGCACAAGGCCGAAGCCGGCCTCGGCAGAGAGAACGCCAAGCCTGAATGCGGAAGGCCTCATGGATGTCGCGGAAAGACAGGCGGCGCTCTATTTCGCGCTGACGCTCCTGCTGACGGTTCCGTTTTGGGCGGTCGGCGCGTTCGTCAACGTCGAGCTCTTGCCCGGCCTGCCGCTTGCGGCGCTCGCGATCGTCGCGCCCGCGCTCGCTGCGGCGGCGCTGACCCTGGGCGACGGTGGTCTGCAGGGCGTCGGGAACCTGTTCAAGCGCGCGGTCGACATTAGAACGCCGGGCGTTCGTCTTATCCTTGTGGCGCTCATCAATCCGCTTCTGTTCGCGCTCGCGTTCGTCGTGTCGCGCAGCATGGGCGAGCCGGTTCCCGATCCTGCATGGTCGATTGAGCGTGCGCTCGTCCTGTTCCTCCTCTTCCTGCCGACGGCTGCGCTGGAGGAGATCGGATGGTCCGGCTACGCGCTTGATCGCCTGCAGGCCGGGCGAGGGCCGGTTACGAGCGGCGTGGTGTTGGGATTGGCCTGGGCCGCCTGGCACTATCCGGCGCTCATCGAGGCTGGGCGGCCGCTCGAATGGATCGTCTGGTGGATTTTGTGGACCGTGTCGGCGCGCATGGTCATGGTCTGGGTCTACAATTGGACGAATGGCGCCGTGTTCGCGGCGGTGCTGTACCACGCCGTCTCCAACGTCTGTTGGCAATTATATCCCGTCAGCGGCTCCTATTTCGATCCGAGGATCAGCGCGGTGCTCACGCTTGGCCTGGCCTTCGCGTTGATGCTTCTGCCGCGCAAGCGGGCGCGTCTCGCATGAAAGGAAAAGGACGCGGGGAGAGCCAAATCCCCGCGCCCTTTCCTTCTTCGTACCGCCGGCTTCCAGCCGGCAGAGACGGCCTGCCGGCTGAAGCCGGCGGTACGGATTTTCTTGGCTTGCGCCGCTCTTACGCGACGATCTGCGCGGCTTGATGCAGCACCGGGGCGGCCATCACGGCGACGAGCAGGGCGGCGGCGGCGAAGGAGAAGAATTTGGTCATTGGTCTGGCTCTCTGAAATCTGGGTTCGAAACGGATCAGGCGACGATTTGGGCGGCTTGATGGGAGACCGTCAGCAGCACCGGGACCGCGATCACCGCGGCGATCATCAGGCTCATCAGGCGGGTCTTGAAGGTCGTCATCTCTGGCTCCGTTTGGCTCGGTGTTTGGCTCTGGGCTCATCGCGTCGTTGCGATGATCAGACCCTAGAGCCGGCCGGGCGGGGCGGCTGTGACGCCCGTCACGCTTGGGGTCACGCCTTGGGGTCACGCGTGAGCGCGGTGACGTGTCACGCGTGTCGCGCGGGCGAAACCCGGATACCTCGGCGCCATGCGCGCGCGCTCTCTCGCAGCCCTGGTGGGCGTGATGCTCGTCTCGATGACGGGCTTCGGCGCGTTTCTGCCGATCTTTCCGTTCCTGGCGCTCTCCACCGGCGCGCCGGCCTCCGCCATCACCTGGGCGTTCGGCGCCTATTCGCTCGGCCAGTTCATCGCCGCGCCGCTGTGGGGCCGGTTGTCCGATCGCATCGGCCGCAAGCCCGTGCTCGCCGCCGGCATGATCGTGTCCGCGATCTCCTATCTGGTGATGGCGCATACCCACACCGTGCTGGAGATGGGCCTGGTGCGCCTCATCGGCGGGCTGATGGCGGGCGGGTCGAGCGCAGCCTTCGCCGCCGCCGCCGATCTCGCGGATGACAAAACGCGCGCGCGCAATATGGGCCTCTTGGGCGCCGCCGTCGGCTTCGGCTTCATCGCCGGCCCCGCGCTCGGCGCGGTGCTGGTGAGCGGGGCGCCAACGCGCGCGCATTTCGAGCGCATCTGCGAGCTCACCGCCGCGCTCAACGCGCTCGCCGCGGCCGGCGCGCTCCTCCTCTTCCGGGAAACCAACACCAACCACGCTGCTTCAAGCGCGCCGCGCTTCTCGCTGCAGCTGCTGCGCGCCGACGGCGTGCTCGCCGGCTTCATCGCAACCTCGGTCGTGCTGATGATCGCGCAATCGCTGATGGAGGCGACGTTCGGGCTGTGGGGCAAAGCGGCGTTTGACTGGGGGCCGCGCGAGGTCGGCTACACGCTCGCGGGCATGGGCGTGGGCGCAGCGCTGCTGCAGGGCGGCGGCGCGGGCGCGGCGGCGCGGCGCTTCGGCGAAGTGCTGACCCTGCGCGCGGGCCTCATCGTGTTCGCGCTCGGCCTTCTGCTGCTCGCGGCGGCGCAGGCGCCGTGGATGGCCTATGGCGCGCTCGCCTTCGTCACGCTTGGCGTCGCGCTCGCCACGCCCGCGCTGCAAAGCCTCGTCGCCAAGCAGGCCGATGACCAACAGCGCGGCGGCGCCATGGGCCTCAACCAATCCGCCGGCGCGCTCGGCCGCGTGATCGGCCCCGCGCTGTCAGGCATCGTGTTCGATACGTTCGGCCATTGGGCGCCCTACGCGCTGGGCGGGGCGCTGCTGCTGGGGGCCTTGATCATCATGCCGCGCGCAAACATTGCCGCCTCTTCCCCTCCCCGTGAGGGGAGGGGGCAGAGCAAAAGCGCGCGACGCGCGCACAAACAACAAACGGCGTGATTCACCCCACCCCCCGCCCCCTCCCCTCGCGGGGAGGGGAAGCACGCTCACAGCTTGTTCGCGAAGCCCATGATGAGTTGCGCGGTGTCCTGCGGCTTCGAGGCGAACGGCGAATGCGAGGCGTCGAGCGTGACGAATTCCTCCACGGGCGTCGCCGCCACCATGCGCTGATGGCAGGCGGGCGAGATCGCGTGATCCTGCAGGCACGAAATGTAGAAGCGCCGCCGCGAGCCCCAGCGGCTGTCGCTGAGCTTGGCTTTGCCGATCAGCGTGCGGATCGATTGATCGGTGGCGCGTTTCGCATTGGCCTCCTGCTCGGCCGGCGGCAGATCATTGTAGAAGACCGGCTTCATCTCCTCGCGCTTGATCTTGATGAGGCCGGACAGCGGCGCGGGCTGAATGCAGGTCGGGACTTTGGAGTCCTTGTCGGTATTCGCCACGTCGATCGCCGATTGGCCGGGCCGCAAGAGAAACGCCGTCACGTAGATCAGCCCCGCGAACAATTCCGGCGCCAGCTCCGCCGCGCGCGAGATGACGGCCCCGCCGAGCGAATGGCCCGCGACCGCGACATTGCCGCCCATCTCGCGCGCCGCATCGCAGGTGGCGCGCGCGACATCATCGAGCCCCACGCCCCAGCCCGGCCTGTTCGGCCCGCCGCCCGGCAGATCGATGGCGCGCGTCGACGGCGGCAGCAGCGCCAGCGTCTTTTCCCAGCACCATGCGCCGTGCCACGCGCCGTGAATGAGCAGGATCGGTGGCGCCATCAGGTCGTCCTTTGCCGCTTGTCGCTTTCGTTCGCGCCCTTGATCGCGCCGCGCGCCGCTTCCCATTCCGCATCGCCCCATTCGGAGAGACGCGAGAAGCCCCCGCCGCCGCGCAGATGCTGGCCGCCGTCGATCGCGATGGTCTGGCCGTTGATGTACTCCGCGCCCGGCGCCATCAGCAGCACCGCCAGATTGCAGAGTTCATGCATGTGGCCGACGCGCTCGATCACCGAGCCTTCCGTGCGCTGGCCGGCATCCTGCGCGTTCACGCCGGGCGAGAGCCGCTCCCAGGCGCCTTTGGTCGGGAAGGGGCCGGGCGCAATGGCGTTGAAACGAATGTTGTAGCGGCCCCATTCGACGGCGAGCGATTGCGTCATCACGTTGAGGCCCGCCTTCGACATCGCGCTCGGCACCGTGAACGGCCCGCCATGCCAGACCCACGTCGTCAGGATCGAGCACACATTGCCTTTCTTCTTCTCCGCGATCCAACGCTTGCCGATGTCGAGCGTGACGTAGAACGAGCCGCGGAACACGATGTTCGAGATCGCTTCGAAGCCGCGCGGCGAGAGATCCTCGGTGCGCGAGATGAAATTGCCGGCCGCGTTGTTCATCAGGCCCGTGAGCGCGCCGCCCGTCGCCCAGATTTCGTCGATCATGTCGTGGATCGCGTCGGCGTTCCTGATATCGCACGCGATCGGCCAGACATTGCCGCCATATTGCTTCATCACCTCGTCGGCGGTTTCCTTCAGCACATCGCCGCGCCGCCCGCAGATGTAGACATCGGCGCCGAGCTTCACGAACGCTTCGGTCATCTCACGGCCGAGCCCGGTGCCGCCGCCCGTCACCAGAATGCGCTCGCCCTTCATCAGGCCGTCTTTGAACATGAGCTTGGATGCGTCCATGGCGTCTCTCCCTTATGCGCGAATGAAGCGCGCGCGGCGCATCAGAGTCCAGCGCTCCCCCTCCCCGCGAGGGGAGGGGGCAGGGGGTGGGGTGAATCACAACGGTTTTCGATTGACGCTGCGTCGCGCTCCGCATGCGTTTTGGCGACGGGTTTCACCCCACCCCCCAACCCCCTCCCCTCGCGGGGAGGGGGTGCGTTGCGTTTTCCGATGCGGCCCGCTTAGCTGCGCGCAACACGACGAAGAGGGAAGAAACACACCATGGCGCGCCTGAAATTCGGAGCCTTTCTCGCCCCGCACCATCCGATCGGCGAGAACCCGCTGCTCCAATTCCGGCGCGATCTCGATCTCGCGGCGCAGCTCGACAAGCTCGGCTATGACGAATTCTGGTGCGGCGAGCACCATTCCTCCGGCTGGGAGATGATCGCCTCGCCCGAACTCTTTCTCGCCGCCGCCGCCGAGAAAACCGCGCGCATCAAGCTCGGCACCGGCGTCGTCTCGCTGCCCTACCACCATCCCTTCAACGTCGCGCAGCGCATGGTGCAGCTCGATTGGATGAGCGGCGGGCGCGCCATCTTCGGCTCCGGCCCCGGCGCGCTGCCGTCCGACGCGTTCGCCCTCGGCATCGATCCGATGACGCAGCGCGACCGCCAGGACGAAGCCATCGGCGTGATCAAGCGCCTCATGAAGGGCGAGCGCGTCACGCACGAAAGCGAATGGTTCACGCTGAAGGACGCCGGCCTGCAATTGCTGCCCTATCAGGAAGACATGGAATTTGTCGTCGCCTCCACGATCAGCCCCTCGGGCATGACGCTCGCCGGCAAGTACGGTGCGGGCGTGATCTCGCTCGCCTCGACGTCATCGGCCGGCCTCAACGCGCTGCCCACGCAATGGGCCTTCGCGGAGGACGCGTCGAAGAAGAGCGGCGTGCCGGTCGATCGCAAGAATTGGCGCGTGCTGCTCTCCTGGCACGTCGCGGAAACGCGGGCGCAGGCGCGCGCCGAAGCGAAGGACGGCCTCTTCAGGTGGCGCAACGAGTACAATGTCGGCACGCTGATGACGCCCGGCATGTCCGCCGCCGCCAGCCCCGATGAAGCCGTCGATCAGACCGCGTTCGCCGACGGCGCGGCCGGCGTCATCGGCACGCCGGACGATCTCATCGCGCGCATCAAGGAGGTGCAGGACAAAGCCGGCGGCTTCGGCGCCGTCATCGGCTTCGCGCATGATTGGGCCAATCCCGAAGCCACTGCCCGCTCCTGGGACCTCGTCGCGCGCTACGTCATTCCCGAGATCAACGGCTACACGCAGAAACTGCGCGAGTCACACGCCGCCGCGCTGCAGGAAACGATCCAAGGCCGGCAAGCCATGGGCACGCACAACGCGCCGGATCTGAGCAAGGTGGGGAAGAAGGGGGAGTAGGGCGGTAGTCGATTAGAGGATGCCCTTCATCGCTGACGCTCGTTTTCCGTAGTTTAGGTAGTATTTGTCGCCCCATGCCGTTGCATTTTGGTTCACTACCTTTTGGAGCATTTGCGCAGAGAGCTTCGAATTGGAGAGCACACTTAACAGACAAAGGAATTTGGAGTGAGTAATATGGTTGGGTTTGGACGTGTTCGGCGACTTGAAGAATTTTGACGTGTCGTAGACCGCGTTGACATCCGACCTCAACGAGGCGTGAAACTCCGAGGTTTGAAGTGCTCCCTCATTTTTTGATGTGCTTATGAGCGCCTGGAATTTGTCCTGTTCCGTGGATTTCCAGAAGCGGGAAGCTGTGCCACCTACTAGGCGGCCCAAAGCCAGATCTGCTTCCCATCGCGATCGATGATGACGCAAGAAATCCCATAGCTCCGCGGTGCTAATGTATTTCGATGCCAGCCAAATGCGCGCGTATAGGCCAAAGTAGGTTCTGTCCGATATTGAAGTCCAAAGGTTCTCGAATTCAGGAGCTATAGCAAGCGAGTGTATTCGAATTTCAAGCGCGTGGTTTGCAATGTTGATCTGCGTTACGTCGTCAACGACAATGCCAGATTTCAAAAATGCTGTGAGCATTTGAATGTGCTTCGCGTTGCACTTAGTTCGGCTGATATAAGAAAGAACTGCCGACTGAGAACCCGGCCACCGCCTAAGGATAAAGTACAGCTCGTCCACCGGCAACGCGACGTTGGCTAGTGCGGCCAAGTTCACGATTCTCTTTAGGATTTTCTCGCCATTTCCATCGTCAAAAGATGCTTTCTTCAATCCGTTGGAGAAGAGCCGGCGTAGTTCCTTCTTTTCGCCAGCTGCGTCGTTTCCATTCGCTAGCTCTCGCTCAATCTTGCTCTTCAGAATGTCGAGTTGAATGTTTTCGTCCACACGAAAATGGCGATGCGCCTCCGATTGCGAAAGAATTTTTGTCTTTCCGCTATTGAGCCTTACTTGTCGCGTCTGGAGCAGCAGATCCACGTTTCGCAATATCGCTTTTGCGTCGGCAATACTCTCAACGCCGATATCGATGTCATCCATGAAGCGTGCGAAATCCGGATTTTCCTTTTCAAGGTATGCGTCAAGTTCATAGAGGAAGCAGTGGGCCAGTGCTCGCGGCGCGTCGATGTTGATTTGCGGCAGCCCAATTTCCATGCGGGGCATGTAGTCCGGCTGCCACAGCAGACCGCTCAACACAAAAATCAGCATGTCTAAAATGCACTCTTCGCCTCCAACAGTGCCGGCGATGACGTTTCGAAGGTGCACGTAGCTAATAGAGTCGTAGTAGTTTGCGACGTCAGTGACCACCAGGTAGGGACGGGTTTCGGAGAACTTGAGTATCTCCTTTTGAAAGTTTAGCCATGCATGGAATGTCCCGTAACCGTCACCACCAGCCTTCGAGAAGGAGTGGTCTTTGGGTTCATAGAAGGCCTTTTTTGTTGGTTCTTTTGCTTTGATCTGCTCGTTAAAGGCGTCGGACAGACATTGCAGAACTAGCATGTCTGCAATCGATGGAACGACCAACTGACGACAAAGGCCTTTCGACTTTTCTACCAAAATGCGCAAAGGTGCTGTCGGAGAGTAGTCGCCCGACGAAATTCGATCGGATAACTTTCTACACTCGCGTCGTCGGTTGACGTGAAAATCAAGATACTCGATGGGATCCAGGACAAACTGTTCTTTTAGGTCGGGCCTGACTTTTTTCTTCCACGCCCATTCGAGATTTGAAGGTCGAAAGACCTTTTTTAGGTGGGCGACGCGTACTTCAAATCGCGGCGATTTCATCAGGGACTGTCCAACGCTTTGACTGTGAGCGTCGGATGATTCTCATTTCGTCGCACTGCCTATGGCTTCGCCTGCCTTAGGTGCCCCGCCACTCCCCGTCCTTCCCCCGAACCTCGCGCACGCCATCCCCCCGCACCCGCGTGCCGCTCTCCGCCAACGCCGCCTTCCCAAACCCGCCCGGGATATCCAGCACGTAGACCGGCTGCGCTAACCCGCTCGCGCGGTCGTGCAGGGCGCGCACCAAGGCCTGGCCGTCTTCGATCGTGGTCCGGAAATGGCTCGTGCCCGGCGCGAGGTCGCCATGGTGCAGGTAATAGGGCTTCACGCGCGCTTCGACGAAGCCGCGCATCAACGCTTCCAGCGTCTCGACATCATCGTTCACGCCGCGCAGCAGCACGCTTTGCGACACCACCGGTACGCCCGCATCGACCAGCCGCCCGATCGCTGCGCGCGCCTCCGCCGTCAGCTCGCGCGGATGGTTCGCATGCACCGCGACCCAGGTCGCGACGCGCTGATCGCGCAGCGCGCGCGCAAACGCCTCGGTCACGCGCGCGGGCGCGACGATGGGAACGCGCGTATGCCAGCGCACCACTTTCACATGCTCGATCGACGCCAGGCGCTGCGTGATCGCCGCCGCGCGCCGCGCGGAGATCAGGAACGGATCGCCGCCCGTCAGGATCACCTCCCAGAGCGAAGGCGTCGCTGCGATATAGGCAAACGCCTTGTCCAGCGCCGCTTTCGATAAACCCATGCTCTTGCCGGGCCCAACCATCTCGCGCCGAAAACAAAACCGGCAATAGACCGCGCAGACATGCGTGAGCTTCAACAGCGCGCGGTCTGCATAGCGATGCACCACGCCCTCGACCGGCGCATGCGCGTCATCGCCGATCGGATCGGCCAATTCTTCCGGCTTCACATCGAGTTCGGCCGCGCTCGGCCGGAATTGCTTCGCGATCGGATCGTTCGGATCGGCCTCATCGATCAGCCGCTCCATATCGGGTGTGATCGCCACCGCGTAGCGCGCAGCGACCGCCGCCAATGGATCGAGCCGGCTTCCGTCCGCCATGATCAGCCCCCGAACGCCGGCGCGTATTGCACGATTCCGCCCGCGGCGAGAACGCCCGGCTCCAATTCGAGCGCCTGGAAGGCGGCATTGGCCGCGTAGCGCGAGTGCAGGTTCGCCGCCGCATCGTGCGTGAAGCCGAAGCGCGCGTAATAGGCCGGATCGCCCAGCAGCACGATGGCGCGCACGCCGTTCGCGCGGCAGCGCGCGATCGCCGCGCGCATCAGCGCCGCGCCGACGCCGTCCTTCTGCCGGAGCGGCGCAACGCCGATCGGCCCCAGCCCCGCCAGCCCGCCGATATCGCCGCGCATTTTCGACAGCGCGACATGGCCCACGATTGCGCCGTCCTCGACGGCGACGAGTTCGAACAGCATGTCGCCGTCCGCGCGCAGCCGCTCCACGAGATCGGCTTCATCCGCGCGTTTGAACGCCTGCGTCTCGACATGCCGGATCGCCGCGCCATCGCCGCTCTCTGCGTCGCGGATCATGGCGCGCTCCACAGCACGTCCTCGATGCGCCGCGCGCCCGAAAGCAGCATGATCAGTCGGTCGACGCCCAGCGCGCAGCCGCTCGCCGCCGGCATGTGCGCCAGCGCGTCGTAAAACGCGAGCGGTTCGGGCCAGCGCTCGCCATAGCGCTTTTGCTTTTCATCCATCGCCGCTTTGAAGCGCCGCTTCTGCTCGGCCACATCGGTCAATTCGCCATAGCCGTTCGCCAATTCCACGCCGCACGCATACATCTCGAAGCGCTCCGCGACCGAAGGATCATGCGCACAAGGCTGCGCGAGCGCCGCTTCCTCGATTGGATATTCCGTCAAAAACGCAATCGCCCCCAAGCCCAGATGCGGCTCGATCTTCTCGACCATCACCGCACTGAACATATCCGATGATGTAACCCCCGCCCCCGGGGGCGGGGGTAGGGGGAGGGGGCGCGCAGAATGAGACGACGCGCTTGAGGACTCACGCGCCGCATCGCTTCCTTCTGTTTCGTCAGCGGCGGTTGAACGCCCCCCCTCCCTGCCCTCCCCCCGAGGGGGGAGGGGCGCGAACTTTGAAAACGCCTCGCGCACGGTGATCGTCTCCGGCGCCGCAAACACATCCGCGCTGCGCTCTTTCCATCGCATCGCTTCCGTCCCGATCGCCCGCGCCGCCGTGCGCGCGATTTCGGCGCAATCGGCCATCACCTCTTCATAGGGCGCGCCCGCGCGGTACCATTCGAGCAGGGTGAATTCCGGCGCGTGCAGCGCCCCGCGTTCGCCCTTGCGATAGGCCGCGCCGAGCCGGAAAATCTTCGTCTCGCCCGCCGCCAACAGGCCCTTCATCGCGAATTCCGGCGAGGTGTGCAGGTAGCGCCCATCGGTCTCGAACGCCGCGACATGGACCTCCGCCCCCGGCGTCGGGACCAGCGCGCCCACATCCGCCTCGATGAAGCCCTCGTCCGCGAACCAGGCCCGGATCGCCGCCAGCGCCTTTGCGCGCGCCAGGAGAAAAGGCCGTTTGTCGGCATGCGCTTCCGCGCCGGCCCAGCTCATCGCGCCGCCCCCGATTTGGCGCGCGGGCCGACGCAGGCTAAGGAGCGGGCCGAAAATTCAAAGGGCGGGCGCGGACTGCGCCCCTGGAAAGGCTTCATCGTGGTCAAGGTCATCGCAAGCGACGTGCGCAAGGGCAATGTCATCGAGCATGAAGACAACAAGCTCTACGTCGTGCTCTCGGCGGAGAATTTCCGCCCCGGCAAAGGCACGCCGACCACCACGGTCATCATGCGCCGCATCGTCGACGGGGTGAAAACCACCGTCACCGTGAAGACCACGGATTCGATGGAGAAGGCCTTCGTCGAGCAGACCAAGCACACCTATCTCTACGAAGACGAATCCGGCTTCGTGTTCATGAACCCCACCAATTATGAGCAGGTCACCGTCTCCAAGGACATGGTGGGCGATGCCGCCGCCTATCTCGAACCGGAAATGCTGGTCGATCTCACCATGTATGAAGGCCAGGCCCTGACGCTCGATCTGCCCTCGCGCGTCACGCTCGAAATCGTCGAGACCGAGCCGGTCGTGAAAGGGCAGACGGCTTCGTCGTCCTACAAGCCCGCCAAGCTCTCCAATGGCGTGAAGACCATGGTGCCGCCGCATATCGAAGTCGGCACGCGCGTCGTCGTCTCGACGGATGACGGCTCCTACGTCGAGCGCGCCAAGGATTAAGCGCGCCGCTTCATCGCGACCGGCAGCAGCGACAGCGCGATGAGGCCCATAATGGGCAGGATCACCTCCGGCGACAGCATCAGCCTGCGCGCCGCCGCAACCGGATCGGCGTCGAGCCCCGCCTCGAACGCCGCGCGCAGGCCATGGCCCACGCCCGCGAACACGATCGTCACCGGGATGAGGCCGAGGAACGTCGCCAGCGCGAAATGTTTGAGCTTCATGCCCACAAGCCCGGCCGCCAGATTGGTGAGAAACACCGGCGCCGCCGGCGTCAGCCGCAGCACCAGCAGGTAATTGAACGCATCGGCCTTGAAGCCGCGTTCGAGCCGCGCGAGCCGCCCTTTCAGCCGGTCGCGCATCAAGGCGCCCAAAGCGCTGCGCGTCAGCACCACGAACAGCGTCGACCCGCCGGTGACGGCGATCAGCGCCAGCGGCACCGCCAAGGTCGGCCCGAACAGATAGCCGCCCGCCACCGTCATCACGAACGACACCGGCAGCGACAGCAGGATCAGCGTCACGAAGCTCACCAGATAGAGCGCGACCGCCGCCACGCGATGGTCATCCACAAAGGCGTCCAGCGCGTCGCGCTGCGCGCGCAAGGTCTCGATCGACACCAGCCCATGCAGGTCGGAGCCGAAGAACGCCGCGATCGCCAGCGCAATGAACAGGATAGGGAGATAGCGGACAAACCGGTCCATCGCCGCCCTATAGCCTAATCGCGCGCAGGCTGCATCTCCCCCCGCATTGCTCCGCGCAGAACGGGCCACTAGGGTCCGCGCCGGCTTGGGGGAGGAGGCGGGTTTGGCGCGTGCGGCGGCGGTCCTGGCGATCATGCTCGCCCTTTTCTGTGCGCCCGCCGGCGCCGCGCCGCAGCGCATCGTCAGCCTCGATTATTGCGCCGATCAATATGTGCTGGCGCTGGCTGATCGTGGGCGTATCGCCGCGCTGAGCCGGGGCGCGACGCGCGACGATTCCTATTACCGGCGCAGCGCCATCGGCCTGCCCACCACGCGCGGCGGGCTTGAAGACGCGCTCGCCTTCCATCCCGATCTCGTGGTGCGCACCTGGGGCGGCGGCGTCGATGCTGCGCGCCATTATGCCCGCTTGGGCGTGCCCATGCTGCAGCTCACCGATGCGCGCGATTTCGCCGCAGCTCGCGCCGAGCTGCTCTACGCCGCCGAAGCGCTCGGCAGTTCGGCGCGCGGCGAAGCCATGGCGCGCGATCTCGATGCGCGGCTCGCCGCGCTGCGCGCGCGCTGGCCCGCGGCGCCGCCCGCCGTGCTCTATCTCACCTCGTCCGGCGCCGTGTCCGGGCCGGACGTGCTGATGAACGCTGTCATCGAAGCCGCAGGCGGGCGCAATGCGCGCGCCAGCCCGGGCTGGCAGGTGCTGCCGCTGGAAGCCTTGATGCAGCGGCCGCCGCAGATCGTCGCCACGGCATTTTTCGAAACCGGACAGATCAACGCCACGCCCTTCACCTATGCGCGCCATCCGGCGCTGCGCCGCGCGCTGGCGCAGGCGCGCCGCGTCGCGCTGCCGGCCGATCTGGTGTCGTGCGATGCGTGGTACGCCATCGGCGCCGCCGAGCGTCTGGCCGCCGTGATCGACGCGCCATGAAAGACCGTCTCACGCTCACCTTGGTTGCAGCCTCCGTGCTCGCACTCTGCGCGGGCCTGTTCATCGGCTCGGTCTCGATCGCGCCCGGCGATGTCATCGCCGCTTTGTTCGGCGGCGGGAGCGAGCAGGCGAGTTTGATCGTGCGCGAGATTCGTTTGCCGCGCACGCTGATGGCGTGGCTCGTGGGCGCGGCCCTCGCGCTCGCCGGCGCAAGCCTCCAGGGCCTGCTGCGCAATCCGCTCGCGGACGCGGGCGTCATCGGCATATCGGGCTTCGCCGCGCTCGGCGCCGTCATCGCCTTCATCACCGGCGCGGCCGCCGCCTGGCCCTATGCGCCGCCGTTCTCCGCGCTCGGCCTTGCGCTCGCCGCCGCCGTGTTCGTGACCTGGCTGGGCGCGGCGACGCGCAGCTCCGCGACGCTCGCGCTGATCGGCATCGGCCTTTCCAGCTTCGCCGGCGGCCTCATCGCGCTCGCGCTCAATCTGGCGCCCAATCCCGCCGCGCTCGCCGATCTCGTGAACTGGACGCTCGGCACGGTGGAAGGGCGCAGCCTTGAGGATGTGGCGATGGTCGCGCCGTTCCTCGCGGTCGGCGCCGCGCTCATCCTCTTTGCGCGCAGCGGCTTGCAGGCGCTCACTTTGGGCGAAGAGGCGGCGGAAGCCGTTGGCGTCAAACTCAACCGCACGCGCGTGCTCGTCGTGCTCGGCGCGGCGATCGCGGCGGGCGCAGCGACCGCGTTCGTCGGCGTCATCGGCTTCATCGGCGTCGCAGCGCCCCATCTCGTGCGCGGCCGCGTCGGCTACGATCCGGCGCGCGTGCTGATCCCCTCGGCGCTGGCCGGCGGCGCCATGCTGACGCTCGCCGATCTAATCGTGCGTTTGTTGCCAACCAACACGGAGTTGAAGCTCGGCGTCGCAGCCGCGCTGATCGGCGGGCCGATCTTTGCGCTGATCGCCGCGCGCCTCGCCGCCCGCGGAGGCATGCGATGATCCCGCTGCTCGCGCTCGAAAACGCGGAAATCTCCTATGGCCGCCGCCTGATCGTGAAGGGCGTTTCGATCGCCGCGCCGCGCGGCGCCGTCGTCGCGCTTCTGGGGCCGAACGGCTCGGGCAAATCCACGCTGATCCGCGCCGCGATGGGGCTCATTCCTTTGGCGCATGGCCGCGCGCGCATTCACGGCGCCGATCCGCGCCTGATGGACCCGGCTTTGCGCGCGCGCCGCGCCGCCTATCTGCCGCAGCAGCCCGAAGCCGCCTGGCCGATCAGCGTCGAACGTCTGGTCGCGCTCGGCCGCTTCGCGCATGGCGCGCCGCCCGACCGCCTGGGCCCCGAAGACAAAGCCGCGGTCGATTCCGCGCTCGACGCCTGCGCCATGAGCGCGCTGCGCACGCGGCGCATGGATGAGATTTCCGGCGGCGAGCGTATCCGCGCCCATCTCGCCCGCGCGCTGGCGCAAAGCGCGCCCGTGCTCGTGCTCGATGAACCGACCGCCAGCCTCGATCCCGCCCAGGCGCTCGCCGTGCTCGATATCATGCGCGCCCACGTGGCGGGCGAGGGCGCGGTGCTGTTCTCGACGCATGATGTCGCGCTCGCCGCGCGCGCCGCCCATCATGTCGTGCTGCTGCGCGATGGCGCCATCATCGCCGAAGGCGCGCCGCGCGCAGCGCTGACGCCGGACGCGCTTCACGACGCCTATGGCCGCAACGGCCGCCTCATCGATGTCGGCGGTGCGCTCGCCGCGAGCTTCGATTAGCGTGTTTCGTTTCGTACCGCCGGCTTCCAGCCGGCAGATTGCGCCATGCCGGCTGGAAGCCGGCGGTACGGCTACGCGCGATCCCTTTGCATGAAACAGCGCTTCGTCACATCCAGCCCGCCGCGCGCCTGATTGTCTTCGTACTCTTTCATCCACGGCGTGAACTGCGCGCGCGCAATCTCGCGAAAGCCCATGCTGGCGTAGAACGGGCCGTTCCATGGCACGTCGCGAAACGTCGACAGCGTGACGCAGGATGCGCCGATGCCGAACGCCGTCGTGCAATACATCTCCACCAGCGCGCGCCCGATGCCTTGGCGCCCGTGCGCAGGATGCACGCTGAGCTCAGCGAGATAAAAGCTGCCCGGCAGCGCGCGCCCGATCGCGAAGCCGACGGGCGCTGCGCCCACACGCGCGGTCAGCGAAACGCCGTTGGCGATATAGCCGAGATGCGTGCTGCGCGCCGTCACCTCCGGGTCGTCGAACAGCGACTCCGGCAACAGGCCCGTGCCGCGAAACATCTCGGTCGCCGCGCGCTCTACATCCTGCAGCGCGGCGATATCGCGCTCGGCCGTCGGATCGATGAGGAAGCTCACACCCGCCGCGCGCCGGATTGAATGTCCGCGTAGAGCGCCGGCGTGACCGGCGTGTAGGCATTGGCGTCCGGATCGTCGAAATAGAGCGCGTCCGTCGTTTTGTTGGGATCGAAGCCTTCGGTGACCAGATCGACCTTGCGATATTTGAACGTGCCGGTGGTTTCGATCGCTGGCTGCACGCGGATGAAGAGCGGGCGCGCATAGGGCGCGAGTTCGCGGCGCACGCCGTCGTGCAATTTCGCCAGATCGAAGCCCGGGCCGGGCGTCACCGCCGCCATGCCCGCGCGCCCGTCGAGATCGCCGATCTTCACGCCGTACACATTGGCTTCTGCGACGCCGTCGATCTGCGTGATCATGTCGCCGACCTCGTTGGTCGAAACATTCTCGCCTTTCCAGCGGAACGTGTCGCCGATGCGATCGACGAAATAGAAATAGCCGTCCGCATCCTTGCGCAAGAGATCGCCGGTGCGGAACCACGCATCGCCTTCGCGGAACACGTTGCGCAGAATCTTCTTCTCGGTCTGCTTGGGATCGCCCGAATAGCCCTGGAATTGAAAGCGCGCATCGTCGCTGCGGATTTCGCCCAAGGCTTCGCCAGGCTCGTCAGGCGCGGCTTCGACGCAGAGCCCATCCGCCGTGCGCACCGGCGCGTCGGTTTCGACATCGAATTTCACCAGCCGCACATTCATGCGTCGCTGCAGCCAGCTCGGAATGCGCCCGATCGAGCCGACCTTGCCGTCGAAATTGAGGATCGACACATTGCCTTCGGTCGAGCCGTAGAATTCGAGCATTTTCGGAATCTTGAAGCGCGTCTGGAATTTCTCCCACACTTCGGGCCGCAGGCCATTGCCGACGCCGAGGCGCAAACTGTGCTTGGTCTCCAAAGGATGCGGCGGCGCGTTCAAGAGATAACGGCACAGCTCGCCGATATAGAAGAACACGGTCGCCTTTTCGTCATAGGCTTCCTGCCAGAAATGCGAGGCGGAGAATTTGCGGCGCAGGATGACGGTCGCGCCGGTCTCCAGCGCAAAGCCGATGCCCGTCAATCCGCCGGTGGCGTGATAAAGCGGCAAGGTGACATAGACGCGGTCACTCGGCCGCGCATGGCCGCCGCCGATGAAGGCGCGCAACATGCCCATGAGCCGCAAATGCGTCATGCGCGCGGCCTTCGGCGCGCCGGTCGTGCCGCTGGTATAGACATAGAGCGCGACATCGGTCGCTTTCATGCCCTCGCGCACGGAAACGGGCGGCCGCTCGGCGCTTTGCGCCGCCAACTCCGCAGCGAGATCTTCCGCGCCTTCAGCGGGCCCGTCGAGATTCCAGATTTTCGGTCCGCGCGTGAGCTGGTTGGAGACGCCCTTCAGCGGATCGAGCAGATCGCTGGACACGATCACATGATCGGCGTTGGCGATGTTGATGCAATGCGCCAGCGGCGCGCCGACGAGATTGGTGTTGATGAGCGCGCTCGCCACGCCGATCTTCGCCAGCCCCACCCAGCACGCCACGTAATCCGGCCGGTTGGCGACGAACAGCGCGACCGTATCGCCGCGCTTCATGCCGGCGGCCTGCGCCCAATGCGCGATCCGGTTGGCGAGCGCATCGAGATCGCGATAAGTGAGCGAGGCGCCTTCGAAGCGAAACGCAATATTGTCGGGAAAGCGGTCGACGCTGCGCTCGATATCGTCGGCGGCGGTGATCGTGGCATCCGCCGTCAACCCGCGATAGGCGCGCAGCGAGCGGACAAGCCCGTCGATGAGCGCAAGATCGCTCTTCAGCTTGTCAAAGACGCCCATTCCACGCGCTCCACCCTGTATTGCGCCCTACATAAAGAGCGTTTCGGCGGCGCGCAAAGCAGCGGCGGCTAAGCGCCGCCGCCGTTCACAAGTTTGCTGATCTGATCGAGGTAGGCGATGAAAGCCTTCTTGCCATCCGGCGTCAGCGTCACGCGCGTCTGCGGCTTCTTGCCCACAAAGCTCTTCTCGATGGCGACATAGCCGGCTTCCTCCAGCTTGCGCAGATGCACCGAGAGATTGCCGTCCGTGGCCTCGAGTTTCGCCTTGATGGCGTTGAACTCCGCGCTGTCCGCGCCCGCCAGATAGGCCATGATCCCCAGCCGCAAGCGGCCGTGGATCACGTCATCGATGCCCGAGATGTCGAAGTCGCTCATGTCAGCCCCGGCGCATGAGCGCGAGGCCTGGCAGCAGCATCGTCAGCGCCAGCGCGCCGGCATAGGCGAGGTAGAGTTCCGCGCGCCCGACCAGCGCCGCGCATCCGATCGCGCACGCAAAGCACACCCAGGGCACGATCCCAATCCAGCTGATCTTGGAGAATTTCGAGCCGACCATCCAGGCCGCGCCGTAGAGGCTGATGATCACCGGCGGCAGCGCGCCCATCACGATCCATTGCCCGGTCACGATGCCCGCGACCATCAGCGCCAGCACGATGGCGAAGATGCACCAGCCGACGGCGCGCCATAATTCCCGCATCGCCCGCGTCGCCGCCGAGCCCGCATTGGATTGGCCCCGGTTGATAAGGCCGACGCCAACGCCGAACACCGCCGAGACGCCGAACCAGAGCGCCGCGAAGCCCCAATCGGCGATCGGCACATAGCCCTGCACCGCCGCGTAATGCGCCAGGCTCGCCGCGCCGAAACACGCGCCCGCCAGCGCGATGACGGCGCCGCCGCTGCGCGGCGAGCCGCCATCCTCGGCGAGCGATTTCAGAAACGCGATGTCTGCGCGGATGTCGTCAACGGAGGCGTTCATGGCCTGCTCCTCATTCGATGACGGCAATGTAGCCATGATACTTTGCAATGTAAAGTACTTTGTTTGATCCGCGGAATTGACGGAGAAACCTATAGGTGACATGTAACGCATAGGTTACGTGGTGGAGCGCTGGTGATGGCGAGGGATGAATCGGACATTGAACGCAGGTCGCGCCGCCGCAGCCGCATGATGGTGACCTTGGCGGCCCTGCTCATCATCCTGTCGAGCGCGGCCATTCAGGTCGGCGCGCTGATGTCCGAGACCGCACATCCGCGCAATGTCGATATCGTGCGCTATTGCGCTTTCCTCGCCTTCGCCGGCGTTGCGGCGATCCGGTTCCTGTCCGGCATCAGGTTCGGCCGCGCCGAGGAAGATGAGCTGACGCGCTTTCATCGCGCGAAAGCCGTGGGGCTCGGCTACATGCTGATGCTGCTGTGCGTCGCCGCGGGCGTCATCGCGTCCTTCTTCGTTGAGCTTTCGCTCAAGGAACTGGCGCCGGCGATCGCGCTGATCGGCGTCGGCGCGCCGCTGATGCGCTTTGCGGCGCTTGAGCGCGCGGCGGAGCGCAATGGCTGAAACCAGGCTCGGCAATCGCTTGAAGGAAGCGCGCGCGGCGCGCGGCTGGACCCAGGCGGAACTCGCCGCGCACGCGCAAGTCACGCGCAAGACCATCAACACGGTCGAAAACGGCGTGTTCGTCCCGTCAACTCTACTCGCGCTCCGCCTCGCGCAAGTGCTGGAGACGCGCGTGGAGGATTTGTTTTTTCTGATTGAGTCGGAGTGACCACCCATTCCCGGACGCCGGCGCGAGCCGGCGGTCCGGGACCTATAAGCGCCCTTGTTTGAGAAAGGAGCGCATAGGGCTCCGCTTTCGATCGCCCGCTTGAGTTTATGGGTCCCGGACTCGGCGCTGCGCGCCGATCCGGGAATGAGTGGAAGCGTCCGCTAATCCGGCCGCACATCCACGCCCATCGCCGAGAGCAGCTGAAATTGCTGCTGCGCACTGATCTTGATCCCGGTGAAGCTCGCCAGCAGCGTCACGTCGAGCCCGCTCAGCTCCGCGCCGCGCAGATCGGCGCCGGCCAGGACCGCGCCCGCGAGCTGCGCTTGGAACAGATCGCAATCGCGCAGCACCGCGTCATCGAGCTTGGCGCGCGTCAGATCCGCTTCGCGCAGCGCGCTGCCGGTGAAATCGCAGCCCGTCAGCGTGAGCTCGCTCATCTCCGCATAGTCGAGCTTGCAATCAAGGAAGCTCGCCGCCGTGCGCACGACCTTGCGGCCGAACGCTTTGCTGAAATCGGCCCGCGGGAATTTCGCGCCGCGCAGAATGCAGCGCTCGAACGCGATGGCATAGCAATCGCTGCGCTCGAACACGGCATAGGAAAGCTCGCAGCCCGTAAACCGCGCAGCGCTAAGATCGCAGAACGCGAATTGCACGCCTTCGCGCGTGTCCCGCGCCGCCATCACGCAGTCCGAGAATGCGGCTTCGCGCAGATCGGCATGGGCGAAGCGGCAGCGCTGAAACGTGCAGCTTTCGAAACGCGCGCCGCGCAGCACGCTTTCGCTGAACTGCACATCCGCGAATGTGCAGCCGATGAAGGCCGCGTCCTCGCATTCCATCTGCGCCCAATCGAGCCCGCTCAGATCGCGGCCCTCGGTCCGATCGCCGGGCGCGGGCGCATCGCTCATGCGCCGAGCAGGGCGGCCGCCACGCGTTCGCCGCTTTCGACCGCGCCGTTCATGTAGCCCATGAAATTTTCGCTGGTGTGCTCGCCCGCAAACTGGATGCGCCCGCCATGCGCCGGCGCGCCGGTGTGTTCGAGCAAGGTGGTGTACTGGCCGATCTTGGCGCCGGCATAGGAGCCTTGCGTGAAGGGCTGGCGCACCCAGAACATGGTCGCGCGCTTGCCGATGTCGAGACTGTCGGCGACGGCGGGCGCAATCGCCTGCAGGCCTTGCGCGAGCTTGGAGAACTGACCGTCATCCTGCACGCCGGCGAGGAAATTGGTCAGGATGCCGTGTTCGCCTTGCTGGCCGCGGCTCGTCTCCCACACGCATTGCATGCCGGTGTCGGAATAGAACGTGCCGTTCGACGGTTTCGGGAATTCGCGCGTCGGATCCTTCCAGGCGCGCGTTTTGGTCGAGACCATGATCTTGGCGTTGTCGCCATAGCCAAGTTCGCGAATGGCGCGCAGCTGCATCTCATCCAGTCCCAGCGCATCCACGCCGCGTACGCCGCGCAGCTTGGTGAACGGCAAAGCGAGCACGACGGCGTCATGCTCCACCTCGACGCGCCCATCGGGCCCATCGAAGGTGAGCTTCACGCCATTGTCGATCTTTTCGATCGCAATCAGCACATGGCCTTGCGATGTCGTGACCGTGTTTCCAAGCCGCGCCGCCAGCGCATCCGTCAGCGACGAGGAGCCGCCGCGAATGCGGAACGCCTCATCGCTGTCGCCGAACATCTCGAAGCGCTTGCTCGTATCCGTGCCCACAAAGTCCACGAAATTGAGCGCCGATTGCTGATCGGTGCGGATGCCGTATTCGCCCCAATAGGCGAGGTCGAGCAGATCGATCACCCAGCCGCGCGCGTCATTGCGCAAGAGATCGAGATAAGCCTTTACGCTCATGCCATCGAGCTCACGCGCGCGCGCCGTCCAATTCTCGTCCGCGTCGAGCAATTGGCCTTTGTCGGCCGCGACCTTCTGCGCCGCCTGCCGAAACGCGCCATTGCCGTGCCGGTCGAGCATGTCTTCCTGCGCGTAGAGCCGGCGTTCGAAATGATAGAGCTCCTGGCCCGGATCGTTCTCCGGGGCGAGGCGATCGATGCCCACGCCCAGCTCATCGGCCAGCTTGCGGATGTGCTCGTGATTGGTGTCGACCAATTCGCCGCCCAGTTCGCAGAATTGGTTGTCCTCGTTGAAATTGCGCCGCGTGAACATGCGCCCGCCGACGCGCTGCGTGGCTTCATAGAGCGTCGCCTGTTTGCCCGCGCGCGACAGCCTGTAGGCGACGGTCAGCCCCGCCGCGCCCGCGCCCACGATGGCGATGCCGCGCGCCGCGTTGGCCGCAATCGAGCCCGGCGCCGCCTGCCTCTGGCACGCCGCCAGCGCAGCACTCATCACCAGGAAGGCGCGCCGGCTGAGCGCCGTCGGCCCCGTCACCGCGCCCGTCGCATCGAGCGCGCGCCGCACCGCGCCAAACAAAGGCGTTCGCGCCATACCCTCACTCCCTCTATGTCGCTCTCGCGGCGGCCGTTTGCTAACGCGGAAGTTCGAGGATCACAAACACGCCCCGCGCCGGGTCCGCCGTGAGTTTGCCGTCCGGCCCGCGCGGATAGGCCACTTCCGCGACGGTGTTGCGTACATTGCCGCCGATCGCCGTCACCGCGGCGTCCTCCACACGCACGACGATGTCGCAATGGGAGGTATAGAAGCCGGTCGCGAGCGCGGTGTCATAAGTGACGGCCGATGGCGCACGCGGATGGCACAGGATGTCGCCAACGCGCGGCGCATAGTCCGTCGGCCGATGCGCGCGTAGCGGCGCGGCAGCCTCGGCGGCGTGTGCGATGGCCGGATTGATCATCGTGAAGAAGCCCGGCCCGCAATGCAGCGCAGCGAGATTGGCGCCGCCTTGCTTCAGCACGTAGCACAGGAACGCGGCCGACCACGGGTCCTCGGTGCGCCATTGCCCGTCGCCGCGGTCGACGCTCGCCCAATAGGCCGCGATGCGCGCCCGCGCCGCCGGGCTCGTCTCCGCCGCGCCGTTCATCGCGCCTAATTCCTCGCGCGCCGCCGCCGCCGCGCGCGCCGCCACGGCGGCGTCTTCGCCAAAGGCCGACGCGCCGACCAATAAAGTGCAACCGAGCAGCGCCGCCGCGCACATCCGTCCCACGAGTCTCATCGCCGCCCCCTAGACGAGATTGTTTTTCATGATGGCGAACACCTCGTTCGCCGTGGCCGCCTCCGGCGCGATGCGGCCATCCGGCAGGATCGGCAGGCTGCGTTCGCTCACGCTGTTGGAGACATTGCCGCCGATCATGTAGACGCGCCCGTTTTCGATGCGCGTCACGATATCGGTGTGCGAGGTGTACCATTGCACGGAGACGGCGGTGTCGAACGTCACCGAACTGCCCGCGCGCCGCCTTGCGATCAGATCGCCCAGCTGCGGCGGATATTCGCTCACGCGCCGGCCCTGAAAATTCGCGGCCGCATCGTCCTTATGCAGGATGGCGTCGTTGATGTAGACGCAATGGCCGGTGTTCTTCTTGAAGCGGCCATTGTCGCCCGCCGATTTCATCGCGAACGAGATGAACGCGGCCGACCACGCTTCCGGCGTCGCCCCATCCCATTCCGGCCGGCCGACATTGGCCCAATATTCACGGATGCGTGAGCGCGCAGGCTCGTTCTCCTCTTTCAACTGGCCGCGGCGAAACCAGGTGAACTCGCTTTCGCAGAAGCTCAGCAGGCGCTGCTTGAACGGCGTCAGATCGCTGAAAACCTGCGGCGGCAGGGGCGCAGGCGTCGGCGCGAGCTCCGGCGGCGCGGGCTGATCGGGCAGCAGCTCCGGCGTTTGCGGCTGCGGGCCGGGATCGAAGCGGTCTTCTTGAGGCGCCGGTTGCGCGGGCGGCGGCGCTGCGGGCGGGCGCGGCTGCGCGCGCGGCACGCTCACCGTTCGGCGCGACCGCCCGAACAGCATGTCCAGAACGGAATCCCAGAACGTCTTGCGCGCGCTCGCCGCCATCGTCGCCTCCCACAGCGGCGTCAGCGGAACATCCGCGTGCGCGCACCGTCAAGCGTAATCGGAGGTTGGCGCGCGCCGGCCCCGCGCGCGATGACGGCCGTCACAGGATCAAGGCGCCGCGCACGCCCCGATGACGCGCGCCAGCATCGCATCGCCCGGAAGGCGCACGACCTCGCCGCCCGCTTCGATCGCGAAGCCATCTTGCGACGCAGCCAAAGCCGCGATCGACGCATCGTCCGCGCGCCGATGTGCGACGATGGCGCGCCGCCCGAGAACGCTGCCGCTGCGCGCGACCAGATCGCGCCGCCCATCCGGCGCGATGAGCGTCATCGTCGTCTCGGCCTCATCGCTGGCGCCATAGAAGATCAGCGTCGCCGTGTGCGCGTGCGCATCGCAGGACAGCTGGAAGATCGGCGCATCCGCATCCGGCCCATAGCTCGCCGCGTGCAGCCCGCCCTCCATCCATCCTTCCGACCACGCGCCCCCCGGCGCCGGATCGGCCGCCACATCCGCCCAAACCCAAGCCGCCGGCGTCGCCGCATGCGACATCACCGGCGCCGGCGGCAACGACGCGGTGGCCGACGGCGGCGCGGGGTCGGTGCAGGCGAGGAGGAGGAGCGCAAGCGCGAGGGCGGGGAGGCGCATGGGAGGGGAGGTAGCAGGAGAGGGAAGATTCGTCGTGGTTGGGGCTGGATGCCATTCCACGGTCCCACGCAACGTTAGCCAAGGGTTGCAGCATGTAGTGAATCTGCACATATCATACGCAAGCCCGAGGTGTTTCCCACGTCGCGGCTCCGTTGCCTCTCTTTGGCTCACACATCAGTCGGTTGCGCGAGCAGCGTGGCGGATGGCGAGCATTGCGGTTCCCACGCATCGACGCTTCGTGCGTCAAGCTTGGAATCGTTCGATCGGAGAGGATGCGAGATGCTCGAACAACGAATCCAGGATCGAGCCATCAGCTTAAATAACGGAGGCCGGGCGGGCGGGGTCGCATCTCGCGCCGAGAAGACAGTCTGTTGCCACTTTGTTCTTGTGCTTCGGCGCGTGGCGCGGTATGCTTTCGCGGGGTGGATCGCCGTTTTGGCGGTTGGCGCGGTGACCACGAGTTTCAGTGCGTCCATGACGCTTGATTTTCAGTGGAATCGTCGCCTCGTTACTGAGCTGTCGGTCGGTTGCGCGAGCAGCGTGGCGGATGGCGAGCATTGCGGTTCCCACGCATCGACGCTTCGTGCGTCAAGCTTGGAATCGTTGAGCCAGAAAAGGCCCCCAAGGAGTTGTTCCTGGTACTTGGGGGTGGCGAGCTGTGCCGAAGAAAGCTCCACGGCGCTTACCGCGCTCGTTTTCAATCGAGTCAATTCAAGCGGTCTGGCATTCTAGTCGAGATGCGCGCGGCTTGACCGCTGGAAGTCCCGGCATCGACAGGGTTACAGCGGCGCAGTTCTCTAGCGACTTGAAGAACTCCATTCGCGACATTCGTCGCGAGTTGCAGCAGGGTCGCTATCGCTTCAGGACGTTGCGCGCGGCGCCGGTTCCGAAGGCAAACGGCGGCGAGAGGATTATCGCAATCCCAACGGTTCGTGATCGGCTGATACAGCGCGTAGCCCTCGCGCATCTGGAGAAAGACAAGAGATTTTCTGCGCGGTCGGAGATTAGCTTTGGCTTCTCAAAGAATCGTACGCTTCAGGACGCTCAGCGACGCGCGCTTGAATTGAGGCAACAGCATCCCTGGGTACTGCAAGCGGACATCGTCAAGTTTTTCGACAACATCTCAAGACATCAGATCAAGAAGAAAATACACGATACGATTTCAAGCAAGACGGTTTGCCGCTTGTTGGTGTCTGCCGTTGATACAGAAATCGATTACGCTGATCCGAAGATCAAAGCGATCGCCTACGAAAATGGGATTCGGCCGGGACGTGGCCTACGCCAAGGAATGCCCGTCTCGCCATTGCTTTCGAACCTATTGCTCAAAGAGTTCGACGAAAGTCTAATACAAGCGGGCATTGTTGCGGTTAGATACGCAGATGACGTTTCCATCTTCGCTGATTCAGAGAAAGCGTGTTTGCAATCGTTGGGTCTAATCAAGGAAAAATTGTCGGAGCTGAGGCTAAAGATTCCCGAGCTGGCTGAGGGTTCAAAGACGACAATAGCCTCGCCTGAAAAGCCCGTTGAGTTTTTGGGCGTTGATATCAAGCGGTTTAACGATGGATACAGACTATGCGCACCTTTTAAGAAAATTGGAAAAATTGATGCCAAGCTAAAGGCATTTTGCAATGTTGAGCACTGCATTTCGAACAAAAGGACTCTTGTTCAGACGTTGCGGTCCATTGACTCGCTCTTGGTCGGTCACGACAGATCAATGGCGATTGTCAGTGACCGCGATGAGTTTGCGAAGCGACTAGCGTCGCTTCGCAAGACGCACCTCAAGGCGCTGTTGATCTCCATTTTGGGGGAGAATGCTGTGAAACAATTGTCGGCCCAGAAGCAAGCTGTGTTGGGCGTGGCAGAATTTTAAGAACCGCTAGTGTTTCGGAACATCAATCTCCCCGCCCCCCTCCCGAAACTTCTTGCTCATCTCCGCCATCCCCGCTTCCGCCACGGCGCTATCATTCTGCCCCCGCGCCGCGTCCCTGATCTCCTGCGTGATCTTCATCGAGCAAAACTTCGGCCCGCACATGCTGCAGAAATGCGCCGTCTTGTGCGCCTCTTTCGGCATGGTCTCGTCGTGGAAGGCGCGCGCCGTCTCCGGGTCGAGGCCGAGATTGAACTGATCCTCCCAGCGGAATTCGAAGCGCGCGCGCGACAGCGCATCGTCATGCAGCCGCGCCGCAGGATGGCCTTTCGCCAGATCCGCCGCGTGCGCGGCGATCTTGTAGGCGATGACGCCGTCTTTCACGTCCTTGCGGTCGGGCAGGCCGAGATGCTCTTTCGGCGTGACGTAGCAGAGCATCGCCGTGCCGAACCAGCCGATCATCGCCGCGCCGATCGCGCTCGTGATGTGATCATAGCCGGGCGCGACATCGGTGGTGAGCGGGCCGAGCGTGTAGAAAGGCGCCTCGTGGCAATGCTTCAGCTGCTCGTCCATATTGGCTTTGATCTTGTGCATCGGCACATGGCCCGGCCCTTCGATCATCACCTGCACGTCGTGCTTCCACGCGATCTTGGTGAGCTCGCCCAACGTACGCAGCTCCGCGAATTGCGCCGCATCGTTGGCGTCCGCGATCGAGCCGGGACGCAGGCCGTCGCCCAGCGAGAACGAGACGTCATACGCCTTCATGATCTCGCAGATCTCTTCGAAATGCTCGTAGAGGAAATTCTCCTTGTGATGCGCGAGGCACCATTTCGCGAGGATCGATCCGCCGCGTGAGACGATGCCCGTCACGCGGTTCGCGGTGAGCGGAATGAAGGGCAGGCGCACGCCCGCATGGATGGTGAAATAGTCGACGCCCTGTTCGGCCTGTTCGATCAGCGTGTCGCGATAAAGCTCCCAGGTGAGGTCTTCGGCGACGCCGCCGACTTTTTCGAGCGCCTGATAGATCGGCACGGTCCCGATCGGCACCGGCGCGTTGCGGATGATCCAATCGCGGATGTTGTGGATGTTGCGGCCGGTGGAAAGGTCCATCACCGTGTCCGCGCCCCAGCGGATCGACCACACCATCTTGTCGACTTCCTCGGCCATCGAGGAGGTCACCGCCGAATTGCCGATATTGGCGTTCACTTTCACAAGGAAATTGCGCCCGATGATCATCGGCTCCAATTCGCCGTGATTGATGTTGGCCGGAATGATCGCCCGCCCGCGCGCGATTTCCTGGCGCACGAATTCCGGCGTGACGTAATCCGGAATCTCCGCGCCGAAGCCTTCGCCGTCCCTTGCTCCCCCGGTTACGGGGGAGCTGTCATGCGCAGCATGACTGAGGGGGGAGCCGCGTTCGCCCCCATCCAACGGGGGAAGAACGAAGCGCCGCGCGATTCTGGTTCTCCCGTATCGCGACGAATTCCATTTCCGGCGTGATGATCCCCGCGCGCGCATAGGCCAGCTGCGTCACGGCCGCGCCGCCCTTCGCGCGCTTCACCTTCTGCGCGACCGGGAAGGGCGGGGCGAGACGTGCGCCATAGGCCCCGCCATTGTCTTCCGGCTTCACCGCGCGCGCTGCGACGGTCTCGACATCGCCGCGCGCTTCCACCCACGCATCGCGTGCGCGCGCCAGGCCGACATTGATGTCGATCGTGACCGACGGATCGGTGTACGGCCCGCTCGGATCGTAAAGCGTGACGGGCGCCTCGTTCGCGCTCGGATGCAGCGCCACTTCGCGGAACGGCACGCGCAGATCGGGATGCGCACAGCCCGACACATAAATCTTGCGCGAGCCGGGGATCGCTTCGGCGATGATGGAATCGGACAGCGTCTTGGAATCGACGGGCTTGTTCATGCGTGCAGTCCTGAAGGGCGCCAGCCCAGAAAGGTGAACCAGGCGCCGAACGCCAGGAGAACCGCGCCCGCGAGCGCGGCGTAGAGCGGGGAAGCGACGAACGCATCCGTCATCTCCCGGCCGAAGGCCGGAAAGAGCATCAGCGATGCGCCCTTGAGCGCAGCGCTCCAGCCGATCAGCGAGATCAGGCCGGCGCTTACGCTCGTCCAATGATGGTGCGCGGCGATCACGCAAAGCCCCACGATCAGCGTGAACGCGCCGGTGACGAGCGCCAGCGGCGCATTCGCCATGAAGCCTTGAAAGATCGTGGGCAGCTCGCCGCGGCGCAGCGCCAGCATGGCGCCCATCACGATGAAATAGGGGCCTGCGATCTGCGCGATGGTGCGCGTGCGCGCGGCTAAATCTGGTGCAGCCATCATTCCTCCCTCCGCCGGTATGAGCCGGTTCAGGTTCGACGGGTCGCAGCTTCAGCCGCCTCTCAGCCGCTTGCGCGCGGCCCCCCGGGAAAGCGCGCACGTTACGCGCATGCGTGGGCCAATTCAATTGCGCGGCGCGAGCGTCGCCACGATCAGCCGCTCCACGCGTTCGGGATCGGCGACGCCGTGCAAGGTCTGGCGAAAGCCGGCGCGCCGGCCCTCGCCGGACCAGGCGAACTGGATCGCGCCGCGGTCCGCATCGCCGGTGCGCTCGGTCTGCCGGAAATCCGCGGCGCCATAGCTTTGCACCAGGCGCGGCGTCGCGACCAGCACGCGCGCATTGGTCAGCGCGTATTGCGTGGTCCAGCTCGCGAAGATGTCGAAGATCACAAGGCTCATCAGTCCAAGCCCGATCGCGATGAAGAGAACGCCCATCGCGCCGCCGCCCCATGAGCTGGCGGTCGCATGCGCGCTTGCCTGCAGGCTCGATGTCAGCACCGCCAGGCCCGCGAAGGCGAAGAGGCTGACAAGGAGGAGCGCGCCGAGCTTCCAGGCCAGCAGGATGAGCGGCGGCGCCGTCTGCCGCCACAGCACGCGTTCGCCCTCGTGCAGCGCGGGCGTCACCAGATCGTGTGCGGGCGCCGCGGACTCGTCCGGCGCGAAGGCGGCCGGCGCGGGCGCTTCTTTCGGCGCCGCGGCCAGCGTCGTGCGGATCAGCCGTTCGATGCGCGCCGGCTCGCGCACGCCCGTCATGTGCACGTGATAGCCTTGGCCGCTGCGCCCGATGCCGCCCCACAAAAAGGAAAAACTGCCCACTGCGTCATCGCCTTCACGCGTGAAGGAACTCAGCGAGTCCGCCGTAAACGCCTGCACGCGCCGATAGGAGACGATCATCAGGCGCCGATCCGTCAGCACGTAATCGATGCGCCAGCCGTGCAGGAAATCGGGCATGGCGGCGATGAGGCCGCCATAACCGATCAGACAGAACAGCGCGCCCACGCCGACGCCGATCCAGGCGGCCTCTTGCCGGCCGATCAGCGGCGACGATGCGAGCACAGCGAGCGTACCCATGCCTGCGAACAGGGTGAGGAAAAGCGCGCCGAACAGCTTCTGCCAGAAGATGCCCGCGAAGGGCGCCTCTTGGCGCCAGACGATGCGCTCATCCGCCGCCAGCGCGTGCGCGACGCGATCGCGTGCATCGCTCATGAGGCGTCCTCCTCCGCCATTTCGTCTTCCTCCGGCTCGGCGGGCGGGAAATATCGGTCGACCAATTTTACGAATTCGGCTTTGTCCTTCACGCCGATCAGTTGCACGTAGCCGATGTGCAGCCGGCGCCCCCACCAATCCAGTGAGAGCTCGCGCCCGACATCCGTGACGGCGTTCATCGGCTCGCCGCCTTCCACGGTGAAGAAGCGCTTGTCTGTCAGCACGTAATGCGTCGACCAGCTGTCGATGAGGTCGCGCACGCCGCGCCAGACCCAAACCGCCCCGATATAGGCGAAGAGCGCGCCGACGCCGATCGCGAGGACTGTGACGATGTGAAAGCTAATGGCGACGGGCTCTTTCCAGCCTTGCACCGCATAGCCAACGCCGACGACTCCGGTCCAGAACCAGGAAAAGATGGCCCATGCGACCGCAAAGAAGAGGCCGTACATTTTTCCGAGCGCCAGCCATAGCGGCGGCGCCTGCTGGCGCCACAGCACCGCCTCGCCCGGCTCGAGCTCGACCGCGAGCACGTCGGTGATGGATCGGCTGCTCATGTCAGGCGGCGCGGAAGAAATGTTGGCGCACCAAGCGCTCGAGGCCGATGGGGTCGTCGATGCCTACAAGATGCGCGCCGCCGATCATCAGATCGTCGCGGCTGCGCGTCACCGTGCCGAGCGTGTCGGCTTCGTAGCTCGTCACCCAATCCGGCGAGGCGACGATGAGCCGCCGGTTCGTCACGGCGTAATGCGTCTTCCATGCGTCGCGCAGATCGCAAATGCGCGCCCAAAGATTGACCGCGCCGATCCAGGAGAAGAGCGCGCCCACGCTGAGGAACACGAGCGGGAAGAGCAGGACGGGAAGCGTCAGCCCCTGCGCGAACAGCAGCGCGCCCATGCCGAACACGACGATGCTCGTCCAGCTCCACGCAAAGCCCGCCCAGACGAGCATGAAGAACACCGCCGGCAGCCTGCTGCGCGCCAGCGGCCCGGGCTTGGCGCGCTGGCGCCACAGCACGCGCTCGCCCGGCGCCAGTTCGTCCGCAATCGGATCGTCGGAGTTAAAGGTGGAAAGCTCAGCTTGCGTCATGGCGCACCCCCAATTCCAGAAAGGGGCAAACCTCACGCCGCTTGACTTGCTTCACCCCGTTTCCGAATGGCGGCGGCGGGCTGGCGCGGCGTCTATGGCGCGCATATGTGCGCAGATCGCGCGCCGCGCAATGAGAATTGTCGCCCAAGCCGCGCAGCGCGTGACGCGCGTTACAATCGGGCAGAGCGATTCAAAAAGTGGCGCCGTCGCCGCGGCGCTTCACGACGGCCGCACCTGCGCGGCGATGGCGAGCGGGCGTCCGTCCGGATCGGGAAAGAACGCCATCCATTCCTCGACCCCGTCTTCATGGCGATGGATCATGTGCGGCGCGTGCGTGAAGCTGACGCCGCGCGCGCCCAGCGTCGCGTAAGCGGCGCTGATATCGGGCACACGGAAATAGAGCACGGATTGGCTCGCTCTCTCTTCGCCGTCGCCGGCCGACAGCATGAGCCGCACGCCGCCAAGATCGAAGAAGGCGAGATTGCCGAAGGTGAAGAGATGCGGCAGGCCCAAAAGCTCGCCGTAGAACACTTCAGCGGCTTTGATGTCGCTGACCTGCCGCGCGATCTGGAGCAGCGGGCCGAGTGTGAGATCGCTGGTCATCTTGGTCTCCTGTTTGTAGAGCGCGGAATGGCGCGCGACGCCCGCGAACGCGCGCAACTCGGCGCGCCGCGTCAGGCCGAGCTTGGCCAGCGCGTTGGCGACGTGAAACTTGATCGCATCCAGGCTGACGCCCTGGCGCTCGGCGATGAGCCGGTTCGGCAGGCCGTGACGGATCGCGTCGACGACCCGCCATTCGGCGGGCGTCAGCGCATCGTCATGAGGAGGGCGGCCGCGCTTGGTCATCGAGGGAAGGCTAGCGCGATCGCGCGCGAATTACCCTCCCCCTAGGGACCGGCGGCTTCAGGCCAGCTTCACCAGCATCTTGCCGATGTTCTCGCCATGCATCAGCGCGATCTGCGCGGGCGCGGCGTTCTCGATGCCGTCGAGAATGGTTTCGCGATATTTGATGCGCCCCGCCTTCAGCCAGCCCGTCATCTTCTCGCGGAATTCGCTGGCGAGGTGCTGATATTCCGGGCCTGAGAAGCCTGCGATCTTGATGCCGCCATAGATGATGTTGGAGAGATTGCGCACCACCGTGCGCGCGCCGTCTTCGTTGTAGCCGGAGATCATGCCGCACACCGCCACGCGCCCGCCATGCTTCAGCACGTTGAGCGCCGCATCGAGATGATCGCCGCCGACATTGTCGAAATAGACGTCGAGCCCGTCCTTCGGAACTGCCGCGCGCAATTGCTTGTTGATCGGCGCGTCTTTGTAGTTGAGCGCCACATCGATCTTCAACTCGCCCTTCAGATACGCGACCTTTTCCGCCGAGCCGGTCGAGCCGATCACGAAGCAATCATGGATCTTGCCGATCTGCACCGCGACCTGGCCCACGGCGCCCGCGGCGGTGGAGACAAACAGGCTCTCGCCGTCCTTCAACCCCGCCACGCTCATCAGCCCGCCATAGGCCGTCAGCCCCGGATTGCCGAGCACGTGCATGTAGCAGGTGAGCGAGAGCGCCGGATCGGGATGCACGTTCGCCACGCCCTTGCCGTCGGTCAGGAAATATTCGCGAAAGCCCATCCGGTTGGAAACGACGTCGCCTTCCTTGAGGCTCGCATTGCGCGATTTCACCACGCGCCCGAGCGCGCCGCCCATGATCGCCTCGTTGAGCTCCTGGCCCACGCTGAAGCGCGGCCTCAGCGCCGGATCAACCGACATGTAAAGGTTCTGCACCAGCGCTTCGCCGTCCCTCGGATCGGGCACGTCGCGCGCGACCACTGCGAAATCGGACGGCTTCAATTCGCCGTGCGGACGCTCGACGAGATGCACTTCACGCGATTGGGTCATGGACGTTTCCTCTGTGTGATCTTGTTGAGTTACACCGCGAGCCGGAAGCTTTCGCCGTCGCGCACGATGCGGCCCGCGGTGGGCGCAGAGAAATGCGTGCCGATGATCAGCGTCGGCTGATCGGCCGCGTCGCACACGAAGCTCTTGCGCGTCGCCGCGGCCATATCCTTGTCGCTGTCGAAATCGGGCGACCATTCCGGGTGCGCGATCTGGCAGGGATGGTGCATCAGATCGCCCGTGATGATGGCGCGCTCGCCCTTGCTTTCGATCACCACGGATACATGGCCCGGCGTGTGCCCGAGCGTGGGCGTGAGCCGCAGCTCCGGCGAGATCACGTGATCGGTCTCGACCAGGTCCGCCAGCCCCGCATCGAAGATCGGCTGCACGGAATCGGCCAGGATTTGCGGAACCTCCCCGACGTTCAGGCTGCTCCAATGCGCAAACTCGGTGCGCCCGATCAGATAGCGCGCGTTCGGAAAGGTCGGGACCCAGCGATCGCCGTCCAGCATCGTGTTCCAGCCGACATGATCGACATGCAGATGCGTGCAGACGACCGCGTTCACATCCTCGCGCCGCCAGCCGGCTTCGCCCAATTGCGCGAGGAAATCGGTGGCGAGGGGGCGCTTCTGCGTCATGCCGCGCGGCTTGTCATTGCCGACGCAGGTGTCGACCACCAGTTTCAGCCCCGGCGGCTCGACCAGCAGGGCGTGGACCGACCATTTGATCGCGCCGTCCGGTGTGATGAAATGCGGCTGCAGCCAATCGATTTTCAAAAGCTCCTCCGGCCTCGCCTGCCGGATGAACGGATATTTCTCATTATAGGCCGAGGCCATTTCGAGCTCGACGATCCGCTTCACCGTCACATCGCCAATCGTCCAGCTCAGCATCGCGCGCTTCCTCTGTTGTCATGTCCGGGCGTGCGCGATCATGGCGCGCCGCACCCTGAGGCTCGGCGCAGATTGCGCGAAATAGCGCGCATTGAACGCGTCGGGCCCGACGATCTCGATCTGCTTGAAGCCCTTGGCGCGCAGCAGCGCCGTCATCTCGTCGCCAGTGTAGAAGCTTCTCCACGGTTCGCCGACCGAGGCGGCGCGCTGCGCGGCGAGTGTGTCTTCGAGATCGGCCCGCGGCGCGGAGAAATCGAACACGATTTCGCTGCCGGGCGCGAGCGTCGCGGCCCACGCCAAGGTCGTCTCGATCGCCGCCTTGTCGAGATAGACCAGCACGCCCAGCCAGGCGCAGAAGGCCGGCTTCTTCGCTTCGAAGCCCGCGCGCTTCAGCGCGTCCGCAATCGCATCGCGCGCGAAATCGATCGGCGCATAGGTGACATTCTTCGGCGGCTTGACGCCCATCTCCGCGAGCCGCGCCTGCTTCCAGCCTTGCGTTGCGGGATGGTCGACCTCGAACACGCGCAGCTTCGCGTTGTCCTGGCGATAGGCGAACGTATCGAGCCCCGCGCCCAGCAGCACGTATTGCCCGGGGCCCGAGGCCGCCAGCGCGTCCTCCGCATAGCGATGGCGCGCCACCATGACGGCGCGCATCGGCGCGCTCTCCGCCGGATTGCGGAACCGCGGTTCTGCCTGCGCGCGCCCCTCCGCGCCGAGAATGCCCTCCGCCAGCGGATCGACGAACACCAGCGGCCGGTCCGCAACTTGGTGCACCGCGCGGTGCGACGCCGCGCCGGTCGCCGTAACGCTCGGCCGGCCCTCGGCCAATCTCTGCTGCACGCTCATGGCGTCAAGCTAGAGCAGGCGAGAGGCGGCTGCAAAAGCGGCGACCGTTGAAGGCGACGCACACCCATTCCCGGGGCGGCGCAAAGCGCCGAGCCCGGGACCCATAACCGCGAACATGCGCGGAGAAGCGCGCTTTGCGATGCGCGGACATGCTGGCGAGTGGCTGTGCTTATGGGTCCCGGACCGCCGACTGCGCCGGCGCCCGGGAATGGGAGGGATGGCGCCTGCGCGTGCTGCAGCGCCGTGAACCTAACCCTCCAATTCCCGCGCCAGCATCCGGTGCAGCACGGCCATCGCGCGCGCCCAGCCTTTGGCGTCGAGCTTCAGCCCGGAAAAGCCGCCCAGCGCGCGCCGCCGCAGCGTCAGATAATGCAGCGCCGCCAGCGCCACCGCGTTCACCGCCGGCGCATCGACCTCCGCCGGCCGCTTGGTCTTGAAGCCGGCGAACTGCGCCATCATCGCCTTCGAGCGCGCCGCATCGAGCTTGGCCGTCAGCGGCGAGCGCTCGGTCAGCTCCCAGGCCAGCATCTGCTGCAGCGCGTCGTCCTTCGCCAAAGCCGCCGCATAGGCGTCGAACGCCGCCAGCGCTTCGTCGGCGTAGCTTTGATCGGCCGCGCGCGGCGCTGGCGTTCCCGCCAGCCAGCGCTCGGTGCGCGCGCCGAGCTGTTCGATCACGCCGTCCGCGCCGCCGAAATAGCGATAGACCAGTTTGCGGTCGACGCCGGCCTCCGCCGCGATCGCCGCCACGGAGAGCGCCGCAAACCCATCGCGCGCCGCGATCGCTTCCGCGCCCGCCAGGATCGCCGCCTCGGTCGCCGCCCGATCCCGCGTGCGGGCTTCTTTCGGTTTTTGTCCCATGAGAGAGACATATCCGCTTGACCTTGTCCCGGCAATGGGACATGAGTATGTCCCATTAGTGAGACATAAGGATTTCGTGGTGACCAACGCCAGGACAAACGCAAAAGGCCCATTTCTCCGCGCCGGGGCCGCGCTCGCGCTTTTCCCGCTGATCGCCAGCGTTCCTTATGCGCTGCTGGTGCGCGATTTCGGCTATGACGATGTGCTGCGCGCCCCGCCGCTCGACGTGCTGCGCGCCTTCGCGGCCGGCGGGCCTGATCTCATCCTCGAATGGCTGGCCTTCGCGGTCTGCGCTTCGGGCTTCGTGCTCGTGGCCGGCCTCGTCGCAGATGCGGCCAAGCAGGGGAACCATCCGCCCTCGCGCTTCGTGCTCGCCGCCGGCGCGCTCTCTGCGCTGGCGCAAGCCATCGGCCTCTCGCGCTGGGCCTTCGCCGTGCCCACGATCGCCGACGCCGCGCTCGATCCGGCTTCGAGCGAAGCGCGCCGCGAGGCGGCGTTGATGAGCTATCAGATGCTCCACCAATTCGCCGGCGTCGCCATTGGCGAACATATCGGTCAGACGCTCGCCGCGCTTTGGACGGCGGGGCTCTCCTGGGCGATCCTGCGCGGCGGCCTCGGCCCGCGCGTCTTCGGCGCGCTCGGCCTCGTCATCGCGCCGCTCTGGATCGTCGGACAGGTCGAACTGGTGCGCACCGTGATCCCGTCCGCGCCGGAATGGGAGATCGCGCCCATCGCCTTCATGGCCTGGGAAGCGTGGCTGCTCGCGCTGGGCGCCGCCTGGATCGTGCGCGGCCTCGGCCTCTACGGCGCCGGCGGCGTCACCGGGCTCGCGGCTTCGACGAGATAAGCCTGCGCTTCGCTGCGCAGATTGAAACCGTCGCCCAGAATGTTGTCAACGCGCCAGCCCTGCGGCGTCTCGATCAGATCGTAGAGCAGGGTGCGCACTTCATTGCCGTTCAGCTTGAACTTGGCTTCGACGATGGTGTGACCCTGCGGGGCCGGGACCTGTTCCGGCCCCGTCTGCGGCCCGATCGCCAGCTCGGTGAGGCTCATGCAATCCTGACAATTGGCCGCGATGTCGCCTTCGAGAAACGGTTCGCCGCGATCCGACGCCGCTGTCTGCGCGCGGTCCATCAGCGCCTTGAGATCATCCGTCATCGGAATGGCGCTGAGCGGCGTCACATCATGCCCGATATGGCGCGCGACCTCGACATAGATCGCCTGCACCACGCCCACCGCGCCGCTCGCCGTCGCCGCCGGTCCCGCGCTTTGCGAACACGCGCACAAAACCGCGACGCACAAGGCCGCCACAAGATTCTTCAAGGTTCTCTCCGTTTCGCCGCTCTGGCGCCAACCCATTCCCGGACGACGGCGCAGCCGGCGGTCCGGGACCCATATCCATAGTCTCTACAAGCAAAGCTGCGCCGCGCACGCGGGATTTTCATCGCTGCGATCATGGGTCCCGGGCTCGGCGCGATGCGCCGACCCGGGGAAGGGTGCTGCGCTATCCGCCCACGCGGTTCTTCACCAGATCGTCCACCACGGCGGGATCGGCGAGCGTGCTTGTGTCGCCGAGATTGGAGAGGTCGTTCTCGGCGATCTTGCGCAGGATGCGGCGCATGATTTTGCCGGAGCGCGTCTTCGGCAGGCCGGGCGCGAACTGGATCGCGTCGGGCGAGGCGATCGGCCCGATCTCCTTGCGCACCCATTGCACGAGTTCGCCGCGCAGCGCGTCGCTCGCCGGCTCGTTCGCGTTGAGCGTCACATAGGCATAGATGCCCTGGCCCTTGATGTCGTGCGGGAAGCCGACGACGGCGCTCTCGGCCACTTTCGGATGCGCCACCAGCGCGCTTTCGACTTCCGCCGTGCCGAGCCGATGGCCCGAGACGTTGATCACATCATCGACGCGGCCGGTGATCCAGTAATAGCCGTCTTCATCGCGGCGGCAGCCGTCGCCAGTGAAATACATGCCTTTGTAGGTTGAAAAGTAGGTGTTGAAGAAGCGCTCGTGGTCTTTGTAGACCGTGCGCGCTTGGCCCGGCCAGGAATCCAGCAGCACGAGATTGCCGCTCGTCGCGCCTTCGAGGAACGCGCCTTTCTCATCCACCAAGGCGGGCTTCACGCCGAAGAACGGCTTGGTCGCGCTGCCCGGCTTCATATCGATCGCACCCGGCAGATTGCCGATCAGGCACGCGCCGGTTTCGGTCTGCCACCACGTATCGACGATCGGGCAGCGCCCATCGCCGACGACGCGGTGATACCAGAGCCAGGCTTCCGGATTGATCGGCTCGCCCACCGTGCCGAGCAGTTTGAGCGAGGCGCGCGAGGTCTTCTTCACCGGCTCTTCGCCGTCGCGCATCAGCGCGCGCAGCGCCGTCGGCGCAGTGTAGAAGATGTTGACCTTGTGCTTGTCGATCACTTCCCAGAAGCGCGACACGCTCGGATAATTCGGCACGCCTTCGAACATCAGCACCGTCGCGCCGTTCGCGAGCGGGCCATAGACGATATAGGTGTGCCCCGTCACCCAGCCCACATCGGCCGTACACCAGAAGATGTCGCCGGGGCGATAATCGAAAATATATTCGTGCGTCATCGACGCGTAGACGAGATAGCCGCCCGTCGTGTGCAGCACGCCTTTGGGCTTTCCCGTCGAGCCGGACGTGTAGAGGATGAACATCGGATCTTCCGCGCCCATCGGCTCCGGCTTGCACTGCACATCCGCCGCCGCCGCGAGGTTTTCGTAGACGACGTCGCGGCCTTCCTGCATCGGCACGGCATTGCCCGTGCGCGTGACGACGATGACGTGCTGGACGCTCGGCGCATGCGGCAGCGCGGCATCCACATTGCGCTTCAGCGGCACGATCTTGCCGCCGCGCAGGCCCTCATCGGCGGTGATGACGACCTTCGAATCGCAATCCTGGATGCGGTTGGCGAGGCTCTCCGGGCTGAAGCCGCCGAACACCACGGAATGGATCGCGCCGATCCGCGTGCACGCCAGCATCGCATAGGCCGCCTCGGGGATCATCGGCAGATAGATCGTGACCGTGTCGCCGCGCTTCACCTCATGCGCGCGCAGCACGTTGGCGAATTTGCACACCTCTTCGTGCAGTTCGCGATAGGTGATCTTCTTGCTGTCCTTCGGATCGTCGCCCTCCCAGATAATCGCGATCTGATCGCCGCGCTCGGCGAGATGGCGGTCGATGCAATTCTCGGAGACGTTCAGCACGCCGTCTTCGTACCAGCGGATATGAAAATCCTGTTCGTTGAAGGAGACGTCCTTTACCTTCGTATAGGGCTTGATCCATTTGAGGCGCTGGCCGTGATGGCCCCAGAACGCTTCGGGATCTTCGAGCGCGGCTGCGTTCATCGACGCATAGCTCTTCGCGTTGACCTTCGCGGTCGCGGCCCATTCGGCCGGCACTGGCAGGATTTTATCGTCTGACATCGCGCGCTCCCAATGTTTGGCGCTTGGTTCGCATGCGCACGCGCTCGAATGCAATCGCCCTGTTGATGGAGGACGTTTCACGAAACCCTTCGGCGCGCACGCCCATTCCCCTGACGGCGCGGCGCGGAGGGGCAGGCCGCCGCCGGAGGAGATGGCATGACCAAGCTTTTGAGTTTCGCGGCCGCGGCCGCGCTGATGCTGGCGGCTGCGGCGCCCTTGTCGTTCGCGCAGGCTCCGCCCGCGCCCGCCAATCCGCCCGCCGCTGAAAGTCCGCCTGCGCCGACGCCAGCTCCAGCCCCTGCGCCTGCCGCGCCGCCCGTCACCCCGTCCGCGCCTGAGGCCGCCGCGCCGCGCGCGACAGTCGAAGCCCAGGGCGACGCAGACGCCGAGCGCACCTGCCGCACCTATCACCAAATCGGCGAGCCGTGCTCGTGCCGCTCCGCGCCGGCCGAGATGGGCGCGGCGCAAGCCCCGCCGGACGGCGGGTCGCGCAATATCTGCATGGTTCCGCGCCAATAGCGGCGCGGCCGGCTGATGGGAGCCAAGCCCTCGGCAGAACGCCGGGGGCTTGGTTTGCGCGCCAGTTCCGCTGCGCGCCAAATCGTTCTAAGCCTCAGGCTGTTTCCGGGAGGCTTTGAATGAAGGTCGGCTGTCCGAAGGAAATCAAAGCCCAGGAGCACCGCGTCGGCCTGACGCCTGAAAGCGCGGCCGAGCTGACGCGCGCGGGCCACGACGTCTTCCTCGAAGCCGGCGCGGGCCTTGGCATCGGCGCGGAAGACGCCCGCTACCAGCGCGTCGGCGTCAAAATCCTGCCGGACGCGGATGCCGTGTTTCAAACCGCCGATCTGATCGTGAAGGTGAAGGAGCCGCAGCCGGTCGAGATCGCGCGGCTCAAACCCCATCACGTGCTCTTCACCTATCTCCACCTCGCGCCCGATCCGGAACAGGCCAAGGGCCTCATGCAATCGGGCTGCACCGCCATCGCCTATGAGACGGTGACCGACGCATCGGGCCGCTTGCCGCTCCTCAAGCCGATGAGCGAGGTCGCGGGCCGGATGTCGATCCAGGTCGGCGCGCATTATCTCGACAAGGCCCATGGCGGGCGCGGCGTGCTGATGGGCGGCGTGCCGGGCGTGCGGCCCGCCGATGTCGTGATCCTCGGCGCGGGCGTGGCCGGCTACAACGCCGCCCAGATCGCCGTCGGCATGCGCGCGCGCGTCACCGTGTTCGATAAGAACCCCGCGCGCCTGGAAGAGCTCGATCGTGAATTCAACGGCCGCCTCGAGACCGTCTATTCCACCCGCGCGGCGGTGGAGGAGGCCGTGATGGAGGCCGATGTCGTCGTCGGCGCGGTGCTGACGCCGGGCGCGGCCGCGCCCAAGCTCATCACGCGCGACATGCTGGCCTCCATGCGCACCGGTTGCGTGCTGGTGGATATCTCGATCGACCAGGGCGGCTGTTTCGAAACTTCGCGCCCCACCACGCATGACGATCCCGTGTTCGTGATCGACGGCGTCATTCATTACTGCGTCGCCAATATGCCGGGCGCGGTGGCGCGCACCTCTGCCTTCGCGCTCAACAACGCCACGCTTCCGTTCACACTCGCGCTCGCCTCGAAGGGGGTGGAGGCCGCTTTGCGCGCCGATCCCCATCTCGCCGCCGGACTCAACGTCTGCGACGGCCGCATCGCGCACGAAGCCGTCGCCCACGATCTCGGCCTGCCCTATGCGCGCCCGGCCTGGCTGAGCTGAGTCGACTCACATCGAATCAATCGGAGGTTTGCGGCGGAGCGACGCAGCACGGCGCGGTTCGCGCGCGGGGCGTATCCCAAACATCTGATGCGAAACGAGTTGCACCCTCTGCCTCCGGCGTTGCCGATTTCGCACAAGGTTTAGACAAGCGCCCGCCCTAGGCCGTCATGGCGATTGTGCGCTGCAGTGAACCACCGCACCTTGAACGCGTTCAAGCGGGGTGGAGAGATCGTCATGTTGTCCAGAAGGATCGGCGAGCCGTGCCCAAAGTGCCCGACGCGCCTGATGCGCCGGCGCGCGAAGATCAATGGCCAGGTTGGGGACGTGGCCTATTGCGCGCGCTGCGACGCCAGTTTTGAAATCGCCGCGGATGAACCCGTGTTCTTCCCGGCCCGCATCCTCGCGCCGCAAGCGGCGTAACAACGCGTGACGCGCCGGGCGGAACCTTCCGCGCCGGCGCTGGCATAGAAACGCGCTAATCGCGTTTGCTGACGGCCAAGTGAATGGCCGGCAATCCTTCCTCATTCTCCGGCCCGCGTTCGCGCCCGATCTCGGTCGCGCCGAAGCGCCGGTAGAACGCCAGCGCCCGCTGATTGTGTGCGAAGCACCAGAGCGTCAGCGCACTTTCGCGCCGCATCGCCTCCAGCAAGGCCGCGCCCGCGCCCGCGCGGAAATGCGCCGGCGCGACGTAGAGCTGGGCCAGCACGCCGCCATCGCGCGCCGCATAGCCGATCACGCCCCCGTCGCGTTCGGCCACGCGCACGTCGATCCGCGCGATCAGGCCCGCGTGATAGGCGATCGCATCTTCGAGGCTGTGCAGCGCATTGGTCAGCGGAATGACCGCGCGCGCCGCGCGGTGGATTTGCGCCAGCGCCGCTGCCTCCGCCGGCCGCGCCGCTCTCAATGCGATCATCGCCGCCATCTCCCTCGCGCGCCGCGAACCCTCCTGCGCCGCTCGGCGTTGACCGTCCAAGCCTCGCCTCATGCGCGCGTGGGGTGTATACATCTTTCAGAGAGGCGCCGATGAGTTGGAAAGATGTGCTCGCCATCGTCTCGGAGGCCGAGTTCGATGAACCGGCGATCGATCTCGCCGCCGCGATCGCGTCGCGCTTTGACGCGTGTCTCTCCGCCGCCTTCTTGACGCCGCTGCCCGATGAGCCGCTGGCCTATGAGCCCACGGTCGTCGCCGGCGTCTGGGCCGAATTGCTCGGCCGCGCCCGCGCCCAGGCCGAAGCCGAGCGCGCCAAGCTCGAAGCGCGGCTCAAGGCGCTCAATCGCCCGTACGAATTCCGCACCGCCGAGGCGCTGTCGCGCGATCTCGGCCGCGTCGCCGCCGTGCATGCGCGCTATGCCGATATCTCGGTGCTGACGCGCCCCGCCGAAGGGCAGCTGGGCGATATGCGCGAGGAGCTGATCGAAGGCATCCTGTTTCACTCCGGCCGCGCCGTCATCGTCGCGCCGCCGGGCTGGAGCGGGCCCGACATCGGCAAGCGCATCGTCATCGCCTGGGACGCCAGCCGCGAAGCGACGCGCGCGCTTACCGAAGCGCAGCCGCTGCTCGATCACGGCGCCGAGCGCGTCACGGTTGTCACTGTCGACGCCAAGCCGCGCACCTTCGGCCATGGCGAACAGCCGGGCGCCAACATCGCCGCCCATCTCGGTCGCCGCGGCCTCCCGGTCGAGGTGCGCAATCTCGAGTCCGGCGGGCGCCCGCCCGGCCAGGCCATTCTCGATGAAGCGCACAGCGTCGGCGCCGATCTCGTCGTCATGGGCGGCTATGCGCATTCGCGGCTGCGCGAACTCGTGTTCGGCGGCGCCACCCGCGATCTCCTCCGCGCCAGCCAAATCCCCCTCCTGATGGCGCACTAGCGCCGCTACCCTTCCTCCCCCTGCAAGGGGGAGGTGCGGCGCGCAGCGCCGTGGAGGGGGTGAGCCGCAGGCGCAAAGGTTTCCGCTTGTCGCTCACCCCCTCCCATCCTCCCCCTTGCCGGGGGAGGAGGCGCCAAAGCGGGGATAGGTTGCGCTCAATCGGACCCAGTTCAGCGTGCGCTTAAGCTCGCGCCCATGTCTTTCGCTCTCGACCTCTCTCAAGCCTGGTCCCAACTGGGCGCCTATTTCCAGAACCTCGCCGACCGCTTCGGTCCGGCCTGGTCGTTCATGGAAGAGCGCTTCAGCTTGCGCGCCCGCCGCACGCTCAACGCATGGATCGAGACCGGCGAAGCCGCCTTCCGCCAGCTGCTCATGCTGGAGGCGCAGAATATCCTGGCGCCCGCCCACGCGCCCCAGCCCTCGCCCCACCGCCGCGACAGCGATGCCCCGCGCCAACCGGCCCGCGAGATCAGCGAACGCACGCTCGGCATCGAAGCCGCGCCCCTGTTCCGTCTCCTGCCGCCGGCCGGCTTCGTCATCGTAGGCGGGCAAGCGGCGGCGCGCGCCAGAAACGATCGCGCCAAGCAGCGCCGCTCCCCGACGCGCGCTTTGGCGCTGCGCCTGGCCGCGCTGCAGGCCGCGTTCAACGATGTGGAATCTCAAATCCACCGCATGGCGAAAGTGCTGGCCCGCAACGCCCACGCCGCCATGGCCATCTTCATCGACCGGCCCGATCCGCTGCGTCTGCCGAAAGACCTCATCGACGCCCTCCGCGCCGAAACGCTGCGCGTCATCACCGCCGCGCCCACCGATTCCAGCTAAACGCCGTACCGCCGGCTTCTAGCCGGCAGTCTTCGTCTCCTCCTGAACCGACATCAAACATTGAAAGCGCGCCTGCCGGCTGGAAGCCGGCGGTACGAAAGCCTCTGCGCGCCGATCCGGCTTGCGCCTTGGCGCGGGCGGGCTAGGCTTGGCGCCAACAGGAGGAAGCGCATGGCCAAAGGCGGATTTTCGGGCGGGCGTCTTGAAACGCTCGATGAGGTGATGAAGAGCCGCTACGTCGATAGCGGCCTGCTGCCCTTCGTGCAGACGCAGATCTACCGCAAGGGCCATCTCGTCCATAACAGCGCGGCCGGCGCCATGGATATCGAGCGCAACAAGCCGATCCGCGAAGACGCCATCGTGCGCATCTATTCGATGACCAAGCCGATCACCTCGGTCGCGCTGATGATGCTGGTGGAAGAGGGCAAGCTCGGCCTCGACGACGACGTCGCGACCCACATTCCGCAATTCAAGCGCCTCGGCGTCTATGTCAGCGGCATGCCCACCTTGCTGGCCGATCAGCCGCCGCAATTCATCACCGCGCCGGTGAAGCGGCCGATGAAAGTGGTCGATCTCGTCACCCACACGGGGGGCCTCACCTATGGCTTCATGATGCGCACCGCGGTCGACGCCGCCTATCGCCGCGCCAAGATCAATGATTTCCAGACGCCGGGCGGGCTTGAACAATTCATCGACGATCTGTCGAAAATCCCGCTCGAATTCTCGCCGGGCGAGCAATGGAATTATTCCGTCTCGATCGACGTGATGGGCTATCTGGTCGAGAAGCTCTCGGGCCAGCGCTTCGGCGAATTCCTGCGCCAGCGCCTGTTCGAGCCGCTCGGCATGAAGGACACCGCGTTCTATTGCCCGCCCAACAAGCTCGATCGCTTCGCCTCCTGCTATCAGCCCAAGCAGGGCGGCGGCATCAAAGTGCAGGACGATGCGCAGAAGAGCACCTATGCCGCCCCGCCCACGCTCGAAAGCGGCGGCGGCGGTCTGGTCTCGACCGCGCATGATTACATGCGCTTCTGCCAGATGATGCTTGGCCGCGGCACGCTTGAGGGCGCGCAGATTCTTTCGCCCAAGACGGTCGATCTCTTCAGCCTCAATTTCCTGCCCGACAACAAGCAGATGACGGATATGTCCGCCTCGCCCGGCTTCACCGAGGCCGGCTATAGCGGGCTCGGCTTCTCGATCGGCTGCGGCGTCAATGTCGATGTGGCGCGCACGCGCCTGCCGGGCACGCAGGGCGAATTTTTCTGGGGCGGCGCCGCCTCGACCGCGTTCTGGATCGACCCGAAGGAAGATCTCGCCGTCGTCTTCATGACCCAAGTCATGGGCTCCGACGCGCGCCTCACCTTGCGCCGCGACCTGCGCACGCTGGTCTATAGCGCGATGACGGAAAGCTACGCGTAGGGCGCAGCTTTCCGCCTCAAGCGGGCTAGATCACGCGAAAATAGATGTTGCCGTCGCTCGCGGTGACGACGCAGAGGCCGCGAGTCGGTGCGCCATTGAAGCATTGCACCGATTGCGGCGTGGGCGGCCTGTACGCCGGCGGCGGCGGGATTTGCACGCGGCCGACTTGCAACGGTCTCAGGAAGCCCAGGCGGGTGTGCGCGTACGTGGTCCCATCCCACCGCAGGCTCCACAGCGCGCGATTGGGCGCGACCGCATCGAAGAACAGGCAGAACAGGCTCGATGACGAAAACCCGATGCAGCTGGGCGGCGCATCGATCGCGGGCACGGTCAAGTTGAGCGGAACATACGGCGTCGGCCCGGAGCGCCATAGGCCTGACGCCGCGCCTTGGAAGCATTGCACTTGTGCGGCGCCATTGAACACCGTGTCCGCCACGCAGGATGGCGTCGTCAACGGATAGGGAATGTTGCTTGGCGCGGTGCTGACGATGTTGATCCAATTGGACGTCCAGCGCACGCCGCCCCTCTGTGTCCAGCTCGACGCATCGGCCGTGATGGCGAACACGACGCCATTGGTTTTCATGACGCCGCAGACGATCGTTGTGCCGCGCAGCGTGCAAGACAGCGCATGATTGCGCGGCACGACGTCGAGACTGACGGTCGGCAAGGTGTCGCTCTGAAAACCGCTCGTCGCCGCGGAGCTTGGGACCGGTTGCGGCGGCGTCAGCCATGTGCCGGCGTATGTCTGATCGGGTTGAAAGCTCCATTGCCGGATCGAGGCGGCGGCGTCGCCGATATCGAGCACGAAGCAGGTCAGATGATCGGCCCACACGCATTCGACGTTTCCGCCCAAGACGAAACGGGGCTTGGGAAAGGTGGTCGCGCCGCCCTGATTGAGCTCGTTGTCCGGCAGGAAAATATCAGGCCCGTTGGGCGTGTTGGATTGCCAGGCCGGAACCTGCGGATTCCAGATATAGCGCGCCAGCCCGCCCGCGCGCGGGAACAGGCATTCGATCGCGCCGCTGCCGTTTTTGTTGGCCGTGATGCAGGCGATGCCCGACGGCCGCGCCAGCAAAGTCGCTGTGTGCAAGACGGTCGCCGCGCCCGTCGTCGGATTCACGCTGATCGCGCGCAGGCCGCCACTGGAAATGTAGACGGCGCAAAAGAAAGTCGAGCCCGTAAACACGCAGCCAGGCAAGGTTCCCGAATTGCCGTCCGTCAGGACCGACCAGGCGGGCGTGTTATAATCCTCGAAATTGATCGTCGACGGATTTGGCGGAAGCGGGCGTGCGCCGCCGCGCTGCGCATACGCTTCGGTTCCCAAGCACACAGACAGCGCGAACGCCATCGCCGCGCCGATCAGGCTCTTCAGCTTCATGATCACCTCCCCACCTGGCGGGGAGAGTGCGCGCGCCCATCCATCACAACGCAAGACGATTTTGCGTGCGCTCTAATAATTTCTAAGTGAGGCGGCGCCCGCCTACCTATTACGCGCGCAGCTCAGCTCCCGACCACGCCGCCATCGTCCTTCGTGACGACCACGACGGCGGAACGCGGCCAGGCGCCGTTTCCATCGGGAAAGCTCGACGGCGGGCGTGCGCCGGTGCGCCAGCGAAGATCAGAATAGCTGGTCCCGCTCGCATCGGCCTCGCCGGGATGCTGCACGCACAGCAGGAAGGCGCGCTGATCGGGCGCGATTGTCGGCCCGCAGATTTCGCAGCCGACCGGGCCGACGAGAAAGCGCTTCACGCCGCGCGCGCCGGTCCCGCCCGTGGGCGCGACCATGACGCTGTCATTGCAATCGGTGAACACGGCGGGCGAGCCGTCGGTTGCGATCCAGACATTCTTGGCGGCGTCGAAGCAGATATTGTCCGGGCAGGCGAAGCGGTCGCCAATGTTCACCGGCCGGCCATTGAGCTTGGTCGAGACCAGCGCCTCGCCGCCGCCGGGCGTCGCCAGCGTCAGCGCCGTCGCGTTCGGATCGCCGCCGAGCGCGAACACGTTCCAGCGGAAGCTCGCCGCGCCGCAATCATTGCTGGCTTCGTCGATGCGCAGGATGTGGCCGGTGAGATTGGCCTGGTTGTGCGCATTGTTCGGCGACTCGCGCAGCGGATTGCCGGGATCTTTCGGCTGTTCGTTGCGATTGTTGGTGCACACGACCAGCACCTGGCCCTGGCCGACCCAATTGGCGTCGATGATGGCTTCGACATCTTCGGGCCGATCCATCGGCGTCGCGCCCATCAGCCGCGCGGCCTCGCGCGCGCGGATGGCGACATCGCCTTGATCGGTGAACGGCGCGGTATAGCCCTCGGCGGCCGCGTTGGCCGCTTGCGGCGTGAGTTCGAGCCAGCGGCCGCGGCCATTGGCTTCGAATTTCGCGACGTAGAGCTGGCCGTCGTTGAGCAGATCGGCATTCGCCGCGCGATTGGCCGGATCGAAGCGGCCGCGGCTCACGAATTTGTAGACGAATTCGTTGATCTGATCGTCGCCCATATAGACCGCGACGCGCCCGTCGCGTGTCAGCGCCGTGGTCGCCGCCTCGTGCTTGAAGCGGCCAAGCGCGGTGCGCTTCTTCGGCGTGGCGGTGACATCATAGGGATCGATCTCGACCACCCAGCCATAGAGCGCGGGGCCATAGGGATTTTGCGCGACGTCATAGGATTCCGGCGCCGTGACCGAACGTGAGCCCGAAAAAATCGGCGTGCCGGTCGAGCCGCTCGACCACACCCAGGCGGCATCGCTTTGCGCTTCGGTGATCGCCGGCGTCGCCGACGACATGCGGAACGCGCCGTCGAAATTTTCTTCGCAGGTGAGATAGGCGCCCCACGGCGTCTGCCCGCCCGCGCAATTGGCCATCGTGCCACATGCGACGAGGCCATCGCCGCCGCCTTGCGTGCGCCAAGCCGCCGATGCCGACGCGATCCAGCGATGCGACGCGGCGGGGCCTTCGAATTTGACCGGCGTGAACGGCGTCACGCGCCGGTTCTTGCCCGCGCCCGGCTGCGCATCGCGCGTGACGCGCCAAGCGCCGCCATCTTGCGTGACCTGCACCACGCTGACGCCGAGCGCGGCGAACATCGCTTCGATTTTCGCCGCGTTGAAATCGCGCGGGCTGTGCATGGACGGGAAGGTGAGGCTCGGATCGAAATATTCGTGGTTCACGCACATCAAATGCGCGCCGCCGGTCGCGGGCGGCGGAAACGCATAGGCGGCGGGAAACAAAGCCAGCATGTCATTGTTCTGGCCGAAGCGCTGCTCTTGCTCCGCGCGCGTCAGCGCGTCGGGATCGAAGCTCGCGCTCACGCTGTCGAACAGCGCATCGCCCCACGCGATCAGCGGGCGCGCCGTGTAGCCCGGCGGCACGGTGCAGACATCCGTCATGTCAGCGCCGACGCTCGCAAAGCCGAGCGGCGCGCTTTGCGCTTCCGCTTCGTTCGCGAGCGAGAGCAGCGGCAGACCGGCCAATCCCGCCAGCAACGTGCGGCGGCGAAGGGCGATCAGCTCTTGGATGTGCGGGCTATCGGGCATCGGATTCTCCTGCGCGCCAGCGAGCTAGACCTGCTTTGCGACACTCACGCGACAGCGAGGCCGAGCGCCGCCTTCATATCGCGGATTTCCGCGATTTTCTCCGCGAACAGGGACCAATCGTCGCGCAGCGCGATGGCGTCCCACAGCCGCTCGACCTCTTCGATCACGAGCAGCGCGGGCGCGGCGCGGCCAAAGTAGGGATCGGCCAGCCGTTCGGGACGCACCGGCGCGCGGGCGGCGAAGGCGGCGCGGATCGGATCAAAACTCGTCTGCGCATAGCGCGGCGCTTCGGGGCTTTGATCGGCGCGCTTGGAATCGCCGCAAAACCAATCGTGGAAGAATTGGCTCCACGGCGCCTGGCTCTCCGTCATCCAGTTGAAAAAGGCGGCGAGGAATTTCAGATCATCCTCGCGCCCGCCTTCAGTGAGGCCGAGCCGCGCGAACATCGCCGTGCGCAGCGCGTCCTGATAGGCTGGCGTATAGCGCGCCAGCGCCTCCTGCAGCGGCACGACATCGCTGACGAGCGCAAGGCAGCCGCCGAGCTGCGCGAGGTTCCAGCCCACGGCTTCGGGCTGGCGGCCGAAGCAATAGAGTCCGTGCTCGTCGAAATAGGCGGCGGTGAAGCCGGGAATGCTCGCCGGCAGAAAACGCCACGGCCCGTAATCGAAGCTCTCGCCGGTGACGACGAGATTGTCCGTGTTCAACACGCCATGCACGAAGCCCGCGCTCATCCATTGCGCCGCGAGCCGCGCCGAGACGGTGACGATCGCATCGAGCAGCGCCGCCGCCCGCGCGCCGCCTTCATGGATGAGCAGATGCGGGTAATAGGTCTCGACCACGTGATCGACCAGGCGCGCGATCAGATCGGCGCGGTCGTGCGCGGCGTGGCGCTGAAACGTGCCGAAGCGGATATGCGAATGCTGCAGACGCACCAGCACGCTGGCGCGCGTCGGCGAAGGCTCATCATTGCGGATGAGCTGTTCGCCGGTTTCGAACAGGGACAGCGCCTTCGATGTCTTGACGCCTTGCGCCGCAAGCATTTCCGCCGCGAGAATTTCGCGCACGCCGCCCTTGAGCGTCAGCCGGCCATCGCCGAAGCGCGAATAGGGCGTCGTGCCCGAGCCCTTCGTGCCGCAATCGAGCGGGCGGCCCTCGACGTCGCGCAGCTGCGCGAACAGGAAACCGCGGCCGTCGCCGATCTCGGGATTGTACACGCGGAACTGGTGGCCGTGATAACGCATCGCCAGAGGCGTGCGCATGTTCTCGGGCAAGGGCTGGAAATCCGCGAAATGGGCGCGCCATTCCTCCGGCGTCAGCGTATCCAAGCCGACGCTGGCGGCGGCTTCGTCATTGCGCCAGCGCAGCTTCGCCTCTGGGAACGGCGCGGGCGCCACGGCGTCGGCGAAATCGGGGCCGAGCTGCGCGAAAACGGGATCGGGGCGGTAGGCCAGGCTGGGCGGCATCGCGTCTTCCTTAACCTCAAAGCGCGCGGCGGCGCCACGCTGCATCGCGGCATCGCCGGATGCTTGCAAGCCGATGACGGCGCGTTTCACGTATGGCACAGAGCGGGTGCGGGCGAGCCGCCGGGAGCTTCAATGAGCAAGCCGATTTTCTTGATCGCGGCGGCGGCGCTGGCCTGCCTGGCGGGGTGTGGATCACCGCAATCGGGAACCACGAATAGCGAGCATCAATCGCTTGCGGAGACGCTCGCCTGCGGCCCGTCGAGCCAAGGCATGGCCGCGGCCGTGTGCGCGAACCCTACGCTGGCCGCGCTCGATACGCAGGTGCGTGAGGCGCTGGTGGCGCAATCGGGCAATGTCAGCGATTCCGGCGCGCAATTGCTGGCGCAAGGCCAGCGGCGCTGGCTCGATGCGCAGGGCGCGGCGTGCGGCGTGCTCGATGCGTCGACGCCTCTCAACGCCGATCAGACGCGCTGCCTCGAATCCAAATTGCGCGAGCGCATCCGCGAGGCGCGCGGCTCGGTGCGCGAAGAGGGCGGCTATGTATTCCAGAGCGTGGAATTGGTGAACGCCTTGCCGGTGACGGCGCAGGCCGCCGAGGCCGTGGGCCTCAGCGAAGCCGATGCGCCGAACGCCATCGTGCGCGACATCCGCTATCCGCGCATCGACAACGCCGCCACGCCGCAAGCGCAGCGCTTCAACGAATTGGTCCGCCAGGAGCCGCAATATCAGCTCACCGATCAGGTGGAGGAGCAGGTCTCCTATCGCATTGTCTATGCCGGCCCGCAGATCATCTCGGTGCGCTTCGACACGTATGAGAATTCGCTCGGCGCCGCCCATCCTGAAACCGGCGCACGCGCCGTCACCATTCTGATGACGGGCGAAGGCCGCGCCATCGCCGCCAGCGACGTGTTCCGCGACGGCGCGCGCTGGGAGGAATTCGTCACGCAGCGTTCGATGACGGCGCTGACCCAGCAATTCCGCCAATATGATTTCCGCCCGCCGATCGCTGACGTGCGCGAAACCGCGACCAAGGCGCACAATTGGCTGATCACGGCGGATGGGCTGACGATCCTGTTCGCGCCCTATTCGTTCGGCGGGCCGTTCGCCTTCGGCGGCGCGGAGGTCACGATCCCGTGGGCCGATCTGCGCAGCTTCCTCAATCCGAGCGCGCCGGCGCCGATTGCAGCGCGGACGTAAGCCCGCTCTCGACCTCGGGCGAAATCTCTTCGAGTTCGCGGCTCGCGGTTTCGGGAATGAAGAACAGCAGCGGGACAAGGCCGAGCGGCGCCGCGAGCGCGAGCCAGACCACCGCCGTCGCATGGCTGCCTGTCATCGTGTAGAGCGCGCTCTCGGCCGCCAGCCCCGCCATCGCCGCGAGCACGTTCACCACCGCGCGCGCGCCTGAAGCCGTCGCGCGATAGGAGGTGGGAAAGAGTTCGCCGCCGAGCGCAGCGAGCACGACTTCGGATGCAAAGTTGAAGAACAGCCCGCCGATCCAGCACGCCACGATCACGCGCGCATCGTCGGTCAGATAGATGCCGGCGAACAAAGGCGGCGCCGCGGCCATCGTCACAGCCAAGAGCGCGCGCCGCCCGATCAGATCGGCGAGCCGCCCCGCAATGAAATAGCCAACCAGCGAAACCCCGCCGCCGAAGAAATAGAGCATGCCCACTTGGGCCGGCGTGAAGCCTTGAGTGTCTTGCAGATATTTCGACACCAGGGCCGTCGCCGCCGCGAGCCCGAAGGTGAACGGCGCCAGCGAAAAGGCCAACGCCCAGAACCGTCCCGGATAGGCGCGCATCAGCGAGATCAAGGGCCGGAGCGAAAAGCCCGCCTCGTTCGCCGCCTTCTGCCGCAGGAAGCGCGGCGTTTCCGGCAGCGCGCGCCGCGCGATCACGATGAACAGCAGGCCCGCCGCGCCCAAAGCGTAGAAGGCCCGCCAGCCGAACGGCAGCGCATCGATCATGCCGTAGAGCAGCGCGGCGATGCCGTAGCCCAGCGCGCCCAAGGCTGCGAGCCGCCCCAGGGCCCAGCCGCGCCGATCCGCCGCCACCATCTCCGCAATCACCACGAAGCACAGCATGTCTTCCGCGTAGGCGAAGCAGCGCGCGAACGATTGCAGCGCCAGAAATTGCCAGCGGTCCTGCGCGAAGGCGGTGCCGAGCGTGGCCAAGGTCATGCCGATCACGGTGAGGATCAGCAGCCGGCGCCGTCCAAAATAATCCGCTGTGAACACCAGCGGAAACGCTACCAGAACCCCAAGCCGCAGCACGCCCGAATAGGCGCCGATCTCGTCTTCCGGGATCGCCAGCGTCTGCTGAATCTGCGGCAGCGCCAGCGAATAGATAGCCTGGTCGAAATGGTTGATCAGCAGCGAACAGCCGACGAGCCAGATCAGGATGCGATGTTCGCGCGGCAGAGGAGAGAGCGGCTGAGCCATGGCCTTTGGTTCTAGCGCAGCGCGGGCCGTGCGCATCGCGGAATGCGCGAAATGACCGCTTCGCACCGTGAATCGCGCGCGCTTGATTCACGCTTCGCGAAAGGCGTGTGCGTGCGCCGTGTAAAAACAAGCACTTCCGCGCTTCGCATCCGCACACATCATTGGCGCTTGCCGATCCGCGATTTCGGGCGGAACATCCCCTTGAGACTACGCACGAGATGGCGGGGGCTCGAGCGTCGCTCGGGAGGCCATAATGAGTGCAGCCAATACAAAGGTGCGCGCGATCGGGCTCGTCGGCCCGACCGGCGCAGGTAAAACGAGCTTGCGCCAAGCGCTCGCCGCCGCCGGCCCGTCCGGCGAGATCAAAGGCGAGGCCGCGCCCGAACTCGGATTCTCCGCCGCCGATTATCTCGGCGATCGCTACATCTTCGTCGATCCGCCGGGCGCGTTGGAATTCGCGGCGGAAATGGATGCGGCGCTGCCGGCCATGGACATGGTGATCGTCGTGGTCGATCCCGATCCGGACAAGGCCGGCCTGGTGCAGCCCTATCTGCGCCAGATCGAAGAGGCGGGCACGCCGCGCGCCATCTTCGTCAACAAGATCGATTCCGCGCGCGGCTCGGTGCAGGCGCTGCTGGAGGCGCTGCAACCGATGAGTGCGGCGCCCCTGGTGGCGCGCCAGATCCCGATCGAGCGCGACGAGGCCTATGAAGGCTATATCGATCTCGCGCTCGAACGCGCCTTCCGCTTCAAGCCAGGCCAGCCTTCCGAACGCATCGACATTCCGAACACGCTCGCCGCGGCCGAGCACGATGCGCGCTTCCATATGCTCGAACAGCTCGCCGATTTCGATGACGCGCTGCTGGAGCAATTGCTGTCGGACGAGCCGCCCGCGCAGGATGCGGTGTTCTCCGATCTGGTGCGCGAGATGCAGGAAGGCCTGATCGCGCCCGTGTTCTTCGGCTCGGCGACGCAGGGCTTCGGCATTCGCCGGCTGTTGAAGGCGATGCGCCATGAAGCGCCCACGCCGGACAAGGCCGCGCAGCGCTTGGGCGTCGAAGCGCCCGGCGCCTATGTGATGAAGGTGAGTTACGCCGGACAGGCCGGCAAGCTCGCCTTCGCCCGCGTGTTCAACGGCGCGCTCGCCGATGGCGCGGAGGTCACGCTCGCCGATGGCGCCGCGCGCCGCGCCGGCGGCCTGCAAGGCTTCATCAACGGCCAGGGCCTCAAGAAAACGCCCAGCGCGGCGGAGGGAGACATCATCGCGCTCGGCAAGATCGACGATCTGCGCGTCGGCGATGTGGCCTGCCTCAACGGCGCGGGCGCCAAGGCCGCCCCGCCGGCGCGCGCGCCGATCTTCGAGGTCGCCATCAAGGCCAAGGACAGAAAGGACGATGTGCGCCTCGGCGCCGCGCTTTCGAAGCTGGCCGAAGAAGATCCCGGCCTCTCCATCGTGCAGGATCAGGATAGCCATGAGACGCGCTTGCGCGGCCTCGGCGAAAGCCATCTGCGCACACGGCTGGATTCGCTGAAGAAGCGCTTCGGCGTCGATATCGACATCGCGCGCCCGACCACCGCCTATAAGGAATCGATCCGCAAGAAGCTCGCCCAGCGCGGCCGCCACAAAAAGCAATCGGGCGGGCACGGGCAATTCGGCGATGTGGTGATCGAAATTCGTCCGCTCGAACGCGGCGCCGGCTTCGTGTTCGATGACCGCATCACCGGCGGCGTCGTGCCGAAGCAATGGATTCCCGCCGTCGAGCAGGGCGTGCGCGATGCGCTGGAAAAAGGTCCGCTCGGCTTCCGCGTCGTCGATGTCGGCGTGACGCTGACCGACGGCTCCTATCACAGCGTCGATTCGAGCGAACAAAGCTTCCGCATGGCCGGCCGCCTCGCCATGAGCGAGGCGCTCAAGACCGCCGAGCCTTATCTCTTGGAGCCGATCGACAAGCTGGCGATCTACGCACCGTCCTCAGCCACCTCGCGCATCAACGGCGCGGTGACGAGCCGCAACGGCCAGATCCTCGGTTTCGGCGCGCGCGAAGGCTGGACCGATTGGGACCGCATCGAGGTCTATCTGCCGCACGCCGAACAGGCCGATTTCCTGCACGAGCTGAAAGGCCTCACCCAGGGCATGGGCGTGTTCGAAGCCGAACATTCGCACCTCGTCGAAATCAGCGGCCGCCGCGCGGAGGATGTCCTCAAAGCCCGCGGCGCCCACGCGGAGGCTTGAAGGGGAAATCTATCGGACTGTCCGCGCGCGCACATAAGCTGTGGACCATGACAAGTGCGATCGATCGGCTTCCACCGCGTCCTTCTCCCCTTGTGGGAGAAGGTGGCGCGCAGCGCCGGATGAGGGGTGATGGCACAACGTTCTGGAAACGAAGCGCCGACACCCCTCATCCGTCTCGCGCGCCGACGCGCGCGATCCACCTTCTCCCACAAGGGGAGAAGGACGATAATCGGCGGATGTCGCGGCTGCCGAAATCGGAGAGGGCGCTCACGCGGGCGCGCGTTCTTCGCAAAGCCATGAGCGACGAAGAGCGCATTCTTTGGATGCTGCTGCGGGATCGGCGCTTGGCGTCCTACAAGTTTCGCAAGCAGGTCCCGCTTGGAGACTATGTCGCCGATTTCGTCTGTTATGATTCAAGGTTGATCGTCGAACTCGACGGTTCGCAGCATACGGAGCCCAAACAGCAGGCCCGCGACGCGCAGCGCGATGCCTATTTCCAAGCTGCGGGTTTTCACGTTCTGCGCATCACAACGGGCGATCTCTTCAAGGAACGAGACGGCGTTCTGGAGATGCTGCTCAACGCCCTGGAAGGAAGACATTGAGGCCTCGACCGCGTCCTTCTCCCCTTGTGGGAGAAGGTGGCGCGTAGCGCCGGATGAGGGGTGAAAGCGCTGCGCTCTGAAAGGAAAGCGCAAGCACCCCTCATCCGTCTCGGCGCTGCGCGCCGATCCACCTTCTCCCACAAGGGGAGAAGGACAAGGGCCTCAGTGCTGGCTTTGCGGGGTGCGCACGACGAGGCCGTCGAGCTCGTTGGTGATCTTGATCTGGCAAGAGAGGCGCGAATTGTCGTGCACCTCGTTGGCGAAATCGAGCATCGATTCTTCCATGCCCGAGCGTTCGCCGGTTTTCGCAAGCCAGGCTTCGTCGACATAGACATGGCAGGTCGCGCAGGCGCACGCGCCGCCGCAATCGGCGTCGATGCCGGGGATGGCGTTCTTCACCGCGGCTTCCATCACCGTCTGCCCCACGGGGGCTTCGACGACATGTTCTTTGCCGTTGTGTTCGATGTACGTGATCTTCGGCATCGGGGCTCCCTATCGCGCAACGTCAAGCAGCGGCGACGATTTCCTTCATGGGCTTCGATAAATCGGCGAGGGCTTCGGGCGCAACGCTCTTACCGCGCTGGATGAGTTGTTTGGCGCCCAAATACTCGGCCGGCTTGTTGACCGCGTCGACCGCGATCAGGCGTCCGGCCTGGAAATAGAAGGCGGCGAAGCTGCGCTCCTTCGGGTCGCCGCGCATAACCAATCGGTCATAGCCATGCGAGATGCCGGCGATCTGCAGCTTGAGATCATATTGATCCGACCAGAACCACGGCGCCTCCTCCACCGGCGGGGTTTCGCCGAGCAGGGAAGCCGCCGCGATCTTGCCGCCCTCGATGGCGTTGTGGACGCTTTCGAGCCGGCTCATGCGGTTGCCGTAATGCACCAGCGGCCGGCTCACGCAATCGCCGATGGCGTAGACCGCCGGATCGGAGGTGCGCATGGTGCGATCGACGCAGATGCCGTTTTCGACGGTGAGGCCCGATTGCTGGGCCAGGCTGGTTTCCGGATTGATGCCCACGCCGATGATGACGAGATCGGCTGGAATTTCAGAGCCGTCCGCCAGGCCCACGGCGCGCACGCGGTCGACGCCCTTGATCACGGCGGCCTGGGTGTTGAGCGCGAAGCGCACGCCTTTGGAGGTGTGCTCATCGAGGAAGAAGCCGGCCACTTCCGGGCTCGTCACCCGCGCCAGCGGCCGCACCGCGGCTTCAAGCACGGTGACGTCGAGGCCCTTCTGGCGGGCCACCGCCGCGACCTCCAGGCCGATATAGCCGGCGCCGAAAATCACCAATTTCGCGCCCGGCCGGAAGCCGGCGCGGATGGCGTCGATATCGGCCGTGGTGCGCAGCGCGTGCACGCCGGCCAGATCGACGCCGACGATCGGCAGCTTCCGCGGCCGCGACCCCGTGGCCAGAATCAGCGCGTCATAGGGCAGCTCCTGGCCGCCTTCGAGCCGGAGCCGTTTGCCCACCCGGTCGATCCACACCGCGCGGCGATTGAGCAGCAGGGCGATATGTTCGTGCTCGTAAACCGAGGGCGGGCGCAGCATCAGCCGCTCCGCATCCATCTCGCCGGAAAGGTATTTTTTGGAAAGCGGCGGGCGCTGATAGGGCGCGAGCGGCTCTTCGCCGATCAGCGTTATCTCCATATTGGGATCGCCCGCGCGCAGACGCTGCACGGCTTCGCCGCCCGCCTGGCCGGCGCCGACCACCACCACTCGCCGAGGACGGCCCTCACTCAAGCGCTTGCTCCGCTGTCGCCGGCGTCATCTTTTAAGCGTGGGGCGCCCTATGGCAAGCCGACCGGCCTTGATGGGGGCTTCCCAAAGCGTCACGTTCCGGGAGTGATCGCGGCCCACGATTCGATCTTCTTGCCGGACGCGGAAAGCGCCGCAGCCCTGGGCGCGCGCCTGGGCGGCCAGCTCGCGCCGGGCGATTGCGTCTGCCTCTGGGGCGGCCTGGGCGCCGGCAAGACGACCCTGGCGCGCGGCGCGATTTCGGCCTGGACGGGCCGGGACGAAGAGGCGCCGAGCCCGACCTTTACGCTCGTGCAGATCTATGAGGGCCCGAAGGGCGCGCTCTGGCACATGGACCTTTATCGCCTGCAATCGCCCGAGCAGGTCGAGGAATTGGGCGTCGAGGACGCTTTGATCGACGCGGCGACCTTGATCGAATGGCCTGAGCGGCTGGGTCCTTATCTGCCGCGCGATCGGCTGGACGTCAGGCTCGATTTCGCCGAAGCGGGCCGGCGCGCGTCGGTGACGCCGCACGGACATTGGGAGGGACGCGCGCTTGAGCTCTGATCGCGATCACGCGCTGCAGACCCTGCTCGCCGAGACCGGCTTCGCCGGCGCCGAGCGCCGCCCGCTCGCCGGCGATGCGTCGACACGCCGCTATGAAGTGCTGACGCGCGGGGACGGCATGCGCGCGATTTTGATGGATGCGGCGCCGAGCAATGAAAGCGGTCCGTGCCCGCCGCGCGCCACGCCGGCGGAACGGCGCACTATGGGCTGGAACGCCACCTCGCGCCTCGCCGCCTCGCGCGTTGAAGCCTTCGCCGCCGTCGCTGGCCATTTGCGCAAGCTCGGGCTTTCGGCGCCGGATATTTATGGCCTCGACATCGGCGCGGGCTACGCCGTGCTTGAACATCTCGGCGATGATCTCTTCGCGCAGGTGATCCCGTCGCGCGCCGATGAGGATGAGCTCTATATCGCTGCGGCCGAAGTGCTGGCGCACGCGCATGCGCAGCCTTTGCCGCAGATGCTGGAAGGCTTCGGCGCCAGCTGGCCCTTGCTCGATTACGATGCGCTGGCGCTTGAGGTGAACGCCGATCTGTTCGTCGAATGGCTGCCGAAGGCTGAGCCCGGCGTGCGCATCGACGATCCGGATCGCTGGGCGCGCATCCGCGATTCACTGATTGTGAAGGCGCTTGGCTTTCCGCGCGCGCTGACAATCCGCGACTATCACGCGGAGAATTTGCTCTGGCTGCCTGGCCGCACAGATGTCGCGCGGGTCGGTCTGCTGGATTTCCAGGATGCGGTGCGCGGCTGGCGCGCTTGGGATTTCGCGATGCTGCTGCAGGATGCGCGCCGCGATGTCTCGCCACGCGCCGCCGCCGCCGCGATCCGCGCTTATCTCGACATCACCGGCGATGACGAAGCCGCGTTCATGCGCGAGCTCGCCGTGCTCGGAACCATCAACGCGATGCGCATTCTGGGCATTTTCTCGCGGCTCGACGTGCGCGATCACAAGCCGCGCTATCGCGCCTTCATGCCGCGCATGTGGGCCCATCTCGATCAGAACCTGCGCCATCCCGCGCTCGCCGAAGCGCGCGCCTTCGTCGAAGAAGCGGCGGGGCCATTGCTGACGGGCGAAGCGCGCGTGACCTCGATCGCGGCGCGCGCGCCGAAGACCGCGCCAAAGGCCGCAATGGTGCTGGCCGCCGGCCTCGGCACGCGCATGCGCCCGCTCACCGACGATCTGCCCAAGCCGCTGGTGATGCTGCACGGCCGCACCTTGCTCGATCACATGCTCGATCGTCTGGTCGAAGCGGGCGTGACGAAGGCGATCGTCAACGTGCATTACCGCGCCGATCAGATGGAAGCGCACCTCGCGCAGTGCCGCGATCTGGAGATCGTCATCTCCGATGAGCGCGCGCAATTGATGGAGACGGGCGGCGGCGTGCGCCAGGCGCGCGCGCTGCTCGGCGATGAGCCGATCTATCACGTCAACACGGATTCCGTTTGGATTGGCGATCACGCACTGGCCAAGCTCGCGGCGCAATTCGATCCCGCGCGCATGGATGCGCTCTTGCTGCTGGCGCCGATGGACCATGTGCTCGGGCTCGAAACCGACGGTGATTTCAAAATGGCCGCCGATGGCCGCATCACGCATCGCTTCGACGATGCGAGCGCCGATCTTGCGTGGATGGGCGTGCAGATCATCCATCCGCGCATCATGGATGTGGAGCCGCTCGAACCGTTCTCGTTCCGCCGCGTGTGGAAACGCTTGTGGGAAGAAGGCAGGCTTTACGGCGCGATGTTCGATGGTTTCTGGCTGCATGTCGGCTCGCCGGGCGCGCGCGATGCGGCTGAAGCGCGCCTTGCCGAAGAAGACGCGCGCCTCGCCCGCGCGGCGGGGGCGTGACGACGCTCTTCGGCGGGCCCGCGCCTCGCATTCGCGCGATCCCCGCCTCGGCGCCGTTCCTGGAAATTCTCGTCGCGCGCATGATCGCGGAATTGCGCGGCGATGATGCGCCGTTCGCGCTGGCCGACGCGATCATTCTCGTGCCGAACCGCCGCGCCGCCGCCGGCATGATGGATGAGTTCGCGCGCCAGACGGGCGCTGCGCTGTTGCCGACGATCCGCCCGGTGGGCGACCCTGATGACGGGCCGGACGTGTGGGGCGCCGAGCCGCTCGCGTTCGACATCGCGCCCGCGATTCCCGAGCTGCGCCGCAGGCTGGAGCTCGCCACGCTCGCCGCGGCGCGCTTGAAAGCGGAAGAGGGCGGCGCCGATCCCGCGCGTGCGCTCGCGATGGCCGATGAATTGTGCCGGCTGCTCGATTCCGCCGCGGCCGTCAATGCGCTCGATTGGTCCGCGCTGCCGACGCTCGTCGAAGAGATGGAGCTTGCGGCGCATTGGCGCCAATCGGTGACCTTCCTCGAAATCGTCACGGCGCTTTGGCCTCTGCGCTTGCAGGAGGATGGCCTGACCGATCCGGGCGCGCGGCGCAGCGCCGTGCTCCATGCGCTGGCGAAATCCTGGGAAGAGGCGCCGCCGGATCGGCCGATCGTGATCGCGGGCTCAACCGGTTCGATCGCCGCCACGCGCGCGCTGATGCGCGTGGTCTCGCGTTTGCCGCGCGGCGTTGTGGTGCTGCCAGGTCTCGACAGCGATCTCGACGACGAGGCCTGGCGCGCCATCGATGCGCAGCATCCGCAAGCCGCGTTGCGCGATACGCTGAACGCGCTCGCGCTCGATCGGCGCGACGTGCCCGCGCTCTGCGAAGAAACCGAGGCCGGCCGCGCGCGCCGCGTGCTGGTGCGCGAAGCGCTCGTGCCGGCCACGGCCACGGCCGATTGGCTGCGTCGTCTTGACGATGCGGGCGGCGCCAAGATGGCGGCGCAGGGCCTCGAAAATCTCGCGCTGGTCGAAGCCGCGAACGGCGAAGAAGAAGCGATGACGATCGCGCTGCTGATGCGGCGCGAAATGGAGAGCCCCGCGGCGCGCGTGGCGCTGGTGACGGCGGACAATGCGCTGGCGCACCGCGTCGCGGAAAAGCTGGCGCGCTGGGGCATCGTCCCGGATGTGTCGCATGCGCGGCCGTTGCGAGAAACGCCGCACGGAACCTTGCTCGCGCTGCTCTGCGAATTGGCGCGCGACAGCGGCGCGCCCGTGGCGCTGGCGGGCCTGCTCAACCATCCGCTCGCGCGCTTTGGCGAACACGGCGCGGCCAAGGCGCAGCTCTTGCGCCATGCGCTGCGCGGCGCACGCCGGCACGGCGGCGTCGAAGACATTGGGCGCTTGCTGGCGGATATCGAGCGCACCGCTCAGGGCCGCCTCGATCTCGCGCCTGCACGCGCGCTCGCGGATTTGATCGCCGAAGCGCTCACGCCGTTGCGCGATTTGGCGCAGGAGCCGACCTTGCAAGCGTTCGCGCTCGCCTTGGCCGCCGCTGCAGAGCGCATCGGTGGCGATGATGTATGGGTTGGCCGCGCCGGCGCGAAGGCGAACGCGTTTCTCGGCGATCTGCGCGACCATGGCGAGGCGTTCCCGACGCATGCGCTCGCCGATTCCGCCCGCGCGGTGACGACCTTGCTCGATGGCGCGGACGCGCCGCCGGAATTCGGCGGCGATTCGCGCTGCGCGATCTGGGGGCCGCTCGAAGCGCGCTTGCAACGGCGCGATCTGATCATTCTCGGCGGATTAAACGAAGGCGCCTGGCCCGCGCCGCCGCATGAAGATCCGTTCCTGTCGCGTCCGATGCGCGCCAAGCTTGGGCTTGCGCCGCTCGAAACCCGCCTTGGCCTCGCGGCGCATGATTTTGCGCAATTGGCCTGCGCGCCGCGCGTGGTGCTGACACGATCCTTGAAGCGTGAGGGCGCGCCCTCCGTTGCGTCGCGCTGGATTTGGCGGCTCGATACGCTGGTGCGCGGCGCTGGCCTTAAGCTGGCGCGCGACGATGAGATTTTGGCGCTGGCGCGCGCGCTCGATGCGCGTGCGCGCCGCGCGCCGCTGGCCCCGCCGCGTCCCGCGCCGCCGAAGGGCAAGCGCCTCACGCAATTGAGCGTCACGCAGGTCGAGACGCTGATCCGCGATCCCTATGCGATCTACGCGCGCAAGCTGATGGGGCTCGAAGCGCTGAAACCGGTCGGCTACGAGCCGGGCGCGGCCGAACGCGGCACGGCCATCCACGCCGCACTCGAACATGCGCGCGCGGACGGATCGTTCGAACAGATTCTCGCGCGGCTCGATCGCGCGCTCGCGGAGAACGGATTTTCCAGCCTGCGCCGCGCATCGGAGAAGGCGCGCCTGGTGGAGACGGCGCGCGCCTTCTTCGCCTGGGCGCACGCGCGCACGGGCGTGGTGCATCAAGAGGTCAAAGGAAAGCTCGCGCTGCGCGATGGCCGTTCGCTCACCGGCACGGCCGATTGGATCGAACTTGGCGCAGAGGGCGCGGCGATTGCGGATTTCAAGACCGGCAAGCCGCCGTCGGACAAGGAGGTGGCCGCTGGCCTCGCCCCGCAATTGCTGCTGGAAGCGGCGATGCTGGCGCGCGGCGCGTTTGGCAGCGATGCCGATGTCGTGCTCAAGGCGCGCGCGAAAGAGCTGATCTATTTTCGCCTCGGCGGGCGCGATCCGGCGCCACGCAGCGTGGCGGCCGAAGGCGGCGTGGAGGCTGCGGCCGAAGCGGCGCTGCAGGAGCTCGAGACGCTGCTCGCGCGCTATGCGCAGTCCGATCAGCCGTTTCTGTCCAAACCGCGCGTGCAATTGATCAAGCCCTGGGGCGACTACGATCATCTGGCGCGGCGCAAGGAATGGGCGGATGCGGAGGAGGGCGAATGAGCGCGCCCTATCTCAAGGCGCAAGCGCAGCAGCGTTTCGCCGCCGATCCGCGCGCCAATGTGTTCGTCACCGCGAACGCGGGCTCGGGCAAAACCAAAGTGCTGATCGACCGCATCGCGCGCCTATTGCTCGATGGCGCGCGGCCGGCCTCGTGCCTGTGCATCACTTATACGAAGGCCGCCGCAGCCGAGATGCAGCGGCGCCTGTTCCGGCAATTGGGTGATTGGTGCGTCGCCGAAGATAAAGCGCTGCGCGCGGCGCTGGAGGATTTGCGCGGGCCAGGCGCGAAGGTGGCCGATGAGGAATTGCCGCGTGCGCGGGCCCTCTTCGCGCAGGCGCTCGAAACGCCGGGCGGGCTCAAAATCCAAACCATTCATGCGTTCTGCGAGCGGCTGCTGGCGCGCTTCCCGCTGGAAGCCGATGCGCCGCCCGGCTTCGACGTCGCCGACGAGGCGCGTGGCGCCGAGCTCATCCGCCGCGCGCAAAGCGATGTGCTGGAGGGCGAGGATGCGCGCACGCTCGCCGCTTTCGCGCATTTCGCGACCAGGCTCGGCGGCGATGACCTCGATGATCTGCTGCGCAAGCTGGCGGATCGTTTGCGCGACGAGACGTTCGACGAGGCGGCGCTGCGCGCGCGCCATGGCGATCCGGGCGCCGTGGACGAAATCCTCGCCGATGCGCTGAGCGCAACGCCCTGGCGCGATCTGCTCGCCGCCGCCGATCAATTGGCTGCGAGCACGAAGCAGGATCAGGACCGCGCCGCTGGCCTGCGCGACGCGCACGCGATGCGCGAGCGCCCGCACGAGTGCTGGCGACTCTACCTCGACGTCTATTTCACGCTGAAGGGCGAGCCGCGCGCCAAGCTCGTGACCGCGAAATTCGCGGCGAATGCGCCGAGCGTCGCGCGCCTGCTGGAAGACGAGCTGGGCCGCGTTCAGGCTGCGGCCGCGCTTCTCAAAGCCGCCGAGCGCACGCGCGATGCTGTCTTTGCGCATGCCCTCGCCGATGCGCTGGCCAAGGCGTACAAGCGCGAGAAGGCGCGCGCCGGGGTGCTCGATTTTCCTGACCTCATTTTCTATGCGCGGCGCCTGCTCACGCGCGCGCAGGCCGCGCCCTGGGTGCTCTACAAGCTCGATGGCGGCATAGATCACATTCTGATCGACGAAGGGCAGGACACTTCGCCCGCGCAATGGGATCTGATCGCGCCGCTGCAGGAGGAATTCTTCGCTGGCGCCAGCGACCGCGTGCGCACCGTGTTTGCGGTCGGCGATCCCAAGCAATCGATCTATTCGTTCCAGGGCGCCAAGCCGGCGCGGTTTCTGGGCGAAAGCCAATCGCTTGAGCGGCGCACGCAGGCGGCGAGCGCGACGTTCGTTGCGCCCACGCTCGAAATGTCGTTCCGCTCGGCGCCGGAGATCTTGAAGGCCGTCGACGCGACGTTCGATGATATCGATCTGGCGCTCGGAGAGCCTGAAAGCTTCAACGTCCTGCGCCATGAAGCGCGGCGTGCAGACGAACCTGGGGTGGTGGAGATCTGGCCGATCACGCCGCGGCCGCAAGCGCGTGAAACCAGAGCCTGGGATGCGCCGCTCGATCAGGAATTGGGCGCGCGCGCCGAAGCCAATCTCGCGCGCGAGATCGCGCAGCGCGTCAAAGCCTGGATCGCATCCGGCGAAAGCGTGTGGGAGAAGGGCGTGCGCCGGCCGATGCGCGCGGGCGATGTGCTGGCGCTGGTGCGCAAACGCGGGGCGATGTTCCAATCGCTCATCAAGGCATTCAAGCGCGAGGGCCTGGCCGTCGCGGGCGCGGACCGCATGACCTTGCGCGATGAATTGGCGGTCGAGGATTGCATGGCGCTGATGCGCGTGGCGCTCGATCCGAGCGACGATCTTTCGCTTGCGTGCGTACTCAAAGGGCCGTGGCTCGATCTCACGGACGATGATCACGATCTCTTCCCGCTGGCCTATGAGCGCGGCGGGGCGACGCTGCTGACGCGGCTGCTCGACTCGCAGGAGGCGCGCCTGGCGCCGGCGCAAGCCTTCGTCCGCGCGCTCACCGCGCGTGGCGGCGATGATCCGTTCGCGTTTCTCTCCTGGGCGCTGGAGACGCCGCATGGAGGCGGCGAGACCGGGCGCGCGCGCGTGCTGGCGCGCTTGGGCGCGGAGGCGCGCGACCCGCTGGACGAATTGCTCGAGCGCGCGCTCAAGCCGCCGCGCCGCGAAGCGGCGACGTTGCAACGCTTCCTCGCCGATCTCGAAGCCGACGCGGCGCAAGTGAAGCGCGAAATGGAAAGCGGCGACGACGCGATCCGCGTGATGACGGTGCACGGCGCCAAGGGGCTCGAAGCGCCCGTCGTCATCCTGCTGGACACCACCGCGGGCGTGAGCGCGCGCAGCGAAAACGGCCTCATTCACGGCGAAGACGGCCTGTTCTATTCGCCAAGCGCGAAAGAGGATGACGAGGTCACGGCGCAGGCGCGCGCAAATTTCGCCGCCGCAGCCGCGGGCGAGCATTGGCGTCTGCTCTACGTCGCAATGACGCGCGCGCGCGATCATCTTCTGATCTGCGGCTTCGGGCTTGGGCGCGACGAAGGAAAGGCCGCGGCCGATAGCTGGCACACGCGCGCGTGGGAGGCGCTGTCGAAGATCGCCGCGCCCGTGGAGACGCCGTTCGGCGACGGCTTGCGCCTTGGCGTTCCGGAGAAAGCGGCGGCGCGCGTTGCGGATGAGCGCGCGGAGATCGCTGCGCCCGCATGGGCCATGCGCGCTTTGCTATCGCAGGTGACGCGGCGCGTGGCGCCGTCGCGGCTCAAGGAGCCCTCGCCTTTGTCGCCACGGCGCAATGACGCGCAGCGCTTCGAACGTGGACGCCACATTCACGGTCTGCTTGAACGTTTGCCGGATGTTGCGCCGGGGCGGCGGCGCGACGCTGGTTTGGCGTGGCTTGCGCGGCGCAAGGTCGAACCGGATGAGGCCGAAGCGCTGCTGCGCGAAGCGTTGAACGTGATCGAAGGCGCAGCGTTCGCCGACGCGTTCGGACCCAATTCGCGCGCAGAGGCGCCGATCGTCGGCGCCGTCGAAGGCCGCAGCGTGCGCGGCGTGATCGATCGTTTGGTCATAGGCCAGACGGATGTGCTGGTGCTCGATTACAAATCCGATCGGCCTGCGCCCGCGGCGCCGGAAGATGCGCCCGGCGCCTATGTTCTACAGATGGCGCTCTACCGCGCCGTGCTCGCGCAAATCTTTCCCGAGAGGCGCATCCGCTGCGCGCTGGTCTGGACCGAGAAGCCGGTCTTAACCGAGCTTTCAGCCGGCCAAATGGAGGATGCCCTGGCGCGATTCGGGCGCGGTTGAAGCGGCGGCCCGGCGCGCCTACATCTTTGGCCTGGGCTTGAATTGGGGCCGTAGGGAGAAGGATTTCATGGCCACGAAACACATCACGGACGACAGCTTCGAGACCGACGTGCTGAAGGCGTCCGGGCCGGTTCTCGTGGATTATTGGGCCGAATGGTGCGGCCCGTGTAAGCAGATCGGGCCCGCGCTCGAAGAGATTTCGTCGGAAGAAGGCGCGCGCGTGACGGTCGCGAAGCTCAACATCGACGACAATCCGATGACGCCCGGCCGCTACGGCGTGCGCGGCATCCCGACCATGATGGTGTTCAAGGACGGCAAGGTCGTCGCCACCAAGGTCGGCGCGATGCCGAAATCGAAAATTCTGGAATGGCTCAACGAAACGCTTTGAGCCGCGCTTCACACGCTTGAAGAATTGCTGAACGGCCCCGGTGCAAGTCGGGGCCGTTTTGTTTTGTACCGCCGGCTTCCAGCCCGCAGTCGACGCATGCCGGCTGGAAGCCGGCGGCACGCTCACGTCGTCGCCAAGGCTTGCCCAGCGAGTAAGAGCGAACCGCAGATGAGCACGCGCGCATTCGGCGTTTGCGCGGCGCGCGCGATGGCGGCGGCGAGATCAGGCGCGGTCGTCGCTTCAACGCTGTGCGATCTCGCGCGCGCGGCGAGCAGGTCGGGATCAACGAACGAATCGCCATCGAGCGGGATCGCGATCAGCGCGGCGAGCGCGGGCGCGAGCGCATCGATGAATGCCGGTCCGTCCTTGCGCGCGCGCAGGCCGACAATGGCGATGTTGGCGCGCGGGCGGGCGCGGTCGAGCGTTTGCAAAGCGTGCGCGAGCGCGGCGGCGGCGTGCGGATTGTGGCCGCCATCGATCCAGAGCTCGCCGCCTTGCGCGAGGATCGGCGCGGCGAGCGGGCCGCGCGTGAGCGGCTGCAGGCGGCCGGGCCAGCGCGCCGCGACGATGCCCGTTGCGATCGTCTCCGCATCGTAGCCGAGCATCAGCGCGGCCAGCGCGGCGAGGCCGGCATTGTCGATCTGATGCGGGCCGATCAGAGCGGGCAGGGGCAGATCGAGCAGGCGCTCTTCGGTTTGCACGACCAGGCGGCCATGGCGCACGAACGCATCCCAATCGCGTCCGCACAGCAGCAGGGGCGTGTGTGCGCGCGCCGCGGCTGCTTCGAGCACGGGGACAACGTCCTCATGCTGGCGCGCGCTGAGCGCGGGCGCGCTTGGCTTGATGATGCCCGCCTTGTGCGCGGCGATGGCGGCGCGGGTTTCGCCGAGCACGGCTTGATGATCGAGATCGATCGGCGCCAGCAGCGTGAGCGCGGGATGCGCGATGACATTGGTCGCGTCGTCGCGGCCGCCGAAACCTGTTTCGAGCAGGACGAAATCGGCTGGCGTTTCGGCGAAGAGCAGGAACGCGGCCGCGACCTGCGCTTCGAACTGCGAAATATCCGCGCCCGTCGCCTTCACGCGATCGGCGGCGGCGATCAGCGCGTCGTCTTCAACCGGCGCGCCCGCGAGGTGGAAGCGTTCGTTGAGCGCGATGAGATGCGGCTTGGTGAAGGCATGCAGGCGCTTGTCTGCGGCTTCGGCGACGGCGCGGAGGAAGGCGAGCGTCGAGCCTTTGCCATTGGTGCCGGCGATGTGGACGATGGGCGCAAGGCGCTCTTGCGGATCGCCCAAGGCGGCGAGCGCATCGCGCAAAGGCTGCAGATCGAACGCGCGGCCGTGGCCGAATTCCGGACCGAACAAGGCTTCAAAATGCGCCTGCGCGCGGTCCGCGCTCACTCGGCGGCTTTCGCCTTCGGCTTGGCGGGTTTGCGCGCGCGCGCCGGCGCGGACTCATCGTCCGCGTCCTCATCGTCTTCGTCCGCGACCGGCGGCGCGTAAGGCACGGTGAGCACGTTGAGGATCGTGCCAAGCTTTTCGCGCAGCTCGCGCCGGTCGACGACCATATCGACCATGCCTTTGTCGAGCAGATATTCCGCGCGCTGAAAGCCTTCCGGCAGCTTCTGGCGGATCGTGCTCTCGATCACGCGCGGGCCGGTGAATCCTATGAGCGCGCCGGGTTCGGCGATGTGGATGTCGCCAAGCATGGCGTAAGAGGCGGTGACGCCGCCTGTTGTCGGATCGGTGAGCACGACGATGTAGGGCAGGCCCGCTTCGCGCAATTCCTGGATCGCGAGCGTTGTGCGCGGCATCTGCATCAGCGAGAGAATGCCTTCCTGCATGCGCGCGCCGCCGGAGGCGGAGAACACGATCAGCGCGGCCTTGCGGCGGATCGCGGCATGCGCGGCGGTGAGGAAGGCTTCGCCGCAGGCCATGCCGAGCGAGCCGCCCATGAATTCGAAATCCTGCACGAACACGACAGTGGGCACGCCGCCGACGCGGCCATAGCCGGCGGCCGCGCAATCATCGCGCCCGGTCTTGGCGCGCGCGGCGCGCAGGCGATCGACATAGCGCTTGTCGTCTTTGAATTTGAGCGGATCGACGGGCGCTTTGGGCACGGGAATCTTCTGCCAGGCCGCGTCGTCGAACGTGCATTTGAAGCGCGGTTCGGGGCCGATGCGCATGTGAAAGCCGGAGGGCGTCACCCAATTGGCCGCTTCCAGATCGGTGCGATAGATGAGATCGCCCGTCAGCGGATCCTTGATCCAGAGATTGTCCGGCGTTTCCGGCGGCTTCTCGGTCGGCTTCTTCTTGGAAAGCCCGGGCCGCGCGAAGTTCGACAGCCAATTCATGTCAGACCCCTTCGAGTTCGCGCGCGCTGCGCACGGCGTCGCTGAGTTGTTTCACTTTGCGGAAGACGCGTTCTGCGGCTTCGCGCGGTTTGCCGTCTTTGAGCGCCGCGCCGATTTCATCGACGAAGGCGGAGCCGACGACGACGGCGTCGGCGAAGCGCGCCACATCGCGCGCCATGGAAGGGTCGCGCACGCCGAAGCCGAGCGCGACGGGAAGGGACGTGGCCGCTTTGATCGCGGCGATGGAGATGCGCGCGGCGTCGACGGGCGTGGCCTTCACGCCCGTCACGCCGGCGACGGAAACGTAATAGAGAAAGCCCGACGCGCCATCGAGAATGGTGGCGAGCCGTTTCGCATCGGTGGTCGGCGTCGCCATGCGGATGAGGGAAAGACCCGCCTTCGTCATCGCGGCGCGGAGTGGCGCATCTTCCTCGGGCGGCGTATCGACGATGATCGCGCCATCGGCGCCCACGCGGGCGGCTTCTTGCGCGAAGCCGTCGATCGTCATCGCATGAACGCAATTGGTGTAGCCCATCAGCACGATGGGCGTCGCTTGATCTTGCTTGCGGAAGCGCTCGACAAGCGCGAGCGCCTTGCGCAGCGAGCCGCCGGCCTTGAGCGCGCGTTCGCCTGCGCGCTGCACGCTCGGCCCATCCGCCATCGGATCGGTGAACGGAAAGCCGAGTTCGATGATGTCGGCGCCCGCGCTCGGTAGGCCGCGCAAAATCTCGAATGAGGTTTCCAAATCAGGATCGCACGCCATCACATAGGCCACGAGCCCCGCGCGGCCCTCGCGCTTGAGCGATGCGAAGCGGTGATCGAGGCGCGCGCTCATAGCGCGACACCGACCTTCTCCCCTTGTGGGAGAAGGTGGATCGATTGCGTAGCAATCGAGACGGATGAGGGGTGCTTGCGCCTCGCCGTCAATGCGAAGCGCCGACACCCCTCATCCGGCGCTTCGCGCCACCTTCTCCCACAAGGGGAGAAGGACGAGCGTTGCGTTCCGTCGTCCATCGGGGCGCCTCGCCAGCCGCCCCCCCGCGCGACACTCCGCCCAAAAGAGGCGCGGGCGCAAGCGGCACGCTGGAGACTCAAAGCGTGATCCCCAGATGCGCCGCGATCGTGTGCACGTCCTTATCGCCGCGGCCGCAGAGATTGACGATCACGAGCCCGCCCTTGCCCACGTCGCGTGCGATCTCGCCGACGCGCGCGAGCGCGTGGGAGGGTTCGAGCGCGGGCAAGATGCCTTCGAGCTTGGCGCACAGCTGGAACGCGTCGAGCGCTTCCGTATCGGTCGCGTGCAGATAGGACGCGCGGCCCGTATCGCGCAGATAGGAATGCTCGGGGCCGACGCCGGGATAGTCGAGGCCGGCGCTGATCGAATGCGCTTCTTGGATCTGGCCGTCTTCGTCCTGCAGCAGATAGGTGCGGTTGCCGTGCAGCACGCCGGGCGAGCCGGCGGAGAGCGCCGCCGCGTGCTGGCCGGTTTCGATGCCGTGGCCCGAGGCTTCGACGCCGTAGAGCTTCACGCTCTCATCGCCGAGAAACGGATGGAAGAGGCCGATCGCGTTCGAACCGCCGCCGATGCAGGCGACGACCGCATCCGGCAAACGGCCTTCGCGCTCGAGAATCTGCGCGCGCGCTTCGCGGCCGATGACGCTCTGAAAATCGCGCACCATTTCCGGATAAGGGTGCGGGCCCGCGGCGGTGCCAATACAATAAAACGTGTCGTGCACGTTGGTGACCCAATCGCGCAGCGCCTCGTTCATGGAATCCTTCAGCGTCGCGGCTCCGCTCGTCACCGGGCGCACTTCGGCGCCGAGCAGCTTCATGCGGAACACGTTCGGCTTCTGCCGTTCGACATCGACCGCGCCCATGAACACCACGCACGGCAGGCCAAAGCGCGCGCACACCGTGGCAGTCGCCACGCCGTGCTGACCGGCGCCGGTTTCGGCGATGATGCGCGTCTTGCCCATGCGCAGCGCGAGCAGGATCTGGCCGAGGCAATTGTTGATCTTGTGCGCGCCGGTGTGGTTGAGCTCGTCGCGCTTGAAATAGATTTTGGCGCCGCCGTGATGGGCGGTGAGGCGTTCGGCGAAATAGAGCGGCGAGGGCCGGCCGACATAATCGCGCCAGAACTCGTCCATCTGCGCCGCGAACGCCGGGTCGGCCTGGGCCGCGCGATAGGCGCGTTCCAGATCGAGGATGAGCGGCATGAGCGTTTCAGCGACGTAGCGGCCGCCATATTCGCCAAAGCGTCCGTGCTCGTCGGGAAGATGCCAGTTGCGGCGGGCGTCCATAACGTACTTTAGGGTCAAGCCTTACGGGCGCCGGCTGCCGCCAGAAACGCCGCGATTCGTGCCGGGTCCTTTACGCCCGGGGCGCTTTCGACGCCAGAGGACACGTCCACAACGCTGGCGCCCGATAAACGGATCGCTTCCCCGACGTTTTCCGGGCTGAGCCCGCCCGAAAGCATCCAGGGCAGGGGCAGGGTCCGGCCCTGGAGGAGGGTCCAGTCGAACGCGGACCCGAGACCGCCGGGGCGGTCGGCGCCGGGGGGCGGCTTGGCGTCGAGGAGGAGCATGTCGGCCGCGCCCTTAAACGGGGCGGCGGCGTCCAGATCTTCGGCGGCGGCGATGCCGTGCGCCTTGATGATCCCTTTGCCGGCGAAGCGGCGAAGCTGGCTGGCGCGGGCCGGTGTTTCGCGGCCATGGAGCTGAATCCAGTCGGGTTTTATGGTTTCCGAAATCCTAAGGGCGAGATCGTCCGCCGGATCGACCGTGACGGCCACGATCTCGGACCGGCCGCGGGCCTTGGCGGCCAGCGCCGCCGCAATCTCGAACGAGACATTGCGCGGGCTCTTTTCGAAAAACATGAGGCCGATGAAACGGGCGCCCCCCGCCAGCGCCGCCTCCAGCGCCTCGGGCGTGCGCACGCCGCAAATCTTCACCTGAGCCATGGGCGGGTTATGGGGAGCGTGATCCTCCCCCCGCAAGGGGGAGGCGCGCCGCCTTCTTCGTACCGCCGGCTTCCAGCCGGCAGGCGACGCTTCATTCTGGAGGCGGCGTGAACACTAAATCGGCGTCTGCCGGCTGGAAGCCGGCAGTACGGCGTGTGGTCACCGCCATTCCGGCAGGCGCTTGCCGATGCTTTTGATCAGGCGGGTTTCGAAGCGGGCCCAGGCGCTGGGTTTCCTGCGCGGCGGATCGGCGGGGAGGCCCTGGGTCCAGCGGGTTTCGACGGCCTCCTTGGCGAAGGCGTGGCGATCGTACTGGTGCAGAATCGGGCTCATCGTGCCGGTCGGGTTCCACAGCACGCCGCCGCGCAGCACGGGCGGCTCCGCATAGCCGATGGTGGCGACACGCGCGTAATTCGGCGCGACCATCACATCCGCCATGCCCCAATGCGCGATCACGTTGAGCGCGGCCTGATCGGCGCCGAGGCGATCGAGCGCGCCGGGGCGCGGAATGGCGCAAAGCGTCAAGAGGATGCGGATCGCGCGCTTGAGCGCGTGCGGTTCGCCCATGATCGTGCCGCCGCACACAGCCGCGCCGGCATCGAATTTGCGCGCGAGCGGCGCGCCGACCAAGGAATCGAGCCAGCGCGGATTGGCGCCGTGCGCGCCAAGCTGGCCGGGCGCGGTCTCGGCGTAGAACACGAGCGGCGCCTCATCATCACCGAAGCCCTTGGCGAACGGATCGGCCTGGAAGGTGAGATCGCGCACATCGCAGATCAGCACGCGGCGGGCATCGGGATAGGCGTCGAGGATCGAGAGATAATGCTTGAAGCGCGCGATCAGCAGGTGCGGGCGCCAGCCTTCGCTCTTCGGCGCATCGAAGCGATCGACGTTATTTTCGCGCAGGAACGCTTTCACGCTTTTCGCCGGACTTGCCACCAGCGCGACGCGCGCCTGGCTGTGCTGGCGCAGCGATCGCACGAAGGGCGCCAGCGCGCGCGGGCCATAGCCGGTCGCATAGCCGATCACGAGATCGGGGCCGACGCCCTCGGCACGCGCATCCGGCTGCGCCGGCGTTTCCAGATCGCGCGCCAGCCAATCGAGATAGCGCGTGCGCGTCATGGCGCGCGGACGAAGAGCTTGTTGCGGCCTTCGGGATTTTTCGTGGAGCGCTCGACGAAATTCAGCGCGGCGAGCGCAGCGCGGATATCGGCGGCGTTCTTCGGATTCTCGGCGTCGTAGATCTCGACCATGATCTCGCGCACCGTGCTGCGCATCAGGCCCTCGGCGCCGCGCAGGATGGCGGGCTCGATGCCGTCGACGTCGAGCTTGATATGGGTGGGCTTGGGCGCATCGAATTGCGCGACGAAGGCGTCGGCGGCGTAGCCGATGGCGGCTTGGCGAAAGCCGCCTTGGATGGCGCCGGCGACGGTCTCGCGCGTGCCGAACGAATGCACGGCGTGGCCGGGCTCGGTGCGCTCGGAATCCATGAACAGATGATCGAGCCGGGTCTGATCGGCCAGCGCCACGCCATAGGCGAAGACGCGATCTTCGACGTGGTTGATCTCGATATTGCGCACCAGCACGGCGAGCGTCGCAGCCGAGGGCTCGAACGCGATCACCGTCAGCCCGCGCTTGGCCGCGAAGATCGCATAGAGGCCGACATTGGCGCCGATATCCCACAGCACGGCGTCGGCGGGCAGGGATTCTACCCAAGCGACGGTTTCGGGCTCATCGACATTGAAGCCATGCGCGTCGTGCAGCGCGCGCCCCGAGGGACCGACGAAATCCATGCGCCCGGCGGAGGTTTCGACCGACCAGGACGGCGCGATCAATTGCGAGGCGTAGGCCCGCGCCATGGCGCGCCGCCACGAGCCCAGCGGCGCGGTGGCGGCCTGCGCCATAGCGGCGGCGAAGCGGCCGAATGTCCTGCTCATGGCCCAGCCCCTTCGCCGCGCGCTCTATTTCTTGAGAAGATCGCGGATTTCGGTGAGCAGCTTCACATCGGCCGGCGGTTCTTCCGGCGCGGCGGGCGCGGCTTCTTCGGTGCGCTTCAGCTGGTTCATGCCTTTGACCAACAGGAAGATCACCCAGGCGACGATGGCGAAGCTGATCACGGCGTTGATGAACTTGCCGTAGTTGATCGAGACCGGCGGCGCATCGGCCGGCACGTTCGGCGCCGGCGGCAAGGCGATGGCGAGTTTCGAGAAATCGATGCCGCCCGTCAGCCAGCCGATCGGCGGCATGATGACGTCATTGACGAGCGAGGTGACGATCGAGCCGAAGGCCGCGCCGATGATCACGCCGACGGCGAGATCGACCACGTTGCCCTTCAAGGCGAATTCCCGAAATTCCTTCAATATGGACATGCATGCGCTCCCAGATATCGCCACCCGCGCGCGAGGCATTGCAGGATTTTCCGCAGCGGCCAAGAGGGCGAGCCGTACCGCCGGCTTCTAGCCGGCGCTCGCGCCGTGCCGGCTGGAAGCCGGCGGTACGAACGCTACGGTTCTTCCCCGCCATTGACCTTGAGGCGCAGCTCTTTGCCGGGCTTGAAGAACGGCACGCGCTTGGCGCTGACCTTCACGGCGTCGCCGGTGCGCGGGTTGCGCCCGATGCGCTCTTCGCGGGCGCGCACGGAGAAGGCGCCGAAGCCGCGCAATTCGACGCGGCCGCCCGCGGCGAGCGCCTCGGCGATCTCGTCGAGGAACACATCGACTGCTTTCTCAACGTCCGACGCCCGCAAGCTGCGGTGCTCTTCTTGAAGGAGCTGGACGAGTTCTGAACGGAGCATGGCCGCGTCCCCTCAAAGCGGAGTCTCCCGCGCCTTCGTTCGGGCGTCAACGCCTTGACCAAAAAGAAAAATGGGCCGGACGTCGCCGCCCGGCCCGGTTTTCAAGACTGAGATCGATGAACTGGCGTTAAGCTCAGTTCTTGTCGGCGCCCTTCTTGAGGGCCGCGCCCAGGATGTCGCCCAGCGAGGCGCCCGAATCGGACGAGCCGAATTGGGCGATCGCTTCCTTCTCGTCGGCGAGTTCGAGCGCCTTGATCGAGAGCGAGACGCGGCGGGAGTTCTTGTCGAACGCCGTCACGGCCGCATCGACGCGCTGGCCGACCTCGAAGCGGTCGGGCCGCTGCTCGGACCGGTCACGCGACAGATCGCTCTTGCGGATGAAGGCGCGCAGCGCGTTGTTCTCGCCGAACGCCACATCGATGCCGCCGGTGGTGATCTCCACGACTTCGACCGTGATGGTCTGGCCGCGGCGGAACTCGGCGCCGTCGAGCGGATCGTCGCCCGCCTGCTTGATGCCCAGGCTGATGCGTTCCTTTTCGACGTCGATATCGAGCACCTTCACCTTGACGGTGTCGCCCTTGTTGTAGCGGGCGAGGGCTTCTTCGCCTTGGGCGTCCCAGGCGATGTCGGAGAGGTGGACCATGCCGTCCAGCTCCGGCGTGAGACCGACGAACAGGCCGAATTCGGTGATCGACTTGATCTCGCCTTCCAGCACCGTGCCGACCGGATGATCGACCATGAGCTGTTCCCACGGATTGGACTGGACCTGCTTGATGCCGAGCGAGATGCGGCGCTTTTCGCCGTCCACGTCGAGCACCATGACGTCGACTTCCTGGCTCGTGGACAGGATTTTCGACGGATGCATGTTCTTCTTGGTCCAGCTCATTTCCGAGACGTGGACCAGGCCTTCGACGCCCGGTTCGAGTTCGATGAAGGCGCCGTAATCAGTGATGTTGGTCACGCGGCCTTTGAACTTGCCGCCCGCCGGATATTTGGCTTCGACGCCGTCCCACGGATCGGTCATCAGCTGCTTCATGCCGAGGCTGATGCGCTGGGTGTCCGGATTGATCTTGACGATCTGGACTTTCACCGTGTCGCCGACATTGAGCACCTGGCTCGGATGGGAGACGCGTTTCCAGCTCATGTCGGTGACGTGCAAGAGGCCATCGATGCCGCCGAGGTCCACGAACGCGCCGTAATCGGTGATGTTCTTGACCACGCCTTCGCGGATTTCGCCTTCCTGCAGCTGGCCGACGATTTCGGCGCGTTCGCTGGCGCGGCTTTCTTCAAGCACGGCGCGGCGCGAGACGACGATATTGCCGCGCTGGCGGTCCATTTTGAGGATCGCGAAGGGCTGCACGATGTTCATCAGCGGGCCGACATCGCGCACCGGGCGGATATCGACTTGCGAACCCGGCAGGAACGCGTTGGCGCCGCCGAGATCGACCGTGAAGCCGCCCTTCACGCGGCCGACGATGGCGCCGTTGACGGCTTCCTGGGCGTTGAAATTCTTTTCGAGGCGCGTCCAGGCTTCTTCGCGGCGCGCCTTTTCGCGGCTGACGACGGCGTCGCCCAGCGCGTTTTCGATGCGGTCGAGATAGACTTCGACGATGTCGCCCGTCTTCGGCGCGCCGGCGCCGTCATCGACGAGGAATTCGCGGAGCGGGATGCGGCCTTCGGTCTTGAGGCCGATATCGACGACGACGAAATCATGTTCGACGCCGACGACCTTCGCCGGGATCACCCGGCCTTCGACCATGCCTTGCGAGGCGAGAGATTCATTGAGAAGCGATGCGAAATCATCGCGGGATGGGTTGAGAGCTGCGCTCATATGGTTCGTACTACTCCAAATTAATCGTGGCCTGCCGGTTGGCTCCGGCGGTCTCAGCCGCACCATGCGGCCGTCCACATCTGTCTGACAGACGAACCCGGCCCCAGGGCGAGCGCCTAGGGGCTGTGCGGGTCACCGGCGATATAGAGGGGCGAGGCCCTGGGGGCAACCTTCGGCCCGCCGATGGGGCGGGCGGGGGCTTCAGCCCCGCTGTGCTTTGGCCGCGTCGATGATGCGGACGGCGGCGGCGACGGCTTGGTCGATGCTGAGCGCGGTGGTGTCGAGCACGTGCGCGTCGGGCGCGGGGCGGAGCGGGGATTCGGCGCGGTTTTCGTCGCGCGCGTCGCGCTCGGCGATTTGCCGTTCGAGCTCGTCATAGGCCAGCGCCTCGCCGCGATGGGCGAGTTCGAGATGGCGCCGGCCGGTGCGGGCTTGGAGCGAGGCGGTGACGAACAGCTTCACCTCGGCGTCGGGGCAGATCACGGTGCCGATATCGCGCCCGTCGAGCACGGCGCCGGCCGGATCGTCGGCGAAGGCGCGCTGGGCCTGGCGCAACACCGCGCGCACGGCGGGCATGGCCGCGACGATGGAGGCGGCTTGGCCGACCGCGGCGCTGCGGATGCGGTTTTCGTCGATGGCGCCGAGATCGAGTCCGCGCGCGGCGGCGAGCGCGGCGGCTTCATCCTGCGGCGCCTGGCCCGCGTCCAGCACGGCGAGGCCGACCGCGCGATAGAGCGCGCCGGTGTCGAGCCGCTTCAAGCCGTACGCGTCGGCGATGCGCTTGGCGAGCGTGCCTTTGCCGGAGGCGGTCGGGCCGTCGATCGCGATGATCATGGGCTTTTCTTAGGGCCGACATGGCGGAAAGGAAAACCGCGATCGCCGCCGCGACACGGGTTTGTGGCTTGCGCCGCCATCGCCCGCCGGCGCAAACGGAAGCGCGCGGCGCCGCGCGGGAGGAAGACAATGAAGATCACTGTCGAGTTCGCCAGCGATGCTGGCCAGAAGATCGTGGCCGTGTTCGACGGCGACGCCGGCACGGTGAGCGCCGACAATGGCCAGAAGGGCTCCTATTCGCGCCCCGAAGGCTCAAAGACGCTCGAGATCAAAGGCGATCAGGATCTCACGCTGACCTTCGCCGACGACATCAAATTCGAGCCCGGCTTCACGACGCGCTATACCGGCCCGACGGGCGGCGGCGTCGCGAAAATCGTGTCGGTGGCCTAGGCTTCCGCGATTTTCGCCCCCAGCCCGCGCATCAGTTCGGCGAAGCCGGGGAAGCTGGTGTTGATCATCTGCGCGTCGTCGACGCTGACGGCGCGTTGGCTGGCGAGGCCGAGGATAAGGTGGGACATGGCGATGCGGTGATCGCCATGTGTCGTTACGGCCGCGCCGCCCAGCACAGCGCCATTGCCGCCAGCCGCGCCCATGACGACGAGGCCCTCAGGTTCTTCCGTAACGGTGACGCCGCACGCGTTGAGGCCCGCCGCCATCAGCGCGATGCGGTCGCTTTCCTTGACGCGCAATTCGCCGATGCCGCGCATCTCCGTCGCGCCCCGCGCATAAGCGGCGATGGCGGCAAGGACGGGGTACTCGTCGATCATCGAGGGCGCGCGCTCGGGCGGAACCGCGATCCCGCGCAAGGCCGAAAAGCGCGCCCGCACATCGCCAACGCGTTCGCCACTTTCGTCGCGCGCGTTGGCGATGGTCAGATCGGCGCCCATGTCGCGCAAGGTGTCGAAGAAGCCGATGCGCAGCGGGTTGAGCAGCACGCCTTCGACGGTCACGTCCGAACCGGGCGTGATGAGCGCGGCGGCGAGCGGGAAGGCGGCGGACGAAGGATCGCCCGGCACGCGCACGCGCGTTCCCTTGAGCTTGGCGCCCGGCGCCAGCGTGATTTCCCGGCCCTGATCGGTATCGCGCTCGGAAACGTCGGCCCCGAAAGCCCGCAGCATGCGTTCGGTGTGGTCGCGCGTGCGCTCGGCCTCGATCACGGTCACCCCGCCTTCGGCGCCGAGCCCGGCCAGCAGCACCGCCGACTTCACCTGAGCGGAGGCCATCGGCGTCTTGTAGGCGAAGCTCTTGAGCGCGCCGCCGCGCAGGGTGACGGGGAGGCGATCCTTGTCCCGGCCCAGGGCGGACGCGCCCATGGCCCGCAGCGGATCGAGCACGCGGCCCATCGGCCGGCCGCGCAGCGAGCCATCGCCGGTGAACGTGACCCCGATCGGAAAGCCCGCGGCCGCGCCCATCAGCAGGCGCACGCCGGTGCCCGAATTGCCGCAATCGACGATGTCGGCGGGCTCGGCGAAGCCGCCCTTGCCCGCGATCCGCCAATGGCCGGTTCCCCGCCGCTCCACGCCCGCGCCCAGCGCCCGGACGGCTTCGGCGGTGCGCAGCACGTCGTCGGCTTCGAGCAGGCCCTCGATCTCCGTCACGCCTTCCGCCAGCGCGCCGAGAATCAGCGCGCGGTGCGAAATGGATTTGTCGCCGGGCGCCCGAACCGCGCCCTTGAGCGGCCCGGCGGCGCGCGCCTCGAGACGCATGAAAGCACCTGTTTTGCGAGGGTGTTTGGGAAAGCGGACAAAGCTTTTGACAGGGGCGCCGGTAAGTGGCAAGCGAGCGCCCCGCACAAACAAGGGTAGGGCGTACATGGCGAAAGCCGCGCTGGGCGAAAAGCAGGTCTGTCCGAACTGCGGCGCCAAATTTTACGATCTCGGTCGCCGCCCCGCGACCTGCCCCAAATGCCAGACCGCGTTCGATCCGGCCGATGAAACGGCCAAGGTCAAGCGGCCGCGGCGGGCGCCCGCGTTCGGCGGCAAGGGCTTTGCCGCGGCTGAGGAAGACGAAGAGGCCGAAACCAAGGTCGCTGCCAGCGAGGACGAGGAAGAAGAGGTCGAAGAAACCCCGGAGCTCGACGCCGAAGGCGCCGAAGAGACAGTGCTCGAAACCGATGAGGATGAAGAGACGCCCGAAGGCGATCTCCCGCCCGGCTTCAGCGAAGACGAATCCGATCTCGAGGACGACGAGGCCGGCGGCGAAGACGAAGTGCCGATGCTCGAGGACGAGGAAGAGTTCAACGAGGACGAGATCGGCGAGCTTCCCGGAGAAGATGACGAGAGCTGACGCGCTCTTGTGAAAATGCGGCCCGGACACTAGCGTCCGGGCTCCCAAGTTTCCGAAGCGCCGGGCGCGGCGCTTCATGGGGCCATAGCTCAGCTGGGAGAGCGCCTGCATGGCATGCAGGAGGTCAGCGGTTCGATCCCGCTTGGCTCCACCATCCTTTTTCCGCTTCCGCCTCATCAGCCCGTTCGTCTCGCCAAACCGGCTGCGCGTGCTAGGCTGGCGCTGCCGCCAGACAGCTCAAGACGTCGGCGCAGGGGAGCAGGCGCATGCGAGGACCGGCCATTTTTCTTGCGCAGTTCGCGTCGGACGAGGCGCCGTTCAACAGTCTAAAGGCGATCGCGCGCTGGGCGGGCGAGCTGGGCTACAAAGGCGTGCAGATCCCGACCTGGGACCGGCGCCTGTTCGATCTGAAACTGGCCGCCGAGAGCGACGCGTATTGCGACGAGGTGAAGGGCGTTCTGGCCGATGCCGGCGTCGAGATTTCCGAGTTGTCGACGCACAGCCAGGGCCAGCTGGTCGCGGTGCACCCGGCCTATGACGAGATGTTCGACGGCGGCGTGCCGAAAGCCGTGCGCGGCAATCCTAAGGCACGGCAAGCGTGGGCGGTGGAGCAAGTGCTGCTCGGTGCGAAAGCCTCGCGCCGGCTCGGGCTCGAAGCGCATGTCACGTTCTCAGGATCGCTCGCCTGGCCTTATTTCTATCCCTATCCGCAGCGGCCGGCCGGGCTCATCGAAGAAGCGTTCGATGAATTGGCGCGGCGCTGGCGCCCGATCCTGAATGCGTTCGACGAGGTCGGCGTCGATCTCTGCTATGAAGTGCATCCGAGCGAGGATTTGTTCGACGGCGCCACGGTCGAGATGTTCTGGGACCGCGTGGATCATCATCCGCGCGCGTGCCTGCTCTACGATCCCAGCCATTTCATGCTGCAGCAGCTCGACTATCTCGAATACATCGATCTCTACCACGACCGCATCAAGATGTTTCACGTCAAGGATGCGGAGTTCCGGCCCACCGGGCGCCAGGGCGTCTATAGCGGCTATGCGGGATGGAAGGAGCGCGCGGGGCGTTTCCGCTCGCTCGGCGATGGGCAGATCGATTTTCGCGCCATCTTCTCCAAATTCGCGCAATATGGCTATCGTGGCTGGGCCGTGCTCGAATGGGAATGCGCGCTGAAGGATTCCAACGATGGCGCACGCGAAGGCGCGCCGTTCATTCGCGATCACATCATTCAAGTCACCGGCAAGAGCTTCGACGATTTCGTCGCGACCGGCGCGGATCAAGCCGCCAACCGCAGAATGCTCGGCCTTGACCGCTAAACACCGCTTGCGGCTCGGCATGGTCGGCGGCGGCGAAGGCGCGTTCATCGGCGCGGTGCACCGCATGGCGGCGCGCATCGATGATCGCTGGACGCTGGTCGCCGGCGCGTTCAGCGCAGACGGCGCGCGCGCGCAAGCGTTCGGCCGCGCGCTCGGCCTGGAAGAAGACCGTTGCTATAGCGATTGGGCGGCCATGGCGGCGGCAGAGGCGAAGCGCGCGGACAAGATCGACGCGGTCGCGATCGTCACGCCCAATCATTTGCATCACGCGCCCGCGCGCGCCTTTCTCGAGGCGGGCGTCGCCGTGATCTGCGACAAGCCGCTGACGACGAGCCTCGCCGATGCGCTCGATCTCGCGGAGGCGGTGAAGCGGGCGGGCGCGCCCTTCGTGCTCACGCACAATTACAGCGGCTATGCGATGGTGCGCCAGGCGCGCGCGATGGTCGAAGCGGGCGCGCTCGGCGCCATTCGCGTCGTGCAGGCCGAATACGCGCAGGATTGGCTGGCGCGCGATCTCTCCGGCAACAAGCAGGCCGATTGGCGCGGGGATCCCGCGCGCGCCGGCGCGGGCGGGGCGCTCGGCGACATCGCCACGCATGCGTATCACCTCGCGAGATTCGTGACGGGCGCGCCGGCCGAAGCGCTGAGCGCGGAGACCTCGCGTTTCGTGCCAGGCCGTCGGCTCGACGATGACGTGCAAATCCGCTTGCGCTGGGCGAACGGCGCGCGCGGTCAGCTCTGGGCGAGCCAGATTGCGATCGGCGCGGCCAATGCGCTGCGCCTGCGGGTGTATGGCGAAGACGCCGCGCTCGACTGGTCGCAGGAAGAGCCGGATGTGCTGCGTTACGCGCGGCTCGGAGAGGCGCCGCAGATTTTGCGGCGCGGCGGGCCGGGGCTATCGGCGGCGGCGAACGCGGCGACGCGCATCCCCGCCGGCCACCCGGAAGGTTATCTCGAAGGTTTCGCGCAAATCTACGCTGACGCCGCCGAACGCGTGCGTGCGTGGAAAGAGCGGCGTGCGCCGGATGCGCAAACGCGCGGCCTGCCAGGCGTTGAAGATGGCGTCGAAGGCGTGCGCTTCATCGACGCCGCCGTGCGCAGCGCGGCTGCGGATGGGCGCTGGGTGCGTCTCGATGAGGGCGTGTCATGATCCGGCAGAGCTTCGCCTGGTGGTCCTTCACGATGGGCAAGGAGGTCGATGCAGCCGCGTTTCTGCGCGATGCGGCCAAAGCCGGTGCGCAAGGCGTGGAAATGCTGCCCGAAGCGCATTGGCCGATCGCGCGCGATCTGGGGCTCGCGATCGTCACCGTGACCGGCCACAAGCTGGAGGAAGGCTTCAACGATCCCTCCCGCCATGCGGCGCTCGACAAAGAGGTGCGTCAGAAGATCGATACGGCGGCGGCGGGCGGCGCCGATGCGGTGATCGTGTTCGCGGGCAACCGTTTTGGCGATGGCGACGATGCGCGCGCGATCGACGCGTGCGTGCAGGGCTTGGCGCCTGTGGTTTCGCATGCGGCGGAGGCGGGCGTCGGTTTGCTGATGGAGCTTTTGAACAGCAAGGTCGATCATCCGGGCCAGCAATGCGACCGCACGGCGTTCGGCGCGGAGGTCGTCAGGCGGATCGGCTCGCCGAGCATGAAGCTGCTCTATGACGGTTATCACATGCAGCTGATGGAGGGCGATCTCAGCCGCACCATCAAGGCGAATTTCGATCTGATCGGCCATGTCCATACGGCCGGCGCGCCGGGGCGGCGCGATCTCGACGATCGCCAGGAGATCAATTGGCGCGCAATCGCGGGCCTGTTGCAACATCTTGGTTATGACCGCTGGGTCGGCCATGAATTCATACCGCGCGGCGATCCGATCGAGGCGTTGCGGCGCGCAATAGATGTGTTTGCTTGAACGACGAGGCAGAACGATGCGCTTCGACGCAATTGTAGTGGGATCGGGAATCAGCGGCGGCTGGGTCGCCAAAGAGCTGTGCGAGCGAGGCCTCAAAGTGCTGATGCTGGAGCGCGGCCCGCATATCGAACATGGCGCGGATTACAGCCATGACGAAGCGGCGAAGCTCAGACGGCGCGACGATCAAGTGCCGGACGAAGATAAGAAGCTGCACTATCCCTATTACGAGGGCGTCGGCTACGCGCTGTTCAACTCGAACCGGAAATTCTGGGCGAGCGATCACGACTATCCGTACGAAACCGCGCCGGGCAAACCCTATCGCTGGATCCGCGGCTATCATCTCGGCGGCCGCTCGCTCACCTGGGGGCGCCAATCCTATCGCTGGGCGCCAGACGATTTCGACTCCAATCGGAAGGATGGGCACGGCGTTGATTGGCCGATCCGCTACGAAGATCTCGCGCCCTGGTATGATCACGTCGAAGCCTTCGCCGGAGTCAGCGGCAATTACGACGAGGTGCCGCAGTTGCCGGACGGCGATTTCCTTCCGCCGTTCGCATTCAATTGCGTGGAGGAGGCAGCCAAGGAGCGCATCGAGCAGGCGTTCCCGACGCGGCGCTTCATCATGGGCCGCACCGCCAATCTCAGCCGGGTGACCAAGGCGCATATGGATATCGGCCGCAAGCGCTGCGAGCAGCATGTGCGGTGCCATCATGGCTGTCCGCTGGGCAGCTATTTCTCCACGCTCGCGGCGACGCTGCCGGCGGCGGAGAACACCGGCAATCTGACGGTGCTGACCGACACGATCGTCGAAAGCGTCACCTATGATCCCGCGCTTGGCCGCGCGCGCGGCGTGCGCACGGTGAACCGTCTCACCAAGGTGGCGGAGACCTATGAAGCGCGGCTCGTGTTCATCAACGCCTCGGCGATCAACTCGGCCGCGTTGCTGCTGAATTCGCGCTCGGATGCGTTTCCGCGGGGCCTCGCGAATGGCAGCGATCAGGTCGGCCGCAATCTCATGGACCATGTGAGCAGCGCGCCGATCATCGGGCGCTATCCCGGCTTTGACGATGCGCAGAACGATCAGGCCGACCGGCCGACTGGCATCTATATTCCGCGTTACGCGAACGTCAGCGAGAGCGAAAAGCCCTATCTGCGCGGCTTCGGCATGCAAGGCTCGGCGCACAAACGCCGCTGGGGCCCGGTGACGGGCGATCCGGAAATCGATCGCACACGCAAGATCGTGTGGGCGATGTCGCTGCTGCCGTTCGGCGAGGTGCTGCCCAGCCCAGACAATCGCGTCACGCTGTCGCCGAGCCGCGTCGATGCGTGGGGCGTGCCGCTGCCGGTGATCGACGCCGCACACGGGCCGAACGAGCACGCGATGATGCGCGAAGCCGCGCGCGACGCCGCCGAAATGCTCGCCGCCGCCGGCTGCGTCGACATCACGCCGTGGGAGGAAGCGGGCGCGCGCCTCACGCCGCCCGGCGATCGCATCCATGAAATGGGCACCGCGCGCATGGGCCGCGATCCCGCCACCTCCGTGTTGAACGGATGGTGCCAAGCACATGAGGTGCCCAATCTGTTCGTATCCGATGGCGCGGTGATGACGTCGAGCGCGTCGATGAACCCCTCGCTCACCTATATGGCGCTCTCCGCGCGCGCGGCCCATCACGCGGCCGATCTTCTCGAACAGGGAGCTTTGTGAGTCATGCAACCGATCGGCCTCCAGCTCTACACTTTGCGCCGTCCGTTTTCGGAGGCGGCGATTGGAACGCTCGAGCGCATCCGCGAGGTGGGCTACGATTCGGTTGAGTTCGCCGCGCCGCTCGACATGGATTTCGCGCCGCTCGCCGCGCGCATGACCGAGATCGGGCTGGATTGCCCCTCGGTCCATGTGGGGCTCGGCGATATGACGCAGCGGCCGGATCATGTGCTGGCCGTGGCGAAAACGCTGGGCTGCCGGTTCGTGGTGTTGCCCTTCGTCGATCCGAATGGCGCCGATTGGCGCGCGGTTGTCGGCCAGCTCACCGCGTTCGCGAAACGCGCGCAGGATGCCGGCCTGCGTGTGGCCTATCACCACCATCATTTCGAGTTCGAAGGTGAGCCCGGCGCGCGTCCGTTCGACGTGCTGGTCGGCGAATCCGATCCGGCGCTCGTCTTCTTTGAACTCGATGTCTATTGGCTGAAGAAAGGCGGGGAAGATCCCGTCGCCATGATCGAGCGGCTGAAAGGCCGCGTGAAACTGCTGCACCTCAAGGACATGGCCGAAGACGGCAAGATGGCCGATGTGGGCGCCGGGACGCTCGATTTTCCCGCGATGGTCGCCGCCGCGCGCGCCTCCGGCGCTGAGTACTACTTTGTCGAGCACGATTTCCCGCCCGCGCCCTATTGGCCGAGCGTGGAAGCCAGCCTGCAAAGCCTGCGCGCTTTGCCCTAAGCGACTCTGATCGCGCCGCGCAGGCTAGGCTTAGCTCACTCTTCGTCCGCGACAATCTCGAGGGCGCGGCGATCGAGAATTCGCATGTGGTTGCGCCGTGTTTCGAGCAGTTTGCGCTGTTTGAGCCGGATCATAGTCCTGCTGACATGCGCCTGAGTGAGGCCCAGCGCGTTCGCCAGATGATCGAGCTTCAGTGGAAACTCGACGCCGTCATCGTTGAACAGCCCGCGAACGCGCAAGCGCGCGTCGAGATCGAGGGCGAGGCGCGCGATGCGTCCGATGGCGCGGCGACGGCCGATGGTGGCCATGCGGCGTTCGGTTTCAGCCATGTAGCCGAACGCGGTCGCCGCCACGACACGACGTTGCTCTTGGGTGGCCAGCAAAGTCTCCTGCATGAAGCGCGTTTCGAAAACGCAGAGCACGACGTCGGTCAGCGCCCTGACGGAGAATTGCAGAGTCTCGCTCGGAAACAGCGATTCCAAAGCGATGGTGTCGCCCGGAATGAGGAAGCCGCTGATTTGCTTGCGGCCATCGGGAAACTGGATGAAGCGGTAGGCCCAGCCCGAATATAGCGTGTAGACGAATTCCGGCGCCTCGCCCGGCCGAAGAATGAGCTGTTGCGCGCGCACGTTCAGCACGTCGCGGCGCGCTTCGCACAAGGTCGATGGTGATTTGAGAAACGTGGGCGAATAGATCGCGAAGGCGCCCAGCGGGCACTCTGAGCACTTCATGGCCTTCGGCTCGCCCTCCCGCCCTTCGTTCTGAAGGTTGTAATTCGAGCGGCCTAGACGAGGAACTCGCAGAGAACAAGTAGAAGGAACCTGCGCCGAGTTCTTTTAGATAGGCGCCGAACATAGATGCTTGTTCTACCGCAAACTTGACGCTGAATGCGGCTTTAGCTGATGATCCGCGTTCTACGCTTCAACTCGCTTGGCGCTCTCGGGCCAACATGCCCGTAGGTGAGGGGCGATGTCTTGGAGCAGCGGCTTTGAGGACTCCGGCAATGATCCATCCGGGGAAAGTTGCGATCATCGACAAGCAGCCGCTCTTCGTGGCGGCGCTGACCGCTGCGATGAAGGCGGCCTGGCCGGACGTGGAAGTGTCGGCGCAAGACAATTTCGTCGCGGGTTTGAGGGGCGTGACGGCGGACGCCTTCGACGTCGTGCTCGTGGATATGGCGACGCTGGAGGGCGGCGGCGCGGCGGCTTTGGAGCGCTTGGTCAGCGCCGCGCGCGCGACGCCGGTTCTTGCGGTTTCCCAGGACGATGCGGCGCCGGTGATCGTGGGGGCGGTCGCCGCCGGCGTGCGCGGCTTTCTTCCGCGCACCATGACGGGCGAGGCGATGTGCAGCGCCGTCGCGCTGGCGTTCGCCGGCGCCTCCTGCATTCCTGCGCATGCGCTTGTCGGCGCCGTTCGCGATGGTCGCTCTCATCCGCATAGCGAGCGCGAATTGGCCATCCTGCGGCATCTGGATCGCGGCAGCCCGAACAAAGTCATCGCGCGTGAGCTGGGCCTGTCGGTCGCGACGATCAAAGTTCACATCCAGGCCATTCTGCGCGCCACGGGCGCGAAGAACCGCACCGAAGCCATCGCGATCGCGCGCCGCATCGGCGTGTTGTCGATGTCGGCGTGAGAAAACTGCAAAGCGACATTGCAACGTAAATCGCGGCGAACGCGTGCGCGCGCTTGCGGAAACGCGCGTCGCTGCGTGCGCGAAAATAGCCGCATGGCTAGCCACTCGGCGGACTGGATCGCCAACAGGCTCGGCCCACGTCTCACCTGTGAAGCCGCAGAACGTAGCGCCTCGTTAACCGCGCGGCTTGGTTAATGCACGCGATGACGCAGGGCATTCGGTCACACGCGAAATGCCCTGTCCAACGCAGAGGCGATCATTGCCGCACAGCGAGCAAGCGGGCGCCGGCGTGGTCGCATGAAGTCGTGTCGTAGAGCAGGGATGGCGCACATGTTCGGCAGATCGAAGGACCAAAAGCGCGACGGCGATGAGCAGGCCGGCATGCTGAGCGCGCTGGATCGCTCGCAAGCGATCATCGAGTTCTCGCTCGACGGGCGCGTGTTGACGGCCAACGACAATTTTCTGCGCACGCTCGGCTACACGCTCGAGGAGGTGCGCGGTCAGCACCATTCGATGTTCGTGGAGCCGGAAGCGCGCAACACGCCGGACTATCGCGCCTTCTGGGATCGGCTTGGGCGCGGCGAATTCGACGCCGGCAAATATCTGCGCATCGGCAAAGGCGGGCGGCAGGTTTGGATTCAGGCTTCCTACAACCCGGTTCTCGACGGTCGCGGCAAGCCGTTCAAGGTCGTCAAATTCGCCAACGACATCACCGAGCAGGAGCTGCGCGCGCGCGAGGCGGTGTTCAAGAGCGCGGCGTTCGAAGGCTCGTCGGTGGCGATGATGATGATCGACCGCGATTTCAAGGTCACTTACGTCAACGACTCGACCAAGAAACTGCTCCAGGACAACGCGGCGGCGTTTCGCGCGATCTGGCCGAATTTCAATCCGGACGCGATCGTCGGCGCGTGCATCGATCTGTTCCACAAGAACCCGGCGCATCAGCGGCAGATGCTGGCCAATCCCTCGCGCTTGCCGTACCGCACGGACATCAGCGTCGGCGATCTGAAATTCGCGCTCAACGTGGGCGCCGTGTACGACGCCAAGCGCAATTATGTCGGCAACACGCTGGAATGGGACAATGTCACCGAATCCCGCCTGAACGCCGGCATGCTGACCGCGCTGCAGCGCTCGCAGGCCATCATCGAGTTCGATCTCACTGGCAAGATTCTCGGCGCGAACCAGAATTTCTGCCGCGCCTTGGGCTATTCGCCCGAAGAAATCCGCGGGCAGCATCATTCCATGTTCGTGGAGCCGTCGTATCGGCAGAGCCCGGATTATCGCGCGTTCTGGGACAAGCTCGGCCGCGGCGAATTCGACGCCGGGAAATATCTGCGCCTCGGCAAGGGTGGCAAAGAGATCTGGATTCAGGCGTCGTACAATCCGATTCTCGATGGCAACGGCAAGCCGTTCAAGGTCGTGAAATTCGCGGACGACATCACCGCGATCGAGCATGAGCGCAAAGCCGCCGAGGACGAGCGGGCCGCGCGCGCCGCCGAGCAGGCCAAAGTCGTGCAGGCGCTGGCAGATGGCCTCAAGCAATTGTCGGACGGCAATTTGACCGCGTGCCTGGTTGAGGCGTTCCCGGCCGATTACGAGCAGCTGCGCGCCGATTTCAATTCGGCCATGGACAATCTGCAGAGCGCGATGAAGACGATCGTCGTCAATTCTGGCGGCATTCGGTCGGGCGCGGGCGAGATCAGCCAGGCGGCGGACGATCTGTCGCGCCGCACCGAGCAGCAAGCCGCCAGTCTCGAAGAAACCGCCGCGGCGCTCGATGAAATCACGGCGACAGTGCGCAAGACGGCCGACGGCGCCAATCAGGCCAATACCGTGGTCAGCGGCGCGCGCGCGGACGCTGAGGCGAGCGGACGCGTGGTGAAAGAGGCGGTCGCCGCGATGAGCGAGATCGAGAAATCGTCGAACCAGATATCGCAGATCATCGGCGTCATCGACGAGATTGCGTTCCAGACCAATTTGCTCGCGCTCAATGCGGGCGTCGAGGCCGCGCGGGCCGGCGATGCAGGGCGCGGATTCGCGGTCGTCGCCTCGGAAGTGCGCGCGCTGGCGCAACGCTCTTCGGAAGCCGCGAAAGAGATCAAGAGCCTAATTCTGGCCAGCTCACAGCACGTGGGGACCGGCGTCGAACTCGTCGATCAAACCGGCAAGGCGCTGGAGGTGATCGTCAGCAAGGTCGGCGAGATCAACACGCTTGTCTCCGAAATCGCTGCGTCGGCGCGGGAGCAGGCAACGGGGCTCGCGCAGGTCAACACGGCCGTGAACGAGATGGATCAGGTCACGCAGCAGAACGCCGCCATGGTCGAGCAATCGACGGCGGCGAGCCATTCGCTCACGCAGGAGGCCGATGAGCTGATGCGGCTGGTCTCGCGCTTTCAGACGGGCGAGGCGCCGGCGCAGCCCGCGTCGGGCGGCCATCGCCGCGCGCCCGCTGCGGCCAAGCCGCCGATCGCCGCGCAGAAGAAGCGCGTCGCCGCGTTCGTGAACGGCAACGCCGCGCTGAAGCCGAAAGACGATGATTGGAAGGATTTCTAGGGCGAGGGCGGGGGCTGGCCATGCTGTTGGCGCGCAATCTGGACCTCAGCGCGGCTGCGCCTTTGTGGTCCTCTCTCACGAAAGCGCGCGGCGGCGCGCTTGAACTGGACGCATCGCAGGTCGAGCGGCTGAGCGGCGTGTGTCTGCAAGTGTTGTTGGCGGCGGCCGCGGCCTGGCGCGCGGCGGGGCTGGACTTTCGCATCGTGGAATCGTCGCAGGCGTTCAGCGACGCCATCGAAATTATGGGCGCGGGCGAGCAATTGGGCGTGAGGCAAGCGGGATGACGAAAACAATTCTGACCGTCGATGATTCGCGCATGATGCGGGAAATGCTCGCCATGGTGCTGCGCAACGCGGGCTTTTCCGTCGTCCAGGCCGAGGATGGCGAGGAGGCGCTCGCCGTGCTGGAGGGCAGCGAGCCGGACGTCATCATCACCGACATCAACATGCCGAAGCTCGACGGCTACGGCTTCATCGAAGGCGTGCGCCGACACGAACGGCACCGCGCCACGCCGATCCTCGTGCTGTCCACGGAAAGCGATGCGGAGAAAAAGAATCGCGCGCGCGCGGCGGGCGCGACCGGGTGGATCGTCAAACCGTTTGATGCGGAAGCCCTGCTCGGGGCGATCCGGCGCGTTTCTGCCTGAAGGAGCGGCGCATGGATTCGATGGAAGCCATCAAAGCGACGTTCTTCCAGGAATGCGACGAGCTTCTCGCCGATCTGGAAGCGGGCTTGCTTGCGCTCGAAGCGGGCGACGGCGATGGCGACACGATCAATGCCGTCTTTCGCGCGGTCCATTCGGTCAAAGGCGGCGCCGGCGCGTTCGGATTCGAGCCGCTGGTGGCGTTTGCCCACGTGTTCGAAACCGCACTGGACGCTATGCGCTCTGGAAAGCTGGGCGTCGAACCGGAAGCGGTCAAAACCATGCTGCGCGCGTCCGACGTGCTAGCCGATCATGTGCAGGCCGCGAAGGGCGAAGGCGGCGTCGTCGATGAAGTGCGCACCGCGGCGATGGCGGAGGAATTGGCGAGCCTGACCGAGGTGAAGCCCGCGGATGCCGTGCACAAGAGCGCGGAGTCCGAGGGCGGCGCGGATGAATGGGGCTTTCGGCCCGTGAAATTCGATCTGAGCGCGGATGAGCAGGCCGCGTGGCGATTGACGCTTAAGCCCACGACAGAGATGTACGCCAAAGGCCACGACGCCTTCTTGCTGCTGCGCGAATTGAAACAATTGGGCGCCTACGCCATCGCGCTCGATGCATCGGACCTGCCGGAGTTCGACTGGCTCAATCCGGAGCATGCCCATCTACGCTGGACAGTCGACCTGCCGGGCGACGTCGAAGAAGCCGCCATTCGCGACATCTTCGATTTCGTCGGCGACGATTGCCCCATTGAGCTTGCGCGCGCCGTCGCGGCCGCGCCGGCGGCGCTTGATCTCGACATTGGTGTGGTCCTTGCCCAGGCCGCGCCCCCCAGCCATGTCGAGATCGCGGCGCCTGCGGCGGTTGAGCCGCGGGCGCCGGCCCTCGCCGCCGAAGCATCGGCAAAAACGGCGAAAGCGGCGCCATCGGGCGCAACCATTCGCGTGGATCTCGACCGTGTCGATCGCTTGATCGATCTCGTCGGCGAACTGGTGATCAATCAGGCGATGCTGGCCCAGCGCGTGGGCGAGTGCGATCTCGCGCGCTCGCAGACGGTCGCGATCGGCCTCGATGAGCTGGAGCAACTGACGCGCGAGATTCAGGACAGCGTCATGGCGATCCGCGCGCAACCGGTGAAATCCGTGTTTCAGCGTATGCCGCGGCTGGTGCGCGAAATCGCCGACACCACCGGCAAACATGTGCGGCTGATCACGGAAGGCGAGAACACCGAGGTCGATAAGACCGTCATCGAGCGCCTGTCCGATCCCATCACGCATATGCTGCGCAACGCGATCGATCATGGGCTTGAGACGCCGGACGAACGCAGCGCGGCCGGCAAGCCGCTCGAAGGCGCCGTGCGGCTCGCGGCGCTGCATCGCTCGGGACGGATCGTCATTGAGGTCTCCGACGATGGCAAAGGGATCAATCGCAAGCGCGTGCGCGAGCTGGCGATCGCCAAAGGCCTGATCGCCGCCGACGCCACGCTGACCGATGAAGAGACCGACAATCTGATCTTCATGCCTGGGTTTTCGACGGCGGCCTCGGTGTCCAACATTTCCGGACGCGGCGTCGGCATGGACGTGGTCAAGCGCTCGATCCAATCGCTGGGCGGCCGTATTTCGATCGCATCCGAGCCAGGCAAAGGATCGACGTTTACGCTGTCCTTGCCGCTGACGCTCGCCGTGCTCGACGGAATGGTCGTGTCAGTCGCTGGCCAGACGCTGGTCGCGCCGCTGACAGCGATCGTTGAGACGCTCAGGCCAAAGCCCGCCGATGTGCGGCCGTTGGGGCCGAGCAATGCCGTACTCGCCGTGCGCGATGCGCATGTTCCGCTGATCGACATCGGCGTCGTGCTCGGCTGGCGCCGCACGCCGATCGATCCGGCGAATGGCGTGACGCTTCTGGTCGAAAGCGAATTGGGCGGCCGCGCGGCGCTTGTCGTGGATGCGATCCAGGGCCAGCGGCAGGTCGTGATCAAGAGTCTTGAAGCGAATTATCAGCGTGTCGAAGCCGTCGCCGCCGCCACGATCCTCGGCGATGGCCGCGTCGCGCTCATTCTCGACGTCGACGCCGTCATAGACGCGCGCGTGGCCGAGCGCACGGATTCCTCCTTGTTGGCGAAAGCGAGCTGAGTTCATGGACCAGATGGAAAACGCGGGCGATCCGTTCGAGCTGATCTCGTTTCGCATCGGCGCCCAGGAATTCTGCCTCGACATCATGGCGGTGCGGGAGATTCGCGGCTGGGCGCGGGCGACGCCGCTGCCCTATTCGCCGAGCTATGTGAGCGGCGTCATCAATCTGCGGGGCGCTGTCCTGCCGATCATCGATCTGAAAGCGCGCCTCGACCTTGGCGCGGCCGAGCCCTCCGCGCGCAGCGTCATCATCGTCGTTCAGATTGGCGGGCGCCTGATCGGCCTTCTGGTCGACGCCGTCTCCGAAATTTTGGCGACCACGAAAAGCGCCATTCAGCCGACGCCCAACGTGTCCTGCGAGACCGTGGGGCGGTTCATCCGCGGCCTCATCACGCTGGAAGGGCGGATGATCTCCTGGATCGCTGTCGAGCAAATCCTGCCCGATCTCGAAATGGTGGAAGCGGCATGATAGCGGCGCAAGCTCAGCGCCGCGGCGCGGCCTCAATCGTGGCCGGCGAATACCCGCTGACGGAAGCGGATTTCCGCCGCATCGCGGGGCTGCTGCGCGAACAATCCGGCATTCACTTGCCGGAATCCAAAGCCGCGTTGGTGTATTCGCGCCTAGCGAAGCGCCTGCGTGTGCTGGGGCTCGGAAGCTTCTCGGATTATTGCGACATGGTGGCCGCGCCGGAGAGCGCCGAAGAGCGCAGCGCCATGCTCGCCGCGCTCACCACCAACGTAACGCGCTTCTTCCGCGAGCCGCATCATTTTGACGATCTGCACGAACGCGTGAGCCGGACATTGGCGCCGGCGGCGCGGGCCGGCGCGCGCATACGCATCTGGTCTTCGGCATGCTCCAGCGGCGAGGAGCCGTATTCGATCGCGCTGATCGTGCTCGCAGCCCTGCCCGAAGCGGCCTCGCTCGATGTGCGAATACTCGCCACCGATATCGATCCCGTCGTCATCGCGAGAGCGAAGGCGGGGCTCTATGATCGCGATGCCGTGTCGACCGTCCCGCAGGCTTTGCGCGAGCGCGGCTTCGTACGGCCGAAGGGCGACGAAAACCGTCTGCAGGTGAGCGACGAGGTGCGCGCGCTGGTCACGTTCCGGGAGCTTAATCTGATCGGCGATTGGCCGATGCGCGGCCGATTCGATGTCATCTTCTGCCGTAACGTCGTGATCTATTTTGAGGAGGCGACGCAGAATCGGGTCTGGTCGCGATTCCGCGACTATCTGGAGCCGGATGGGCGGCTCTATATCGGCCATTCCGAGCGCATCGACACGCCCGGCTTCGAAAGCGATGGGCTCACCATCTACCGTCTCGCGGGGGCGCGCCGATGAACCCGGTCCGTGTTCTCGTCGTCGATGATTCGCCCACTATGCGCGGGCTGATTAGCGCCGTCTTACGGCGCGATCCGGATATCGACGTGATCGGCGGGGCGGGCGATCCCTACGAAGCGCGCGAGCTGATCAAACGGCTCATGCCTGATGTGATCACCCTCGATGTCGAGATGCCGCGCATGAGCGGCGTGGAATTCCTCGAAAAGATTATGCGGCTGCGGCCCATGCCCGTGGTCATGGTCTCGACGCTGACGCAGGCCGGCGCCGCGGTTTCGTTGCAGGCGCTTGAGATCGGCGCCTTCGATTGCGTCGGCAAGCCGGATTTCGAAGGGCTGGCGGCGAAGGTGAAAGCGGCGGCGGCATCGCGGGTGCGTGTGCGCCCCGCGGCGGCGCCTCAGGCCGCGCGGCCGACCGCTTATCAGCCCGCAGACCGCGTGCTGGCGATTGGATCGTCGACCGGCGGCGTGGAAGCGCTCATCACTATGCTCGCCTCGTTCCCGAAGAATTGTCCGCCGACGCTCATCACGCAGCACATGCCGGAAAGCTTCACCAAAGGCTTTGCGGCGAGGCTGGATCGGCTTTGCGAACCGGCCGTGGAGGAGGCGAGCGACGGCGCGCCTTTGGCAATCGGGCAGATCTATCTGGCGCCGGGCGGCGTCGCACATCTTGAGGTGAGAGGCGGGGTTCGTCCCGCTTGCGTGCTGCGCGAAGGGCCGGCTGTGAACGGGCACAGGCCGTCCGTGGACGTTCTGTTTGACTCGGTCGCGCGTGTGTTCGCGGGCCGCGGCGTCGGCGTCATCCTCACCGGAATGGGGCGCGATGGGGCAAAGGGTCTGCTGGCGATGCGCCAGGCCGGCGCGCGCACGCTCGGCCAGGATGAAGCGAGCTGCGTCGTCTACGGCATGCCCAAGGCCGCGTTCGATATCGGCGCCGTGGAGCGCCAGGCGCCGCTGTCGCGCATAGGGCTCGCGGCTTTGGATCTTTGTGCTCAGAAACTTGAAGGAGCAGCCTGATGCCCGCCGCATCCGCCATCCGCGTTCTCGTCGTCGATGATCAGATGACGATGCGCTCGCTCATTCAATCGGCCCTGCAGCAGATCGGCTTCGCGGACATCGCGACCGCTGTGGACGGCGAAGATGGCTTAAAAAGTCTGATGCAGAAGCCGGCGCATCTGGTCATCTCGGATTTCAACATGCCGAAGCTCGATGGGCTGGCCCTGCTGCGCGCGATACGGGGATATGAGCCGCTGCGCAAAACCGCCTTCATCATGCTGACGGGACGCGCCGATGCGGATCTCGTCCAACGCGCGATGCAATATGGCGTCAACAATTACATCGCCAAGCCGTTCACGGCGGCGGCGCTCAAGAGCAAGATAGAAGATGTGTTCGGAGCGCTTTCATGAGCGCGGCCGCGCGTGCAGGCATGGAGGAGAGTGAGCGCCTCGTGCACGTGGTGCAGGGCGAATATCGCGTCGCGGCCGAGCCGCAGGTGGTGCTGACCACGATACTTGGATCATGCGTGGCGGCGTGTCTGCGCGATCCGATCGCAGGCGTTGGCGGCATGAATCATTTCCTGCTGCCGGGCGACCGCACGGGCGGCGCCGAAGGGCTCAAATATGGCGTGAACGCCATGGAGCTGTTGATCAACGCGCTGCTGCAGCGCGGCGCCATGCGCGGCCGGCTGGAGGCGAAATTGTTCGGCGGCGCCTGCGTCGTCCAGGGCCTTTCTTCGGACGTGGGCGCCCAGAACGCGGAATTCGCGCTGCGCTTTCTTGCCGCTGAACGCATCCCATGCGTCGGCCAGGACATGGGCGGCAATCAGGCGCGGCGCATCCGCTATTGGCCGGTGCTTGGACGCGCTTCGCTGCATTGGCTCGCGCCGACGGAATCTCAAGTGCGCGACGCTGAGCGCGCGGCGGCCAAGCCGGCGCACAAAAGCGGCGGCGATGTGGAATTGTTCTAGGAGCGCGGAATGCAAGAGACGGGCGCAGCGCTGCAGATCGATCAAAGGGCGGCCGGGCGCCGTTCTTTGGCGGATGTGTGCGCGCGGCTGGCGCGCGAGCTAGAGTTCGTGCGCCAATCGGGCGCCGGTCTCGAACAATGTCTCTGCAATGCCGCCGATAGCTGGGGCCTGGACAGCGAACGCGTGCGCGAGCTCCAGCAACTCGACCAAATGATCCAGCATCTCGCCGCTCTTCGGGATTTCACGGCGGCGATGGCGCGTGCGCTCGATGACGCGCGCGATGTCGATCTTGCGGACGCATTTGAAAGAATAACGCTCAGCGCCGTAAAGGCGCGGCTGGCGGGCGCCGATGGCGCGCCGGCGGCGGGGAGCGTGGAGATGTTCTGATCATGCAAGAGATTTCCGATCCGCATGCGAGCGTCAATCTGCAAACGGCCAACATTCTCTTGCTGGAGCAAAGCCAGCACGGCCTCGAGGTCCTGGCGCAGATGTTCTTGGGTTTTGGCGCGCGCCAACTCCATAGAACCATTTCGATCGAAGAGGCGACGCGCGTGATGGAACGGAACACGCTCGACCTGGCGGTGGTCGATCCAAATCTGAAGGGCGGCGACGGCTATGATTTCATCGGGTCTTTGCGGCGCCGCGGCGCAGAACCCAATCGCTCGATGCCCATCATTGTGGTTTCGGCCGACGGTTCGATGAGCGCGGTGGTGCGCGCACGCGACGTCGGCACGAGCTATTTTGTCGTAAAGCCCGTGCGTCCGGCCGTATTGGTCGATCGCATCATGCGCGTGGTCCGGGACAACCGCAGCTTCATCGTCTCTGACGGTTACACTGGTCCGGATCGCCGCTTCAAAATGGAGGGGCCGCCGCCCGGCATTGCGCCGCGGCGCAGCACCGACATCACGACGCGCCTGGGCGAAGCGACCGCGCCGAACATGTCGCAGAACGAAATAGATTCCCTGTTCAAACCGCAGAAAGTGTCGCTGTGAGCAAGCCAATTGCGTTCAAGCCGGACCATCGCCTCGCGTCCATCATGCGCAAGCCGGGCGGCATCCCCATCGCGGATGCGGTGGCGCGCGCGGGGCAACGTGTGGAAGCCGTACGCGAGTCATGCGTCGCGGCGCTGGACGAAATGATCGAGGCGCTGGCGGCGACGGCGAACGTCGATGGCGTGGCGGCGACTGGCGCCGTCTACGCGCAGGCCAGTGAAATCTACAATCTGTCGGCGCTGTTCAAATTGACGGAGCTGGCCGAGGCGGCGGCGAGCCTGTGCGAACTGGTCGTCAATTACCGGGAAACGGAAGCGAGCGGCGGGCATGTCGCGTCGACGGCGCTCGCTGCATCCGTGCAGGTGCATGCCGACGCGCTGCGTACGCTGAGGCGGCCAGATCTGAGCGGGGATGCGGCGGCGCGGGCTGCGATCGTCGCAGGGCTGCGGCGCGTGGCTCAAAAGAGCAAAGCGGAAAAGACGACGGCGAGCGCTTAGCCGCTCGTCACTGGCGGCATCGGGGCAATATCGACCTTGGCGGGATGAAAACGAGCATGGCAGACGCGCCTATGTTGCGAGAACGGTTGCTGACATTGGGGATCGACAGCAACACGCGGCACAATCTGAATCTCTTGCGCCCTGGCCTCGCGGTTCACATCGATGAAATCGTGGCGGGCTTCTATTCGCACTTTCTTCAGTTCGACAGCGCCGCCGCGCTTTTGCCGGCGGGCATCGCGCCGCGTCTGAGGCAGCGCCAGAGGGCGCACTGGATCGAGATGTTCGAGTGCAGGTTCGACGAACACTACACAAGCAACGCCGTGAGAATCGGGCAGGCGCATTTCGATCACAAAGTGCCGCCGCGGCTCTATCTCGCGGGGCACAGCTACTTTCATTGCCGGATTATCGAGATGGCGGCGCGCAAATATGGGCAGAGCGGGCACCTGCCGATCCTGCTCGCATCGGTCGCGAAAGTGATCGCGCTCGATATAGATCTGGCGCTGTCGGCCTATACCAGGGCGATGTGGCGCGAACCGCCGGCGAACGATCTGGCGAGCGTGTGGCTCTGATCGATTTTCGGATCAGCGCGGCCAGTTTCTCAGCGTGAGCGGCCGCGCGCGGTGACGGGCCAGATGTCGATGAGCGCGCCGTCGCGCACGACGTGGAAGGCGTCGTAGAGATTGACGGTCGGATCGCAATGCGGCGCCGTCAGCGTCACGGGCGCGCCGAGCGCGAAGGTGTGGTCGGCCGCGATCAGCGCGCCGTGCTCGTCGCCCATGAAAACGAATCGCGCGCCTTCGGGCGCGCCCGATAGGATGGCGGGCGGGCCGCCATCGGTGGCCATCGCCTTGAAGCCGGCGTCGATCGTGGCCATGCCGTGCGTGTTGGCGCTGATGACATGCGCATCGATGAACAGCGCGGATTCGAACGGCTCGCTGCCGTCTCCCGCCAAATCGCAATCGCGGTATTGCCGGTCCATGAACACGTAGGAGCCGACTTGCCATTCGGTGAGTACGCCGAGGCCGGCGTCGATGCTGTGCGTGCCGGTGCCGCCGCCGGTGATCAAGGGAATGTCGAGCCCAGCCGCGCGCAATGCGGCGATGATGGTTTGGAGATATTGCGTGCGTTCGGCGATCGCGGCGGCGCGATCTTCGAAGGATTCGATATGCTGCTGCGCGCCGCAATAGAATTGGAGGCCCGCGAAGCTGAGGGCGCGGTTCGCCGCGATGTCCTGCGCCAGGCGCAGCGCAGCCTCGAGCGTGGGCACGCCGGTGCGGCGGATGCCGGGATCGATATCGACAAGCACGGGCAGCGGCCGCGCCGCCTGCGCAAAGGCGCGCCCGAGGGCCGCGACGTTCTGCGGGTGATCGGCGACCACGCGCAGATCGCGCATCCGCCCGTGCAGCGCGACCAGCCGTTCGATCGCCTGCGGGGTGACGACCGGCGAGGTGATGAGGATGCCATCGACGCCCTCTGCGGCCAGCGCTTCAGCCTCGCCGAGCTTGGCGCAGCACACGCCCACGGCGCCCGCCGCGATCTGCAATTTGGCGATCTCGGCGCTCTTATGGGTCTTGGCATGCGGGCGCAGCGCCACGCCGAAGCGCGCTGCGAAATCGGCCATGCGCTTGATGTTGCGCTCCAGCGCATCGCGATCGATGACCAGCGCCGGCGTGTTGAGCGCGGCGCGCGACCCCTGCTGGCCGATGAGGGCGCGATGCAGATCGATATCGCTCACGCCGGCGCCTTCGCGATGGCGCGGACGTCGAAAAGTTCGGCGAGATGCGCGTTGGCGAATTTGCCGGCGGGATCGTGCGCCGCGCGCACTTCGCGGAAGCGGCCCGCCATCGGATAGAGCGCGTCGACATCGCGCGCCGTCAGCGTGTGGCGCTTGGCCCAATGCGGGCGCCCGCCATGGGCGCGGAAAATCTGCTCGGCCTCGGCGAAAATCTCGCGCCACGCCATCTTGGCGTATTGGTGCATCGAGATCGACGCGCCGGGGCCCTTGTTGAAGGGCGAGAGCCAGATGTCGTCCGCAGCGGCGAGGCGGAATTCGAACGGGAAGGTGACGGGCAGATTGCGCTTGCGGATCCAGCCGATGACCTCGCGCAGCGCCGGCCAGCCATTGGCGCGCGGCAGCTCGTATTCCATCTCCTCGAACTTGATCGTCCGCTCCGAAGGAAAAATTTGATAGGCGGGACCGACCCGGCGGGCCTTGAGGCCGGGACGCACCAGCATTTTCTGCAGCGACGGCGTCAAAAACGGCAACGTCGCGCAGATATCGCAAACCCGGCGGAACGGCGTCTCGTCGATATCCTGCATGCGCTTGAGCGGGCCTTCGGGCGGCGCCGGCTGCAGGATTTTCAGGATGGCGTGCGAGCCGTAGGGAAACACGAAGAACTCGACATGGCGGTTCTGCGCCGCGAGCTCGTCCCAGCGCTCGGCGATGGCGTCGAGCGGATGGGATTCGATCCGCTCTTCGAGATGATAGGCCGGCAGCACGTCGACCTCGATGCGCGTCGCGACGCCGAGCAGCCCGACGGAAAGCCGCTGCGCTTCGAACAGATCCGGCCGCTCGGCCGGGCTGCAGGTGACGATCGATCCGTCCGCGAGCATCAGGCGAAAGGCGCGCGCCGCTGTCGAAAGCGAGCCGAGCGTCGCGCCGGTGCCGTGTGTGCCCGTCGCGATCGCGCCGGCGAGCGCTTGTGGGTTCACGTCGCCCTGGTTGATGAGCGAGACGCCGGCTTCCCACATCTTTTCGGTGAGCTTGGCGAGGCTCCAGCCCGCCGGCGCCCAGGCGCGCGATTTGTCGGCGTTCAGTTCGAGCTCGCCTTCAAGCTCGGCGAGATTGAGCAGCAGGCCATCGGTTTCGCAGAGCGGCATGAACGAATGGCCGGCGCCGACGACGCGCACTTTGTCGGCGCGGGACACCAGCGCGGCCAGTTCGGCCTCGGTCTTCGGCCGGACGAACTCGCGCGGATGGGCCGTGACGCTTTGAGACCAATTCGACCACGTCGCCATTATGCTTCCTCGTCTTCCAGCGAGCGCCGCAGAATGCGCGCGGCCTCCTTGAACAATACGTCGCGCGGGATGCGGTCCTCTTCCTGGACCATTTCGTCGACGGCGTAGCCGAACTCGACCGACAGCCGCACGCGCCGCCACAACAAAACGGGATCGATGTCCGGGTAGAGCGGCGCATAGACCTTGGTCATCACGTCGGTCACCGCGCGGTGGGAATCGATGCGGACATGCGCGAGTTGCGGCACGGCGCGCAGCGCCCGTTCAATCCACGCGCCGCCGGGCTCGGCGGCGGTGATGCGCGCCGTGTCGCGCAAGATATCTTCGACATGGGCCGACAGCGCTTCCTTGCCGTTCGGCGCATGCGCATCGAGCCACGCGTAGAGCGCGGTATTCTGGCGATCCATCAGCCGCTCGCCGAGCGCGGTGAGCACGGCGTATTTGTCTTTGAAATAGCGATAGAGCGCGGGCGGCGTGACGCCTGCGCGCGCGCAGATGAGATTGGTCGAAATGCGTTCGATGCCGACCTCGGCGAGCAGCGCGCCGGCGACGTCGAGCAGGCGTTCGCGCGTCTGCACGGCGCGTTCCTGCTTCGGCGCGGCGCGTGCGGGGTTCGGTGTGGGCGTAACGGAATCGGTCATGACCTAATTTCAGCCGCCGCGGGCGCTGTGCGCAACCGCATCTGGTGCAGGCCGAGCATGATCGCGGCCGATAGAGCGAGACATCCCGCGCAGAACGCGAGCGCGCCGCGCGCATCCGTATCGCTCACGAAGAAGGAGGACAGCAGCGGGCCGAAACTGCCGCCGAGCAATTGTGCGCCGCCCATGAGCACGGCCGCGCGCCGCGTCGGATCGGCCTCGATCGCCATCGGCACCAGGAAAGGCGCCACGAAGATCCACACGAAGCCGTAGACGCCTGAAATTGCGAGGAAGATCGGCACGGAGGGCAAGAGCGCGAAGCCGGCGATCAACGCGAAGCCCGCCACGCTGCAGAGCATCACGGCGGGGAGCCATTTGATGCGTCCCGCCAACAGCGTGGCGAGAACGCCGCCCGCGACCTGGCATGCGAGCGACAGCGACACGGCGATGCCCGCAACATTCGGCGGATGGCCCGATTGTCGCGACAGTGGCTCGACATAGACCCACACGCCGATTTGAAACGCGACATAGAGAAACGCCGCAGCCAACGCAGCCCAGCCGCGCGCCGGCGGCAAGCCGCCGCTCTCGGCATGGGCGAGCGGCGCCAGGCGCGCGGGCAGCAGCAGCGCCGCCGCCGCATTCACCGCGCACAGCACGGCCAGCGCCACAAAGCCGCCATCGGCGCCCATTTTCGGCACGATCGCCACGGTGAGGAATGTCGCCATGACGAATTGCGCGAGCGTCTGCACGGTAAGATAGACGCCGGCCCAGCGGCCCGGCGTTGGCGCCCGCGCGATCATCGCGGTGGTGATCCAGATCAGCACGCCCGAGGGCGCGCCCGCCGCCGCGCGCGCCAGCGCCACGCCGTCGCCTTGCGCCAGCGGCGTCACCACATCGATCGCGGCGAGCGCGATGAGGCTCGCGATGGCGATCAGCTTGAGCCGGACCGGCTGCAGCAGCGCGCCCGCAAGGCCGGCCGCCGCGCCCATGGTGAGCAATTCGGCGGTGGCGGCGCGCCCGATCTGGGCGGCGCCGAGGCGGCCTTCCTGGGCCAGCGCGCCGAGCAGCAGGGGCTGCAGCCCGGCGATCATGATGCCGGTGACGCCGACGAACATCACGGCGAACACCTGCGACGGCGTCGGCGCGCTCCCTATCCAGCCCGGACGATCGGTCATGACGCCTCAGTAGTTGAAGCGCGCGTAGATTCCGGTCGATTGCGGCGGGCCCATGCTGAACAGGTCGAAGCCGAGGCCCTCAATGGGGATGATGTCGCTGATATTGGTTTCATCGAAGATGTTGCGGCCGAAAATGCCGAACTCGATGCGATCGTCGGACGTGCTCCAGCCGAGGCGTGCATTGACGAAAGTGCGCTCGGGATCGGACAGGCGTTCGACATTGCGCGTGTCATAATACACCTTCGTGCGATAGGACACGTCCGCCTGTGCGCGCGCTGAACCGCCGAACAGCGCCCATTGATATTGCGCCGCCGCCGAGAGCGTCCATTCCGGCGAATTGGGCAGCGTGTTGCCGGAATAATCGGCCGTCGGTGAGAACACGAAATCCTTGTAGGTCGCATTGAGATAAGCGGCGGAGAAGGAGAGATCGAGGCCTTCGATCGGCGAGGTCGAAAGCTCGGCCTCGGCCCCATAGACCTCCGCGCCCGAGGCGTTGTCGAACACTTGGATATCGAGCCCGGTATTGATGTCGGTGGTCAGCGTATAGACCTGCAGATCTTGATAATCGTAGTAGAAGGCGGCGAAATTGGCGCGCAGCGCCCGGCCGAACAGTTCCGATTTGAGGCCAATTTCGTAGGCGTTGACGACTTCGTCGTCATAGGGCGCGACGGAGCTCGGCGTCGTGCTCTGGCCGCCGAAGAAGCCGCCGCTCTTATAGCCGCGATTGTAGGTGGCGTAGACGTTCACATCGTCGCTCACGGCGTATTGCACGCCCAGCCGGCCCGAGAGCGAGCTGAAAGTCTTGCTGTCATCGACCGTGAAGATATCGAGCGCGGTCGGGCTGTCGGGCACATCGGCGTAGGTCGCGGTATAGTGGAACGATTTATCGTCCGCCGAATAGCGCAGGCCGACGGTGAGCGTGAGCCTGTCGGTCACATCGTAATCGACCTGGCCGAAGGCCGCGTAGGAATCGCTTTCCTGCGTGAAGGGCCAGCCATAGACGCCGACGCCCGACGTATAATCGTTCGGAAAGCCGAACAGCCGCAGCACGTCGTAATAGGAATTCGTGTCGAGATCATCGTGCGCGAAATAAACGCCGAGCACCCAGGAGGCTGGGCCATCGCCGTTCGATTGCAGACGCAATTCTTCGCTCGCGGCCCATTGCTCGGCGCGATAGCGCGCGGTGATCACGTCATTGGTCATCGCGTCGGTGTCTTCGAGGTCGTCGCGGTCGGCGTGGTCGTAGCCGGTGACGGAGACGAGCGAGACGCCGCCGAAATCCCAGGTCAGGATCGCCGAACCGCCATAGGTCTCGACGCTGTCCTCGCCCTCGATGTGATAATCGCCGGCGTAAAGATCGCTGCTGGTGTTGGCGTAGCCGCTATAGGCGTCGGTGCACTGGCCCGACGTGTAATAGGCCGGCGCGCAGAACCCGTCCGGGCCCGTCGCGGCCAAAGTCTGCGGCGTGATGGAGCGGTTATAGGCCCAGATCGAGCCGCCTTGGGCGCGGCCATAGCGGGCTTGGAACAGGGCTTCGAAATCCGCTGACGGCTTCCACAGCAGCGAGGCGCGCACGCTGCCGCGATCGGTGTCGTTGCCGTCGTGGCCGGTGAGGCGGTTGGTCGTGTAGCCGTCGTCGGTCACGTAGGTCGCGGCGAGCCGGAACGCGAGCGTGTCGGTGATCGGGCCGCCGAAGCCGCCTTCGAACGACAGCGAACCGAATGAGCCGCCTTCGAACGAGGCGTCGCCGGTCCATTCGTCCGTCGGGCGCCGCGAGATCAGATTGATGGCGCCGCCCGTAGTGTTGCGGCCGTAGAGCGTGCCTTGCGGGCCGCGCAGCACTTCGACGCGCTCAAGATCGAAGAACTGGCCCATCTGCGCGAGCGGCGAGCCGATGAAGACGCCATCGCTGTAGATGCCGACCGCGCTCGCCGTGTTCGGATTGAAATCGTTGAGGCCGATGCCGCGGATGAACACTTTCGGGTTGGCGGCGTTGTCGTCGGTTTTGACCTGCAGGCCGGGCGCGAGCTGGTTCAAATTCCGGATGTCGGTGACGTGCTGATCGCGCAGCGCATCGGCCGAGAGCGCCGTCACGGCCACCGGCACGTCCTGAATGCTCTGTTCGCGCTTTTGCGCGGTGACGATGATTTCGTCGCTGGCGCTTTCCTGCGCGGCGGCGAGGGGCGCGAGAACGACGGCGCTGCACAAGGCGGCGGCCCAACGGTACCGATTCATGGCGTTCATGGTGTTCCCCTCTTTGAGCACCAAGACAGAAAGATAGCGATGAGTATCATTGGTCTTTAGGGTGTCAAGCACGCACGCCCCGGACCGGCGACGGGGTCCGCCGCGGTCCATTTGGCGTGCATCGGCGCCATTTTCGGCGGCGATGGCGCGCGTCGTCCGTGCGCACGGGCTCTGCGTGGCGAAGCGCAACGCCATACTTGAATGATCATTCCATAACAGCTATCGCTTAATGATGGCCCGCCCCAAGACCTTCGATGTGGACGACGCGCTCGATGCGGCGATCGGGGTGTTCCGCGAGCACGGCTTCGAAGGCGCCTCCGCGCAGATGCTCGTCGATGCGATGGGGATCGGCCGGCAGAGCGCCTACGACACGTTCGGCGACAAATGGGAGCTCTATCGCAGCGCCGTGCAGCGCTATGGCGCGCGCGAAACGCAGGCGCATCTCGCCGCGCTGAACGGCGGCGGTCGCGCGATCGACGGGCTTCGCGCCATGGTCGCGCGCGTGGTGGAAGAGGCCGGCGTTCCGTGCCTTGGCGTCGGCTCGATCGCGGAATTTGGCTGTTCGCGTCCGGATCTCTTGGAGATCAGGAAGGCGGCTGGGCGTCCTCTTCGCGCGGCGATCGTCAAGCGCGTGCGCGCCGCGCAGGCGGAAGGCGATGTGTCCAGCGCGCTCGACGCCGGTGAGGTCGCGGATTTTTTTGTCGCCAGCTTCGCCGGCATTCGCATCGCGGCGCGCGGCGGCGCGGACTCCAAGCAGCTCAGCGCTCTGGGAGAGATGGCGTTGCGCGCGCTGCGCTGATTTTCATTTGGGCAATTCTGGAACAATCGTTCAATAAAGGTGATGCATGCAGACAGTGGTGATGAATGGGTCTGGCGAGGCCGACGTTCTCGCGGTCGTCGAGCGGCCGGATCCTGCGCCGGGCCCGGGCCAGGCGCTGATTGAGGTCGCCGCCGCGGGCGTCAATTTCATGGATATCGGCGTGCGCCGCGGCGGCATTTGGCGCGAGATGGCCAATCCGAAAGCGCTGGGCGTGGAGGGCGCCGGCCGCGTCATCGCGCTGGGCGAGGGCGTCTCTGAGTTCAAGATCGGCGATCGCGTGGCCTGGGTCTATGGACCCGGCAGCTATGCGACGCGCGTCGTCGCGCCGTTGCAGGCGCTCGCGCCTATCCCGGACGCGATCAGCGATGAAATCGCGGCCTCGGTGATGATGCAGGGCCTCACCGCGAGCCATTTCGCGACGGATTTCTATCCTGTGCAGAAGGGCGATGTGGCGCTGGTTCACGCCGCGGCCGGCGGCGTCGGTCTGTTGCTCACGCAGATCATCAAATTGCGCGGCGGAAAAGTGATCGGCCGCGTATCGAGCGAGGCGAAGGTCGAGGCCGTGCGCAAGGCCGGCGCCGATCATGTCATCGTCGATGCGAAAGGCGCGTTTTCCGATCAGGTGCTCGCACTGACGGGCGGCGAGGGCGTGCATGTGGTCTATGACGGCTCCGGCCCGTCCACCTTCGCCGGCTCGCTGGCGAGTCTGCGGCGCTCCGGCGTGCTGTGCTGGTACGGGCCCGTGCTCGGCGGTCCCGGACCGATCGACATCATGAGCCTGCCGCGCAGCATCAAGATCGGCTACGGCGTCTTCGGCGATCATATCGCGACGCCCGCGCTCTATCGCGAGCGCAGCGCGCGGCTGTTCGATTGGATCGCGCAAGGCAAGCTGAAGGTCGAGATCGGCGGGCGCTATCGCTTGGCGGAGGCGGCGCAGGCGCATCGCGACATGGAAAGCCGCGGCACGATCGGGAAGCTGTTGCTTATACCCTAGCGGCCGCGCGTTGCGGCGGCGAAGGACTAAAGGTCCATCCTGAGGCACAGCGCTTCCAATACGGATAACGCGCGGCGCTCCTGCTCCGTGCTTCCCACGCCTTTGCGGTCGCGGATTTGCTGCGGCGTGAAGCCGGTGGCGGTCTTCACGAACCGGCGAAAGCTGCGTGCATCGGCATAGCCGAGGTCTGCGGCGATGGCTTCGACCTTGTCGTCGGTGTGGGCCAAGCGGCTGGCGGCGGCCTCGACCAGCGCGCGCCGCCGCGCATCGCGAAACAGCTCGCCAGACGCTTGATAGCGGCGACGTACAGTGTTCGCGCTTTTGCCCGAGGCCTCAACGAGATCGGAGAACCGAACGAAATCCGACGCGCGAACGAAATGTTCCGGCGCCGCATGCGTGCGCGTCATGAAGCCGAGCCAAAGCTTGTGGGCTTCCCACATGGGATTGTCGCCGCCGCGCGCCACGCCGCGTGCGCCGAGCAAGCGGCGCGGGAAGCGAAAGCTGGTGATCTCTCCGTGCCGCGCCATCCCACCCATCGCCCAATGCGGCGCGCCCAAGCTGAAATGACACGGGTCGCGCAATGTCACTTGAGCGATCGCCGGCGCGCGTCCGAGAAAGCGCAGCAGCTGAATGAAGGTCCAGACCAGATAATTTTCTTCGAGATAGGCGATGTCGCGCGCTTCGATCGCATCCATGTGGACGGAGAGCGTGGCCCATTCATGCTCGGTGGCGAGCCGAATGTGGACGGCTTCGGAGGCGCGCGCGTAGAGCTTGGCGAGAGTTTGGATGGCGGCTTCGAGATGCGGCGATGCCAGCGCCAGGCGAAGCCCGATCGCGGGATAGGACAGGCCGACGCCGGAGCGCGCCATGCCATGCGCGGCGTCTTCCAGCGCCAGAACCGTGTTCATGCACAGCAGGACATGCTGCACCGGGCTCACGATATCGCGCCGATCCCCGTGGCGGCGCTCGATCAGCGAGCGTTCGAGCAATGTCTCGAGCGCTACGCCCTGACGAACCGCGCCTGCGGTTTGGCGTTCAACCCAGTCAAAGGAGAGCGGCGCTAAAGTCATGGCGATCCGGCACGGCGCGTTCCGGCTATATGAGGCGGCCGGCCGCGATCCGCCAGGGCGCCGTTTGCGCAAACTGTCCCCCTGGCGGGGCGGGTTCGGTCCTGTCGCCATGCGCTTTCTCGTGATCGAAGCGATCGATCAGCGCGCGGGATTCCGCTGGCGCGCAACGCGAAGGAGAAAGCATGGCCAATCCAAGCGCCCCGGCGCATGCGCGTCGGCCGGAAATGCAACAGACCTTCGATCATCTCGCGCGCGCCGCCGCCGAGGTCGACATTTCAGGACTGACCGATCCCAGCGCCATTCGCTTGGCCGTGGCGCGCGGTGTGCTGCGGCGCTACGCCGATATCGGCGGGAAGGTCAGCTTGGAGGGCGTGACGTTCACGCCCGTCGACGCAAATGGCGTGAAGGCCGAATGGGTCGTGGCCGAAGGCGCGAGCGCTGCGCGCAGGATTCTCTACATCCATGGCGGCGGCTGGAATTCGGGATCGCCGTTGGACTATCGCCCGCTCTCCGCCACTCTGGCGCGGCTGTGCGGCGCGAGCATTCTCATGGTCGATTATAGGCTCGCGCCGGAGAACAAGTTTCCCGCCGGCCTGGACGATTGCGTGACGGCGTTCGATTGGGTGCTGGCCAATGGGCCGACGAGCGCGAAGACGGGCCTGTCTGGGCGCGATCCCGCGGAGCGCGTCAGCGTGGTCGGCGATTCCGCGGGTGGGAATTTGTCGGCGGCGCTGTGCGTGCGGCTGGCGGCGCGCGGTGGACGCATGCCCGATCGTCTCGCCTTGATCGCCGGCACGCTCGACAATGCCTCCGCGCCGGACCGGATTGGCGCCGACGATCTCATCTGCACGCCGGAGACGCTTTCAAGCACCATGGACTATTATCTGTCGCCCACCGACAGCGCAGCCGATCCAGAAGTGTCGCCCGTGTTCGCGCCGACGGCCTTGCTCGAAAAATTCCCGCCCACTTTGCTGCAGGTCGGCACGAGCGAGGCGCTGCTCTACGACAGCAAGAGGTTCGCTGATCGGCTCGAACGGGCGCAGGTGCGCGTGGCGTTGAGCCTCTGGCCCAACGTGCCCCATGTGTGGCACGGCCTGCAGGGGCTATTTCCGGAAGCGCTCGAAGGGCTCGCCGAAATCGCCGATTTCGTGCGGCGCTAGCCGCGCCGCGCGTTCCCGCAACTCAGTCCGCGACCATTTCGTCTTTGCGTTGTCGCGCGGGCGCGGCGATGATTGGCGTGTGAGTTTCAATGCGCCTCTCGTGTCGCTCGCGCCGATGGCGGGCGTGACGGACATTCCGTTTCGCCGACAGGTGAAGGCGTTCGGCGGGCGCTATTGCGTGTCGGAAATGGTGGCGTCCGATCAGCTGGCGCGCGCGCGGGTAGACATGGTGCGGCGCGCGGCGGGCGCCGGCGCGATTGCGCCGCTGGTGATCCAGCTCGCGGGCCGTGAGCCGCATTGGATGGCGGAGGGCGCGCGTTTGGCCGAAGCCGCGGGCGCCGACGTGATCGACATCAATATGGGCTGTCCCGCCAAGAGCGTGACATCGGGCCTGTGCGGCGCGGCGCTGATGCGCGATCCGGACATGGCTTTGCGCTTGATCGAAGCGACAGTGCGCGCCACGGCGTTGCCGGTCACATTGAAAATGCGGCTCGGCTGGGATGGGACGAGCCTCAACGCGCCGGAGATCGCGCGGCGCGCGGAGGCGGCCGGCGTGCGCATGCTGACCATCCATGGCCGCACGCGGAACCAGTTCTTCACCGGCGCGGCGGATTGGGCGGCGATCGCGGCGATCGTTGAGGCGGTGACGATCCCCGTGATCGCCAATGGCGATATCGCGAGCGCGGATGATGCGCGGCGCGCGCTCGCGCTTTCGGGCGCGGCGGGCGTGATGATCGGGCGCGCGGCGCAAGGGCGGCCCTGGCTGCCCGCCGCCATCGAACGCGCGCTGACCGAAGGCGGCGCGGCGGCGGCTCCGCCACGCGCACGCCTGCTCGGCTCGCTGCTGGCGCTCTATGAGGATTCGCTTGCGTTCTACGATCGCGAGCTTGGCAAGCGCGTGGCGCGCAAGCACATCGCCTGGACCATTGATGCGGTGTTTGGACCGGCCGCGCGCGAAACGCGCAAGGCGATCTGCATGTTCGATGATCCGCAGCGCGTGCGTGCGGGCCTCGAAGCGTTGTTCGCGCAAGAGCCGGATTCGCTCGCGGCGTGAGGCGCGGCGCTCAGCTTTCCTCGATGCGGCGCTGATCCTCGCTCATCAGCGCGACCTCCTGGAAATCCAATTCCTCTTGGAGAATGAGGAAGGCGTCGGCGCCGACGCGCTGCTGCGTGCGCAGATCCTCCAGGCGCGTGCGCTGAAGCGCGATGGAGGCGAGGCCGAGCGCGCGCTTTTCCTGCAGCGCCGCATCGTCGCCAGTGGAATCGGACGCGCGGCTTAGAGTCTCGAAGGCGTAGCGCCAATGGTCCGCCGCGGCGCCGTCTTTGTCGGCCAGAAAATCGAGCGCGGCCTGCGCCATGTTGCGCCGCGCGGCGGAGAGTTCTGCGCCGAGATCGCTTGCGCCGTCGAGCTTCAGCCAGCGCACCAAAGGCGCCAGCGTCAGGCCCTGCACGACCAGCGTCGCCAGCACCACGGCGAAGGCCGTGAGCACGATAAGGTCGCGCTGCGGGAAATCTTCGGGCAGGGCGAAGGCGGTGGCCAACGTCACCAGCCCGCGCATGCCGCACCAGCCGATCAGCACGCCTTGCTGCAAAGTCGCGGGCGTGAAATCGCCGCGGAACGCTTTGATATGGCGCGCCAGCCGATTGTAGATCAGCACCCAGACCAGCCGCGTCGCGATCAGCGTGACGACGACCGCGCCCGCGAACCAGGCCGCCTGCGCGAGCTGTCCCGGCGGCATTTCGCCGACGATGGTGCGCGCCTGCAGGCCCATCAGCAGGAAAGCGAGCACGTTGAGCAGGAATACGGCCGTGTCCCACACGGCGAAGCTGTGAATGCGCATGCGCGGGCGCGTGGTGAGGCTCGCCGATTGCGCCAGCGTCATCGCGAACGCCACGAGGCAGAGGATCGCGGAGAGGCCAAGCCGCTCGGCGATGATCCAGACGCCGAAACTGGTGACGAATTCCAGCAGATTGCCGCCCAGCGTGCCGGTGAACAGCGGAACCGCGTAGCGAAAGGTCCGCGCCAGCACATAGCCGAGCAGCAGGCCGCCCGGCGCGGCGAAGGTGAGCTGCAGCGCCAGCGGTCCATCGATGGTTCCATGTTCGTGGACCGCCACCGCCGCGCCGTAGAGCAGCAGCGCGGAGGCGTCGTTGAGCAGGCTCTCGCCCTTCAGCACCACGATCGAGCGGCGCGGCATGCGCACGCTGCTCAGCACCGCGGTGGCGGCCGCGGCGTCGGGTGGCGCGACGATGGCGCCGAGCGCCAGGGCCGCGTAAAGCGGCAAGCCCGCCATCGCGACGCCCAACCAGGCCACGGACGCCGCGCTCACGATGACGGCGACCACGGCGAGCGCGAACAGTGGGCGCCAATAGCGCCGCACGGCGCCGATCGGAAAATCGAACGCGGAATCGACCAGCACCGGCGCAATGAAGAGCGCGAGCGCGGTGTGCGGATCGAGCGCGATGCGCGGCGCGCCCGGAATGAGCGCCAGAGCGACGCCCGCCGCGGCCAGCATCGCGGGATAGGGAATCGAAAGGCGCCGCGAAACCTGCAGAAGGAGGATCGCGACGGCGAGCAGCGCCAACAGGCTTTCAAAGAAGGTCACGCGCGTCCCGCTCCCGGCCTCACCCTAATGTATTCGTTTGCAGGGACAACGGAGAGATCGCTAGAGCGGCGCCGCCGCCCGGATGAGATCGATGAGCGCGCGCAGCTTCGCGGGCACGTGGCGGCGGCCGGCGAAATAGAGGCTGAGGCCATCATAAGGCGGCGTCCACGCATCCAGCACCTGCACAAGCCGCTTGGCCGCGATGTCGGCGGCGACCATGCGATCGCTTAGATAGGCGAGGCCGGCGCCCGCGAGTGCGGCCTCGCGCATCAGCGGGCCGTCATCGAGCAAGAGCGCGCCCTGCACATCGACGAGAACGGTTTCGCCCGCACGCTCGAAATCCCAACGCCATATCCGGCCGCTCGGCAGGCGCGCGCGAATGCATTGGTGCTGCAACAGATCGGCCGGCGTGCGCGGCTTGCTATGCGCCTTGAAATAGCTGGGCGCGCCGACGACCACGGAACGCACGCTCGGCACGATCGGCACGGCGATCATATCGGGCGGCACTGCCTGCGTCGGCCTGATGCCGGCGTCATAGCCTTGCGCGACGATGTCGATCAGCGCGTTGTCGGTGGTGATCTCGATGCCGACGCGCGGATAGCGGCGATGATAGGCGAGGAGGATCGGCGCCAGAATGAGATGCGCGGTCTGCGCGGTCATGTTGAGGCGCAGCACGCCGTTGGGTTCGGAACTGCGCGCGCCGACGGCGTCGAGCGCGCCATCGATCGCCGCCAGCGCCGGCGCGATCTCACCCACGAAATGCTCGCCCGCTTCGGAGAGCGCGACGCTGCGCGTGGTGCGGTTGAACAGGCGCACGCCGAGGCGTTCTTCGAGCGCCGCAATGGCGTGGCTGAGCGCGGAGGAGGAGGCGCCGAGCTCGCGCGCCGCCGCGCGGAAGCCGCCGGCGCGCGCCACGGCGGCCACCGCCTCCAATTCCGCCAAGCTGGCCTTCATTGATCGAAATACCTCATCAAACTGCTGAAGTATGATGATCTTATCGGATCAATCCCGCGGCGTCATGTAGGGCTCAACACGCTTTGGAGCCGCACATGAAAACGGTCGACCACATTTACATCGACGGCGCCTTCGTTGCGCCGCACGGCGCGGAGACAGCGCCGCTCTATAACCCCGCAACGGAGGAACAGATCGGCGCCGTGCGGCTCGGCGATGCAACCGACATCAACGCCGCCGTCGCCGCCGCCAAGCGCGCGTTTCCGGTGCTGGCGCGATCCTCGAAGGAAGAGCGCATCGCGATGCTCGAGCGGATGGCCGCGGCCGTCGCCGCGCGTGTGGACGATCTCGCGGCGGCGACGGCGGAGGAATATGGCGGACCGGCCTATTTCGTGCAGTCGATTTCGCAGATGACGCCGCTGGCGTTCCAGGCCATGGCGGAGGCGCTGAAGAGCTATGCCTTCACGCGCACGCTCGGCAGCGCGGAGGTGCAGCTGGTCCCGCTCGGCGTGAGTGCTGCGATCACGCCATGGAATGGCGGCGCGAGTTTCATCGCGAGCAAGCTCGCCTCGGCGATTGCGGCGGGCTCGGCGATGGTGATCAAGCCATCCGAGATGAGCGCGCTGCAAACCCAGGTGCTGGTCGAGGCGCTGCACGAGGCGGATTTGCCTCCCGGCGTTTTCAATGTGGTGAACGGGCTTGGCGCCGTCGCGGGCACCGCGCTCACATCGCATCCGGATGTCGCCAAGATCACCTTCACGGGTTCGACCGGCACGGGCCGCGCCATTCTGCAGGCCGCCGCGGCGACCATGAAGCGGGTGACGCTGGAGCTCGGCGGCAAGAGCCCGACCCTCATTCTGGACGACGCCAATCTCGATCACGCGATCATGCAGGCGCTGATGAACGGCTTCGGCAATAGCGGGCAGGCGTGCATCGCGGGCACGCGCATCCTGGCGCCGCAGAGCCGGTTGGATGAAATCGAGCAGCGTCTCGCGGCGGCCGCGGCCGGCATCAGCGTCGGCGCCAACAGCGATCCTGCCGCGCTGATCGGCCCGATGGTGAGCCAGAAGCAATGGGAGCGCGTGCAAGCCTATATCCGGCTCGGCCGTGAAGAGGGCGCGCGCCTTCTCACCGGCGGCGAAGGGCGCCCGGAGGGGCTGGACGAGGGCTGGTTCGTGCGGCCGACTGTGTTCGCCGATGTGCGCAACGATATGCGCATCGCGCGCGAGGAGATTTTCGGGCCGGTGCTGTGCGTTATTCCCTATCGCGACGAAGCCGAGGCGATCGCGATCGCCAACGACACCGAGTACGGCCTGCAAGCCTATGTGCTGTCATCGGACGATGCGCGCGCCAAGCGCGTCGCCAGCCAGCTGATGGCGGGGCGCGTCGTGATCAACGCCGCCCAGCATGAGCCGCGCGCGCCGTTCGGCGGGTTCAAGCAATCCGGCATCGGGCGCGAGTTTGGGACCTATGGGCTCGACTCGTTCCTCGAACCGCGCGCCGTGCTCACTTAAGGGCGGGGGCGTTCCCGTTTCGCGCGCGGGCCGCTAAGCTCGTTTGCATGGTGATCCGGCCTGGCGATCTGAAGGACGCGCAAATTCTCGCGCTGCTGCGGCTTCACTTGGCGGGCATGCATGCGAATTCGCCGCCGGGCTCCGTGCAGGCGCTCGATCTGCGTGGGCTTCAGGCGGCGGATGTCGCGTTCTTCGCGGCGTGGGAGGGCGAGGTCTGCGTCGGTATGGGCGCCTTGCGTGAACTCGCGCTGGACGCGGGCGAGATCAAATCCATGCGCACCCATCCCGATCATCTCGGCAAAGGCGTCGGCGCGCGCATGCTGGAGCATCTCCTGGATCTCGCGCGCACGCGCCTTTATCGCCGCGTGAGCCTTGAAACCGGATCGGGCCCGGCGTTTGCGCCGGCGCTGGCGCTTTATCGCCGCTACGGCTTCGCGCCCGGCGAAGCCTTCGGCGATTACGAAGCCACCGAATTCAACCAGTTCTTTCACCTCACGCTTTGAGGCGCCGCTTGCGCCGCAATCGGCGCGGCCGCATCCTTCGTCCCCAATAAGACCCGGCGTGCGCGCCGGCGGCGCTGACGACGCAGATCGAGAGGGAGAGCGAGATGAGCGAATTGGTGAAAATCTCCGATCGCGGGCATGTCCGCACGATCGTGCTCAACAGGCCGGAGAAGAAGAACGCGCTCAGCACCGAGCTCGCCTGGCGCGTGATCGGCGCCGTCGATGAGGCGGCGCGCGACGACAATGTGTGGGTGGTCGCGATCACCGGATCCGGCGATGCGTTCTGCGCGGGCCTCGATCTTTCCGGCTCGGAGCGCTTCACGCCGCACAGCCCGCAAACCGCGCAGCTCGACGATATCGGCTGGGTCGGCAATTTCCTGCTCGCGATCCGCAAGCGCTGCGACAAGCCCGTGGTCGGCGGCATAAACGGCGTCGCGGTTGGGGCCGGGCTTGGGCTGGCGATGGCGACGGATGTGCGGCTGATCGCCAAGAGCGCGCGCCTGATGGCGGGCTATACGCGCATCGGCGGCTCGCCCGATGCGGGGCTCACGATCACCTTGCCGCAAGCCATGGGCTATGAGCGCGCGATGCGCTTCATGATGGAAAATCGCACGGTCACGGGCGAAGAGGCCGTGGCGTGGGGCATGGCGGGCGAAGCGGTCGACGATGCGAATTTCGAGGCGCGTCTCGCCGCCTATTGCGATTCCTTGTGCGCCTGGTCGCCGATCACCTTGCGCCTGCTGAAGCGCGGCATGGCGAAATCCTATGAGACGACGGACATGGAGGCGCAGCTTCGTCTCGAGGTCGCCAATATCCGCGTCGCTTTCGCCAGCGAAGATGGCAAAGAGGCCCGCCGAGCGTTCCTGGAAAAGCGGACGCCGGTGTTTCAAGGCAAGTGAAGCTGGCGCCGTCTGATACGGCGCCAGCGCCCTGAAGTTCGCCTCGGCGTTCGCCTTGGAGGCGAGGGGGCGCACGCCGTTAAGGTCTGCGATTGCGGCTGTCGCGCGGGGCGGCCTAGGTTTGGCCGACGAGGCGGAGCCGGGGCCGCCGCGGAGCAGGCCAGCGCGAGATGACGAAAACGGCGCAACATGCGTTCGGATGGGTCGCGGCCGCGATGGCGGCGGCGTTCATCGGCGCGCCGGCCGTCGCGGAGGAAGCGCTTTCGTTCGAAGATGCCGCCGAACGCCTGCTCGCAAGCTCCGATGCGCTGGCCGCGTCTGAGGCGAGCACGGAAGCGGCGCGCGCGCATGCCGATGCGGTGCGCCTGCTCAATCATCCGCAGGTCGATCTCGAAGCGCGCGTGATCGAATCGCGCAAATCCGTCGATGTGTCGCTCGCGCCGTTGCGGCCGTTTCTCGACGCCGTGCCGCTGCCGGGCATCGAATTGCCGAACAATCTGCACATCGTCGATGACGGCGTGCGCTTCCGGCCGCAGCTGTCGATGAACATGCCGCTCTATTCGGGCGGCCAGATCCCCGCCGCGCAGCGCGCCGCGCGCGCCAGCGTCGATCAGGCGCAAGCCGAAGGCCATCTGACCGAACAGCGGCTGCGCACGCGTCTGGTCGAGCTCTATTTCGGCGAGCAATTGGCGCGGCGCGTGGCTGCGGCGCGCCGGCAGACGCTCGCCAGCCTCGATCATCATCTGCACGATGCGGAAGCCTCCGAGCGGCAAGGCTTCTTATCGCGCGCGCAGCGCATGCAGGTGCAAGTGGCGCGCGATGAGGCGGCGCGGGATTTGGAGCAGGCGGACTCGGATGAGCGCAACGCTTCGGTCGCGCTCGCCAATTATCTGCGCCTGTCGGCCGCGCCCCAGCCGTCGAGCCCGCTTTTCGTGCTGAGCGGCGGCGTCGGCGCGCTCGACGATTATCTCGCGGCGGCCGCGCGCCATGCTCAGCTCGCCGCGCTCGACGCCGTGGAGCGGCAAAGCGCCGAGGCCGAGCGCGCCGCGCGCGCCGCGAGCCTGCCGCAAGCTTATATGTTCGGCCAATACGATCTCTATCCAGAGGATGCGACGATCGTCGAACCCGATTGGGTGATCGGCGTGGGCGTGCGCTATCGCCTGTTCGCGAGCACAGACCGTTCCGATGAAGAGCGCGCCGCCGCCGAACGGCGGGCGCAGGCGCGCGCCGCGCAGCGCCAGGCCCGCAGCGATATCGAGACGGGCGTCACCGCCGCCTACAACGACGCCAACGCCGCCGCGCGCGAGTTCAGCCTGTTCGCATCGAGCATCGCGCTCGCGCAGGAGAATTTGCGCCTGCAGACCGTCAGCTTCCGCGAAGGTGTGGCGACGGCGTCTGATGTCGTCGATGCGCAATTGGCGGCGACTCGCGCCGAGGTCGGCCGTGCGCAGGCGGCCTATCGGTTCGATGTGGCGCTTGCGCGCCTGCTCGCCGCCAGCGGCCAGGCCGAACAGTTTCAGGATTATATGATGCGCGCCGATCAGGTGATCAGCCCATGAGCGAACTTGAAGACATTGAAGCGCCGCCGCCGGCGCCTGTGAAGCGACGCGGCCCGCCGATCGTGCTGATCGCAGCGCTGCTCGCCGTTGCGGCTGTGATCGCGGGTGGGCTCTATCTCGCGAGCCGCCCGGCGCCGGCGCAGATTCAGGGCATGATCGAAACCGACGAAATTCGCGTCGCCGTGAAGGCGCCGGCGCGGATCGTGGAATTGCGCGCCGCCGAAGGCGCGCGGGTTCATCGCGGCGATGTGCTCGCGATCGTCTCAAGCCCCGAGATTTCTGCCGCGGTCGCGCAGGCGCAAAGGGCGGTGGCGGCCGACAGGCTGGCGCAGGTCACCTATCAGCGCTCGGCCAATCTGTTTCGCGAAGGCGTCATTCCCGCGCAGCGCCGCGATGAAGCGCGCGCGCAGGCCGATAGCGCGCGCGAAGCCGTCACCGCCGCGCAGGCGCAGGTCGCCGCGATGACCGATGGCGCGCGCTACACAGAACAAGGGCTTGAAGTGCTCGCGCCCGCGGATGGCGAGATCACCGCGCGCGCCGTCAATGGCGGGGAGCTGGCGCCGCCCGGCTATCCGCTCTTCACGCTGATCGCGCCGAACGATCTCTGGGTCACGCTCAACGTGCGCGAAGATCAGTTCGCGGGCCTGCGCATGGGCGGCGAGATCGAGGGCGAGATTCCCGCGCTCGGCCGGCGCGTGCGCTTCCGCATCGATTACATCGCGCCGCAGGGCGATTTCGCGACCTGGCGCGCCGTGCGCCAATCGAGCGGCTACGATGTGCGCGCGTTCGAGGTGCGGGCGCGGCCTGCAACGCCGATCGACGGCTTGCGCCCCGGCATGAGCGTGCTGTTCGCGCGGCCATGACGGGCTTCGCCCAGGCGCTGCGCCGCGAGATCGATTTCCTGCGCGCCAATCCGTGGGATCTCGGCCTGCTGATCCTGTTTCCGGCCATTCTGCTGATCACGATCGGCGCGCTGTTTCAGGCCGGTACGCCGCGCGATGCGCCCATCGCGATCGTCGATCAGGACAATTCGGCCTTGAGCCGCGCGCTGGTGCGCGATGTGGAGGCCGCGCCCGGCGTGCGTATCGCGGCGCGGCCGGCGGATCTGGAAGCGGCCTGGCCGCTCGTGCGCGCGGGCGATGTGGCGGGCGTTCTGTTCATTCCGCACGATTTTTCGCGCGACACATCCATGCGCGGCGGCGCGCGGGCGCTGCTCTATTACAATGCGGCGTTCACGACCTTGGCCGGCGTGCTGCAGCGCGATATCGGCGCCGCTGTCGCCGCCGTGAATGCGCGCGTGCTGCGCAGCGATGTGGCCCGCACAGCGCCATCCTCGCTCCGCCCGCCGCCGGTGCGCGTGCAATCGACGACGCTCTACAATGCCTATGGCAGCTACGAATGGCTGCTGGCCGGCGCCGGCCAGCCGGCCACACTGGCCATTCTCATCACCTGCGCCATCATTGCCGCGATCGGGCGCGAATTCGCAGCCAAAAGCGCGCCCGATTGGCTAGGCGCGCGCGGCGGCGTGCTCGCGCCGCTCGCCGGCAAGGCGACGCCTTATGTCGTCGTCTTCTTCGTGTTCGGCGCGGCGTGCATCATCTGGCTGGCGGGCGTGCGCGGCTTTCGCGTGGCGGGCTCGGCGGCGCTGCTGGCGGCGGGCCTGGCGCTCGTTCTCATCGCCTATGCGTCGCTCGCGGCGTTGGTGATCGCGGCCTTGAAGGACAGCGTGACGCCGTTCGGGATCGGCGGGCTCTATGCATCCTCCGCGCTCGCCTATTCGGGCGCGACCTTTCCGACTGATGGCGCGCCGTGGCTGGCGCGCGCCTGGTCCAATTTGCAGCCGCTGACCTGGTATCTGCGCGTACAAGCCGAGCAATGGCAGGCGGGCGCCGATTGGCGCGCGACCCTGCCGGAGCTCGGCGTGCTGGCGCTTTACAGCGTGATCGCGCTGCCGCTCGCGATTCTGCTGCTGCGCCGCGCGCGGGCGACATGAGCTTCTGGGCCGCCTTCACCGGCATGTTCGCGGCCATCGTGCGCGACCGCGCCGCGTTCTCCGCGCTCATCGGCGCGGTGCTGATCTATTCGTTCTTCTATCCCGCGGCCTATCATCACGAAACGCCGACCGACATCGCGATCATCGCCGTCGATCAAGACCATAGCGCGTTGAGCCGGCGCCTGCTGCGCGCTGCGGACGCAACGCAGGGCGCGCGCGTGATCGGAGAGGAGAGTGGGCTTGCGCAAGCGCAGGCGCGGCTCGCCAATCGCGAAGCGGAGGCGATTCTCTGGATTGCGCCCGGCCTCGAACGTGACGCGCTGCGCGGCGCGCAAGGCGAGGTCGCGTTGTTCGCCAGCGGCGCCAATCTGACAGCCGCGCGCGGCTCGCTGCAGGCCTTGGCCGCCGCCGTGGGCGACGCCGGCGCCGCGGCCGTACGCCTGCAATCGACATCGCAGGCCTTGCCGGCCGCGCCGCGCGTGTCGCTGATCCTGCGCCCGCTGTTCAACACGCGCGAAGGCTATGGCAGCGCCGTCGTGCCGGCCGTGGTCGCGGTTATCCTGCAACAGACTTTGCTGCTCGGCATCGGCATCGTGATTGCGACTTGGCGCGCGGCCAATCCCGGGCCGGTCGACTCAGGCGCCTTCTTCGGCGCCGCCGCAGCCTTCGCCGCCATCTCGACGGCGGCCATTCTTTATTTCAGCGGCTTCGTCGCCTGGGTGCAGGATTATCCGCGGGGGGCGCGACTTGAGGCGCTGCTCGTGGTCGCGCCGCTGTTTGCAATTGCGGCGACCATGTTCGGGCTCTTCCTCGCCAGCTTCTTCGATCGGCGTGAGCGCGCGGGGCAGGTGATGCTCGCGCTCGGCATGCCGTTCTTCTTTCTGTCGGGCTTTTCCTGGCCGCTGGCCTCGATGCCGGCGCCGCTCGCGCTCCTCGCGCAATTCATTCCCTCGACGCCGGGGCTCCACGCGCTGGTCGAGATCAACCAGATGGGCGCGAGCCTTTGGGAAACGCGCCGCGAGCTCGGCGTGCTGGCTCTCCACGCGCTCGGCTACGGAACCGCCGCCTGGCTCCGCGCCCGCTCGTTCAGGGCCGCACAGGGCCGCGTGTAGGATGGAGCGGGGAAGAACGGTCGGGAATCTGGCGGAGAGGGAGTCCGCCCAATAGCTCTGTTCGTCACCATCCGCACCTATTCGCTTTTGTCGCAATATTCCTCGACAAATAGTCGCTTTTCGCCGATTTTCGTGTTCGCACCTATACGTTGCCGGGCGTCGCCTTTCGAGGCGTATTGGGGGAAACGGTGGGGGAAAGGACGGCGGGGAAGCAATGGCGCGAAACGGGCTTACGGATCGGATGGTCAAGCAGGCGCGCAAGCCGGGCGCGCTGATCGACGGCGCCGGCTTGCGCTTGCGGATCACGGCCAACGCCAACACCGGCGAACTCCGTAAGTCCTGGGTGCTGCGGGTTACGGTGAAAGGCGGGCCGGTCCGCGAGATCGGCTTGGGCTCGGCCCACGACATACCGCTTGCGGAGGCGCGCCAGCGCGCGACGGAAGCCCGCAAGCTTGCCCGCGATGGCGTCGATCCCGTCGAAGCCCGTGATGCTGAGGTCGCGCGCCGCGCGCTAGAGACGGCCCGCGCCATGACCTTTCGCCAATGCGCCGAAGCGCTCATCGCTTCGCATGAGGCAGGCTGGAAAAACGCCAAGCATCGCCAGCAATGGGCGAACACGCTCAAGACCTACGTCTATCCCGTTTTCGGCGATCTGCCTGTCCAGGCCGTGGATGTGAGCTTGGTCATGAAAGCGATTGAGCCGATCTGGAAAACCAAGACGGAAACCGCAAGCCGCGTACGCCAGCGTATTGAGTCCGTGCTCGATTGGGCCGCCGTGCGCGGCTATCGCCAAGGCGAGAATCCGGCGCGTTGGCGCGGCCACTTGGAAAGGGCGCTGCCCGCGCGCGCCAAAATTCAGAAGGTCAAGCACCACGCCGCGCTGCCGTTCGCCGATCTGCCCGCCTTTATGGGCGAGCTGCGCGCCATGACCGGCGACAGCGCCCGCGCGTTGGAATTTGCGATCCTGACGGCGACGCGCACGAATGAGACGCTGAAAGCGCGCTGGTCAGAGATCGACCTCAAGGCCAAAGTCTGGACCATTCCCGGCGAGCGCATGAAGGCGGGCCGTGAGCATCGCGTGCCATTGCCGGCGGCGGCGTTGGCCGCGCTGGAAACCATGCGCAAAACGCACCCCAAGTCCGAATGGGTGTTTCCCGGCGCCTCGCCGCGCACGGATCGCGAGCCGGCGCTTTCTTCGATGGCGCTCCTGATGACGTTGCGGCGCATGAAGCGCACTGATCTGACGGCGCACGGCTTCCGTTCGACCTTCCGTGATTGGGCTGGCGAGATGACCAACTTCCCGCGTGAAGTTGCCGAACAAGCGCTGGCGCACACGCTGAAAGACAAGACCGAGGCGGCCTACCGGCGCGGCGACGCGCTCGAAAAGCGCCGGCGGCTCATGGATGCTTGGGGCGCGTATTGCGCGACGCCTGCGACCAAGCGCGGCGCGGTGGTGGCGATGCGGCGCGCGGCTGAAACAGCCTAGCCGCGACCAGAAGCGAGCTGCGGCGAACGCTTCCGCATGCGGGCGAACACTATCAAGCTGCGAATCGGGGGCTCATCAATGGAGCCCAAGCGCATGCGTGACCGTTTCTTTCAATCCGGTCCTGGCCCGTTTGCAGACAGACTTCGCGGAGAAGGCGTCGACCTTATGGTCGGCGCGCATTTTGACCTGTTGGACTCAAGCCTAGGCGACCTTGTGCAGGCCGGGTTTCGCCCGACGCAGGTGACGATCGATGCTCTATCTCTGTCGTTTACCGAGCACCTTTCGAGACTCGCAAGTGAAGCCGCCGCATGGATCACCCGAACCGGTGATGAGCATGGTATCGTCGAAGAGTGCGCCGCTGATGTGATTTGCGCTCTGGCAGTTCTTTATGAGCTGCGCCCGCGCGGCTCCACATTCACAGGCGAAGAGTTTTCCGCGATGACGGCCCGGCTCGCGATGGCGAGCCAGATGGTCGGCATCCAAGAAGCGATGCTCACGTTCGCCCGAATGGGTCATATTGATGAAGTCGCGAAGGCGCAGATCAGCCGCGAAGCAGCGCAGGAAGCTGGACGGCAAGGAGCCGCTCAAAGAAGCAGCGCAGCGAACAAATGGCGGATCCAAGCGCGGACTGACTGGGCGAAGTATGACGGCGATCTTTCGCCGACTGGGTGGGCGAAACGCTTTGCTTCGCGGTATGGCCGGAGCTGGCGAACCGTCTATGACGCCATCTCCCTCAGCGAAGAGCACAACGATAAATAGTTTGCAGGAAGGCTCTTCACTGCAAATCGGAGCCACCATTCTCGTGACCGCGCCATTTGTTCAGGCGCGGTCACGGACGAATTCATATGAAACGCCTTCTTTCTATCCGCGCCTTCTGCGACGCATATGGCGTGGGGCGCACTCGCACCTATGACTTGATCGCTGCCGGCAAGCTGCAAGCCGTCAAGAACGGTCCGCGCACCATGATAGATGCGGAGAGCGCCGAACAATGGGCGGCGTCGCTTCCCCCGTTCAAGTCCGGCGCCGCGCTCGCGCGCACCCAAAATGCGGGCTGATAGCGTCTTTCCATCGGGCGAGCATCGGCCATGACGAAGCGAAAAAAGCGTCGCCCTCTGCCGCGAGATCAAAGATTCGCCACCCTCCACTTCTGGATGCTCGATTCCGACGCCTTTCGCGAACTCCGCGGAAACGCGGTGAAGCTCTTGCTGCGGCTGGCGACCCGCTACAACGGCGCGAACAACGGCGCGATTTCGATGAGCACGCGAGAAGCCTTGAAGGAGGTCAATTGCTCGCACAATCACGCCGCCGAATTGTTTCACGAACTGCAGGATGGGGGATTCATCCGTGCGACGCAGAAAGGCGCCTTCGCCTGGAAGAAGCGCCACGCCACAACGTGGCGGTTGACCTGGTTGGATTGCAGCGGCGAAGCGGCCACTAAGGAATTCATGCGCGCCGACAGAGGGCGAAAGACATTGATCAATGGATGCTTGGTCGATCCCGCTGCCAGCGGTGCCAAGAAAAGGTCGGTCTCGCACGTTGAGACTGTCAGTAGCACTCAATGAGACCGATGCCGTTCACCCTGAGCGACTATAGCGCCGATACAGTCTCAAGCCGTGCGACCGATTTTTCCGCAATGCCGCTTCAATAGTCGCACGAGGTGGGACACATATAAATATACCATTCCTGTCGCCGGCCGGGACGAGGCGATCTTGGGGAACGCGGCAGCGCGGATCGCCGATAACAAAACGGCTTACTGCCTTATGATGCGGAGCCGCTAAGCGCTTCGATACGAGCGATTATCTTCAGGCCAAGCTCGCGAAAGTGGTCGCCAACAGCGAGAAACGCCGCCTGATTGTTGACCCTGAAGATGGGCAGGCGCGCTTCCTGCGCCACCGGCATTTGGGAGTGGAAGTTCTGTATTTTACCGAGGAGGTCGTCGGCGGAATTCCGGCTAAATGTGTCGGCGAATGCTGAGGGCGCTCGGTCTATCCAGCGCTGAAAGGCCGTCGCTGGCGCTCCCCGGGAAACATTGAACATGTTCACCGTGAACCCGAGCGGCAGCATGGCGCCATTTGGAAGCGTCGGGCGGATTGATTCCGGTGCAGCGCTCAGACGTTGCTGCCACTGTGAACGCCAGTTTGACAGCCTTGGCCCCAAATTCCGTAGCCCCCGAATTGAGAAGAGGTCGGCGCCCAGCGGCACCACAACGTAGTCGGCGGCGATGAGCGCCGACCGGTTGATCGCCCCGAAGTTTGGGCCCACGTCTAGCAGTGCGAAGTCGGTTGCGTTGCGCCGCGAGAGGCCCGTCAAGAGATGATGGAATGCCGCCGTTTCGTTGAGCGCCCGTCCTTGGGACACGCCTTCATTCATCGTCTGTGACCACGAATTAGAGAGCGCATCTTCAACGTCGGACAGCCGCATATCGCCCGGCAAGAATCTCAGATTTGTCTCACCTCGGACTTTTGGCGCGGACACGTCATTCATTGACCCCTTTTGAAGTAGATCAAGGATTGCCGTGTAGACGGTTGGCTCGTGCGCCCCATCTCGCCAGAGGTCTTCAATCTCATCTTCATCGAAGAAGAACGAGGTCAGGTTCGCCTGAGGGTCCAGGTCCACGACAGTCACGCGCTTTCCGAGATCGGCAAGCGCATAGGCGCAGTGGTAAAGAAGCGTGGTCTTCCCCACGCCGCCTTTGTTGTTGAAGAATACGATCGTTCTCATGAGAGCTCCTGTTCGATTCTCCGGTCGGACGGTGGCGAACAGGGGCGATCAGCCCGAATTCTTCCCCGTTTGACAAGAGACTTCGACGCTCGCCAAGAGACTTTGGCGTTTCGAGAAATAATCAAGTTGGAGCGCTGAGAGCATGGCCGCGCCGCGCTATCGAGCGACTTGGGAGCAAGTGAGCGCGCTCGACGCGGATCACATCGCGAGCTGGGGCGCGTTCAGGGGCTATGTCGGCCCGATCACGTTTGATGACACCGAGCCGGCCAAGCTACACGTCGAGCATGACACCGAGCGAGATAGCTTCTCCGCCTTCTATGTCTGGAAGGGCAAGGAGGATGAGGCCGGGCCGATCCGCTCCACCGTGCGCTTAGAGCGGCGGCCATGCCGGTTCGGCGGGACGCGCGCGTATTTCGTCTGCCCCCGCTGCGCTCGGCGCACCCTTCGCCGGTAGTGCTCGCGGAGGGGCTGTGCTGCGGGACGCGCGGGCGGATCACGTGGGGCAGCCGGCGCCAGACCGAAACGCGGCGGCTTGTGCGCAAGGCCAACAAGATCGCGCTACGCCTCGGGCTCGACTATTTCGGCGATCACCCGAAGCGCCCGCCGCACATGCGCGCGGCAACCTATGCGCGGATCATCGCGGAGCTGGAACCACTGAAGGCGGAGATCAATCGACGCGTGGCAGTGCGGATGGCGCGGGCGATGGGCGCGTGGGGCGTGCGTCCGATGCCGTAGCGGTGCAGCGCTTCCCTAACTGGCATCGTCTTGCGCTCGCTTCTCGGCGATGCCGAGCGATCGTTTGCGATCGGCGTGGCGAAGAGGTCGAGCTGGCCTTGAGCCGTCTCGGTTGCCGCTGCGCTTCGATGTGACCTCGCACGTCGTATATCGCACTTCCCGGATGCGCCGCTATCGCTGGAAAGTGAGCATGCGGACGTGAGCACGACAACGATGTTCAGCCCAAACACGAAAGCACCGTGTCACGCGGTGGACCGCTGCACGGCGATGCGGACCTGCCGATTCTGAGTTTGAGGTGCGCGGGAAAAAGCAATGCAGGGTGTAAGGCTAGATAAAGGACGACTCACACCCTACGCGAAGTCGTTCTGCGTGTTTCGTTTTTTGCACCGTGCACCGTGTGACCGCACCGCACCGCGCACGGTGCGGTGGGGTGCTCCTCTTCAGCGAACGATACGACGCAACGCAAACCTCTGGAGGGAGCGCAAGGTTCGCTTCATTGGTGAAGGACGCCTCACGCCAGCGGACGCGGCTCAACGTCACCCTGCACGCCATCACTTCGAGGCGAAGCTCGGGAAACGTGTTTTCAGCCGCTCGATTGTGTGACGCCACTTCGGCGTCGTCGGCTTGGACACCGTGTTCTGCACGCCGAAGAGTCCAATCTCTTTGAACGCGTTTTCGATAGGCGTTGTGTCCAGCCAACGCATCGGCACGAAGTATTCGCATTGCTCGGGATCGTCGATGAACTCGCGATGATATGTGCCTTCGGTCAGCACCTCCGCCGCCGGCTTCTCGCCTTCGGGCGTTTCGACGGTAAAGCTTGAGATCGGTTGCGCTGGACCTGTCACGATGCCTACGCCAACATAGCCGTTACCGGGCGCGTTGACCCACACACGGTCGCCGGTTCTGAGTAAGCCCAAGGACTTCGAATACCATGTGCCGCCGCCCGCGCTGATGAAGCCGTACTTCATGCCTTCGGCCCACGACCGCGCAACGCCTTGGCCGAAGTTGGCATAGAACTCGCCGTTCCACGGTTCGCTTTCACCCTTTGGCTTTGCGGCGACGTTGGCTTGTGTCTCAACGGGGTCAATGAGCCAGGCGCGGCTCAACATCTGATCTTTGTCGTTCTGGAAGACCTGGAAGAACAGCACGTTGATCGCGATGCCGCGCTCTTCCAGGTAGCGAACGATGCGCTCTGTGCCGGGATCAAGCTCGGAAGCGACGATCATCATTTCATGGCTTTCGTTGAGCGTTTCTTCGTCGAGCACGCGGCCGAAACGGGCCTTGAAGTCTTCCGCCAAGTTGCCGCTCGGCTTGAAGCGAGCGTAGATGCGGGCGATGTCGTCGGCTTCCAAGGCATCGACCCACGAGGCATAGTCGAGGGTTTGCGCCACGACTTCGCGCGGGGTGCGGCTACGCTTTAACTCGATCAGAACGAGCGAGCCGTCTGGCGCGATGGCGAGCAAATCGATGCGTCCACCGTAGCCGGTGTCTTCCTGCCTGCCGATCAGCATCCACTCGTCTGAGAGAATGCGCGGCGCGGAGACGATCATCGCTTCCAGCACTTGCTCGGACGGCAGCGTCGCGTCCCTAAGCTCGGTCGGTTGCGATCCTACGGTCCAAATGGCGTGGCGGATGGGCATCGGCTAGCTCGCCCTCTTGATTTTTGGCGGGGTAATGAAGCGCTCCATGCAAGAGCGCTTCGAGAAGTTTGCGTCGAATATCCACGGTTTCGCCAAGTCGCATCTCTAACTCGTCGGCCAAGCTTAGCAGCTCGGCGGCCTTCGTCGCGATGCGTTCTTGTTCTTTCCTAGGCGGCACGACGAGCCAGAAATCGTATTGCTTTTGAATCGAAACGAAATCTCTGGTGGTCTGCTTCTTCACTTCGTCAGCCTGAAGGCGCACAAAATCAGATAGCATCAGAAGCCGCAGATACTCCGGTGAAAAAACCTCGGCATGCGGTCGGTAGTAGGTTGTTTGCGGTGAGAGAACGCATTCACGGTCGCAAACAGCGACGCGACCGACGCTGCCCTTGTGTGTGTAGATCACATCGCCCGATTTCGCGAAGCCAACCCTCAACTTAGACAACGGCACGCCGCTCAGCTTGTAGGCCCCCACATAGTCTATGACGCCGCCGTCTGACACCTGCGCAGCGGTGATGAACGGTAGGCCACGCTCCACGAAATCAGAAGCCTTCGGGTGATTTGAACCGTGGTTGCCGTCTTTCACATCTAAGATGCCGCCTGAGCGTAGGAGCATTGCGACCGATGCAAGACACCAAGACGGTGGGAGATGATAGGCAAGGATACTTGCTGGAGCTTCGGTTGCCTCGGGCACACCTCGACGGACCTTTCTGGTTGCGTCCTCCCGGGCAAGGCGACTCAGCACCTGTTGCATCGGTTGGTCCTTGGAGTTTTGCGGCACCAATCGTCCAAGAGCTGCGCAGTTCACGATCGTCTGGCGGAGGTGTTGGATTTGGTCTGTACGTTCTGAGAGTGCTGGCAGCGCGTCGAGCATGAAACAGGCGTCTGCTTGGAAGGTTTCGGGATCGGGCGCGTTGACACGCGCGAGGCTCGCCCGTGCAAGCCGGTCGCGCGTCGCCTCCCGCGTCGCGCGCGCCGATTCAACCTGATCGCACAGCGCCATCAATTCATCGACTTTAGCGACGATGCGATGCTGCTCGGGCAACGGCGGGAGAGGGAAAGGCAGTTGAAGAAATTTGTTTATTGATATGCCACCGATGATGCCAGTCATTTGGTCCGAGAACTGCGCGTAGAACGTCTCACTTAGGTAATAGAACATCACAAAGCGAGGCAGAACGACACTCCACGTCTCGTTCGCCAACAGCTTGTTTCCAAAGCTGATGTCGCGGTCGGTTAAAGCAATTTTTCGTCCGGCACTCCCACCTTCGGCGCAGATCAACACGGACGGCGCGCGCGCGACCCTGAAGGTCTCATCGGTTTCCGGCACCAACATGCCATTCCGATAGTCAACAGCATCGAAGCCGTACCCAATATCTTTCGTGGCTATGAACGGGCGCCCGCTTTTGCAGCTTTCCAACTTCGCGCGAGTGCTCGCGTTGATGCTGTTCCCGGTAAAGATGTTGCCTGTGTTGCCGAGTGGCATCCAGACCCAGCCGCTCGGGGCCTGATAGGGGCCCACATCAATCGGAAGCGGAATCGCTGCTCTTGCTCGTTGGCCGCGACCAAGGCTACGCGCCCGTTCGGACTCGATTTGCTCCAATAGATTTTTTGCGTGCTCGTCTTCCGAAACCTGAGGCACAAGCTTGCCGCGCACTGCCAGGTCCAAGATCAACTTTCGTAGGCGTTCGATGGCATCGGGCGCATCTGCCACTCCGTCATATAGCGTCAGCAAGCTTTCCGCGTTCATCGTGCCAGTGCCTCAGCCAATATCGCCTTCAACTGATTGCGCAGGCGCGCCGTCTCCACTTCGGCCGCGTCGAGATCGGCAAGCAGCGTTTCCGGGTCCCCGTGGTCATCTGCAACCGCGTGCGGATTTTTGAAGTCAAGATTGTAGCCGCGAGCTTTCACGTCATCGACCGTCACCTTCCAGGCAAGCGGGCCTTCCTGTCGGCCTTCGCGGTCTGCGCCTCCCCACCAGTCAGCGCACGCTTGGAGGTGTGCGAGCCGAATTGGCTTGGTCATACTGTACGCCGCTTGGCCTTCGGGTACTCGATGCTCCCAATACCAGATGTCCTTTGTCGGCTCGCCCTTCTCGAAGAAGAGGAGATTGGTGCCGATGGATGCGTAGGGCTTGAACACAGAATTCGGCAGGCGAACAATGGTGTGCAGATTGCACTCTTCCATCAGATGCTCTTTGAGCCGCGTCTTGATGCCCTCGCCAAACAATGAGCCGTCCGGAAGCACCACGGCGGCGCGCCCGCCCGGTTTCAGTAAGCGCACAATGAGCGCGAGGAATAGATCAGCGGTCTCCTTCGTGCGAAAAGTCGGGAAGTTGTTCTCGATGCCGTCTTCCTCCCGCCCGCCAAAGGGCGGGTTGGTGAGTACGATGTCCACGCGCTCATCCTTGCCCCAAGAGATCAGTGGGCGCGCGAGCGTGTTGTCGTGGCGAACGAAGCTCGCATCTTCGATGCCGTGCAGCAGCATGTTGGTGACGCAGAGCATGTGCGGGAGCGGCTTCTTCTCCACCGCACGGAGCGCTGCTTGCATCTTCTCGCGCTGCCTCGGCGTGCGGACGTAGTTCTTCTCCATGTGCCGGATCGCGCAAGTCAGAAAGCCGCCTGTTCCGCAAGCGGGGTCAAACAACACTTCTCCCGGCCGTGGATCAATGCGCTCCGCCATGAAGGCGGTCACGGCGCGCGGTGTGTAGTACTCGCCGGCATTGCCGGCCGATTGAAGGTCGTTGAGGATTTGCTCGTAGATTTCGCCGAAGTGCTGGCGTTCGACGAGATTGTTGAAGTCGATTCCGTTGATCTTGTTGAGCACCTGCCGGATGAGCTGGCCCGACTTCATGTAGTTGTAGGCGTCCTCAAAAACGCTACGCACGACGCGGCGTCGATTCTGCGTGTTGGCCGGCGCGGGAAGGTTTTTGAGCGTCGGAAACAGGTCATTGTTGACGAAATCCAGCAGCGCCTCGCCAGTGATGCCTTCTGGATTGGCCGCCCACGCGCGCCATTGAAGCTTCGCAGGGATTGGCGAGCGATAACCGTCTCGCGTGAGTTCCAGCTCTTGGTCCTGATCGTCGATGATTTTCAGGAAGAACATCCAGCAAAGTTGGCTGATGCGCTGCGCATCGCCGTCCACGCCGGCGTCTTGGCGCATGATGTCTTGGATCGATTTGACAGTGTTCCGAACAGACATGCTCACGCTACCTCTGGCCCAAGGGCCTGCTTTATCTCGTCAACCACCGGAAGCAACACATCCCGCCCCTCATGAGGAAGGAGCCCGTCTTCGGATATTCCTTGGAAGTTGGGGCTATGCCACAGCTCGTCGGGCCGAAATCTGAACTTTGCGATTAGGCGCTGCGCAAAATCGGTCTCGTACGGGCGGTACTTGGTGTGCTGATCGAAACTGTCCATTTCGGGATACTCGCCAAGCAAGTATCCTTCCTGAACATGCGGACGTGTTGCGGCGGGCGGACATGCGCTAGAGAGCCGCACGATCTGCATTCCCGATTCGACGCTGGCAGTGACGGCGCCGCTCAAATTTGGAACGCCGAGAACATACAGATATCGGTCGCTCGTGTCTCTTCCCAAAGAAGCGAAGGAGCACGCGACACGAAGCGATTGTGTTACGTCCAGCAAGGGCGTCGCGCAAACGCCGTAGTGCTGGAGAATGACCCAACGCATGAGCCGCTGCCGGGCAAGCTGTTCGAACCCCAAGAGCTTCGCAGCGGTGTAGCGCTCCGTAAGCTCTTCCTCAGCCTTAAGCAGACGTGCGAAGCGGCCCGCCAACAACTTCTTCGGAAGTTTGCCATTGCTGCCGGGTCGAAACAGGCTCGGCTTGAGTGACGCATTGCCCTTGGTAGTTCGGTACTCGTTGCCTTGCCCGCGAAAGAGCAAGAACAGGTCGCGATTTCGAAAGCTCAGCTCCGCAACTTTCTGTGTGAGCTGAAAGTAGGTTTGAACAAAGTGACCGGCGCCAGCGCGCACCTGTTGATTAGTGGCCGGACGCGCGGCAGAATCCTCATCGAAGAGCGCCCAGATTTTTCGGCCGCCGATCTTCTCCATGTCAAAGGGTCATCTCTGAGTAGAGCGCGGCCTGCACGTCATGGATAGCGCGTTCGAACGCCGCTTTCCCGCCGAACGATCTCAGGATTTCAACGGGTGTGCCGATCTGATTTATCGGAGGGACGCGCAACACGTCCGCATCATCGATATTTATGACGCCTTCGTCTGCGTACTTTGCGAGCAGCGCATCGAGCACGGCACGGGCTTGGCCGCCGTACTTCGTGAAGACATCGCGCTTCTTCACATTGTCGGCGCGTTCGCGGCGGGTGAGCGGCGGCTTGTCGAACGCGACGTGACAAATGAGGTCGAACGGGTCGAGGTCTTTGCCCAACTCGCGCGCGACCGCTTCGAACGGCAAACCTTCGGCTTCCAGTTCCTCCAAAACTGCTTCCTTGCGGTCAGCCGATTCCCAGCGTTTGAGGAAGTCATCCAGGCTTGCAAAGCGCTTTTTGAGGGCTGCCTTGGTGAAGTCGCGCAAGCTCTCGGTGACGAGCCGCCCGTCCTCGTCGAGATATTCGATGCGCTCGGCAATGATCTGCGCCGGTACGCCGTCGATATAGATTTTCTCCAGCCGTCCGCCGCCGCCCGGCGAAAGCGTGATGTCCGGCCCGCCAGTATCCACAACCGTTTCGTCATCGCCCGGCGTCGGCCGGATTGTATCATCGCCGCTCGCGTCTTCTGGGGGCGTGATCGGCTCGTCCTCGCGCGGCTCGTAAATCTGAACCGGATCGCCGTCGAAGTCGGGATCGGCAAAATGGTTGGAGGCGCCGCGAAAATCCATCAGCGTGAAATAGAACTTGTGGGTGTCCTCATGCACGCGCGTTCCGCGCCCTACGATTTGCTTGAACTCGGTCATCGAGCCCACGGCGCGGTCGAGCACGATCAGGCGGCAGGTTTGCGCATCAACGCCGGTCGAAAGGAGCCGCGATGTCGTGACGATGACCGGGTACTTCGCTTCGGGGTCGATGAAGTTGCCAAGTTGGTCCTGACCTTCTTTATCGCTCCCCGTAATCCGCATCACGTAGCGATGGTTTTCATCGCACAGGCCTTTGTTCTCGTTGATGAGCGCTTGGCGCATCCGCGCGGCGTGCTCTTCATCGACGCAGAACACGATAGTTTTTTGGAAGCGGTCGCCGCTTTCCTTCAAAAATTCGGTGACTTTGTGCGCGACAAGCTTTGTGCGGTCGTCCAGCACCAGCGTGCGGTCGAAGTCTTTGGTGTTGTAGAGCCGATCTTCGACCTCATCGCCTTCGCGGTCGAGCTGCCCAATCTCAGGGCGGTATCCTTCAACGTCGCGGTCGATATGAACTTTGATGACCTTGTAAGGCGCGAGAAAGCCATCGCTGATGCCTTGGCGAAGCGAGTACGTAAAAATGGGCTCGCCGAAGTATGCGATGTTGGAGACGTATTCCGTCTCCTTCGGCGTCGCGGTTAAACCGATCTGAGTGGCAGACGAAAAGTACTCCAGAATCTCTCGCCAAGCGGAATCTTCCGCCGCGCTGCCGCGATGGCATTCATCGACGACAATTAGGTCGAAGAAGTCAGGGGAGAACTCTCGAAATAGCTTTTGCCGTTCTTCCGGGCCGGTGATGGCTTGGTACAGACCGAGATAGATTTCAAAGGCGGTGTCGATGCGCCGCTTTTTGTCGAGCGCGAGCGTGAGGTCCACCGTCGTTCCGTCTTGCCGCTCGATCGTTTTGGCGTTGGTTGAAAGCTTCGCCATTGCTGCGCCGAACGGTCGAAAATCGTTGACCATCGTTTGGTCGATGAGGACGTTGCGGTCGGCCAAAAACAGGATGCGCCTCTTGCGGCCTGCTTTCCAAAGCCTCCAAATGATCTGGAAGGCGGTGTAGGTTTTCCCGGTGCCAGTCGCCATCACAAGCAACAAGCGGTCGCGCCCTTTGGCGATGGCCTCGATCGCGGCGTTGACGGCGTTGACCTGGTAGTAGCGGGGCGCTTTGCCGCTGCAGTCGTCGAAATAGTCTTGGAGCACTGTTTGCTCCGCCTCGGGCGTTAGCCCCTTCCAGGCGAGATAGCGGCTCCACAGCTCGGCAGGATTGGGAAAGTCGTCCAGACCAAGATTGGCTTCCTTTATCGCGCTCTGCCCGGTGCGGTCGTGGAAAACGAACCCATCCCCGTTGGACGAGAACACGAAAGGGATGTCGAGCGTCTCCGCATAATCGAGACCTTGCTGCATCCCATCGCCGACCGCGCGATTGTTGTCCTTGGCCTCGATCAGGGCGATGGGGATGTTCGGTTTGTAGTAGAGGACGAAATCGGCTTTCTTCGCGTTGCCGCGCGTCACGAGCTTGCCGCGAACAATGATCCGACCTTTGGTGAAATAGACCTCTTCGCGGACTTGCAGCATCTCATCCCAGCCGGCCCGCTTCACGGCTGGCAGGATGAACTTCGTGCAGATGTCGCGCTCTGTAAGTCCCCGCTTGTCCATCAGCCCCTAATCCGTTCCGTCGGATAACGCCGAAACAAAAGCCAAATGGCAACTCAACGCCAACGCGATAAGGGAAAAATAAGGGGAAACGTCCGCGGCCCTAATTCTAAATGTCGGCACATGCCGTTGTTTTTATGAGCAAATTAAAAGGATTTCTGGCGGAGAGGGAGGGATTCGAACCCTCGATACGCTTGCACGTATTCCGGTTTTCGAGACCGGCGCGATCGACCACTCCGCCACCTCTCCGCGGGGTCGTGGGAGGGCTCGTTAGTGCAAGCCGCGCGCCAGGGCAAACGCGAATGGCGCGGCGGCGCGATGACGAGGCGCGCTGCGCCAGCCGAGCGCGCCCAAGGTCGCGAGCGCGGACCGCCGTCGCAGGCGGCGCGCGGGAGCCGGGGCGCCCGCAGCGCGGCTCTGTTCTGGCGCGCGCGTCGGATCGCCGGAGCTACCGACGCCAAGCGCTGATGCCTTAAGGCGCTTTCATTCGCGCGTGCACAAGGCCGCCGTCGCGGCCAGCGGCCAGCGGCCAAGCGGCGCGGGGCTGGGAGGAGTCTCTGCGACGGCGAGCCCAGGCCCGCGCATGGCGCGCCGGGCGCGGCTTGGCTAGGCTGACGGCGGTCCCGGCCAGGAGGCGGCCATGCTCTTTATGGTGATCGAGCACATCGCGGACGTGGAGGCGGTGGGCCGCCGCTTCGCGGAGCGCGGGCGGCTGATGCCGTCCGGGGTCGATTACCACGCCAGCTGGGGCGCGCCGGACGGCTCGCGCTGGTTCCAGATCATGGAAGCGGCCGATCAGGCGCTGGTCGAGGAATGGGCGCGCCGCTGGGCCGATCTGATGCGGGTCGAGATCCATCCCGTGCTCACAAGCCGCCAATTCTGGGCCCATCGGGCCGCGAGCGGGGCGGGCGCGGACCCTTATGACGACTCGCGCGGCGGGTGAGCGCTTTCGGTTGACGGGCGGAGGGGGCCGCCTTTATAAGCCCGCTTCCCCGTCCGGCGCCGCGCGTCCGGGCGGGCTTCATCTTTAGAGGTTCCTCCCATGTTCGCGGTCATCAAGACGGGCGGCAAGCAATATCGGGTCGCCGCGGGCGACGTGATCACCGTCGAGAAGCTCGCGGGCGCGCCGGGCGACAAGATCGCCTTCGGCGACGTGCTGCTGATCGCCGATGGCGACAAGACGACCGTGGGCGCGCCGCTGGTGTCGGGTGCTTCCGTCGCGGGCGAGCTGATCGAGACGGCCAAGGGCGAGAAAGTGCTCGTCTTCAAGAAGCGCCGCCGCAACACCTATCGCCGCAAGCGCGGCCATCGCCAAACCGAGAGCACGGTGAAGATCACCGGCATCTCGCTCTAAGTTTCGAACCGAGAGAACGAGTAGTCTTATGGCTCACAAGAAAGCAGGCGGTTCGTCCCGCAACGGGCGCGACAGCGCCGGCCAGCGTCTCGGCGTGAAGCGCTTTGGCGGCCAGGCCGTCAATGGCGGCGAAATCCTCGTGCGTCAGCGCGGCACCAAATTCCATCCGGGCGTGAATGTCGGCATCGGCCGAGATCATACGCTCTTTGCGTTGTGTTCCGGCCGTGTGGCGTTTGCGGTGAAGGCGAAGGGCCGAACCTTCGTATCGATCGCACCGGCCGCCGAGGCCATCGCGGCCGAATAGGGCGAACCGAGATTGGTCCGGTCGCCCCTTCCTCAAGAAAGTGGCGGCCGGGACCCGAATTCTGCGCGGGGGGACCGGATCGCCGGTTCCCCCGTTTCCGTTTCGCGCAGGCGCAAAGAGGCTCCGATGCGTGAGACGATTCTGACGCCAAGATTGAAATTGCGGCCGCCCGTGCTGGCGGATGCGCCGACGATCTCGCTCTATACGAGCGATCCCGGCGTGGCGCGGATGACCGGCGCGATTCCGCTGCCCAACCCGATCGTCGCCGTGGAAGGCTGGCTGCTGATCCTGAAGGCGCGCAAGCCGCTCGGGCTCGACCATGTCTATGCGATCGAGGCCGAGGGCGAATTCGCCGGCGTCATCGGCGTGCACGCGCACGGGGCCGAGCGCGAGATCGGCTATTGGCTGGGACGTCCGTTCTGGGGCCAGGGCTACGCCACCGAGGCGGCGCAGGCGATCGTGCGCGAAGCCGATGGGCTTTGGCCGCTGACGGCGGCGCACTACATCGATAACCCGGCTTCCGGCCGCGTGTTGGAAAAGGCGGGCTTCGTCTATACCGGGGTGATCGAACCGCGCTTCGCGCTGGCGCGGGGCGGGCGCGTGGAGACGCGCTTCATGCGGCGCGACGCGCAGAGGCTCGCGGCGTGAACATCGAACCGCTCACCGCCGACCGTTGGGACGATCTGGCGGACCTGTTTGGTCCGTCGGGCGCCTGTATGGGCTGCTGGTGCATGTATTGGCGCGCGCCGCACAAGGATTATCGCGCTGGTCTCGGCGCGCCGATGAAGGCGGCGTTCAAGAAACGCGTGGCGGCCGGGCCGCCGCCGGGCGTGCTGGCTTATGAAGGCGATGAGGCCGTGGGCTGGCTGCAGATCGCGCCGCGCGCGGACACGCCGCAATGGAATAGCGCGCGGCGCCTGTCTGCGCCGCTCGATCCCGCCGACGCGGAAGATGCGCGCGTCTGGGGCGCGACCTGTTTCTTCGTGCGGCGCGGCTGGCGCGGCAAGGGCGTGAGCGACGCGCTGCTGAAAGGCGGGCTGGCGTTTGCGAAGACGAACGGCGCGCGCGTGGTCGAAGCCTGCCCGCACGATGGCGAGCGCAAGCGCGATCCCGGCTCGCTCTATGTCGGATCGAAGAGCGTGTTCGATCGCGCGGGCTTTGAAGAAATTGCGCGGCGCAAAGAGAGCAGGCCGCTGATGCGGCTCGATCTGCGCGCGGCGCGGGCGAAGAAATGAACGGAGAAGCGGCATGGGTTTGCGCGTAGCGGTCGTCGGCGCCACGGGAAATGTCGGGCGCGAAATGCTCGCCATTCTGGAAGAGCGCATGTTCCCGGCGGACGAAGTGCACGCTATCGCCTCGCGCCGTTCGGTCGGCACGGAGGTGAGCTACGGCGACCGCACGCTCAAATGCAAAGACCTTGAGACTTTCGATTTCAGCAAGGTCGATGTCGCGCTGATGAGCGCGGGCGGGGCGGTGTCGAAGGAATGGTCGCCGAAGATCGGCGCGCAAGGCGCGGTGGTGATCGACAATTCGTCCGCCTGGCGGATGGATCCGCGCGTACCGCTGGTTGTGCCGGAGGTGAACCCCGAGGCCATCAAGGGCTTCGAGGCGCTCAACATCATCGCCAATCCGAATTGTTCGACCGCACAATTGGTGGTGGCGCTGAAGCCGCTGCACGACAAGGCGCGCATCAAGCGCGTCGTGGTGTCGACCTATCAATCCGTTTCCGGCGCCGGCAAGGACGCGATGGACGAGCTCTGGACGCAGACGCGCGGCATCTTCGTCAATGACGAGATCAGGGTCGAGCATTTCACCAAGCAGATCGCCTTCAACGTCATCCCGCACATCGACGTCTTTATGGAGGACGGCTCGACGAAAGAAGAGTGGAAGATGGTCGCCGAGACCAAGAAAATCCTCGATCCGAAGATCAAGCTCACCGCGACCTGCGTGCGCGTGCCGGTGTTCGTGGGCCATTCCGAGGCGGTGAATGTCGAGTTCGACGAGCCGATTACAGCCGATGAAGCGCGCGACATTCTGCGCGAGGCCGCCGGCGTGATGGTGGTCGATAATCCCGAAGAGGATGGCTATGTGACGCCGGTGGAATGCGTCGGTGAATTCGCGACCTATGTGTCGCGCATCCGCGAGGATTCCACGGTGGACAACGGCCTCTCGCTCTGGGTGGTCTCCGACAATCTGCGTAAAGGCGCCGCGCTCAACGCCGTGCAGATCGCCGAATTGATGCTGAACCGCGGGCTCTTCCGACGATTGGCGGCGTGACGCACGCCTGATCTTCGCCGCGCGCCCGGTGCGGCCTGCCTTCCATTTCAGCTCTTTTCGGACGTTCGTGTCATGCAGACTGGCGCCACGATCGCGCTCGCGCCGCCGAGCGAAAGCGATCTCGACATCATCTACGATTTTCTCAAGCACTCCTATTGGTCGCCCGACATTCCGCGCGCGGTGATGGAGCGCTCGATCGCGCATTCGCTGTGCGCCATCGCGCGCGATGAAGCCGGTGCGCTGATCGGCTTTGCGCGGCTCGTCACCGACCGCGCGACGTTCGGCTATGTGTGCGACGTGTTCGTGCTGCCGGCCCATCAGGGCCGCGGCCTTGGGCGCAGGTTGGTGCGCGTCTTCCTCGATGATCCGGCCCTGAAGGGCTTCAAGCGTTGGCTGCTGGCCACGCGCGATGCGCACGGCGTCTATGCCACGCTCGGCTTCGGGCCGATCGCGGCGCCGGAGCGGTACATGGAAATCCGGGACTATGATCCATGGGGCAGGGCATGATCGCGGTTCCGACCTTTGGCGCCGATGAGCGGCGCGCGGGCTTCATCGCGGCGGCTCTGGCCTATTTCACCTGGGGCTTCCTGCCGGTCTATCTGCGCTTGGTGGGCTTCGCCGATCCGCGCGAAGTGCTCGGCATGCGCATCCTTTGGAGCGCGCCCTCTTCGCTCGTGGCCGTCGCGTTCATGGGCGGGCTGGCGCAGCTCGCATCGAGCCTTCGGCCGCGCCTGATCGGCGCGCTCGGCGTGTCCTCGCTGCTGATCTTCGTCAATTGGGGCATCTATGTTTGGGCGATCGCGAACCAGCGTGTGATGGAGGCGGCGCTCGCCTATTTCCTGGCGCCGCTGGTCAATGTCGCGTTCGGCGTGGCGCTGTTCGGCGAAAAGCTGTCGCGCGCGCAGATCGCGGCGCTCGCGGCGGCAGCGATCGGCGTCGTGCTGCAGGGCGTGTCGATGGGCGCGGTTCCGCTGCTCTCGATCGCGCTCTGCGCGAGCTGGTGTTGCTACGGCCTAGTGCGCAAGCAGGCGCATGTGCCGGCCGCGACCGGCCTGTTCGTCGAGACCTTGTGGCTGATCATCCCGTCCATTGGCCTGCTGATCTGGACGGCGCAGGACCATGGCTTGCGCTTCACGGCCAGCGCGCATGATGGCTTGCTGCTGGCGCTGTCCGGGCCGGTGACGGCGATCCCGTTGATCTTGTTTGCGTTCGGCGCGCGGCGCCTGCCGTTCACGACGCTCGGCCTGCTGCAATATCTCGCGCCCAGCGTTCAATTCGCGCTGAGCCTCTATTGGGGCGAAGCGTTCACGCCCTTGCGTGCGGCGGCGTTCGCCTTCATTTGGCTCGGGCTGATGGTTTACTCGTGGGATGCGCTGCGCAAGGAGCGGCCGCGATGAAGCGCCATTACGCGATTGGAGATGTGCACGGCGAAGCCGAGCGGCTGGCGCGCCTGCACGAGGCGATCGCCGCCGATCACGCACGCGAAGGCGGCGAAGCGCTGATCGTGCATCTCGGCGATCTCATCGATCGCGGGCCGGACAGCCGCGGCGCGATCGAGCGCGCGATGCAGATCGAATCTGCCCCGCCTCCGCGCGCGACGGCGCGCAGCGTGCTCGGCAATCACGAGGTGATGATGCTGGAGGCGCTCGACGATCCGTTCCGCGAGGGCCATTGGCTGTCGCAGGGCGGCGCGGAGACGGCGGCGAGCTATGAGCGTGCGAATGTCCTCGCGCTCGACTGGAAGGACGCGATCGACGCGGCCCATATCCGCTGGCTGAAGAAGCTGCCGACTTTGCTGCGCGATGGCGACACCGTGTTCGTGCATGGCGGCATCGATCCGGCGTCGTTTCCCCATTGCAAGGACGAGGTGCGGCTGTGGACGCGGTCGGAGAAATTTTTCGACACGATGGCGTGGCCGAAGCGGCGCGAGCTTCAGGACATCGTCGTCGTCCACGGCCATACGCCGACGGACGATTTCAGGCCGGACGTGCGCTGGCGGCGCATCAACGTCGACACCGGCGCGGTGTTCGGCGGGCCGCTCACCTGCGTCGTGCTCACGCCGGGAGAGCCGCCGCGCTTTCTGCAGGCCTAGGCGACACGCGCGCTTTCACGAGTTCACGCGTACGCACGAGCGCCAAGAGCAGCACGCTCCAATCGGCCGCGGGGCAGATCGGCGGATAGTACCAGAAGCCGATGCCCAGCATCGCGCCGCCGGCGATGAAGGCGAAACTATAGATCGCCATCTCGCCGCCTTTGACCGGCATGCGCAGCAGCGCGAGCACCGAGATCGAGAGCGCGAGGGAATCATAGAAGAAGAGATAGGGCGAAATCAGCAATGTGCCGGCGGGCAGCGCGGCCATCGAGGTTTTCGCGTCGTTCTGCAGGAAGATGTAGATGCACACGCCGATCGCCGCAGCCGCGCTGGCGAGATGCGCGGCCATTGCGATATCCGAATTGACCCTGAGATAGACGAGATTGCCGTAAAGGCTCGCCACCGTGTTGGGCGGCAGGCCCAGATGCTTCAGCAAATCCTGCGTTTCGTGCAGATCGTCGAACCAAAGCGGGTAAAGGTCGAAGCCGAAGATCATCCCGGTGACGACGACGAGCGCGAGCGTGAAGGCGCCGGCCGCGAGAAACGTTCGCCAGCGCTGCTGGCAGACAAGCAGAACCGGCCACAGCACGGCGAGGTGCGGCTTAATGGCGAGCAGCGCGATCGAGGCGCCCGCCGCGACGGGCCGTTTGTCGAGCCAGCGGAAGGCGAACGCATGCAGCGCTACGATCAAGGGCGTCACCTGCGCGCTGCCGAGATGGAACAGCAAAGACGGCGTCGAGAGCTGGATGATCCAGGCGCGCCGATCCGGCATGAAGGGCGCGAGCGAGATCACGAACGCCGTCAGGCAGCCGATCAGAAACACAAAGCCCGAGGCCCAATAGGGCAGCGCCGCCAGCGGCGTCATGATGAGCAGGAAGACAGGCGGCGAGCGCCACGGGAAATAAGGCCGATGCTCCGGAATCGCGTCGCGGTGCGCGGCCATGATCGAATAGGCGTCGTAGACTTTGTCGACATGGCCTTGCAGCGCCATGTGGCCTGCGCTCCAGAAGGCCATGAAGTCGCCGTAGACAGGCATGCCATTGCCGAGCAGCCAATCATGCGCGCCGACGAGCTGGCGGCCCATGAAAGCCAGCGTCCCGAGCGCGCACAGCACGGCCGCGATCTCGAAATAGATGCGGCGCAGGCGGAACATCTTCAGCCGAGGCATTCGTAGACCGTTTGAATGAGGGCGCGCGGGCGCGGATCGCCCATGAGATGATGCGATTGCTGGTTCATCACATAACCGATCGCCAGGCGCCGGTCCGCGTCCGCGACGCCGCAGGCCCCGCCCCAGCCATAATGGCCGAGCGCGCTCGGATTGGGTCCGAAAAAGCCCAGCGAATTGCCGAGCACGCCGGCGCGCCAATCGAGATCGAAGGGCAGGACGAGATCGGGTCCGGCGGCGCGCGGCGCGGTCAGCGCCTCGAACGCCTGCGCGCTCAGCACGCCCGCGCCGCGGTCTGCGTAGAGCGCATAGAGCGCGGCGACCGCGCGCGCCGTGCCATGCCCGTTGGCGCTGGGAATTTCGATCTGGCGCCAGAGCGCGCCGGAGCGATCGGGCGCGGCCCATTTGGTGAGGAAGGCGGCGCGCTTGATCTCGGTGACGGCGCCGAGATCGGGCGCCTGGCCGGGGCGGCGCATGTCAGCGCAGCGCGTGTGCTCATCGACCGGCAGGCCGATCCAGAAATCGATTCCGCGCGGCGCGCAAATATCCTCGTGCAACACGGTTCCGAGCGAGCGCCCCGCGATGCGCTGCGCCAGTTCGCCGACGATGTAGCCCCAGGTCAGCGGATGGTAGCCGTGCGCCGTCGCCGGCTTCCACAGCGGCGCGAGCTGCGCAATCGCGGCGGCCATCGCCGGCGGATCGAGCCAGAGCGCGGGATCGATCGGATCGACGAAGCCCGGCACGCCGGCCTGATGCGACAGCGTCTCGGCGATGGTGACATCGGCTTTGCCGTGCGCGGCGAATTCGGGCCAGATATCCGCAACGGGCGTCTCGAAGCTCACGCCCAGCGCGTCGCAAATGTCCGCCAGCACGAAAGCGGCGATCGGCTTGGTCGCGGAATAGATCGGAACCAGCGTGTCGCGCGCCCAAGGCTTGGCGCGCGCGCGGTCGGCGAAGCCGCCCCACAGATCGACGACGAGCGCGCCATCGCGGATGACGGCGAAACCGGCGCCGAGCTCATCGGCCAGGCCGCGCGCGAAGGCGTCGCGAACCGGCTCGAAGCCAGGCGCGACGAAGCCGTCGGCCATCAGAATTTCTCTTGGCCGCGCACGCGCTGCGGATCGGGAAAATCCCGGTAGAGCGCGGCGCGAAAATTCGTCACCAGCGAATTGACGCCATGATGCGCGCTTTCGATCGGATCGGCGCGCGTCGACACGGTTTGAAACGCCGCGTCGAGCTGGGCCAGATCGCGCGTCTCGATCAGCACTTGGAATTCGCCAAGGCCCGTCGCGAGCCCGAGCTTGGCGCGCAGCAGGCGCCAGGATTCGATCTTGCCCTGCGCCTTGAGCGCGGAGAGGTAGGCGTTCATCGCGTCCGTGAACTGGTGGTCGCGCACGCCGGGCTTGAGATCGACCCAGATTTGATAGACGTCCATCGCGCTCACTCCAGGCGCACGGCGCTGGGCCAGCGCGAGGGTTCGACGAGCAAATCCTGGCTGTCCATCAGCCACAAATCGTCGCTCTCGGCGGCGAGCGCGCGCACCAGCACGTCGGCCAGCGCGCCCACGGCGCCTTCGAGCGCGACGGCGGCGCCTTCGCCCTTCACGCGCCGGGCGAGGAAGAGGGCCGTCAGCAGATCGCCCGTGCCCTTCGGCGCCTTCGGCAGAAGCGGCGTCTCGACCAGCCAATCGCCGGTGGCGGCGGCATAGAGCACGCCGATGTTTTTCTCGCGCGGGATGGAGGAGATCAGCAACGGCTTGCCGAAGCGCCGCGCCGCGTCGCGCGCATCCTCCAGCGTGGAAAGGTCGCGCCCGGCGAGGCGGCCCAGCTCCCAGAAATTCGGCGCCAGCACGTCGCATTCGGGCGCGAGCGAAGTGCGCAGCGCGTCGGCCACATCGTCTTTCACATAAAGCGCGCCATCGCCCATCACAGGATCGCAGAGATACCAGGCGTTCGGGTTCGCGGCTTTCACGCGGCCGACGGCGTCGAGCACGATGGCGGCCTGATCGGCGTTGGCGAGGTAGCCCGAGAGCACCGCGTCGACCTCTTTCAGGAGCCCATCGGCCTCCAAGGCGTCGAGCATGGAGGCGAGCTGTTCGGCGCTGACCGGGCCGCCGCCGGGCGCGCCGCGGTCGGGCCGGCGCCCCAGAAGCGCCGTCGGCAGCGCGATGGCGCGCACGCCGAGCCGGCCAAGCGCAAAACTCGCGACGGAATTGCCCACCGGGGCGCCCGCCACTTGCGATTGGATCGTCAAAACGGTTTTCATGCCGGCTCCGCCGCCCGCGCGGCGCTTCTTCTTAGGCGAGCCCAGATGACCGACCAAGCCCGTCCGCGCCGATCCTGCCTCTATATGCCGGGCGCCAACGCCAAAGCGCTCGCCAAGGCGCGTGATCTGCCGGCCGATGTGCTGCTGTTCGATCTGGAGGATGCGGTCGCGCCGGAGGCGAAGGCCGATGCGCGCGCCGCCATCGTCGCGGCTTTGGGCGAAGGCGGCTATGGCAAGCGCGAAATCATCGTGCGCGCCAATGCACTGACGACGGAATGGGGCGAAGATGACGTGCGGGCCGCCTTGTCGGCCAAGCCCCAGGGCGTGCTCTTCCCCAAGATCAACACCGCCAAGGATATCGAAGACGCCGACCGCGCTCTGGGCTCCGCCGATGTGGCGCTGTGGGCGATGATCGAGACGCCGCTCGCCATCCTCAACATCAAAGAGATCGCCGCCGCCGCTGCACGCACCCGGCTGACGACCTTCGTGATGGGCACCAACGATCTGGCCAAGGATATGCGCGCCGCGCAAACGCATGATCGTCTGCCGGCTTTGTTCGCGCTGTCGCTTTCGGTCGCGGCGGCCCGCGCCTACGGGATCACGCCGATTGACGGAGTCTATAACGATATTCCGAACAGCGACGGTTTTCTCGATGTCTGCCGCCAAGGCCAGCAGCTCGGCTTCGATGGCAAGACGCTGATCCATCCCAGCCAGATCGAGGTCTGCAATATCGTGTTTTCGCCTAGCGCCGATGAAGTGGCCCAGGCGCGCGACGTGATCGCCGCTTTCGCCGATCCCGCCAATGCCGGCAAAGGCGTGCTGAAGGTCAACGGCAAGATGACCGAGCTGCTGCACCTCGACCAGGCCAAGCGCACCGTCGCCATGGCGGAAGCGATCAGCGCGTGAGCGAAGCGGCCAAGCCCAGCGCAATTCCCGCCAAGCATGTCGCCGCCGTCGTCGTCGGCAATGCGCTCGCGTTCTACGATTTCCTCAGCTACGCGTTTTTCGCTGTGCAGATCGGACGCGCGTTCTTTCCCGATCCGCAGTCCAGCCTGCTGCTGTCGTTCGCGACCTTTGGCGTCGGGTTTCTGGCGCGGCCGATCGGCGGGATCGTGATCGGCACGCTGGCTGATCGCATCGGGCGCAAGCCCGCGATGATGCTGAGCTTCGCGCTGATGGGCGTGGGTATTGTCGGCGTCGCGCTGACGCCGTCCTATGCGCAGATCGGCGTGGCCGCGCCCTTGCTGGTGCTGTTCTTCAGGCTGGTGCTGGGCTTTGCGTTGGGCGGGGAGGTCGGCCCGACCACGGCCTATCTCTTGGAAGCGGCGCCGCCGGCGCGGCGCGGCTTTTACACCTCGCTGCAATTCGCCACGCAGGACTTTTCTGTGTTTCTCGCCGGCCTCGTCGGCTTCACGCTGGCGAGCGTGATGAGCGAAGCGTCGCTCGACGCCTGGGGCTGGCGCGTCGCGTTTCTGATTGGCGCAGCGGTCGTGCCGGTGGGTCTCTACATTCGGCGCTCTTTGCCCGAGACATTGCACGCCCCCGAAGGCGAGGCGAGCGCGACGGCCGCGCAATTGCGCCCCTATCTTGGCGTTGCGGCGCTTGGCATCCTGCTGCTCGCGGCGGGCACGATGGTGGCTTATTCGCTGACAAGCTTGACGGCCTACGCCTCGAGCACGCTGCACATGACGGCGCAGGCTGCGTTTCTCGCGACTTTGGGCGGCGGGCTCGCCAACACGGCGATGGATCCTGTCGGCGGCTGGCTGTCCGACAAGTTCGGCCGCAAACCGCTCATCATCATCGGCACGTTGCTGGTGCTGGTGATTTCGATTCCGGCTTTCCTGCTGATCGTTCAAACACGCAGCCCCGCCGTGCTGTTCTTGGTCAGCGCGCTGCTTGGCGCGGCGAACGGCGTGGGCCAGCCGGCAGTGCTGACGACGATCACGGAGGCGCTGCCGCGGCCGATCCGCGCGGGCACGCTCTCCATCGTCTATGCGATCGCGATTTCGATCTTCGGCGGCACGACGCCGTTCATGATCACCTGGCTGGTTCAAACCACCGGCAATCCGCTGGCGCCCGCGGGCTATATCGTGCTCGCCAGCCTGCTCGGTCTTGCCACGGTGCTTGCGATGCGCGAGACGGCGCCGGCGCGCATCGCCGCGTCCGGCGCCAAGGCAATGTGATGACCAAATCCAATCCCGGAAATTTCTTCGAAGATTTCAAGCTCGGCCAAACGCTGCGCCACGCCACCCCGCGCACGGTGACGAGCGGGGAGGTTGCGCTTTATACCGCACTCACCGGCCAACGCGCGGCGATCTTGTCGTCCGACGAATTCGCCAAGCGCTGCGGCCTGCCGCGCGCGCCGGTCGATCCGCTGCTGGTGTTTCACATCGTTTTCGGCAAAACCGTGCCGGACGTTTCGCTCAACGCCGTGGCCAATCTCGGTTACGCGGAGGGGCGTTTCCTCGAGCAGGTCTATCCGGGCGATACGTTGCGCGCCGAGAGCGACGTGATCGGGCTCAAGGAGAATTCGAACAAGAAGACCGGCGTCGTCTACGTGCGCACGCGCGGGATCAACCAGCACGGCAATCCGGTGCTCGAATATGTGCGCTGGGTGATGGTCAACAAGCGCGATCCGGCGGCCGTGGTCGAGGAGAAGATCCCGGCATTGGCGCCGTCGGTCGCGGCGGCCGATCTCTGGCGCTCCAACCGGCTGCACTTTCAGCAATATGAATGGGACCTCGGCGGATCGCGCCACGCGTTCGAGGATTACGCGGTCGGCGAATGGATCGACCATGTCGATGGCATGACCGTCGAAGAAGCCGAGCACCAGATCGCCACGCGGCTCTATCAGAACACCGCCAAGGTGCATTTCGACGCGGTGATGCAGCAGGGCTCGCGGTTCGGGAAGCGGCTCATCTATGGCGGCGTGGTGATCTCGCTCGCGCGCGCGCTGGCGTTCAACGGGCTGGAAAACGCGTCGCTGATGCTGGGCGTCAACGCGGGACGGCACGTGGCGCCGCTGTTCGCGGGCGACACGGTCTATGCCGCCAGCGAGGTGCTCGAGAAAGCGGATTTGGGCGAGATCGGCGCGTTGCGCCTGCGCCTGGTCGCCGCCAAGAACCGTCCGCTTCCGGACAATCAGGTGAAGAATGCGGCGGGCGAGTACGATCCGGCCATCATTCTCGATTTCGATTATTGGGCGGCGATCCCGAAACGGCGCTAAAGGCCGGGTGCACGCGGAGCGCGAGCCGAAGGCGCCTTCGGCGCCGCCTGCGCGAATATTAACATCTCGTTTGGTGAACCGCGCGCAAACCAGGTGAAAGCTATACTTTTCTTAGGATCGCGCCCTATATTTGCGCCATGGCGCGCGTCAAGGCAGATCAACCCTCTGAAGTTGCGAAGATTTTTCAAGAAGCTTTCGCGCAGGCGACGCGCGAGGCGAGCGCCCGCGCGCTCGCGGCAGGGGTAGACGGCGCCGCGCTTTTGGCCGCTGGCGGGGCTCCGAAGCCGCCGCCGCGGAGTGCGGCGAAGGCTGCGCCCGCCAAGCCCGTTCCGATGAAGCCCGCCGCCAAGGCGCCAGCCCCGGCGCCCAAGCCGGCCGCTGCGCCTGCCGCCGCGAAACCCGTCGTGGCGGCCAAGCCGGCCCCGAAGCCCGCGCCCGAACCTGTGAAATCCGAACCCGTGAAGCCGGCGCCGGTGGCGAAGGCTGCGCCGCCGAAGCCCGCGCCGGCGCCCAAGCCGGCCGCGAAGGCCGAACCCGTTCAAAAGCCGGCGCCCGCCGCGGCTGCGGCGAAGAAGGCCGCGCCTGTGAAGGAAGCGCCCAAGCCGGCGCCTGCCGCGGCTCCCGCCGCCAAGAAGGCCGCGCCGCCGCCTGCCAAACCTGCGCCCGCCGCCAAGGCGCCGCCGCCCAAGCCCGCCGCGAAGAAGGCTGAGCCCAAGGCCGCCCCGGCGAAGCAAGCCCGAAAGAAAGTCTGATGGCCAAACCCTGGCTCTGGCTCCTGGCCGGTCCTGACGGATCGGGCAAAAGCACACTGGCGTCGTCCGACGCCTTCACCCGCCTCACCCGCACGCCGGAATCGCCCGGCGCGCCGACCTATCTGTGCCCCGATCAAGTCGCCGCGGCGCTGCGCTCGGAGCGCGCCGAGCTGACCTCGACGCAGGCCTGGCGCATGGCCGCCGAACGCACCGACGCCGAAGTCACGCGGCTGGTGCGCGAAGGCCGCCCGATGGTCGTCGAAACCATCCTTTCGACCACGAAATATGAGCCGGTCGTGGAAGAGGCGCGCAGCCGCGGCTTCCTCGTCGGCCTCGCCTATATCTTTCTGCAGCGGCCTTCGATGCACATGGAGCGCGTCGCGCAACGCGTCGGCCTCGGCGGCCATGACGTCGGCGGCGAGAAGGTGATCGAGCGCTGGGTGCGCTCGCTGGGCACCTTGCCCTGGTTCGCCGAGCGCGCGGATTACTTTACGCTGTGGGACAATTCGGTGTTCGGCGGCCCGCCGAAACTGCTCGTCGAAGCGACGCCCAATCGGCTGTTCGTCGATCCGGCGACGACGGCGCTGACGCGCAGCGATGATGCGCATCCGAGCCTGGTGACGGCGCTTCAAACCGTCGTCTCGAAACTCTCCGCGAATTGACTTAAGCCCCCCCGCACCTAATCTCCGCGCGCCCGCTTCGGGCGAATTTGCGCGCAAATTGAGGGGCATGAGATGGCGGACGCCGCCGATCCGAGGCCGTTATCGCCGTACGTCACCGTCTGGCGGTGGCACATCACGATGGCCGTCTCGATCCTGCACCGCGTGGCCGGCGTCATCCTCTATGCGGGTGCGGCCGGGCTGGTGGTGTGGCTGGGCGCGATCGCGCTGGGGCCCTCGGCCTATAACGCGCTGATGAGCCTCGCGCCGCCCTGGCTGATCGAGATCAAAATCCTGGCGGTGACGGGCGTGCTGGCGTTCCACCTCGCGAACGGATTGCGCCATCTGGTCTGGGACATCGGCGCCGGGTTCAAGCCGAAGACGGCGAGCACGAGCGCATGGGCCGTGATCCTCATCGCGCTCGCGGCGCCCGTCGCGCTCTATTTTGTTCAGCATCGGTGAGGGCCGCGCGATGACGTCATCCATGCGCACGCCGCTCGGCAAGGTTCGCGGCCACGGCGCTTCGCAGACCGGCACCAGCGATTTCATCGGCCAGCGCGCCAGCGCCGTGCTGCTCGCTTTGCTCGCGCCCTATCTCGTGATCACGGCGGCGCTCTCGCTCGACGGCTCTTACGCCGCGGCGCGCGAATGGGTGGCGCAATGGTATATCGCGCCGGCGCTCGCCCTGGCTTTGTTCGCGGCGCTCTACCACATGCAGCTTGGCATGCAGGTCGTGATCGAAGACTACATCGCCAAACCTTTGACGCGGACCGTGCTCGCGCTGCTCAACATGTTCGCCGCGCTGGCGGCGGCGGCGGGCGGCGGTTTCGCGATCCTCAAAATCTTCCTGGGAGCCTGACGGCGTGGCGGCTTACGATTGGGTTGATCATACGTTCGACGTCGTCGTCGTGGGCGCCGGCGGATCGGGTTTGCGCGCCGCGCTCGGCTGCGCGCAGGCGGGCCTCAAGACGGCGTGCGTGACGAAAGTGTTTCCCACGCGCTCGCACACGGTCGCGGCGCAAGGCGGCATTTCCGCTTCGCTCGGCAATATGGGCGAGGATGATTGGCGCTGGCACATGTACGACACCGTGAAGGGGTCGGATTGGCTGGGCGATCAGGACGCCATCGAATATCTCTGCCGCCACGCGCCGGATGCGGTGTACGAGCTTGAGCACTACGGCGTGCCGTTCTCGCGCACCGAAGAGGGCAAGATCTATCAGCGCGCCTTCGGCGGCATGACGAAGAATTTCGGCGAAGCGCCGATCCAGCGCACCTGCGCGGCGGCCGATCGCACGGGCCACGCCATCCTGCACACGCTCTACGGCCAATCGCTGCGTTATGACGTGGAATTCTTCATCGAGTTCTTCGCGCTCGATCTCATCATGGACAATGAGGGCGCGTGTCGCGGCGTGACGGCCTGGAAGCTCGATGACGGCACATTGCATCGCTTCCGCGCGCAGCGCGTCATCCTCGCCACCGGCGGCTACGGCCGGGCCTATTATTCCTGCACCAGCGCCCACACCTGCACGGGCGATGGCAACGCCATGGTGCTGCGCGCGGGCCTGCCGCTGCAGGATATGGAATTCGTGCAATTCCACCCCACCGGCATTTTCCCCGCCGGCTGCCTCATCACGGAAGGCGCGCGCGGCGAGGGCGGCTATCTCACCAATTCAAATGGCGAGCGCTTCATGGAGCGCTATGCGCCGACCGTGAAGGATCTCGCGCCGCGCGACATGGTGAGCCGCGCGATGACGATCGAAATCCGCGAGGGCCGCGGCGTGGGTCCGAACAAGGACCACATCTTCCTGCACCTCGATCACCTCGATCCGGCGATCCTGCACGAGCGCCTGCCGGGCATTTCCGAAAGCGCGAAGATTTTCGCGGGCGTCGACGTCACCAAGCAGCCGATCCCGGTGCTGCCGACCGTGCACTACAATATGGGCGGCATTCCCACGAATTTTCACGGCGAGGTGCTGACCAAGGCCGGCGCCGATCCCGATTCGATCGTGCCGGGCCTGATGGCCGTGGGCGAGGCGGCGTGCGTCAGCGTGCACGGCGCCAATCGGCTCGGCTCGAATTCTCTGATCGATCTTGTCGTGTTCGGCCGCGCTGTCGGCTTGCGCTGCGGCGAGGCGCTGCAGAAGCAAGCGCGGCAGGCCGAATTGCCGAAGGATTCGACCGACAAGCATCTCGCGCGGCTCGATCGCTATCGCAACGCCAAGGGCAAGACGCCGACGGCGCAATTGCGCGAAACCATGCAGCGCGCCATGCAGGAAACCTGCGCCGTCTATCGCACGGGCGAATTGCTCACCGAGGGCGTCGGCCGCATGGCGGAGGTGTGGAAGCGCCTGCCGGAAATCCACGTCACCGACCGCTCGATGATCTGGAACAGCGATCTCGCCGAGACGCTCGAGTTCGACAATCTCATCCAGCAGGCCATCGTCACGATCGAAGGCGCGGTGAACCGCACCGAAAGCCGCGGCGCACATGCGCGCGAGGATTTCCCGGACCGTGACGACCACAATTGGATGAAGCACACGCTCGCCTGGCTCGACGAAGACAGTGGCCGCGCGCGCATCGATTATCGCCCCGTCCACGCCTACACGATGACCAACGACATCGAGCCCTTCCCGCCGAAGAAGCGGGTGTATTAGTTCTGCTTGTGTTCCGGCGCCTCGCCTGATATTCTTGAACTATGGCCGAAGAAGCCGAAAACCTGGTTCTTGAGCTGCTGCGACGGATCGATCGCAGAATGCTGAACGTCGAAAACGACGTGCAGGATATCAAAGGGCGCTTGGGCTCCATCGAGGAACAGGTCGCGGGCCTTCGGCGTGACTTTGCGCGTCTTGAAGTGCGCATGGATCGGCTGGACGCGCGTGTTGAGCGCATTGAGCGCCGGCTGGACTTGGCCGAGGCCTAAGCCGCCGCATCCACCGTCACTTGCTCCGTCGAGCGAAATGCTTGCCCGTCATACGCGTGCAGGATGGCGCTGACGCCGTTGTGCGCGACTTGGATTTCCACGAAGCCCGGTCGTTCGCCGCGTTGGCGCGAAGAGGCGAGCGAGGGCGCGATGATGGTTAGGGGGCCGCCTTGCCCCAAGCGCCCGGCGAAGAATTTGTGCGTGTGGCCGCACAGCAGAACCAATCCGTTGTGCTTGGCCATCAAGCGCCGCGCGCGTTCGCCGCGATACGCATCGCTCTCCACCTGCGCGTCCGGCGGCGTGATTGGCGGATGATGTGCGACCAGCATGAGGCGCCCGCCCTCGCTCAGCGTGTCGCCAAGCGCCTGCAGATCGTAGACGCCTTGCGACCAATCGCGCCGCATCTGGATGGCGCGCGTCGTATCGAAGGCGCGCACGCGCACGCCGGCTTCGCCGTCGCTCCAGCTATTGGCGAGCATGAGGCGCAGAAAGCGCTTCTTCGGGTTCCAGATGCGCGCCAGCACGTTGAACACCGGCGCGTCATGATTGCCCGGCGTGACGACCAGCGGAAACGGCAGGCTCGCAAGGTAGGCCGCCGCGTCGGCGAATTCGCGCTCACGGCCTGATTGCGTGAGATCGCCAGACACAGCCACCACATCGGGATTGAGCGCGATCAGCGCCTCGCGTCCCGCCTTCAAGGCGCCCGGATCGGAATCGCCGAAATGCAAATCGCTGATCTGCGCGATCGTGATGGCGCGCATTGCATTCTCCTCATGTCGCGGGCGGCGGCGCCAAAATTGGGCACGCCTCCGCGATCCAATGCGCCTCCCTCAACCCCGGCAAACGAACTGGCTCCCCATCGAGCACCACAAGCGGGCGGCGCGATGGCGCGTCAATCTCGATGGCTGCTGCTTCCACAACCTTCACCACAGAGGCTGCGCGCCACGACGTGGCCATGGCGTGATAGCCCAGCTCGGCCAGATCGCCGGCTTGACGCAAATCCAAGGCGGCGATCTCGAAGCCGATTCCATCCTCTGCGACGGTCAGCGGATCAATCACGGCTTTCACGGAGCCGACCGTGATGACGAGCGTATGGGCGCGCCGCCATTTGTGGCGCGCGCGCGTGCGCCATTGCACGCCATGCGCCATCGATTGCGTGAACGCTTGCGTGGTCGAGGCCCAGGAGCGGGCGAAGGCGAGCGGGCGGAAGGCGCCGCGTTGGGTCTCACGCAAGCGCGCGAGGGAGCCGGCGAAACCGAGCGCCGCAGAAAGGAAGAACAGGCGTCCTGCGATCTCGCCGGCGGGCAGATGGCCGGGCTGCGCATCGGCGAGGGAGTCGATCGCGTCTTCGAGCGATCGCGCGCCGAACACTTTCTTCGGCAGAATGTTCATCGTGCCGCCGGGCAAGGGCGCGATCGGCACGCCCGCGCGGCCCACGATTTCGGCGGCGGCCCGCGCCGTGCCATCGCCGCCCAACACGATGACGGCGTCGGGCTTACGTGCAGCGGCGGCGCGCAGCGCGGTTTCGATGTCGTCGGGCGCGGCGGCGGTGAACGCGCCCAGGCGATCGCCGAGCACGGCGCGCAGGCGCTGTTCGACATCGGTCAGATTGCTGCGGGAGGTCTGCCCCGCCGCCGCATTCGCCACCGCCTCGTACATGCGGACGGAACGCGGACCGCCGTTGCGCGGTTCCGCCGCCCTTGCCCCTCCCGCGGCGCGGGCCATCTAGGCTAGTCTTCGCGTGGCCATGAGGGAGTCCGACACGGCGATGGGGTATTTCGCGGCGCTGCTTTCTGAACTTGGGGCGCGGCGCCGACGGCTCCGCGGCGCCTTGGGCGATCGCGGGCAGAGTCTGTTCGAGTTCGGCGTGTTGAGCGCCTTCGTGCTCGGCTCGTTCGGCCTTGCGCTGAGCCATTGGCCGGCGGCGCGGGCGCTGGCTTGGGGCGCGGTCGCGCCGCTGCTGTTCGTGGCCGGCTACGCGCTGCTCGATCTGCGCCGCCAGCGCGCCGACGGTGCGGCCGAGCGCGCGCGGAAGGGACATGATTGGGCGGCTTTGGGCTGGACGTTGTGCTGCGCCGGCTTGGCGATCGCTCTGTTCGCCTGGGCGATGAGCTATGCGCCGCCGCAGCCCGCTGAAGCGCAGGGCTGGCAGCCGCCGGAAGACACCGTCACGCTCGATATGGCGCCCTGAAACGGCGCGCAGCGGCGCTGCGTCGCCTTGACGGGAAAGGCGCATCTCGGCACGGTCCCGCGCGAAAAATCCTCAGGAATTTCGATGGTCCAGCTCACTCTGCCGCAGAACTCCAAGGTGCGCGCCGGCAAGCGGCATGAGGCGCCGAAGGGCGCCAAGCGGACGCGGCGGTTCAAGATTTATCGCTACGATCCCGAGACCAAGGAAAATCCGCGCTGGGATATCTACGACGTCGATCTCGATAAGTGCGGCCCGATGGTTCTCGACGCGCTGCTCGCGATCAAGAACACGGTGGATTCCACGCTCACTTTGCGGCGCTCCTGCCGCGAAGGCGTGTGCGGCTCGTGCGCGATGAACGTCTCGGGACGCAACATGCTGGCGTGCACCAAGGGCATGGACGAATTGCCGGCGGGCGAGATCACGGTGGCGCCGCTGCCGCACATGCCGGTCGTGAAGGATCTGGTGCCCGATTTGACGACGTTCTACGCGCAATACGCCTCGATCGAACCCTATCTGCAGACCGATACGCCGACGCCGCAGAAGGAATGGCGCCAGAGCGAAGAGGACCGCAAGAAACTCGACGGGCTCTACGAGTGCATCCTGTGCGCCTGCTGTTCGACGAGCTGCCCGTCCTATTGGTGGAATGGCGATCGCTATCTCGGCCCGGCCGCGCTGCTGCAGGCGGAACGCTGGCTGGTCGATAGCCGCGATGAGCGCACCGGCGAACGGCTCGACGCGCTGGAAGATCCGTTCAAGCTCTATCGCTGCCACACCATCATGAATTGCGCGCAGGTCTGCCCGAAGGGCCTCAATCCCGCCGAAGCCATCGCCGACATCAAACGTCAGTTGGTCGAGCGGAAGGTCTGATCAGGCGCAGCAGCCACCACAACAGGCCGGCGAGCGAGAGCAGCAAGGCCAGCGGCGCTGTGACCATGGCCAGGAGCCGCTTCGCCGTGATGGCGATGGCGGCGACATCGACGAAGCCCGCGGGGCCGATCAGATAGCAAAGCGCAAGGCTGGCGGTCTCGATGGCGTCGGCGGCCGCCGCTAAGAGCGGCAGCGCGATCAGCCAGCGCGCCGGCGTTGCGGCTAGCCCCAGCCGCCGCACGCCGAACGCCATGAGCGCTGCGCCGCCCATGCCCAGCAGCGTAAAATTCGGAAAATCCAGCGCGTAGAATTGCAGCGCCGCGGCGCGCAGGCCGGCGCGGTCGATCTGCGCGAGCGCAGCCGCGACCTGCGCGGGGCTGACGAATTGACGGGCCTGGATGTCCACGCCGCCCTGCGCGGCGGAGATGGCGTTCCATTGCGGCGCGATGTTGAGCGCCCAGAAGCCGTAGGCGTAGGCGACGATCGCCGCAATCAGCACCCAGGGCCCGCGCACGCGCTGGAGGAAAAAGCCGATCATGAATCCCACCCATGGACGGAACGCATTCTGCGCCGGCCTCGGGGCGGGCGAAACCCCGCCGCGTTGATCTCGGCGGCCGCCCTGGCTAAGCCGCCCCGATGATCCTGCGCTCCAATCTTCCGAAATTGGCCGAGATCACGCGGCCTTTGGCGCGCGTGCTCGATGTCGGCGGCGGGCGCCATCCGTTCAATCTGGCGACGCATGTGATGGATCTGAAGCCGTACGAAGAGCGCGACGTTCATGGCGCGCTCGACGGCGAGATGGAGCGGCGCTTCACCGCAGAAACATGGATCGTGCACGATGCGTGCGCGCCGCCTTGGCCGTTCCCGGACAAATTCTTCGACTACACGTTCTGCTCGCACCTCTTGGAAGATGTGCGCGATCCCATCGGCGTCGCCGCGGAATTGGTGCGCGTGTCGAAGGCCGGCTACATCGAAACGCCGTCGCGGCCGCGCGAAATCTTCGCCAAAGCGCGCCTGTTCGAAGCGCGTCTGCTCGCAGGCCAGATGCCGGAGATCGGCTTTCGCCATCATCGCTGGTTCGTTGAGATCGACGGCGATCATGTGCGCTTCTACGCCAAGGATCAGCGCCTCTATGCCGAGCGCGGCCGCTACATCACGCGCGGCGATCTCGGACGGAAGATGACCGAGGCCGAAAGCGGCGCCTGCCTGTTCTGGGAGGGCGGCTTCACGGCGGAAGAAGCCTTCATCGACGATGATGGCGAGGATCTAACGCGCTATCGCGCCGAAACCCTGCGCGCGCTCAAGCAGGCGGCGCCTTCCTCCCCCTGAAAGGGGGAGGTCAGGAGGGGGTGAGCCACGCGCGCAAATGTTTGGCGTGTTGGCGCAATCGAGACTCGGCGTCGCGCGCTCGGCGCACCCCCTCCACCGCGCGTCGCGCCGCCCCCCCCCCCGTCCGGGGGTGGGAAGCGATAAGCCCCCGCAGCCGGCGGGGCGGGTCGCGCCCAATTCGCGTTCGACATAGAGCTTGAGGCGATGCGACACCTCCGCGGCGTCGCCCGCCAAATGCTCCGGCGGGATCAGCGGGCCGACGGTGAGCGTGTAGAGCTGCCCGGCTTTGTTCAGCAGCTCGTGGAACAGCGTGATGTCGCGCAGCTCCTTCGAGAACCGATCGAAGGTGTGAAAATAGATTGGATAGGGCCCGCGCACATGGATCGGCGTGACCGGCGCCTTGTTCTTGCGCGCCAGCGACACGGCGGAAGCTTCCCAGGGCGGGTCCTGAATGATTCCGTCCTGCCGCCGCGCCAGCCGGCCCGCCGGAAAGATCATGATGGCGCGCTCATCCTTGAAGGCCTGGCTCGCCATGCGCAGCGTGAGCTTGGTCTTCTCATGATTGCGCTTGGTCAGCACCCACTCGACCGGGATGAGGCAATCGATAAAGCCGGGGCAGACGCGGTGCGCATCGGCGTTGGCGAAGAAGCAAATGTCTGGCCGCAGCGTTTTCAGCCCATCGTACATCGCCACGCCATCGGCGATGCCGGTGGGATGGTTGGCCACGATGACGACGCGGCCATCGGCCGGTATCCGCTCGATCCCGCGCACCTGCACGCGTAGGCGCAAAAGCTCGGCGATGTGCTCCATCGCATCGCGGCCGGGCAGCGGCGCGATCGCATCCGCCATGCGCCGCGCTTTGTCATAGTGCAGCGCCTTGTAGAGCGGGGGACGCACATAGCGCCAATAGACGCTGCGGCTCAGATCGGGCGCGCGTTCCTCGATCAGCACGTCCACGATGTGCTTGTCGGTTTCGGGCGGGGGCGCCGGTTGATCTGAACTCAGAGCCGCAGACATGCGTGCGATTGCCTTTGCTGTGCGAACGGGCTTTGTCACCGTTTGCGTGGTGAGAAAAGGAGCAAGGTAGCCCGTGGCGCAAGCGCCTGCCCAGGTTTTGCGGCCAGGAATCCTGGCGGCGCTGCTCGCTGGGCTCGGCGGCGCGGCGTTGCTGGCGGGGGCCGGGCTCGTCAATTTGGCGCTGAGCCTCCAGCATGCGCCCTTGATTGTGCTCCGCGAGGCTCCGGGATTGGCGGAAACTCTGGAAAAAGCGCCCTGGGTCGGCCAGCCCGCGCCGGGCCCGGTGGTGTGGGCGCTGGCCAGCCCGTCCTGCCGCGGCTGCGCGGCCTTTCTCGACCGGGACCTCGCCGCGCTGCAGCGCGATGGCTATGCCGTGCGCCTAATCCTGGTGGCGCCGGAGCGGGCGCCCGCCGCCGATGTCGACCGGGCGGTCGCGCTCGCCCGCGCGCGCACCGGCGCTGACAGCGCGCTCGCGCCCGGCGAACGCGAGGGCTTCGCGGAATGGGGCCGCGCCAGCCTGCGCGACATCGACGCCGTGCTGGCGGCCAATGACGGCCATCTGGCCCTTCCGGCGCTGATCTGGCGGCACGGGCCGGAATGGCGCGTGCTGAATGGGCGCGATGCGCAAGCGCGCGCCTGGCTCGCCGCCGATCTCAAGCCCGCCGCCTGATGGGAGAGACGCTCGACGCTTACCGCCGCCGCATCGCCGAAGGCGCGCTGACGGCGGATGGCGCACAGGAAGCGCTCGCGATCCGGCTGGACGATCTGGCCGAGGATTTGGCGCGCGGGCCCGGATTTCTGGCGCGCAGGCCGCCGCCGCGCGGGCTCTACATCTGGGGGCCGGTCGGGCGCGGCAAGAGCCTGATGATGGACCTCTTCTTCGAGGCCGCGCCAATCAAACGGAAGCTGCGCACGCATTTTCACGAATTCATGCTCGGCCGCCACGCGTTCATGCGCGATCTGCGCGCGCGCGGCGATGTCGAGCCGAACACGCTGATCGCGCAGGCCGCAAAAGACATCGCGGATGACGCGCGCTTGTTGTGCTTCGACGAATTCGCGGTGAGCGACATCGCCGATGCGATGATCCTGGGGCGGCTGTTCGAACGTTTATTCGCGGCCGGCGTCGTGATTGTCGCCACATCGAACCGCGCGCCGGACGATCTCTACAAGAACGGCCTCAACCGGCAGCTTTTCACGCCCTTCATCGCGCTCTTGAAGGAAAAGCTGGATGTCGTGTCGCTGGCCGGGCCGCGCGATTATCGGCTGGAGCGCTTGCTGGCCGCGCCGGTCTATTACGCGCCGCTCGGGCCGGCCGCATCGGAGGCGATGGAGCGCGCGTGGACGCGGCTCACCTTTGGCGCGCAGCCGCATGAGGTGGCGCTCGACGTCGGCGGGCGTGCGCTCATCGTTCATCGTCAGGCGGCCGGCGTGGCGCGGTTCACATTCGAAGAGCTCTGCATGCGCCCGCTCGGCGCGGCGGATTATCTGGAAATCGCGGAGCGCTTTCACACCATTCTGCTGGAAGACGTTCCCAAAATGTCGCCGCAGCGGCGCGAAGAAGCGGCGCGCTTCCGCATCCTGATCGACACGCTCTACGAGGCGAAGGCCAAGCTCGTGGTTTCAGCCGATGCGATTCCGCAGGATCTTTATCCGGCGGGCGATCAGAGCTTCGAATTCGAACGTACGGTCTCGCGCCTGATGGAAATGCGCTCGCAGGATTATCTCGCGCTGCCACGCCGCGATGCGGAGTGGAAACGCGGCATCGTCGAGGGCTGAAACGCGCGCTAGCGCCGGCGTCGCGGCGTGCCCATCACGCCGCGCACGATCTCGCGCGCAATGGTCGAGAAGATGTTGGTCGCCACGCGCGTGCCGGCGCGTTCGACGGCGCGCACGGTGGCGTTGCCGGTTGAGGCGGGGCGCCGTGCGGGCGCGCGCGCTGCGCGATCCTTTTCGGCCTGTTTGGCGGCGCGATCGGCTTCCTTCTGCGCGTCCTGCTCGGCGCGTTCGGCGCGCTTGCTCAGAATTTCGTACGCCGACTCGCGGTCGATCGGCGTCGTATAGGTCTTGGCCATCGGGCTCTGCGCGATGATGGATTGGCGCGTCGCCAATAAGAGCGGGCCGACTTGGCTGGCCGGCGGGCGTACTTTGGTGATGGCGACGGGCGTGGGCGCGCCGTGCTCATCGAGCGTCGAAACCAGCGCCTCGCCGACCTTCAGCTCCTGAATGGATTTGGCGACATCGACGCCCGGATTGGCGCGGAACGAGGCGGCCGCGACGCGCACAGCCTTCTGATCGGCGGGCGTGTAGGCGCGCAGCGCGTGCTGCACGCGGTTGCCCAATTGCGCGAGCACGGGATCAGGCACGTCAGCCGGCGATTGCGTGATGAAATAGATGCCGACGCCTTTGGAGCGGATCAGCCGCACGACCTGTTCGACCCGGTCGAGCAGCGCTTTCGACGCGTCTTTGAACAGCAAATGCGCTTCATCGAAGAAGAACACGAGCTTCGGCTTATCGAGATCGCCAACTTCCGGCAGCTCTTCCCACAGCTCGCTCAGCAGCCACAGCAGGAAGGTGGAATAGAGCCGCGGCGATTGGATGAGTTTCTCGGCGGCGAGCAGATTGACGACGCCGCGCCCATCCGGCGCCACGCGCATCAGATCGGACAATTGCAGCGCCGGCTCGCCGAAGAAGCGCTCCGCGCCGTCCAATTCGAGCTGCAGCAATTTGCGCTGCAGGGCCGCGATCGTCGTCGGCGTGACGAGGCCGTAGGTCTTGCCGACCTCGTCGGCGTTCTCGGAGATGTAGGTCAGCAGGGCGCGCAGATCCTTCATATCGAGGAGCGCCCAGCCTTCCTTGTCGGCCATGTGGAAAGCGATCGTGATGGCGCCTTCCTGGGCCTCGGTGCATTCCAGAATGCGCGCCATCAGCACCGGACCCATCTCGGTCACCGTGGTGCGCACCGGATGGCCGAGGTCGCCGTAGACGTCCCAGAACGTCACGGGGCAGGCCTGCGGCTCGATCGTGATGCCGATCTCCTGGGCGCGCGCGCTCGCCCAGCCGGGCAGGGGCGTCGGCGCGGGGCCCGCCACGCCCGACAGATCGCCCTTCACGTCCGCCGCGAACACCGGGACACCTTCGCGGGAGAAGGCTTCGGCCAGGACTTGCAATGTGACGGTCTTTCCCGTGCCGGTGGCGCCGGCGATCAGGCCGTGGCGGTTGGCGCGCTTGAGCGCGAGGGCCTGCGGGCCCTCAGGGGCGACGCCGATGAGAATGGAATCAGCCATGATCCGCTCCGCGATGCGCGCGCAACATGGCGCACGCCGCGGTCCCGGCCAAGCGCTCGGGCTGCCGGGCCTTGCCAGGCCGCTGCAGACGCCCGATCAGACGCCATGACCTCGAGATCGGCCATCGTCGCCCTGTGGATCGTCGCGACGGCGGCGATCGTCGCGGGCATCTATTTCTTCCGCGATTCGCTGACACAATTCGCGCTCGCTCTCGTGCTGTGGCTGGTGATGGACGGGCTGGCGCGCTGGCTGCATCAGCGCCTGCCGGTGCTGCCTGAGGCTGCGACTATGCCGTTCGCCATAGTCGTCGTGCTTAGCCTTGTCGTTTTTGTGGTTTGGATCATCGCGCAAAATCTGGGGAATTTTACGCTCGACGCGAACGGCTATGAGTCGCGCTTGGATCGCATCATTGCAGACGCCTACGGACGTGCTGGTCTGCCTGGTCTGCCGCCCACCGTCGCGGAAATGGCGGCGCGCGCCGATCCGCGGGCCATCATTGGTCAAATCGCCGAAGGCGTCCGCGGGCTCGCATCGGATCTCGTGTTCATTCTCATCTATCTTGGTTTCTTGTTTACCGCCGCGGCAATGATGCCGCGCAAACTCGACGCGATCTTCCAGGACCCTGCGCAGCGCCAACATGTACGCGAGGTTTTGCATTCGATCAGGTCGTCGATCGACAGCTATCTCTACGTTCAGACTGTGATGAGCCTCCTGATCTCGACGCTCACTTACGGATCGCTGGTGCTGATTGGGCTCCAAAACGCATTGTTTTGGGCATTTCTCATCTTTTTCTTGAACTATATTCCAACCATCGGCTCGATCGTCGCTGTCGCGCTGCCGACGGCGTTCGCCCTCGTGCAATTCACCGACGCGGCGCATATCGCGGCCGTGGCGCTTGGCGTCGGCGTTTGGCAATTCGCCATAGGTAATTTTGTGCAGCCGCGCATGACGGGCGAGTCATTGAACCTGTCCGCGATCGTCGTTTTGCTGGCCTTGGCGATTTGGGGATCGCTGTGGGGCGTGGCAGGCGCCTTTTTAGCGGCGCCATTAACTGTGATGCTGATGATCGTGTTTGCGCAGTTTAACTCGACACGTTGGATCGCCATTCTGCTTTCGGAGAATGCGCGGCCCGCTGTTTTCGCCAAGTCAGAGGCATAAGTTTCGCGCACAAGGGCGATGGGAACGAATTTCTACAAATTGCTACTTCTCGTATGCGGTATGCTGATGTACGAACATAATGATGACTATCGCGGCGCGCGCCAGCGTGCGCAGACGCGATGCGAAGCGAGTGGGGGCGCATTTCAGTTTTTGGCGTGAGCGGACGCGAGCGTTTGCTCTCCGCACGCCGTTCGAGACAGGCCTCCGCGTGCGTCCCCCACCCAGCCTGCTGTGGGGCCTGTGGCGCCGCCGGGTGATGAGCCCGGCGGCGTTCTCATTTGGCGCCTGAGCTATGCTGCACGATATCTGGATTAACGCCGCGTACGGCACTAGATAGCCGCGCGCTGGCGCGTTCGAACGGCGTTCGAACCGCGCGCCAAAGAGGCTCCTCATGGACACTGCAACGCGACCCGCCGCGGACGTCGATGGATTCCTGCGCGCTGCGGCCGCAGCCGAGTTTCACGGCTTCGTGGCCGATGGGGTCCTGGCGCCCGATGCGCGCGCGTTCCTGACGGCGCTGTTCGCCGACATGCAGGGCGAAACCTCGCCCGAGGCGGTCTCCGATCCGCTGGCGATGGCCCATGATTTCTGGATTTGGGCCAAGGCCCAGCCCGGCCAAACCCAGGCCGCGCGCATCCGGCCCGCGTCCGGACAAGGCGGGCGGCCTCTGGGGCGCACCGTGCTCGAAATCGTCGGGCCCGATATGCCGTTCCTGGTCGATTCGGTGATGGGCGAATTGGCCGATCAGGGCCTGGCGGCGCTGGCGCTGGCGCATCCGATCGCCGCCGCGCCCACGGGCGCGCGCTCCTTCATCCAGGTGCTGCTGCCGCAGCTGGGCGAGGCCCGCAGCGAGGAGCTGCTGCGCGGCGTGCGCGCCACGCTCGCGGATGTGCGCAGCATCGTCTCGGATTTCGCGCCGCTGAAAGCGCGCATGCTGGCCGCCGCTGACGAACTCGAGCGGGCGCACACGGCGCTGACGAGCGAAGAGGTGGGCGAGGGCGTGGCCTTGCTGCGCTGGCTGGCGGCCGATCGGTTCACCTTCCTCGGCGCGCGCGATTACGAATATGTCCGCGACGCGTCTGGCGAATTGCAGGCGGTCGAGCCGACCATTCTGGAAGAGACCGGACTCGGCCTGCTGCGCGATCCCGAGCGCTACGTGCTGCGCAGCTCGAACGAGCCCTTGCTGCTGACGCCCGAATGGAAGCGCCTGCTCAACGAACCGACGCCGCTCGTCGTTGCGAAATCTACGCTTCGCTCGCGCGTGCACCGCCGCACCGCCGCCGACTATGTCGGCGTCAAACGCTATGACGCGCAGGGCGAATTGAAGGGCGAGACGCGCTTCATAGGCCTCTTCACCACCGAAGCCTTCACCGATCCAACGCGCGAAATCCCGATGCTGCGCCGCCGCGCCGCCTGGGTCGTGGCGCATGCGGGCTTCCGTCCCGGCGGCCACAGCGAGAAATCGCTGCGCCACGTGATCGAGACCTATCCGCGCGACGAGCTTTGGCAGATGTCGCGAGAGGCGCTGCTGGAGAGCGCGCGCGAGATCGTCCATTTGATGGACAGGCCGCGCCCGGCGATCTTCGTGCGGCGCGACCGGTTCAACCGCTTCGTCTCCGCGATCGCCTATCTGCCCAAGGACCGCTTCAACTCGACCTTGCGTGAGGCTGTCGGCGCGCGGCTCATCCAGGCCTATGGCGGCTATGTCGATTCGTTCGAGCCGACCTTGGGCGAAAGCCCGCTGGCGCGTGTGCACTATCTGATCGCCGACATCGATCGCGCTTTGCCCGAGCCGGATCTCGCGGCGCTGAACGCCGATGTGGCCGCGCTCTCGCGCACCTGGGAAGACAGTTTCGCGGACGCGCTGCTCACCGCGCCGGCCTTCAGCGAGAGCGCGCGCGAGCGCGTGCGCACGCGGTTTTCGGGCGCCTTCTCCGCCGGCTATCGCGAACGCAATAGCGCACAGGACGCGCTCGACGATGCGGTCGAGATTCTCGATGCGCGCCACGATGAAGCCGTGCGTATGCGCGCCTTCCGCCGCGCCGGCGATGCGCCCGATAGCTTGCGCTGCAAGATTTATGTGCGCGGCGATCTGCTGCCGCTGTCCTCGACGCTGCCGATCTTCGAACATTTCGGTTTGTTCGTCGGCTCCGAGGTGAATTACCGGCTGTCGCTGGCGGCCGATGAGCAGGCGCCGGCGCTAATCGTGCAGATCCACGATCTCGACATGCGCTCGGCCGATGGCGCGGCGATCGATCTTGAGCAGGTCACGGCCGCGTTTGAAGAAGCCTTCGAAGCGGTCTGGACCGGACAGACGGAGAGCGACGGCTTCAACCGCGTGGTGTTGCGGCTGGGCGTGGGCTGGCGCGAGGCGGCCTTGCTGCGCGCGCTGGCGCGCTATCGCCAGCAAACCGGGCTCGATCCGTCGCAAGCTGTGCAGGAAGCCGCGCTTGCAGCGCATCCCGATATCGCGGCGCTGATCCTGGCGCTGTTCCGCGTCCGCTTCGATCCGAGCCTGCCGGAAGACATGCCGGAAGACATGCCGGCGCGGACGGCCTGGGCGCATGAGATCAGCGGAAAGATCGAAACCGCGCTCAAGGCGGTGACAAGCCTCGACGAAGACCGCGTGTTGCGGCGCATGACGGCTTTGGTCGACGCCGCGCAGCGCACCAATTTCTACCAGAAGGATTCTGAAGGCCGCGCCAAGCCCTATATTTCGATCAAGATCGCCAGCCGCGAGCTGGCGGATTTGCCGGCGCCCAAGCCCTATCGCGAGATTTGGATTTCCGGCCCGCAGGTTGAAGGCGTGCATCTGCGCTTCGGTCCGATCGCGCGCGGCGGCCTGCGCTGGTCCGATCGCCGCGACGATTTCCGCACCGAAATTCTCGATCTCGTCAAAGCGCAGCAGGTGAAGAACGCCATCATCGTGCCGGTCGGCGCCAAAGGCGGCTTCTTCCCGAAGCGTTTGCCCGCGCGCGGCGCGCCAAATTATCAGGAAGAGGGCGTCGCAGCCTATCGCACCTTCCTGCGCGGCCTCTTGGACATCACCGACAATCTCGCTGGCGAAACCGTCACACCGCCGAAAGATGTCGTGCGCTGGGATGGCGACGATCCCTATCTCGTCGTCGCCGCGGACAAAGGCACGGCGACATTCTCCGACATCGCCAATGCGCTCGCGGTCGATTACGGCTTCTGGCTGGGCGATGCGTTCGCGAGCGGCGGCTCGGTCGGCTACGACCACAAGGCCATGGGCATCACCGCCAAGGGCGCATGGGAGGCCGTGAAGCGGCATTTCCGCGAACTCGGCAAGAACATCCAGGAAGAGGCGTTCGACGTCATCGGCGTCGGCGACATGTCGGGCGATGTGTTCGGCAATGGCATGCTGCTGTCGAAGAAGATTCGCCTCGTCGCGGCCTTCGACCATCGCCATATCTTTCTCGATCCGAATCCCGCCGATCTCGACAAGAGCTGGGCTGAGCGCAAGCGGCTGTTCGATCTGCCGCGCTCATCCTGGGACGATTACGACAAGAGCCTCCTCAGCCAAGGCGGCGGCGTGTTCGCGCGCACGCTCAAGAGCATCGCGGTGACGCCGGAAATAGCGCATCTCACCGGGCTGACCGCGGTGGAGGTGACGCCCTCCGAACTCATCACTGCCTTGCTGAAGGCGGAGTGCGAACTGCTGTGGTTCGGCGGCATCGGCACCTTCGTGAAGAGCCATCTCGAATCGCACGCGGATGTCGGCGACAAGGCCAATGATACACAGCGCGTCGATGGCCGCGACGTGCGCGCGCGCGTGATCGGCGAAGGCGCCAATCTGGGCGTCACGCAAGCCGGCCGCGTCGAGTTTGCGCGCAAGGGCGGGCGCATCAACACCGACGCCGTCGACAATTCGGCGGGCGTGGACACGTCCGACCATGAGGTGAACATCAAGATTCTGCTGAGCGACGTCATCCGCAGCGGCGATCTGAAGGAGAAGGATCGCCCCGCGCTGCTCGCGGCCATGACCGATGAGGTCGGCGCGCTGGTGCTGGTGGACAATTACGATCAGACGGGCGCGCTTTCGCTGTCGGAATCGACGGCGGTCGAAGATATCGACAGCCATGAGCGCTTCATCGCGCGCCTGGAAGCCGCCGGAAAGCTCTCGCGCGCCGTCGAAGGCCTGCCGACGATGGATGAGTTCCGCGCACTGCGCGCCGCGCATCTCGGCCTCACGCGGCCCGAGCTGTCCAAGCTCATCGCCTACGCCAAGATCGATCTGTTCGATGCGCTGATGGAGAGCGACGCGCCGGACGATCCGGCCTTTCACGCGCCGCTCGTCGCCTATTTCCCGCAGCAATTGCATAAATACGATGCCGAAATCCGCCGCCATCGGCTGCACCGTGCGCTGGTCGCGACCTATCTGGCCGATGATGTGATCAATGCGGGCGGGCCGAGCTTCGTGGACCGCGTGCGCGAAACCGTCAGCGCCGAGCCCGTCGCCATCGCCTGCGCCTTCGAAGCCGCGCGGCGCATCTTCGATCTGAAGGAGCTTGGCGCGGAGATCGATGCACTCGACAATCGCGCGTCTGCGGCTGTGCAAATCCAATTGCATCAACAAATCGCGGCGATGCTGCGCCGGACGATCATCTACCTCGTGCGCCACGGCAATCTGTTCGGCCGCGGGTTGGAAAACGCCATCGCGGCTTATCGCGCGCCGATCGCGGCGCTGCGCGAAGCCGGCGAGGGCGCGCTGTCTGAGATCGAACGCGCGGGCGCAGCGGCGCGGCGCGCGCATCTGGTCGCGGCGGGCGCGCCCGATACGATCGCCGCGAAGATCGCCTTGCTCGCGCCGCTCGCAGCGACGCTCGACATCGCCGATCTCGCTGAGCGGCGGCGCTTGCCGGTGCTGCCGACGGCCTATCTTTATCGCGCCGTGGGCGCGCGCCTGCAGCTGGACGCGCTGCGCGCGGCCGCCGCCAGCCTGCGCCTCGACGCGCATTGGGATCGGCTGGCGATGCGGCGCACGGTCGAATCCTTCTTCGACACGCAACGCCAGCTGACCGATTTCGCCGCCTCCAAGATCGGCGATTCCGGCGCGTTGAACGATCAGAAGCGCGCCGCTTCGGCCGTCGATGCGTGGGTGAATGGCCTCGGGCCGGGCGTGGCCGCGAGTTTGTCGGCGATCGATCAGCTCGGCGGCGATGGCGGCTGGACCTTCGCCAAGCTCACGCTCGCGAACGCGGAGCTGAGCACGATCGCGCTGGCGGCGGGGCGCTAGAGCGCCTCCAACAGATCGCGCAGCAGGCGCCGCGCGCGCTCGGTGAGCGGGCCGTCGAAGCGCACGCGCATGTCCTTGGCTTCGTGCTCGTCATAGGCATGCGTCGCCGTCTCGAACAGATGCGTTTCGATCGGCGCGCCGGCTGCGCGTAGGCGATGGAGCGCGCGCCAGGGCGCCGCCGAGCCGACAATGGCGTCTCTGCCACCGACGATCGCCACCGTGCGCGGATGGACGCGCCATGTGCGCCGCGCCGCAAGGCTGGCGCCGCCGAGATAGGGATAGTTGAGAAACGCGCCGGCAAGGCCGTCGAGCGGTTCATCGGGCAGATGCGTCAGTCCCGTCGCGCGCGCGATGTCGGCGCCGGGCGCCATGGTGAGCGCATCGAGAATGGTCCAGGCGCCATGGCTCCAGCCCGCCGCGACCAGACGCTTGGGATCGCACCAGGCTTGCCGCCGCGCCCAATCGAGCGCGGCGAACAGATCGCCCGCGCGCTCGCGGCCCCAGAAGCGCAGGCCGAGGCAAACCGTGGCGTAGGCTTCGTATTCGCTGATGCGCCGATGCGCGTAGGAATCGACCACGATGGCCACCGCGCCGCATCCGCGGATGAACTCGGCCCAGCGGTCCATCAGCGGTTTGCGCCCGCCGCAGCCGTGCAGCAGCACGACCGTGATGAACGGGCCGGGCCCATCCGGCTTCACGATGGTGAAATGCGGCGCAAGCTGCGCGACGCGATGCTCCAGCGTTTCAGGCGGCGGCATAAGCGCAGGCTAGAGCCTTTTCCGTTCCGATGGAATCGGAACGGGGCTCTAGCTCTTCAATTGAGCATCATCTTGTCGAAGAGCTGGATCCCACTTCTTCGGATGATGCTCTGGAGCAAAAGCCTCAATGTTTGAAATGGCGGATGCCGGTGAACGCCATGGCGATGCCGGCCTTGTCGGCGGCCTCGATCACGGCCTTGTCGCGCAGCGCGCCGCCGGGCTGGATGACGGCGGTCGCGCCGGCCTCGATGGCCTGCTCCAACCCGTCGGGGAACGGGAAGAACGCATCGGAGGCGCACGCTGAGCCTTTGCACAGTGAGTCCGGCAGGCCGAGCGCATCGGCGGCCTCCTGCGCGCGGATGGCGGCGATGCGCGCGCTGTCGCGCCGGTTCATTTGGCCGGCACCAATGCCGGCGGTCTGGCCGTCCTTCGCGAACACGATGGCGTTGGATTTGACATGCTTGGCGATGGTGAAGGCGAACAGCATGTCGCGCACCTCCGCCGCCGTGGGCGCGCGCTTGGTGACGATGGTGAGATCGGCTTCGGTGATGCGCGCGATGTCGCGGTCCTGCACCAGGAAGCCGCCGGAGAGCGGTTTGAAGGTAAGGCCAGGCGCGCGCGCATCGGGCAGGGCGCCGGTGAGCAGCAGGCGCAAATTCTTCTTCTTCGCGAAGATCGCGATGGCCTCGTCATCGGCGTCGGGCGCGATGACGATCTCGGTGAGGATTTTCACGATCTCCGTCGCGGCCGCGCCGTCGAGTGTGCGGTTCACGGCGATGATGCCGCCGAACGGCGACATCTGATCGCAATTGAAGGCGCGGATATAGGCGTCCTTCAGATTGTCCCCGAGCGCCACGCCGCAGGGATTGGCGTGCTTGATGATGGCGACGGCGGCGCTGGCCTTCGGATCGAACTCGCTGATGATTTCGATCGCCGCGTCCGCATCGGCGAGATTGTTGAAGGACAATTCCTTGCCCTGCATCTGGCGCGCGGTGGCGACGCCGGGCCGGCTTTGGTCGTTGACGTAAAACGCGGCCTTCTGATGTGGGTTCTCACCATAGCGCAACGTTTGCTTGAGCTTGCCGCCGAAGGCGCGCCAGGTGGGCGCTTCCTCGCCCAGCTGCGCAGCGTACCAATTGGAGATCGCCGCATCATAGGCCGCCGTGCGCGCATAAGCTTTCGCGGCGAGACGCTTGCGCATGTCGTGGCGCGTGCCGCCGTCTGCGCGCAGCGCGTCGATGACGGCGTCCATGTCCTCGGCATCGGTGGCGACGGCGACGAAGCCATGGTTCTTCGCCGCCGCGCGGATCATCGCCGGGCCGCCGATGTCGATGTTCTCGATGCAGGCGTCGAAATCGCCGCCCGCCGCGACCGTCGCTTCAAACGGATAGAGATTGACGTACAGCAGATCGATCGGCGCGATCGCGTGCGTCTTCATGGCGTCGGCGTGGTCCGCATTGTCGCGCAGCGCGAGCAGGCCGCCGTGCACTTTGGGGTGCAAGGTCTTCACCCGCCCGTCCATCATCTCCGGCGATCCGGTCAGCGCGCTGACGTCCTGCACTGCAAGGCCGGCCGCTTTGAGCGCCGCTGCGCTGCCGCCGGTCGACACGAGCTCCACGCCCAGCGCCGCGAGCGCCTTGGCGTGCTCGACGAGCCCGGTTTTATCTGAAACCGAAATGAGGGCGCGTTTGACCGGCTGGAGGTCGGAACTCATGGGGGCTTCTGCTCTGGCTAACATGGCCTTCATCTGCGCCGATTCCAGGCGCGCGGGCGCCCCTTGGCAAGCGCGCTTCTGCGGGCAAATCCGCGCAAGGGCCTATTCGCCGCGCGCCAGGGCCCAGCGGATGCGGTTGGGCGGGCCAAGGCCGTGCCCCATCGGGTCGGCTTCGCCCGACAGCACAATTTGCCAGGATTCCTGACGGCCCGCGCGGCCGCTCAGATAGGTCGATTGCGCCAGCTCGATCTTGGGCGCGTCGGTGCGCAGGCGCCAGCGCGCGCCGCTCGGCGTTTCGAGCTGCACCATCTGATGCTCAATCATGTCGGTGCGCACGCTCGGATGCAGGTGGAAGCGCGCCACGAACGGGATCGGCGCGCGCGGCGCGGGGGCTTTCAGCTTCATCGGCCGCATCAATTCGTCGATGCCGCGCACATTGCGCCCGGCCGGATCGACGAACAGGTAGCGGCGGTGCAGCAGGCCGAAGCCGGCGCGGTAGCCGTCATGGCGGCCCTGCACGGTCACGCCGTCTTCGTCTTCGCTGCGGCGCATGTCATCGATAATAGGGCCGGTCAGGCGCGGCCCGCCGCGTGCGCGCCCATCGAGCGCCGACGACATCGCATCGCCGACGATCAGCGTGGAATGCGCATTGGTGGTGCGCGCCGCCGCCCGCCACACCGGATCGAGCTCGCGGCTGTCGCCCACATTCACGATCACGCGCTCGGCTCCGCACGACATTTCGAACGCCAGCGCGCCCGCATGCGCGCGCTCGCCGAATGGCGTGGGCGGCGCCCCGCCCACGTCGACGAGCGCGGTGAGATCGCCTTGCTGAAGGCGCTGATAGGCGGCGTGCGTGGCGAAGCGAAAAGCGCGCGGTGGCCCGCCAATGCGCTCCAGCGCGCGGTCGATTGCGTGGGGCGCGCCTTCCGAGCCGCCGTGAAAGCAGGCCAGGCCGCCATCGCCAAGGCGGAAGAAGCGCAACATGTTGGCGAGCCGCGGCAGCGCCTCCACCAAAGTCGGCGGCGCTTCGAAGCCGGCGCGCTTCAGCGCGTCGATCGCGGTCAGCATATCGAACAGCGCTTCGGCCAGCGCTTCGGGCGAGCGCGACGCATGCGCGCCATCGGGCAGGAATTGCTTGGCCGCCGCTTCGATCAGATATTCTTCGCCATGTTCGCGCAGGCGCTGCGCCTCAGGGAAATCCGCGCAGCCAGCGAGCACGAGCGCCGCGCCCGCCTTGATGTAGGCGAGGGGATTGTCGTCGAGTTCGCCGCGCGCGAGCAGCAGCAGCCGCGCCTGACGCCCCGCACAGCGCATCAGCGCCGGCCGTTGTGCGGGATCGCCATATTCGAACGCGCGCTGGCCGTAGCACAGCCAGGCGAACAAGCGCTCCGCCGTCAGCGCCGCGTCCCACGCCAATTCGTCCCATTCGCCATATTGCGCGACCCAGGTCTCGATCAGCAGCGCGGTGCGCGCGTGGGAATCGGGGCCGAGCGCGGCGAGATCCGAGAGCCAGGAAAACGCGTGCAGCCGCGCCACGAAATGGCGCGAGGGCGCGGTGCGCTCCCAGGGTACGGCGTGTTCGCCGGCCAAGCGTTCAGCGGCGATGCGCCAGATGCCGCGCGCCAGATCGCGCCCGCGCGTGAGATCGCCTAAGCGCACGTCTTGCCCGAATTGCGCGATGCGGTCCGGTCCGTGATCGCCGAGGCGCACACGGTAGAAGGGATTGGCGCGCCAGGGCTCCGGCTCGCCGCCGCCGCGCCAGCGCCCGCTCACGCCGTGCGCAGCCGCGCGATATTGGCGGCGTAATCGGCCGGGTTTCCGGTGAACACAGCCGCGCCCGCCACCAGCGCTGTGGCGCCGGCTTCGATCACGCGCGGCGCGGTGTCCTTGTTCACGCCGCCATCGACCTCGAGGATGATGTCGCGCCCGCTGGCGTCGATGCGTTTGCGCAAGCTCTCGATCTTCGGCAGCTGGCTCTCGATGAATTTCTGGCCGCCGAAGCCGGGATTGACCGTCATCACCAGAATGAGATCGAGCAGATCGATCAGATGCTCGATGGCGGCGATCGGCGTGCCCGGGTTGAGCGAGACGCCGACTTTGACGCCCGCCGCCTTGATGGCCTGCGCGGTGCGATGCGCGTGCGGACCCGCTTCGGGATGGAAGGTGAGAATGTTTGCGCCGGCCTCGGCGAAGGCCTGGATGTAGGGATCGACCGGCGCGATCATCAAATGCACGTCGAGCGGCGTCTTGGCGTGCGGTTTGAGCGCCTTCACGACCATCGGCCCGATCGTGAGATTGGGCACGAAATGCCCATCCATCACATCGACATGGATCATATCGGCGCCGGCGGCCTCGGCCGCGCGCACCTCTTCGCCAAGCTTCGCGAAATCCGCCGACAGAATCGACGGCGCAATCAGCGTCCGCGCCATGTGCGCTGGTTAGCGAGGCCCGGCCAAGCGCGCAAGGCGCGCGCAATTGCGACGCCGGTCAGTACCGCGGCGTCTCGTATTGCATGGCGCAGACGATGTTGCCTTCGGGGTCTTCGAATTCGATGAGCGTGCCGACAGTCGGGATCGTCGAGATATCGAAACGAAGCTTGGCGCCGTGGGCGAGCACGGCGGCGCGGATGGCGCCAATATCGTCCACGCCGATGGTGCAGCGGAAGCCGCGCATGCCGGCGCCGGTCAGCGGCTCATGGCGCTTGTAGAGTGCGCCCTCGATGCCGGGATGGGCCTCATCGCCGGTGTGAACGCGGAAAAAGCCCGGCGGCCCCCAATCCTCGAAGCGCCAGCCGAATATGCCGCCGTAGAATGCCTTGGCGCGGTCGGTGTCATCAACCTGGATGGCGAAATGGACGACATTGTTGGGCATGGCGGCCTCCTGGCGTGCTGTTCTAGCCCAGGTGCCGGATTGCCGATACGCGCCAGTTAGACAATAATTGTCGCCAATACGACATGACGTTTCTCATCCGCTCGCTCGCGGCCGATTACTCGGCGGGAACGGTCATCGATCGGCACGATCATGGCTGGCGGCAGATCGTGTTCGCCGAGGCGGGCGTGATGCGCATCCTGGCCGGCCGCGACGAATATTTCGCACCGCCGTCCATGGCCGTCTCCGTGCCGGCTGGCGTCGATCATGAGATCCGCATGGAGAACGCCGTGCGCATGCGCACGCTCTACATCAATCCCGCGTTCGACGCGCCGGAAGACGGGCCGCGCGTGCTCGCAATCTCGCCGTTCTTCCGCGAGCTCATTCGCCGCATCATCGAGATCGGCATGTTGCGCGCGGAGAATGAGGTCCATGCCGCTTTCGCCGCGGTGCTGATGAGCGAGGTGCGCGGCGCGGCGACGTTGCCGCTGACGCTGCGGCGTCCTTCCGATCCGCGCGCCGCGCGCGCCGCTGATCTCGCCGGCGGCGAGGCCACGCTTGCAGACATCGGCGTGCGCGCCGGCGCCAGCGCGCGCACCTTGCAGCGTCTGTTCCTCGAAGAAACGGGTCTTGGCTTCGCGCAATGGCGCACGCAGCGGCGCTTGCTGGCGGCGGCGCAGGCGCTGTCGGCCGGCGCAAGCGTTGCGCGCGCGGCCGAAGCCGCCGGCTATGAAAGCTTGAGCGCGTTCGTCGCCGCGTTTCGCCGCCAATTCGGCGCCCCGCCCGGCAAATGGTCCGCCGCGCGGCTCAGCGGCGGATGAGGCGCGCAGCGTAGAAGCCGTCGAGCCCGCCGATGTCGGGCCAGTGCGAGGGCAGCGTGCGCAGCGCGCCATCGGGCGTGATGATGCGCGGTTCGCCAAGCTCGTCGGCCGCGATCGGATCGCGCCGCCACACATCGCCGGCCTTGGCGATGATCGCAGGCCCTTCCTCCGGTTCGAGCGAACACACGGCGTAGATCAGCGCGCCGCCCGGCTTGATGAGCCGCGCTGCGTGATCGAGCAGCTGCGCCTGCAAGTCGGCGAGTTTTGGAATGTCCGTCGGCCGGCGCAGCCAGGCCACGTCGGGATGGCGGCGCAAGGTGCCCGTCGAGGTGCAGGGCGCGTCGAGCAGAACGGCGTCGAACAAGGCGCTCGTCTCATAGGCGAGCGCGTCCGCGCAGATGATCTCTGCATCGAGGCCCGTGCGCTTGAGGCCCTCGCGCAGGCGGCCGAGGCGCGCCTCATCGCGGTCGAGCGCGGCGACGTTTGCGTCGGCGGCGGCGAGCTGAAGCGTTTTGCCGCCCGGCGCGGCGCACAAATCCAGCACGCGCTTGCCGCGCACATCGCCGAGCAGGCGCGCCGGCAGGGCGGCGGCCGCGTCCTGCACCCAGAAGGCGCCGTCCGCGAAGCCCGGCAAAGCCTCGACGCCCGCATGCTCCGCGAGACGCAGACTGCCCGTTGGCGTCAGCGCGGCGCGCAAGGGCTCAAGCCAGCGCGCTGCATCGTCCTTCGCCGTGAGATCGAGCGGCGGTTCTTCACGCAGCGCCGCCGCGATCGCCTCCGCTTCGGCGCCGTAGGCGGCGCGCCAGCGCGCGAACAGCCAGGGCGGCAAGTTCGCGCCGGCCGGTTGCGCGTCGAGCAGTGCCGGGCCTTCGCTGGCCACGCGCCGCAGCACGGCATTGATGAGCTTGGCGAACGGCCGCACCGCATTGTGCCCATTGGCCAGCGACACGGATTCGCCCACCGCCGCATGCGCCGGCGTGCCGAGCACGAGCAATTGCGCCGCGCCGGTGCGCAAAATCGCGCGCGCGGCCAAAGCGGTTTCGGGCAGCGGATGCGTCAGAAATTGCGCGAGCGCCGCATCGATCCCGCCAAGACGGCGCAACGTGGCCGAGGCCAGCGCGCGCGCGAAGCCGCGATCGCGGCCATCGAGCGCCTGATAGCTCTTGGTGTCGGTGAGCGCGTCATCGAGCGTGCGGCCCTTGTCGAGCACGGCGATCGTCAGCTCTGCGGCGGCGCGGCGCGCGCTCAATTGGCGGCCGTTTGAATGTCGATCTCGGGGCGGCGCCAATGCGCGAGCGCGATATGCGCGCTGCCCACCGCCATCGGCAAACGGATGCGCACGGGCGGCGCGAGCGGCGAATTGTCGACCAGCGCGAACCAGATATCGCCTTCGGGAAAGCGCCGGCGGCCCGCATCGTCGGCTTCGAAACCTGACACCGGCACATAGCGCAGTCTGCAGCGCAGCGCCCGTCCTTCATAACCGCCAGAATCGACACGGTCGTTGTCGCCGCCGCTCAGCTCCAGCCGATAGTGGAAGCGGCCGTCGAACGTTGGATAGGCGCCGTCGCAGCGATGCGTGCGCTGCACGTCCACGCCCATGGCGACGAGTGAAGAGAGCGGATCGCGCGAGCCGCGCTTCTGCTCATCGCTCGCCGGCGGCTCGCCCCAGAGCCGGAAATTCGGCTGGATGTCGGCGGCGATCCCGGTCGGGGTGGGCTGCATCGTGATCACGCGGTGCTTGCGGCTGTAATGGTGATCGAGATGATAGCTCGCCCAGCGCACCGCGCCGTTTTCAATGCGGCCCTCGGCGTGCGCGGTGAGATCGGTGCGTTCGAACAAGGACACCAGGCCGCTCGATTCCAAACGCGCGTCCACGCTGTAGCTGTCGTCGGTGACATCGAAATCGAGCACGACGTCGCCAAGCGGCAGAATGCCGAACGTGCTGCCGCGATAATCGAGCGAGAAGCGCTCGGCGTGCGCGGGCGCTGCCGCTGCGAGCAGAAGGACGGAGAGGGCGAGCGCGCGCATGGCCGCGTTTTACGCGCCTCCGCGGCGGGAGGCGAGGCGTAAGCTCAGGCCGGCCCTAGGCCCGGAGCAGGCCGTTCATGGGCCGCGCCGCGCGGCTGTCGGGAAAGACGCTGGCCTCCAGCGCCGCCGCCGTCACCCCCAGATGATCGCCGAGCACGCCTTTGAGCACGCTGCGCACATCGGTCGTCGGGGCGAGGTCGCGGCCCTGGTAGAGCGCGCGCTGTGCGAGGCCCGGCCAATCGGCCAGCACGCGCCCGCCATTCACCGCCCCGCCCAGGACAAAACACGCCGAAGCCGTGCCATGATCGGTGCCCATCGCGCCATTGGGCGCGGCGGTGCGGCCGAATTCGGTGGCGACGACTACGACCGCGTTGCGCCAGAGCGGCCCCATCTCGGTCTTGAACGCGTCGAGCCCATCGTCGAGCAATTGGAAATTGCGCGCCAGCGTGCCCTGATCGACGCCTTGATTGGCGTGGGTGTCCCAATTGCCCATGTCGAGCACCGCCGCGACGGGGCCGTTCTCCTGCTTTAGGAACGTTGCGGCCATCCGCGTGAGCGGCGTGATCGCGCGCCCATAGCCGCCGCCCATCGCCATCGCGCCCGAGTCCGTCGCAAGCTGGTTGGCGGCGATCGCGGATTCGAGCGCGCGCGCGAGGCCGGGATCGGTGTGGCTGTAGAGCGCCATCAGGCGCGCGATCGTATCGCCCTCGACCTGCGGCAGCGGCGAGGGCGACCATGTCGTCACCGAAGCATCGCCGCGCAGAATGAGCGGCGCCTGCGCGGCCAGTGCGACGCCGAGTTCGCGCCGACCCTGCGCGCGCTGCGCCGGCAGATCGGCGAGCGCGACGTTGAGCCAGCCGAGATTGCGCAGGAAGGGCGCGGCGCCGCCGGTCTCCAACATGTTCTGCGCATCGAAATGCGAACGGTCGCGATAGCCGGTCGCCGCCGCATGCACGCACAGCATTTCGCCGGCGCCGTACATCGTGTGCAGCTTCGGGAAATTGCGGTGCAGCGCGAAGCGCGCATCGAGCCGTAGCGCATCGCTCTGCGCCAGCGCGCCGCGCACGCGCGCATAATCGGGATCACCGATCGGCGGGATAGCGGCCATGCCGTCCATCGCGCCGCGCAGGATGACGACGAAGAGCCGCTTGTCGCTCGCCGCCTGCGCAAAGCTGAACGCGGGAAAGCTGAGCGCGGCGGCCGAAAGCGCTGCGCCGCCAAGGATAGTGCGTCGTGTCGCGGACATAAGCCTATCTCCGCTGGAATTCGGGCGCGCCGAACAAAAGCGCGAAGCCCTGGATCGGGCTTTCGGCGCGGCGCACGGTTTGGATCGTCTCATCGCTGAGCAGCGGGCCTTGGACAGCTTGGCCGAGCGTGACGGGATCGACATCGGCCCGCCCGATGCGCTGCGCGTAGCTCTGCGCGAATTCGAGCCGCTTCCAGATCAGATCGGGCGAAAGCCAATTGGCCGCGGCATCCGGCCAGCCATCGGGGCCGGGCGCGGAATAGGGGCGCTGGCCAAGCGTCGTGAGCACGGCGAGGCCGGCGCCGATCGGCAGATCGTGCACATTGGCCGCGCGCAGCACCGAGATCGCGTATTCTTCGGGCTGTTTGAATTTCACGAACGGCTGCTCCCACGCTTCGGGACAATCGATCACGGCCTCCATGGTGTGGCGCAGATCGCCGTCGCTGGTGCTGTATGCCGCGGCGATGCGCGCGACGGCGGCGGCGGGCGGATCGTCTGCGATGTATTGGCGCGCCAGCTTGGTCGCGAGGTGATGCGCGGTGGAGGGATGGCGCGCGAGATCGGCGAGCGCGGCTTCGCCTTGCGCGACGTCTTCCTGCGCGTAGCGCCGTCCGCACAGCGTCTTGGCGCCCGGCTCGTGCGCGATGTCAAAGAAACGGAAGAGATCGCCGCCGCTGCGCGTGCCTTCGCCATCGGTGAGATATTCCAGCCCATTGGGCCGATCATAGCTCCAGCCGGTGATGATGGCGGCGAGCGACTGCACATCAGCCTGCGCATAGCCGCCGCCGACGCCGAGCGTGTGCAGTTCGAGAATTTCGCGGCCGAGATTTTCGTTGATCCCGTTCGCGCGCGCGCCTTGCGGCAGCATGCGGCGCGCGAGATTGGGCTGGCGCGCGGCGGGCGAGTTGGGGCCGATCGACAGCCAATTGTCGAGATAGATCAGCATGCCGGGATGCTTGGTCGAGGCCAGCAGCATATCGACGAAGCGGCCCTGAATGTGCGGGCGGATGGCGTCCTTCTCGAACGAGGGCGGCATCGCCACGGCGGCGGGCTTGGCCGTCGAAACCGTGAAATGATTGCTCCAGAAATGCACGCAGCGTTCGGCCACCGGCCGATCCGTCGTCAATGCCGCCTGCAGGCGCGCATCGACGGAGGCTTGGATGCGCGGCCGGAAATTCTGGATGAAGTTCTCTTCGATCGACGCCATCGCGACTTGCGTGTCCGTCGCGCCCTGTCGGCGCAGGCGCTGCGCGACACGCGCGCCGTTCGGCCCGTTGAGGCGCTGATGCGCGTACCAGCGGCCGAAGGCGAGCAGATCATCTTCCGCCGCCGGCAGCGCCGCGATGGCGGGCGGCGGCGCATAGGGCGTGGCCAGCTGGCTCTTGGCCCAGCCGCGCGGATCGTTCGCAATCGCCGCGAGTTCGCCGGGGCGCGCGCCGAATCCAAACCGGTTGGCCGCGATTGCGGCGTGTCGCATGTCGGGCATCAGCGCCTCTTTCAGCGCATCTAACGCTGAAGCGTACGCGGTTCCGGCGCTGAAAACAGCAGCGGCCCCGGCATGGCGCCGGAGCCGCTTATGATGAATCCGATTTGTCTCGAGCGTTACAGCGGACGGACGTTCACGTCCTGCTTGCCGAACGGCAGTTCGAGCAGCATGCCTTCGCGGCCGGAAATGGCGCTGTCCAGACCGTTGCGGCGCGCTTCCGCCACTTGCATGTCGGAGCTGACGCGGTCGCCGCCGCCGGTGAACACGACCATGCCGGCATTGGAGAGCCGCGCCTGGCGGGCGACTTCCGCCACCGTGGCTGGACCGCCTTCGTGCAGATTGGCCAGCGCCTGCGTCGTTGCGCCATGGAGCACGACATCCGCGTCCGCCGCGGCCTGCGCCCATTGCGCGCGGCCATCGCCGCCGACGACCAGCGAGCGGCCGCCATAGTCGAACCGATAGCCGACGCGGCCATTGAACGCGTCTTCGCGCGTGGTGAACGCCGACACGATCAGACCATCGCCCTGGAACACAATCACCGAGCGGCCCGGCTCAGGGGCAGGGCCCCAGGCTTGCAGGCCGCGGCTCAGGCCGTCGAGGCCGGAGGCCATGTTGAGCCCTTCGACCAGACGCTGCGCATCCGCCGGGCCGTACACCGGCAGCAGCGCATCCGGCTTGGCGCGCGACGTGGCCGCATAAAGCTCATCCAGATCCGCGCCGCGCATCAGATCGCCGCCCGTCAGCAGCACGGCTTCGAGCCGGGCGAACGGCATATTGCGGCGCGCGAGCGCGGCCGCCGCGCCAGAGCCCGCATCGACGATGAACAAGCGGCCGGCCGCGGCCACCGCGAGGCAGGGCCGCGAATCTTCGGCGCCGATCTCCGCGCCGCCGCTGCACACCACTGCGCGCAGCGCGTTCGGCGCGAACAAATCTTCATTCTCGACGGCCTGCTGGCGCGCATAGGCTTCATACGCGTGCGCTAACGCTTCTTGGCCTTGAGAGGTTTGCGATCCGACGACCCATCCGCCCCAGAACAGGCCAGAAAGGGTCACGAAGACCACGGAGGAAGTTCCGATGCGACTCATTGCCGACCCCGTTGCGTTTCAGTTCGCCCTTGCCCCCCATTCGGCATGATCATGGGCTATGGACTGAATCCGGTACTCGTTGTGCGCCTCACTACCCCAAAAGCAACTTTCTATGGAACGTGATTACCAGATAGCTAACAGAAATGTTCGGTCCGCTTGAATCCTTGCGCAAAACAGCAATTCCAGCGCGCACTTCGTTAACGATTGCGCCGACGCCGTATCGCGATTGGCCGATCGATGCGGCGGACTCGCGGTTTGGCGAATCACTTATGCGCGCCGAAACGTTCGGCTTGTCGGGCCGCAATCATTACGCGCACGATCGCAATCCGCCCTATTGGGAGGCCGCGCCGGGCGCGGTCGATGCGCTGTGGATACGTCAGAGCGTCGGCGAGAAACTGGCGTCTGTGGATAAAAAGCTGCGCGCGCAGGGCCTCTGTCTTTATCTCTATGACGCATGGCGCCCGCGCGCCGTGCAGGCCTATTTCCACGAGGTGTGGACGCCGCGCGAATTGGCGCGCCGCCATCCCGATTGGAGCGACGCGCAGGTGCGCGAAGAGGTTGGGAATTATTGGGCCGCGCCGACCAATGATCCGATGCGCCCCGCGCCGCACGCCACTGGCGCGGCCGTCGACCTCACCATCGCGATCATCGGCGAAGGCCCGCTGTGGATGGGCTCGCTGTTCGACGATGTGACGCCGCTCGCGCATACGGATCGCTTCGAGCACGGCGACGCGGCGAGCTTCGCATTCTCGGATGAAGAGGCCCGCGCCAATCGCCGTCTGCTCTTTTGGCTGATGATAGAGGCGGGCTTCAACAATTACCGCAATGAATGGTGGCATTATTCCTGGGGCGATCAGATGTGGGCGCGCGATACGGGCCAGCCCGCCGCGCTCTACGGCCTGGCGCCTGATCCATGAAGCGCGCGCTTGTCTTCGATTCCGGCGTGGGCGGTCTGTCGGTGCTCGACGCCATCGTCGCGGCCGGCCCAGCGCTGAGCTTGGACTACGCCGCCGACAATGCGTGGCTGCCCTATGGCGCGAAATCCGATTCCGCGCTGCGCGCACGGATTCCGGCCTTGCTCGCCGCCCTTGTGGAGAAGGCGCGGCCCGATCTCGTGGTCATCGCCTGCAACACCGCCTCGACGATCGCGCTCGACGCGGTGCGCGCGGCGATCGATCTGCCGATCGTCGGCGTGGTGCCGCCGATCAAGCCGGCCGCGGCGGCGACGAAGAGCGGCGTGATCGGCCTGTTGGCGACGCCGGCCACGATCGCGCGCGCCTATACGGACGACCTCATCGCACGCTTCGCGGCGCATGTGCGCGTCGTGCGCTTCGGCTCGACGGCGCTGGTGGCGGCGGCCGAACAGAAGCTCGCCGGCGAAACGCCCGATCAGGCCGCGATCGAGGAGGCGATCGCCGGCCTCTTCGGCCAGGCGCCCGAGATCGACGTCGTGGCGTTGGCCTGCACGCATTTTCCGCTGCTGGCGGATGAATTGCGGCGCGCGGCGCCCGCGTCCGTGATGTGGATGGATTCTGGCGCGGCTATTGCGCGGCGCGTGTGCGATCTGCTCGCGCTGGCGCCCGGCGGCGGCGCGTGCTGCGACACATGCTATTTGACCGCGCCCGCGCCGATCATGCCGCAAGCCTTTGCGCGGCGCGGCTTTTCCCGCTTGGAAGCGCAGTCCGCGCCATGAACCCTGTGGCGGGTTGGTGACGCTGCGGGCGCATCCTCCTCATTGCGCGATCGTAACATTGCGTCCCTGCGTGACTGCCTTGTAACCGTGGACCCACGATCGTGGGGACCGCGTATGGCGAACAATCCGTTCGGCGAGACGCCCATTGGCCTCGTCGCGCAGATCATGAATTTGGCGACGATCCTGTCGCGTCCCTTCGTGCTGCGCATTCCGCCGTTTCAGCGCCCCTATACGTGGACGGTCGCGGAAGTCGCGCAATTGCTCGAAGATCTCGAAGCGGCGTTCCGGCGCAACGCGGCGTTCTATTTCATCGGCCAGATCGTGTTCGTGAAGGCGGGACGCGAATTTGAAATTTCCGATGGCCAGCAGCGGCTGACGACGCTCTCCATGCTGATCGCGTTCGCGCGCGACCGGCTGCCCCAGCATGCCGAGCTCTATCAATCGCTGCTGATGACGGCCGCGGAGCACGGCCGCATCCGCCTGCGCCAGGCCGACGCCGATTTCTTCGCGACCTGGGTGCAGACGCCGGGGCGCATCTTCGATCTCGCGGCGCTGCAATCGTTCGAGACCGACGCCCAGGAATGCCTCATCCACGCCGCGCGCGAGATCGTATCGTTCTTCTCCGGCAGCGAATACGACAACCGCAAGCTCGATGCGTTCGTGCGCTACATCGCGCGCGCGGCCATCTTCACCGTGATCGACGCCGATGAGCCGGGCGCGGCCATCACCGTGTTCGAGACCATGAACAATCGCGGCCAGGATTTGTCCGGCACGGACATTCTGAAGGGCGCGCTGCTCGCCAATCCCGAATTGACGCCCGAGGACGTGACCAAGGCCGCGGCGACCTGGGAGCGGCTCGAAATCCGCGCCGGGCGCGAAGCTTTCACACGGCTGCTGCGCTACGTGCCGCCTTTGCTGCGCGCAGGCGCGCTGATTTCGCCCGGCGATGTCGCCGCGCTGATCGATACGATTTCCAAGCGGGTCGGCGTCCGGAAATTTCTGCTCGATTGGCTGCCGCGCCATTGCGACGCGCACCGCGAGCTCTACAACGGCGCCGTCGAGGCGGGGCCTGATTCCGCGGACGTCAATCGGCGCATCCGCTGCCTGCAATTGCTCGATCCGCTGATGTGGGAGCCGCTCGCGATCGACTATCTCGCCACGCGCGGCGCAGATCGCTCGGGCGCGCAGCGCTTCTTCCTGCAATATGAGCGGCTGATGGCGGCGTGCGCGCTCAACGTGCTCGAGCCCAAAGTGCGGCGTGCGCGCATGGATGCGGCCTGGCGCGCGCATGGCGAAGACGCCAAGCTCACCGGCCCGCGCGGCGCGCTCGATCTCGCGCCCGGCATGCGCGCCGATTTGCGCAACCGCATCGGCGGCAGTTCGCGGCGCGACAAGATGCGCCGCTACATCGTGTGGCGCATCAATGCGGCGATGGGCGAGGTGCTGGACCGCGGCGCGGACGCCAATGTCGAGCACGTGCTGCCCGCCACGCCCACCGAATATTGGCTGCGCCTGTTCCCGCGCGATCCCAAACGCTACGGCCAATGCGCCAACATGATCGGCAATTACGTGCTGGTCACCGACAAGCAGGACGATGAAGCCGCCAACAGGACCTTCCCCGAAAAGCGTGTCGTCTATTTCGACCGCGGCTATCCCGTGCGCGCCATCACGCGCGATCTGGAGACGGTGATGGAATGGGATGAGCGCGCGCTGGCCCGCCGGCAGGAGATTCTCTGCCGCATCATGGGCCTTGAATGGGAAATCACAGAGCGCGGCTAGTGTCCGGGGACTAAAATTCGACGCCGCTTTGGATCGAGGGGGATCGAATTTTAGTCCCCACAAAGGACACTAGAATTAAAATTTGCAGAGCGGCTTTTGGACTTTAAATTCGCTCATCGCCCGCCATCGGGCGGAGGCGAATTTAAAGTCCGCCGCTCTGAGCCGGTTAACGCGGGATTAACAGTTTCGCTTGAGCCCTCGCAGGTCAACGGGGCTCTTCGTCATGTCGCTTCTGTATCAGATCGTGTTCGCCACGCGCTGCCGCTCGAACCATCACCGCCTGGCGGTCGATGCGCTGCGGCATCTGCAGTCGCCGGACGCGGAGGCGTGGCGCAATCTGCTGCTGCATTTCCACGACGATTATCTCAAAGGCGCCAAGGCGCCCGACGAGGTGTTCAAGGATTTCAAGAACCACGTTCTGCATGTGCGCGAGGGCGAATGGGGCGGGGCGATCGAGGCCTGCGAAGAATGGTACCGCCGCACGGTCCGCGCGCTCACCGATAAGGATTGGAAACAGGCCGCCTGGTGCGCGGGCGTGATGAGCCATTATTACGTCGATCCGATCCAGCCCTTCCACACGCACCAGACCGAGGAGGAGAACGTCATCCACCGCGCCGTCGAGTGGAGCTTCTCGAAATCCTACGGCGTGTTCCAGACCATCATCGAGACCGATCTCGGCGGCTATCCGGCCATCGATGTCCCGCAAACGTCCACCTGGCTCGCGGATATGGTGCGCGCCGGCGCCCATGCTTCCAATCCGCATTATGAAGCGGTGATCGATCACTACAATTTCGCGGTGGGCGCGAAGGACCCGCCCGCCGGCCTCGATCAGGAATTGAAGGACATCATCGCGCGCCTCGTCGGCCATGCCGTCATTGGCTTGTCGCGCATTCTCGATCGCGCCTTTGCGGAGGCCGCCGTGAAGCCGCCCATCGTCGATGGCTCGCTGCAGGCTGTGTTCCTCGCCCTGGAGGCGCCGATCCAAGTCGTGCTGTCGAAGATCGAGGATGCGGCCGACCGCAAGCTGGTCGCCGCGCAATACGAAGAATTCCGCCGCACCGGCAAAGTGCGCGATGCGTTGTGCGACGATGACCGCGACGTGCGCCAGCTGCACGCCGCCGAGGTGCTGAAGACGCCGTTGTCCTCGCTCGACGCGAAATGGCCGCGCGAGATCGGCACCAAGGCCGGCGAAGGCGCGCCCGCGCGCGGCGCCAAGCCGAAGAAGGCCAAGCCCGCACCCGCACCGAAGGCGGAGAGGCCCGCGCCCAAGGCGGAGAGGCCCGCGCCAAAGCCGGCGCCGCGCCCGCAGCCCGCGCCTGTGGCCGCCGAGTCTGCGCTCGCGCCCCAGCCTAAGCCTGTTGCGCCGCCGGAGCCTAAGCCCGCGCCGCAAGCCGAAGCGGCGCCCGCCCTCGGCGCCGGACTGTCAGGCGAAAGCCCGGTCGTCGACGCGCCCTCCATCGGCAAGAAAACCGCCAAGCGTCTCGAAGCGATCGGCGTGCACACGATCGGCGATCTGCTGCATCTGTCGCCGGTCGCCGGCGCGGCGATGCTCAATCAGCGCCACATCTCCGCGCAATTGGTGCAGGATTGGCAGGCGCAGGCCTTGCTCGCCTGCACCATCCCGAACCTGCGCAGCCGCGAGGCGCAGGCATTGGTCATGTGCGATGTGCGCTCCGCCGAAGATTTGCGCGACGCCAATGCGGCCACGCTCCGTGAAGAGATCGCGCGCTGGGTCGAGAGCGAAGACGCCAAGCGCGCCTGGGGCGAGGCCAGCCCGCCGAGCGAAGCCGACATCGCACGCTGGATCGAAAGCGCGGCAGGTTATCTCGCCCAAGCGCGCGGCCGCTCCGCCGCCTAGAGCATGTTTGAGTTTCGCTGAATCGCATCCGCCGAGCTCCCCGAAGCAGGACATCGCGCGCGCGCAGTGCTTTTGTCTTGATCGAGAGCACGTCGAGCGCCGCGCCGCCGGGAAGATCTCAGGCGAACACGCTCTAAATCGTCTCGTTCTTTTCCAGCGCCGCCTAGGTCACTCGGTCTTGTCGCCCTCGAAGCGCGCGGTCGGAAAGATCGAGCGGATCCACGCTTTTTGCGTGGTGATGCGCGCGAAATTGGAGACGTCCTGATAGGCCGCGCCGGGATCGCCGCTCGAATTGACGCCGATCAGCCGCCAATGGCCGTTGAAATTCGCCCACAGCGAACCGCCGCTGTCGCCCGGCGCCAGGATGCCTTCGAGCGGCGAGACGGGCGCGGCATCGCCCATCCGGTTCTTGCCGGGGCCGTTCGGCTGATCGAGATCGATTTCGAGGTAATTGCCCCAATCGCCATGCGGGCCCGCGAGCACAATCGGTTCGACGCGATCGACCACGTTTTCCGCCGCCAGCAAGGTGAGGCCATGATCGGCGCCGAAGCGCTGGCCGTGCCCGAACGGCGCCACGCCGCGCGTGCCATAGCCCGCGAGCACGACGCGCATGCCGCGCTCATGGCGGCCCGAATAGAGCGCCGGCGGCGGACCGGAATCGGTGATGGCGCGGTCGAGCCGCAGGATCGCCATGTCCATGCCGCCGCGCTCATCGACGCGGTTGTTCCACAGCGGATTGACGAAATATTCGAGGCAATGAAGCTCGACGCCGCCGCTGGTGCGGATGCGCAATTGCGACGGCTGCGTGCCATCGGTGACGACATGGCCGGCGGTGAGAATGTAGGCGTGGCCGCCGGCATTGCCGATCCACACGCCGGAAGCGACGCCCCATTCGCGATCGTCCTGCGTGATCGAGACCATGGGCTTGAATTGCGGCTGCGCGGCCAGCGCCTCATGGGCGTCGAACCCGCGCGACCAATCGGCATCGCTGCCGCCATGTGCGCGCCAGGTCTGCTCGACGATCACAATGGCCTGGGCCGCTGGCGCTGCGAGACAGGCGAGCGCCAGCGCGACGAGCAATCTCCGCATCAGCTGACGGTCACCACGACCTTGCCGGTCGCCCTGCGATCCTGCAGCTCCTTGATGGCGAGCGCGGCGTCCTTCAGCGGAAAATGCTTCGACACGCGCGGCCGGATTTTTCCTTCCTCGTAGAGCTTGAAGAGCTCGGCGATGTTGTCCTGATGGCGCTTCGGCTCGCGCTGCGTGAACGCACCCCAGAACACGCCCATCACCTGGCAGCCTTTGAGCAAGGTGAGGTTGAGCGGCAATTTCGGAATGCCGGCCGGGAAGCCGACGACGAGGAAGCGGCCCTCCCAATTGAGCGCGCGCACCGCGGGCTCGGCGTAATCGCCGCCGACGCCGTCATAGACGACATCGACGCCGCCGCCGCCCGCCGCCTTGATCTGATCGGAGAACACTTTCTGCGCGTCGCGGTTCATCTCGCGCGGATAGACGATGCCTTCATCGGCGCCCGCCGCCTTGGCGAAATCGACCTTCTCTTGCGAAGACGCCGCCGCGATCACCTTCATGCCATAGGCTTTGCCCAGCTCCACCGCCGCAAGGCCCACGCCGCCCGCCGCGCCGAGCACGAGCAGGCTTTCGCCCGGCTTCACTTGCGCGCGGTCTTTCAAGGCGTGATGCGAGGTTCCGTAGGTCATCAAAAGCGCGCTGGCTTCGTCGAACGGCATGGCGTCCGGAATCTTGAACGCGCGGCTGGCGTGCACTTTGAACTCTTCGGCGAAGCCGCCATTGGTCGAGGAGGAGAGCACGCGGTCGCCCACTTTGAAGCGCTCGACGCCGTCGCCGATTTTCTTGACGACGCCCGCGACCTCGCCGCCCGGCGCGAACGGGCGCGCCGGCTTGAACTGGTAGAGGTCCTGGATGATCAGCACGTCCGGGAAATTCACGCTGGCGGCTTTGACGTCGATGACGATCTCGCCCTTGCCGGGCTCGAGATCGGGCACGTCTTCGAGGACCAGCGTTTCCGGGCCGCCCACGGCCTTGCTGACAACCGCCTTCATCGCGCTCCCTTCGCCGGTCGACGCCGGCCCTGCTGCATGCGAAAACTATCTGCGGGCGCACGCTAGCGAAGGCGGGCGCCGCCGCCAAGGACGTCGAGAGCCGGCACGCATGACCCGCCAAGGTTTCCTGATCCGCATCGCGGCCTCGATCGCGATCGACCTCCTCGATTTCACCTTCGGGCGCATTCCGATTTTCGGCTCGGTGGGCGAGGGCGCCGGCGCGCTCGTCCTGACCGCGCTCTGGGGGCCGGTCGGCCTCGTCTATCTCGGCGAATTGGCCGATTTCACCGATCAGATCGACGGCTTCCTGCCGACGGCGACGCTGATCGGCCTTTACGTCGGCTGGCGCCAGGGCCTCATCTTCAAGCCGAAGAGCGGGCCGCCCGCGACGCGGGATCAGCGCGCATGAGCGTATGGGCGTTGGTTCTGCATGGCGGCGCGGGCGCGCTGCCCGAGCGCGCCTATGACGCCGAGGAAGCGCATATGGGCGCGCTCATCGACGAGGGCGCGCGCCTGCTCGTATCGGGCGCACACGCGCTCGATGTCGTCGAACGCATGGTCGCGAGCCTGGAGGCGAGCGGGCTCTACGTGGCGGGCAAAGGCGCCTCGCCCAATCAAGCGGGCCTGTACGAGCTCGACGCTTCGATCATGAACGGGCCGGATCGCCGCGCCGGCGCGGTCGCGGCGCTGCAAGGCTTCGTTTCGCCAATCGCCGCGGCGCGCGCGGTGATGGAAAAGACCAGGCATGTCATGCTGGCGGGCGAGGGCGCGGCGGCGTTCGCGGCGGCGCAGAGCCTGGCGCGCGTCGAGGATCCGAAGGCGTATTACACCTCGGCCGCGCTGCGTCCCGCGCGCAAGGATGAGCTGGCGCATGGCACGGTCGGCTGCGTCGCGCGCGATATTCATGGCGCGCTGGCGGCGGGAACCTCCACCGGCGGCGTGTTCGGCAAAATGCACGGCCGCGTCGGCGATACGCCGATCATCGGCGCGGGCACATGGGCCGACGAAACGGCCGCGGTGTCCTGCACCGGGCAGGGTGAGTTCTTCATCCGCGCCAATGTCGCCGCCGAAATCAGCGCGCGGATGCGCTTGGGCGGCGCATCGCTCGCGCAAGCTTGCGATGCAGCGCTGGCGGCGGTCGGCGCGCTGGGCGGCGATGGCGGGCTGATCGCGGTCGATGCCGCAGGAAATGTCGCCGCGCCGTATATCAGCAAAGGCATGAAGCGCGCCTTCGCGACCAGCGGCGGGCTCCGGGAGGTGAAAACGTTCGCATGAAATATGCTCTGCTCTCGATCGCGCTGGCGCTCGGCGCCTGCCAGACCGCGACGCCGGCGAACATCGGCGCGCCGCAAGGCGAGACGTTCAACTGGACCTGTCCGGGCGGCGCGACGTTCTCGGTACGCTACACCGATGCGAACTGGGCGATCGTTGAGGCCGGCGGGCGCACTTACAATCTGCCTGGCGTAATCGCAGCCTCCGGCGCGCGCTATGCGGCGCACGGGGTCGAATATTGGGAGCACCACGGAGAAGCCATGCTGCACGGCGCGCGCGGCGGCCCCTACGAGCAGTGCCAGCAACACTGAATGCGCGGCTATTTCGGAATCGGCGCGGAAGAAATCTCCAAGCCTATGAATGTCGGCGCGCTGATGCGCACGGCCAACGCGTTCGGCGCCAGCTTCTTCTTCACCATCAACGCGCACATGAAGGTGCGCGAGCTTTATCGCTCCGACACGTCGCGCACCTTCGAAGCGATGCCGTATTACGCGTGGGATGCGCTCGATGAGATGCGCCTGCCGCGCGGATGCCAATTGGTCGGCGTGGAATTGACCGAGGATGCCGTAGATCTGCCGGTGTTTCGCCATCCGCAGGCGGCGGCCTATGTGCTGGGGCGTGAGCGCGGCTCGCTCTCGCCCGCGCTGCAGGCGGCGTGTGCGCATATCGTGAAAATTCCCACCAAATTCTGCCTGAATGTCGGCCTCGCGGGCGCGCTGGTGATGTATGACCGGATGCTGTCCATGGGCGGCTATCCCGCCCGCCCCATCATGCCCGGCGGCCCGCCGCCGGAGATGACGGAGCGGCTGAAGCTCAAATGAGCGCGGGACGCGTCCTTCCCCGCGCGGGGAAGGTGGCGCTGCGAAGCAGCGACGATGCGCGCGCTATAATGCGTCGCGTAGCCGCCCCCTCAGTCAGCCTACGCAAGAGCTTCGGCTGACAGCTCCCCCTCGCGGGGGAGCACGGCGTGCTAGCATGAGAGAGGGAGGATGCTTTGATTTCCGAGACCGCCTTCGATCAGCTCATGCATTTGGCTGCGCGCCCGCGGCCGGATTTCGTCACGATCGTCGAAGAGAAACCGGCGCTAGAGACACGCTTCTACGCCGATGAAGCCGCCGCCGCGGCGATTGCGGCCGGCGGCGCGATGGCGGCTGACATTTGGAGCTTGCGCAGCGGGGAGCGGCAGGAGGTGCGCGTCGCCACGCGGCAGGCGGGCGCGTCGCTGATCAGCTTTCTGCTGCAGCGCTTCGAGGATGAGGCCAAGGCGCCCGTGCGTCTCGGCGCCGCCGACGCGGCGGGCACAGCGGCCAATGGCTTCGTGCGCGCCAAGGATGGCCGCTTCGTCTATCTCCATCCCAGCTTCCCGCCGAGCACAAAGAAGCTGCTCGCGCTGCTCGCTTGCGACGACACGCCGGAAGCAGTCGCCGCGACCATCGCGAAACGCACCGCGCTCGAATGGGAAAACGCGATCGCGGAAGCGGGCGTGTGCGGCGCGATGTGCCGCTCCCCTGAGGAATGGGATGCGAGCGAACAAGGCCGCCAGCTCGCCGCCCATCCCGTCGTCGAAATCATCAAGATCGGAGACTCCGCGCCGGAGCCGTTCGAAGCGAATGGCGATGCGCCGCTCTCGGGCGTGCGTGTGCTCGATCTCACGCGCGTGCTCGCCGGCCCGACCTGCGCGCGCACGCTCGCGCACTACGGCGCCGATGCGATGGTGATCTCCGCGCCCGATCTGCCGAGCGTGCCGTTCTTCGTGAGCGACACCGGCCATGGCAAGCGCGCCGCCTATACCGATCTCAAAACTGTTGAGGGACGCGACGCGCTCGCGCAGCTTGTGCGTGGCGCAGACGTGTTCAGCCAGGGCTATCGCCAGGGCGCGCTCGACCGGCTGGGCTTCGGTCCGCTTGCGCTCGCGCAGATGCGGCCGGGCATCGTCACTGTCGAGATCAATTGCTACGGCCATGAAGGCCCCTGGCGCGGCCGGCCCGGTTGGGAGCAATTGGCGCAGACCGTCACCGGCATGGCGCATCTGCACGGCGGCGGCGAGCGTCCGCAGCTTCAGCCCGGCGCCGTGTGCGATTACACGACCGGCTATCTCGCCGCCTTCGGCGCGCTCGTCGCGCTCGAACGCCGCGCGCGCTTCGGCGGCTCCTATCTGGTGCGCGCCTCTCTCTGCCAAACCGCGACCTGGGTGCGTGGCCTCGGCTACGCCGATGAAGCGCGCCTCGCCGAAGCCGCGAACCCAACGCCGGAAGAGATCGCCCGCTACTCGATGCGCAGCGACACCGGCTTCGGCCCGCTCACGCATCTGGCGCCGGCCGTCACGCTCACGAAAACGCCCGCCCGCTGGGCGCGTCCGGTCGTGCCGCTCGGGACGGATGCGCCTGCCTGGTGAATGGCGAAAACCGCCTGGGCGTGCTATCTAACCGCCATGCCTGCAGATTCTGCCGTTCCAGCGCCACCGCCGCGCTCTGACGCGCCCGCGCGCGACAGGCCCAGCCTCGCCGGCCTGGGCAAGGCGGAGCTTGCGGACAAGCTCGTCGCCATCGGCGTCGATCCCGGCAAGGCGCGGATGCGCGCGGAACAGCTCTGGCGCTGGATCTACCATTATGGCGTGACGCAATTCGCCGACATGACCAACGTCGCCAAGGAGCTGCGCGCGGCGCTGGCGGCGGCCTATACGCTCGATCGCCCCGAGATCGTGGCGCAGCAAATCTCGAAAGACGGCACGCGCAAATGGCTGATCCGGCTGGGGCCGGGCAATGAGGTCGAGTGCGTGTTCATCCCGGACGTGGGCCGCTCCGGCGCGCTCTGCGTCTCAAGCCAAGTCGGCTGCACGCTCAATTGCACGTTCTGCCACACCGGCACGCAGAAGCTGGTGCGCAATCTCACGGCGGCGGAAATCGTCGCGCAGGTGATGATCGCGCGCGACGCGCTCGGCGAATGGCCGACCTCGAACGAAGACCGCACCATCACGAACATCGTGTTCATGGGCATGGGCGAGCCGCTCTACAATCTCGACAATGTCGCCGCCGCCATCGACATCATAGCGGATGGCGACGGCATTTCCATTTCGCGCCGCCGCATCACGGTGTCGACGGCGGGCGTCGCCCCGCGCATCGCCGAGCTCGGCGCGCGCACCGGCGCGATGCTGGCGATTTCGCTGCACGCGACCAATGATGCGCTGCGCAATCAGCTCGTGCCGCTCAACAAGAAATACGCTCTCGAAGAGCTGTTCGCCGCGATCCGCCAATATCCGTCGCTCGGCAACGCCAAGCGCGTGACATTCGAATATGTGATGCTCAAAGGCGTCAATGACAGCTTGGCCGAAGCGCGCGCGCTGGTGAAGCTGCTCTCCGGCGTGCCGGCGAAGATCAATCTGATCCCGTTCAATCCGTGGCCGGGCACGCAGTACGAGTGTTCGGATTGGGAGACGATCGAAGCCTTCGCCGCAGTGCTCAATCGCGCCGGCTACGCCTCGCCGATCCGCACGCCGCGCGGGCGCGACATCCTCGCCGCCTGCGGCCAGCTGCGCAGCGAAAGCGTGAAAGAGCGCGCCAGTGCACGGGCGCGCGCGGAAGGCTGATGTTCGCCCTTCCTCCCCCTGCAAGGGGGAGGTGCGCCGCGCAGCGGCGTGGAGGGGGTAAGCCAAGTACGCAAAGGTTTGAGTTTGAGGCTCACCCCCTCCCAACCTCCCCCTTGCAGGGGGAGGAGCAAGGGGCGACTCAAGGCAACGCCGCGCCGTAGGCCTCCGGCTCCAGCTCCAGCCCGTTACAGAAATACGCGACCGTGCGGTAAAAGCCCGCGAGCGCGATCAGTTCGAGGATTTGCACCTCGTCGAAACTGGCGCGCAGCGCATCCCAGGTCGCGTCCGAGATGCGGCAGGTTGCGTCGAGTTCGTCGCAGAGCGCGATGATGGCGCGCTCGTCCTCTCTCCAGATATGCGCATCCGTGGCCGGCGCGGCGAGCGCGCGGATTTCCTCGGGCGTCAGCGCCACGCGCTCGGCGAAGAAGGCGACATGCACGCCCCATTCATAGCCATTGCCCGTGCGCGCGCAGGTGCGGTCGATGGCGATCTCGCGCTGGCGCAGCGACAGCGGCCCCTGGTCGAGCAAGCTCCCGGCGCGAAATTTCCGATAGACCCGCGGCGAACGGGCCAGAGTGCGAAACAGCAGCAGCGGATCGACGCCCTTGGGCATGATCGCATCGAAGGCCGCTTGCGCATCGGGATCATAGGGCGGCTCTACGGGCGCGATGCGAGGCATGGCGGACTCTCCTTCAGCTTGCTATGAATTCCGTAGCATAACGATTCGCACGGCGCTACGAAAACAATAGCATGACACAATCGCGACAGAGGCCCGCCAAGCTGCCCGGCCCCGGCCGGCCGGCGCGCGCTTCGCGAACCGGGCGCCCGATCATGGCGCTGCTCGATCTGCTTGGCCGGCGCTGGCAATTGCGCATCCTGTGGGAATTGCGCGGCGCAGCGCCGCTGCGGTTCCGCGCCTTGCAGGAGGCCGCGGGCGTCGCGCCCAGCGTGCTCAACACGCGCCTCACGGAGCTCATGGACGCGGGCATCGTTGCGCTGACGGAAGAAGGCTACGCGCTCACCAAAGAGGGCCGCGAGCTCGAAGCCGCGTTTCAGCCGCTGCAGGCGTGGTCGGCGCGCTGGGGCAAGCGCGAATCGCGCTAGATTGGCGCATGACCGATCTCATGCAGCAGCTTTCTGTCGTGTTCGGCGCGGTCGCGCTGGGCTGGACGATGATGTTCGCGTTCATCGTCGCGCCAGTGTCGTTCGCGGATATGGATGTGGGGCGCGCGGACCGGCACGTCCGGCGCGTGATCAAGCAGGGCCATGGGCCGCTGGCGCTGGTCTGCGTGCTGGCCGGCATTCTGGCGCTGGCCTCCGGCGCCTATGCGGGCGCGACCATCGCGATCCTGTGCGCCGTGTTCTACGCCATGTGCCAATGGGCTTTGGCGCCGCGCACCGATGCGCGGCCCGTGGGCGCGACGCGCAAGCTCAAGACCGCGCGGATTGTCGCATCCGGGCTCACCTTGCTGGTTATGCCCGTTCTGATCACGGCGATGGTGCTGACGCATTTCGGCATCTGACGCGCGCGTGAACCGAGGAATTTGAGCCAGCGCCTCTTGCGCACCTGCGCTGGAATGCGGCCATGTGCCCCCTCAAAGGGAGGATCACATGGGTCGTCTGGACGGCAAGGTCGCAGTCATCACGGGCGCTGCCTCGGGCATCGGCCTCGGCGCGCTTGAATTGTTCGTGGAAGAGGGCGCGCGCGTCGTCGCCGCCGATATCCAGGACGAAATCGGCCAGCAGCTCAAGACGCGCTTCAAGGGCGCGGTCGAATTCGCGCATTGCGATGTGACTAAGCCGGCCGACATCAAGGCCGCGCTCGATCTCGCGGTGAAAGCCTATGGCGGGCTCGATACGCTGTTCTCGAACGCCGGCGCCGCCGGCTCGCCGGGCGGCGTTGAGGCGATGGATCTCGAAGGCTGGGATTTCACGCATGCGCTGCTGCTGCGCTCCGTGGTGGCGGGCGCGCATTACGCCGCGCCACTGATGAAGGCGCGCGGCGGCGGCTCGATCATCAATACCGCCTCGATCTGCGGCCTGCAGGCGGGCTTCGGCCCGGTGGCGTATTCGACCATGAAGGGCGCCGTGATTCATTTCACGCGCGTGGCCGCCGCCGATCTGGCGCAGGACAAAATCCGCGTGAACGCGATCTGCCCCGGCTTCATCGCCACCTCGATCTTCGGCTCCGCCGTCGGCCTGCCGCGCGAAGGCGCGGTGCAGCTCGCCGCCATGCTGGTTGATCGCGGCGCCAATGTGCAGCCGGTCGGCCGCGTCGGCCAGCCGAGAGACATCGCCGAGGCCGTCGCCTATCTCGCCTCCGATGCGGCAGGCTTCATCACGGGCACGCATTTCGTGATCGACGGCGGCATCACGGTCGGCCCGCGCAATTCATGGGACCGCACCTCCACCAGCCCAATCGCCGACGCGCTCGGCTTCACGCCGGATCAGCTGGCGCAACGCTCATGATCGATCCGCCCAGATGATGGACCTGCAAAGCACGTATCATCGCTTGAACGCCAACGCCCGCGGCGCGCTCTGGATGGTGGCGTCCGCCATCACGTTCACGCTGATGACGACGCTGATCAAATATCTCGGCGGCGATTATTCGCCGGCGCTGCAGACGTTTTATCGTCAGGCGGCGGGTCTCATCGTGATGGCGCCGCTCATCCTGCGCGATCCCGTCGGCGCGTTCAAAACCTCGCGGCCGGGCATTCTGCTCTTTCGCTCGGGCGCGGGGACGATCGGCATGATCATGGCGTTCTACGCCTATCAGAAAATGCCGCTCGCGGAGGCGAACGCGCTCTCCTTCACGCGCACGCTTTGGATCGTGCCGCTGGCGATTTTCGTGCTGCGCGAACCGATCGGGCCGCGCCGCCTCATCGCGACGGGCGTGGGCTTTCTCGGCGTGCTCTTCATGCTGCAGCCCTCGATCGCCAACGCGGTCGGCTGGCCGGCCGCCTGCGCGCTTGGCTCGGCGCTGCTGTTCGCGACCACGGTCACCGGCATGAAGGTGATGACGCGCGATCATTCGATGACCGTGCTGATGGTGTGGTCGGCCGTGCTCGGCTTCCTGCTCGCCATCCCGCCGGCTCTGTTCGAATGGCGCTGGCCGAGCTTCACGGACTTGCTTCTTCTCGGCGTGATGGGCGTGCTGGGGCTCGCAACGCAGGCCTGCTACATCCAGGGCATGGCGCTGGGTGATGCGGCCGCGATGGCGCCGATCGATTACACGCGCCTCGTGTTCGCGATCATCCTCGGTCTGCTGCTGTTCCACGAAATCCCGAACGCGGTGACGATGTTCGGCGCCGCCATCGTGATCGGCTCGACGCTCTACATCACCTTGCGCGATGTGAAGGCTGTCGAAGCGAAGGGGCCGGCCGCCGCCGAATAGCGCTTAGAAACGCACGCGCAGCGCCATGAAAATCCCGGCGATGATGAGCGCCTGCGCGGCCACATAGGTCCACCATACGATGGGCGAGGTGAAGCGCCGTGCGGGCGCATCGGGCGGCAGGCGGAAGATTTCCGCAGCCAGCACCCCGTCCGACACCATGAACGTCACCGCGCCGACCATCGCCGGCCAGCCCTGCGCAGCGATCCAGAAGCTCATGATCGTCATCGCGCCGATCGCGAGCGCATAGGGAACCACGCCGAAGGCGAGCAGGCCGAGCTTCGGCCACAGCCAGATCAGATAGCAGACGACGAAAAGGCCCACCGCCGCCGACAGGCCGATGCGCAAAGCCAGCGGCGTCTGCTGCTCGGCCACGAACCAGAGCGCGAAGAACGCGACGAAATAGATCAACTGCGCCAGCAGGAACGCGAAAATGCCCAGCGGCAGCGTCCATTTCTTGTCGAACGCCAACGCGAAATCGCCGGCTGCGCTGAGGCCCAGCGGGAGCGCGAGCGGGGCCGCGCCGACGGCCATCAGCGCCAGCGCGCCCGCGCCCACCGCCGAGGTTTTCACGATCGCGCGGACGAGCGTCGCCGGGCGGCGCAGGTAATAGAACCCGAACGCCCCCGCCGCGGCCGCGCCGATGCCGATCAGAATCCAGAAGATCGCGTTTTGCCCCATCGCGGCCTTGTCGCGTCTGCCGCGCCCGGGGGCAAGCGCGCGCCCTGCCGTGGCGAGAAGTTGCCGCGTCCGTCAAGCTGATTAGAGTGCGGCCCGACAATCCCCCGGGAGGAAAACATGGAACTCAATTCGTCGATTTCTGCGGTCGTGACCGGCGGGGCGTCCGGCCTTGGCCTTGCGACGACGAAGGCGCTGATCGCGCACGGCGTGAAGGTCGCGATGTTCGATCTCAACCCGGAGCGCGGCGAGGCCGCCGTGAAGGAAACCGGCGCGCTCTATTGCAATGTCAACGTCACCAGCGATCAGAGCGTGGAAGACGGCTTCAAGAAGGCGCGCGACGCGCATGGCCAGGAGCGCATCCTCGTGAACTGCGCCGGAACGGGCAACGCCGCGCGCACGGCCTCGCGCTCCAAGGAAGGCGAGATCAAGCATTTCCCGCTCGATGGCTTCAACATGATCATTCAGATCAACCTGGTCGGCACGTTCCGCTGCATCGCGCTCTCGGCCGCCGGCATGCTGACGCTCGATCCGCTGCCGACGGGCGAACGCGGCGCGATCGTGAACACCGGGTCTGTCGCCGCCGTCGATGGCCAGATCGGCCAGGCGGCCTATTCGGCGTCGAAGGGCGGCGTCGTCGGCATGACCTTGCCGATCGCGCGCGATCTGGCGCGTGAAGGCATCCGCGTGAACACGATCCTGCCGGGCCTCTTCAACACGCCGCTGATGGGCCCGCCCGGCTCGCCGTTCCGCGCCAAGCTGGAAGCGCAAGTGCCGTTCCCGTCGCGCCTCGGCGAACCGCCGGAATATGCGTCGCTGGCGCTGCAGATGATCACGAACTCGTATTTCAACGGCGAAACCGTTCGCCTCGACGGCGCCATCCGCATGGCGCCGCAATAGAGGGTCAGCCAAGAAGGCGTGCGGCCACCCCGCGCGCCTTCAGCGCCGTCACGGCGCGCTTGTCGAACGAGACGAATTCATCCGCGCCCAGCGCCTCGCCTTCATAGGCGATGACGCCGTCCGCAAAATCACCTCCCGCGTCGAGCATGGCGAGCCCCGCCTCGACGGCGGGGCGATCGACGACGACCGCGTTGGCGTTGACGAGGTTGCGGAGTGTTTGCGAGAGCCGGGCCCGTGGCATGCGGTATCCGCGCATCAGCACCCACACGATCTCGCATAACGTCGAGGTGGGAACCGCAATGACGCTGGCGGCGGCAAGGAGTTTTTCGGCCGCGTGGGCTTGGCGAATATCGTCCCGCGTGATGACCCGTACGAATATGTTGGTGTCTGGCGTCGCCTTCACTTTTTGCGCCGGCCGCCGGCCCACCCGTCAGCGATGATCTCGTTCATTTCTTCGATGGAGAGCGCCCGCTGGCCCTCGCGCTCGAAGGCGCCGAAGATGTCGGAAATCTTGCCGCGAGACGCCGCGCGCACCTCCACCCGCCCATCGGAAAGCTTATCGACCAGAACTTTCTCGCCCGGGCCGACGCCGAGATGTGCAAGGATATCCTTGCGCAAGGTGACTTGGCCCTTGGCGGTGATCGTCAACTTCGTCATAGTGAAAATGTAAGGCAAACTTGCCTTACCGTCAAGGGAAGGGCGCGGCGATGCAGGATTTTCGAGGGAAAACGGCGTTCATCACGGGCGGGGCGTCCGGCATCGGGCTCGCCATGGCCGAGGCGTTCGGGCGCCAGGGCATGAATGTGATGCTGGCCGACATCGAGGAGAAGGCGCTCGCCGCCGCGGTTGAGGGCCTGCGTGAAAAGCAGATCAAGGCGGAAGGCGTCATCACCGATGTCGCGCGGCGTGCGGCGCTCAAGGAAGCGGCGGATGAAACGATCGCGAAATTCGGCAAGGTCCATGTCGTTTGCAACAACGCCGGCGTCGCCGTCGGCGGCGCGATCGAGGATGTGCCGGATTCCGATTGGGATTGGATCATCGACGTCAATCTCAAGGGCGTCGTCTACGGCATGGACGTGTTCACGCCGCTGATCGACAAGCACGACGAGGGCGGGCATTTCGTCAACACGGCTTCGATAGCTGGCATGGTGAGCCCCCCAAACCTCGAGCCCTATTGCGCGACGAAATTCGCGGTGGTTGCGATGAGCGAAGGCTGGGCCGGCCAATTGGCGGCGAAGAACATCGGCGTCTCGGTTCTGTGTCCCGGCTTCGTCAAAACGCGCATCCATGAGAGCCGGCGCAATCGCCAGGAAACGGCCTATGGCGCCGACGCCAGCGCGAACGATATCGGCGCGGGCTCCGTGACGAGTGAAGCGGTGCTCTCAGGCATTCCGCCGGAAGCGGTGGCCAACCGCGTCGTCGAAGCCATCCGCGACAACGATCTCTACGTGTTCACGCATGTCGAGTTTAAGCCGTTCCTGCAGGCGCGCTTTCAGCGCATTCTCGATGCGATGGCGAAATCGGAATCGAGCGCGGCGCTCGCGGCGCTGCCGCTGCGCACGCTGAACGCGCCCTCTTAGATCGGCTGCGGCAGGATAAAGCCCATCACCGGATAGGCGCGTAGGCCGAGCTGATTGCTCGGCACATGCCAGACACGCACCTGGCTCCAATCGTTGTTCGGCGAGACATCGACGACCAGCGCGCCGAGCATGATCTCGCCCTGGTTCATCCAGTTCGCCTGATCGACCAGGATTTCGCGCGGGCCGCGGATCGCGGCGACGACGGCCACATGCCCGCTCGGCGTGCCGCCCATCGCCATCACGGCGCCGATCTGCGGCTGATGGGTGCGCGGGTAGCGGCCCTCGGCCTGGTCCCACCACAGCCGCGCCGCGCCCGAGAGCGAAACCCCGGTGCGTTGGCGCGCATAGATCGCGCATTGCAGCGGCGCGTCGGGATGGATGACGCGCGGCGTGTCGGCGGAAAGATTTTCGGCCGCGGGAATGGGCGCGATGACCGGCGGCGAGATCGGCGCGACGACGGGCTCTACGATGGTTGCGGTGGGCGCTGTGGCGGCCGGCGCGGGCTCGGCGGCCTCGGCCTGCGGCGAACGGACCGCCGCGAGCACGCTCGGCCGCAGCGCCACCGCGCCCAAAATCGCGATTGTAAACAACGCGACGACGCCAAATAGGCTGCTCGCACGGTTCAGTAGAGGTCCGGTCGCCATCGCAATCTCCCGCCAAGGCGAGTTCGGCGTTAACACATTATTAGTGATTTCGACAGCGGCTACGCATCCGCAGCGCGGGTTCACGGCGTCAAAGCGCCGGGAGTTCGGGGCAGCGGAGAAGGTCATGCACGCCGTTCTTGCAAATGCGCCGCCGCGCGAAGCGCGGGTCGATGCGCCGCTCTTTGGCGCGCCGCGCGGCGTGGCCAGATCGCTCGCGTTCTGGAGCATGGCGATGATGAGCGGCGGTCAGAATCGCGCCGCGCTCGACCTGCTCAATCCGGGCGCCGGAGATAGCGTGCTTGAGGTCGGCTGCGGTCCTGGCGAGGCTATGAAGGCCGCGCTGGCGCGCGTGGGTCCGCAAGGCTTCGTCGCCGGAATCGATCACGCGCCGCCCGCCGCCCGCGCGGCCGCGCGCGCGATGCACAACGAGGTTGCGCGCGGCCGCGCCGTGGTGATGCGCGCCGACGCCGGCGATCTTCCGTTCCGCGATTATTTGTTCGACCGCGCCTTCGCGGTGAACTCGTTTGCGTTTTGGCCGCAGCCCGCGCGTGCGCTGATGGAGATCGCGCGCGTGCTGAGACCGGGCGGGCGCCTCGTCATCACGCAGCGCGGGACGCACCCGGATCATGCGACAGGCGTCGCCGCCGCCCAAGGGTTCGAGCGCATCGGCCAGGCCGCGAAATTGCTCGCCGCCGGCGGCTGGACCTTGCTGGACGAACGCGCCGACCGCGATGGCGCCAAGCTGCTCGCCGTCAGCGTGCTCGCGCGCCGGCCGGCGTGAAGGGGCTTGCGCCGGCCTAGCCGGACCGGCCACCATTTTTCCGCGACGCTGAGCCAAGAGGCGCGCGGGAGGATGGATGTTCAAGCGTCTGCTGATCGCCAATCGCGGCGAGATCGCCATCAGGATCGCGCGCACCGCCGCCGAGATGGGCGTCGCGACCACGGCCGTCTACGCCGAAGACGATGCGCTGTCGCTGCACGTGAAGACAGCCGACGAGGCGCGTCCGCTCAAAGGGCAGGGCGCCGCGGCCTATCTCGACATCGCGCAGATCGTGGCGCTGGCGCGTGAAGCAGGCGCCGAGGCGGTTCATCCCGGCTATGGCTTTCTCGCCGAGAACGCCGCCTTCGCGCGCGCCTGCGCCGAAGCGGGCCTCGTCTTCATCGGGCCTTCGCCTGAGAGCCTTGAACTATTCGGCGATAAGGCCCGCGCGCGGGCGCTGGCGGAGGAGGCCGATGTTCCGGTGCTGCGCGGCGCCAAGGGCGGGTTGAGCCTCAAAGAGGCCGAGCGCTTCATGGCCGCGCTTGCTGCGCCGGTGATGGTGAAGGCCGTGGCCGGCGGCGGCGGGCGCGGCATGCGCCCGGTGATGACGCTGGAAGATTTGCCGGCCGCCTATGAGCGCTGCCGCTCGGAAGCCAAGCAAAGCTTCGGCGATGATGCGGTCTATCTCGAAGAATTCCTCGCGCCTGCGCGCCATGTCGAGGTGCAGATCGCGGGCGATGGCGCGCGCGCGACGCATCTGTGGGACCGCGAATGTTCGCTGCAGCGCCAGCGCCAGAAGATCATCGAGATCGCGCCGGCGCTGATGATCGGAGATGCGATGCGCGCGCGCCTGCTGAGCGCGGCCGTGCGCATTGCGGAGGCGGCCAAATACAAGAATCTCGGCACCATCGAATTTCTCGTCAGCGGCGACCGCTTCGTGTTCATCGAGGCCAATGCGCGCTTGCAGGTGGAGCACACCGTCACGGAAGAGGTGACGGGCCTCGATCTCGTGCGCGCGCAGATCGAATTGGCCGCGGGCGCCTCGCTCGCGGATGTAGGCTTGGCCGAGCCGCCGCAGACCAGCGGCGTGGCGCTGCAGGCGCGCGTCAATCTGGAGAAGCTTGGCGCGGATGGCGCCTTGAAGCCGACGGGCGGGGTGCTTGCGGCTTATGAGCCGCCCTCCGGCCCAGGCGTGCGCGTCGATGGCTATGGCTATGCCGGCTATCGCACCAGCGGGCGTTACGATTCTCTGCTTGCGAAAGTGATCGTGGCTGTCGGTGCGGAAGACATGGCCTCCGTCTCGGCGAAAGCCGTGCGCGCGCTCGCGGAATTCAAGATCGCGGGCGTGGAGACCAATGCGCCGCTGCTGCAGGCCATCCTCTCCGATGCGCGCGTGCGCGAAGGCGCGTTCGACACCGGCTTTGTCGAGCGCGAAGCCGCGGCGCTGACGGCTGCGCAGCCGCACACGAAACTCTATTTTGAAACGGCGGCGCAGGCGCCCCGCCGTGCGGGCGCGCAGATCGATGCGCGCGATCCGCTGGCCGTGCTCGCGCATGGCAAGGGCGAAGGGGCCGCTGTTGCTGTCGCCGAAGCGCAAGCAGCGCTCGACACCGATATCGAAGGGCCGGAAGGAACACGCGCGCTGCGTGCGCCGCTGCAGGGCACGATCGGCGCCATTCTCGTGAAGATCGGCGACCGCGTGCGCGCGGGGCAGGACGCGCTCATCATGGAAGCGATGAAGATGGAGCATGTCGTCGCCGCCTCCGCCGCGGGGATCGTGCGCGCCATCACGGTCGAAACCGGCGACACGGTGTTCGAGGATCATCCGCTGATCTTCATCGAGGAGATGGGTGCGGGCGATGAAGGCGGGGCCGTGCGCGAGGAGGTCGATCTCGATCACATCCGCGGCGATCTTGCCGAGGTCATGGCGCGCCAGGACAAGGCGCGCGATGCGGCGCGGCCGGACGCTGTGGAGCGCCGGCGCAAAAGCGGCCAGCGCACGGCGCGCGAAAACATCGAGGATTTGTGCGATCCCGGCAGCTTTCTCGAATATGGCGCGCTGACGGTCGCTGCGCGGCGGCGGCGCTCCTCGCTGGAAGAATTGATCGACCGCACGCCGGCCGATGGGCTTGTGATGGGCTTCGGCCGCATCAATGGCGCGCTGTTCGATGAAGAACACGCGCGCGCGGCGGCGATGAGCTATGATTACACCGTGCTCGCGGGCACGCAGGGCGCCTACAATCATCTAAAAATGGACCGCATGTTCGAGCTGGTCCATCGCTGGAAAGCGCCTTTGGTGTTTTTCACCGAAGGCGGCGGCGGCAGGCCGGGCGATACCGAAGCCGCCGGCCCGGTGCGCGGCTTCAATCTGTTGGGAACGCTCTCCGGCGTTGCGCCCTTCATCGGCGTGACAAGCGGCAAATGCTTCGCCGGCAATGCCAGCGTGCTCGGCTGCTGCGACGTCATCATCGCGACGAAAGATTCGAACATCGGCATGGGCGGGCCGGCGATGATCGAAGGCGGCGGGCTGGGCATCTACCGGCCCGAAGAAATCGGCCCGGTCGAAGATCAGGAAAAGAGCGGCGTCATCGACGTGACGGTGGCGGATGAAGCCGAAGCCGTCATCGCGGCGAAGCATTATCTCTCGTTCTTCCAAGGCCGCGTGAAGGATTGGGCCTGCGCCGATCAGCGGCTGTTGCGCCGCGCCATCCCAGAGAACCGGCTGCGCGTTTATGACATTCGCAAATTGATCGAAACGCTGTGCGACGAGGGCTCCGTGCTCGAGCTTCGCCCGCGCTTCGGCCCCGGCATGATCACGGCGTTTGCGCGCATCGAAGGGCGCCCGCTCGGCCTCATCGCCAACAATCCGACGCATCTCGGCGGCGCCATCGACAGCGACGGCGCAGATAAAGCCGCGCGCCTCATGCAAATCTGCGAAGCCTACGACATTCCGATCCTCTCGCTTTCGGATACGCCCGGCATCATGGTCGGCCCCGAGATCGAGCGCACGGGCCTGGTGCGCCACGCCGCGCGCATGTTCGTGATCGGCGCCAATCTCTCCGTGCCGTTGCTCTCGGTGATCCTGCGCAAGAGCTATGGCCTCGGCGCGCTGGCGATGACGGGCGGCTCGAACTGGGCCTCGATGTTCGTCACCTCATGGCCGACAGGCGAGTTCGGCGGCATGGGCCTCGAAGGCTCGGTGAAGCTCGGCTATCGCAACGAACTCGCCGCCATCGAAGATCCCGCCGCGCGCAAAGCCAAGTTCGACGAAATGGTCGCCGCCGCCTATCAGCGCGGCAAAGCGCTCAACCAGGCCAACGGCTTCATCATCGACGACGTGATCGATCCGGCGGATACGAGGCGGTGGATCGTGGAGGCGCTGAAGGCGGCGGGCGAAAGGCCGAAGGGCGAGGGCAAGCGGCTGAAATGGATCGATACGTGGTGATCTTCGCGCGCCGCAAAGCATTCTGTCATTCCGGGCTCGCGAAGCGAGACCCGGAACCCAGGGGATCAAGAAGCGCCGCGCATCTGCCCCTGGGTTCCGGATCAGCGCTGCGCGCTGTCCGGAATGACAGAGGACGTGCGTGAATCGGCGATTATCCCATCGGATAGAGATATTGCTTCGACACGGCGTCGCACGCCTTCATCACCTCATCGCTGAGCGTCAGATCGGCCGCCGCGAAGATCGGCGCGAGCTGGTTTTCGTGGGTGGCGCCGACGATGGTGGAGGCGACAAAGTCATGTTGTTTCGACCAGGCGGTCGCGAGCGTCACGACGTGGATGCCAGCCTCCGCCGCGATCGCCGCATAGCGCTCCGTGCTCGCCAGCGATTTCTCGTTGACGAAGCGTTTGGCCATCACGCCCTGGCGCCCGCCGATCTGGATATAGGTGGAGAAACGCGCGCCCTCGGGCGTGGCGCCGCCCTGATATTTGCCTGAAAGCACGCCGCCGGCGAGCGGCGAATAGGGGATGAGGCTCACGCCCTCCTGGCGGCACACTTGCGCCAGCTCGTCCTCGAAGCGCCGATTGTTGAGGCTGAAATTGTTCTGGATCGTCTCATGGCGCGCGAGGCCATAGAGCTCCGACGTCGCTAGGCTTTTCATCAGGCCCCAGCTCGTTTCGTTGCTGCAGCCGAGAATGCGCACCTTGCCGGCCTGCACGAGATCGTCGAGCGCGCGCATGTGCTCTTCATAAGGCGCGCCGTGATCGGGCCAATGGGTCTGGTAGAGATCGACGTAGTCGGTTTGCAGCCGCTTGAGGCTCGCTTCGATGGCGCGCGTGATGTTGTGGCGGTCGAGCGCGGTCATGCCGGCGCGCTGCGAACCTTTGATCCAGCCATGGCTCGGTCCGCAGACCTTGGTGGCGAGAATAATGGAATCGCGGTTCTTGGTTTTGAGCCAGCGGCCGACGATCTCCTCCGTGCGGCCCGCCCATTCCTCCTTCGGCGGCACGGGATAATTCTCCGCCGTGTCGAAGAAATTGATCCCGGCCTCGAAGCTTTGATCGAGGATGCGATGCGACATCGCCTCGTCGGCCTGATTGCCGAACGTCATCGTGCCCATGCAGATCGTCGAGACGGAAATGCCGCTCTTGCCCAAACGTTTGCTTTGCATAATCCCCTCAGTGCGGATGCGTTATTTCGTGAGTTCGACGAACACGTCTTCGAGATCGGGTTCTTCGATGGAAAGATCGCGGATCGAAATGCCGGCGCGGCGCACGCGGTCGAGCAATTCCTCCACGGTGTGGGCGCTGGTTTTATAGGTCATCGACAGGGCGCCATCGGGTTTGAGCGCGCCGCCGACATCTTCAAAGCCCTGCGGCAACGCGGCGAGCGCATCGACCGGCTTCACCAGCAAGGTCTTCTGATCGAGCCGGCCCAGCAGATTGCGCGTCGGCTCCAGCGCGATGACCTCGCCATGATTGATGATCGCGATGGTGTCGCAGAGCGCCTGCGCTTCTTCGAGATAATGCGTCGTCAGCACGATGGTGACGCCGCGCTCGTGCAATTCCTTCACATAATCCCAGAGCTGGCGGCGCAATTCGACATCGACGCCCGCCGTGGGCTCATCGAGCACCAGAACGGGCGGGGCGTGCACCATGGCCTTCGCGACCAGCAGGCGCCGCTTCATCCCTCCGGACAAAGTGCGCGCATAGGCGTCGCGCTTATCCCAGAGGCCCACGGCTTTGAGGATTTCCTCGGTGCGCCGTTCGGCCTTCGGCACGCCGTAGAACCCGGCCTGGTTCTCCAGGCTTTCGCGCGGCGAGAAGAACGGGTCCATGTTGAGCTCTTGCGGCACGATGCCGATCGATCCGCGCGCATTGCGCGGATCGGCGTCGATATCATGGCCCCAGATCGCGGCGGTTCCGCCCGTCTTCACGACCAGCCCGCCCAGAATGTTGATGAAGGTCGATTTGCCGGCGCCGTTCGGACCCAGCAGGCCGAAAAACGAGCCGCGGGGAATGACCAGATCGATGCCCTTGAGCGCCTGTTTCGGCGGCTCCTTGTTCTGGCCGCGGTAGGTCTTTTCGAGACCTTTGGCCTCGATCGCGAAATCGGGGAGGGGCATGCCGGTCCTTGAGGAGAGGCCCTGAAGAGGCGGGAATCTTGCCGGGCGGGCCGGCCCCCTTTAGGTACGGGGCCATGAGCCAAGCTTCAACCGGGCCCGATCACGTCCAGCCGGGCGACGCCGATGCGATCCCCGCGCCCGAGACCATCGTGGTGACCTCGCGCCGCGTCAAATGCGATGGCGGCGGCGGCGCACTCGGCCATCCGCTGGTCTATTACGACATGGGCGAGGACAATTTCGTCGAGTGCCTCTATTGCGACCGCCGCTTCGTGCTCGACCCCAACGCAGAAGATCACGGGCACTGAGGCGCGTCGGCGGGGCATTCGCCCATCGCAATCGGCGTTATGCGGTTGGTCTCTCGCGCGGTGCGTGAGGAGCGCTCGGACGCGACGAAGGCGCTTTGGGGCTGACCCAGCCCTATAGAGATGCTATCTTTATTGTATGGCTACGGCTTCTGTCCTCGAACGTCTGCGTGACCTTGAGCCGGAATTGCAGGCCGAGGGTATTCGCTCATTGTACCTGTTTGGTTCGGAGGCGCGTGGAACCGCCGGACCGCAGAGCGATGTCGATCTGTTTTGCGATCTCGACAAGACGTCTGAGCTTGGGTTCAGATTCTTCGCGCTGGCGGACCGGATCGCGGATTTGCTCGGCCGACCTGTCGATCTCACGACGCGCAACGGCCTGCATCCGCTGATCCGTCAGGACGTCATCCGCGAGGCGGTGCGGGTATTCTGATGGCGGAGCGACCGCCGCGCCTGCGGCTCTTCGACATTCTCGATAGCATTCATCAGATTGATCGCGCGGTCGGCGACGCCTCGTTCGAAGCTTTTCGTGGCGATATCATCCGCTATCGCGCCGTCGAGCGTTTTCTTGAAATCATTTCCGAAGCCAGCCGCAACCTCGCCGACGCCTGGAAAGCCGAAGAGCCTGCGATCGAATGGAAGCAAATCGCCAATCTCGGCAATGTCATGCGACACGGCTACGAAATTATCGACGCGCAGATCATTTGGAACATTCTCAAACATGATCTGCCGCGCTTGAAAGCGGCGGTAGGGCGCATTTACACGCGCGTGAAAAACCCCGCCGATCCATGGCCGGATGCGGAAAGCACATGAGCAAACCCAGCGCGACCCGTCTCTTCCTGATCGATGGCTCGGGCTATATTTTCCGCGCCTATCACGCGCTGCCGCCGCTGACGCGCCAGAGCGACGGGACGCCCGTCGGCGCGGTGTCCGGTTTTTGCAACATGCTGTTCAAATTCCTGGAGGACATGCGCGCGAGCGAGGCGCCGACGCATCTGGCCGTCATCTTCGACGCCGCGGAGAAGACGTTCCGCAATGACATCTATGATCAGTACAAGGCGCACCGTCCGCCCGCGCCGGAAGATCTGATCCCGCAATTCCCGCTGATCCGCGACGCGGTGCGCGCGTTCAACGTGCCGTGCATCGAGATGAACGGGTTCGAGGCCGACGATCTCATCGCCACCTATGCGCGCCAGGCCGCGAAAGCGGGCGCGACGGTGAAGATCGTCTCCTCGGATAAAGACCTCATGCAATTGGTCGATGACGGCGTGATCGAGCTCTACGATCCGATGAAGAACAAGCCGCTCGGCCCGGCCGAGGTGTTCGAGAAATTCGGCGTTACGCCCGACAAGGTGATCGACGTGCAGGCGCTGATGGGCGATTCGACCGACAACGTGCCCGGCGCGCCGGGCATCGGGCCTAAAACCGCCGCCGAGCTCATCGGCATGTTCGGCACGCTCGAAGCCGTGCTGGAGCGCGCCGGCGAGATCAAACAGCCGAAGCGCCGCGAAGCCATCGTCAACAACGCCGATCTCATCCGCGTTTCCAAACAGCTCGTCACGCTGAAGGATGACGTGCCGGTTGAAGAGCCATGGGACAGTTTCGCCGTGCGCGATCCCGATCCCGCGATGCTGCTCAAATTCCTGACGGAGATGGGCTTCAACACGCTGACGCGCCGCGTGCGCGAACAAGCCGCCAAGGAAGGCGCGCCGGATGCGCCGCTCGCCGATCTCGCCTCCTCTGAAGAGCCGGCCATCGACCTCGATCGCTACAAGACGGTCACGACGCTCGATGATCTCAAGCAATGGGTCGCGCGCGCGACGGCGGCGGGGCTGGTGGCGGTCGACACCGAAACCGATTCGCTTGATGCGGCGCGCGCCGGCCTGGTCGGCGTGTCGCTGGCGCTCGGGCCGAACGATGCGTGCTATATCCCGCTGGCGCACGTCACCGCGCCGCCGCCCGACGGCAAGGGCGATCTCTTCGAAGCGCCGCCGGCCAAGCGCGAATTGTGCGCCGGTCAAATTCCGCTGGCCGATGCGATCGCCGTGCTGAAGCCGATGCTGGAAGACGATGCGGTTCTGAAAGTCGGCCAGAACATCAAATATGATCTCTCGATCTTCGCGCGCCGGGGCATCGCCGTGGCGCCGATCGATGACACGATGCTGATGTCCTACGCGCTCGACGCGGGCGTGCACGGCCACGGCATGGACGAATTGTCCGAACTGTTTTTGGGCCATAAGCCGATTTCGTTTTCCGATGTCGCCGGCAAGGGCAAGGCGCAGCTCACCTTCGATCTCGTGCCGATCGAGGCGGCCAGCCGCTATGCGGCGGAAGATGCGGATGTCACTTTGCGGCTGTGGAAGCGGCTCAAGCCGCGCCTCGCCGCGGAAAAGCTGCGCACGGTCTATGAAACGCTCGAACGCCCGATGCCGGATGTGCTCGCGCTCATGGAGCGCACGGGCATCAAGGTCGATCCCAACGAATTGTCGCGCATGTCAGGCGATTTCGCGCAGCGCATGCTGGCGTTCGAGGATGAGGCCAAGAAACTCGCGGGCCGCGATTTCAACATCGGTTCGCCCAAGCAGATCGGCGAAATCCTGTTCGACGAGATGGGCATTCCCGGCGGCGTGAAAACCAAGACCGGCGCGTGGTCGACCGACGCCAACGTGCTTGAGGATCTCGCCGCGCAAGGCCATGCGCTGCCGCGCGTGCTGCTCGATTGGCGCCAATTGCAGAAGCTGCGCTCGACCTACACCGAGGCGCTGCGCGAGGCGATCAATCCGGAAACCAAGCGCGTCCACACCAGCTATGCGCTGGCCTCGACCACGACGGGGCGGCTCTCATCGAACGATCCCAATTTGCAGAACATTCCCGTCCGCACCGAGGAAGGGCGGCGCATCCGCGCGGCGTTCGTGGCGGAGAACGGCCATCTTTTGGTCTCGGCCGATTACTCGCAGATCGAGCTGCGCCTGCTCGCGCACGTCGCCGATATTGCGCAGCTCAAGAAGGCGTTTGCGGACGGGCTCGACATTCACGCCATGACCGCGTCGGAAATGTTCGGCGTTCCCATCGAAGGCATGGACCCGATGGTGCGCCGCCAGGCCAAAGCGATCAATTTCGGCATCATCTACGGCATTTCCGCTTTCGGTCTCGCGCGCAATCTCGGCATCGAGCAGAGCGAGGCGTCGGCCTATATCAAAAAGTATTTCGAACGCTTCCCCGGCATCCGCGATTACATGGAAGAGACCAAGGCGTTCGCGCGCGCCAACGGCTTCGTGCGCACCATCTTCGGGCGCAAGATCAACATCATGGGTATCAAGTCGAAGAACCCGGCCGAGCGGTCCTTCGCCGAGCGGCAATCGATCAACGCGCCGCTGCAAGGCGCCGCCGCCGATATCATCCGCCGCGCCATGATCCGCCTGCCGAGCGCGCTCGAAGCTGCGCGGCTCAAGGCGAAAATGCTGCTGCAAGTGCACGACGAATTGGTGTTCGAGGCGCCGGAAGGCGAAGCCGATCAAACCGCCAAGCTCGCCGCGCAGATCATGGAAAGCGCCTGCGCCCCCGCGCTCACGCTCTCCATCCCCCTCACCGTCGAAGCCCGCGCCGCCAAGACCTGGGCGGAGGCGCACTAAGCCGCGATTGACAGCGCGAGAGCGCTATGTTGGCTCGCCCCGCCGGGGGAGGGCGCGCATGGCGGACATTTTCGTGAGCTATCAAAAGGCGGATCGCGCGCTCGCCCAGCGCGTTGTCGCCGCCTTGTCACATGCCGGCTATTCAGTTTGGTGGGATGATCGGCTGACTCCCGCCGAAAATTGGGACCGCATGATCGAGCGGGAGATCGCGCGCGCGAAGTGCGTGCTCGTGCTCTGGACCGCCCGCTCGGTCGAAAGCGAATGGGTCCGCATCGAAGCGAATGTCGCCAAGAACGCGCGCCCCGCGAAGCTCGTGCAAGTGCGTCTTGAAGAATGCGAGGTGCCCATCGCGTTCAGCCTCACGCAATTCGCTGACCTCTTCGAGCGCCGCTTCGATGCGAGCGCGCCGGGCTGGGCCAAGGCGCTCGAATGGGTCGCGCTCTACGCGGGACCAGGACGGCCTGCGATGGGCGAAGTGCTTGGCGCGGCCGCCCCTGTGAGCCCGCCGCCCGCGCGTGGCGCGCTTCGTCCCACGGTTGCGGCGCAGCAATGGCCGCCTTACGCAGCGGGCGCGGTGCTGGCGCTAATGGTCGGCGGCCTGCGGGCCTATGCATCGACGGGCGGACCGGGCCGCGTTGACATCACCGCGTCCGATCGCAGCGGCATGTTCATCGCGGCGACGATTGCATTTTTTCTGTCGATCGCCGCGTTTCTCTGGCTGTCGCGCCGTCTCGATTGGGGGCGCGCGGTGATTTTCGCTGGCGCCAGTTACGGCCTCGCATTCGCGCTGGCCCGGATCGTGGCGGAGCCGCTTCACCGCTACCTGCTCCACGACATGCACGTTGCGCCCAGCGGCATCCGTTTTGTGCTTCTCGATCTCGCTGTCTCGGCCCTAGCGGCCGTTGGATGGGCGTTGCTTGCGGCATTGCTCGGCGCATTTTCAGGCCATCGCGACCTTCGCGGCCCAATCGTGTTGGGCGTGGCCGGCGTGCTGTGGAGCATCATCCTCGCGCAGCAGTTCAACGGCGTCTTCGTTGAAGCCATGGCCGCGTTCGCCGTCGCGAGTTTCCTGGACATCGCCTTTGTGCTGGCGCTGTTCCCGCCGCGAGGCGAAACGCGCCGAAGCGCGGCGCATTGACAAGACCGGCCGCGTCTTGCGACGCGGCCGGCTCGTTCGGCGATCGCCGGTTGGTTAGTTGATGAACGCGTTCGCGATCACGGCGCCGATCACGCCCGAGGCGATCGAGACCAGCAGGATGTCGTTGTCGACGCGCACATATTGCTGGCCGCGGGCCGGGCGGGCGAGGTGGTAGCGCTGGTAGTCGTTCACGACGACCTGGCGATAGTCACGCGGCGCCACTTGGCCGCGCGCCCAGGCGCGGTGGTGGTAGCCTTGCGGCGCGCGCCAGGCCGGGCCGCGCTGCGCTTCGTAGCGATGGCCGTTCACGGTGTAATAGCGCCGTTGCTCGACGACCTGCCGGCCTTGGTCGTGGGCGCTCTGCTCGTAGCGGACGGTTTGCACCATTTCGCGGGCGCTCGCCGTCGGGGCCATTGTCGTGAGCGTCATCGCCGCCAGCGACACAGCCATCAGAAGCTTTTTCATCATCGATCTCCACGCGACGATCTGTGGAAGAGTTCAAGTGATCGTCTGGAAGAGAAAATGCACCGGCTAAGCTGATTGTGCGCTGAATGCTTCCATAAATTCATGTGATGTTGTGGCGCCGCCAAATACAATTTGTACGAAACCTTGACGAATATAGCGCCGATTTTGCCAAACTGTGTCGGCGTCCGCCTGTGCAACAATCCGGCAAACGGGCAAATCCTCGCCGAAGTCCAGCCCGCGATTTGATAGCCAGGGGCGAACCGCTATATCTGCGCGCTCAGGAAAGGCCCCCACCGCGAATGCCCACCATCGCCCTGGTCGACGACGACGAAAACATCACCGCCTCGCTCAAGATCTTCTTCGAGGCGGAAGGCTATACCGTGCGCACCTTCCATGACGGCGCCACGGCCTTGGCCGCGCTGACCGATCAGCCGCCGGACATCGCCATTCTGGACCTAAAAATGCCGCGGATGGACGGGATCGAGGTGCTCAAGAAGCTGCGGCAGACATCGAGCCTGCCGGTCATCATCCTCACCTCCAAGGACGAGGAGATGGACGAGGTGGTGGGATTCAATGTCGGGGCGGACGATTACATCAAGAAGCCGTTCTCGCAGCGCCTGCTCAGCGAGCGCGTCAAGGCCTTGCTCCGGCGCACGCGCGCCGGCGGCGCGGGGCCCGAAACCGGCGATAAGAAGCCGATCGTGCGCGGCCAGCTCACGCTCGATCCAAACCGCCACGCCTGCACATGGAAGAACGAGCCCGTGCGGCTCACCGTCACCGAATTCCTCATTCTCCAGGCGCTCGCGCAACGTCCCGGCTACGTCAAAAGCCGCGACCAGTTGATGGACGCCGCTTATGACGATCAGGTCTATGTCGACGACCGAACCATCGACAGCCACATCAAGCGGCTCCGCAAGAAATTCCGAGAGATCGACGACAGCTTCGACGCGATCGAAACGCTCTATGGCGTCGGATATCGATACAACGAAGCCTGAGGCGCGCCCGGGCTCCGAGCGCGAATTCGTTTTCTCCCGCATTGGCCGCATCATCCTGCTGGCCAATTTTCTGGGCCTGTTCATCATCGTGTTCGGCGCGCTTCTGCTCTCGGAATGGAGCGAAGGGCTGACGCAGGCGCAGTTCCGCAGCCTGCGCGTCGAAGGCGAGCTCATCAAGAACATCCTGATCGAAGCGGCCACCCATCCAGGCGGGGAAGGGCCGTCCATGGATGAAGCCACGGTGCGCAGCGTCGTGCGTCGATTGCTGTTGCCGCCGTCGGACGCGGTGGGCCGCGACGCCGGTCCGCGCGTGCGCGTGTTCGGCGCCAATGGCGACATGGTCGCCGATACCGATGTGCTGTTCGGCGTCGTCGATCAGCGCACCTTGCCGCCGCTCGCGGCGCGCGAACCGGATTTCCAAGACTCGATGGCGGCGATCGGCCAGGCGGCGGAAAACGTCGAAAGCTGGCGCATCACCCCATGGCGGCCGACCGGCACGCTGCGCGATGAGCACCGCGCCGCCGCGCGCGGACAGGTGACCTATGCGCAGCGCTTCGACGAACGCGGACAGGCCGTCGTCAGCGTCACGCTGCCGCTGCAGCGCGTCTCCGCCGTGCTCGGCTATATCACGCTGGAGAGCGCGGACGTTGAGCGCATCTTGCTGGCGGAACGGCTGCGCATGATCCCGTTCGTGCTCGGCGCCACGATCGCGACGTTCCTGTCTTCGGCGCTGCTCGGCCTGTTCGTGGCGCGGCCGCTGCGTCTTCTTGCGGTCTCCGCCGATCGTCTGCGCATGACGGGCGCCACGCGGTTGGCTTTGCCGGAGGTCAGCCGCCGCAAGGACGAGATCGGCGAACTGTCGCGTTCGCTCGAAGCGATGACCGGCGCGCTGGCCGATCGCATCGACGCCAATGAACGCTTCGCGGGCGATGTCAGCCATGAGCTCAAGAATCCGCTCGCTTCTATCGGTTCGGCGGTCGAAGCCGCATCGCGGATCACCGATCCCGTGAAGCAGCAGGAATTGCTGGCCATCGTCTCCAAGGACGTGCGCCGTCTCGACCGATTGATCAGCGATATGGCGCGCGCCAGCCGGATCGAAGCGGAAACCGCGCGCGGCGATCTGCGGCGCATCGATCTGGCGCGGCTGTCGTCGGTGATCGCGGAATCCTATGCGGCCGCGCCGGGCGAAACCTCGCAAGTCGCCGTCGCCTTCAGGGGGCCGGCGCCGCAGGACGCGTTCGTGCTGGCGCAGGAAGGCCCGCTCGGCCAAGTGTTCCGCAATCTGGTCGACAACGCCAAAAGCTTCAGCCAGCCGGGCGGCGTCGTCACGCTCAAAGTCGAGACCCGGCGCACGCGGGACGGCGGCCTGGTGCGCGCGACGGTCGAGGATCAGGGTCCGGGCATTCCGCCGGAAAACCTCGAAGCCGTGTTCGACCGGTTTTACACCCACCGTCCCAACGCGCCGGCCTTCGGCGGCCATTCGGGGCTTGGCCTGTCCATCGCCCGCCAGATCGTCGAATCCTACAACGGCCGCATCTGGGCCGAGAACATTGAAGGCTTGTCGCCCGAGGCCCCGGTGGGCGCTCGCCTGATCGTCGAATTTCCCGCCGCGCCGCGCGGCTAGCATGGCGCCTTTGCCACAAATTCCCGCCGGCTCTGCCAAAGTGTCGCAACCGCTTTTCCCGCGCCTGCGAAAAGGGCAAAAGCGGCGGGACCTTGGGGCGACGTGGCGGCGCGGGAGCAAGGCATGATCGGCGTCGTGGTGGTGTCCCACGGCCGCTTGGCGGACGAATTCATCGCTGCAGCGGAGCATGTGCTTGGACCGCAAGCGCAGATGCTTGCCGTGCCCATCGGTCCGCAGGACGATATGGAAGCGCGCCGGCAGGATATCCTGAGCGCGGTGTCACGGGTGAACGATGGCGACGGCGTCGTGATCCTCACCGATATGTTCGGCGGCACGCCGTCCAATCTCGCCATCTCCGTCATCGGCCAGGGCAAAATTGAAGTGATCGCTGGCGTGAACCTGCCCATGCTCATCAAGCTCTGCGAAGTGCGCGGCGCGCGCACGCTGGGCGAAGCCGCGCTCGAAGCGCAGGACGCGGGCCGGCGCTATATCCGCGTGGCCTCCGTGGAACTCGCCGGCGGCGCCTGAGCCATGCCCGTCAAACGCACGCTCGACATCACCAATGTGCGCGGCCTGCATGCGCGCGCGTCGCGCAAGCTGGCCGAAATCGCGCTGCGCTATGAGAGCGCGATCATCGTGCGGCGCGAGGACGAATCGGCGGATGCGCGCTCGCTGATGGATCTGATGATGCTCGGCGCCGGCATCGGCTCGCAAATCGAGATCGAAGCCGACGGACCGGATGCGGACGAGGCGGTCGACGCCATCGCGGTGCTGGTGAACAACAAGTTCGACGAGGGCGAGTGAACGGCGCGCCGGTCGAAGCGATAGGCTTCGCCGCCGGCGCTCTGGGCGCACTCGCCGCGGCGCCGCAAATCTTCAAGATCGCCCGCACGGGCGACGCAAAAGACATTTCGCTGAACGCCTATCTGATCATGCTGGCCGCGGCCGGCCTGTGGATTATTTACGGGGCGCTACGCGGTCTCGCGCCCATCGTGCTGTGGAACAGCGTCTGGCTGGCCACCTCCGTGCTGGTGATTGTGATGAAGCTGCGGAGCAGATCCTAGCGTGCGCTGGACTCGGCGGGGGCCGGTATGACAGGAACGCAGCGTCGGCTACGCTGCGCGGTGCGGTTGTCTGCGGGCCCCCAGTAATCTCAGCTCCGAAGAGGCGCGATGTTTGTTTGGGCGACACGGGCGGCGTCGGCGTGGATCGCGCGGGCGGCGTTCTATGTCGGTCTCTTTCTGTTCGTCGTGGTGCTGCAAGTCGCGGTGACGAGCGCGCTGCGCGCCGCGGGATGGGAGGCGGGGCCTGCGCTTGTCGCCTCCGGCGCGGTGGTCCTCGGTTTTGTGCTGGCGGTGAATTTCGGCGTGTCCCGCGTTCTGGCGCAGCGCGCCGGCGCGCGCGAAGAGGCGCGCAAACGTCTTGGCCTGCCGGACGGCCCATGCTGCGTCATCTGGCGCGCGGGCGGCGGCGAGGAGGGCGAAGACGCGATGCCTTGGTCGCTCGCCGCGCCCCTGCGCACGCCCTATCCAGCTCTGGCGCGGCAATGCGGCGTGGAGGGCGTGGCTCTTGTGGATTTCGAAATCGGCGCCGATGGCGCGGCGCGCCACATCGCCTGCATCGAAGCCTGGCCGACCGATCAGTTCTTCGACTCGGCGGCCGCCGCGCTGCGCGAGGCGCGGTTCGTGCTGAAGCCGGGCGCCAAGCCGCGCTTCGGCGCCAGCTATCGCATGCCCTTCGTGTTCCGCATCGCCGGCGCGGCGCGCTTGAAGGATCAGGGCCAGCGCGCCCTGCCGCACCGGCCGCTGATGATCGCCGCCGTGCGCGCAGCCGAGAAGGCGGCGGGGCAATTGGCGAAGCGGGCATGAGCGAGGATGGGGAGTAGGGAGTAGGCGCGCGCGTCTTCGTACCGCCGGCTTCCAGCCGGCAGTCTTCGTTTCCTCCTGATCTGACAATGAAGATTGAATCGTCGTCTGCCGGCTGGAAGCCGGCGGTACGAGGGTTAGCTGGAATCCGTAGGGCTGGCGCGCAGGAGGCGCGTGGTTTCCGCCTGCAGGCGATCGACCAGCGCGCGCGGCAGGCGGGTGGGATCGGGTTTGGCGACGGCGATGCGCAGGACCAGCGCGTTATTCTTCGCCAGCGCGCGGGCCATGCGCCGCACATAGAGATCGGCGTCGGCCAAAGCGGCTTCGAGCGCGGCCATGCGGCGCGCCAGCTTGCGGGTCGGCGAACGGCGGATCGTCTCGCGCATGTCCGCGCTGCGCGGCGGGCGCATGTCGTCGTCGCGCGAGAGCGTGACGGCGCTGGGCGGAAACAGCTTGAACGCGGGCGCGATTTCGACGCCCAGCGCGCGCTCGGGAATGTCGCGCACCGGCAGCGGCGCTGCGTTGGAGACGCGGCGCTGGGGCGCGGCGCGCGTCGACGGCGCCAGCGTCAGGCCGCGCGCTTCGAGCATCAGCATTTGCCGCAGCGCCGCTTCGCAGGCGTCGAGCCAGGCTTCGATGGTGCGGCGCGCACGCTTGGTGAAGCGCTCCTCCATCCAGCTCTGGGCCGGGCCGAAGCGATCGATGATCTCGGAGAAATAAGCGCCCAATTGGGACCAGGCTTGGGAAAGGTCGAGTGACATGGGCGCGAGTGTAAGGGCGCGGCGAATAGGGTCCGATTGCGCGCGTTCTATCCCCGCTTTGGCGCCTCCTCCCCCGGGCAAGGGGGAGGATGGGAGGGGGTGAGATACAGGCTGAAACGTTTGCATGCGCGGCTCACCCCCTCCTGACCTCCCCCTTGCAGGGGGAGGAAAGGCGTTGGCGCTATCGCCGTTTTTCCGTGCAATGCGGCCATCGTCCTTCTCCCCTTGTGGGAGAAGGTGGCGCGCAGCGCCGGATGAGGGGTGAAAGCGCTACGTTCTGAAGGCGAAGCGCAAACACCCCTCATCCGGCTTCGCTTCGCTCAGCCACCTTCTCCCACAAGGGGAGAAGGACGCGGTGGTTGGCGTTTGCATGCGCGGCTCACCCCCTCCACGGCGCTGCGCGCCGCACCTCCCCCTTGCAGGGGGAGGAAAGGGTGTGGGCGTGGTTTTCGAATCGCTGTTTACGAAGAATCAACCTTTCTCAACGCTTGTTAACACTCCCGCGCAGCAGGCGCGGTTTCCATCGCGTGGACGCGTTGGGAGAATGCCGATTGGGCGGCGTCGATTCGGCGTTTGATGGAACAAGGGGAAGCCGGTGGACGGCGGATTCATTGCGCTCGTCGTGTCAGTCGGCTCGGCCGCGATCGCGATCGCGGCGTTGTTGTGGGCGCTGCGCGTCACGGACGGCGTCAACGGCACGGTGCGGCGGCTGCAGCGCGAAAACCGCGAACTGGAGCGGGTCGTGGAAGGCGCGGACCAGGTGTTCGGCGCCCATCCCGGCATCGTGGTCATTTGGGACGATCCGCCGGGCCTGGCCGATTCCGGCGATTGGGGCGCGCCGCGCACGTTCGGCTCCGCGCTCGCGCTCGCCAATCTGCTGCGCTTTACCGAACCGGGCGCGCAGGGCGAGGCGCCCGTGCGCATCCTGCAGGGGCTGTCGGCGTTCGACGCCACCGATGCGGCGGGCCAGCCGACGCGTTTGGCCCCGGCTTTGGCGCGCCTGCGCCGTGAAGGCGCGCCGTTTTCGATGACCATCTCGACGCCGGAAGGCGTCTATATCGAGCTCGATGGCCGCGTGGCCGGCGCGCGCGTCGTGGTCTGGATCGTGGATGCCAGCGTGCGCGGCGTCGCCGACAATCTCGGCAAGGGCGGCGTCGCCGATACGCATGAGGAAATCGCGCTCGATACCGCCGCGCCGCTGCGCATGCTGTCGGATGCGCCGGTGATGGCGTGGCGCGTGTCGCCGTCGCTGCGGCTCAAATGGGCCAACAAGACCTATCTCGCCGCGCTTGAAGCCAAGACGCTCGACCTCGCCATCAGCCGCAATCTGGCGCTCGATGCGGCCGCCAACGAACAGGCGCGGCGCGTGATCGAAACCGGCGAGACCATCGAGGAGACGCGTTATTGCATCGTGGGCGGCGCGCGCCGGGCGCTGCGCATCGTGATGGGGCCTGTCTCCGGCGGCGCCTATGGCTTTGCGACCGATGTCACCGAGGCGGAGGAGGCGCGCGACGCGCAGAGCAAGCAGGCGCGCGCGCATGATGAGACGCTCAATCATTTGAGCGAAGGCGTGGCTGTGTTCGGCGCCGATCGCCGGCTGCTGTTCTTCAACCGCGCGTTTCAGGAAATGTGGGAGCTGGATTCGGCGTTCCTCGCCGACCGGCCCACCCATGCGGCCTGGCTCGACTATCTGAAGGAGCGCCGGCGCCTGCCGGCGCACGCCAATTACGCGGAATGGCGCGCCGGCGAATTGGCGCTCTATCAAGAAGTCGCCGAATTGCCGGAAGCGCTGTGGGTGCTGCCGGAAAGCCGCACCTTGCGCATCGTGCGCCAGCGCCATCCCAGCGGCGGGCTGCTGCTGATCTTCAGCGACATGACCGATGAGATCATGCTGCGCTCGCAATATACCGCGCTGCTGCAGACGCAGCGCGCCGCGCTCGACAAGCTGCACGAGGCCGTCGTGGTGTTCGGGCTCGATGGGCGCCTGAAGCTCTCCAATGCCGCGTTCGCGACGATGTGGACCCTCGATCCCGCCGCCATCGAGGCCGATTGGCCGTTCGAGAAGATGGTCGAGGCGTGCGAGAAGCTGTTCCATGATCGCGCCACCTGGTCGCAAGTGCGCGCGCGCATCACCGATCCTTCGCCGGAAGCGCGCGTCGAATTCCGCGGCGAGATGCGCCGGTCGGACGAGACCATCCTCAATTTCTTGACGCGGCCGCTGCCCGATGGCGCGACTCTGGTGGCGTTCAACGACGTGACGGCAGCGCGGCGCGTCGAGGATGCGCTGCGCGACCGCGCCGAAGCGTTCGAAGCCGCGGACCGTTTGAAGACGGAATTCGTGCAGAACGTGTCGGTGCAATTGCGCAATCCGCTGCAGGCCATCAACGGCAACGCCGAATTGCTGGCGCAGCGCCTGTTCGGGCCGCTGAACGACCGCCAGATCGATCAGGTCGGCTCCATCCTGCAGGCGACGGACGCGCTCACCAATCTGGTCGACAACATTCTCGATGTCGCGCTGGTCGAAGCCGGCGGCGTGCAGCTCGATCTGGCGCCCATGGATGTGCTGGCGGCCATCAAGGACACGGTCGCGAAGGCGGTCTCGACCGCGAGCGACACCGAAGTGCCGATCAAGATCCAGTGCGACGCCAAGATCGGGCAGATCATGGCCGACAAGAAGCGCATCGGGCAGGTGCTCTCGAACCTGCTGTCCAATTCGCTGAAGCACACGCAGCGCGGCGATCAGATCATTATCGGCGCCGAGCGGCTCGACAGTGTGATGCGGCTCTGGGTCACCGATACGGGTGACGGCATCGCCTATGAAGAGCAGGCCAGCGCGTTCGACAGCTTCTCGAGCGGCGATCGCCGCGGGGCGGGCCTGGGCCTGGCTCTGGTGCGCTCGTTCGTGACGATGCACGGCGGCTGGATCGCGCTCACCAGCGAGCCCGGCAAAGGCACCAGTGTGACGATCCATCTGCCGGTGGGCCAGATCGTGGCGCCGCCGCCCGTCGCGCCCGGCCCCTCGCCGAAGAAGCGCGCGGCTTAGGCGTGATTGCGTTTGGCTGAATCGCGTCCGCACCCCCTCCCCGCGAGGGGAGGGGGAGGCGTCTTAAGTCTCGGGCGAATACGCTCTAGGCGCTGACGGGCTCCGGCGCGCTGAGCGCGTAGCCGGCGCCGGGGCGGCGCTCGTCGGGCCATTTGGTGGCCTCGCTCCATTTGGCGGCGGCGTTGAACAGGGCAGAGTCGAGCCCGGTCGCGCCGGTGAAATCGGCGCCGCTGAGATCGGCCCCGTAAAATTGCGCGCCGTTCAGCTGTGCGCGGTTGAAGCGCGCATTGGCGAGGATCGCGCCGGAGAAATTGGCGTTGCGCGCGTCGGTGCGATGGGTCGCGCGGACGGCTTCTGAATCCGGATCGCGCAGGACGCTCGGATCGAGCAGCGCGTCGGTGAGGTCGGCGCCGCTGAAATCGGCCCCCTTCAGCACGGCGCCTTGAAGATCGCAGCCCGTCATCGCCGCCTCGCGCAGATCGCAATCGCGCAGATCGGCGCGCCGCAGCACGGCGCGGGTGAAGATCGCCTTCTTGAACGTGCATTTGGAGAGCCAGCTGTCGCGCAGCGAGGCGCGGGTGAAATTGGCGCGATAGAAATCCACCTCCGGCGCATTCACGCCGGCCCAGAACACGTTCTGCAGATTGGCGTATTGCATGTCGTAATCGCGCAATTGCAGGCCGAGGCGGCCCACGCTTGGCTTGCGCGCCGTCGCGGGGCCGGGGCGCGCCTCCTGTTCGCGCCGGACGCTGTCGTCCTGCAAGCCGATCGCGCGGACGAATTGGTCGGCCATGTATTTCGCGACATCGGCGTCGCTGTCCTTGTTGCGGACGAAAGAGAGCACGACGTCGCCGATGGTCTTGAGTTCGGGCGTCACCTCGCCTTCGGCGGCGATCTCTTCATAGCGGCGCAGCAGCGAGGCTGCGGCGGCGAAGCGATAGGTCTTCGTATCGGCGGCCAAGCCCTGCATGAGTTCGAGATTGTGCGCTTCGCGCTTCAGCACGCGCTCCTGATGAAGGCGGTCGCGGGCGCGATTGTTCAGCGTGTTGCGGATGATGACGCCGATGGCGGGAATGGCGATCGAGACGATGAGCGCCATCAGGCCCGTGATGAAGCCGGACCATGGAATGAGAAAGCCGAGCGGACCGTTCAGAGAATTGTTGGTGAACCGGAGCCCCAGCACCTCCGCGTGGAGCTTGTCGATCTCCTGGCACATTTTCAGCGTATTGAGCGATTGCACCGGCTCGCCGCGCTCGGCGGCGCGCAGCACGGCCGCGCATTCGCCGGCCTCGCCCTCTTGCGCCTGCGCTGGATAAACAAAGAGCGTCGCCAGCAGCGCCGCGACGACAAAGGCGATGGTTCGCATAGCACATCCCCCCAAGGACCCGCTCTATTGCTACCATAGGGCGCCAGCGCGCTGAACAGGGCGCGCAAAAGCAAGGGCGCGGGCCTTGCGGCGCCGCGCCCAGTTTTGCGTCACGCCGATGACGGCGTGCGCGCCTAATTGACCTTTTCGAGCACGTGGACCGCGCAGGCGGAGCCGGCGCCGACGACGTGGGTGAGCCCGATGCGGGCGCCTTCGACCTGGCGTTTGCCGGCTTCGCCGCGCAGATGCGTGGTGATCTCGTAAATGTTGGCGATGCCGGTTGCGCCGAGCGGATGACCCTTGGAAAGGAGGCCGCCCGACACGTTCACCGGCACTTTGCCGCCGAGCGCGGTGGCGCCGCTGTCGATGAAGGCGCCGGCTTCGCCGGGCTTGCAGAGCTGCAGGTTTTCGTAGTGCACGATCTCCGCCGTCGCGAAGCAATCGTGCAGCTCGACGAGGTTGATGTCGTCCGGCCCGAGGCCCGCCATCTCATACGCGTTCTTCGCCGCGAGCTGCGTGACGGCGTTGAAATCCATCATCGCGAAATTGCGCGGCGTGTACGGGTCCGATTGCAGGATCGAGGCGCGGACTTTCACGGCGCGGCCCATCAGCCCGCGTTCCTTGACCTTCTTCTCGCTCATCAGCACGGCGGCGGCCGAGCCATCGACGTTCACCGAACACATCAGCTTGGTGTTCGGATAGGAGATCATCTCGGCGCCCATCACCTCCTGGAGCGGAGTTTCGATCTGATACATCGCCTTCGGATTGAGCGTGGAATGGTGGTGGTTCTTCACCGACACCTTCGCGAATTGCTCGAACGTCGTGCCGTATTTGCGGGAATGCTCAAGCCCGACATGCGCGAACGTCGCCGGCATTGTGCCCGAGCCGAGCAGGCCTTCGGTGGGGATGCCGCCGCCGCCACCGCCGCCGCCCAGAAGGCCCTTGCCCATCTGTTCGACGCCGACCGCGAGCACGGTGTCGAAGACGCCGGCTTTGATCGCCATCCAGCCTTCGCGGAATGCGGTCGCGCCCGTGGCGCAGGCATTGGCGACGTTGACGACTGGAATGCCGGTCTGGCCAATCTCGCGCAGCACGCGCTGGCCGACGGCGGCGCTCGATTCATAGAGATTGCCGCAATAGAGCGCCTGCATGTCCTGAATGGTGAGGCCGCAATCGTCGAGCGCGAGCAGGGCCGCTTCCGCGCCGAGATCGGGCACGGTGCGATCCGGGAAGCGCCCGAATTTGATCATGTCGACGCCGACGACATAGACATCATTGCTCATCGTGAACGCTCCTCACGCTGGAACGAAGAAATAGGAAAGATAGGAATTGCCCTCTTTGTCTTTGCGGCCCGCGTCGCGGAAGACGACTTTGACGGGCATATCGAAAGAGAGGGCTTCGGGCACGGGATTCACGTCCAGCAGATTGCCCTTGAGCGTGCCGCCGCCGTCGAGATCGACGATCGCGGAAATGAACGGCACGGGCACGCCGGGAAAATTCCGGTGCACGATGGTGAAATTGTAGAGCTTGCCGCTGTCGGCGAGCTTGACGGTTTTCATCTGCCCGCGCGCGCCGCATTTGGCGCAGGCTTTGCGGTCTGCGCCGCCGACGAACACCTCGCCGCACGCGCCGCATTTCACGCCTTCGAGATAGGGCGCGCCGTCGGACGGAATCTTCAAGAACGAGACGACGGGTTTCGGCGCCGCCGCTTGGGCTGCTTCGGCCAAATCTTCCTCCCTGCACGCGACCTGACGCGCGCGTCAGGCCGAAGAAAAGGCCGAAAATGCGCGCCGCGCAAGCGCGTTGCGCCTGACGTAACGGGAGCGGCGAGGGGCGATGTGACCCTTCCTCGGCGCGAGCGGCTTTCTCACCCATTCCCGGGCGACGGCGAAGCCGTCGGTCCGGGACCCATAGGCGGAACCTTCGCCGAAGATTCTCACGCGCAGCAATCCGCGCTCATCTTGCGTGCGGCTGCGGTTATGGGTCCCGGGATCGTCGCTGCGCGCCGACCCGGGAATGGGTGGCTCCTTGTCTCAAACAGATCTGTTTCACCGCCGCCCCAACACGTCCCGCATCACGCGCGCCAAGGCGCGTTCGCCTTCGGCGGCGGTGAGGCCGAGATCGGCGAACTCGCCTTCGGCGCAGGCGTCGGCGAGGCGTTCGAGTTGGAGGAGGCCGGCGGCGAGCTCGGCTTGATCTGTTTTCGCGAGATGTTTGAGGCGTGTGCGCAGGCGCGCGATCTGCGCCAGGCGGCTTTCGGCGCGCGCTTTGCGCACGGCGGGATCGCTCACCGACAAAAGACGCAGCGCGCGGCGGAATTTGAGCGAGCGCTTGTGGTGGCGGATGGCGAGGCGCGCGGCTTGGTCCGCATCGCGTACGCCGTCGAGCAGGCGCGCTTCGTCTTCGACCCATTGCGCATAGACGGCCAGGAAGATCGCCTGCTTGTGCTCGAAATGGCGATAGAAGGTCTGCGGCGCATAGCCGGCGCGCTGGGCGATGCGGTTGGTGTTGGTGTCATCATAGCCGGCCTCTTCGAACTCGGCCCAGGCGGCTTCGATGAGCCGCGCGCGCGTCTCTTCGGGATTGCGGCCGGCCTTTTCGCTTGATCTCGTCGCCATAAGTGATATCCATATCACAAATTCGGAGGCGCGCCATGACGAGCGCTGTGAAAGATGTGGTCGCACGCGAGGTCCGCTTCGTCGATGCGCTGGGCGTGCGGCTGGCTTATCGCCGGCAAGGCGTGGGCCCGAGCGTCGTCTGCCTGCACGCGACGGGGCATGGCGCGCGCGATTTCGATCGCTTCGCCGCGCATATGGCCGAAGGCTTCGACGTCATCGCGTTGGATTGGCCGGGCCAGGGCGAAAGCGGCGCCGATGCCGAGCCTGCGAGCGCGGGGCGCTATGCGGCTTTGCTGGAGGCGGCGGCCGATGCGTTGGGACTTCAGCGCTTCATTCTGATCGGCAATTCGATCGGCGGCGCGGCGGCGATCCGCTACGCGGCGGCGCATCCGGAACGCGTGCGCGGCGCCGTGCTGTGCGATCCGGGCGGGCTGCAGCCGGTGAACTGGATCGCGCGCGCCGTGTGCGGCTTCTATGCGACGAAATTCGAACAAGGCGCCGCGGGCGATCCGCGTTTCGGGGCGTGGTTCCGCAGATATTATGAGCGCTCGGTGCTGCGCGGCGCGGAGAGCGCGTGGCGGCGCGAGGAGATCATCGCGGGCGGCTATGGCGCCGCGCCGGTGCTGGCCGAGGCGTGGCGCAGCTTCGCGCAGTCTGACGCCGACATCCGCGCGCTGACGCCGAAGCTCGCGATGCCCGTGCTCTACGCGTGGGCGCGCCATGACGCGCTGGTCGCGTGGGGCCGCTCCGCGCAGGCCGCCAAACGCGCGCCGCATTATGAACTCGCCCTGTTCGACGCCGCGCACGCCGCCTTCCTCGAACAGCCCGACGCGTTCGAAGCGCGCTTTCGCGCGTTCGCCGCGAGGCTACCTGTTTAGGCGCGTCCCCCTCCCCGCGAGGGGAGGGGCAGGGGGTGGGGTGAATCCCAACGCTCAAAAGCTCTCGCTGATTTCCGCGATCGAGAAGAATGCTCTTTCAACGCGCGGGCAAATACCGAACGTCGTGGTTCACCCCACCCCCAACCCCCTCCCCTCGCGGGGAGGGGGTGCGGTTGCGATTCAACGAAAAACTGCGTGGAGATCGCCTCTATTCTGCCGGCTGGAAGCCGGCGGTATGGCGCTGCTACCCCGGTATGGTCTGCACACCGATTTTGCGCACCTGGCCATTCTCCAGCACCACGCAGGCGAGGCTCTCGCGGCCCTGCGCGTAGCAGAAGATCGGCAGATGCGCGGCGCGCATGGCGAGATAGGCGTCGCGCGTCGCGCCTTGCTCGGGATAGAACACGAGACGATTGTTGATCGCGGGCTGCAGATAGCCTTCGAACCAATCGGGCAGATCGCCGCTGTTGCGCCAGAGCGGCGGGGTTTGCGTAAGCCAGGCCGTCACGGCGGCCTGCATCGCGGTGGGATCGGCGGCGTCCTTCAAGCCGATGATGCGGCTTACGTTCGTGCCCAGGGAATGGATGACCGCGCCATCGGCGCCATGAATGCGCAGCGTGGCCTGCGCCTCGCTGCAATTGGGCCCGTAGGTGGATGCGTCCACTTTGTACTCGACGCCGCCTTGGCGGACCCAGACGCGCTCGGCCTTGGCGTCGCAGAGGTTAGGCCCCGAATAGATGGCGGGCATGGCCGGCGTCGCGGCGGTCGTCGCCGTGCTCGACGGGCTTGATTGCCCGCAGGCGCAGAGCCCCAGCGCGGCGAGCGCGACCCAAAAACGGTTCATGTCATCCTCCCAGTTTTATTGTCTTTGTTGTTACGCGAAGGTGAGGCCCGTGATCTCCTGCAATTCATTGAGCGCCTGATCTTCGCGTTCGACCTTGATCGTGGCCATGCCCATGGCGCGCGCGGGTTTGAGATTGATGCCGAGATCGTCGAGGAACACGCACGCGGCCGGCGCGACGGCCAGCGCATCGCACATCATCTGATAGATGCGCGGATCGGGTTTGCGCACGCCGACCTTCGAGCTTTCGATGACGTGATCGAAGCGGGCCATGATCTCGCGCATCTGGCGCGCCTTGGGCGAGATGGTCTCGGCTTCATTGGGCAGGCCGCCTTCGCTGGGCGCGAAATTGTTGGTGATGAGGCCGGTCTTGAAGCGCGCTTTCACCGCGGCGAGCGCGCCGACCATGCGCGGGCGCAGATCGCCTGAGAGCAGCGGGATGACATCGGCGCCGCGGATTTCATGGCCCATGGCGCGGCTGTCGGCGGCGAACGCGTCGTCGAAGCCGGAAGGGCCGATGCGCGCGGATTCGAATTGCGCCCAGGCGTTGGTTTCCGGATTGGTCGCGTTGACGCGGCGGATGAAATCGAGCGGCAGGCCCTTCTCGCGCTCATAGCGGTTGAAGGCTTCGAACGGCGAGGTCGTGAACACCCCGCCAAAGTCCCAGATCACCGCTTCGATCGCCATGCTTCCTCCGTTTTGGGCAATTTCCTGCCCGCGCGCGCCGGGTCGTCGCCGCATACCTTGCGTTCGCCGCCCGGCGCAGCCTAGGCTCCGCGCCCAATGGACGCGGCATCCGCGGCCGCCGGGGAGAGCACCATATGGCGAAGGGCCAGCTGTACGCGAAGAAAACGGTCGCGCACATCCAGGACGAGTTCAATCAGGGCGAATTGAAACGGACTTTGGGGCCATTGAACCTCGTCAGCCTCGGCGTCGGCTGCATCATCGGGGCGGGCATTTTCGTTCTTACGGGGCAGGCGGCGGCGCTTTATGCGGGGCCGGCCGTTTTGATTTCCTTCGTCATCGCCGGTCTCGCCTGCATGTTCGCGGGGCTCTGCTATGCGGAGCTGGCCTCCACCATGCCGGTGCCGGGCTCGGCTTACACCTATTCCTACGTGACGCTGGGCGAGGTGTTCGCCTGGACCATGGGATGGCTCTTGCTGCTTGAGTACGGCGTCGCCGCATCGACCGTCGCCGCGGGCTGGACAGGCTATTTTGCCGGCGACGCGCATTCGGGCGGCCTGCTGCACGACGTTTTCGGCGTCACCATTCCAGAAGCGCTCAAATCGTCGATGCTCCAGTTTGCGCCGCCGATCGATCCGGCGACGGGCAAGGCGATCGAAGGGGCGCAGGCCGTGCTGACGATGGCGCCCAGCCTCAATCTCGTCGGCGCGCTCGGCATTCTGGCTGTGACCTCGCTGCTTGTGGTGGGCGTGCACGAAAGCGCGCAATTCAACAATGTGATCGTCGCCATCAAGGTGACGGTGTTGATCGCGTTCGCGGCGATCGGCGCCTTCTACATCGACCCGGCGAACTGGCAGCCCTTCATTCCGCCGAACGAAGGCGGCTTCACCTACGGGATCCAGGGCATTTTGCGCGGCGCGTCTTACGTGTTCTTCGCCTATGTCGGCTTCGAGGCGGTTTCGACAGCGGCGGGCGAAGCGCGCAATCCGCAGCGCGACCTGCCCTTGGGCATTCTGGGTTCGCTGCTGATTTGCACGATCATCTACGCGATCGTCGCGGCGGTGATGACGGGCGTCGTGCCGTTCCGCGATCTTGGGGGCGCGGCGCCCATCGCCACGGCCATCGATCATATGCGGCCGACCTGGGCCGACGTACCCTGGCCGCTGAACGGCGAAGGCAAACTCAATCTGCTCACCTTGGCCATCAAGTTCGGCGCGTTCGCGGGGCTTTCCTCCGTGATGCTCGTGCTCTGCTATGCGCAGACCCGCGTGTTCTATCAGATGGCGAAGGACGGCTTGCTGCCCGGCATCTTCTCGCGCATCAACGCGGCGTTCAAAACGCCGGCCGCCGGCACGATCCTGCTGGGTGTTGTGATCGCCGTGGCCGCGGCCGTGCTGCCGCTCTCGGTGCTCGGCGACATGGTCAGCCTGGGTACGGCGTTTGCGTTCGCGATCGTGTGCGTGACGGTGATTTATCTGCGCCAGCGCCACCCGGACCTGGCGCGCCCCTTCAAGGTCCCGTTCTATCCGCTGACGCCGATCCTCGGCATCTTCTTCTGCGTGGTGCTGATGATGGGCCCGATCCTGCTCGACATCGTGTCGAAGGGCATCGGCTACGATCTGATCGGCGCCATGATCGGTTCGCCCGGTGAAGTGAAGCGCGACCCGGTCGCGCTCGGCATCCTGGTGGTTTACATCGGGATCGGCGCGCTCATCTACCCGTTCTACGGATACAGGCATTCAAAGCTGGCGCAGGAAAACGCCGCCGCCGCGCAGTCCGCGGAATAGGGCGCGGCCGCGCCAGAGCGAGCGCCCTGCTCCCCCTCGATGGGGGAGCTGTCAGCGCGCAGCGCTGACTGAGGGGGTGGCGGCGCTTTGTTCTGCAACGTCGCGCTTCCACCCCACCCGGCGCTTCGCGCCACCCTCCCCATCAAGGGGAGGGAGGTGTTTTTCCCGACGAGCGCCGACGCGCGCGGCGGCTTTACACCTCTGGCGCGGCCCAGCCGCGCCGGGCGCAGGCGGCGAGCACGGTGTTGCGCAGCAGGCAGGCGCGCGTCATCGGGCCGACGCCGCCGGGCACGGGCGTGATTGCGCGCGCGATCTCGGCGGCTTCCTTGTAGGCGACATCGCCGACGAGCCGCGTCTTGCCCGGGTTCTTGATCGAGGGCACGCGGTTGATGCCGACATCGATCACGATCGCGCCTGGCTTCACCCAATCGCCGCGCACGAATTCCGGCTTGCCGATCGCGGGCACGAGAATGTCGGCGCTGCGGCACAAGGCCGGCAGATCGCGCGTGCGCGAATGCGCCATCGTCACGGTGCAGTTCTCATATTGAAAGAGCAGCGCCGCCGGTTTGCCGACCAGGATCGAGCGCCCGATCACGACGCAATGCGCGCCGCTCAAATCGCTTTCCACGGTCTTGGCCAGAATGACCGAACCGACGGGCGTGCAGGGCCGCAGGCCCGGCTTGCCGAGCACGAGCCGGCCGGCGCTGAGATCGGTCAGCCCATCGACGTCCTTGTCGGGATCGATCGCGGCCAGGATCGCAGCTTCGCTGATGTGCTTGGGCAGCGGCAATTGGACGAGGATGCCGTCGATCTCGGGATCGGCGCTCAGCGCTTTGACGCGCGCGAGCAGCGCGTCCTGCGTCGTCTCCGCCGGCAGGCGCACGGACACCGAGCGCATGCCGGCTGCTTCGGTGTCCTTCAGCTTGCCGCGCACATAGACTTGGCTGGCCGGATCATCGCCCACGAGCACGACGGCGAGGGCAGGTTGCGCCGGCAGCGTCTTGACCACGGCGCCGACGCGGCCGCGCAGCGCTTCCGCGATTGCTTCGCCGTCGAGTCTCGCAGCGCTCATGGCGCCTCAATGGCCCAGCAGAACGGCGGGGATCAGCGCGCGCAGGAAGATGATGATCAGCCCCGCCACCAGCACGGAGAGGTCCACGCCGGCGATCGGCGGGATCATGCGGCGCAGCGGCCGCAGCACCGGATCGGTGACGCGCTGCGTGAATTCCCAGAGCGAATTCACCAGCGGGTTGCGCCGGCTGATGATGTCGAACGCGATCAGCCAGCTCAGCACGGCATAGACCAGCAGCACGATCAGGGCGATCGCCAGGATTGCATCGACGACGGTGAGGATCGCGGGGATCATGTCGGGCCTTCAAAACCTGCGCGCGGTCTAGCTCGCGGCGGCCAGATTCGGCAAGCGCGGCCGCCTTGACGTTGGCGCCAAGCGGGCCCTATACCCCGCCGCCCATGCCGGAGCGGGCCCGTAGCTCAGCTGGGAGAGCGCCGCGTTCGCAATGCGGAGGTCAGGGGTTCGATCCCCCTCGGGTCCACCATTTTATCGCTCACGGCGCATTCGCTTCGCTCATCGCCTCCGCGGGGGCGGCCTGACCGGCCGGCGCGCCAATCCTTCCGCACGCGTCGTACCGCCGGCTTCCAGCCGGCAGAGATGCGCCGCGTACGCCGGCTTGCACAACGTCCCACGCGTCCCGGCGCCGGCGCCGTTTCCGTCTCTGCCGGTTGGAAGCCGGCGGTACGGGGGCGTCCGCGCCGGCGCTTGTGGAAAGCGGCGCGGCTCTGTCATGATGGCTACTGAAGACGACGCCGCGGAAAACAGGCGGCGCGCGGGACAGGGAGAGCGAGATGATCAAGACGCGCATCACGGAGATGTTCGGCGTGGAGACGCCGATCGTCATGGGCGGCATGACGGGCGTGGGCTATGCGCCGCTGGTGGCGGCCGTGGCCGAAGCTGGCGCGCTGGGCTTCATCACCGCGCACCATTCCAGCAATAAGGAAGAGCTGCTCGAAGAGATCGACCGCTGCCGCAAGCTCACGAGCAAGCCGTTCGGCGTGAACCTCACCTTGCTGCCCTCGCTCAACAAGATTCCGTACGACGATTATCGCGACGCCATCATCGAAAGCGGCATCAAGATCGTCGAGACCGCGGGCCGCAACCCGACAGATCATCTGCCCGCGTTCAAGGAAGCGGGCGTCAAGGTGATCCACAAATGCACCAGCGTGCGCCATTCGGTGACGGCCGCACGCATGGGCGTGGACGTGATCTCGATCGACGGCTTCGAATGCGCGGGCCACCCGGGCGAGGACGATATCGGCCTCATCGTGCTGCTGCCGGCGACGGTCGACGCGCTGCACGGCGTGCCGGTGATCGCCTCGGGCGGCATGGCCGACGGGCGCAGCCTCGCGGCCGCGCTCGCGCTCGGCGCCGAAGGCGTCAACATGGGCACGCGCTTCATGGCCAGTCAGGAATGCGCCATCCATGAGAACGTGAAGAAGAAGATCGTCGAAAACACCGAGCGCGATACGCTGCTGACGAACCGCACCTTGCGCAACACCAGCCGCGTGGCGCGCAACGCGGTGTCGGAAGAAGTGGTCAAAATCCAGCAGGATCCGACCAAGACCATCGACGACGTGCGCCACCTCGTGGCCGGCATTCGCGGGCGCACCAATGTGATGGGCGCGGGCGACACCGATGGCGGCATCTGGACCGTCGGCCAAAGCCAGGGCCTCATCCATGACATCCCGACCTGCAAAGAGATCGTGGCGAACATCATGCGCGAGGCGGAAGACGTGCTGGCTAAGAGCGCGCGCCGGCTCACGGTGAACGCTTAGGACTTTCACCCATTCCCGGGTCGGCGCGAAGCGTCGATCCCGGGACCCATAACCGCAAACCTTCGCACGAGCGTGCGCGCCGCGCTGGAGCGGACGCGCTGTCGAACGACCGTGTTTATGGGTCCCGGACCGCCGGCTGCGCCGGCGCCCGGGAATGGGTGCATGTGCGAACGAAAGCGTCTTAAGCGGTCGCCGCTTCCAGCGCCGGATAATCCGTGTAGCCCTCGGCGCCGCCGGAATAGAACGTCTCCATCCGCCAGGGATTGAGCGCCGCTTCGGCTTTGAAGCGGGCGGGCAGATCGGGATTGGCGATGAACAGTTTGCCATAGCCGATGGCGTCGGCCTTGCCTTCGTCGAGCAGCGCCTGGCCCTTGGCGAAATCGAGCCCCTCATTGGCGACGTAGACGCCGCCGAAGGTTTCCTTGAGATGCGGGCCGATGCTGTCGGGCGCGACATGCTCGCGCGCCATCAGGAAGCCGAGCTTCCGTTCGCGCATCGCATTGGCGATGTAGGTGAACGTGCCGGTGAGATCGCTGTCGCCCATGTCGTGCGCATCGCCGCGCGGCGCGATGTGCAGGCCCACGCGTTCGGGGCCCCACACGGAGATCAGCGCATCGACGGCTTCGAGCATCAGCCGCGCGCGGTTCTCGCGCGAGCCGCCATATGCGTCGGTGCGCTTGTTGACGCTGTCCTGCAGGAATTGATCGGGCAGATAGCCATTGGCGCCGTGCAGCTCCACGCCATCGAAGCCGGCCCGCTTGGCGTTCGCCGCGCCGACGCGATAGGCCTCGATCACGGTCGCGATCTCATCGAGCGTCAGCGCGCGCGGCTCCACATAGGGCCGCTTCGGGCGCAGCAGGCTGACCTCGCCGCGCAGCGCGACGGCGCTGGACGAAACCGGCTTCGCACCATCGAGGAAGATCGGATCGGAGACGCGGCCCACGTGCCAGAGCTGCATGAAGATGCGCCCGCCGGCCTTGTGCACGGCGTCGGTCGTCAGCTTCCAGCCTTCGACCTGCGCGTCCGACCAGATGCCGGGCGTGGCCGCATAGCCCACACCTTGCGGCGTCACCGAGGTGGCTTCCGTGAGGATAAGGCCGGCGCTGGCGCGCTGGCGGTAATATTCCGCGACCAGCGGGCCGGGGGTGCGCTCATCGCCGGAGCGCGAGCGGGTGAGCGGCGCCATGAAGATGCGGTTCTTGAGGGTGAGATCGCCGATCTGGATGGGGTCGAACAGAGAAGGCATCGCGGCTCCTGGCGGAAAAACTCGCTCTTAGATAGGCGCTCCGCGCGCCGCGGCGAGCCCAAAATTTTTCCGGGCGCCCTGTAGATTTTGACCGGCGCCGGCGCTGCCTTACACAGAGGCAGTATTTTGGGGCAGGTCTCCTAAAGGATTTCCCGATGCGCGACATTCCGCATTTCATCGCCGGCGCGCCGTTCGCCTTCGCGCCGCGCCAGGGCGACATTTTCGATCCCAATACGGGCGCCGTGCAGGCCCGCGTCGGCTTCGGCGCGGCGGCCACGGTCGATCAGGCAGTGGCGGCCGCCGAGGCCGCGTTCACGGAATGGAGCGCGACCAATCCGCAGCGCCGCGCGCGCGTGATGTTCGCGTTCAAGGCGCTGGTCGAAAAGCACATGGACGAGCTGGCGCGTCTGTTGTCGTCCGAGCACGGCAAGGTGATCGCGGATTCGAAAGGCGACATTCAGCGCGGGCTTGAGGTGATCGAATTCGCCTGCGGCGTGCCGCATCTGTTGAAGGGCGAATACACCGAAGGCGCAGGGCCGGGCATCGACGTCTATTCGATGCGCCAGCCGCTCGGCGTCGTGGCGGGCATAACGCCGTTCAACTTTCCCGCCATGATCCCGATGTGGATGTTCGGCGTCGCCATCGCGTGCGGCAACACCTTCGTGCTGAAGCCGAGCGAGAAGGATCCGAGCGTGCCGGTGCGGCTCGCGGAGCTGATGCTGGAGGCCGGTGCGCCGAAGGGCGTGCTGAACGTGGTGCAGGGCGATAAGGAAGTGGTCGACGCCATCCTCGATCATCCCGCCATCAAGGCTGTGAGCTTCGTCGGCTCGTCCGATATCGCGCATTACGTCTATCAGCGCGCCGCCGCGGCGGGAAAGCGCGTGCAGGCGATGGGCGGGGCGAAGAACCATGGCGTGGTGCTGCCCGACGCCGATCTCGATCAGGCCGTGAAGGATATCGTCGGCGCCGCCTATGGTTCGGCCGGCGAGCGCTGCATGGCGCTGCCCGTCGTCGTGCCGGTCGGTGAGAAAACGGCGAAAGCGCTGCGCGAAAAGCTTCTGCCGGAAATCGAAAGATTGAAGGTCGGCATCTCGACCGATGAAGCTGCACAATATGGGCCGGTGGTGAGCGCGGCGCACAAGGCGCGCGTCGAAAATTATATCGCGCTGGGTGAGAAGGAAGGCGCGGAGCTCGTGGTCGATGGCCGCGGCTTTGCGCTGCAGGGCTATGAGAAGGGCTTCTTCATCGGGCCGACTTTGTTCGACCGCGTCACGACCGAGATGAAGACGTATCAAGAAGAAATCTTCGGCCCGGTGCTGCAGATCGTGCGCAGCGACAGCGCGGAGGAAGCGATCGGGCTTGCGAGCAAGCATCAATACGGCAATGGCGTCGCGATTTTTACGCGCAATGGCCGCGCCGCGCGCGAATTCGCCAGCAAAGTGCAGGTCGGCATGGTGGGCATCAACGTGCCGATCCCCGTGCCTGTGGCCTATCACACGTTCGGCGGCTGGAAGCGCTCGGCGTTCGGCGACGTGAACCAGCACGGGCCCGAGGGCGTGCGGTTTTATACGAAAGTGAAGACGGTCACCGCGCGCTGGCCGGAAGGTGATGTGGGGGATCAGAGCTTTGTGATTCCGACGATGCGGTGAGCCCAAAGATCGGGTACGCTCGCCCTTATGTCATTGATCGACGAACCCCGCCCGGCGGAGCCCACGCGGCTCAAGCTGACCTGGGACATGCTCGACCGCATGCATGAAACGGGCATTCTGCCGGACAAGACGCCGCTTGAGCTGCGCGATGGGGAGCTGGTGCTGATGCCGGCCGAGGGCGAACGCCATTTCGATGTGAAATCGAAGGTCATCCGGTCGCTGCTGCGCGCGGCGCCGGATCGGTTCCAGATTGGCGTCGACGGCCCGCTCCGGCTGACGCCAGTTGAGGGGCCGGAGCCGGACGCCTTCGTCGCGATTGGCGTCGCCGGACCAGCGCGCGCGAAAGGCGCCGACATCGTGCTCGTGATCGAGGTTTCGGATTCCAGCTTGGCTTATGACCTCGGCGAAAAGGCGCAGAAATATGCGGCTGGCGGCGTCGCCGAATATTGGGTGATCGATATCGTCAATCAGGTCGTTCACCTCCATGCGCAGAAGGCCGGCGATACATGGGCGCCGCCGCGCAAGGTTTCGAAGGACGACGCGATTAGCCCCAGCGCGATGCCGGAATGGACGTTTCGTTTGGCGGATGTGCTTTAACAGGGCTGTCGCTTGGTGAATTCGCAGCGAGAGTGAAATCCGACGATGGTGCTCCTCCTGCTCGCGCTGACGGAAATGATCCTCATGCTCGTCGTTGTCTTCCTCCGGGGCGGCGTTCGACAAGGGTTTGGCGTCGCCGCGCTGTTTCTCTCGACGCATGCTGCAATCATCTTTGGTGGCCTGCGCATCGGGAGCATCTACGAGAGCGCGGCGATCACTCTTCTGCTTGTTTGGGCGTTCTTGATGTTTTTGGCCCCGCCGCTCGTCGTGTGGATCTATGACGCGGCGGGGCGGCGCGTAACGGGGATCATAGAGCCCAAGACACAACGAAAAATCGATTCGTGACCGCCGCCATCGTCGTGATGGGCGTCTCCGGCGCCGGGAAGACGACGTTGGCGCAGCGGCTCGCGGCCCTGCTGAACCTTCCCTTCATCGAAGGCGATGATCTGCATGCGGCCGAGAGCGTGGCGAAGATGGCGCGCGGGGAGGCGCTTGGCGATGAGGATCGCTGGCCGTGGCTGGCGCGCGTGGGGGCGGCGTTGAAAGAGGGTGGGGTCGCGGCCTGTTCGGCGCTGGGACGGCGCCATCGCGATGCGCTGCGCGCGGCGGCGGGGCGCGATGTGCTGTTCGTGTTTCTCGATGTTCCGCGCGCGGAGCTGGAGCGCCGGCTCGCGCAGCGCACGGGGCATTACATGCCGGCCAGCCTGCTCGACAGCCAACTCGCAACGCTCGAAGAACCGGGCGCGGATGAGCGCGCGATCACGATCGCAGCGGATGGGCCCATCTCGGAAATTCTTGCGCGCTGCGAAGCGGCTCTGTGATCACCCATCCCCGGACGACGCGGCGCGTCGGTCCGGGGCCCATATGCGCCGACGTTTGAGTTTATGGGTCCCGGACTGCGCCTGCGGCGCATCCGGGAATGGGAGGAGATGGATTTCTTGCGCTCATGCTCGCCAGCGGCCATGACCGGCTCATGACCAATGACGTCCTCACCTCCGCCGCCAACGGCCTTGCGCGCATCACGCTCAACCGGCCGGCCGCGTTGCACGCGCTCACCACTGAGATGTGCGCGGCGATGACGGCGGCGCTCTTGGCATGGAAAGACGACGCGAGCGTGCGGGTCGTGCAGATCGATCATGCGGCGGGCACGCGCGGCTTTTGCGCGGGCGGCGATATCCGCATGCTCGCCGAGAGCGGCAAAGGCGACGGCAAAGAGGCGCGCGCCTTTTTCTTCACCGAATATCGGCTGAACCATTTGCTGATGGTCTATCCCAAGCCGATCGTCGCGCTCATGGATGGCGTCACCATGGGCGGCGGCGTCGGGCTATCGTTGCCCGCCACATTCCGCATCGCGACCGAGCGCACGACGTTTGCGATGCCGGAGACGGGCATCGGCCTCTTTCCCGATGTCGGCGGCGGCTGGCATCTGCCGCGGCTGCCGGGGAAGATCGGGCTTTGGCTCGCGCTCACCGGCGCGCGGCTCAAAGCGGCCGATTGCATCGAAGCGGGCCTCGCCACGCATTTCATGCCGAGCGAAATTCTCGAGGCCGCCATCGCGCAGATCGCGGGCGCGGCGCAGACGCATGATCCCGCGCGCGCGCTTTCGAGCGGGCTCGAAGCGTTGAGCGAAAGCGCGGGCAGAGCCGTAGAGCTCAGCGCGGATAAGCGCGCCAAGATCGATGCGCTGTTCGCGCAAGAGAGCGTCGCGGCGATCTTCGCGGCGCTGGAAGCGGATGGCTCGGATTGGGCGACGGCGCAGCTGGCGGTCTTGCGCACGAAATCCCCTCAAACAATGAAGGTTGCATTTCGCCAATTGCGCGCGGGTGAAGCCATGGCTTCGTTCGCTGAAAATATGGCGATGGAGTACCGAATCGGCGCGCGCGTCGTGCAATTGGCGGATTTTCACGAAGGCGTGCGCGCAGTTGTCATAGACAAGGACAATTCTCCGCGCTGGAATCCAGCGGATCTGGCCGGCGTCACCGATGCAATGCTCGACGCGATCTTTGCGCCCTTGCCAGCCGACGAAGAATGGACGCCTCTGCCTGGCGCTTCATGACATAAGCCGCGGCCAGCGGCGCAGGGGAGGAAGAGATGCGCCTTTTGATCATGGCCGCCGCGTTGGCGTTGGCGGCGTGTTCGACAACGGGCGGCGAAGAAGCGCCGCCGCCGCCAAGCGTAACGGACGCTTATATCGTCGCGGCTGTCGCCGATCCGAACCGGCCTGCGGATGAGCGCGCGCGCGATGAGGCGCGCAAGCCCGCCGAAATGCTCGCCTTCGCGATGGTGCGGCCGGGCCAGCGCGTCGCGGATTTGCTGCCGGGCGGGGGCTATTTCACGCGGCTGTTCTCGGATGCTGTCGGCCCCACGGGCCGCGTCTGGGGCGTGATCGCGCCGCAGCAGGCCGCGAATTCAGCCTCGCCGCCGCCGATTCTGCTGCTCGCTGAAGACGCGCATTATCCGAACATCGACACGCTGGTGACGCCGTTCACCGCGATCGCCGCGCCAGAACCGCTCGATCTGGTGTGGACCGCGCAGAATTATCACGACCTTCATCTCACGCGCCTGAACGTGGATGTGCGTGCGGTCAACGTCGCGGTGTTCAACGCGCTGAAGCCGGGCGGGCTCTACGTGATCATCGATCACGCCGCGCTGAGCGGCGCGCCGGTCGATGCAACCGCGGACGCGCTGCATCGCATCGATGAGGCCGCCGTGCGCCGCGAGGTGGAATCCGTCGGCTTCGTCTTCGACGGCGAGGACAACGCGCTGCGGAACCCGAGCGATGCGCACACATTGAACGTGTTCGATCCGGCGATCCGCGGCCACACGGATCAATTCGCGCTGAGATTTCGCAAGCCGGGCTAGACCTTTCGGACTGGTGCGGCGCCAGGACGCCATGAGTGCTGTTGTGCATGCATTGACGAACACAAGTTCAGGTTGGACGTTGAGAGCTGGCGCAGGCTTTGTCGGCTGGCGGACGCAAATTCGGCCTGCTTCCGTTGCATGGGAGGGCGCGCGCGTGCGCCCTCGCCAAGGAAGGCCGCTATGACGACGATCGCGTTTGTCGGTTTGGGGAATATGGGTCTCGGCATGGCCGCCAATCTGGCCAAGGCCGGCCATGAGGTGTGCGCCTACGATATCTCGCCCGAGGCGCTGAAGCGCGCGCAGGCGCGCGGTTGCGCCGTGTGCGATTCCGCCGCCGAAGCCGTGCAGGAGGCGGAGGCCGTCATCACCATGCTGCCGGCCGGCCAGCACGTGCGCGCGCTTTACAGAGAAGAGATCCTGCCCAATGCGCAGGCGGGCTCTTTGCTGATCGATTGTTCGACCATCGACGTCGACAGCGCGCGCGAGGTGGCGTCATGGGCGAAGGACGGGCGCTATCCGTTCGCCGATGCGCCCGTTTCTGGCGGCACGGCCGCGGCCGAATCCGGCGCACTGACCTTCATGGTCGGATGCGAGGAAGCGGCGTTCGCGCTGGTGGAGCAAACGCTGAAGCCGATGGCGAAGGCCGTCATTCATGCCGGCGCGTCGGGCGCGGGGCAGGCGGCGAAGATTTGCAACAACATGCTGCTCGGCATCTCGATGATCGGCGTGTGCGAGAGTTTTGCGCTGGCCGAGAAACTCGGCCTCGAGCCTGACCGCTTCTTCTCGATCGCGTCGCAATCCTCGGGCCAGTGCTGGTCGCTGACGTCCTATTCGCCATGGCCGGGCGTGGGGCCTGAAACCGCGTCCGACCGCAATTATGAGGGCGGTTTCGCCGTGGCGATGATGCTGAAGGATTTGAAGCTGGCGCAAGAAGCGGCGGCGAAGGCCGGCGCGGCGACGCCGCTCGGCGTGCAGGCCGAGGCGCTCTACGCGCTGTTCGATCGGCTCGGCTACGCCAAGAAAGATTTCAGCAGCATCCTGCAATTGCTGCGCGGGAATCTGGCGGCGTTGAGTTAGGGCGCGCGAGAGACAGGGCGGCGAAGCCGAAGATGGGCGGGCGCAGAGGCGTCTCTTGGCCGGCGCTTCGATAGCTCGCGCGTGTTTGTCCTTCGAGGAATCGCAACCGCACCCCCTCCCCGTGAGGGGAGGGGGCGGGGGGTGGGGCGAATCCCAACGTTGGTTGATTGCACGCGCGCGCAAAGCGCCTTTGTTTCGAGCGCGGACGTTGATGAGCGCGCGATCCTTCGTGCGCCGGGCTTCACCCCACCCCCAACCCCCTCCCCTCGCGGGGAGGGGGAGGCGTCTTGGCCTCAAGCGACCGCGCGCTACGCGCCCGTCTTTTTTGCGGCCACCAGCTTTTCGATTTCGGACAGCGCGGCCGCGCCCAGCGCATCATTGGCCAGCGCGAAGGCGACGTTGGCGCGCAGATAGCCGATCTTGTCGCCGCAATCATAGGTGCGGCCATCATATTCGTAGGCGTGGAAGCTCTGCGTCGCGAGCAGGCGCACCATCGCATCGGTGAGCTGGATTTCGCCGCCCGCGCCTTTCTCCTGCGAGGCCAGCAGATCGAACAGCTCCGGCTGCAGGATATAGCGGCCGCTGGCGATGAGGTTCGACGGCGCTGCTTCGCGCTTCGGCTTTTCCACCATGCCGGACATTTTGATGAGGCGCCCGTCGCGTGCGGCTGGCGCGATCACGCCGTAAAGCTCGGGCTGATCGGTCTGTTCGACGGCGATGATGTTGCCGCCGACTTTCTCATAGGCCGCCACGACCTGCGCCAGGCAGGAGGGCGCGGCCATGGTCAGCATATCCGGCAGCAGCACGGCGAAGGGTTCGCGGCCCACGATGTCGCGCGCGCACCAGATGGCGTGGCCGAGGCCATGGGCGCCTTGCTGGCGCACGAAGCTCATGGCGCCGGGCTTCAGCACCACGCGGTCAAGCTCGGCCAGAAGCTCGGTCTTGTTCTTCTCGCGCAGCGAGGCTTCGAGCTCGAACGCCCGGTCGAAATAATCCTCGATCGCGCCTTTGCCGCGCCCGGTGATGAAAATGAAATGCTCGATGCCCGCCGCCAGCGCCTCATCGACCACGTATTGCAGCGCCGGCCGGTCAAACACCGGCAACAATTCTTTCGGAATGGCTTTCGTGGCGGGCAGGACGCGCGTGCCGAAGCCGGCGACGGGGATGACAGCTTTCCGGATCTTCACATCACTCATGGCGTCAGCCTGCTACGCGGCCCGCTGACGAAGCGCAAATGACGCGCCGACGCTGCTGTGACCCGCGTCATCGCGGCGCGGGAACGGATCCTTGATGGTTTTGGACTAGAAGATTGCTCGGTCTCGCCCCATTTGCCCGGTAACAAGGCGATCCTGAGCAGGCTTCCGCGTAATTCAGAGGCTGTTCAGCCGCAAAAAGTGATTTTGCGGGTGGGGATGAATTGCGCCTCGTTAGGGAATTTGATACCGGAACGATCTGGAGCCCTTCCGTGACCTTTGTTGAGCCAACCATCGCCCCGTCGCCTGTGCGCGCGGTTGCTTCCAGCCTTTTTGCTGGAGCCGCAGCGGTGACGCTGTTCGGCCTGATGGCGTCGTTCGTGCTGCATGGCGGGCTCGATACGCCGGCCGCCGCGGCCGCCACGCCGGCGGAGCGCGTGTTCGCCGCGCCGCTGACGGTTGAGCCGATCAATGTCGTCGCGATCCAGGCCCAGATCGATCGCTCGCAAGCCGAGATGCGCGTCGTGCAGGATCGCACCGATCATGCGATGTCGCGCCTGGAGCGCTATTCGGGCCGGTAACGACCTGAAAATTCCAATGAATTTCGAAGGGGCCGGTCAGATCGTCTGACCGGCCTTTTTCCAATCCGCCAGAAACGCCTCGATCCCCGCATCGGTGAGCAGGTGCTTGTAGCAGGCGCGGAACACGGCGGGCGGGATGGTCGCGCAATCGGCGCCGGCGAGGGCGGCGTCGCGCACATGCATCGGCGTGCGGATCGAGGCGGCCAGGACCTGCGTGGCGAAGCCGTATTGGTCGTAGATGGCGCGGATTTCCCGGATCAGCTCCATGCCGTCCTGGCCGCCATCGTCGAGCCGGCCGACGAAGGGCGAGATGAAGGTCGCGCCCGCCTTGGCCGCGAGCAGGGCCTGGACTGCGGAAAAGCACAACGTGACGTTGACCAGAGTCCCTTCGTCCGAGAGCGCTTTGCAGGCTTTGAGGCCCTCCATCGTCAGCGGCAGCTTCACGGCGATATTTGGCGCGATTTTGCGCAGCTTGTGGCCCTCGGCGATCATCGCGGGGGCCTCAAGCGCCACCGCCTCGGCGCTGACCGGGCCTTTGATGATGTCGCAGATTTCCGCCAGCGCCTCGAAGATGGGCCGGCCCGCCTTGGCGATCAGGGAGGGGTTGGTCGTGACCCCGTCCACCAGCCCGGTTTCCGCGACCGCCCGGAGCTCGGAAACGTCTGCGCTGTCGATGAAAATCTTCATGCGAATCTTCCTGGGGCCGTGTAGGCCCTCCCTCAAATCTTAATGGCGCAGCCTTCATAGGCCGGATTCGGAAAGCCCGGACAGAATGACCGCAGTCAATCTCCACCAGCGCATGGCCAACGCCATCCGCGTCCTCTCCATGGACGCTGTGCATAACGCTAAATCCGGCCATCAGGGCATGCCGATGGGCATGGCCGATGTCGCGACCGTGCTGTGGACCGAGGCGCTGACATACGATGCCGCCGATCCGCATTGGCCGGACCGGGACCGCTTCGTGCTCTCCGCCGGCCACGGCTCGATGCTGCTCTACGCGCTGCTGCATCTCTCCGGCTTCAAAGAGATGACGATGCAGGAGATCCGCAATTTCCGGCAGCTCGGCTCGAAGACGCCGGGGCACCCGGAATACGGCCACACCGAGGGGGTGGAGGTCACCACCGGCCCGCTCGGCCAGGGCATCGCGACGGCGGTGGGCATGGCGATGGCGGAGGCGCATCTGCGCGGCCGCTTCGGCGCGGAGCTGGTGAACCACAAGATTTGGGTGATCGCCGGCGATGGCTGCCTGATGGAGGGCGTCAGCCATGAAGCGATCCACATGGCGGGGCGTTTCAAGCTCAACAATCTGATCGTGCTGTTCGACGACAACAACGTCACCATCGATGGCTGGGCCACGATCGCCGAGACCGGCAACCAGATCGAGCGCTTCAAGGCCGCCGGCTGGGTCACGCGCGCGATTGACGGCCATGACCGCGATGAGATCGCCGAGGCGCTGCGCTGGGCTGGCCAGCAGGACAAGCCGGTGATGATCGCGTGCAAGACCAGGATCGGCGCCGGCGCCGGCCCGAAAGAGGGCGATCAGCACGGCCATGGCTATGGCCTGTTCGACAAGGAGATCGCCGACGCGCGCAAGGCCATGGGCTGGGAGTTGCCGCCGTTCGAACTGCCTGATGATGTTCTCGCCGCCTGGCGCGAAGCGGGCGCGCGCGGGGGGCAGGCGCGCGCGGCGTGGCAGAAACGGCTGAACGCTTCGAAGAGCCGCGCGGCGTTCGAGCATGCGTTGAGCGGCGATCTCTCCGCCGAGGCGCAAGCCGCGCTGGCGGCGCATGCGGTGAAGATGGCCGAAGCCAAGATCGCCAACGCCACGCGCGTGCATTCGGGCGCAGCGCTGGAGGCGGTGACGCCGCTCGCGGAAGAAATGATCGGCGGTTCGGCCGATCTCACCGGCTCGAACAACACCTTCGTCAAAGGCATGAAGGCGTTCGACGCGCCCGATTATGCGGGGCGCTACGTGCATTACGGCGTGCGCGAGCATGGCATGGCGGCGGCCATGAACGGCATGGCGCTGCATGGCGGGATCATTCCCTATTCGGGCACGTTCCTGACCTTCTCGGATTATTCGCGCCCCGCGATCCGGCTCGGCGCGTTGATGGGCGTGCGCGTGATCCATGTGATGACGCACGATTCCATCGGCCTCGGCGAAGACGGGCCGACGCACCAGCCGGTCGAGCACGTCGCTTCGCTGCGCGCGATGCCGAACCTTTACGTGTTCCGCCCGTGCGATGCGGTGGAGACGGCCGAATGCTGGGCGCTGGCGCTGGCGCGCAAGGATGGGCCGTCCGTGATGGCGCTGTCGCGGCAGGCGACGCCCGCCGTGCGCGACGATGCGCGCGACAACAAGAGCGCCAAGGGCGCCTATGAAATTCTGCCGGCGGAGGGCGGCGCGGCGCGCGTTTCGCTGTTCGCGACCGGCACGGAAATGGGCGTCGCGCTCGCCGCACGCGAGGCGCTGCAGAAAGACGGAACGCCGACGCGCATCGTCTCCGTGCCGTGCTTCGAGCTTTTCCAGGCGCAGGACGAAAGCTACCGCCGCGCCGTGATCGGCGATGCGCCGGCGCGCGTGGTGATCGAAGCCGGCGTGCAGCAGGGCTGGGCGGAGCTGATCGGCCCGCACGCCTTCGTGGGCATGCATTCCTTCGGCGCCTCAGCGCCGTTCAAGGACCTCTACAAGCATTTCGGCATCACGGCAGACAACGTCGTGGCGATCGCCAAGCGCACGCAAGTTTAAGCGAGTTGCTGGGCCAGCGCGTCGAGCCCGAACGGTTTTGAGAGGCGCGGCAGATCGGGCGCGATCTCGTCAACGGCGGCGAAGCCGGAGATGATCAGCACTTTGACGCTTGGCCGCATCTGCCGCACCGCGCGCGCCAGATCGGCGCCGGTCATGCCCGGCATCATGTGATCGGTGATGATCCAATCGAAGGCTTGCGCGCCGCGCAGGATGTGCAGCGCGTTGCGCGCGGAATCGGCTTCTTCGACCGTGAAGCCCAGCTCTTCCAGCATCGCGCGCGTGCTGGCGCGCGGCGCGTCCTCATCATCGACCAGCAGCACGGCGCCGCGCGCGGACGTTGCGGGCGCAAGGTCCGCGTCATCGCCGCTCTCATCGGCGGGCGTTGCGATCTTCAGCAGCAATTCGACAATGGTGCCGACGCGCGGCGTGCTGGCGATGTGCAGCGCGCCGCCCAATTGCGCGGCGAGGCCATGCGCCATCGAGAGCCCGAGCCCCGTGCCTTTGCCGACGCCCTTGGTGCTGAAGAACGGCTCCACGGCGCGCGCCAAAGTCGCCGCGTCCATGCCCACGCCCGTATCGGACACCGCGATGCGCACCCAATCGCCGCGCCGTCCGGCGTCGATGCTGATGCGCCCGCCATCGGGCATCGCATCGCGCGCGTTGAGCACGAGATTGAGCAGCGCCAATTCAAGCTGATTGGCGTCGGCCTTCGCCATCGGCGTGTCCGCATCGATGGCGACGTTGAGCGCGATGCGCGGGCCGACGCTGGAAGCCAGCAGCGCCTCCAGATTCTCCAGCAATTGGCGGACATCGATCGCGCGCGGCTGCAGCGGCTGGCGGCGCGCGAAGGCCAGCATGCGCTGCACCAGGACGCGCGCGCGCTCCGCCGAATCGATCGCGCCCGAGAGCAGACGCTCCGATTGCGCCGGCAGGCCGCCGCGGCGGCGCACGATGTCGAGCCCGCCCAGAATCGGCATCAGCAGATTGTTGAAATCATGCGCGACGCCGCCGGCGATCTGGCCCAGCGCCTCGGTCTTCTGCGCTTCATGCAATTGCGTCAGCGCCGCTTCGCGCTCGGCGACAGCGACGGCGACGCGGGTTTCGAGATCGTGCGTCAATTGCAGGAGCGAGGCTTCGGCCTGTTTGAGATGGGTCACATCGATGAAGGCGGCCACCGCGCCCGCGGCTTCGCCCTTGGCGCCGCGCAGGGGCGTGGCGTTGCCCAGCAAATGCACCTCGGCGCCATCGTCGAACACGATGCGCTCCTCGAAGGCCTCCACGATTTCGCCGCGCGCCGCGCGCTGCACGGGCAGCGCTTCGGGCGCCAGCTCGGCGCCGTCCGCATCCAGAATGCGCACGTGCTGCACCGCCGATTCGGACTCCGGCGCGGATTTCGACATGTTGTCGCCCGCGCGCACGCGCAGCAGGTCCTGGGCGATCTTGTTGCCGCTGATGTCGCGGCCTTCGGGATCGTGCGTGATCCAGATCGCGGCCGGCGTCGCATCGAGCACGGTTTGGAGTTCGTCGGCGCGGCGGCGCGCTTCCGCTTCGGCCGCGCGCCGATCCGTCACGTCCGTGATGACGACCGAGATGCCGCCGGGCATCGGCGCGGTGCGCATTTCGACGGTGCGGCCGGGCCGGAGCGCCGAGGGCGTCTCCATGCGCCCGCGCTCGCCCTTATCCATGGCCAAGCGGCACAGCGCTTCATAGGGGCGGCCGCGGCCGCCGGGAAACACGTCCCACAAATTGCGTCCGATCACATCGGCGCGCGCCATGCGGAAATACTCTTCCGACGAGCGGCTGAATTCGATGACCGTCCAATTGCGATCCAGCGCGTAATAGCAATCCTGAATGCTATCGAGCATCGCACGCAGAAGCGCGGCGGTGCGTTCGGCGTCGGATGGCGCGCCGGTCACGCAGGCGCGCGCCCGGCGGGCCGGCGCAGGCGAGGCGGCCGTGCGCGGCCGGTCATGTGAGGCCCCGCTCAGCCATTGCGGGCCTTCGCCAGTTCGAGCAGTTTCTTCACGTCCTGCGCCCGGCTGCGGGGAACCACGACCACGGCATCGCCCGATGCGACGATCACCAGGTCTTCAACGCCCGAAACCGCGATTGTGATCCCGTCGCTGCGCAACAGATTGTTGCGCGCGTCGCGCGTCAGCACGGCGCCATCGACCGCATTGCCCTGCGCATCCTTGGGCGCGAGGCGCCAAATTTCGTCCCAGGCGCCGATATCGGCCCAGCCGATATCGCAGGGCGCGACGGCGCCGAGCGCGGTCTTCTCCATCACGGCGATGTCCAGCGGGGCTGCGGGCACGCGCTGGAATTCCGCGGCGTCGAGCGCGATGCGCACGCCGCTGCGCTGCGCGCGGCGCAGGGCTTCGAGCGCGAAATCGCGAATGTCCTTGGCCGCGCCGAACTCGCGCAGCAGCACATCCGGATTGAAGAAGAAGATGCCGGCATTCCAGTCATAGCCGCCATCGCGCACATAGGCTTCGGCGGTGGCGGCGTCGGGCTTTTCCTTGAACGCCTCGATGGCGAAGACGCCGTCGGAGAGCAGGGCGCCGCGCTTGATGTAGCCATAGCCGGTTTCCGGCCGGCTCGGTGCGATGCCGAAGGTGACGATGCGTTCGCGCGCCGCCTCGGCGGTGCGCCGGATGACGTCGTGAAAGGCCGGCACGTCCGCGATCACATGATCGGCCGCCAGCAGCAGCACCAGCGCGCCGGGCGCGACCTCGGCGCCGACGGCCGCGGTGAGCGCGCCGAGCGCGGCGGTGTTGCGCCCCATCGGCTCGAGCACGATGGCGCTGGCCGCGACGCCGATTTCGGCCAATTGGCTTTCGGCCAGATCGGCATGGGCGATGTTGGCCAGAACGATCGGCGGGGCGAACGAGAGATGCTCGGTCTCGCCCGAGACGCGGGCGATGGTTTCCTGAATCAGCGTGCGCGGGCCGTTGAGCGCGTGAAACTGCTTCGGCTTGGCCTCGGTCGATGTCGGCCACAGCCGCGTGCCGGCGCCGCCGGACATGATGGCGGGAACAATCCGATACTTCATTTGGCTCCGTCAGGATTTAGAACGATGACCACCGAACCGCCAATGCGCGAAACGGGCGCCCGGCGCCGGCGTTTCGCTCTGGCGCGTTAAGTGCACGAATTGCGCCGCAGAGCGAGGGGTCATGCCGCCATTTGCCGAAGTCCGCGCCTGGATGTTCGAGGCCGCGCTGCCGTTTTGGGCGCGCGCCGGCGTCGACCGCGCGCGCGGCGGGTTCTTCGAGGAATTGGACCTCGCCGGCCAGCCCGCCGAGGGCGGTTTCCGGCGCACGCGCGTGATCTGCCGGCAGACCTATGTGTTCTCCCACGCCGCGCTGTTGGGCTGGGACGAGGGGCGCGATCTTTCCGCGCTCGGCTTCGACTATTTGCGCGCCCATGCCTGGCTCGGGCCCGACAAGGGCTGGGCCAAGCGGCTCACGCCCGATGGCGCGGTGCTGGACGCCACGCCCGATCTTTACGATTTGGCCTTCGTGCTGTTCGCGCTCGCCTGGCGCTACCGCGCCAGCGGAGACCGCGATGCGCTTACGCTGGCGCATCAGACGCTCGATTTCATCGACGCGCAGATGCGTCCCGCGGCCGCGCCGGGCTTTCTGCACATCAAGCCGCCGGTCGGGCCGCGCGACCAGAACCCGCACATGCATCTCACCGAAGCGTGCCTGGCGGCCTATGAGGCCAGCGGCGATCAGCGCTTTCTCGATGTCGCGCGCGAGATCGTGGGCCTGTTCCGCCGCTATTTCTTCGATGGCGTGACGCTCTGCGAATTGTTCACCGAGGATTTGCAGCGTGCGCCCGGCGCGGACGCCAGGATCGAGCCGGGCCATCAATTCGAATGGGCGTGGATCCTCACGCAATACCAGCGCCTCGCGCATGATGATGTGTCGCCGATCGTGCGCCAATTGGTGGGCTTCGCCGAGGACAAGGGCGTCGATCCGCTGACCGGCTTCACCTACATGCAGGTGCGCGCCGATGGGGCAGGCGCCACGGACAAAAGCTCGCGCTCCTGGCCCAATACCGAGCGGATCAAAGGCCATCTCGCGCTGTTCGAGCTGGGCGGGCACGATCCCGTCCCCGCCGTGACGTCGGCGACGCGCGTGCTGCTCGATCGCTATCTCAATGTCAGCCCGCGCGGCTCATGGATCGATGTGTTCGATGCGCATGGCCAGCCGGCGTCGAAGGCAGCGCCAGCTTCGACGTTTTACCATGTCTTCCTGGCGTTCGCGGAATTGCTGCGCTTCGAGGAAAAGCTCAGCGGCGCGCAGCGCTGACGAGGGCCGCCGCGCCGAACAACGTCGCGACCCACCATTCCTGCCAGGCGCCATAGCTGACATTGGCCACCACGCCCGCCGCCGCGATCGCGCCGCAGGCGCCGGCCATGGCTTGGCGGTCGGCGCTGAGTTTCCGCGCCAGCGCGATCCCGCCCCAAATCAGAACAGCCGCGCCGAGCAGCGCGCCCACCGCGCCCGTTTCGAACCAGATCTGCAGCGAGCCGCTGTGCGGATGCAGCGGGATCTGCCGCCATTCGAGGCCGCGCCCGCTGATCGGCGTGCTGTAGCGGCGCGAAGCGTCGAGCCCTTCGCCGAGCCACGGATTGCGCGCGATTTTGGCGCAGACGAATTTCCAGATTTCGCCGCGCACGTACCAGGAATCCGGCAAATGCGCCGACACCTGCGGCAGCGCCAGGATGCGCGGCGCGACCCAGGGCGCGGCCAGCAGCCAGGCCGCCAGGCCCGATGTCACCGCCACCGCCGCAAAGCCGGGCGCGGCCAGCGCCAGGAGGTAGGCGCATAGGCCCAGCCCCATCGCGATGGCGTTGGCGTTCATGTCGAATTGGAGGGACAGCACCGCCGTGCTCAGAAAAAGGGCGCGCCACAGCCAGCGCTCATGGCTCTTGCCGCCGGCCAAAGCGGCGATCACGCCCCAAATGCTCAGCACGAGCACGCTGGCGCCGCGGCTCGGGTTGCGCATCAGCGTCGTCGCCGGCGTGTCCGGCTGATCGAGCCTGTTGATGGGCATGCCGGCGAAGGCCTCGACCAGAAGATAGACCGTCAGCGCCAGCGCGAAGGCCACGCCCGCTGCGCGCACCATGCGCCGCGACGGCCCGTCGATGCCCGCGCCCGCGACAAACAGAATCCCGCAGATCACGCCGCCAAGCAGCCGGAAAGATTGAGGATTTACCGGCTGCGCCGACCAGAGCGCGCTTAGCGCGACCCAGCCCGCGAAGCCGAGCATCAGGCCGAACCAGGTCCACACCTCGGCGCATTGCGACCAGATCCGCCGCCACGGCCCGCCGATGAGGCCCGCGAGCGCCTGCACCGGCGCCAGCGCCAGTCCGCCGCCCGCGGCCATCGGCGCTGCGGTGACGAAATACCCAGCGATCAGCCAAGTCCCCAGCCCTGCGCGGCCGCGCGGTTCCGCGGGCTCCTGACTGCTCATTAATGATCCTCGCTCTGGTCCCCGTCGCGCCCGACCCTTAAGCATAAAACGCCGCCATTGACCCGACGGATCGAGAAATTTACTGCGTGGAAGACACGAACCAGTTAGGGTTAATGTCGTCAGGCTGGGGCCATTCGAGAGGCTGGGGACCGAAGTCGCATGACGCACGCCCTTATCGCGCATAGTCCGCAGGACGCGGCGCACGCCGTCGGGATCTGCCAAGTGGTGCGCAACGCGAAGCCAATCGTCGCCGCGCCGCTCGAAGCGGCGCAGAAGCGTGCGCCGCTGATGCTGCTCTGGTCGCGCAACGCAGTTGGCGAAGGCGCGGCCTGGGCCGCGATCGCCATGGCGCAGCAAGGCCCGGTGTGCATCTGCCGCGTCGACGATGCGGCGCTCGACGCTGAGCTCGCGGAGCTCAACATCGTTCAGATCGATGGCGAATTGAGCGGGCGCGAATTTGCGCGCGCTTCTGTCGCCGCGTTTGTGGAAGCGCGCCGCCGCGGGCCGGTGCGCCGGCGCGAACAGGCGGCGCAAGGCCGCGATTGGGCGTTCGCCGCGGGCATGGCGCGCGGCTTCGCCTCCAGCGTCGCCGTGCTGGGCCTTGGCAGCGTCGCAGCCGTCGGCGCCGCAGATAAGGTCGATGGCGCGCGCGCGATCGAAGATGTGCTGTCGCTGTTCGGCGCGCCGTCGCAGGCCGTCGCCGCGGAATCCTATGACGACGCTGCGCCCGTCGCTTTGCCGAGCCATGAGGGCTTGCGCAGCATCGTGGCCTCCATGCAGCAGCGCGACGATCTTGAGCGCACCGCCGTCATTCAGCGCTTGAACGAAGTCGAGACCGATCTCGCCGTCAGCGAGGAAAAGACCGGCGCGATGATCGATAAGCTGCAGTCGCTGTCGCATCCCGCGAATTGGAGCGCGCCGCCGGTCATCGATTCGGGTCCGTTGTCGGCCGCCGCGCGCGAGCAGGCCAAGCCCGATCAGCGCGTCTCGCTCGAAGACGATGAAGCGAACGATGATCTCGCGGCCTTGTGGGATCCCAAGGCGGGCAAGAGCGGTTTGAGCTGATCGGCGGTTTCGCCAGCGCGCCGCGCCCCTTGTCTCTTCTGATCGGCTTCTCGTGATCGGCTCCCTGTGATGGTCTCCTCGTGATTCAGGCCATCATTCTGCACGCGCCTGAAGACGCGGCGCTCGCCGCGGCGCTGGTGGGCCATTGGCCCGAAGGCCAGGCCGCCGCCGTGAGCCTCGGCGACAAGCAGCCGCGCTTCGGCGAACACCTTCTCGTCTGCGTGTTGTGGAGCGGAGCCAATGCGGCCTTCGCGCAGGACGTGGCGCGCGCCATCAGCCGGCTGCGCGGCCGCGCCATCGTCTATGCCGCCGCCGCGCCGCCGCCCGCGATCGCCGATCTCGGCACGCTGATCGTGCCGATGACGGCCGATCAGGCCGCGGATGCGGCGACGCTCGCGGACCTCGCGCGCGATTTGCGCAATGGCGTGCTGCCGATGCCGTCCGTGTCGATGACGGGCCGTGTGCGCCGTCCCGCACGCGCGCCGCGCGATGCGCCGCAGGTCGCGCCGAAATCTTTCGATCCAGATGCGGACATCGCTCAACGCCGCGCGCGCCAGCGCACGATCGGCTATGTCGTCGGCGCCGCGGTGGGCGCTGCGGTGTTTTTCGGATTCGCCGCGCCGCGCATCGGCGCCTGGCTGAGCCGCGATCGGCCGCCGCCGGCGATCGTGATCGCGCCGCACGTTGCCGCCGCCGCCGCGCCCGCGCCGCAAGCTGCGCCAGCGCCGCCTGTCGCCGCGCCGCCCGCGAACGATGCGCCGCCCTTGCGCGGACTTACGCCCGAGGGCGACGCGCCGGGGCATTGAGCGCCGTCGCCGCGTCGATAGAGCGGATCACCGCGCTGCGCCGCGCTGTCGCCCAGGGCGACCAGGAAAGCGCGCGGGCGATCGACCAGAGCGAGGCGCGCCGCGCGCGCTGAATCTCCCTGCGCCGCGCCCAGGCCGCGCCGAGACCTTTCACGCCATCGCCAAGCCCGCGCCAGGTTGGGCCGAACAGCCCGCGCGCTGGCGCGATCGCCAGCAACAGCAACGTCACTACGCCATGCGCCGGCGCCAGCAACCAGAACAAAGGCGCCGGCATGTCCTGCACGAAGGTCCACAACCGATTGCGCGTGCCGTGATAGACCGCGAAATCCGAGCGCGCGGCGGAGGCGCCGCCGCCGACATGGCGCACCACGGCCTTCGGCGCCTGCACGATGCGCCAGCCCGCAAGCCGTAACCGAAAGCCGAGATCGACATCCTCGCAATAGCAGAAGAAGCGCTCTTCGAATCCGCCTGCCGCCTTGAACGCATCGGTGCGATAGAGCGCCGCCGCCGCGCATGCGCTGAACACCTCGCCTTCGCGCAGAGGCAGGAGTTTTTTTCCGTAGAGCGCGCGATAGGGCAGGCCCGCCGCGAAATAGACATCGCCGGCGCCGTCCAGGCGATCGAGCGCTTCGGCCGCGATCTGCGTCGATCCGATCGAAGCCGCATCCGGATAGCGCTCGGCCGCGGCGAGCAATTCCGCGAGCCAATCAGGTTCGGGAAAAGCGTCGGGGTTGAGCATCACGAGATAGGGCGTCGCCGCATCGCGCGCGCCGCGATTGCAGCCCGCCGCAAAGCCGAGATTGACTTCGGATTGGATGAGTTCGGCGCCTGGCGGCAGTTCGTCCTGCGTCGGGCGTTCTTCCGCGCGCGAGGCATTGTCGAGCACGACGAGCCGCCAGCGCGTCTCCGTCTGCGCGGCGAGCGCGGCCTTCTGGCGCGCCAGAAAGCGGCGCGTGTTGAACGCCACCACGACGATGGTGGCCCGCGGCGCGTCGTCGTCGCGCGGCTCGCTCATGCGGCGAAAAATGCGGGGATTGGCGGCGCGCAATCGGACCCAATCGGCCGCCGGGCGAAGATGCGCCGCAGGAGGCGCCGATGGCCGAAACCACTCATCTCACACTACCTTTCCTTGAAGCCGCGCAAGCGCACAAGCACGTCACGGTGAACGAGAGCCTGCTGCGGCTCGATGCGCTGGTGCAGCTCGCCGCGCGCTCGCGCAGCACCGCCGCGCAGCCGGCGTCGCCGGACGAAGGCGATGTCTACATTCTGCCGTCGGGCAAGAGCGGCGCGGCCTGGTCCGCGATGGCGAATGGCGCGCTGGCCTATTGGCGCGATGGCGTCTGGGAAGAGATCGCGCCCAAGACCGGCTGGCGCGCTTTTGTCGAAGACAGCGCCGAACATGTCGTCTACGCCGCCGGCGCATGGGCTTTGGCGCCGGCCACGAAGAGCGTGACGCTGTCGGCGAGCGACAAAATCCTTGGCCGCGTTTCCGCCGGCGCGGGCGCCGCGGAAGAGGTGACGTTCACCGATCAGGCGCAGCAATTGTGTGACGATTCCAGCTTCAGCGCGATGCGCGCCACGTTGGGCGCGGCGGGCCTCGCCGATGCCAACGTGTTCACGGCGGCGCAGGTCATCAACGCCAACGCCGCCGCTGCGCCCGCGCTGCCGAGCGGCGGCGCGATGCTGCACGCCATCGCCGCCGACGGCGCCACGGCGCGCTTCCTGTTCGACGCGTTCGGGCAGGGCGCGACCTTCATCAGCCGGCGCGCCAACAACACCAATGCATCGCCCGCCGCGCTCGCCGCCGGCAACGCCATCGGCGGCCTCAACGGCCACGGCTATGACGGCTCGGCGTATCAGACCGGCAAAGTCGCGGTCGAATTTCGCGCTGCGGAGAATTGGACGACCGGCGCGCAAGGCAGCCGCATCGGCTTTCGCACGACGCTGTCGGGCGCGACCACGACGGCGGACCGGCTGGTGATCGAGAATGACGGCCAGCTGCTGCCCGGCGCGGACAATGCGCAGAACATCGGCTCGGGCGCGCTGCGGTTCGCGACGGTCTATGCCGGCACGGGCGCGATCAACACGTCGGACGCGCGCGAGAAGACGGCTTTGGGGCCGCTGCCGCCCGGCCTCATCCGCGCCGTGCGCCGCGTGCTCGGCGCGGTCGGCGCCTATCAATGGCTGAGCGCGGTCGACGCCAAGGGCGCGGAGGGCGCGCGCCTCCATATCGGCGTCACCGCGCAGGCGGTGCGCGACGCCTTCATCGCCGAAGGCGAAGATCCCGAACGCTGGGCGCTGTTCTGCCGCGATGTCGTCGATGGCGGTGAACGCCTCTCACTGCGCGCCGATCAGCTGATCTGGCTCGCGCTCGCGGCGCTGTCAGCCTAGCGCGCGTCTTGCGCCACGCGCCGCAGATAGACGCCGTAGGGATTGGCGCCGAAGGCGTCGGCGAGGCGCATGAGCTGGGCCGCGTCGATAGAGCCCATGTGAAACGCAACCTCTTCGGGACACGCGATCTTCAAGCCTTGCCGCGCTTCGAGCGTGCGCACGAATTCGCCGGCGTCGAGCAGCGATTCCGCGGTGCCGGTGTCGAGCCAGGCGAAGCCGCGGCCGAGTTTTTCGACCGTCAGCGCATCGCGCGCGAGGTAAAGCCGGTTGAGATCGGTGATCTCCAATTCGCCGCGCGCGGATGGCTTCAGCGTCTTGGCCAGCGCAGGCGCTTCGGAATCGTAGAAATAAAGTCCGGAGACCGCCCAGTTGGACGGCGGCGTCTGCGGCTTCTCGACGATGTCGCGCGCGCGACCTTGCGCATCGAACGCGATCACGCCGAAGCGTTCTGGATCGGACACTTGGCACGCGAAGATGCGCGCGCCGTGCTGCAGCGCGGCGGCGGCCTGCAGGCGCTCGGTCAAGCCATGGCCGTGAAAGATGTTGTCGCCCAGCACCAGCGCGGCCGGGCCGCCATCGAGAAAGCGTTCGCCGATCAGCAGCGCTTCGGCGATGCCGTTGGGCGCGGCCTGCGCGGCGTAGGAGAGGCGCAGACCCCAGCGCGCACCATCGCCGAGCAGACGCTCGAAATGGGGCAGATCGTGCGGCGTGGAGATCAGCAGAATATCGCGCACGCCCGCGAGCATGAGCGTGGTCAGCGGATAATAGACCAGCGGCTTATCGTACACCGGCGCGAGTTGTTTGGAGATCGCGTGCGTGATCGGCGCCAGGCGCGTGCCCGAGCCGCCGGCGAGCAGAATGCCTTTCAAGACACTCTCCAGCCATCGGCCGCGATGGTGCTGAGGCAGCGCGCCAAGCCATCGCGCCAGGGCAGCGCGCGCAGGCCATAGACGCGCGCGATCTTCGCGCACGACAGCGCGGAGCAGGCGGGCCGCTGCGCCGCCGCGCCGAACGCGGCCGCGCTGGTAGCTGCAACGCGCGCGAACGGACCGCCCAAAGCGCGCGCCTCGGCGAAGATCGCCTCCGCAAAGGCGCGCCGGCTGACGGCGCCGTCGCCGCTATAGTGGAACATACCGGGCTCGCCTTCTCCGCGCGCCAGTGCGTGCGCAATGTGGATCAACGCGTTCGCGAGATCGTCGGCGGCGGTGGGGCAGCCCTTTTCGTCTTCGACGACGGCGATTTCATCGCGCTGCTGCGCGAGGCGCAGCATGCCGCGCACGAAATTGCGCCCATGCGCCGCGTAGACCCAGGAGGTGCGCACGATGGCGTGGCGCGGATTGGCGTCGGCGACGGCCAGTTCGCCCACGCGCTTGGACGCGCCATAGGCGTTGAGCGGCGCGGCGCGATCATCCTCGACATAGGCCGCGCCCTTGCGGCCATCGAACACGTAGTCTGTCGAGACATGCACGAGGGGAATCCCGATGGCGGCCGTCGCCGCCGCCAAGGCGCCGGCGCCATCGGCGTTCGCGGCATAGGCTGCAACGATATCGGCTTCGGCCGCATCGACGTGCGTGAAGCCCGCCGCATTGATCACGCAGGCGGGGCGCACGCGCGCCAAGGCGGCGGCGAGCGTGGCGGGCTTGGTCAGATCGGCCTCGGCGCGCGTGAGCGCGACGATATCGGGCGCGGCCGCCGCGAGCGCACGGCCAAGCTGGCCATCGGCCCCGATGACGAGAAGGCTCATGCGCCGCCGCGGCCCAGGCGCGCGCGGCCATGGCCTTGCGCGCGCAGCGGCGCCCACCAGGCCGCGTTGTCGAGATACCATTGCACGGTGGCGGCGAGGCCCTCCTCGAACGCGTGCGCCGGCGTCCAGCCGAGTTCCGCTTCAAGCTTCGAGGGATCGACGGCGTAGCGGCGATCATGGCCGGGTCTGTCTTCGACATGCGCGATAAGCTGCGCGTGCGCATGGTTCTTCGGCGCGCGCGCATCGAGCAGGGCGCAGATCTGCGTGACGAGATCGAGATTGGCGCGCTCGCAGCGCGCGCCGATGGCGTAGGTCTCGCCCGGCGCGCCGGCCTCCCCGACGCGCACCAGCGCGCGCGCATGATCGGCGACATGCAGCCAATCGCGCACCTGAAGGCCATCGCCGTAGATCGGCACGGGCTCGCCATTGAGCGCGGCCAGAATGGCGAGCGGGATGAGCTTTTCCGGCGTCTGATACGGGCCGAAATTGTTGCACGAGGTCGTGACCAACGTGGGCAGGCCGTAGGTGTGGCGGAAAGCGCGCGTCAAATGATCCGCGCCGGCTTTGCTGGCCGCGTAGGGCGAGCGCGGATCGTAGGCGGAGGCTTCGGTGAACACGCCATCCGGGCCTAGCGCGCCGTGCACCTCATCGGTCGAGACATGAATGAAGCGGAAGCGATCTCTTTGCGCGGTCGGCAGCGCGGACCAATAGCGGCGCGCCGCATCGAGCAGGGTGACTGTGCCGAGCGCATTGGTGCGCACGCTCGTCACCGGATCGTCGATCGACCGATCGACGTGGCTCTCCGCCGCGAGGTGGAAGACGATGTCCGGCGCGAAAGACGAGAAGGCGCGGCCGAGCGCATCGCCGTCGCAGATGTCCGCGCGGAGAAAGGCATAGCCGGGCGCGGCGGCGATCGGCGCCAGCGAGCTCACATGGCCGGCATAGGTGAGCTTGTCGACCACCAGCGCCTGCCAGCCAAGTTCGCCCACGACATGACGCGTCAGCGCCGATCCGATGAAGCCTGCGCCGCCAGTGATGAGCGCCTTCATGCGCTGAGCGCCCGGCGATCATGCGCGCTCAGGCGCGGCAGCGCGGCGTCTTTCTCCGAAACGATGGGCGCGGCGCCGTTGAGCGGCCAGGCGATGGCCAGATCCGGATCGTTCCAGATCAGGCCGCGCTCATGCGCGGGGCTGTAATAGGCCGAGACTTTGTAGAACACCTCGGTATCGGGCTCGAGCGTGAGATAGCCGTGCGCGAAGCCGCGCGGCACGAAGAGCTGGCGCGCATCGCCGGCGCGAAGCTCCGTCGCGACATGGCGCCCGAAGCTCGGCGCCTGCGGCCGCAGATCGACGACCACGTCGAAGATCGCGCCGCGCAGCACGCGCACGAGCTTGTCTTGCGCCGCATCGCCGATCTGAAAATGCAGCCCGCGCAGCACGCCCCGCGGCGCCGAGAAGGCCTGATTGTCCTGCACGAACACGGCGCCCTGCGTCGCCTCCGCAAGCGCGCGGGCATTGTAGGTTTCGCTGAACCAGCCGCGCGCATCGGCATAGCGCTGCGCGGTGATGACACACACTTCGGGGATCGCCTGCCGCTCGATCATCGCGGCCAAAGCTTAGCGAGAAGGGCGGAGAAAGCCTAGCGCGGCGCCTGCAGCAGCGCGACCACGCGCTGCAATTCCGAAAGCGCGATGATGATGTGGTAAAAGCTCGACGCGGGCGCCGCTTCTTCCACGAAGCCGCCCTCCGCCAAGCGCCGATCGCGCCAAAGGCCGGGTGTGGGCGTGTCGCAATACGCCATCAGCGCGTCATAGGCCTCGACGGCGAGGCTTGCCGCCATCGCGTCGCCCGCGCCGGCGGCGCGCGCGAGATGCGCTTTCAGGCGCTCGGTCTGCGGCCAAAGCCGCGCGGTGCGCGTGCGCGCCATGCCCGCGAGCGTGGTCTCATCGATAGCGTAGCGGCTGCCTGGGGCGACGCCGTAGACTTCGCCATGCACGCGAAGCTGGCCGGCGATTTCGCTGAGATCGCGCCCGCCCAGGCCGCGCCAGCGTTCCAGCAGCCAGCTCCATTCGAATTGATGGCCCGGCTCGCACACCTCGCCCTCGACGCCGTCGGCGCGCCGCCAGTCGAGATCGAAATATTCCGGCAGCGCGCGCCAGCGGTGATCGAACAGGCGCGTTTCGAATAGGCGCGCGATGCGGTCGGCGCGCGCGAGAAAGACCTCATCGCCGGTGGTCTCGTAGAGCGAGAGAAACGCTTCGAACACGTGCATGTGCGGGTTCTGGCGGCGCGGCGGGCTGGGCGTGAGCTCGCCTTCGAAATAGCCGCCCTGGGGCAAGGACCATTCGCGCTCGAGCCAATCGGCCAAACCGCGCGCGGCGACGATCAGATCGTCGCGCCTGCCGAGTGCGCGCGCCGCTTCGGAAAGCCCGAACAGGACGAAGGCCAGATCGTAGAGATCGCGGCGCTCGTCGCGCACGGCGCCGTCGGGCGCGAGCAGATGGCGCGTGCCGCCATCATTGCGCAGGCCTTTCTCGATCAGCGTGCGCGCGCCCGCCTCGACCAGTGCGCGCCATGGTCCCTCCCAGCCGAGCAGGCCCGCGCGCGCGTAAACCGCGGTTTGGCGGGCTTGAACGCGCACGCGGCGCGGCAGATCGACCGCGACGCCCTCAAGCGTGAGCCGCTCTTCGAAGAGGCCGGTGCGCCGATCGAAGCCCTGCGCGCTCCAGAGCGGCAGCGCATGATCGAAAAGCCAAACTTGCGCATCCGCCGCGCGCGCGCTGAGGGCCTCGCGCGCTGCGAACGCGGAGGACGCTTGACCGTGCGTGGCGAGGCCGGCGGCGACCGTCGCAAACAAATCGCCGGGCGCAACCAGATAGGCGGGCAGATCAATCGCCGCGCCGGCGCCTGTGTCGGCGGAAGTGTCGCCCACCATGAAGGCGCGCGCGGGATCGATCGGCCATTCGATCAGCGCGCGGCGCAGCAGGCCGGGATTGGGCTTGCGGTCGGGATGGTCGGCGTAGGCGAACTCGGCAGCGCTCGCGTCCGGATGATGCGGGCAATGATAGAACGCATCGATGTGCGCGCCGGCCTCTGCCAGTTCGCCCTGCATATGGGCGTGGAAGCGCGCCATGGCGGCTTCATCGTAATAGCCGCGCCCGATGCCGGATTGGTTGGTCACGACGATGGCCAGCCGACCCGCATCATTGCAGGCGCGGATGGCCTCGATCGCGCCGGGACGCCAGACGAGATCGTCCGGCTTGTAGGTGTAGCCGTCATCGCGGTTGAGCGTGCCGTCGCGGTCGAACAGCACCGCGCCGCGCCGTATTTGCGCCGGCAATTCTTCGCGCGCTTGCGCCAGCGTATCGGGCAGGCCGATGTCGATGAAATAGCCGTTGCTCTCATGGCCGGCGAGCGCGCCGGCGGCGGCGAGTGCAGGAAACACGTCGGATTCGATCGAGCAGGGCGTCCTGTCGATCAGGTCCAGCACGCGCTTGCGCAGCATGTAGACGCCGCCGGAAATGATGCCGGGGCCCGGGTTTGCGCTGTCCTTTTCGCGAAAGCCGGTGATGCGGCCGTTGGCGAGGTCCACCGCGCCATAGCGCGCCGCATCCTCGACCCGCCGCAGCGCAAGCGCCGCGACGTCGTCGGCCTGCAGCGTTCGCGCCAGCGCGAGATAGTTCAGATCGAGATAGGAATCCCCATTGGTCATGAGGAAGACATCATCGAGCAGCGCCGCCGCGTGGCGCAGCGCGCCGGCCGTGCCCGCCGGCGCCGGTTCGCGCACGACCTTGAGCGCCGCGCCGCGCGCGCGCTTACCGTCATAGCGCGCCGCCACCTGGTCGCCGAGATGGCCGGCAAGCAGCACGATCTCGCGCACGCCATGACGCGCGACGTCATCGATCAGATAATCGAGAAAGCGCGCATCGCCTGCGATCGGCATGAGCGGCTTCGGCGTATCCTGCGCCAACGCGCCCAAGCGCGTGCCGCGCCCGCCGACAAGAATGATCGCCTGGCGAAGAAGGGTGCTCATCGCGTTGACATGCCCGACCTGCCTCTTCCCCCACAAGGTGCACGCCTGAGTTGCTTGCCCGTTATAGGGGAAATCCACAGAGATGAATAACCGCCGATAGAGTGGCGTTGGAAGCGCTCGTGAGTGACGTTCTTGATCAAAGCGCCGCGCGCGTCCTGCCGATCACACGCGATGCGTTCGGCAGGCGGTGCTTCAAGACGGAATCCGGCGCGAGCCCGTCGCGCGTGCTTGTGGCCTCGATGCCGAAATCAGGCACGTATCTCACCGGCGAGTTCATGCGCCAATTAGGCCTTGTCGCCACGGATATCCACCTGGGCGATCGCTCGATGACCGATTACCGCGGCCAATCGCGCGAGCAGTGCCGGCGCAGCCCGAACGAGGTTGAGATGCCGTTGGCGGTCTCGACCGATCTCGTTCTGCCGGGACAATTCATTGTCGGTCATCTGTCGCCCGGATGCGCGCGCGCCGATTGCCTTCGCGATTTCGTCATCGTCGCGGTCACGCGTGAAGCCCGGGCGGCGATCGTCTCCTTCGTTCGGTGGATCCAGGCATCCGGCCGCGCTGAGGAGGCGGACAGGGTTTGGACCGAAGCGCCCGAAGGGCCTTCGCGGACGGAAGCATTCCTGCGGGCGCGCGGCGAGCGTCTCTTGAGGTGGTTTTCGAACACATCTGGATGGTGCGCGGCTGCGCGGGATCCGAAGATTGTGACAGTTTCATTCGAGGTGCTGATGGGCGATCTCGGCGCCGCACGGCAACGGGGCGCCGCTTGGGGCCTAGCCAGGGCCGTAGGGGCCGATGTGGATGCGAATGAGGCGTTCGCCGCGCTCCGGCGCGCGCTGAAAAGCAAGACGATGACCTCATCGGGCGCCCGTTCGCGTCTCGACCGCGATTGGTCGCCGGCGTGCGAGGCGCTCTTCGTCGCGTTCGGCGGCGTCGAACTGAATGCCAAGAACAACGCCATTTGGCCGCGCTGATCATCGCAGCGCGCCGCCGGTGCGAGCGGGCAGCGCCGATCTCTTCGTCCACGGGCAAACGCGCTTGACCTTACTGCCCCCAGCCGGTCTAGTTTCGCGGTGAGAGCACTCCATGTGCGCGGCAGCGCGGGGACCATCGGGGGGCGGCGATGATTATCGTTCGGGCGCCATTGCGCGTGTCGTTCTTCGGGGGCGGCACGGATTTGCCGGGCTGGTTCCGTCACCACGGGCCGGGCGCCGTGCTGTCCACCTCAATCGACAAATACGTCTACGTCACGCTGCGCCGCTTACCGCCAATTTTCGATTTCAATTATCGCGTGTCGTGGCGCCAGTCGGAGCATGTCGCCGAGATCGCGGACATTCAGAACCCGGTCGTGCGCGAGGTGCTGCGCAATTATTTGACGACGGAATGCGGCCCGCTCGAACTGCACTATCATGCGGATTTGCCGGCGCGCTCGGGGCTCGGCTCGTCCTCCTCGTTCACGGTGGCGGCGTTGCATGCCGTGCATCAGATGCAGGGCCGCGCCACGCCCAAGCACGTGCTTGCGCGCGAAGCCATCCGCGTCGAGCAGGATTATCTCGGCGAGCCGGTGGGATCGCAGGATCAGGTGGCCGTCGCGCATGGCGGCCTCAACCGCATCGACTTTCACGCCGATGGCGACGTTTCGGTCGATCCGATCGACATCTCGCCCCGCCGCGCGGCCGAGCTGCAAAGCCATCTCATGCTGGTGTTCACGCGCTTCACGCGCAACGCCTCCGAGATCGAGCGCAGCAAGGCCGAGAATTTCGAGGCCAAGCGCGCGCAGCTCAACCGCATGTATGAGATGGTGGGCGAGGGCCGCGCCATTCTGGAAGACCGCGCGGTTCCGCTCAGCGATTTCGGCCTCCTGCTGGACGAAGCCTGGCGCATGAAGCGCGGCTTGTCGTCGGCCGTGTCGAACGGCGCGATCGACCGCGCGTATGCGATCGCGTCGGAAGCGGGCGCGTTGGGCGGCAAGCTGCTGGGCGCGGGCGGCGGCGGCTTCTTGTTGTTCTTCGTGCCGCCCGATGTGCGCGCGGACGTGACGGCGGCGCTGAGCGAGATCGAGTTCCAGCCGGGCAAGCGCCCGGTCGAGGTGCCGTTCGCGTTCGAGAATGAGGGCAGCCATATCGTGCTGCACGATCCGGGCCTGTCCTCGAATTACAGCGCCATGCTGGAGCCGATGCCCGCACGCGCCGCTGGCTAGCTCACGACGGCGCGGTGAGATCCCGCGCGAAGATCGATGACAGGCCGAGCGTCGGGTGAACGCGGGTTTCCACCAGCCGAAAGCCGAGCTTCGTCAGCACGCCCTGCGAGGCATGATTTTCAGGATCGGTGTAAGCGAGCACGCGCGTGACGCCATGCACGGCGCGGGCATCGGCCAGCACCGCCGCGCCCGCCTCCGTCGCGTAGCCATGGCCATGCGCGCGCGCCAGGAAGGCGTAGCCGAGATCGGGCGCGACATCCGGTTCGCGCTGGATCATCCCCGCCACGCCGATCGGTTCGTCCGCGCTCTTCAGCACGACGACATATTGCCCGAACCCGTCGCGCGCATAGGCCGCGAGGATGCGCTCTTCGATATAGGCGACGGCGTCATCGCGCGTCAGCGGCCCGCGATCGGCGATGAAGCGGCGATAGAGCGGCTCGGTCATCAGCTCGATGAAGAAGTCCGCGTCCTGCCGCGTGGCCTTGCGCAGAGACAGGCGCGGCGTGTCGAGGATCATGCCCGCTTGGCCTTCTTGGCCGCTTTCTTCGCCGGCTTGGATGGCGCTGCGGGCGCGGCCGGCGCGGCGGCCGCAATTTCGGCGCGCGCTTTGCGCGTCAGCTTTTCGAAGATCAGGCGATGCGCTTCCTTGAGCCGCGCCTTGAGCTCGTCGTCATCGAGCGCGCTGAGCGTTTCGAGGCACACCCATTTGGCGCGGGCGAGGTAAGGCGCGGGAATGATCCCGCGCCGCCCCGTCAGCAATTCGAACGACAATTCGCTGCATTTGAACGACATCGATGCGCCGCGCGTGACGCCCGGACCCAGCACGGCGAACATCTTGCCGCCGACCTTGTAGACGTGGTCGTCGCCCCATTGGACCGATAGCGTCGCGCCCGGCAGCGACAGCGCGAACGCTTCAAGCGCCTTGGGCGTCATGGCCGCGCGCCGGCCATGCGCTGTGCGCGCAAGCTCACGACGCGCTGACGCCCGTGCCGATCTGGCAGACGACGCCCGTGCCGCCGAGCCCGCAATAGCCGCCGGGATTCTTCGCCAGATATTGCTGGTGATAGTCTTCCGCGTAGAAGAACGGACCAGCCTCGCGAATTTCCGTCGTGATCGCGCCGAAGCCTTTGGCCTTGAGCGCGTCGTTGTAGGCGGCCTTGGCCTTTTCCGCGGCGGCCTTTTGCGCATCGTTCAGCACGTAGATCGCGGAGCGATATTGCGTGCCGATGTCGCCGCCCTGGCGCATGCCCTGGGTCGGATCGTGCGCTTCGAAGAATACCTTCAGGAGCTGGTCGTAGCTGATCAGCTTCGGGTCATAGACCACGCGCACCAATTCGGTGTGGCCGGTGCGGCCCGAGCACACTTCCTCATAGGTCGGGTTCGGCGTGATGCCGCCGCCATAGCCGACGGCCGTGGTCCACACGCCGTCGGTCTGCCAGAATTTGCGCTCGGCGCCCCAGAAGCAGCCGAGCCCGAATTGGGCTTCTTCGAGCCCGTCGGGGAAGGGCGGCTGGATCGGGCGGCCGGCGACGAAATGCTCCCGGCTGGTGGGGATCGGCTGGGCGCGGCCGGGCAGGGCCTCGGCGGCGGTGGGCAGGTCGAGTTTCTTTTTGAGGGAGAACATAAGGACTCCTTGGAGCGCCCAATGTAAGCGCTCGCCGCTACTTCGTCATCGCCCCTGAAAAGGTTACGCGGCGACGGGCGCCCGGCGAAAGTTACGCGGCGAAAGTTACGTGGGTCCTGGCCTTCCCATCCCGTCCCCACGGCGTATAACCCCGCCCTTCCCAAATCGTCCGGCCGGCCGGACCGGTTTGTAAAGACCTGCGCGCGCCTTATAAGCGCCCGCGCCGAAGCGGCGGCCGAGTGGTTGAAGGCGCCGGGGCCCGCGCCAGCGGGCCGGTTTGTAAACATCAGCGTGCGCCTTATAAGCGCCCGCGCCGGACAGGTGGCCGAGTGGCTGAAGGCGCACGCTTGGAAAGCGTGTTTAGGTGAAAGCCTAACGAGGGTTCGAATCCCTCTCTGTCCGCCACTTCGGCATAGATCCAGACGCCAATTCCCGCCGATAGCCTCATCGCGCCGAGTCATCGTGACGAGCGCACGCCGTTGCAATAGATGTCGCTGAACCAAGCTGAAGGCGGGTGGCGGGCGGTGGCGGATATTTTCATCTCCTACAAGCGCCAGGACAGCGCGCGCGTCGAGCCGCTGGTGCGCCTACTCGAACGCGCCGACTATACCGTCTGGTGGGATGAGGGCCTTGAGCCGGGCGACGAATGGTTCAACCGTATTCTCGACGAATTGGAGTGTTCCAACCTCACGCTAGGAATCTGGTCCGAGGCGAGCATCGACGCGCGCGGCGCGTTCACGCCGAACCGCGAGGGGAAATATTACGTCAAGAATGAACACGACAGAACCAAGAGCGGCCGGCTGATCCCGGTTCTGCTCGACGAAGGCCGCATCGCGCTTGAATTCAGCCATCTCCAGGCCGTCAGCCTCGTCGGTTGGCGCGGCGAGGAGAACGACGCCTGCGCGCGGCTGACGGAGCGCGTCGCCGCGCTGCTGGGCGCAGTCGAGCCAGTCGCGTCTCTTGCGCCGAAAGTCGCGCCCGTGCGCGATGACCCGCGTCTGCGCCCTGGCGCCGTATGGCGCGACGCGATCCCCGGCCTGCCCGAAAACGTTTGCGCCGAAATGGTGACGATCCCGCCGGGGCGGTTTCTGATGGGCGCGCCGGTGGGCGAAGCGGGTTCGGGCGAAGAGGAACGCCCCCAGCACGAGGTAAAAATCGATTACACGTTCGCCCTCGGCAGATTTCCTATCACATTCGATCAGTGGGACGCCGCCGCGCAGGCGGGCGCCAAGCTGGATGGTGGCGGAGGCTGGTTTGGCGGCTTTTTGCGCGGGAATCGGCCCGTCAACAACGTCACTATGCAATTTGCGAACGATTACATTGGTTGGTTAAACGCCAAGCTCGCGCTTCGTCACAGCGACCAATATCGCCTGCCTACCGAGGCTGAGTGGGATTATGCATGTCGAGCCGGGCCGCCAGCGTTGCTGCAGATGCGCGGCAAGGTCTGGCAATGGTGCGAAGATGTTTGGCACGATAGCTATCATGGCGCACCGGTGGACGGATCGGCTCGAACCAACGGCGTGGACAGCAGGGTTCGTGTGCTTCGCGGCGGTGATCGCCGCCGGATGGCCAAACGGCGAAAACACCAGCTTTTCGTGCCGTCAGGATATGAAATTTACATGGGTTTCCGCGTCGCCAGAACGCTTTCGCCCGCGTGATCGCGAGTACGGGAAGCGGGGCCGAAAGAGACATATGTGGACGTGGAAGAGTGGCGCACGCGCTCCGCGTCTCATGCCTCTCGCCTATTCTTCCGGAAACACATCCGGCCAAGGCCGTGCGCCGTGCAGCGCGCGGAGGATAGGCACCTTGTCTATCGCGCGCAGACGTAGTTCCCATCTTCATCGCGCGCGGTCCGCCAAGGCGCAGCAAAGCCTCGCGCAAGTTCGCCTGCCTGCCGCTGAGATCTACGGCGCGCGAGGTGCTTTATTATGCCCTCTCGTCGGGTCGTATGCGCTTGAACCGTCGCACCTCATGGGCGATGAAAGCGTAGAGCGCATGCAGAGTCGGTTGCATTGAATCACAGGGAAGAGACGCAGGCGGTGGCCTCGTGAGCGATACGATTCCGCACGAACCGGAACGCCAGTTCGAGTTCGTCCTTCATCTCGTGAGCCGCTCGCTGCTGAGATTTTACAATGCGCATTTCCGGTCGCTTGGGCTGACCAGCAACGAAGCCGGCATTCTTCTTCAGCTCGACTGGGCGCATCTGCACAATCAAAGAGAGATCGCCGAAGCGCTTGGCATCGGCAAGGCCGCGACGGGCGCGCTGATCGTGGATCTTGAATCGCGCGGCTTTGTCCAACGGGAGCGCAATGCGAAAGACGCACGCCAGATCGACGTGACGCTGACCAAGCGCGGCCGGGCCATGGTCGATAAGATCAATCGCCAAGTGGAGATAGTGAGCCCGGCGCTGCGCAAGGGCATAGACCCGGCGCAGCTACAGCGCGCGCTTGCCGTGCTCTTGAAGGTTCATGCAAACATCGCCGACGCGGACGAGCTTACGTAAAGAGCGTGGGGCCGCTCAGGGCGCTGCGTAGAATTGGCGCGACCAGCGCCGCAGCACGGAGATCGGGCCATCGCCCTGCACCAGCGGCGGGCGCTCGATATAGGCCTTGTGCTCCCAGATGCGTACGTCGCGCGACGTGTTTTCGATGACAAGGTCGATGGTCTTGCGGCTGAGCTTGGACAATTCGCGCGCGTCCTCACCTTCCTCGACCAGGAAGTAGAGTCGCAGATGCGTGTAGAGCTCATCGATGGGCGTCGCCGCGACCATCATGCGATAATGCACCGGGATGAACGCTTCGATCCATGAGAAGCCGAGCGCATAGGCATCGTGCACCAGCACCGTGACCTCCTTGCCGTAGGCGAGGTTGGTCATCGTCTGGCGATAGATGTGCCCGTCGATCTTGCCGCGGACTTTCGGCAAAGTCGGCACCTCGTGGACATAGACGAAGTGCGCCGTATCGGGAATGTTTTCGGCGACCTCCTGCACGTGAACTTTCGCGCGCCAGCTGAACGTCTCGTAGCCGAGCCAGCCCTTCTGGCCCCAGGCGGGTTCGTCCGGAACCTCCCAAGCGGGCGGCTCGTCTGTTGGACTGAAATAGGCGAAGATGAATCCGCTGGTCTCTTTCACACGCCAAATCTTCAGCGCGATCTCGGGAATCTTTTCGGTCGTGCGATAGGGAATTGCGACGCAGGCGCCGTCCTTCGCGTATTCCCAGGCGTGAAACGGGCATTTGATGGATTCGCCGCACACCTTTCCGCCATAGCCGAGATGCGCGCCCATGTGCGGGCAATGGGCGTCGGCGACAACGGGAACGCCGGACTCGGTGCGATAGAGCACGAGGTCGCGGCCGAAATAGTGGAGGGGCAGCACGCCGCCGGGCTGAAGCTCGGCGGATTCGGCGAGCATGTACCAGCTCGTCGGATAGGGCTCGAACGGGTAGCGGTAATCCTTGTGCGCGCTTTCGGCGGTCGGGGTCATGGCTTACGCAATCCCTCTGTCGTGGTCGCTCCAGAAGCGCTCTTTGAGCTGGCGGCGAAGCACTTTGCCTGTCGGGTTCCGCGGCAATTGATCGACGAAGTCCACGGCCTTCGGGAGCTTGTAGCCGGCGAGATGCTTTCGCGTTTCCTGGATGATCTCTTCGGCCGTCACGCGCGCGCCCGGCGCCGTGACCACGGCGGCGCGCACGGATTCGCCCCAGCGCGCGTCCGGCACGCCGAACGCGGCCGCTTCCGCGATCGCGGGATGTTTCAACAGCGCGGCTTCGACTTCGGCCGGATAGATGTTCTCGGCGCCGGAAATGATCATGTCGCCGATCCGATCCAGCAGATAGAGATAGCCGTTGCCATCGAGGCGGCCGACATCGCCGGTGCGCAGCCATCCCTCCGGCGTGATGGTCTCAGCCGTCGCGCCCGGGTTGTTCCAATAGCCGGCCATGTTCTGCGGGGCGCGCACCCAGATTTCGCCGCTTTCGCCAACGGCCATCGCCGCGCCCGTGTTCGGATCGACGATCTTCAATTCCGTCCAGGCGAACGGCTTGCCGCATGAGCGCATCAGCTCCGGCCGATGAACGGGGTCGTGGTCGATATGATCGAGCTGCGCGACGCCGCCTGCGGTTTCGGTCAGGCCGTAAAGTTGGATGAGTTCGCAGCCTAGTTGCTGCGCCGCGCGCTGCAGCAGCGCTTCGCCGATCGGCGCGCCGCCATAACAGATGGCGCGCAACGATCTCAAATCGCAGGGCGGATCCGCGCGGAAGGAAAGGATCGCCTCGATGAGGATGGGCGGCATGATGACATTGGTGATCGCGAAGCCATCAATCGCCTTGGCGATGGCCGGAATATCGACGTCACGATGGAGCACGATCCTGGCGCCGATCCCGAGATTGAGGAGCGACCATCCCGAGCCCGAAAAGTGAAACATCGGCATCATGACGAGGCTGACGGACTCCGCATCGAGCCGCCAGCTTTCCAGCGCGGAGAACGCCGCGAAGAAACTCGCATGAGTCATCATCGCGCCTTTGGGCAGGCCCGTGGTTCCCGACGTGTAGGTCAAGAACGCGATGTCGTTCTCATCGTCCGCAAGCGCTGGATCGGAGTCGGGCTGCGACGCGATCCAATCCTCATAGAGCGGCCAGTGCGGATGCGGGGCGAAGGCGATGATCAGCACATCCGGCGAAAGTTCGCTTCTGATCTCTTCCATGGCAGCGAAATAGAGCGGCCCGACGAACAGGATTTTCACCTGCGCGTCCTTGATGATGAACGCCATTTCCGATGGCGACAGCCGCCAATTGACGCCGAGGCTGATGGCCTGCGCCTTCGCGGCGCCGAACGCTATTTCGAAATATTCGGGCGTGTTCTTGTCGAGGAAGGCCACGGTCTGCTGCGGTTTGATCCCGGCGCCGCGCAGCGCATGAGCGACTTGGTTCGACCGTTTGTGGATCGCGCCGAACGAGATGGCCCTGTCTTCAAATTCGACGGCGATGCGATCGGGGTCGCGCGAGGCGTGCGGGCGGACGATGTCCGCAACGGATATCATGTGAGCGAGCGCACTCGGCTTCATTGGCCGCCTCCCAACGCGCAGGATCGCAGATTAGTATGTAAACGTACCGTCGATGCGGGTCAAACCTTGCTTGACGGCGGCGGCCGGCCCAGTTGCGAACGGCCGCGAAGCGCTCTCCCGCCGGCGGCCTACATAAGCTATACTGATCCTTTCAGAGAATGACGGCGCCTGCCGCTGGCCGGCGCGAGCCTATGTTCCCCGCAGCGTAGGGATGGAAGTCATGAGCTATGCAGTCGGCCCCGGCGATCTGGTTCTATGCGTCAACGTCGCCCCGAACCACGCGACGGGAAGGCCGGTGCCGCTGGTCGCCGGCGAGACCTATCGTGTCCTCTCCGTGATGGAATTTGCGTGCCCGTGCGGACGCTCGGATGCGCTGCTGGATATCGGCGTGGATTTCGCCTGGTGTCAGACGCGCTTCCGCCTCCTGCCGAAGCCGAAGGCCCGGAGCGAGACGCGCCGCGTCTCGGCGCCGCGAGAAAAAGAAACGGTGTGAGTGCGGCGATTTTCCGCCGCATGACGCAAGCTGGCGCGATCAAAGCGTCTCGAGAAAGAAGCCGACGCTTGCCTCGCGCGCGGCGTGCGCGGCTTCGGCGTGAAACGCCATGACGACCGGCCCGCCTGCGCCCTTGTGCGCGAAGGGATCGACGATGGTGACGGCAGGCTGATCGCGATCGAAGCCGTGGCCGGCGCCTTTGTGCGTCACGCCTTTGATGTGCGCGCGAGCGGTTTCGGGAAGGCGCGCCAGCAATTGGTCGAGCCCGTCCGGATCGTCATACGCATCCGTTTCGCCGGCATGGATCAAGATCGGCGCGCCGGTGAGCTGCCGAAGCGAAAGCCCGGGCACAGTCTCGTAGGCCCAGCACACAGGATAGAACGCCACATGCGCCTTGAACGGCGCGCTGGTCGCGACATGCGCGGCCGCCGCTGTTTGCGTCGCGCTGAGCAGCGAGACCACGCCGCCCCAGGAAAAGCCGAGGATGCCGATGCGCAGCGGATCGATTTCGGGCTGCGCTTCGAGGAAGCGCTTGGCGGCGAAGGCGTCGGCCAAGGTTTCGATCGGACTGCCGGGACGCGCGGCCGCGCCGCGCTTGACGCCGCGGGCGGCCCACATGTCGATTTCAAGCGTGGCGATGCCGGCGGCATTGAGCGCGGCGGCGTGAAAGGCGCCGCGCGCGTCCGGGCCATCGGACCCATGGCAGATGACGACGGCAGGCGCGCGACCGTGCGCGGCGCCGGGCGCCAGTTCGGGCGTCGAAAGCTTTCCCGCGATCCGAAGCGGCGGCGCCGCGTCCGAGTCAAAGCTCACATAGGATGTACGAAAAGCGCCCTGCATGCGCTTGGCATAGCGAAAGCGCGCCGCGCGGGAAACACGCGCCTTGTCGCGCGGGGAGCCGCGGGCGCCGCCTGCGCCGATCAAACGCCGCCCCGCGAGCGTTCCTCCCGGCGCCTGGCGGCCCGCTGGACAAGAGGCTTCGGCTCTTATATAGAACGGACATCCGTTTTATAGGAGGCTCGTCGTGATCAGCCGCACCGCCGCGAATATGGCCGCCTTTCGCGCCCTCGAAACCGCGAAGCCGGCGGGCAAGCGCCTGTTCGACGATCCCTATGCTCGCCGCTTCCTCTCGCCGCTCGAGCGCGCGGCCGTCGTGGGCGCGCGCTGGCGGCCGTTCCGGCGCGCGCTTGAGCTCTACGCGCATCGCCGCGCACCCGGCGCACGCACCTCGGGCGTCGCGCGCACGCGGCTTATCGACGATTGGGTGATCGAGGAATGCCGGGAGGGCGCTGAACAGATCGTCATGCTCGGCGCAGGCTATGATTGCCGCGCGCTCAGATTGCCGGCCTTGGCGTCGGCGCGCGTGTTCGAGCTGGACCGCGCCGAGCTGCTGACGCGCAAAGCGCGCCGGCTTGGGCCGCCGCCCGCGCATCTCACGCGCGTGCCCATCGATTTTCAGCATGACGCTATCGGCCCGCGGCTCCTGTCTGCCGGCTATGCGCCGGAGGCGCGCAGCCTGTTCATCTGGGAAGGCGTGACGAATTATCTCGACAGCGCGTCAGTCAGCGAGGTGCTTGGCGCCGTCGCCGCGTTCAAGGCGCGCCTCATCTTCACCTATGTTCACGCCGACGCGGTCGCCGGCGTGTTCGATGCGCCGGGGCTTAATCCGCTGCTTCGCAATCTGCGGCGCATCGGCGAGCCGTGGACGTTCGGCATCAAGCCGGAAGCGCTCGATGGGTTTCTGCGCGGCCATGGCTTGCGGCGGATCGCCGATCTCGGCGCGGCGGACTATCGCGCGCTCTATTTCGGCGACGCTAAGGCGAAGGAGGGCTACGAATTCTATCGCGTCGCGCTGGCGGAGCCGGTTTGAGATGCCGCGCGTTTCACCGGCCTACAAGCAGGAACGGCGCAACGCCATCATCGCGGCGGCGCGCGCCTGTTTCGCGCGGGCGGGCTTTCAAGGCGCAACCCTGCAGGAGATCTTCGCCGAGGCGGGCTTGTCGGCCGGCGCCGTCTACAATTATTTCCAGAGCAAGAAGGAGCTCGTGCTCGCGATCGCCGAGACTCGCCACGAGGAAGAACGCGCGGCGCTGTCGATCGACGATCCCGATCCGGTTGCCGCGCTCAAAGCAGTCGCGCAGCGCTTCCTCGAAGCCTATCTCGCCGGTTCCGACGATCAGAAGCGGCGCATCTCGCTGATGACATGGGCCGAAGCGCTGCTCGACGAGGCGATTCTCGCATCGGTGAAGGAAGGCGTCGACACGCCCCGCCGCGCGCTGGAAACGCTGATCGCGCGCGGCCAGGCCTCGGGCGCGCTGCGCGCCGACCTCGATAAAGCCGCGCTGGCCGCGGCCATGGTCGCGATGCTGCAGGGCCTGGTGCTGCAGAAATTATGGAACCCGAAACTCAGCGCGCGCGCGATGAGCCGAACCTGCGACGCACTGATCGAGGGCCTGCGTGCGTGAGCGGCCGCCGGCGGGCGCAGGGCTTGGCCCGCCGACTCCGGACGGAGAGGTTCTAGCCGTCCATGGCGCTGCGCGTGCCCCCGCGCCGTCAGAAGTGAAGGAAGGGAAGGGGCTGGGCGCGGTGGAGAGGCAATATGGTATTGCGCAATGAGCGCCTTCGAGCAGCGGCTTTGAGCGCCATGGAATTGGCCCGAAAGCTGCGTTCGCGGTCGATGGGCCGTTTGTGCGTATCGTTGAGATTTCTACGCGGATAAATCGTCTATGGGCATGATCATGGTAACCGGCGGGGCGGGTTTCATCGGCTCGAACGTGGCCGCACGTCTGGCGGAGCGCGCGGATGTCGCGGTGTGCGATTTGCCGCTCGAGGCGGGCGATCTGCGGGACATCAATCTCGCGAAACGGAAACTGGCGGCTTTTGTCTTGCCGGATGAACTGTTCGATTTCTTGGCGCGACATGATGTCGAGGCGGTGGTTCATATGGGCGCGATCTCCGCGACGACGGAGCTCGACATGGAGCTCATCACGCGCACCAACATCACGCTCTCGCGCCTGCTTTGGAATTGGTGTGCGGAAAAGCGCTTGCCCCTCGTCTACGCTTCATCGGCGGCGACCTATGGCGACGGCGGAGAAGGTTTCGTCGACGACAACACCTTCAAGTCTAATGAGCGCCTTGCGCCTCTCAACGCCTATGGCTGGTCGAAGAAGGCGTTCGATCTCTACGCACTCAGGAGCGCCGCCACAGGACGCGCGCCGCCTGTCTGGTCAGGGCTCAAATTCTTCAACGTCTATGGCCCGAACGAACAGCATAAGGGCGGTCAAAAAAGCGTCGTGGCGCACATGTACCCGGCCGCCATGTCAGGCGAGCCGGTGACGCTCTTCCGCTCGCACAATCCGAATTATCCCGACGGCGGCCAGTTGCGGGATTTCATCTACGTGAAGGATTGCGCGGCCGTGATCGATTGGCTGCTGCGCAACGGCATTCAGGGCGGCATTCTCAACGTCGGCGCCGGGCAGGCGCGAAGCTTCGCCGATCTCGCCAAGGCGCTTTTCGCGGCGCTCGGGCGTACACCCGAGATCAACTACATTGATACGCCAGAGGCGATCCGCGCACGCTATCAGTACTTCACGGAGGCGGACATGCGTCGTCTGCGTGCGCTCGGATACGGTGCGCCGTTCACTTCGATCGAGGAAGGCGTGCGCGACTACGTGACAAATTATCTGGGCGCCAACGATTCCAACGTGTGAGCGGCGTGTCGACGCGCACGTTTTCGTGTCACCATCCTCGTCTTCGGGCTCGCACCTTCCCGAGGGGCCTTATCATACGGGGCTCGTCCTACGCACAGCGTTCGCGCCTTGATCAACCATTGCGAGCAATGTTGCGCGTTCGGCGAGCGGCGCGGCTGCAAGCGGTAGGAACGCCCAAAACGCGTTGGCCAAAGACAGGTCCGGCGCCACGAGCGCCATGGCCGCCAGCGAACCGAACAGGCCAAAGCTTGCGGCGGAAGCGACCGCCTCTTCGCCGGTGTGCGGTCGTTTGAACGCGCGCAGAATGGGTGGCGTCACTACCGCCAAGAACAGCAGCAGACCGGGAGCGCCGACCAGCCCAAACAAGGAGTGAAAAATGCCGGACGACCGGGCTGCGCCATAGCCAACGCCGAGCAGCGCCGTGTCCCAGCCGTTCTGAAGCGAACGCGCCGCCCATTCGCCGCGTTGAAGTCCGCTCTCGCTTGTTGCTTTGCTGACCGTCATGGTTTCGATGATGCCGCGCAGCCGGCCGAGGAAGCCGGCGTCCGACGAGAAGGCGAGAATGGTGAGGATGGCGAACAGGAGGCCGCCCGCGATGATAATTACGAGACCGCGCTCGCGGCGCTGCGCATCAGAATCGAGCAGTGCGTGCACGCACGCGAAAGCAGCGATGATCGCAATAGCGCCATAGGCTGTGGACGACGTCGACAACAGCATCGCGATGCCGAGGATCACGAGAAGCCCAAAGGCGAGGTTCGAAAGAACGCGGTTGAGAGGATTGAGATAGAGCGCATAGCAGAACGGCAACGCGCCGGCGCCCCAGGATGCGAACGAGGACGCCTCTGGGAACACGGCGCTCACGCGTCCAAAGCCATTGACGATTTGATCGAACGCCAAGCCGTAGCCCTGGGCGTTGACGATCCACGTCATGTCGAGGCGGACATTGACCTGCGCGAGCACGCCTTGGAGAAATCCGATGCCGCCGATGAACGAAATCTGCAGCAGGAGCGCATAGAGCGCCCAGATGATCCCCACACGCAGCAATGCCTGCCGGAGCGCGAGATAAAGGTAAACGGCGACACTCAGATAAGCGAGCTGCGGAAACGAGATCATCGACGGATCGAGAGGTGTGGGCGGCGCCGACGATTGTGGCACCACATCGACGGCGCCCGCGAACAGACGCGGAAAGAAGAGGCCGGAGACCAGTGCGTAGGCGAGAAACGCCAGAATCGGCAGCTCCGTCCGCATCAGCAAAAAAAACTGGAGCCGCAATGGGCGGGAAAACATGCTGATCGCGTGGCGCGCCAGAAAGCCCAGGCTCACGACGACCGGCAACAGGATCGGATCGCCGCCGGTGTTGAAGACCTGGGTTCCGCCGAACGGAAGGCAAGTGAAGACGATCGCCATCGCCCATCGCAGCGGGGCGGTTGCGGCGAGGCCGGCGAGCAGAAATCCGATCCCGAGCCAGACGACGTCCATGGTAAAGTCCAACCTTTGGCCGGCGCGCGCCATTATGCCGCATCGTTTCGGTCCAGCGCCGGGTGAAGGCGGCGTAGCGCATTCGGACGTTTGGGCCAATGCAAGGTTTGTGCAGCCGCATGTCAAAGGACAGCGCCGAACCCTTATTGGTTGATCGACTGCGTGCGCGACCTGATGGCTGACGGGCGGGCCCCCCGCGCGCAACTTCGCGAAGCAGGCGCGACGTTGGCCGCAATCCGCAGTGCTTATAAAAATAGCTGACTTCGCCGACCTAGGGCGGCGCGCTTGACGATGGATCGGGCGGCGACGGACAAGAAGGAGGGGACGGGGGATCGGCGCATGGCGCTCAGGCTGCTTAGCAGGAAGCAGTATCGCGCGAGCGACGGCGATATTCCGATCGTGTGTCCCGTACGGGACGAGATTGCCCTTCTGCCGCATTTCATCGCGCATCACCGCGCCATCGGCGTCGAGACCTTCATCTTCATCGACAATGATTCAAAAGACGGAACGACGGAATACCTGCTCTCCGAACCAGGATGCATCGTTTACCACACGCCCGATTCCTTCCTGGAATCGAACTACGGGACTGATTGGATCAGTGAGCTCCTTCATACGCACGCCGCGGGGAGCTGGGCGATCTACCTCGATTGCGATGAGCTGCTGGTCTACTCGCAGATGGAATCGACTCCGCTCGCCGCCTTCGTGTCCTCCTACGCGCAGAGCGGCGCGGATTGCTTCTTCGCCATCATGGTCGACCTCTATCCGGAAGGCTCGTGGGCGGGCGTCTCTGCGCGCACGGCGTCCGGCTCGATTCTCGAGACGATGAATCGGTTCGACAAGGACTACATCATCCGCGCTCTGCCGGAGCGGCCATGGCGCACGCACACGGAGCGCAAGCTCGAGGTTCTTGGCGGTCCGCGCTGCCGGCTGTTCTCGACGCTGGAGCGCGAAGCGCGGCGCGGCTGGATCGACTATATGATCGCGGGGCAGGTCGACCGTTTTGTGGACCGCGTGCCTATATCCATGATGCCGGCGCTCGCACGCTGGTGGCCACGGCCCATGAGCGCAATCTTTAAGACGCCTATCAATCATATCGGCGAGGGATTCCGTTATCCCTATCCGCATGAATCGACGAATGGCCGCAGAGCGCCCGTTATGCTCGCCGTGCTGCATCTCAAGTTCAGCGACGAGCTCAACGCGCGTTTCGACCCCATGTTCTCCTACACGCATCACTATCAGCGGGGATTGGAGCGCTTCCGTCTTGCCGGCGCGCTGAAGAAATGGCCGAGCGGCGATCTCGCCTATTCCGGCACGCGCCGCTACGAATCGAGCGATAGTCTATTGCGCTGTAATATCATCGGTCCCGCGCCCGCGCGCGTGTGGACGGATAATTTGCCGTCCTTTCGCACCGGGGAAGAAGTCGAACTAGGTCCCGCTTTGAATCCTGCCCTGACGTAGGCGCGCGTTCAGTCCGTTTGTGATGGGGCGCTCGATCAACAGGTAGACGGCGATAGAGGCGCCTATGGCGATTGCGACCGCCAAAGCAAACGTCGGAAAGATCAGGACTGGCGCAAGGCCCGTCCGCGCTGCGACCATGCCTGCTGCTTTGACAACGCTCTGCGCGAAGATCGGGTGGAACAGGTAGAGAGAATAGCTTGCAGCGCCAACGAGCAAGATAGCCTTCGATGTCACGACCTTCTTATTGAGTTCGAGGACGACGGCGCCGGTAACGATCGCGGCGCTTGGAACACCCCACGTCGCCACGCGCAAAAAGCTGTTCGGCCCGGTCGGCAAGGACGGATACATTTCGCTCATTGCAAGCGCGATGAGGCCCCCAATGAGAAGGATCCAGCCTGACCAAACCCGGCTGGGCGCCGTTCTTTGGCTGGCGGTCCATAGCCCTAGCGCGCATCCGGCGATGAATTCCAGCGGAAGAAAGCTGGTGAACGTGTCGTAGAGAAGCTGAGGCGTGTGTGGGATCAAGCCGATCAACGCCAGCCCCAGAAAGAGGGAGGCGAGAACGATGACGACACCGCGCAATGAGCGCAGCGCCAGGGCGAGGCCGAACAACGCATAAAAGAACATTTCGTAGGTGAGCGTCCAACCTTGGCTGACGATGGGCTCGGCCTGTCCGTCCGCTCGGTGGATCGGTATAAAAAGCAGCGAGCCGATCACGTCGCCCTGGTCAAAAGCCTGCAGCCCGTTTGGCCGAAAGCCCATCGCCCAGAGCGCCATCGCGGAAAATGTCGCCAGCCAATAGAGGGGGACGATGCGGATGATGCGGCCGCGCCAAAACGTCATGGCGTTCGACGTCATCGATCGGTTTGCGTACACCATGACGAAGCCGGAGATGACGAAGAAGATATCGACGCCCGCTGCGAGAAATGACGCGTTGAAATGCGATCCAAGATTGCTGTTGAGCATCGCCTGCATATGCAGCACGAGGACCATGACGGCAGCCAAGCCCCGCAGCGCCTGAATGTTCGAAAACATAAGGTCCAAACTCTCGACGACTAAAATGGCGACGGCGCGCTAGAAATCTCCGGTGGCCCCGACGCCGGACCACGCGGCCATAGCCGGTTCCGTGAAAGGCGCATAGTGGGCGGCGTCGGGGCGGGATATGGCCGGCCAGTTTCTGGAGGCGCCGCCCCGGCCGACCAAATCGTCGGCGAACCCGATCGGGACGAGGCCCTCTGCGCCGTCACCTCAGAGACTCAGAACCGCCAATAGAGAAACTCGCTCTTGTTAGAACACACACGACGTCACGATCGCGGCAACGATTATCGTCCAAGTCAAGCTTATTGGCGGCGCGCCCTGCGAGCGTTGCTCCCGTAAAGCCTGCCCCGATGATGAGCCGCTCGGCAATGGCCCAGTCCATCAAGCATCATCGCCGCAAATGCTTTGACGTTGCACTGCAAGCCTTTATCACTGCTTGGCGCCATGACGGAGGTAGCGTGGCGGCAGTGTTCGTCTTGGTTGTGTTGTGGTGGGGCGGCGAACGCCGCGATCTTGTGCAGTTCGGCGAGGTGGGCGCGAGAGGGCGCAGATGTCCGACAAAGCAAATGTTCCGCACCCTGATGGGCGAAACGCGCGCGTATGGAATGGCGTGATCCGGCCCAGCCGGCGCGCGTTGGTTCTCGGCAGCGGGGCCGCCGCGATCGACGGGTTCGCGTCCGGCGCGGAAGAGAGCTCCGCCCGACGCGTCCAAGATGGCTTGATCTGGGGCGTGAATGGCCACCCGTTTTCGGCTTATCCGGGTATTCCCTACGAAGCGCAGCTCGACCTGGTTCGGGAGACCGGTTTTACACAGTACCGCGTGAATCTCGGGGATACGAACCTGTTCGATGCGTTCGACGAGCTGCTTACGCTCGCTGAGCGGCGCCATATTGGCATTTTGCCAATCATCATGCCTGGCGCTGACTTTGAAGGCGAGAGCGCCAGTCACTTGCACGATGTCGGTTTCGAACAGGCGCGTGCGTGGGCGCGCCAGTTCCGAGGCCGCATACATGTTTGGGAGCTTGGAAACGAGTTTGAGATTTATGCAATTCTGCGGCCCTGCGAGATGCGCGACGACGGTACGCAATATCCTTGCGAGTGGGGGCGCGCCGGCGGCGTAGGTTCAGACGAGTACTTTGGGCCGCGATGGGCGAAAGTGAGCGCCGCACTCTCCGGCCTGTCGCGCGGTCTGCATGAAGGCGATCGGCGCGCACGCGGCGCGATGGGCACCGCCGGGTGGGGCCATTTGGGCGCGTTCGAACGCATGAAGGCGGACGGCATCAATTGGGACATCACCGTCTGGCACGACTATCCGGGCGTTTCGGAGGAATATCTCGGAATCTTGCATGGCTACGGGAAGCCGATTTGGATTACAGAGTTCAATTCCGGAAATGTCGACCAGAGCGACGAGGCAAACGGGCGCGATCTCATGCAGCGCGTCGCCTATTATCGCAGTATGCGGACACGTTATCGGATTGAGGCCGCTTTCATTTACGAATTGCTGGACGAGCCTTACTGGGGCGACACTTACGAAGCGCGCATGGGCCTTTATCGGCTCGATCATGATGGCGAAAACTGGCGGATTGGCGCTCGTAAAGCAAATGGTGAGGCTATGCGCCAATCTCTGCTTAGGTAACGCTTCGAAGCCTTGTCGCCTCCTGCGCGGAAGCGCGGTCGCGGGCAGGGCTATGGACGCGTTGATGGCGCTTACGGGAAGCGCTTGCGCAATTGCAGAACCGGCCGCTCGATGAAGCGATAGGAAAGGTGCGAGACCAGCAGGGTCGTCGGATAGACGATCGCGAAGATCGTCGCCTGCCGCACGAAGCTCCACGGATGGAGCGGCGGCAATATCTGCGTGACCAACCACAGGATCAGCAAATGGTAGAGATAGGCGCCGTAGGAGATGCGCCCGATCCATTGTGCGAACGGCAAGCGGCCTAGCGCCATCGCCCAGCGAGCGCCCGTGATCACGTTCGCGATGATCGCCGCCGCCGCCAGTCCGACGACGCTGTAAACGAAGATGTGGCGCCCTTGCCCCCACAGCCAGCCGGAAATCACGTTGCGCATGATGTTCACGCCATGCGCGCCATCGGCGATGTTGATGAGGGCGTAGGTCGCGAAATAGAGCGCGCCTGCGATCGCCGCCGCGATCGCCAGAAAGCGCGCGATGTGCGGATTGGCGGCGATCCGCGCCCGGTTGAGCGCCAAGAGCGAGCCCATCGACAGGATGTCGAATTGCAGCGGGC
>JBGAGO010000007.1:0-140651 GCA_044226655.1 Caulobacterales bacterium | reverse complement strand
ACGGCGCTGCGCGCCGCACCTCCCCCTTGCTGGGGGAGGAAGGGCGACGGCGCTATTCTCGTTTTGGCGTTGCGCAATGCTCTCATCCGCGGCGGGCGGGGGTTGTGTAGAACCGATGGGTTATTTATGGATTGGCGCGGCATGGGTGCGGAGGAGATATGGCGGAACGTGCAGACCTCGCCGATGGGCCACGACAGGGCGATGAGCTCGTCATCGTGCGCATTTTCGATGCGCCGCGCGATCTTGTGTTCAAGGCGTGGACCGATCCTGCGCTGATGCGTCAATGGATGGGACCGCGCCATCATCCCGCGATCGTCTATGAGGCTGACAGCCGCGCGGGCGGCGCTTGGCGGGGCGTGCTGCGCGGCATCGCGGATGGGCAGGAGTTGCCGCAAGGCGGCGTCTACAAGGAGATCGTGGCGAACGAGAAGATCGTTTTCACCTTCGCCTGGGGCGAAGCGCATGCCGCCAGCGGCGCCGACATGGAATGCGATGTGCGGCTCAGCGATTTCGGCGCCGGCAAAACCAAAATGGTGTTCCGCCAGAGCCTGCTGCCGAGCATGGCCGAGCGCGACGGCCATCGCGAAGGCTGGTCGAGCAGTTTCGGCCGCTTGAACGAACTTATTCGCATCGACGCGCCGGAAACGATTTTCGAATATCCGCCGCACTGGCCGGTGATGCTCACCTCGCGCATTTTTAACGCGCCGCGCCAGCTGGTGTGGGATGCGCACACCAAGCCGGCGCTGATGGCGCAATGGTGGGGGCCGCGCAAATACACATCTACCGTGCGGGAGATGGATGTGCGCGTCGGCGGCGCCTGGCGCATCGTGCACACCGGCGCGGAGGGTCAGAGCTTCGAGTTCTTCGGCGCCTATCTGGAGGTTGCGCCGCCCAGCCGCCTGGTGTGGACGTTCGGCTTCGGCGACATGGAGCCCGCGCCGGAAGAGTTCACGTTCGAAGCGCTCGGCGATGGCCGCACGCGGCTGACGGCGCTGTCGCGCGTTCCATCGTTCGAGATGCGCGACGCGATCGTCAAATCCGGCATGGAAGAGGGCGCGCGCGAGTCTTTCGAGCGGCTCGATGCTTTGCTTGCGACGAATTGACGGCGACTTTCGCCGCCGCCCGGCGCTATGCTCACGGCGGGGCTCGCAATGAGGTTGCAGAATGAAGAGAGTGCTATCCGCCGGTTTGCTGGCGCTCGCCGCCGCGTGCGCGCCGGCGACGACCACGGCGCCGCCGGCCGAGTCAACGGCCGCTGCGCCCGCGCCTGCGCCCATCGATGTGTCGGCTCTGCCGTCGGGCGAATATAAGCTCGACAAGGCGCATGCGGCGCTGACGTTCCGCGTCAATCATTTGGGCTTCTCGCATTACACGGCGCAATTCACGCGCTTCGATGCGACCTTGCAGCTCGATCCCGCCCATCCGGAAGCGGCGACGCTGACGGCGACAATCGATCCGCGTTCGCTCTCGCTGCCCAATCCGCCGACCGGCTTTCAAGCCGAACTGCTCAGCGCCAATTGGCTGAACGCGGCGCAGTTTCCGCAGATGACGTTCCGCTCGACGGCGATCGAAAAGACCGGGCCGAACACGGCGCGCGTCACCGGCGATTTCACGCTGCACGGGCAGACCAAGCCGGTCACGCTGGACGTCACGTTCAATGGCGGCTGGCCGGGCATGGCGATGGATCCGCACGCGCGCATCGGGTTCTCGGCGCACGGGACGCTCAATCGTTCCGATTACGGCATCGCGTTCGGCATCCCGCCCGAAGGCACGAACATGGGCGTGAGCGATGCGGTGGAGATCACGATCGAAGCCGAATTCACCGGCCCCGCCTGGACGCCGCCCGCGGAAGGCGCAACGCCGGCGCAGTAAAGCGCGGAATCGTCCTTCTCCCGCGAGGGAGATTTCGGCGAATGAATCACCTATTCCCGGACGCCGGCGCAGCCGGCGGTCCGGGACCTATAAACACGGCCGTTCGATAGGGAATGCGCTGCAGGACAGCTGCGTCTTCCTCACAACCGCTTGGCGCATATGGGTCCCGGGATCGGCGTTGCACGCCGACCCGGGAATGGGTGCGTGTTTCGGGGAAGGCTCATGAAGGGCGAGGGACCATGCGCTCGCTTCACGCTGTCATCGCGGGGATGGCGATGGCGGCGAGGGCTTGGCGCATGGGTTCGGGCGCGACGAAGGATTTGCGCGTGATGAGATCGAAGGTGATGGCGACGGCTTCGATGCTGGCCCAGCCTTGGCCGGTGGCGGGATCGAGAATCCAGTGCACGAGCCGGTTCGCTTTCGGCATCACCTCCGTGATGGCGCTGCGCACCAAGAGATGATCGCCCGCGCGCGGCCAGCGACGGAAAACGATGCGGAATTCGACCGCCGCGCCGCCGGGCCGGCGCTCGACGCCGTCATCGGCCGCGGCGGCTTTGGCGCCTTGCGCGCGCCATTCCGACAGCACCCACGGCACCGCATCTGAGGCGCGGGCGATGAACATCTCGCCGCGCATGCGGCCGAAGGCGTCGCATTCCGCGGGCGCGATGATCGAGCGGCCGGTGCGCGGAATGTTCAGCTCTTCGGCGCGCGCGAGGGAGATGTCGGCCGGCGCGCACGTCAGATCGATCGAGCGCGGCGCGGCGTGCGCGGGCAGCGCGCATGTGAGCGCCTCGAATGCGGCGAGGCTGGCGGCGGGCCAGGGAAACGGCGTCAGCAGATTGGGCTCGGCGTGCGCGGCCTTGATGCGGAAGGTGGAGGAGACGGCGCCGTCGATATGGCGCAGCTCGGCGTAGAAGGTTGCGGTCGTCGCATCCCAATCGAGCACGCCGCCGCGCATCGAGAGCGGGGCGCCTGGACGGGCCTCTTTGAGGAAGCGGACATGAATTTCGAGCGGCTGGAGCGTGGCGCCGGCCTGCGCTTTGAGCGCGCGCGTCATGCCGATGTCGTGCGCCAGCACGCCAAGGCCGATCAGCGCGCGCTCGACATGGAAGCGCACGTTGAGATGGCCCATCTCATCGCATTCCCAGGCATTCGTGCTGCCTTGATAGAGCGCGGCGGGCAGCGCCTCGGTCTTCTGCGGCGCGCTCACGCCGCCTGGCACGCCGCGCAGAGGCCGCTGGCCTCGATCATGGTGGCGTGGACGGCGAAGCCTTCCTTCTTGGCCGCGTCCGAAAGGTCGACCATGGCGTGGCCGGCGTCGTATTCGGCGGTCGCCCCGCAGCGCGCGCAGATCAGGAAGATGGTGGAGCGCTCGCAGGCGCCGACGCCGCAGGCGACGAAGGCGTTCATGCTCTGCAGTTTGTGGGCGAGGCCGAGGCGGACCAGGAAATCGAGCGCGCGATAGACGGTCGGCGGCTTGGCCGGGGCGCCGCTTTCCGAGCCGAGCTCACCGAGGAGATCGTAGGCTTTCGTCGGCCCCGCATGATCGACCAGCAGGGAGAGCACGCGGCGGCGCAGGGGCGTGAGGCTTTCGCCGGCGGCGGCGCAGCGCCGCGCGGCCTCCTCCAGATGGCTTTCCTTATCGAGGGCGTCGTGCGCGTGCATGGCTGACATATCGCAGGCGTCGCCCGTGTCGGAAAGGGGACGGTTTTGTCCACAGCGTGGTTTCGGCACCCGCGCGCGTGGGCTCAATATGGAACTTTACAAGAACATCCGACTGTGGCAAAACGGAACAGACAACGAACGAAGAGCAGGGGCGTGACATGAAAACTGTGGAATTTCGCGGCGCTTCGGGGCGGACTCATCGCTTCTCGGCGCATCGTCCCGACGAATCTTTCCCCGAGGCGGCGGCGGTCTATGCGTTTGCGCGGCCTTCGCCCGATGGGCGCTCCTTCGTGCCGGTGTTTCTGTCGCGCACCGGCAATCTCGCGCTGCGCTTCGCCGGCCATGAGCAATGGGCCGAGGCGCGCCTGCTCGGCGCGACGCATGTTCTGGTGCATCAGCGCGATGAGCGCGATGCGCGTGAATTCGTCGAAGCCGATCTGTTCGAGGCGCTGCGCCCGGTGATGAACGGCCCGCTGCTCGATGCGCAGCCGGTCGAAAGCGGCCCGCGCCTGGTGTGGGCGGCCTGATCGACGTTTGAAGACCCTCCCGGCGTCTTCCCTGGTTGGGGCGGATGCAGATGTGTGCGCCTCGCGCCCCGTCCGTTCCGTGGACGGGGCGCGCTTTTTTCCGGCTGGGCCTTTGGGTCTGGGCCGGGCTTTTGGTCGCATTTTTGTTGACCCCCGCGTCCGGAGCGGGGAGCCGGTGCATCCCAAAGAGCGCGGGGCTCCGGCATGGGCTGAGGGCCGCGGGCAAGGCGTGCGTGCTGGGCATCAATCAGCGGGCCGCGCGCGGGATATGAGGGAGTGCGTCTATGATGATGTCACGTCGAAGCGTTTTGGCCTCTGGCGCCGCGGCGGCGGCTTTGGCCGCGTGCCAAACCACCGGCCAGTCCACTGAGGGAGGCGCTGCGATGGCCATTCCGCGCTACACGGCCCGGCAATTCTACGAAACCACCAGCTTCATGCTGGGCCGGCCCGATGGGATCGTGTTCTCGCCGGACGGACGGTCGATCCTGATCTCCAGCGATGCGAGCGGCGTGTTCAACGCCTATGCGCTGCCCGCCGATGGCGGCGCGCCCGCGCCGCTCACCGCCTCGACCACGAACGCGACCTTCGCGCTCAGCTATTTTCCGAACGACGCGCGCGTGCTCGTCACCGCGGACGGCGGCGGCGATGAATTGAACCACGTCTATGTGCGCGCGCTCGACGGCGGCCTGCGCGATCTGACGCCGGGTGAAAACCTCAAGGCCGATTTCGCTGGCTGGCGCGCCGATGGCGCCAAATTCTGGATCAGCTCGAACGAGCGCGACGCGCAAGCGTTCGACATCTACGAGTACGATGCGGCGAGCTATGCGCGCACGCTGATCTTCCAGAATCCGGGCTTCTATCCCTCCGCGATCTCGCGCGACGGACGCTGGCTGGCGCTCGACAAGCCCAACACCAGCGCCGACAGCGATATCTATCTGGTCGATCTGCGCAGCGCCGATAAAACGCCGCGGCTGATCACGCAGCACAGCGGCGCGATCTCGTACGCCAGTTATGATTTCACACCCGACGGCGCCAAGCTGGTCTTCGCCACCGACGAGCACGGCGAATTCACCCAGGCCTGGACCTATGATCTGGCGACGCAGACCAAGGCGCCGCTGATCGCGGCCGATTGGGATGTGATGTTCGTGGTCTATGCGCCGTCCGGCCGCTACCGCGTCTCGGCGGTGAACGCCGATGCGTCCACGCATGTGACCATCCTCGATCAGCAGACCGGCCGCGCGATCGAAATCAGCGGCGCGCCCGATGGCGATCTCGGCCAGGTGCGCTTCAACCGCGACGAAACCAAGATCGCGTTCTCGGTGGCGTCCGACACCTCGCCGAGCGACATCTTCGTGGCCGATCTGGCGACCGGCGCGGCGCGCCGGCTGACCACCGCGCTCAATCCGGCGATCGATGAAACCGCGCTCGTGGCCGCCAATGTCGTGCGCTATCCGAGCTTCGATCAATTGCCGATTCCCGGCGTGCTCTATCGTCCGAAGGGCGCGAGCGCGGCCAATAAGGCGCCGGCGCTGGTGTTCGTGCATGGCGGGCCGGGCGGGCAGAGCCGGCGCGGCTATTCCGCGCTCATCCAGCATCTCGTGAACCATGGCTACGCGGTGCTCGCGGCCAACAATCGCGGCTCATCGGGCTATGGCAAAACCTTCTTCCACATGGATGACCGCCATCACGGCGAGGTCGATCTCGACGATATCGTTTACGCCAAGACCTATCTGCAATCGCTCGATTGGGTCGATGGCGGCCATATCGGCATCATCGGCGGCTCCTATGGCGGCTACATGGTGGCCGCCGCGCTCGCCTTCCGCCCGCAAGTGTTCGATGTCGGCATCGATATTTTCGGCGTCACCAATTGGGTGCGCACGCTGACGTCGATTCCGCCCTGGTGGCAGGCGCAGCGCGCCGCGCTTTACGATGAGATGGGCGATCCCGCGACGGACGGCGAACGCCATCGCCGCATCTCGCCGCTCTTCCATGCGTCGAACATCGTCAAGCCGCTGCAAGTCATTCAAGGCGCCAACGATCCGCGCGTGCTGCAGGTCGAGAGCGATGAATTGGTCGCGGCGGTGCGCGCCAATCATGTGCCGGTCGATTACATCGTGTTTCCGGATGAAGGCCACGGCTTCCTGAAGCGCGAGAACCGGATCACCGCGTCGGAAGCGCATCTGCGATTCCTGGATCAATATCTGCGCGGCGCGTCTGCGTCTTAACGAAAATAAACCACTGTTCGTCGCGCCTATTTGCGCGTCCGTCGCAGTTCATCATGGCCCGTCGCGCAGCCCGCGACGGGCCATTCTTTTGTGCTGCATAACGGGCGCATCGCTGCATCCGGTTCGAACAAGGGATGCATCCCTACAGCAGCGTCCAACGCGGCGCGGATATGAAGCGAACAACGATGTCAGTTTCTGTTCAGCCTTGGGAGGCTTCCTTGAAAGTCACTGCGTTTCTCGCCGCTTCCGTCCTCGCGCTCGCCGCCACGCCCGCGCTCGCCGAAAATGGCCGCGCCATCGTCCGCTATGGCGATCTCGATTTGACCAGCGTGCAAGGCCAGCAGGCGCTCGCCGAACGCGTACACGACGCCGTGGTCGATGTGTGCTTCGAAAGCGCGCCCGCGCGCGATGCGCAAGAATGCCGCGCGCGCACGACCGATCAATTGATGGCGCGCATGCCGACGCAAGCGCGCGACGCCATCATCGCCGCCGAACGCAGCACGCAACGCGAAGATTACGCGCAACGCTGAGCGTCTGGCGCGGAAAAGAAGGGCGGGACAGTGTGCGCCGTCCCGCCCTTTTTTGTTTGTCTTTGACGCAAATACCGCAAGAACAAGCGCGACATGACCTTCTCCCCTTGTGGGAGAAGGTGGCGCGCAGCGCCGGATGAGGGGTGACGGCGCTACGCTCTGTCGGAGAAGCGCAAACACCCCTCATCCGTCTCGCGCGCTCACGCGCGCGATCCACCTTCTCCCACAAGGGGAGAAGGACACAGCGCGTTATCTCCCTCTGGGGCCGATTTGGCCTTCTTGGCGCGGGAGCGCCGCGGCGGTGGAGGCGGCGCGGGCGAGCTGGACGAATTCGGCGCGCCAGCCATAGCGGTCGCTTCCGCGCGCGCCCTGCGCGAGATCGATCACGTTCGACCAGCCATAGCCACGATCGAGATAGGGATCGCCGCGCAGCATCTGGCCATAGGCCGCGACCGCGGTCGCCCAGCGCGTCGATTCCGGCGCGCGCGCGATGTCGGCGAAGGCGTCGCGATCGGTGATCGGCCGTTCGATCAGATGGCTTGTGGTTTCGCCTGGCAATTTGTAGCGGATGCGCAGGAACGCGATCTCATTGCTGAAATCCGCGGTCGCATCGGGATTGCGCGGCCCGTCATGTTGATAGCGCAACGGATCGTTTGCGGTCTGCGCGCCGACGGGCGTCAGCTCATAGATCGCGGTGACGGTGTGGCCCGCGCCGATATCGCCAGCGTCGACTTGGTCGTTGCTGAAATCCTCGCGGCGCAGCATGCGCGTCTCATAGCCGATGAGGCGATATTCGGCGATGCGGCCGGGATTGAACTCGATCTGGATCTTCACGTCATTGGCGATCGGGAACATCTGCGAGGCCATTTCGGTATCGAGCACGCGGCGCGCTTCCGCGAGATTGTCGATATAGGCGGCCACGCCATTGCCGTGCTGGGCGAGGCGCTGCATCAGCGCATCGTTGTAATTGCCGCGGCCGAAGCCATAGACGGAAAGATAGACGCCCGTCTCGCGCTTGCGCTCGATGAAATCCTGCAGCTGCGCGGGATCGGTGATGCCGACGTTGAAATCGCCGTCAGTCGCCAGGATCACGCGGTTGATGGCGCGCGGATTGAAATTGCGCTCGGCCAGCGAATAGGCGAGGCGCAGGCCTTCGCCGCCGCTGGTTGAGCCGCCGGCATGGAGATTGTCGAGCGCGGCGAGGATGCGCGCGCGGTCATTGCCCGGCGTGGGGCTCAGCACCTCGCCGGCTGCGCCCGCATAGACGGCGATGGAGATGCGGTCGCGCGCCGTCAATTGATCGACGAGCATGCGGAAGCCCTGCAGCGCCAGGGGCAGCCGGTCCGCCGGCGCCATCGAGCCCGACACGTCGATCAGCAGCACGATGTTGAGCGGCGGGCGTTCGCGCGGGATCACGTTGTAGCCCTGCAGGCCGATATGCAGCAGCTGGCGTCCCTGCGCCCAGGGCGCGGGGACCAGCGCCACGTTGGGCTCGAACGGGCGCGCGCGCTCGCGCGGCAGCGCGTAATCATAGTCGAAATAATTGATCAGCTCTTCGATGCGCACCGCATCGCGCGGCGGCAGCCTGCCATCGGTGAGCATGCGGCGCACATTCGAATAGGAGGCGGTGTCGACATCGACGGAGAAGGTCGAGACCGGTTCTTGCGCGACCTCGCGCACCGGATTGGGATCGACCTCCTCATAACGGTCGCGATCGATGGTTCCGGGGCGCGGCTGCGGCGCGATCTGCGCATAGGGCGCGGCCATCACGCCGCCGAAGGCGCGGCCATCCATCACCGGCGGCGGCGGCGGTGGTGGTGGCGGACCGATAGGAACTTCTTGCGCATGATCGGTGCGCTGTTCGGCGGTCACGACAATGTCGCGCGGCGATTTTCCGGACTCGGTGGTGGACTGCGTGGCGCAGCCGACAAGAAGAAGAGCCGCGCCCGCAAAGGCCCAGCGTTGAAGCGATGATGTGCGCATGCACGTCCTCCCGCGATGACGTGCGGGCGAGGGCGCGCTCCAAACGCGGCGGCGATGTGGCGCGGCTGCGCACACATTGCGACGCCGTTATTTTCGCGCAGTTTGTGGCTAGCGCGTCGCGGCGCGTCGCTGCGCGATCCAGGCGGTCACTTGTTGGCGCAAGGTCGCCAACGGCAATTCGCCTTCGTGCAACACGGCTTCGTGAAAGCCGCGCAAATCGAAATCGGGGCCGAGCTGATTGCGCGCTTCATCCCGCAGCGCAGCAATTTCGCGCCGGCCGATTTCGTAGGAGCAGGCCTGGCCCGGCCACACGACATAACGTTCGACCTCGGACACGATCACGCCCGGCGTGTCGCCCGTGGTTTGCGTGAGATAGTCGATGGCTTGCTGGCGGGTCCATCGCTTGTCGTGGAGGCCGGTGTCGACGACGAGGCGCGCGGCGCGCCACAATTGCCAACGCAGAAAGCCGATGCGGCCCACGGGATCGGCTTCGTAGAGATTCTGTTCGTCGGCCAATTGCTCGGCGTAGAGCGCCCAGCCTTCGGAGAAGGAGTTGAAGCTCATCAGCCGCCGCAACAAGGGAAGATCGCCGCGCTCGCGCGCCAGCGCGATCTGGAAATGATGGCCGGGCGCGGCTTCGTGATAATCCTGCGTCGGCAGATCGATCCTTGTCATCTCCGCCAGGCTGCGCAGATTGATGTAATAGATGCCGGGGCTGGAGCCATCGAGCGCGGGCGGTTCGTAATAGGCGCCCGATTGCGCGTCTTCCGAAGCCGGCGGCACGCGGCGGATTTCGAGCGGCGCGCGCGGCATGGTCTGAAACCAGCGCGGCGCCAATTGCATCACGTGATCGATGCGCGCGCGCACATCCGCCATCAATTGCGCGCGGCCCTCATCGGTCTCGGGATAGGCGTAGCGCGGATCGGCGGTCATCGTGGCGAGGCGCTGGCCGACCGTGCCTTGCGCGAGCCCCATGCGCCGCAAAGCGACGTCGAGCTCCTGCGTCAGCGCGGCCACGCGCTGGCGGCCGATGTCATGGATTTGCGCCGGGGTCAGATCGCTCATCGTGTTGAGCCGCAGCGCCGCCGCGTAATAGGCCGCGCCATTGGGCAGTTTCCAGACGCCCGCATCGCTGGTGGCGCGCGCTCTCAGCGCACGCAGCGCCGCGGCTTGGCGCTGCATGGCCGGCACGATGCGCTCACGCGTGATGCGTTCGGCCTCGGCGTACATCTGCGCGGCGCGCTGCTGCTCGGCCTGCGCGGCGGTGGCGGGCGCGAGCGCGGCGAGCTTGGTCCGGAAGCTCGACGCATAGGCGAGCTGCGCGGCCGGCGTGCCGATCATGCCGTCGAGATTGGCGAGCGCGCGGTCGATGATGAAATCGGGCGCGATGACGCCCGCATCGCCGTCAGCGCGCGCGCGCTGGGTCTCGGCGTCGATGACGCCGGGGACGAGCGCGAGGCGCGTGAGATAGGCCTGCGCATCGGCGAAATCGCGCACGACATGACGCGTGTCGAGAAAGTCCGGCAGATCGAGATAGGCGCCGTCGAGCTGGGTCAGCACATAGGGCGACATGCCGCCCAATTGGCTGAAATCGCCGTACGGAAACCGCGCGCCGTCAGCGGCCGCGGAGAACAGCGCATCGAGCGCGGAATAGGTGATCTTCTCATCCGGCTGCAGGCTGGCCTGATCGATGGCGCGCAATTCTGCGTAGCGGCGCTCCGCCGCGCCGCGCCGGCGCTCGACCGCGTCGGCGGAGCGATCGTCCAGGCGCGCTTTGAAGCCGGGGCCGGCGATCGCCTCATCGACGCCGGCGCGGGTGGCGAGCTCGGGGCTGTCGGCCAAGAGTTCGCTGGTCCAATCCTGGACCCGCCCGTCAAACGCGCTCTGCGGCGTCGTCGGCTGGCGCCCGCAGGCCGCCAGCATCACCGCCAGCGCGGCCAACAGAAGAGGGCGAATCCCGATCGAAAGCGTCATGCGCGCGTTCTAGGGCGCCGCGGGGAATTTCGGAATCACGCGCGTCGCCGCGCCTGTCTCCTCCCCCTGCAAGGGGGAGGATGGGAGGGGGTGAGCCGGCGTGAGAAGGGCTTGAGATTGTGGCGCCGGCGTGAGAAGGGCTTGAGATTGTGGCTCACCCCCTCCACGCCGCTTCGCGGCGCACCTCCCCCTTGCAGGGGGAGGAAGCAGGCGGCGCTCACCCGATAACGGCGCGGCCGTTCTTGATCACGGTGACGTTCGGCCGTTCGCGCACGCCGGCCTCGAACGAGACGGTGTCGCCGTCCTTCCACATCCGCGTCACGATGGTTTCGCCGGGATAGACCGGCGAAGAGAAGCGCACGTCGAAGGCTTTGATCTTGGCGGGATCGAGGTCGCAATAGGCTTCGAGCACCGCGCGGCAGGTCACGCCATAGGTGCACAGGCCGTGCAGGATCGGGCGCGGGAAGCCGGCGCGCTTAGCGACGTCGGGATCGGAGTGCAGCGGGTTGCGGTCGCCGTTGAGGCGATAGAGCAGGGCCTGATCGGGCCGCGTCGTGATCGCGATTTCCTTCTCGTGCGGCCGCTTGGGGACCTCATGCACGGCCGGTCCGCCTTCGGATGGGCCGCCAAAGCCGCCATCGCCGCGCGCGAAGGTGGCGCCGCTCAGCGTCGCCACGGGCGCCCCGCTGTCGCGCTCGCGCCAGACGGTTTCGTTGTAGATGACGGCGCCCTTGTCCTTGCCCTTATCGACCGCCGCGATCAGGCGGCTTTCGATGGTCAGATCGTCGGCGGGCTTCAGCGGCCGGTGCAGCGTCAGGCGCTGCTCGCCATGGACCACCATCAGATAATTGATGCCCAGCGCCCGGGCGCCGCCGCCCCCGCCGGGCGCGGCGTGGCGCGACAGGACGGTGGCCGCCGTCGGCACGACTCGCAGGTTTTTCTCGTAGACGAACGGCAATTCCCGCTCGTTCATCGGGTCCGCGCCCAGGCCCACGCCCAGCGCGTAGAGCATCACGTCCTGATCCTTATAGGAAAAAGGCCGGGGCTCGGGCTTGGCGGCCAGGGCTTCCTTGACTTGCGCCAGATCAATCGGCATTCGCGGCCTCCCTCTTTTGCTTTTGGCGTGCCTGGAAGCATAGCGGGTCCGGCGGGTCTGAAAAGCCGGTATGCTTGCGCCCCGTTCTTGCGGTACCGGCGCATTCGTGGTTGAGAGCCCGCCCAAGCGGGGAAGTAGCGGAGACAAGGATGACGACCGCGCAGGGCGCACAATCTCTTGGCCAGATCATGTTTTATCGTCAGCTCGAGCCGCTGTCGAAGGAGAAGCATTCGGGCCTGGGCGTGAGCCAAGTTCCAAATCCGTTTTCGTTCCTGGCCGAAACGCATCTCATCCCGCTGACGGTGGATGAATTCGGGCTCGCGGCCGTGTGCTATCCGATCATCTTCGACACGCAATCGAAGACGCCGCTCGCGGTGATGGGCTTCCGGCCCGGCATGAACGTGTTCCTGGCGTCGGACGGCGCGCTCGATACGGAAGTCTATCTGCCGGCGTTCGCGCGCCGCTATCCGTTCCTGCCGATCATCGCCACCGGCCAACAGCAGCAGGCGCCCGCCAATGGCGGCGATGAGCGCGTGCTGGTGTGCATCGACCGGGCGGCCAAGATGGTCAACCAGACGCCAGAGCTGCCGTTCTTCGAAGGCGATCAGCCCTCGCGCTACACGCAAGAGGCCATTCAGTTCTGCCGCGAGTTCGACGTGCTGGGCCGGCGCACGCAGGAATTCGTCAAGCTGATGGACGAGCACAATCTGTTCGAGCTGACGCCGCTCTTGCTGCCGCGCGCCAAGCCGGACGGCACGCCGGACGAGCCGCAAAAGGTCGGCGAATATCTGCGCATCTCCGATCAGCGCCTCAACGCGCTGCCGAAGGATACGTATATCGATCTGCGCGATCGCGGCGTCACGGCTGTCATGCACGCCCACCTGCTGTCGCTCGGCCTCTGGCCCAAGATCCTGTCGCGCGCCGCGCGCATCCAGGCGTCCACGCCGCTGGCGTAACTTCACTTTTGGGGGAGACGGATTGGCGTTGGTGCGCCGTCCGTCTACCGCCAGGATCATGTTCGAAAAGCGCGCCACACGTACCGCCGGCTTCCAGCCGGCAGATAGCGTAGGCCCGGCCGGCTGGAAGCCGGCGGTGCGGGGCTTGCTCGCCGCGTTCGCACTCCTGTTCACCGCGCCGTTCGTCCGCGCCGAGCCGGTGCGCTCGGATCATGTCGAGGCGGAGTTTCATGCCGCGCGCACGGCCGTCGCGCCGGGCGAGACCTTCACCGTCGTGCTGCGCCAGACCATGGCGGAGGGCTGGCACACCTATTGGCGCAATCCCGGCGATAGCGGGCAGGCGACGGAGGTCAGCTGGACGCAGACGCCGTCGGGCTTCCGCGTCGGCGAACTGCAATGGCCCGCGCCGATCCGGCTGCCGGCCGACGCGTCGATCATGCAATACGCCTATGGCGGCGAGGTGCTGCTGCCATTCGAGGTGACGGTCCCTGCGCAGGCGCGCGTCGGTGCGACAGCGCGGTTCACCGCCGACGTGAGCTGGCTCGAATGCGCCGATGTCTGCATCCCGGCGGATGTGCACATGGCGTTCGCCGTGCCGGTGCGGACAGAGGGCGCGGACGATCCCATTTGGGCGCCGCGCATTGCGGAAGCGGTCGCCGCTTTGCCGCGCGCGGGCGTGCTTGAGGCGCGCATCACCAAAGAGGGCGAGAACGGCCTCTTGACGATCGCGAGCGATGCCCGCGTGCGCAACGCGCATTTCTTTCCCTATCGCCAGGACGTGATCGTGCACAGCGCGCCGGAAGGCTTCAGCGCGGGGCCGAGCGGGTTTTCCTTCGTGCTGCAGCCGGGCTTCGGCGCCGATTTCGCGCGCGCGCCGCTCGATGGCGTGGTGACGTTCGAAGCACGCGGGCCGGGCGGCTGGCAGGCGCAGGCGTTCGAGGTGCATGCGACGCCGGGCGCGCCGCTGGACGGCGCCACAGGCGCGCCCGCGGCGCCCGCGCCGGCGCAGGGCGATGCGAGCTTGCCGGTGGCGCTCGTCTTCGCGCTGCTGGGCGGGCTTCTGCTCAACGTGATGCCGTGCGTGTTTCCGGTGCTGTCGCTCAAGGCGCTGTCGCTGACGCAAGCCGATGAGAAGGACGCGCGCAGCAATGGGCTCTGGTTCTTCGCCGGCGTGATGGCGACGTTCCTGGCGCTGGCCGGCGTGCTGATCGCGCTCAAAGGCGCGGGGCAGGCGGTAGGCTGGGGCTTCCAATTGCAGGAGCCGCTGTTCGTGGCGGCGTTGGCGACGCTCTTCTTCGTCATTGGCCTCAATCTGGCGGGCGTGTTCGAGATCGGCGGCGCGCTGCAGAATCTCGGCAACGGCATCGCCGCGCGCAGCGGGGCTTTGGGCGCGTTCTTCACCGGCGCGCTGGCGGTTGTGGCCGCAACGCCCTGCACCGCCGCGTTCATGGCGACCGCGACGGGCTACGCCGCCGCGCATTCTGCGCCCGAGGCGCTCGCCGTGTTCGCGCTGCTCGGCGTGGGCTTTGCCGCGCCCTTTGTGGCGCTCAGCTTCTGGCCCGCCGCGCGCCGCTTTTTGCCGAAGCCCGGGCCGTGGATGGAGCGCGCCAAGATCGTGCTAGCGTTTCCGATGTTCGCGACCGCCGCCTGGCTCGCCTGGGTGCTGACCGAGCAGACCGGCGCCAATGGGCTCTTGGCGCTGCTGGCGCTGGCGACGGCGTTGGCGTTCGCGCTCGTCATCGGCCGCTGGGGCGCGCCCTGGCGCATTGCGGGGATCGCGGCGGTGCTGCTGGTCGCGTTCATGAGCTGGCGCCCGCTCTCAGCGCCGCCCGCGACCGCGGCGACGCTCGATGCGCAAGCCTGGTCGCCCGCGCGCGTCACCGCGCTTGTCGATCAGGGCAAGGGCGTGTTCGTGGATTTCACCGCCGCCTGGTGCGTCACCTGCCAGGTCAACAAGGCCACGACCTTGCAATCGGCGCGCGTGGTGCAGGCCTTCGCGCAGCACGACATCGTGTTCCTCGAAGCCGATTGGACCAATCGCGACGCCGAGATCGCGCGCGCGCTCGCACAATTCGGCCGCGATGGCGTGCCGCTCTATCTCTACTACCCGCCGGGCGAGGCGCGCCCGCGGATCCTGCCGCAGATCTTGACCGAAGGGATCGTGCTCGACGCGATCGCAGAGCAGGGAGAACGGCCATGAGCATGCTGAACCGCCGCGCGCTCGTCATCGGCGCGGGCTTTGTCGGCGCCGCAGCCTTGGGCGCGGGCTATGTGCTGACGCGGCCCGCGGAAGCGTCGGTCGCCAACGGCGCGCAGGCGCCGAATTTCTCTGCCATCGATGCGACGGGCGCGCGCCGTTCGCTCAGCGATTATGCCGGCCGCCCCGTGGTGCTCGAATGGACCAATGACGGCTGCCCCTATGTGCGCAAGCACTACAATGGCGGGAACATGCAAGCCACGCAGCGCGCGGCGACGGCGCAAGATGTGGTGTGGCTCTCGATCATCTCGTCGGCGCCGGGCGAACAGGGCTATGCGGATGGCGCGCGGGCGCTCTCGATCGCGCAGGCCGCGCACGCTGCGCCCACGGCCATCCTGCTCGATCCGGATGGCGCGGTTGGCCACCTCTACGGCGCGCGCACCACGCCGCACATGTTCGTCATCAACGGCGCAGGCGTGATCGTCTATCAGGGCGCGATTGATGACCGCCCGTCCACTGCGCCCTCCTCGCTCGAGGGCGCGACCAATTTTGTGCTCGCCGCTTTGGCCGATCTCCGCGCTGGCCGCGCGGTGCAGACGGCGCAGACCGTGCCCTATGGCTGCAGCGTGAAATATCGCGCTTAGGGCGCGATCAGCTGCAGCGCCGGGAAATAGGTTTGGAAGCGGCGCGGATCGCGCGTCAGCAGAACAGCGCCTTCCGCTTCCGCCTGCGCGCCGATGAAGAAATCCGGCAGCACGCCCGTGCGTACGCCGCCCCGCGCGCGGTATGCGCCGTAGGCCTTGGCGGCGGCGAAGAGGGCTGGGCGGCCCGGTTCTACAAGCGTCAGCCCGATGTCGGTCATGACTCTTTCGATAACGCCGATATGGGCCGCGCGGACGCAAAGTTCTGCGTAAACAACTGGACTAATTCGCGCTGGCCCCGATTGAAGAACCTGTTCGACCTGTAGGCGCGACCAAGACAGCCAGACGGGGTCAGCCGTCAGGATGTCGAGGAGGACGTTGGTGTCGATGAAGGCCAATCATCTCCCCGCGTGAGGCGCATGACCTCGTCGGTGCTCATGCCAGGGCCGAAGAGACCGACCAGATCGGCGACGCTCTTCTTTGGACGAGGTTCCGCAGCCGCTTCAACCACGACCTCGCCTTTTTCGTTCGTGCGGAATTCCACGTCTTCGCCGGGTTTGACGCCCAGGCGGTCGCGAATCTCCTCGGGGAGCGGCACGAGGCCGTCGGCGGTGATGGTGTGCGCCATAGACGCAAACTATCACAAATCGCCTCTGCTCTCCAGGCGCGGCGAGGTTAACGGCGCGGCGCGGCGTCGACCGACTGGAGCCGCCGGCGAAAAGGCGTGCATCCCGGCGCCGTTGGGTGTAAGGCCGCGCCCATGACGCGACATTGCAGCTAGCGCGAGACTGACCATGCCCCCGCATTGCGGCGGGCGCCCCTTTGCTCTACCGCCTGCGATGATCCCATGAGTTCTGCAAAAGATTTCCGCCCCAAAGCGCGCCGCCCGCGCGGTTTTCAGGATCGCCGCGGCGCGAGCCTTCAGGCCGAACGCGCGCTGATCGAGAAGGTCTCGGCGGTCTATGAGCAATGGGGGTTCGAGCGGCTCGATACGGGCGCGTTCGAATATGCCGACGCGCTGGGAAAATTTCTGCCGGATCAGGACCGCCCGAACGAGGGCGTGTTCGCGCTGCAGGACGATGACGAGCAATGGATGTCGCTGCGCTACGATTTGACGGCGCCGCTGGCCCGCTTCGTCGCGGAGAATTTCGACGCGTTGCCCAAGCCCTATCGCCGCTGGGCCGCGGGGCCAGTGTGGCGCAATGAAAAGCCGGGGCCGGGGCGCTTTCGCGAATTCTGGCAATGCGACGCCGACACGGTCGGCGCGCCGGGGCCGGCGGCGGATGCGGAAATGATCGCGATGGCCTGCGCGGCTCTGGAAGCGGCGGGCATCGCGCGCGGCGGCTATCGTCTCAAGGTTTCGACGCGCGGCTTGCTCGACGCGGTGCTTGAGGCCAACGGCATCGGCGCGGGCGATTTCGCCAAACGCCTCATCGTGCTGCGCGCCATCGACAAGTTCGATCGCCTCGGCGCCGATGGCGTGGCCGCGCTGCTCGGCAAGGGCCGCAAGGACGAGAGCGGCGATTTCACCAAAGGCGCGGAGCTCTCTTCGTCGCAAAGCGAAGCCGTGCTCGCGCTCGTGCAGGCCGGCGCCGCCACGGCCTCGCAGACCTTCGACAATCTGGCGCGCGTGGCGGGAACGTCCGAAGCGGGGATTGCGGCGCTGAACGAATTGCGCGCCATCGATGAGGTGCTGCGCCGGCTGGGCGCCGATGAAACGCAGGTCGCGTTCGATCCCACCATCGTGCGCGGGCTCGAATATTACACCGGCCCCGTGTTCGAGGCGGAGCTGCTCGCGGAGACGACGGACGAAGACGGCAATCGGATTCGCTTCGGTTCGGTCGGCGGGGGCGGGCGCTATGATGATCTGGTGTCGCGGTTTCGCGGCGAGAGCATTCCGGCGACCGGCTTCTCCATCGGCGTGTCGCGCCTCGCTGCCGCGCTCGAAGCGGCGCAGCGCGCCGATGCGCAAGCCGAAGGCCCCGTCGTCGTGCTGGTCATGGATAGGGACCGCGTCGGCGATTCCTTCGCGATCGCGGACGATCTGCGCAAGGCGGGCGTGCGCGCGGAGGTCTATCTCGGCGGCGCGGGCATGAAGGCGCAGATGCGCTACGCCGATAAGCGCAATGCGCCGATCGTGGTGATCGAGGGCGGTGATGAGAAGGCCAAGGGCGTCGTCACGCTGCGCGATCTGAAGCGCGGCGCCGACCTTGCGAAACTTTCGGGCGATGATCGCGCGCAATGGCTTGCGTCGCGCGGCGACGTGCAGGTCGAGGTTCCGCGGGCTGAGGTTGGCGCGCGTGTGAAGGCGATGTTGCAGGCATGAGCGCGCGCAGCGTCATCGAAAAGCTCAGCCCGCTTTGGCTCGATCCGCCGCTGCTGCAGCCGGCGGCGCTTTATCTGGAGCTTTCGGGCGAAGACATTCGCCGCCGCGCGTTTCTGATCGGCGATGGCGCGCTGTGCTTGCGCCCCGACATGACCGTGCCCGCCGTGCGCGCCGCGTTCGCGTTGCCGGAGACGCCGCCGCTGATCGCCTATGAAGGCGTGGTGTTTCGCCAGCAGGCGCCGGGATCGGACCGCGAAACCGAATTCGTTCATCTCGGCGCGGAATGGATCGGGCGCGGCGAATTCAGCGTCGAGGCCGAGGCCGAAATCATCGCCGCCGCGCTTGAAGCCTGCAGGGCAGCGGGCGTTTCACCGCGCGTGCGGCTGGGCGATGTGGGCGTGCGCAGCGCGTTCGTGGCCGCATGCAAGCTCGACGAGGCCTGGGCGGCGCGCACGCGCCATGCCGTCGAAGAGCCGCGCCTGATCGAGGCGCTGGTCGCGCCCTCGCTGTCGGAAGAAGGCGCGGGCGTCGCCGAAGCTTTGGCCATGCTGCCGGCGGATCATGCCGAAGCGGCGCTGGCCGATCTGCTCGCTTTGGCGCGCATCACCACGGTTGGCGAACGGCCGGTGGCGGAAATCGCGCAGCGCCTGCGTCAGCGTGGCCGGCTCGAAACCGCGCCGCCGCCGAGTGCTGCGCAGCGCGCGGTGCTGAAGGAATTGGTGGCGATCGACGCGCCCGACGGCTTGGCGCGCGCGGCTGAGTTGGCGAAATCGACCGCGCTCGCAGATAGCGCCGCGGCGCGCCGCGCGGTCGATGCGGCGCAGGCGCGGCTTGACGCGCTGCGCAAGCGCACGGCGCTGCCGGACGAAACCAGCTTTGCGCCGGGTCTTGGCCGCGCCATCGCCTATTACGACGGCTTCGTGTTCGAACTCGAAGCGCCAAAGCTCGGCGCGCGCGCGAGCCTCGGCGGCGGCGGGCGCTATGACGATCTGGCGCGCCGGCTTTGGCCGGCTGAGAAGGGCGAGGCGGCGGGGCTGCGCGCGGCGGGTTTTGCGCTGCGGCCCGCGCGCTTGGCGGAGGCGGCGCGATGAGCGCGCTGATCCTCGCCATCCCGTCGAAGGGCCGTCTGCAGGAACAGGCGAGCGAGTATTTCCGCGATTGCGGCTTGCCGATCGTGCAGAGCGGCGGCCAGCGCGGCTATGCGGCGCGGCTGCGCGGCATCGAGGGCGTCGAGGTACAGCTGATCTCCGCCGGCGAAATCGCGCGCGCGCTGAAGGCCGGCGACGTGCATGCCGGCGTGGTCGGTGAAGATGGCTTGCGCGAAGCCGATCCCGAGCTTGCGAGCAGCGTGCTCGTGAAGCCGCTCGGATTTGGGTCAGCCGATCTTGTCGTCGCCGTGCCGCAGGCCTGGCTCGACGTGACGCGCATGGCCGATCTTGCGGAGGTGGCGCGGCTGCATCGCGCGCGCACCGGCGAGCGGCTGCGCATCGCCACCAAATATCTCGCGCTGGCCAGCCGCTTCCTCGAAAGCAACGGCGTGGCCGATTATCGGCTGATCGAAAGCGCGGGCGCGACCGAAGGCGCGCCGGCCTCGGGCGTTGCGGACGCCATCGTCGACATCACCACCACGGGCGCGACGCTCGCCTCCAACCATTTGCGGCCGCTGGCCGACGGCATGATCCTGGCGAGCCAGGCTAATCTCGCGGCCAGCCGCACGGCGGCGTGGACGAAGGAAGCGCACGCCGCCTTCGCCGCGTTGCTCGACGTGGTGGAGGCGCGCGCGCGGGCGCGCCAATCGCGGCTGCTGCGGCTGGCCTCAGGCCCGCAGGGCCGCGAGGCGATGCTGGAGAAGGCTGCGGCGCTCGGCTGCCGGCTGGCGGGCGACGCCCATGAGGGCGCGCTGCTGGAGCTCTATTGCCCGGCGGAGAGCGTGTTCGCGGTGTGCGCCGCGCTGCAGGAGCTGATCGGTGGCTCGATCGGCGTGTTCGAAGCGGATTTCATCTTCGAGCGGCCCAACCCGCTGATCGCGGCCTATCGCGCGCTAATTCCGACTGTCCAGGGCGGGATTTAAGGTAGAAACTTTCTGACCGTGACCGCAATGAAGGGCCACACAGAGAATTTTTCTACAATTCTCGCGATCGTAACGGCAGGAACGGCTTGACTTTCATCACGGCCGCCCGTTTTCTCAGCAGCGATCCAAGTGCGCGCTTCAGCCGCGCCGGGGTCAGCGTTTCGGGGAGGAGACGCCCCAGAACCAACAATAAGGCGATAAACGCAGCGGCCGCTTCGGGAAACCGGAGCGGCCGACGCGTTTCCGTTTGACGGTGATGCGCCCTGCTCCCCCTGGATGGGGGAGCTGTCACACGGAGCGTGACTGAGGGGGTGGCGGCGCTACGTTCTGCAATGTAGCGCCGCCACCCCACCCGGCCCTTCGGGCCACCCTCCCCATCAAGGGGAGGGAGGGCGCCTGTGCAGCTCGCGGACCGAATTTTTTTCACGAAGCTCTAGGGGCGGCCGCGCGCCGCGCTATGGTGCGGGCAACAAATATAAGCGGGAGATAGGGATGCGGCCTGCGATCGTACTGGCGGCGATGGCGCTTATCTTGGGCATGGCGGCGTGTCAGCGCGGCGGGCCGGCCAACGTCGATGAGGCGCGCATTCTCGCCGCCGACAGCGAGCCCGGCAATTGGATGAGCTATGGCCGCACCTATTCGGAGCAGCGCTTCAGTCCGCTCAACGCGATCAATGCGTCCAATGTCGGCCAGCTTGGGCTCGCGTGGTCTTACGAGCTGAAGGAAAACCGCGTCGCGGAAGCCACGCCCATCGTGGTCGATGGTGTGATGTATGTGACCTCGGCGTGGTCGGTCGTCTCCGCGCTCAACGCCGCGACCGGCGCCGAGCTTTGGGTGTTCGATCCGGAAGTGCCGCGTTCGCGCGGGCAATATGCGTGCTGCGATGTCGGCAACCGCGGCGTCGCGGTGTGGCAGGGCAAGGTCTATGTCGCTACGCTCGACGGGCGGCTCGTCGCGCTCGATGCGCGCAATGGCCATAAGCTCTGGGACGTCGTCACCGTCGATCAGAGCAAGCCCTATACGATCACGGGCGCGCCGCGCGTGGCGCGCGGCCTCGTCTACATTGGCAATGGCGGCGCCGAATATGGCGTGCGCGGCTATGTGAGCGCCTATGATGCGCAGAGCGGCGAGCTCAAATGGCGCTTCTACACCACGCCCAATCCGCAAGGCCCCGACAACGCCGCCTCCGACAGCGTGCGCGATCAGGCGCTGCAGACCTGGAACACTGAGCGCGGCGCCTGGCTCGAAAGCGGCGGCGGCGGCACGCCTTGGGATTCCATCGTCTACGATTCCGAAACCAACACGCTCTGGGTCGGCACCGGCAATGGCGCGCCGTGGAACCGGCAAGTCCGCTCGCCCGATGGGCCAGCCAACAACGACAATCTCTATCTGTCGTCGATCCTGGCGCTCGATCCCGAAACCGGCGCCTACAAATGCCATTATCAAACCACGCCGGGCGAGACCTGGGATTTCACGGCCACGCAGCAGATCATGCTGGCCACGCTCAACATCGACGGCCACCCGCGCCAAGTCGCGATGCAGGCGCCGAAGAACGGCTATTTCTACGTCATCGACCGCACCAATTGCGCGCTGATCTCAGCTGCGCCCTACGTGCCGCAGACGTGGACGACCGGGATCGATCACGCCACGGGCCGCCCGATCGAAGCGCCGCAAGCGCGCTTTCTGCATGGCACGGCGATCGTGATGCCGTCGGCTTATGGCGGGCATAATTGGCAGCCGATGTCGATGAGTCCGGAGACGGGCCTCGTCTACATTCCGGCGCAGGAAATCCCACTCGATTACACCACCGATCCGGCCTTCGTGTACCGGCCGGGCCGCTGGAACACGGGCACGGTGCATGGCGCGCTGCCGCCCGATGAGCGCGTGCGCGAGGGCGTGCGCAATTCGGTGCGCGGCTTCCTGATTGCGTGGGATCCGATCCATCAGCGCGAAGTGTGGCGTGCGCCGCATGCCAGCGCGTGGAACGGCGGCACGCTGGCGACCGGCGGCGGGCTGGTTTTCCAGGGCACATCGGACGGCAAATTCATCGCCTATGATGCGCGCTCAGGCCAACAATTGTGGGAATTCGACAATCAGGCCGCCACGCAGGCGGGGCCGATGACCTATCAAGTCAACGGCACGCAATATGTCGCGACGCTGGCGTCCTATGGCGGCTCCTTCTTCCTCTCCGCCGGCTATTTCGAGCCGCGCGAAGGCAACAATCTGCGCGGGCGGGTGAACGTGTTCCGCGTCGGCGGCGATCAGCATCTGCCGCCGCTCGATCTCGAACGCATCACCACGCCGCAGCCGCCGCAAATCCGCGCGAGCGCCGCCGTGATCGCGCACGGCTCGGCGCTCTACAGCGGGTTCTGCGCGGTGTGCCATGGCTCAACGGCGATCTCAGGCGGCGTGCTGCCCGATCTGCGCCGCTCGCCGATCCTGCAAGATGGGCAGACCTGGACCGAGACCGTGCATGGCGCGCGGGAAGCGCTCGGCATGCCGAACTTCACGCAATGGGTGAGCGACAGCGACGCGGCCGCCATCCGCGCCTATGTCGCCAGTGAAGCGCAGCGCGCCTATGCGGCGGAGCAGCGGGCGCATTGAGCGCTTTGCCCTTCTCCTCTTGTGGGAGAAGGTGTCCGAGCGGAGCGAGGACGGATGAGGGGTGTCGGCGCGACCTTGCAAAGCTTGGCGATCGCACCCCTCATCCGTCTCGGCCGCTGCGCGCCCGATCCACCTTCTCCCACAAGGGGAGAAGGACGCGCGGCGCCGATTGCGCTTTTCCTCTTTGCGCTGTGTGCGCCGGCGTTTGCGCAGGAGAGCGAGATCGTCGTGACGGCGGAGCGGCGCGCGCAGGCGCTCGATACGCTCGCCAGCAACGCCGCCGCGCTGTCTTCCGACGATCTCGCGCGCGTGGATGCGCAGGCGCCGTCCGAAGCGCTGAACCGGCTGCCGGGCGTTTCGATCCATCGCAACAATGGCGTCGAGAATCTGCCGGCGATCCGCTCGCCGGTGCTGACGGGCGGGCAAAGCTCCGGCTCGTTCCTGTTCCTCGAAGACGGCGCGCCGATCCGCGCGCCGGGCTTCGCGAACGTCAACGGCATTTTCGAAACCAGCATGGATTTCGCGGACCGCGTGGAGGTGGTGCGCGGGCCGGGCAGCGCGCTCTACGGCTCGAACGCGGTGCATGGGATCGTCAACGTCATCACGCCGGCGCCGCTTGCAGCGCCCGCCCTCGACTGGTCGGCGGAGCTGGGCTCGTTCGGGCGCGAATCCGGCACGCTCAGCATGGCGTTCGGCGGCGAAACCAATCGCGCTTATGTCGGCCTTCATGCCGAGCATACGGATGGCTGGCGCGCCGATTCCGATCTGAGCCGGCAGCAGGCGCTCTTCGGCTGGGCCGCGCGTCTGGGCGAATGGTCGCTCGATGGGCGCATCGTGTTTCAGAATCTCAATCAGCAATCGGCTGGCTTCGTGCAGGGGCCGGACGTGTACGACATCGGCGCCATCGCGCGCTCGAACCCGACGCCGGGCGCCTTTCGCGATCAGAAGCTGACGCGTGGGCGGCTCACGCTGGAGCGATCGTTCGGCCAGGATTGGCGGCTGTCGCTCACGGGCAATGCGCGCACCATCGACAGCGCGCTGCAGCTCTTCTTCTTTCCCTCGCGCGCGCGCGAGGAGAGCGGGCAGGAGGGCGGCGGCGTGCAGGCCGCGCTCTATTGGGATCCGAGCGAGACGCTCTCTTTCATCTTCGGCGCCGATAGCGATGTCACGCAGGGCCGCCTGCGCGAGGTGCAGACCTTGCCGACACAGCCCGGCGGCTATGTGCAGGGCCTGCATTACGATTACGTCGTCGATATGCGCCAGATCGCGCTTTACGCGCAGGCACGCTGGGCGTTCGCGCCGAACTGGTCCGCCACGCTCGGCCTGCGCGGCGAGCAGATGGATTATGAGTACGACAACCACGCGCCGGACGGCGATGTCGGCCGTTTCCGCCGCGCGGCCGATCGCAGCGATGATTTCGACAATGTGACGCCGAAACTGGGCTTTGTGTGGACGCCCGCCGAGGGGCAGGCGATCTGGCTCAACCTCGCACGCGGCGCGCGCGCGCCGCAGATCACCGATCTCTACTCGCTACAGACGTTGCAAACGCCGGGAACGCAGCGCTCGGAAACGCTCAATTCCGTGGAGCTTGGCTGGCGCGGCGCGCTGGGGCCGCTGCGCACGGAAATCGCGCTCTATCACATGGACAAGGATCACACCTCGTTCCGCGCCTCGGATGGCTTCACGATCACGGATGGCGCTTCCGAGCATGAAGGTATCGAACTTTCCGGCAGCCTGCCGCTCGGCGATCGGTTCGATCTCTCGGGCTGGGTCACCTATGCGCGCCATATCTACCGGTTCAACAATGCGGCGGACGGCGTCGTCGATGGCAATGACATCGATACGGCGCCGCGCTGGCTGTGGAACGCGCGCGCGCATTGGCGGGCGACGGACGCGCTCGGCGTGGAGCTCGAATGGGTTCACATGGGCGAGTACTTCACCAACGCCGCCAATACGCGGCTCTACCCCGGCCACAATGTGCTCAATCTGCGCGCCGATTGGGATGTGAGCGAAAGGCTCACGCTCTATGGCGCGATCCGCAATCTCACCAACACGGATTACGCCGACCGCGCCGATTTCGCCTTCGGCAATGACCGCTATTTCCCGGGCGAGGATCGCGGCTTCACCATCGGCGTGCGCGCGCGGCGCTAGTACGACCAGCGCATGTCGAAGCGCCCTCCCTCCCCTTGATGAGGAGGGTGTCGTCGCGCAGCGATGACGGGTGGGGTGGAGGCGCGACATCACAGAACGATGCGCCGCCACCCCCTCAGTCGCGCGCGCCGCGCGACAGCTCCCCCATCAAGGGGGAGCAGGGCGCCTTGTCAAAGGGCGTACAGAGTTAGGTCTTGGGATCGATATCCTCGATCACGCCTTCGCGCGCGGCGATCGCTTCATCGCGCGCCAGATCGGAATCTTGCGGTTGTCCGCCGCGCAAGGTGAGCGCGAGGAAGGCGAGCCCGAGCAGCGCCGAAGCCAGCGAGCCGCCCAGCACGCCGAAGCGCACGGGCGCGGCGAGGTCGCCGGCGCCAAACGCCAAGGTTCCGATGAAGAGGCTCATGGTGAAGCCGATGCCGGCCACCATCGACACGCCCAGCAATTGCAGCGGCGGTGCGGGCGGGGCGCGCCGCAGTGCGGCCGCCGCGCCTAAAGTTGAAAGCGTGATGCCGAGCGGTTTGCCGAGGAACAGCCCAAGTCCCGCGCCCAGCGCAACGGGATGGAGCGCGCTCGCTAAAGCCGCGCCTTCCAGACGCACGCCGGCATTGGCGAGCGCGAACACCGGCATGATGGCGAGCTGCACGAAGGGTTTGAGCGCATGTTCGGCGGCGATCAGTGGCGAGCGTCCATCCTTCGCGCGCATCGGAATGGCGAGCGCTGTCAGCACGCCAGCGATTGTCGCATGCACGCCGGAGAGGAACATGAAGGCCCAGAGCACCAGGCCCAGCGCCCAATAGGGCGAGAGCTTCGTTACGCCCGCGCGGTTCATCGCCAGCATGGCGCCGAAGGCGAGGGCCGCCCCGCCCAACGCCCAGCCAACGATATGCGTCGAATAGAACAGCGCGATCACCAGAATGGCGCCGAGATCGTCGATGATGGCGAGCGCCAGCAGAAAAAGCCGCATCCCGCTGGGCACGCGCTCGCCGAGCAGCGCCAGCACGCCAAGCGCGAAAGCGATGTCCGTCGCGGCGGGGATCGCCCAGCCGCGCGCATAGGCGGGATCGGCATGGCCGGCGATGGCGAGATAAATGAGCGCTGGCGCGATCATGCCGCCGGCCGCGCCGATCATCGGCAAAGCGGCCATGCGCGGATTTCGGAACGGGCCCTCTACCGTCTCGCGCTTCAGTTCGAGCCCGACATAGAGGAAGAAGATCGCCATCAGACCGTCATTGATGGCCAGATGCAGCGACAGGCGATGACCGCCGATTTCGCCGAATTCGGTTTCGAGCAAGGCGCTGACGGCGCTGGCCGTCGGCCCGTTCAGCAGCAGGAACGAAACCAGCGTCGCGGCGATCAGGATGTAGCCGGGCGCGGTGTCCCGGTCCCACCAATGTTTCGACCCCGCCACGCCCGCCTCCTTTCACCGGAGGCGGGACCCTAGCGGCGCGCGTCCTCGGCGCAAGCAGGTGCGCGCTTGCGCGCGAAGGCGCGCTGGAGCGGCACGTCGAGCGTCACGCGCGCGCCGCCTTCGGGGCGCGGGGCGAGCGTGACGCTGGCGTCGTCGCCATAGATGGCTGCGAGCCGCGCCTTGGTGTTGCGCAGGCCCACGCCCTTGCCTGTGATCGACGGCGGCGGGCCAGGGCCATTGTCTTCGATTACGGTGATGAGCCGCTCGCCGTGCTGTGCGCAGGCGATGCGGATGCGCCCCACGCCCGCGCAATGGGCGACGCCATGCTTGATGGCGTTTTCCACCGCGGGCTGAATGATGAGCGAGGGCACCAGGCAATCGTGCAGCTCGGCCGGCACCTCGCAGATCACGCGCAGGCGGTCGCCGAAGCGCTCGGCCTCGATCTGCAAATAGAGGCTCTGGATCGCCGCCTCATCGGCCAGCCGCGAGAATTGATCGGGATCGGTGTCGATCATGTGGCGCAGGAAGCGCGACAATTTGAGGATCATGTTTTCGGCGTCGCCGTTGCGCTTTTCCAGCACGAGCGTCGAGATCGCGTTGAGGCTGTTGAACAGGAAATGCGGGTTGAGCTGATAGCGCAGCATTTTGAGCTGCGCGGCGTGCGCTTCGGCCTGCGCGCGGCCCGCTTCATCGGCCTGGCGGCGCGCCTCATAGGCGTGATCGAGCGCGAGATAATAGCCGGCCCACATCACGAACACCCAGCCGAATTGCGAGACGTAGTCGAGGAATTGCTCGCTCGGCCAATTGGGCGGCGCGTAAAGGCGGGTCAGCGCGCCTTCGATGACGTGCATGGGGAAAATCAGCGCCGCGCAGAGCGCAAGCGCTAGGCCCATCTTGTGCACGGGTCGCCACGCCACGCGCCGTAGGATGAGATGGACAATGGTCGTGCCCGCGACATAGACCAGCACCACGGCGACGCGCGGCGCCATGAAGGCCCAGAACAGCTCCGGGTAATAACGCGCCGAGGCGGCCGCCCGCATCAGCAGGAACAGGCCCCAGAACACGCCCTGAAACAGAATGAACTCGCGCGTGCGCGAGCTCAGCACCTTGCGCGGGCTCACGAGGCCCATAACCGAACGTTCCTTCCGCGCCCCGACCGGCGGTCAGCCTACGAAATCGGCGACTGACTCGCTTGGCGGTTCGTCGCTCCGCTCCGCCCATTCGTCGCGAAATCGCGGCGTTTGACCCGCTGAGCGGGCGCGTGGAGACGATCGATGCGCGTCAGGCCGGGGCGGGCGCGCGCTTGCGCCAGGGCTGCAGGCGCCATTGCACAAGCGAGCGCCACGCCCATTCGAACGGCCCGTAATGGAAGCGCTTCATCCAGGGCTCGCTCCAGATCAGGATGAAGGCCCACACGCCGGCGACCACCCACAGCAATTCGGCCCGGCTCAGCGCGCCGTAGAGCCCAAGGCCGAAGCCGCAAAACACGAAGGTCGTGATGATCGAACTCGCCAGATAGTTCGACAGCGCCATCCGGCCCGCTGCCGTCAGCTTGCGCATGAACCAGGCGAAGGCGCCGGCGCGCACGATGAGGAGGATGACGCTCGCATGCGCCAGCGCGATGAAGGGGCGCGGCAGCGCGCTCCACGTATCGCTGTAATTGAGCGTGATGGGCTCGAAACCGCTTGCAGCCGCACGCCAGGCCAGCCAGGCGGTGAAGGGCGCCGCGATCAGATAGCCGATCGCCGCCATGATGAGATAGCCGCGCGTGGTCCAGCGCAGCGAGAAAAAGCCCAGCCGGTAAAGCCCCATGCCGATCAGCATCTGCGCGATGGCTTCGACCAGCGAGACGGGCATGAAGGCCGTCTGCAGCAGGATCGCCATCTGCGTGCGCGCCGCCAGCGCTTCGAGGAAGCCGCCGCGGAAGCCTTGAATCTGCTGCACGCCCAGCTCGGCCGGCGGCGCCAAGGTGAAGCTCGCGCGCGTCCATGCATCGATCGCCGCTTGCGGCGCGCCGGGCGCGACGGCCGCGGCGTGCATTTGTTCGAGCGCGAGGCCGGCATAGACCATGAAGGCGAGCAGCGCCGCCAGCACGACCGCGCCGATGATGATGAGCAGGCGCGGGCTCACGTTGCGGAGCGGAAAAATGAACAGGCCCGCCAGCGCGTAGCAGACCAGAATATCGCCCCACCACAGCAAATAGGCATGGATCATGCCGAACACGAACAGCCAGACCATGCGCCGATAATGCGTCGAGATCGGCCCGAGGCGGCCGCCTTCGGCGCGGTCGGCGATCAGCAGCGCGCTGGCGCCGAACAGCATCGTGAACAGCCCGCGCATCTTGCCGTCGGTCAGCACGAAATTGACGGCCCAAGTCCAGAGATCGGCGTCGGTCGCGCCGCCATAATAGTTCGGATCGATATAAGCGAAGGCGGGCATGCCCATGCCCACGATGTTCATCAGCAGAATGCCCAGCACCGCAAAGCCGCGCACGGCGTCGATGCTGACTTGGCGTGCGTCGTTTGTCTGTGTGGTCATCGCCGCCTCCCTCGCGGGGAAAGTGGCCAAGCCGTGCGCTCGGTCAAGCCGGATGACCCTTGATGACGGTCGTGATAGGCTCGGCTAATGGATATTCCGCTCCCGCCCGAGCTTGAGGCTGTCCTCGCGCGGCTGCGCGCGAGCGGCCATTTCGAGGACGATCTGGCGATTTTCCGCGCCGCCCTCGTCGATCTCGACCGCAAGGCCGCCGCCTGGGCCGAAAAACACCAAGCCCTCAAAGCCGCCATCGCCGAAGGCCTGGAAGGCCCGTTCGAGGAATGGGACATAGACGATATTCGCCGTGAGGTGGCTGAGAGACTCGCCGGGCGCGCGGCCGCAGAGTGAGCGTCATCTTTCGCACCCGTCGTGCGCGCGCCGATATTGTGGATCTCGCGCTCTACTACGGAAACAAGAGCCCGCTCGCCGCGGATCGTCTGCTCGACAAGATCGATTCGGCGCTGAAGCTTCTGGCCGATCATCCTTACGCTGGTCGCGAGCGGGCCGATCTTCGGCAAGGCCTGCGCTCGTTTCCCTTGCGGCCTTACATGCTGTTCTATCTGCCTTTGACGGATGGCGTCGAACTGATCCGCGTCCTCCACGGCGCGCGCGACATCGGGCCGGATTTTTTCATCGAAGAGTGAGTGCGGCGCCGCCGCAGTTTGTTCCCCCGTTTACGGGGGAGCTGTCGCGCGGCGAAGCCGCGTGACCGAGGGGGAGGCAAGTTCCTGGACGGTCGGCGCTTGCGGTTCCCCTCCGGTTCGCTGACGCTCGCCACCTCCCTCGTAAACGGGGGAGGAAACGCTCTCACTCAGCGTCGCAGCAGGCGCTCGTAGAAGCCGCCGAAGCTGCGGTCGGGCGCGAGGAGGTGGATTTCCACGATCCAATGGCGCGGGCGGCCGAAGGCGTCGGGATCGCTGAGGCGCGTGGGATTGGCTGGGGCGATGCGCTGGTGATCCTTTTCGCCTGGCCAGGTGACGTGCGGAAACTCGCCGATGGTGTGGCCGGCGATGTCGCCGCCGAAAATGTAGCCGCGTGCTTCAGCGGCCGCGCACGCGAACGCGTAGAGCGCGGCGCCCGTGATGTCGGGATGGGCGCGGGCGTGGGCGCACACTTCGTCGAACACGATCGGCAGGGCCGCGACCAGCGCGCGGCGCGCTTCATCTTCGCCGAGCGCATAGGTCTGGCCGACATCGGCCTCCCAGTCTTCGAACACCGGGCCGAGATCGAGATAGACGGTGTCGCGCGCGCCGATCACGCGCTCGGGCGGCTGATCGGCGAACACGCACAGCGTATTGAGCCCGGCGCGCACGAGACGCTTGTGCCAATGGCGCGCGACGCCGAACTTTTGCTCTGCGAGGGCGGCGATATCGGCATCGACCGCGCTCTCGCTGCGCCCGGGCGCGACGATGCCGGCGGCTTCGATCGCCGCAAGCAGCGCCAGCGCACGCTCTTCAGCGGCGATGAGGCGGGCCGTGCGGGCGGCCTCGCTCATATCAGACGTTACGGTCATGGCTGCACCTTAGAACGGCGCGCCGAGATTCGCCACGAGCAGCCGTCTTTGACGCCGCAGATCGCGCTTGCTGACCGCGGTCTTCGCGCGGATAGGTGACGACAGGGACGCAGCGAAAACGATGCGGGAGGGAACATGAGCAAGCGTGTCATGGCATGCGCGGCGCTGACCATGCTGGCGCTAGGCGCCGTCGCTCAGACGCCGGAGCGTCTTGCGCGCCCCGTAGCGCCGAGCGCGATGGGCTCCGATGGGCGCATGCATGTTTCCCCAGGCGCGACGATGGGCAATCTGCTCGTCGATCAATACGCAGCCTTTGGCCGCCGCTTGTCCGCGCCGGATGTCGATCGCGCGGCCATGACATCGGCGCTACGGCCGATGATGTGCAACATGAATGGCGCGGGCGGTTTCATCGCCGATCGGCTGCGCCCGATGATTTCGGCGATGAGCCGGGATGAGCGCGCGCAGGTGCGAGCGCGTGATGAGGCGCGTTTGACCGGCCTCGCCGTCGCGCTCGCCGCGAGCTTCGACGACGCCGAAGCCTCCGCCGTCACCGCCGACGAAGCTCTCGGCCCCGGCGTCTATCACGACGCTATCGGCGGCTTCGCCACAGCGCTGGACGCGTGCCATTTCTTCGGGCTGGAGCAGCGGCTTTAAGCTCCGACCACAAGCAAAAACGGCGGAGCTTGCGCTCCGCCGTTGATGTGTTCGCGCTGGGCGTTGGACCGATCCCGGATCGGGGCTTGTCGCCCCGTCCGGGATGACGACCTGTTGGTCGTCAAAAGTCCATGCCGCCAGTTTGGATCGCGCTTGCGATCCAAACCATCTTTGGTGATGGGCGGCTTTATAGACTTCTTAGAAGTCCATGCCGCCCATGCCGCCCATGCCGCCGCCGGGCATGCCGCCGCCGGCGCCCGAATCTTTCTTCGGGGCTTCGGCGATGGAGGCTTCGGTGGTGATGATGAGGCCCGCCACGCTCGCCGCGTCTTGCAGCGCCGTGCGCACGACCTTCACGGGGTCGATGATGCCGGCCTTGATCATGTCGACATATTCTTCGGACTGCGCGTTGAAGCCGAGGACCTCGTCCTTGGATTCACGCAGCTTGCCGACCACGATCGAGCCTTCGACGCCGGCGTTTTCCGCGATCTGACGGATCGGGGCTTCCAGCGCCTTCTTCACGATCGCGATGCCGACATTCTGGTCTTCGTTCTCGCCCTTGATGTTGAGCTTGAAGGCCGCGCGCAGCAGCGCCACGCCGCCGCCGGGGACGATACCTTCTTCCACCGCTGCGCGGGTGGCGTTCAGCGCGTCGTCAACGCGGTCCTTGCGTTCCTTCACTTCAACTTCGGTGGCGCCGCCGACCTTGATCACGGCCACGCCGCCCGCGAGCTTCGCGAGACGCTCTTGCAGCTTTTCCTTATCGTAGTCCGAGGTGGTTTCCTCGATCTGCGCGCGGATCTGCGCGATGCGGCCTTCGATGTCCTTCTTGTCGCCGTAGCCGTCGACCACGGTGGTGTCTTCTTTCTTGATCACCACTTTCTTGGCGCGGCCGAGCTGCGTCAGCTGAACGTTTTCGAGCTTGATGCCGAGGTCTTCGCTGATGACTTCGCCGCCCGTGAGGATGGCGATGTCTTCCAGCATGGCCTTGCGGCGATCGCCGAAGCCCGGCGCCTTCACCGCCGCGACCTTGAGGCCGCCGCGCAGCTTGTTGACCACGAGGGTCGCCAGCGCTTCGCCTTCGACGTCTTCCGCGATGATCAGCAGCGGCTTGCCGTTCTGCACCACCGCTTCGAGGATCGGCAGCATCGGCTGAAGCGAAGACAGCTTCTTTTCGAACAGCAGGATCAGCGGCTCTTCGAGCACGGCGTCCATCTTGTCCGCATTGGTGATGAAATACGGAGAGAGATAGCCGCGGTCGAATTGCATGCCTTCGACGACGTCGAGTTCGGTGTCGAGCGATTTGGCTTCTTCGACGGTGATGACGCCTTCATTGCCGACCTTGGCCATCGCGTCGGCGAGGAACTTGCCGATATCGGTGTCGCCGTTGGCGGAGATGGTGCCGACTTGGGCGATTTCCGCCGAGCCTTTCACCTTCTGGGCCTTCGACTTGAGGTCCGCGACGATCGCCGCAACCGCCTTCTCGATGCCGCGGCGCAGATCCATCGGATTGCGGCCCGAGGACACGGCCTTCATGCCTTCGCGCACGATCGCCTGGGCGAGCACGGTCGCCGTCGTCGTGCCGTCGCCGGCTTCGTCATTGGTCTTGGACGCCACTTCGCGGATGAGCTGGGCGCCCATGTTCTGGAACTTGTCTTCCAGCTCGATTTCCTTGGCGACCGTGACGCCGTCCTTGGTGGTGCGCGGGGCGCCGAAGGACTTTTCGATCACGACGTTGCGGCCCTTCGGACCGAGCGTGACCTTCACCGCATTGGCAAGGATATCGACGCCTTGGAGCATGCGCTCACGGGCGTCCGAGCCAAAGTTCACAACTTTAGCAGCCATGTGAATCTACCTCTTCGTGGATTGGGGAACGGCGGCGCTTAGGCTGCCGCCTTCTTGGACTTCTTGGCTTCGATCACGCCCATGATGTCGCTCTCCTTCATGATGAGGAGCTCTTCGCCATCGACGGTGACTTCCGTGCCCGACCATTTGCCGAACAGGATGCGATCGCCGACTTCGACATCGAGTTCGATGCGCTCGCCGTCTTCATCGCGGGCGCCGGGGCCGACGGCGATGACTTCGCCTTCCTGCGGCTTTTCCTTGGCCGTGTCGGGAATGATGATCCCGCCCTTGGACTTTTCTTCTTCCTTCACGCGGCGCACGAGCACGCGGTCATGCAGCGGACGAAAACTTGCCACGCCATCCTCCAGCTATCGCTTAGGGGTCAAATGAGCGAAAGCAGCCGGGCAGGGGAGGCCGTTAGCACTCGTCCTGCCCGGCTGCTAACGGAGCGCATTTAGGGGCCATCCCCAGGAGGGTCAAGGACTTTCGGGGGCGTTAACTGGGGGCCGCCGCAGACCGCCCGCCGGCCGCCGGGAGGCTCTCCAAATACCCAAAACGCCGCCCCGCGGAGGCGGGGCGGCGTCTCGCTCGCGTGGTCCCGCCTCAGTACGAGGACAGGATCAGCGCATCGATGATCAGGAACGAGGTCAGCGAGATCAGCAGCACGTCCCGGTCAACCATGATGTAGTCGCAGCCATAGGGCGGCGGGGGCAGGTAATAATAGGCGTCGTACGGCACCGGCTCCCAATAGAGGTCGTACGGGATCACGTAGCCGACGCGGTACGGCCGATAGGGCCGGCGCCAGCCCGAATAGCCCCACCAATAATAGGAGCCGCCCCAATAGCGGCCGAGATCATAGGCGTAGCTGCGGTTGAAATAGCCGCCATGCGGAATGCGCCGCCAATCGTCCCAGCGCCGGTCATAGCCGCGATAGCCGTCATAGCCGCGGTAATGGCCGTCCGAAGCGTAGCGCCGGTCATTGCCGCGATCGCCGCCGCCGCGCCAGCGATTGTCGGCGCCGCCACGCTCGGCGAAACCGCGTCCATCGCCGCGTTGGCCGCCGCGCGCATCGGGCCTGCCCCGATTGCCGTTGTCGCCCCAGGCGCGGCCGTCGCCGCCGCGCTGGCCGCCGCGCGCATCGGGGCCGCCGCGATTACCGTTGTCGCCCCAGGCGCGTCCATCGCCGCCGCGTTGACCGCCGCGTGCGTCCGGACCGCCGCGATTGTCGTCGCCGCCACGCTGCGCAAAGCCGCGACCGTTATCGCCGCCGCGCTGCGCCCATGTTGGCGCGGCGCCGCCGTTCGGCGGGGTTTGGACGCCTTGCGGGCCTTGCCCGCCGCGCCGCGCCGCCCAGCGCGGATCGGCCCCGTTTGGACCGCCACGCAAACTTGGACCGCCGCCCTGACGTTCACCGCCTTGGCGCGCTTCGCCGCCGCCGCGCCGCGCTTCCCAGCGGGGCGCGGGGGCGCTCGGCGGGGCTTGAACCGCTTGCGGGGCCTGAGGCGCTTGTGGGGGCGCTGCGCCATCGCCGCGCTGACGCCAGCCCTGGCCGCCACCGCCTTCGCGGCGCGGACCATCGCCGCGCTCTGCGCGCGGACCGCCATCGCCGCGACCGCCGCCATCGCTCCAGCCGCCGCGCTCACGATGCCCGCGCCCGTCCTGCGCGGACGCGTCTGCGGCGGCGAACGCCGCGACGCTCAAGGCCGCCGCTAGGGCGAGCACTGACTTTCTCATTCGGGTCTCCCGTGCGCGGATATTTCCGGTCACGCCACTCGCAAGCCTGCACCGTGAAGCGCACGACCTGAACCGTATCTGAACGACGCCTGAACGGCGCGCTGTGCTGCGTTCAGGCCAGCCAACGCGCCAGGCGCGCAACGCCGTCTTCGACCTCCGCGGTCTCGCGTGCGAAGGCGAGGCGCACCCAGTGCGCGCCGCGCGCTTCATCGAAATCGCGTCCGGCCGTCAGCGCCACGCCGATTTCATCGAGCGCGCGCTGGCAGAAATGCGCGCTGTCCGCATCGTGAGCGCTGATGTCGAGCAGCATATAGAAAGCGCCATCGGGCGGCGCCACGGGCGCGAGCCCGATCTTCGGCAGCGCTTCGAGCAGCACGCGCCGGTTGGCGGCGTAAACCGCGCGGCGCTCTTCGCATTCATCGTCGGCGTCGAGCGCGGCGGCGGCGGCGATCTGCGAAGGCGTGGGCGGGCCGATGGTGAGGTTCTGCGCCAGCCGTTCGATCGGCGCGATGAGCGCTTCCGGGGCCACGATCCAGCCGACCCGCCAGCCCGTCATCGCCCAATATTTGGAGAAGGAATTGACGACGATCACGTCGTCATCGACCGCCAGCGCGCTCGGCGTCGGCGCGCCATAGCTGAGGCCGTGATAGATTTCGTCGGACACCAAAGCGCAGTTCAGCGCACGCGCCTTGGCCGCGAGCGCACGCAATTCTTCCAGCGAAAGCGCCGAGCCGGTGGGATTGGCGGGGCTCGCCACCAGCGCGCCGGCGAGCGGGCCTTGCGCGGCGAGCTCATCGAGATGATGCGGCGCGAGCTGGAATTTCTCGTTCTGCTGCGCCGCGATCAGAGCGGGCCTCATGCCGAGCGCGGTGAGGATGTGGCGATAGGGCGGATAGCCGGGCGAGGCGAGGGCCACGCGATCGCCGCTGTCGAACAAGGCCAGGAAGGCCAGCGTGAACGCGCCCGATGCGCCGGTCGTCACCACGATCCGCTCGGCGGGAATGTCGAGGTCATGCTTGGCGCGGTAGTGCGCTGAGATTTTGCGCCGCAGGCTCATTAGGCCGAGCCCGCCGCTATAGCCCAGCACGTGCTTGCCCAAGGCTTCGCGCACGGCGTCGGTCGCGCGCACAGGGGCGCCGACGAAGGGCTGGCCGACATCGAAGCGCACGATGCGTTCGCCCGCCTGGGCGCGCCTATCGGCCTCGCGGGCCATCTCCATCGCCAGAAAGGGCGCGATGTCGGCCCGCGAGGAATGTCTCTTCATGCCCTGTCTTAGCGGGCGCGCACCCCGTTGAGGAAGCGGCTGACGACCGCTTTCACATGGGCCCGGATATCGGCGTCGCTGAGCTTGTACTCATCGTCGCACAGCGAGCGATAATGGTGGCGCGCGCGGACCATGTCGCAGAAGAACGCGCCATCGAGCTCGGCCTGCGCCGGCGTCATGTTGAGCCCTTCGATGGGCGCGCGCTTGACGAGATAATCCGCCACCGAGGCCCGCACTTGGTCTGGCCCTTTGGCGAAGAAGCGGCGGGCCATTTCCGGGAATTTGTGGGCTTCGCCGACGATGATCCGGAACAAAGCGAGCGAGCGCGGCATCAGGATGCGCTGCAGATATTGCTCGCCGACGATTTGCAGGCCGTCTTCGAGCGGGCGCACCGGCTCGATCGATTCCGCGAGCGCTTCGCTGAATGTCGAGGTCGCTTCCTCGATCATGGCCCAGAACAGGCCGTCCTTGTTGCCGAATTGCGAGTAGAGCGTGGCCAGCGAGCCGCCCGCCCGCCGCACGACCTCGTTCACGCTGGCCGCCTCGTAGCCGTATTCCAGGAACACATCATTGGCGGCGTCGAGAAAGGCTCTGCGCCTCTGTTCGCCCCGTGACAGCGGCTTGATGCGCGACTCGCTTAGGACGGCTTGCCCGCCAGTTTCCGTCATTTTGGCCTCCCCGCGCCCGGAGCATTATGGCGCTCTCGTGACGTAACCGCGGAGATTATACCCTATGCCGTCTGTGTAAATAGACATACACTTGTACGCACAGTAGTCATTGTTACAACAGCAAGTATCCGTTGTGTATTTTCGCGATATCCTCGCGGAAGAGGCCGGGGAGGATTGGACGAATGCCGGACGATGTCGGGCTTCGACAGGGGGAATCGCCGGCGGCCGAGGTGACGCGTAAGCCCAGCTGGTGGGCGCGGCGCAGCACGACCGAGCGGGTGATGCTCGGCGCGGCCGCGATCTTCGTTCTGCTGCTGAGCGCGGGCGGCGTGAACTGGTGGACGGTCGGGCGCTTCCAGGCGACCACCGACAACGCCTATGTCCGCGCCGACATTTCCGTCATCGCCGCCAAGGTGACCGGCTACGTGCGCGAGCTGCCCGTGCAGGACAATCAGCCGGTCCAGCCGGGCGATGTTTTGCTGCGTCTCGATGCGTCCGATTACGAGGCCGCTGTCGCGCAGGCGCGCGCCGATCTCGCGCAGGCCGAAGCGCAATTGCGCTCTGTCGGCGCCCAGCGCGCGCTCGCGGCCGCCGATCTTGCGCGCTACCGGCCGTTGGCGCGTTCGGGCGTGCTGTCGGACGCCGGCATGCAGCAGATCGAAGCGCGCGCCGCGGCGATGGGCGGAGACGCCTCGGCGGCGAGCGCGGCAGTGGAAGCTGCGCGCGCGCGTTTGGCGGCGCGCGAACTCGATCTTGAACGCACGGTGCTGCGCGCGCCGATCGGCGGCGTGATCGGCGACCGCGAAGTGCGCGTGGGGCAATTCGTGCAGCCGGGCGCGCCGTTGCTCGCGGTCGTGCCGCTCAATGCGATCTATGTGGTGGCGAATTTCAAGGAGACGCAGCTGGCGCATATCCGTCCAGGCCAGCGCGCCAGCGTCCGCCCCGACGTCGATCGCGGCCTGACTTTGCATGGCGTGGTGGATTCGCTTTCGCCGGCCTCGGGCTCGGAGTTCTCGATCATTCCGATGGATACGGCGACGGGCAATTTCACCAAAATCGTCCAGCGCGTGCCGGTGCGCATCCGGCTCGACGCAGCCGATGTCGCGCGCGCCGGCAATCTGCGGCCCGGGCTTTCGGCCACGGTCACGGTCGATACGCGCCCATGACGACCATGTTCCAGGAAGGCGATCGGATCCCGCTCGGGATCTGGATCGGCTTCCTCGCCATGATGTTTGGGAATTTCATGGCGCTGCTGGACGTGCAGATCGTCGCGAGCGCCATCGGCGAGATTCAGGCCGGCGTATCGGCGAGCCGCGATGAAATCTCCTGGGTGCAGACCGGCTATCTGATCTCCGAGGTGATCGGGATTCCGCTGTCGGGCTTTCTCGGCCGCGCGCTCGGCACGCGTCTGCTGGTCACGATCGCGGCGCTGAGTTTCGGCGCGGCGAGCTTCGCGTGCGCGATCTCGTGGGACATGACCTCGCTCATCTTGTTCCGCTGCATTCAGGGCTTCGTGGGCGCGGCCATGGTGCCGACCACGATGGCGACGCTCTATGTCGTTTTCCCGCAGCGCTCCCAAGCGATGGCGGGCTCGATGGTGGGCCTCGTCTCAACGCTCGCGCCCACGATCGGGCCCTCGCTCGGCGGCTATATCGCCGAACATCTCGGCTGGCGCGCGCTCTTCTCGATCAACATCATCCCCTCGATCCTGATCGCGTTCCTGGTGTGGAACAACATGAAGATCGGCCGCTTCGATCTGGCCACGCTGAAGCGCATCGATTTCATCGGCCTGATCGGGCTCGCGCTGTTTCTGGGGTCGCTCGAATATGTGCTGGAGGAGGGCACGGGCGAGGGCTGGTTCAGATCGTCCGAGATCATCTTCTGGACCATCATGTCGATCACCGGCGCCTTCATCTTCTTCTGGCGCGCGCTGACGCGCGAGGTGCCGATCGTCGATCTCAGACCGTTCACCGTGCCCACTTTCGCCATCGGCACCGTGCTCGGCTTCGTCGTCGGACTCGCGATCTTTGGGCCGATCTTTCTTCAGCCGCTGTTTCTCGGCGAAATCCGCGGCATGAACGCCGAACAGATCGGCCACATGATGTGGGCGCAGGGCCTCACCATGATGTTCTTCGCGCCGATCATGGGCCGCTTCATGCGGCAGATTCCGGATTTAAGGCCGTTCGGCTTCCTGGGTTTTCTGATCATCGCCGCCTCGTGCTGGATGCAATCGCATATGACGGCGCAGAGCGATTTTGCCGAATTCGTGTGGCCGCAAGTGCTGCGCGGCGTGGGCATGATGATGACGTTCATGGCCATCATGCAGCCGGCCATGCAATCGCTGCCGCCGCAGCTGATGCAGACCGGCACGGGGCTCTTCAATCTCTGCCGCAATCTCGGCGGCGCGCTGGGCCTGGCCATTCTCTCCAGCGTGCAGGCCAAGAGCTATTTCCAGCACCGCCAGGACCTCTACGCCAATGCGAGCATGGGCGATGTGCATGTGCAGGGCATGATCGGCGGCTTCCAGAGCTGGATGGAGAGCACGGGCGCTTCCGAGCCGCACCGGCGCGCGCTGATGCAATATTCCATGCTGCTCGACCGCGAAGCGCTGGTGATGGCGTTCAACGATCAGTTCGCGTTTCTGGGGCTTATTCTCGTCGTCGGTTCGGGCTTCATGTGGCTGATGCGGCGCGCGCCGAGCGCGCCCTCGCCGCAGGCCGCGGCGGCTTTACGCGAAGCGCATTAAGCGGCGGAGCTCGCCGCGCCGTTCAATTCGCGCGCGATCGCGCTGACCAATTCGGGCGACAGCGGCGCTTCCTTGGAGCCGAAGCTTTCGATCAGGCGCCCATCCTTGCCGATCAGATATTTGTGGAAGTTCCAGCGCGGCAGCGCCTCTTCGCCCAGCTCCTTGGCGATCCAGGCGTAGAACGGATGGCGCTTGTCGGCGGCGACGATGTCGACCTTGCCCGTCATCGGAAAGGTGACGTGATAATTCGTATCGCAGAACGCGCCGATCTCGCTCTCGCTGCCGCTCTCCTGCGCGCCGAAATCGTTGCAGGGCGCGCCGAGCACGACGAGGCCCTTTTTCGCCTTGGCCTGATAGAGCGCTTCGAGATCGCGATATTGCGGCGTCAGCCCGCACGCGCTCGCCACGTTCACGATCAGCACGGCCTTGCCGGCGTAATCGGAAAGGTTCAGCGGCTCGCCCGAAGCGAGCTTGGTGAACGAGAAATCGTGGGCTGTGGTCATGGTTTTGTCACCGCGGGCCCAGCGAAATAGGGCGGCCGTCACCGGCCCTCTACTGCCTTCTCGTCCTATTGCCTACTGCCTAGTCGAACAGGACGTCTGCGACGTAAGGGTTGGTCTGCCGTTCCTGGCCGAAGCTCGAAATCGGGCCGTGGCCGGGCAGGAAGCGGATGTCGTCGCCCAGCGGGAACAGCTTGTCCCGGATCGAGGAGATCAGCGCCCCCTGGTCGCCGCGCGCGAAATCGGTGCGCCCGATCGAGCCCTGGAAGAGGACATCGCCCACAAAGGCGAAGCGGCTCTCCTTTTGCACGAAAACGACGTGGCCCGGCGTGTGGCCGGGGCAATGAACGACGTCGAAGCCGATGGCGCCGAGCTGGACCAAATCGCCGTCCTCCAGCCAGCGGTCGGGCGTGACGGGGCGGGCCTCCATGCCATAGCGCGCGCCCTGTTCGCCCAAGCTGTCGAGCAGATATTGCTCCTCGCGGTGCGGGCCTTCGACGGGCGCGCCGAAGCGCTCCTTGAGCTCGGCGGCCGCGCCCGCATGATCGAGATGGCCGTGGGTGAGCAGGATCTTCTCAAGCTCGATCCCGTGCGCTTGCTGGGCCTGCGCGTAGCCTTTGAGGAGCCGCGGAATATCCCCGCCCGGATCGATAAACGCCGCCTTCTTGGTCGCCGCGCACCAGACCAGCGAGGTGTTCTGCTGCAGCGGCGTCACCGGAATGATCATGGCGTGGAGGGGCGGGGACATGGGCCAATGCTAGCGCAAGCCTTATCCCCGCGCACCACGCTTCCCGGCCACGCCGAAGGCGCGAGCCGGGACCCAGGGCGAAGGTCGCTGGACTTGCTCTAGGTCCCGGCTCTCCGCTTCGCTTCGGCCGGGAAGCGTTGGCTTTGGTTCCGCAAGGCGCTACATCCGCCCCATGCAGCCTTGCCGCGCGATACGAATTCTGCGCCCGGCCCGCGTGTGAGCCCAAGCTCCGCGGGACCGGGAAGGTCTGCTATTGCCTGAATGAGTGCTGGAGATTCGCCCGTGGCTGACGCCGCAAAGGGGCGCGATTATCGCGATACCCTGTTCCTTCCCGAAACCTCGTTCCCGATGCGCGCGGGCCTGCCGACGCGCGAGCCCGAATGGATCAAGCGCTGGGACGAGATCGGGCTCTATCAAAAGCTCCGCGAGGCCGCGAAGGGGCGCAAGACCTTCGTGCTGCACGACGGCCCGCCTTACGCGAACGGCCCGATCCATATCGGCCACGCCGAAAACAAGATCCTCAAGGATTTCGTCGTCCGCACGCGGCAGATGATGGGCTTCAACGCCGATTACGTGCCGGGCTGGGATTGCCACGGCCTGCCAATCGAATGGAAGGTCGAAGAGGACTTTCGCGCCAAGGGGCGCAAGAAGCAGGACGTCCGCGCCGTCGAATTCCGCGCCGCCTGCCGCGCTTACGCCGATAAATGGATCCCTCAGCAGCGCGACGAATTTCGCCGCCTCGGCATCGAAGGCGATTGGGCGCATTATTATTCGACGATGAGCTTCGCGGCTGAAGCCGCCATCGCGCGCGAATTCCTGAAAGTCGTGCGCACGGGCCTCGTTTATCGCGGCGTGAAGCCGGTGATGTGGAGCCCGGTGGAGCGCACCTCGCTCGCGGAAGCGGAGGTTGAATACGCGGAGAAGACGAGCCCGACGATCTGGGTGAAGTTTCCGATCGCGAAAGGCGGTGATGCGGACGTGTCGATCGTCATCTGGACGACGACGCCGTGGACGATCCCCGGCAATCGCGCGATCAGCTTTTCGAAGACCGTCGCCTACGGCGTCTACGAAATCACCGCGCTCGAAGAGAATTTGAAATTCGAGCCGTGGGTGAAAGTCGGCGATAGGCTCGCGCTGGCGGACAAGCTTGCGGAAGATGCGCTGAAGAATGCAAAGGCGGCGAGTTGGACGCGGCTCGCGGATTTCGATCCCAGCGGAATGGTTTGCGCGCATCCGTTGCGCGCGTGGCGCGGCGGGGCCCCCCCCCGGCGCGACGGTTCCCCCCTCAGTCATGCTGCACATGACAGCTCCCCCGTAAACGGGGGAGCATTGGCGCGTTACGCGTTCGATGTGCCGCTGCTCGCCGGCGATCACGTCACGGATGATGCGGGCACGGGCTTTGTGCACACGGCGCCGGGGCATGGGGCGGACGATTTCAATATTTGGCTCGCGACCGGCCACTCGCAGAAAGACATTCCCTACACCGTCGATGAAGACGGGCGCCTGACGAACGAGGCGCCAGGCTTCGAAGGTCTGGAGATCATCCAGCTTGAGGGCAAGAACCAGGGCAAGGAAGGCCCCGCCAACGAGGCCGTCATCAAGGCGCTGATCGAGGCGCGCGCGCTCTTGGCGCGCGGCAAGCTCACGCACTCCTATCCGCATTCCTGGCGCTCGCGCGCGCCGCTGATCTTCCGCGCCACGCCGCAATGGTTCGTCGCGCTCGACAAAACGTTTCGCGATGGCAAAACGCTCCGCGAAATCTGCTTGAGCGAAATCGAACGCGTCGATTGGGGCCAGCATCGGCTCAAGGACGAGCGCGATAAGAACCGCATCAAGGCGATGGTGGAGGATCGGCCCGATTGGCTGGTGTCGCGCCAGCGCAATTGGGGCGTGCCGCTGGCCATGTTCGTCAACAAACAGAGCGGCGCCATCCTGATGGATGATGAAGTCGATGCGCGCATCGTCGCCGCGATGGAGAAGGGCGGGGCGGATGTCTGGTGGTCGACGCCGGCGCAGGAATTTCTCGGAAACAAGCACAAGGCCGAGGAGTACGAAAAGGTCGAAGACATCCTCGATGTCTGGTTCGACAGCGGCTGCACGCACGCCTTCGTGCTGAACACGCGCGACAGCCTGCCTTATCCTGCCGACGTCTATCTCGAAGGCGCCGATCAGCACCGCGGCTGGTTCCAATCCTCGCTGCTCGAAAGCTGCGTGACGCGCGGGCGCGCGCCCTATGAGGCGACGATCACCTACGGCTTCTGCGTCGCCGAAGACGGGCGCAAAATGTCCAAATCGCTCGGCAATGGCGTCGAGCCGCAAGAGGTGCAGAAGCAGTACGGCATCGAGATTTTCCGCCTGCTGGTGGCGGCCGCCGATTATCGCGACGAGCTGCGCGTCGGCAAAACCATCTTCGAGCAAAGCTCGGAGACGTACCGCAAGCTGCGCAACACGTTGCGCTATCTCTTGGGCGCGCTGAAGGGTTTTGATGAGAGCGAGCGCTTAAATGCTCCCCCCCAGGCCGCTTCTCCCCCCTCCGGCCGGCTTCGCCGTCCACCTCCCCCGTAAACGGGGGAGGAGAAGGCGTTCCCCTGCTCGAACGCTGGCTGCTGCATCGCTTGGCCGAAATCGATGGCGAGGTGCGCGCCGCCTACGAGACCTACGAATTCCGCAAGGCGCTCTCGGCGATCGTCGAATTCTGCAATGTCGATCTGTCGGCGTTCTATGTCGATGTGCGCAAGGACGCGCTCTACTGCGATGCGCCGCACAGCTTGCGCCGCCGCGCTTGCCGCAGCGCGCTGGATGAGGTGTTTTCGCGCCTCACGGCGTGGCTCGCGCCGCTGATGCCGTTCACGACGGAAGAAGCTTGGCTGACGCGCTTCCCCGATGATGTGAGCGTGCATCTGCGCACGTTCCCGGAAACGCCGGCCTCGTGGCGGGATGAGGATGTCGCGGTTGAGGTGGCGCGCCTGCGCGCGGCGCGCAGCGCCGTCACGGGCGCGCTTGAGATCGCGCGGCGCGACAAGCTGATCGGCGCGTCGCTGGAGGCTGCGCCGATCGTCTACGTCGCGGATGCGTCCTTGCGCGCGCTGATGAGCGGTGCGGATTTCGCGGAGCTATGCATCACCAGCGGGCTGACGCTCCAAGCCGGCGACGGACCTGCCGACGCGTTTCGCACGCCCGATGCGCCAGGGCTCGCCGTGGTCGTGGAGAAAGCCCCCGGCGTGAAATGCGCGCGCTCGTGGAAATATTTCGATCCCGCGACCGCTGATCCCGCTTATCCCGACATCACGCCGCGCGACGCGGAAGCCGTGCGCGCGTGGGAGAGGCTGCACCGGCTCTAGGCCGCCTTGCGTGCGCGGTCCTTTGGCGCGGGCGCATCGTCGATGGCGCCGGTGATGAGGCGTGCGCCGCGGGCGAAGGTGAAATAGCTCCAGGTCCAATCGAGCGCGACGGCGATGCGGTTCCTGAAGCCGATCAGGAAATAGATGTGCGCCACGCACCAGAACAGCCAGCCGATGAAGCCGCGCATCTTGATCCAGCCGAAATCCGCGATCGCGGATTTGCGCCCGATCGTCGCCAGCGCGCCGTAATCGGCATAGGCGAAGGGTCTGCGCGCGGGCGCGCCGGAAACTTTGCCGGAAACCTTGCCTGAAACCTTGCCTGAAACCTCCGCGGCGATCAGGCGCGCGACATACTCGCCTTCCTGCTTCGCCGCGGGCGCAAGGCCCGGCACGGGCTTGCCCGTTTTCGCGTCGAGCGCGGCCGCGCAATCGCCGATGATGAAGACGTTGGGATGGCCGGGCAAAGAGAGATCGGCGCCGACCTTGGCGCGGCCTGCGCGATCGGCTTCGGCGCCGGTCCAGGCCGCGGCCGGTGAAGAGGCGACGCCCGCGGCCCAGATCACGGTGCGCGTTTCGATGCGCGCGGGACCCGCCATCACATGCGTCTCATCGATCGCCGTCACCGCTTCGCCGAAGCGCAGCTCGACGCCGAGCTTTTCGAGCGAATGCTGCGCGGTGCGCGCGAGGTCTTCAGGGAAGGCGGGCAGCGCGCGCGGGCCAGCTTCGATCAGCACGATGCGCGCGCTCGCGGTGTCGATGTTGCGGAAATCGTCGGCGAGGGCCTTCTTGGCGAGTTCGGCGATCGAGCCGGCCATCTCGACGCCCGTAGGCCCCGCGCCGATCACGACGAAGGTGAGCAAACGCGCGCGCTCTTCCGGATCGGGCTCAAGCTCGGCGCGTTCGAAGGCGAGCAGGATGCGCTTGCGCAATTCGGTAGCGTCTTCGAGCGTCTTGAGGCCCGGCGCGGCTGCTTCCCATTCGTCGTGACCGAAATAGGCATGGCGCGCGCCGGTCGCGAGCACGAGATAATCGTACGCGACGCGCCGGCCGCCGAGCGTCACGGTGTGCGCGGCGACATCGACGCCCGTCACCTCGCCCAGCAGCACATCCGTGTTGCGCTGCTTGCGCACGATGGTGCGGATCGGCGTGGCGATCTGATTGGGCGCGAGGCCCGCCGTCGCCACCTGATAGAGCAGGGGTTGGAAGAGGTGGTGGTTGCGGCGATCGATCAGCGTCACGCGCACCGGCGCGCGCGCCAAAGCCTTCGCCGCCATCAGCCCCGCAAACCCCGCCCCGACGATCACGACGTGGGGATGATGCTCATTCTTCGCAGCAGGATCGGCCATGTCCGAGCTCCGGACTCAATATAGGCCTTCCGCGCGCGCAAATCGACCTCGGCGCGCGACTCACATTTGCGAGTCGAAGAAGGCGTCACAGCCTTCGACTTCGATCAGCTTGCCTTTGCGCACTTCCAGGAAGCGTGTGGCGGCGGTGCGGGTGAAATAGCGGTCGTGGCTGACGAAGAGGCAGGTGACATCGGCCTCTTCGAGCTGCTCTTCCAAATCCTCCTGGCCTTCGATGTCGAGATGGTTGGTCGGTTCGTCGAGCAGGTAGAAATTGGGTTTGTCGAGCCGCATTTTGAGAAACATCAGCCGCGAGCGCTCGCCGAAGCTCAATTCGCGGATCGGGCCGCGAATGCGCGCATAGGGAAAGCCGGCCTTCGCCAACATCGCCACCATGCCCGCATCCGTGCGCTGCGCATCCGAGACGTATTGCAGCATGGAAATGTCGAGCGGCAGCGCCTGCATGCGCTGATCGAAATAGGTGAGGTTGGCGCCCGGATTGAAACGGATCGCGGCGCCGCCATCATAGTGCGCGCTCTGCGCCGCATAGGCGCGCGCCAATTGGCCGAGCAGCATGGATTTGCCCGCGCCGTTGACGCCGAGAATGGCGATCCTGTCGCCGGTCCCGACCACGAGGCGGTCAATGGTGAAGAGATGGCGCGAACCATCGGGAATGGTCACGGCCTGCTTCTCGACGCGGAGCGCGATCTTGGCGTCTATGTCGCCATCATTGAGCGCGAGCTTGCGGTCGCGCGCGACGTACGCGTCGGTGCGGTCGGCCTGCAGGCGGTCGATGCGCTTTTCGGTGGCGTGCATGCGCTTGTGGAATTTGGAATTGAGCACGCCCCAGGCCTTGTAGCGCGCGGCCATTTTCTGAAGGCGGTCGATTTCCTTCTCTTCCAGCGCGCGCTGCTTGGCGTTGGCGACGTCGCGGCGGATCAGCTCCTCGCGCGCGCTGGAGAAGGTGGTGTTGAAGCTATGGGCACCGTCGCTGCGCAGGAAGATGGTGCGCGTCGTCATGCGGTTGAGGAATTCGCGGTCGTGGCTGACGATCAGCATCGGCATGCGCCAGCCATCGCTGATCCAGCGTTCGAGCGTGTTGATGTTCTCGATGTCCAAATGGTTGGTCGGCTCGTCGAGGATGAGCAGATTGGGGTCGGAGAGCCGCGCGCTCGCCGCGATCAGCATCAGGCGCTGCCAGCCGCCGGAGAGGGTGCGGAACGGCTTTTCGGCCGTTTCGGGCGCGACGCCCGTCTCGTCGAGCAGCACGTCGACTTTCCAATGCTCGCTGCCGTCCTGTTCGCTCAGCACGCTTTCGAGCACTTCGCGCAGGCTGCGTTGGGCGTATTCCGGCGGAATTTCCTGCGGCACATAGCCGATATGGAGGCCGCGCGATTTGACGATGGCGCCGCCGTTCAGCTCCAATTCGCCCTGCAGGCATTTGAGCAAGGTGGTCTTGCCCGCGCCATTGTCGCCGACCAGCGCGGTGCGCGCATCGTCCAGCTGGAACGATACGTGCTCGAACACGCGCGTCGCGCCGTAGAAGAACGATCCGTCATCGATGCCGAGCACGGCGCGGGACATGGACATGCGCTTTCGCTGAGAACGGCGGGCGTTCTAAACCGCGTTCGCGGAAAGAGGAAACCTCTCTTATCCCGGACGTGCGCAGCACGATCCGGCAGCCAGAGACCGAACGGCGCGGCGTTGGCCCTGGATCCCGGCTCTCGCTTCGCGAGGCCGGGATGAGGGAAAATCGGTCACCCGCCCCGCGCGTCGCGGCGGCGCAGCGGGGCGACGTTTTCGGCGGCGCGTATCAAGAGGGCGTCGATGCGCGTCTTGATGGTGCGCTTGAATACGTCCTTGGAGAAGCTCTCGGCGTGTGCGGCGATGCGGGCGGGGGAGAAGGCGATGGCTTCGGCGCGGGTGATGGCGTCGGCGAGCGCGTCGGCGGTCTGCTCCTTGAAGAAGAGGCCGGTTTCGCCGTCGATCACGCTGTCCATGGCGCCGCCGCGGCCGAAGGCGAGCACGGGCCGGCCCGCCGCCATGGCTTCGACGGCGACGATGCCGAAATCCTCTTCCGCGGGAAACAGAAACGCGCGGCATTTGGCCATCGCCTCGGCGACGTCCGCATCGCTGGCTTTGCCGCGGAACTCGACATCGCCGCCGGCCGCGAGCTTTTCGAGCCGCGCGCGCTCGACGCCGTCGCCGATGATGACGAGCTTGCGGCCGAGCTTGCGGCAGGCCGCGATGGCGAGATCGACGCGCTTATAGGGCACGAGTTCGCCGACATGCAGATAGAAATCGCCGCTCTCGGCCGCGGGCTGAAAGCGGCCGGTTTCGACGGGTGGGGCGATCACCTCCGCATCGCGGCGCCAGAATTTGCGGATGCGATCGCGCACGGCGCTCGAATTGGCGAAGAAATGATCGACGCGCGCCGCGCTCGTCACGTCCCATTGCCGGATGCCGGTGAACACCCAGGGCATCAGATGCTTGATCAGGAAGCCCGCATCCTTGCGATAGGCGTGGTACTGATCCCACAGATAGCGCATCGGCGAATGCACGTAGCTGACATGCAGCGCATCGGGCCGCGTGATGACGCCCTTGGCCGGGCCCGCCTCGCTCGAGATCACCAGATCATAGGCCGTGAGATCGAGCGCTTCGAGCGCGGTGGGCATGAAGGGGAGATAGCGCTGATACCAGCGCTTGGCGTTCGGCAGTTTGGCGATGAACGAGGTTTGCACCTTGTGGCGCCGGATCGTCTCGGAGATTCCGCGTTCATCGTAAACGTGGGTGAAGATGTCGGCATCGGGATAAAGCTCGCACAGCGCCTCGACGACCTTTTCGCCGCCGCGCATCCGCAAGAGCCAATAGTGAACGATCGCGACCCGCATGATCCCTGCCTTCGCCCGTGCTTCCGGTGGAAGCAAGAAGCGCGCAAGGCCATTCATGCGCCGGGTGCGTCCGCTTGGAGCGGGCGGCGGCTTCGTCCATAAGGCGGGCATGCTCCGCCTCGGCCTGATCATCGCCGCCGCACTTTTCGTCGCCGACCAGGCTTCCAAATGGGCCGTGCTCAACATTCTGGATTTCAGCCCGCTGGGCTGCCGCCAGCTGCAGGCCGGGTGCGGCTTCATCGAGATTTCGCCCGTGTTCGACCTGCGCATGGTGTGGAACGAGGGCGTGAGCTTCGGGCTTTTGACGGCCGGGTCGGAGGCCGAGCGCTGGGCTTTGGTGGCGCTGCAATCGGCGATCGCGGGCTTCTTCATCTGGTGGCTGCGCACCGCGCAGCGCCCGATTACGGCGATCGCGCTGGGCCTGGTCGTGGGCGGCGCGCTCGGCAATGTGATCGACCGGGTCCGTTTCGGGGCCGTTGTGGACTTCCTTGATTTCAGCGGCCTCTTTTTCCCCTGGGTGTTCAACCTGGCGGACGCGGCGATCAATGTCGGGGCGGGGCTGCTGTTGGTTGATTTTCTCCTCCATGGGGAGAAGAAGCAGCCGGCCGCTGCAGAATCGGCGCCCTCGCCCCACAACGGCCCCGATCCGACGTGAGCCTCCTGCCGCGCGCGCTTGGCGGGCTGCGTCGGCGTGGTCTAGAACGCGCGGGCGTGCTTCGCGCGAGTGCGCTGGGGAGCGAGCGAACGATGAACCGTACCATTTCCGTCCTGGCCATGCTGGCTGCGACCGCCGCCGCCTCCAGCTGCGGCACGATGAGCCGGGCCATGGGCATGCAGAAGGTGACGCCGGACGAGTTCCGGGTCGTGACCCGCGCCCCGCTGGTTCTGCCGCCGGATTATTCGCTGCGTCCGCCGCGCCCGGGTGAGCCGCGCCCGCAAGAGCTGGCGCCGGATGACGAAGCCCGCGCCGCGCTGTTCGGCCAGGATATCGGCCAGGGCGCCTCGGAAGGGGAGCGTGCGCTGGTGGCCCGTTCGGGCGCCGAGGCGGTCGATCCCACGATCCGCGACCAGATCGATTTCGAAGGCTCGACGGTGGTGCACCGCAATGAGGGCTTCTCGAACGCCGTCATCGCGCAGGGCGAACCGGGCGCGAGCGATCCGCGCACCGAAGAGCAGCGCCAGGCCGACGCCGAATCCGTGCGGCGCGCCACGGGCGGCGGCACGGTCGTCATTCAGCGCGAGCGCGGCGACGATAAGCTTCCCGGCTCGTAAGCCCGCTTCGTGCGCCGCTTCGCGAGATTATGGGCGGCGCTTCTCGCGCTGATCGGGTGCTTTGCGCTGTCGGCTGCGGCTGAACCCATGGCGCGGCCCGAGACCTTCACGCTCAGCAACGGGCTCCAAGTCATCGTCATCACCGATCGGCGCGCGCCGGTCGTCACGCATCAAATCTGGTACCGGGTTGGCGCTGCGGACGAACCGCGCGGCCATTCCGGCATCGCGCATTTTCTCGAACATCTAATGTTCAAGGGCACGCGCGAGATCGCGCCCGAGGAATTCTCGCGCACCATCGCGCGCAATGGCGGCCAGGATAACGCCTCCACCTCCTGGGATTACACCGAATATCACGAGCGCATCGCGCGCGACCGGCTCGAGCTGGTGATGCGCATGGAAGCCGACCGCATGCGCAATCTGCAGCTCGGCGAGGAGATGATCGCTTCCGAGCGGGACGTGATCATCGAAGAGCGCCGCCAGCGCATCGACAACAATCCCGGCGCGGTGCTCTACGAACGCGCGCGCGGCATGCTGTTTCCGCACCATCCCTATGGCGTGCCGGTGATCGGTTATCTGCACGAAATGCGCACGCTGTCGCGCCAGGACGCGCTCGATTTCTACCGCATCTGGTACGCGCCGAACAACGCGATCCTGGTGGTCGCGGGCGATATCGATGCGGCGGAACTGCGCCCGCTGGCCGAGCGCTATTACGGTCGCATCCGCCCCACGCCGCATCTGCCGCCGCGCGTGTGGACCGCCGATCCGCCCGATATCGGCCCGCAGCGCATCACGCACAGCGACGAAAAAGTGCGTCAGCCTTCCGTGACGCGGCTCTATCGCACGATCTCCTATGCGACCGATGAGGGCCATGAGGCGCATGCACTGGATGTGGCGATGGAGATTCTCGGCGGCTCGGAAACCAGCCGGCTCTATCGCGCGCTGGTCGAGCAGCAGCGCATCGCGGTGGGCTCGGGCGCCAGCGCCGATCTCTCGGGTCTTGGCGGCGGCACAGTGAACATCTGGGCCTCGCCCGTTGATGGCGTGAGCCTCGATCGGCTCGAAGCCGCGATGGACGCGGAGATCGCGCGCTTCCTGCGCGATGGGCCGACGGCGGAAGAGGTGACGCGCGCCAAGAACAAGCTTGCCGCCGCCGCCATCTATGCACGCGACAGCCAGGAGACGTTGGCCGAGACCTTCGCCGCTTCGCTCGTCCACGGCGAAAGCATCGACGATGTCGTGACCTGGCCCGATGACATCATGGCCGTGACGCCGGAAGAGGCGCTCGCCGCCGCGCGCCGGGCGCTCAATCTCAATGCCTCCGTCACCGCGCTCCTGCTGCCGCAGGCGGCTGCGCCATGAAGGCGCTGTTCGCCGCGCTCGCGCTGATCTGCGCGCCGCTGGCGGCGTTCGCCCAGCCCGCGCCGACGAGCGCGGCCGCTGCGCATGGCGTGCCGGTTCAAGAGGTCGTCTCGCCCGGCGGCTTTCATGCCTGGCTGGTGTCGGACAGCACGGTGCCGATGATCGTGCTCAACGCCTATTGGCGCGGCGGCTCGGCCAATGAAGACCCGCGTGTGGTCGGCGTCACCAGCGTGATGACGGACATGCTTACCGAAGGCTCGGGCGATCTCGATGCCGATGCGTTCAAGGTCCGCCTCGAAGAGCTCAACATGCAATTGGGCTTCAATTCGAATTGGGACGGCGTCTCGATGGGCCTGGTGACGCTCACGGCCAATCGCGACGCCGCCTTCGATCTGGCGCGCACGGTGCTGATGTCGCCGCGCTTCGACGCCGCGCCCCTGGCGCGCATCAAGAGCCAATTGCTGGTGTCTATCCGTCAGCGCGAGACCAACGCGAATTATCTCGCCAATCTCGCGCTCGATCAGGCGCTCATTCCCGATCACCCCTACGCGCGGCGCATGTCGGTCGAGAACGTCGCCGCGATCGACCGCGCCGCGCTGCAGGCCCAGCGCACGGCGCTGTTCACGCGCGACCACATCTACATCACGGTCGTCGGCGATATCGATGCGGCCACGCTCGGGCCGATGCTCGACCGACTGTTCGGCGCGCTGCCCTCGCATGCGCCAGTCGCAGCCATCGCGGACGCGCATATGCGCGATGCGGCGCCCACCATCGTGCGGCCTTTGCCGCAGCCGCAGAGCCTGATCCTCTTCTCAGCGCCCGGCATCGACGATGACGATCCCGATTGGCTGCCGCTCGCCGTCGCGAACTACATTCTCGGCGGCGGCTCGTTCTCCTCGCGGCTGATGGATGAGGTGCGCGAGCGGCGGGGCTTGGTTTACGGCATCTCCACCAGCAATTCCGTGCGCGATCACGCGGCCTTCATCCGCGGCGCGGCGCAAACTGAAAACGCCAAGGTGGGGCAGGCGATCGAGGTGGTGCGCGCCGAGATTGGCCGGCTCTATCGCGATGGCGCGACGCAAGCGGAGGTCGATGACGCCATCCGCTATCTCACCGGCTCGTTCGCGCTCTATCTGGATTCCGATGTCGGCATCGCCACGACGCTGTTCAATTATCAAACCGCGGACCGCCCGATCGATTACATCAACCGCCGCAACGATCTGTTGCGCGCGGTGACGCGTGATGACGTCAACCGCGTCATCCGCCGGCTCTACGATCCCGCGAAATTCACCTTCGTCGTGGTCGGCCAGCCGGAAGGCTTGGGGACGGAATAGCGCCTCGTGCTCCTCCCCCTAAAAGGGGGAGGCTGGGAGGGGGTGAGCCGCATGCAACGCGGCTTGATGCTCACCCCATCGCGCAGCGTGTCAGGCTCACCCCCTCCACGGCGCTGCGCGCCGCACCTCCCCCTTGCAGGGGGAGGAAAAGAACACGCTCACCCCGCCGCCGCGCCGGAATGCGCGGCGCCGAGGCCTTCCCGCATCAGATGCGCCCAGATGTCTTCCGCCGTTTCCGCAAAATGGAAGAGCTCCAGATCGGCGCGTTCGATCATGCCGTGGGCGATCAGCGCGTCGAAATTGATGATCTCGCGCCAATAGGCCTCGTCGTGCAGCACGATGGGGATGAGCGGCGCCTTGTTGGTCTGCCGCAACGTCAGAATCTCGAACAGCTCATCGAGCGTGCCGAAGCCGCCGGGAAACACCACGAGCGCATTGGCGCGCATCGCCAGATGCATTTTGCGCATCGCGAAATAATGGAATTGGAAGGTCAGCTCCGGCGTCGAATAGGCATTGGGCGCCTGTTCGTGCGGGAGCGAGATGTTGAAGCCGATGCTGGGCGCGCCAGCTTCGGCCGCGCCGCGGCAGGCCGCTTCCATGACGCCCGGCCCGCCGCCTGTGGCGATGACATTGTCGCGCGGGCCGTGATCGCTCACCAGCGCGCCGCCACGTTCGGAGGCGAGCTTGGCGAAGGCGCGCGCGGTTTCATACCAAAGCGGTTCGCGATTGGGCCCGTCTGGCGCGACCCGCGCGCTGCCGAACACCACGATGGTCGAGCGCACGCCCCAGGCTTTCAGCGCGCGATCCGCCTTTTCGTATTCCAGCAGGAAGCGCACGCCGCGCAAATCTTCCGACAGCAGGAAATCCTGATCGAGCGCGGCGAGGCGATAGGAAGGCGAGGCGCGCTGGGCGCTGTCGGGCAATGGACTCATGGGCGCGGCTTGCGCCGATGCGGCGCCAAAGTCGAGCGCGCCTATCGCCGCCGCAGATCTTCCAGCGTGTGCTGGCGCACGTTCATGGCGGCGAATTGGGTGCGGTAATCGGCCGGCGTCATGCCGGTCGCGCGTTTGAACACGGTGCGGAAGAAGCCGACATCGTCATAGCCCACCGCGCTTGAGACGCTCTGGATCGAGGCGCCCGCGCGCTCCAGCATCGCCTTGGCGGCTTCGACGCGCGCCGCTTGCAGATAGGCGCCCGGCAGCCGTCCGGTCGCGGCCTTGAAGCGCCGCATGAAGGTGCGCTCGCTCATGCCGGCGCGATCGGCCAGCGCTTCGGTCGAATGGTCTTTGCTGAAATGCGCTTGCAGATGTGCTTCGGCGTCGCGGATGCGGTCATCATCGTGCGGCGGCGAGAGCGGCAGTACGGCGTAGCCGGATTGATGTGTGCGCGGCATGTTGAGCAGGAGCGCCTTGGCGGTCTGCAGCGCGATCTCATGGCCGCAGAGCTTTTCCACGAGATAGAGGCTGACATCCGCCGCCGCCGACAGCCCGCCCGAGCACAGCACGCGCGCTTCTTCCGTGACGATGAATTCGGGCCGCCAGATCACGTTCGGATAGCGGCGCCTGAAATCGTCGGCGACCGCCCAATGCGTGGTGGCGCATTTGCCGTCGAGCAGGCCGAGTTCGGCGAGATAGGCCGCGCCCATGCACACGCCGGCGAGATAGGCGCCTTGCTCATATTGGCGTTTCAGCCAGGGCAGCAGCGCGGAATTTTCAATGAGCTTTTCGTCGAGCGCGAGGCCGGAGGTCGGCACGATCACGAGATCGGTCTTCGCCACATCGCCAAGCGCGCATTCCGGCGTGAGCATCAGCCCGGCATAGGGGCTGCGCACCGGCTTGCCGTCGAGCGAGGCCGAGCGCACGCGAAAGCGCGGCTCCGGCGCCTCGCCGCGCAATTGCGCCCAAAGCGCGCCCGCCGAGTGAAACACCTCGATCGGCGTCAGCGCCGTCGAGCAATAGCCGTCGTCCAGCAGGACGACGGTCACATCCAAGACCTGGGCATCCATCACATCACTCTAGCGCCAGCGGCCGTTTGGCGCATCGGCTTGCACGCAAACCGATGCGCCGCCCGGATCGGCGTTCGCCGGGATCAGCAATTGGCCGTGGTCGGATCGATGATCGCGGTCACTTCCGTGATCTTGTTGGCGGGAAAGCCCGACAGCTTGGCGTGTTCGCGGATCGCGTCCTCGCCTTCGGCGAGATAGACGCAGAACGTCTTGTCGCCGGTGACGTAGGAATGCTCCCATTGGACCTTCGGCGCGAGCTTGGACAAAGCCGCGTTGGAGGTTTCGGCCGCGCCCTTCAATTGCGGCGGGGTGAACGCGCCGACCTTGGGAATGTCGCGTTCGATGACATAGCGTTTCAGCATTGGTTTTTCTCCGAAGCCCTATGGCCCGAAAAATGCGCCGCCGCCGCCGCCGCTGGTAGGGGGTGATTCGGCCAGACAGCGGGGGCGATCCTGCCAGCGCTTCCTGCTAATCTGGCGACTCGCATGCCGATCCGCCGCCTGCCCCCCGAAGCCGTGAACCGCATCGCCGCGGGCGAGGTCGTCGAGCGTCCCGCCGCTGCGGTGAAGGAGCTTGTGGAGAACGCGCTCGATGCGGGCGCGGCGCGCATCGCCATCGCGGTCGAGCGCGGCGGCCTCGCGGGCATTCGCGTCGAGGATGACGGCCAGGGCATCGCGCGCGACGAACTCGCCCTCGCGGTCGAGCGCCACGCCACTTCCAAGCTGGAGGCGGGCGAGGGCGGCCAGGTCGATCTGCTCAACATCGCCACGATGGGCTTTCGCGGCGAGGCGCTGCCCTCGATCGGCGCGGTGGCGCGGCTTTCGATCGTGTCGCGCGCGCGCGGCGCGAGTGAGGCCTGGCGCATCGCCGTCGAAGGCGGCGCGCTGACGCCGGCTGCGCCCGCAGCCTGGGGCGCGCTCAGCCCATCGGGCGCCGTGATCGAAGCGCGCGATCTCTTCTTCGCCACGCCCGCGCGGCTCAAATTCATGAAATCCGAGCGCGCGGAATTCATGGCGATCAACGATGTCGTCAAGCGCCTCGCTATGGCGCGCCCGGATGTCGCCTTCGTGCTGGAGCATGACGGCCGCGCAGTGCTGAAGCTCGCGGCGGAAAGCGATGCCGCGCGCGAGGGCCGCAAGCGCCGGCTGGCGGCCATTCTCGGCGCCGATTTCGCGCCCAACGCGCTGGAGCTCGATCAGCAGCGCGAGGGCGTGCGCCTCACCGGCTATGCCGGCCTGCCGACTTTGCATCGCGGCACGCGCGAACATCAGCATCTGTTCGTCAATGCGCGGCCGGTGAAGGACAAGCTGATCGTCGGCGCGGTGCGCGCGGCCTATCAGGATCTGCTGGCGCGCGACCGCCATCCGATCGTGGCGCTGTTCCTCGATCTGCCGCCGGAAGAGGTCGATGTGAACGTGCATCCGGCCAAGACCGAGGTGCGCTTCCGCGATGCGGCGCGCGTGCGGGGGCTGATCGTCGGCGCGCTGCAACACGCGCTCGCGGGCGCGGGCCATCGCGCCTCGACCACGACAGCGCATTTCGCGCTCAGCCATGCCCGCGCGCATTACGCGCCGCAGCCGCAGCTGCGCGCCTGGCAGGCCGCCGAAAACCCGCTCGTCTCAAGCGATTTCGTGCTGCCCAGCGGACGCGTCGAAGCCTCCCTTTCCTCCCCCGTCTACGGGGGAGGGGGAGACCTCGATGCTTCCCCGCTCAGTCACGGCTTCGCCGCGACAGCTCCCCCGTACACGGGGGAGCAAAGCGGCGCAGAGGCTGATAGCGAATTCTTCCCGCTCGGCGCGGCGCGCGCACAAATCCACGAGACCTACATCGTCGCGCAGACGGAAGACGGCATCGTCATCGTCGATCAGCACGCCGCGCATGAGCGGCTGGTCTATGAGCGCATGAAGACGATGCTCGCCAATGGCGGCGTGAAGCGCCAGGCGCTGCTCATTCCCGATGTCGTCGATCTCGATCCGAGCGAAGCGGAAGCGCTGATCGCGCGCGCGGCGGAATTCGCCGAGCTTGGGCTTGTCATCGAGCCGTTCGGACCCGGCGCGGTGCTGGTGCGCGAAACGCCGGCGCTGCTCGGCCATGTCGATGCGCGCGGGCTGCTGAAGGATCTTGCCGACGATCTCGCGGAGCTTGGCTCGGCGAACGCGCTCAAGGAACGGCTGGAAGAAGTATGCTCCTCGATGGCGTGCCGCGGCTCGGTGCGCGCGGGCCGGCGCCTCACCGGCGAGGAAATGAACGCACTGCTGCGCCAGATGGAGGCCACGCCCTTCTCCGGCCAGTGCAATCACGGCCGCCCAACCTATGTCGAGTTGAAGCTCGCCGATATCGAGAAGCTGTTCGGGCGCCGCTAACCGGGGCGCAAATCGGCCGGTGGCATGGCGCGCAATTCCGCGATCCGCCCATTGATCTCCAGCGCGTGGCTGCTGTCAGGGAAGTCGTGAATGAACTTCTCGAGCGATTCGATCGTGTCGGCGGCGCGCGCCTCGCTCAGCCGTTTGAGCTCCAAGCCTTCGAGCGCTGCCTGCGCGGACCCGCGCCATTCGCCGACGTTGGCGCTGGCCAGGAAGGCGCGGATGGCGGCCGGGTCGGATTTGTCGATATGCTCCCACGTCGTCGCCGCCGCTTGAGCGGCTTGCGCGCGATCATAGAGGAAATAGCCGCCGGCGCCGGCGGCAACGGCTAACCCAACGATCCCGACAAGAGCGAGCTGTGGTAAGACGCGCCGCCGCACGGCCTGGACATGCGGCGCGATGACAGTGCGCATGCGCGGCGGCGAAGGACGAGGTGCGGGGGCCGCGAGCACGCCCGGCATCGTCCGCGCCGGCGCCTCGCGCTCCAACGGCGTGACGAGCGCGAATTGTTTGAGGCTCGGCGCGCCGAAGCGGCGCCAGGCGCGATCGGTGCGGTCGAGGCCGTCGAGGTTCGGTTGCGGCGGGCGGCCCACGCGGTCGCCGATGTCGCGCAGCAGCCGCTCCAGTTTGTGGCTGCGCGGCGCGCCGTCCCAATCGGAGAGATCGAGCGTCTGCGCCCGCGCGAAGCCGAGCGGCAGATCGATCCGCTCGATCATGGTCGGGATCGCCGTGCCGAGCTTCTTGGCGAGTGTCGCTTCTTCAAGCACCCATTCGCTGTCGCGCGAGAGCGCGCACCAGAGCACGACCACGGCTTTGGCGGCCCGGAGTTCGCGTTCGATCTGCGCGCCAAAATCGCGGCCGGAGACGAGGCCGTAATCCCACCACACGCTGTAGCCATAATCTGAGAGAATTTCGGCCAGGTGCTCGGCGGCGGCGCGCCGCTCGGATTTGTAAGAAATAAATACGTCCGCCATCCGCGCCCCCGCGCTAGGCATACGGAATAAGTGAGACGGTTGCTACGTTCAGGGCGCGCTCATCCAGCGCGTGCACTCTGGCCTGCGCCGCGCGGGCCTTGCGGATGGGGCTGAACCCTCTAAGAGAGCCGCGTGGGAGAAACCCCCGAGGGGCGACGAATGGCCGATGTCTTCATCTCGTATTCCAGCCAGGATCGGCTGCGCGTGAAGCCGCTGGCGGAGGCCCTGGAAAAGCGGGGCTTTTCCGTGTGGTGGGACCGCTCCCTCGGCGCCGGCGAAGATTATGCGGCGGTGATCACCCGTGAGTTGCGCGCCGCGCGCGCCGTGATCGTGGTGTGGACCGACAATTCCTCGGTTTCGACCTTCGTGCGCGACGAGGCGGGCCGCGCCCGCGATGAGGGCCGGCTGGTGCCCGTCATGCTCGACCATGTGGAAATCCCGCTCGGCTTCGGCGCCTTCCAGGCCGAGGACTTTTCGCGCTGGAACGGCGCGGCCAACGCGCCGCAGATGCAGCTGCTGGAAGAATCTCTGCGCGCCAAGCTCGAAGGCCGCGCCGTCGATGGCGGCGTCGTCGCCGCCAAGCGCCGCCGCTTGATGACGCGCATCCGCCTCGTCTCCGTGCTCGGCGTGATCGCCGCGATCGCGGTCATCGCGTTCGTCGGCAATTCATTTCTCAATCCGCGGGAGATCGTGCAGAGCCCCGATCGCGGCGCGCAGCTGCTTGATCTGGTGAACCAGGGCAAGCTCACGCCCGAGCAAGCCATCCAGCTCGCGCAGTTGCTAGAGAATGGCGCTTTGGGCGACGCCAGTTCAGCCGACAACGCAGCGCCGCCGCCCGCCAGCGAGTCCGCGCCGGGCGCTGCGCCCTCGCCGATGGCGCGCTCGATCACGACCGATCAGGAGCCCAACGCCGACGTGCAGGTCGCCAGCATCAGCCAGGCCCAGTTCGATGAAGCCGCGCGCACCACCTATCGCGATGCGATGGCCGAATTGCTGCGCAGTCCGGATGCAGAGGTGCGCACCGCCGCTGTGCAATTGGCCAATCCGCAAACCCGCGATGCGGCCATGCAGACGCTGTGGGCGCGCGCGCAGCAGGGCGGGCCGCAGGCCGCCGCGATCTACCGCGTCTGCGCCGCGGTCGGCGAAAGCAATGACCACCCGCTTGGGCTGCGCGCCGCCGAACAGGCCCGCAATCTCAACCCGGAAGATGCGCAATTGTGGTCGATGGCCTCGTACGGCCTCGCCCGCGACAACCGTGCGGAAGAGGCGCAGGGCGCAGCGCTCGTGAGCGAAGGCTTGCAGGCGCAGGCTTCCGGCGATGCGGAAGCCGCCGAACAGCACTTGAACGCGGCGCTGCCGCGGCTGCAATCGCGGGAAGGCCGCGCCTTCGTGCAAGGCGCGCTGGGCGACGCCGCCGCGCGCCGCAATGATTGGAACCTGGCTGCGCGCCGGTTCGGCGAAGCCGTGCGGCTGCGCGAACAGGCGGCGCCCGCCGATGGCGCGGCGGCCCCGACGATCCAGATCGATGCGCAAAAGCTGGTGCGCGCGCTCGACCGCGATGGCCGCACCAATGAAGCCTGCCAGCAAGCCCAGCAGCTCGAACAGCAGCACGATGTCGCGACCGCCGATCCCGATCTCGCGCAGCGCTGCCAGCAACGGCGCATCTCTGTGCGCCCGCAAGTGCTGCAGCCGCGCGCCACGATCCAGCGTCAGGCCGCGCCGGCTACGGCGGCGACGCCCTGAGGAAACGCACCATCGCCGCGCCATAGCGGCGCGCATCGAGCTCTTCGAAGGCGGGCAGGGCGATGGCTTCGTCCGCGCCATGTTCGAACACGATGAGTGCGCCGGGCGCCAGCCAGAGGCCGTCGACGATCGCGGCCAGGGCGCGTTCGCCCAAGCCCTTGTGATAGGGCGGATCGAGGAAGGCGAGATCGAAGGGCGGGCCGAGCCCTGCGGGCTTCACGCCGAGATCGGTGGCGTCGCGCCGATGCACGCGGGTGACGCCGAATGCGCCCATGGCTTCGATATTGTCGCGGATAGCGCCGCGCGCAGCTTCGCTGGTCTCTACGAACAGCGCAAAGCGCGCGCCGCGGGACAGCGCTTCTAGGCCCAGCGCGCCGCTGCCGGCGAACAGGTCGAGCACGCGCCGCCCTTCGAGCCCTGGCGACCAGGCGGCGTGGGCCAGCACGTTGAACATGGCCTCGCGCGCGCGGTCGCTGGTCGGCCGCGTGGCGTCTCCCGCCGGCGCGCGCAGGGCGCGGCCCTTCCACTCTCCGCCGACGATCCGCATCGCTTCTTCCTGGCGGCTCGGGCCCTTCGGCGCAACCAACTGAGCTAGGCGGCGACACGCCCGCTTGACCGGCGCGGGGCGAGCCGAAACAAACGCGCGGCGCAACCCTCTCGGGACCGGACTTGGACAGCATTCTCGCGAACATCGCGGCCTTCTTCGAAGTCATCGTGATTGATCTGGCCTTGTCGGCGGATAATGCGGTGGCCGTGGGCCTGGCGGCCGCGGCGCTGCCGGCGCGTCAGCGCACCCGCGCCGTCACCTGGGGCGTCGCGCTGGCGCTGGTGCTGCGCATCGCCTTCGGTCTCGTCACGGTCGTGCTGCTGCACATTCCCGGCCTGATGCTGGCGGGCGGGCTGCTGCTGTTCTGGATCGCCTGGCGGATGTGGAAGGATTTGCAGGGCGCCGGCGCGGACGCGGCGCATGCCGCAGAGGATTCGCCCGCCGAGGTGAGCTTTTCGCGGGCGCTGTTCTCCATCGTGCTCGCCAACATCGCGCTCTCACTCGACAACGTGCTGGCCGTCGCGGGCGTTGCGCGCGAGAGCCCCGTCATCATGATGTTCGGGCTGGTGCTCAGCGTCATTCTCATGGGCGTGGCCGCGAGCCTCATCGCGCGCGTGGTCTCGCGCTATCGCTGGATCGCGATCATCGGCATTCTGGCGATCGTGCTCGCGGGCTTCGCCATGGCTTGGGACGATTTGCACACATTGCTGCCGACTATCATCACCATTGCGCCGCCGGCCTGGCTCGGCGGACCTGCGGGATAGGATTGCATGGATTTCGCCGCCGCCGATATCGCCGCTCTGGTTCAAGTCGTGCTGATCGACCTTGCGCTTGCAGGCGACAACGCCGTCGCGGTGGGCCTCGCCGCCGCGGCCCTGCCGCACGCGCAACAGCGCCAGGCGATCTTCTGGGGCGTAATCGGCGCGCTGGTGCTGCGCATCGCCTTCGCGCTCATCACGGTGCAGCTCCTGGAGATCACCGGTATCCTGCTGCTGGGCGGATTGCTGCTGCTCTGGGTGTCGTGGCGGATGTGGAAGGACCTTGAAGCCCACCGCATGCCGACGCCGACGATCGATCCGGAAATCGTCGCCCATGCAGCGGAAGACGCAGCCAAGGTGGCGCCGAAATCGTTCGGCCGGGCGCTGCTCACCATCATCATCGCCGATGTGTCGATGTCGCTCGACAACGTGCTCGCGGTCGCCGGCGTGTCGCGCCATTCGCCGGCCATCCTGGCGTTCGGGCTCGTGCTGTCGGTGGTGCTGATGGGCGTGGCCTCGGCGGTGATTGCGCGGATCATCTCGCGTCATCGCTGGATCGCGTGGCTCGGCATCGTCGTCATCGTATTCGCGGCGCTGCGCATGATCTGGGAAGATCTGCACGCGTTCTTTCCGGACCTCGTGCCGCCGATCCCTTCGGGGAGTGAGTAGGGAATAGGGAATAGTCAGTAGGGAAGTTGAGCGCGCGTTCGCCGTCGCGCGCGCATTCTACTGACTATTGGCTACTCACTACTCACTTCTGACTGATCTGATCCTTGATCACGCGTTTGGGCACTTCCTCGACCATGCCGGGCTTCAAGAGGCCGAGTTGGAAGGGGCCGTAGGCGACGCGGATGAGGCGGTTCACTTTGAGGCCGAGCGCTTCGAGCACGCGGCGCACTTCGCGGTTCTTGCCTTCTGCAATGGACACGCTGATCCAGGCATTGGCGCCTTGCTGGCGTTCGAGCTTGGCCTCGATGCGGCCATAGCGCACGCCCTCGATGGTCACGCCATCCTTGAGCTGATCCAATTCGCCCTGGCCGATCACGCCATAGGCGCGCGCGCGATAGCGGCGCACCCAGCCGTTCGAGGGCAATTCCAGCTTCCGCGCCAGCGCGCCGTCATTGGTGAGCAGCAGCAGGCCTTCCGAGGTGAGGTCGAGCCGGCCGATCGAAATGACGCGCGGCATGCCGTCGGGCAAATGCTCGAACACGGTGTTGCGGCCCTGCGGATCGCGATGCGTGGTCACCAGACCGGCGGGCTTGTGATAGCGCCAGAGCCGCGTGCCTTCGGCCTGCGCCACCGGCTTGCCATCAACTAGCACTTTGTCCTTTGCGGTGACCTTCACGGCGGGCGTGGCCAGCACTTTGCCGTTGAGCTTGACGCGGCCTTCTTCGATCATCCGCTCGGCGTCGCGCCGTGAGCAGACGCCGGCGCGCGCCAGCCATTTGGCGATGCGTTCGCCCTCGACCTCGGTGAGGCCTGCTGTCGGTTTGGCTTTGGCGTTCATGATGCGCGGCGGGTGATAGCACTTCACAGGCGCCGCGCCAGCGTCTACGCGGGCGGCGTGAAGGATGAGGATGTCATGCGCCGCGCGCTTGCGCTCGCGGAGGCGGCCGCCGCGCAGGGCGAAACGCCGATCGGGGCGCTGATCGTCGATGGCGCGGGCGCGGTGCTGGCGGAGGCCGCCAATGCGCCGATCGCGGCGCACGATCCGACGGCGCATGCCGAAATCCGCGCGATCCGCGCCGCCGCCGAACGCCTGCAGAATTATCGCCTGGCGCCGAATTTGACGCTCTACGTGACGCTCGAACCCTGCGCGATGTGCGCGGCGGCGATCTCGCACGCGCGCATCGCTCGCCTTGTCTACGGCGCGCGCGACGAGAAGGGCGGGGCGGTGGAGAGCGGCGTGCGCTTCTTCGCAAGCCCGACCTGCCATTGGAAGCCGGCGGTCTCGGGCGGCGTGCTGGCGGAGGAAAGCGCCGCGCTGCTGCGCGCGTTCTTCAAAGCGCGGCGCTAGGCTTGTACCGCCGCCTTCCAGGCGGCAGGCGCGGTCTGCCGGCTGGAAGCCGGCGGTACGGCGACTACGCCAGCAACGCCCGCGCCTCGGCCATATCGATCTCGATCTGGCGCATCATGGCCTCGAGGCTTTCGAACTTGGCTTCATCGCGCAGGAAATCGGTGAGCGCGACCTCGATGGTCTGGCCGTAAAGATCGGCGTCGAAATCCAGCACATGCGCTTCGAGCTGCGGGATCGGCAATTCGCCGACAGTTGGATTGACGCCGACATTGACCGCCGCGCCATAACGCCGCCCGTCGATATTGACGCGCGCGGCGTAGACGCCCAGCCGTGGCCGCTGATAGCGCGCGAGCGCGACATTGGCGGTCGGGATGCCCAGCGTGCGCCCGCGCTTCAAGCCATGGATCACTTCGCCCTCGATTGCGAACGGGCGCGACAGCAGCGCCGCCGCGCCGCGCATATCGCCATCGGCGACGCGCGCGCGGATCGCGGTCGATGAAATGCGGAGCCCATCGGCCAGAACGGGCGCCACCACGCTCACGCTGAAACCCAGTTTCGCACCTTGCGCCGCCAGCGTCGCCGCATCGCCCGTGCGGCCGCGCCCATAGCGGAAATCGTGGCCGACGCTGACATGGCGCGCGCCGATTGCGTCATGCAGAATCGTCTTGGCGAAATCGGCGTCGGACAAATCTGCCAACGCCTTGTCGAACGGAATTTCAAACACGGCGTCGACGCCGAGCGCACCGAGGGCGCGCGCGCGTTGCGCAGCCGTCTGCAGACGAAAAGGGGCGGCGTTGGGCTGGAAATGCGCGCGTGGATGCGGCTCGAACACGGCGGCCGCGAGCGGGCCGCCCTTGGCGCGCGCGTCGGCCAGCACAGCCTGATGGCCGACATGCACGCCGTCCATCACGCCAAGCGCGACCGCCGCGCCGCGCGCATCGGCCGGCGCCGGGCTCCGCCCGTCAAGCACGCGCGCCATCGTCACGGCGCGCGCGGAACCATGATGACGGCTTCGCCCTCGACGACGTTCTTGCCATCGACGCTGCACGTGCACGCCAGCGTGGCGCGCGCCTTTTCCGGATCGAGCGCAATGATCTCCACGCGCGTCAGCACGCGCGCGCCCAGCTTCACGGGGCGGCGGAAGGAGAGCGTTTGCGAAATGTAAATTGAGCCCGGCCCCGGCAGGTCCATGCCGATCACGGCCGAGATATAGGCGGCCGACAGCATGCCGTGGGCGATGCGCTCCTTGAATTGCGTGGTCGCCGCGAACGCGGCGTCGAGATGGACCGGGTTTGAATCGCCGGAGACCTCGGCGAATTGGCGGATGACCGCGTCCGTCACCTCATTCGTGCGTTCGGCGAATTGGCCGATGCGCAAGCTCTCGAACGTGTGGCCGCGTTCACTCATCCTTAAATCCCGTTTTACCGAATGTTGGGGGAGGTTTGCTATATCTCACCTCATGGTGGGCGCAAAGCGGGGTCCACGGCCGGAAGCGCCGAGACAACCCCGCGTCAATCGCCGCGGAAAACCAGGCCGGACAAACGCGCCATGTCGGCGTGAAGCCGGCGTGCGCGTGAGTGGGGAGCCAGAATGGCGGTCTCGCAGTCGATGCCGATCCTCGTCGTGGACGATTACAACACGATGGTGCGCATCATGCGCAATCTGCTCCGCCAATTGGGCTTCACCAATATCGACGAGGCGAGCGACGGCGCGGCCGCGCTCAACAAGCTGCGCAGCAAATCCTATCAGCTGGTGATTTCCGATTGGGGCATGGCGCCGATGAACGGCGGCGAATTGCTCCAGCGCGTGCGCGCCGATGAGCGCTTGAAGGACATGCCGTTCGTGATGGTCACGGGCGAAGGCCGGCAAGACGCCGATCACGTCGTGCAACGCGCCGGCGGCGGCGCCACCATCGTCAAGCCGTTCAACGCGCAGGCGCTGAAGACCAAGCTCGAAACCGTCCTCGGCGCGTTCTAACGCTTCGTCCTTCTCCCCTTGTGGGAGAAGGTGGATCGCGCGCGTCAGCGCGCGAGACGGATGAGGGGTGCCGGCGCCCTTCTTTCAGAATGAACCGCAGTCACCCCTCATCCGTCATCGCTGCGCGATGACACCTTCTCCCACAAGGGGAGAAGGAGAGGCGCCTACCAGGGCGAGATCGCGTCCACGATGCGCTGGCCCCAGCTGGGCCGCTGCACGGCGCTGAGCTGACCTTGCCCGCCATAGGAGATGCGCGCTTCGGCGATCTGATCGTGACGGATCGTGTTGTCGGCGCCGATATCTTCGGGCCGGATGATGCCGCTCACCGTCAGCTCGCGCAGCTCCGCATTGATGCGCACCTCCTGGCGGCCGGCGATCACCAGATTGCCGTTCGGCAGCACATCCACGATCACCGCGGCCACGGTGAGCTCCACCTTTTCTTCGCGCTGAATGGAGCCCTGGCCCGATTGCGAGGAATCGGCCGTGGCTTCGACCATGTTCGAGGGATCATAGCCGCCCGGCAGAATGCGCCCTGGCGCGGTTTCAAGGCCCAGGAAATGCGGCACGCCGACCGATGTCGATGAGCTGCGTTGGCGATCCGACGAGTTCGAGACCTGCGCCTTGTCCGCGATTTCGATCTGCACGGTGAGAATATCGCCGACCGCGTGCGCGCGCTGGTCGTTGAAGAAGCTGCGCGCGCCGGGCCGCCAGAGCGAATTGGGTTCACCTGGCGAATAGGCGATCTGGCCAGGCCCTGGCATGCCTTGCGCGTTCGGCCCGACCAGCGGCGCCGGACTTTGAACCGGCGACAATTGCGGGGGCGCCGCCGCGCGCCGTGCTGCATCGACGGCGTGGCCGGGCAGCGCGCGCGCATCGGTGACGAGGTCGCGCGCCTGCCCGGATGCAGTGGCGCAGGACGCCGCGCTCGCTGCGAGCGCCATGCCGACAAGAACCCGCTTCACGCTCATCTCACTCCACATTGGCGGCCGCCGCGCCGGGGCCGGTGACGACCGCATCGACGGCGCGATTGGATTGCAAATTGACCAGCCGGATATGCGCGCCGACCGCGCCATCCTGGGTCGCGCGCGCATGCGTGGTGAGCTGCATGCCGGGCGCAACGAAAACGAGAAGGACCGTGTCGCCGCGCCGGATCGCGGGCGCGGCGGCCTGCATCGGTCCATCGGCGCTCGATGCGCTGACGGGCGTGGCGATGGTGGCGCGCGCGCCGCCGGGCCGCACCACGCGCACCGAGGTCATGCCTTGCGGCGGCGTCCAGATGAGGCCCGACGTGCGCGCGGCGGCGACCAGGAATTCCGCGGAGAGCGCGCCGACCTGGCCGGGTTCGGGCGCGGGCGCGACGGCGCGCGCCGCCGCATCGCCCGCATCCGTGAAGAGATCGCCGAACGTCACCGCCGGGCCGCTGGCTTCGACGCGGGCCCGCAATGTCACGTTGGTTTCGGCCCGCGCCGCCGTGCTGAGCGCCGGCGCGCCGAGCGCGAACAGGGCGAGCGCCAAAAAAATCTGTTTCATAGGCGGAGCCTCCAGGGGCGGGCGTTCCTTCTGGAGCGCGCGCCGCGTGGCTCGCGCCGCGCGCTTCGGCGCGGCCAGGCGAACAGAATCGATTTTCGCTTAAGGAGGCGTGAAGCTCAGCGCAGCTGCGTGGTGGTCTGCAGCATTTCGTCGGCCGCGGTGATCACCTTGGCGTTCATCTCATAGGCGCGCTGCGCCACGATCAGCGAGGAGATTTCCTCGACGGCGTTGACGTTCGAGGTTTCCACGAAGCCTTGCATGATCGTGCCCGTGCCGTCCGTGCCCGGCGTCGAGACCGTCGGCGCGCCCGAGGCGGGCGTTTCGAGGAAGAGATTATCGCCGATGGCTTCCAGGCCCGGCGGGTTGATGAACGAGGCGAGTTCGATCTGGCCCAATTGCTGCGGATCGGTCTGCCCCGTCAGCGTGGCTTCGACGATGCCGTCGCGCGTGATGTTCACCGAGGTCGCTTCGTCCGGCACGGTGATCGCGGGCTCGATCGGATAGCCGTCAGTCGTCACGATCTGGCCATCGGCGTTCACCGCCAGATTGCCCGCGCGGGTATAGCCGGTCTGGCCGGATGGCAGCGTCACCTGGATATAGCCGCGCCCTGAAATCGCGAGATCGTAAGGATTCTGCGTCTGCGAGATATTGCCTTGCTCGGTGATGCGGCCCACGGCGTCGGCGCGCACGCCCACGCCCAATTGGATGCCGAGCGGCAGCACATTGCCCGAGGCGGAAGAGGAGGCGCCCGGCCGCTGCAGTGTCTGATAGAGCATGTCCTGGAATTCGGCGCGCTGGCGCTTGAAGCCCACAGTGTTCATGTTCGCGATGTTGTGCGAAATGACTTCGACGTTGAGCTGCTGGGCTTCCATGCCCGAGGCGGCGATCGAGAGAGCGCGCATGCGCTGTGCTCCTTGTTAAATCTTACGCGGCGCGGCCGAGGCGTTCGAGCGTGCGCTTACGCAGATCGTCCTCGTTCGAGACCATGTTGTTGGCGGATTGGTACGCCCGCGAAATTTCGATGAGCCGGGTCAGCTCCAGCACCGGGCTGACATTCGAGCCTTCGAGCGCGCCTTGCACGGCGACGCCTTCAAAGCCCTGCGAACCCTGGCCCTTTGCGTCCCAGAGATTGTCGCCGGCCTTTTCGAGCGCGCCCGGCCGCGCGAAGCTGACGATGCCGAGCCGCGCCACTTCATTGCCGCCGACATTGATCGCGCCATCGCGCCCGATCACCGGCGCGCCGCCTTGCGGATCGATCGTGATCGGCGCGCCGCCGGCGTCGAGCACATTGTGGCCGTCGCTGGTGACGAGATGGCCGTCGGCGTTGAGCGAGAACGCGCCATCGCGCGTGTAGAGCGTCCCGGCCGGGCCTTGCACCATGAAGAAGCCGGGCCCTTCGAGGGCGACGTCGAGCGGATTGCTGGTGAGCGAGATCGAGCCTTGCGTCATATCGCGCGCAAGCCCCATGTCGCGCGCGAAACGAACGTCGTTCGGCCGGTCTTCGCTGTGCGCCGGCGCTGGCGAAGTTTCGTTCAGCACCAGCATGTCGGCCTTGAAGCCGCTGGTGGAGATGTTGGCCAGGTTGTTGGCGGTCACATCCATGCGGCGCTGCAGGATTCGCTGCGCCTGCAGGCCGATCATCAGGGCGTTATCCATCGCGGTTAACCATGCATAGGCCGTGCCAGCGCGCGCGCCTTGTTTTTCAACGCTTTTGACTGAGGGGTGCACGCCGCGCCGCTGCACATCGCGCCCGGCGGCCGGCAGATTTTGCCGCCCCTCCACCAATCCTTAACCAACTAAGCCCACGCGTTAGGATTTGAAGGAGCCTGGGCGCGTGGCGAAGAAAGAGAAAAAGAAGCAAGAGGACGAGGCGGAAGCCGTCGAAGGCGCTGAGGCCGTCGAGGGCGCGGAAGGCGCCGAGGGCGAAGGCAAAAAGAAAAAGCTCTCCGGCAAAGCGCTCATTCTCTTCATCGTGCTGCCCGCGATCCTGGTGCTCGGCGCTGGCGGCGGCGCGGCCTATTTTCTCTTGGGCTCGCAAGCGCCCGCAGCGCACGCCGACGCTTCGCACGGCAAGGAGAAAGCCAAAGGCAAATCCGGCCATGGCGAAGGCGGCGAAGGCGATGAGGAGGGCGTGCCGGGCGCGCACGGCACCACGATCACGCAAGGCGAAGGCGTGGTGTTCGTCAAACTGCCGGAAATGCTGGTCAACATCACCTCGGCCGATGGCCGCCCCGCTTATCTGAAGCTCAGCCTCACGCTCGAAGCCCCCGATGACACGGTGGTCGAGGCGCTGGAGCCGCAGATCCCCCGCGTGACCGATCAATTCACTGGCTTCCTGCGCGAATTGCGCACCGACGATCTCTCCGGCTCCGCCGGCGCCTATCGGCTGCGGCTGGAATTGCTGCGGCGGGTCAATCTCGTGATCGCGCCGGCGCAGGTGAACGCCGTGCTGATCGAAGAAATGCTCGTGCAATGACGACCGCCGAGGCCAATCCCGAAGACGAGTGGAAAGCCGCGGAAAGCGAGACCGCCGCCGAGGAGGCCAATGGCGGTTCCGCCGAGCGCATCCTCAATCAGGACGAAATCGATTCGCTGCTGGGCTTCGGGCTCAACGAGGAGGACAGCTCCAAGCGCACCGGCGTGCGCGCCATCATCAATTCGACGCTGGTGTCCTATGAGCGTCTGCCGATGCTCGAAATCGTGTTCGACCGCCTGGTGCGGCTGATGACGACGAGCCTGCGTAATTTCACCTCCGACAATGTCGAGGTCAGCCTCGATCAGATCAGCTCGATCCGGTTCGGCGATTATCTCAATTCCATCCCGCTGCCGGCGATCATCGCCGTGTTCCGCGCGCAGCAATTGGACAATTTCGGCCTCGCCACCGTCGATTCGAGCCTCATCTATTCGGTGGTCGATGTGCTGCTCGGCGGGCGGCGCGGCGCGGTGTCGACGCGCGTGGAGGGCCGTCCTTACACCACGATCGAACGCGTGCTGGTCACGCGCATGATCGAGGTCGTGCTCGCCGATATGAAGCAGGCTTTCGCGCCGCTGACGCAGGTGGATTTCGCGCTCGACCGGATCGAGACCAATCCGCGCTTCGCCGCCATCGCACGCCCGCCCAACGCCGCCATCGTCGTGAAACTGCGCGTCGATATGGAAGATCGCGGCGGACGGCTCGAATTGCTGTTGCCCTATGCGACGCTCGAACCGATCCGCAAAATGCTGCTGCAGCAATTCATGGGCGAGAAATTCGGCCGCGACAACATTTGGGAAGGCCACCTCGCGGGCGAGCTCTGGCACACCAAGCTCGAAGTGCGCGCCGTGCTCGATGAATTGCAGCAGCCGCTCGGCAAAGTGCTCAATCTCAAGGTCGGCGACACGCTGATGCTCGATGCCGGCACGGACGCGACCTTGAAGCTCAAATGCGGCGCTGTGGAATTGTCCGAAGGCAAGGCGGGCCGAATCGGCCATTCCGTGGCGCTGCGCGTGGAACGCCCGATTTCGCCAGACGGGCGGCGCGCACTGATGAAATTCGGCGGCGGAGGAGGCGGCGCATGAGCCCCATCACGATCGGTTTGGAATCCCTGCTCGCCGTGCTGCTGTGCGCGTGCCTGTTCTATTGCTGGCGGCTCGATCGCCGGCTCAACGCGCTGCGCACGGGGCAAGACGGCGTGCGCGCCGCCGCAGCGGAGCTCGTTCAGGCCACGATCAAGGCGGAAGCCGCGGTCAAGACTTTGCGCGCCACCGCACAAGATAGCGGCCGCGATCTGCAAGCGCGCATCGACGATGCGAAGGTGATGGCCGAGCGGCTGGGGCTTGGGCTTGGCCGCGTGCGCAGCGCGTCCGACGTGCAGCGGAGCCGCTTCGGGTGATCAAGCTTCCTTTGCCGAAACTGCGCGCGCCCAGCGCGCCGCGTCCCGCGCGCCTGATGCCTGCGTTGATCGCCACCGGCGTGGTGATCCTGGGGCTGAAGGCTGTCGCGATCGCCGAAGAGGTGGCGCAGACGGCGCCGGATGCAGCGCAGCCTGCAACGCCCGCCTCGCCGCCCGCCGATGGCGCAACGCCGGCCGCGCCGCAGGGCGCGTGCGCGGCGCCATCGTTCGCCGATCAATCGGGATTGAGCCAGGCTGAGGTGCAGGTGCTGCAGGCGCTCGGCGCGCGCCGCCAGGCGCTCGATGCGCGCTCCAACGAGATCGACACCGATTCCCAATTGCTCACCGCGGCCGAACAGCGCCTCGATCAGCGCCTGCAGGAATTGCATCGACTGGAAACCTCGGTCAGCGCGCTGCTGGGCCAGCTCGATGAACAACAGGCGCAGCGCATCAACGGGCTCGTCGATGTCTATCAGCGCATGCGCGCGAAGGACGCCGCCAGCGTGTTCGATGGGCTCGACGAAGATACGCTGGTGCTGGTCGCGAGCCGCATGCGCCAGCAAAATCTCGCCGAGGTGATGGGCCGCATGTCGCCCGATCGCGCGCGCCGGCTCACGCAATTGCTGGCGCAATTGTCGCGCACCTCGCACGACGCGCAATCGCTGATGGCGGAAGGCGCGGCGCCTGCAAGCCCGGCGCACTAACGCGGGCTTAACCGCGCCGCGTCAAGACTTTGGTAAGGCGCGATCGCGCGCCGCGGATCGCTGAGGAATGGCCAAGCGCATCTTCCCCTGGCTTGTAGCGGGCGCCACGGCGATCACCACGCCGGCGCAGGCCCAGCAAGTCATCGCGCCGCCGGCCATCGCCGCGCCGCCCGATGGCGCGCCCTTGGCGCCGCCGCCGCCCGCGCCGCCGACAGCGGAAGCGTCCGCGAGCCTCGTTGTCGGCGAGCGCCCGGATTTCACGCGGCTCTCGTTCCGCTTCCCGGTGGCGACGACGGTGACGCCCATCCTCGCGAACAATCGCTTGGAGCTGCGCTTCTCGCGCGCGGTCGATATCGATCTTGCGCAGGTGCGCGCCGACCTTCCGCATTTCGTGCGCGGCGTGACGCGCGTCAGCCGCCCCGGCCAACCTTTGCGCATTGCGCTCGATCTCGATCCGGGCGTGCGCCAGCGCCATTTCGTCGACGCCGAACGCGTGGTCGTCGATCTCTTGGCGCCCGATGGCTCGCAGCCGACGACGACGCAAACCGTCGATGGCGCGCTGCCGGAGGTCGGCCAGTTGCAGGGCCCGCCGGCGCCGCGCGGCGCAGCGTCCGTGCGCGTCGCCGAAGATGCGAGCGCTACGCGCATCAGTGTGCGTTGGCCGAGCCCGGCGCGCGCGGCCGCGTTCCGCCGCGGCGAAGCCATCTGGCTCGCCTTCGAAGCCTCGGGCTCGATCGATCTGCGCAATGTGGCGCGCGCGGGCCGGCGCCATCAGGATATGGAGGTCGTTCAGGGCGATGGCGTGATCGCGCTGCGCATCCCGGCCGCGCCCGATGTGCAAGTGTCCGCCGCCGCCGATGGCGCGAGTTGGACGTTCACGCTGAGCGCGCGCAGCGCCGATACGCCGGACGCGCCGGTCACGCTCGACACCTCTCATGCCGCAAGCCTGATCGTCGATTTTCAACGCACCGGCGTCGTCAAATATCTCGACGATCCGGAGGTGGGCGATCGCCTGATCGTGGCGCTGTTGTCGGGGCCGGTGATGGGCGTCGATATGCGCCGCTCGACGCTGGAGGCCGCCATCCTGCCATCTGCGCAGGGCGCTGTGGTCGAGCAGCGCGCCGACGGCATCGGCGCCATGTTCCAGAACGGCAAGCTCATCGTCTCGCGTGAGGCGGGCCTGCTCTCCGCGGCCGATCAAGGCGGCGCCTCATCGGCGGCGAGCGCGATCGAATCCGCGCTGATCGAAACCGATTCCGGCGGTGTCGCGACGGCGCTGAACGATCGCCAGATCCGCGATCGCATCGATGCGCTGACGCGCCGCGCGGCTGCTGAAGGCACGGCCGAAGGCGCGCCCGTTGAAGCGCGCATGGCGCTGGCGCGCTTCCTGGTCGAAAGCGAACTCGCGCCGGAAGCGCTCGGCGCGCTGCGCGTGGCGGCCATCAACCAGCCCGAGATCGATCTCGATCCCGATTTCCGTCTGCTGCGCGCGGCCGCGAACGTGATGATGCGTCGCGTGGCCGATGCGCAGCGCGATCTGTCCGCGAGCGTGTTGGCGGACAATCCGGCTGCGAGCTTGTGGCGAGGCTATGCGGCCTCGCTCGATGAGAATTGGGCCGACGCGCGCCGTGAATTGGAACGCGGCGCCGGCGCGCTGGAGACGTTTCCGCCCAATTGGCGCGCCCGTTTCGCCTTGGCGCGCGCGCAGGCCGCGCTTGAACTCAACGATTTCGACGCTGCGGAGGAATCTTCGCGCGCCGTGGTGGGCCAGGCGGCGAGCCAGACCCTCCGCCTGCACGCGCGGCTCGTCGATGCGCGCGTCATGGCCGCGCGCGGGCGTGAAAACGATGCGTTGGCCCTGTTCGACGAATTGAGCCGCGCGCGCGATGAAGAGGTCGCGGTGCGCGCGCAGCTGGAAGCGATCAAGATTCGCCGCGCCTCCGGCCAACTCGCGCTCGACGCCGCGGCCGATAAGCTCGAAGCGCTGCGCTATCGCTGGCGCGGCGATGATCTCGAAGTGCAGATCGTCGGCGCGCTTGGTTCGATCTACGCCGAGATGCAGCGCTGGCGCGATGCGCTGGCGACCATGCGCGTCGCCGCCGATCGCTTCCCCAATGCGCCCGAGACGCGCCGCCTCACCGGCGACATGCAGGCGATTTTCACGCGCCTCTTTCTCGAAGGCGAAGCTGACAAGCTGGAGCCGATCCAGGCGCTCGGCCTGTTCTACGAATTCTCCGATCTGACGCCGATCGGCCCGGATGGTGATCGGATTGTGCGCGGGCTGGCGGGCCGGCTGGTTGCGGTCGATCTCCTGGAGCAGGCGGAAAACCTGCTGCAGCACCAAGTCGATGAGCGGCTCGAAGGTCTCGGCAAGGCGCAGGTCGCGTCCGAACTCGCCGCCATCTATTTGATGGACCGCAAGCCCGAACAGGCGCTCGTCACCATCAATTCCACGCGCATCGCCAGCCTGCCGCCGGCGCTGGTGGCGGAGCGGCGCATTCTGGAAGCGCGCGCCCATCTCGATCTCGGCCGTCTCGATCATGCTGTCGAGCTTGTCGAGCGCGATCAGAGCGTCGATGCGCAGCGCGTGCGCGCGGATGCGGCCTGGCGCGCGCGCGATTGGGAACGCGCGTCCGCGGAATTGCGCACGCTGCTGCGGCTGCGCGGCCACGCCCATCAGCTCGATGAAGATAGCCGCATGACGGTGCTGCGCACCGCGATCGCGCTTACGCTTTCGCAGGACAATGACGGCGTGCGTGCGCTCTACCGCGACTATGCCGGCGATATGAGCGGCACGCCGCAGGCCGATGCGTTCGAGGTCGTCGCAGGCGGCGCCAATGTCGATGGCGTGTCGATCCGCGATGTTGCGCGCGCGGTGGCGCGCACCGATTTGCTCGACCGCTTTCTCGGCGGCATTCGTGCGCGCATGACGGCGTCCGCGCCCGAAGCGCAAGCCGCGCAGACCGGACCTACCGCGCAGGCCGCGCCTGCGCCAGCCGCCCCGCCGACGCAAGGCGCCAGCCCGCGCGCCGCTGCGCCGCCGGCCGCGCCTGCAACGCCCGCCGCCTAGCCTTTCGCGGCGCATCGCGGTCAAATCGCGCACATGATCTCCGTCATCGTCGCTACGAAGAATTCGGCGCCGCTTTTGGTGCGCTGCCTGGCGCCGCTGGTCTCGGGCGTCGCGGATGGCCTGGTGAAGGAATGCATCGTCGCTGACGCCGGATCGAGCGACGCCACGATCGAGATGGCGGAGGAGGCGGGCTGCACGATCGTGCGCGCGGCGGCCGCGACGCGCTGGCGCCAGGGCGCGGCGGCGGCCAAGGGCGATTGGCTTTTGCTGCTCGATGCGCGCGCGATGCTCGAAGCCGGCTGGATCGACGAGGCGCGCCGCTTCACCGCCCGCGGCGGCGCGCGCGCCGCGACCTTTTCCTATGCGCGCGAGGAGGGGCCCGATCTCAGCGAGGCGCTCATCAACGCGCGCACGTCGCTCTTCAAGGCGCCGCTGCGCGTGCAAGGTCTGCTGATTTCATATGCGCGCTACGATGCGCTGAACGCCGATGACGAGGTGATCTTCGCGAAAGCGCGCGGGCATCTCGCAATTCTGCGCACGCGCGCCGTGGTGGTGTGAGCGCTTCTCCACGAGGGGAGAAGAACACTCACCGCATCGCCACGCGGGGCGGATTGCGATTGTCCTGCGCTTCGTAGCGGGCCGGATCGCCTTCGACGAGGTGACGGAACTCGACGCGCTCCTGGCCGAACTTGGCGCGGCACACGCCCATATGCGCCAGCACGCGCTCGGCATAGTCGCGGCTTTCGGGGCGCGGCAGCGTCTCCATCAGCAGCAGCGGATCGTTGGTCACCACGGCCGGCTGCGTCGCCATCCAGCGCGATAGCCAGCCGACGCCGCCATTGTAGGCCGCGAACAATTTTCCGAGATCGTGATCGGGATGGTAGGTGTCCATCATCCAGCGCAGATAATCCTGGCCCAGGCGCATGTTGAGGCCGGGATCGAACAAAGGCGCCGGCGCGCGGCGATAATTGTGATCGGGATCCATGTCGCGCGCCGTCGACGGCAGCAATTGCATCAGCCCGCGCGCATTCGAGCGGCTCACCGCCACCGGATTGAAATGGCTTTCCTGGCGCACGATCGCGTAGACCAGCGCGCGGTCGAGCTGGAAGCCGTTTTCGGGCGTGAACGCGTGCGACGGGCAGAACCCGCCGGACAATTCGAGCGGGCCATATTCCGCCGCGCGCAATTGCGCGCTCGGCGCATCGAGCGCGCCGGCGAGCGCGAGGAACATGCGGTCCTCGTTCGGATCGAGGAACGTGTGCAGTCGGCGCAATTCGGATTCGACATCCGAGAGCCGGCCCAATTGCGCCAGCGCTGCGGCGCGGCGCGCGGCCGGGCGGCGATCGAAGAAATTGCTGAGCTGCCCTTCATCGAGCGGCGGCAGATCGAAATGCAGACCGCTCTGGCGGCCGAGCTGTTCTTCCGCGAGCTGGCCGTAGAACGTGTAAGGGTTCATCGCCGCGGCTTCGAGATGCAGCGTCACGCCGCGCGGCTGGCCAGACGCAATGCGCGCGCGCGCCGCCCAATAATTCGAGGCCGATGTCATCCAGGTGCTGAAATAGGGCCAGGCCGACGCCGCTTCGAAATAGGTGACCGCCTGCGCGTAATCGCCTTGCCGATAGGCGACGAGGCCGAGCCACCAATTGGCGTCGCCCGAGCGCGGGCCGTAGAGCGCGCTTTCGCCAAGCGCGCGGGCGCCGTCGATGTCGCCGGAGGCGAGCCGCTGCGCGATGTTCTCGATCTGCACGCGCGCGGAGCCGGTATCGCCCGGCGGCTGGCGCGCGGCGCCATAGGGCGTGCGAATGCCGAGCGGCGAGGGCGCGACCGGCGGCGGGCCGACTGCGTGGCGCCGGCGTCCGCGGCCGCGATGCGGGCGCGCGTCTTCGGCGCGGTCATAGACGGCGGGCGCGACGCCCAGATCGCCATTGTTGGAGAGCCAGGCGTTCAATTCGGCATAGGAGGTGCGGTAGGCGCGGTTGGCGTACATGCGCCCGCGCACGGTCTGCACGAGGATGTTGTCGTCGACGCGCGCCAGTTCGGTGCGCACATCGGCCCAATCGTGACGATCGATGGCTTCGAAGGCGGCTTGATAGCGCGCCTGGTCGGCGTCGCTCAGCACCACGACGCGCTGCTGGGCCTCGGCCGCTTCGGCTGCGAAACAGCCGGCCAAAGCCGCGGCCGCCATGAACCGGATCGCCTTCATCCACATCCCCGCGCGTCTCATGGCCGCGCGCCCAGACTGATGCCCAGCTCGCCCGCCCAGTTTTCGAGCCGCTGAAGATCGGCCCAGGCCAGCCGCTTCTCCTGCGGCCGCCGGAGCAGATATGCCGGGTGAAGCATAACCAAGGCGTTGACCGGGCCGTCTGGTGATTCGAATTTAAGCTTACGGCCCCGTAACTTGCTCACCGAGTCCTGGCGCCGAAGCACGGCCTTGGCCGCGGCGCCCCCGGCCAGCACCAGCAGTTTCGGCCGCTTGAGGGCGATCAGGCGCTCCACGAACGGCATGCAGATGGCGACCTCCTGCTGGGTCGGCTCGCGATTGCCTGGCGGGCGCCAGTAAATCACGTTGGAAATCAGGATATTGGAGCGTCGATCCAGTCCGATTGAGGCCAGCATTCTGTCCAAAAGCTGGCCGGAGCGGCCCACGAACGGTTTGCCAATCTCGTCCTCCTCCCTGCCAGGGGCCTCGCCGAGCAGCAGCACATCGGCGTCCTCGGCGCCATCGGCGAACACGGTGGTCCGGGCCGTCTGTTTGAGGCCGCAGCCGTCGAACCGTTCGACGATGGCGCGCAGCTCGGCCACGGTTTTTGCGGAGGCTGCGGCCGCGCGGGCGCCCTCGGCGGGCTGAGCCGGCGCGGGCGCACGGCGGATCGCGGGCGCCGGCGCGGCTGAGACGGGCAGGGCCGGCGCGGCGCGCGGGGGCGGCTCGAACGGCTCGGCGCCCGCCAGCTCCCACCATTCCGCAAGCGATTGCGCGGCCAGGGCCAAATCCGTCATGCGGCAAGCCCCGCCCTTGCGCGGCGCAAACCCGTCCCGGATAACGTGCGCGTCATCAAACGGCCGGCAGCGCCGCACAAGGAGACGTCATGGCCGAGGAGGCGATCGCGCGGGAGTCCATGGAATATGACGTCGTGATCGTGGGCGCGGGGCCTGCGGGCCTCGCGGCGGCGATCCGGCTCAAGCAGATCAATCCCGAGATCAGCGTGGCCGTGCTCGAAAAGGGGTCGGAAGTCGGCGCCCATATCCTCTCCGGCGCTGTGATCGATCCGGTCGCTATCAACGAACTGATTCCCGATTGGAGGGAAAAAGGCGCGCCGATCGAAACCGAGGTGACGGACGACCGTTTCCTCTTCCTCGGCCCCGCCGGCTCGTTGCGCCTGCCGAATTTTCTGATGCCGCCGCTGATGTACAATCACGGCAATTACATCGTTTCGCTGTCGAATTTCGTGAAATGGCTGGGGACGCAGGCTGAAGAGCTGGGCGTCGAGGTCTATCCGGGCTTTGCGGCGTCCGAATTGGTGTTCGACGAAGCGGGCGCCGTCAAAGGCGTGGTCGCGGGCGTGTTTGGCATCGCCAAGGACGGCCATCACAAGCCCGATTACCAGCCCGGCATGGAGCTGCACGGCAAATATGTGCTGATCGGGGAGGGCGTGCGCGGCTCGCTGGCCAAGCAGCTGATCGCCAAATTCGGTCTCGCAGACGGCCGCCAGCCGCAGAAATTCGGCATCGGCATCAAAGAATTGTGGGAGGTGCCGAAGGAGAACCACAAGCCCGGCCTGGTGCAGCACAGCTTCGGCTGGCCGCTCGATGACAACACCGGCGGGGGCTCGTTTCTCTACCATTGGGGCGAGAATTTCGTCTCGGTCGGCTTCGTCATCCACCTGAACTACAAGAACCCCTACCTGTCGCCGTTCGACGAATTCCAGCGCTTCAAGCAGCACGATGACGTCAAATGCTTCCTCGAAGGCGGCAAGCGCATCGCCTATGGCGCGCGCGCCATCACCGAAGGCGGCCTGCAATCGGTGCCGAAGCTGACGTTCCCGGGCGGGGCGCTGATCGGCTGTTCGGCCGGCTTCGTGAACGTGCCGCGCATCAAGGGCAGCCATAACGCGATGCTGAGCGGCATGCTGGCCGCGCAGGCGGTGGCCGACGCCGTCGCCGCCGGGCGCCAGCGGGATGAACTCACGGCCTATACGATCAAGGGCACGGCGATCGAAAAGGACCTCTCCAAGGTCCGCAACGCCAAGCCGCTCTGGACCAATTTCGGCACCTTGTTGGGCATTCCGCTGGGCGGAATCGACATGTGGGTGACGAGCCTGTTGGGCGGGTTTTCGTTCTTTTCGGGCACGGGCGCCCTCAAGCACAAGAAAACCGACGCCGCTTCCCTCGAACCCGCCGCCAAGCACAAGCCGATCGAATATCCGAAGCCGGATGGCGTGCTGAGCTTCGACAAGCTGTCCTCGGTGTTCCTCTCGAACACCAATCACGAGGAAGATCAGCCGGTTCACCTGACGCTGAAAGACCCGTCGATCCCGATCGCCCGCAATCTGCCGCTCTATGCCGAGCCGGCGCAGCGCTATTGCCCCGCCGGGGTCTACGAGGTGCTGTACGATGAGCAGGGAAATAACCCCCGCTTCCAAATTAACGCCCAGAATTGCGTTCACTGCAAAACGTGCGACATCAAAGACCCGAGCCAGAATATCAATTGGGTGACGCCAGAAGGGGGCGGCGGGCCGAACTACCCCAATATGTGACGCCTCTTGAAAAAGGCTGGCGCGGCGGGCCGGCTGAAAGGAACCGAGTTCATGCGTGCAGGTCTCACCGGCCTCGTTCTCCTCGCCGCCGCGCTGATCGCGCCCGTTTCGGATGCGCAGCCGAACCGGGTGCGCAATTCCGCCCCGGTCGCCGCCACCGCGCCCACGCCCGCCAATCCCAGCCGCACCTACGATCAGCCGATGGACGCGCTGATCACGGCCGATCTCGACTACCTCGTCACCGATGCGCGCAGCGCCTTCACCGGCGGTGACCATGGCCTCGCCCGCGGCATGCTGGTGTTCTTGGACGATATGGCCGGCAATCACATCGATCGCGCGCGCCAAACCCTCGAAGCCATGCCGCAGGGCCTGGAAGGCGAGGGCGCAGATTTCTTCGAAGCCTTCCTGCTGCTCTCGGAGGGGCAAACCGCGCGCGCCGTCGAACGCGCCCATGGCAGCGCCGATGCGCTGCCCTCGCCGCTGCCCGAGCTGATGCGCGCGCTGGTCTATGAAGGCGCGGGCGATCTCCCGCACGCCGCCGATGCGTACACACAGATCATCGCCACGCTGGATGTGCGTCCCCCGCCAGAGGGCGAGCCGCAAAGCGTGGAGGATCTTCAGCGCATCCTGTCGGCCACGCGCACCACGCACACGCTTTATCGCGCCGCCTTGGTGCAGCACCGGCTGCGCCATCGCGATGAAGCGCAGCGGCTTTATCAGCTGGTGGATACGCTGGCGCCGAATTCGCCGGACGTCGAAGCCAATCTCGTGCGCCTGGCGCGCGGCCAGCCGCCGCTCGAACCGGCGCTCAATCCGCAGCGCGCGCTCGGCCGCTGGCTCACGTTCCTGTCCGATTACATGGGCAACACCGAAGGCCTCGCCGCCGTGCTCACCGCTGAAGGCCCGATCGAAGGGCTTTCCTCGCCGTCGGCGGCGATGTTCCTGCAATTCGCGCTGTTGCTCGATCCATCGGCCGATGACTGGCGCCTCGGCGCGGCCTCGCAGCTGATCAGCGCCGAAGGTCTCGACGGCGCCGAGCGTTTGCTGGCGCCGATCCGCGCCGATGCGCCCTATGGTGCGGAAGCGGAGCTGATGCGCGCCTCGATCCAGGTGCGCCGCCACAATGACGAAGCCGCCGTCACCGCCGCGCGCCGCGCGCTGACGCTCGCGCATGATCGCTGGACGATCTACGCCAGCGTGGGCGACGTCTATCGCGCCGTGGGCCGCGCCGATGAAGCGACGAGCGCGTTCGATCGCGCGCTGGCGCTGGCGCATACCGAAAAGGACCGCTCCGACGTGCTGCGCTCGCGCGCCTATGCGCATCGCTTCGCCGGCGATCTGCCCGACGCCGTCGCCGATGCGCGCGCCGCGCTCGCGATGCACCGCGACGACGATACGCGTCTCATGTTCGTGTCGATCCTGATGGACGATCCGCAGGCCTGGCAGGACGGCGTCACCGAAGCGCGCGCGCTGTTCTCTGAGCAGCCCAATTCGGTCACCCGGCTCAACACGCTGGGCTATGCGCTGATCCAGAAGCCGGAGGGCCTCGAAGAGGGCTATCGCCTGCTGTGGCGCGGCTTCCTGCTCGGCGATCACGATTACGCGGTGATCGATAGTCTCGGCTGGGCCTATTATCTGCATGGCGCCTTCGATCAGGCGCGCGCGCTGGTCGAACGCGCCAATGATCTGAGCGGGGCGGACAAGAACCCCGAAGTGCTCGATCATCTGGGCGATATCTATTGGCGCCTGCAGCGGCCCGACGATGCGCGCACGGCGTGGCGCCAGGCGCTCGAATGGCGGCCCGATGCGATCCGGCGGCGCGCACTCGAAGCCAAGCTCAGCGGCGGCCTGACCGCCCCCGCGCCAGCGGTGCGTGAATTGCCGCGTGTCGAAATTCCGAACCAATCGCGCGATGAGACTTGAGGGGGACAAGCGATGAAGCGGCTCGTGCTGCTCCTGCTGGGGGCTTCGGCGCTGGCGTCGTGCGCAAGCATGACGGATGCGACGACCGACGCGCATAGCCGCGCCTATGCCGATTTCCTGATCGGCCGGGTGGCGAATTTGCGCGACGATCACCGCGTCGCGCTCGATCGCTACAACGCCGCGCTGCGCGCCTCGCCGGGCGATCCCAATCTGATCGAAGGCGGTGTGCGCGCCGCGCTCGCGCTTGGCGATGTCGAGGCCGCGCGCACCTTGGCGCGCCAGGACGATTCGCATGGCGGGGGCGCGCCCGCAGCCGCCATCGTGCGCGGCGCGGATGCGTTGCGCGCCGGGCGCTGGAACCAAGCGCGCGGCGAACTGGCGCAAGTCTCCGGCGATCTCGACGAGCAATTCGCCGCGCGCATTCTCACCGTCTGGGCCAAGGCTGGCGCAGGCCGCGTCGATGAGGCTATCCAGGATTTGGACCGTCTGTCGGCGCCGCGCCCGTTCTCCGGCGTGTTCCTATTTCAGCAGGCCATGGCGCTCGATCTCGGCGGCCGCAATGACGAAGCGCTGGCGGCCTATACGCGCGCGGAAGGCGAGGGGCTGTGGCTCGCGCCTGCGCTGATGCGCCATGTCGATCTGCTGGTGCGGATGAACCGGCGCGATCAGGCCATTGCGCTGCTGCGTTCGTGGGACGAGGACAGCAATTCCCCTGAGATCGACGCCGCTTTGGCGGCGCTCACGGGCGGCGGCGCGCCGGCGCAGCCGCAGCTCACCGCCGCGCGCGGCGCCGCCATCGGACTCTACGGCCTCGGCGCGCTGATCTCGCAGCAGGCCGAGCCGGACGATGGCCTCGGCATGCTGTCGCTCTCGCTGCTGGTCGATCCCTCGCTGGAAGCGGCGCAGGTCGCGCTCGCCGAAACCTTCCGCGATCTCGATCAATACGCCGCCGCGCGCACGGCGCTTGCGGCGATTCCGGCGCAATCGCCCTATTCGGAAACCTCGAAGCTGATGTCGGCGTGGATCCTGAACGATGAGGGGCGCGCGTCCGATGCGGTCGAGACCGCGCGTCTGGCCGCGGCGAGCGGCGGCGTGCGCGCGCAAACGGCCTACGCCGATCTGCTGCGCTCGGCCGAACGCTATGGCGAAGCCGAACCGCTCTACACGCAGCTGATCGCGGCTAGTCCTAACGATTGGCGGCTCTATTTTGCGCGCGGCGTCACGCGTGAACGGCTCAGCCATTGGGATGATGCGCAAGCCGATCTGCAGCACGCGCTGCAGCTCTCGCCCAATCAGCCCGACGTGATGAATTATCTCGGCTACACCTGGGTCGATCGCGGCGAGCATCTCGATGAGGGCTTGCAGATTCTGTCGCGCGCGGCGGAGCTGCGCCCCAATAGCGGCGCCATCATCGACAGCCTCGGCTGGGCGCATTACCGGCTCGGCCATTATCAGCAGGCGCTGGGCTATCTCGAGCGCGCGGTGGAGCTGGAGCCCGGCGATCCGACGCTCAACGACCATCTGGGCGATCTCTATTGGCAATTGGGCCGCCGCATCGAAGCGCGGTTCCAATGGCGCCGCGTGCTGACGCTGTCGCCCGACGATAGTTTGCGCGCCGCCGCCGAGCATAAGGTCGCCGACGGTCTGGCCGCGTTGCCGCTCGCCGAAAATCGCCGATGAGGGTGCGTGTCTTCGCGCCGGCGAAGATCAATCTCACCCTGCATGTGGGCCGGCCCGGCGCGGATGGGCGCCATCCCATAGCCAGCATCGCGGCATTCGCCGATGTCGGCGATTATGTGTGGGCCGAAGACGCAGACCGGCCCAATCTCGCGCTCGCGGGCCCGTTCGCGGCGGCGCTCGCCAATGAGCGGGACAATCTCGTCGTGCGCGCCGCGCAGATGATCGCCGCCGAAGCCGGCGTGCAGCGCGGCGTGAAGCTGACGCTCGATAAGCAGCTCCCGATCGCCTCCGGCATTGGCGGCGGATCGGCGGACGCCGCCGCCACGCTGCGCGCGCTCGATGCGCTGTGGAGCCTCAAGCTTTCGCTGCGCGACCTCGAAAAGCTCGCTGCGCGCATCGGCGCCGATGGGCCGGCCTGCGTATCGTCCACGCCCTGCCTGATGAGCGGCGGCGGAGAGAAGCTTGCGGCCTTGCCGTATTGGCCCGATCTCGACGCCGTGCTGATCAATCCAGGGCAGGCCGCGGCGACCGCCGCCGTCTATCGCCGCTTCGATGAGCTTGGCCTCGGCGACGATTTCGCGCCCGAGCGTCCGCCCGGCGCCGCCAATGTGGACGACGCCATCGCGCTGATCGCGCAGGGCCGCAACGATCTGACCGCGCCCGCGCGCGATGTCGCGCCGGCGATCGAAGATGTGTTCGCTTTCCTGCAAAACTGCGCGGAGGTGCGCGTGGCGCGCTTGTCCGGCAGCGGCGCCAGCGTGTTCGCGCTGGTCGAGAGCCGCGCGGCGGGCCGCGCTATCGTGGACCGCGCCGCCGAAGCGCATCCGTTCTGGTGGGCGCGTTCAGTGCGCCTGGCGCGCATCGATGTTGCGGCAAAACGCGTATGAACATGGCGGCCGATATCCTGGTCGCGGCGTGCGTCGCGGCGCTGGCGAGCCTGGCGGCGTGCCGCGCGATGATCGCCGCCGGCGTCACCGATCGACCTGATATCGCGCGCAAGATGCACCGCGATCCGACGCCGACGAGCGGCGGGCTCGGCCTCGCGCTCGGCTTCCTGCTTGGCGTTTGCGCGCTGGCGCTGCCGGGCGTGCGCGCCTGGAGCGCCGACGCCGCGCCCGGCGCCATATGGCACGTGCTGTTCGCCGTCATTGGCGCGGTGCTGTTCCTGGCGGTCGGCTTCTTCGATGACGTAAGGCCGCTGCGCGCCGCGCCGAAATTCGGCTTGTTCGCGCTGGCGGCGCTCGCTGCGCCTCTGCTCGTGGGCGGGCCGCACGCCATCGCGCTCGGCGCCCATCTGGTGCTGCCGCTGCCGATGATCGCGGCCGTGCTCGGGGCGGCGCTGTTCGTGTTCGTGATGGTCAACGCAGTGAACTTTCTCGATGGCGCCAATGGGCTCGCCATCGGCGGCGTGGCGATCGGCCTTGTGGGGCTCGCCGTCGTCGCGTTCACGCAGGGCGCGCCGCATGCGGGCGCCTTGGCGCTCTGCGGCGCGGCGGCCTCGCTTGGGTTTCTGGTGTGGAATTTTCCGAGCGGGGGTTTGTTCGCGGGCGATGCCGGCGCGCTCTTCCTCGGCGCTCTTGCGGCGAGCACGAGCCTGGTTGCGATCGAAGATGGCGGCGTTTCGCCGTTCACGATTGTGCTGCTGTTCTTTCCGTTCCTCGCCGACGCGCTGCTCACCTTGCATTGGCGCCTGATGCGCGGACGCAGGCTGCTCGATGGCCACCGCGATCACCATTATCAAATCGGCCTGCGCGCTGAATGGTCTCATGCGCGGGTGACCAAGCTGTTCTGGCTGGCGTGCGCGGTGTGCGCGGCGGCTTCTGTGTTCGGCAGTCTTGCGGCGCGCGGTGCGATCCTGCCGATCGCCTGGCGCGGCGGCGTGCTTGAAGATGCGCTCACCTATGCACCCTTCGCGCTGTTCTGCGCAGCGGTGATCACATCCTTGGCGATCTCACGGCGCATCCGGGGCTACGCCGCGGATCATGGGCACGATGGGGAATGAATACGCCGCGGGCAGGCAGGCCCGCACTTCGCTGATCTACGACGCGCGTTCGACGACGAAATCCGCCAATTCGCCCAGCGCTTCGCGATAGGCGTTCGCCGGCAGGGCCGTGAGCGCCGCACGCGCCAGTTCGGAATGGCGGCGCGCCTCGTCGAGCGTGCGCGCGATCGCATCATGGCGGCGCATCAGCGCCTGCGCGCGGGGAAAATCATCGTCGGTGCGTTCGCCGCCGATCACGCGGCGCCAGAAGGCGCGTTCGCCGTCATCGCCGGCTTCGCGCGCCAGCACGACCGGCATGGTGACTTTGCCTTCCTTGAAATCGTCACCCGCATTCTTGCCCATCTCGGCGGATTGGCCGCCGTAATCGAGCGCGTCATCGACCAATTGAAAGGCGAGGCCCAGCGAGCGGCCATAGGTTTCGAGCGCGCGCGCTTCCGCGCCTGGCTTGCCCGCCGCGCAGGCGCCGACTTTCGCCGCCGCCGCAAACAGCGCAGCCGTCTTGGCTTCGATGATCTCCATATAGCGCGCGAGCGTGGTGTCGGCGTCGTTCGCGGCGGCGAGCTGCATGACCTCGCCCTCCGCGATCACGGAGGCGGCGCGCGCCAGGATATCCAGAATGTTGATGTCGCCCGCTTCGACCATCAGGTTGAACGAGCGCGCGAACAGAAAATCGCCGACCAGTACGGAAGACGCGTTGCCCCAGACATTGCGTGCGCTGGTCTTGCCGCGCCGCATGGCGCTTTCATCGACCACGTCATCGTGCAGCAAGGTGGCCGAATGGATGAACTCGACCGCGGCCGCGAGCTTGCGCACGGGTTCGCCCCCGCCGCCCAAGGCGCGCGCCGCCGCGATCGTGATGATCGGCCGGATGCGCTTGCCGCCCGCGTCGATCAGATGCGCGGCCAGATTGGGAATGACGCCGACGGGGCTGGCCATATGCTGATGGATCAGGGCGTCGACCGCGCGCAGATCTTCCTCGACCAGGCCGATGAGCCGATCGATCGCGGTCGCCCCGCGTCCGTCCTTCGCCTGAGCACTCGCGTTGGCCATGGGTCTCCGGGGCGCTTGCCTCTGGTGTGCGCGGCGACGATGGTGAGCCGCCGCCGCCGGGTCAAGCCGGCACATTGTCCATGTGAGGCGACGCACGATGCGCGAGTTGCGACGCAGCAATGATGTGGTCTTTCTCAGCTTCGCCGAGGCCGTGTTGCGGGACGCCGGCATGCGCCCCGTCGTGCTCGACGCCGCCATGTCCGTCATGGACGGCTCGATCGGGGCGTTGCCGCGGCGTCTGATGGTCGATGACGCGGATTACGCCCAGGCCATGGTGCTGATCGAGGCGCTGGAGCGCGAGCGCGCCGGCGATGACTGACGCGCTCTTCACGCAGGACGCGATCTTCGGCGGCCGCGTGCGCATCAAGCAGCCCGCGCGCGGCTATCGGGCGAATGTCGATACGGTTCTGCTGGCCGCCGCCGTGACCGAGGGCGGGCGGCTGCTCGATGCGGGCTGCGGCGTCGGCGGCGCGCTTTTGTGCGTGGCGGCCCGGTTTCCGGAGGCGCAGCTGGTGGGCGTCGAGCGCGAGCGCATCTACGCCGCCCTGGCCGGCGAAAACGTTGCGGCGCAGGGCGCGGCCGCCGAGATCGTCACCGGCGACATCCTCGATCGCACGCTCGAGATCGGCCAGTTCGACGGCGTTTTCTGCAACCCGCCGTTCGACACGCCGGGCGAGGGGCGCTTGCCGACGCCCGCCCGCCAGGCCGCCCATGTCGCGGACGCCCCGGTGGAGGCCTGGATCAAGGCGCTTGCGGATCGCCTGCGCGGCGGGGCCGCGCTGACCATGATCCACAAGGCGGAAGCCGCGCCGGAGCTTCTGGCGGCGCTGTCCGGCCGCTTGGGCGGGGCGGCGCTACGGCCGATCGCGCCCAAGGCGGAGGCGGCCGCGACCCGCATTCTCGTCCGCGCCGTCAAAGGCGCGCGCGCGCCGTTCCGCCTGCTGCCGCCTTTGGTCCTCCATGACGATGCGGGCGGCAAATACACGGCCGAGACCGAGGCCATCCTGCGCGGGGAAGCCGCGATCGCTTGGTGAGGGCGCGGCTCAGGAAAGAGGCGCCGGGCGCGGCGGGGCGCGGCCTGCATTGACTCGCCTCGGCCGCCAGCCCAAGGCTCAACGCAACGACGCGGGCCGATGAGAATCGCCCCGCGCCGGTGAAACAAGCGAACCGCGCGGGAGAGCGCCGGCTTTCGGGCCGGCCCCCGAAGGAGCAACCGCCCCGGAAACTCTCAGGGACCAGGGACCGCGCGGGGATGAACACGCTGGAAAGCGCGCGCTTTCCGTACCGCCGGCTTCTAGCCGGCATGCCGCCTGGAAGGCGGCGGTACGATCGGCGCGCCGCCGACGGAGTAAGCCCCGGACCCGATCCGTGGTGAATCTCTCAGGCCATCGGACAGCGGGGGCTGCCTGCACGCGCATGCGCTGCGGGCGCGCCTGCGTTGAGGTCCCGTGGCAGACGATCAAGCCGATCTGAAAAAGCTCCCGCTCGATGCGCTCTGGCGCGCGCGTGCAAAAAAGTTCGGCGGCTTCGCCGGCTATGACATGCCGCTCGAATTTGAGGGTCTGATCGCCGAACACAATTGGACGCGCACGCATGCCGGCCTGTTCGACGTCTCGCATATGGGCCCGTGTCTGTTGGAGCTGACGGAAGGCTTGGGCGAAGAGGGCGCGCATGCGCGCGTCGCCGCCATCATGGAGCGGCTGGTCAGCGCCGATATTCTGGGGCTTGCGCCCGGCCAGGCGCGGCTCACCGTGCTGCTCAACGAAGAGGGCGGCGTGCTCGACGATCTGATGATCACGCGCCCGTCGCGTGAGACGGCGCGGGGCGGGCTCTACATCGTCGTCAACGCCGGTACGAAGGAACAGGATTTCGCCCTGATCGCGAAGACGGCCGGCGATGCGGCCAGGCTGCGCCGGCTCGATGATCGGGTGTTGCTGGCGCTGCAGGGGCCGGAAGCCGAAGCCGTGATCGCGCAGATCGTTCCAGGCGCTGAAGCGCTCAGCTTCATGCACGGCACGCGCTTCGATCACGATGCGTTCGGCGCGCTCTCCATTCATCGCAGTGGCTATACCGGCGAAGACGGGTTCGAGATTCTGGTCCTGCCCGAAAAGGCGGAAGCCTTTGCGGCGGCGCTGCTCGCGGATGCGCGCGTCAAGCCGATCGGCCTCGGCGCGCGCGATTCCCTGCGGCTCGAAGCGGGGCTTTGCCTCTACGGCCACGAACTCGATCCCACGATCTCGCCGATTGAAGCGGGCCTGGCGTGGACCATTCAGAAGCGCCGCCGTGACGCCGCCGACTTTCCGGGCGCGGCGCGCATTTTGGGTGAGTTGAAGGATAAGCCCAAACGCAGGCGCGTGGGTTTGAAGCCGCTCGAACGCGCGCCGGCGCGCGATGGCGTGGAGATTCAGATCGGCGGCAAGAGGGTGGGCATCGTCACCAGCGGCGGATTTGCGCCAACGCTCAATGCGCCGATCTCGATGGGCTATGTCGACGCCGAGGTCTCGAAGGCCGGCACGCGCGTCGATCTCATCGTGCGCGGTCAGGCGCGCCCCGCTGACATCGTTGCTCTTCCCTTTGTGCCGCATCGCTACGCGAGGAAGCCATGAAATACACTGAAGACCATGAATGGGCGAAAACCGAAGGCGATGTGATCGTCGTCGGCATTTCCAAATACGCGGCCGAGCAATTGGGCGATGTCGTCTATGTCGAATTGCCCGCGATCGGCGCCAAGGTCGCCAAGGGCAAGGACATGGCCGTGGTCGAAAGCGCCAAAGCGGCGTCCGATGTCTATGCGCCGATCAGCGGCGAGATTGTGGCGGTGAACGATGCGCTCTCCGGCGCGCCTGAAACCGTGAACGCCGGCGCTGAGAGCGAAGGCTGGTTCGTCAAGATCAAGCCGTCGAACGCGGGCGAGCTCGACGGCCTGATGGACGAAGGCGCCTATGCGAAATTCGTGGAGGGGTTGGGGTGATGATGTTTGTACCGCCGGGTTCCAGCCGGCAGCTTTTCTCTGCCGCCTGGAAGGCGGCGGTGCGCGGGGGAACTCGCTGATGCGCTATCTCCCTCTCACCGATGATGACCGCGCGAAGATGCTATCGGTCATCGGCGCCACATCGATCGACGATCTCTACGCCGATGTGCCGGAAGCGGCGCGGCTCAAAGCGCCCGTCGATCTGCCGAAGGCGCAGGGCGAATTGGCCGTCGAGCGCGCCATGCGCGCGCTGGCCGAAAAGAACACGCCCGCCGGCCGCACGGCGTTCTTCCTCGGCGGCGGCGCCTATCGCCATCACGTGCCGGCGAGCGTCGATCATCTGATTCAGCGCGGCGAATTCCTCACCGCCTACACGCCCTATCAGCCGGAAATCGCGCAAGGCACGTTGCAGGCGCTCTACGAGTTCCAGACCCAGGTCGCGAGCTTGCTCGGCTGCGAAATCGCCAACGCCTCGATGTATGACGGCTCCACGGCCTGCGCGGAAGCTGCGCTGATGGCCGCGCGCGCGACCAAGCGCAACCGGATCATCGTCTCGGGCGGCGTGCATCCGCACTATCTCGAAACCGTGCGCACGTTCTGCGAAGCGCAAGGCGTGGAAATTCTTGCGCTGGCGCCGCGCATCGACAGCGAAGCCGAGGTGCTCGAATTGCTCGACGAGCGCGTCGCCGGCGTCATCGTGCAATCGCCAAACGTGTTCGGCACGGTGACTGATCTCGCGCCGATTTGCGCGGCGGTGAAAGCCAAGGGCGCGCTGACCATCGCGACCTTCACCGAAGCGATGGCGTTCGGCCTCATCGAACCGCCGGGCGCCATGGGCGCGGACATCGTCGCGGGCGAGGGCCAAAGCTTCGGCAATGCGCTGGGCTATGGCGGGCCCTATGTGGGCCTCTTCGCGACGCGTGAGAAGCTTGTGCGCTCCATGCCCGGCCGCATCGCGGGCGAGACCGTGGACGCCGACGGCAAGCGCGGCTTCGTGCTCACGCTCTCGACGCGCGAACAGCATATCCGCCGCGAGAAGGCGACCTCGAACATCTGCACCAATGCCGGCCTCTGCACGCTGGCCTTCACGATCCATATGAGCCTGCTTGGCGCCAAGGGCCTGTCTCAGCTCGCTGCGCTCAATCATGAGATGGCGATCAAAACCGCTGACGCGCTTGCGAAGCTGCCCAATGTCGAAATCCTCACGCCGCGCTTCTTCAACGAGTTCGCGGTGCGGGTGCGCGGCGCGGCCGAAGAGATCGTCGACCGTCTCGCTGCAGACGGCGTGATCGCCGGTTTGCCCTATGCGCGCCTCGCGCCGGGCATGAACGACGTGCTGATCGTCTGCGCGACCGAGACGAACACAGACGACGACATCGCGCACTTCGCGGCGGCGCTGAAGGCGGTGTTGGTGTGAGTTTCGATTTCGCGCCCTACGGTCTCGATCGCGTGATCGCGGACGCGGCGCGCCAGGCGTTTGGCGCGGCGGTCGCGGAAAACCCGGAGCATACATTCTTCGCGTTCGCGCTGACGACGTTGTCGGACGTGCAATACATCGAGTGCTCGCTCAATTCCGATCGGAATTTCGCGGACATTCTTCCCGCCGCGTTGCCGTACTCGCGCAAAGTCTCCGAGGATCAGCAGAAGCTCTATTACAAATGGTGGCCCAACGAATGGGCCAGGTTCGAGTACTTCGCGCAGGAGGATCGCGACTTTTTCGCGCCAGTAAAAGCGCTCTTGCACCGAATTGAGACGGACGCGGAAACCGCACTCAATTGGGAAGAGAGCTTCGACGTACGGCGCGGTTATGTCTTCGACATGATGATCGCGGCGCTCGCAGCACTTGACGCGCTGGGGTGCTTTGGCGCGGGCGCGGTGCGACACGAACGTCTCATCTTCGCGGATGTCTATGACGATCCAGAATCGGACGCGCTGCGCACGCGCTCCGTGCGCGCACTCAACACCGGCAAAGCGTCCGACGATCTGATCAACGAGTTTCTTGGCTTGGTGCACTGACGATGAAAACCGACACCGCTTCCGGCAATCGCGGCCTGCTTCAGGCCGAGCCGCTGATTTTCGAATTGCCGTCGTCGGCGCATACGGGCGTCGATCTGCCAGCGCCGGAAGGGCTCGCCGATCGGCTCGGGGGCTTGAAGCGCAAGGCTGCGCTCGATCTGCCGGGCTTATCCGAGCCTGAAACCGTGCGGCATTACACGCGGCTCAGTCAGAAGAATTACGCGATCGATCTTGGGCTTTTCCCGCTCGGCTCGTGCACGATGAAGCACAATCCGCGGCTCAACGAGAAGGCCGTGCGGATGGAGGGCTTCGCCGATCTGCATCCGCTGCAGCCATTGTCCACCACGCAGGGTGCGCTCGAATTGATGGATGCGCTCAGCCATTGGCTGTGCACGCTCACCAATATGGAGGCGGTGGCGCTGTCGCCGAAGGCCGGCGCGCATGGCGAATTCTGCGGCATGCTCACGATCCGCGCCGCGCTCAATGCGCGCGGCGAGACGCAGCGCAACCGCGTGCTCGTGCCGGAAAGCGCGCACGGCACCAATCCCGCAACGGCCGCGCAATGCGGCTTCGTCGTCGATGAAGTGCCGGGCGATGCGACGGGGCGCGTCGATCTCGCCGCGCTCGAAGCCAAACTCGGGCCGGACGTCGCCGCCGTGATGCTCACCAATCCGAACACGCTCGGCCTCTTCGAGCGTGACGTGAAGAAGATCGCCGATCTCATCCACGCGGCGGGCGGCTATTTTTATTGCGACGGCGCCAATTTCAACGCGATCGTCGGGCGTGTGCGGCCGGGCGATCTCGGCGTCGATGCGATGCACATCAATCTGCACAAGACGTTCTCGACGCCCCATGGCGGGGGCGGGCCGGGCGCGGGCCCGACTGTGCTGTCCGCGGCGCTGGCGCCGTTTGCGCCCCCGCCGCTGATCGTGAAGCGCGCCGATGGCTATGCGCTGGTGGAAGAACAGAGCGAGCAGGGCGTCGGCCGGCTGTGCGCCTTTCACGGCCAGATGGGCATGTTCGTGCGCGCGCTGGCCTACATGTACTCGCACGGCAGCGACGGCCTGCGCCAAGTCGCGGAAGATGCGGTGCTCAACGCCAATTACATTCGCGCGCGGCTCAAGGGCTTCTTCAACGCACCCTATGGCGAGGGCCCGTGCATGCACGAGGCGCTGTTCGACGATGAGAGCATCAAGCCGCACGGCGTCGAAACGATCGACGTCGCGAAAGCGCTGATCGATGAGGGCTTCCATCCGATGACGACCTATTTCCCGCTGGTCGTGCACGGCGCCATGTTGATCGAACCGACCGAGACGGAAAGCCTGCGCGAACTCGATCGCTTCTGCGATGCGATGATCGCGATCGCCGAGCGCGCGCGCGGCAATGATGCGGCGAGCTTCAAGCAGCAGCCGCTGCTCGCGCCCGTGCGCCGCCTCGATGAAACGCGCGCGGCGCGCCAACCCAAGCTGCGCTGGAAGCGCGAAAGCGCGGATGTGAAGCACGCGGCGGAATAGGTGGGCGAGGCGCCGGTCTATTCCGCGCGCCTCGGCGCTATCTCGGATGCGCAATTCGCGGCGGCGACGCAGCGCCTGGGCGTTGGCGATTTCGTGCGGGCCGAGCCGGTCTCGACAGGTCTGTTCGGGCAGAATGTTTTTCTGACGACGACGAAGGGCGCGTTTGTGCTGCGTGGCGCGCCGCATTGGGTCAAAGGCCCGAACGACGCCGCCTATCGGCCGGAGGACCGCTGGCAGTTCCGCAAGGAGGCCTATTTCGTCGCGCGCCTGCACGAGGAGACGCAGACGCCCGCGCCCTGGCCTTATCTAGTCGATGAGGCCTCGGACATTTTCGGCTGGCCCTACGCGATCATGCCGCGCATGCCGGGGACCTGCTTTGACGATCATTCGATCAGGGAAGCGCTCGGGCCCGAGGATCAGCGCCGCGTCGCCGCCGCGCTCGGCGCCACGCTCGCGGAAATGCAGCGGCTGACCTCACTATTCGCCGGGGATTTCGACACGGAGACGATTGCGCTTGCGCCCTATGCGGGAGGCGATCTGGCGCATCGGATCGGCAAGATGCGCGCCATGCTGGACTCCGCGGCTCACGCGCTTGTCCCCGACGATCTGGAATGGGTGAACGCGGCGATAGACGCGGCGGAGCCGGCAGGGCGCGATCGGCCCAACACTTACGTGCATCACGATTACAAGCTGAACAATCTCACCGTGATGCGTGACGGCGCCGGCTGGCGCGTCAGCGGCTTGTTCGATTTTCACGAGGCGAGCTTCGGCGATGGCGCGGTCGATCTGGTGCGCCAAGCCTGCGGCTATCTCGACGCCGATCCCGCGCTCACGCGCGCCTTTATCGGCGCCTATCGCGCCGCTTCAACTGTGGCGCCGGCGCCAGCTGCGCTGATGCGCGCCTATGTGATCTACGACCGGTTGGTATTCTGGGATTTCTTCACGCAACCCGCTCAGCGCGCCTCATGGACGCACGGGCGCACATTCCGTGCGTGGGCGGAGCCGCACGTCGCCGGCGTTTGCGCGCTCTGCTGAGCGTCAGCCGAACTTGGCGCGCAGATCGTTGACGGCGGCGCCGATGAGGTCCGCTTGCGCGGCGGGCGTCATCGACGCGCGCAGCGTCTTTTCGGCGGCGGCGATCGCGGCGTCAGCGGCGGCGGCGCGGATATCGGCTTGCGCTTGCGCCTCGGCCTGCGCGATGCGGCTTTCGGCTTGCTGCTTGCGGCGCTCGATCGATTCGGCGGCGCTCTGGCGCGCCTCTTCCGCGAGACGGGCCGCCTGTAGCTTGGCGTTTTCGATCAGCGCCTCGGCGTCCTTCTCGGCGGCGACCTTCTTGGCGAGATATTCGGCCTTCAGACGCTCCGCCTCTTCGCGCAGGCGGCGCGCTTCCGACAGCTCCTTGGCGATCGCCTGCGAGCGTTCGTCCAGCGCCTTGGCCAGCATGGACGGCACTTTGAGATAGAGCACGCCCGCCACGAAGATGCAGAGCGCGACCAGCGCGAAGAACGTATCGTTGTAGTCGAAGATCATGCGCGCACTCCCGGCGCGAGACGCGCGACGATGTCCTTGGCGAGATCGCCGGCGAGCGCATCGACCTGCGCGAGCGCGGCATCGCGCGCCTGTCCGATGCGGGCTTCGGCGGCGCGGATATCGGCCGCGAGGCTTTCATCCACCTTGGCCTGCTCGGCGGCGAGCTCCGCCGCAGCCTTGGCGCGCTGATCCTCGATGAGGCCGCGCGCCCGCGCGCGCGCCGCTTCGGCGCTGCGCTCCATCTCGGTGCGCGCGCCCTCGGCGGCCGCGCTTTCGGCGGCGGCTTTGTCGAGGTCGCTCTTCAGCGTCGATGCGCGCTTGTCGAGCACGGCCTGCACTTGCGGCAGCACGAAGCGCGACAGGATGAAATAGAGCGCGCCGAACGTGAGCGCGAACCAGACGAGCTGGGACGAGAACGTCGCCGGGTCGAACGGCGGGAAGGACGAATGCCCCTCCGCCGCCGCATGCGCGCCCGATTCGGCGCCGTGCGTGACGAGTTCGTGTGGCGCGGCGGCCATCGATCGCTCCGCTTAGGCGTTCGGCACGACGAAGAGCAGCAGGAGCGCGATCAGCAGCGAGAAGATGCCGAGCGCTTCGGTCACCGCGAAGCCGAAAATGAGGTTGCCGAATTGGCGCGGCGCTTCAGCGGGATTGCGCAGCGCGCCTTGGAGAAAGTTCCCGAAGATGATGCCGACGCCGACGCCGGCGCCGCCCATGCCGATGCACGCAATGCCCGCACCGATATATTTCGCGGCCATAGGATCCATAAGTCGTTCTCCAGTCTCGGTCAGTAGCGGCCGTCAGTGGCCGGGGTGAAGCGCATCGTTGAGGTAGATGCAGGTCAGAAGGGCGAACACGTACGCCTGCAGGAAGGCGACGAGGAATTCGAGCGCGTAGAGCGCAACCGTCAGCGCCAGCGGCAGGATCGAGCCGGCGATGCCGATGATCCCCGCAGCCGCCATCATCGGCACGAAGCCGGCGAACACTTTGAGCACCAAGTGCCCCGCAAGAATGTTCGCCCAGAGACGGATGGCGTGGGAGAGCGGCCGCGAGAAAAAGGAAATGATCTCGATCGGCACGATCAGCAGCAGAAGCGGCCAGGGAATGCCGGACGGCACGAACAGCTTCAGGAATTTAAAGCCGTTCTTGGTGATGCCGACGACGATCACGGTGAAGAACACCATCAGCGCCATCGTCGCGGTGACGATGATCTGGCTCGTCGGCGTGAAGAAATAGGGGAACATCCCCACCATGTTGGCGGCGAAGATGAACAGGAAGAGCGTGAACACGAACGGGAAGAAGCGGCGCACGCCTTCTTCGCCTGCGGCGTCGCGCACCATGTTCTGGATGAAGCTGTAGCCGGTCTCGGCGACGGTCTGCATGCGGCCGGGCACCAAGGCCGCCGGCTTCATCGCCTGGGTCATGAAAAGCGCGACCGCGCCAACGCCCGCGAGCATGAAGAAGGAAGCGTCGTTGAACGTCGCGTCGACGCCGCCGATGTTCAGCGGGACGTTGAAATAGTTTTCGAGATGGAATTGGTGGATCGGGTCGTTCGCCACGTCTGGCCCTTAATCCTCAAATCTCAATCGTCGTCATCGTCCGGGACGGACGGGGCGTTGGGATCGACCGGGTGTTCGCGGGAATAGGCGCCGGCGAGCCGCACCACGTTCACCACGCCCGCGATGAAGCCGAGCGAGAGGCCGATCACGAGCCCGAACGGGCTCGTCTTCAGGAAAGTATCCGCCCCAAACCCGAGCAATGCGCCCACCAGGATCGCCGCGCCGAACTCGCCCCCGAAGCGCAGCGCGAGCGAGCTGGCGCTGGTCGGATCTGGCGATGCGGGCGGCGCGTGGCGCTTCTGCGCGTCGCCGACACGGCGTCGCAAAGAAGAGAGCGCGTCGTCCGCTGGCGGCTTGTCTTGGTCAGCCATCAAACGGTCGATTGCACACGCCGAAAGACTGGGACAGCCCCCAGCGAGCGCGCGCGGACCCTAAGGGCGGCTCCCCAACGCGTCAAGGCGAACGCAGACGCCGTTTTCCTGTGTAAAATCAATTGCGTGACAGGATGACGCGCAGGTTTTCTCCGCGCCGAAGCGCAAAAGCTCCGGAATCGGCCGGCTTCAAGCGCAGCGCGCCGCCGTGCGCAGGCGCTGCATGCGTTGCACGCCCGGCTCGGCGCGGATCGCTGCATATTCGCGCTGCGCATCGCCGAGCGCCGCGCAGCCGCGTGCGGTTTGCCCGAGCGCCAGCGTCCATTCCCCGAAGGCGCTCTGCAGCGCGGCGTTGAAGATGTGGGCGCGTTCGCGCAAACCGCGCGTCGAGGAGATCAGCCGCGTCGTGCGCGCGACGGATGCTTCCAGCGCAGCGAAATCGCCCTCGCGCGCCGCGATATTGGCGTCGAGCCGGGCCGCATAGAACGCCACGGCCGGCGCCGTGCGGTAGCTCGCCATCGCCCGCGCCGCGTCGAGCTCCAGCCGCGCCCGCGACAGATCGCCGGTCTCGGCCGCCAGCATGCCGAGCGTGACATGGCCGGTCGCGGCGTTCGGCCCATCTTCGAGCCCCTGCGCGCCCGCGCGGCAGAGCGGGGCGGCCGCGCGCGCCTGGCCGAGCATCACGCCGGCGATGCAGGTGTTGAGGATCATGCTGGATTGCGGCGGCGCGCCTGCATTTTCGCGCTCCGCGATGAAGGCTTGGCCATCGCGCCAGGCGGTATCGAGATCGCCCATCGCCAACAGCGCCAGCAGCCAGCCCTGTTGGCTATCGCGCTCATGGCCGGGAATGCGCGCCAAGGCCGCGCGGCCCTGCATGTAGAGGCTGCGCGCGCGCGCCATGTCTTGCTCGCCGAGCGCCAGATAGCCGCGGCCGATCAGCAGCGCGGCGTTGAGATAGGGATCGCCCAAGGGCGTGATGCGCTGCGCAGCCTGCTCGATGAAATTGCTTTGCCGCTGCGTGTCGCCGAGATCGCCGGCCATCACGGCTGAGTAGAGCAGCGCGAACGCCGCGATGTTGTTCGGCGTTGTGGCGCTGCGGATCGCGGTCTCGGCGACGTGGAACGCGGCCGGATAGCCTTCGGCGGAGGCGATGCCGTTCAGCAAATCCGCGAACCGATCGACCGAGCCCTGATCCAACGCATAGGCGCGCCGAAAATCCGAAACGGCGCGGGTTTTGTCATGAAACAGCGCCAGCGCGCCGGCGCGCCCATAGGCGGCGGCGGCGTCCGCGCGCTGATTGCGGCGCAACAAATCGTCCCCGAAGGTTTCGAGCGCGCGCACCGCATGGGCGGTTTCGCCTTCGTGCAGGAAGGAAAGCGCCAATTGATCCGCCGGCTGGCCGGAACTGGCCAGCGTCAGCACAGCGCGGTGCGCATCGTCGAGCGTGTCCTGGCTGGCCTCGGCCTTGGAGACCAGGCTGGCTGTCACTTGCGCCGTGATCGCGCGCATCGCGGCGGGATCGTTGAGCGCGGCGCGCACGGCTTCATCGCGGCCGGGGCCGATCAATCCCGTCGACCAGAACGTAGAGAACAGCGCCATCGCCGCCGCCGCGCTCGCCAGCGCCGTGACGATGACGCGCCGGCGCGGCATCACCAGCGCCGCGCGCCGCGGCCGCGCCGCCGGCTCCAAGAGCCAGCACGTCATCTCCGCTTCCATCTTGTTCAATTGCCGCTCGCCCGCGGGCTGCAGCCGCTCGCGCATCGGCCCGCGCAGCATCTGGCGCGCGGCGTCGGACACCAGCGCCGCGCCGCGCGGGGCGAGCTGCTCGAGGCGTGCGGCGACGTTGACGTCATGGCCGAGCAGGTCGTCGCCCGCGACCAGAGCTTCGCCGACATGCACGCCGATGCGGATGGTCGGCAAATCGGCGGCCTCGACCAACGCTGCGGCGGTCTCGACCGCGCCCATCGCCGAGGCGAATTCGGCCATCACGCCATCGCCCGCTGTGTTGAAAATCCGCCCGCCATGGGCGCGCGCGAGGTCCTCCACGCGCATGCGCACGATTGCGACCTGGCGCGCAGCCTCGATCTCGTCGCGCTCCATCTGGGCGGAATAGCCAGCCACATCGAGGGCCAAAATCGCGCTGAGCCGCCGGACGCCCTGTTCGGTCACGCCTTCCTCCGGCTTCGGCCTGTAGCACGAGAGGGCGGGCGCCGGACAGGAACGCCGGGTACAGTTTGGGCGCAGAATTTGTCGTACCGCCGGCTTCTAGCCGGCAGCGTTTCGCCAACGGATAACGGATGCCGGCTGGAAGCCGGCGGTACGGAAACGGAACGGCTAACTGCGCGGAACCTGTCCGCCCGGCGTCAGATGATCGATCGCCTGAGGCAGGATTTCGGCGAGCTTTGACGCCAGCTGGTCGGGGTTGAGGCCGACGCGCTGCGCCATCTCCGCCACCGTGCCCGAGCCGAACACCTCATGGATGCGCTCGGCCGTGATCGCCTGATTGGGGCCGGTCGACACCCAGGAGCGCACGGTGTCGCCCAGGCCCTTCTGCTCCATCTGGCGCACGATGCCGTCGACGCCGCCTTGCTTCTCGATGAAGCCGCCCAAAGCCGTCGCCAGCCCAGCGCCCACAGCGCCCCCGATGATACCGTCCAGCAAACCCATTTACGCCTCCATGCGTCCCCCGCGCCGAGCTTAGCGCGGCGGCGCAGCGCGCGCTACGCCGCGGCCACCCCGGCCAATTGCTGCGCGCGGGAGAGATCGACGCTGACCAGCTGGCTGACGCCCTGTTCGATCATGGTCACGCCGTAAAGGCGATCCACGCGCGACATGGTGACGGGGTTGTGCGTGATGACGAGAAAGCGCGTGGTCGTCAGCTTCTTCATCTCATCCAGCAGGCGGCAGAAGCGCTCGACATTGGCGTCGTCGAGCGGGGCATCCACTTCGTCGAGCACGCAGAGCGGGGCGGGATTGGCCAGGAACACGGCGAAGATCAGCGCCGTCGCCGTCAGCGCCTGTTCGCCGCCGGACATGAGCGACAGATGGGTGAGCTTCTTGCCGGGCGGCTGCGCGAAAATGTCGAGTCCCGCAGCCAGCGGGTCTTCGTTCTCGGTGAGCCGCAGCGCCGCTTGGCCGCCCTCGAACAGCGTCGAGAACAATTGCGCGAAATTGGCGTTCACTTGCTCGAACGCCGCCACCAGTCGCGCCCGGCCTTCATTGTTGAGCCGCGTGATCGCGCCGCGCAGCTTGGCCACGCCCTGCGCCACGTCGGCCTTCTCTTTCGCAAGCTCATCGATGCGCGCCTGCACCTCGGCGAGTTCTTCTTCGGCGCGGAGATTGACCGGCCCGCCCGCATCGCGCTCGGCGCGCAAACGCTCGAACCGCTTTTCGACATCGCTCAGCGCGCCGCGCCCAAGCGCGGAGGTGAGGAGCGCGCCTGCGCGTTCGGCCAGGTCTTCTGGCGCAAGGCCGGTCGCATCCTGAATCTGCGCGATGAGATCGTCATAGCGCTGCTGCTGCGCGGCCAGCCGCGCCTCGGCGCCGGCGCGCGCTTCACGCGCCTGTGCGTGCGCTTGTTCGGCCGTACGCACGGCCTGATCAGCGGCGCGCTGCGCCGTTTCGGCTTCCGCCACCTTATCGGACGCGCGCTTGCGGCGCTCTTCGGCGCTTTCGGCTTCGTCCATCAGCTTGGTCAGAGCGGCGCGCGCGTGGTCGGGCTTGTCGGCGGCGGCGATGCGCGCGGCTGCGATCTTCTTGGCTTCGCTTTCGAGCGCGGCGCGCCGCGCTGCGGCCTCGCTCGCGCGCCGGGTCCAATCGCGCAGTTCCGCGGCGATTGCGGTTTGACGTTGCGCACGCACATCGCGGTCGCGCGTCAGCCCGGTCACGTGCGCGCGCGCTTCGGCGGCGGCGGCGCGGGCGGCCTCAACCGCGCTGCGCAACGGCGCGAGATCGATTGCGGCTGCGGGCGTTTGCGCCCGGGCTGCGCGCGCCACAGCGTCTTCCGCATCTTTCAGATCCGGCTCCAAGGCGGCGCGCTGCGCTTCCAGATCGGCGCGGCGCTCTTGCGCGCGCTGCATGTCGGCGGCGAGACGCTCATGCGCTTGCGCGAGCTCTGCGGCGCGCTGCGCGAGCTTGGGCGCTTCCGCGCGCGCCGTGCGCGCCTGGCCATCGAGCGCCTGACGCGCCGCGCGCGCCGCCTCGTGCGCGCTCTTGGCCTTCGCCAGCTTGTCCTCAGCCTTGGCGAGTTCTTTGCGCGCGGCAGTGAGGCGGTTCTTGTGCTCCAGGCGCGCGGCGGCGGGCGAGGGCGCGGCGGCGTCCTTGTAGAAGCCGTCCCAGCGCCACAGCGCGCCTTCGACGCTCACCAGCCGCACGCCCGGCGTCGCATCCTTGATGAGGCGCGCGCCGTCTTTCGCATCGACCAGGCCGCACAGCGCAAGGCGCGCGGCGAGCTTTTCCGGCGCTTTCACGAAGGCGGCGAGCGGTTCGGCGCCCTTTGGCAAATCCAGCGGCCGCAGCGGCGCGCCTTGCCAGCGCAACGGCGCATTTTCCTTCACTGATGCATCGAGATCATCGCCCAAAGCCGCCGCCAGCGCGCGCTCATAGCCGGGCTCGACCTCGATCGACGCCAGCACGGGCGGGAAGCCCGCGCCATCCTGCGGCGCAAGACGATCGAGCGCGCGCACCTCCGCGGCCAAATCCTTGTGCGCGGTTTCGGCGGTGCGGAATGTTTGCAACGCAGCGTCGTCCGCTTTCGCGGCTTTCTGCACATCGGCTTCGAGCGCGGCGAGCGCCGCGCGCGCCTTTTCATTCTCGGCTTGGGCGGCTTCGGCGGCGGCGCGCGCGGCGGCGCGCTTGGCCGGATCGGGCAGGGGCAGCGCTTTGAGCTGCGTTTCGAGCGCCTGGCGCCGTTCCAGCACGCGCGCGCGGCGCTGCTGCGCTTCGCGCGCGGCCTGGGCCGCAGCTTCGGCCTGCGCGCGCTGGCGTGCGGCCTCAGCGGCGGCGCTTTCCAGGGCGGCTTCGGCTGCGCCGCGCGCGGCGTCGGCGTCCGACGCACGCGCGGCGGCGTCTGCGATGGCGCGCGCGGCGCCGTCGCTGTCCTGGGCGCCGAATGCGGCCAATTCCGCGTCGAGGCGAGCACGGGCCGCGGCGGCGTCCGTCTCGATGGTTTCGGTGCGGGCGATATCGTCGGCGATGCGGCGCGCATCGTCATCGGCGCGCGCCATCACGGCGTCGGCTTCCGCGAGATCGCGTTCGAGGCCGACGCGCACGCCCTCCAGCCGGCGCAGCACGGCCGCCGCGATCGCTTCTTCCTCACGCAAGGGCGGCAGCGCTTCCTGCGCGTTTTCGCCCGCGCGCGCCGCTTGCGAGGCGGCCGTCGCGGCTTCGGCCACGATCCGTTCGGCTTCGCGCAGCGCGGCTTGATGGTCCGCGACCGCGTCGCGCGCTTCGAGCCAGCGGCGGTGGAACAGCAGCGCTTCGGTCTGCCGCATGGTTTCCGCCAGCGTGCGGTAGCGCTCGGCCTGGCGCGCCTGCTTGCGCAGATTCTGCGCCTGGGCTTCGATCTCGATGAGGATTTCGTCGAGCCGCTGCAAATTCGCTTCGGCGGCGCGCAGTTTCAGATCGGCTTCGTGCCGGCGGGCATGCAGGCCCGCAATGCCGGCGGCTTCTTCGATGATGCGGCGGCGATTCTCCGGCTTGGCGGAAATGAGATCGCTGACTTGGCCTTGGCGCACCAGAGCGGGCGAATTGGCGCCGGTGGCGGCGTCCGCGAACAGCAGCTGCACGTCCTTGGCGCGCACTTCCTTGCCGTTGATGCGATAGGTCGAGCCGAGCCCGCGGCGGATGCGGCGCGAGACCTCGAGCACATCCGATTGCGCGAACGCGCCCGGGCCGCGGCCGGCGGCGTCTTCGAGCGTGAGCGTGACTTCAGCGTGCTCGCGCGGCGGGCGTGCGCCGGAGCCGGCGAAGATCACTTCGTCCATATCGTCGGCGCGCATGGATTTGGCGCTGGTCGCGCCCATCACCCAGCGTACCGCTTCGAGCAAATTGGATTTGCCGCAGCCATTGGGGCCGACAACTCCCGTCAGCCCCGCTTCGATCGGGGCCTTGATGGGATCGACGAAGCTCTTGAAGCCCGCCAGGCGCAGTTCGGCGATGCGCATGCGTCAGCGCCTCGCCGCGCTTGCGCGCCGGAGGCCCAGCGCCGTCACCGCAGCGCTGCATCCAGGGCGGCGCGCATGCCGTCCCAGGTGACGATGGCGGGATCTTCGATCTTGCGGCCGTTGAGCACGAACGTCGGCGTGCCCTGAATGTTGAACTGGCGCACGCCATCATCGACGACATCACGGATGCGCTGCGCGCCGTGCTCGTCGTTGATGCAATCGAGCACTTGCTGCTCGGAAAGGCCGGCCTGCTGGCCGATCTGGACAAGGTCGGCGCGGATGGAATCGATTGTCGCGCCTTCGCGCAGGATGTTGCGCTGCTGATCGAACAGCACGCCGACGCGCGCCATATATTGCTCGGGCGTCGCGCCATTGCAGCGCGCCAGCTGGAAGCCCGCGACTGAGACCTGCGCCGGCGGCGTCGGGAATTCGCGGAAGATGAATTTGATGCGGTTGGTGTCGATGTAAGCGGCCTTGAGCTGCGGATAGACCGTCTCGTGGAATTCGCGGCAGTGCGGGCAGGTGACGGAGGCGTATTCGATCAGCGTGACGCGCGCGTCGGGGGCGCCGATGGCCATGTCGGTCGCGCTCGAGGCCGCTGCGCCGCCCCTGTTGCAGGCGGCCAGCGCGGCGGCGGAGGCGCCAAGGACCAAGAGCTCGCGGCGGCGGATCAGCATGAAAAGGGCCTACCTTTTGAGAAAAACACCGGCCGCTTCCTATCCGCAAAGCCATTCGCGCGCCAACCGAGGGCGCAGCACAGACGTCGCATCGTTGGCGCCGTTGCGCCGCCACCCCACCCCCGCCTTCGGCGGACCCTCCCCATCAAGGGGAGGGAGGGCGCTCGGCTTGCCGACCTCCTTCCCCTTGATGGGGAAGGTGGCCCGAAGGGCCGGATGGGGTGGTGGCGCGACGCCAGCGATCACGCGCTATCAGCGCGCCGCCATGGCCTTGCCCAGGCGCAGCAACGCGGCCCGGAGACCGTCATCGGTGATGTGCTTGAGCCCGTCGGCCAGGGAGGCCTCGTCGGCGGCCGAAAGCGCCGGCTGCTTGGGCGCAGCGGGCCGGGGCAGCTGACCCTGCTCGATCTTGACGCTTTTGATGGCAGCGCCCGCCAGCCGGCAGCGCTCCAGCACGAGCGGGGCCTGGTGCTGCAGGAACGGGGCGAGCGCGCTCGGAACCTTGAGCGTCAGCACGCCGGCCGACAGTTTTTCTGGAAAGGCGGCTTTCGCCACGCTTTCGCCGACGATTTCGCGCCAGGCGCGCTGCAATTCGGCCAGCGACAGGCTGCGCACCGGCAGCAGTGGCCGCAGGATCGCCGCGGCGATCTTGCCGGCCGAGGGCGCGGCCTTGATCGGTGGGCGGCCGCGATTGGCGTCGAGCATGGCCTGGGCGCGCGCTTCGACATCGGTATCGTAGGCCAGCGCGCGGATCCCGCGCGCCGACGATCTCCGCCGCATCTGTTCCCGCATGGACATGCCCCCAGCGAATCGAGTCCGCGTTAGGAAAGGGTAAATTCGTGCGATGAGTCGAAGCGCGCCGGCGCGGCGGAAACCTGGGGAGAACCCGTTCCGGACTGGGAACAAGGTGGCCATTCGGGCCGCTTTGCTGGCGTGGTACGACCAGGCGCGCCGCGATCTGGCCTGGCGGGCCAAGCCGGGGGAGGCGGCCGATCCCTACCGCGTCTGGCTGTCCGAGATCATGCTGCAGCAGACCACGGTGGCGGCCGTCGGGCCTTATTTCGCGAAATTCCTGGACCTCTTTCCCGATGTGCAGACGCTGGCGGCGGCGCCGCGAGAGACGGTGCTGAGCGCCTGGGCGGGGCTCGGCTATTATTCGCGCGCGCGCAATTTGCACGCCGCCGCGCAGCTCTTGGCGCAGGGCGGCTTTCCCGCGGACGAGGCGGGTTGGCGCGCGCTGCCGGGGATCGGCCCCTATACGGCGGCGGCGATCGCGGCGATCGCGCTCGATCAGAAGGCCAATGTCGTCGACGGCAATGTCGAGCGCGTGATGGCGCGGCTCTACGCGGTCGAAGAGCCGCTGCCGGCGGCGAAGGCGCGCTTGCGCGATCTGGCGGGCGCGCTGGTCGATGATCACCGCTCCGGCGATTGGGCGCAGGCGCTGATGGATCTGGGCGCCACGATTTGCACGCCTACTACGCCGAAATGTTTGCTGTGCCCGTTGCGCGATCAATGTGCGGCGCAGGCCGGGGGCGCGCCGGAGACCTATCCGCGCAAGACCGCGAAGGCCGCGCGGCCCGAACGCTTCGGCGCGTGTTTCGTGCTGACGCGTGGACCGGCCTTCTTTGCGGTGCGCCGCGCCGACAAAGGTCTGCTCGGCGGCATGCTCGGCCTGCCGACGACGGAGTGGCGCGAGGGGGCGTGGATGGAGGACGAGGCGATCGCCGCGGCGCCGATAGCGGCGGCGTGGACTTTTGTCGGCCAGGTGCGCCACGTCTTCACGCATTTCGCGCTGACGCTCGACGTCTATCGCGCCGAGGGCGCGACGAACGCTGCCGGCGAATGGATCGAAGATGATCGCGTGCTGCCGACCGTGTTTCGCAAGGCGGCGCAGCGGGCGCGCTAGGCCCTCTCCCGCGCAGCGGGGGAGGGGGCCCTTGTTATTGTGTGAGCGTCGCCAATTGCCGGCGCACTTCGCGGCGGTAGAGATCGATCGGTTCGCGCTTGCGCTCGGTGTGCCAGAACGTCCAGCCATTGCAGGCCGGCGCTCGCAGCACGTGGGCGCCGGCGCGGTGGATGGAGCCGGTGAAATCGTCGATCACGAGCGAGCCGTCGGCGCGCACGCGCGCGCGATGGCGGCCATCGGGCGAGACCAGAATGTCGCCGGGGCTGATGAAGCCGGCGGCGATCACATCGCCGAACGGCACGCGCGGCTCATCCTTTTTGCCGCCGGTGATCTTCAAATCCTCGACGGCCATGGGGCTCACCTCTTTGAGCCGCGCCTTGGCGGCGGCGGCGTAGCGGGGATCGCGTTCGATGCCGAGATAGTGGCGGCCTAACCGCTTGGCCGCCGCGCCGGTGGCGCCCGTGCCGAAGAAGGGATCGAGCACCAGATCGCCGGCATTCGTGGTCGCCAGCACGACGCGCTGCAGCAGCGCTTCGGGCTTTTGCGTCGGATGGAGTTTGCGGCCCGCCTCGTCCTTCAAGCGCTCGGCGCCGGTGCAGATCGGCAGCGTCCAATCGCTGCGCATCTGCAGATCGTCGTTCAGCACTTTGAGCGCGTGATAATGGAAGGTGTAGCGCGCGGATTTGCTCTTGGCGGCCCAGATCAGAGTCTCATGCGCGTTGGTGAAGCGCGTGCCTTTGAAATTCGGCATCGGATTGGTCTTGCGCCAGACGATATCGTTCAAGATCCAGAAGCCCAGCTCCTGCAGGATCGCGCCGACGCGGAAAATGTTGTGGTAGGAGCCAATGACCCAGAGCGCGCCATCGTCCTTGAGGCAGCGCCGCGCTTCCGTGAGCCAGCTGCGCGTGAACGCGTCGTAGGCCGCGAAATCCTCGAACTTGTCCCAATCGTCATCGACGCCGTCGACGCGCGATTGATCCGGGCGGGCCAGATCGCCGCCGAGTTGCAGATTATAGGGCGGGTCCGCGAACACGAGATCGGCGCAGCCGTCCGGCAGCTTCTTCATCTCGGCGACGCATTCGCCGACGATGACCCGGTCTGGCTTCACTTCGGTCGGCCGCGGCACGTCTTCCCCCAAGAGGCCGCACAATGTGGCTTGACGGTTAAGGGAGAATCAACATGCCGGCTGCGGCCCTGAGCCAAAGAGCCTCGCGGCTGGGCCAAACCGCCGCGCGAAGGCATTGGCGCGCCTGGTGAAAACTGAGAGACTGGCGCCGGACATCGGGGGAGCCATGAGCGGCGGCGCGCGGGACAAAAACCTGGATCGGCTGGTGTTCTTTTCGGACGCCGTGTTCGCCATCGTCCTGACGCTCCTGGTCCTGGAGCTCAGGGCGCCCGAGGTCGAGCCCGGCGATGAAGCTGGCGTGGCCGCTGCCCTCCGCGGCATCGGCGGGCATTTCGCGGCCTTCATCTTCACCTTCGCGCTGGTCGGCCTCTGGTGGATCGTGCATCTGCGCGTGACGCGCCGGATGATCGCGTTCGACTGGCCGGCGGCGATCGTCAATCTGATCTTCCTCGCCAGCATCACGCTGATGCCGTTCGCTTCGGCGCTGTTCGGCGCCAATTTCACCAGCGCGATCGCGATCGAAATCTATTGGCTGGTGAACGCGGCCGCCTCGGCGACGATGACCTTGCTGTTTGTCGTCATCCATCGCGACAAAGGCCGCCTCGTCGGCGGCTTGGCGCGCGGCGAATGGATGTTCCGCTTCCTGCAATCGATCGCGCCGGGCATCGCTTTTCTCATCGGCGCCTGGGCGGCGGCGAACGGCTATGTCTGGCTGTCGCGCTTCTGCTGGGTGCTGATGTTCCCGATCACGCTGATCGGGCGTCTGTTTTATCGCCCTACGCGCGCGCCGCCAGCAGCGTCCGGATCGGCTTGAAGCTGGTGCGGTGCAGCGCGCAGGGGCCAAGCTCTGCCAGCGCGCGCTGATGCTCGGGCACGCCATAGCCCTTGTGCTTGGAAAAACCGTAGCCGGGGTAGCGCGCGCAATACTCGATCATCAGCGCGTCGCGATGCGTTTTCGCGATGATGGAAGCGGCCGAGATCGAGGCGACATGCGCATCGCCGTCGATGATCGCTTCGGCCGGGCAGGGCAGATCGGGCAGCGCATTGCCGTCGACCAGCGCCGCAACTGGCGCCGTCGGCAGCGCCTCCACGGCGCGGCGCATCGCGAGAAATGTCGCCTGATAGATGTTCAGCGCGTCTATCTCTTCGACGCTTGCGAGGCCGACGCCCACCAATGCGATTGCGCGAATTTCAACGGCGAGCGCCTCGCGCGCCTCCGCCGTCAGCTGCTTGGAATCCGCGAGCCCTTTCGGGCGCCCGCGCGCGGGCAGGATGACGGCGGCGGCCACCACCGGTCCCGCCCAGGGCCCGCGCCCCGCTTCATCAATGCCGCAGATCGCCATGATGAAGCAGGGTCGCGGGATTTGGACGCGCGCGCAAGGATCAGGCGGCGCGCGCGAGCTGGTTATCCAGAAGCCGGAACGCTTCGGGTGTCAGCGCGGCGCGCGCCGTTTCCATGAGGTGCGCGAAGCCTTCGGGCGGAGCCACGGCGCGCACATAGGCGACGAACGCGGCGCGTTCCGGCGGCGACATGCCGGGGATCATGATCATGTAATACTCGGTCAGCCGTTCCGGCGTGATCGAGGCGATGATCTTGCCTTCCATCTCCTGCAGCTGCGCATCGGTGAAGAGCGCATGGAACAGCGGCAGCGCTTCCATCTCCTCGCGCGCCATGTGCAGGAGATCGTCGGCGAAATAGCGCGAGAAACGCAGATAGAGGCTGCGGCCATGCATCGTGCGCTGCGCAGGCATCGCGGCTTCGACGCGCGCGATGGCGCCGTCGAGAGCGGCGAAGGTTTCGTAGTGATCCTCATGGTCGTGTTCGAGCACGGCGGCCATGCCGGGCGCCTGTTCGAGCAGAGCGGGCATGATCTCGTGGTCTTCGTGCTCCAAATGCTGGCGCGCGAGGACGAGATGGGTCTTGAGCGCGCCCAGCACGCGGATGCGCTGCGCCTCATCGTTCCAATCGAGCGCGCCCAGTTCGATCAGCAGGCGCGAAGAGCCCAGGCGCAAGCCTTTGTGGATCGGGCCGTAGAAATCGTGACGTTCAGACATAGCTTCTCCTTCGCCGCGCGTATCAGGCGCGCGGCCGCTTGGTTGGGTTGGATGTGTTAGCTCCCTGGCCGTTCGATGCCTGTGACGGACGTCTCAGATGCGGCGGCGGACGGATTTTTTTCTGATCAGTGTGCGCCCCCCTGTTTTAGCGCCGCTTCGATCAGCGCGCGGATCGCGAAGCGCTTGGTCTTGCGCGCCTCCGCGTCGTCGAGCTGCAGTACGTCTTTCGCCGCAATCATGCTTTCGGTGCCGATGATGAGGCCGAGCGCGTGGATGAGGTGCGGATAGTCCGCCGGCTTGAAGCGTTTGCGCGCGGGCGCAAGCGCGGCCTCGATCAGCGGCGTGCGCCGGTTCTGGCGCGGCGGCGCTTCGGCCTCGCCGTTCAGCACGCGCTGCATGGAATGCGCCAACATCACGCGCAGCGGGCCTTCGTTCGCGGCGGTGAGATTGTGCAGCATGTCATCGACGCGCAGCACGCGTGCGACCGGATCGCTTTCCGAGGCGCCCGCGAACAAAGTCGCCATATCCGGCATGGCGACATCGACCAGCGCTTCCGCCAGCAGCGCCTCCATGCTCGGGAAATAGCGATAGGCCGTTGCGCGCGAGACGAGCGCTTCTTCCGCCACCTCTTCGAGGCTCGGCGTCTTGCCCTGTTTCATCAAGCGCGCGGCCGCATCGAGCAAATCCTTGCGCGTGCGCCGGCGCTGATTGGCGCGGCCCGAAGCGTCGGCTGCGCTCACGACAATTGCTGCTGAATCGCGGCCAGATCGATCCAGACATTCTCGCGCTGAATATCGCCGCCCGGCGTGAATTCGATCACGTGCAGGAGGCGGAATTCCAGCGGGCGATTCCTGCCCTCGATGCCGAACGGGCGCCCCGGCGCGCGCCCGCGCCAGATCGATTCATCAACCAGAAAATTCTCGCCATAGAGTCGCTTCACGCAGGAGACGCCGCCATCGGAGAGATCGGCGAACAGCGCTTCATAAAAGCCGCGCGCGCTGGCGCGGCCGTGCGTCGGCCCGGTTGGGAAGCCGACGATGTCGTGCTCGCAATCCTCCGCCAACGTGGCCAGCACGCCCTCGACATTATCGGCCGCCTCGAAGCCGAAATGCTCGTCGATCTTGCGATCCATTTGATCCTTGCTGAGCGCCACGGCCCCACCTCCTTATGCGATGGTATTCATTTAATGAGACGAACATCTCATGTAAAGAAGAATTTCTTATGTTCTGTCGTGAGCCTAAGTCGCGCAAGCACGACCAAATGACATGGACACTTGACATTCATAACGAGCCGAGTAAAAGAAACTTGTCATTTGGACTTGTGTCCTTGTCTTGAAGGGAGTTTGCCATGGCTGGCCATCGTTTGGCGCAGAGGCGCTATCTCATCGGCGCGGCGATTTGTTCCGCGGTCTATGTCGCCGCCGTGTTCGGTGTGAAGCTGCTGATCCACGGGGCCGAGCCGCACGGGCCGCTGCTGATCGCGCTCGCGGTCCTGCCCGCGCTGCCGATCATGGCGTTCGTGCTCGTGTTCGCGCGCTATCTGCGCGACGAGGACGAATATCAGCGCGCGCGCGTCGTGCAGGCGCTGCTGGTGACGATCGGCATCGGCCTCTCGATTTCCTCGGCCTGGGATTTTCTGCAGGCCTATGGCGGCGTCGCGGGACCTGAGCCCTTTATCTACACGACCGGCTTCATCGCGCTGTTCGGCCTGGTGCAGGGCTTCTTCAAGGTCACGGAAAAGCTGGGAGGCGGCGCGTGAAGAACCGTCTCAAAGTGCTCCGCGCCGAGCGCGATTGGAGCCAGGCCGATCTGGCCGAAAAGCTCGACGTTTCGCGCCAAAGCGTCAACGCGATCGAGACGGGGAAATACGATCCCTCGCTCCCGCTCGCTTTCAAGATCGCGGCCCTGTTCAGCCTGCCGATCGAATCCATTTTCACCGCGGACTGAGCGCCGCGCTTCACCAAAGGAAAAGACGATGTTCACACGTGCTGCATTGATTGCGGCGTGCGCGGCCGCGTGCGCCTTGTTCACCGCGCCGTTGGCGTGCGCTGAGGATTTTTCGCCAACGCGCTTCACCGTTTCCGTGCAAGGGCAGGGGCCGGACGTGATCCTGATGCCGGGCCTCGTCTCAAGCGGCGCGGTGTGGGACGTGGAGGCGCATGCGCTTTCCGCAACGCACCGCGTCCATGTGATTACGCTTTCCGGCTTTGCGGGCGTTCCGGCCGGTCCGAACGCGCAAGGCGATATTCTTGCGCCCGCGGTTGAAGAACTCGACCGCTACATCAAGGCGCGCGGCCTCCATGCGCCGGCCTATATCGGCCATTCCATGGGCGGGCTCATGGGGCTCATGCTGGCGCGGGCGCATCCCGAGGATGTCGGCCGCGTGATGATCGTGGATGCGCTGCCGTTCTTCTCGGCGATGATGGATCCCAATGCGACGGCGCAGAGCGTAGCGCCGATGGCGGCCATGTTCCGCGATCAGATCGCAGCGGCGCCGGATGCGCAATTCGCCGCCATGCAGGCGCAAACCATGGCGCGCCTCGTGCGCACGTCGTCAGCGCGCGAGCGCGTGCTGCAATGGTCGCTCGCATCGGATCGCCGCGTGATGGCGCAAGCGACGTATGAGGTGATGACGACGGATCTGCGCGGCGCGCTCGCGTCGATCGAGACGCCGCTCACCATCGTGTTCGCGCACGATCCCGTCATGGGGCCGGAGGAGGTCGTGACGGGGCTTTATGAGGCCGCCTATGCTGCGGCGCCGCATCATCGCCTCCAGCGCATCGACGAAAGCTATCATTTCATCATGCTCGATCAGCCCGAGGCCTTCCACGCGGCGGTGACGCTGTTTCTGCAGTGAGGCGCGCGTCGCCGCGCGGGAGCCGGGCGGCGGCGCGTTCACGCTGGACAAGCCTGGCGCGCTGTGGCCCTTCGACGGCGTGACGACGAGCCATCTCTACGCCGCAGTCTCGGATTCGTTGACTGAGGCGCGCGCCTTGCCGGGGCGCGCTTACACCGACCCAGCGCTGTTTGAAGCAGAGCGCGCGCACGTGCTGCGTGCGGGCTGGGCGCCGGTGGCGCGCGCGAGCGATCTGCCCGAGCCCGGCGATTTTCGCGCGATCGATCTGTTCGGCGCGCCGCTTGTGATCGTGCGCGATGAGGCGGGCGTGCTGCGCGTGCTGTCGGGCGTGTGCCGCCATCGCGGCGCGCCCGTTGCGGAGGGCGCGGGAAACGCCAAAGCGTTCATCTGTCCCTACCATCTGTGGCGTTACGGGCTGGATGGGCGGCTGCTCTCGGCGCCGGCGATGGAGCAATCCGCCGTCTTCGCGCGCGAGGCATGTGCGCTGCCGCAAATCGCCAGCACGGTCTGGGGCGGTTTCGTGTTCGCTAATCTGAGCGGCGGCGCGCCCGCGCTCACGTCGGCGCTGGCGCCTCTGGCTGAGCGGTTCGCGCGCTACGAGCCCGAACGCCTCGTCACCGCCGACGTTGTCGAACTCGACTCGCCTTGGAACTGGAAGGTGATGGTTGAGAATTTCATGGAATCCTATCATCACATCGGGCCGCATGCGCAGAGCCTGCAGCGCACGCATCCGGGCCTGGGCACGCATGCGGGCGCGGCCGGCGATCTCTTCGCTGTGCTGGAAAATCCCGCTGTCGATGACGAACATCCGCCGTTCGTCGTCGCCGCGATTTTTCCGCTGACCTTGCTCTATTTCAGCGACGGGCCGTTGCGGCTTGGCATCTGGTATCAATTGGACGACATCGCCGCAGATCGGTTCCGGCTGCGCGTGCATGTGCTGACGCCGCCGGAGATCGCCGCCGCGCCGGAATTCGTCGCCGGCATTCGCGATCAGGTGATGGCCGTCCATGCCGAGGACATCGCGATCTGCGAGCGCGCCCAGGCTGGCATTGCGAGCCCGCTCTATGAGCCCGGCCCGCTGAGCCATCTGGAGGCGTGTCTCTGGCGCTTTCATCTGCATCTGAAGCGCGCCATGGCCGCCGCGGCTTGATCGCGGCGCCGGAGCGGCCTACGCCGCCGCCATGACCGAGAAAAAGCCGCGCTGTTTTCAGGACGTGATCCTCACGCTTCAGACCTATTGGGCCGAGCAGGGCTGCGCGATCCTGCAGCCTTACGACATGGAGGTCGGTGCGGGCACGTTGCATCCGGCGACGACGTTGCGCGCGCTGGGGCCACGGCCATGGCGCGCGGCCTATGTGCAGCCCTCGCGCCGCCCGAAGGACGGGCGCTATGGCGAGAACCCGAACCGGCTGCAGCATTATTACCAATTCCAGGTGATCCTGAAGCCGAACCCGGTCGATCTGCAGGACCTCTATCTCAAATCGCTCGAACGCATCGGCATCGATCCGCTGCTGCACGACATCCGCTTTGTCGAAGACGATTGGGAGAACCCGACGGTCGGCGCCTGGGGGCTCGGCTGGGAGGTGTGGTGCGACGGCATGGAGGTGTCGCAGTACACGTATTTTCAGCAAGTCGGCGGCTTGGATGTGAAGCCGGTGTCGGGCGAACTCACCTACGGGCTTGAGCGGTTGGCGATGTACGTGTTTGGCGTCGATCGTGTTTACGATCTGCCGTTCAACGATCCGCAGAGCGAGTACCCGCTGACCTATGGCGACGTGTTCCTGAAAAACGAGCAGCAGCAATCGCGCTTCAATTTCGAACTGTCGAACAGCGAGATGGTGCTGCGCTGGTTCAACGATGCGGAAGCGGAGGCGGCGCGGCTGCTGAAAGAAGGCTGCGTGCTGCCGGCTTACGATTACACGCTGAAGGCCTCGCACCTGTTCAATCTGCTCGATGCGCGCGGCGTGGTTTCTCCCACCGAACGCCAAAGCTTCATCGCCCGCGTGCGCGAGCTCGCCAAAGGCTGCGCGGCGGCCTGGGTGGAGGGGGAGACGGCGTGACAACATTCGACCTGTCCATGCCGATAGCTCTGGCCTCTATCGTGGGCGGTCTTCACTACAAGGATGCAGGCCAATCCAACTTGCTACTTACCGCAAAGTGCCCGGCAAATGTCGAAGAGTTGGGTGCCGTGACTATGGACGTCAGCATTAGAGAGTGTCGTCCGAATTCGTCGCAAGAGCAGTTTGGTTTACTCACGGTCCTGAGGGTTCCCGGTGACATAAATTTGGATATCGAACTTCCTTCGAGATTGTTCGCGCCTTTGTTGAACTTTCGGCTGCAGCAAAGTCAGGGGGCCATGCTGTTGCATGGAGTTTCAGAGAAACTCATCGTGCCAGTCCAATTTCCTGGGCCAATGCTCAAAGTTCTATCGGTGGCGTATTCCCTGTCATCTGGTCCGGCGGGCTGAGTGACGAAGTGCTCTGTTCGATGTGGCTTAGGCGGCTGCAAAGAAGGAGGAGACTAAGATGAGCGGAAAAGGACAGGTCGCGGCGCCCGAGCCGATCGGCGTCAGCGTCACGGCGGGGCGCAAATATCGCTGGTGCACGTGCGGGCTCTCGAAGAAGCAGCCGTTCTGCGATGAGAGCCACGCGGGAACCGATTTCGAGCCGCTCGAATGGCAGGCGACAGCCACCGAGGAAGTCTGGTTCTGCCGCTGCAAGCAGACCTCGACGCCGCCGCTGTGCGACGGCAGCCATGAAAAGCTCTGAGCCGCGCCGCCTGCGCCTGAGCGCCGCCGCGCTCTTGGCGCTGGCGCTGCTCGCCGCGCCGGCGGCCTATGCGCAGAAGGGGCAAAGCGCGCCCGATTCCGTCATCGGATTTTCCGCGCAGGACCGCGTCATGAATGGCGCAATCGCGCATGCGCGCGAGACCCTGCCGGCGTTCTGGCGCGCCTTCGCCCGCGGCGACGGCGAGTTTCATCTCAAGGTTGCCGTGCAGACGGCCAATGGCCCCGAACATCTCTGGGTGGACCAGATCGAACGGCTGAGCGACGGGCGCCTGCGCGGCCTGCTCGCGAACGAGCCGGTCTATCTGCCCGGCCAGCATCTGGGCGATCCGCTGACGTTCTCGGAAGACGCCATCTCCGATTGGTCGGTCACGCGCGGCCATCGCGTCTGGGGCAGCTTCACCTCGCGCGTCATATTCGACCAAATGAGCGCGGCCGAACGCACGCAATATGCCGCCTTCATCGCCGCGCTCCAGGACGGCGATCCGTGACGGGCGCGTTGAGCGAAGCCTGGACTGGGCGCGGCAAGGTGCGCGCGCGCCGCGATGGCGCGGCCATTGAAATCGCCGTCGAAGGCATCACCACGCAGGCGCGCTATTACAAGCCGCTGGTCTATGAATTTTTCCGGAAGGAATTTCAGCTTCGGCCGCGCTGGGGCGATTTCGCGGTGACGATCCGCCTCGAACATGCCGGCGAAGCGCCGCGTCTCGACCTCGACAATCTCGCCAAAGCGCTGCTCGACGCGCTCAAGGGCCATGTCTTCTTCGACGATATGCAGATCGCGCGGTTGTTGGCGGAGCGCGTGAGCGCGGAGCGGGATCGGATTTGGGTGCGGGTGGAGGCGATGTGATTTTCCTTCCCCTGCAAGGGGGAGGTCAGGAGGGGATCAGCCGCAGGCTCAAACGTTTGCGTGCGTGGCCAACCCCCTCCCAGCCTCCCCCTTGCAGGGGGAGGAGAAGGCTCAAAGTCCCGCCGCCTTCGCGATCCAATAGGTCGCGGCGGACGCCGCATAGGCGAGCGCGAAGAGGTAGGCGATCATCACGGCCGTCCAGCGCCAGGAATTCATTTCGCGGCGCGCCACGGCGAGCGTGGCGATGCATTGCGGCGCGTAGACATACCAGGCCAACAGCGACAGCGCCGTCGGCAGGCTCCACGCATGCGCCAGGGTTTGCGCGAGGCTCGCCTCATCGGCGCCTTGCACGGCGTAGACCGTCGCCAACGCGCCCACCGCCACCTCGCGTGCAGCCATGCCCGGCACCAGCGCGATCGCGATTTCGAGATTGAAGCCGACGGGCTTCAAAATCGGCAGCAGCAGCGAACCGATCTCGCCGGCGAAGGAATGGCGGATGTCGCCGCCGCCATGCGGGAAGGTGACGAGAAACCAGAGCGCGATCGAGGTGCCGAGGATCAGCGTGCCGGCGCGCCGCACGAAGGCCCAGGCGCGCATGAAGAGGCTGTGAAAGAAATCGTTCGGGTTGGGCAGTTTGTAAGTCGGCAACACCATCATCAGCGGCTGGATCTGCGCGCCGCCCGCGCGCTTTTGCACCCAGGCCACGAAGAACGCGCTGGCTACGCCCGCCGCATAGAGCGCGAACATCACCAGCCCCTGCAGGCTGAAAATGCCGACCGTGCGCGCCGGAATGAACGCGGAAATGAGCAGCGTATAGACTGGCAACCGCGCCGAGCACGTCATTAGCGGCGCCACCAGGATCGTCGTCAGCCGGTCGCGCTCGCCCGGAATGGTGCGCGCCGACATCATGCCCGGAATGGCGCACGCGAAGCTCGACAGCAGTGGAATGAAGGCGCGCCCGTTCAACCCCGCGCGGCGCATGATCTCGTCCATCAGGAAGGCCGCGCGCGCCATATAGCCGGAGGCTTCCAAGATCAGGATGAACGTGAAGAGGATCAGAATCTGCGGCAGGAACACCAACACCGAGCCCACGCCGGCGATAACGCCATCGGTGATGAAGCTACGCACATAGCCTTCGGGCAGAACTTCGCTCACCCATGCGCTCAAGGCGCCGAAGCCGGCGTCGATCATGTCCATCGGCCAGACGGCGAGCGTGAACACGGCCTGGAACATCAGGAACATCACGCCCGCAAGCGCCAGCGAGCCCCAGAGCGGATGCAGCAGGATGCGATCCGCCGCGCGGGTGAAGCGATGCAGCGCCGGCTCTTGGAGGATCACGGCGTTGGCGATGTCGCGCGCGGTTTTCTGCAGCGAGCGGATATCATCGACATGCGCCGCCGTCTGCGTTTGCGGCGCGGTGGCGAGCACATCGTCGAGCCGCTTCAGCAGCGCTTCGCGGCCCGCTTTGCGCGTCGCCCAGGACGCGACGACCGGCACGCCAAGCTTGGCTTCGAGCGCGGCGACGTCGATCTTCACGCCATCGCGCTGCGCCAGATCCATCATGTTGAGCGCCAGCACCATCGGGCGCCCGAGCTGTTTGAGCTGCAAAGCGAGATGCAATTGCGTGCGCAGATCCGCCGCATCGACGAGCACGAGCAGCGCGTCCGGCGCCGCTTCCTGTTCCGATCCCTTGGAAATGGTCTCAACGGCGATGCGCTCATCGAGGGAACGCGGCGAGAGCCCGTATATGCCCGGCAGGTCGATGAGTTCGATGTTGCGCCCGCCGGGCGTCGTGAAGGCGCCGCTGCGCCGCTCGACGGTGACGCCCGCATAATTGGCGACCTTGGCGTGTCCGCCGGTCAGCCCGTTGAACATTGTCGATTTGCCGCTGTTCGGCGCGCCGACCAGCGCGAGCCGGACCGTCGTCATTCGGCGGCGATCTTGATCTCGGGCGCCTCGACCGCGATCTCGACGGCCTCGGCTTCGACGCGGCGCAGCGCGATCAGCGAACGATTGAGGCGCACGGCCACGGGCTGGCGCGCAATCGGCCCGAAGGCGATCAGCTCGACCTCATCGCCTTCGTTGAGCCCCAGCTCGCGCAGCTTCACGACCATGTCGTCATTGGCGCCTGAGAGCGCAGCGATGCGCCCGACCTGGCCTTTTTTCAGTTGGAACAGATTCATGGCGGCCCGTTTGCGACGTGCCGGGAACATATTGCGAATAGGTCGCAAGAACAAGGCGCCTAAGGTCGCAGCCGCCGCCTCAGGCGCCGGGCTTGTTGCGTTTGTATTCGACGGGCAGGGCTGTCGCCGTCGCGGTCGCGCAGACCTTGCCGGTCTCGTCGCGGATTTCGCCTTCGAGAAACACCACGGTGCGGCCGAGCCGCGTCACGCGCCCGCGCGCCACCAGCCGGCCCGGCTTGGCCGCGGCCAGGAAGCTCGTCTTTTGCTCCAGCGTGGACATGATGTGCGTCATGCCGGAGGCGACCTGGCCGGCGATCGAGAGCGCTTCATCCAGCATCGCGCACAGGAACCCGCCCTGCACGCGGCCCGTCGGGTTGAGGAAATCGTCGGTCGCGGTGAACGCGATGTCGACCCATTGTTCGTCTTGATTCAAGGCGATGAGGTCGAAGCCCAGGGTTTGCGAGCTGCGTGGTTTGTTCTTTGAAGCGCGGAAGCGGGCGAGGAGCTCCTCGTCGCTGACGCGCGGGCGCTCGGGCTCGCTCACTTCTTGTTGCGGAACGCGTCGAGGCTGACGACGCCGCCGGTCGCGGCCGGCGGCTGTTCTTGGGGCGGCGGGGGCGCTTCAGCGCGGCTGGCCGCCTCATCGCCCGCCACCATACGCGCCGCCTCGTCGTGATGCTGATCGAACACCAGGCCCTGCTTCACCGAGGGGTCGAAAAAGCGCGTGATCGCCGCATAAGGGATGATGATCGGATGCGGCTGGCCGGAGAACTTCAGGATCACGCGGAAGCGGTCCGGGAACACTTCGAGGTCCCAGAACTGATGCTCGAGCACGATCGTCATTTCATCCGGGTAACGATTGCCGAGATGATCGGGGATGACGACGCCCGGCGCGTGGGTGCGGAACGTAATGTAGAAATGGTGCTTGCCCGGCAGTTTGCGCCCGTCGACGCCGAACTGCAGCGCCGCGCGCACGACGGAGCGCTTCGCTTCGTCGAACAATTGGTCATAACCGATCAAGTCTTCGGCCATGCGCCGCCCCTTTGACATCGCCGTTGGAAGGAGACCCTTAGCGTCTCGTATCGGCCAGTCAACGCATCATCCAGCCCGCGCGAGTCTCTGTGCATTTGCGCGCCAATGCAGGCGAAGCGCGTGCGCAGCGGCCGCGACGAGCCCCGCAAGAAAAATGCGCGCCGCATGAGAGTCTTGTCTCTCGCGAACGTGGCGAAACGAGGGATGTGCGACGCGCGCTGCGGGAACTTTCAATTCCTCAGGCGAATAAATCCCCACGCTCAGGCGCTGCACGCAGATTTCTTGCGCGGAGCCGCGGCTGCGGATGTGAGAAAAATCCCCGCCTTCTGTTGCCGGGCGGCGGGGGGCCCCGCCTGACGATGCTACTCGCCAGGGCTTGGAGTGGAATTACCCAGCTGCTTACGCAGCGAGGGCGTATTCCTCAGCGTAGTTGTCGTTGGCAACTATTCTGGATTGGCCTGTGACGGGACCACCCGAGCAAAAGCAACGACCTTCAACGTCCGTCGATCCTATTTCGGCCCCAAGGTCCCTGCCCAACGAGAGGGAAAATGGTGGAGCCGCCGGGCATCGCACCCGGGTCCGATCCGTCTATCTTCGCGCGTTTATCGCCATAGTCCGGGCAAGCCCGAACGAGTCGAATATAGGCGCTGGCGGGAAATGAAGGAAGAACGCCGCGGCGCCGGTTCCAGATGTCGCAGGACTCGCGCTAAACCATTGGCGATCAAAGGGTGGAGACGGACTCATGAACAAGCTGGCCGCGGAATTCCTGGGCACGTTCGCGCTCGTGCTGCTGGGCTGCGGCGCGGCCGTCCTGGCGGGCTTCGGCGTGGTGGGCCAGCTGGGCATCGCTTTCGCCTTCGGTCTGGCGATCGTCGCCATGGCCTACGGCATCGGTCCGGTTTCAGGCTGTCACGTGAACCCGGCCGTGAGCTTCGGCGCCTTCGTCGCCGGGCGCATGGAGGCGCGCGAGATGGGCCTCTACATCGTCGCCCAATGCGCCGGCGCGATCGCCGGGGCGGGCGTGCTCTACCTGATCGCGCAGGGCGCGGGCGATTACGACATCACCGTCGATGGCCTTGGCCAGAACGGCTACAACATGTTCTCGCCCGGCCATTTCTCGATGCAATCGGGCCTCATGTTCGAGATCGTGGCGACCTTCCTGTTCGTGGTCGTGATCCTGGGCGTGACGCAGCCGGGCGCCGAGAACGCGTTCGCCGGCCTCGCCATCGGCCTGACGCTCACGGTTATCCACATCGTCGGCATTCAGGTGACGGGCGTGTCCGTGAACCCGGCGCGCTCGCTCGGCCCGGCGCTCTTCGTCGGCGGGCCGGCCATGGCCCAGCTCTGGCTCTTCATCGTCGCGCCGCTGGTCGGCGCGGGACTGGCGGGCCTCGCCTTCCGCACCAAGCTCCTGGCGAAATAGTCGCAGAATCGCCGCCCAAGGCTTACCTTGAGGCCCATGGCGCTCGAACAGCCCTATCTCGATCTGCTCCGGGACATTCTGGACAACGGCGTCGTGCGCGGCGACCGCACCGGTACGGGCACCAAGGGCGTGTTCGGCCGCCAGATGCGCTTCGACCTCGCCGAGGGCTTCCCGCTGCTGACGACCAAGCGGCTGCACCTGAAAAGCATCATCGTCGAACTGCTCTGGTTCCTGCGCGGCGACACCAACGTCAAATGGCTGCAGGATCGCGGCGTCACGATCTGGGATGAATGGGCCGACGAAGAGGGCGAGCTTGGCCCCGTCTACGGCAAGCAATGGCGCTCCTGGGAGACGCGTGACGGCGGTGAGGTCGATCAGATCGCCGCCGTGGTCGAAAGCCTCAAGACCAATCCCAATTCGCGCCGCCACATCGTCTCGGCGTGGAACCCGGCGGATGTGGAGCAGATGGCGCTGCCGCCGTGCCATTGCCTGTTCCAATTCTTTGTCGCGGACGGAAAGCTCTCCTGCCAGCTCTATCAGCGCAGCGCGGACGTGTTCCTCGGCGTGCCGTTCAACATTGCGAGCTACGCGCTGTTCACGCTGATGATGGCGCAGGTCGTGGGTTTGAAGCCCGGCGAATTCGTGCACACGCTCGGCGACGCGCATCTCTACCTGAACCATATCGAGCAAGCGAAGAAGCAGCTCACGCGCGACCCATTCCCCGCGCCGACGATGACGCTCAATCCCGCCGTGAAAGACATCTTCGCTTTCAAGTACGAGGATTTCACGCTCACGAACTACCAGGCCCACAAAGGCATCAAAGCGCCGATCGCGGTGTAAGCGCTTCAGTCCTCGTTCAAAATGTCCCCCAGCCGATCCAGCTTCTTTTCCCACGCGCTGCGCTGATCGCGGAGCCAATGCTCTAGCGTGGCGAAGCCCGCGGGCTCGATGTGGGCGGAGCGGATGCGGCCTTGCTTCTGTGTGCGCACCAGGCCGCTCTGTTCGAGCACGGCGAGATGCTGGGCAACCGCCGTCAGCGTCACGCCCAAGGGCGCGGCGAGCGCGGAGACGCTGCGCGGCCCGCGCCCCAGCGTTTCGACGATGGCGCGCCGTGTCGGATCGCCCAACGCGTGAAACAGCAGATCAGCCTTGCGCGCGGCCTTCGCGCTCACAGCGCCGCGCCCAGCTTGCCAAAGAGCGCGATCCAGCCATTGCGGCGCATCTCCGGCCCGTCGGCGCCTTCGAAGAAGGCGGCCTGATGCGTGCAGACGAGAAGGGCGCCTGCGCCCTTGGCGCGGATGTCGAAGGTGATGAGCGCGGCGGAGAAGGGATGCTCGCGCATCGCCATGGTCTGCGCGAGCACGATGCGCTCGCCCTCGATGATGTCGAGATAGCGCGCGCGGTTCGTGAGGATCACGCCGGGAAACGGCGTGCCTTCGCGAAAGCGATAGCGGACAAGCTCATCGCCGCCGATGCGGAAATCCGCCTCGAAGGTTTCGATGTCGTGGCTCTCGCTCTCACCGTACCAGCGCCGCTTGAGCGCGGGGTCGGCGAACGCCGCAAACACGCGCGCGGGCGGCTTGGGATAGGCGCGCTCCAGCACGAACGTGTCATGGACGATGGCGGACATGGCCTCTCCTTCACTGAAGCATAGGCTTCAGTATTTCCGCGTCACCGTATAGTCAAGCGGATGCTTCAGTATTCCGTCGCGCGCTGATCCGCCATAGTGCGGGCATGACCAAGTTCACCCTCGTCGTCGCGCGCGGCCGCAATGGCGTGATCGGCGCGGACGGCGCGATCCCGTGGCGGCTCTCGTCCGACATGGCCGGCTTCAAAGCCTACACGATGGGCAAGCCCGTGCTGATGGGGCGCAAGACCTGGGAAAGTTTCCCGCGCCGCCCGCTGTCGGGCCGGCCCAATCTCGTGCTCACGCGTGACGGCGCCTATCGCGCGCCGGGCGCCTGGCTCTATGCGGACCTCGACGTCATGCGCGCCGCCGCCGAGGCGATGGGCGCCTCGGAAGCCTGCATCATCGGCGGCGCGCAGATCTACGATCTCTGCCTGCCTTTCGCCGACCGCATCCGCCTCACCGAAGTCGATCTCGCGCCTGACGGCGATGCGCGCTTCACGTTCGACGAAGCGGCGTGGCGCGAAACCGCGCGCGAAGCGCACCAAGCCGGCCCAAAGGACGACGCCGCGTTCATCGTGCGCACGCTGGAGCGCGTGTGAAGACGCCGCGCTCTTCCTCCCCCTTGCAGGGGGGAGGTGCGCCGCGCAGCGGCGTGGAGGGGGTGAGCCACCAACTCAAAACCTCGTCGCGTTTGCTCACCCCCTCCCAGCCTCCCCCTTGCAGGGGGAGGAGCGGGGACGGCACATTGCCCCCAACAACACGAGGAGCGCGCGATGGAATTTGAGGTTCTGGCCGAAGGGCTTGGGTTTCCCGAAGGGCCGATCATCATGCCCGATGGCTCGGTGATCCTGGTCGAGATCAAGCGCCAGACGTTGTCGCGCGTGTGGAAGGGCAAGACGGAGGTGATCGCCGCGCTCGGCGGCGGGCCGAATGGCGCGGCGCTCGGCCCCGATGGCGCAGTTTATGTGACCAACAATGGCGGCTTCGAATGGTCCGAGGTGCAGGGCCTCACCATTCCGGGCCACGCGGCGCACGATTACACCACGGGCCGCGTCGAGCGCGTCGATCTCGCCACCGGCAAATTCGAACGGCTCTACGACAAGGTCGATGGCAATAAGTTCTCGGGCCCGAACGATCTGGTGTTCGACAAGCAGGGCGGCTTCTATTTCACCGATCTCGGCAAGGGCTATGCGCGCCATCAGGACAATGGCGGGCTCTACTACGCCAAGCCCGACGGCTCTTCGGTGAAGGAATTGGCCTACGGCTTCGTGGGCCTCAATGGCGTTGGGCTCTCGCCGGATGAGAAGGTGGTCTACGCCGCCGAAACGCAGACCTCGAAACTCTGGGCCTTCGATGTGACGGCGCCGGGGCAGGTGGCGCCGGGCGGGCTTGGCGCGGGCGGACGCTGCGTGTGCACGCAGCCCAATCACGTCTATTTCGACAGCCTCGCCATGCAGGCCAATGGCGATGTGTGCGTGGCCACCATCCTCAATGGGGGCATCACCACGATCACGCCCGCGGGCGTGTCGACGCACACGGCGCTGCCCGATCTGCTCGTCACCAATATCTGCTTCGGCGGCGCCGATATGCGCGACGCCTACATCACGCTTTCGGGCACAGGCAAACTCATCAAGGCGCGCTGGCCCGAGCCTGGGCTGAAGCTCAACTACGCGACCTATTGAGCGCGGCGCGGAACGGCCGGTCGCGCTTGAGGCGCCATTCGCGGCGCATCGCGTCTTCGCGCGTTGGCAGGCGTTCGGCGTAGATCAGCGTCCATTGCCGGCCGCGCGTCGTGCGCGCGCCGGCGCCGGCATTGTGCTTGGCCAGGCGCGCGTCGAGATCGATCGTCCAGCCCACATAGGTGCGCGGCCCGTCAATCTCGGCGAGGACATAGACGAACGCCATCTTCCGCATGCTCGCGCCCGCGTGTTAGCAAACCGCAAATCCGCGCTCTGCTTGCGAAATTGCGCGTAATTATTGCTACATTTCATTGAGTTGCTGCAATGCGGCGCCTATTTTGAGAGTAGAGAGGGGCGCGTTTGCTGCGCGTCCGGCGGCAAAGGAATGGCGACGCATGGCGGTGATCGTCCACCATTTGAACAATTCCCGGTCTCAGCGCGTGCTCTGGATGCTCGAAGAGCTGGGCCTGTCCTACGAAATCAAATTCTACCAGCGAGACGCCACGACCAATCTGGCGCCGCCTGAATTGAAGGCCGTGCATCCGCTCGGCAAATCGCCGGTCATCGTCGACAATGGGCGCACCATTGCGGAGAGCGGCGCCATTCTCGACTATCTCGCGCGCTGGCATGGCGCGACGAAAGTTTCCGTCACGCCGGACGACCCCAATTGGCCGACCTATCTGCATTGGATGCATTGGGCGGAAGGTTCGGCGATGCTGCCGCTGATGCTCGCGCTCTATACCAGCCGGCTTGGCGAAGCGGCCGCGCCGCTGGCGCCGCGCATCGCGTCCGAGATTTCCAATCACCTCGGCTATATCGATCAGGCGCTCGAAGGCCGCGACTTTCTGGTCGGTGATTACCTGACGGCCGCCGATATCCAGAACAGCTTCGTGCTCGAAGCCGCGTCGATGGGCGGGCGGCTCGCGGATTATCCGAACCTTGGGCGCGTGCTGGCTGTCTGGCAGGGGCGGCCCGCCTATCAGCGCGCGCTGGAAAAGGGCGGCCCGTACGTGTTTGCGGCCAAGCATTAGATGGCCTCGCCGCCGGAAGGCTTCGCGCCGCATTTCCGCAAGAGTCCTGTCACCGATCCGTGGGAGCCGCTCTATTCGCGGCGCGGCGAAGGGCGCGTGGAGATCGGCGTTCTGCTCGCGCCGGCGCATTGCAATTCGCGCGGCTTCGCGCATGGCGGCGTGATCGCGGCGCTGGCCGATAATGCGATGGGGCTTTCGTTCGGCGAAGCGCGACCGCGCGATGGCGAAGACAAACGCGGCGCCGTCACCGTCAGCCTGTCGCTCGACTACGCCGCGAGCGGGCGCGTCGGCCAATGGCTGCAGATCAGCCCGCGCGTGCTCAAGGCCGGGCGCGCCATGGGCTTCGTCGACGCCGTCATCACCGCCGATGGCGACATCATCGCGCGCGCCAGCGCCACTTTCCGCGTCGTCGATTAGACCGCCTGATCGGCGCCGTCGGTCAGCTTGAGGCGGCCTTTGGCGCTTTTGCGGCGCCCTTCCGCCGGCACGTGCGCGCCCGCGGCCGCGAGGCCCCAGAGCGGCATATTGTTGTAGACGCTCTCATGCGCGCCGGCCTTCACCAGATAGGTCTCGTGCCAGATGCCGACATCGGCATTGCCGGCGATGGACCGATTGAACGCGCGCCAGGCCGGCAGGTGCGCGCGCGTCTGATCGGTGGCGTACGCATGCAGCTGATCGAAGCTGCGCCAGTACTGATGCACCAGGATGTTCGGAAAGCAGAAGAACGAGCTCGCATGCAGCAGGCCGAGTTCCGGCTTCATGCCTAGCTCCGTCAGCATGCGCGCCATGGAGGCCGCGGCGGGCCACCATTTCCAGATCTTCCACCATCTGTTGATGCGCATGCCGATCAGAAACACGACGAAATCGCCGTCGAGTTCGGCCGTCATCCGTTTCGGGTAAAGCTTCGCCATCGCGTTGCTCCAGCGCGGCGAAGCCTGCGCCGCATGGTGGTTAGCACTTGCACGGCGCGCCTGGCCTCTCAAGCGCGATCGGGCTTGTCGCCGAGCAGATAGCGCGGCCCGGCGCCATGGCGGCGCGCCTGATCGCCGGCATTGTAGAGCTGGCACTTCTTGAGCGAGAGGCAGCCGCAGCCGATACAGCCGTCAAGCTTCTCGCGCATCAGCGTCATCGCCGCGATCCGCGCATCGAGCTCTTTGCGAAAGCCCCGGCTGATCGTCTCCCAATCCTTCAGCGTCGGCGTGCGGCCCTGGGGCAGGCCCGCCAGCAACGCGCCGATCTCTTCGATCGTGAAGCCGACCTGCTGGGCGATGCGGATGAAGGAGAGCCGGCGAATGTCGGAGCGCGGAAACCGCCTCTGCCGGCCCGCATTGCGCAGCGGCGCGATGAGGCCGCGCGCTTCGTAAAAGCGGATCGCCGACACGCTGAGGCCGGTGCGCTTGGCCAGATCGCCGATCGGCAGAAGGTCGGTCGCGCGCGGTTTCGGAGGGCTGCTCAAAAAAATACCTTGACCTCAACTTAGCTTGAGATCGTAGCGTTCGATCTGAACCGGCGCAATGACGCGCCTTTCAGCGACGGAGAAGGGCCATGAGCGGCCATTTGGAGCATGTGAACATCACGGTGAGCGATCCCGATCGGACGGCCGAGCTGATGTGCCGGCTGTTCGATTGGCGCGTGCGCTGGCGGGGGCCGGCGATCAGCGGCGGGCGCACCGTGCATGTCGGCACGGACGACACTTATCTGGCTGTCTACTCGCTCGGCGCGCCGGAAAAATCCGTCTCGACCTCCTATCGCACCACGGGCGGGCTCAACCATGTCGGCGTGGTGGTCGATGATCTCGATCTGATTGAAAGGCGCGTGCTGGAGGCGGGGTTCAAGACGCACTCGCACGCCGATTATGAGCCGGGCCGCCGCTTCTATTTTCACGATGCTGACGGCATCGAATTCGAGATCGTCTCCTATGCATGAGACGCGTCTGATCGCCTTCGGGGCCTGGGCCGGCGCGCTCGGCGGCGCGCTGCGCATTGCATCGAGCTTCATTCCGTACGCGCCGCAAATGGCGTGGCTCGAAGCGCTCTATGCCGTGATCGATCTCGGCATGCTGTTCGGGCTCATCGCGGCCTATCTGGCGGCGAGCGACATGGTGGGCGCGTTCGGCTTCGCCGGCTTCGTCATCGGCGCAGCCGGGCTCGCCAGCATCGTCGGTCCCGACGCGCAGATGTTCGGAGTCGATTTCTACCGCGTGGGCGCGTTCGTCTTCCTCGTGGGCCTCGCGCTGTTCGCGGCCGCGCTTCTGCGCGCCAGACGCTTGCCCATCAGCGCGATTCTCTGGGCCGCGAGCTTTATCGCCGGCGTGATCGCGGCGGCGACCGGGCAGGCGCTGGCGTTTGCGTTCGCCGGCGTCCTGCTGGGCGCAGGCTTTGTCGTGAGCGGCGCGGAAATTCTCCGCGGGCGGCAATATCGTCCTTCTCCCACAAGGGGAGAAGGACAAGCTGCTTAGACAAACCGGATCGTCGGCGCCGGCTTGGCTGCGTGCGCGGCGTTCGCGAGGGCGGCTTCGGCGATGGCGCGGAAGCGCTGGCTCATGGGATCGTCGGGCGCGGTCGCGACCAGCGGTCGCCCCGCATCGGCGCTTTCGCGCAAGCGCACATCGATTGGCAATTCGCCGAGGAAGGGGACGCCCGCGCTCTCGGCCGTGCGCCGCGCGCCGCCTTCGCCAAAAATATGCGCGCGCGTTCCATCCGGCAGGTCGAAATAGGCCATGTTCTCGACGATGCCGAGGATCGGCGCGTTGGTCTTTTCGAACATTGCGATGCCGCGGCGCACATCCGCGAGCGCCATCTCCTGCGGCGTCGATACGATCACGGCGCCCGACAGCGGCGTTCTCTGCACCAATGTCAATTGCACATCGCCCGTGCCCGGCGGCAGATCGAGCACCAGAACGTCGAGCGCGCCCCACGCCACATCTTCCAGCATTTGGCGCACCGCGCTCGTCGCCATCGCGCCGCGCCACACCATGGGCTGTTCCGCATCGACCAGATAGCCGATCGACATCGTCTTGAGGCCGAACGCATCGACCGGCTCGAGCGTCTTGTCCGGCAAGACCTTCGGCTTGACGGCGGCGATGCCCAGCAAGGTGGGGGCGGACGGGCCATAGACGTCGATATCCAAGAGGCCGGTCTTTTTCCCCGCAGCGGCGAATGCGCAGGCGAGGTTGACCGCCACCGTCGATTTTCCCACGCCGCCTTTCGCGGAGGCGACGGCGATGATGTGCTTCACCGCGCCGACGCCCTTCGCGCTGTTCGCCGCGGCATCGTGCGCCGTCAGCACCACGGTCGCTGCGGTCACGCCTTCGTGCGCGGCCAGCAGCTTTTCGGCTTCGGCCCGCGCGCGCGCGTAAACCATGGCTTTATCCGCCGGCGCCTCAATGGTTGCGACAACCTTTCCGCTGGGCGTGATTTCCAGGCCCGTTATGCGGCCCGCCGCAGCCAATCCTGTTCCCTCTAACGGATCTTTGATCGCATCGAGGGCTGCGAGAAGGCTCTCGCGCGACAACATCAATGGCGTGTTCATGCTTGATCCCTAAGGACTTGGCCTTCATATCCGGCGCGCGCGTTGATCGCGCAAGGCCGCCAGAAGGCGTGCGCGAGGGCGAAAAAGAGTGCCTTGGAACGACCAATCCGGCGGCGGCGGAGAGCGCGGCCCGGGGCCGTGGGGAAGCGGACCCCAGCAGCGTCCGCCTTGGGGCCAGCCGCCGCGCGGGCCGCAGCGCGAAAACGGTCCTGACCTCGAAGACATGATGCGCCGCTGGAACGAACGCCTGCGCGGCTGGTTCGGCGGTTCGGGCGGTGGCGGCGGCCGCGGCGGCCCTCAGCGATTGAATTGGAGCACGTTCGCCGCCGGCGCGCTGGTGCTGTGGGCGCTGACCGGGATCTACATCGTCGATGAAGGCGAACGCGGCGTGGTGTCGCGCTTCGGCGGCTATGCCTACACGTCCATGCCGGGCCTGCACTGGCATTTGCCTTTGCCGCTCGAAGACGTGCGCGTGATCCCCGTGTCGAGCCAGCGCCGCATCGAGGTCGGCACGTCCGACAATCAGGATTCCGATGAAAGCCTGATGATCACCGGCGACCGCAACATCGCCGATATCGATTTCGCCGTGATCTACCGCCTCAAGGACGCGCGCGCTTACCTTTACAATATCAGCGCGCCGGATGAGGCGATCCGCGGCGTCGCCGAGAGCGCGATGCGCGAGATCGTCGGCCAGCGTCAGCTGCAAGCCATCATCACCACCGATCGCGCTGCTGTCGAAGCCGCCGTCGAGCAGCAATTGCAAGCCGTGATGGATGGTTACGGCGCCGGCGTCGAAATCCTGCAAGTGCAGCTCTTGAAGGCCGCGCCGCCCACGGAGGTGCAGGATGCGTTCAACGAGGTCGTGCGCGCCGGCCAGGTCGCCGAAACCACGATCAACCAGGCCACGCAATACGCCAATGAGCAAATCCCGCGCGCGCGCGGCGACGCCGCCCGCATCACGCAGGACGCCGAAGCCTATCGCGAACAGATGATCCGCGAGGCCAATGGTGAAGCGCAGCGCTTCAGTCTCGTCGAACAGCAATACCGCGCCGCCCCGCGCGTCACGCGCGAACGGCTCTATCTGGAAACCATGGAGCGCGTGCTGTCGCGGGCCGATACGGTGATCGTCGATCGCCAATCGGGCGCCGTGCCCGTGCTGCCGCTCGATCAATTCCGCCGCAACCAGCCGCCTGCCACCCCTGCGCAGCCCGGCGCCACGGGGCCGCGCTGATGCAACGGCCCATCCTCCTCATCGCCGCGTTCGTCGCCGCGCTCGTGTTCATCGTCATGCAGACAGTGGTGATCGTCGATCAGACACGGCAAGCCATCGTGCTGCGTTTCGGCGAAATGCAGCGCACCATCAATGTCGGCGCCGAAGGCCGGCCGGGCCTCTACATCAAGATGCCGCTGGCCGAGAGCCTGGTGACGTTCGACAAGCGCAATCTGGGCTTCACGCTCACCGAGCAGCCGATCATCGCCTCCGATCAGGAAAACCTGATCGTCGATGCGTTCGTGCGCTGGCGCATCGTCGACCCGTTGCGCTTCTATCAGGCCGCCGGCCCGCACGAACAGGAAGGCGTCGCGCGGCTTGAGACGTTCACGCAATCGGCGCTGCGCCGCGTGCTCGGCCGCGCCAGCTCCAACGACATCATCTCCCGCCGTGGCCCGCTGATGCAGCAGATCCGCAGCGATCTGAACCGCGAAGCGGCGACCGAACTCGGCGTGGCCGTGATCGACGTGCGCATCCGCCAGGCCGATCTGCCGCCGCAGACGCAGCAGCGCCTGTTCGACCGCATGCGCACCGAGCGCGAACAGGTCGCGGCCGGCATTCGCGCGCGCGGGGAAGAGCAGGCCGCCCGCATCCGCGCCGACGCCGATCGTCAAGTCGTCGTGATCCAGGCCACGGCGCGGGAAGAGGCGGAAGCCACGCGCGGGCGGGGCGACGCCGAACGCGCCCGCATTTTCGCACGCGCCTATGGCCGCAATCCCGAGTTCGCCGCGTTCTACCGTTCGCTGCAAGCCTATGAACAGGCGCTCGGCCCGGGCACACCGATCGTGATCCCCCCGGAGAGCGATTTCTTCCGGTATTTGCGCGATCCCGACGGCCGGCGCCGCTAAGGCGCGCGCCGTCGTTGCGCACCCCACGGCGCGCCCCTAAACCTCCTGTGTAATCACGCCGGATGAGGACATGGGCTGGCTGCGGTTTCTTGCATTGGCATGCTTGCTCGCGCTGGCGCCCTCGGCGCACGCGCAATCGCGCTTGCCGATGGACGGCTTCGCGGATTTGGCGGAGCGGCTCACGCCGGCCGTCGTCAACATCGCCACCACCCAGCGCGTCGAAGGCGCGGCCGATATCCCGGCATTCCCGCGTGGCTCGCCGTTGGAGCGCTTCAACGATTCCATGACGGGCGCGCCGCAGATCACCTCGCTCGGCTCGGGGTTCATCATCGCGGCCAACGGCATCGTGGTGACCAACAATCACGTCATTGAAGGCGCCGATCAGATCGAGGTCATCCTGCAAAGCGGCGAACAGCTCGAAGCGCGCCTCGTCGGCCGCGACGAGGTGAGCGATATCGCCGTGCTGCGGGTGACGCCGTCGGCGCCTTTGCCCTTCGTGCCCTGGGGCGATAGCGACCGCGCGCGCGTCGGCGACCTTGTGATGGCGATCGGCAATCCGTTCGGCCTCGGCGGCACCGTGACGGTCGGCATCGTCTCGGCGCGCAACCGCAACATCGACGCCGGCCGCTACGACGATTTCCTGCAGACGGACGCGGCGATCAATCGCGGCAATTCGGGCGGGCCTTTGTTCAACATGGCCGGCCAGGTGATCGGCGTGAACACGGCCATCGTCTCGCCGACAGGCGGCTCGGTTGGCGTGGGCTTTGCGACGCCCGCGACCTCCGCGCGCCCGGTGGTGGAACAGATCCTGCGCTTCGGCGAAGCGCGCCGCGGCTGGCTTGGCGTGCATTTGGCCCCGGTGACGCCGGAGGTGGCGCGCGCCAATGGTCTGGCGCAGGCGCGCGGCGCGATCGTGCGCCGCGTCACGCAAGGCGGACCCGCCGAGCGCGGCGGCATTCGCCCGGGCGATGTCATCGTGCGCTTCGATGGGCGCGATGTACCCGACGGGCGCACGCTGTCGCGCTTCATCGCCGAAGCGCAGATCGGCCGCACCATCGGCATCGACGTGCTGCGCGGCGGGCGGCGCGCCACCATCAATGTCGCGATCGAACGCCTCACCGAAACGCTGGCCTCATCGGCGCCGGACGAGAGCGGCGGCGCCATGGCCGAGCAGGGGCCCGTCACCGGCGGGCGGGTGCTGGGCATGACCTTGCTCGAACTCAACGCCGAAGCGCGCCGCCGGTTCGGCATCGCCCAAGGCGTGCGCGGCCTTGTGGTCGCTTCCATCGATGTCGGCGCGGACGCGCGCAACAAGGTCGAGCCCGGCGACGTGATCGTCGAGATGAGCTTCGACGCGGTGCAGACCATTGGCCAAGCCCGCGCCGCCGCCGATCGCGCCACGCGCACCGGCCGCCCGGTCCTGCTCTACATCAACCGCGGCGGCGACATGACGTTCCGCAGCGTGCGCGCGCGGCGCTAGCGCGCGTTCGGCTAGGCGCCGGAGCGCTTCGGCCCGGCATATTTCGCGCGCCGCGGCGGGCGCGGCGCATCGCTGCGGCCGGGACCCGCGTGCTGGCGGGGGCGATGGGCCTGCTGATGCTTCTGCTGCTGCGGGCCGCGCTGACGCATCGGGCGCTTGGTGACGCGCTCATTCGGCTGTGGCGGGGCGATCGACATCTCGTGCTCGATGATCGGCACGGGCTGTTTGGTGAGCCGTTCGATATCGCGCAGATTGCCGCGCTCGTCCGGCGCGCAGAAGCTGATCGCTGCGCCCTCAGCGCCGGCGCGCGCGGTGCGGCCGATGCGGTGCACATATTGCTCCGGCACGTCGGGCAGATCGAAATTGATCACGTGCGTGACATTGTCGATGTCGATGCCGCGCGCCGCGATTTCGGTGGCGATCAGCACGCGGGCGCGGCCCTTCTTGAAGGCGTCGAGCGCGCGTTCGCGCTGGCTCTGGTTCTTGTTGCCGTGAATGGCCTCGGCCGCGATCCCGGCTTCGCGCAAGCGATCCTGGATGCGGTTGGCGCCGTGCTTGGTGCGCGAGAACACGAGCGTGCGCGCCATCGCCGGATCGGCGAGCAGATCGTGCAGCAGCGCCTGCTTGTTGACCTGCGTGACATGGATGACGCCCTGCGTCACGCGCTCGGCGGTGGTCGAGACCGGCGTCACCGCGATGCGCAAGGGCTCATGGATGAAGGCGCGCGACAGATCCTCGATCTCGGGCGGCATGGTGGCCGAGAAGAACAGCGTCTGGCGGTCTTTCGGCAGCATATGCGCGATGCGCTTCAGGGGAACAATGAAGCCGAGGTCCATCATGTGGTCGGCTTCGTCGAGCACGAGAATCTCCACGCGGTCGAGCCGGCAGGCGCGGCGCGCGATGAGATCGATCAGCCGTCCGGGCGTGGCCACGAGCACGTCAACGCCGCGCTCAAGCGCGCGGCATTGCTTGCCGATCGGCATGCCGCCGAACACGACCTGCGTCGAAAGGCCGAGGAATTTGCCATAGGCGCGCACGCTGGCGCCGATCTGCGCGGCGAGTTCGCGCGTCGGCGCGAGGATGAGCGCACGGCACGCGGCTGCGCCCGCATGGCGCCGCTCGGCGCTCAAGCGCTGCAGCAGCGGCAGCGCGAACGCGGCGGTCTTGCCCGTGCCGGTTTGCGCCAGGCCCACGAGATCGCGGCCGGTGAGCACGGCGGGAATGGCTTGAACCTGAATGGGGGTCGGGCTCGCATAGCCTTCGGCGGCCAGCGCCTTGAGGATGGGCGCGGCGAGGCCGAGCTGGTCAAAACTTTGCAAAATGAAACTTTCATCGGCGCGCGCGGATTCGCGGCGCTCTTAGGGCGCGAAACGCGGGCGACGGCGATGAAAGGCGAAAGGACGCCGAACGTCGATGGAAGCGCTTCGTGGGAGCCGCATTCGCGAAAACGCCCGGCGTGAGCCGGGCGGCGAACGGTCGCTGAGCGGGGATATCGGCTGAACCGATGAAGAAGTCAATAACGCGCGCTACACGCCGGCGCCGCAGGCGGCTTTAATGCGCCTATATGGCGAAGCCATCAAAACTCGGTTGAGCCCGCCGGCCCGCAGCGTAGGCGTTAACGCAGATCAATGCGCCACAGCGCAGCTGCGCGAAAGGGTTCCAGATGACACTCCAACTCGGCGATATCGCGCCCGATTTCGAAGCGGAAACCACGCAAGGCCCGATCCATTTCCACGATTGGCTCGGCGATAGCTGGGGCGTGCTGTTCTCGCATCCGCGCAATTTCACGCCGGTCTGCACCACCGAACTCGGCTACGCCGCCAAGCTCAAGCCGGAGTTCGACAAGCGCGGCGTGAAGATCATCGGCCTCTCGGTCGATCCGCTCGATGCGCACGAAAAATGGTCGGACGATATCAAGCGCACGCAGGGCCAGGCGCCGAATTTTCCGCTGATCGCCGATCCGGAGCGGCGCGTCGCCAGCCTCTACGGCATGATCCACCCGAACGCGAGCGACACCACGACCGTGCGCTCCGTGTTCGTCATCGGGCCGGACAAGAAGATCAAGCTGACGATCACCTATCCCGCCAGCACCGGGCGCAATTTCGATGAGGTGCTGCGCGTGATCGATTCCCTCCAACTCACCGCCAAGCATCAGGTCGCGACGCCCGTGAACTGGAAGCCGGGCCAGGACGTCATCATCGTGCCCGCCGTCAGCGACGAAGACGCCAAGATCAAATTCCCGAAAGGCTGGAAAGCGCTGACCTCCTATCTGCGCATCGTCTGCCAGCCGAAGATCGAATACGCGCGGAGGGATTAGTGCGGCGCCGGAAGCGGCGCGGCGGCGGTGAACGGCGGAAGGGCGCCGAACGTCGGTGGAGGCGCTTCGTGGGAGCCGTATTCGCGAAAACGCCCGGCAGAGCCGGGCGGCGAATGGTGGCTGAGCGGGATATCGGCGAATTGGGTGGGGAAGTCAGGGTTTTGGAAGAATTGCGACCGTATAGCTCATTCGAATGTCGCCGCACTTAGCGCCTCAGGCCATGGACATGGCGTTCTAGGCTGCCACTCGTCTCCTCCGTCTCCGGTCGGTTGCATGAGCTCGTAGTAGTCACGATCGAACCGCCTAAGGACCTGATCCGCATCTTCCTTAAGCACGAGCTGCGGGAGGACCCAGGAGAAGAATGTTTCGGCGTGGCCGCGCCCGCTTCCCGAGTAGAGCCGCGATGCCAGGGCGAGCGGCATGGACACCAAGACGTAGTCCTCGATGTGTCCCACCCGGACGGTTACAAACCAAGATATACCGAAAACGCGACGACCCGTGTCGCTCCGCGTCGGTGCGCGAAGCAAGCCCATCCCTGGCCCCGGACCAAATTGATAGCTTTGGAACCAGGCGTCCGCACCAAACTCCTTGTAGTCATATCCTTCCTTTAGCGCGGATATAATGCGGAGCGCTGCAGCTGCAGCAAACACTTCCAGAGATTTTCGCGCGAGATCGGCAGGCGGAGACTGATGACGAATTTCCTCAAGCAAGAGGAGAAGTCCTCGTTCACTCTGACGAACGATCTGTGCCGTCTTTTTCCTGATTTCGGTAAATTGTTGGTGGGCGCTTGCAGCTATTCTTTCGCGCTGCGATCCATCTTTTCGATAGTGTGGCGACTCTGAGACGAATGGTATGGGATCGCGCGCGCGCTCGTCGACGACAGCCATCTTTTCCGTCACTTCGGGCGCAAACCTCATCGTGGGCGAACGCCGAATCATTTTGGCGTTGGCGCGCAGAATTTCATCGACGCAGCGTGCTTTAACGGTGGTTGCATCGACATAGGTGAGTTGCAAAGAATGTCGCTGTGCGGCGCGCCAGCGTTGCGGGAATATCCGACGGATGCCTTCAACCAAGCCTGCAATCAGCCCGACCACGCCTGCCAGCAACACAAGCGCCGCGAGGATGGCGAGCGGAATTGTGGCGTCAAAGCCGAGCATTCGGCTCAGCACTCCTACAGCTTCCGCCAAATCTGTCATTTCTCCCCCGAACTCATCACGAATTTCGTTGGTCGCTCACGGCTCCAAATAGTCCGCGCACGCTGGCCGTGCGGCGCTCCAGGCGTAGGCGCCGTCTGCGCCGAGCGTCAGGGTGCGCTGGAAGGTGCAGATGGGATCGCGCCAGGGGCGGAGGTCGCTGACGCGCAGCGGGGGGCGGGCCGTGGAATCTTCGCCGCGCGAAAGGCGGCCGGGATAGGTCTGGGCGCGGGCGGCGTAGATGAGATTGCCGGCGCGGTCCTGCTTGAGCGTCGCCGTATAATCGTACTGATCCGAGCACTGGTTGAGCCGCGCGCTCACGTCCGCTTCGCTGAAACAGGCGCGCAGATCGACCTGGCCCGACATCGGCGCATCCAGCACGCCGCGCGGCGGCAGAAGCGGGCTCACCTCGTAGAGCGTCAGCCAAGTGACGCTCGCGCCGCCGCCGGAATACATCGTGTGCAGCGTGCGGGTGACGCCGACGAGCGCGCGATTGTTGTCGACGCGCACGATGCTGGTCCATGCGCCGAGATCGTCGCCTTCGTCGACATGTTCAGTGATCGCCGCGATCTCTTGGCCGCCGCGCGCGACGAGCACGCGCCGCGAGACCGCATCGAAGCGCGCGCACCAGCGGCCATCGTGCGTGCAGCCATCGACCAGGGGTTCGAGACGCGGCGGCGGCGCAGGCTGCGCGCTGGCCAAACAGGTGAGGGCGGCGAGCGCGAGGAAAGACAAAATCGCGCGCTTCATGCTGCAAACTCGCTCTGCCGATAGCCCTGGAAATAGAGCGCGGCTTCCAGGCCCGTGTGATCGATCTTGGCGCGCGCTTCTGCGGCGACGATCGGCTTGGCGCGATAGGCGAGGCCCAGCCCCGCCGCCTTGATCATGGCGAGATCATTGGCGCCGTCGCCGATGGCGAGCGCGGTTTCGGGCGCGTTGGCCGTCTCCTCAAGCAACGCCGTGAGCTTGGCTTCGCGGCCGAGAATCGGCTCCTGCACCAGGCCCGTCAGCGCTGCACCGTCATCCAAGAGCACATTCGCGCGGTCGGCGTGGAAGCCGGCGCGGTCGCGCACGCGCGAGGTGAAGAACGTGAAGCCGCCGGAGACGAGCACGCAGCGCGCGCCATGTTTGGCCATGGTCTTCACCAGCGTCGCGGCGCCCGGATTGAGCTGCACGCGCTCGTCGTAACAGCGCTGCAGCGCATCGAGCGGCAGGCCCTTGAGCTTGCCCACACGCTCGCGCAAAGCCGGCTCGAACGCCAGCTCGCCGCGCATGGCGCGCTCCGTGATGGCGCTGATCTCGGCCTTCAAGCCCGCGAAATCGGCCAGCTCATCCAGGCACTCGACGTTGATGATGGTGGAATCCATGTCCGCGATCAGCACGCTTTTGCGCCGGCGTTCGACCGCCGTGAACGCCCAGTCGACGGGCATCTCCGCCATTGTGCGCTTGACCTCTTCGACCAACGCGAAATCAATCGAGGGATAGATCCATTCCGCCGCCACCCAGGGCGCCAGCACGTCCGGCGGCTGCAGCCCGCGCGAAAACGCGATGCGGCCCAGCATGAGCAGCGCTTCGCGGTAGGCGGGCTTATCGTCCGCCGGGGCGACGAAGGTGAGGGCGTGCTCGCTCATGGCGGCCTTGTGGCGTATTGTGCGGGTGGGCGCCAGCAGGACGGAACGATGCCGAGCGAGCGGGCGAAAGAGCTGTGGACGCGGATCGCCGCCGAAACGCAAACGCGCGTGCGGCTGCTTGGCGCCGAGCGCGACACGGGCAGCTGGATTGGCGGCGCGCCGGACTTGCCGGAAGGGACGTCATGGCCGCGCTGGGAGGGCGCGCCGCTTGCGTTCATCGCGCAGATCGATCTGGCGCAAGCGCCGCATGCAGACATGCCCGATTGGGCGCCAAAGGCCGGGCGTTTGGTGTTCTTCTTTGAAGCGGACCAAGGCGGATCGGGGTTCGATCCGAGCGATCGCGGCTCCGGCGTTGTGCTGCACATTGCGGCGGAGACGCCGCTGGTCGCGACGCTGCCGCCGGACGATCTGAGCGCGAAGGTGTGGTTTAAGCGCAAGCCGCTGCGCTTCGTGGCCGAGGAGTCTTTCCAAAGCTATGAGCGCGCCGCCGAACTTGGGCCGCGTTTGAGCGAACGGGATTGGACCTGGCTGCAGACGGAGATCGAGAAAGCGGAAGTGCGCACGCAGGCGGATGGACCGCAGCATGCGCTGTTTGGCTGGCCGGCGCCGATCCAAGGCGACGACATGGAGATCGAGTGCCAGTTGGCGTCGAACGGCGTCAGTTGCGGCGATGCGAGCTATCTCAAACACCCGGACTATGAACGCTTGAAGTCGGGCATCGCCGATTGGACGTTGTTGCTGCAGATCGACACGGACGACGACGCGCAAATGATGTGGGGCGACGCGGGGCGCTTGTACTTTTGGGTGCGGCGCGAAGAGGCCGCGCACGGCGACTTCTCCAACGTCTGGACCGTGCTGCAGTGCTATTGAACGGCGCGTTGTGACGACACTGTTGATCATGGGGCCGACGGCGAGCGGGAAGAGCGCGCTGGCGCTTGATCTGGCGGCGCGGCTGGGCGGTGAGATCGTCAACGCGGATTCGATGCAGGTCTATCGCGATCTGCGCGTCGTCACGGCGCGGCCGAGCGTGGCGGATGAAGCACGCGCGCCGCACCATCTTTACGGTCACGTCGATGCGGCGGAGCGCTATTCCGTCGGGCGCTGGCTCAAGGACGCGCTCGCTGCGATCGATGACATCCGCGCGCGCGGCGGAACGCCCATCCTCGTCGGCGGCACGGGGCTTTATTTCACGGCGCTGACGCGGGGGCTCGCCGACATTCCCGCGCCCGATCCGGAGATCGAAGCGCGGCTGGCCGCGCGCGGGGAGGCGGAGGGCGCGCCAGCGCTCCACGCGGCGCTTGCGCATGTCGATCCCATCGCCGCCGGACGTATCGAACCCAACGACGCGCGCCGCCTCGTGCGGGCGCTGGCGGTGTTCGAGAGCTCGGGCGCGCCGATCAGCGCCTGGCAGGCCAAGACCGCGCCGGCGCTGGCGCCGGGCGCCTGGCGCGGAATCGTGGTCGATCCGGGCGCGGATCGCGCCGCCCTGCGTACGCGCATCGCGGCTCGGTTCGACGCGATGCTGACCGAAGGCGCGCTGGATGAGGTCGCCGAGCTCATGGCGCGCCGCCTGCCGCCCGATCTGCCGGCGCTGCAGGCGTTGGGCGCCCCCCAATTGGCGGCTTATCTGCGCCAGGAGATCAGCCTGGAGGCGGCGCGGACCGCCGCCGTGATCGCCTCCGGCCAATATGCCAAGCGGCAGGAGACGTGGGCGCGCAATCAGTTCGGCCCCGATTGGCTCCGCATCCCCGCCCCGGCGGCCGATCTCGAGGCCGTGCTGCGCCATTTCGGGTGAGATTTGCCGGCGCGACGGCTTGACGCTCCCAAGGCAGGCAAATAAATCTCCCCGTCGAACGGAGCAGGGAACGCTCATGCGAAATCAGGCGATCATGCTTGTACGCGCGGCGCGCCGCGGACCGGCCTCTTAAAGGGCTGGACGGACTGGCGCGCGAATTGGGGCCCCTCACGGGGCCTTTTCTTTTGCAATTTCGACTAAACGTTCTCCCCAGGAAGAGCAGGGCGGCAATGGACAGCGGCGCACAAACCAAGACCCAGACCATGACCGGTGCGGAAATGGTCGTGCGGGCGCTCGCCGAACACGGCGTCACCGACATGTTCGGCTATCCCGGCGGGGCCGTGCTGCCGATCTACGATGCGATCTTCCAGCAGGACCAAGTGCGCCACATCCTGGTGCGCCATGAGCAGGGTGCGGGCCATGCCGCCGAGGGCTATGCGCGCTCGACCGGCAAGGTCGGCGTCGCGCTGGTGACGAGCGGGCCGGGCGCGACCAATATCGTCACGCCGCTCGCCGATGCGCTGCTGGATTCGATCCCGATCGTGGTGCTGACGGGCCAGGTCGCCACCCATCTCATCGGCTCGGACGCGTTCCAGGAATGCGACACTGTCGGCATCACGCGCGCCTGCACCAAGCACAATTGGCTCGTGAAGGACGTCAACGATCTCGCGCGCGTGCTGCACGAAGCGTTCTACGTCGCCTCAACGGGCCGACCGGGTCCCGTCGTCGTCGACATCCCGAAGGACGTGCAATTCGCGACCGGGACCTATGTCGGCAAGGAGAGCGTGCGTCTGCCGAGCTATCAGCCCGCGCGCGCGGCCCAGCCGCACAAGATCGCCGAAGCGCTCGATCTGATGGCGCAGGCCAAGCGCCCGATCTTCTACACCGGCGGCGGCGTCATCAATGCCGGCCCGCATGCGAGCGCGGCTTTGCGCGCGCTGGCGAAGGCGACGGGCTTTCCGGTGACGTCCACGCTGATGGGCCTCGGCGCGTTTCCCGCCAGCGATCCGCAATGGCTGGGCATGCTCGGCATGCATGGCTCTTGGGAAGCCAATCATGCGATGCACGATTGCGATCTGATGATCTGCGTCGGCGCCCGCTTCGATGACCGCGTGACCGGGCGGCTCGATGCCTTCAGCCCGAGTTCCAAGAAGATTCACATCGATGTGGATCCGAGCTCGATCAACAAGAACGTGCTGGTCGATGTCGGCATCATCGCCGATGCGGGCGTCGCGCTCGAAGCGTTGCTCGAGGGCTGGCGGGCGCGCAACCGCAAGGTCGATGCGGCGGCGCTGAAGAATTGGTGGGATCAGATCGAAACCTGGCGCGGGCGCAAGGGCTTCGCCTACAAGGCCGACGATAGGATCATCAAGCCGCAATACGCCATCGAGCGCCTCTTCCATGCGGTGAAGGACCAGGACGTCTACATCACCACCGAAGTCGGCCAGCATCAGATGTGGGCCGCGCAATTCTTCCATTTCGACCGGCCGAATCGCTGGATGACGTCAGGTGGGCTCGGCACGATGGGCTATGGCCTGCCCGCGGCCGTGGGCGTGCAGGCCGCGCATCGCGATGCGCTCGTCATCGATATCGCCGGCGAGGCCAGCGTGCAGATGACGATGCAGGAGATGAGCACGGCCGTGCAGCACGATCTGCCGATCAAGGTGTTCATCCTGAACAATGAATGGATGGGCATGGTGCGCCAATGGCAGCAGCTGCTGCACGAGGGCCGCTATTCGCATTCCTATTCGCACGCGCTGCCGGATTTCGTGAAACTGGCGGAGGCGTATGGCGCGGTCGGGCTGCGCTGCGACAAGCCGGCCGATCTCGATGGCGCCATCCAGGAAATGATCGCGGTGAAGAAGCCCGTCATCCTCGATTGCCGCGTCACCAAAGACGAAAACTGCTTCCCGATGATCCCGTCCGGCAAAGCCCACAACGAAATGATCCTCGCGGATAATTTTAAAGGCGATGAGATCGACGAGGAAGGGAAGATGCTGGTGTAGCGCGCTCACCCCATTCCGATCGGCCAAGCCATCGTCGCCGTCCCCGCCGTCACGTACCACGTCACGAAGATCGCGCAGAGAAAGGCGCCGGGCGCGTAGCTGTTGGTGCGACGATAGCAATAGGTCGCAATGATCGCGCACACGGCCAGGATCGGCACGAATTGCAGCGCGATGATCGCCTGCAGCGAGGCGATTGGAACGGCGATCAGGCCGGTCAGGAAGAGCGGGACGTAGAGGATGACGCACAGCAGCGCCATCCCGCCCGCGAGCGCGGCGATGTTGGCGGCATACATCGTCAGCACGCCATCGCCCGCCACGGCGAGCCGCGCATGCAGGCTGCGCAAGCTCACCAGGAAGAAGATCGCGAACGGGATCAGGTAAAGCCCGAAGCTCGCTTCCTGCCACGGATGCATCACGTTCAGCGAGACGATCCAGAATCCCAAATTCGTCGGCAGAAAGCCGTGCGTCAGTTCGAGCGCGCCGAAGGCCAGCGCCGCGCAGAGCGCGGCAAGCCCAATCGCGCCCGCCCATTTGGCGGCGAGCTTCACGCGCTTTGCGAACAAGCCGGCGATCAGCGTGACGAGCGCGCTGGCGAGCGCCCAGATCAGGATGTGATTGGTGATCGCCTGTGGCGCGAGCGGTCCGGGCGCAGTCAACACGAAGCCGGCGAGCATGGCGGGCAGGTAGAGCACGGCCGGCGCCAGCGCGGCGAGCGCCAGAGCGCCCCACCAGCCCGTACTGCGCGAGGCGCGGGCGGGCGCTGCTGCTTCGGCAAGCCCCGCGAAGAACGGCAACAGCAGATTGAAGAGGCCCAGGAGCAGGCACACGAAGCCGGCGAACCCGATCAGCGCGCCGATCTCCCGCCAGAACCAGATTTGATCGCTTGAATCGCGCAGCGCGGGCGGTTGCAAATCCGAGAACCACATTTCGACATCGCGCACGACGTCATTGCTGAAATGCTCGCCGGGATGCGTCACTGCCGGCATCAGGAGCAATCGCCGCCCGCGCGCGCCATCCAACGTATCCATCCTGCCGGATTGAACGGGGGCCGTCGCGCCAAACAGCGCTTGCAGGCGCGCGCTTTGCCCGATGTCCTGCGGCGCGTTCTGCCACATCAATTGGCCGAACTCGTCATAGCGGCCGAACACCAGCAGCACATTGCGCAGATTGGACGGCGGCGGCGATCCATCGAAACTCGTCGAGGAGCCGACAAGCGCCATCGCGCGATAGCCGTCCGGCTGATCGTGCGCAGCCGCCATCAGCGCCAGCCCGCCCATCGAATGGCCCTCCATCGCGATGCGGCTCTTGTCGACGTAAGGCAGCATTTGCAGATAGCGCAGCCCGTCCGGGCCGCCGAAGCCGTGCGCCAAGGCCGGCGGTTCGCTTGCGCCATGGCCGGTCTGATCGAGCGCCAGCACCACGAAGCCGCGCCGCGCCAATTCGATCGCAAACGGCGCCTGCATTTCATGCGTGTTGATGAAGCCGTGCACGGCGAGCACGGCCGGCGCGGGCGTCTGCGGCGTCGCGTTGGCCGGCCGATAGAGCATGCCGCCCAGCCGATTGCCGGCCGCGCCCAGAAAGCTGACCTCGCGCGCGGTGGCGCCATCGGCATTGCGCACCGCCACGGCGATCCACGAGCCCGCGATCATCAAGACGAGCCCGATCAGCGCGAGCGCAGCGCGTTTCAGCATGGCGTTTCCCCTCGCGGCGTCTTGCGCGCCCGCGCGCCCAGTGAAGCTTACGGGAAGCGCTTGCGCAATTGCAGAACCGGCCGCTCGATGAAGCGATAGGAGAGGTGCGAGACCAGCAGGGTCGTCGGATAGACGATCGCGAAGATCGTCGCCTGCCGCACGAAGCTCCACGGATGGAGCGGCGGCAATATATGCGTGACCAACCACAGGATCAGCAAATGGTAGAGATAGGCGCCGTAGGAGATGCGCCCGATCCATTGTGCGAACGGCAAGCGCCCCAGCGCCAGCGCCCAGCGATCGCCCGTGATTACGTTCGCGATGATCGCCGCCGCCGCCAAACCGACGACGCTATAAACGAAGATGTGGCGCCCTTCGCCCCACAGCCAGCCGGAGATCACGTTGCGCATGATGTTCACGCCGTGCGCGCCATCGGCGATGTTGATGAAGGCGTAGGTCGCGAAATAGAGCGCGCCTGCGATCGCCGCCGCGATCGCCAGAAAGCGCGCGATGTGCGGATTGGCGGCGATCCGCGCCCGGTTGAGCGCCAAGAGCGAGCCCATCGACAGGATGTCGAATTGCAGCGGGC
>JBGAGO010000006.1:0-159345 GCA_044226655.1 Caulobacterales bacterium | reverse complement strand
TTCCCCCTCCCCTCGCGGGGAGGGGGCGTGCTTGTGCGATTCGGTCATGGTTTCATCAACCGGCTGGGCCAACCGACGCGGACAAGCGTTTCGTCCGGATCGGAGAGCGAGAATTCGTACATGCCCCACGGCTTGTGCTCGGGGCCGTTGTTTTCGAGCGTCTCACCCGCAAAGCCCGCGGCGAGCGCATCGACATCGTCCACGTAAAGATAGAGCCCGAACGGATTGCGCCCAGGGATCAGCCAGCCCTCCACCGCATCGGTGAGATGGAGGAAGCCGCCGCGCCCGTTCGCCAGCATGCGATACGTATCTTCCTCGCCAGGCGCCGGCTTCTCGCTCGCCGGCCGCGCAAAGCCCAGCCGATTGTAGAAGCGCTCGGACGCATCGAGGTCGTTGCACGGCAAGATCGCCGTCAGCGCGCCGGAAGGAGCGGCCATCGCGCCTACTCCGCCGCCACGCGCACGCGCGCGCTCAAGCTCTGATGGATCGCCTCCGCCGCATCGCGCCCTTCGCGGATCGCCCACACCACGAGCGAAGCGCCGCGCACGATATCGCCCGCCGCGTAAACGCCCGGCAGCGACGTCTCCATCGTCATCGGATTGACCTTCAGCGCGCCCCAGCGGTTCACCGCCAGATCGGGCGCCCGCCAAAGCCCGCGCACGTCTTCCGGATCGAAGCCGAGCGCCGCGATCGCCAGATCGGCCTGCACATCATAGAGGCCGTCCGGAGCCTCTTCCGGCGCCGCGCGGCCCGACGCATCGGCCGCGCCCAGCCGCATGCGCGCGGCGCGCACGCCCGACAGCTTGCGCGCGCCCAGCCATTCCTTCGGCGCCGCCAGCCAATCGAACACCACGCCTTCTTCTTCCGCGTTCGTCACCTCGCGCTGCGAGCCCGGCATGTTGGCCCGGTCGCGCCGATAAAGACACGTGACGCTCTTGGCGCCCTGGCGCACCGCCGTGCGCACGCAATCCATCGCCGTGTCGCCGCCGCCGATCACGACGACGCGCTTGCCGCGCGCATCGAGCCCCACGCCGTCGTCGATCTCATCGCCCAGGCCCGCACGGTTCGCCGCGATCAGATAATCCAGCGCCGGCAGCACGGCCTTGCCCTTCGCGTTCGGCAGATCGAGCGCGCGCGCCTGATAGGCGCCGATGGCGATCAGCACCGCGTCATGCGCCGCGCGCACATCGGCGAAGGAAAGATCGCGCCCGATCTCGGTGTTGAGCTTGAAGACGATTCCGCCCGCCTCCAGCCGCGCCACGCGCCGCGCGACGACCTTCTTCTCCAGTTTGAAATTCGGAATGCCGTAGATCAGCAGCCCGCCCGCGCGATCATGGCGATCGTAGACCGTCACGTCATAGCCGCGCAGGCGCAGACTCTCCGCCGCCGCCAGTCCCGCCGGCCCCGCCCCGATCACGCCCACGCTCTGCCCGCGCGCGCGGCCCGGCGTGAGCGGTTCGACCCAGCCGTTCTCCCACGCCGTCTCCGTCAGATATTTTTCGACCGCGCCGATCGTCACCGCGCCATGGCCCGATTGCTCGATCACGCAGGCGCCTTCGCACAGCCGGTCCTGCGGGCAGATGCGGCCACAGATTTCGGGCATGGAATTGGTCGCCGCCGAGAGCGCGTAGGCGTCTTCCAGCCGTCCCTCCGCCGCCAGCTTCAGCCAGTCCGGGATATTGTTCTGTAAAGGACAGTGAGACTGACAGAATGGCACGCCGCATTGCGAGCAGCGCGCCGCCTGATCTTCCGCCTTGGCGGCGATGAATTCGCCATAGACCTCGAAGAAATCGCCCCGGCGCGTCGCGGCGTCACGCTTGTCCGGCCCCTTGCCGGCCGCCTGCGTGAATTTCAGCATTTTTTCGGCCATGACGCGCCCCGGACAAGCTCCAGATCAGCGCCTACGCGCTTCAAAACCGCCTGCCAAGCTTGATTGCACAAATCCAGTCAGTGTTACTGACTTATATGCCGGCTTTTGCCTGCCTCCGACGCACGCCATGATGAATCTCTGAGCCGGGGAGCCTCTTTTGGACGTCATCACGCTGCTGAAGGCCGCGATCCTGGGGATCGTTCAGGGCCTCACGGAATTCCTGCCGATTTCCTCGACCGCCCATCTGCTGATCGGCGAGCGCCTCATCAAATTCTCCGACGAGGGCGGCGTCTTCACGGTGATGATCCAGCTCGGCTCGATCCTCGCCGTGATGTGGCTCTATCGCCAGCGCATCTGGGACGTGATCACCGGCCTGCCGACGAAGCCCGAAGCGCGCCGCTTCGCGCTGATGCTCTTCCTCGCCTTCCTGCCCGCCGTCATCATCGGCTTCTTCGCCGCCGATTACGTGAAGAGCGTGCTCTATGAGAGCGTGCTGGTGTTCGCGATCGCGTTCATCGTGGGCGGGGTCGCGATGCTGCTGATCGAACGCTTCCGCCCGACGCCGCGCGTGATGGACGCCGCCGATACGCCGATCCCGCGCGCCATCGGCGTCGGCATATTTCAATGCCTCGCGATGATCCCCGGCGTGTCGCGCTCGGGCGCGACGATTTTCGGCGGCCTCATCCTCGGCCTCGACCGCCGCGCGGCCGCCGAGTTCTCGTTCTTCCTCGCCATGCCGACGATGACCGCCGCCTTCGCGCACGATTATCTCGAAGTGCGGCACATGGCGGTGTCGAGCGAACGCTGGGCCGAGATCGGCGTGGGCTTCCTGTTCGCCTTCCTCTCCGCATTGCTGGTGGTGAAGCCGTTCCTCAATTACGTGACGCGCGTCGGCTTTGCGCCGTTCGCCTGGTATCGCATCGCGCTCGGCCTCGTGCTGATCCTCGCGCTCTCGCTCGGCTTTCTGTGAGCGAGATTTGGACCATCGGCTATGAGCGCGCCTCGCTCGCCGAGGTGATCGCCGCGCTCAAGGCCGCACGCATTGATCTGCTGCTCGACATCCGCGAATTGCCCAATTCGCGCCGCGCCGGCTTCTCGCGCCGCCAGCTTGAATCGGGATTGCACGAAGCGGGCGTCGCCTATCGCCACATGAAGCCGCTCGGCACGCCCAAGGCCGGCCGCGACGCCGCCAAGCGCGGCGATCACGCAACCATGGCGCACATTTTCCAGGCCAAGCTTGCGGCGCCCGAAAGCCAGCTCGCGCTCGCCGAAGCCGCAGACCTCGCGCATGCGCAGCGCGCCTGCCTGCTCTGCCTCGAACATGATTGGCGCCATTGCCACCGCGCCATCGTCGCCGAAGCCCTCGCGCCCCAAGGCTTCCACGCCACCCATCTCACCGCGATTTAGCGCCGATGTCCGCGCCAATCGCCCCTGCTCCCCCTCGATGGGGGAGCTGTCACGCGTAGCGTGACTGAGGGGGCGGCTGGCGCTAGGTCTTGAAGCGTCGCGCATCCACCCCACCCGTCATCGCTTCGCGATGACACCCTCCCCATCAAGGGGAGGGAGGGCGCAGCGCCCTCACCGTCCCGGCAAAATCGCTTCCTTCGCGGCGGTCAGCATGATCGGCGTCCAGGCCAGCGTCATGCCGATGGCGTAGGCCAGCGCCATGCGTTCGTCGGCGCCGCCAGTTGCGATCAGCACGGCCGTTGCGGGCGCGGCGAACAGCGCCAGCGCGCCCAGGATGCGGCGCTTGCGTTCGCCGGTGAACGCGGCGAGCGCGATCAGCAAGCCATGCACGCCGATCAGAGCGAATTTGAGCCGCGAGGCGATGGTGAGAATCGCCAGCTGCGCGTTGAGCGGGGCGACGTCGTCAAACCCATTCGGCTGATCCACGCGGCGCGCGAGGTCGAGCAGCGCCGTCGTCTCCCAGAGATCGGACCATGCCGCGACCACCGCCGCCAACATCGCCGCGATCACCACGGGCCGGCTCGCGCGCCCGCCCACGAACCAGGCGGCGAACGCCATGAAGGCCGCGTAACACGGAATATAGGCGCGGATATCCAGCAGGTTCTGCGCATTCACCGAGTCGAGCCGCAACTGATGGCAATCCATGCCGACGCGGCCGAACAGGCCCTCCAGCTGCGCGGGCGTGCGCGCGAATTCGAATTGCACCAGCAGACCATTGGTCGCGCAGCTCACCGCATCGCGCGCCTCTGGCAGCGCGGCGAAGGCATAGGTGATCGCGAGTGTGGCGATGCCGAACAAAGCCGTGAGCACGGCCGCTATGCGCACACTCATGTTCCCCCCATGCGCGCTGCGCGCGCCTTTATGTCGTCGGCCGCTGCTGGAATTGGCCGTAAGGCCGGAATTTCCAGAGATAGGTCGGCGTGATCGATTCAATCGATTCCAATTGCGTCACGCCGAGATCGGCAAGCGTCTTCGCGCCGGGCGCGACCACGCTGTCGCGCCGCAGCATCGCCACCTGATCGCCGGTCAGCGGCGGCGCCCAGGGCAAAATCTTGAAGCCCCAATCGAGCAGCATGCCCACGGGCTGCATCGCAAAGAACGGCGCGGGAATGAGCGGTCGCGGCCGATCGGCTTCGCGCAACGTGAATTGCAGAAGCTCTTTGAACGAATAGACGCGCGGCCCGCCCAGTTCGAACGTGCGTCCCTTCGCGTCCGCATGGTCGAGCGCGTTGACCACCGCTTCGGCCACATCGCCGACGAATACGGGCTGGAATTTGGTCTTGCCGCCGCCGATCAGCGGCAGCGCCGGCGCGAACTTGGCCAGATTGGCGAAGCGATTGAAGAACGCATCGCCCGTGCCGAACACCAGCGACGGCCGCACGATCACCGCCTCCGGGATCGCCGCGCGCACCTTGGCTTCGCCCGCCGCCTTGCTGCGCCCATAGCGGCCAGGGCTCTTCGCATCCGCGCCGATGGCGGAGATGTGCACGAAGCGCGTGATCCCCGCCGCCTTCGCCGCCTCAGCGATGGTCTCGGCCGCCTCGACATGCAGCGCCTCGAACGTCTGCGGCCCCTTCTCGTTCAGCACGCCGACGCAATTGACCGCCCCGCTCGCGCCTTCGAGCGCGCGCGCGACCGAATCCGGAAACCGCACATTGGCCTGCACCAGCTGCACCTGGCCGACATCGCCCGCCACGCGCAGATCCTGGCCCAGATGCGGCCGGCGCAGCGCCACGCGCACGCGTTTGCCGCGCTTGGCCAGCGCGCGCACCACTTGCGCGCCCACAAAGCCCGAGCCGCCGAACACGACGATCAAATCGCCCTGCATGAAGCCATCCTTTTGCCTGGGCCGGTCTATGCCGCGCGTTCCGCCGGCTTGGCAATCCCGCCCCTCGCCGCAGCGCGGGCCGGAACCCGCCCCAGCCTAAACGATTGATTCAGCCACGATACAGGCGGGGAAAGGCATGAACGCGCCACGGTTGGCGCCGGGATGAGTTTGAAGAGGTCCGTTATGAAGAAATTGCTCGCAATCATGGCCGCCGCCAGCGCGCTGGCGCTCGCCGCCCCCGCCGCCATGGCCGATCCGCCCTGGCAAAGCATCAACCAGCGCCAGGTCCAGCTCGATCAGCGCATCGATGGCGGCGTGCGCAATGGCTCGCTGACGCGCAACGAAGCCGCCAGCCTGCGCGCGGAATTCCAGCGCATCGCCGCGCTCGAAAACCAATATCGCCGCAACGGCCTCACCTATGCCGAACGCGCCGATCTCGATCGCCGCTTCGACGCGCTCTCGGCGCGCATCTCCTATGATCGCCACGACAACGACAATCGCGGCGGCTGGCAAAGCATCAACCAGCGCCAGGCCAATCTCGACGCGCGCATCGATGCGGGCGTGCGCGACGGCTCGCTGTCGCGCCGTGAAGCCACGCGGCTGCGCACCGAGTTCCGCAGCATCGCCAATCTCGAAGCCAATTACCGCCGCAGCGGCGGCGGCCTCAGCGCGTCCGAACGCGCCGACCTAGATCGCCGCTTCGATCGCCTCAGCGCCCAAATCCGCGACCAGCGCCACGACCACGACGGTCGCCGCGGGTAAAGCTTGCGCCCTCCTCCCCCTAAAAGGGGGAGGTGCGGCGCGCAGCGCCGTGGAGGGGGTGAGCCACACACGGCGCCGCTCGAACGGATAGCGCGAACACGCTGTCGTCATCACAGCGGCTCACCCCCTCCCAGCCTCCCCCTTGCAGGGGGAGGAGAAGGGCGCGCACTCTCACACATGCCGTCCTTCTCGCGCACGCCAGGCAAGACACGCCGTTCGCGCGCATTGCGGCGTGCGATGACGGAGCAGGAATGGAAGCTCTGGGCGATGATGCGCAGCGCAGCCCTCGGCGCCAGCTTTCGCCGGCAACATCCGATCGGGCCGTATTTTGCGGATTTCTATTGTGCGTCCCTCAAACTGATCGTCGAACTCGACGGCAGCCAGCACGCTGATCGCGCCGCCTATGACGAAGCGCGCACGGCCTATCTCGAACGCGAGGGCATGATCGTCCTGCGCTTCTGGAACTGGGACGTGACGGAGAACATCGAGGCCGTCTGCGCGCAGATCATGGACGCCATTCGCGCCCGCAGGTTTGAACGCGGCGAACTCTAACCTCTTCCTCCCCCTGCAAGGGGGAGGTGCGGCGCAAAGCGCCGTGGAGGGGGTGAGCCGCGCGCGAAACCGTCCCGCGAATCTCTCAGCGCGAAACACGAAAGCCCATCGCCCCGGCTCACCCCCTCCCAGCCTCCCCCTTGCAGGGGGAGGAGAAGGGAGCGTTTACGCGCTCGCGGCTTCGCCGACGACGCCGTGGCAGTGCTTGTATTTCTTGCCCGAGCCGCAGGGGCACGGCGTGTTGCGGCTGACTTTGCCCCAGGTGCGCGGGTCGTGCCGGTCGAACGTTTCGGCCGAGGCCATTTCGTTTTCGCCGGTGTGCGGATCGGCGTGCACCTCGACGGTCTGCAGCGGTCGCGGCGCCTGCACCGGCGCCTGATCGATCTGCAGCTGCATCAGCATGCGCGTCACCGTCGTGCGCAGATCGAGCAGCATGCGCTCGAACAGCGTGAAGGCTTCGGTCTTGAACTCGTTCAGCGGATCGCGCTGCGCATAGCCGCGCAAATGGATGACCGAGCGCAGATGGTCGAGCTGGCCGAGGTGTTCGCGCCAGCGCATGTCGATCACGGAGAGCAGCACCTGCTTCTCCACCGCGCGCAGCCGGTCCCCGCCCACCAAAGCGGCCTTCGCCGCATAGGCGCGATCGACCTCTTTCACCATGCGTTCGAGCACTTCCTCGTGCGCGATGCCTTCTTCGGCGGCCCACACCGAGAACGGGAAATCGAGATCGAAAATCTCGCGCGCCTCTTCCGACAGGCTCGCAATGTCCCATTGCTCGGCATAGGCCTTCTCCGGCATGTGCCGATAGACCAGCTTCTCGCACACGTCGTGGCGCATATCCTTCACGATCGGCGACACATCGGCCGTGCGCATGATCTCGATGCGCTGTTCGAAGATCGCCTTGCGCTGATCGTTGGCGACGTCGTCGTATTTCAGAAGGTTCTTGCGGATTTCAAAGTTGCGCTGTTCGACGCGGCGCTGGCTGGTTTCGAGCGCCTTGTTCATCCACGGGTGGACGATCGCCTCGCCCTCCTGGATGCCGAGCCCGCGCATGATCGCATCGAGCCGTTCGGCCGCGAAAATGCGCAACAGATCGTCTTCCAGGCAGATGTAGAATTTGCTCTTGCCCGGGTCGCCCTGACGGCCCGTCCGGCCGCGCAGCTGGTTGTCGATGCGGCGGCTTTCGTGCCGCTCCGTGCCCAGCACGTAGAGCCCGCCCGCATCGAGCGCGCGCCGCTTATGCGTTTCGACATCGACCGCGATTTCGCGGCGCTTGGCGGCGATCTGATCGGGCGTTTCATCGCCGCGCAGCACGGCCTTCAACCGCATATCGACATTGCCGCCGAGCTGAATGTCGGTGCCGCGGCCGGCCATGTTGGTGGCGATGGTCACCGCGCCCGGCACGCCGGCCTGCGCCACGATCTGCGCCTCCTGCTCGTGGTAGCGCGCGTTCAGCACCTGGTGCGTGATGCCGCGCTGCTTGAGGAGCTTGGATAGCGTTTCCGATTTCTCGATCGACACCGTGCCCACGAGCACGGGCTGGCCGCGCCTATGGGTGGCTTCGATGTCTTCCATGATGGCTTTGTATTTTTCGCGCGCGGTCCGATAGACCTCGTCGTCATCGTCCTGGCGCTTGACTTGGCGATTGGTCGGGATCTCGACCACGTCGAGCTTGTAGATGTCGCCGAACTCGGTCGCTTCGGTCGCGGCCGTGCCTGTCATGCCCGCGAGCTTGTCGTAGAGCCGGAAATAGTTCTGGAACGTGATCGAGGCCAGCGTCTGGTTCTCAGGCTGGATGGTCGCCTGTTCCTTGGCTTCGATGGCCTGGTGCAGGCCTTCCGACAGGCGCCGGCCCTGCATCATGCGGCCGGTGAACTCGTCGATCAGGACGACTTCGCCGTCCTTCACGATGTAGTCCTTGTCCTTGTGGAACAGCTTGTGCGCGCGCAGCGCCTGATTGACGTGGTGCACGACCGAGATGTTCGACGGCTCGTAGAGGCTGCCCTGCAGCAGCCCGTGCTCGACCAGCAATTCCTCGATCCGCTCGGACCCCGTTTCCGTGAACACGACCGAGCGCTGCTTCTCGTCATGCTCGAAATGCTCGGGCCTCAAGAGCGGGATGATCGCATCCACGCTCTTGTAGAAATCGGAGCGGTCTTCCGTCGGGCCCGAGATGATCAGCGGCGTGCGCGCTTCATCGATCAGGATCGAGTCCACTTCGTCGACGATCGCGAAGCGGTGGCCGCGCTGGACCATCTCGCCCAGCGAGTACTTCATGTTGTCGCGCAGATAGTCGAAGCCGAACTCGTTATTGGTGCCGTAGGTGACGTCGGCGTTGTAGGCTTGGCGGCGCTCGGCGTCATAAAGCCCATGCACGATCACGCCGACATCGAGGCCGAGGAAGCGGTAGATCTGGCCCATCCAATCGCTGTCGCGCTTGGCCAGGTAATCGTTGACGGTGATGACGTGGACGCCGCGCCCTTCGAGCGCGTTGAGATAGACCGGCAAGGTGGCGACCAGCGTCTTGCCTTCGCCCGTGCGCATCTCGGCGATCTTGCCCGCGTGCAGCACCATGCCGCCGAGCATCTGCACATCGAAATGCCGCAGGCCCAAGGTGCGCTTGGAGGCTTCGCGCACCGTGGCGAAGGCTTCCGGGAGAATGTCGTCGATCTTGGCGCCGCGCGCGATGCGCTGGCGGAATTCGCTCGTCTTGTTGCGCAGCGCTTCGTCGGACAGCGCTTCGAATTCCGGTTCCTTGGTGTTGATGTGCGCGACCTGGCCGCGCATGGCGCGGACCTTCCGGTCGTTCAACGAACCGAAAATTTGCTTCGCAAGATTCAACATGACTGCGTTCGAACCTCAGGCGCCGCCCAGCGCGGCGAGAACGGGCTAATGCGTGCGAAATGCTTTGATTTTCGACGCCCGGCGCATGAGGCGCGCGTGCGATAACACTCTCGACTCGCGCTCGGGCGAGACTTAAGAGCCCCCCCGGGCGGTGTCAATGAGACGGCCAGCCGGGGCCCTTGGGGGGCGTTCAAGCGGGTTTTGGACCACACATGATGGCATCGATCCGACGCGCCGGCCGGAGCTGGGCTGCGGCAATCCTGTTCTTGGCTTTGAGCGCGTGCGGCCTTGGCCGCGAGGCCGAGCACCCGGGCGTCGTCTCCGATCCCGTGGTCGCCGCCACCGTCAATGGCCGGCCGATCTATATCGAGGACGTGCGCACCTACGCCGTGCAGCGCGGCCTGCTGCAGGAAGGCGAAGACCTCAACGCCAATTCCAACGCCTTCTTCCTGGCGCTCGACGAGATGATCGAAACCCGCCTGTTCGCCTCCGAGGCGGAGAGCCAGGGGCTCGACCGCGAGCCCGATATCCGCAGGCGTCTTCAGCTCGCGCGCGAGCGCGTGCTGGCCTCCGCCATCTACGAGGAATTGCTCGCCAAGGCGTCCGACCCGCACGCTGTCGAGCAGGCCTATCAAGACAACGCCAGCCGCCTCGGCGAAGGCCAGGAAATCCATCTGCGCCATATCCAATTCGCCACGAGAGACGCTGCGCTCGCGGCCAAAAGAAGGCTCGACAGCGGCGAAAGGTTCGAAGCGCTCGCTTTTGAACTCTCGACCGACCGGACCAGCGCCGCCGATGGCGGCGATCTCGGCTTCCGCGACGCCGACGATCTGCCCGAGCCGATCCGCCAGCTCGCCGATTCGACCCAGATCGGCCAGGTCGGCGGGCCGGTGCGCAGCGAGGTCGGCTGGCACCTGATCCGCGTCGACGACCGCCGCGCCAAGGGCGTGCCCAGCATCGAGACCTTGCGGCCCCAGATCGTCCAATGGCTGCTGTTCCAGGAGACGCAGAAACTGCGCGAACGGCTGGAGGCCGACGCCCGCATCGAGCGCATGCGCGAGCCCGATCAGGGCGTCGAGCCGGGCGGGGATGTCACCGTGCCGTCCGACCGCCCCGCCGCGCCGCCCACGCAGGGCCAGTCGCCCGCGCCCGCCGCTCCGCCCAGCGCCGATGCGGCGATCGGCCCGGTCGGCCCGCGCAGCGCGCCGCCCTTCCCGTTCCCGATGGGCCCCGGCGGCGTCTATTCCGGAAGCGCCGAAGCGCCGGCCAGCCCCGCCACCGCGCCCGCGACCGCCGCGCCCCGCCCCAGCAGCGGCCCCACGCCGGCGCGTCCCGGCTCGGGCGCCACCGCCGCCCGCCCGGGCTCCGGCGCCACCGCCGTGCAGCGCGGCGCGGCCGCGCCCTCCCAGGGCGCCTCGGTCGCCACCGCCGCGCCATGAGCCAGCCCGCGCCGATCTCCCCGCTCGCGCCCGCGCGCTTTCCTGACCTGCCGCCGGTCGCGGGCGTCGAAGCCGCCATCGGCCGCGCCGGCTTCTACAAGCAGGACCGCCCAGACCTGCTGCTGGCGCGCACGCCGGAACGCGCGACGGCCGCCGGCGTCTTCACCACCAACGCCGTGGGCTCGGCGCCCACTGATTGGTGCAAGGCGCAGCTGGCCAAGAGCGGAACCGCGCGCGGCCTCCTGGCCAATGCCGGCTGCGCCAATTCCTTCACCGGCCAGATCGGCTATGACGCGGCCACGCGCGCGCTGATGGCCGCGGGCGAGGCCATGGGCGTTCCCGGCGAGACGCTGATGGCGGCCTCCACCGGCGTCATCGGCGTGCCGCTCGACGATGCGAAGATCCGCGCCGTCCTGCCCGATCTCGCCAAACAGCTCGCGCCTGTGGTCTGGGAAGACGCCGCCCGCGCCATCATGACGACGGACACCTATCCCAAGGCGTCGGGCGGAACCGCGCTGATCGACGGCCAGCCGGTCAATCTGGTCGGCATCGCCAAGGGCTCGGGCATGATCGCGCCGAACATGGCGACTATGCTGGCCTTCGTGTTCACCGATGCGGATCTGCCCGCCGATGTCCTGAACGCGCTGCTACGCGAAGAGACCGCGCGCAGCTTCAACATCATCACCGTCGATGCCGATCGCTCGACCAATGATTGCGTGCTCCTGTTCGCGACGCGCGCGGTCAAGCACGCGCCGGTCACGCACGCCGACGATCCCCGCCTCGCCAATCTCCGCGCCAAATTCGCCGCCCTGATGCTCGACCTCGCCCTGCAGATCGTGCGCGACGGCGAGGGCGCGACCAAATTCGTCACCATCCGCGTCAGCGGCGCCAACGACGACGCCTCCGCCGCCAAGATCGCGCGCGTGGTCGCCGAGAGCCCGCTGGTCAAAACCGCCATCGCCGGCGAAGACGCCAATTGGGGCCGCATCGTCATGGCCGTCGGCCGCGCCGATGAGCCGATCGTCAAAGAGCGCGTCAGCGTCAAATTCGGTCCGCTCTGGGCCGCCAAGGATGGCGTGGCCGCGCGCGATTACAGTGAAGAGAACATGTCCGCCTACATGAAGCGCGACGAGATCGAGATTGAGATCGATGTCGGCGTGGGCGGCGGCCGCGCGCTCATCTACACCTGCGATCTCACCAAGCGCTATGTCGAGATCAACGGCGATTACCGCAGCTGATCTACAGCGCACGGTTGCAGACGCAGCACAGCGCGCGTGAAAACGCAGCGCGCGCGTCAACCAATTGGACAGGCATGAGCGTTAGCCCTTGTCCAACATGCTGCGCCAGACATGATGCTTCGCCCATTCGTTCTCGCCGCCGCGCTTGCGGGCGCGCTCGGCGCCTGCGCCAAGCCGGATGCGTCCTTGCGCACCGGCTTTGCGCCGCTGCACGCCGCCCAATCCTGCCTCGATCCCACCGGCTCGCCCGGCGCCGGCCTTGCGCTGACAGGCGCCGATTGCGCCGCACATGCGCGCGCCTGGACGCTGCTGCCGATCGCCGAAGAGAACGGCCGCGCGCTCTACACGCTGTCTTCCGCGACAGAAAACCTATGCATCGAAGCGCCGGCGGATTTCCAAGCGCGCGTGCGCCTGGAGCCATGCGCAGACCAGGCCGCGCAGCGGCTGCGCATCGACGCCTTCAACCGCGCGCCGAGCCAAGGGCTCTACGACGTCGTGCACACCAGCCGCGCCTCGCGCCTCACCTCTTATCAGGGCCTCATCCTGCGCGCGCCGGGCGACAATGCCTGCCTCGCCGCCGCCGCGGATTCGGGCGCCGTCACGCTGCAGCCCTGCGTCGATCCGGAAAGCGGCCGCTTCAACCCGCAGGCCGAATGGGCCATGCTGACGCGCGATGCGGCCCCATGACCCGCGCCATGGTGAACGGATTTCAACCGCGTCCTCGAACCCGATCTTAAGCGAGATGAGCCAAGATCAGCCGTCAAGCAGCCGCCTTGTGCTGGTGAGCGCCGCTGCGCTCATCGACGGGGACGGCCGCGTGCTCATCGCGCAGCGCCCGCAGGGCAAGTCGCTCGGCGGGCTCTGGGAGTTTCCGGGCGGCAAGGTCGAGCCGGGCGAAAGCCCCGAGACCGCGCTGATCCGGGAGTTGAAGGAAGAATTGGACGTGGACGTGGCCGCCGCAGATCTGACGCCCTTCGCGTTCGCGTCGCACGCCTATGACGCGTTCCATCTGCTCATGCCGCTGTTCCTGGTGGCGGCGTGGCAGGGCGTTCCGCGCGCGGTGGAAGCGCAAGCTTTGGCCTGGGCCAAGCCGCAGGCGTTGCGCGCCTATCCGATGCCGCCCGCCGATGCGCCGCTGCTCGAGCGTCTGATCGCCCATCTCGGCGCGCGCCCATGATCGCCGCCCTCGCCCGCTTCTGCGCCGACGAGAGCGGCCACACCGCCATCGAATACACGATGATCATCGCGGTCGGCGCGCTCGCCATCATTACGGCCATCGCCACCGTCGGCGACAACGTCCAGGACATGTTCACGAAAGTCGACGCCGCCTGGCATCCGCAGGCGTAAGCTGTGTACCGCCGGCTTCCAGCCGGCAGCCCCATGCGCCGCCCTTCTCCTCCCCCTGCAAGGGGGAGGCTGGGAGGGGTGAGCCACAGGCGCCACTGAGGAGGCCACGCCAGAATTCAGTCATCCCGGACAAGCGAAGCTTGATCCGGGATCCAGGGGCCACGCACGGCGACCTTTGCCCCTGGGTTCCGGGTCTCCGCTGCGCGTCGCCCGGAATGACAGAAGAAAGCGCGTGGGCGCGCCGCCCCTACGCCTCCAGTTCGACGTCCCAGTACAGAAAATCCACCCAGCTATCGTGCAGATAGTGCGGCGGGAACCGGCGGCCGACGGCTTGCAGCTCATGCACGCTCGGCCGATCCGGCCGGCGCTTCGGGATCATCCCGCTTTCGCGCGGCATGCGTCCGCCCTTGCGCAGATTGCACGGCGCGCAGGCGGTGACGATGTTCTCCCACGTCGTGCGCCCGCCCTTCGAGCGCGGCACCAGATGGTCGAACGTCAAATCCTCCGCCGCGCCGCAATATTGGCAGGCGAAGCCGTCGCGCAGGAACAGATTGAACCGGGTGAACGCCGGCGGCCGCTCCTGGCTGATGTAATCCTTCAGCGAAATGACCGAGGGCAGCCGCATCTTGAACGACGGCGAATGCACCTCGTGCTCATATTCCGCGATCACCTCGACGCGGTCGAGGAACACCGCCTTGACCACTTCCTGCCAGGGCCAGAGCGACAGCGGGTAATAGGAAAGCGGCCGATAATCGGCGTTGAGCACCAACGCCGGCCATCCGGCCGGGGGCGCGCTGCTGACGTTCATCGCGGGCCTCCCCTGGGAAATCCGACCCGGGGAACACCGCCAAGACGCCGGGATGGAATGCGGCCGATCTGACTGAAGGCGGCTCCTCCTTGAGACTCACCTTAGCCGATTTCAGCCGCGGGTTTGTGACAAAATCGCACCGCTGGGCGCGGCGCGTGGTCCCGCCGCCAGCATGGCCTTGAGGAAGGCCCCGCCCAGCTCCAGCCCGTCCTCCCCGATCGAGTGCGGCAGGCCATAGCTGACATGCCATTGCGCCGAGAGCCCGGCCTCGCCCAGCGCGTCGGCGGCGTCGAACATGGCCGAGAGCGGGATGCGGTCGTCCTGATCGCCATGGACCAGCAGGATAGGCGGGGCGCCGGTCTTGGCGCTGGCCAGATCGCCGGCGCCCACCAGCATGCCGGAAAAGCCGACAATCGCCGCCGGCGGCCGCGTCCGGCGCAGCCCCGCATAGAGCGCCATCATCGTGCCCTGCGAAAAGCCGACCAGCGCCAGCCGGCTCTCGTCCAGGCCATAGCGCGCCAATTCACGGTCGAGAAAAGCGTCGATAGTTTCGCGCGCCTTGGCCGCGCCGCGCTCGATCGCGGACGGATCGCGCACCGCGAGGTTGAACCATTGAAATGCGCCCGGCATGCCCGGCACGCCCTCCGGCGCATTCGGCGAGACGAATTGCGCGCCCGGCAGCGCCTTCGCCCAATAGGGCGCGAGCGCGATGAGATCGGCGCCGTTCGAGCCGAAGCCGTGCAGGAACACGACCAGAGTATCAGGCTTGCCGCCCCGCGCTGGCGGTTGGCGCGGCCCGTCGATCATCACCATGAAGCGCTCCTCCCCGCTCCTCTACCCCATTCCCCGCCCCAAACCACACGCCCGCCTCTTTCCTCCCCCTGCAAGGGGGAGGAGGCGCGATGCGGGGATAACGCGCGTTCAATCGGACCCAGTTCGGCGCGCCCTTACACTCGCGCCCATGTCCCTCGTTCTCGACCTCTCCCAAGCCTGGTCCCAATTGGGCGCTTATTTCTCCGAGATCATCGATCGCTTCGGCCCGGCCCAGAGCTGGATGGAGGAGCGCTTCACCAAGCGCGCGCGCCGCACCATCGAGGCCTGGCTCGACGCCTGCGAAGCGGCGCTGCGGCAAATGCTGATGCTCGAAGCGCGCGGCCTGACGCTGGCGCCGTCCGCGCGCGCCGTGGCCAGGCGCAGCGTCTCCAACGCAGCGCCGCTGCCGGTGCGCGACATCCCCGAGCGCGCGCTGGGGATCGAAGTCGCGCCCGCGTTCAAGCTCTTCCCGCCCAGCGCCGTCACGCTCTGCCGCGACGACGACATGCGCCCGCCGCGCAGCGCGGGCACAGGCGAGAAGATCCGCCGTTCGCCGACCCGCAAGCTCGCCCGCCGCATGGCCGCGCTCGAAGCCGCGCTCGCCGACGCCGATCTCTACGTGCGGCGCATGGCCCGCGCGCTGGCGAAGAATGGCGCGCTGGTGCTGCGCATCGCAGTCAGCAAACCCGATCCCACCCGCCTGCCGCGTACGCTGGTCGATCGCCTGCAGGCGGAAACCACGCGCCTCCTGCGCGCCAGCCCCACCGATTCCAGCTAACCCTCGTACCGCCGGCTTCCAGCCGGCAGGCGGCGTTTCAATCTTCGCTGTCGGATCAGGAAAAAACGAAGACTGCCGGCTGGAAGCCGGCGGTACGAACCCGCGCGCCTTGGCGCACGCGCGCGCATCGCGCTAAGCGCAGACCGTGTTCGTCACGCGCTTCGCCCCCTCGCCCACCGGGCGCCTTCATCTCGGCCACGCTTTTTCCGCGCTCACCGCTTACGATTTCGCGCGCGCCGCGGGCGGGCGCTTCCTGCTGCGCATCGAAGATACCGACCGCGTGCGCTGCAAACCGGCATTCGAAGCCGCCATGCTCGACGATCTCGCCTGGCTCGGCGTCACTTGGGACGAGGCGCCCCGCCGCCAATCCGAGCACATGGCCGCGTACGAAGCTGGCCTCGCCCGCCTCATCGCGCAGGGCCTTTGCTATCGCTGCTTCAAGACGCGCAAAGAGGTGCTCGCCATGCTGGCCCACGCGCCGCACGGCTTTGAAGAGGTCTATTTCGGCGACGCCTTGCCCGCAGATGAAGAGCAGCGCCGTCTCGAAGCGGGCGAAGCCTTTTCCTGGCGCCTCAGCGCCGCGCGCGCGCGTGATGCGCTCGCCGGCCAAAGCCTTGCCTATGAAGATCAGACCGGCGTCCATCCCGTCGATCCGCTGCATCTCGGCGACGTCGTGATCGCGCGCAAGGATTTCCCGGCGAGCTATCATCTGGCCTGCGTGCTCGATGACGAAACCCAGCACATCACCCATGTCATCCGCGGCGAGGATTTGCGCGACAGCGTCCACGTGCACGTCGTGCTGCAGCGCCTGCTCGGTCTTTCGACGCCGCGCTATGCGCACCACCGCCTCATCCTCGATGCGGACGGGCGCCGCCTCGCCAAGCGCGATGGTGCGGAAAGTCTGGCCAGCCTGCGCGCCGCCGGCCTCACGCCCGCCGATATCCGCGCCCGCGTCGGGCTTTAGAACAAGAGCGATTTCGGATTGGGGATCGGGCGCCGCAGCGTCGCCAGCACCAGGCCGACAAGCCCGCGCGCGCCGGCCCACACGCACACGACAATGCGTCCCCAGAACACAACCGGAATAAGCGGCGCATAGGGCAAGATCAGGAACACCGTGAGCAGCGTCCACGCCGCGGCCCCAATGATGAAGCTGCGCAGCGCGTGCTCATGATGGGTGCGCGCCCATGGCATGCCTTCCATGCGGTTCGCGCTGGCGATCAGAACGCCCGCAATGCCGAAGCCAACGCCGATCAGCGACCAGAGCGCGCCAGGCAGAAAATAGGTCGCCGCGAAACACGCGATCACCAGCGCCTGTGCGAGGATCGCCTTGCCGCGCTGGCTTTGCAGATTGAACCGGCGCGCCGGCGGCTTGGGACGCGGACGGCGGAACGGCGTGACATTGTCGGCCATGGCGCCAACCTAAGCACGGCGCGCGCAAAGCAGATAGAGCCGCTTCGCCGCAGGCGGCTTACAAGTTCAGCAGCGTGGGATCGCCGCCTTGCGCCGCGACGTTCACGGAGACGACGCGCTCCGTCGCGAAGCGCGCGAGGTAATGCGGGCCGCCGGCTTTCGGCCCCGTGCCCGACAAGCCCAACCCGCCGAACGGCTGCACGCCGACCACCGCGCCGATCATCGATCGGTTCACATAGACATTGCCCGCCGGAACCGCCGCCTTCACCGCTTCGACAAACGAATCCAGCCGCGAATGCACGCCGAGCGTCAGCCCATAGCCCTTGGCCGCCAGCGCCGCGCCGACGCGCGCGATCTCCGCCGGATCATAGCGCACGACATGCAGGATCGGCCCGAACACCTCGCGCGCCAACAGATCGAGCGACGGCAATTCCACCAGCGCCGGCCCGAAGAAAGTTCCGCCCAGGGCGCTCACGTCGCGCTGATGCAGCACGCGCGCTTCCGCTTTCATGCGCGCCAGATGTTTCTCGAGCGCGTCCTTGGCGTCCACATCGATCACCGGGCCGACATCGACCGAAGCATCGCGCGGATCGCCGATGATGAGCGCATCCATGGCGCCCGTCAGCGTTTCGATGATCGCATCGGCGGTCTCGTGCGGCAGGAAGATCAGCCGCGCGCTCGAACAGCGCTGGCCCGCCGAGCCGAACGCCGAAACGATCGCATCATCGACGACTTGCTCCTTGAGCGCGGTCGTATCGACGAACAGCCCATTGAGCCCGCCCGTCTCCGCGATCAGGGCCGGGATCGGCCCATCGCGCGCGGCGAGGCTGCGATTGATCAGCTGCGCCACCTCCGTCGACCCCGTGAACGCCACGCCCGCAATGCGCGGATCGGCGACGAGGCTCGCGCCGACGGCGCCATCGCCGATCGCGAGCTGCAGCACGTCTTCCGGCAGGCCGGCCTTGCGGAACGCCGCGACCGCCGCCGCCGCGATGCGCGGCGTTTGTTCAGCCGGTTTGGCGACGACCGTGTTGCCAGCCGCGAGCGCCGCCGCCAATTGCCCGGTGAAAATCGCCAGCGGAAAATTCCACGGGCTGATGCAGATGAAAACGCCGCGCCCGTTCAGCGACAGATCATTGGTCTCGCCCGCCGGCCCGGGCAGACGCACCGGCGCGCCGAACAGCCGCTCGGCCTCGGCGGCATAATAGCGGCAGAAATCGATCGCCTCGCGCACCTCGTCGATCGCATCCTGCACGCTGCGATGCGCTTCTTCCGCGATCAGCTTTACGAAATCATCGAACGCGCCTTCCAGCGCATCGCCCATCCCCCGCAACACGCGCGCCCGCGCCACGCCGCCTTGCGCGTTCCATGCGCTCTGCGCCTTCAAGGCGAGCTCAACCAATGCTCCCCCGTTCACGGGGGAGCTGTCACGCGAAGCGTGACTGAGGGGGGAGCCAAGAGACGCAACGTCTAACGTCCGCGCGCCTGCTCCCCCCTCCGTCGCCTTCGGCGACACCTCCCCCGTAAACGGGGGAGGAAAGAGCGCGCGCCTGTCGCTGACGATCGCCAAATCCCGCCCGCTCGAATTGCGCCGGCTCGCGCCGTACATCGCCGGCGGCGCGGGCAGGCGCGGATGGCGGTGCGGGCTGGCTTCGACGCGCGCGATCGGATCGGCGGCGACCAGATCAGGCGAAACGTCGTCGTCCAGAAACGTATGCACGAAGCTGGTATTGGCGCCGTTCTCCAACAGGCGCCGCACCAGATAAGGCAGCAGATCCTCATGCCCGCCGACCGGCGCATAGACGCGCACCGGCGCGCGCCCTTCGAGCGCGAGATAAAGCGCTTCGCCCATGCCATGCAGGCGCTGAAATTCGTAAGCCGAATGCCCCGCCGCCTCCGCCATGCGCCGGATCGCGACGGCCGTGTGCGCATTGTGCGTGGCGAATTGCGGATAGAGCGCGCCGCCGGCATCGATCAGCGCCTTGGCGCAGACGAGATAAGAGAGATCGGTCGCCTGCTTGGTGGTGAACACCGGATAATCCGGCCGCCCGTTCTGCTGCGCGCGTTTGATCTCGCCGTCCCAATAGGCGCCCTTCACCAGCCGCACCATGAAGCACCGGCCGCGCTTTTGCGCGAGCTGGGCCAGCTTGGCGATCACGCCGCGCGCGCGCTTTTGATAGGCCTGCACGGCGAGCCCGAGGCCCCGCCAATCGGACAGCGCCGGTTCCGCGCTAAGCTTGTCCAACAGCTTCAGAGAAAGGACGAGCCGATCCGCCTCCTCCGCGTCCAAACACAGATTGATGTCGTGCCGCTTGGCGCGTTCCGCCAGCGTCCGCACGCGCGGATAGAGCTCCGCCATCACGCGCGCGTCCTGGCGCGCTTCGTAGCGCGGATGCAGCGCAGAGAGCTTGACCGAAATGCCGTTGGCCGCCGCCGGCCCCTTGCCGCCCGCATCGGCGCCGACGGCGTCGATCGCGTCTTCGTAGGCTTTGAGATAGCGCAGCGCGTCCGCATCGGTGCGCGCGCCTTCGCCCAGCATGTCGAACGAAAAGGTCGAGGCCAAATCCTCGCGCGCCAAAGCGCGGCCGCGCTTCAACGCCGCCTCAATGTCGCGGCCGAGCACGAATTGCTCGCCGAGAATGCGCATCGCCTGCATCGCGCCGGCGCGCACCACCGGTTCGCCCGCGCGCGCCACGAAGCGCGCCATGAACGCGCCCGCATCGCCTTTCATGTCTTCGGGCAGGCGCACGATGCGGCCCGTCATCATCAGGCCCCAGGTGCCGGCGTTGACCAGCCAATGATCGGATTTGCCGATATGCTCGGCCCAGCGCCCGGTCTTGATCTTCTCGGCGATCAGCTTGTCGGCGGTGTCTTCATCGGGCACGCGCAGCAGCGCTTCGGCGAGGCACATCAGCGCCAGGCCCTCCGCATTGGAAAGCCCGAATTCTTCGAGGAAGCTTTCCATCACGCCTTTGCGGCGCTTGAGGCTGCGCGCCTTCACCACCAGCGCGCGCGCTTCCGCGACCACGCCCGCGCGCGCCGCCGCATCGAGCGGCGCGGCGGCGAGCAACGCCGCGATGGCGCGGTCCTCGTCGAGATATTTGTCCGCGTCGAGCGCGTCCCAATCCAACATGTCCTTGGCCAGCGCACTCATGCCTGCACGCGCGCCAAGGCGATGAACGCGTCGAAGGCGCCGAGCTCTTCGCGCACGATGACATCGAGCAAGCTGGGATCGAGCGCCGTCTTGCATTGGCGGAAGGCCAACGTCTCGAACCCGGCCAGGCTCATCAGCCGGCGCGCCAGATCGAACGGGATCGCGCCCTCTTCCGCCAGGCGCGCGAACCGCGCCCGCGGTTCCAGCGCTTCGCTCCCCAGCATCAGCGCCGCCAATGCGCCGGCCGCCTCCGCCGCCGCCGCAATCGCCCGCACCGCCGCATCCGGATCAGCCCCCGGCGCCGCGCGCGCAGCGGCTGTTTCCGATTCGATTCTGTTAGCTAGGGCGCTCAGCGACGCGGGCATGGCGGTTAGATGCGCCTTCGGGGACGGGGCGTCCACACCCCTTGCCTTGGCGGCGCGGCGGCGCCAAGTCCGCCCCGTGGCCGACACGCTTGAAGCCCCCCTCGCCCCGCAAGAGCCCGCCGCCGAAGGCAAGGCCAGCCGGATCATGCTCGTCACAGACGCCTGGGAGCCGCAGGTGAACGGCGTTGTGCGCACGCTGTCGCGCGTGGTGCAGGAATTGCGCGCGCTCGGCTGCGAGGTCGAGATCGTTTCGCCGGCGGACGGCTACAAGACCGTGCCGCTCATCACCTATTCGGAAATCCGGCTCTCGCTCAACGCGCGGGACGATGTGGAAGACCGCTTCCTCAATTTCGCGCCCGATGCGGTGCACATCGCCACCGAAGGCCCGCTCGGCTGGGACATGCGCGCCATATGCCTCCGGCACAAATTCCCGTTCACGACCAGCTATCACACGCAATTTCCGGAATATGTCACGGCGCGCTTTCCGTGGATCCCGCTCTGGGCCGGCTATCGCTATATGCGCACGTTCCACGACAAGTCCGGCCGCATCATGGTGTCGACCGACACGATGAAAGAGCTGCTGACCAGCCGCGGCTTCAAGAACATCACCGATTGGCGCCGCGGCGTGGATACGGAGATGTTCAACCCGGCCAAGCGCGATGTCGAGAACGGCGTGTTCAAGGGCCTGGCGCGGCCGATCTCGCTTTATGTCGGGCGCATCTCGGTCGAGAAGAATCTCGAAGGCTTTCTCGATCTCGACATTCCGGGCACCAAAGTGCTGGTCGGCGATGGCCCGGCGCGCGAAGGGCTGGCGGAAACCTATCCGAACGCGGTGTTCACCGGCGTGAAGAAAGGCGAGGAGCTGGCGCGGCACTATGCCGATGCCGACGTGTTCGTGTTCCCGAGCTTCACCGACACGTTCGGCATGGTGATTCTCGAGAGTATGGCGGCCGGCACGCCGGTCGCCGGCTTCGTGGCGCCGGGGCCGAAGGATCTGATCCCCGGCACGGGCGCGGGCGCGGTGAACGAGGATTTGAAGATCGCGACGCTCGAAGCGCTCACATGCGATCGCGGCCGCACGCGCGCTTATGCCGAGACGTTTTCCTGGCGCGCCTGCGCGGAGGATTTCCGGCGCAATCTCGAACCGCTGCCCAAGCCGGAGAAGAAGCGCTTCTGGCGCCGGCTGCGCGCCATCCGCCGCCGCCGCAAGCCGGCCCCGCTCTAAGGCCTCAGCTTACGAGCCCTTGGCGACGATCGAGTGCGAGATGCGGCTGGCGACGTTGAGCGCAAGCACGCCGACCGTGATGACGAGCGCGCCCGTCCACGCCAGATCGACCCATTCCTGATAGGCGCTGCCCGCATAGCGGTAGATCGCGATCGGCAGACTCGCCATCGGCTTGGTCAGATCGGTCGACCAATTGTTGTTGCCGAGCGAGGTGAAGATCAGCGGCGCGGTTTCCCCGGTGATGCGCGCCACCGCCAGGAGAATGCCGGTGAGGATGCCGCCGAACGCGGCCGGCACGATCACGCGCGAAATCACCGTGTGCTCGCGCGAGCCGAGCGCCAGCGCGCCTTCGCGGTACGCGACCGGCACGAGCTTCAGAATGTCTTCCGTGGTGCGCGCCACGATCGGCATGGCCAGCAGCGCCAGCGCGAACGAGCCGGCCCAACCGGAAAAGCCGCCCAACGGCGCCACCGCGATCTGATAGACGAAGAGGCCGATCAGCACCGACGGCGCGCTGAGCAGAATGTCGTTCACGAAGCGCACGATTGAAGCGAGCCGCGAGCCGCGTCCGATTTCGGACAGATAGACGCCGACCAGAATGCCCGCAGGCGCGCCGACCAGGGCGCCGAGCCCGGTCTGGATCAAACTGCCGACGATGGCGTTGGCGAGCCCGCCATGCTGGCCGGGCGTGGCCATCGAATGCGTGAACACGTTGAGCGACAGGCCCGCGAGGCCGCGCTGGACCAGCGTCCAAAGGATGAGGCCGAGGAACACCAGGCCGAGCAGCGCCGCGAGCGAGCAGATCACGCCCATCACGGCATCGCCGATGCGGCGGCGCAGATAATTCGGAGAGGTCGGGGAAATGTTCATTCCATGCGCTCCTGGCGCAGCAGCAAGCGCGCGAGCGCCAGCACGATGAAAGACACGACGAACAGGATGAAGCCGAGCGCCAGCAGCGCCGCCAGCTTCATCGACCCCGAACTGGCTTCGGGAAATTCATTGGCGACGACCGAAGCGATCGAGGCCGACGGCGCGAAGAAGGAATCCGGGAAGCGGTTGGCGTTGCCGATCACGAACGTCACCGCCATGGTCTCGCCAAGCGCGCGCCCGAGGCCCAGGAACACCGCGCCGAACAGCGAGCCGCGCACCGCCGGCACCACGATCTGCGTGAGCACTTCCCAGCGCGTCGCGCCCATGGCGTAGCCGCCGTCCTTGAGGATGCCCGGCGCCGTCTTCAGCACGTCGCGCGTGGTCGCGGCGATGAACGGCAGGATCATGATGGCGAGCACCACGCCCGAGGTCAGCAGGCCCACGCCCAAAGGCGGGCCTTGGAACCACCACCAGATCGGATTGTCTTCTGACGGCAGCACAGGCAGCCAGGCCGTGTGCTCCGTGATCCAGGGCTCGATGGTTGAGGCCATCACCGGCGCCAGCACGAAGAAGCCCCACATGCCGTAAACGATCGAGGGCACGGCCGCGAGCAGTTCGACGGCGATGCCGATGGGCTGGCGCAGCGGTTTCGGCGCGGTCTCGGTGAGGAAGAACGCGATGCCGAAGCCGATGGGCCAGGCGATGACGAGCGCGATGAGCGAGCTGGCGATGGTGCCGACGATCGCGGGCAGCGCGCCATAGATATCGGTGACCGGATTCCATTCCGTGCCGGTGACGAAGCCGAGGCCGAAATGCTCGAACGCCTTGGCCCCGCCGAGATAGAGAATGACCAGGATCGAGCCGAGCGTGACCAGCACGAGCATGGCCGCGAGCGACAGGAAGCCTTTGAAAATTGTATCCCCGGCGCGCGCGGCGGCCGTAGATTCGAGCTTCAATTCATTTGAGGTCGTCACAGTGGTCACCAGCCCATCCCCCGCTTCTGCGCGCCCCCGTCTGCGCGCAAAACGGGCCGGACGTTTCCGCCCGGCCCGTCGCTTTACGCTGTGTTTAGCGCGCCGGCCAGATCGGCTGGCCGCCGACGCGGACTTGGCTCCACGAGCGGCGCACTTGTTCCTGCACCGCCGCCGGCAGCGGGATGTAGTCAAGCTGCTGCGCCGAGGGCGTGCCATTGCGGAAGGCCCAATCGAAGAAGCGGAACACGTTGCGCGCACGATCCGCATCCGTCGGGTTCTTCGGCACGAGGATGTAGGTCGCGCTCACGATCGGCCAATTGTTCGGGCCCGTCGTGTTGAGCATGCTCGGCGCCAGGTTCGGCGCATGCGCCCAATCGGCGGTGGCGGCCGCGGCGGCGAAGGCTTGCGCCGACGGAGCCAGGAAATTGCCCGAGCGGTTGCGCAGCATCGGCGTTTGCAGGCCGTTGGTGTGCGCATAGGCGTATTCGACATAGCCGATGCCGCCGCGCGTGTTGCGCACCGAGCCCGACACGCCGTCATTGCCGCGCGCGCCGACGCCCGTGCGCCAGTTCACGGAGCTGCCCGCGCCGATCGTGGTTTGGAATTGCAGATCGACCGAGGCGAGATAGTTCGTGAAGATGCTGGTCGTGCCCGAGCTATCCGCACGATAGGCCGGCGCGATGGCCAGCGCCGGGAGCTGCACGTTCGGGTTCAGCGCGCGGATCTGCGGCGCGTTCCACATGCGGATGCGGCCGAGATAGATTTGCGCGACCACCGGGCCCGTCAGGCGCAGCTGGTTGCCGTCGACGCCCGGGATGTTCACGATCACGACGACCGCGCCGATCACCGCCGGGAATTGCAGCAGATTGCCGGCTTGCAGACGGTCCGGCGTCACCGGCGCATCAGAGGCGCCGAAATCGACCGTGCGCGCCATGATCTGGTTCACGCCCGCGCCCGAACCCACGCCCTGATAATTGAGCGCTTCGCCGCCGCCTTGCGTGTAGAGTTCCGCCCAGCGCGTATAGACCGGCTGCGGGAAGGTCGCGCCCGCGCCCGTGATTTCGGCGTGCGCGAGCGAAGTGAGGCCGACGGCGAGCGCCGCGCCCGTGACAAGAGCGCGGACCGCGTTTCGCACGCCGCGCGTTTTAAGAGCCAACATCGAATTTCTCCTGAAAGCGGGACGCCCGCGCCATGCGCGGGCGTCGTTGCTCGTCCCTTACCAATCGAATTGCGTGCGGAAGGTCACCGTCTGAACGTCAGCATCGTTGGTGCTGGAGCCCGGGAAATCGATGCTGTAATCCGCATAGTTCAGCTGGAACTTCACGAAGCCGATCGGCTGCCAGGTGACGCCGCCGACATAGCCCGATTGTTCGCCGCCGATGGTCGTGCTGTCGGTCAGATCGAGGCTGTCATAGCGCAGCGAGAGCATCACCGAGCCGATGCCGCCGTCTTGGCCGAGCGAACGGCGCGGCGTGATGCGGCCGAAGCTGCCATCCGCGGCGTTGTAATTGCGGCTTTCGCCGGTGAGCGCCCAGAACAGATCGACGTAATAGCCGGAGAATTCACGTTCGCCATTGGCCGGGAGCTCGCCCGTGAGCTGGCCATATTCGGCTTCCGCGCCGAAGCGATCCCATTGCACCGCCGCTTCCGCGCCGATCCAGCGATCGCTTTCCGCGAACGCCGCGGCGCTCACGAAGCTGGTGTTGAAGCCGACGCCCGGACGCGCCGAATAGCCGATGAGGCCCGCGCCGCCATTGTCGCGATAGCGATAGGAGAGGCCGAGGTGCAGGAGGCGAATGCCGTCCGGCGTGCGCTCATAGAGCGGCGCCCAGGTGGCGCGCGCGATGACGAAGCTTTGCTCGTCGACCGTCGCTTCCGGGTTGTTCGCGGTGTCGCCGTGGACGCCGACGCCCAACGACCAATTGCCGCCATTGGTGAGGAAATCCACGCCGAGCACTTTGCCGAAGCCGCCGGCCTGAATGATGCCCGAGCGTTCGTTGAACGGGATTTGCGCGGACGAATCGCGATCTTCCATCGGCGAGACGGCGTTGCCTTGGCCGATGAAGATCGAATAGGCCGAGCCGGCATATTCAAGATACATGTCGTCGGCGCGCACTTCGTTGGTGCCGCTGTCGCCGGGCGACAGATCGAGCTTCACATTGTAGCGCCAATGATCGGTGAAGCGGCCTTCGACGCCGAGGAACACGCGGCGGAACGCGGTGCCCGTGTAGCTCTCGTCCGCGCCGCCATTGCGGTCGGCCTGCACGTTATAGATGTCGTACTGAACGCGGCCGTTCACCTTGAACTGCCGGTCTTCTTCGCTCGTGCGCGGCGCGCCGGACCAAGCCGTCGTCGCTTGCGCGTGGGCGGCTTGCGCCCCGAACGCTGTCGCCAGCGCCGCCGCTGCGGCGCCAAGCAGAATGTTGCCTCGCATAGGAGAGCCCCCTCTTGGAAATTACGCCGACGTCTCCCTGCCGGCCGGGGGCGGCTTAACGATCCCGCGCTACAACTCGGCGACGGAACGATGACGGTTCCGCCAAGGACTCATGACGATTTAGCGACGACGACACGCTCGCCTCAAAAAGGACAAATGCGACCTTCCGCCCCCGCGCGTAGACGGCGGCGCAGTATGGTTAACGAACCGCCTTGTCCGAGAAGGGGAATTTTCCGTAAATCGGCCCTTTACAGGCGAGGTCATTGCCCTTATGTGCGCGCCTTACCGGCGGACCTGGAAACAGCGTCCACTAACGCCCCCTCGGCCCAGGCCACTACGGGGGATCGAAATCGGGGGCGCGAAAGTCCCGCAGATCGATCTCCCGGCGTAAGCTCCCAAGGGCGGACCTGACATTTAGCATGTCCGACTAACGCCGGCCTGGGTTAACGAGTTGAGCGGCGCCGGAAGGCCCGATCAGCGCTGGTTTTGGGGTATGCCGGATGGACTCTGTCCTTTCGACTCTCGAGCTGGTTCGTCGCGACACGCCGGAAAATCCGGTGATCGTCGCGCGTCCGCAACAGGTCGGCATTGCAGCGAATTGGTTCCGCGCCAATTTTCCTGGTGAAATTTTCTACGCCGTGAAGGCCAATCCCTCGCTCTGGGCGCTCGAAGCGCTCTGGGATGCGGGCGTGCGCGCCTTCGATGTGGCGAGCGAAGCGGAAGTCCGCCTCGTCGCTGAGCGCTTCCCTGAAGCCAAGCTCGCCTTCATGCATCCGGTGAAGAGCCGCGCCGCGATTCGGCGCGCCTATGCCGATTTCGGCGTGCGCACCTTCTCGCTCGATACGCTGGCCGAGCTCGACAAGATCGTCGAGGAAACCGGCGGCGCGAAGGATCTGAATCTGCTCGTGCGTCTGGCCGTGCCGGGCCATTTCGCCAAGCACAAGCTCGACAAGAAATTCGGCGCCGAGGGCGCGGAAGCGATCGCGCTCTTGCGCGCCGCGCGCGGCCATGCGGCCGAGCTGGGCGTGGCCTTCCATGTCGGCTCGCAATGCGTGCGCCCCGAAGCCTATCGCCTGGCGATGGAGACGGCGGGCGATCTCATCCGCGCGGCCGGCGTGACCGTGGACATCGTCGATGTCGGCGGCGGCTTCCCGTCGATCTACGCCGAAGCCCCGCCGCCCCCGCTCGGCGCCTACATGGCCGAGATCAAGGCCGCGTTCGAAGCCATGCCCGTGCTCGAAAACGCCGAGCTCTGGTGCGAGCCCGGCCGCGCGCTGGTGGCCGAAGCCGGCGCGCACATCGTCAAGGTCGAGCTGCGCAAGGGCGATGCGCTCTACATCAATGACGGCGCCTATGGCGCGCTCTTCGATGCCGCGCATGTCGGCGCGAAGTTTCCGATGAAGCTGCTGCGCCCCGAAGGCGAGAGCGATGCGAAGCTGCGCGCGTTCGAGCTTTACGGCCCGACCTGCGACAGCCTTGATCACATGAAGGGCCCGTTCTTCCTGCCGGCCGATGTGCGCGAAGGCGATTACATCGAGATTGGCCAGACCGGCGCCTATGGCGCGGCGCTCGCGACCACTTTCAACGGCTTCGGCGCCACCGAAACCGTGGTCAGCGCCGATGCGCCCCTGCTCACGCTCTACGGCGAAGAGCAGCCCGCGCTGGTGAAGAAGCCCAAGCGTGGCGTGAAACCGCGCATCGTGACCTAACAACGCTCCCCCTTTCGGCGACGAGAGGGGGAGTTTTCTTGTCAGCGACGCGACGCCCGCGCAGGCGCGCAATTCTTCTTGCAATCCACAGCGATTGCCCTAAGTGCACCCGCTGATCGTGCGTGGGCGGAGCGTCCGTGCGGTCCGTTTGCTGTGACGCCGCCGTTCGGAGATCGCTCCAATGGCCGATGCCAATTTCGATTCCAACCGCAAAGCGGAACTGCTCTCGACGCCGGTCGAGCATATCGACATCACCAAATTCGACGCGCGCCCGATCATCGACGCCTGGGGCAAGATGAGCTTCACGAGCCGCGACGCCGCGCGCGCAGCCGCGATCCTCAACATGGCGCTCGAAGATGAAAAGTGCTCGCCCTGGCTCATCATGGCGGGCTCTACCGGTGCGGGCGGCTGCCTCCACGTCTGGCGCGACATGGTGAGCTACAACATGATCGATGCGGTGATCGCCACCGGCGCCTCGATCATCGACATGGATTTCCTCGAAGCGCTCGGCTTCAAGCATTACCAGGCCAAGGAAATCCCGGACGACAACACGCTGCGCTCGCTCTACATCGACCGCATCTACGATACGTACATCGACGAAGAAGAGCTGCAGCACGTCGACAACACGATCTACGAGCTGTGCAATCAGCTTGAACCGCGCGCCTACACCTCGCGCGAATTCATCTGGGAAATCGGCAAATGGCTCGCGGCCGGCAATGCGAAGAAAAAGGATTCGCTGATCCAGCGCGCTTATGAAAAGGGCGTGCCGATCTTCGTGCCGGCATTCTCCGATTGCTCGGCCGGCTTCGGCATCGTCAAGCACCAGGTCGAGCGCCGCAAGGCGAAGCAGCCCTACCTGACGATCGATAGCGCCGGCGATTTCCGCGAACTCACCGAGATCAAACTCGCCGCGGGTACGACGGCGTTGTTCATGGTCGGCGGCGGCGTACCGAAGAATTTCGCGCAAGACACCGTCGTCTGCGCCGAAATCCTCGGCCATGAGGATGTCGAAGTGCACAAATACGCCGTGCAGATCACGGTCGCGGACGTGCGCGACGGCGCCTGCTCTTCCTCCACGCTGCAAGAAGCCGCGAGCTGGGGCAAGGTCAGCACCGTGCACGAGCAAATGGTGTTCGCCGAAGCCACCTCCGTCGCCCCGATCATCGTCAGCGACGCCTACCACCGCGGCGCCTGGAAAAAACGCGAAGCGCGGAATTGGGCGAAGCTGTTCGCGTAAGCGCGGCGTTCGACGTGCGCTTCTCCCGCCCGTGCGGGCGAAGGTGGCCCGAAGGGCCGGATGAGTGTGGGCGCATAACAGACACGCTTGCTCTGTGCGTTGCTGACTGGTTAACGGACGTTAGAGGCGTTGACGTTTTCTTAAGCGCGCGGCATCACTATCAACGGCACGAGTAGCGGCCACCGCTTGTCCTCAATCAAGTAGTGTTTCAGCTTGTATCAGAAGCTGAAACACAATTGGCCCGGCCACCGACGAGTGTGTTGACACACGAACTCGAGGCGACCGAAGCGTACGCGCGTGTAAGCGCGCACAAAGACGCGGGCAAAGTCCATTTGCCGTCCTACCTTCCTAAGTCAGCATTGGGAGCCGACACCCCGAGGCACCCACTGCGCCCCGCGCCGTATCAGAGCGAGGTGGGCTTCGGCAGAAGATAAGGCGGTGACCGCCATTCATATCTTGAGCGATCTCAGGTTAAAAAAGCACTTACGGCAAACAGCTGCTAACGATGATTCCGCAAAACAATCGGCCCCGACGTAGCGTCGGCGATTAGCCGTTCGTTAAGATGACCTCCGCAGACTCCGAGAATGGACGGCCAAATCCTGTTGTGGACACAAGTCGGCGCCATTGGTCAGGTTGCCGGTGCAATTGCGACCGCCGCCGCAGTAATCGTGTCTCTTTGGATCGTGCAGTCCGAACGTCGCGCTCAGATCAAGATTTGGGCGGGCCTCATGGTGACAGTAGCGGGGGACGGCTCCCCGTTTGAAGATATTATCACAATCCGGATCGCGAACCACGGCCTGCGCCGGGTTCACATAACTACAGTCGGATGGCGCACAGGCTGGCTGTCGTTCGGACCCGCATGGCTTAAGCACCAATACGCGGTGCAAATGTTCGACCGTCCCGTGTCACAGATAACCTCTCCACGACCACCGTTCGACTTAGAGCCGGGACGCGAGATCGCGCTCTACTTGACGCCGGACACCTACATCGAACGTCCGGACATGCGCGAAGAGTTCTTCAACCGAAAACGCCCATTCGCTTCCAAGGCTTCGCCGACCAAGGTTTGCGTGCACGTCTCAATGGTGGCGGCCAAAGCAGTGTCTCAACGTGTGAAGCCAACTCTTGAGAAGTTTCTAGCGACCGGCGCGATCGAGGGCGGAGCGGCCAAGGCGAATGCGCGAGCAGACTCGCAGCAAACGGCCAACGCGCAAGGCTCATAACTAACCCGCCATATACGTCAACCGCAAACACTCCTCCCCAACCCGATCCACCGCCACCAAACGCAACACCGGCGCGCCTCGACGAAAAACGGCGCGTCGCCATCGAGCACCACGCCGCGCAAATGCAGCTGGCACTCATCCGCCAGCCGCACCTTGCCTAAGCTCGCCGCGAGCTTCGGTCCGCCGACATCGATGCGGCCGTCGAGATCGGCTTTCAGCTTGCGGATCGCCGCTTCCCAATCATCGCCGAGCAAAGTCGCGTTCGGGCCGACGGATGTGAGCGAGCGCGACACAACCCATTTCGGCTGCGCGCGCCACGCCTTCGCGAAGTCGCGTTCCGGCGTGTCCCATCCCGGCTGCTCTTCGTCCCAATAGCGCATCACCTCGTAGAGGCCGCGCCCGTAGATGCTGCCGGCGAGCCCGCGTGTTTGTGCGATGAAATGCGCGAACAGCTCAGCGCCGGGCGCGAACGCCTCATGGTTCACATAGCCGTCGAGCGACACGCTCATGCCGAAAACAAGCTGCGCCATCCTGCAATTTTCCGTCCGCGGTCCCGATGGATTGCCGGCGCCTTGCCCGCATGCGCAGCAGAAGCGCGCGCGCCAGTATGGATAGGTTTGCGCACGCCGCCGGTCCAGATTGTGGCGCTTGCTCAGGCGAAGACATCTGGCTAACTTTGCGCTGATGGGGATGGAGTCCCCCGATACCCGCGCCTTGCGCTGATGACTCCTACCGCGAAACCGGCGGTAGGAATCTGTCCACCCGCCAAGCATGGCGGGTTTTTCATGCCCGCCGAAAGGAGAGGCATGAACTTTATCACTTGTCTTTGGGTCGTGGCCGGCGGCGCCCTCGGCACGCTCGCGCGCTATGTCATCGCGACCTTGGCGCTGCCCATCAGCGCCAACCTCCCTTGGGGGACGATCATCATCAATGTCACGGGCTCATTCATCATCGGCTTCGTCGGCACGCTGACGCTGGCGCACGGCCGGTTTCCACTTCCGGAAACCGCGCGCCTCTTCATCATGGTCGGCTTCTGCGGCGGGTTCACGACCTTCTCCGCCTTCAGTCTCCAAACGCTCGATCTGATGCGCGCCGGCGACATGATCAGAGCGGCGGCCAATATCGGCATCTCCGTTGTCGTGTGCCTCCTGGCCGTGGCTCTAGGCCATACGCTGGCGGCGCACTTGAACGGCGGCGCGCGCGCCATTGCGCAAATCGCCATCGAGGAAGAGGCGTAGCATGTCCGACGCTTCGTCTTTGCGCCGCGCCATCGCCTTCGTCGCCATCGCCAATCTCGCCTATTTCGGCATCGAATTTGCGGTCGCTCTCAAGATCGGTTCGGTCTCTCTGTTCGCCGACAGCATCGACTTTCTCGAAGACGCGTCGGTCAATCTGCTGATCTTTTTTGCGATCGCCTGGGCCGCGGCGACGCGTGCGCGCGTTGGCATGGCGCTGGCCGCGATTCTGCTCATTCCGGGGATCGCGACGCTGTGGACCGCTTGGGCGAAAATCACCGCCCCGCTCGCGCCCGAGCCCATTCCGCTTTCCCTCACGGGCCTGGGCGCGCTCGCCGTCAATCTCGCATGCGCCTTCGTGCTTGCGCGCCATCGTCACGCCAAGGGCAGTCTTACCAAGGCGGCGTTTCTCTCCGCGCGCAACGATGCGCTGGCGAATATCGGCATCATCGGCGCCGGCCTGCTCACCATCGCCGTGCAGTCGGCGTGGCCCGACATCGTCGTCGGTTTGGCGATCGCGGCGATGAACGCCGATGCGGCGCGCGCGGTCTGGCAAGCGGCGAGACGGGAGGCCACGCAGGCGCACGCCTAACGCTTCCGCGCGCTGCGCATCGCAGGCGGAGGCCGCGCGCTCCCTGCGTCATCCCTTACTCGCCTCAAACGCCGCCTTCTGCGCGGCGAAGGCGCGCTGGTAGGCGGGCCGCGCTTTCGCGCGCGCGACGTACGCGGCGACATTGGCGAACTCCTCGATCAGCCCCGACCCTTCCAGCCGCAACAGCACGTGAACCATGAGAATGTCCGCCGCGCTGAAATCGCCGTCGAGCCAAGCGCTTTGGCCGAGATGCGCCGCGAGCCGCGCGAGCGTGGCGCGGATGCGATCGTCGATCATCGCCATGTGCTCGTCCTGCCAGCTCTTGCCGCGTTCAGCGAAGAAGGCTGTCTGGCGTTCGAGGATCGGGCCTTCCACCGTGTTGAGCGCCGCGAACATCCATTGCTTCGCGCGCGCGCGCCCATCCGCATCCGCGGGCAGCAGGCCGGGAAAGCGCTCGGCGATGTGCAGCACGATGGCGCCGGATTCGAACAGCGCGAGCTCGCCTTCTTCATAGGTCGGGATTTGCGCGAACGGATTGCGCGCCAGATGCGCAGGCTCCTTGAACTTTTCCCACGCGACGGGCCGCGTCTCGTAAGGCTGGCCCACCTCCTCCAGCGCCCAGCGCACGCGCATGTCGCGCGCTAGGCCGCGGCCCTGATCGAGCGCCTTCTCGAACACGGTGATGGTGATGGTCACGCTGCGCCCTCCCTCAGTGCTTCCTAGGACGATCAAGCGCCGCAATATCCGACCGCTCAACGCGGCGCGGTTTCGCTTGCGCGGCCGCGGCGCGTTTGTCACAAAACCGTCACATGAAGAAAACCGTCCTCGCCCTCGCCTTCGCCCTCTTCGCCGGCCCCGCCTTCGCTCAAGCGCCGGCCCCGCTCGTCGACTCGATCGCCCTCCTAGGCCCGCCGCCAGCTCTAGGCTCGCCTGCGCAAGCCGCCGACCGCGCGCTCGAAGGTCTGCCGGTTTCGGCCGAGCGGCTGGCGCAAGCCTCGCGCGATCAAGGCGCGAGCGGCTATCCCGATCCGTTCCAGGAATTCTCGTCCGTGTTCGGCGAGCGCTTCGCCGTGGCCAGCCTGCCGCGCACGGCGCGCCTGTTTGCGGCGGTGGCGGCCAGCGTCGGCCCCGCGCTTGGGCCGGCGAAAGAACATTTCGCGCGCCCGCGGCCCTATGTGGCCGAACCGGACCTGGCGCGCTGCACGCCGGCGCCGACGCAGGCGCTCGGCCCCAACCGCTCCTACCCCTCCGGCCATTCCGCGCTCGGCTTCGGCTGGGCGCTCGCGCTCGCGGAGGCCGTGCCTGCCGCCCGCGCCCAGGCGGTGCTGGAGCGCGGCGTCGATTACGGCAACAGCCGCGTGATCTGCGGCGTGCATTGGCCGAGCGATGTCGCGGCGGGGCGCTTGCTCGCAGCCGCCGTCATCGCGCGCCTGCATGCCGATCCCGCGTTCCGCTCGCTGATCGAAGACGCGCGCAGCGAACTCGTGGTGTTCGGCGCGAACTAGATCGCGGCCGCGGCGGAGCGATCAGGGAACGATGGCGGCGTGTGCGCCGTTGTCGTAGCATTGGTCCTTAGAGCCGCGATCCCATGAACAAGAACACGATCTGCCTTTGGTACAATGGCGAGGCCGAGGCCGCCGCGCGCTTCTATGCGGAGACGTTTCCGAATTCGTCCGTCGGCGCCGTCAATCGCGCGCCGGGCGATTATCCGGATGGCAAAGAAGGCGATGTGCTGGTCGTCGAATTCACCGTCTGCGGCATTCCCTGCATCGGCCTGAACGGCGGTCCGCACTTTCCGCAGACCGAAGCCTTTTCGTTCCAGATCATGACCGAGGATCAGGCCGAGACCGACCGTTATTGGAACGCCATCGTCGGCAATGGCGGCGCCGAGAGCGAATGCGGCTGGTGCAAGGATCGCTGGGGCCTCAACTGGCAGATCACGCCGCGCACCTTGACGGAGGCCATGGCCAAAGGCGGCGCCGAGGCCAAGCGCGCCTTCGATGCGATGATGACGATGCGCAAGATCGACGTGGCGAAAATCGACGCGGCGCGCCGCGGCTAGGCCGCGGGTATCGGCGCGACGTGCATGGCCAAATGATCGAAGCCGGCCCAGAATTTGGCGCGGTATTCGTCCTGCTCCATCAGGATTTCGTGCTTGGCGCCCGGCACGTTGATCACTTCAGCTGACGGCAGCGAGGCCGCGACGCGCGCGACGGCGCGATTGTCGACCAGCGCTTCCTTGCCCGCAGTATAGACCTGAATTGGAATCTTCAGATGCGCGAGCGAGGCGGCGTTGTTGAAGCCCTCGGTCGTGTCGACGGCGGCGGCGGCCCAGCCGATCGTGGGGCCGGCGAGCGCGAGGCGCGGATCTTCTGCGACGAGGCCGAAATTGCGCGCATGGCGCTCACGGTCGGACGTCACAGTGGAGCGCTTCACATTGGTTTCGCGCTTCCATTTCGTGTCGGCGCCGGGGACGAAAGCATGGCCGGCGCCGATCGCGTTCGCGAAGCGCGCAAAGCTCTTTTGCACGCCGCCCATAGCAGCGATGCCCCACATCGGCGCGCTGAACACGGCGGCGTCGACCTCGATGCGGCGCGTCTGCAGCGCGCGCAGCGCGATCGCGCCGCCCATCGAATGCGCCAGCAGAATGTGCGGCCGCGGCAGACGCGGCGCGAGCAATTTGAGCGCGGACGCGAAATCGTTCACCGGATCGTCGAAGCTGTCGAAATGGCCCTTGAGCTTGTTGGCGAGCTGACGGTCCGACAGGCCCTGCCCGCGCCAATCGATCACGAACACAGCAAAGCCGCGGTGCTGCAATTCGCCGACGACCTCGAAATATTTCTCGATGAATTCGGTGCGGCCGGGGCAGACCAGAACCGTGCCGCGCGGCGCCCCGCCCAGAGCCGGCGCCGTCATCGCGCGCACGCGCACGCCGCCGCGCCCGTCGAGCCAATGTTCTTCCGCGCCTTCGGGAATGGGATTGCCGGGCACGCGCACGAACGTCATGGCGCGCGCCTCGTGCTCAGGCGGCCTGCGAACGCGATCGCCACGGCCAAATCGCCCTGGACCTTCAAGCGGCCATCCACGAACGCTTCATCGATATCAAGTTCGCCCGCAAACAGCTTCCCGCCTTCTTCAAGGCTCATCCTGAAGGTGCAATCGCACGGGCTCAAGCCCTTGGTCACCGCGCCTGCCCCGTCCACGACAAAGCCCCCGAGCTCACCGAAATCGAACCCGATCCGCTTGCCCTCGAGGCCGATCCCGGCGCCGCGCGTGCGTTCGAGAAGCTCCTCAAAGGACATGGTGGAGCGAGTCCGCAGCTAACACCAATTTCATCCTAGACCCCAAACGCCAAGGCGCCGAGTCAGCGCGCGGCGGGGCCAGCCGGCTTGCGGAATTTGAGCGTCATCCGATCGCTCTCGCCGATCGCCCGGAACGGGGCGGTGTCGAAATTGGGATCGGGCGGCGCGCCCAGCGGCGAGGAACGCAGGCTGGGCGGCAGGCTCCAGACCCCGAACGGGTGCTGGCGCGTATCGGCCGGATTGGCGTTGATGTCGGTGGCGGCCACGAACGTGAAGCCCGCCTCCTGCGCCAGCAATTTCACGTACGCCTCCTGCACATAGCCATCCCCAGCCAGCGGGTCTTGAACGCCCGTGGAGGCCGCGCGGTGCTGCTCGACGCCGAGGATCGCGCCGGGTTTTGCAGCGGCGAACAGATCGGCCAGCGCTTTCTCGGCATAACGCTCGGCCATCAGCACGTGCAGGACATTGGCCATCACGATGAAATCCACGCTGCCGCGCGGCGCGAGCGGGCCGGTCCGCGGGCCGAGCGCGGCCAGCTCCACCCGGCCATAGGTGCGCGGATCGTTGAGGAAGCGGGCTTCGAAATTGGCGCGGGTTTCGCGCTGCGCGATCGAGCCGCGCTCGGGATCGAATTGCGCGGCGATCAGCCTTCCCCCGCCCTTGGCCAGATAGGGCGCGAGGATGGCGCTGTACCAGCCCAGGCCCGGCAGCACTTCGAGCACCGTCATGTCCGGGCGCAGGCCCCAGAATTCCAAGGTCTCGATCGGGTGGCGCCAGCGGTCGCGCGCCGCGTCGATCCGCCAGGGCCCTTGGACTGCCCATTCGAGCGAGCCGGAAGGCGCGGCGCGCTGCTGGCCATCGGGCGCGCCGCAGGCCGCGAGCGGGGCGGCCGCGAGCCATTCGAGCGCATGGCGGCGGGTCGGCTGAGGCATCGCGGCAGGCTCTGCCGGCGCCCGTCCGGCTTGTCAAAGCGCGCCCGAAAGCTCCCGGAAAGCCCCCAGAAAACCCCTTGAACCGGTCCGGCGGCGGCCCATCTAAACCGCGTGGAGCGCTTTTCGGAGGCTCCGCAAGGATGCGAGGGCGGCCGTTTCGGCGCCTTGGCCTCCCCCGTAACGGCCGCCCGGAAAGCGGCCGTGTTTATGTCGCTTAAGCCTCGGAGGACATGGACTGATGGCTGCCCAACAAGATCTTTCCCCGCTCTACCGCACGCTGGTCGGCTTCGACCGGATTTCCAATTTGATCGATCAGGCGATGCGCCTCGATACGGCGCCGGGCTATCCGCCCTTCAACGTCGAACAGGTCGATGACAACCAATTCCGCATCGAGATCGCGGTCGCCGGCTTTTCCGACGCCGATCTGTCGATCGATTTCAAGCAGAACACGCTGACCGTGACCGGGCGCAAGCCGGCCGTGGAAGACAATCGCCGCTATCTGCACCGCGGCATCGCCGAGCGCAGTTTCGAACGCCGCTTCGGCCTCGCCGATTATGTGCGCGTGTCGAGCGCGAAGCTTGAGAACGGCCTGCTCACGATCGACCTCGAACGCGAGCTTCCCGAAGCGCTGAAGCCGCGCAAGATCGAAATCAACGGACGTGCGCCGGCGGCGCCGAAAACCGTCGCCCCGCACTCCGCTGTGAACGACGCAGCCTAAAGGCGGCGTCGAACCTCCCCTAGAGACGTGACTTCGCGGCGCGCTGCACCCAGCGCGCCGCGTCTTTATGTGCGGGCGCTCCGTTCAACCGCGATCGATCTTGATCCTTCGCACCCCCTCCCCGCGAGGGGAGGGGGCAGGGGGTGGGGGGAAGCCCAGCGTTCGATAAAGCGGGGCTCAATCAGCCGCGTCGCGATCGACTCAGAAATTCCTCCCCGACGCGCGAACAAGACGAGGGCCGTGGTTCACCCCACCCCCCAACCCCCTCCCCTCTCGGGGAGGGGGAGCAAGGTTGGCTCACGCCGCCTGCGTTTCAGGTTCGGGATCGAACTCGGCGACGAAATGGCCGGGGGAAATTTCGGTCCAGGCCGGCGCGTATTGTTCGGCGTCGGGATCGTCGATCACTTTGCTCTTCAGGAAGCGCAGCGGCGCGCGCGTATCGAGCGGGCTCGGCAGATCGCCGGTGAGCCGCACGCGCGGCTGATTGCGCGCGGCCTGCGGATCGGGAATCGGCGCGGCGGCCAGAAGCGCCTTCGTATAGGGATGCGCCGGCTCGTGCAGGATCACATCGGAGGGCCCGTATTCCACGGCGCGGCCGAGATAGAGCACGAGTACATTATGGCTGATCTCGCGCACCACGGCGAGGTCATGGCTGATGAACATCATCGCCAGCTTGAATTCGCTTTGCAGCGCGATCAGCAGGCGCACGATCTGCGCCTGGATCGACACGTCGAGCGCGCTCACGGCCTCGTCGCACACCACCAGCTTCGGCTTCAGGATCATCGCGCGCGCAATGCCCACGCGCTGGTTCTGCCCGCCCGACAATTCGTGCGGATAGCGGTTGATGAGCGCGGGATCGAGCCCGACCTGCGCCATGATCGCGCGCACGCGCTCATCGCGTTCATTGCCGTCAAGCTCGGGAGAGAACGCCAGCAGCGGCTCGGCGATCGAGCGCCCGATCGTCATGCGCGGATCGAGGCTGGCCAGCGGATCCTGGAACACGATCTGCAAATCCTCGCGCGCCTTGCGGATCGCGTCCTGATCCTTCGCGCTGAGCGCATGGCCGAGGAAGGTGACCACCCCGCCTGTCGCCGGCAGCAGCTGCACCACCGCGCGCGCCAACGTGGATTTGCCGCAGCCCGATTCGCCGACCACGCCCAGCGTCTCGCCTTCGCGCAGCGTGAACGAGACGCCATCGACCGCCTTCAGCGGCTTCACGCGCCCGAACAGGCCGCCTTCGACGCGGATCGGGAAATGCACTTTCACATCTTCGGCGACCAGAACCGGCTCGCCCGCCGTGGAGATGAGCGAGGCAGCGCCCGCGCGCGCGCCATCGACGCGCGGCACGGCTTCCAGGAGCATGCGCGTGTAGCGATGCTTGGGCTGCGCGAAGATGTCATCGACGCCGCCCTCTTCGACGATCTCGCCTTCCTTCATCACGATGACGCGCTGCGCCATGCGCGCGATTACGCCCATATCGTGTGTGATGAGGGCGACGGCCGCGCCGGTATCGCGGCGCAGATCGTCGATCAGATCGAGCACCTGGGCCTGCACCGTGGCGTCGAGCGCCGTCGTCGGCTCGTCCGCGATCAGCAATTCCGGATCGCCCATCATCGCCATGGCGATCATCACGCGCTGGCGCATGCCGCCGGAGAGTTCGTGCGGATATTGCTTGAGCCGGCGCGCCGCTTCCGGCACGCGCACCCGCGCCAGCCATTCGACGCATTTCTTCTCGGCGGCTTCGCCCGTCAGCTTGAAATGATGCTTCAGCACCTCGCCCATCTGTTCGCCGATGCGCAGATGCGGGGTGAGCGCGGTGAGCGGGTCCTGGAACACGTAAGCGATCTTGTGGCCGCGCAGCGCGTTCAGCTCGCGCCGCGCCAGGCCCAGAATGTCCGAGCCCTTGAACAGCACCGCGCCGCTCGCGTCGCCATTGGCCGGCAAGAGGCCGCCGGCCGCCATGAAGGTCTGGCTCTTGCCCGATCCCGATTCGCCCACGATGCCGAGGCATTCGCCCTTGTTGATCTGCAGCGAGACGCCCTTCACGGCATGCACGGGCCCGTCGGGCGTGGTGAACGTGACGCGCAAATCTTTGATGTCGAGGACGGTGTCGGTCATGCTCTCTCTTACGCAACGCGGGCGAGGAAATCCAAGAGCGCGTCCCAGCTCTCCTCTTCCTCCAGCGTCGGCGCATGGCCGACGTGTGAGACCTCGACGCTGGCGAGATCGGGCTTGATCGCTTTCATGGCCGCCAGCCCTTCGGGCGCGAGCAGATCGGAAATCGCGCCGCGAATGACGAGCACGGGCCGGCGCGCGAGCGCCTCGAACAGCGGGCGCAGATCGGCCGGCGGCGCGGCGTTGGGCTGCGGCGCGAAAGCGTTGGCGATCGCGGGATCGTAATCGGCTTCGAAGCGGCCGGGACCGAGCTCGCGCCAAGTGCGCCGCGCGAAGATATGCCAGAACGCGTCATCGCCGAGGCGCGTGGGAAACGCCGCCCCGTTGACGGCGCGCGTCGCGGCCGCTGCGCCATCCCAGCTCGCCGCCGGCTGCGCCTTGCCGACATAGGACGCGATCCGCGCCAGCCCGGCCGGATTGAGCACCGGCCCGACATCGTTGAGCGCCGCCGCCGCCACGCGCTCGGGGGCCTGCGCGGCCAGCAGCATGGTGATGAGCCCGCCCATCGACGTGCCGATGAACACGGCGCGCGGAACGCCGAGCGCATCCATCGCCGCGCTTACATCCTGCACATAGACCGGCGGCGCATAATGCGACGCGTCCGGGTCGCGATCGGAGCGGCCGCGTCCGCGCATGCTCATCGCCAGCACGCGGCGCCCCAGCGCGGCGATGCGCGGCGCGACCAATTCGAAATCGCGCGCATTGCGCGTCAGGCCATGCAGGCAGATCACCGGCAGGCCGGTGTCAGGCAAGGTCGGCGGATAATCGCGCACGTGAATTTTCACGCCATCGCGCATCGCGATGAAGCGATCCTCGAACGCGACCGCCGGGCGCTCGGCGAGCGCGGCGCTGGTCATGGTCTCTCCCCCCTCGGCGCGCCGCTCTGCGGCGTGCGGCGCCTGATATGCGATCGGCGGCGCGCGGCGGCGCGGCGGCGCGGGACGCGGCCTCATGGCGCGCGGCGAACTTCCGGCTGCGCGACGGCGTTGGCTTCCGCATATTCGACGCCGCGCATCGCATTGAGCCGGCGCAGCCAGCGCGCGCGATAGGCGTCGGGGCCTTCGACCGGCTGACACGCGGCGAGCACGATCTCGGCGGCGCCGACGGTGAAGCGATCGAAACAGAGCCCGCGCAGATTGGCCTGGCCGTTGATGGCGGCGATCGCGGCGCGGCGCCCTTCAGCCACGCGCCCGGACGCCGCGATGGCCTGCGCACGCGCCAAAGGATGAGGATCGACGAAGCGCACCACGAAGCTTGGCCGCGCGCGCGGGGGAACCGCTGCGAGCGTTTGCGGCGCGGTCGCCGGCGTCGCCACGGCTTCGGCCGGCTCCGCGATGATCGGCGCCTCCGCCGCGGTCGCGACGGGCGCACTGGTGGCCGCAGCGGAGGGCGGCGGCTCGCTATGCGGCTCGGTCGCGATCTGGGTATCGCAGCTGGTGAGCGCGACGATGGTCAGCGCCGATGACAGCGCCGCCGCGGTCGCGACCAGGCCCCAGGTGCGCAAGGCGTCAGCCAAAGCTCACCTCCGTCGCCTCTGCGTCGTCGTGATGGCGGCGCCGCCCTGGATGGTCGTCGCCGCGCGCGCGAGATCGAGAATGCCCAGCCCGCCCGGCCTGTCGCATTGGCCCGGCTGCGCCGAGATCGGGATCGCATTCGGGAAGCGCGCGCACGTCGTCACGGTCTGCGCTGGCGTGAGCGGCGTGATGGCGCGCGCGAACAAAGCTTGTTCGAGCGCGGGCCCGCGCAGGCCGGTTTGCGAGGCCAGCAGCGCGAGCGCGGCCGCCACGTGCGGCGCGGCCATCGAGGTGCCTTGCAGGAAGGTGTAATAGCAGGTGCGGTTGGTCGCGCCGTTGTCGATCGGATCATAGCACGACGTCGTCGAGGTGCGCGTCGAGAGCACGCCGTCCGGCCGGCCATCGTGATCGTTGTCGGCGTAGACGTCGCCGCCCGGGGCCATGATGTCCACGGCAGGGCCGAAATTCGAATAGAACGACATCACGCCCATCTCATCGCTCGCCGCCACCGTGATGACGTGGTTGCAATTGGCCGGAGCATAAAGGTTGGCGTTGTCCGACTTGTTCCCTGCGGCCACCACGATCACGGTCCCGCGCGCATAGGCGGCGTCGATCGCGGCCTGCATCGAGGCCGGGCACGGCGTCTTGATCGACAGGCTCATATTGATGATGTCGGCCGGCGCGGCATTGGCGATCTGCGCGCCGCCTTCGGTGACGGCCGGCGCCAGCGCCGCCGCCCAGCGGATGCCGGAGACGATGTCCGCCAATTCGCCGCCGCACTTGCCGAGCACGCGCACGGGAATGACCGTGACGTTCCAGGCGCCGCCGGAAATGCCGATGCGGTCATTGGTGGTCGCCGCCCCGATCGTGCCGGACACGTGCGTGCCGTGATACGAATTCTCGGTCGCGGTTCCGCACTTATCGCCGGCATCGTTGGGATCGGCGTCGACGCCGTCGGTATCGCCCGCGCGGTCATAGGACGTGATGAGATCGACGCCCTGGCCGACATTCGGCGAATTGTGAATCTCCGGATGGCTCATATCGAGGCCCGTATCGATCACCGCGACGCGCACTTGGCGCGAGCCGATCTGATGGGCTTCCCAGAACGCTTCAAAGCCCGCCCCGCCCGGCGCCTGACCAGGGCCCGAGCCGCGCGGCTTGAACGGCCATTGCAGCGCCAAGAGCGGATCGTTCGGGATGCCGCCGATCTGCGCGGGCGTCGCCGGCGCCGTGTTGCTTGCGCCGCCTTGCGAAGGCGCAGTCGTGCTCGCCGGGGTTTCGCGCGCCTTGCCGAACGGCAGGCGATCGAAATCCAACGTCGCGACGAAATTCGGCTCGACATATTCGAATTGCCGCGAGGCCGTCAGCCGCGCGATCGCGCAGCGCGTGGCGAGCGCGACATCGGCTTCGAGCTGGCCTTGCGACACCGTGCGCGGACAAGATTCGCTCGGGTTCCACGCGATGGCCGTGGGCTCGGCCGCGGCCTGCGCCGCTTCCGCGCCCGTCGCTTGCGCGCCGTGAAACGCCGTCGGGCTCACGCCCAGCGCGCTGATGTTCACCGTCACCACGCCGCCGGGGCGCACGTTCACTTGCGCATCGGGCACGCCCAGACGCGTCAGCACCAAACGCGCTGCATCGCGCGCCGCATCGCCGGCCTCAGCCTCGGCCCGCGCGCGCAATTGCATCATCACCGCTTGCGGCAATTGATTGAGCGCGCCTTCGCCATCGGCGGCGAGCGAGCGCACCAGCGTGGAGGCGAGGCCCATCTCGGCGGCGGTCTCCGCAAGCTCCTGCTGCACGCGCGCGCCGACCACGATCTCGCCCGGCGCAACCAGCAGCGGCTCGGCCGACAAGAGGCCCTGCGCTTCGCTCGGCGGATGCACCACGCCCGAGACGGCGCGCGCATCGAGCGGCACATCCGACAGCGCCGCCGGCCCCGGCCCGCTCTCGCCCTTGCCGAACCAGGACGAGACCTGATCGCACGCCATCAGCGCCAGCATGGGCGCAAGCGCCAAGGCGATCCGGCTCAAGCGGCGGTGCGACATGGGCGTCTCCCTGATTTCCCCGCTCCGTGTTTACCCTCTGGCCGGGCGGACACAAGCAGAAGCGGCACGCGCGTTTTTAAGGGTTTTGTGTCTATAGTGTTGACATGACTGCGTTTCCGGTCGCCCCCAGCCTCGCCGAGGCGGTCAAGCCCGACGCGCCCCAGGCGCGCACGGAAGAGGACGCCGCCGCCCTCTCCGGCGGCGCGGTGTTCCTGACCTCCGAAGAGCTCGACGGCGCCTTCGCCACGCCGGCCGCGGCCGAAGAGGCCTATCCCGATCTCTACGGCGGCGGGCAATATGAATTGTATTGGCGCGACAATGCCTGGCGCGTGGCGTTGCGCTATTGGCGCCCGGCCGCGCCCGCGCCCGTCGCACGCTCGCTCGACGGCGCGATCGGCAAGCCGCTCGGCTATGCGCGCACGCCCGAAGAAGCGCGCGCCGTGCTTGGCCAAACCGCCGAGCGCGTGAGCGAAGCGGTGCCCCATCTTTACGCCACGCGCAAAAGCGTGCTGCGGCGCTGGCGCGCGCGCGTGCTGGGCGGCACGGCCGAGGTGATCGAGCGCGAAGGCAAGCTGGCGGTGCTGCTGTCCTATTGGCGCCCGGCCCCGCCGCCGGGAACCACCGCGCCCTTGAGCCCGCCCGAACGCCACGAATTGGCCGAGCGCATGGCCGCGCCCTTGCGCGCCAGCGTGCCCCAGGCCCCGCTCGAAACCGGCCTCTTCGAACAGCCGGCCCCGGAAAATCCCGAAATCGTGTTGGCCGAGGAAGGCGACGGGCGCGTGCACGGGCAATAGCATTCTATCCCCGCCCCGCCGCGCTGGGGTATAGTGCGCGCAACGACATCATAAGGGAGAACGCCAATGCGGCGGCTTGGCTTTGCGCTTCTGGCGCTGTGCGGCGCGTTGATGGCCGCGCCGGCCGCTTTGGGCGCCGGATCGGGCGGCGGCGGGGGCGATGTGCTCATCCCGCGCGGGCCGGATATCGATCCCGGCGCAGAATATCGCGCGGGCCTGCACGCGCTGCAGGCGCAGCAATATCCGGATGCGATCTCGCATTTCCGCGCCGCGCTGCGGGTCACGCCCAATCACGCGATGACGAATTATCTCTACGGGCTGGCGCTGATCGGCAACAACGATTCCGGCGCGGCGCGGCGGCCGCTGGAGCGCGCCGTGCGCGACAGCGCGACCCCGCCGGATGCGTGGCTGCAGCTCGGCCTCGTCTATCTGCAGGCCCATGACCGCGAGCACGCGCAGGATCAATTGACCGCGCTCACCGCGATGCTGTCGGGCTGTGGCGCGACCTGCGGCGATGAGCGCCGCCAACTGATCCAGAACGCGCATGACCAGCTTCAGCACGCGCTCGAACAAGGCGGCGATCCCGCGCAGCCGACGACGGGCTGGCTGCCGCCGGGCGATGCGGATGGGCGCGCGCTGTTCGCCGAAGCCGTGGGCTACATCAACGCGCAGCGTTACGCCGACGCGCTGGTCACGCTGGAGCGCGCGCAAGCCGTGATCGGGCCGCAGCCGGACGTGCTCAATTACATGGGCTTCGCCAACCGCAAGCTCGGCCATTACAGCGAGGCGCTCGGCTATTACGGCCAGGCGCTGCTGATCGATCCGCATCATCGCGGCGCCAATGAATATCTCGGCGAGCTCTATCTGGAGATGGGCCGCATGGGCGAAGCGCGCCATCAGCTCGCCGTGCTCGACGGGCTCTGCCCCTATGGCTGCGCCGAGCGTGAGGAATTGGCGCGCTGGATTTCCCTGGCGAGCAATTGATCCGAACGTTTTGCGTCCTGCTGTGTGTGGTGGCGCTGATCGCGGCCGCGGCGCCTCTGGCGCCGGCGCTGCGCGATCTGATCTGGACCGACGCGCACGCCGACCGCGCTACGGCGCTGACGCATCAGCCGAGCGAATGCCTGGCGCGCAGCGATGCGCAGATCGAGACCGGGCGCGCGCTCTTCCGCAGCCGCACTTTACTCGGCGGGCCCGCGGCGCGCGTGGGGCTTTCCTGTTCCTCCTGCCACAGCAATGGCCGCACGAATGCGCATTTCGATTTGCCGGAGCTGACCGATCGGCCGGGCTTCGCCGATGTGACGTCCGAATGGGCGAGCCGGGTGCGCGGCGACGGCGTGATGAACCCGCGCGCCATACCTGATCTCGCCGGTGTGTTCGCGCGCGCGGCCTTCGGCGCCGAGCGTGAAACCTCGCTGCAGCGCTTCGTGCACAGCGTGATCGTCGATGAGTTCCAGGGCGCTCCGCCGCCGGTTTCGGCCGAACGCGCTTTGCTCGCCTATCTCGCCGCGCTCGATCCGGCCGCGTGCGGCGGGGAAGAGCCGATCACGCTTGAAGCGTTGAGCGCCGATGTACGCCGCGCCTATGACGCCGCGCGCGCGCAAGCCGAAACCGATGAACGCGAGACGGCCGAGCTGACTTTGCTCGCAACGCAGGACGCGCTGGCGCGCCTTGTCGAACGCCTGCCCGCGCGCGCCTTCCGCCGCGACCGCGCCGCGCTGGAGCTGCTGTCACGCGATCTCACTGCGATGCGCGCCGCGCCCGATCTCGCCGCCGCGCTCGAGGCGCAGCGCCCAGGCTGGATGGCGCGTTTCGACGCGACGGCGCGGCGTGTCGCGCGGCGTGAAGCGCAGAGCTACGCCAATCCGCGCGTGCTGGCGCGGGCGCTGGCGGAATAACTCCTCCCCCTGCAAGGGGGAGGAAAGAGGCTCACCTTCCTTCGACCGCGTTCGCGCCACAGCGATTTTCCGCGCGCACCGGATTGCACCGCGCGATCTCGGGCAAGGTCGCAGAATAGGAACTCCATTCCGTGCGCGGCGTCATGTAATCGGTGGAGACATATTGCGCGCCCGATGCAAAGGCGGCGTCGCGGCGGGCGCTATCGCCGCGGCGGGCTTCCCACGTGTCGGCGTCGGCGCGGGTGCGCACGATGAGATTGGCCGCCACGGCCGCGCGAATGCGCGCGGCTTCGCCGATTGGATCGTTGAGCGTCATATAGGCGGCGATGGGCGAGCTTTCGGGCTGGTTCGGAAACATCACGCGGCCTTCGAGATTGGCGCGCGCGCCGCGATAAATCTCGCCGTAGCGATAATCCGCATCGATCGCGAAGATGAAATGGCCGCGCGCCTCGCCCAAGGTCGGCCAGGCGTCGGCGGCGATGGCGTCGCGCAGGCTTGCATAGCCGCGCTGTACGCGGTCGGGCGTGATGAGGCCGTCTTCCGGAATCACGGAGCGGATTTCCGCGTCGAGCGCATCGAACGCCGCCGCGTCATAATCCGGCGCCTCGACGCCGCCCGGCACATCCGAGGCGCCGTATTTGAGATTGAGCATGATCAGGATCGGCGCGTGATCGCGATGCGCGTTCGACCAAGCGAGAATCTCGCGCAGGCACGCCACGAAAGGCTGGCACACCGAGCGATAGTCGATGTCCTGCGCGTGCATCACCTTGAAGCCGGGCGCGAGCAGCGCGCTATTGTCGAACGGTTCGAGCGTTGCGCCTTGCGCGGAGAGCAGCGCGCGGGCGCGCGGATGGGCGTAGCGGCCGCCTTCGCGGTCGATCAGCGTATCGAGCTCGATCTGGCGCGCGCCGGCGTCCAATTGCTGCGTCAGCGGATCGTGCGCATAATCGAGCGCGCGGGCCTGAAACGGGCTGCGTTGCGCGATGGTCGCGAATTCCGCGGCGCCGATCGCGATGCGATAAGAATTGTGCGTGCCGATGGCCTGGATGTCGTTGGCGCGCAGATGCGCATCGATCCAGGCGCGCGCGCAGGGCGCATCGGCCTGCGTGAGATCGCAGGCCGCCTCACGCGGCGTCGCGCAGCCAACCAGCGCCAGCATCGCCAAAGCCATCACAACCCGCATCGTTTCATCCCTTCTTCGCCCGCGCCGCTTCGTCCGCGCGCGCGGTGAGCTCACTCGCGATCGCCACGCCGATCAGGATCGCCGCCGCAAGGCCCGCAAACGGAAGCGCCGCCAAAGCCTGATGCGCGGCGATCAGCACGATCAGCGCACCGATCCCTATAAGCTGCGCATGCGGCAGTTTTTCAAAGATCACGCTTTTGAACGCCGCCGTTCCGCCAAGGAACAGCGCCGGCCCGCCCGCGATCAGCAGCGCTGCGGCAAGACTCGTCTCGCCCTCGGCATGGCTGAGCAAGCTCTGATCGCCCGCGGCGCTGACGACGATGCCCGCCACGATCGGCGCGTGCAGATAGGTGTAAGCGAGCCGCGCCAGCCGGCCAGGATCGCCGCCCTTTTCATAGCGCTCGCCGCCGCGCTCGGCGGCCAGAAAATAGATCCACCACATCGCCACGCTGCCCGCGAACGCGACGAGGAAAGCAAGGCCATGCGCTTGATCGAACGGCTGATCGCCGAACGTCGCGCCGGTGACGAGAATGCCTTCGCCGAGCGCGATGATGATGAAGAGGCTGCAGCGCTCGGCCATGTGCGCGGGCGAGACGTCCCAATCGGCCGTGGTCGAGCGGCCGAGGCCCGGCGTCCAGAACGCATTCATCGGCCCCAGCGTCTCGACGCCCAGCGCCGTCAGCCAGAGCGCGAAGCGATGCTCATGCCAGACGATGCCTGCGATCCAGAACAAGACCGCCACGACCTGCCAGACCGTGATGCGCACGAAATTGAGAAAATTCGACGCGGAATGGTTCTTCAGCGCCCACAGCATGAAGACGTCGCGCACCAGATGAAACGCCACATAGGCGCACGCGAAGGTCGCAGCCTTGTCCTCGAACGCGTGCGGGATCGAGGTCGACATGACAAGGCCGATGGCCATCAGGACGAACAGCAAGAGCCGCACCAGCCCGCGCTGCGGATCGAGCCAGTTCGTGACCCAGACCGTGTAAATCCACGCCCACCAGACCGCGAGGAAGATCAGCGCCGTCTCGAACGCGCCCTCCACGCTCGGATGCGCGATCAGCGCATGCGAGAGCTGCGTGATCGCGAACACGAAGACGAGATCGAAGAACAGCTCCGCATTGCCGACGCGATGGCCGCCATGGCCGCGGCGGTCGCGAAGATAGGAGACGCGGGCGAACATCATCGCTGCTGTTTGCCGAGACGCGGGCGCGCGCGCAACTCAGCCGCGGTCGCGGATGCGCACGCGCGCGGTCGCGCTGCGGCCCTCGGCGTCGATCACGGTGACGTTGTAGAAGCCCGGCGCGCTCGGGCGCCAGATGGCGCGCCCGCTGGTCGGCTCGACGGGCACGCCGCGGCCTTCGGCGAACCAGGTGAACGGCGCGCGCCCATTGGCCGAGAGCGACAGCCCGCGCGCGTGTGCGCCATAATCCAGCACGAGCACTTCGGCATTGTTGGGAGGAAACAATATCGCGGGCGCCGCGTCATCGCCGTCCGGCTGATCGAGGCGCACGAGGCCGGGCGCCGCGCGCTCTTCCGTGCGCGGCGCGCGATAGGCGGCGGCGGGCAAATTCAAACGATCGAACGCATCGAACAGGATCGGCAGCGCGGCGACGCGGCCGGTCGCACCCGGGCGCGGCGCGCCATCGGGCCGGCCGACCCACACGCCGATGGCGTAGCCGCCGCCCACGCCGAACGCCCAGGCGTCGCGAAAGCCGTAGCTGGTGCCGGTCTTGAACGCGATGCGCGGCGCGCCTTGCGCGAGGGCCGCGGGCGCGCGGCCATCGGGCGTCGGCGAGCTGGCGAGAATATCGATCACGCGCGCGGCGGTCTCAGGCCGCACCAAGCGCGAGTCACGCACAAACGCGAAGCCCGGCGCATCGCGCAACGGCCGCGCGCGCCCTTCTCCGCCCAGCGCGGCGTAGAGCGTGACCATTTCCTCGAGCGTGACGCCCACGCCGCCAAGCGCGAGCGCGAGGCCGGGTTCGCTTTCCGCGCCGCGCGGCAGGCGCGGATGCGCGCCGGCGTTGATCAGCGCGGCCTGAAAGCGCGGCGCGCCGATACGGTCGAGCGTGGCGACGGCGGGCAGGTTGAGCGAATGCGCAAGCGCGTCTTCGAGGCGCACATCGCCGTGAAAGCGGCGATCGAAATTCTCCGGCATGTAGCCGGAGAAGCGGCGCGGCGCATCGCGCACCAGGGTTTCCGGCGCGGCCACGCCATCGTCGAACGCGATCGCATAGAGGAAAGGTTTGAGCGCCGAGCCGGGCGAGCGCACGGCGCGCGTCATATCGATATAGCCGCCGGCGCGCGACAGCCCCGCGCCGCCGACGCTGGCGCGGATGTCGCGACTTTCGATGTCGACGGCGAGGATCGCGATGGTGGCGTCGCGGTCCATATTGGCGGCGTGCGTGCGTGCGAGATTTTCAAAGGCGCTCTGGATGTCAGCGTCGAGCGTCGAGGCGACGAAGGGCGCGTCCGGATGTTGCGCGACGAGGCGCGCGGCGAGGTGCGGCGCGGAATAGGGAAACGGCGCGCGCGCGGGGATCGGCGCTTCCTCGGCTTCGCGCGCAAGGCGCGGCGACAAAAAACCCATGCGCTGAAATTTCCGGATCACCTCATCGCGCCCGGCGCGCGCAGCTTGCGGATGGCGATCGGGCCGGCGCGCTTCGGGCGCTTGCGGCAGCGCCGCGAGCAGCGCCATTTCGTGATCTTCCAGCCAGATCGGGTCGCGGCCGAAATAGGCGCGCGAGGCCGCGCGCACGCCTTCAAGATTGCCGCCATAGGGCGCCAGCGTGAAATAGGCCTCTAGAATCTCGCGCTTGCTCATACGCCGCTCGATCTGCAGCGCGCGCAAGATTTCGATCAGCTTGGATGGCACGGTGCGCGGGCGCGGCTCGATCAGGCGCGCGAGCTGCATGGTGATCGTCGAGCCGCCCTGCGTGACGCGGCCGGAGCGGGCATAGGCGAGCGTGGCGCGCGCCAGCGCGATCGGATCGACGCCCGGATGAAACCAGAAGCGCGCATCTTCGAGCGCGATGAGGCGGCGCTGAAAGACGGGATCGATGTCTTGCAGCCGCGCGGCGAGCCGCCAGCGGCCTTGCGGCGTCGTGAACGCCATCAGCCAGCGGCCGTCGCGATCGGTCACCACCGGCGAGACCACGCGCGCGCGCTCCAGCGGCGGCGGCAGCGCCACATCGAGCGCAAACAGCGCCACCATGAACGCCAGCAACCCCCATGCGATGCGCCTGCCGCGCGCGCTCAGCGGCAAGCCGACGCGTGGGCCGCGGCGCATGGAGGATGCGAACGGATTCACGCGCTCTCCCCCTCCCCGCGAGGGGAGGGGGCGGGGGGGGGGGTGAAACACAGCCGTTCAAAGGTCGCGCGACATGAGCTCAGATCGGCGCGCTGCGCTGATGCGATCGCACGTTGGGATTCGCCCCACCCCCTGCCCCCTCCCCTCGCGGGGAGGGGGTGCGTCGCGCCTCTGTGCTGAAGCGGAACGCACCATGGCAGGCGCGCGCTCATCATCCGCCTTGCGGCGCGATCTGGATGCGGCCGGGCGCGGTGCGGGCGAAAACGCCGGGGCGGTACATGTCTTCGACCTGCACGCCGGGCATCACATAGGAGCCGGGCGTCACCGCGCGGGCCATGTAGGCGAAGGTGAAGCGCGATCCGCGAATGTCGATGGCGCCGACGAAGCGATCATCGCGCGCTTCGGCGACGCGGCCCGAATCGATCTGGCCGACGAAGGCGAACGGCCCCGAGCGCCGCGTTCCATCATATTGCAGCTCGCCCAGGCCATCGTCCGGCGTGAGCACGCTTTCTATTTCGAGGCCGGGCGGCAGAAGATCGACGACCACGGTGGGATAAAGCCGCACGCCCTCCGGCGCGCCGCTCAGCGCCACGATCACGCGCTCGCCCTGGCGAATGCTGTCGAGCGAAGCGATCGAACCATCGAGACGATAGATCGTCTTGCTGATCACATAGCCCTGACTCAACGCGCCCGGCGATTCGCGCGGCGGACCGGACAGCGCGAGCGAACGCCACACGGGCCCGCGTCCGTCATTGCGGAACACGAGCCCCTGCGTGAGCTGCGCCGCGCTCGCCATCACACGGCGGCCCTGCCCGCCCTGGCCGTTAAGCGCGATGTTGAGCGGCCCGGCGCGCTGCAAGAGCGCGTTCGCGGCCATCAGGAATTGCGCCTGCTCCTGCGTCATCAGATTGGCGGCGTCGGGCGCTTCGCGCTCGAGCCGGCGGCGGATGCGATCGACCAGATCGACCTCGCCCGCTTCGGCCGCCAGCGCCAGCACGCCCGCCATATCGCGCACCGGCGATTGGTACCAATCGCCGGTGTTGCGATAGCCGAGCGCGGCTTCGGCCTGACGGAAGGAATCGTGCGCCCGCGCCTGATCGCCCAGGAAGGCGAGGCCCGCGCCGATCTGCGCGCGCGCCAGAGGCGACGGCTCGTCGCGCAGCCGCGCATCGTGGAAATAGCGCAATTGCGAGACATCGGCGGCGCGGCCGTGGGCGAGCACGTAGAGCGCGTAGGCCGCCGAGCGTGAGCGCAGCAGGGCATCGCTATCGGTCGAGCCCGGCCAACGATAGACCGTGAAGTCATAGCCGACCGAGCCGCTATCACCGACGCGCGCGACATTGCGCAGCGCATTGTACGCACTGTCTAGCGCGGCTTGCGGCACGATGAAGCCTTGCGCTTTCGCGCGCTGCAGGAAATCGACCACGTAAGCGCCAAGCCACGGCGTCGCTGCGCCATCGCTGGCAGTCCAAAGCCCGAACGAACCGTCGGGCGATTGGCGATCAAGCAGGCGCGTCACCGCATCCTGAATGCGCCCGCGCAGACGCAAATCCTGCGTAAGCCCGCTCTCGCGCGCCAGCGTGTTGAAATAGATGAGCGGCATCGAGACGCTGGTAAGCTGTTCGGAGCAGCCATAGGGATAGCGCTCCAACGCATCGATCAGCGGCGCGGGATTGAGATTGGCGAGGTTGGAATAGGACACCAGCGCGCGGCCTTCGCCAGGCGCGAAGCTGGCCAACGCATCGCCCGGCGCGCGCCAGGCGACGCTCGCCGCTTGCGGCTCCGTCGTCACCAAAGTGATCGGCAGATAGGGCGCGCGCGATTGGATGTCGTAGCTGCGGTCGATCGCGGTGAAGCCCTGCGGGCCGGTGAGATGGAGCGCGATGGTTCCGACGCCGGCGTTTCCGCCGGTCACGGCGACGCGCACGGTCTGCCGCTGGCCGCGCGCCAATTGCACGCGGGCCGCGGGCGCGTTGAGCACGGCGGCGGACGAGCCGTGGAACGTGACAGCGTAAGCGCCGGACGGACCTTCGACATTGTCGAGATTGAGCGTGGCGAGCGCTTCATCGCCAGGCGCGAGGAAGCGCGGCAGGATGAGTTCTGCGACCACCGGATCGCGCACGGTGACGGCCTGGCTCGCTTGCCCGACCGCGCTTTCGCTCCACGCGACGGCCATCAGGCGCAGCTCGCCGTTGAAATCGGGAATGGTCAGCGGGATCGTCGCGCGGCCCGCGCCATCGACCTGCACCACATCGGAGAACAGCGAGACCGTGCGCGTGGGCACGACGGTCAAGCCTTCCCCGCCGAGCGAATCGCCGCCCTGCCGCGCGATGGCGGCGGCGCCGAGATTGGGATTGAGCAGGCGCCCGTAGTCGTCGCGCACCAGCACGCCGAGCGCGCGGCGGCCGAAGAAATAATCCTGCGGATTGGGTGATTGATAATTGGTGAGGCCGAGAATGCCCTGATCGACCATGGCGATGGCGACGCGCACATGTTCGCCGCCGGGCACGTTCGTCACGCGGATCGGGATGTTGACCTGCTGACGCGGACGCACCACGCCGAGGCCCTGCCCGACCGAAACATTGAGCACGCGGCTCGCCACATCGACGGGCACGTAGGCGACGCCCACGGCGCGGCGCGGCACCGGCAGGTTCACCGGATCGCGCGGCGTCATCACCGTGACGAGCACGTAAGCGCCGGCGCCCCAGGCATCGGAGGTCGCGAGATCGAGCGTCGCGCCCTCGGCGCCGATATGCATGGTGCGGGTTTCGAGCACGCGGTCGGTGGCGACGACGATCTGCGCTTCGCCCGGATAAGGCGCGCTGATGCGCACGCGCGCGCGCGAGCCGCTGCGCACCGCCTGATCGGGCGCATCGACGGTGACCATGTCGGGCGTGGCGGTATCGCCGCTGTCGTAACTCCAGCCGACGCTGAAGCGCAGCGAGGTTTCCGCGTTGGCGCCCGCCTGCGTGAGGATCAGACGATATTGGCCGTCACGCAGGCCGGTTCTGCCGATCTGCGCGGGCTGGCCGCCTGTGACGTTGACGGTTCCGCCATCGATGGGAATGTCGCGGCCCGTGCGGCGCCATTTCCATTGGCCGCCGTCCAGATACCAATCATAGCTCCAATCTTCTTCGACGAGGCGCCATTGCACGCCGGGCAAAGCGGTGCGCGCGCCTTGCGCGCCCATCGCGATCACATCGAAGCTGGCGGCCGCGCCATGCGCGACGCTGAAATTCTCGAAGCGCGGCTTGACGCCGATATAAGCGCTGGAGAGCCGCACCGGAATCTGGAAGCTTTCGCGCACCACGCGCCCGCCCGGATCGGCGACGCTGGCGACGACACGCGCACGCAGAGGCAGGCTCGTGGTTGGCGGATTGCTGAGCGCGAACAGCACTTGCGCCGCGCCTTGGCCATCGGTCGTAGTCGCCGGCAATTGGATCAGCTGTTCGCTGAAACTTTCATCGGTCTTGCCGAACTGGAAGCCGCGCTGATCGGGGAACGGATTTTCATCGACCTGCAGACGCGCTTCGGTTTCGACCGCAAGGCCGCCGCCGGGCGCGCCGTAGAGGAAATCGGCCTGCACCGAGATCGGGCGCTGCTGATTGGCGGTGAGCGGCGTTTCGGCCGCGCTCATGCGCACGCGCAGGCGCTGCGGCACGAAATCTTCGACGGAGAAGGAGACCTCGCCGGCCTGCGCCTCCTGGCCATCGACCTGCAGCACGGCGCGCCACATGCCGCGCGGCGCAGAGCGATCGAGATCGAAATTCTGCGCGATCGCGCCGCCCTGCACGGCGTTGTTGAGACGCAGGCGGCGCGCTTCGGTGCCGTTGGGGCGATAGAAGATGAGCGTCGACAGCCGATTGGTGATGGCGTGGCCGGAGGGATCGCGCATCAGGCCGATCAGGCGCACGCGCTCGCCGGGACGATAGACGCCGCGCTCGGTATAGACATAGGCGTCGATATCGCCGGGCGTGGCGCGGCCATCGATATTGCGATCCGTCAGATCGAGCGCGGAGCGGTTGAGATCGAGCGCGGCGAAATCGCCCTCGCCGCCATAGGCCATCACATAGCGCGCGCGGGCCGGGCCTTCGCCATCGAACAGCGGCTTGTTGAAATGGGCGCGGCCCTGGGCATCGGTGCGGATGCGGGCGAGTTCGTCATTGTTTTCCGCGATCAGTGTCAGCGTGACATTGCCGAGCGGGCGGGCCGAGCGCAGCGAGCGCGCCACCACGTCCATGCCGGTCGCGCCCTCGAAGGTCTGCAGCGCCACATCGGTGTAGATGATCCAGCGATAGGCGAAGGCCGGGCGATCATTGTCGCGGCCATTGGCGCCGGCGCCGGGACTCGAATCCTTGGCGCGCACGATATAGGCGCCGGGGCGCAGCTGGCCGAGCGCGGCGCCGAGCGAGAAGACGGTCGTGATGCCCTGGTTGCGGCGCGAGCAGGCGCGGTCCTGCGGGCGGTCCGGGCATTGGCCAAGCGCGATATCGACCGAGCCTTTGTAGACCTGAACGCCGACATCATCGCCCTCGCCCCACCAGCCCCAGGAGCCTTCGTCATAGCTTTCGCCGGGCGACACATCGCGCTGCGACAGGATGCGATCGGGCACGCGCAGCACTTCGATATCGAGCTTGGAGACGTTGACGGTTTCGATCGCCAGGCCATCGGCTTCGGCGCGCGGAAGGATCACGCCATTGCCGGCGAAGCCGACATAGGCGGGCCGATCGCCAAAGGAGAGCGTGAAGCTCTCATCGCGCGTGGTGTGCGAACCGTCCTGCGCGGGCAGGCCCTGGCGGATCGTGACCTGCCGATCGGGTTCGTAAGGCAAGCCGGAGATGCACAGCAGCGTGCCCGACGGTTCGACCTGGATCGGCGCGGCCGGTTCGATCTGGATGTAATCGGCGAAATGGACATTGGCGCCGGTGGCGAGCGGACGCGAGAATTCGAGGCAGGCGCGCGGATTGGCGCCCGAGACATCGATGCGCGTGTTGGTCCAGGCCATGCCGTCGACCGGCTCGCGCCGCGCGCGCGGCGCGTTGGCCGACCGCATCGTCTCCGCCGCGGGCGCGCCGAGGGCGGCGATTTCGGTCGGTCCGCCGCCGCCATTGAGCCCTTTGCCCAGCACGGCGCCGCCCCAAAGCCCGGCCATCAGAGCGACCGCCGCCGCCAAAACGGCGTTGCGGTTGTTATCCCATTGGACGAAGCGGCCAACCGATGCGGCGATCCCGGCGGCGCGCGCCCGAATCCAGGCCAGATACCGCTCCATCGCCGGGCTCCCCTTTTGATTGAGAACAGGATTGCCCCAGCGCTCGGCGCCGGGCAAGCATCCTTAACTGCTGTTAAAGATTCTTCGCGCAGGCCGGCCCGAAACGCCGCCGCCCTGTTGATGACGCCTGCGTCGGCGTGCGAGTAGGACCGCAACGGAGCGGCGGGCGCATGGCGCCTCCGCCCGCGGAGGAAGCTCGCGACATGACGTCTTTGCCGCCCAATTTTCCCGTGATGTCCATCGCGCAGGCGCACGCCCTGCTCACCGCGCCCGGCTCGCCGCTCGAAACGGAGGAAATCACCGTCCGCGGCGTGACGCTGAAGGCCTGGAAGAACGCGCCCAAGACCTTGCGCGAGGTGTTCGCCACGACCGAGCCGCACAAGGCCTATGACGCGCTGGTCTATGAAGGCGAGCGCGTGAAATATGCCGGCTACCGGGCCGCCGCCATCAAGCTCGCGCACCAATTGATTGCCGATGGCGTGCAGAAGGGCGACCGCGTCGCCATCGTGATGCGCAATTTGCCGGAATGGCCAGTGTCGTTCTGGGCCGCCGTGCTGGCCGGCGCCATCGCCACGCCGCTCAATGCGTGGTGGACCGGGCCGGAGCTGGAATACGGCCTGCAGGACAGCGGCGCCAAAGTGCTGATCGTCGACAATGAACGCTGGGAGCGCGTGCGCGAACACGTCGACAATTGCCCGGAGCTCAAGAAGATTTACGTCGCGCGGCTGACGGATGAACCCGGCCCGCCGATGGTGACGGCGCTCGAGAGCGTGATCGGCAAGCCGAATGAATACGATTCCATCCCGGAAGCGGCGCTGCCGAACGTGCCGCTCGACGCCGACGACGATGTGACGATCTTCTACACCTCGGGCACGACCGGAAAGCCCAAAGGCGCGATCATCAGCCATCGCAACATCATCTCGAATTTCTTCAACGCCATGAGCGGCCAGGCGCGCTCCTTCCTGCGCCGCGGCGAAAAGCCGCCCGCGCCCGATCCGAACGCGCCGCGCAAGGCGACCTTGCTGTCCGTGCCGTTCTTCCACGCCACGGGCTGTTTCGCAGTGATGATCCCGAGCGCCGCGGCCGGCACGAAAATCGTGATGCAGCGGCGCTGGGACGCCGACGCCGCGCTGCCGCTGATCGAGAAAGAGAAGATCAATTCCGCCGGCGGCGTACCGACGATCGCATGGCAAATCCTCGAACATCCGAAATTCGATGAGTACGATCTCTCTTCGCTGGAAGTGCTGTCCTATGGCGGCGCGCCGTCCGCGCCGGATCTGGTCAAGCGCATTCAGGAGCGGTTTCCGAAAGTGCAACCCGGCCAAGGCTGGGGCATGACGGAGACAAGCGCGACCGCGACCACGAATTTCGGCGACGATTACATCCGCAAGCCGTCAAGCTGCGGCGTCGCCTCCGCGACGGGCGAAGCCAAGATCGTGAGCCCGGAGGGCCAGACGCTGCCGTCCGGCGAGGTGGGCGAGCTCTGGTACAAAGGCCCGATCGTGGTGCGCGGCTATTGGCGCAAGCCCGAAGCGACGGCGGAAACCTTCGTCGATGGCTGGGTGAAGACCGGCGATCTGGCGCGCATCGACGAGGAAGGCTTCATCTATATCGTCGACCGCGCCAAGGACATGCTGATCCGCGGCGGCGAGAATATCTACTGTGTCGAGGTCGAGAACGCGCTCTACACGCATCCGGCCGTGATGGATGCGGCGGTGATCGGCATTCCGCACAAAGTGCTGGGCGAAGAGCCGGCGGCCGTCGTGCATCTGAAGCCGGGCATGAGCGCGACCGAGCAAGAGCTGCGCACGCATGTCGCTGAACAGCTGGCCGCGTTCAAAGTGCCGGTGAAGATTGTGTTCCTGCCGGACAATCTGCCGCGCAATCCGAACGGCAAGATCATGAAGCGGGATTTGAAGACGGTGTTCGAAACCGCCTAGCGCCATGGCGCAGGACGCATTCGATTACATCATCGTCGGCGCGGGCACGGCGGGCTGCCTGCTGGCCAACCGGCTGTCGGCCGATCCGCGCCATCGCGTGCTGCTGCTCGAAGCCGGCGGGCGCGACGATTGGATCTGGTTTCACATTCCCGTCGGATATCTTTTCGCGATCGGCAATCCGCGCGCCGATTGGATGTTCAAAACCGATCCGACTCCCGGCCTCGGCGGGCGGGCGCTGAACTATCCGCGCGGCAAGGTGATCGGCGGGTCGTCCGCGATCAACGCGATGATCTACATGCGCGGGCAAGCCGCCGATTACGATGGCTGGCGCCAGAGCGGCCTTGTCGGCTGGGGCTGGGACGATGTGCTGCCCTTCTTCCTCAAGCATGAGGATCACATTGCGCCGCCGAGCGATTTGCACCGCAGCGGCGGCGAATGGCGCATCGAGCATGTGCGCATGCGCTGGAAGATTCTCGACGCCTTCATCGCAGCGGCGGGCGAATGCGGCATCCCGCCGGTCGATGATTTCAACGGCGGAAACAATTTCGGCGCCGGCTATTTCCATGTGAACCAGCGCGCCGGGCGGCGCTGGAGCGCGGCGCGCGGGTTCTTGAAACCGGCGCTGCGGCGCCCGAACCTGCAGCTCATCACCGGCGCGCAAGTCTCGCGCATTCTGTTCGACGGCGCGCGCGCGACGGGCGTCGCCTATGTGCGCGATGGCGAAACGCTGGAGGCGCGTGCACGCGGCGAAATCATTCTGAGCGCCGGCGCGGTGGCGAGCCCTGTTCTGCTGGAGCGATCGGGCATTGGCGATGGCGCGCGGCTGGCGGCGCTAGGCATTCCGGTGGTCAAGCACGCGCCCGGCGTGGGCGAAAACCTGCAGGACCATTTGCAGATCCGGCCGATCTACACGGTCGAAAACGTCGCGACGATGAACGCGCGCTATCATTCGCTCTGGCAAAGGCCGCTGATGGCGCTGGAATATGCCACGCTGCGCACCGGGCCGATGTCGATGGCGCCCTCGCATCTCGGCGCTTTCGCCGCCTCCGGACCGGAACGCGCCACGCCCAATCTGCAATTCCACGTGCAGCCGCTCTCGCTCGACGCCTTTGGCGAGCCGCTGCATCGCTTTCCTGCGATCACGGTCAGCGTGTGCAATCTGCGGCCCACCAGCCGCGGCGCCATCCACGCGACACAGGACGGGCTCTCCATCCAGCCGAACTATCTTGCAACCGCCGACGATGAAGCCGTCGCAGTGCAATCGCTCAAACTGGCGCGGCGCATCATGGCGGCGCGGGCGATGGCGCCTTATGCGCCGAAGGAGCGCTTGCCGATGGCCGCGGCGCAGCGCGACGAAGACATCCTCGACGCGGCGCGCAAACTCGGCACGACGATCTTCCATCCCGTGGGCACGGCCAAGATGGGCCTGCACGACGACCCGATGGCGGTGGTCGATGGCGATTTGCGCGTGATCGGGCTCGATGGCCTGCGCGTCGCCGACGCCTCTGTGATGCCGACGATCACCTCCGGGAACACCAATTCGCCGACGCTGATGATCGCGGAGAAAGCAGCGGCGGCGATCCTCGCTTCGCGCTAGGATGAAGTCGAGGAGGACGCATCATGATCATGGGTTCGCATGTCATCGTGTACAGCAAGGACGCCGACGCCGATCGCGCCTTCCTGCGCGACGTTCTGAACTTCGATCACGTCGACGCCGGCCATGGCTGGCTGATCTTCGCGCTGCCGCCGGCGGAAATCGCAGTGCATCCCTCCGATCAGAACGATCTGCACGAATTCTATCTGATGACAGACGACCTCAAGGCCGATATGGCGCGCCTTGAAGCCGCGGGCGCCGCCTGCGATCCGATCGAAGAGCCGCGCTGGGGCGTGCTGACGCGATTTGTCTTGCCCGGCGGCGGAAAAATCGGCCTCTACCAGCCGAAACATCCGATGGCGATCAAGGCAGGTTGAACATTCATGGTTGTACGGGTTGAGACTTTTGAAGACGGCGCGGCGCTGGTCACGCTCAATCGCCCCGAGGCGATGAACGCGCTGTCGCGCGAATTGCGCAGCAAGCTGGCCGAGGCTTTCCGCGCGCTCGACGCCGATGACAGCGTGCGCGCCATCGTGCTGACGGGCGCGGGCAAGGCCTTCACCGCCGGGCTCGATCTCAAGGAATTGGGCGCCGGCGCCTCGATCGGGGCGGACGCGAATGCGCTGACGCCCGAGCTCAATCCCGTGCTGGCGATCGAAACCTGCCGCAAGCCCGTGATCGGCGCGATCAACGGCGCGGCCATCACCGGCGGCTTCGAAGTGGCTTTGGCGTGCGACATCCTGCTCGGCTGCGAGACGACGCGCTTCGCCGATACGCATGCCCGCGTCGGCATCCTGCCGGGTTGGGGGCTGTCGCAGAAGCTGTCGCGCCTGGTCGGCATTTCGCGCGCCAAGGAGATTTCGCTCTCCGGCAATTTCGTCGACGCGCAGACGGCGCGCGATTGGTGCCTCATCAACCGGATCGTGCCGGCGGGCGAATTGGTCGAAACCGCGCTCAAGCTGGCGCGCGACATCGCCACGGCCCCGGCGGCGGCCACGCAGGATTATAAGCGCCTCATCAATGAGGGCTTCGCCCGGCCGTTCGGCGAGGCGATCACGTTCGAATTCGCCACCACCAGCGTCCGCAACGCCAAGGTCACGCCCGCGGACGTCGCCGCCGCCCGCGAGGGCGTCATGGCGCGCGGACGCGCACAGACGAAGGGGTGAAGCGGCCAACGCCCTAAATTTGAGGCGCCCGGCTTTCCGGCGTGCAACAAAACTAGGCGATGGCCGTTGCGGGTCTAGGATGCGTCATCGCGCGCGGCAGGCCCGGCAGGCGGCGCGCGCCATCATCGCCGCCGAGGGAGCGCATGCGCGACATCTTCGATGAGATGACAGGGACCGATGGCGAGGTGCGCCCCGCCTATGAGGCGGTGGCCCGCTGGCTGAAGGACGCCTCCCCCGCCGTGCTGCGCGCCAAGCGCGAGGAGGCCGAGCGCCTGTTCCGCCGCACCGGCATCACCTTCGCGGTCTACACTGAAGGCGGCGATCCCGAGCGGCTCATCCCGTTCGACATCATCCCCCGCGTGATCGACGCGCTGGAATGGGAATTCCTCGAACGGGGCCTCGTCCAGCGCGTCACGGCGCTCAACAAATTCCTGGCCGACGTCTACGGCCCGCGCGAGATTCTGAAGGCCGGCAAAATTCCCGAGGCGCTGATCCTGCGCAACCCGGCCTATCGCGAGGAGATGGAGGGCGTCACCGTGCGCGGCGGCGTCTATACGCACATCGCCGGCATCGATCTGGTGCGCACGGGGCCGACCGATTTCTACGTGCTGGAAGACAATTGCCGCACGCCTTCGGGCGTGTCCTACATGCTGGAAGACCGCTCGGTGATGATGCGGCTCTTCCCCGATCTCTTCAGCAAGGCGGGCGTGGCGCCGATCTCGCGCTATCCGGAACACCTTCTGGCCGCGCTGCGCTCGGTCGCGCCGGCGAATGTCGATACCGACCCGACCGTGGTGGTGCTGACGCCCGGCCAATTCAATTCGGCCTATTACGAACACACCTTCCTGGCCGACGAGATGGGCGTGGAATTGGTGGAAGGCGTCGATCTCGTGGTGCGCGAGCGCCGCGTGTTCATGCGCACGACCGATGGGCTGAAGCCGGTCCACGTCATCTATCGGCGCATCGACGACGAATATCTCGATCCGCTGGCGTTTCGCGCGGATTCCGCGCTCGGCGTTTCCGGCGTGATGGAGGCGTACCGCGCCGGCAATGTGACGCTCGCCAACGCCGTGGGCGCGGGCGTAGCCGACGATAAAGCCGTCTATATGTACGTGCCCGAGATGATCCGCTTCTATCTCGGCGAAGAGCCGATCCTCAACAATGTGCCGACCTGGGATTGCGCCAATGAAGGCGCGCTGGCCTACGTGCTCGATCATCTGGAAGAGCTGGTGGTGAAGGAAACGCGCGGCTCGGGCGGCTATGGCATGCTGGTCGGCCCGCACGCGACCAAGAAGATGCGCGTCGATTTCGCCAAGAAACTGCGCGCCAAGCCGGACGGCTATATCGCGCAGCCGACGCTGGCGCTCTCGACCTGCCCGACCTTTGTGGAAAGCGGCGCCGCGCCCCGGCATATCGATCTGCGGCCTTTCGTGCTCTCCGGCGCCAATGGCGTGTCGATCGTGCCCGGCGGGCTGACGCGCGTGGCGTTGACGGAGGGCTCGCTGGTCGTGAACTCGAGCCAAGGCGGCGGCACCAAGGACACTTGGGTGTTGCGCAGCCAAGGCCAAACGCAGAGCCAAAGCATGGGCGCCATGACGCAGTCGCAGAGCTCCAAATGAGGCGCGCCCGCTAATGCTCGCCCGCGCCGCAGATTCGATGTTCTGGCTCGCGCGCTATATGGAGCGCATGGACAATCTCGCGCGCCTGATCGAGGCCGCGCAGCTGATGGCCGGCATGTCGAGCGAGGCGGAAGAATGGAAATCCGCGCTGATCGCGGCGGGCTGCTGGGAGGCCTATTCGGCCGCGCATGAGGAGGTGACGCCGGAACAGGCCGCGCTCTTCCTCTGTTGCGAAACCGAAAACCCCTCCTCCATTCTGAATTGCCTTGAAACGGCGCGCGTCAACGCCCGCGCCATGCGCACGGCGCTGACGCGCGACATGTGGGACGCGGTCAACGAATCCTGGCTCGAAAGCCGCATGATGGGCCCGGCGCAATTCGCACCGGAAATGCTGCCCGATACGCTCGATTGGGTGCGCACGGTCTCGACGCGCTTCTCGGGCGCCTATCAGACCACGATGCTGCGCAACGAGATCTATTGGTTCACGCGGCTCGGCGCCTTCCTCGAACGCGCGGACAACACCGCGCGCATTCTCGACGTGAAATATCACGTGCTGCTGCCGCAGGAATCCTCCGGCGTCGGCGGCATGCTCGACTATTATCAGTGGACCAGCGTGCTGCGCGCTGTCTCGGCGGTGCGCGCCTATCAATGGGTCTACCGCGAAGAGGTGAAGCCCTGGAACGTGGCCGAACTGCTGATCCTGCGGCCCGAAATGCCGAGATCGTTGCGCGCCTGTTACGATGAGATCACCGATTGCCTCGACGAGATCGCCAAGATCCATGGCGGGCGGCGCGGCGAATGCCATCGCCTCGCCGGCGCGGTGGCGGCCGAATTGCGTTACGGACGAATCGCCGACATTTTTCAATCGGGCTTGCACGAGCATCTGACCGCGCTTATCGACCGCACGGCTGAGCTCGGCGGACATATCGCGCGTTTCTACATGCGCTGAGCGGGATGGGATGAACAGCGCCGCATGACGTATTGCGTTGGCCTTTACCTGAAGGATGGGTTGGTTCTGCTCTCGGACACGCGCACGAACGCGGGGCCCGACAACATCGCCTCCTATCAGAAGATGCACATCGTGGCGCCGGCCGATCGCGTGATCGTGCTGATGACGGCGGGCAATCTCGCGATCACGCAGGCCGTCGTCACGCGCGTGACGGAAGGCGCCGGCATCGATATCGAGAGCGAGAAATTCGAGACGCTCTACACCGTGCCTTCGATGTTCGACGCCGCCCGCATCGTCGGCGAGGCGGTGCGCAACGTCTACAAGCACGATGGCGACGCGCTGGCCGCGCAATCCTATTCGTTCGACGCCTCGATCCTCGTCGCGGGCCAGATCGAAGGCCGGCGCATGCGCATGTTCCACGTCTATTCGGCCGGCAATTTCATCGAGGCCCAGCCCGACACGCCCTATCTGCAGATCGGCGAAACCAAATACGGCAAACCGATCCTCGACCGCGTCGCGCGCCATGAGACGCCGCTGGAAGATGGCGTAAAGCTCGCGCTGATCTCGATGGATTCGACCTTGCGCTCGAATTTCTCCGTCGGGCTGCCGGCGGACCTCTTAGTCTATCGCCGCGACACCCAGCGCATCGCCGTGCAGCACCGCGTCACCAGCGACGATCCCTATTTCCGCACCATCTCCGACGGCTGGTCCCAGGCGTTGCGCCAAGCCTATCTGCACCTGCCGCCCCCGCCCTGGCTGGGCGGTTAGCGCTTTTCCTTGCCTGCGTGCTGGGCCTGCGCGCATGCTGGGCCATGGCCGATATCCGCACCCTGATCGCTTTCAACACGGCGACCGCCAGCGACAACAAGATCCACGACGACGCCACCGCCGCGCGCTTCGGCTTCACAGGCGGGCTGGTGCCGGGCGTGGACGTGTTCGCCTATCTCGCGCACGCGCCTGCCGCCGCCTGGGGCCGCGACTGGCTGCACGAAGGCGCGATGCGAGCCAAATTCCTGAAGCCCGTCTATGACGGCGATGAAGCAAGCGTGCGCGCCGAGGGCGCCGCGCCCATGGCGCTCACGATCGAAGCGCGCGGCCTGATGTGCGCGACAGGCGAAGCCGTTCAACGCCACGACGGCCGTGCCCCCGCGCGCCTCGGCGCCGCGCCCCTGCCGCCGCGCGCCGCCCGCCCGCCGGCCGCGCCGGAGAGCCTGCCGGTCGGCGCCGTGCTGGGCAGCTTGCAGGAACTCTACATGACCGAGGTCGGCCATGCCCATCTCCTCGCGATGCGCGAGGACCCCGCGCTGTTCGATCACGGCCGCATCGCCAACCCGGCCTATCTGCTGCGCCGCGCCAATTACATTCTGGCGCTCAATGTCGTGCTCGGGCCGTGGATCCACATCGAGAGCGATGTGCGCCTGCATTGCCTCGTCGAAGACGGCGACCCGTTCGAAACCCGCGCGGTCGTGGCCGATAATTACGAAGCTAAAGGCCACCTCACCGTGGCGCTGGATTTCACCATCTCTGTACGCGAGCGCCTGGCCATGAGCGGGCGCCATTGGGCGATCTACGCGCCGCGCCAGGTGCGGGAGGCCGGCGGGCGCGGCCCGCATTGACCCCGGCCACGCCGTTCTCTAAATCCCTCCCCCTTCCGGCCGCGCGGCCGGAAGACCGGAACGGGCCCCGCGCCCCTTTCGAGCCCAGATGGCGGAATTGGTAGACGCACTAGTTTCAGGTACTAGCGGGTAACACCGTGGAGGTTCGAGTCCTCTTCTGGGCACCATTTGTTCTTTTTTCCGGGTCTCGCCAGCTTCCGGATCATTCCTCGGAATTCCTCGAAAACCCTTAAAATTAGCGAGTTTTCAGGCGGTTTTCTCCGCTGGCGGGAAGCTCGCCGTGCGAGGGCAGATATTCGCCTTCGGAGTGACTTGACGGTATTGTGCCGGTATCAATCGAGAAGGTCTCGAAGGCGATACCGTCATGAAGCTGTCCGACGCGAAATGCCGAAATGCTCGGGCGAAAGAGCGCCCTTACAAGCTCGCAGACGGCCATGGGCTCTATCTTCTCTGCGCAACCAACGGCTCGCGCTTGTGGCGCATGGATTATCGCTTCGACGGCAAACGCCTCACACTTGCGTTTGGTGTTTACCCCGAGGTTTCTCTCGCAGAGGCGCGGGATCGGCGAGACGCCGCGCGGAAGGATATCCGCGAAGGTCGGAATCCGATGGAGGAGCTGAAGGTCGCACGCGTGACGGCGCAGCTCGCCCGCGCTGTCACCTTCGGGCATGTGGCCGAAGAATTGCTCGCCAAGCTGGAGCTCGAAAAGCGTGCCGATGTCACCATCTCGAAGCGGCGCTGGCTTCTGAAAGAACTGGCGGCGGACTTATGCAAACGGCCGGTGTCCGCCATCACGCCAGCCGAAATATTGGCAGTGCTGAAAGTTGTTGAAGGCCAGGGGCACTTAGAGTCGGCGCGACGGTTGCGCGCCTCGATTGGCCAAGTGATGCGCCTCGCGGTCGCCACGAACCGCGCCCAGAGTGACCCGACGCCGGCGTTGCGCGGCGCCATAGCCACGCCGAAAGTCACCCACCGGGCGGCGATCACCGACAAGGACGGCGCCGGGCGCCTGATGGTGGCGGTGCAGACCTATGACCGCCACGTCGTCCGCGCCGCCATGCAGATCATGGCGTATTGCTTTCCGCGCCCCGGCGAGTGCCGCCTGGCGCGTTGGGATGAGATCGATTTCGACGACAAGGTTTGGATCATACCCGCCGAGCGCACCAAGATGCGCCGCGAGCACAAAATCCCGCTCTCGCGCCAGGCCCTGGCGACCTTCCGCGATCTGCACAAACTGACAGGCCTGGAAAGCCAACTCTGCTTTCCCGGCCAACGCGCCATGGATCGGCCGATCAGCGAGAACACAATCTGCGTTGCGCTGCGGACGATCGGCTTCGGCAAGGAAGAGATGAGCGCGCACGGTTTCCGGGCGCTCGCCTCGTCGCTGCTGCACGAACGGTCGGACTTCTCATCGGAGACCATCGAGCGCGCGCTCGGCCACCAGGACGCCAACGCCATCCGCCGCGCCTACGCACGCGGCGCGCATTGGGACGAGCGCGTGAAGCTGATGCAGTGGTGGGCGGACTATTTAGATGGGTTGCGCGAGGAAGCACTCGGTCGTCGCGTGACCAACACCCCACAAATTGCCCCCGGAGAGCTCCGCAGGCAAAATGATCGAGGCTCGGGCGCTCGCGCGAGCAAACCTGCGGCTTATGGCCGACGGAGATCGTGATCAGCCAAGACAAGTACTCGTAGCGCGCCGGCAACGGTCGCAGCCGTTGAGGTAGTATGCCGGAATGACCCTGGAGCTTACCAAGTATGTCGCTGGTCGCGTGCGCGCACAAGGGTTCGCATACCTATCTGCCTTCGAACCCGCCGAGACTACCGAGGCTATCGCAAGACGCCTCGGCGAAATTGTTTCGCCGGGCCGCCACGCCGCCGTTCAAACGCTTCGGCCACGAACGATAACAGAGGCGACACCCAACACGTATAGCGGCCAGTACGGAATGAACGACTTCCCGCTGCATACCGATTTGGCCCATTTGCCTTCGCCTCCGCGATACTTCCTGCTGCGCTGCGTCGTCGGTGCCGAAGCGGTGCCGACGTTCCTGGTGGACAGTGCGCTTCTCATTTCGCGCGTTAGCGCCGTTTCTCTAGCGCGAGGCCTGATGGTCTCGCGGCGACCGATCGAGGGAAAAATCCGGCTGCTCGCATTGCGCCAACGTGCAGACAACGGCGAATGGTTGTTGCGCTGGGACCGGACTTTCATCCGCCCGGCATCAGAGGCGGGTGCATCGGCGGCGGCGAAATTGACCGCCGCGTTGGCGAAGGCACCTCGCCAATTGGTTACACTTCAAACGCCCGGTGATACCCTGATCGTGGACAATTGGCGAATGTTGCACGGTCGCGGCGCAATTCCGCACGCTGCGCGCGCCCGTCTGATCGAGCGCGTATACTTATCCGGATTGCACTGATGACGAAGAAACCGATGCCGACGCCAACTGCATGGGACAGCGCTGCTCTCTTCGCCAAGGCCCAACGGTATTCCGAGGAAATGCTCAAGTTTGAGCATGCTGATTGGCGGGCTGCGTTCTGGTCGAGTCTTGCGCTCGAACTGCTGGCGCGTTCAGCTCTTGCCAAGGTCAGCCCAATCCTGCTCGCGGACTCTGCCAGTTGGCACAATCTGTATCACGCGCTTGGGCACGAACCGACCGTGCCCAAGTTCGTACCGAAGTCGATTTCGGTAACCGACGTGCTTGTGCGCTTGCGGGACATTTTGCCGGAGTTCAACACCGAGCTCGAGCGCTTTTGCATCGCCCACATTGGCAACCGCAATGCGGAGCTCCATTCAGGTGATGTGCCATTTGAAGGCGTGAAGAGTTCTTCTTGGAGGCCCTCGTTCTATCGCGCCGCCGCAGTGCTCGTGCAGTCCTTGGACAGGGAATTGGCGGAGCTGGTTGGCGAAGAAGAAGCCGACGTAGCTCAGAAGTTGATGACGGCGGCGGTCGATGCGGCGGCGAAAGCCGTCCAGGGCGACATCAGCGCTTACAAAAAGGTTTGGGAGGGGAAGACAGACGCTGACCGGAGCGCAGCCGCGCTACAGGCGACGAGTTGGGCAGCAAAACATGTCGGACATCGGGTCCAGTGTCCGGCTTGTTCATCAAGCGCTTTGCTATTCGGCGAAGCAATTGGCGCGCCTAAGAAGTCTATTGACGACGATGATATCACGGAAGTTCAGCAATATTTGCCGAGCAAATTCGAGTGTGTGGCGTGCGGCCTCAAGATCGCAGGCTTGTCTCAGTTAAGCGCTTGCGGCTTGGGAGACGCTTACAAGAAGACGACAACGTACGATGCAGCGTCCTACTATACTCCGGAGGACCAGTACCCCGACTACGAAGAAGACAACAACGAGCCATAGGGCAATTACCTCTAAGTCTGTTTCACCATTTCAACTGACCTCTATAGGGTGCATTTATTGCATAATGGCATAATTCGATCCGCTTAGAGAGCCGAATTTAGTGCCTCTCGCACCCTAAAGGGGTCAATCGTATTCCAATCCTAACAAATGCCCCCTATAAGGGGCTGATGATTGACCTATCCACCATCGGCGAGGCCGTCCGCAAGCGGCGTAAGGAGTTGGGCCTGTCCCAGCAGGAGCTGGCAGAGCTGGCTAATGTCGCGCGCAATCGGATCGCGCCGTTGGAAAACGACCGCCTGCCAGAGATCGGCTTCAGGACGCTCACGAAAATCCTGCACGCGCTTGGGCTTGATCTGCGCGTGACCACGCTCAACCGGCAGCGGCCGACCTTGGACGACTTGCGCGCCGAGACCGACAAATGATCCAGGTCTGGACCGACAGGGATCGCGCCGGCGTGCTTGATCGGCGCCAGCCGCGCGGCTCGACGTTCGCCTATCAGCCTGGCGCCGCAGCCGTGCGGGCCGTGTCGGTGACGATGCCCGTTCGCGTGGAGTCCTGGGACAGCGACGCGGGCTTGCTCCCGATCTTTGAAATGAACCTCCCGGAAGGGGCGCTGCGCGAGCGCCTGCAGCGCATGTTCGCGAAGGCGACTGGTTCATTTGACCATCTCGATCTCCTTGAAATCGTCGGCGGGAGCCAGATCGGCCGCATCCGCTATACCGGCATGGGCCAGCCGCTCGAAGAGAGCGTGCCGCAGCAGCCGATCGATCAAATCCTGCGGGCGCGGCGCGACGGCGACTTGTTTGAATATCTCTTGAACCGCTTCGCGCCGCACTCTGGGCTTTCCGGCGTGCAGCCGAAAGTGATGATCCGGGCCGCTGACAGCAAACCGTCAGACCCCAAAGCGCGGCGATCGCCAACGATCCAAAGTGCGACGCACATCGTGAAACTGTGGGACCCGGAAGAGTACCCTGAACTCGCGGCAAACGAATTCTACTGTCTGACCGTGGCCAAGAAGCTGGGCTTGCCCGTGCCGCCGTTCGACCTTTCCGACGATGGCGGGGCACTGGTCATTGAGCGGTTTGACCTCGTGGACGGCGGGTATCTGGGGTTCGAGGATTTTTGCGTTCTCAATGCCCTTGGCACGCGCGAGAAGTACGACGGCAGCTACGAGACGCGGGTGTTCAAGCGCCTGCGCGACTATGTTGACCCCCTCGAACTGCCGGCGGCGACCGAGCAGCTTTTCAAGCTGTTCGTCTTGAATTGCGCCATCCGCAACGGCGACGCCCATCTCAAGAATTTCGGCATCGTCTATGATGACGTGAACGGCGCGGCGCGGCTCGCCCCCGTCTATGACATCGTTAACACCACCGCCTACATTCCGCCCGACCTTATGGCGCTCACCCTCGAAGGGACGAAAAGGTGGCCTGACCGGGCGAAGCTCACGCGCCTCGGCCAGTTGCGGGCTGGCTTGTCCCTCCCGCGCATCGAGGCGGCGATTGAGGCTGTGGCGGATGCGCTCGCCGACACGGCGCCCATGATGGCGAAGTACTTCAAGGGGAGCGCGTTCGACGTTGGCGAGCGCGTGCGCGAGGCCTGGGAAACCGGTATCCGGGAGACCCTGGAGCTGACGCGCGGGCTCGCCATGGTGCGCAAGCGGGTGACGCAGCACGCCCCACGCAAAGCGCCGCCAGCACGATCGGATGCTCTCCTGCTTGAACACTTGCGCAGGAATCGCGGCGTAGTGATCGGCACCCAGAAGGCCATCGCTGACGCCATCGGCGTCCCGCCAAGCACACTCAGCGCCGCGATCAAACGTCTAAGTGCGCGCGGACTGATCGAAGCAGGAAAGAGAAAGCTTGCATTGCGAGAGCGCGAGATTTAGCGCGCTCGTGTTGATGTGGGGCAAAGCGTGAATCGATGCGGAATGAGCAGGAATAACGCGCAAAAAGACGAAGGGTTGTAGGCAAGATAAAATGCGCCGCAGTGCTGAAAGGCACAGCGGCTTGTCTGCACATCTTTTTTCGCAGGTCGTGGCGGGTCGTGCTTTGCGACCACACCTCACTTGCAGGGTGCGTAGAAAAACGAGCCGCTGACGCGACAGAAAGAGCGCCGGCGATGACGAACACATCAAACGAAGACAAGCTCGAAGGCGATTTCGGCAGACGGCGTGCGCGCACACAACGCGGGCGCACGTCGTTTCCCGATGTTTCCGTCAGCGGCTCAAACAAGCGTGCGCGCGCGGCCTGGTTCAACCGTACGACCGGCGCCGGAGCCGTGAAGCTGGCGGTTGAGCGGCCAGCGGGAAGCCAGCGCGTGATCGTCAAGGCGCGCGTCGTGGTGCATGCGACGGCCGCCGCAAAGGGCGGCAGTGCGGGCGGGCTGATGCGCCATGCGCTCTATGTCGAGCGCGACGGCGCCGGCCGCGATGGCGACCGCGTGGCGGTGTTCGATCGCGAGCTGGACCGCGCCGATGGCTCGGGCTTCGTCGAGCGCTGCGAGGGCGACCGGCATCATTTCCGCGTCATCCTCTCCCCCGAATATGGCGGCGAGCTTGAGAGCATGAAGACCTATACCCGCGACCTGATGGAGCGGGTCGAGGCCGACCTCGGCACGCGGATCGACTGGATCGCGGCCGAACACCACGACACCGGGCGGCCACACGTCCACCTGCTGATGCGGGGCGTCCGGGACGATGGGCACGACCTGGTCATCCCGCGCGAGTACATTTCCCATTCGTTCCGCCATCGCGCGGAGGAGATCGCCACCCGCGAGCTCGGCCTACGCGTTGAGCACAGCCTCGCGGATCAGCTCGATCGGCGCGCGGAGAGGGCCGCGCAATTGGAGCGGTTCACGCATCTGGACGAGGCGCTGTTGGAGCGCGCCCGTTCGCGTGAGGTGCGGATCGCGGATCTTCCAGACGAGGCACGCTTGCGCGGGCCGTTGGTGCAGCGGCTCAACCGGCTGGAGAATTTGGGATTGGCCGAACGCAAGGCGCCGGACTTGTGGCGGCTCGATCCCGAGCTTGAGGATCGGCTCATTCGTCTGGCCGACAGTCGTGATCGCGAGCGCGCCGCCGCGCGTCTGCTGGCGCGCGATGATCGCGGGCCCGAGCCGCATCGCACACGCGAGCTGGAGCAAGCCCATTCGAGCCAGCGCGTCACCGGCCGCCTGGTCGGGTTCGAGCGCCTGGGCGACGATGCGCGCGGCCCGTACGTGGTCGGCGTCGAGAGCATCGACGGCAAATTCTGGACGGCGCGCGTCGCGCGCGAGGAAGAGTTGCGTGCCTTGAATGGCGTCGAGCGCGGCGCCGTCGTGAGCCTGCAGCGCGCCACGCCGGATTTGAAGCCGGCGGATCGCACGATTTTGGATATCGCCGGCGAGGAGCAAATCTATTCTGCCGAACGACACAAGGCGCTCATCCCCTCCGATCGCGACAATTACATCCGAATGCATGTGCGACGCCTCGAAGCGCTGCGGCGTGAGGGCGTGGTTGAGCGAACGCCGGGTGGTGATTTTCATCTGCCCGCCGACTATGCCGAGCGCGTGCGCCGCATCGAGGGGCGCGGCGGGCGCGAGAGCGCCAAGGTCCATGTGCTCGATCCGCATTCGCTGGAGAAGCAGGCGGTGTATCGCGGCCCGACCTGGCTCGACCGCATGGCGAGCGGCGGCGAGGATCGAAGCCAGCTGCGCTATGAAGGCTTCGGCGAAGAGGCCCGCGTCGCGTGGCTCAAGCGCGAAGAGACGCTCAAGTCACTGGGGCTCGGGGTCGATGCGCCGGACGGCTTCCACACCACGACCGATTGGCAGAAGCAGCTCAAACGCATGGAGCGCGGTGACCTCCTGCAGAAGATCGAGCGCGACACTGGCCGCGTCCCGCACATCGCCCGCGACAGCGACCGCGTCGAAGGCATCTTCGCCAGCCGGATTCATACCGCCGACAAGACCTATGCGCTCATCCTGCAGGAACGAACGGCGACGCTGGCGCCGTGGCGCGCGGAGATGGACCGGGCGCTCAATCAATTCCTCTCAGGCCGCGTCAACGGGCGCGATTTCGATTTCAACCATGGACGCGAAGTCGAGAAGTCGCTCTCGAAAGGGCTGATGACGGGACTCGGACCGGATCGCTGACGAGCCGTGACCCGCAAAGACTCCTTGAAGTTCATGGCTCAGACGCGGGCCGCGACCTGCCTACGACCCGCGCACATCGGCGAGCGCCGGCAACTTGCCGGGCTTGCGCGGCTCACTTGACGAGCGGCGCGGCGCCGAGACCTGTTCGGAAAAGTATTCGTCGAGATGGCTTTGCCGATACATAGCGCGCTCGCCGACGTGCGTGCAAAGCGGGCCGGTGCCTTCATGGAATTTGCGCGCCAATGTCTGCGGCGCGGTTTCAAGACCGAGATCAGTCAAGTACCGAGCAGCGTCTTTGCGTGACAGCAGCGGATCGTTTCGCATCGCGTCGCCCGTCATCTCAATGCCTCATCACGTTATCCACAGGCATGATGCAGAATTCCGCGATATGCGCGCACGTCAAGAGGGTTCGTTGTTTCCGCGTGAAGATCAATTTCCGGCAATTGCTCCGCGCGTGAATCGGGATGATCCAGGTTGATGCAGGATGATCGCGCATGACGAACGATGGCGAACGACGACGCACGATAACGCACCGTGTTGCACCGTGCGCGCAGGGTGTTTGTAGGGTGCCGCACCCTACAGTGAGGTGCGCACGGCCCGTGTACGGGCCGCACAATTTTCTGCGTTGAGCAAATGCCGCCGTGCTCGCGCGCATCAAGGGCAAGCGCGTCCCGCGCCGCTTCGCGGCCCTTGACCCGCGCTGCGCGCGACGGCTGACGCGAAGGCGTCGGAGACGCGGGGCGTCTTCACAAACGACCGCGCCTCCGGCGGGTCGAAACTCGGGGCAGTGGTAACAAGGCAAATTTGAAAGTCTTGGCGCAGCCTTTCGGCGCATCGCGCTATTTCCCTGTCGCTGTCCCTGTCGCTCGCGCTTGAATGTCTTCAAGCACAGAAAACAATGCGGGCAGCCAAATCGTCCCGAGCGTAGCTGCCTTGTCAACACTGACTCGGACCTGCGCTGCACTGAATGGCCCGTCTTCCGGCACCGCCAAGTAGGCATTTGCCATCGCTGCCAACAGTTTCTGTGACTTTGCGCGGCGCTCAAGTTCTCTTCTGAGTTCACCCCCAACAATTCCAGGCAGCATCATGCCAATGGCACCAAAGAAGGCGCCTACGGCGAAACCGGCCCAGTTGGCCCACTGCCCGACAATGCCCTCACGCAACGCGTAGGCGAGGCCGAATCCGCCAGCTGCGAGCACGATAAGCGGCGTGACAAGCCAAGCGCCCATCAATTGCAAAGTGAGGGCGCGCTCCGACGAACGGAGGCTGTTGTGATAGACTGTATCGCCGAATGCATACATCTCTCCGGCAATAAGCAGTCTTACTATCAAACGGTCGAAGGATGGCGATCGATAGTTCGCGCGCAAATACCTTTCTGCAACTCCGGCGAGCGCCCGAACATCAAACAGCTCGTATTTCTTGTTCTTGATTGACCAAAGCGGCTGAATATCGACCCGCCACGGCCCCCGCTTATCGTCGCCGATCGCCTCAGCGCCGACCCGTAAAGGCGAATGATGCACGTCTTCAACAATCTCCAGAACCTCTCCAAGGTAGGAGGAGACGTCATCAGCAGTGGGGTCATGGCCGGGTGTAGATGCTTCAACACGCTGCCGCGTTAGTGCCTCAAGTGCAGCAATCGTGAGTGCATGCGCAATTCGTTCGGCCTCATGCGCCTGAAGCCCCTTTCGCGCATCGCCCTCAAAGAGATTTTCCAAACAATGCTGCACCATTGAAAGGCGAAGCGCCTCCAGGGCCGGCGACCAACGGCTTCTTGCTGCGCTGACCTGCGATGACGGGCGATAGCATGCATCAGCCCAAGGCTGCATTAGCAAGGTGCGCGCCGACTCGGCTTCCGCGACCTGTTCGGGTGAAAGCAAAGGAAGAAGTGCCTCATGCAAATCGCTTGGCGCATCCGCCATTGAAGGAAGCTTGCGTTCCCGAGGAGAAGGAACTCCCACGCCGCCTTTAATTGACGCAGCAACAATTGCCGAGCGACTGGCGGTCATGGCCGCTGTTCTCGAGATGTCATAGACTCGTGCTGTACCGTCGCGAAAACCAACGCCAAGACGACTTCCGTCTCGCGACACGCATGCGCATTGGGCGTTTTCTTCATCAAGCTGAAAGAGAAGTCTCCCGTCGGGAAGGGCAACGATGCAAATCGCGCCGCCGCGAACAATCAAAAGCCGGGAGTTATCGTCAGTCCAAACGGATGGTGCGTCAACAAGGCGGCCCTCAAACGAGGCAATCTTTTCTTTTTTTGCGACGTCCCAAACGGTGATCTGCGAGTCGTGCCAACTACTCTGCAACACGAGGGTACCGTCATCAGATAGCAGACACGATGAGGCATATTTGCTGGCTTCGATCTCTTCCGCAGTCCAAAACTGGCGAAGAGCATCTTGAATGCGCGCCTTCAATGCGCCCGGAGGCGCTGCATCTTCTCCCAACAGGTCCCGCAATCGCTCGCGGTCTTCGGTTTTCTCGAACCTCTCGGATGCATCGAGAAATCCGCCAGCGGCGCCCTGTCCTTCAACTTCACCCGCGGCAACCCAAGAGCCAACATGCCAAACCTGCACGGATGCAGCCGCCCGATCTTCCGAATAGAACTTTCGCGAGTACTCGCCATTATCGGAAGCAGCAATGAGTTTACTGCCATCGCGTGAGAACCAGCACACTGCACTAGCGCCATCCCGTGCTTCGCCAAACGCGGAGCGAGCCGCAGTCAGGTGTAGCGTGGCGCAGAGGCCTCCCGTCGTACCGTCAAAGACCCGCAACGTGCTCTGCGCTTCAATTGTTGCTATCCAACGGGCGTCGGCGCTGAGGGCGACGAAAGTAACATGGCTGATATGCCCCTCAAGGCTAAGCGTTTGGGGCGATAGTGCGCCGTGCCAAATATTGACGGTTCCGTCTTCGCCGACAGTCAACAAGCGGCGTCCAGTGCGGTCGAATTGCACCGCACGAACGCTATCGTCTCCCAACCGCGTTTCTGTTTTTGGCCGCCGCATGTGGGTCAGCTGCGCTATGCGCTGGCCTGACTCGCTGTGCCAAAGTTCTGCCCGTCCATCACTGGTCGCGCAAAAAATCACTGGCTGACATGGAAGGAAACAAACGTCGTGAGCGCCGCCGTAGGCACCGATCATGCCCCTGAAAGGCGCGATGGAACGCCGCGACAGTTCTGCCCCGGTCAGCGCGTCCCAGACTCTAATTGTGCGATCGTCAGATGTTGTAACTACCCTCGCGCCTTCGTGATCGAATGCGGCACCGTTAATGTGGTTTTCGTGGCCTAACAGGCTGCACAGTATTTTTCGAGATTCCGCATCGACAATTAGAGCTTCGTACTTATTCTCGCCGAACTCAGTCGCTCGACTCTCGGCAATGTTGTGGTCCTCGTAGAGGATCAGGAGGCTTTTCGAGTTCGAGGCGAACTCCAGATGAGTGACGTTGTTCTTTCGAAGAGGAATTGACCCGCGCGGCTTGCCGTTCGCAGCATCCAAAATGACAACTTCGGTGCCGACGCCATCTCTGTTCCAATCGCCGGTCGCTATTTTGGTGCCATCTGGGCTGACGCACATCTTCCAACTGTGAATCATCACTTGCTTGACAAGCTTCCCAGAGGTGGCGTTGAAGGCGCCTATCTGCGTCCAGAGTAGCGCACCGTCTCTGGAGAATTGCAGATGCCGTCCAATGAACTCCTTCTCAATCGACCAAAGAAGGTGGCCCGAATTGGCGTCCCAAACAGCCAAACGGTTGCGATCAGAAATTGTCGCAATCATCGAGCCATCAAAGGACGCGGCTGCGATCTCTATCGGCCTGCCGGGGTCGATTTCAATCGCCCGACTAGCGTCACGTACCTTCCATACAATGCCAGCACCGCTTGCGGACACTGCAAACAAGCGGTCTACGTTCCCAAGAAACTCGACATGTCTTGGCGCAGTCTCACGTGCGGATTTTTCGCCATTGACGGGGGCGGTGTAAATTACGCCCAACAAGCGGTTCCTAAAAATTGCTGGAGCAACAGCGTCCCAAAGTTCGGGCGCTAGAGTGAATCCCACGTCGTCTGAAAGGATCGCACCCGTTGCCGCAAGCCGGATTGCTTCCTCGGGCTCGCCATCATTCACGGCTTGCTGAGTCTGGGCGACATAACCTCGGGCAGTAACGGTGCGGAGCCTCCTCAGATCTTCGTCCTCTTTGAGTCGGCTTGCGTTGAGAAACTTGAAGAGAATCTCCGGCGGTTGAGGCGCGTTCGACGGTCTTCTCGCAGCCCAGGTCTCGGCCGCCGTGGCTTCGGCGCTTCGCAGCAGTTGGCTTTCCGGTTCGCCGGTATCGCGCCACCTTGTCGCCAGCGTCGTTAGCCGACGGCCTTCGCGCAGCCAGTCGATATCGGTTTCGATGGCCGCAACCAGTTTCTTTAACGAGACTTCGAACTCACCCTCAAATGATATGGCGACGTTCAGAGCGGCCAATTTTTGCGGTGCGCCGGCGAAGTCGATGGCCCTCCATAGAACCGGGATGAGGCGCTTTCCTAAAGACTGGGCCTCGCCGATCTCCCAATCACACACAGGGCTCGTGGCGCTGTCAGGCGACACAACAAAAATGACTACATCGGCGGCGGCGATCAGTGTACGAAGTCGGTCCTGCCAAGCATCCGTGGGGGCGATTCCGCCTTCGATCTTCGCGGCGTCGCCACCGAGGTCAAAGTCCACAAAGAAAGACGCCGCTGATAACGCCGTCGCCAACTGACCAACGAAGGTCTGGTCGCGCCGAGAATACGACACGAACACACGCGTTGAGTTTGCACCATCTTTTCCCGCCATTAGCCCGCCGCGTCATCACTCTGTGCACGCTACCGCAATGCGTCGGCCGGATCGAGGTCGCCGCGGCCCAGTGGGCTCAGGCACCCAGCATATCTACCCGCACGCGTTGAAACGGGGCGCAGCTCTTGTGCGCGGCGACGGGGCACAATTGGCGGGCAGACCTACTCAAGAGGGGGAATAATGCTAAGAAAACACAACCGTGAGGGAACCAGCTAAGTCTAACTGGTACTCGAACCAAGACTATTTCTGCTTTTGGCGGTATCACTGTCGGTATTACGCAACGTAAAGACTGACTAATTATCACTGATAAAACAACGCATTAAATGATATTTCGCGGTCCTCTTCTGGCACCATCGCTTTTTCTTCGGTCTCGTCCGTCACGGACCGGACGCATCGACAAGGCCAGATTTTATAACGGCCTTTTCGCTTTCCGCTATGATCTCTAGCGTGCGCCAACTTGCCAGCGCCGCGTGAGATGACGCCGCGCGCCAGCCCAGACGTATCGCGCACTGATGCACGCGCGGCGCGCGTGAAGGCCGGCGCTGCGCCCAGCCGGAAAAAGCAGGCCGTCGCGTTCGCGGCCAGGCCGCTCTCTAGCCCTCGGCCGCAGCCGCCGCATTCGTCTTTGGCGCCAGCACCAGATACATGGCCGGCGTGACGATCCGGGCGAGCAGCGTTGAGCTGATCAGGCCGCCGATCAGCACCATGGCGAGCGGCGAATAGAGCGGCGAATGTTCGAGCACGAGCGGCGTCAATCCGCCGATCGCCGTCGCCGATGTGAGAAGGACCGGGAGGAACCGCACTTCGCCGGCGCGTTCGATGGCGTCCCTCAACTCGGCGCCGCGCTCGCGCTCCTGATTGGCGAATTCCACGAGCAAAATCGAATTCTTGATCTCGATACCGACCAGGGCGATGAATCCGATGATCGCCGTAAAGGAGAGCGATTCACCACCGATGAAGAGCGCGATGAGGCCGCCCATCACGCCGAACGGAATGACGAAGGCGACAACCCCGGCCACCGCGAACGAACGAAATTCCAGGATCAGCACGGCGGTGATGCCGAACATCGCGATCAGAATGGCGGGCAGCAGCCCGCCGAAACTTCGCCTCTGCGCCTCGGCCTGGCCGCCGAAACTCACGGCGTAGCCGGGCGGCAAGCGCATCGCGCTCAGCCTTTGGGCCACATCCGCGGTGACGCGCGAGGTCAGAAATCCCGTCTGCGTGTACGCGCGCAGCGTCACCGTACGCTCACGTTGGTAGCGATCGATGCGCGCGGGGCCCGCTTCAAGGCGTATGTCGGCGATCGAGCTGAGCGGCGCCGCCCCGCCGTTCCCCGTCCACACGAACAGGCGCTGCAGCGCGCTCACCGGCAGGGCCTCCGTGCGCGGCGCGCGCAGGATGATCGGATAGGCGTCGCCGACGGGATCGCGGTAGGCCGCGACTTGCGCGCCGCCGATGGCGATACGCAATGTTTGATCGACGGCGCCTGGTGTTACGCCCCGCAAATTCGCGGCGGCGGGGTCAACGTGCACGGAAAGATCGATCAAGCGCGCGGCGAGCGGATTGACGACATCGCGCGTGCCGGGCGTCGCCCGTAAGATTCGCTCTGCGTCGGCGGCGAGATCGGTCAGCGCCGCGAGATCGGCGCCGCGTATGCGCACGGCGATCGGCGCCTCGACCGGCGGGCCATTCTCAAAGCGGCGCAGATTGAACCGTGCGCCCGGATAGCGCGCGAGCTCGGCGCGGATCCGTTCCACCAGCGCCCCACCCTCGCGCGGCTCCCAATGCGCAAAGGAGGCATAGACCGACCCAACGTTCGACTGCTGCTCGTCAGGCGCGATGTTGTAGTAGATTTGCGGATTGCCGCGGCCCGTATTGGCGAACCGCCAGACAATTTCCGGGTGCGCGGCGAGCACGCGGTCCGCATATTGCACCGCGCGATCGGTATCGCTGACAGCCGATCCTTGCGGCAGCTCCACATCGACCAGAAAGTACGGACTGTCGTTCTCCGGAAAAAGACTGAAGCCCAGCAGCGGCGCCAATCCGAACGTGGCGAGCGCGGCGCCTAGCCCTGCGGCGATGGTGGCGCGCGGATGCTGCAGCGCCAGGTGCAAAGCGGGCCGATAAATCCGATGGATTGCACCCATCACGCGGTCGAGCAGCGGGTTCGAATGCCCGGCGCTGCGCGCGGACAGCATCCGGCTCGCCAGAAACGGCACGATCGTCAGCGAAATAATGAGCGACGCCGAAATCGTACAGACGACGGCGACGGGAAGCGACCGAATGAAATCGCCGGCCGATTCCGGCAGCGACATCAACGGCACGAAGGCGAGCAACAGAGTCGCCGTGCAGCCGATCACGGCGATGTTGATTTCCGCGACGCCGGCGATCGCCGCCTGACGAGGCAGCAGCCCCTCGCGCAGGCGGCGCGCGATGTTTTCCGTCACGACGATGGAATCGTCGACCAGCAAACCCAGCGCCAGGACAAAGCCGGCGATCGACAGCTGATTGAGCGAATAGCCGAGCTGCTGAACGGCCACGACGCCGATGGCCAGCGACAACGGCACCGAAATCATCACCACAAGCGCCGCGCGCGGCCCCAGCGGCAGCAAAGTCAGAAGCACGAGCAGAATTGCGAGGATAAAATCGCGCCCGAGCGCGCCGAGGCGGTGAGACACCGTCACGGATTGATCGAAGCCGCGCTCAAGCCGGATATCTTGCGGGAGCCGGCCGGCGAATCCATCGACCTCGGCGCGAATATCCCTGGTGACGTTGAAGACGGTTTCGCCGAGCTTTGCGCGCGCGGTGACGAAGATCGCGCGCGCGCCATTGTAGCGCGTGATGTGAACCCGCTGATCGTTCGACCAGGCGACCTCCGCAACATCGCCCACGGTCACCAAAGAGCCATCGACGTTGCGCAGCGGCACGGATCGGATTTCGTCGAGTGAATCGAAACCGCCCGTGGCTTCCACGTTGAAGCGGCGCCCATCCGCCTCCACTGCCCCAATCGGCGTCTCTGCGCCTTCCCGCTGCAACGCGTCGGCAAGCTCGGTCAGCGAAATGCGATAGGCCGCCATGCGATCGATATCGGCGGCGATGCGCACCTCCGATGTCGGCGCGCCCCAAATCTCCGCTTGCTGCACGCCGGGCGCCCGCTCGATGGCGTCGCGCAGCCCGCGCGCATAGGCCTCCATCTGCCGGAACGACGCCGTGTCGCTCACCAGCGCCATCTGCACGAGGTTCGCTTGAGCGGGGTTGCGGCGATCGGCGCGGACCAGCGTGACGCCCGAAGGCAGATCAGGCCGCACGACGTTAAGCTCGCGCACCACCTCGTCATATTTCTTCTCCGGATCGACGCCGTAAACGAACTCAACGGAAATCGAGGCGACGCCAGCGCGGCTTGTCGACTGGATCGAGCGCACGTCTTCGAGACTGTTGAGCGCCGTTTCGATCGGGATCGCGACCAGGCGCTCCATCTGTTCGGCGTCCGCGCCGGGCAGAACGACCACGACGCCCACCGCCGGGAACCGCGTGATGGGATCTTCCGACTTTGGAATTGAAACGACGGCGCTGGTGCCAAGCGCGATCAGCAGAACGAAGACGACCAGCGTAAACTGCCAGCGATCCACGAAAAAGCGCGTAATCGCTTGCATGGGGCCCTAGTTCGCCGAGGCCGAAGCGATCCGGACCGGCTCGCCGTCATGCACGAACGCCGCACCGGAAGAGACGACGCGCTCGCCTGGCGCAAGGCCGCCGATCACGAGAACGCCGTCATCGCGGACGCCGCCGGTCTGCACGGAGCGCCGCCGCGCGATGTTTTCGCCATCGACCACCAGCACGACCGCCTGATCTGCGCGCGCGTCGATGAGCGACATGGTCGGAACAAGAATGGCCTGCGCCGATTGCGCGGCGTCGCCGCTGGCCGCGATCCGCACTTGCGCAACATCGCCGCTGCGCACGCCATTGGCGGCGTCCAGCCGAATTTCGACCTCGAAGGCGCCTGTCGCATCGTCGCTCTTGGCGCCGATCAAACTCACGCGGCCAGCATAGGCAGCCGCGCCGACGGCGATTTGGGCGAGATCGCCAACCCGAATGCGCGCGGCGGATGCCGAATCCATCGGCGCGCGCACGATGAGGCCGCTTGCCGTCTCGCCAAGAACGAAGATCGGCTGGGCCGGCGTCACCGATTGTGCAGGCTCGGCGCCGCGGCGCAGGATCACGCCATCGGCCGGCGCGGTCAGCGTTGCGCTGTCGCGCGCGCGCGACACAGCGAGCCGCGCATCATCGAGCGCCGCTTGCGAGGCGAAGCCGCGCTCATAAAGAGATTCAGTCCGGCGCAAGGCGCGTTCCGCGGTTTCGCGCACCAAGGCCGATTCATCCGCATTGCTGCCGACGCTGGTGCGCCGCAGCCGCCCCAACCGCGCGCCGGCGCGCACGCTTTGGCCGACATCGGCGTAGAGCGCATCAACGACGCCCTGCGCTGCGAAGGACAACGCGGTTTCCCGCTTATAGGCGATGAGGCCGCTGGCGCGGATTTCGCCCGGCGCGCCCAGCGGCGCCACAGCCACTACCTCCACAAGCGGCGCGGGCGAAGGCGCAAGCGCGGGTCCCGCGGCCCGGCCGCATCCGGCGAGCGCGAGAACGGCAGCGACGACGATCCGGTGGCGAACCCCAAGCCAGGCCATGATGACTTGACATTGTCAGACCGAACTAGACAATGTCAAGTCGGCTATGTCTCTCGCTGTGAAGCCCCAGGACGACCTCCGCCGCGCCGTGCTCGACGCCAGTCTCGCCTTGATCGAGCGTGACGGCTTGGCTTCGCTCAGCATGCGCGAAGTCGCGCGCCGCGCGGGCGTCAGCCATCAGGCGCCCTATCATCACTTTGGCGACCGCGAAGGCATTCTGGCGGCGATCTCCGCAGAGGGGTTTGAGCTGCTGCGCGAAAGCACGCTCTTGGCCATCGAGGGACACGCCGATCCCGTCGAAAAGCTGAGCGCGATCGGGCGCGCTTATGTCAACTTCGCCATAAACCACCCGGCGCACTTCAAACTGATGTTCCGGTCGGAGTTCGTGACGGACGATCGCCACGAGATCCTCGCACGGAACGAGGAAACCGCTTTCGCGGTGCTTGTGTCGGTCATGCAGCAGGTTGCGGCCCCCGACATCAACGATCGAACGCTTTCGCTGATGGCCTGGGCGCTCGCGCACGGCCTGGCGACCTTGCTGATCGAGGGGAAATTCAAGCATCAAGTCGGAGATGACGCGGCCGCGCGCGCGGCCGTCGAAGACGTCCTCGATCGCTTCGTCGTGCTCGTCCGCGGCGTTCGTTGAACGCAAGCGCGGCGACTAGTTTTCCATTGCACTCGTCGATCTTGTCTTGCGCCGGCGCCCGCCGGCCTGAAATTGCTCGCCCATGTCCGGCGGCGGGGGGCAAGGCTGCGCTTTCGCGACGGCCTATGATGGGAGCAAAGTCGATGAGGGGACAAGCGACGCGCAGGGCTCTGCTTGCGCAGGCTGCGGCGTTGAGCGCGGCGCTCGCCTTTGGCCGCAGCTGCGCCCACATGCCCGCCGGCCCGCGCAGCGAGAGACGCGATCTCTACCCGCAGGGCGTGGCCTCGGGCGATCCCGCGCCGGACAGCGTCATCCTATGGACCCGCCGCGCGCCAGACGCCGACGCGCGTGCGCATCGTCTGATGGTGGAGGTCGCAAGCGACGAAGCTTTCGCGCAAATCGTGGCGCGCGGCGATGTGGAGGTAAGCGCGGCGACCGACTGGACCTGCCGCTTCCTCGCCGCCGGCCTTCGGCCCGCACGCGAATATTGGTACCGCTTCATCGACGAATCCGGAAACATGAGCCGCATCGGGCGTACGCTCACGGCGCCCGCCGCGAGCGATGATCGCGCCGTGCGCTTCGCCTTCGTCAGCTGCCAGGACATCACGAACGGCGCGCTGAACGCCTATCGCCGCATGATCTATGAAGACGCGCGGCGGCCGCGCGCGGAACAATTGAGTTTCGTGCTGCATCTGGGCGATTTCATCTATGAAATTGTCCGCTACCCCGAGGACGCGCCCGATGGGCTCGACCGTGGGCGGCGGCTGCGCGGCAATGTGCGCTATCCGAACGGGGAAAAGATTCACGGCTTCCACTTCCCCACCGATCTCGAAGATTATCGCACGGCGTATCGCAGCTTTCTCACCGATCCCGATTTGCAGGACGCGCGCGCCCGCTGGCCCTTCGTGCCCGTGTGGGACAATCATGAATTCTCGTGGAAGGGCTATCAAAGCCAGCAAGTCGTGTTCAACGACCCGCCAAGGCCGGCGCAGGCGCTGAAGGTTGCGGCCAGCCAAGCCTGGTACGAATACCAGCCCGCGCGCGTCATCAAGCAGGGCGCGGGCGATGCGTTCGTCGCGCCAGAGGTTTCGAACACGCCCCTCGCCGCAGTCGATGCGCGCGGCGTCAGTCACGAACCAAACAATCTGACGGCCATCCACGCTCTGCGCATCGAGCGCGCCTTTCGGTTCGGCAAGAACATCGACATGATCTTGACCGACAATCGCTCGTTCATGTCCGCGCCGATCGATGACGCGAACGTCCCATCGCTGGATTTCGGCGCCATACCGGAATTGGTCAACGACATTCTGGATCAGGGCCGCGACTGCATCGGCGGCGCGCCCGCCACGCTGCGCGTCGGCGAGACCGAACTCGTCAATCCGCAGCGCGACGCGCCGCCGCAGGCCTATCTCGGCATCGACCAAATGGCCTGGCTCAAGGACCGTCTGCGAGCGGCGCAGGCGCCTTGGAAAATTTGGGGACATTCCTTCGGCACGTTGACCTGGCGCACCGATCCGCAAAATCTCCCGCCCGAATTCGCCGCCGCTTGGCCAAGCACCGATTATGGCGTGTTGAATCGCTCCTATATCGTCGAACATCGCGAGATTTTCGGCATGGTGCGCGAGGAAGGCATCACCGGCCTCACCATCGTCGCGGGCGACAAGCATTCATTCTGGGCGGGCTATCCGAGTGAAACGCTGCCGCCGCGTCCGTTCGAACCGGTGGGCGTCGAATTCATCACCGGCTCCATTTCACAGCAAGGCCTGGCGGAGGTTCAGGAACTGACCTTTCCAGCCGACAACGCATTGCGGCCCTTCTACGTGCATGATCGGCCCGATGGCTCGAAACAACACGCGCTCAGCATGACGCTGCTTCACGGCGTGCGTGCGGCGCTCGTGCTGAAGAATACCGACGATCCCGCACAGGCGCGCGCCGCGCGCAATCCGGATGTCTCGCCCCACCTCGCCTTCACGGACTTCGGCGGCTATGGCTACGCAATCGTGCGCGCCGCGCCGGACGAGTTGGAGACCGAATTTGTCTGCATTCCGACCCCGCGCGAGCGCAGCGAACGCGAAGACGGCGGCCCGCTTCGTTACCGCGTCGTGCACCGCGTGGCGCGCTGGGCGCCGGGCGAACGCCCGCACATGCAGCCTCAGATCATCGAAGGCGACGTCGGGCTTTCCGTCTAAGCGACACGTTGAGATGGGCGCCCTGCAGGTGCGCGCTATGCGCCGTGCAGCTCCATGCCTTCGAAACGGCCGGACGCGCGCCAATCGCGCAGAATCTGGATGAACTCGACCGAGCCGCCGCCGTAAAAGCTGTTGCGCGCCGAGAGATCGGACGGCTGGCCTTCGTTGTTGTAGTAGCCGGGCGTGCAGGCCTCATCGAAGGCGCGGCGCACATGCGCGAACGACATGATCTTGTCGACCCAGGCGCGTTCGCCCTCTTGCGAGGGCTCGACCGTTTGGATCTGATGATCCATGCAATGCTTGATGATGTAGGCGAGATGCACGCTCACCTCGTCAAGCATGTGCGTGAAATTGGGCGTGTTCGCCTGCTGCGCATTGCCGAGAATGAAGCGGTTCGGAAAGCCGCGGCTGTGCACGCCGTAGAGCGATGACACGCCGTCGCGCCACGCCTCGGTCTGGCTCACGCCATCGCGGCCGTAGATTTCGTAGCCCGACCGGCGCGTATAATCCGTGCCGAATTCGAAGCCGGTCGCGAAGATCAGGCAATCGAGTTCGTATTCGACGCCGTTCGCGACGACGCCGCGCTCCGTCACGCGGTCGATGCCTTGGCCGTTCGTGTCGATCAAATGAACGTCCGGCCGATTGAACGTCGCGAGATAGGCGTCGTGGAAGCATGGCCGCTTGCAGAACTGGTTGTAATAGGGCTTGAGCGCCTCCGCGGTCGCCTTGTCTGCAACGATCGCATCGGCGCGGCGGCGGATCTGCTCCATCTTTTCGAAATCGGCGCGCTGGCGCCGCTCGGCGAATTCCTCGGCCGCGATGGTGCTTTGCCGTCCGAGATTGCGGATGATGTCGGTCCAGCCGTCGGAGACGAGGTCCTCTTCCTGGAAGCCGCCGGAGACGAGGACGTTGAAATTCTCCATGCGCGCCTTCTGCCAGCCGGGCGCGAGCGATGACGCCCATGCGGAATCGGTCGGGCGGTTGCGGCGCTCGTCGATGGAGGACGGCGTGCGCTGAAACACGTAAAGCTCTTTCGCGTGCGCGCCGAGATGGGGCACGACCTGCACCGCCGTCGCGCCCGTGCCGATAATGCCGACGCGTTTGTCGGCCAGCTTCACCAAGCCGCCCGTCGAATCCCCGCCCGTGTAATCATAGTCCCAGCGGCTCGTGTGAAAGGTGTGGCCCTTGAAGGTCTCGATACCAGGTACGCCCGGCAGCTTCGGCCGATGCAGCGGCCCCGTCGACATGCACACGAAGCGCGCGCGCAGCGCATCGCCCTTGTTCGTCGTCACGATCCAGCGGCTCGCCGCCTCGTTCCAGCGCAGCTCCGTCACTTCCGTCTGGAACAGCGCCTTGTCGTAGAGGCCATAGGCTTTGCCGATCGCCTGCGCATGCGCGAGAATTTCCGGCGCGTGGACATATTTTTCCGTCGGCATGAAGCCGAGCTCTTCGAGCAGCGGCAGATAGATATAGCTTTCGATATCGCATTGCGCGCCGGGATAGCGGTTCCAATACCAGGTGCCGCCGAAATCGCCGCCCTTTTCGAGAATGCGCACGTCCGCGACGCCCGCTTCGCGCAACCGAGCGCCCAGGATCAATCCGCCGAAGCCGCCGCCGATGATCGCGACATCGACATCGTCGCTGAGCGCCTCGCGCGCAATCTCGCGCCCGACATACGGATCATCGAGAAAGTGAGAGAGCGCGCCCGTGGGTTCGCGATATTGCGCCGAGCCATCGGCGCGCAGACGCTTGTCGCGCTCGCGCCGGTAGCGCTCCGCGAGCGCCTGTTCATCCAAGGGAAGCGTGGTCTCGGTCATGTCTCATCACCCTGGCGCACTCGTGCGGCCCGCATCTTCTTCCGGCGCCGGCGCCGGCGCCGTCAAGAGAATTTTACGTTTGCGTATCCTTATTCCCTTAAACGACGACTGCGCCGACGCCCAGTCTCCGCGCGATCCACGCGCCCGCCGCCGCGATGGCGGCATTTCCCGCCGTGGGCAGCGCGAAATGAAAGAGCGGCCAGGCGTGCACCATTTCCGGCCAGACCTGCAGATCGACGCCGACGCCTTCGAGCGCCGCGCGGCGCGCGAGTTCGAGGGAATCGCTCAGCAGCACCTCGTCCGACCCGGCCTGGATCAGCAGCGGCGGCAGGCCGCGCCACGCGCCCTTGGCGGGCGAGATCAGCGGATCGCGCGGATCGGCGCCGTCTGTATAAGCGCGCGCAGCGCCGAGCATCGCCTCATGCGACAGCATAGGATCATCGCGTAGCGCGTAGGACTCGCCTTCCGCCGTCATATCGAGCCAGGGACTGAGGAGATAGGCGCCGGCGGGCAACGGCAAGCCCTCCTTCGCCAGACGCAGTAAAAGCGCAGCCGTCAGATTGCCGCCGGCGGATTCCCCGCCAAGCACGATGTCCGCCGGTTCGTAGCCCTGCGCGAGCACGAATTTGTAATTGCGCACCGCATCGTCGAGCGCGGCGGGATAGGGATGCTCGGGCGCGAGCCGATAATCCATGTTGAACGCCGCAACGCCCGCGGCGCGCGCCAGCTGCGAGACAAGATGGCGGTGGCTCAGCACGCTGCCGAACATGTAGCCGCCGCCGTGATGATAGACGAAGGCCTTCTTCGCCGCCGCGCCGTCGGGCGTGATGCGCTCGCCCACGACAGAGTCGTCGGTGATGGCTGAGAGCGTGCAGCCCTCCGCGCAGGGCACGGCGCCGTGCTGATCGTCGAACGCCTTTCGCCGCACATCGAGCGTCGCCATGTCGACGCCGCCGCGCGGCGCCGCCGCCAATTGTGCGCGGAACGCCGCGATATCCGGATCCGCGAACGCCATGCCTCGCCTCCCTTGTCCGCCAGGCGCCAGGCCTTGTGTACGGCCCAATCGTGCAGCGGGACCTTTATTTTACGTTCTGGTTTCTCTATTCACTCTTACGAAAATCCCTTGTCAAGGCGTTCTGCGTCGCAGTATCGTCCTTCCCTAAGACGTTATTTGAGCTCGCCCGCGCCGCACACGGCGCATCGCGCGGGCCGAAGCGAGCCGCCGAAGATGTGGCCTTGAGGAAACGCGCGGTGACAGGCCTTCTGCAGGAATGGCGGCGCGGCTGGCCCGTGCTCTTGGGCTCGGCGACCGGCATGGGCGCCGGCATCGCGATGTTCGGCAGCGCCGGCGGCTTCTTCGTAAAACCGCTCGCCGCCGAATTCGGCTGGAGCCGCGGCCAGATATCGATGACGGCGACGGCCGTGCTGCTGACCTCGCTCGCCATGCCCGTGATGGGGCGCCTCGTGGACAAGCACGGCCCGCGCCCTTTCCTTCTCTTCGGCGCGCTCGTGTTCGCAGCCGCCTATGTCGCGCTCGCGGCGATGCCGGCCTCGTATCTCTATTTTCTCGGCGTGCTGCTGGTCATCGGCATCGCGGCGGGGCCGGCCACAGCGCCGCTCATCTATATGCGCCCGATCGTGGGCGCGTTCGCGTCCTCGCGCGGGCTTGCGCTCGCGCTCGGCCTGAGCGGCAGCGTGCTCGTCTCAATCGCACTTCTGCCACTGCTGCAGTACGTGATCGCAACGCACGGCTGGCGCGCCGGCTATCTGATGATGGCGGGGACCACCTTAGCGCTTGGCGTCATCGCCTTCGTCCTGCTTGGCCGCGCCGCGCCCGCCGCGCGCGCGGCGTCATCCCGCGAGGGCGCGGCGGAACAAGGCCATTCGCTCAAAGAGGCGCTTGCGGACGCGCGCTTTTGGCTGCTCGCGCTCGCCATGGCCTGCGCCAACATCGCCGGCGGCGCCTTTCACAGCCAGCTGCAGCCTCTGTTGTCCGACATCGGCATTCCGGGCGCGACGGCCGCGCTGCTCGGCGCCTGGTACGCGGGCGCTGTCGTGGCGGGCCGACTGATCTGCGGCCTGCTGCTCGATCGCGTCTGGCCGCCGGCCGTCGCCTTCGCATCGCTGTTCGGACCGACGATCGGCCTGCTTGTCTTCCTCGCGCCGCATCCTTCGCTTTGGCTTCTCGCCATCGGCGCGGCCTTCGTCGGGCTGTCGCAAGGCGCGGAAGGCGATCTGCTCGCTTATTTCACTGCGCGCTATTTCGGTCTCAAAGCCTTCGGCGCGATCTTCGGCCTGCTCGGGCTCATCTTCGGCGTATCGGTCGCGCTCGGCTCGATCGCGGGCGGCTACGCGTTCGACGCGTTCGATAACTACAACGCCATGCTCATCTGCGGCGCCTGCGTCGCTGCGCTCGGCGCTGTGAGCATGCTCGCCTCCGGGATCATCCGCGCCAAGATCGCGGCGCGCCACGAGGATCGTCTCGCCATTTCCGCCCTCCAGACGCCGCAGGAAGGCTGATGCGCATCGTCATCGACCTCAACAAATGCCAGCTCTACGCGCAATGCTGCTTCCTGGCGCCGCAAGTCTTCAAGCTGGAGGGCGATGAAGCGCTCTCCTATCATCCGCAGCCGAGCGATGATTTGCGGGCGCGCGTGGCCCGCGCCGCCGCCGCCTGCCCCGTGCTCGCCATCTCGATCGAGCCGAGCGACGCAGAGCCCATCGAGGCCGCGCCGTGACGCCAGCGCGCAATGTCGTGATCGTCGGCGCCTCGCTTGCCGGTCTGCGCGCGGCCGAGGCGCTGCGCGAATTCGGCTATGACGGCGCGCTGACGCTGATCGGCGATGAGACGCACGCGCCCTATGATCGCCCGCCGCTTTCAAAACAGGTTCTCTCCGGCTGGGTCGGCGCGCATGAAACGGATCTGCCGCGCCTGCGCCGCCTCGATGCGCGCTGGCGGCTCGGCGCGGAAGCCATCGCGCTCGATCGCGCGCGCCGCGTCGTGCATTTAGCGCGTGGCGAAGAGGTTTCCTATGATCGCCTGATCATCGCCACCGGCGCGCGGGCGCGGCGCTGGCCGGACGCCGACCATGCCGCGCTACGCGGCGTACATGTCGTGCGCACGCGCGAAGACGCCGCCGCGTTACGGGCCGATCTGGCGCGCGGACCCAAACGCGCGCTCGTCATCGGCGCGGGCTTCACCGGGTCCGAGATCGCGTCTGCGTGCCTCGAGCTCGGCATCGCCGTCACCGTGGCGGAAGCGGGTCCTGCGCCTCTGCTGGCGGCGCTAGGCGATCTGGTTGCGGGCCATGCCGCGGATCTGCAGCGCGCCGCCGGCGTCGATCTGCGCTGCAACACAGCCGTCGCGGCGCTGCGCGACGATGGCCGCGGAAACGTCGCCGGCGCCGTCTTCTCGGACGGAACGCGGCTCGATGCGGATGTCGTCGTGGTCTGCCTCGGCGCCGTGCGCAATGTGGAATGGCTCGCCGGCGCGGGACTTGAGACAAGCCCGCTCGGCGTGGTCTGCGATTCGCACTGCCGCGCCCTGGGCGCAGACGGCGCGCCGTTTGACGACATATTCGCGTGCGGCGATGTCGCGCGCTTTCCCCATCCCTTGTTCGACAATCGCCTTCTCTCGCTTGAACATTGGGGAACGGCGATCGATCAGGCGCGCGTGGCCGCCGCCAACATCGTCACGCCCGGCAGCGCCGACATGGCCGGCGCGATTCCGCGCTTCTGGTCCACGCAATTCGGCGCGAACTTCAAATCCGTCGGCCTGCCCTCTTACGGAAGCGACGTCCTGATCGCGCAAGGCGCCGTGGAGACGGGCCGTTTCATCGCCGCCTATGGACGAGGGGGCCGCATCGTCGGCGCCGTCTCCGTCAACCAGGCGCAATGGCTGCCGTTCTACGAAACGGAGATCGCGCAGCGCGGCGCGTTTCCGCCGCCCTACGTCCTCGTCGATCAGCCCGCAGCGCAAACGCCGCGGCCCGCGCGCTTCGCCGCGCCATGAAGGAGCACATGCCATGACCAGCGCAGTTGAGGCGCCCGCGCCTGCCGACGTGATGGATCGCATCATCGATCCTGCGAGCCGCGCCGATCCCTATCCGCTCTATGAAGAGCTGCGCGAAAAGCCGGTCTGGCGCCTGGCCGACGGCTCCTATGTCATCACGCGCTACGAGCACGTGTCGCGCCTGATCCGTGATCCGCGGCTCAGCGCCGATCCGGCCAATTCGCCGCGCGGCGGCATGGGCATCAGCTTCCTCAACATGGATCCGCCCAAGCATGATCGCCTGCGCCGCATGACGATGCGCCAATTCGGCCCACCCCACAGCCCCGGCCGCGTCGAGGCCATGACGCCCGTGCTCGAAGCGATGGTGAAGGAGCTAATCGACGCGATGCAGGGGCGCGATGAAATCGATATCGTCTCCGGTCTTTCCTATCCCTTCCCCGTCACCGTCATCGCCGATCTTCTGGGCGTGCCGCGCGAGGACGAGCCGAAATTCCATGCCTGGGCGGAAGCGATTGTGCAGGCGCAGGACCGCGATCCGCGCCAGCCCGGCCGCTCCGAAAGCGCGCAGCGCGCGTTCCAGGAATTGGCGATGTACATGTTCGGCCTCATCAGCGCGCGCAAAGGCGATCCGCGCGATGATATGCTGTCGCGCCTCGTCAACGACGACGCGGGGCGCGACGGCGTGATGGCGCCCGACGAAATGGTCGCCGTCTCGGTGCTCCTGCTGCTCGCCGGGCACGAAACGACCGTCAACCTCATCTCGAACGGCGCGCTCATTCTGTTGCGCAATCCGGCGCTGCTGACGCGCCTGCGCGAAGAGCCGGAGATCGCGCCGAGCTTCATCGAAGAAGTGCTGCGTTTCGAGCCGCCGGTGCATTTCACGTTCCGCGCCACGCTCTGCGACATCGAGGTGGCGGATGAAGTCATCCCGAAGGGATCGTCGCTTCAGCTGATGCTCGCCTCCGGCAGCCGCGACCCGGCGCGCTTTGCGCGGCCCGACATGTTCGATCCCGACAGGGAGAACAATCAGCATCTCGGCTTCGGCAGCGGCATCCATGCCTGCTTTGGCGCGCCGCTGGCGCGGCTCGAAGGTCAGATCGCGCTGCGTGAGCTCGCGCGGCGGCTGATCAATCCGCGGCTTATCGAAGATCCGCCGCCCTATCGGTTCAATCCCAATCTGCGTGGCCCGCGGCAGATGCGCGTCGCCATCGATGAGATCGCGCCCTAGGCGACGATGCTAGAGGCGCTTCAGTCCGAGATAGACGACGTTCGACACCTCTTCGGCGATTTCCGCGCGCCGCTTCTCGTCGCCGACGACAATTCCTTTCGCGAGCCAGGCGGTCGCACCCGGCAGGATGAGCAGCATCAATTTCTTGTCGATGTCGCGCACCTCGCCGGCCGCCAAGGCCTTGTCGTAGCGCACGATGAAATTGCGGGAGAGTTCGCGTGAGCGCTTGGCGGCGAGCGGCTGCTCTTCCGCGGGCAGCGCCTCCGTGCCGATCACCGGCCGCAGCGGCTCGAACTCTTCGGTCTGCTGCGCGATCGCCGTGGCCCGGAAATTGGCGATCGCCGCCGCAGCCGGCGAGCCATGGAGCGCCATCGACAGCTTGTGGACGTAGAGATAGATGCGATGCGCGCGCGCAAAGCACGCCATGAGGATGGCCTGCTTGTCGCCGACATAATGGTAGAGCGTGCGCTTGGTCGCGCCCAATTCGGCGGCGATCTCATCGAGCGAGGCGCTATCGACGCCCTTACGGTTGAAGAGCCGCGAGGCGGCCGCGAGGATCGTTTCCTTCTTCGCCTCTGCGATGCCTTCGCGATCGAAGGCGTTCGTCGGCCGTACGCGCAATCCAGAGAGATCGATGACGGGGATGGCGAGCGTCTGCTTGCGGTTCGTCAGGCAGCCGCGCGCGAGCACGTCGACAATCGTCTTGATCAACGCGCGGCGATCATGCGCATCCGCCGCGGGCGTCCACCGACCGGATACCGGAATCCAGTGCAGGATCGAGACGATGACCCGCGCGGCGATCGCGAAATCGCAGCTCCTCAGCTCGCCCCTCTTCTCGCCGGCTTCGAGAACGCCCGCGAGTCGCGCGATCATGCCTTCATAAAGCGCAAGAACGGTTTCGCGCTCGGCCGGCCGCAACAGGCCGATCTCGCTCAAGGCCGCGATCTCGGGCTCGTCCGGATCCAGCACGGCGGCGACGAAATCCTCGATCACCTGAAACGCCGTGCGGCCCGAGCGCGCCGCAGTTCCAAGATGGCGCGACATCACCTCGCAGGAGCGGCGATAGACCTGGAACACCAGATCTTCCCGGTCCTCGACATAATAGTAGAGCGCCGCGCGCGACACGCCGAGCGTATCGGCGACCTCGGCGAGCGAGGTCTGCGACACGCCGCTCGCATTGAATTGCCGCGCCGCCTCGTCCAGCAGCAGGTCGCGCCGCGCTTTCGCGGGCGCCGGGCGCTTGCGGGCGGACGCGCGAGGTGAAGCGGCCACAGATATCTCCTGGGCCGCTCCCGCGCCCCCTCGCGGCTTTCGTACCATCACGATACTGTCGTGTAAAATCTCGGACCCGAACCGAAGCGCGCGCCGCATGGGAAACGCGGTCTCGAACGGCCGAAGCCGGCCTGGCGCTGGCGCCTTATGACGCCCGCGCCACGATTTTTCGTTTACGGGGCGATTACGCACCCAATCGTAAAATCGCTTGACAGCGTTTTGCGCATGATGATGTATTTTTGTCCTTGAGTGTCAAAAGCAGCGCAGACGCGCGCCGTGGGGAAACGCGAAGGGCTCGGCCATATCCGCCAAGCCAATGGAAGCCGGACGCATCGGGCGCACGCTCGAGGCGCCGGATCAATTCGGCCCGCTGAGGAACGGGCCCGATAGAGGGGGAATACATGGGATTGCTGCATCGGGGCGCCTTGTGCGCGACCACGTTCTTTCTGGCCGCCGCGCCGGCGTTCGCGCAAAGCGCGAACGACGACGAAATCATCGTGACGGCGCAGAAGCGCGCGGAAAGTCTGCAAAGCGTGCCCGCATCCATTTCCGCGGTCACCGCGTCCGCGCTTGAAGAGCGCGGGATCACGCAAGTGCAGGATTTGCAATTCGTCGTGCCGAGCTTTCAGGCCGGCAAGCTCTTAGGCGCGACGGCCATCGCCATTCGCGGCGTCGGCCTCAACCAAGGCTCGCCGGGCGTCGCCGTACACGTCGATGGCGTCTACCAGCCGCGCCCCGCCATGGGCGATCTGGCGCAAGTCGACCTCGAACGCGTCGAGGTGCTGCGCGGCCCGCAAGGCACGCTCTACGGCCGCAACGCCAATGGCGGCGCCGTCAATTTCATTTCGCACGCGCCGACCGACGAATTCGAAGGCGAAATCCTCGGCAGCTTTGCGAATTACGAGGAGACGCGCCTGCGCGGCATCGTCAACGTGCCGCTGAGCGACGCCGTCTCCACGCGGCTCGTGCTCGACTATTGGAACCGCAATGAGGGCTTCGTCACCAACATCACGCCGACAGGTCCCGATCTCGATCTCGGCGAGACGTTCTCCGGCCGCTTCCGCCTGCGCGCGCGGCTGACCGACGATCTGACCTTCGATCTCAGCCTGTCGGCGCTCCATCAGACCGGACCGCTCTCCTATTTCACGCTCTACAACGCGCCCACCGCGCAATCGATCATCCAGAATCCTTATCTGGCGGCGGCCATCGTGCCGTTGCAGCCGCAATTGACGGCGGCGAACGATCTCAGCACATCGTCGCGGAACTACGCCGCAGCGACTGGCACGTTCGATTGGAATCTCGGCTGGGGCGCGCTCAAATCGATCTCGTCCTATGCGCGCTTCGCCGACGAGTTCAACACCGATTCCGACGCGACCAATCTCAGCGCGTTCCCGCAATACAACAACAATATCGCCAGCACGTTCACGCAGGAAATCGACCTGACGACGACGACGGGTCCGGTCGATTGGGTCTTCGGCCTCTACTACATGGACGATCAATCCACGCAATATCTCTTCTACCATTTCGATCTGGGCATCTACCCGCTGCCGGCGATGAGCTATCTCGAGTTCAACACGCCGCGCTACGACACGACCGCCTATGCCGCCTTCGCGGACGGCACGTGGAATATCAGCGATCGCTTCCGCTTCTTCGCGGGCGTGCGCTATTCGCGCGACGAACAGACGGTGACGCAGGAGAACGAAGCGGGCGCCATGGTCGGCGGCGTGCAATTTCCATTCTTGATCACGTGCCCGACAACGACGTCGGAGCTCACGTTCGAGTCCATCACGCCGCGCGCTGGCGTACAATACGATCTCTCCGATCGCCGCAACGTCTACTTCACCTATTCGCGCGGCTTCAAATCGGGCGGCATCAACATCAGCGCCTGCGCAAACAAGTTCCAGCCCGAAGAAATCGATTCATTTGAGGTTGGCTATCGCAGCCGCCTGTTCGACAACACGCTGACGCTCAACGCCTCCGCGTTCCACTACAAATATGACGATCTCCAGCTGTCGCAGGTCGTCGGCCTGCAATCGCTGGTGAGGAACGCGGCCGCCGCCGAGGTGAACGGCCTTGAGCTCGAAACAATCTGGGCGCCGGACGCACACTGGACGGTCAATGCCAACCTCTCGCTGCTCGATGCGACCTACACCGAGTTCATCAACATCGACTCGCTCAACGCCATCGCCGGGCCGCAGGATCTTTCGGGCAACCAATTGAGCAATGCGCCAAAGACCTCGCTCAATCTCGGCCTATCTTATCGCTGGACGGAAACGGCCTATGGCGCTTGGAGCGCGCGCGCGGATGTGAGCTACCGCGACCGCGTCTATTTCCGCGAGTTCAACACCGCGCTCGACTCGCAGGACCCGGTGACCCTGCTCAATCTGAACCTGATGTGGACGAGCCCCGAGGATCGCTACCAGGTGCGCTTCTTCGGCAACAACGTCACGGATGAAGCCTACATCGTGCGCATGGGCTCTTCGGACAATTTCGGCGCGCGTTTCGTGAGCTGGGGCTCGCCCGCCCAATACGGCGTGGAGGTGCGCGCGCGCTTCTGACGTCCCGAGCCGGATCGGCGCGCGCGGCGCATCGCCGACCCCGGCTCATGCTCTTTCTCGTTTGGACGGCGCCTGCCGCGCGGACGTCCTTCGAGTCCGGTTCCCCCACCACGACTTGCCCCCTCCTCTCGCGAGGAGGGGGCGCTTTCATCTCGAAAGAACGAGCCCGCGCCCGAAAACGCTCTTCCGCTCGCTTTTGGCGCGAGCTTTGCAAATGAATAACGCCGTCCGCCCGCGCCGCTCGGTTCGCGCGCGCATTTCTGCACTGTGGGGTCAAGCAAGCGTCTTCGTCTGCAGCGGCGGCGCGGGACTTGCGACTCAATATGTTCGCTTCGTTAGACGACGCGCAAAAAAAAGAACGGCCCCGCTTAGTGCGGGGCCGTTGGCGAACGCCTTGCGGCTGGTGGGGGACGCATACAAGGCGCTCGCGCAAAATGAATATCCATCGTCGCAACTTTGTCCAGGCGTTGTACGCTGTTCGCTCATGAGAACTGAGACATCGACGCTCGATCGTCCACTTACCGTGCAAGACTACAATCGATGCGCGCCATCAAAATAGTGACGAATGCGATCTGCTTTTCTCGCAATCGCGTTGCAGATCGCATCGTTGAATCTACGTCCGCGCCCGCTATACGAGCGCATGCTCATCAGGCCGCCGGCCCGCACTCCACGCGCCGCGTGTCGCGAGCATCGCTCGCGTTTTGGCTCGAAATATTTCCGCGTTCTCCAGTCGGCTCGCGCTCAGAAGAAGAATGTCAGATTTTTCGCCAGCAAGACGGCCTGATCGATGATGATCTTGCGGCGCGCGATCTGGAAGCTGCTCTCCGTTCTGCGCAGCAGATCGACGCGCCGTCCCGCCAAGAAATCGGTTTCCGTCTCCAGGCGATTGCGATGCACCAGGAAATGGCATTTCACCTCGATCTCATCGCCGGGCTGAAGCGGCTTTGCCGGGCGCTCCTGAAGCCGAACGTTGGAAACAAGATGGGAGACGCGCGAGAGAGGCTCCTCGGCCCAATGAACGCCGGTTCGAATCTGCTTCACGCGCTTGGTCAGCGTCGTCTTGTCGTCGTCGAACCAGGCGACATCCTCGGGGCCGGTGATGTCGTTTTCCTCCTCGCGTAGCGCGAGATTTTTTCTGATCGGCATCCAATAGCGCAGATCGTCCGTGAACAGCGCCAACCATTCCTCGAAACGGCGTTCATCGAGAATATCGGCTTCCTCATACAAGAAATCCTCGATCTCGCGCATGAGACCGATATAGCCGAGATCGTAGCTCGCCTTCGCCATCTGACGTTCCTGCCTTAGCGTTCGTTCGGTCGTCATGTGCGATCCATATATTCTTGCCAGCGATTGTAGAACGCGCGCGCATTGCTTTCGGAGTTCGCTTCGACGGCGCAGAGGCCGTCCGGCAGGCTCGGATGCGGCTTTTCCTGGTTGAGGCCTGCCATGTAATTGTAGACGTATTTGCGCGCGATCACGCCCTCGCTGGCGCTGGTGGCGTAGTTCCAGTTTTCCATGTCGTCCTGTTCGGTCAGACCCGCGGGGCCGGAATAGCGGATGTAGTAGCGCCGCAGGAATTGCTTGACCTCTTTCGGCGCGTTCTTGTCGACGAAATAGAGCCGCCACATCTCCGTTCGGTCTGCGGCGACCGGATGCGCCGCGAGCACCGTGCGCGGCTGATTGGTGTGGAACGACGTGTTCGGATAGATCGTGCCGACGCCGGTGACGATTTCCGCATCCTTGCCGAGAAGACGCCGGCGCTTGGCGAGACAATCCTGAAAATATTCAGCGGTGACTTTCGAGGCGCCGTAATCGCGCCGTGGATCTTCCGGCGAATACAGGGTGATGACGCCGGCATGGCCTTCGGGATAGCCGACCTGCACGTGCAGCGAATCTTCCCTCTTCGGATCGCGCCGGCCTTCGCCTTCCGTCGGACCGATGCCGACAATGTCCACCGAGCGATGGCTGACGACATGGAGCATATCGCCCGCAAAATTCTCGGCGACGATTTTCCAATTGGAGGGGATGAGCCATTTCTGCGTGCTGCCGAGAACCTCGACTTCGCCTTCTCCGTCCCAGGCGCGGAATCCGAGGTCCAGCATATGCCTGGCGCCGCCAAGATAGTCATCGAATGACGGCGCGTCGGGATCCCAGGTCGCCCATACGAGACCGCGCAGCACGGCGACCTTGGCCGGCTTGATGAGGCCCCAATCGGCGCGGTCCATCGTGGATTGGCCGTATTCGGTCTTTTCGTGCGCGACATGCGCGAGCGCGCCGTCGAGATTGTAGGACCAGCCGTGATAGGGGCAGAAGAATTTCTCGGTCTTGCCCTCATCATAGCGGCACACGCGCATGCCGCGATGGCGGCACGAGTTCAGAAGCACCTGCACATTGTTGGCGTGATCGCGCGTGAGAATGACGGATTCCTCGCCCATGCGCGAGAGAACGAAATTGCCAGGCTGCGGCACCTGGCTCTCGTGCCCGATGAAGAGCCACGCGCGCGAGAACACCTTCGCCTGTTCTTCCTGATAGATGTCCTTGCTTACGAAGATTTCGCGGCTGATCTCGCCCGTGCGCGAATCGACGAACCTCATATTGCGCGCGCCATGCAATGACATTTCCTGGTCTCCTCCGTGGGCCGCTCCCGCGCGGGGCTCAGCCCTTTTTCATATCGAGCGCGATGTCGACAATCATGTCTTCCTGGCCGCCCACCATGCGCCGTCGCCCCACTTCGACGAGCAGAGCGCGCGTATCGACGCCATAGTGCTGCGCCGCGCGTTCGGCATGGCGCAGGAAGCTCGAATAGACGCCGGCATAGCCGAGCGTCAGCGTCTCGCGATCGACGCGAACGGGCCGATCCTGCAGCGGGCGCACGATGTCTTCCGCCGCGTCCATCAATTTGAAAAGATCCGTTCCATGGCGCCAGCCATAGACGTCCGCGACGGCGATGAAGACTTCGAGCGGCGCATTGCCGGCGCCGGCGCCCATGCCGGCCAGACTTGCATCGACGCGCGTCGCGCCGTTTTGCACGGCCGCCACGGAGTTCGCGACGCCAAGCGAGAGATTGTGGTGCGCATGAATGCCACGCTCGGTTTCGGGCTTGAGCACGCGGTCGTAGGCCTGAAAGCGCGCGGCGACGTCGTCCATTGTCATCGCGCCGCCGCTGTCGGTGACGTAGACGCAATGCACGCCGAAGCTTTCCATGAGCTTGGCTTGCTGGGCGAGCGGCTCGGGCGGGCTCATATGGCTCATCATCAGGAAGCCAGAGACATCCATGCCGAGCTTGCGCGCGTGTTCGATGTGCTGGCGCGCAATATCGGCTTCCGTGCAATGGGTGGCGATGCGCACCGAGCGCACGCCGATCTCATAGGCGTGGTTGAGATCGTGGATCGTGCCGATGCCGGGCAGCAGCAAAGTCGTGAGCTTGGCGTGGCGCAGCTCTTCGCCGACGGCGGCGATCCAATCCCAATCCGTGCAGGCGCCGAAACCATAATTGAAGCTCGACCCCGAAAGACCGTCGCCGTGCGCGATCTCGACGGCGTCGACCTTCGCCTCGTCCAGCGCGCGGGCGATCGCGCGCACATGATCGAGCCCGTAGCGATGGCCGATCGCATGCATGCCGTCGCGCAGCGTCACGTCCTGGATGTAGAGCTTGCCGCCGGTCGCCCTCGCACTCACGCCGCCGCCCTCCAGGCGCGCAGCTCGACAATGCGCTCGGCCGTGCGCAGCGCCGCCGAGGTCATGACATCGAGATTTCCGGCATAGGCCGGCAGATAATGCGCGGCGCCTTCCACCTCGAGGAAAACCGACACTCTGAGCCCGGTGAACGCCTCCCCCATCTCAGGAATGAAGATGCGGCTGTTATGGGTGTAGCGTTCGAATTGCACGTCCTGCTTGAGCCGATAGCCGGGAATATAGCTCTGCACCTCCGCCACCATGTCGCGGACGGACGCATCGATCGCAGCCGGATCGGCTTCGTCGCACAGGCAATAGATCGTATCGCGCATCACCAGCGGCGGTTCGGCGGGATTGAGAATGATGATCGCCTTGCCGCGCCCCGCGCCGCCGACGGTTTCGATCGCGCGCGAGGTCGTCTCCGTGAACTCATCGATATTCGCGCGCGTGCCAGGCCCAGCCGATTTCGACGCGATCGACGCCACGATCTCTCCGTAGCGCACATGCGCAACGCGCCCGACGGCCGCCACGATCGGGATCGTCGCCTGCCCGCCGCACGTGACCATGTTGACGTTCGGCGCGGCGAGATGTTCGTCGAGATTGACGCTCGGCACGACATAGGGACCGATCGCGGCAGGCGTGAGATCGATGATCTGCTTGCCGTGCTGGCGCAGCACATCGTTGTGGCGCTGATGCGCGCCCGCCGAGGTCGCGTCGAACACGATGCGCACGTCGCGGAATTCCGGCATGGAGATCAGGCCATCGACGCCGTTGTCGGTCGTCGCCACGCCCATGCGCCGCGCGCGCGCCAGCCCGTCAGATTGCGGATCGATGCCGACAAGCGCGGCGATTTCGAGCGTCTTGGACAGGCGCGCGATCTTCACCATGAGATCTGTGCCGATATTGCCAGATCCAATGATCGCGCACGGAATCTTCGCCACGCCTCTCTCCCTCTTCGTCACGCCGGCGATGTTTTGCTGGGACCGAACAGCGCGCGCACCTCGCCCAGGCCAGCGATGATTGCGTCGAAGGCGTCGCCCGGCGCGGCGGGGACCATCGGCCCGAGCGCGCCGGTCAAGATCACCTCGCCTTCGCGCAGCGGCGCGCCGCGCGCCGCGACTTGCCGGGCCAGCCAGACCGCTGCGTTCAGCGGATTTCCGAGGCAGGCCGCGCCGGCGCCGAACGATGCGGGCCGGCCATTGCGGCGCATCGTCATGCCGCAGCCGACGAGATCAAGGCTTTCCAGCTTTCGCGGCGTGCCGCCCAGCACGTAGAGGCCGGACGAGGCGTTGTCGGCGATCGTATCCGAAATCGCGATGTCCCAATTCTTGATGCGGCTGCCGACAATTTCGATCGAAGGAACCGCATAGGCGATCGCCCGCGCGAGGTCGGCGCGCGTCGGCTCGGGCATGTCGAGATCGCGTTCGAGCACGAAGGCGATCTCGGCCTCCGCGCGCGGCTGCTGCAGCCGCGCAAACGCCATTTCCTCGCCGTCGCCGATCTCCATATCGGCGAACAGCACGCCGAAATCCGGCTGATCGACGCCCATTTGCTGCTGGACGGCCTTGGATGTGAGCCCGATCTTGCGGCCGCACATGCGCCGGCCCTCTTTGATCCAGCGCGCCGTGTTGATCGCCTGAACGGCGTATCCATCATCCGGCGTTTCGCCGATGTCGCGACGCAGCGGCTCGCACAAATCGCCTTGATACGCTGCGCGCAGGCGGTCGGCCGCTTCGTGATAAAGTCTCGCGTCCATCGCGTTTGACGGCCTCATGCTCTCGCAGATTTGAGAATACGGGCCATCCGCCGACGCGCAATCGGCTGAGCACGGCTATTGCCGGGTTTTGAGAATATGCATACGTTATAGAAATGAGCACGGCGAGCCTCGTGCGTATCGTCGATCTGCTTGAACGCCTGATCGACACGCGCCAATCGCGCTTGTTGCGCGAGCATGCAGCCGATATCGGGCTGCCGCTTTCGACTGCGCATCGCCTCTTCAACTCCATCGAAGAAGCGGGCCTCGTCAGCCGTGAGCGGCGCGGCGCCTATCTGCCCGGTCCGCGTCTTCTCGCTTTGGCGCAGCGGCTCGATTTTCACTATGCGATGGCGCAATTGGCGCGGCCGATCCTGCGCGACCTCGCCAGGACGTTGCGCTGCACAACCCATCTCGGCGTGCTCGATGCGAGCAACATGGTCACCTATCTCGTGAAGGAGGCCGGCGCCGGTCCCGAAGTGTTTTCGCGCGAGGGCATGCAGCTCGAAGGCTATTGCTCTGCGGTCGGCAAGGTTCTGCTGTCGCATCTGCCGAGCGAGGCGCTCGATTCCTATCTGAACGACGGCGCCTTCGTCGCGCTCACGCCGCACACCAAGACAGAGCCGGCCGCCATCCGCACCGAATTGGAAGCGGTTCACGCGCAGGATTACGCGCTCGATGTCGAGGAGATCACCGAAGGACTTATCTGCGCGGCGGTGCCGGTTTTGGGCGCAAGCGGCGTGTGCGCGGCCATCTCCGCGTCGCGCCACAAATGGGATTTCGCCGCAGAACCGCTCGAAGAAGCGCTCGTTCATCTGAGGGGCGCCGCTGCGACCCTCGGCGAGACTCTGGGTGCGCCGCGCCAATCGGCTCCTGCGGCGTCGCCCGCTGTAGATTCCCAAAATATGGGAACCTAACGCAGCGCCATCTTTGACATCGCATGAAGCGAACGCGACGGTCCCCGCACTGGTCGTTGGGCGCGTTTTGCGCCTGAAAACCGATCAAAACCGCGACGCATCAGGGAGGCGGTCATGCGCGAAATCACGGAAGAAAGCTCGTCGCGCGAGGTGAAGACCAAGAAGTGGAAGCTTCACTATAACGACGTTGGCGAAGGTTATCCGGTCATCATGCTGCACGGCGCCGGCCCAGGCGCGACAGGCTGGAGCAATTTCAGCCGCAACGTCGCGGGCCTCGCCACCAAATATCGCATGATTGCGCCCGATCTGCCCGGCTGGGGCGATTCCGACACGATCGATCCGACGGAAACGCCGCGCAATTCGGCGAACGCGGAAGCCGCGCTCCTCCTGATGGATGCGCTCGGCATCGAAAAGGCTGCGCTCGTCGGCAATTCGATGGGCGGGGCGGCGACCCTGGAATTCGCGGCGCGCTATCCCGACCGCCTTTCGCACCTCATCACCATGGGCGCGGGCTTCAATGGCGGGCCGAACGTCTATTCGCCCGGCGGCCTCACCGAGGGCCTGCGCATCGTGCGCGAAACCTATCTCGATCCTTCGCCCGCGAATTTCCGCCGGCTCGTCGGCATCTTCGTCTACGATTCCTCGTTCGTCACGGACGAGCTCTGCGAAATGCGCTCGCGCAACACGCTCAAGAATCCGGATCACATCCGCAATTTCCTGAAAAGCTTCGGCCCGAACGGCCCGGTCGGAAATTGGGGGCTGCCGGTCGGCGAATTGCTCGCGAAGCTCGCCGCCTATCAGGGGCCGGCGCTGTTCATCCATGGCCGCGACGACCGCGTGGTGCCGATGGAGAACTCGCTGAAGCTCGTGAGTCTGGTGCCGAATTCGTCTCTGCATCTCTTCAATCGCTGCGGACACTGGACGCAGATCGAATACGCCGATGCGTTCAACGCGCTCATCGACGCGTTCCTGCAAACGCATGGCGTGACGCCGAAGAGCGCATCGAAGACGGCGCCGCCCGTGGATCCTGGCGCCACCAAGGCGCGCGCCTGGGGCGGCTGACCGCGCGGCCGGCGTCTAATATCTCTCCCACGCTTTACCTTGAAGCCCACGCGCCACCCGCGTGGGTTTTCTTTTTGTGTCAAGGGACGCGCGAGACGCGAAACGCGCCGCGCCGTTAAGCAGATCGGCACAGCGCGAGTTCCCATGAACCGAGAGTAACGCACCGTCATCGGCTTGCTTTCGCGGTCGAGCCGCGAAACCTTCGCACCATCAAGACGACCTAGAAAAGAGTTCGTCGATGAGGGAGGAAGTGCGTGCGAACAAAGGTTTCACTGTGCGTTGGCGCGCTCTGGCTCATGCAGGCCGCGCCCGCCTTGGCGCAAACGCAGAGCGATGCGCAGCCTGCAGATGCGCCTCCCGCTACTGAGGCGACATCATCATCGGGCCTCGGCGAGCTTGTCGTGACGGCGCGCCGGCGCGAAGAGCGCCTCCAGGACGTTCCGCTGTCCGTGTCGGCGATGTCGGCCGATACGCTGGAAAGCAGCGGCATCACCGAAGCGCGCCAGCTCACCTATATCGTGCCGGGCTTCAACGGGGCCCGCAATTTCGGCGTCTTCCAGCCGGCGATCCGGGGCGTGAGCTCGAGCAGCGTCGCGATCGGCGATGAATCCAACATCGCGCTCTATGTCGATGGCGTTTATCAGCCGAGCATTCTCGGCAACATCACCGATTTCGTGGAAATCGAGCGCGTCGAAGTGCTGCGCGGACCCCAGGGCACGCTGTTCGGCCGCAATGCGACGGGCGGCCTCGTGAACATCATCACGCCCGATCCATCCTCTGAGTTCCGCGGCCGCGTGTCGCTCCAAGGCGATACGTTCAACGACACGGCCGAGGGCCAGATCAGGACCTATGTCAGCGGACCGCTGCTCCATAATCTCGACGCCGATTTTGGGCTCATCTACCGCCACAATGGCGGCTATATCGACGATCTCGTGCGCGGCGGCGAATATGGCGACAGCGAAGCGGTCAACGCGCGCTCGAAAATCCTCTTCCAGCCGACGGAAGATTTCCGCGCCGTGCTCACGCTGGGCTACCTCGACCAAAGCGGCAATGTCGGCAATTCGATCGGCCCGCTGAACGGCAACACGATCGGCAATTCTGTGCCAGGCACGATCCTGGCCGGCCCTTATGAGACCGCGCTCACGCTCGCGCCCTCCGCGCGGCTGCGCACGTTCAACGCCTCGCTGCGCGCGAGCTGGGATCTGGGCGCCGTCTCGCTTGAATCGACCACGGCGTTCATGCGGGATTCCTCGCATCAGCGTTCGGATACCGACGCTTCGCCGCTGCTCGCGGCGGAAAACGACACGCTCTACCGCACCAAGGCCTGGAGCGAAGAAGTGCGCCTCATGTCGACGGGATCAGACAGGCTCACCTGGCTCGTCGGCCTCTACGCCTTCCATCTCGACGGCGCGGGAGAATCTCTCGTTGAATCCGGCGCCGCGCCGACGTTCACGACGATCACGCGCTTCAACCAGGGCAATTTCGCCGAGACCAAATCCTATTCCGCGTTCGGCGAAGGCACGTATCGCTTCACGGATGCGCTGCGCCTCACGCTCGGCGCGCGCTACACGACGGAAGATCGCTCCATCGCGCCCTTCCGCAACTTTGTGCCCACGGTTCCAGAGCGGACGCATAGCGAAGATCGCTGGACCTATCGCGCTTCGCTGCAATATTTCTTTGCAGAGGACGCCAATATCTATCTGACCTACAGCACCGGGTTCAAAAGCGGCGTGTTCAACGGCGTGCTCGCCAATCCCGTCGCCATCGATCCCGAATTGCTCGACGCGGTCGAGATCGGCGTCAAAGCCGATCCCACCAATTGGCTGCGCACAAATCTCTCGGTGTTCGACTACAGCTATGACGGTCTGCAGGTGGTGGCGCGCGACCCCATCACCAACACCTACATTCTGCAAAACGCCGCCGAGGCGCGCATTTACGGCGCAGAGTTCGAAGCGCAGATCGCGGCGACCGATACGCTCAGCTTCCGCATCGGCCTTTCCTACCTGCACGCGCGCTACGATTCGTTCACGAACGCGCAGGTGTTCGTGCCGAATATTCCAGTGGGCGAAACACTGGCGCGCGGCAACATAACCACGGCGCAGGATGTTTCGGGCAATACGATGCTGAAAGCGCCCGATTTCACAATTTCGCTCGGCGCACAATGGCGGCCGCAGCTTTGGGGCCGGCAATTCGAACTGAATGCCAACGTCTTCCACAGCGACACGGTGTATTATGATTTCGGCAACCGGGTGTCCCAGCCCAGCTACACCACGCTGAGCGGCGACATCGCCTGGCTGTCGCAAGATGAGGATTGGCGGCTCCGGCTCTATGGCCGTAACCTCACCGACGAGCTCATCATCCAGCAGGCGACGGCGACCGCCTTCACCGACCAGGTGACCTTTGAGCGCGGACGCGAAATCGGCGTGATGCTCGAATATGAGTTCTGAAGCGACAGAGAGGGACGGCGCGTCACTGCAAGGCGCCGGCGAGCTTGAAGCAGCGGCGAAAGGCTCCCGGCTCGCCTTGCAGGCCCCGACTTGGTTCGGGCTCATCCTTCTGGCTCTGATCAATATGCTGAATGGCATCGATCGCTCGATGATCGGCATCTTGATCGGGCCCATTCAGCGCGATCTCGCGATCACCGATTCCCAGGTAGGCGTGCTCACCGGGCTCGCCTTCTCGACCTGCTACGCGCTCAGCGCTTTGCCGATCGCCTGGCTCGCCGACCGCATGGACCGGGCGCGAATTCTGGCGATCGGCATCAGCTTCTGGTCGCTTATGACGGCGGCCTCCGGCGCGGCGACCAGCTTTCTCGCGCTCGTCGCCACGCGCATGGGGCTCGCGGTCGGCGAAGCCTCCTGCAGTCCCGCAAGCTATGCGCTGATTGGCGACTATTATCCGCCTGACCGGCGGGCGGCGGCGATGTCGATGATCTCGGTCGCGACCGGCTTCGGGACGCTGCTCGCGTTCGCGCTTGGCGGCCAAATCGTCAAACATTTCGACTGGCGGGTGGCGTTCTTCGCGGCGGCGGCTCCCGGCCTCGCGCTCGGCCTCATCGCCTGGTTCTTCCTGCCTGAGCCGCGGCGGGCGGCGAAGGTGGAGCGGGCGCCATCCGGCGGCTTGGCGCGCGCGCTTGGCGATATCGGCCGCCTTCTCGCGCGCCCCGCCGTCGCAACGCTCATTCTCAGCGCCTGTGCGCTCCAATTCACGACCACGGCGATCTCGGTTTGGACGGCGCTGCTGCTGCAGCGCGCCTTCGGGTGGGAGGTGGGCGGCATTGGCCTCGCGCTGGGCGTCACGTTCGGACTTTCGGCGATGATTTCGCCGATCCTCACCGCCGTTCTGGGCGACCGGTTCGTGCGCAGGAACCCGGGAATCTACCCCAGCATTCTTGCCTGCACCTCGCTCGTGGCGGCGCCATTGCTGCTCTTTGGCTTGTTCGCACAGGCCGGAATCGTCGCCGTCGCGCTCATCGCCGGCGCTTATGCGCTCACGTCATGCTGGCCGCCGCTCATCCTGTCGTCCATGCGCCTGCTCGTGCCCGGGGCGCAGATGGCCTCGGCCACGGCTTTGCTCGGCGTGGTGATGAATTTCTTTGGCGGCGGCCTCGGCGCGCTCAGCGTGGGCCTCCTCGGCGACGAGCTGCGTGGGCGCTTCGCTGAGGACGCCCTGCGCTACGCGCTGTCGCCTCTCGCACTCGTCTATCTCATCGCCGCCTGCGCGCTCGTCGCATCCGCGGTGCTGATGCGGCGAGCGATCTCCCAACTCGCCTAAGCAGCGTCAGTCGAAATCACCATCCGCCGCCGCGGCGCTCGGCGCGGCGCCGTGGCCCCAGAAGCTTCCGGCGCGGTAGTGCTGGACTTCCCACGCGCTTTCATCGTCGATCGTGCGGCCGTTGCAGCCGAACTCGACGGCGAAGCCCGACGGCGTAGGCGCGTAGAACGACACCATATGGTCGTTGGTATGGCGGCCCAATTGGCCGGCCGGCATGCGCTTGGCCTGGAAGCGCGAGAGCGTGCGCCCGACATCGTCAAGCGTGTTGGCTTCGATCATGAAATGGTTGAGCCGGCGCGGCGATTTCATCGGGGGCTTCACCATGGCGAGCGAATGATGGCGTGGGTTCACATGCGTGAACGCGACCTTGCTCGGTTCGTTTCCGCCCAGCGGCAGGAAGATGAAATCGCTCAGCCGCACGCCGATCGCCGCTTGATAAAAGGCCAGGCTGCGATCGAGATCGTCCACAGCCAGGACAACATGCCCGAGCCCCAGGGCGCCGGCCTTGAAGCCCGACACGCCGCACGGCGACGTAAAAGGCGCCGGATCGAGATAGGGGCCGAAATAGATTTCGTTGGTGACGCCATTCACGTCTTCAAAGCGCGCGAGGCCGAGCACCATGCGTTCGTCCGCGTCCGCCTGAGAGCAGGCGCGCACATCTACGCCAAGCGCGCTGATCTGTTCACAGATCTGCTTCAGCGTCTCGGCGTCCTTCACCTCCCAGCCGCAGATGACGAGATCGTCCTCACCGGTCGGACGCGCCTCAATGCGATGATGATAGGCGTCGAGGCGCAGATGAAGCCGCTCGCCCGGCTTGGCGCTGTTGTCTTGAAGACCGAGCACGTCGCAGCCGAAGGCGCGCCAGGCGCCGAGATCCGATACGCCCAGCACCATATAGCCGAGCTGCGCCACGCCGACGGCCGCCGGCTTAGATTCGCCTTTTCCCATCGCGACCTCCCTTTTCAAGACTTTGAAATATAGTCCCGTCGGCCGCCGCCGCGCGCAACTGCGGTGTGCGTCTCTGCTGCCGAGAAATGAGAAATCGGCGCTACTCGTCCATCACAACCGCGCGCATCAGGGTCTCAGCCAGCGCGGTCGCGGGCAGCAAGAGCGCAAGCTCCTGGGCGAGATCGAGACAGAGGCGAAGGTCCTTTTCCCACAGCGCGGCGTTGTGCGGATCGCGCGGCAAGGTCGGCAGGCGCTCCGCCATCGCGCTTTGCGCGGCGCCCGAGGCCACGACATCGGCGATGACGTCTGGGCTGAGGCCCGCGCCCTGCCCCAAGCGCCAGCCTTCCCGCGCGGCGATCAGATTGCCGCACAGCATGAGCTGGTGGACCAGTTTGGCTCGGACGCCCGCGCCGGTCGGGCCTGCATGGATGATCTTTCTCGCCGAGACGCGCAGAACGGGGAGGCACCGCTCGACCACCGCGTCCGCGCCGCCGATCATGTAGAGCAGCGACTTTTGCTCCGCGCCCTGCACGCCGCCGGACATGGGCGCATCGACGATGGCCACACGCCGACGGCCGGCTTCGCGCGCAATCTCGGCCACGAGGGCCGGAGAGATCGTGCCGTTGACAATCACCGCCGCGCCCGCGCCTGCGCCGCTCAGCACGCCGTCTTCCCCCAGGATCGCGTCGCGCGTCTGATCGTCCGTCGATACGCAGACGACCACAAAATCGGCCCCTTGCGCGGCCTCGGCCGCAGAGCGGCAGGTTTCCGCCCCGAGCGAAGCGAGCGCCGTCATCGCGTCGCTCTGCCTATCGAAGACGCGCACGCGATAGCCCGCCCCGAGCAGATTGGCCGCAAGCGGCCTGCCCATGGCGCCAAGCCCGATGAACCCGAGAATCGTCAAGGTCAGCCCCCGTGCAAAGACCGTTCGCCTTATCTTTGCGGGCGCCGCGCAGCCGCGCCAGCGGCGCGCGCAGGACGCCTGTGCCGCGTTCTCACTATCCGCGATCGATAAGGCGATGGGCTTGCGCGCCAGCGCCGTTGCCGTTGCCGGCCGCTTGGGGCGCCGGCATGGCCCGACGGAAACCCGCGGCGCCCGCCCCCGGCCCTGCTAGCCATCTCCCCCGCCGCGGCCTAAAGCGCTGGCGATGACACGTAAGCTTTCTTTGACCGTCGATGGCCGCAACGTGGCGGTTTACCTGCACAAGGGCGATCTGCCGGCGGATGTGCGGTTCAATGGGCCGGTGGCGGTCGATAGCGAGACCATGGGGCTTTCGCTGATGCGCGATCCGCTCTGCCTGGTCCAGCTCTCCGATGGCGGCAGCGAGGCGCACCTCGTCCAGCTCGACCGCGACTCCTATGACGCGCCGAACCTCAAGCGCCTGCTGACCGATCCGGCGCATCTCAAGCTCTTCCATTTCGCGCGCTTCGACGTGGCGATGTTCCAGCGCGATCTGAAGGTCGTCACGCGGCCGATCTATTGCACCAAGATCGCCTCCAAGCTGGCGCGCACCTACACCGACCGGCACGGCCTCAAGGATCTGGTCAAGGAGCTCCTGGGCCGCGACATCTCCAAGGAGCAGCAATCCAGCGATTGGGGCGCCGAGACGCTGAGCGACGCGCAGCTCAATTACGCCGCATCAGACGTCGTCCATCTCCACGCGCTCCGGGACAAGCTCGACGTCATGCTCGCGCGCGAAGGCCGCACGGAGATCGCGCAGGCCTGTTTCGATTTCCTCCCAACCCGCGTGGCGCTCGACCTCTTGGGCTGGGAGGAGACCGACATTTTCGCGCACAGCTAACGCGCGGTCGCCAGAACGCCCGCGTTGCGCAGACGCGGTTTGCGAGTCTGCGGATTCGACCCGCCCGGCGCCTTCATCTCTTCATTGTGCCGCATCGCGCGCGAGGCCTTGCAGGCCTCGACGAAGGCGCGCTGCAGCGCGCGCCGCAAAGCGCCGGCATAGGGCTGCAGCGGCGGCGCATCGAGCGCCTCCTCCATACTTGTCAGCTCCTCCGCCATCCATCCGAAACGATTCATTGATACGTCCCCAGCTACAATGAGGACGCACCGTGGCGCGCGCCGGTTCGAAATTGGTATCGGCGCCAATCATGGATTCTCTGCATCCTGCAGACAGCATTCCGCGGCGCTAACTAGCCCCAAAGGACTAGTCGCGCGGTCGGACTTGTTGGCGATTTCCGCGACTTAAATAAGCTGCCACTTGTGAGCCGGTTGCAGTGTTCGCAGTCGCAACCGTCACAGACTCCATGTGTCTTTTGTCATTCGGCAGGTGCGGAATGCCCAATCAAGAACAAGTGCCAACCGCGGATTTCGTTCGCAATATAGGCTATTGGCAGGAACGCGCACTCACGCAGCCCATATCGATTACACATCACGGCCGCCCGCGTTTCGTGCTGCAATCGCACACAAGCTACGAAGACATGCTCGCCAAAGCCGATTCGAATGCGCTCGCGGACGCGGGGCCGGATGCGGCGCACGCGCGCGACGCCGCGGCCGAACTCGACTGCGTCATGGCGCATATGCGCGAGCATTACATTCTGCTCGACAGCCAATTGAAGGTCGTGCGGCTCAACAGAGGGGCTGCGGAATATCTCGGACAGAGCGAGTCCGACCTCATTGGCAATTACATTTCCAGCCGCGTGCCGGCCGTCAAGGACTCGCCCCTTCAACGGCACATCATCGATGTGCGCAGCACCCGCGAACCGATCACGATCCAATCGGATTCCTCCGTGCAGCCGGGCGTGCGTCTCAACGTTCACATCTTCCCGCATGGCGAGGGCGTCGCCGTCCTGTTCGAGAACATCACACGCGCCGTACACGAGACGCAAAAATCGGAGGAATTGCGCGCCTATCGCGACAATGCGCATTCTGGCGCGCCGTTCTTCGCGTTCGAGCTCGATCAGTTCGGCAAGATCGCCAAGGCGAGCGACCCGTTCCTGAAGGCGACCGGGTTTTCGGAATCCCGCATCAAGGGCCACACGGCGAGCGATCTCATCGCGCCGCCCGACAGGCGCCTCTGGCGCGATACGATCGAAAAAGTCCTTACGGAGCGCACGACCCGCGCCATCCAGGTGGTTCTGCTGTGCCGCCGCGGCGAGAATCTGCCGCTTTCCTGCGCGGTCTCATCCATCCGCGACGGGTTCGGCGTGCGCGGCGCGGTCGTCCTCGCGGTCGGCGCGGCGCCGCAAGTGCTGGCGGACGATTCGGAAGCGCACCCGGCCTGACGCTAGAGCATCATCCGAAGAAGTGGGAACCGGTTCTTCGGATGACGCTCAATCAAGGGGGCTCTAGCCCTCACATGCCTTCGATGAAGGCGACGATCGCGCGGATGATGTCCTCGTCCTGCGCGATCAGGCGATGGCCGAGATTGTCGGTGATGAGCTTCTCAGCGCCCGGCCACGCGGCCGCGAGAATGTCCGAGTTTTCGGCCGGGCATTGCTCATCGTCGAGCGAGTGGATGAACAGGGCCGGCGCCTTCATGCGCGCGACGGCGGCTTCGAGGTCGTAGCCGGAGAGGTCGCGCCCCGTGCGCGCTTTGTAGAGCGCGGCGGCGCGCTCGAACGCCTCGGACGAGAATTCACCGCTCTGCGCCAAGCGGCGTCCGCGCCCATACGCACTGGGAATCGGTGGCGCGATCAGCACGGCGCGCGCGACGTCGAGCCCGTCTTCCATCGCGCCGACGCTGGCGGGGCAGCCGAACGAATGCGCCACCAGCGCTTCGATCGGCCCGAAATGCTGCGCCACGGCGCCGACAGCCGCGCGCGCGGAATAGAAGCTCGCCTCCTCCGCGGGCGAATAGCCGTGGCCCGGCAGATCGAAGGCGACGACGGCGCGCTGCATGTCGATGAACGCGTCGATCAGCGGCGCCCAGAGCGAGTGATCATCTTCCCAGCCATGCACCAACAGCGCGGCCGGGCCTTCGCCCAAACGCCACGCCTGCACGGCGCCGAACGGCGTTTCGATAAGCGCGTCCTCGGCCTCATAGAATTGCGGCGCGGTGCGCGGTTTGGGCCGGCGCTGCGCGCGCGTGAGCCGCATCAGCAGCCGTTCGGCCTCTGCATCCAGATCTTCGCTCATGCGGGCTCATCCAAGAAAGCGACGACGCGCTCGATCACCGTGGCGTCGCGCGCGACCGGGCGATGGCCGAGGCCAGTCGTCAAATGAAGCTCGGCGCCTTCGAGCTTGGCGGCGATATGCTGCGAGCTTTCGGGCGGCCACATCTCATCGTCCTTGCAATGCACGAACAGGGCGCGCGTCTTGATGCGCGCGGCGACGGCTTCGGGATCGAATTGCGGCGCACGCGCGGCGCGCTCGTCGAGCAATTGCTTGATCCGCGCAGCGAGCGCCTCCGGCATATCGGGGCGGGACCAGGAGCGGCGGCGGCGCACCAGTTCGGGCCGCGTCGGCAAGGGCGGCGCAATCAGCACGGCGGCGCGCACGGCGAGCCCATGATCGAGCGCGTAGAGTGCGCCCGACACGCCCATCGAATGCGCGACGATGGCGTCGACAGGGCCGAGCGCATCGGCCACGGCGCGGATCGCGGCGGCGATGTTGGGGATCGCGGGCGAATCCGCCACGGAAAGCCCGTGTCCCGGCAGATCGAGCGCAACGACGGCGCGGCCATGCGCGCGCAGGCGCGCGATCAGCGGCGTCCACAACGAATTGTCGTCTTCCCAGCCATGCACGAGCAGCACCGCCGGGCCTTCGCCCGCGCGCCAAGCCGCGACATCGCCATCGGGCGCCTTGATCGCGTGCTGCACGCTGTCGCGCAGGCCCTCGGCGATGCGCCGCCGCTCCCGCCGGCGCGGCCGGCCATAGGCCGCGACGATCTCGCGGGCCCGGGCCTCGATCTCCTCTTCGCTCATCGGCTGCATGGCGCGATTAGAACGGGGCAGGCGCGATGGGGCAAGCCGCCCCAGGCGATCAGGCGTGGGTCGCCGCGATCCAGCCCCCGCCCAGCACGCGCGCGGAGCCCGGTTCGTAAAACACCGCCGCCTGCCCTGGCGCGACGCCCTCTTCCGCCGCGTCGAGCGCGACGCGCCATTGCGCCCCCGCCGTCACGCGCGCGGGCACGGGCGGGCGCGTCGAGCGCACACGCACCAAGACCTCGCGGCCATCGCGCGGCGCGGCTTCGCCGAGCCAGTTGACGTCCCGGACATCGATCGCATTCACCGCCAAGGCCGCGCGCGGGCCGACGATGACGCGGCGCTTGCCGGCGTCGAGCTTCACCACGAACAGCGGCTGGCCAGCCGCGACGCCGAGGCCGCGGCGCTGGCCGACGGTGTAATTGATGACGCCGCCATGTTCGCCGAGCACGTGGCCATCGACATGCACGATCTCACCCGGCGCCATGGCGCCGGGGCGCAGCTTTTCGACCACCGCTTGATACTTGCCTTGCGGCACGAAGCAGATGTCCTGGCTGTCCGGCTTATCCGCCACAGCGAGGCCGAATTCTTCGGCGAGTGCGCGCACGGCCGGCTTCTCCATGCCGCCGAGCGGAAAGCGCAGATAGGCAAGCTGCGCGGGCGTGGTCGCGAACAGGAAATAGGATTGATCGCGCGCGGGATCGGCGGCGCGATGCAATTGCGGACCGTCTTCGCCGTCCACGCGGCGCACATAATGGCCCGTCGCCAGGCAATCGGCGCCGATCTCCTGCGCGAGCCGCATGAGGTCCGCGAATTTCACGGTTTGATTGCAGGTGACGCACGGAATCGGCGTTGCGCCCGAGAGGTACGTATCGGCGAAATCTTCCATCACCTGCGTGCGGAAGCGGCTTTCATAGTCGAGCACGTAGTGCGGGATGCCGAGCCGATCGGCGACGCGGCGCGCGTCGTGAATGTCCTGCCCCGCGCAGCACGCGCCGGGCTTATTTACGGCTGCACCATGATCGTAGAGCTGCAAGGTGACGCCGACGACGTCATAGCCCTGGCTCTTCAGCAGCGCGGCGACGACAGAGGAATCAACGCCGCCGGACATGGCGGCGACCACGCGCGTTTGCGATGGCGGCTTTGGGAAACCCAAGGAATTAAGCGGACCTTCGGCTTCCAGCCGACCGGTCTCGCTGCTGCCGGCGGGAAGCCGGCGGTACAGATCAGACATTTGCCTCTCCCCCCGGGGTCAAGGCCCGAAGCGATCGGCGGATGTAAGCAGCGGCGCCCGGCGGAGCAAGCGGCTTCGCTCAGTGGTGATGATCCATCTCCATGGTTTCAGGCGCTTCAAGCATCAGGACCGGCGCTGGGTTCGCCACGTTATGCCAAGCCTGGTTCGGCCCAGGGATATCGGCCCAGCGGCGTTCGCTGTGCGTGCAGGTCTGCGTCACCGGAAAATAGAGCGGGCCCGCCGCATCCGGCAGGCGCAGCATCACGCCGAACTGATCGAACTCATCGGCCGGCAGACGCCCGCGCCATGTGATGGCCGTGACGCGCTCCGTGATCGGGCCGCCCTCGCTTTGGAGCGGCGCGGGCAAGGGCGCGCGCTCGATCGTCAGCCGCCAGCCGGGCTTCGGCTGCGGGTGCGCGATCGTGACGCCCTCGGGGATGTCGATCCGCACGGCGATCGTCGGCTCCTCGCCGCAGCCATGCGAGATGCGAAAGAAGCCGGCATAGTAAGAGCCCGCGCGCGCCTGCGGATCGGCGAGAACGACATGCGCGGCGGCGCTGTGCGTAAGAACCAGAGCGGCCGCCGCCGCGATGAAGATGCGTTTCAAGGCTCTGCTCCTAAAATCGCAAAGAAATGCCGCCGAACAGCGCGCGGCCCTCGCCGGGATAGAACACGGCCGTGTTCGCGCCCGGCGCGCTCGCATCGACGATGGCGCCAAATTCGGGGACGTAGTGTTCGTCCGTCAGATTGCGCGCATCGAGGAAGAGCGAGATTCCGTTGTCGAACGTCCAGCCCGCGTTGAGCGACCAGATCGCATAGCCCGGCGCCTTCAGCGTATTGGCGTAATCGACATAGGTATCCGACGGGCGCCATTCGACGCTGGGCGCAATGAACCAGCCGGACGGATGCGTATAGCGCAGCGTGCCGCGATATTGATGCTCCGGCGCAACCGGCAGACGATGATCGCCATAGATCGGATCGCCATCGAATTTGAAATCCGAATAGGTGTAGGACTGCCGCAGCAGCCATGAGCCGCCGAGGAAGTCGTCAGCCAACGTCCAGTCCAGCGCGGCTTCGAGCCCCTGATGGATCGTGTCATTGGCGTTGAAGAACGCAGCGGGCACGCCGACGCTCGGATTGAAGCTCAACAGCTCATGCGTGATCTCCGCGCGATAGAGCGTGATATCCCAAAGGAACGCGCCGGCGCGGCCGCGCGCGCCGATCTCGCCGGTCCATGCTTCCTGCGGTTCGACCGGCACGAAGCCCGGATAAGGCGCCTGCACCAGCGCGCCGTAATGCGGCGGCTCCACCGATTTGGTGATGTTGGCGTAGATCTGCGTCCCGCCTTCGCTCTCCCAGATCAGGCCGACACGCGGCGCAAACCAATCATAGTCCTTCGACACGTTGTTCGCCGCATTGAGATAATCCGTGTAATCACGCGTCGCGCGGCCATAGGAGCCGCCGAGCACGAGCGCGAGATGATCGGTCGCGAACCAGCGGCCTTCGCCGAACAGATCAAGCCCCGTCGCCTCGCGATGATCGTCGCCTGACACCGGAAAGAACACCGGGCCGAGTTGCTGATCGACATGGCCTTGGCGATAGGACACGCCCCAGAACAGATCCGCGCGATGGCCGCCCAGCTCCCCTTCCCAATCCACGCGGCCGAAGCCGCCCTGGGTTTCGATCTGCTGTTTGATCAGCAGCGAAATCGGATGGAAGAGATCGGTCGAAGTCGCGTAGACGCCGCCTTCAAACATGGTGTGCGCGTTGAGCCGCCAATGCGTCTGCATGCTGCCGCGATAGACGGTTTGATTGCGCCGCCAATCGGCAGCGACGACGCCTGATCCCGGCGCACTGGGATTGGCGAGCGCCGCCGAAAGCGTCAGCGTGCCCGGCACATCCTGGAAGATGTTGGCGCCATAAGCGACGACGCGCACCTCGCGATCCTCGCCGAATTGGCGGCCGACGCTGAGCGTCGTGCGCGTCTGCTCCTGGCCGGAATGCGTGCGGAAGCCGTCCGTACTGAGATGCGTGATAGCGCCGAACACATCCCAATCGTCCCAGGCGCGCGCGATTTGCGCGGCTTCGCGCTCCGTGCCGAACGATCCGCCTTCGAGGCGGATGAGATTGGGCGATTCCGCCGTAAGCCCGGTCGGGGTCGCCAGATTGACCGCGCCGCCCAATTGCGCGCCGCCGAAGCGCAGCGCATTGCCGCCGCGATAGACCTCGACATAGCGCGCTGTCAGCGGATCGAGCTTCTGAAAATCCGAAAACCCGTCGGCGTCCGCAAACGGAACGCCGTCCTGCGCGATGAGCACGCCGCGCTGGTGATAGGATTGATCAAGGCCGGAGCCGCGAATCGAGAACCGCGATTCTTCGCCATAACGCTTCTGCGCCAGCACGCCGGGCGCATCGCGCAGCAGATCGCTGAGCCCGATGGCCGATCGCGCCTCGTAGTTTTCGTTGGCGATGACCGAGACTGCGCCCGGCGTACGCGCGAGCCGGTCGCGCGCTTCGGCGACGACGGGCGGGTCTTCCGGATTGGGCCGTGCGGTGACGATGATCGCATCGCTGGTTTCCACAGATGATTGCGCGGCCGCGGCCGGCGCGAGGAGAAGCGCGCCGCCGAGCAGCGCGAGCAAACGGGAATAGGACATGACAGAACCTGAGCGCCGTCGCGCACGACGGCCGTGACGGTGAGGCCCGGCGCGAACGCCGGGCGCGAGCTTTCGTTCAGGTTTGCTGTGGCGGCCCGCGCGCGGGCAAAGGCGGGCCGGCGAGCGCGACGCGCTCTTCGCGTACGCGCCAATGCGTGACGGCGGCGATCGCGCCTTCGAGGCGAAGAGGCGCGGCGAAGGCGTCAACCGGCGTCACCGGCGCTTGCGCCAGCGCGAACGGACATTGCGCGCCATCGGATTTGGCGTGATCGCTGTGCGGCGGCGCGCCATCGACGAATTTGCCGGTGGCGAGATCGACCACGCCTTCCATGCCGCCGCAGAGCGTGACGGCGACGCGGTGCGAAGCGTCTTCTCCGATCATGTAGCCGGCCGGCACGAGCGCGCGCAGGCAGATCGCGGTCAGCGCAAGCCAAAGCCCCGCCGCGCGCATGTTTCGGAGAATGCCCCGCGCCCTCATCAGGGCCAGACTAGGCGCGGCCTCGCGCGCGCGCCCAGCGACCTGGCGCCGCAGCGCTCAGCGCAGATAGTTGAGCAGAGACAGGCCCGAGATGTCCGAGAACGTCTTCGCCGTGGCCTGATATTGCGCCAGCAGGGTGTTGATCTGGATCGAGAGCTGCGCGGGATCGGCGTCGGCCATGTCGCCGACTTCCTTTTGCAGCAGCGTCGAGCGGTCCGTCAGCCGCTGACGCTCCGCGACGAGCCGCGTCTCCAATTGCCCCGCCGCGCCCTGCGCGCCGACCAGCACGTCGCGCGATTTATCGAGATTGGTGGCGATGGCGGCCAATTGATCGCGCAGGCCTTGATCGAGCTGGTCCGGCGGATTGCCGCCCCAGGAATCGATCAGCACTTTGAGCTGTTTGAAGGCGTCGAACATGCCCTGCGACAGATCGGAGGCTTTGTCCGCAAGCTGAATGCGCGCGCCGGGGCCGAGATCGATGGTCTGGGGGCGATCGGCCTCTTCATAGATGTCGCTCGGCTGCGAGGCGGCCATCAATTGATCGAGCGTGCTGATCTTGATGGGCACGCCGGTCAGCCGTTCGCCGGCGAACAAGGGCTGGCCGTTCCAGGTTTCGTTGAGGCCGGAGACCGCGCCGGAAAACGCCACTGTGAGTTCCGTGCCTAGCGAACTCACATCATCGCCGCTGATCGCCGCGCGGATCGCGACGGCGAGATTGAACACGGCCTCCGAGCTTTGCGACAGCGCCGAGGCCTGCACGCCGAAACGGCTTTGCAATTGCTGCGTCGCATCGGCGCGCGCATCGGTGAGCTCGACCAGGCCGCGCGTGTTGAGCAGCCGGCTCGACGATGAGCCATAGCCGGCCAAATCGTTGGATTTGACGCCGGACGCGACCTGCCGCTGCAGATCGGTGAGCTCGCGCGTGATGCGCGCGATATCGAGCTGCGCTTGCGTGTTGAAGCGGAGGGTTACGAGGGTCGAGGTCATCCGGAGGTCGTCGTGCCGAGGGTGAGAAGGATATCGAACATGTCGCTGGCGGCCTGGATCACGCGCGCGGCCGCGGCATAGGAATTCTGATAGGTCGTCATGCGCAGCAATTCTTCGTCGACCGACACGCTTTCGACCTCGGACCGCCGATCGACCGCCGCGGCGGCGACGGCCGCGGCGCCCTTGGCGGTGTGATCGGCTTCGCTGGCCATGCGGCCTGCCGCGCCGCCAAGGCGCGAAGCGTAGAGGCCGAGCGTCGTCGTCTGCGCGCCGAGCGCGCCGGCGGCGGCGAAATTCGCGCTCGCATCGCGCACGCCGGTCAGCGCAGCCGCGCCGCGATTGTCGCCAAGCTCGATGATGCGCTGGCCGATATTGGCCGTGAGATCGGGCTTGCCGACGGCGAGGCGCGTCGGATCGTCCGCCACGGTTTGATTGACGGCCATTTCATAGGCGCGGCCGGCCGTGGCTTGCGGGTTCAAGCCGAACAGGCCCGAGACGGAGACGCCGGTGCCGCCGCGCAGGGTGGAATCGTCCGTCACCGCAAGCTGGAAGCCGTTCTTGGGCGTGATCGTGAGGCGCCCGTTGGCGTCGAGGCCGACCGTGGCGAATTCGCCGATGCCCGTGCCCGATGTGTTGAGCGCGGCGATGAGATCGTTCCACGTCGTGCCGGACACCGTGACCGTGCGTTCGACGGCCAAGCGGCCGGATGCGTCCTTCACTTGGAAGGTCAACCCGCCGCCCGTGTTGAGGCCGTGCGCATCGGTTCCCGAAACGCCGGCCTCGAAGAAATACGGCGTCGGCCGCGAGACGATGTCGTTGAGTCCGAAAAAGTGCGAAAAGCCCCGCCCCGCGCGATCGCTGGGATTGGCGCCATCCTGCTGGATCACCAAACCGCCGCCGCTGCCCACATTGAGCGACAGCACGCCGTTCGTGAAGCTCGCCGAACCTGAGGGGGTCGCGGCGCCAAGAGCCGTGTTGAGCGCATTCGCCAAGCCGCCGACCGTGTTGCTGGCGAGCGTATAGACCGCGGCGGGATTCTCGCCGGTGATGGTCGGCGGCACGGCGTCGAAATCGACGCTGAAGCGCTGTTGCAGCACGCCGTTTCCATCGGTCACGCCGATGGTCGCGCGGCCCGTGAAATTGAGCGCGTCGGTCGCCAGCAGGCCGGTCTGGCGCCCGGTGAGCGATCCGATCGCGGGCGTCGAGGAATTCTCGTTGTGCACCTTGTTGAGCTGATCGGCGAGCGCGCCGGAAAATCCGCCGAGCGCTTCGGCGAGCGCCGGCAAATCTTCATCGCGCGCCTTCAGGAGGCCGGCGATCTCGCCGCCGCTGATATAGGGCTCGAGATTGGATTGTGCGCCGAGATCGGCGTTGAACGAGATCACGCCATGGGTCGCGAACGCAGAGCCGCTCGGCGTGTAGCTGATCTGCGCGGCCTTGGCGCCGACGAGCAAGGCGCCGCCGCTGGTGCGCACGAACACGCCGCCATCGCTGCGCGCCTCGACGCGCACATCCATCAGCTTCGACAGATCGTCGATGAGCGCCGATTGCGCGTTCTCCACGCCGCTCGGATCGGCGCCGGAGCGCATGGTGAGACGAATCTCGTCGTTGAGATCGGCGATGCGCGTCATCAGCGATTGCGCTTGCTCGACGGCGTTGCCGAGGCGCTCATCGGCTTCCGAGATAAGCGATTGCACATTGGCCGCCGTTTGGCCGACCGCGGCGAGCGAGGTGTCGATCGCGGTCACGACCTTGTCGCGCGCCAGCGATGAGGACGGATCGACCTGCAGATCGCTGAACGCCGACCAGATCTCGTCGAACGAGGCGAAGACGGAGGAATCGCTGGTCGGATCGCCGAAATAGCTTTGCGCGCGGGCGAGCAGATCGGAGCGCGCGGTCGCCGCGCCATTGGTCGCCTGCGCGATATAGGCGGCGGTGGCGAGAAATTTGTCGGCAGCGCGCCGCACCGACGACACTTCGACACCCGAGCCCGGCCCAAGATTGGTCAGGGGCGAGAACGAGACCTCGGTGCGGACGTAGCCGGCGGTGTTGGCGTTGGCGATGTTCTGCGAGGCGACCTTCATCCCGGTCTGGCTCGCCTGCATGGCCGTGAGGCCCGCCTGCATGATAGCGCTCAGCGACATGGGCGGCCCCCGACAGGCAAAGTCCGCCCGGCGCCCGGCAGGAAATGCCGGGTCTCAGGGCCTCGCCCTGCGCGCGCCAAGCGCTCCATATCACCTTGAAATTCCAACACTTTCTCCGATCGGCGCCGCCTATTCCGTGGGGGCGGAACGCGGGCGCCGTTCACCTTGTTCGCAAGGCTGGGGCCAGCGCGCTTCGCGCGCGCGACCGGGCAGAACCTGCCCAGGCCGGGCGGCGCCGATTGCCGCTTTAACCGCCCAGGGCCGCCGCGCCGAAAAGCTCATTGCATTGAATTACAAGCGATATTTCATGGTTACCGCGCTGGCCCGCGGCTTGCTGGCGTCTGCGCCGATATGGCGGATGTACGGATAGACGCGCGCCTCGATGCGCCGGCGGCGGACCTTTTGGCCGCGATCGCGCCCGCGCGCGCCGCGCCGGACGACGGGCCGAGCTTCGAGGATCATGTGGCCGCCGCGCTCGAAGAGCCCGCGCCAATCGCCGATCCCGCGCCTCAGCCAACGCCAGAGCCCGCCTCCGCCGAAACGCCGAAAGCCGGCGCCGCGGACAAGACCGAGCCAAAGGCGAAGGCCGATCCGAAAGTGGGCGCGCAGGCGCCGAACCATCCCCCCGCGGCGTTGACCCTGCAGACTTTGCCGGAGCCCGGTTCGGGAGACGTCACAGCGCAAGCGCCCGAGACGCAGGCGGCGGAGCCGACGGCTCAGACCAAAGCCCAGGCCGCCGATGCGCCGCCGACGCCCTCGCCTCAGCCGGCGCCGGCCGCTCCGCCAATTGCAGCGCCGCAAACCGCGCAGGTAGAAATCGCGGCGACGGCTACGGCGCCGCGTGAAGACGCTGCGCCACCAGCGGCGGCGACAACACCGGTCGATGCGGCGCCACCGAAGGCCGCCCACGCAGACTCGCAAAGCGTGAAGGACGATCCGCCCGCGACAGCGCAGCTTGCGCCGCCGGCGCAAGCGCCGATTCAGGCGCCGATTGTTGCGGCGGCGGCGCAGCCTGCCGCCGCCCCGACGGCCGCGCCGTCAGATGACGTCGCGATCGCGGCTGACGCCAAAGCGGCGACCCCAACGACGCTCGACGCCAAGCCCGCCCCGCGCGCGCCAGCCGCCGCATCGAGTGACCGCCGTGACGAAAGCGCCGCGCCCGCCGCGGCTGCGCCCGTCGCGCAGAAAACGGCGCCGGCGGCGACGCCTGCCGCAGATCGCAACAACGGTGACGGCGCCGTCCAGAAGGCCGCCACCGCACAGCCCGCCGCGCCGGCGAGCGCCGATCTTGCGCCGCTCGCGCCTGCGCCTACCGCGCCGGTGCGCGCCGCGACGGAGACGGCGGCGATCGACGCTGCGCCGCGCAGTGGGCCGATCGCGCATCAGGTCGCCCATGAAATCGTGCGGCGCGCGCAGGATGGCTCGACGCAATTCGACATGCGGCTCGATCCGCCGGAACTCGGCCGCGTCGAGGTGCGCCTGCACGTCACGCGCGATCAGCAGGTGACGGCGACGATCTCCGCCGACAATCCGCAGGCGCTGGCCGATCTCTCGCGCGCCTCGCGCGATATCGCCGATGCGCTGCAATCTTCGGGGCTCAATCTCTCCGACAACGGCCTCTCCTTCCAATTCGCCCAGCGCGAGGATGGCGGCCAATCCGGCGGCGGCGCGCAGCGCGCGGCGCTTGAGTCTGAAGCGAAGACCGAAACGGCGCCCGCGCCTATCGCGCGCCCGCTTGGTCTTGAACGTTGGCGCGGCGTCCGCGTCGATCTTGTGGCGTAGGTGACGCGATGGCTGTCGATGCAACGACAACGGCGACAACCGCTCAATCCGCGAATGCGCTCTCGCGCAGCACGCTCGCGGACAATTTCGATACGTTCCTCACGCTCCTGACAGCACAGCTGCAGAATCAGGATCCATTGTCTCCCATGGATTCGAACCAATTCACGCAGCAATTGGTGCAGTTCAGCCAGGTCGAACAGCAGATTCGCACCAACGAACAGCTCGATTCGCTCATCACGCAGAACAAGGCTGCGCTCTCCGGCACGGCCCTCTCCTATCTTGGGCGCGACGCCATCATGCAATCGGATCGCACGGTTCTGTCGAACAGCGCCGCCGTCTGGAGCTACAACATGCCAGACGACGCGAAGAATCTCACGATCGAGGTTCGCGACTCCACCGGCCGCACTGTCTATTCGACGACGACAGCCGATCGCTCGCAAGGGTCTCACCTCTTCAGCTGGGACGGTCGCAATGCCAGCGGAACCGCGCAGGCCGATGGCGTCTATCAACTCGTCGTCACGGCCAAGGACGGCGACGACGCCTCGATGACGGTTCCGATCACAACGCGCGAAACGGTGATCGGCATCGATCTCACATCCGAGAATCCTTATGTGATGACGGCGTCCGGATCACACGATCTTTCAACCATTCACGCGATATTGGACAACTAACACAGCAACGCGCGCACAATGCGCGCTCTCTTCGCGCAGAAGCGCTCCTCGCATCGAAATTCAATTTGCGCGCCGCCCTGCATTGGCGGCGACGGAGGAGCTTGAGTCATGTCGATCTACACCGCTCTGCGCGCCGGCGTGTCCGGCCTGGCGGCGAATTCCAGCGCGATGGCGGTGATTTCCGACAACATCGCGAACGTGAACACGGTTGGGTACAAACGCGGCTCGGTCGATTTCAGCGCGCTCGTCAACGCGCAGAATTCGAACACGACCTACAATGCGGGCGGTGTTCTGCCGACGACGCGCGCGAACATCACCTTGCAAGGCTCGCTCGAACAATCGCGCTCGACGACGGATTTCGCGGTCTCCGGCGATGGCTTCTTCATCGTCTCGCAGGCCCCGGGCCAATTGACCGATGGCGGCAGCGTGCTCTTCACGCGCGCCGGCTCGTTCACGATCGACGCCCAGGGCTACATGGTCAACGCGCAGGGCTTCTACCTGCAGGCCTGGCCGGTGGGCAGCGATGGCAGCGTCGTCTCCTCGCCGACATCGCTTTCGGCGATCGAGCCGGTGAACATTTCCGGCGTCGGCGGCCTCGCCGAACCGACCGCCAATGTCGCGATCAACGCGAATTTGAATTCGGGTCAAACCAACTACGATCCGCTGACGCAAGGCGCCTACGATATCGGCGACATGGCCACGGGCACGATCACGCCGCATTTCGAATCCTCGCTCGAAGTGTTCGACTCGCTCGGCGCGCCGCGCACGATCGCCTTCGGCTTTCTCAAGACGGCGCCGAACACCTGGCAGGTCGAGGTCTATGCGCGCCCGGCGACGAACGCGCCCGCCAATCCCGGCGGCCTGCTGGCGAGCGGCACGCTCAACTTCAACACGGACGGCACGGTCGCGAGCGTCACGGGCGGCATCGGCGCGGCGTTCCCGATCGCTTGGGCGGCCAGCACGGGCGCCGCGGCCCAGCCGATCACGCTCGACCTCACGACCGGGATGACGCAGTTCGCGAACTCCTTCGGCGTCACCAGCGTCACCGCCGATGGCGTGCCGCCGGGCGATCTCGTCGGGCTGTCGCTCGAAGGCCAGGGCATGCTCACCGCGCAATTCTCGAACGGGCGTTCGCGCGCGCTCTACCAAGTGCCGTTGGCGACGTTCCTCAATCCGAACGGGCTGCAGCCCGACAAAGGCGGCTCCTATCGCACGACGCTGGCCTCGGGCCTTTACAATATCAACGCCTCCGGCGCGGGCGGCGCGGGCCGCATCCAATCGGGCGCGCTCGAGGCCTCAAACGTCGACCTCGCCTCCGAATTCACAAACCTCATCACGACGCAGCGCGCCTATTCCGCCTCCTCGCGCATCATCACGACGGCGGACGAGATGCTGGAGGAGCTGCTGCGCATCAAGCGCTAAGCGCTTCTTTTCTTCTTCGCGCCATGATCGCCCGGCCCTGCCATGCAGGCGCCGGGCGATTGCGTTTCAGTTTGCGAAAATTCGGGCGGGCCGCGCCGCGAAAGAAACGATCTGGCAAGCTGCGGCATGTTCTAAAATGATACGCTCGACAATGCTTTGTTAAGACCTGCTCTTAGGTGATTCTTCAGGTCCTTGCGCTATGTTCTTCCTCAAGAACATGGAGTCATGGCGCTATGCAGAAGCAACGCCGGTATGATGGGGTGGTGATGGGTCCGGATGGGAACCCGCTCACTCTTGATGATTTGCCGCCGCCGAACACGACGCGGTGGGTGATCCGCCGCAAGGCGGAAGTCGTTGCGGCGGTCCGCGGCGGCCTGCTGACGATGGAAGACGCTTGCGCGCGCTACGGCCTGACGCAGGAAGAATTCGACAGCTGGCGCAAGGCGATCGAAAAGCACGGCCTGCAAGGCCTGCGCACGACGCGCCTGCAACAATATCGCGTCCCAGAAAGCGTCTGATCCACAGCCTTTAGCGCGGGCTCTGCGCTCCGCACGCCTCTGCGTGCGGAGCGTTTACCGTTGCTTCACCGGAACCGGGAATTTTCTGCCGACCGGCGGATTTTGCCTAGCCGCCGGCGAGGCATCCCTGCGTGAACGCGCTGACGAACTTTCTGCTGAGGGCGGGCCCGACCCGCCTGATCGCCGCGCTCGGCGTGACGGCGCTCGTCGGCGCGGCGCTGTTCGCGCTGCTCTTCCGCATGGGTGGCGAAGAGAAGGCGCTGCTGTTCTCCGGCATCGACATGCGCGAAGCCGGCCAGATCACCCAGCAGCTCGAACAAGCCAACATTCCTTATGAATTGCGCGGCGACGGCACGAGCATTTTCGTGCCGCGCAGCAAGGTGCTGCCGGCGCGGCTGATGCTGTCGGAAAACGGCCTGCCCTCGCGCGGCTCGGTCGGCTACGAGATTTTCGACAATCCTGACGCGCTCGGGCAGACGCAATTCCAGCAGAACATCAACCGGCTGAGGGCGCTGGAAGGCGAGCTCGCGCGCACCATCGCCTCGATCGACGGCGTCGATAGCGCGCGCGTGCATCTGGTGCTGCCCGAACGCCAACTTTTCGCACGCGAAACGGAGCAGCCTTCTGCGTCGATCGTGCTCAAGCTGCGCCGCGATCCGCTGACGCCCGGCCAGGTTCGCGCCATCCGCAACCTTGTCGCCAGCGCGACGCCCGGGCTCATCGCCCAGCGCGTGACCATCGTGGACGAAACCGGCCGTCTGCTGGCCGCCGCGAGCGATGGCGCCGACGACGCCAGCGGCGAAGGCATCGATGCGCGCCAAACCGCCTATGAAGAACGCATCCGCACCACGGTGCAGGACATTGTCGACGGCATCGTCGGGCCCGGCGCGTCGCGCGTGCAGGTCTCGGTCGAAATGGATTTCAGCCGCGTGACGCAGACGCAGGACACGTTCGATCCGGAAGGCCGGGTCGTGCGCTCCACTTCGACGACGGAAGACACCTCCTCGGGCGGCGGCGGCCGTGGCGGCGGCGCCTCCTCCTCCGCCAATGTGCCGGATGGCTCGGGCGGCGGCGCAACCTCATCGGGCGGCGCGGAATCGAGCCACAGCAACGAAGTCGTCAACTACGAAATCTCGCGCACCTCGCGCACCGAGGTGAACGAAGGCGGGCGTGTGAAGCGGCTCTCGGTGGCCGTCGCCGTCGATGGCGTGTCGACGCCGGGCGCGAATGGCCAAGCCCCGCAATGGCGCGCGCGCAGCGCAGAAGAGGTGCAACAGCTGACGCAATTGGTGCGCTCGGCCGTCGGCTATAGCGAACAGCGCGGCGACAGCGTGCAGGTCGTTTCGGTGCAGTTTGCGCGGCCCGATGGCGCACAAGGCGCGGAAGCTGCGCCGGGCCTCTTGGCCAATCTCGATATCATGCGTCTGGTCGAAATCGGCGCCGCGACGATCGTCGGCCTCGCCATGGTGTTCTTCGTGCTTGGCCCGCTGGTCGGCGGTCTGCTGCGCGGCGGGACGCGCGGCGCGGCGGCGGCCTCTGCAACGGCCGCGCTCGAAGGGCCGACGGCGGCGGCGGCTCTGCCCGCGCCCGAAGGCGCGCCGGAATCGACCATCGACGTCGCGCGCATTCAGGGCCGCGTGATGACATCATCGTCCAAACGCATCGCCGAGGTTGTGGAATCGCATCCGGATGAATCGGTCCAGATCATCCGCGGCTGGCTGAACAACGCGCTCTGATGGCCGCCCCCGCCCTCCCCAAGCCAGACGGCATCGCACCGGAAGATCGGCGCAATGACGAGCGTAAGATCGATCTCGCGCGGTTCACCGGCGCGGAAAAGTGCGCGATCATCCTGCTGGCGCTCGGCGAAGACGCCAAGAAGCTCTGGCCGATGCTCGACGAAGAAGAGATCAAGGAGATCTCTCAGGCGATGTCGAATTTGGGCGTCGTGCCGGCTTCGGTCGTCGAGGCGCTGATTGTCGAATTCGTTCAGAAGCTCTCGGGTTCGGGCTCGCTGATGGGCTCGGTCGAGCAGACCCAGCGCCTGCTGGCGAACATCCTGCCGCCCGAGCGCGTGGCCGCGCTGATGGAAGACATTCGCGGCCCGGCCGGCCGCAACATCTGGGACAAGCTCGCTAATGTGAACGAAGCCGTGCTCGCGAGCTATCTGAAGAACGAATATCCGCAGACGGTCGCCGTCGTGCTCGCCAAGGTCCGCCCCGAACACGCCGCGAAAGTGCTCTCCGAATTGCCGGAGGATTTCGCCGCCGAATGCGTGCTGCGGATGCTGAGCATGGAGCCGGTGCAGCGCGACATTCTGGAAAAGATCGAAACCACGTTGCGCACCGAGTTCATGTCGAACCTCGCGCGCACCTCCAAGCGCGACAGCCATGAGCTGATGGCCGAAATCTTCAACAATTTCGATCGCCAGACCGAGGGCCGCTTCCTGGTCGCGCTCGAGGATCGCTCGCGCGACAGCGCTGACCGCATCCGCGCGCTGATGTTCGTGTTCGAGGATTTGGGCAAACTCGATTCCGGCGGCGTGCAAACCCTGCTGCGCGCCGTCGACAAGAGCGATCTGGCGCTCGCGCTCAAGGGCGCGTCGGATGCGCTGCGCCAGCTCTTCATGTCGAACATGTCCGAGCGCGGTTCGAAAATTTTGAAAGACGACATGGCCTCAATGGGCCCCGTGCGCCTCAAGGACGTGGACGCCGCGCAGGCCCGCATGGTCGCCGCCGCCAAGGAATTGTCCGCGCGCGGCGAGATCGTGCTGTCCGATGGCAAATCCGAAGACGAGTTGATCTATTGAGCGCGCGCCGGTTCGCCTTCGACACCGAATTCGCGCCGGACGGCGCCATCCTCAGCGAGGGCGGCGGACGGCGCGTGACGCCCGAAGAGCTGGACGCGGCGCGCACGCACGCGTTCGAGCAGGGCAAAGCCGATGCGCAGGCGGCGGCCGAGCGCGCGGCGGCGGCCGCGCTCAAACAAGTGGCCGACGCCGCGGGCGCGCTGCTGCGTCAGCTTCACGAAGAACGCGCTGCGATGCGCGCAGAAGCCGCCGGCCTGGCGCTCGCCGCCGCGCGCAAGATTTCGGGCGCCGCGCTCGCATCGTTCGGCGAAGACCGCGCGCTCGGCGCCATCGAACAGACGCTCGACATGCTGCGCAGCGCCCCGCGCCTCATCGTCCGCGTCGCGCCCGACAAGGTGGACGCGCTCAAGCCGCGCATCGAGGCGCTGGCGGCCGAGCAGGCCTTCGCCGGCGCCATCCTCGTGCGCCCCGATCCGCGCGCGGGCGCGGGTGCGGTGTCGATCGATTGGGGTGATGGCGCGGTGACCCTCGATCCCGCGGAAGCGGATGCGCGCATTACTGATCTTGTGACCGCCGCGCTCGCCGGCGCGCGCGAAGGAGCCCAGCCATGAGCGGCGAACTCAGCCTCGAAGAAATGGAGCCGACGGCGCTCGACAGCGCCAATGACGAGGGCGCGCACAGCGCCTCCGATCTCGCGGCCGTCTACGATGTCCCGGTCAACATTCAAGCCGTGCTCGGCCGCGCGCATATCGAGGTCGCCTCGCTGCTGCGCCTGGCGCGCGGCTCGGTGATCGAACTCGACCGCAAGGTCGGCGAAGCCATCGACATCTATGTGAACAATCGCCTCGTCGCGCGCGGCGAGGTGGTCGTCGTGGACGACCGCCTCGGCGTGACGATGACGGAAATCATCAAGGACGGCGACACGGCCTGATGGGCCGCGTGCGCAAGGAGGGTTGAGTATGCGTCTTCTGATCGTCGGCGCCCTGGGCGGCCAGATCGCGGCCGCGACGAAGATCGCCATGGCGCACGGCGCCAAGGTGCAGCACGTCGACACGATCGACCAGGCGACGACGGCGCTGCGCTCCGGGCGCGGCGCCGATCTCGTCATGGTCGATGCGCGGCTCGATATCGGCGCCTTCATCGCCGCCAACGACGCCGAACGCATCGTGGCGCCGGTCGTCGCCGCGGGCGTCAATCTCGATCCGGATATGGCCGCGCGCGCGATCCGCGCGGGCGCGCGCGAATACATTCCCCTGCCCCCCGATCCCGAGCTGATCGCCGCCGTGCTCTCCGCCGTGTGCGACGATGAGCGGCCGATGATCGCCGAAGATCCGATGATGAAGACGGTGATCGCGATGGCCGATCAGGTCGCGACCTCGGACGCCTCGATCCTCATCACCGGCGAAAGCGGCGTCGGCAAGGAAGTGATGGCGCGCTATGTCCACCGCAAATCGCGCCGCGCGCACGCGCCCTTCATCGCCGTCAACTGCGCCGCGATCCCCGAAAACCTGCTGGAAAGCGAGCTTTTCGGCCACGAGAAGGGCGCGTTCACCGGCGCTGTGGCGCGCCGCATCGGCAAGTTCGAAGAAGCCGATGGCGGCACGCTGCTGCTCGACGAAATCTCCGAAATGGATTTGCGTCTGCAGGCAAAATTGCTGCGCGCCATTCAGGAGCGCGTGATCGACCGCGTCGGCGGCGGCAAGCCGGTTTCGGTCAACATCCGCATTCTCGCCACCTCGAACCGCGATCTCGCGCAAGCCGTGCGTGAAGGCGAATTCCGCGAGGATCTGCTCTATCGCCTCAATGTCGTGAACCTGCGCATCCCGTCGCTGCGCGAACGCAAGGCCGATCTCGCAGCTTTGGCGCATTTCTTCATCGAGAAATATGCGCGCGCGAATGAGCGCCCGGCGCGCAAGCTGTCTCAACCGGCCTTGCAGCAAGTGCTGGCCTATACGTGGCCGGGCAATGTGCGCGAGCTCGAGAACGCCATGCACCGCGCCACGCTTCTGGCGAACACGGCCGAGATTTCGCCCGAAGCGATCCGCCAGCCCGACGGCAGCGCCGTGGGCGAGCGGCGCTCGGACGTGGCGAGCCGCGCCGCCGAAGCCGCGCAAAGCGCGACGCGCACGCTCGTCGGCCGCACGGTCGCGGAGGTCGAACAGGATCTGATCCTCGAAACGCTGACGCATTGCCTCGGCAACCGCACGCATGCCGCGCACATTCTGGGCATTTCGATCCGCACGCTGCGCAACAAGCTGAAAATCTACATCGACAGCGGCATCGCCGTGCCGCCGCCGCCCACCGGCCAAGCCGCTTAAGAAAGGGACGCGCGCTCCATGGCGAACGTCGCAGATTCGGAACGGCCAAGCGCAGGCTTGGATTTCGCCGCCATTCGCAAGGCGGTGATGCGTGGGGATATCGGGCTTGCCGTCGGCGTGCTCGGCATTCTTTCGATCATGCTGATCCCGCTGCCGGCGTTCCTGCTGGATTTCCTGCTGGCGATGTCGATCACGCTGTCGATGCTGGTGCTGGTCACGTCGCTGCTGATCAAGAAGCCGCTGGAATTCACGTCCTTCCCGTCGGTGCTGCTGCTCACCACCCTCTTCCGCCTCGCGCTCAACATCGCCTCCTCGCGTCTCATTCTCGCGGAAGGCCAGAGCGGCAAGCACGCCGCGGGCGAGGTGATCGCCGCGTTCGGCGAATTCGTGATGGGCGGCAATTTCGTGATCGGCGTGATCGTGTTCGCGATCCTGGTGATCGTGAATTTCGTCGTCATCACGCGCGGCTCAACGCGCATCGCCGAGGTCGCGGCCCGCTTCACCCTGGATGCGATGCCCGGCAAGCAGATGGCGATCGACGCCGATCTCTCGTCCGGCCTTATCAATGAAGGCGAAGCGCGCGCGCGCCGCCGCGCCCTCGAAGATGAAAGCGCGTTCTTCGGCGCCATGGACGGCGCGAGCAAATTCGTGCGCGGCGACGCCATCGCGGGCCTGCTCATCGTCGCGATCAACATCGTCGGCGGCATCATCATCGGCATGGTGTCGCACGGGCTCGATATCGCGACGGCCGCCGACACCTACACCCGCCTCACCGTCGGCGATGGCCTGGTCACGCAGATTCCCGCGCTGGTGATCTCGGTGGCGGCGGGCCTGTTGGTTTCCAAAGGCGGCATCGACGGCGCGGCCGACAAGGCGCTCGCCAAGCAATTCGCCGCTTATCCGCATGCGCTCGGCGTCGTCTCCGCCTGCGCGCTCGGCGCGGCGCTGCTGCCTGGCATGCCCGTCATTCCGTTCGTGGTCGTCGGCGGCGCGACCGGGCTTCTCGCCTGGCGTCTCTATCGGCAACAGGCGGAAGCGAAGATCGCCGCGGAAGCTGCGCCAGCGCCCGCGCCGGCCGCGGAAGAAACGCCACAAGCCGCGCTCGCGATGGACGACATCCGCATCGAGCTCGGCTTCGGGCTGGTGCCGCTCATCAACGATGTGCAAGGGCGCCGGCTCACCGATCAGATCAAGGCGCTGCGCAAATCGCTGGCGCAGGATTTGGGCTTCGTGATGCCCAGCGTGCGCATTCTCGACAATGTGCAATTGGCGCCGGATCAATACCAGGTGCGCGTGCGCGAGATGGAAGTGGGCGATGGCCGCGTGAAAATGGGCCATCTGCTCGCCATGGATCCTTCGGGCCGCGGCGTGACGCTGCCAGGCGAAGGCGTCAAGGAGCCCGCCTTCGGGCTCGACGCCACGTGGATCGATGAGCGCGCGCGCGAAGAAGCCAGCTTCCGCGGCTACACCGTCGTCGATCCCGCCACGGTGCTTTCGACGCATCTCACCGAGATCATCAAGGAGCACATGGCCGATCTTCTCACCTTCGCGGAGGTGAAGAAGCTGGTGAAAGAGCTGCCGAAGGATACGCAGCAGCTGCTCGACGATGTCGCCCCCGCGCACATCTCCTGGTCGGGCGTGCAGCGCGTGCTGCAAAACCTGCTCAAGGAGCGCGTTTCGATCCGCGATCTTTCCGCGATCGTGGAGGCGATCTCGGAAGCCGCGCCGGCGATGCACGATCTGGTGCAGGTCACCGAACATGTGCGCGCGCGGCTGGCGCGCCAGATCTGCTGGCAGCACCGCAATGGCGAAGGCGCGCTGCCGATCATCACGCTCTCGCCCGCCTGGGAGCAGACTTTCATCGAATCCCTGGTCGGCGAAAAGGCCGAACGCCATCTCGCGCTGCCGCCATCCAAGCTGCATGACTTTGTCGCCGATGTGCGCACCGCGTTCGAGAAGGCCGCCAAAGCGGGCGAAACGCCGGTGCTGCTCACCTCCCCGATCGTGCGGCCCTATGTGCGCTCGCTGGTCGAACGCTTCCGGCCATCGACGGCGGTGATGAGCCAGAGCGAAGTGCATGCGAAGGTGCGCCTCAAAGCCATGGGACAAGTGTGACGATCGGGCGACACGTTTACGCTTCGCTAACCAAAACATCGTCGCGCGTTCATTCCTCGGCAAGGCTGTTGCGCGATGCTTGGTTTCGCGTCGGCGATTCCGCCGCGCGCAAGATTGTGTGGTCATGTCGGCTCCGAACGCCGCTCGCCTTCCGCCCCAGCCGCGCGCGAAACCCGCGCCGATCCTGGCGATTGCGTCGGGCAAAGGCGGCGTGGGCAAGACCTGGCTCTCCACCACGCTCGCCTGCGCCTTCGGGCGCGCGGGCAAGCGTGCGCTGCTGGTCGATTGCGATCTCGGGCTCGCCAATGTCGATGTGCAGCTGGGCGTGCGGCCGCAGCATTCGATCCATTCCGTCGTCAATGGCTGGCATGAGCTCAACGCGGCGGTGACGCCGGTGCAGGGCGGGCCTGGGCGCAGCGGCGGCTTCGATTTGATCGCGGGCCATTCCGGTTCAGGATCGGTCGCTTCGCTGAAGCCGGAAGATACGACGCGCATCCTGAACGGCCTGCAGATGCTGGCGCCGCACTATGATCGCGTGATCCTCGATCTCGCGGCGGGGATCGATCCGATGCTGCTGCGCTTCGCGCGCGCCGCCGATGAGCTGCTGGTGGTGACGACCGATGAGCCAACGGCGCTGACAGACGCCTACGCGCTGGTCAAAGTGCTGCATCTGCAGGGCGCGAAGATCACGCCCTGGGTCGTCGTGAACATGGCGGAAAACCGCACCAAGGGCCGCAAAGTGTTCGATCAGTTCGCGCTGGCCTGCAGCGAATATCTGTCGATCAAGCCGAAATTCGCCGGCGTCGTGTCGCGCGATCCGCGCGTGCCGGATTCGATCCGCGCACAAACCCCGATCTCCGTGCGCCATCCGCAGAGCCAGGCCTTCGAAGACGTGATCCGCATCGTCGAAACGCTGGGACAGGGCTGACCTAGCGCGTGCGCGCGGCGCGCAAGGTCGCCAACTCGTCCATCTCGGCATTGTCGGCGCGCTTTTCGGCGCTGCGCGCGCGCTCGCCTTCCAATTCGAGCAGGCGTTCGAGCTTCTTGAGTTCGACATGCGCGTCTGCGACCACCGCGCGCATCGCCGTCGCTTCCTCATCGGCCGTGCGCGCCTGGGCTTCGAGCGCGCGGCGCTGCTGGAACGCGGCGGCGGCGAACCCGCCATAGGCGCGCGAGGATTCGTAGGTGGCGAGCGCGGCCTTCTGCTCATTGGCGATGGATTGTTCGAGCGCGGCGATGCGCAAGCCGATCTCGCCGCGCCGCCGCTCGATCTCGCCCAAGGCCTGGCGCAACGTGTCCAAATCGCGCTTGGCGATGCGCATCAGGGTCGGCAGCGCCTTCATCTCATCCCTCCAACGCCGCCTTCAGCGCGGCGAACCCTTCTGCGAAACTGGCGCGCTCATCGCGGCCCTGCGACAGCACGGCTTCGAGCGCGGGCCGCACGCGGATCGCGCGGTCGATCTCCAAATCCGCGCCGGGCTTATAGGCGCCGATGCGGATCAGCTCTTCCATCTCGCCATAGAGCGCCAGCAGCGCCCGCGCTTCGGTGACGAGCTGCATCTCGGCTTGGCTGTGACACATCGGCATGAGGCGCGAGACGGATTTTAGGATGTTGATCGCAGGATAGCGGCCGCGCTCGGCGATGGCGCGCTCCATCACGATATGGCCGTCGAGAATACCGCGCGCGGCGTCGGCGATCGGCTCGTTGTGATCGTCGCCATCGACCAGCACCGTGAAGAGTCCGGTGATTGAGCCCTTCTTGCCGGCTTCGCCGGGGCCGGCGCGCTCAAGCAGTTTCGGCAATTCCGCGAACACGGAAGGCGTGTAGCCTTTCGTCGTGGGCGGTTCGCCCGCGGCGAGGCCGATCTCGCGCTGCGCCATCGCAAAGCGCGTCACGCTGTCGACCAGCAGAAGCACGTCCTTGCCCTCGTCGCGGAAATGTTCGGCGATGGTGGAGGCCATGTGCGGTGCAAGACGCCGCCGCGTGGCGGGCTCATCCGAGGTCGCGACCACGACGACGGAGCGCGCGAGGCCATCCTCCCCCAGCGTGTCCTGCAAGAACTCTTGCACCTCGCGGCCGCGTTCGCCGACGAGTGCGATCACGATCACGTCCGCATCGGCGCTGCGCGCCAGCATGGAGAGCAGCACGGATTTGCCGACGCCGGAACCCGCGAACACGCCCATGCGCTGGCCGCGGCAGAGCGCGGCGAACATGTTGAGCGCGCGCACGCCGAGATCGAGCCGCGCGCCCACGCGGGCGCGGCCATGGGCGGCGGGCGGCGGCGCGCGGGCCGGCCGTGCGCGCAGGCCCTGCGCGAGGCTCCCCTTCCCATCGATCGGCGCGCCGAAACAATCGACGACGCGGCCGAGCCAGGCCGCGCTCGGGCGCACGGCGGGCGGCGCGCCATCGAGCGTGACGCGGGCGCCGGGACGGATGAGCTCGGCATGATCGAACGGCGCCATCAGCGCGCGGTCGCCGCGGAAGCCGACAATTTCGGCGCGGACTTGGCTCTGCCCTTCCACCGTCGCGCGCGCGCCGAGCACCAGCGCTTCGAGCGGGCCGGAGGCTTCGATCAGCAGACCGGACAAGCCGGAGACGCGCCCTTCGAAGCGGCGCGGCTCCAGCGCGTCGATCTCGCGGGCGATGCGGGTGAGGTGGGTCGGCATGATTGAGTTCGCCAACACTCAATCGTATTGGTGAACGGGTCGTTATTGAGTTCGAGCAGTCATTTCGTTCGCGAGTCCTTTTCGTTCACACGCTGGCGCAGAACTCCCAAGGCCCGGCGTCTTGCACCGCGAAGCGAACGCAAGCATTCGTCCTTCGTACTTTTTTAACCGGTAAGACTCATTACTGAGTCGGACAGGTTAATTGCCGAGGGGACCGACCGAAGGGTCGAGCGTTCGAGAGGGCCAAATGCGCGTTCTGCTGATCGAAGACGATAGCGCCACAGCGCAGGGCATTGAGCTGATGCTCAAGTCCGAGGGGTTCAATATCTACTCGACCGATCTGGGCGAGGAAGGCATCGACCTCGGCAAGCTCTACGATTACGACATCATCGTGCTCGACCTCACGCTGCCGGACATGCACGGCTATGACGTGCTCAAGCAGCTGCGCGTGGCGCGCGTGAATACACCGATTCTCATTCTGTCGGGCGCCGCCGATATCGACACAAAGGTCCGCGGCCTCGGCTATGGCGCCGACGATTACATGACCAAGCCCTTCAACAAGGACGAGCTGATCGCGCGGATCAACGCGATCGTCCGCCGCTCGAAGGGGCACGCTCATTCCGTGATCAAAACCGGCTCGATCGTCGTCAACCTCGACGCCAAGACGACCGAAGCCAACGGCCAGCGCATTCACCTGACCGGCAAAGAATATCAGATGCTGGAGCTGCTCTCGCTCCGCAAGGGGACGACGCTCACCAAGGAAATGTTCCTGAACCACCTTTATGGCGGGATGGACGAGCCGGAGCTGAAGATCATCGACGTCTTCATCTGCAAGCTCCGCAAGAAGCTCGCGGCGGCCACCGGCGGCGAGCACTACATCGAAACCGTCTGGGGCCGCGGCTACGTGCTGCGCGACCCGCAAGAGGCCAACGTCGCGGCTTGAGCCTTCGTCCTTCTCCCCTTGTGGGAGAAGGTGGCGCGTAGCGCCGGATGAGGGGTGATAGCGCGCGCCTTGTTCAGCACGGCGACGACACCCCTCACCCAAGTTGAACAGCGGATAGGGTGTGCGTGCGACGCCCTCTCCCACAAGGGGAGAGGGACGAAGCGTGTGCGACTGCGCTCACGTCCCCGTATAAGTCGGCTTCCGTTTCTCCCTGAACGCCAGGAAGCTTTCGCGCGCATCGTTCGTGGCGCGGCGGGCGACGTTGAGGCCCCAAGATTCGTATTTGAGCGCGTCGGGCAGCGGCGCATCGGCATTGTGCTGCAGCACCTTCTTGGCCATGCGCACGGCGAGCGGCGGCCATTGCGCCATCTCTTCGCCGACCTTCACCGCCTCCTCGACCAGGTTTTCATGCGGCACGAGCCGATCGATGAGGCCAAGGCGATAGGCCTCCTGCGCATCGACCATGCGGCTCGTGAAGATCAAATCCGCCGCGCGCGCATAGCCGACAATGCGCGGCAGGAAGAAGCTCATCCCGCTATCGGGCGACAGATTGCGTTCGACGAACACGGTCTTGAAGCGCGTCTGCTCCGAGCCGATGCGCATGTCCGCGCCGAGCGCCGTCGACATGCCGGCGCCGACGGCGACGCCGTTCACCGCGGCGATCACCGGCTTGTCGCACTCGGCCAACATCGTCGCCCAGCGGCCAACCCAGCCCATTTCGTCGAGCTTGGAGGTTTGGTCGGGATAGAGATTGGCGCCGCCGCCGGTCGCCGGCGTCGATCCCGGCGCGACGGAGAGATCGGCGCCGGATGAAAAGCCCCTGCCCGCGCCGGTGACGACGATGGCGCGGATCGCGTCATCCGCGCGCGCCGCGGCGAGCGCCGTCGCCACGTCCGCGCGCAGTTCTGCGCTCAGCGCATTGAGCCTGTCGGGGCGGTTGAAAATGATGAGCGCGACTTGGCCGCGCGTCTCGGTGAGGATGGTCTCATAGGCCATGGCGCTTCTCCCGTTTTGTCGTTGCGCGCTTAGTCCATCAGCACATCGCGATATTTGTCGCGCAGCACTTTCTTGTCGATCTTACCGGTGGCGGTGAGCGGGACGGTGTCGAACAACACTTTGTCGGGCGTCCACCATTTCACGATGCGCGGCTGGAGATAGTCGAGCACTTTGTCTTCGGTGACGTTCGCGCCCTCGTGCGGCTCGATCACCAGCAGCGGGCGCTCTTCCCATTTAGGATGGGGCACGCCCACGACGGCGGCGATTTTCACACCGGGACAGGCGACGGCGACGTTTTCGAGATCGATCGAGCTGATCCATTCGCCGCCGGATTTGATGACGTCCTTGGCGCGATCGGTGATGCGCATGAAGCCGTATTCGTCGAGCGTGGCGATATCGCCGGTGTCGAACCAGCCGTCCGCATCGGCGGCATCCTGCTCTTTTCGGAAATAGCGCTGCACGGTCCACGGCCCGCGCACTTTGAGCGCGCCGGAGGTTTCACCATCGCGCGGCGCGTCCTGGCCATCCTCCCCGACGACCTTGAGCTCGATGCCGAATTGCAGCCGGCCCTGGCGGGTCCAGATGGCCTCGTCCATCGCGGCTTCGCCGAGCTGGGCAAGCGCTGGCGTGGGCGTGGCGACGACGCCCAGAGGCGCGGTCTCCGTCATGCCCCAGATCTGCAGCACACGGACGCCGTATTTGCTCTTGAACGTCTCGGCCATCGCGCGCGGCACGGCCGAGCCGCCGATCACGACACGCTCCAGCTTGCCGGGCGTCTGCCCATTCGCCTCGAGATAGGCCAGATACATGGTCCAGATCGTCGGCACGCCGCCCGAGAACGTCACGCCCTCGTTGACGATCAGCTCCTGGAGGCTCGCGCCGTCCATCTTCTCGCACGGGAAGACCAGCTTGCAGCCATTGATCGGCGCCGCGAACGGCAGGCCCCAGGCCGTAGCGTGGAACAGCGACGAGCACGGCATCACAACATCGAACGCATCGAAGCCGAACGCGCCGTTGAGGCCCGCCGCCATTGCATGCAGCACCACCGCACGCTGCGAATAGAGCACGCCCTTGGGATCACCCGTCGTGCCGGACGTGTAGCAGAGGAACGCGCCGGCGTTCTCATCGACAATCGGCCAATCCATGCCCGGCGTCTCGCGCGCCAGCAGCGCCTCGTAAGATTGCGCGCCGACCGCCCCGGGAACCGTGTGCGCCTCGTCGCTCAGCATCACGAAGGCCTTCACCGTCGCCATGTGCGGCGCGAGGCGCTCGACCAAGCCGAGGAAGCTCTTATCGAACAGCAGGATTTCAGCTTCCGCGTGATTCAGAATGTAGCTGATCTGCTCGTCGAACAGCCGCGGATTGACGGTGTTGAGCACGGCGCCGAGGCCAGGCACGGCATAGAACAGCTCGAAATGGCGATGCGTGTTCCAGGCCAGAGTGGCTACGCGGTCGCCCGGCTTGACGCCGAGCCGTCGCAGCGCCTTGGCCGCCTGCTCGGTGCGCGCCAGGCTCGCCGCATAATCATAGCGGAAGATCGGCTCTTCCACGAGCCGCGAGACAAGCTCGCGCTTCGGGTGCGCGGCGGCTGCGAATTTCAGAATGTCGATGATCTGCAGCGGCGGCGTCTGCATCAAGCCCGGTATCATGCGCTTCTCCCGGGGGCATGCTTTCGCCGCCGGGCGCGGAAGGTCAAGCGCCGCTCCCCTCACGGCATATCTTGCGCCGTCTCCGGCGGCGTGCTTCTGCCCTCAGAACCAGGGAGGAAGCTATGAAACTCTATACGTCCGTCGGCCCCAATCCGCGCGTGGTGCGGATGTTCGCCGCCGAGAAGAACATCCCGCTCGAATTGGTGCAGGTCGATCTGATGAAGGGTGAGAACCGGCAGGCGGCCCATTTGGCGCGCAATCCGGCCGGCCAGATGCCGACGCTGGAAACCGATGGCGGCCAGATGATCTCGGAAATCACCGTGATCTGCGAATATCTGGAAGAGAAGCAGCCTAACCCGCCGCTGATCGGGACGACGCCGGAAGAACGCGCGCTGACGCGGATGTGGACGCGCCGCATCGACCTCAACATCTGCGAGCCGCTGGCCAATGGCTTCCGCTATGCCGAAGGCGCGATGCTGTTCAAGGACCGCATTCCGATCGAGCCGGACGCCGCGCCGGGTCTGAAACGTGTCGCGCAGAACCGGCTCGCCTGGCTCGACAAGATGATCGAGGGCCACACCTGGATCACGGGCGACAAATTCTCTCTGGCCGATGTCCTGCTCGTCTGCGTGCTTGAATTCGGCCAGCAGGTCGGCCAGCCGATTAACCAGGACAATAAGAACATCGCGGCCTGGTATGAGCGCGTGAAGGCGCGCCCGGCGGTCGCCGCGACCAACTGAGGGCTTTAGGCCCGCATGCGAGCCGGTATAGAACGGCCCTGAGTTTGCAGGCTCGGCGCCTGCACGCTTGGGGCCTTCATGCGCATCGCGATCGCCATTGCTTCCACCGGCCGCGCGCCTCTGCTGCGCCAGATGGCGCCGCTTTGGCGCGCGCAGACGCGCCCGGCCGACCGCATCGTGGTGGCCGGCGCGAGCCCTGCCGACGTCGAGGGGTTGGCCGCGCCGGATATTGAGGTGCTGATCGCCAAGAAGGGCCTGCCGGCGCAGCGCAACGCCGCGCTCGATGCGCTGCGCGATGCGGACCTCGTGGTGTTCTTCGACGATGATTTCGTCCCGGCGCCGGATTTCCTCGCCAAAGCGGAAGCTGCGTTCGCCGCGCACACGGAAATTGCCGTCGGCACCGGCCGTGTGCTGGCCGACGGCATCAACACGCACGGGCTGACGCTTGAGGAAGCGCAAGCGATCGTCGCGGCGGACCACACGGCGGTTGATGCACTCTCCCCCACCAAGCACGCTTATGGCTGCAACATGATGCTGCGTATGTCGCTGGCGCCCGATCTGCGCTTCGACGAGCGCCTGCCGCTCTACGCCTGGCAGGAGGACCGCGATTTCTCCCGCCGGCTCGCCGCCCATGGTGCGATCATGCGGATCGAGGCGTGCGCCGGCGTGCATATGGGCGTGAAGGCCGGGCGCCAATCGGGCGTGCGCTTCGGCTATTCGCAGATCGCCAACCCGCTCTATCTCGTCGGCAAGGGCACGATGACGCTTGGCGAAGCCTGCGCGCTCGCCGGCAAGAACGTGCTGGCCAATGCCGCCAAATCGCTGCGGCCCGAACCTTGGGTCGATCGCGCGGGGCGGCTCAAAGGCAATGCGCTGGCGCTCGGCGATGCGCTGATCGGCAGGATGAAGCCCGAGCGGATTTTGGAGCTTTGACCTTCCGCACTGCCGGCTGGAAGCCGGCGGTACGCTAACCCAGCAGCGCCTTGCGCATGTAGAAGGCTTCCGCATAGCGCACGCGGCATTCCACGCCGCGCAGCCGCGCCAGGCCCCGGAAAGTTTCTTCGTCAAACCACGCTTTCGAGCGCTGCGTGCCGAAATGCTCTTCCAGCAGCGCGATTTTGCGCGTCAGCGCTTCGTCCGACACTTCGACATAGGCGTTGGGCTGGCCGAGATCGCCATCCCATTTCGGAATTTCGTATTCGAGTATCTGATGATCGCGGAAGCTGTTCCAGGTCAGCTCCGACACCATGCGGTGATCCTGATGCGCGTCATGGCGATAATGCGTGAGCACGATATCGGGCGCGAAGCGGCCCTTCACGCTTTCCATGAATTCCTTCACGGAGGCGCCGACATAGGGAAAGAAGCCGTCGCGAAAACCGCCCAGCAGCACCTCGCTCTTGGCCGCGCCCGCGAGGAACGCATTGGCCGAGGCGCGCGCCTCATCGGCGCGCTCGCCCTCCCCGCTGAACACGCACCACAAAGCTTCGACGCGCGCGCCTGATGCGATCCAAGAGAGGATCGTCCCGCCCGCGCCGATCTCGACGTCATCGGAATGCGCGCCGAGGCACAGCACTTTGAGCGGCTCGCCCGCGCGCGCGAGGGGAAGCGGGCGCATGCGTCAGCGGCGGACGCGGCCGTCGGGCTGCTTGAGCCACGGCATCTTGCCCTGCTCGATCATCTCTTCGAGCACCTGGCGATCGCGGAGCGTGTCCATCGGGCGGAAAAAGCCTTCATGGCGATAGGCCATCAGCTTGTCGGCCTCGATGAGGCGCTGGAATGGTTCGACCACGAATTCCTCGCCCTCGCGCATGTAGTCGAACGCTTCGGGGCGGATGATGAAGAAGCCCGCGTTGATCCACATATCGGTCCGGTCTGCTGGCGACATTCTGGTGACGCGCCCTTCAGCGGAAATTTCCGCAAAGTGAAATGTCAACAGCGGGTGGACCGCCAAAAAGCAAACCAGCTTGTCGCTCGCTTTGAACTTCGCAATCATGTCATCGAGATCGACATCGGACAGCCCGTCGCTGTAGTTGGCGAGAAACATATCTTCTTTCTCGACTTGCCCGCGCACTGCCCAGAGCCGCTCTCCGATATTACGCCAAATGCCGGTATCGATCAGCGTCACGCGCCAATCGTCGCGCTCTTTGCCGATCGTCTGTATCCTCTGACCTTGATTGGAGACGACGATGTCGGCGGCGAGTTCGGGCCGATAGTTGACAAAAAATTCCTTGATGGTGTTGGCCTTGTAGCCGAGGCACAGCACGAAATCGCGGTGACCGTACTGACTGTAATAGTCCATGATGTGCCAAAGGATCGGATGGGAGCCGACCGGGATCATGGGCTTCGGGATGGCCTCGGAATATTCGCGGATGCGCGTGCCTAAGCCCCCGCAAAAAAGTACGACCTTCATGCCTGCCCCCTACTCGCCAACTCTCCTCGCTGGCGAAAGCCCGCGCCCGCCTTCGCCCGCGGGCGTTTAGATTCGGCCACAGCGATCCCGCAAGCAAATCTCGCACCGTCTGCATACAAGAAGAGTAGCCGCGGCGCCTATGCGCAAGGCGCCGCCCCGCGAGCCAGCGGCTCCGCTTGGCAGGACCGGTAAAATCGACAGCGCACGCGCCACGCCGCAGCCAACGGCTCCAAAGGCGTCTTGCCTGGACCGGGAGGGGTATGGTTCTTGCTCGCGACGCGGGCCATCCTGGCCGCAAAGGACCATGCCCGTGAAGTTTACAGAAACGCCACTCAAAGGGGCCTTCGTTATCGATCTCGCCCGGATCGAGGATTCCCGAGGGTTTTTCGCCCGCGCGTTCTGCCAGAACGAATTCAAAGAGCACGGCCTGAAGCCCGTCATCGCGCAGGCGAACATCGCCTCCAACAAGAAAAAGGGCACGCTGCGCGGCATGCACTTCCAATTCCCGCCGGCCGCCGAAACGAAGCTGGTGCGCTGCACGCGCGGGGCTATCCTCGACATCATCGTCGACCTGCGTCCCGAGAGCCCGACCTTCCTGCAGCATGTCGCCGTAGAACTGAACGAAGACAATCAGCGCGCGCTCTACGTGCCGGAGCGCTTCGCGCACGGTTACCAAGCGCTGGCCGACAACACCGACACCTCCTACCAAGTGGGCGAGTTCTATGCTCCGGCGCAAGAGAGCGGTCTCATGTACAATGATCCGCGCCTCGCCTTGAGCTGGCCGCTCCCGATCGCCGTGATCTCGGAAAAGGATCAGAAATTCGCGTCGTTCGACTCGGTCGAGGCCGAGCTCAAGCGCCGCATGACCATCTAGCACGAGGAAAAGCGCCATGATCATCGTCGACCGCGCGCTGAAGCAACGCCACGAACAGGGAAAGCCGGTCCGCGTGGGCATTGTCGGCGCCGGGTTCATGGCTCAAGGCCTTGTCAACCAGATCCTGAACAGCGTGCCTGGCATGACGGTTGCGGCGATCTCCAATCGCCGGCCGGAGCGCTGCCTCGATATTCTCCGCTATGCCGGCGTCGAGACTCCGCGCCTCAGCGACACGCAGACCGATCTTGATGCGCAAATCCTCGCCGGCAAAACCGCTGCGACCGAGGACGCCATGCTGCTCGCGCGCTCGGAGTTGATAGACATCCTGTGCGACACAACGGGGTCCGTCGAATTCGGCGCGCATGTCGTGCTTGAAGCCTTCAAACACGGCAAAGACGTTGTGCTGATGAACGCCGAAATCGACGCGACGATCGGCCCAATCCTGCGTGTCTATGCGAAAAAATACGGCGTCATTCTTTCGGCCTGCGACGGCGACGAGCCGGGCGTGCAGATGAATCTGGTGCGCTGGGTGCAAGGCCTTGGCCTCACGCCGCGCCTCGTCGGCAACATCAAAGGTTTGCAGGACCCTTACCGCAATCCCACCACCCAGCAGGGCTGGGCCGAACGCTGGGGCCAAAACGCCGCCATGGTGACAAGCTTCGCCGACGGCACCAAGATCAGCTGCGAACAGGCGATTGTGGCGAATGCCACGGGCTTCGGGGTGTTTCAGCGCGGCATGTCGCGCGGACGTGAATATACGGGTGACATCCTGAAGGCCGGCGAGCTTTACGATGTTGAACAGCTACGCGAGATGGGCGGCGCGATCGACTATCTCGTCGGCACGCCGCTGACGAAAGTCTTCGTGCTCGCCGAGCATCCCGATCCAAAGCAGCAGCATTATCTCAATCTGTACAAAATGGGCCCGGGCCCGCTCTACGCGTTCTTCACGCCCTACCACTTGGTTCATTTTGAGACGCCGATGTCGCTCGCGCGCGTCGCCCTCCTCCGCGACGAATTGGCAGCGCCGCTTGGCGGCCCGGTCGTGGAAGTGTGCGCGGTCGCCAAGCGCGATCTGAAAGCCGGCGAAACGCTCGACGACTACGGCATGTACATGACCTATGGCGAAGCCGTGAATGTCGACGAAATGAGCCGCGGGCGATATCTGCCGGAAGGATTGGTGCTGGGCTGCACATTGAAGCATGACGTGGCCAAGGACGCCGTGCTCACCTATGCCGATGTCGATCTGCCACCCGGACGCTTGGCGGACCGCTTGCGCGCCGAGCAATACAAGCATTTCCGCGGCGAGACGTGGCTGGAAGAGCTCCTGACCGTCAAAACCTGAGCATCCTGGCTCCGGCCAGACGTACGAGATAATCTACCGGCGGCGCCCAAACGGATATCGGCGACAGCCTGCGCGCCATGGCCAGCAGGCGCTCGCCGTCCTCCTTGCGGCCCCGAACCACGCGCGACACGCCGCCCCAATAGCAGCGGCCGGCGATGATGCGCCCCACCTTCGCCCGGATCGCACGCGCATCCGGCATGCTTTGTCCCGCGCCGGCGAAGAAGACGTCGAACGCGCCCTCGATCTCCGCCATTTGCGTGGCCGCATTGTCGACAAAGGCGCTCGACAGCGCCGCCTCGTGTGTGCGCCGCACGCCTTGCGTCGCCGCCATCTCCGCCGCCCCGCCGTGAAGCGACAGCCGCATGAGCATTTCGAGGTCGAACGTGTAGCGCAATTGCGTCGAATAGTGGCCCGCCGCTTTTTGCGCGGATGTACGCACGAGCACCGCGCCGGCGCCGATGCCCTGGGAGGGCGGGCACACTTTGAGAATGAAATCCTGGGCGCTCAAACGACGGCTCTTGACCTCGCTTGTTTCCGGAAGCGCGATCGGCTCGCTGGCATGCTGCACGATCTCGCGGCCATAGGCGAACGCCAGATCGGGCGCGCCCTCCAGCACGCCGATGGCGCGCGCGAGCGCGCCGGGCGCCAGCCAATCATCTGCGCAAAGGACCATGAAATAGTCGCCGGACGCCCAATCCACGCCCTCATTGTAGGACGCGTGCGGCCCCATATTTTTAGCGCGGATCCTGGCCTCGACACGCGGGTCTGCGGCCGCCAGCGCGCGGGCGACCTCCGCACTGTCGTCGGTCGATGCGTTGTCGATGATGAGCACGCGAACCGCGCAGCCATCCTGGCTGAGGACGCTTGCGACACACTCGCGAAGATATCTGCCGTATTGATAGGACGGAATGACGACATCCACGCGCGGAGGCCGAGACGCTGCTGGCGACGCAGGCGCCGCAACAGCGTTCAGGGTTTCGCCGCCGCTGCCGCCGCGCCGGTCGAGCAAACCGCGCACCAGATCGACGTAGAGCTGCCTTTCCTTCAGAACGATGAGCAGAACGTAACAGTACACCGCCCCCATGACGAGCACGCCCAGCGTGATCTGGAGCAGCGAGTTGTGAAGCGGAACGAATCGCAGCGCCGCCCAAGCGGCGATGCCCGCAGGTATTGACGCCATCGCCGGCTTCATCACCGCCCGCACAAGATCGAGCGGCGAGATGTTCGTGCCGCGCAGGACCAAGATCACATGGGGCGCGCACCAAAGGATCATGGCCGTCGAATAGGCCGTCGCCACGCCCGTCGGACCATAGGGAAGACCTATGAAGACGGCGATCAGGACCAGGGGCGCGATGATGCACGCCAGCGCCAGGCTTCGGCGCTGCTGCCCGCGCGCGAGCATCAGGGGCGAAAGCGGATTGATGATACCGAGGGTCAGAACGGTGGGCGAAAGAAGACGAAACACCTCCGCCGAGGCCGCCCATTTCGGCCCGAGCGCGACGGCGACGATGTCCTCAGCGTAGATCCAGCAGAGCAGCGTCAGTGGAGCCGTGATCGACATCAAGAGCCCGTAGCCCGTCAGGAAATATGATTTCAGACGATCGAGATCGTGCTGAAGGCGCGACAGCGCCGAAAGGGAAACGCCGACAAAAGCGGCGTTCAGGCTCGCCGCCGGCATGTTGGTCAGCGAATAGGCGCGCCCGTATTGGCCAAGCGCATCGGCGCCCCAGGTGCGTCCGAGCAGCACTTTTTCGATATTGTATCCGATGTAGACGATGAGCGTGTTGAGCGTGACGACGCTGCCGAAACGCAGCATCGATCCGACCTCGGCCCGCTTCCACGGCGGGTCTGGAATGAACCGTGTCGCCGCGGCCGCGGCGACAGCCCACAGCAAATTGTAGGACAGCGCGCCGACGACGAAGGACATGTAGCCCCATCCGGTCGCTGCGGCGTAGATTTGGAGAAGCGTGCTCGCCAGCGCCGATCCTGATTCGATTGTGGTCAGGGTCACGAAGCGCAGATTGCGCTGCAGGATCGCGGCATGCGGCAGGGCGAAGCCAGCGATGACAAATCCCAATCCCAGGCCGACGGCGACCGGGATGAGCCGCGGCTCGTGATAGAAGGAGGCCTGTATCGGCGCACTGAACACGCAAACAGCCGCCAGCGCGCTCGATACCAGGACGTTGATCCAGAACATGCGCGAGATCTGGGCGTGCGTCACATTGGCGGCCTGGATCGTCGCCGAGGAAATTCCGGACGAATTGAAGATATCCAAGACGCCGGTGATGACCGTGACCATCGCGGCGATGCCGAAATCGGAAGGGCTCAACAAACGCGCCAACACGACGAGCGCGAGCAGCTTCAGCGCCAACGAGATCGCCTGGCCTATCAGCCGTGCGAGTCCGCTTCGCACCGCTCTTTGCCTCAGATTTTCCATCACCCTCTTTCCGGCTTTCCCCCGAGCCGTCAGGGGTGTTTTAGACTGCGTCTTGCGGCAAGGGGCGTCCAGCCTCGCCCGCGCCGTCGGCCGAAGCCTGCGCCGGCGCCTCTACCCGTTCGAGCCATGCCTCGCGCCACCACGAATAGATTGACCGCGGACAAAACACACGGCGGTCGCTGTAGTGCGAGCGGCACCACACGTCTTCGAGAATGACCGCGGGCGTCTTGAGACGGGTCATCTTGCCAGTCTTTTCGTCGATGAAGTTCCCCACTCTCGCCCGGACACGATAGACGCCTCCGCAATAAGGCACGAGTTCCTGGTCGAAGAAGAGCCCACGGTTCTTCTTGTGGACGTCAATTGTCGCCTGGATTTCCTCATAGCTGCGCACGCGCACCCATTCCCCAGGCTCCAGGTTCAGTTTGACGAGCGGCGCCTGCTTGCCGTCGGCCAGAAGGCCGATGCGCCGCGGAAACGGCGCGCCGCCCCAAAGCTTCTGAAATGAATCGTAGAGCCACCGAAACGGAGCGCCCCATTTCGGCTTATGCGCACGCGTAAAGAAGGTGAAGATCGCAAATCCAGTGTCCTGAATCACACGAACGGGCGTGACGTTCTTGGATGTCAGATCTTCGACGTATTGGCGCGGGTCCCACCAGGGAAGCGGCTGGGTATATTGAGGCAAGAGCGTCGCCTGGCACGTATAAACCGTATCGGCATCCATCGCAGCGCCCAGGCGTGTGGCTCGCGCCACGTCTTCTTCGCTGCAACCGGGCGGGCCAGCCGGCGCTGTCTCATCGCCGTCGCGCTTGAGCCACGCTTCCTTCCAGAACAGCAGACATGCGGCTTGGCATCCACCATAAGCCGCGCCATCGCACCGCAGACCTTCCAGATGAACGCCGCCCTTCAGCCACCGGCCGCCGGTCAGGTTGACCGTATCGCAAGTCTTGTGCGCGCGTTGGTGGACACGGAAACGCTTGCCGCAATATTCGAACATCTGCGGCTGGAATGGCATATTTTCCAAACGGCCATCGGCATCGAGCGTCGCGAGTATTTCCTCCTTGCTGCGAACGACGACCCAGTCACCGGCGCACACGCTCATTCGCAGTTCTCCGTCTTGGTTCGCCCGCGACAACAGGCGTTGCTGCCAGCGATCAAGCCGGAACGCCCTGTGTCAACCGCAATTCGCTGTTCAGCAGTCCTTCGCTCATCAGCATGCGGATGTGGGCGATCCGGTTGTAGCGCGGACCTTCGAATTCCGCGTGCGTGACGGCGGAGGCCACGTAAGCCTTGTAGAGCTGCTCGGCGCCTTTGCGCGCATCCCATTGCGGTTTGAAGGCAGGCAAGCGCGTGGCGATCTTTTCGAAGGTGACGCGATAAGACCGCGTATCCGGGCTCGCGTCCGGCGCGAACTCGATCCGGCAATCGGGCACGACCTCAGCGACAATCTCCGCGATGTCGCGGATGCGGTAATTGTTGTCGGTGCGGCCGACATTAAAGGCTTCGTTGTAGACGGCGTCCCGCGGCGCCTCGAGCGCAGCGATGAACGCGCGCGATATGTCTTCGATGTGAACGATCGGCCGCCAGGGCGAACCGTCGGACTTGAGATAGATAAGGCCCTTGGTCACCGCCCAAGCGACGAGGTTGTTCAGCACGATATCGAAGCGCAGGCGCGGCGAAACTCCGTACGCCGTCGCGGGCCGCAGGAACACGGGGCAGAAATCCTTGTCCGCGAGCGGGGCGATGTCCCGTTCAGACCAGACCTTCGATTGGCCATAGGCCGTAACCGGATTGAGCGGCGCTGTTTCGTCAACCATCGCCTCGCCCGCCTTGCCGTAATTGCTACAGGAAGAGGCGAACAGGAAACGTTGCACGCCCGCCTTCTTGGCGAGTTCGGCAAGGCGCACGCTGCCGCGATGATTAATCGCGTAGGTCAGGTCCGGATTGAGATCGCTTAACGGATCGTTCGAGAGCGCCGCGAGATGGATGACAGCGTCGAAGCCTTCGAGATCGGCAGCCGCAAGGTCGCGCACATCCTTGAGGATGATCGGCGCGCTCGGCATGGGCCCCGCCTGCTCATAAGTGCAGCGCTGATAGAGATCGACATCGAGGCCCGTGACTTCGTGCCCCGCCGCCTGCAGCATCGGCGTCATCACGGAGCCAATGTAGCCGCGTTGACCTGTCAGTAGAACCTTCATCTCGCCGCCCCCACAAGCCGCCGTTCCATAGCGCGCCGGCTCTCAGCCTTTGATGCACGCCATTTCGTAAGGCTATTCAATTCCCTGGCCACGATAAAGTTGAATTGTCGCGGCCTTTTCTTCCATGGCGCGGCTCAACGCCGCGAAAACTGTCTCGGACTGAACCGACCTTAAGCATGTCATTTCCGCGCAACCACGCGTCCTCTGGCACGGGGCGCACGGCGTCCATTCAGTGACGAGGCGAACGAAGGGCTGCGCCGGTCGCCAAAAGGACGGCGGGGCAATGCCGGGATAGATAACGGCGGTAGGCGTTTCGAAGCAGGCCGCAAGGTGGCCCGTGACTGTGTCGATTGTCACCACGCCCGCCGCCTCGCGCAGAACGGTCGCGAAGCCGGAGAAATCAAGCTTGCCCACGAAATCCTCGCCAGGCGCTGCGGACCTTATCGCGGCCCCATGCTCGACGTCGCCCTGCCCACCCGTATAGGCGAGCCGAAAACCCGCCTGCTCCAAACGCCGCGCCAGCGCGAGCCAATGGGACGCCACCCAATCCTTATGGGCGGCGCCCGGCCCCACATGCAGCACGACAAACCGTCCGAGGGCGACCACGCGTGCGCGCACTTTTTCGTCGGTACGAAATCCCGGGAGCTGCGCTTTGAGACCCTCTGACGGGCCGACAATCGGCGCGATGAGCCGCGCCTGATTTGTCAGCAATGGCTCCTTTGGATCGAACCCGACGCGCAGCGTGTAAAATCCGCTCGCCCCGCCGCTCTTGAAGCCAATTCGCGTCGGGATCGCCGCCTGCCACAACAAGCCCGATGCGTTCCCCAAATAAGGGTACGCGTCGACGGCCACGTCGTATCGCGCTTCGCGTATCTCTCGCACCGCGCGAAAGCGCGAGGCGAAATGCGCCGCAAAGCGTTTTTTGCCGCGGTTCAACAAAGCATGATCGAACACAAAGACGTCGTCGGCCAGGTCCGCAGCGTCGGCGACAACCCTGCTCCAAGAGCCGACAAGAAGTCCGATGCGTCCGACGCGCGGCGAAGCGCGCAGGCTCGCCAGCACGGGCGACAGCGCGACAACATCGCCAAGATGCGCCAAATCGCTCACGAGAACGTTCAATTGCCGGTCGGTCGGGAGGGGAGCTTCGCGCGCCGAGAATGCGGCGCTCGCCACATCCATCAGAGCCATGGCTGAAACGACGGCGGGGTTGCGGGCCAAATAGCGCCCCGTCATCAGCCGGCGCGGTTTCGCCGTGGCCGCCACGTTCCCCAACATGTCCAATCCGATCGGCCCGCGCGCGCCGCACACTTAGGTCAAGCGCGACGCTTCTGCAAATCCCTCGCCGGCGCCGACGGGCAAACCGTTCAGCGGCGCGGCGACGCCTCCTGCGCAAAGGCGTCGCTCCAAAGCCCTCGCTGCGCCAATCTCTGCGCTAATTGGCGAAAATAGGCGCCGTTCGCGTGCCGATAGTCGACGAACAGCGCGCGGTCATTGCGCAATCCGCGGTCATCGATGATCGTCAAATCCGGCGCCATGTGCATCGCGCGGCTGAATACCTGGTTGACGACGCTTCCGCTTCGATCGGATTCGTAGACGGGCGGCACAAGGAACACGACCCGCGCGCCGCGCCGCCTTCCGACGGCGTCGATCGCGCGCAGCAGACGAACGATCTTGACCTCATCTCCGGCCCGCAGGCCGCGATCGGCGGCGCCCACGCCGTCCTCGTCGCGCACAATCGTGGCTTCGTTCGGAAGATTCGTCGCCCCGTCACGGCGCAAGGTCCATTCCCATGAAGCTCGATCGCACGGATCTGGGCTGGGCTGCAGAATCTTCCGTAACGGGGCCGGCAAAGCAGCCGTCCATCCGGGCTGCGCGCTGGTGCGGCCCTGGCGACAGGCGAATGGGCCGGTGATCCTGGCTTCCTTCACGTCGCGCAAAAGCCCGAGGACCAACGTGTTATAATTAAAAACTTCGTGGAGTCGGAACTCGACCGATTGCCAAAGCGCATCGGAAATTTCCGCCAGATCGCCGCTTTGCCAAGCGCTGTCCAGCAAAACGTCCGCGGGCAATTCGTTTCCATGATCGATGATAAAGCGCCCATTGTCCGCATGCGGAGGCGTGATCGCCACGATGATGAGCTTGGACGGAAGCCGGTCCCGCAGCTCGAGATGCCGAAGAAAACGAAGAGTCTCGGGAAGCGAAAGATTCGCGTAGCTGTAGTTGAAGAATACACCGGGCCGATCATAAGCGCCGAAAGCGTCTGCTCCGAAGAAATTGATGATGTGGTTCCCATAGGCTCCAACCAGCGGCGCAGGATAGCTTTCCGCAAAGCCCAATTTCAGGCTGCCGCTTTGACGGCGTGTGAGACCCGAGGTGTCAACATAGGCGTCCGGCGCCAGCGCGTAGAAATTAAGCGCCGGCTCGCGCAGCCCCGGCAAACGAAGCGCCGCGAAGAACGCGACGCAAGCGAGAGCGACGATCGTCGCGGCGAAATACCAGATCCAGTGTCGATGCAGCTGTGACATTCAGAATCGGAAATAGATAAATGTCTTGCTGAGCGATATGAAGACGAGCCCAGCGAAGATCATAGCGCCAGCGAAGATTGGTGAATCCGCCACAGCATTAGGCTTGGCCGGATCGTTGTGAAGCCAGTCCTTCTCCCGCAAGGCGAACGTCACGAAGCCGACGAGCGCAAGGTAGAGCCAGTCGCGCGCGCCATAAAGGCCAGGCCCGGACGGCGCGGAAAACAGGTGCGCAAGGAAGGCCGCATACTCGCCCAGGCTCAGAAAGAAGAGCGGCCAGCCAAAACTCACCAGCGTGAATGTCAGTGCGACCGCGAAGGCCCGCGGGATGCGATCCCACACCGGACGGGTGAGATGGTACGCGAGAACAAGCGCGGCGTGATAAAGACCCCAGACGACGAAATTCCAGCCGGCGCCGTGCCACAGCCCCACGAGCGCAAACACGATGAGGATGTTGCGCATATAAGCGCGATTTCCTCCGAGCGGGATGTAGACATAGTCGCGCAGCCAATAGGAAAGAGTGACGTGCCAACGCCGCCAAAATTCGCGCGGATTGGGCGACAGATAGGGCTCACGGAAATTCACCGGCAATTCGATGCAAAACAGCCTTCCAAGGCCGATCGCCATGGTCGAATAGGCCCAGAAATCGTAGTAGATTTGCATAGACCAAAGCGCGACCTGCGTGACCTGATCGAGCGCCGTGCGTTGTGCGAGCGGGACGCCGAGCGCGTGATCGACGCCAATTCCGCTGACGTCGGCGAAGAACACCTTCGCAAAAAGGCCAATAGAGAGAAATTTGAGCCCGCCGATGATGTTCGGCGTGAGCCGCTTTGTCGTTTGCAGCGCGGACAGCTGGTCGCGCAAATCGCGATACCGCATGATCGGCCCCGCGATCAGATGCGGAAAGAAGGTCGCAAAGCTCAGAAAGCGGACGGGGTTCTGCTCGCGCTCGATCTTCTTGTTGGCGATGTCGATCGAATAGGAAACAAGCTCGAACGTGTAGAAGCTGATGCCGGCGGGAAGCGTCACGCTCAGGAATGCCCAAAAGAAGCTGCGCGCCGAAGCATCCGCCTGGGCTGTGTCGAGGATGAAGCCCAGATATTTGAACATCACGAGAAAGAAGACCGGCCCGGCTATCGCGAACGCGATCGCCCACGCTTTCGGCCAGCGGCCGAAGAGAAAGGCAGTCGAAAAGCCCCAGGCGACAGCGAAGAGAAACGCCAGCAGCACGATCGGTCCGGACACGCCGTAGAAGATCAGCGAGGCCGCCGCCAGCACGCCAAGCCGCCATGCCATAGGAACCGCGTAAAACGCAATCAAAGTCGCCGGCAGGAACAGGAGGAGAAATTCAAGCGTGTTGAAATTCACGCGCGCGCTCCCGTGTTAGGGAGCGCCGCAGGGATTGCGCGGCTCACGCAGCCACCGCCTGCGCACTCGTCGCGGTCGCACCGAGATGTGTGCACCGATCAGACTCTGCCTCGCCGGAGCTTGCGCGAATGGCGGCGGTCTCGTCGAGCCTAGCGAAAAAGCCCCCCGCGAAGCCCTCCCCCGCACATCTATTGGGCGCCGCAAATCCAATTTGCGCGCAGGGCGGAGCCGCGGAACGCTCCAAATCGAAGGCCGTAAACCATAACCCGCCCACGGATCGCGCGGCGGCCACGCGGGACGCTTCGAAACCATCCGCCAAAACGCGCGTGAAGAGCGAGCATAGAGCGGGCTCGAACATATCTGCCTCTCGCGTCAGACTATCCGTGTCGCACAGGCGCCGAGCACATATTAGCGCGGGATTGGTGTAAAAGTCAGCGCGGCAAATTGGAATTTACCGGGGTTGATCGCGCCTTGGCGCGCGCAACGTCCGTCGGCGGTCCTGACCCAGCGCCCGGCGGGCGCGTCTCGAACAGCGCTGAAATGAGATCGCGGCAAAGCGCTCTTGCCTTCGGCCAGCACAAGCCTGAAGGTGCCTTGGGGGTAGTCATGAGTGAAAGCGCGAGCCAAAGCGCAGCACGCCGGATAGCCATGGCCGTCCGCAACGCCCTCAGCGCGCTTTTGTCGTGGTTCAATACTTGGCTGGGCCGCGCTTTTGCGTTGGCCGCCGCGCTGGCGATCGGCATCCTCGCCGGCATGGTCGTGCAGCAGCAGGATTTGCCGAACCGCATTTACAATAAGCTTGTCCCCACGCCCGAACGTCCCTGGGTCCGGATCGAAACCAACGTCCATACGATCGAAACCGTTACACGGCAGATTTCGCGGGCGACAGCGCAGGGCGGCGCGATCGCGGAGGTTGGCGACAACATCGTCATCGCCTCCCCAAAGGGCGCATTGAGCTACTTGGATCGCGACTATCAGCTACACGTCCTCAACGCGCCCGCTCAAATGAACATGGACGCGCTGCGACGCTCGCCGCTCTTCACCAACGTCTTGTTCGACGTCGAACAAGTGCGCCTGCACGATCTGCTCGCCGTTCGGTCCGGCGAAGGTCGCGTCAATCTTTACGCCAGCTTCAACCGTTTCTCCGGCAATTGTTTTGATTTCGTCGTCGCCGTGTTGCCGTTGAGCGTGAACGGACGCGACGTTCAGGCTGCAGGCCCTTGGCGAGACGTTTGGAAGGCCACACCCTGCGTGCCGCTGAAATCGCGCGGCTACCTCTTCACCGGCATGGCCTCCGGCGGCCGGCTCGTGCTGCTGAACCCGAGCACGCTCCTCATCTCGACCGGCGACTATCAATTCGACGGGTTCTTTGGCGAACAGGCCTTCTCGATGGATGAGCGCAACGACCTGGGCAAGCTGATTGAACTCGATCTTGCCACCGGCCGTTCACGACATTTCGCCATCGGATTGCGAAATCCGGAAGGCCTTACGATTGCGCGCGATGGACGCATTTGGGAAACTGAACACGGCCCGCAGGGCGGCGACGAGGTCAACCTCATGGTCCGCGGCGTCAATTACGGCTGGCCCATCGTCACCTATGGCATGGCGTATGGATCACCGCCGACAAACTGGCCGGCCAATCCCCGACCGGGCCGCCACGACGGCTATGCTCACCCGCGTTTTGCATTCGTGCCCTCGATCGGCATCAGCAATCTGATTGAACCCGACCCGGCGGAATTCCCCAATTGGGCGGGCGCCCTGCTGCTCTGCTCGCTCAGACAGAGCACGCTCTACCTGCTGAGGACCGAAGGCGACGACATCGTTTATGCAGAGCCGATACTCGTCGATCGCTATCGGCTTCGCGACATCATCTCGCTTCACGACGGGCGCATCGCGATCCTGGCGGATGGCGGCCGCCTCATTCTGATCCGCAATGCAGATCGGCACGCGGACGAGCCGAACGCGCCCGTCATTGGAGGCCTCGACGCACTGCCCCCTCCGGCGGAAGAAGAGGCGCCCGGGCGGGGCTCCCGCAGCGCGTCGGACCGCGGCCACCTGACCTTCCTCAGCGCCTGCGCCTCCTGCCATTCTCTGTCTGGCGAAATCGGCGCAGGTCCACCGCTCGATGGCGTCCGCGGCCGCCGCGTCGCCTCGGTGCCCGGGTTTGGCTATTCGGAGGGGTTGTCCCGGCATGGCGGCGTCTGGACTGAGGCGCGGATGCGCCACTTCCTTTCCAATCCGGCCGTCGATGCGCCCGGCACGATCATGCCGCCGCCGGGACTCAACCAGGATCAGATCGGTGACGTTCTCGCCTTCCTCAATAGTGTGCCTGAAGGCCACCATTGACCATCCGCGTTAGGGACGAGCATTGCGACGGGATGAGCTTCGCGTCTATTGCACGTCTCGGAACCGAGCAATCTTCACCCAAAGGGGGAACCGCTGAGCGTCGATCTCGGACTGGACTTTCATCACCTCGGCGTAGCGGTTCGCCAGCGCGAGCCTGCCATCGCCTTCGTGCGCGCCATGGGCTACGCGGTTGGCGCGCCGATCACCGACCCGGAGCAAAATGTGCGGCTCATCATGTGCACGCACCCGACTATGCCGGCAATCGAGATTGTATCGCCCACCGATACGCCCGGACCGGTCGATGTGCTCGTCGAGCGCCATCAGAACGGGATTGTTTACCATGTCTGCTATCGCACAGCCGACCTGCAACGCTCGCTGCAACAAATGAGTGACGCGGGATTGCGGCCGCTGCGCGTGGCGCCGCGCAAGCCTGCCGTGTTGTTCGGCGGCCGTCACGTCTCCTTTTACAACGTCGTCGGCATGGGTCTTATTGAATTGCTTGAGGACATCTGAGCCTGCGACAAACGCTACAGCATTCACGCGAAGCGTCGCGCGGGCATTGCGCGTCTTGTTCGCTCGATATCCCTGAGGTATTCTGTAATTCGCGGGGTGGGTTCGTGCCGAGTGCGCGCGTTGAGTTCGGACGCTTGTCGGGTGGCGGATGCCTGAGGGCGCCGGCCGGGAGCGCCTAGCCATGGCCCCAACTTCTCAATCGACGCTGGGCTCGGCGGTCGCCGCCGTGGCCTATGTCGTGGTCATCGTCGCCGTGTTGGCGGCGGGGTTCTTCGCGCAGGCTGCATCCGTGCTGCGCTGCCCGGCGGCCGATCTGGATTCCAAGGACTACTACCTCATCTACTGCCAAGCGCGCGGGTACACCGACTACGATCACGGCGCATTTTGGTACGGGATCGAGCCTGACATCCGTGAATCCGCCGCCGCCGCCCAGGTGCTCTTCATCGGCAACAGCCGCGTCGAGCATGCCTTGTCGGCGCCGCCATCGGTCAGCGCATGGTTCGCCGAACACGACATCAGCTATTACCTGATGGGTTTCACGTACGGCGAGAACATGCAGTTCTTCCGGCCGCTTCTCCGGCGCCTTCACCCGCGCGCCCGCGCTTATGTCATCAATCTCGATGATTTCTTCGTTCCCGATGAGACCCTCCCGGCACAGGAGATCTTGCACAGTCCCGATTCCTACGCCCGCTATCAGTTAAAGCGGGCCTGGCAGCCCCTGCACCGCATGATCTGTTCTAAAACGTCGATCTGCGGCGACCGCTATTCGATGTATCGTCGTCGTACGACTGGCCAATGGGTCTATCTTGGCCCGCGCGAAAACGCCGACATCCTGCCCCCAACACGTGTGCGAACCGATGTGGTCGAGCGCGCCGTGCCGCTTGCACGATCGTTCATCGGCGAGCTCGGCGTGCCGCGCGAATGTGTCGTCTTCATCTACGTGCCGACATACAACAACGATCCCGCCACTGCGCAGGCTATTGCCGATGCGCTGGGCTATCAGCTCCATTCGCCCCGGGTGCAGCCGCTTCAGACATTCGACTATAACCACCTCTCACCGGAAAGCGCGCAGCGCTTCGCGGACGCGCTCGTACCGGAAATTGGTCCCGACATCCTGCGCTGCCTGAGCAATGAGCGGCACGCTCCGTGAAATGGCTGCCGCCCTCCCGCAATTTTCGCGAGCGACTCGCCGAGGCGGAGGCTCTCGCGGATCCCCAGCCTCGTATTGAGGCGCTGGCGCAGCTCGCTGAACAACGTCTGGGATTCATCGAAACCATCCAGCTCGATGCAGCGCTCGCACGCGCGCCGGACACGGCCGGCGGCCGTTTCGATTCCATCAAACTCGCTGTGCTCTCCTCCGCCACAATCGATCATCTGTTGCCGCCGATCCGCGTCGCCGGCTTACGGCGCGGCCTGCGCATTTCGACCTATGGCGGAGGGTTCGGCCTTTACAGGCAAGAGTTGCTTGATCCCAATTCGGCACTGCGCCGCTTCGAGCCCAACGCCATCCTCTTGTCGCTCGCGGCTGACGACTTCATCCGCGGCGCGCCGCTCGCCTCGAACAAGAGCGAAGCCGAAGCGCTGATTGCAGCTGCAATCGCCGATATCCGTGCGCTGTGGCGCGAAGCTAAGTCGCGCTTCAATGCGCTCGTGCTGCAGCAATCCTTCCTGGACCGCGCGCCGACGCTGTTCGGCGGGCTCGACGCGCTCGCGCCGGGCGCGCCGGCGCGCCTGACCGCGCGCCTCAACGCAGCCCTCGCCGACGCCGCCTACGAGGATGGCGTGCTCTGGCTCGACGCCGCACGCGCCAGCGCCCGCGAAGGGCTCGACCATTGGCACGAACCCGCCCGCTGGCTGCAGGGCAAGTTCGAGATTTCCCCTCCGGCCGCGGGTCTTTACGGGGACTTGGTCGCCCGGCTGCTCGGCGCGGCGCGCGGCAAATCGCGCAAATGCCTCGTACTCGACCTCGACAACACGCTTTGGGGCGGGGTTATCGGCGATGACGGCGTTGAGGGCATCGTACTCGGTCAGGGCAGCGGCCTGGGCGAAGCCCATCTTGCTCTGCAGGTCTACGCGAAGGCCCTCAAGGAGCGCGGCATAATCCTCGCCGTTTGCTCGAAGAACGAGTTGGCCATCGCCGAGTCGGCCTTCCGCGATCATCCGGAAATGGCGTTGAAACTCGAAGATTTCGCCGTCTTCGCGGCCAACTGGACGAACAAGGCCGACAACCTCCAGGCCATCGCGGCCAAACTCAATATCGGCATCGACAGCCTCGTTTTCGTCGATGACAATCCGGTCGAGCGCGAACAGGTTCGCCTTGCATTGCCGCTGGTGGCGGTGCCTGAAATGCCGGCCGATCCTGCGCATTATGTGAGCACGCTTGCCGAAGCGGGGTATTTCGAAGCTATCGCCTTTACCGAGGATGATCGCGAGCGCGCCGAACAATACGCTGCCAATATGCAGCGCCAGGCGCTCCTGGAAAACGCGGGCGACATGAGCGCCTTCCTCAAGCAGCTCGACATGAAAGTCGTCGCCGGCAAGGCGCGTCCGGTCGACCTCGCTCGCGTCACGCAGCTCATCAACAAGACCAATCAGTTCAATACGACGACGCTACGCCGCACAGAGGATGAGATTCGCGCCTTCGCCGCCGATCCTAATTCTCTGGTGCTGCAATTCCGCCTGATCGACCGCATGGGCGATAATGGCATCGTCAGCGTGATGGTCGCCCAGCCCGCGGCAGGCGAGCCGGGCGTGCTCGATCTCGCCAATTGGGTGATGAGCTGCCGCGTGTTCGCGCGCCAGCTCGAAGACGAGGCGCTCAATATTCTCGTGGACGCCGCGCGGGCGCTCGGCGCCGGCGCCATCCGGGCCGACTTCGCTCCCACCGCCAAGAACGCGGTCATCGCCAATCTCTTCGAGCAGCTCGGCTTCTCGCGAGACGAGGCGGCCGCGCCCGGCGCCGAGCGCTGGCGTCTCGACCTCGCGACCTACGCGCCGCGCCGGACTGAGATCGAACGACAGGAGCAGTCATGACCGACGCTGAGATCCTCGAGGCCCTGACCCGCATTCTACGCGACCTCCTGGGCGACAATTCTATTGCGCTGACACGCGAGACCAAGCGGCCCGACGTGCCGCGCTGGGATTCGTTCAACTACGTGAACTTCATTGTCGCCGTGGAAATGGAATACGGCGTGACGTTCAACGTCGGCGATGTCGAATCCTTTGAAACGGTCGGCGATGTCGTCGACCAGATCAAAGCGCTGAAGGGCTGACGGCCGGCGCATGCTCTTCAATTCGAACGAATTCATCCTCGGATTCCTGCCGCTTGCGGTGCTTGGCTTCTACCTGTTCGGGCGCTTCTCTCGGACGGGCGCGCTGGCTTGGCTGGTGCTGGCGTCGATCTTCTTCTACGCCGTCTGGCGTCCGGCCAATCTCTGGATCATCGGCGCGTCCATCGCCGTGAATTTCACGGTCGCGCGTCTGCTGCTCAGCATGGTCGGCGATGCTGCAAAAGCTGGAATGCGCAGGATCGTTCTGATCTTCGGCATCGTCTTCAACATCTTGTTCTTGGGCTATTTCAAATACGCCAACTTCGCCGTTCACATATTCGACGACATTTCGGGCGCCAATTTCGTGCTGGAGCGGATCGTACTGCCGCTCGGCATTTCGTTCATCACGCTACAGAAGATCGCGTTCCTGGTGGACGTCGCCTCCGGCCGCATCAAGACGCTCACGTTTCGCGAATTCTTGCTCTTCGTGATGTTCTTCCCCCCGCTCATCGCGGGCCCAATCACGCACTATCGCGAGGTCGTCCCGCAATTCGAGAAACTGGACGCGAAGTTCAACCCGCAGCTATTCGCCGCCGGGATCACGCTTTTCGTCTTCGGTCTGTTCAAGAAGGTCATCCTCGCGGACCAGATTTCCGAAGTCGTCGCCCCGCTTTACGCGCAGGCCGGCGCGGGCGCCGATCTCCCTTTCTTCCAAGCCTGGCTTGCCGCGCTCGGCTTCACGGCGCAGATTTATTTCGACTTCTCGGCCTATAGCGACATGGCTTCGGGCGTCGCCCTGCTGTTTGGCATACGCCTGCCGACCAATTTCGACTCGCCGCTCAAGACGACCAACATCATCGATTTCTGGGCGCACTGGCATATGACGCTGACGCGCTTCCTGACGGCGTATCTGTTCAACCCGATCTCGCTTGCACTGACGCGCGCCCGCGTGAAGGCCGGAAAGGGTGTGCTGAGGGGGCGGAAATCCCCACTCTACGCCTTTCTCCTGATGCTCGCGGGCCCCACGCTATTCACGATGACTGTCGCCGGCATCTGGCACGGGGCTGGATACAATTTCCTGATCTTCGGAATCCTGCACGGCCTCTACATCGTCATCAACCATGCTTGGCGCCAGTACGGCCCCCAGCCCGCGCCGGCAGGCGCACCCGCCGCGTTAGCTGGGGCGCTGATGGGCTTTGTGCTCACGCTGGCCGGCGTCGCCTTTGCCAACGCCTGGTTCCGCTCCGATTCCGTCGATGCCGCCCTTATCATCAGCAAGGGCATGGCCGGTCTCAACGGCCTGTCCTTGCCGGGCCCCGTCGCCGCGATCCTTCACGTTCCTGCGGCGGTCGATGGCGCCGGCGCTGCGCTTGGCCTGGTCGATTTTGTCAAGCCGTACGTTTTGCTTGGCGGTCTCATGGCGATTGCGTGGTTCATGCCGAACACGCTTCAAATCCTGGCTCCCTATCAGCCGACGCTTTATCCGCCCAACCGTCCCGCGAAGATCGGTGGCTTTGGGCCGGTCATCACCTGGCGGCCAAATCTCATTTGGACGATCATCGTCGCCAGCATCGCCATGATGGCGATGTCGCGCGTGCTGGATAAGAGCGAATTCCTCTACTGGCAGTTCTAGCTGCCATCTGAAGAGGCGGACGCGAAGCCTCCGATGGGTGATGCTCGACGCAAACAATTCGATCCGAACTTATTCGGAGCGGGCGAACGTCGGAGCGTGTTGATTGCCTCCTCCCTCGCGGCGTCCACTGCGTCTCGTTCAGACCGCAGACGCACGTGTTCTCCCTTGAGCGGCGCCTGCACTCAGGGGGCGGCGCGCGCTGCGCGTGAAACGCATTGACATTCTCCACGCGGCAAAATCCATGAGGACATGGCGCTGACTGGGGCGATCATCGATTCGGGCGAGGCGGCGCCGGCGCGCGCGCACGCCAGCGCGACGGGCTATCTGCCCGAGATCGACGCCTATCGCTGCTTCGCCATGTCGATCGTGGTGCTGATGCATTGCGGAC
>JBGAGO010000002.1:0-707740 GCA_044226655.1 Caulobacterales bacterium | reverse complement strand
GTCCGCAATGCATCAGCACCACGATCGACATGGCGAAGCAGCGATAGGCGTCGATCTCGGGCAGATAGCCCGTCGCGCTGGCGTGCGCGCGCGCCGGCGCCGCCTCGCCCGAATCGATGATCGCCCCAGTCAGCGCCATGCGCTCCATGCATTTTTGTTGCGGCGCAAAAAGTCAAATTCCTTCTTGTCGCGCGGGCGCTTTATGCTGTCGCAAAGCGCGGATAAGTTCGCGCCAGAGGCGTAAGATGAACTTAACGACGTGGGGCGTGAACGAATGGGTGGCGGTCGTGTCCGCCACGCTGGCGCTCGCCTCCTTCCTGTTCAATTGGGGTTTGGTGCGCCGACAGGCCGCCATGCAATTCGAAAGCCTCAAGGCCCAGATGGACGCCGACATGATGCATTGGGCGCATGAGGCGATCGATGCGGTGAGCGATGCGATCGCGCTGGCGCGCAGCGGCGGCGTTTACGAACCGGCCGATCTGCGGCGGCGCCTGTTGGAAACCTCGCAGCGCCTGTCCAGCCTCGCCGATCGCGGCCGGCTTTACTTCCCGAACGTGCAGCCCGAAGCGTCGGGGCAGGAGAGGGAGGCGGCTTTCCGCGGCTTTCGGCCCACCATTCTCGATTCCGTCGTGTTCGCGCACTACCAGGTCGATCAGCTCAATCCTGATCTGCGCGAGCCTGATCACGACGCGGCGGCTTTCCTGACCAAGTGCCGGCGTCTGCTGGTCTCGGAGGTGCAAAACGCCATCGATCCGCGCCGCCGTAGCGCGATGCTGCGCCAACTCGCCACGGGAAAGACGTCGCACGCCGCCGAGAGCATCCGCAGCGCCTCCGAACTTGGCGAAGATTTGCGCGCACGCTACCCCGATATCGGCGTTGGCGCGCGCGGCGAAGACTGGATCGCCCAGCGCACGGAGCGGGTTCGCCGCGGCCGGGCCTAGATTTCGTCACGGTTCGCCGCCACAAGGCGCGCCCCGTTTGGAGACCTCCATGAAGCCGCTGCTGATCGCGCCCCTCGCCGCCCTCGCGCTCGCCGCCTGCGCGACCGCCGCGCCGCCCGCGCCTCAGGAGCCCGCTTCGATCTCGCTGACGCGCTCGGTTTGCTTCGGCTTCTGCCCGGACTATACGGTGACAATCGAAAGCGATGGCGATGTGATCTATGTCGGCCGCAATTTCGTGGGCGTGACAGGCGAACAGCGCGATCACATTTCACCTGAAGCTGCGCGCGCGCTGTTCGACATGGCCCATGCCGCCGATTTCTACGCCCTGCGCGACGTCTATCGCGCCAACATCACCGATTTGCCGACCTTCACCGTCACCTTGACGGAGGGCGATCGCACCAAGCGCGTGGTCGATTATGCGGGCGAAAGCGTCGGCATGCCGCGCGCCGTGCGCGATTTGGAGGAGGCGATCGACCGCGCCGCCAACACCGCCCGCTGGACCGCGCGTGGCGCCGGCCCCGGCGGCCCGCGCAAGCCGTGAGCCGCCGCTGTCGCGTTTTTCCGCGAACCAGCCTAAGACAGAACCATGCCGCCCCGCACAGATGACGCTCCGGAACGCCGCACGCTCGGCATCATTGTCGACAACGAGCCCGGCGTGCTCGCGCGCGTGGTCGGCCTCTTCTCCGCGCGCGGCTACAACATCGAGAGCCTGACCGTCGCCGAGACGGACAAATCCCAGAAGGCCTCGCGCATCACCATCGTCACCTCGGGCCAGAAGATCATTCTCGATCAGATCAAGGCGCAGCTCGAACGCATCGTCTCCGTGCGCACCGTGATCGACGTGACGCTCGATCCCGCCGGCGTCGAGCGCGAAATGGCGCTCATCAAAGTGCGCTCGAAAGGGCAGGAGCGGATCGAGGCGCTGCGCGTCTCGGAAATTTTCCGCGCCAAGGTGATCGACACCACGCTCGAAAGCTTCATCTTCGAAATGACCGGCGCCTCGTCGAAGATCGACGCCTTCGTCGATCTCATGCGTCCCCTGGGCCTGGTCGAGGTGAGCCGCACCGGCGTGCTCTCGATCCATCGCGGGCCGGAGACGCAATAGCGCGGCGCGCTCTTCCTCCCCCTGCAAGGGGGAGGTCAGGAGGGGATGAGCCACAGGTTCAACCCTCTCCGTTTTTGTTCACCCCCTCCCATCCTCCCCCTTGCAGGGGGAGGAGGCTCAAAGTCATCCCGCCGCATCCAAGCTCGCGCTGATCGCGCCAAGCCCGCCCGCCAGCTCCGCCGCCGTCGGCCAGCCATAGCCCAGCCGGAAATAGCGGTCGTCCTGCTCGAACCAGCGGCCGGGGCCGACGAAGCAACCATGCGTGTCGTTGAGCGCCTTGTAGAATTTGGGAACATCGATCCCCGCGCGGATGCGCGGAAAGGCGACGCAGCCGCCCGTGGGCTCGTTCCATTCCAGCCGCGTCTCGCGGGCCATCCACGCTTTCACGGTTTCGAAGGCCGCGCGCGTCGCCGCCGCGCTGTCGCGCAAATAGGGCGCGTCGTTGATGTAGATATGCGCGCCGATCTCCTCGTCGATCACGCTGCCGCAAATCCCGATCTGCTCCTTGGCACACAAGAGATCGTGCATCAAAGCCTTGTCCTGTGTGATCGCCCAGCCCAGCCGAATGCCCGGCGCGCCATGACTCTTGGACAGCGAACACACGCTCACCACGCGGTCGCTCAGCGTCGCCGCCACAGGCAGCTTCTCGATGAAGGAAAGATCGCGATAGGTTTCGTCCACTAGCACGCGCGCGTTCTGCGCGCTGGCGATGATGCTTTCGAGCGCGGCGCGCGTGAGCGACACGCCCGTCGGATTGTGCGGCGTCGTGATCGAGATGAGCTTGGTGTTGGGCCGCACCAGCTTCGCAAGCTTCTCGGGATCGAGCGCGTAGCCCTCGTCAAACGAGAGATCAAAGGTCGAAAGCTCCGCACGAAGCACGCGCGGCGTGACGAGATTGGTCGCGTAGTTCGGCCGCACGACGATGACGTGATCGCCCGGATTGAGCTGCGAGACGGCGATCATGAACAGCGCCTGCGCCGCGCCCGCCGCCAGGATCACGTTGTCGGCGGTCAGCCCGCCGCCCGCGCGCCGCGCCACCTCCGCCCGGAGGCCCGGATGGCCCATATGGTCGGAATAGCAGAGCAGGGTCTTGGAGAGATCGAAGCCGAGCGAGGCGAGCGTGCGGTCGCGCAGCGAGGATTCGGTGAGATTATAGGTCAGCCGCGCATAGCCCATCTGCTCGGGCGATTCTTCCTCGATCGGCATGCGCGGAAATTTCATGCGTTCAATCCCGTGATTGCCGACCGTTACGGCCCGCATACTTCCACCAGAAATACACAAACCACGCCGGCAGGATGATGAACTGCCAGGGAATGACGGGCGCGAGGCGCCGAAGAAGAAGGATGAGGAGAATCGCGGCCGCAGCCTCCACCACCGCGACAACAATTTTCATAGCGCATCTAAGCGCCCCTGGCTCAGCTTGGAAAGCGCCAGACGCGTTTCTGCGCCCGGCCATGGACAAACCGCCCCGAACCGCTTTTTGTCCGCCTGCGAGGGAAGAAGCGGGGAGTTTTCATGAAGCGTCGGTTTGCGGCGGCGGTTTTGGCGTTGGCGCTGCCTTTGACATTGGCGGCGACGGCTGTGGCGCAAAACCTTTCGCTGCGGGCGCCCGATTGGGCCGCGCGGCTGGTCGCCGCCGATCTCATGCCCACGACCGGCGGGCGCGCCTCTTTGGGCGCGGACGGCCTCACGCTTTCGGTGCGCGTCACGCTCGCGCCTTATCATGGCGGGGTGGCGCGCGTGGTGCGCTATGACAGCGGCGCGCAGGTGAACGATCTCGCCGTGCGCCGCTTCACCGGCCATCCCAATGCCGGCTGGTGGCTCTACGGACCCGATACGCCGCTCGTCACCCATCCCGCCGCCGCCGTGCGCGCCGAGATCGATCGCCTCGCGCGCACCGCGATCACGGCAAGCTCTTTGGGCAGCGCCTCGGACACCGAAAATTGTCCCGACGGCGAACGCATTTTCGTGGAGATCTTCCAGGGCGGGCGCTCCACCAGCGTCACGCGCGCCTGCATGGGAACGGACGCCGTCGGCGCGTTGGCGCGGCGCTTGAGCGATCTTGGCGGCTCACGCACCGAAGAAGAATTGTACGCCGCTGCGCGCGAAGAGGTGCTCGCCGCCGATCGCGCCTTCAACGCCGCCGCTCAGGCGCACGGCCTGCAAGCGGCCTTCCACGATTTCGCAGCGGATGATGGCGTCGTCTTCCGCGATGGCGCTGAACCGGTGCGCGGCCCCGACGCCATCGGCCGCATCTACGCGAATTTCCCCGCGACAGCGCACATCACCTGGGCGCCTGAAGACGCCCGCGTCTCCACGCGCGGCGACATGGCCTGGACCTGGGGCCGCGCCACCTTCACCGATGCGCAAGGCCGCGCCCATCCGATCCAATACGTCACGGTGTGGACGCGCGATTGGGAAGGCAATTGGAAATTCGCCGCCGATCTCGGCGTCGACGGGCCCGCGGCGCATTAAGCGCGACCTTTGTCCTTCTCCCCTTGTGGGAGAAGGACGTGCTGCGGGCGCAGCGCGCAGATGGCTGAGCGAAGAGCTCGCTAGAGTCTCACGATCAAGGCGGCGTTCTTCGGCAGCGCCGCGGCGCCGTTCGCCACATCCGCGCCGTTGAAGCTCTCGATCACGCGCGCCGATGTAAGCGCGTCGTTTGCATAAGCGGTCGCGCCCTCGCCGAGATTGAACACGCAGAGCAGGCGCTCGCTTGCTGTCGCGCGCACGAACGCGAGCACGCCGTCGTCGGCCTTGAGCGTCGTCCAAGAGCCATCGCGCAGCACGTCGTGCGTCTTGCGCAGCGCGATGATGCGGCGCGTGAAATGGAGCATGGATGCGGGATCGGCCTCCTGCCGATCCGCGGCCAGAGCGGCATGGCGCGGATCGAGCGGCAGCCAGGCATCGTCGGCGCTGGTGAAACCGGCCATCTGCGCCTGCGCTGTCCAGGGCATCGGCGTGCGTGCGCCGTCGCGGCCGAGAGTGTTCGGATAGAAATTGATCGCCTCGGGATCGCGCAGCCGCTCGAACGGCACATCGGCCTGCGGCAGCCCAAGCTCGTCGCCCTGATAGAGATAGATTCCGCCGCGCAGGCAGAGCAGCAGCAGCATGAGAAGCCGCGTGCGCGCGGGATCGTCATGCGCCAGGCGCGTGGGAAAGCGCGGCACGTCATGGTTCGAGAGCGACCAAGCGGGCGCCCCCGCCGCGCCCTCCCAGCCTTCAAGCTCGCGCGCAAACAGGGCCGGCGTCGGTTCGCGCGCATTCAGCAGGTTGAACGCATAGGCGCTGTGCAGCCGCTCCGGCGTCTCGGTGTATTCGCGCTGGCGGGCGAGAGGATCATCGTCGCCGATTTCGCCCAGCAGATAACGATCGGGAAACGAATCCGCGAGCGTGCGCAGCCGCGCAATGAACTGCAAATTCTCCGGCTGCGAATAGGCGTAGCGCTGCCATTGAAAGAGGTTCGGCTTGGGCGGCGTTGTCGTGAACGGCCGCGGCGGGTTGTCGCGCAGCTGCTCGTCCTGCATGTAGAAGTTCACGACATCGAGCCGGAAGCCGTCGACGCCGCGTTCGAGCCAGAAGCGCGCCGCCGCCAGGATCGCCGCCTGCACGGCGGGATTGCGCATGTTGAGGTCCGGCTGCGCCGGCAGGAAATTATGGAAATAGTATTGCCGCCGGCGCGAATCCCACGTCCAGGCCGGCCCGCCGAACATGGCCTGCCAATTGTTCGGCGGCGTTCCATCCGGCTTGGCGTCCGCCCAGACGTACCAATCGGCGCGCGGATTGTCCTTCGAAGCGCGGCTCTCCTTGAACCATGCATGCTGATCCGACGAATGCGAATAGACCTGATCGATGATCAGCTTGAGACCCAATTCGTGCGCGCGCGCGAGCAGCGCGTCGAAATCCGCCAAGGTTCCGAACAGCGGATCGACATCGGTGTAATCGCTGACGTCGTAGCCGTAATCCTTCATCGGCGAGCGGAAGAAGGGCGACAGCCACACGCCGTCACAGCCCAGCCGCGCGATGTGATCGAGCTTGGCGGCGATGCCCTTGAGATCGCCCACGCCGTCGCCGTTCGAATCCACGAAACTGCGCGGATAGATCTGGTAAAAAACGCCGCTGCGCCGCCAATCTGAGTTCATCGCGCTCTGCTAGCCGACAAGCGCCCGCCCGCCTAGCGGCGCCGACGCTTGACGGCGCGCGCCGCCCGGCCTATGGATCGAACCGTAACGTACGGTACCATGACTGCTCTCGCCGCTCCCGCAGATGAGGCTGAAGACGATGCGCCCAGCCCGCGCCAACGCGAGGTGCTGGACGCCGCCCTGCGCCTGCTCATCCGCGATGGCGGGCGCCTCACCATGAGCGCGCTGGCCGCCGAAGCGAACTGCTCGAAGGAGACGCTCTATCGCTGGTACGGCGACCGGGCGGGGCTCCTCAACGCCATCGTGCGCTGGCAGGCGGCGCAGGTGCGCGTCGAGGCGCTGAGCGGCGCCCGTATCGATCGCGCGGCGCTCAGCGCGCGCCTCAAGCAATTTGCGAGTGATTGGCTGCGCGTCGTCTCTAGCGAGCGCTCGTTGGCGCTCAATCGTTTGGCCATTGGCCAGGCCGGCGATGACGGCGGCGATCTTGGCGCCATGGTGCTCGCCAATGGCCGCTTCGCACTCGGCCAGCGTCTGAAGCCGGTGCTCGAAGCCGCGCGCGCGGCGGGCTTGTTGAAATTTGACAGCGCGGAGGAGGCGTTTCGCAGCTTCTTTGGTCTCGTCGCGCGCGACGTGCACATTCGATTGCTGCTCGGCGAGCGCGTGAAGCTGGACCGCGCCGCGATCGCCGCCGAAGCGCAGCGCGCCGCCGATCAATTCCTCAAACTCTATCAACCGGCCAAACGCGCCGCGTCATAACAAGGAGAAACCCCATGCGCGTCTACTACGATCGCGACGCCGATCTCGCTCTCATCCAATCGAAGAAGGTCGCCATTGTCGGTTATGGCAGCCAGGGCCACGCCCACGCGCTCAATCTGCGCGACAGCGGCGTCAAGGACGTGATGGTCGCGCTCAAAGCGGGCTCGGGGAGTGCGGCGAAGGCCAAGGCCGAAGGCCTGAGCGTCGTCTCCGTCGCCGAAGCCGCGAAAGCCGCGGACGTCATCATGGTGCTCGCGCCCGACGAGGTGCAGGCCGAGATCTACGCGGCCGACATCGCGCCCGCGATGAAGGCGGGCAAGACGCTTCTCTTCGGCCACGGCTTCAACGTCCACTTTAAGCTGATCGATGCGCCCGCCGATGTCGATGTCGGCATGGTGGCGCCGAAAGGCCCCGGTCACACCGTGCGCGGCGAATATCTGAAAGGCGGCGGCGTGCCGTGCCTGGTGGCCGTGCATCAGAATCCGAGCGGCAAGGCGCTTGAGCTTTCGCTCTCTTACGCCAGCGCGATCGGCGGCGGCCGCTCCGGCGTCATCGAAACCAATTTCCGCGAAGAATGCGAAACCGATCTGTTCGGCGAACAGGCCGTGCTGTGCGGCGGCCTCGTCGGCCTCATTCAGGCGGGCTTCGAAACGCTGGTGGAAGCGGGCTATGCGCCGGAAATGGCCTATTTCGAATGCCTGCACGAGGTGAAGCTGATCGTGGATCTGATCTACGAAGGCGGCATCGCCAACATGAATTATTCGATCTCGAACACCGCCGAATATGGCGAATACCGCACCGGCCCGCGCATCGTCACCGCCGAGACAAAGGCCGAAATGAAGCGCGTGCTCGAAGACATCCAATCCGGCCGCTTTGCGCGCGATTGGATGCTCGAAAATAAGGTCGGCCGCCCGAGCTTCCTCGCCACGCGCCGGCAATTGAGCGAGCACCAGATCGAAGCCGTCGGCGCGCAGCTGCGCGGCATGATGCCGTGGATCGGCAAGAACAAGCTGGTCGATACGAGTAAGAATTAAACGCGGTGTTCCTCCTTCTCCCCTTGTGGGAGAAGGTGGCCCGAAGGGCCGGATGAGGGGTGTTAGCTCCCCTTTGCAAGACATGGCGCTTGCACCCCTCATCCGTCTCGACGCTTCGCGTCGATCCACCTTCTCCCACAAGGGGAGAAGGACGCAGCGGACAAATGGGGAGCAATCATGCGCATCGGCACGCCGCTTTCGCACACAGCGCTCAAGGTCATGCTTCTGGGCGGGGGTGAGCTGGGCAAGGAGGTGGTGATCGAGCTCATGCGGCTGGGCGTCGAGGTGATCGTGGTCGATCGCTATGGGTCCGCGCCCGCGCAGCAGGTCGCGCACCGCGCGCATGTAATCGACATGACGGATGCGGCCGCATTGCGCGCGCTGGTCGAGACCGAGCGTCCGCACCTCATCGTGCCCGAGATCGAAGCCATCGCCACCGATGAGCTCGTGCGCATCGAGGAGGAGGGGCTCGCGCGCGTCATCCCCACGGCGAAGGCCGCGCACATCACCATGAACCGCGAACGCATCCGCCGCCTCGCCGCCGAGGAGCTGGGCCTGCCCACATCGCGCTACGGGTTCGCGTCGTCGCTGGAAGAGCTTGAGGCCGCGATCGATGGCGGGGTCGGCTTTCCCTGCTTCGTGAAGCCGGTGATGTCGTCCTCCGGCAAGGGCCAATCGCGCCTCAAAGCCCAAGCCGATGTCGCGCCCGCCTGGGACAAGGCGCTCTCCGCCGGCCGTGTGAAGCAGGCGCGCATCATCGTCGAGGGCGAGGTGGCGTTCGATTTCGAGATTACGCTGCTCACAGTGCGCGCGGCGAGCGGGACTCATTTCTGCGCGCCGATCGGGCATGTGCAGGTCGATGGCGATTACGTCGAAAGCTGGCAGCCGCAGCCGATGAGCGCGGCCGCGCTCGCCAAAGCGCGGGACATCGCACGCAAGGTGACGGACGCGCTGGGCGGGCATGGCCTGTTCGGCGTCGAACTCTTCGTGAAGGGCGACGACGTGTGGTTCTCCGAGGTGAGCCCGCGTCCGCACGACACCGGCCTCGTCACGCTCGCCTCGCAAACGCAGAGCGAATTTGTGCTGCATGCGCGCGCTATTCTCGATCTGCCAGTGGATACGAGCCTGCACGCACCCGCCGCCTCCGCCGTCATCTATGGCGGCGTCGATGCGGAAGCGATTTCTTATGGTGGGATCGCCGAAGCGCTCGCCATTCCCGAAACGGAGCTGCGCCTGTTCGGCAAGCCGGAAAGCTTCGTCAAGCGTCGCATGGGCGTTGCGGTGGCGCGCGGGGCCGATATCGATGAGGCGCGGGCGCGCGCCAAAGCAGCGGCGGCGGCGGTGAAGCCTATGAAGGGGTGAAGGCGTGGCCGAGCATTTCGACGGCGGCTGTTTTTGCGGCGCGATGCGCTATCGCCTCAACGCGCGGCCGATGTTCGTGAACTGCTGCCATTGCCGCGATTGCCAGAAGCAGACGGGCGCGGCCTTCGCCATCAACGCCATCATCGAGCGCGACCGGATCGCGCTCTTGCAGGGCGCGCCCGTGATGATCACTCTGCCGACGGAGTCTGGCCGCCCGCATGACGTGTACAAATGCGCATCCTGCCAGAGCGCGCTGTGGAGCGATTATGGACGGCGCGGCTCCATGGTGTTTGTGCGCGTCGCCACGCTCGACGATCCCACACAATTCGCGCCCGACGCCCATATCTTCACGCGCTCCAAGCTCCCTTGGGTGCGCTTGCCGGACGACGCGCGCGCCTTCGATATCTTCTACGACCTCCCCACCGAATGGCCGCCCGAAGCCCTCGCGCGCCGCAAGGCGCTTGGGTTTTGATTGGGCGCATTCGTTCGCGCTAGACTGCCGCCCATGACCCGGCCTCCCATTCCGCCGCCGCCGCATCATGGCGGCTGTCTCTGCGGCGCGGCGCGCTATCGGATCGATCAGCGCCCGCGCGCAATCAACGCGTGCCATTGCCTGCAGTGCAAGAAACTGACGGGTGCGACGCATCTCCTGATGTTGCTGGTCGATACGCCGGCGTTCGTCCGCGAGCAGGGCGCGGTCGAGCGCTATCGCAAGATCGCCGAGAGCGGACGGGAAATCGACATCGTGCGCTGCGCGGCCTGCGGCGTGCGGCTCTGGCATGAACCGCTCAGCTCGCCGGAGTTCCGGTTTGTCGCGGCGGGCACGCTCGACGATCCCAGCTGGGCGCTGCCCACCTCGCATATCTGGGTGCGCTCGATCTCGCCCACGATCTTGATCGACTATGATTGCCATGTCGTCGATGGCCAGCCAGCGAGCCGCCAGGAGCTCATCACGGCGTTCAACATCGTCTACGGAACCGGCGCCTGAGCCGACGGAGAAGCCCATGCGCCCGCGTTCAACGGGCGGAGGCATGTCCATGCGGATAACGCGGAGAGCAGGCTTGATCGGCGCGGCGGCGGCGTTCGCCCAACCCGCGCGCGCGCAGGATGCGCCGTTTCAGGCCGCCGCGCGCTATTCGGCGGCGCATCGCGGCGTTTCTATGCTGGTCATGCAGGGCGACCGCATCCTGTTCGAGGACTACCCGAACGAAGGCGCGCCAGATCAGGCCTGGGAGCTGGCCAGCGGCACCAAGAGCTTCACGGGCGTGATGGCCGCCGCCGCGGTGCAGGACCGGCTGCTTCATCTCGACGAGCCTTGCGCGGACACACTCACCGAATGGCGCGGCGATGCGCGCAAGCGGCGCGTCACGATCCGGCTTTTGCTGTCGCTGTGCAGCGGGCTCGATCCGGGCGGCATCTTGCGTCCGCCCGCCTACGCTGACGCGATCAACGAGCCCGCGCAATTCGATCCAGGCTCGCATTTCGCCTATGGCCCGGCGCCGTTTCAGACTTTCGGCGAAATCATGCGCCGCAAGCTCGCCGCCGCGCGCCGGGATCCCGATCCCGTCGCCTATTTGCATGCGCGTGTGCTCGATCCTGAAGGCATCGCGGTCGGCCAATGGCGCACGGGCGGCGACGGCAATCCGCTGATGCCGCAAGGCGCTGCGCTCACCGCGCGCAATTGGGCCAAGTTCGGCCGCCTTGTGATGACGGGCGGGCATGAGCGCGTCGATCTTCGCGCGCTTGAGGACAATTTCCGCCCCAGCCCCGCCAATCCCGGCTACGGCATGAGCTGGTGGCTGCTACGCCCCGGCCTCATCGGCCCGGCGCGCGGCATGCCGATCGATGCGCCCGCCGATCTCGCGGCGCGTTACGACATCCGCATGGCCGCCGGCGCCGGCGACCAGCGTCTCTACCTCATCCCGCCGCGCGATATGATCATCGTGCGCCAAGCCAGCGGCATTCTCGCCGCCCTGATGCGGCGCGAACGCGATTATCTCGACGCGGAATTCCTGCGCCTGGCGCTGGAAGGGTAGGCTTGCGGCCGGACCGTTTCGTCCTTCTTCCACAAGGGGAGAAGGACAAGCGTTCACCAGCTGACGTGGTCGATCATCCAATCGCAGCCGCGCACCAGGCCATCGACGATGCCGGGCTCGAGGCTGGAATGGCCGGCGTCGCCGATAATGTCGAGCTGCGCGTGCGGGCAGGCTTTCTTGAGCTTCCACGCGGAGGAGAGCGGCGTGCACATGTCATAGCGGCCGTGCACGATGCGGATCGGAATATCCGCCAGCGTCTTCTGCGCCGCTTCGATGAGATAGCCGTCCTTTTCGAAGAAGCCGTCATTGACGAAATAATGGCTCTCGATGCGCGCGAACGCCTCGACGAAGCGGTCTTCGTTGAAGCGCGGCGGCAGCGCCGACGGCCCGGCGAAGGAAATGCTTTCGCCTTCCCAACGCGACCAGGCATGCGCGGCGCGGATGCGCTCTTCGCGATTGTCGGAAATCAGGCGCTTGTGAAAGGCGTGCAGGAGGTCGCCGCGCTCGGCCTCCGGGATCGGCGCGAGATAGCGATCGAACGCGTCGGGAAACACATTGCTCGCGCCCTGCTGATAGAACCAATCGATCTCATGCTTGGTCAGGAGGAAAATGCCGCGCAGCACTAGGCCGGCCACGCGCTCGGGATGCTTCACGGCGTAGGCCAGCGCCAGCGTCGAGCCCCAGGAGCCGCCGAACACCAGCCATTTGTCCACGCCCCCGCGCTGGCGAATGCGCTCGATATCGGCGACCAGATCCCAGGTCGTGTTCTCGCGCAGCTCGGCATGGGGCATGGAACGGCCGCAGCCGCGCTGATCGAACATAACCGTTCGGTAGCGCTGCGGATCGAAGAAGCGGCGCATCTCCGGCGAAAGCCCGCCGCCCGGCCCGCCATGCAGCGCCAGCGCGGGCCGCCCTTTGGAGGAGCCGCTTTCCTCGACATAGATCGTGTGCAGGTCCGAAACCCGCAGCATCTCGCTGCGATAGGGATCGATCGCCGGATAAAGATCGCGGCGCGGCGGCGTGACGGGCGCGTTCATGCATCAGGGTTACGGGCGCTCGCCGCCCGCTTCAAGGAGTTCTTCACAGCGTGGGCAGGTAAACCACCCGGCATTGCGCGCTGAGCGTCAAAATCTCCCAGATGCGGCTTTCAAGCTGGGCCGCCCAATCGAATTTGCTGGCCTCGACCGTCTCGTGCAGCACGATCAGCAGGCTCTTGAGGCCCGATGCCTGTTCTTCGAGCGCGCTGACCTTCAGCGAAGGGCGCGGCAGACGCGCGGCCGCGGCGAGCTGGCCCTTGAGCTCGGCCGGCAAGGGAAGCGCGGCCGCATCCGCGAACAGGGCCTGGATCGCATCCATCTCGATCACCAGCGTATCGACCGTGCGGTCGGCTTCCTGCGCCATCAGCATCAGCAATGTGCCGACGGTGCCCGCGCTCGAAATCGCATAGGCGTCGCCGCCGACATTGGGGATCACCTCGCGCAGCAGCGAGGTCGCCGCGCCCGTCATCATCTGCGACAGCGATGGCTTCATCCCAGCCCTCCGCGCGGCGCGGCCGCAAGGCGCTCCGCCAAAATCTGATTGTGCCGCGCCAGACAATACCAGCCGGAGAAGGCGAGTACGGGATCGTGGTTCTTGCCGTCCTGCAGCGTCCGCGCCGATGAAATCCAGATCGCCAGCCCTTTGACGCTCGCGAACAGAGACCACCAGCGGAAGCGCTCGACATCGAAATCCTGATCGGCGGCGTCTTCCCAAAGCGCGATCGCCTCGGCCATCGGCAAGAGCCCGGCGGCGAGATCCTTGCGCGCGCCGCACCAGAGCGGATCGGTGGCCCAGCCAAGGTCTTCCATCGGATCGCCGAGATGCGCCATTTCCCAATCGAGCACGGCTTTGATCGCGCCTTGCCCGTCATGCAGAAAATTGCCGACGCGATAATCGCCATGGACGATCGAAAGCTTACGCGGCGGCGGCGGGGGCTGCGCACGCAAGCGCCGGATCGCCGCTTGCGCAATCGGCTGCGGCTCCAGCGCATCCTGCGCGATGATGTTGGCCCAATGATCGAGTTCGCGCTTCCAGCATTCTTCAGGCGCGGGCGCCACGCACACGTTCGCCAATTCGCTGTTCGTTGGCTCGACATGGGCGATGCGCCCGAGAATGGTGAAGAATTGCCGGCCGATGGCATCGGCGTGCGCGCCGAAATTCGGATTGAACGGCGAACCGGCCACGCAATTCTCGATCCGCTCCATGATGAAGAAGGGCGCGCCGAGCACGCTTGAATCGGTCACCAGCGCGAGTGGCCGCGGCGCGGGCACGTCCGTGCCTTGCATGCTTTTATAGGCCGCGAACTCGAGCGCGCGGTCGGTGTCGATCAGGCTATCCGGCGGATCGCGCCGCAGGATGAAGCCGCGCCGCTGCGGCGCGCCGTCGTGCGCATAAACCGCGTCGAACGCATAGGTCTGCCGGCTCGCCCCGCCATGAATGCGCACAACGTTTTCGATCGCGATGGCGCCGTCCTCATCCAGCGCGCGCGAGAGAAACGCGGAAAGGGCGGCGATGTCGCTGGGAGAGAGCAAGCTCAGCGCTCCTCCCCCACCCCTGGGGGCGGGGGCAGGGGGAGGGGGCGTTCAGGATGAGACCCGTCCTCGGTCGCGCGCGCCGCCGTGTCTGCGCTGCTCTTGCTGCGCGTGCGTCGGGTCGTTTGCCCCCCCTCCCTACCCTCCCCCCGGAGGGGAGGCGCCACGCCCGGCGCACGCTTTCGCATGCCTCGTCGGGCGTATGAAAGATCTCAGCGTTTGAAAGCCGCAGCACGCGATAGCCTCGATTTCTCGCCGCCATTTCCTTCTTCTCGTCGCGCGCGACGACCTCGGCAAGCGCGTGAATGCCGCCGTCTACCTCCAGGAGCAGTTTTGCGGAGAGATCGGCGAAGTCGAACACGTAGCCGCCGATCTGCGCCTGTTTGCGGAAATTGGCGCCTTCGCGATTCAACAGGCGCAACAGCCGCCACAATTTCGCTTCGGCAGGCGTCAGCGTTTTGCGTAGCCGCCTGGCGCGTTCATTTGCGCGCTTGAAATCCGCGCGACGTTCTTGATCCGCGTTCGGCGTCCAATTCGCCACGGCGCTCTAACCCGCCCCGTCCAGCATGCCCTTGAAGCCGCTGGGCCCATGCGGGCCGATGACCAATTGTTCGAACGCGCCGACGCCCTTCAGCGTCTTGCCTTCCCATTCGAGCGTGGCCGCCGCGACCTCCTGGATGTGCAGGTTGAACGGCTCCAGCGGGTTGAGCTCTGCCGGTTTGAACGTCTCGCGCTCCACAACCAGCTGCGGCCCCTTGAAGCCGCCATGGCCCCATTGCGGATGCATGTAGCCGATGCCCTTCATCTGGAAGGTCTCGATCGGCGTCCAGCTCACGCGCAGCGGCCGGCCTTTGGAATCGACGCTTTCCAGCGCCATCGCCTTGGCGTGGCGCTTGCCCTTGGCCCAATCCATTTTGAAATGCGGCGCTTCGAAATGCGTGATGCCCTCGGCCTTCACGCCATCGGCCGCGAGCGCGGCGCGCTGGTTCCAGGGGACGCCTTCGCCATCCTCGTTGATATGCGCGTAGAGCGCGGCCTCGTCGAAATGCGTCGGCGCCCAGAGCCAATAGAATTGCGGCGCCTGGATCGGCGGAACCGGCTGCGCATCGGGCGCGCCGATCTGGCGGATGCCCCAGGAGCGGTCGCGCACGCCCGGATCGCCGGCGTAACTCACGCGCTTGCCGTCGATCTCGATGGAACCCGTCCAGCGCACGGCCTGTGTGAAGCGCGTCAGATCCATCGCCAGGCGCGGCCCGTTGCGGCGCGTGAAGCGCGGCTCCTGCAGTGGGAACGAGCGGCCCTCGCAGACGAGATCGGCCTTCACGCCCTCGCCATCCACCAGCACGCGCAGCTTCTGCAGCGGCTCGATGATCTCGATCTTGATCGGCCCGACATTCAGATCCATGCGCTCCATGTCGAGCACGCGCGAAGCGTGCACGCTGATCTGTTCGCCGTCGCGCAGCGCCGAGAAATGTGCATCCGCGATGTTGAGATGCGGATAGACGCCAAACGCCATTGCAAAGAAGCCGGAGCCGTCCTTGTGCATCCCGTTGAAGAAATAGCGGTCGTAGAAATTGCGGTCCGTGCCGGAGAACGCGATGGGATCCGGCGTCTGGTGCAGCGGGTATTCGTCGCCCTTGGTAAGCACGCGCATCCTCCGTTATGAGCAGGGCGACGATGCCCAAGGGCAGGGGCCGGTTCAAGCGCGCTTCGCCCTTGCCGGAGGGGAAGCATCATGCAGGTCGATGAGCTCAACGCCTTTTTCCTGGAAGCCTTTCCAGGCAATGATCCCGGCTGGAAGCCCGTCGAATTCGCGGACGGCGCCCGCGCGGTCGTGCGACATAAGTATGACGCACGCCAGCTGCGGCCGGGCGGCACCATTTCCGGCCCCACCATGATGAGCCTCGCCGACACAGCGACCTATGCGCTGGTGCTCTCAGCCATCGGCAAGGTCCCGCTCGCGGTCACGACCAACCTGTCGATCAATTTTCTGCGCAAGCCCCCGCCGGGCGACATGCTGGCCGAGGCGCGCATGCTGAAGCTCGGCAAGAGCCTCGCCATCGCCGACGTGTTCATTCGCCCCGCCGATGCGGACGACATCTGCGCGCACGCCGTCGTCACCTATTCCATCCCCCCGAATCGCTCATGAACCCGCGCCTCAGCCTGATCCTCGCCAGCCTCTACGGCTTCCTCGCCGTCGGCTTCGGCGCCTTCGCCGCGCATGGCGTGAACGATCCCGCCGCCAAGGCGTTGCTTGATGCCGGATCGCGCTACGAATTCATCCACGCGCTGGCTTTGATCGGATGCGCGCTGTTGGCCGAGCGTGCGCCGCTGGCGCGGATCGCGGCGCTCTGCTTCGCGCTCGGCGTGGCGCTCTTCAGCTTCAGCCTTTACGCGCTCGCCTTCGGCGTGCCGCGCGTGGTCGGCGCCATCACGCCGTTCGGGGGCGTTTCGTTTCTGATCGGCTGGGCGGTGCTCGGCGTCGCGGCGCTGCGATGGAGATAAGCGGCCGCGCGCGCGGCCTCGCGACATCGCAAGGCGCGCGCATCACGCTCATCATGTCCTTCTGGTTCTGCGCCTGGGGGATGACGACGCCGTTCCTGCCGCGCTGGCTCGAAGCGGACCGCCATCTCACCGGCACGGAAATCGGCGCCGTGCTCGCCGCCGCGCAATTGCTGCGCATTGTGACGGGCCCCGCGCTCGGGTCCTGGGCCGATGGCTTCAAGGATCGCCGCACGCCCATCCGCCTGCTCACGGGCGCGAGCCTCGTGCTTTACGCACTCTATCTCACGCTCGCGCAGGGCTTCATCGGGCTCTTTCTGATCTCGTTCGCGGCGGCCAGCGTGGCGCAGGCCGTTGGCCCGCTGATCGAAGGCGCGGCTTTGCGCGCGGCGCAAGGCGGGCCGATCCCGTTCGGCATTTCGCGCGGCATCGGCTCGATCCTCTACATCGTCGGCAATATTGGCGGCGGCGCTTTGGTCGCCGCCATTGGGCTCATCGCGGTGCCGATCTGGACGATCGCGTGCCTCGTCATCGTCAACATCGCCGCCTGGCGCCTGCTTTTACCGGAGCCCGCGCCGCCACGCGCGCCGAGCGGCTTTCGTTCGCGGCTCCGCACCGGCCTTGGCGTTGCGCTGCAGCCGAAATGGCGGTCGCTGCTGTTCGGCTGCGGCCTCATCATCGCGGCGCACGCGTTCTACTACGCGTTCTCGACGATCATCTGGCGCGGGCAGGGCATCTCGGCGACCACGATCGGCTATCTCTGGGCCATCGGCGTCGGCTTTGAGGTGATGCTGCTGTTCGCCCTGCCGCGCATCGAGCGCGTGCTGGCGCCGGAAACCTTCATTCTCATCGGCGCCGGCGCGGGAGTCCTGCGCTGGACGGGCCTTGCGTTTGCGCCGACGGGTTTTCTGCTCTGGCCGCTGCAAATCCTGCACGGCCTCACCTTTTCAACCGTGCATGTCGGCCTCTTGCGCATCGTGCAGCGCGACGCGCCGGATGAGCATTCCGTGTTCCTGCAGACGATCCACGCCGCGCTCCACGCCGGCATCCTGATCGGCCTTGGTTCGCTGCTGTCGGGCTTCCTCTACGATCACGCACGCGCGCTCGGCTATCTCGCCATGACGGCCATGTGCCTCGCCGGCGCCGCGCTCATCTGGCCGCTCTGGGAAAAACGGAACGGGTAGGCCGTGTGCGCTGCGTGCTGCCGGCTGGAAGCCGGCGGTACAAGAAAACGCGCGCCGCTTGCACGGCGCGCGCTCCCTGACTGGTGAGGTCGGTTCGGTTTAGGCGAGCGCCGCGTCGATCAGGAGATAGGCGCGGACCAGATCCGAGCCCATGTTTTCCGACTTGGCGAGGTCCGGGCGAGCCCGGAACTCGTTGGCGATCACTTTCGCGCTCGCATTGCGCTTGATGTGGCGCGCGATGCGGCTGACCGCGACCGGCGCCGATTCCGCCACCGCGCGGCGGCGGGCGACGGCGCCCATGCGCGAGCGGTTGGCGATGTTTTCAAGCGCCGACGGCGACAGCGTGGACACCAGATCGACGCCGGCGGAGACCACCAGATCGATCGCGTCGTTCTTCAGGCCCGCATCCGGATCGGTTTCCACCGTGCCGAAATCGGCGAGCGCGAAGGCGTCGAACTCGTCCTTGTTGGCGGGCTCGAGGTCCTTCTCGGGCGAGAAGTTCGACCAGCTCGTGAAGCCGGAGAAGCCAGAGAAGCCGCTATTGGCCGCGCGCCGTTCGCTGTGACGCGCGGTTTGCGTTTCCGCGGCGACATAAAGCGAGGGTTCGGCGAACGCTTCATTGGCGACGCGCGCCACCGGGCGTTCGACCACACGTTCGACCACGCGCTCGACCGGGCGTTCACGCTCCACGCGCGGTTCGGGCTTCTTGTACGAGGCCGTCTGCGCCAGCGCGCCGAGGCGCTTTTCGATCGAGGCGGCGTGGCGATCGGCGGCCGCTTGCGATTCATCGGAGGCCGCGCGGGCTTCGGCGGCCGCATCGCGCAGCTTCATCAGCGTCGCTTCGGCGGCTTCCTGCAGCGCCATGGTTTCGGCGCGGATGAATTGTGCGGCGCGCTTGGCCTCGACCACCGCGCGTTGCGTGGTTTCACGCACGGCGTTGGCCGTCGTGTTGGCGGCTTCGGTCGCATCCTCGGCGGCGCGGCGCGCGGCGTCGGTGAGCTTGGTCGCTTCGCCCAGGCCATCGAGCACCGAGCCCATCGTATCGTCGAGGCGATGGGCGGCGGCGTGCGCTTCTTCCGAGGCGTGATGGAAGGCGGCGGTGCGCTGCGCGATGACGTGCGCCGAAGAATTGAACGAGGAGAGGTGATTTTCGAACGCGTCTTCCGCGGCCGTCATCTCGGTTTTCACGATCTTGGAGGCTTCGCGCATCAGCCGCACTTGGCGGCCGACCGTGTGGGCGATCACGTCCGTCTGCTGCTTGAGCTCATCGTTGAGCATCAGGAATTGTTCGCGTTCGCGGGTGAGATCGCCGACCAGATCGCTGGCGCTCTCGCGCGTTTCCGCGAGCGCTTGGCTGAACACGAGCGCGTTGCGCTGGGCGGCGGTCTCGAGTTCGTTCAGGCGGTTGAGCGCGGCGCTCACCGCATCGTTCAGCGATTCGATTTCGGTTTTGACGGTGAGGGACAAACGCGAGGCCTGGGATTCGCCTTGCGCCGCCGGCAGCAGCACCGCTTCACGCGCCAGGCGCGTGAGTTCGACCGCGACCTTGCGCGCCTTCACAGCTTCCGCGACCGCGGAGGCCGAGAGCCAGATCAGCAGAGCCGGGCCGAAGGCGAGCGCGACGAGCGCCGCCTGCAAAGCGGGGTTGAGGCTCGCAAGACCTTGCGCGCCATAAAAGCTCAGCGGCGCGCCAATGGCGCCGGCAAGCCAAACCAGGGCCGCCAGCCCGCCGCCGAACGCGGCCCAGCTGAAGCCGTATTTAACCTTGTGCGGTTCGGGATCGACCGCGGCGAGTTCGATCTCGCGGGGTTCATCGAAGAACATGAAGCAGCACTCCCAGGGCCGCTCTCGCGGCGTGTCCGGGGGCGCGGCTGCAAGGAGGGCGCCAGGAAGGAGAAGCCATTCTCCAGGCGCGTGTGCGCCGTTTTGGTGCGCTATTTCACGGAAATTCGCGCGGTGAAGCGCGCGCTAAGCTTAACTCGACGCTGCGTCGATCAGCAGGAAGGCGCGCGTGGCTTCCGCCGTCATGGCTGCGCGGCCGCGGCCGAGCAGTTCTGCGATGCGCGCGCCATCGGCCTTCAGGAACGCGGCGGCGTCCTGGCGGGCGTTGGCGTCGCGATCGAGATAATCGGCGACGGCGTTCACCGCATCCGGCGCGGCGGCGCGCACCGCTTGCCGGCGCGCTTGGGTGCCCGAGCGCGCACGCTGCGCGATGCGGTCGAGCGCGCCGCGCGAGAACACCTCGTTAAGCCTCACGCCCGCGCGTTCGACGGACGCGGTCACCGGCAGGCTCGCCGTGCGCGCTTCGGGCGCGAGCCGCACAACCCGGTCGCCTTCGTCGACGCGCGGCGCGGGCGCGGTGGGCGCCGGGCGGGGCGTGCTGCGCGCTGGCGGCGGTGTGGGGGACGCAGCGTCGTCTTCATCCATGTTCGACAGCAATTCCCGCCAGGTCCAGCCGGGCTGGGGCGGCGCGCCCTGCGGCCGGGCTTGCGGCGGCGGCGCTTGGGGGCGCGGCGTTTGGCCGGGTTCGCCAAACAAAGAGGGCGCGGCCCGCGGATCGGGGCGCGGCTCCGGCCGCGGCGCCGGCTCCTTCGGCGGCATGGTCAACATACGGTTCGGATCGACCGGCCCGCTGCGCAGGAAGCCCGGCCGTTGTTGCGGCGGCGGCGGCTGCGGCGCGGGTGCGGCGGCGCTGCGCACATCCTCGGCGGCCCCACGCGCCGAATTGGCGGCGTCGCGCAGCCGGTCGAGCGCGTCGCCGGCCTGGCGCTCGATCGAGGCCGCTTCACCGCGGATCGCTTCGGCGGCGCGGCGGGCGTCTTCGACGGCGCGCGAGGTGGTCTTGTTGATCGAGGTGGCGGTTGTGTTGGCGGCGAGCGAGGCGGCCTGGGCGCTTTCGCGGGCGGCGTCCGTCAAATGCGTGGCCTTGGCCAGCACGTCGAGCGCGTTCGACAACGCGCTTTCGAGCTTCAGCGCCGAATCCGCGCTGGCTTGGGCGGCCTTGGTGAGCGCCTGGGTGCGGTCCGTGATGAGCGCGGCGGCGGCGCCGAAGGACGTGATGCGCGCATCGAGCGCTTCATCGGCGGCGCGCACTTCGGTTTCGGCGCGGCGCGCGGCTTCGGTGATCGAGCCGGTATGGCGGGCGATCGATTGGCCGACATTGGTGGCCTGCGCCGCCAATTCCTGCGAAATCCGCAGCAATTCGGCGCGTTCGCGCTCCATGCCGAGGATCATGTGATCGGCGCCCTGGCGCGCCTGATGCGCGATGTGATCGACGGCCGAGCTTTGCTTGGCGATTTCGCCCTCGACGCTCTTGATGCGCGCGAGCGTCTGTTCGAGCGCGCGGTCGAGCGCGGCGATCTCGCCGCGCACGGCGACGGCGAGGCGGCGCGTGGCGGCCTCTGCGCCGGGGGCAGGGGCCAGCAATTGATCGGCGGCGTCGGCGAGGCGGCGGGCTTCGGCGCGGGCCTTGGCCCCTTCGCGCGCGGTGGCGCCGGCCACGCCCACCATCAGCGCCGGCAGCACGGCCAGCGCGCCGAGGCCGACGGCGGTTCCCACCGGGAGAGCGGCCAGGGCGGCCGCGCCCATCAGCACATAGGCGCCGACGCCCACACCCACGATCCAGCCGAGGGCGAGCAATACGGACAGCAGGAACACGGTTTGCCCCGCGCCTTGCTGGCGGCTTTCCCGCTCGGCGCGGGCGGCCTCCGCTTCGGCGGCGATCGCCGCGAAATCTGCTTCGGTGACTTCTTTCAGCGGAGGGCGGCCTGCCATGTCGGACCTATCGGATCGCCATAGAACTTATGCGGGGCGCAGTATGGCGATGGTTTATGAAAACTTGACGAGTTTGACCTTTCGAGGGCGCCAGGGAAGCATTCGCGCCCCTCAAACAAGATTTCGCGGGTGAATTCGCCTTTGGCTGGGGCAGGACGGCGCTTGACGGCTCGCCCGGCAGGCGACATGGTCCGTGCGATGTTACAACATAACACTGCCGCAGAGGCCGCCCACACCGAGGCGCGCCGCGCCCATATCGCGCACGCGGCGGTCGTCAGCCTGCACGCGCTGTGCTGCGGCGCGCCGGTGGTGATGCTGCTGCTGGCCTCCGCCGCGACCAGCGCGGCGAGCGGCTTCATCACGCGCACGCACGGCTTTCTGCATCAGCACGAGCTGTGGCTGATCGCCGTGTCGTTCTCGCTGCTGGTGCTGGGCGGCGTGTCGGAATGGCGCGCGCGCCAAGCGGGCTTGCGCCGCTTTCCGGTGCTGTTCGCGTTGTCCTTCGCGTGCCTGATCGCGAACGCCGCGATCCTGATCGTCCACCGGCTCTAAGCGCGCTCACTCCGCGGTGTGATGCGCCGCGTCGGTCTCCGCGCTCGATGAGCGCGTGGTGAGACGCGAGAAGAGCGGCGCCATCAGGCGCTCCAGCCGATCGACCAGCACGAACACGGCCGGCACGAAGATGAGGCTCAGCATGGTCGACATCATCAGGCCGCCGATCACGGCCGCGCCCATGCCTTGCCGTAGCGAGCCATCGACGCCCCAGCCTAAAGCCGCCGGCAGCATGCCGCCGGTCATCGCGAACGTCGTCATCACGATCGGGCGCGCGCGCTTCAGGCCCGCTTCGAGCAGCGCCTGATTGCGGCTCATGCCCTTGTGCATTTGCTCGACCGCGAAATCGACCAGCAGAATGGAGTTCTTGGTGACAAGCCCCATCAGCATGAGAAGGCCGATCAAAGCGAACAGCGACATCGGCTGGTTCGCCACCAGCAGGCCGACGAAGGCGCCCCCGATCGAGAGCGGCAGCGCCGTCATGATCGTGATCGGCTGATAGAAATCGCGGAACAGCAGCACCAGCACGCCGTAGATCAGCAGGATGCCCCAGAGCATCGCATTGCCGAACTGCGCGAACATTTCCTGCGATTCTTCGGTCTGTCCCGAAAGCGCGAGGCGCACGCCGGGCGGCGGATTTCTCGCAGCCGGCAGATCGAACACGGCGCGCTGGGATTCGCTCAGCACGCCGCTGATGACATTGGCCGTGACCGATACCGCGCGCTCGCGATCGCGCCGCTCGATGGTGGATTCGCCGAGCGCAAACTGCACATCGGCGACCGAGTCGAGCCGCACGGGCGGGCCGTTGGAAGATTGCACGGGCAAAGCGCGGATCGCATCAAGATTGGCGCGCTGATCGGGACGGATCACGACGCGGATCGGGATTTGACGATCGGGCAGATCGAAGCGCGGCAGGTTTTGCTCCGCGTCGCCGCTGGTGGCGATGCGCACGGCCGCCGCGAGGCTCGCCGAGGTCACGCCCAGGCGCGCAGCGTCCTGCGGGCGCGGGCGGATTTGCAATTCAGGCCGCTGCAGCGAGGAGGAGGATTTTACGTCCGCCAGGCTGGACATGCGGCGCATCTGCGAGACGAGCTGATCGGCCGCGGCGTTTACCGCCTGCGGATTGTCGCCCACGAATTGCACCATGATGTCCGCGCCGGCGCCGCCGCCCTGGAAGTTCACGAACGAGCTTCGATAGTCCGGGAAGCGCGCGAGAAAGGGACGCATCTCGTTCTGGAATTGATAGGAGGTCTTATGCCGCTTGTCGCGCGGCACCATTTGCACGTTGATCGACGCGCTCGTCACCGCGCCATCGGCGCTCGACACGGTGGTGAAGAGGCCCTCGATTTCCGGCAGGCCTTGCACCGAGGCGGCCATTTCCTGCAGCACGCGATCGGCTTCCATCAGCGGCGTGCCGGGCGGCACCTCGACGCTGACGCGGATTTGGCCGTTGTCGAGCCGCGGGATGAATGTGAACGGCACCTGTGTGGCGATGCCGATCGACAGCAGGAAAATCACGATCCCCATGCTCATGGTCGCGAAGGGATGGCGGATCGCCCAGCCCAAAATGGCGCGATACGTATCGGTGACGGCGCCCGGCTTCTCTTCCTTGTGCTTATCGGCGAGGAAGAAGGCCGACATCATCGGCGTGATGAGGCGCGCCACGACCAGCGAGAAGAATGCCGCGAACGCGACCGTGAGGCCGAACTCCTTGAAGAATTGGCCCGTCTGCCCGGTCATGAAGCTGACAGGCAGGAACACGGCGACAATGGTCGCCGTCGTCGCCACGACCGCGAGGCCGATTTCATCGGCCGCTTCGAGCGCGGCCTGATAGGGCGATTTGCCCATCCGCATATGGCGTACGATGTTCTCGATCTCGACGATGGCGTCATCGACCAGCACGCCGGCCACGAGGGCGAGCGCGATCAGCGTGATCATGTTGAGCGTGAAGCCCAAAGTCTCGATCGCCGCGAAGGTCGGGATGATGGCGAGCGGAATGGCGGTCGCTGCGATCAGCGTCGCGCGCCAATCGCCCAGCACCAGCAGCACGACGAGACAGGCCAGGAACGCGCCTTCGAGCAGCGCATGGATGGAGCTTTCGTGCATGCCGCGGATGAAGCTCACCGGCGAGCCAATCAGGCGGAACGAGGTGTTGGAATCGCCGTGATGGATTTCGTCGAGCTTCTCCTGCACGCGGTCGAACACCTGCACCTCGCTCGATCCCTTCGAGCGCTGGATCAGGAAGCCGACGACGGGCTGGCCGTTATAGCGAGTGATGCTGGCGAGATCGGTGGAGGAATCCGTCACCGTGGCGATATCGTCGAGCCGCAGCACGCGGCCATCTGCGCCGGTGATGCGGGTTTCGCCCAATTGCTCGACCGTATCGGCGCTGCCCAAAGTGCGGATCGATTGCGCTTGCCCGCCGACCTGGGCGCGCCCACCGGGCAGATCGATATTGCGCGCGCGCAATTGCTGGCTGATCGAATCCGCGGAAATGCCATAGGCCTGCAGCCGCTCGGGATCGACATCGACGCGGATTTCGCGATCGACGCCGCCCAGGCGCTGAATCGCGCTGACGCCGGGAATGGCGAGCAATTGGCGCGTCAGATCATTGTCGATGAACCAGGAAAGATCGGCCGCCGATTTGCCGGGGCTTTCGATCACGAAATAGGCGATTGGATCGGACGCGGAATCGCGCCGCTCGATCACAGGCTCGGTGATGTCGGCGGGGAGATCGCTGCGGATGCGGCTGATGGCGTCGCGCGCATCGTCGATGGCGCGCGTGACGTCGGCGTTCGATTCAAGCTCGACCTCGGTTTGCGAATAGCCGGGCGAAATTTCGGAGGTGACGCGATGCACGCCTTCAAGCGAGGTGAGCGCGCTCTCGATGCGCTGGGTGATCTGCGTTTCCATATCGGTCGGCGCAGCGCCCGCCTGCGCGACGGAAACCACGAAGCCGCCGAACTCGATATTGGGCAATTGATTGATCGGCAGGCGCGAATAGGCCGTGAGGCCCGCGAAAAGCAGCCCGATCATCAGCACGATGGGCGGAACCGGATTGCGGATCGCGCCGGCAGAAATGTTCCAAGCCATGCTGGCCCTCGTCAGCGCGCGCACGCGCCTGGTTGTGAACTCACTTAGCCTTCACGGCCACGCAGCGCGGCGGAATCGGCGGGCGCCGCCGGCGCCGGCGCGTCCACCGCGCGCACCGGGTCGCCATCCTGCAGGAACGCCGCGCCGGCGCCGATCACGCGCTGGCCGCTCTCGACGCCGGACAAAATCTCGACCAGCTCGCCTTCGCGCAGCCCGGTTTGCACCGCGACGCGGCGCGCTTTGTTGTCCTGATCGGCGATGAACACATAGGCTTGGCCATCGTCGTAGAACAGCGAGGCCTGCGGCACGGCCAGAGCTTCGCGCGCAGGCAGCACGGCTTCGCCGCGCAGATACATGCCGGCGCGCACCGAAGAATTGCGCGGCAGATCGAACAGCGCTTCGCCGGTGCGCGTGCGTTCGTCGATCGACACTGGCGGGCGGCGCAGAACGCCCTCGACGCTCGATCCATCGACCAGACGGAACGTGGCGCGCAGGCCTGGGCGCAGCGAGAGCACGTCACGCTCGGCGACGTCCGCCGCGACTTCGAGCGCGTTGTCGCCCGAAATGCGGAACAGAACCTGGCCATCGACCGGGCGCCCGATCTGCGCGGTGCGCGAGATCACCAGGCCCGAGGCCGGCGCCCGCACGAAACCGCCTTGCAGACGCGCGTTCACCTCGGCGAGCTGGGCGCGCGCGGCGGCGAGTTGGGCGTCGGCGGCGCGCGCGGCGGCGCGGCGCTGATCGATCGCTTCGGTCGAGAGCGCGCCGGAATCGCGAATGCTTTCGGCGCGCTCATATTCGCTGGCCGCGCGCACTTGCGCAGCTTCGGCGGAGGCGACGGCCGCTTGCGCCGCGCTCGCTTGCGCCGAAGCCAGCGCCGTATCGAGCCGGGCCAGCGGTTGGCCTTCGCGCACGAAATCGCCTTCGTCGGCCAGCAATTGCAGAATACGCACGCCGCTCGCGGGTGCGTAAACCTGGAAATCATGCGTCGGCCGCGCTTCGCCCTGCAGCGAGACGCGCGGGCTGAACGGGTGCGCGGCGGCGAGCACGACCGTCACGGCCTGCGTGCGGTCGATGCCGGCCTTGTCGGCCGGCGCTTCGCCGCCGATGTGCGAGAGCGCGAACGCGCCGATCGCTGCGGCCGCGACGCCGCCGCCGAGCAGCAGCGCTGTGCGCCGGCGCCGTTTCTTCGCGGCCTGTTCGGCGTCCGCGTTGGGATCGTCCTTGAACAGACTCTCATTGACGCGCTTCAGCAGATCTTGCGCGCTGGAGAAGGTGTCAGGTTTCATGCGTGCACCGAAAGGTAGCGCTCAGCGAGCGCGCGGAAGGCGGAAACTGCGGCGGCGACATCGCCGCCATCGGGACCAAACGCCGAGCGCATGCCGATGCCGTCGATGGCGGCGACCAGCGTGCGCGCGGCGATCTCGGGATCGAGCTCGCGATCGATTTCGCCGCGGCGCTGCGCGGCTGTGAGGGCCACGGCGAGGCGATGTATGCTCTGGCTGTCGATCTCGGACAGCCGCTTGGCGAGCACGGGATCGCGCGCGGCCTCGGCGAACACGTCCGCATAGATCGGGCCGAAGGAGTCTTTGTGACACCGAGCCAGCACGCAGGCCGCGAACTCGCTCAGCACGTCGATCAGGCGGGCTTCACCCTCGGCGCGGGCCAGCATTGCATCCGTGTCGCGCCGTTCGTCTTCGGCGATGGCGGCGATGATGTCGGCCTTGGAGGAAAAGTAGCGGTAAAGGGCGCCCGGAGAGATGCCGGCCTCGGCGCAGATCTCCTGCATCGTGGCCTGGTGAAAGCCACGACGGCTGAAGCAAAACAGCGCCGCGTCCAGAATCTGGCGGCGGCGGCGTTCGGCCAGGCCGGGATCGGCGAGACGGGCCATGTGACCTGTTGGTTCCTTCGACGCAGACCGGCTTGTGCGCCGGCCTGTGCGCCGCATATAAAGCGAACGTTCGTTCTTTAAATGTTAATCTTGCGAAAGCAAGCAAGTGGGCGCGACGAGAATTTCCGCCCGGTCCCGTGAGGGGAGTTTATGGTGCGCCGCGATAATAAAGTGTCGAAATCGGCGCTGGCCGCCGCCCTGAGCGGGGCGCTGCTGGCCAGCTCCTGCGTGCTGATGCCCCATGACCGGCCCGAGGCCGGCGTCCTGCCCGATACTTGGCGCGACGCGCCGGTCGTTGCGGATGCGAACGGGACCGATCGGCTGGTCAATTGGTGGCAGGGCTTCAACGACCCGACGCTCAACGCGCTGGTGGCGCAGGGCGTTTCGGACGGGCCGACCGTGCAGCTCGCGGCGCTGCGCCTGCGCGAGGCGCGCTCTCTCTCTTACGCGACCCTGGTCCGCTATTTCCCGGCGGTCTCGGCGATCGGCTCGGAAAGTTATCGACGTGCGGTCGAAGGCCCGCTGCTGCCGAACGCCAGCGGTGGCCTCGATGAAGAACAGTCGACCGTGAGCTGGGGCGGGCAGGCGAGTTGGGAAGTGCCGCTGTTCTCGATCGGCGCGACCGCCACGGGCGTGCGCGGCGCCAACCGCGCAGCGTTTGCCGATGCGCGCGGCGCGCTGGTCGCGATCGCGGCCGATATCGCCAACGCCTATGTCGATCTGCGCGCGGCGCAGCGCAGCTACGCCGCGCTGCAGGAAGCCGTCGCCAACGCCGATCGCATCGCCTCGATCCTGCAAACCGCTGCGCAAGCGGGCTTTGCGTCGGAAGCCGACGCCGCCGATGCGCGCCGCCAAGCCGAAACGCAGCGCGCTGCGCTTTCCAATTACTTTATCGCGATGCGCCGCGCAGAGGCGACGCTGTCGGTCTTGCGCGGCATAGCCCCCGGCGCGGAAGCGCAGGACACGGCGACCGCGCTGGAGAGCGCAGCGGACGTGCCCTCCTTGCCGATCGCTTCGGCGCCTGCGGCGCCCGTCGATCTGGTGCGGCTGCGTCCCGACGTGGCGGCCGCCGAAGCGCAGGCCCTGATCGCGGCCGCACAATTGGGCGCCGCGCGCGCCGATCTCCTGCCAAAGCTCAACATCACCGGCGCCATCAACGTCACGGACAATGACATCGGCACGCCGCTCGGAACCAGCACGACTTTGGTGACGGCGCAGCCGATCATTTCGCTGCCGCTGTTCGATTGGGGCCAGCGCATCGCGACCGTCAGCCAGCGCGACGCACAATTCCATCAATCGCTCATTCAATATCGCTTAACCGTGATCCAGGCGGTGGCGGATGCGACCACGGCGCTGGTCTCGCTCGATCAAGGCTCGCGGCAATTGACCGCCTCGCGCGCGGCGTCGGAAGCGGCGGAGACGACACTGCGCGGCCGGCGCGCGGCCTACAATGCGGGTCTGTTGAGCCTCACCGATCTGCTCCGCGCCGAGCAGCAGGCGATCGATGCGCGGTTGTCGCTGATCGCGGCGCAGCAGAGCCAGGCGCGCGCGGCGGTCGCGGTCTATCGCGCCTTCGGCGGCGGGCCGCCCGAGGCGGTGGCCCAGATTGCGCAGGCGGCTGCGCCCGCGGCGCCCGCGACAGCAAATCCCTAACCTTGATCTCCAGGGCGTAAACGCCGGAATTCAAAGTAAATTTATCAGTATCGGGCAGGGTGCGGCGGACTTTCCTCCGGGCTCAGAACGATGCACGACCCTTTGTCCACGGCGCTGACGAGCGCGGCTGAACTGCGCCGGCGCGAATTGCCGATCGCGCTGTCTCTGTCGTTTTTCGGCGGGACCGCCGCCGCTTTGGTGATGGACAGCACCGCGCCGCTGATGTGGAGCGCGGCGGCGCTCGCGATGTTCTCGCTCGATGCGCTGGTGTTTCGCCGCCTGGCGGAAGCCGAAGTTTCGATGGACGGGCGCCTGCGCGCGGGCCTGGCGTTCTGGGCGATGGCGCTCTCGGCGACCTATGCCGCGCTGCCGACGATGCTGTGGTTCGATGGACGCCCCGCGACGGCCGCCGCCGCGATGGCGCTGTGGTGCGCGGGTCTGGTGCGCAGCTTGAGCGAATTGGGCCGCGAGCGCGATCTGGCGATCGCCTCGGCGACGCCTGGCGCGCTCACCGTGATGTTCGCGCCGCTGTGGTCCGCGGTGCAATCGCCGCAAGCCGATTTCATGCTGAACCTCGCCGCGGTCGGCTGCGGCGCGGCGCTGGTGCTCTACGCGTCGCGCTTCTGGATGGGCGCGGCCAAGCTCAATCACACGCTCGATGCCGCGGAAGATGAGGCGCGCGAGAAGGAGAGCATTGCGCGGCTGACCTTCGAGCAGACCACAATGGCGGCGTGCCTCTATGATCGCGATCTGCGCATCGTCTCGGCCAATGGCTGCTGGCGCGACAGTTTCGCGCCCGGCCGCTCCGACGTGACGGATTTGCATCTGACGACCGTGCTGCCGAAATTGCCCGCGCGTTGGGGCGACCGCCTGGTGCGCGCGCTCAATGGCGAGCACGTGACGTTCCAGGACGACGCCATCCATTTCAGCGCGGGCGTGCGCTATTTTAGCGGGGAATTGCTGCCCTGGCGCGATGCGGACGGCGTGATCGTCGGCGTCATCTCTTATTCGCACGATGTCAGCGATTACGTGCGCGCGCGCAAGCAGAGCGAGGAAAACGAAAGCCGCCTGCAGATCGCGCTCGAAGTCTCGAAATCGACAGTTTGGGAAATCGATCTGGCCACGTTCGAGATGACCTGGCAGGGCGATCCCACGCCGATTTACGGACGCCCGTTCACGGCGGATGATCTCGATCCGCTGACCTCGCCGCTCTATCTCGATGAGGATCGGGCCCGGCTCGAGCAATTGTTCAAGGTGGACTCGCGGCCCGATCATTTCGTGTTCGAGCATCGCATTTGGCGCAATGGCGAGATCGCCTGGATTCAGCCCTCCGTGCACAATCGCCGCAATGAAAAGGGCGAGGTCACAAGCGTGGTGGTGATGTCGAAGGACATCACCGAGGCCAAGCGCGAAGAGCAGGCCTTCGTCGAGGCCATGCGGCGCGCCGAAACCGCGCTCGAAGCCAAGCGCGCGCTGCTGGAGGAAACGGGCGAGGAGATCGCGCCGTCCGCGCCGGCCGGAGGCGCCTTGTCGGGCGATGTGACGGAGATGTTCGCGCGGCTCGGCCGTCTGCTCGGCGAGATCGACACGCGCGATAGCGCGCTGCGGCGCACGGTGTCTTCGCTGCAGGCCGCGCGCGCGGCCGCGGAAAGCGCCTCCGTCGCCAAATCGCAATTCCTGGCCAATATGAGCCATGAATTGCGTACGCCGCTCAACGCCATCATCGGCTATTCCGAAATCCTGCTGGAGGAGGCGACCGATGAGGGCCGCCTGGATGCCTGCAAGGATATTGAGCGGGTGCTGGGCGCGGCGCGCCAGCTGCTGCATCTCATCAACGAAATTCTCGACCTGTCGAAGATCGAGGCCGGGCGCATGGATCTGTCGTGCGCCCGCTTCGACGTGCCGGCCTTCGTGGAGGCGACGGCCGACACGGTGCGCGGTCTGATCGAAAAGAACGGCAATCGCCTGGTGATCGCGTGCGCGCCGGACCTTGGCGCCATGTTCAGCGACAATTTCAAGCTGTCGCAATGCCTGCTCAATCTGCTGTCGAACGCAGGCAAATTCACCCATGACGGCGTCATCACGCTGTCGGTGCGGCGCGAGGATGCGCAGCTCGTGTTCGACGTCACCGACACCGGCATCGGCATGACGGAAGAAGAGATCGCGCGCATCTTCCGTCCGTTCATGCAGGCCGATGCTTCGACCACGCGCCGCTTTGGCGGCACCGGCCTTGGCCTCGCGATCACACGGCGCATGGCGCAATTGCTTGGCGGCGATGTCAGCGTCCGCTCGGCGCCCGGCGCGGGCTCCACCTTCTCGCTGCGCGTGCTGGCGCAATTCGCAGACGCCTCGATCGGCGAGCCAGTCGCGCAGGCGCCCGCGGCCGCCGGCGAGCATGGCCGCGTCGTGCTGGTGATCGATGATGAAGAAAGCGCGCGCGATCTGGTCGCGCGCTCGCTGGGGCGTTTGGGCTTCACGGTGCTGGAGGCCGCAACTGCCGCGGAAGGGCTGGAGCTGGCGCGCGCCAACGCGCCCGATCTCGCGCTCGTCGATATTCAATTGCCGGATTTGAACGGCTGGGCGCTGATCGCGCGGCTGAAGGACGATGAGGCGACGGCCGGCATTCCGCTGATCGTGCATTCGGTCGACGACGACCGCCAAAAGGCCATCGCCGCCGGCGCGTGCGACCTTTTGACCAAGCCCGCCGATCGCGATGCGCTGGCCGCTGCAGCCCTGCGCTTCGCGCGCGGCGGCGCGGCGATCAACACATCGGCAACCAATTTCGCGAAAACTGCTTAGAGGAAGGGCCGGGCCTCATGCGTATCCTGATCGCCGAAGATCACCCAGACAATCGGGAGATGCTCACGCGGCGCCTCGAGCGGCGCGGCTATGAAGTGCATACGGCGGAGAACGGCCAAGAGGCCGTCGATCGCGCGCAGGCATTGATGCCGGACCTTATTCTCATGGATATCTCGATGCCGGTGATGTCCGGCCTCGAAGCGACGCGCGCTTTGCGGGCGCTGCCGGCCACGAAGGCGATCAAGATCATCGCGCTCACGGCGCACGCCATGGATTCCGCGCGCCAGGAATGTCTTGACGCCGGCTGCGACGCCTTCGCCACCAAGCCGGTCGATTTCGCCGCGCTCCTCACCGTGATCGAAGCCGTCGCCGCGGGCGCGCGCGCAGCGTAAACGCCGCGTTTATCACGCTGTATTTCTTCGCGAATGAGCTGATCGTCATGTCCGCTTTAGCGGCAGATCAACCACTCAGTGCTAAATTTGAAGATGGATTAAAACCCTGCAGGGCAAGGGGAGCGATTTGTCCGCGGAACAACAGAACGGCGAGCAGCCGGATGGCGCCCGTTTGGGCCGCGTCCTGCTGGTCGACGATCAAGCGCAAAACCGCGATATGCTGCGCCGCCGCCTGGAGCGGCGCGGCTATGATGTCGTGCTGCGCGAAGACGCGCTGACGATCGAAACCGACATCGCCAATGAGAAGATCGATCTGGTGCTCCTCGATTGGATGATGCCGGAGCGCTCGGGCCATGATGCGCTGCTCGGTCTGCGCAGGATCTACGATCTCGAACATGTGCCCGTGATCGTCGTGACCGCGCTCGACGATGGCGACGTGGTGGCCCAGGCGCTCGAAGCGGGCGCCAATGATTACGTGTCCAAGCCGATCGATCTGCGCGTGCTGATGGCGCGCCTCAAAGTGCAGCTCGATCGCCGCACGGCCGTCCTCGCGCTCGACAATATCCGCAACGATCTCGAAGTCACCGTGCGCGAACGCACGCAGGATCTGCTCACCGCCAACGCCAGTCTCTCGGCTGAGATCGCCGAGCGGGAGGCCGCTGAAGCCCGCGCCCACACTTTGGCGCGCCATGACGTGCTGACCGGCCTCGCCAATCGCCGCCATTTCGTGGAGGAGCTCGATCGCCGGCTGGGGCTCGCGCGTCCCTTGGAAGACGGCTTTGCGCTGCTGTTCATCGATCTCGACCGCTTCAAACCGATCAACGACGTACACGGCCATTCCATCGGCGACCGGCTGCTGCAAGTGATCGCGACGCGGCTGCAGGGCTGCCTGCGCGAAGATAGTTTCGCCGCGCGCCTTGGCGGCGATGAATTCGCCATCATCCTGGAAGAGGCCGATCGCGAAGCCATCGCGCACGCCGCGCGCCGCATCGGCGCGGAAATCTCGACGCATATCCCGATCAACGGTTTGAAACTCTCGGTCGGCGCCTCCGTCGGCATCGCGATCTATCCGCACGATGGCGAGACGGGCGCGGCCCTGCTGCAGAATGGCGACGCCGCTATGCTGCGCGCCAAGGCGCGGCGCGGCGAATTCCAGTTTTTCGACGCCTCGATCGATCAGGCGATGAAGCTCAAGGCCTCGCTCGAAGAGGAATTGCGCGCCGCCATTCCAGCCGGCGAAATTGTTCCGTATTTCCAGCCGGTCGTCGATCTCGCGACGGGCGTCGCCTCGGGCTATGAAGTGCTGGCGCGCTGGCCGCACCGCGAACGCGGCATGATTTCACCGGCCGAATTCATTCCCGTCGCCGAAGAGGCGGGCCTGGTCGACGCCATGTTCTGGACGCTGTTGACCCAAGCCTGCCAGAAGGCGCTCGCCGCGCCGGGCGATTTCACGCTCGCCGTCAACATTTCGCCCAGCCAGATCCGCGACCAATGGTTCCCGGAAAAGGTGCTGCGCACGCTGCGCGAGACCGGCTTTCCCACCCATCGCCTCGAAATCGAAGTCACTGAGAGCGCCATGATGGGCGACATCGATCAGGCCAAGGCGGCGCTGCTCTCGCTCAAGAACCAGGGCGTGCGCATCGCACTCGACGATTTCGGCACCGGCTATTCATCGCTGCTGTTGCTGCGCCAATTGCCGATCGACAAATTGAAGATCGACCGCTCGTTCGTGTCGAGCATGCTGGTCGATCCGTCGAACGCGACGATCGTGGATGTGATCCTCGGTCTCGGAAAATCGCTAGGCCTGACGGTGACGGCCGAAGGCGTCGAATGCGGCGAAACGGCCGACGCCTTGCGCGAACGCGCATGTGCGCTCGCGCAAGGCTATCTGTTCGGCCACGCCTCGCCCGAGCCCGTGTACGAGCCCGAGCCTTTGCGCAACACGGCCTGAGCCGGTCTTAGTTCAGATAAGAGAACCACACGTTCGGCTCTTCGTAGCGGCCGACGCCGCTCGCCTTGTCGATCTCGACCGGGATGAGCCCGCCTTCGATCGCATAGGCGCCGCTTTCTTCGAAGCTCTGTCCCGACCAGGTTTCCCAGAACGCGATCGGCTCCTCGACCACCATCGAGCGCTTGCAGGCGCGCACCATCGTGCCGCCGGCGGCGATATGGCTGCGGAACCACGGATCGTAGGACCGGCCCGCCTCATCCTTCCACGTCATGTAGTCTTCGATGGTGACGTCGGGATGCTTGGCTTTGAGCGTCGGGCGCACCGGGATGCAGACGCCGTCATAGCCGCGCTCGCGGGCGAGATCGGCCATGGCCTGGATCATGACGCGCGCAAGGCCCTTGGACCGGTGCGCCTTCGGCACGGAGATGCCGAGGCCGCCGAGCATGTTGGCTTTGCCCTTGCCGCCCTTGCCGGCGCTTTCGACCACCCAATCCCAGCCTTCGGCCGGCAGCTCATCGAGCGAGCTCACGGAGAAGGGGGCGCAGGTCGCCACCGCGATCGGATAGCCGCGCGCCTCATCCACGAGGCACAGCTGGTGATCCGCATAGTCTTCAAGGATCTGTTCGTAATACTGGAAGTGCGCGCGGGTGAAATTGAGGAATCCGAGAGCATTCCATGCCGATTGCTCGACCGCGATCGCTGCTTTTCGCAACTCAGGCGAATGCGCGCGCGAATAAATGGCGAAAGACGACATCATCAAGCCCCTGCGTTAACCATAATGGTCTTGGGCTCGCTTCTGCGAATACTATAGCAACGACCACACACGGACAGTTCGCGCCGTGCGATTTCCCTAATAAAGCGTAAAAAAGTTAAGTTCAATCCCTAATCTGTATTTACCATTCTTAACGACGTGGCAAGACGTACCGTCTATGTTCCTGAGGGCTGGGTGCGAACATTTCAATGATATTTAACCGAAACTGCTGGTTGTCCGTAACCGGATATTTGCAGCTTCGCGGGTATTGTCAGGTGTTACTGCGGGTAATTCTGCGTTTACCTTGGCGAGCCTCATGTCGGACGACAGTCTCCGGACAGAGCATTACAGGAACGACCTCAGTCGCCTCACCCGGATCATCGGCGGGGCGATTGCGTTCTTCAGCGTCGTGCTGGTCGCGATCATTGCGTATGCGGGCTGGTCTGCGAACCGGACGGCCGTCGTGCGCGAGCGTCAGCTCGTGGAAAATGCGCTCGACGACAGCGTGAGCCGCGTCCTCGACGAGCAAAAATCCATCGCCTGGTGGGATGATGCCGTCGTCCATGTCGGCTCGGGCCGCGTCGACACGGAATGGGCCGACACCGAAATGGGCGCCTGGTTCACCGAAACCTACGGCCATGACCAAGTGTTCGTGATCAATGGCCGTGATCAGCCGGTCTATGCCTATGTCGATGGCGCGCGGGTTCCGGCAGCGCCCGCTTACGCTGCGCACAAGCGCATTCTGGACATGATCATTTCGGAAGCGCGCCGCCGCGGCGACGTGCATCTGCGCACGCGCGCGCGCGCCTTCAACGAAGGGCAGGGCAATTACCGCGAATTGCTGGGCGCGCGGAACGCCAGCTGGGCGGGCCACATCTTCTCGTTCGACGGCCGCCCGGCTGTGGTGTCGGCGATCACCGTCGTGCCGAGCGTGGATGCGAGCCTGTTGCACGGCACGCCCTCCATGCTGGTGAGCATCGTCGAGATCGATGGGCTCTTCATGCGCCAGCTCGGCCACCAATTGCTGATGCCCGATCTCACGGTGGCGCCGGGGCCTTCGCGCATCGGCCATGTGCAATCGCAGGCTTTCGTCGCCGATGATGGCGCCTCCGTCGGCTATCTGACGTGGACGCCGAAGCAGCCCGGGCAGGCCTTGTTGATCTTCATTCTGCCGATGGTGATCGGCGGCGTGGTCGGCGCGGGCTTCTTCTGTTTTCACACGCTGCGGCGCCTCAAGCGCGCCTCCGCCGATCTGGCCGACCGCGAAACGCAAGCGCGCTATGAAGCGCAGCATGACGCCTTGTCGGGCCTCGCCAACCGGCACCATTTCGCCGACGTGCTCGCCGAGCAGCTCACCGAGCAAAACGCGCAGGGCCGCGGCGTGGTCGTCGCCTATATCGACGTCGACCGCTTCAAGGACATCAACGACACGCTCGGCCACCATGCGGGCGATGAGCTGATCCAGGCCGTCGCGCGGCGCCTCATCGCGCATCTGGGGCCGAGGGATTTCCTGTCGCGCTTCGGCGGCGACGAATTCGCCGTGATGCGCGCGCCCGCCTCGCTCGATTGCGGCGACGCGCTGGCCGATTCGCTGCGCCACGCGTTCGAAGATCCTTTCATGATCTATGGCCAATCGATCCGCATGACGGCGTCTGTCGGCCTCGCCAAAGCGCCCGAGCATGGCCTGACCACGGAAGCGCTGATGCGCCACGCCGATATCGCACTCTACGAAGCCAAGAAGCACGGGCGCGACCGCGCCATGTTCTTCAGCGCCAACATGGCGTGGGATGTCGAGCGCCGCCGCGGCATCGAATTGGCGCTGCGCGAGGCGCTCGAACGCGACGAATTGCGTTTGCACTATCAGCCGCTGGTGTCGTGCGCGACCAACACGATCACGGGCGTGGAAGCGCTGCTGCGCTGGCGTCATCCGACGCAGGGCGACATTTCCCCCGGCGTGTTCGTGCCGATCGCGGAAGAGGCGGGGCTGATGCCGGCCCTGGGCGCGTGGGTGCTCAACCGCGCCATGGCCGATTCCAAGCAATGGCCGAACCTGCAGATCGCGATCAATCTCTCGCCCGTGCAATTCCGCCATGTCGATCTGGAAGCGCTGCTCGCCGATCTGGTGGCCAAGCACGACGCCGATCCGCGCCGCTTCGTGCTCGAGATCACCGAAGGCGTGCTGCTCGAAAGCACGGACCGCACGCGCAAAATGCTCGAAGCCGTGCGCGCGATGGGCTTCAAGACCGCGCTCGACGATTTCGGCACCGGCTATTCGAGCCTGAGCTATCTCTGCGAATATCGCTTCGACAAGATCAAGATCGATCGCGCGTTCGTGCATGGCGTGCGCGCGGGCAAGCAGGCGATGACGGTCATCCAGGCGGTCGTCACCATCGGGCGCGGCCTGGGCATGGATATCGTCGCCGAGGGCGTCGAGACGGAAGCGGAAGCCGCCGTGCTGCGCCTTGCCGGCGTCAACGAAATCCAAGGCTTCTATTTCGCCAAGCCGATGGCGCCAGAACTCATCCAAGGCCTGGTCGATCGGTTCGCTGAACAGGCGCAAAACGAGGAGCCGGCCGATCCGCCGGCCGCGGCGCGCCGGCGCTTCATGCGCTCCATCGGCCGCGAAGAGGCCTGATCGCGCGCTCTCGTCATTCGATTTGCGGCTTGAGCGCCGCGATGAACTCGGTTACACGCGCTGCCTTCTGACCGGCTCCCGGAAAGACAGATGACGCAGTCGTTTTGGCTTATGTGCGTACAGACCGCCCCGCTTCGCTCCGAAGCGGACGTGGCCGCCTATCCGCACGCCAAACACGATCCATCGCCTCTGTCCTTCTGCAAATTGAGCCCGCCCGATGCCTCCCGCCGTTCACATCAGCCAATTGGTCAAGACCTATCGCTTCGCTAAGCGGCGCACGGGCTTTGCGGGCGCGCTGATCGGCGCGGTTTCTCCGGATTATCAGAACATCGATGCGGTCGCCGGCGTGTCGTTCGACGTCGCCGAAGGCGAGCGCGTGGCCATTATCGGCCCCAATGGCGCGGGCAAATCGACCACGCTCAAAATGCTCGCCGGCATTCTCGAGCCCAGCAGCGGGGAGGCGCGCGTGCTGGGGCTGACGCCCTGGAAGGAACGGCGCGCGCTGGCCTATCGCATCGGCGTCGTGTTCGGACAGCGCTCGCAATTATGGGCCGATTTGCCGGCCGCGGATTCGTTCGCACTACTGCGGCGGGTCTACGATCTCGACCGGAAGACGTTTGCGCGCCGGCTGGACGATCTTGCGCAACGCTTCGGCATTGCGGGCTTTCTCGATCAGCCCGTGCAGCGCCTTTCGCTCGGCCAGCGCATGCGCTGCGAGATCGTGGCGAGCCTGCTGCACGCGCCGGCCTTGCTCTTCCTCGACGAGCCGACCATCGGCCTCGACGTCACGGCCAAGGCGGCGATTCGAGATTTCATTCGCGATCAGGCGCGCGCGGAAGGGCAGACGGTGCTGCTCACCTCGCACGACACGCGCGACATCGAACTGGTGTGCGAACGCGTCATCGTCATCAATCAGGGCCGCATCGTGGTCGATGCACCCACGGCGGAGCTGCGCCGGCGCTATCTCGCGCGCAAGCGTGTGACGCTGCAATCGGCGGCGGCCGAGATCGCGCTCGATATGCCCGGGATCGCGCGCCTGCCGAGCCAGCCGCACACCACGATCTACGATGTCGACACCAACCTCGCGCGTGTCGATGCCGTGGTGCAGGCCGCGCTCGCGCATGGCGGCATCGAAGACGTGACAATCGAAGATCCGCCGATGGAGGAGGTGGTCCATGAGATCTACGCTCACGTCGCACGCGCGGTTTGAGAACGAGGCGGGGCTCGCGGCGGCGAGCTTCGCGCTCGGCTGGCGCCAGGCGTGGACGGCCTGGCCCGTGCTGCTCGGCCGCTGCCTCTTCTACGTGCTCATCATGTCCGTGTTCAGCGCCTTATGGGACAAGGTGGCGGCCGAACGTCTGCCCGGCACGCTGGCCGCGAGTTTGCCGCCGCATGGGCTCGCGCTCTATGTCGGCGTGACCGAATGGATCACGCTGTCGGTGGTCGCGGTGCATTTGCGGCTCGAGGACGAGATTCGCTCCGGCGCGCTCGAGCCGCATCTGACGCGGCCGAAATCCTATCTTGCGCAACGTGTGTTCGAAGCGTTCGGCGGCATGGCCGTGCGCCTCGTGGCGCTGGGCGCGACGGCGCTAGCCCTGCTCGCGCTGACGGGTCGGGAGGGGCCGTCGTTTGAAAACCTGGCGGCGATTGCGCTGACGGGAACGCTGGGCGCTGCGCTCGGCGTGCTGCTCTACGTGATCGTCGGCCTGCTCGCGTTCTGGGTGCGCCGCGTGCTGCCGGTGCTGATGGTGATGCAGAAGCTGTTGTTTCTGATGGGCGGCCTCTTTGCGCCGATCACGCTCTATCCGGACTGGCTTTACCGGCTGTGCGCGGCGACGCCGTTCGCCGCGCACGTGTTCTATCCCGGCGCGTTCACGTTCATGCCCTCGCCTGCGTTGCTCGCGGAAGCGTTGGCGCTGCAAACACTTTGGATCGCGCTGATCGCGGCGACGTGCGTGCTGATCTGGCGCGCGGGCCTGGCGCGCGTACTGCGCGAAGGAGGTTGAGATGTGGGGCGCTTATCTTGCGCAGGCGCGCCTCGCGATCCGCATGTCGTTCGCGGATCGCGCCACCTTCTTCCTGCAAGCGGGCGGCATGCTCGTGAACAATTTCTTCTTCCTCATTCTCTGGTTCATGTTCTTCGCAGGCTTTCGCTCGGTCGGCGGCTGGGGCCTCCACGATGTCGCGCTGCTGCTTGGCCTCATCATGACCATTGTCGGCGCGGCGGGCATCGCGTTCGGCGGCTATCGCGATCTGGCCGCGACGATCCTGAAGGGCGAGATCGACAGTCTGTTGACGCAGCCCAAGCCCGTGCTGCCGCGTCTGCTGGCGCGCGAAAGCAATGCGAGCGGGTGGGGCGATTTTGTGAACGGGATCGCGATGCTGGTGTTTGCCGCCGGTTTATCCTGGCGCGACGCGCCGCTCGTCCTGTTGGGCCTGCTCGCGGGGCTGATAGTCTATGTCGCGGCGGGCGTGATGTTCGCGTCGCTGGCGTTCTGGTTCGCCGGCGCGCGCAGCCTGGCGCGCGATTTGACGGATTTTCTGATCCTGATGTCGTCCTATCCCGGCTCGATCTTTCAGGGCGCGACCAAGGCGCTGGCGTACACGCTGCTCCCCGCCGGCTTTGTCGTGCTGGCGCCGGTCGCGTTGCTGCGCGCGCCCAGTCCGGAGACGCTGTTCGTCGTCTGCGCGAGCGCCGCGTCCTATGCGGCGCTCGCCTTCGCGCTCTTTTCGCTTGGCCTGGCGCGCTACCGGCGCGGCGATGCGCCGGCGCTCTGAGCGTGCTAGGCTCGGCGGGTGACTGAGTTCGCGCTTTTCGACACCGCGCTCGGCGCCTGCGCGATCGCGTGGGGCGAGGCGGGCATCGTTGGCTCCGCCTTGCCGGAGGCCAGTGCGGCCGCCACCCGCGCGCGCATGGCGCGCCGCCACAGCGAAGCGCCGCCCGATGACGAAGCGCGCGCCGCCATCGCGGCGATCACGGCGCTCATCGCGGGCGAGACGCGCGATCTGCGCGACATCCGCCTCGACGAAGCCCGGCTCGGCGATTTCGAGCGCCGGCTCTACGCCGCCGCGCGCGCCATCGGTCCGGGCCGCACCACGACCTATGGCGAACTCGCCGCCCAATTGGGCGAGCCGGGCGCGGCGCGCGCCGTGGGGCAGGCGATGGGGCGCAACCCGTTTCCGATCATCGTGCCTTGCCACCGGGTTCTGGCCGCCGGCGGCAAGACGGGCGGGTTTTCGGCGCGCGGCGGGGTGGCCACCAAGCTCAAATTGCTCGAAATCGAAGGCGCGTTGCTGGCGGATCTCCCGCTCTTCAACCACGACGCGTCCACCAAAGCTTAACCAAGTCACGGCATGAAACCCTGAGTTGCGCAACTCAAGGTGGTAAACATGGTTCGTTTTGGCGCCGCAAATGCCGTGAAGTCCGTGCCCGTCGCCCCATCCCACGAAGCCGAGGCGGATACGGGCGCGCAAGGAATGATCGCGGCGATCAATCGCTCACAGGCCGTGATCGAGTTCGGTCTCGACGGCCGCGTGCTCGACGCCAACGACAATTTCCTGCGCACGCTCGGCTACACGATCGGCGAAATCCGCGGCCAGCACCACAGCATGTTCGTCGATCCCACATACCGCGCCTCAAACGAATATCGCGCCTTCTGGGATCGTCTTGCGCGCGGCGAGTTCGACGCCGGCAAATATAAGCGCATCGCCAAGGGCGGCCGCGAAGTCTGGATTCAGGCCAGCTACAATCCCGTCATGGACGCCAGCGGGCGGCCGGTGCGGGTCGTGAAATTCGCCACCGACATCACGGCTGCGGAGAGCCAGGCGCGCGAAGCGCTGTTCAAGAGCGCGGCTTTCGGCGGCGCGTCCGGCGCCATGATGATGGTCGATCGCGACCTCAAGGTCATCTACGTGAACGACGCCACCAAGCGGCTGTTCGTGGAGAATCTGGCGGCGTTCCGGGCCGTTTGGCCGAGCTTCAATCCCGATACGATCATCGGCGCCTGCATCGACATGTTCCACAAGGACCCGTCGCACCAGCGCCGTCTGCTGTCCGATCCAAGCCGGCTGCCTTATCGCACCGATATCAGCGTCGGCGATTTCAAATTCGCGCTGAATGTCAGCGCCGTCTATGACGAGAGCCGCGCCTATGTCGGCAACGTGCTCGAATGGGATAACGTCACCACCACGCGCTCCAATGCGGGCAGTCTCGCCGCGCTCAACCGCTCGCAGGCGATCATCGAATTCACGCTGGACGGGCGCATCATCGCCGCGAACGAAAATTTTACGCGCACGCTCGGCTACACGCTGGAAGAGATCAGAGGCCAGCATCACGGCATGTTCGTCGAGCCGGACTATCGCGCGTCGAGCGATTATCGCGCGCTCTGGGACAAGCTCGGGCGCGGCGAATATGATGCGGGCCAGTACAAGCGCATCGCCAAGGGCGGCCGCGAAATCTGGATCCAGGCCAGTTACAATCCGATCCTCGACGGCAATGGACGGCCCTTCAAGGTCGTCAAATTCGCCACCGACGTCACCGATCAGATGACCATCGCGTTCCGCGTCAAGCAGATCGCCGATATCGTGGCTGCCGCATCGACGGAAATGCGCGCCACCGCGGAATCGATGGCGCGCACGGCGGAAGAAACCACACGGCAATCCTCGGAGGTCGCGTCCGCCGCGCTGCTCGCCTCGTCGAACGTGCAGACTGTGTCGGCCGCCGGTGAGGAGCTCTCGGCCTCGATCGCGGAAATCGCGCGCCAGGTCGCCGAATCGAACAGCGTCACCCAACGCGCGGTCGCGGAAGCCGACCGCACCAGCACATCCGTGCAGGGCCTGGCCGACGCCGCGCAGAAGATCGGCAGCGTTGTGACGCTGATCAACAACATCGCGGGCCAGACCAAGCTGCTCGCGCTCAACGCCACGATCGAAGCCGCGCGCGCGGGCGAGGCGGGCAAAGGCTTCGCGGTCGTCGCCTCCGAGGTGAAAAGCCTCAGCGATCAGACCGCGAAGGCGACCGACGAAATCTCCTCGCAAGTGGCGGCGATGCAGGCGGCGACCGAAACCTCCGTCGGCGCCATTCGCGGGATCGCCGAAACCATCCGTAAGGTCGCGGAAATCGCCACTGCGATCGCGGGCGCCGTGGAAGAGCAATCGACGGCGACGCGGGAGATCGCGGTCAATGTCGGCCAAGCCGCGCAGGGCACGCAGCAGGTTTCGGCCAGCATCGGCGGCGTCAGCGATGCGGCGCATCAAAGCAGCATGGCCTCGGCCGATCTGCTGCGCGCTTCAGCGGAAATGTCTCAGCAATCGGAGGAGCTGCGCACCGCGATCGAGCGGTTCGTGCGCGCCTAAGTGAGCGAGCAACGCGCCATCGGCGTGCTGGTCGTGGATGATTCGGCGGTCGTGCGCAGGCTGATCTCTCAGGGCCTGGGCGACGATGCCGGCATTCGGGTCGTCGGCGCCGCCGCCGATGGCCGCGCCGCCATCGACATGGTGCGCGCGGTGTCGCCCGATGTCGTCCTGCTCGACGTCGAAATGCCGACCATGAGCGGGCTCGAAGCGCTGCCGAAGATTCTGGAGGCGCGGCGCGAGACGGTGGTGATCATGGCGTCGGCGTTGACGCGCCGGCACGCGGGCATGAGCTTGCGCGCGCTACAGCTCGGCGCCGCCGACTATGTGCCCAAGCCGGAGGCCGGCTCGGCGCTGCAGCTGTTCCTCGACGAGCTCAAGGCCAAGATCAAAGCGCATGCGCGCAACAGGGCGGCGCATGCCGCGGCGGCGGCCGCGCCGACGCTGCGTCCTGTACGCGCGGCGGCTGTGGCGATTGGCAGTTCGACGGGCGGGCCGCCGGCGCTGCTCAAAGTGATGGGGCGCGCGCAAGGCCGCGTGCGCACGCCCGTCTTCATCACCCAGCACATGCCGGCGACGTTCACCGCGATGCTCGCCGAGCAATTGGGCCAGGTGAGCGGCGCGCGCGCCTGCGAGGGCGCCGACGGCATGCTGATTGAGCGTGGCTGCATCTACGTCGCGCCCGGCGGGCGGCACATGACGGTCGAGCGCAATGGCGATGTCTTGTTCATCAAATTGCTCGACACGGAGCCGGAAAATTTCTGCAAGCCCGCCGTCGATCCGATGTTTCGCAGCCTGGCGAAGGCGTACGGCGCGGGTGTGCTCGGCGCGGTGCTGACGGGCATGGGCCGCGACGGCGCGGATGGCTGCACTGCCATCGCGGAGGCGGGCGGGCGCTTTATTGTTCAGGACGAAGCCACCAGCGTGGTGTGGGGCATGCCGGGCGCGGCGTTCCGCACCGGCCGAGCGCTGGCGCAGCTGCCGCTCGAGGCTGCTGCGGACTTTCTCGCCGGCGCGATGAGCAGCTCGCAATGATCTCGGGTGATGACTTTGCGGCGCTGCAGAAGCTGCTGCAGGACCGCGCCGGCATGGCGCTGACGAGCGACAAGCTCTACCTGGTCGCCGCGCGACTCGGGCCCGTGGCGCAAACCTTCAATCTGCGCAGCGTGCTCGAATTGATGCAGGCGCTGCGCACGCGGCCGAGCGAACGGCTGATCACCGCCGTTGTGGAGGCGATGGTGACGCACGAATCGCTGTTCTTCCGCGACGGAAAACCGTTCGATCAATTGCGCGCCGCGCTGCCGGAGCTGGTGCGGGCGCGCAATGCGACCCGCACGATCAGGATTTGGAGCGCGGCCTGTTCCAGCGGCCAGGAGGCCTATTCCGTCGCGATGCTGATCGCGGAGGAGTGCGGCCATTTGCCGGCCTGGCGCTGGGACATCGTGGGCACGGATATTTCGCAACCCATCATCGAGAAGGCGCGCGCAGGCCTTTATTCCGCGTTCGAGGTGCGGCGTGGTCTCGACGAGGGCCGTATCGCGCGGCACTTCCAAATGGGCGAGGCGCAATCCTACAAAATCAACGAGCCTCTGCGCCGCATGACGCAATTCCGCTTCCACAATCTAGTGCAGAGCGCGGCGCATCTCGGCCTGTTCGACGTGATCTTCTGCCGCAACGTGCTGATCTATTTCGATGCGCCCACCAAAGCGCGCGCGCTCGATCTGATGGCGCGGCAATTGGCGCCGGATGGGCTATTGTTTCTCGGCAGCGCCGACAGCGTGCAGGGCTTGTCGAGCCTGTTTCTCGGCAAACCGGAGGATCGCGGACTCTACCGCCTCGCCAAATCGCCGTTCGCGACGACCGCCTAGGCGGCGCGCTTGGCGCCGAGATCGAGCACGGCGTCGACATCGAGCACCAGCAGCAGCGCGCCGTCCTGACGGTAGAGTCCGCGGGACATGCTGGCCCAGGCTTTCGACAGCGTCACCGGATTGGGCTCGTAAAGCGAGGCCGGTAGGCTCAGTACATCGCCGACCTCATCGACCAGAAACGCGTAGGGCTCGCCGCCTTGCTCTTTGGCGCTTTCCACGATCACGCACATGCAGGGCGCGGCCGCATCGCGCGCGGGCAGACCGAGCCGCCCGCGCAGATCGATCGCGGTGACGATGCGGCCGCGAAGATTGATCGAGCCCACGATTTCACTGGGCGCGAGCGGCACGGGATTGACGATGGGCATGTCCAGCACGTCGCGCACGCGCAGCACCGGCACGCCGAAGCGCGCCGCGCCAAGGCTCATGGAGACAAGTTCGATATCGTCGGTCATCAGGCGGCCACGCGTTTGGTTTGGGTGACGGTGTCGAGCGTCTGCAGCAGCGCGTCGCGGTCGAGCCGGCACGCGAGCTGGGCGAACCCCTCGGCGGTGTTCTGGCGGATCGCGAAAGGATCGTCATAGAGGCCGATCACGGGCGCGCCGCCCTGCAGCGTCTCGCGCGCCGAAAGATCGGCGTCCGACAAGATCACATCGAAGGCAGGGCCCGCTTCGATCAGCGCCGCGGCGCGGCTCGCGTCCTCCGCGGTCGCGACCTCATAGCCGGCCATGGCGAGCAGCGGCGCGACGAGATTGCGCTGGAACGCGCTGGGATCGACGATGAGCGCGCGCTTGCGCGGCGGCGCGGCCTGCTCAAGGGGCAGTGCGCCTTGCGGTTCGTCCGCTTGCGGCGACAGCACAAGTGCGGCGCCGCGCCAATAATGCGCGAAATCGATGATGTCGGTGACATGGCCCTCGATGACGAGGCTGCCGAGGGAGCCGGGGGTGGCTGGCTTCATGCCCTGCGTTAGCGGCGCCTGAACGATGTCGACGATTTCTTCGACGACGACGCCGATGGCCCGCTCGCCATTGTCAACCACGATGACCGGCCGGCTGACGCCGTCGCGCAGCGCGGGCGCGCCATCATCGAGCGCGATCAGCGGCATCATGCGGCCGCGATATTGCAGAACAGGGCGTCCGTCGGCGTATTCCACCACGTCGCCGCGTACATCTTCGATGCGCGACACCAATTGCAGAGGGGTGGCCTTTAGCGCGCGTGAAGCGCCGCGGACAATGAGCAGCTGCATATCGTCGCTTTCGGCGCGCACGCGCTGTGTGGCGTTCTCGGTTTGCTCGGCCTCGATGGAGCCGAGTTCGGTGGCGATGCCCTTGGGATCGAGAATCATGATCACGGCGCCGTCGCCCAGGATCGTCGCGCCGGAATAGAACGGAATGTCGCGCAGCACGGCGGCGGCCGGTTTGACGACGATTTCTTCCGTATCGAACACGCGGTCTACGATGATGCCGTAGGTGAAGGCCCCGACACGGATCACCAGGATGCAGCGTTCATCGTCGCGGGCCTGCGGCGCCAGATGCATCAGATCCTGCAGGGCGATGAGCGGCAAAAGCCGATCGCGCAGACGCAGCACGGGCGCGCCATTGATGTCCTCGATCGCGCGGCCTGAGCCGCCGCCGGCGCCGACCAGCTCCACCACGCTCGATTGCGGCATGGCGAAACGATGGGCGCAGGCGTCGACGATCAGCGCCGACACGATCGTGAGCGTGAGCGGGATTCGAATCGTAAAGCGCGTGCCGCGACCTTCGTGCGAGGAGAGTTCAACCGTGCCGCCGATCTTCTCGATATTGGTGCGCACCACGTCCATGCCGACGCCGCGTCCGGAAATGCCGGAGACCTGCTGCGCGGTCGAGAAGCCGGGATGAAAGATGAGCTGCTGGATTTTGGCGTCGGAGAGGCTTTCGGCCTCGGCCGGCGTGATGAGGCTTTGCGCCAGCGCCTTGGCGCGCAGCTTCGAAGGCATGAGGCCGCGCCCGTCGTCGGCGACCTCGATCACGATATTGCTGCCCTCGTGGCGCGCACACAGCGTGATGATCCCGATTTCCGATTTGCCGGCCTTGGCGCGCTCGCCGGGCGGTTCGAGGCCATGATCGGCGGCGTTGCGGATCATGTGGGTGAGCGGATCCTTGATCAGCTCGAGCACCTGGCGATCGAGTTCGGTCTCTTCGCCTTCCATCCGCAATTCGATGCGCTTGTCGAGTTCGAGCGCCAGATCGCGCGCCAGCCGCGGCAGCTTGGCCCAGGCCGCGCCAATGGGCTGCATGCGTGTGGTCATCACGCTTTCCTGCAACTCGGTCGTGACGTGATTGAGCCGCTGCAGCGGGCCGGCGAACGGGCTTTCGGGCTGCGAGCGCAAGGTCTGCAGCAATTGATTGCGGATGAGCACAAGCTCGCTCGCCACATTCATCAATTGCTCGAGCGATTCAACCTGCACGCGGATGGTCTGCGCCGCGACAGCGGAGCCGCCTTGGCTGGCGCCGGCGGCGGCGTCTTCGCGTTTGGGCGGGGGCGGCGGGCCCGCGCCGATGCGGCCCAAAGCTTCGGCGATGGCGGGCGCTTCAACGCCAAGCTCGCGTAGCGCATCGCCAAAGCGCGCCGCGATCAGCGCAAGTTCTTTGGAATCGTTGAGGCCGAGCGCGGCGAGTTCCTCCGCGAGCGAAAGCCCGGCTTCGCCCGAAATGGCGCGCCAGCTGGCGTCGCGTACGGCGCTGATGAGCGCATCTTCCTGCGTCGCATCCAGGCGACGGCCATCGGGCTCCTTGCGTGCGCGCTGCAACGCGATCTCGACCGCGCAGTCCACGCTTGAGAGCCCGCCGAGACGCTGCGCGAGCGTTTGCGGCGGCGCGGCCTGGGCCGGCGAGGCTTGCTGTGACGCGGCGACGGCGTTGAGCCGGGCGATCAAATCGGAATCATCGCCAGCCGGTTCGGCGCCGGCGGCTTCCAGCTGCATCAGCAGGCTCTTGATGAGATCGACGGCGTCGAGCACGGCGGTGACGGAGGTTTGCGTCGGTTTCAGCGCGCCATCGCGAAACTGGCCCAGGATGTTTTCGCCGGCATGCGCGACCGCCGCGAGACGGGTGAGGCCGAGAAAGCCGCACGTGCCTTTGATCGTGTGCATCACGCGGAAGATTTCGGAGAGCAGTTCGGGATCTTCCGGCTCGCGCTCGAAGCGCACGAGCGCGCGGTCGAGCGCATCGATGCTTTCATTGGCTTCGGAGAGGAAGTCGCGAAGGATGTCGTCCATCGGGCGGGGTCCGGCGCTCTATTGCAGGTTGTAGAGCTGTCGCCTGCCGTGCTTAAGAACGCGTAAACCGCGGCGACACAACCCCTAGTTACATTTCGTCAAGACCTCGGATGCTATCTCAAGTTGAGTTAACGGGGGAAGCGTCATGGCCGTGGGCAAGGACCTCTCGATCCTCATCGTGGACGATTACAAGACGATGCTGCGCATCGTGCGCGGACTGCTCGAGCAATTGGGCTTCCGAAACATCGATGAAGCCACCGATGGGCGCTCGGCGTTCGAGATGATTTCGAGCAAAGCCTATGGGCTGGTGATTTCCGATTGGAACATGCAGCCGGTCACGGGGCTCGACCTGCTGAAGAAAGTGCGCGCCAATCCGCCGACGGCGAAGCTGCCCTTCATCATGGTGACGGCCGAAGCGCGCACGGAAAACGTCGTCGCCGCGCGCCAGGCAGGCGTCAACAACTACATCATCAAGCCGTTCACGCAGGCGGTGCTGAAGCAGAAGATCGCCGCCGTTCTTGGAGATTTCTGATGAGCGCGCAGGCTGAAGAGCGGGCGGCGCTGCTGCGCTATGTGCTGGCGGCACGCAAGGCGATCGCGGAGCTGCGCCCCAACGAGATGAAATTCCGGCGCCTGCCCAACGCCATGAATCAGATCGGCATGATCATGGAGACCACGGAATCGGCGGCCAACCAGATCATGGCGGCGGTCGATGAGATTCTCGCGCTCGATGATGCGCTCACGCCGGAAGATTATCGCGCCAATGTGCAGACGCGCTGTCTGTCGGTGATCGAAGCTTGTTCGTTTCAGGATTTGACGGGCCAGCGCATCACCAAGGTCGTCGAAACGCTGATGACGCTGGAGGACAAACTCGCCGGGCTTGCGCTGGTGCTGGGCGAATCTGGTGAGCCGGAAGCGCCGGAGGAGGCGCTTGAAGGCGATGCGCTGCTGCTGAACGGCCCCACCATGCCGGGCGAGGGCGTCGATCAGGACGAGATCGACAAGCTCTTCTCCGACGACATGTGAGCCGCCGATGCGGATACATTGGGAGGCGCTCTCGATCGTCATCGTCGATCGGGAGGGCCATCTGGCCAGCGTGCAGAAATCCATTCTCCGCGGCGTCGGCGTGCGCCGCTACACCATGGTCGAGAACATTGCCGAGCTGCAGAAGGACCTGATCCTCGGGCGCGACATCGTCATCATCAATTGGACCAGCGCCGGCGACGGATTCGCTGACATGATACGCAGCGTGCGCCACAAGGACACCTCGCCCGATCCGTTCGTGCCGATCATCGTGATGTCGCCGGCCGCGAAATGGCGCCTGGCGCTGGCGCTCGAAGCGGGCGCGACCTCGTTCCTGCGCTTTCCGTTCAGCGGCGCCGATTTTCTGCGCCACGTCGCGCATGCGGTGACAAGCCCGCGGCGCTTCGTGGACATTACCGATTATTTCGGTCCGGACCGGCGCCGCAGGGCGGACCCGCTCTATGGCGGGCCGGAGCGGCGCAGCGTCGATGTCGCCTTGTTGGAAGGCGAAAATCTCGCCGCCGAACGCGCGCGCATGCGCGCCACCGCCATGAGCGCGCTCGAGATCAAAGTCTCGATCGCCACCTAATCGCTACATTTTCTGCTCAACTTTGTCCGGAACTCCCTCTAAGAGGGGCGTTAGAACGCGTGGATGGAGCCAGTCCGCTGTTCCTTGATCATGGGAGGGCTCCATTCCGATTCTGTCCGCTGCTCAGCTCGATTCCGATCTGCAATTGACGTCGCAGGGCGCGCGCGATGGGCGCAGCAATATTCCGCCGCCCGAAGCCGCTCAGCTTTCGCCGATCGAAGCCAACATCGTCGCCCGCGTCGAAGGCGCGTTGTCGCAACATTCCAGCGATCTCCTTGGTCTCAGTTCGGCCAATGATTTCACCAGCTTGCCGCAAGAGCTCGAAGGGCTCGCGAGCGAGCCGCAAACCATCCTCACGCAATTCCGAGCCAAGAAATCGCGCGCGCAAAGCGCGGTGCAGATCGAGCTCGACGAGGCGCACACCGATTTCGCGCGCGCCTTTCGCGACTATCGCGCCTTCCGCATCCAGCACGGCCTGACCGAGACCGAGCCGTCCTATGACAACATCTTCTGGCGCAAAGTGTTTTGGCTCGCGCTGTTGTTCACGATCGAGGTCGCGGCCAATGGCTGGGTGATCGGGCAGGCGAGCCAAGGCGGCCTGGTGCAGGGCTGGACGACGGCGCTGATGATCTCCGTCCTGGTCGTGCTCACCGGCACGCTGATCGGGGCGGGGCCGTGGCGCTATCTCAGCTATCGCGGCGATGGCCGCATGCATTTGGTGTGGGCGCTGCCGGCGACCGTGATCGGCTGCGCGACCTTGGTTCTGTTCGCATTTTACGTCGCGCATTATCGCTACATGCTCTCGCACGCGGCGCTCGATGCGCCCGCGCCCGACAACATTCTCTCCTCGATCGCCGCGCATCCGTTCCAGCCGTTCGAGCAGCTCGAATCGCTCATGCTGTTCGTGATCGCGCTCATCATCGGCGTGTTCGCGATCATGCGTGGCGCGCGCTGGGACGATCCCTATCCGGGCTATGGCCCGCGCCATCGCCGCATGGAGGAAGCGCGCGAGCGCGTGCGCGAGATCGCGCTCGGCCTCGCCGCCCATGTGGACGAAGCCAAGAAGGGCGCGGACGAAGCGATGGCCGGCGTGCTCGGGCGCGTGCAGGAAACCGTTGGCGCGCTGCGCCAGGCGCTCGCCAAGACGCAAACCAACGCAGCCGCGTGGGATTCCGGCGCCGCCGAAATCGTGCGCGAGGGGCGCGACGCCGTCGGGCTCTATCGCGCCGCCAACCGCGCCGAGCGCAGCGTACGCGAACCGGGCTATTTCGGGCAGGACCCGTTCGCCGGCGCCGCCGCGCCCTCAAGCGTGAGCATTCTCAACGCGCTGGAAGATGCGCTCGCCCGCTCCACCACCAACATCACGCAGTGCAAAAGCCAATTGGCCGGCGCGCGCGCGCAATTGGAGGCGGAATACCAATCCTTCTACGATGACGAGCTGACGCCGTTCCTCAAGGGCGTGGCCGATGCAGCGTCCAAGCGCGTGCATGGCGAATTCGTCGATGCGCCGGTGGATGCAGCCTTCGTGCGCGGCGCGCGCAGCGGCGTGGAGGACGATGGAGAGGTCGTGCGTCTGCAGCGCACGGGCGGCCTCTGATGAGCACGCGCAAGGCGCGCGCCCAGGCCAACAGGCGCTACGCGGTCGGCACAGTTCTGGTCGTCGGCCTATTGCTCGCTCTCAGCGGCGCGGTGTGGTGGTTCCGCCCGGCCGAAACCGATCCGGCCACGTTGTGCCCCACCAATCGCCCGCTGGCGGCGCATACGGTCGTCATCGTGGATCGCACGGATCGCTGGAACCCGGCCGTCGGCGATGCGCTGCGCGAGCTGATCGAAGCGGCGCAGCGCGGCGGCGGACGCTACGAGAAATTCTCGATCGTCTCGCTCGATTCCAATCTCTCGACCCATCCGCTGTTCTCGGTGTGCAATCCGGGACAGCCGACCTTCTGGAGCGATCTCTATCGCGGCCGGCGCTACACGCAGCGTGATTTCGATGAGAAATTCGTCGGCGCCGCCGACCGCGTCGTCGCCCAATTGGGCGCGCCCGCGCAGGCGCCGACCAGCCCGATCGTCGAATATGTGCATCGCTGGCTGGGCCGCGACGATTTCGACGCCCGCACGCCCAATCGGCGCATGATTTTGATCTCGGACATGCGGCAGAACTCGAACGAGCTCAGCGTCTATGCGCGCAACGGCCGCGAAGGGCTGCCGCGGCTCGTGGAAGCGCAGTTCGGGCCGGCCGCGCGCGGCGTGACGTTCGATGTCTACTTCGTCTCGCACGGCCACGACTACAATGTCAGCGAAGCCGACATCCGCAGCGCATGGGACGGCGCCTTCCGCGCCATCCCTGCGCGCTATGAATGGCGGCAGATCGATTGAAGCTGCGTCCTTCTCCCCTTGTGGGAGAAGGTGTCGTCGCGCAGCGATGACGGATGAGGGGTGTTAACGCCCAAAGCCCCGAGAGCTGTGCGCCGACACCCCTCACCCATGTCGTACGGTTGCCATTGTCGCGTCCTGCACGCCCTCTCCCACAAGGGGAGAGGGACGAGGCCCGATGCACGGCGCTGCTCTACCGAAACGCCAGCCCGTCGAAATCGCCCTTGTCGCGCCAGTCTTCGAGATATTTGAAATAGGCGGTGGCGCCGTAGGGATAGCCGGCGCCGAGGAGGAAGTTCTTCACGGCGTCCGGCTGGCCTTCATTATTGTAATAGCCGGGCGTGCATTCGGTTGAGCCGATCATCGTCATGCGGCCGGGGCCGGTGGCGAGCAGCTCAAGCCATTTATCTTCCGCCTCCTTCGTGACCTCGATCTCCTGCGCGTTCGAGGCCAAAGCGTGCGCAACGATCATCGCGATGGTTTTGCCGCTCTCGGTAAGATTGTGCGGCACGTTGGAGATGAGATTGGCGCCCTGCGTGGGCTGCACGATGAACATATTCGGGAAGCCGTGCACATGCGTGCCGTGCTTGGTGCGCATGCCGTCGGCCCAATAATCCGACAGGTGTTGGCCGCCGCGGCCCTTGGGATCGAAGCCCGCGCGGCGCTCGAACGGAGTGCCGACCTCGAAGCCGGACGCATAGATGATGCAATCGACCTCATATTCCTTGCCGGCGACGACGACGCCTTTTTCCGTGATGCGCTCGACGCCCTTGCCGTCCGTGTCGATCAGATGCGCGGCCGGCTCGTTGAACGCCTGCAGATATTCGTCATGGAAGCAGGGGCGCTTGCAGAGCTGCGCATACCAGGCTTTGAGCTTCTCGGCGGTCGCGTCGTCTTCGACGATCGTGTTCACGCGCGCGCGGATTTCTTCCATCTTCTCGAAATCGGATTCTTCATAGGCCGCGAGCATGCCCTCAGGCGTCATCTGCTCGGGCTTCAATGTCATCATCTTGGCCCGGATGCGCTTTGACAGGTCGGTCCAGCCGTCCTGGACGAGGTCCTCAGTCCCTGAGCCCATGGTCTGGTTTTCGGTGAAATTCTCCAGCCAGCGCTTTTGCCAGCCGGGCGTGGCGATTTCAGCGAACCAGGCCGGATCGATCGGCTTGTTGGCGCGCACGTCGACCGAAGAGGGCGTGCGCTGGAAGACGTAGAGCTCCTTGCACGCGGTTGCGAGATGCGGAACCGCCTGCACCGACGTGGCGCCCGTGCCGATGATGGCGACGCGCTTGTCCTTCAGCTTCTCCAGCGGCGCGCCATTCGTATCGCCGCCCGTGTACGCATAATCCCAGCGGCTGGTGTGGAAGGAATGGCCCTTGAAGCTCTCAATGCCCGGAATGCCCGGCAGTTTCGGCACGTGCAGCGGCCCCGTGCCCATGCCGAGATATTGCGCGGTGAAGCGGTCGCCGCGATTGGTGCTGATGATCCAGCGTTTGTTGGCGTCGTCCCATTCCAGGTCCTTCACCTCGGTGTGGAAGAGCGCGTTGTCGTAGAGCCCGAATTGTTTGCCGATGCGCTGGCATTGCGCGAGAATTTCCGGCGCGTGCGCGTATTTCTCGGTCGGCATGTGCCCGGTTTCTTCGAGCAGCGGCATGTAGATCATCGAGGCCGTGTCGCATTGCGCGCCGGGATAGCGGTTCCAGTACCAGGTGCCGCCGAAATCGCCGCCCTTCTCGATGATGCGGACATCCTTCACCCCGGCTTCGGCGAGCCGCGCGCCTGTGACGAGGCCGGCGAAGCCGCCGCCGATGAAGGCGAACGTCACGTGATCGGTCTTCGGCGCGCGCTCTTGGAACGGCGTGTAGGGATCTTCGGCGTAGTGCGCGAGCTGGCCCTTGAGCTCCAGATATTGCGCATTGCCGTCCGCGCGCAGGCGCTTGTCGCGCTCGGCCCGGTACTTCGCCTTCAGCGCCGCTTTATCGATCGGCGCATGCACGCTTCCCGCCTGGTCCATCGTCCTCACCTCTGATGTGTAACGCACCATACCCGATATTCGAGGCGGGCGAGAGGGGCGATTTGCCGCCGCGCCTGGTTCCGGGCGCTTCGATGCCTTGTGTGCGCCATCTGTCGAAGAAAATTAGCTGCTTAACCGGAATTGGCGATAGTTTAGGGCAAAATTATAGGAAAATCTATTGCTATAAAGTGGCATCAAATCTACGAAGGTGACATGACGACAGCGCACGCCCTTCGCACCCTTCTGGCCTCGGACGATGTCATCGCCGCACCGGGCTGTTTCGATGCTTTGACCGCGCGGCTCGCCGCGCAGGCGGGCTTTCCCGCGGTCTATATGACCGGCGCCGGCGTCTCCGCGGTCGCGGGCTTTCCCGATTTTGGCCTGCTCACCTTGACGGAGATGGCCGCCGCCGCGCGCATCATCGCGCGATCTGTCGAGGCGCCGGTGATCGCCGACGCCGATACGGGCTACGGCAACGAGCTCAATGTCACGCGCACGGTGCGCGAGTATGAGGCGGCGGGCGTCGCCGCGTTGCACATCGAAGATCAAATTTCGCCGAAACGTTGCGGCCATCTCGAAGGCAAGGACGTCATCCCGGCCGACGAATTCGTCTCCAAGATCAAGGCGGCGGTCGCGGCCCGGCGCAATCCGGATTTCGTCATCATCGCCCGCACCGATGCGCGCGCCACGCGCGGCTTCGAGGACGCAATCGCGCGCGCCAATGCGGCCTTGGAGGCGGGCGCCGATGTCGCTTTCGTCGAAGCGCCGGAGACGATGGAAGAACTCGCCGCAGTGCCCCAGCGCGTGCGCGGGCCGTGCCTGCTCAACATCGTGCCGGGCGGACGCACGCCCTACGTCGATCTCCACCAGGCGCGCGCTCTGGGCTTCAAGATCGCGATCCTGCCGGGCGTGCTGCTCAAAGAGATTATTCCCCTGATCGACCGCACCTTGCGCGATCTGCGCGAAACCGGCGCGCCCAAGAAGGGCCCGCCCGGCGCCGGCGTCATGGATGCGTTCCGGCGCGTCGGCGCCGATGAATGGAACGCGCTGCGCCGTTCCTATGAGGCCGCGCGTGACTGAGCCGCGCACGCTCATCGACAAGATCTGGGATCAGCACGCGGTGCAGGATCTCGGTGAAGGCTGGTCGCTGCTGCATATCGACCGGCACCTGCTGCACGATCTGTCGGGACCGCCCGCCTTGGGGGAGGTGAAGCGCCGCGGACTCACGCTCGCCAATCCCGAACTCACCTTCGCCGCGCCCGATCACGCCGTTTCGAGTGCGCCTGCGCGCACGGCCGATACGTTTCCACTGGGCGGGCGCTTGCATGCGATGCTGCAATCGCTCGCCGCGGAAGGCGGCGTGCGCTTCTTCGACATTGGCCGGCGCGGCCATGGCATCGTGCACGTGATGGCGCCGGAGCTCGGGATCGCTTTGCCTGGCCTCACGCTGATCTGCGGCGATAGCCACACCTGCACCAATGGCGGCGTCGGCGCGCTCGCCTTCGGCGTCGGCAATTCGGAGAGCGCGCAGGCGCTGGCGACGCAGACCCTGCGCATCATGCGGCCCAAGACCATGCGCGTCACGCTCGAGGGGGCGCTTGGCGTCGGCGTGACGGCGAAAGATGTCGTGCTGCATCTCATCGCGCGCTTTGGCGCGCAGGCCGGCGTCGGCCACGCCATCGAATTCGCCGGATCGTGCGTGCGTACGCTGCCGATCGAGGCGCGGCTTACTTTGTGCAATCTGGCGGTCGAGATGGGCGCGCGCTCGGGCATCGTGGCGCCGGACGACACCACATTCGCCTATCTCGAAGGGCGCCCGTTCGCGCCGCAAGGCGCCATGTTCGACGCCGCCATCGCGCATTGGCGCACGCTCGCGAGCGATGACGGCGCGCGCTTCGACAAGGAGCTCTTTCTCGATGTCGGCGAGGTCGCGCCGACGATCTCCTGGGGCACGAGCCCGGAGCAATCCATTGCGGTGAGCGCCTCTGTGCCGAATCCAAAGGACGCAGCGGATGGGGACGCGGCGGAGGCGGCGCTGGCCTATATGGGCCTCGCCGCCGGCGCGCCGATCGCCGGCACGAAGATCGACTGGGTGTTCATCGGCTCATGCGCCAATTCGCGCTTGTCTGATTTGCGCGAGGCCGCCGCGATCGTGCGCGGACGGCGCGTGGCGGAAGGCGTGACGGCCTGGGTCGTGCCGGGCTCGCGCGCCGTCGCCCTCGAAGCCGCGCGTGAAGGGCTGGCGGACGTGTTCGCGCAAGCCGGCTTTCAATGGCGTGAGCCCGGCTGCAGCATGTGCGTGGCGGCCAATGGTGAACAGGCGCCGCCGGGCGCACGCGTCGTCTCGACATCGAACCGCAATTTCGTCGGCCGCCAGGGCCCGCTGGTGCGCACGCATTTGGCCAGCCCCGCCATGGCCGCGGCGGCCGCCATCGCCGGCGCCATCGTCGATGTAAGGACATTCTGATGGAGGCCTTCGCCCCCGTCGAAGGCGCCGCCGCGCCGCTGATGCGCGCCAATATCGACACCGACATCATCATCCGCATCGAACGGCTGACCAGCGGCGCCGAGCTTGGGCGCTACGCCTTCGAGGCGCTGCGCTATCGCGAAGATGGCGCCGAGAATCCGGATTTCGTGCTGAACCAGGACGGTTATCGCGGCGCGCCTGTGTTGATCTCGGGCGCGAATTTCGGCTGCGGCTCGTCGCGCGAAGGCGCGGTGACGGCGATTGCCGCGCTCGGCGTGCGCGCGATCATCGCCGAAAGCTTCGGCGATATTTTTTACGCCAATTGTTTCCAGAACGGCGTGCTGCCCATTCGTCTGCCGGCCTCGCGCGTCGCACAGCTTGCGGCGCGCGCGGCGCCCGGCGCACGCTTTCGCGTCGATCTGGCGCGCCAAGTCATCACCGATCCGACAGGCGCGGAAGACCGCTTCGAGATCGCCGCGCTGCGGCGGCTCGCGCTGCTGGAAGGGCTCGACGACATCGCTCTGTCGCTGCGCGCGGGGGAGGCCATCGCCGCTTGGCAGGCGCATGATCGCGCCGCGCGGCCCTGGGTCTGGGACATCCCCAAGGATCTCAACGACAGCATGGATTCGCGCGCATGACGGAAGATCTTGGGCCGACGCGCACGCTCGCCCATTGGCTGGCGAATTTCGATCTCGACGCCGTTCCCGCCGCCGTCATCGCGCGCGCCAAGGACATTCTGCTCGACGGCATGGGCTGCGCCCTCGTCGGCGCGCATCTGCCATGGTCGCAGCGCGCGGTGGAGGCCGTCGCTGGCTTCGAAGGCGAAGGAAAGAGCACCATCATCGGCTGGGATCGCACCATCGGCGCGCCGGCGGCCGTGCTGCTCAACAGCACCTTCATCCAAGGTTTCGAACTCGACGATTTCCATCCCATCGCGCCCTTGCACAGCGCTTCGCTGGTGGCGCCGGCGCTGCTCGCTGCCGCCGAAACCAAGCAGGACGCCGATGGCATGAGCTTTCTGCGCGGCGCGATCGCGGGCTTCGAGACGGGGCCGCGGATCGGGCGCGCTTTGCATGGCGGGCAGATGCTGTCGCGCGGCTGGCATTCCGGCCCCGTGTTCGGAACGCATGCGGCGGCCGCGGCCGTCGGCGTGCTCATCGGCCTCGATAGCGCGCGCATGGAGGACGCGCTGGGTCTGGCCGCGACTCAATCGGCGGGTTTAATGGCCGCGCAATATGAGGCGATGGGCAAGCGCATGCAGCACGGTTTCGCGGCGCGCAACGGCTATTACGCGGCGATGCTCGCGCAGGCGGGCTATACCGGGATCAAACGCGTGTATGAGCGGGAGTATGGCGGCTTTCTTGCCGTCTACGGCGAGGGACACGCGCCCGACGCGTCGCAGATCGCCGCCGAACTCGGCGCACGCTGGGAGACGCAGACGATCGCGCTCAAGCCCTATGCGGCGATGGGCGGCCTGCACGCGCCGCTCGACATCATCCTCGATCTGGACGCGCGCGAAACGCTCGTTCCGGAAGACGTGGCGTCGATCGACGTCTATCTCTCGCATGCCGTCTATCATCATGGCTGGTGGCCGCCGGAACGGCCGCTGACCGAGATCGGCGCGCAAATGAACGTAGGCTATGCGGTCGCCGTGGCGGTGATCGACAAGGCGGCGATGGCGCGGCAATTCTCGCCGCAGCGGATCGACAGCGACGATTTGTGGCGGCTCATTCCGCGCATCACGGCCCATCACGAGGCGCGCTATGACGCGCGCCCGGAGCTGCGCGGCGCCTGCCGGATCGTGGTGCGGCTGAAGGACGGGCGCACGCGCGAGGGCGAACGCATGCTGTCGGACACCATCGCCAAGCCGCTCGACCGGGACGGCGTCGTGCGCAAATTCCACACGCTTGCCGACGATGTGATCGGCCGGGCGCGCGCCGAACGCATCCGCGATCTTGTCCTGAACCTCGAACGCGCCAGCATCGCCGAGCTGACGGGGGCGCTTCGCGGCGAAGCGCGCGCGCCGTTCTGATTTTGGATCGTCCTCGATGAGCGAACATGCGGAAACCGTCGTCGAAAACGCCATCGCCACCTTGCGCGAGGCTATTCGCGATGGCCGCCTGGCGCAGGGCCAGCGTTTGGTCGTCGCCGATGTGAAGGATTTGCTGGGCGTGAGCGCAGGCCCCGTGCGCGAAGCCATTCGCCGGCTGACGGGCGAGGGCCTGGTCGATGTCGTCCCGCACAAGGGCGCGATCGTGCGCCGCTTCAGCTCGAACGATGTGCGTGAGATTTTCGAGGCGCGCGAGGTCGTGGAAGGGCTCGCGGCCCGGCTCGCCGCCGAGAAGATCGACCAGGGCGACAACCGCCGGCGCTTAAAGGCGTGCCGCGACGGCATGAAGCGCGCCGCGCGCGACGGCCTCGCTTACATCCAGCACAATCAAGAATTCCATCGGCTGGTTTATGAGTTGGCCGACAATCGCCGCGTCGCCGAACTGGCCGATCAGCTCACGCTGCCGATCTATCGCCTGCAATATCATCGCCTCATGGACCCGGCCCATATCGGCGTCTCGATGGCTGAACACGCCGCCCTGATCGACGCCATCCTCGCCGGCGATGGCGCCCGCGCCGAACAGCTGATGCGCGCCCATGTGCGCCATTCGGGGCAAGCCATGCTCGACGCCGTCAAAGCGGCGGAAGGCCCGCGCAGCTAGACGCCGCCCGAGCCGAAACCGCTTTCCCACGCCGCGATCTCAAGGAACAATGCCGGCGGCGGGCGTGCTGATGCAGGTCCGGACCGCGCGGCCGAGGAGATGCCAACGATGTTTGTCGCCATGAACCGGTTCAAGATCGCCAAGGCGCACACGGACGAGTTCGAGGAGATGTGGCGCACGCGCGAGTCTCATCTCGAAGACGTGCCTGGCTTCAAGACATTCTCCCTGCTGCGCGGCCCCGAACGTGACGATCACGTGCTCTACGCATCGCATTCGATCTGGGCGGATCGGGCGGCATTTGAGGCCTGGACGCGCTCGGAGGCGTTTCGCAAAGCCCACGCCGGCGCGGGGGACCGCCGCCACCTCTATCTAGGCCATCCCGAGTTCGAAGGGTTCGCCGAGGTGCAGGGCACGGAGGCGCTGGCGGCGACCGCCTGAGCCGGGCGCCGGCCTGCCCTCCGGGGCCGCGCGTTAAGGTTTTGCTCAGATCGGCCCTTCAGGCTCGCGACAGTATAGCGCTTTTCCCCGTGATTTGGCGCTGATACAGTATAACCTTCGATGCGGAGCGGGGTCCGTTCGTGACGAGCAAGCGACACCGGGACGGCTGGGGTGAAGGGGCGCTTCGATCCGCGTGGATCGGGGCCGTCCGTCGTTTCGCCAGCCTGGCTGCGGTCGTCGCGATCCTGGCCCAAGCGCTCCTCGTCCAAACCCATATCCACACCTTTGCGGAATTCGGTGCGCCCGCCGCGATCGAGCGGGTGGGGCTGACGGCGGCCTCGGTCTCGGACCGCGTCGTCCTGAGCGCGCCGGATCAAAGCCGACATGCCGCTGTGTGCGCGCTCTGCCAGGCGCAGGCGACGACGGGCGGGGCGACTCTCTCTTCGGGGCCGGTGCTGTCGCCGCCCTTCGATGCGCACGGCCATATGGCGCCGTTGCGGCTGGCCGCGTTCGTAAGACGCGCCTCACACGATTGGCGCAGCCGCGCGCCGCCAACCACCCTCACGACGTAATCGCGCCCAAGCCGCACAGCGCTGGGCTCATTTGCGCGCGCGCCGCGCGCCAAGTCACGCCTTGAGGGAAATCACATCATGTCCATGCACACGCGCGCGCGCCTGCTCGCCGCAACGTCATTCGCACCCACCACGGCGCCCTATGCGCGCCTGGCCTTCGCAGCTTTTGTCGGCGCCATGTGGCCGGCCGGCGCACTGGCGCAAACGGCGCCGCAAACGGAAGAAGAGGTCGTCGTCACCGCCCCGCTCGAAGGTTCGCGCATCGAGAGCCTGCAGGGCGCGACCGTGCTCAACCGCGACGATGTCGTCGAGAATCTGAACGGCGGCCTCGGCAACAGCCTCGATGCTTTGCCGGGCATCGCCACCACGTTTTATGGCGTCGGCGCCAGCCGCCCCATCATCCGTGGCCTCGGCGACGACCGTGTGCGCGTGCTCGAGAACGGCATCGGCGCGATCGACGCTTCGTCCGCGAGCCCCGACCATGCGGTGACGGCCGACGGGCTCGACGCCCGCCGGATCGAGGTGCTGCGCGGCGCGGCCGCGCTCGCCTATGGCGGCAACGCCATCGGCGGCGTGATCAATGTGCTGGACGAGAGCATCCCCACGCATCGCACCAACGATCCGTTCACGCTCGACGCGCTCGGCTCCTACACCAGCGTCGACGATGGCCGTGAAGGCTCGCTTGGCCTCACGGCCGATGCGGGGCCGGTCGTGTTTGCGCTCAGCGCCGCCGCGCGCGAGACGGACGATTACGACATTCCCGGCTTCGCCAACATCGACGGAACCGGCGCTTACGGGACCGCGCCGAATTCCTGGACGAGTTTCCGCGCCTACGCCCTCGGCGCCTCGGTCGTGCGCGATTGGGGCTATACCGGCCTCGCCGTGAAACGCACCACCGACGATTACGGGCTGCCGCCGGAAGCGCCCGGCGAGCAGGGCGGCCATATCGAGCTTGAACAAACCCGCGAAGAAGCGCGCGGCGATATCCGCGTCGGTTGGGGGCCCTTCAGCCGGCTCGATTTCGGCCTGCAGCATTCGGATTATCAGCACACCGAGTTCGAAGGCGACGGCGCGCCCGGCACCACCTTCACGAACGACGGCTGGGAAGGGCGCATTGAGGCGCATCATCGCGGCGAACGTCTGCAAGGCGCGGTCGGCCTGCAGGCGACGGACACCGATTTTGCTGCGATCGGCGATGAAGGCTTCATCACGCCGACCAATACGCGCGACATCGGCGCCTTCGTCGTCGAGCGCTGGGATGTGGGCGGTTGGGGTCTTGAAGGCGGCTTGCGCGTGGAAGGCCGCAAGCTCGACAATCAAGGCGGCGGCGATCGCGATTTCACGACGACCAGCGCATCGGTCGGCGCCTTCGTGCGTCCCGCGCCGCATTGGTTCCTGGGCGCCACTTTGGCGCACTCGGAACGCGCGCCGACGGCGATCGAAGTGTTCGCGAACGGGCCGCATTTGGCGACGTTCAGCTATGAAGTTGGCGATCCCAACAATGGCAAGGAGACCGCTCTCTCGATCGAGGGTTCGGCGCGCTACACCACCGATGCGCTTCAGTTCGAATTCAATCTCTATCATGTGAAGTTCGATGACTACATCGCGCTGGTGAACCGCGGCGATGTCTGGTGGAGCGACGAAACCACCGACACGTCCGGCTTCGCGCCCACCGAAACAGATCCTTCCATTCCCGCCGACGCGGAGGTGATCCCCGTGTTCGCCTTCGTGCAGCGCGACGCCACATTCACTGGCGGCGAGCTTTCCGCATCGGTGCGCCTGTTCGAAACGGGCGGCTTCACCTGGCGCGCGACGGGCGCTGTCGATCTGGTGCGCGCGGAGTTCGATGGCGGGGGCGATCTGCCGCGAATCCCGCCGCGCACCACGACGCTTGGCCTGGAGACGCAGAGCGAGGCTTGGCGCGGGCGCGTGGAATTGGTCGATGTCGCCGATCAGGATCGCGTCGCCCAATTCGAAACGCCGACGGACGGATACCAAATGATCAATGCGCGCCTGGCCTGGCGGCCGATCGCGGACAATCCGTTCACGATCATGCTCGATGGCCGCAATCTGACGGATGAAGAGGGGCGCGTGCACACCTCGTTCCTGAAGGATGAGTTCCCCTTGCCCGGGCGCAGCTTCCGCCTCGCGCTCAGCACCACGTTCTAAGCGCCGCTGCGTGCGTCGGCCGCGTGTTCGGCCGGCGCACAGGCCGCGCGCACCCATTTGCGAAGGAGAAGACAGATGAGCACCAGAGCTATGCTCGCCGCCGCCGCGATGGCGATCGCCGCGATCACGCCGGCCGGCGCGATGACAGTGACCGACGCGCCGAGAAACGCCGACGGGTCGTCCCGTTTTTCCGATCCGGATGCCGCGTTCGACGCGCAGCTTGACGCCTACCAAAACGGACGCTGGGGCGGCTTCGCCTTCGGCGTGGACGGGCTTGCGCGGCGCTCAGGCGCCCATGCGGCGCGCGAGGGCGGCGCGGCGCTCCGCGATCCGCGCGACCTTCGCTGCGTGCAATGCACGAGCGTTTTGATCGACGGGCTCTGGGTGCTGCAGCCGGACGATCGCGCCGCCTATGCCGATCCCGCGCCCGCGCGCTGACGGTTTACGACGCCGCGGCGGCCCCAGTGGGAACGTTGGCTGCGCGGCCATGCGCGCGCGCTTGCCCGCGGCGCCTGTTGTGATGTTGAAACGCGCACGGCGAGGACGCGTCATGCTGGCGAAAATCTGGGATGCTTTGGGCGTCGGCCTCTCGGGCCTGTGCCTCGTGCATTGCCTCGCGCTGCCGCTCGTCGCGATCGCCTTGCCGATGCTTGGCTCGCTGTCGGAAGCGCCCTGGGTGCATTGGGCGTTCGTGGCGACGGCGACGCCGGTGACGATGCTGGCCTTCGGCCCGCTGCTTGCGCGCCGGCCCGCACCGCTGCTCATTCCCGGTCTCGGCGCCGCGGGGATCGCGCTTCTGACTTTCGGCGCGCTGAACTGGCCCAATCACGCATGGGGCGAGGGCGTCACCCTGATCGGCGCGCTCGTGCTGTCCTCCGCGCACGTCCTGAACTGGCGACGCGGCCATCGGCACGTGGCGCACGCGCATTGAAGCGGCGGCGCGCCAAGCCGAGCGATCGTAGGAACGAGCCTAGCGCGCAGATCGGGCGCGGGCCGTCGACATCCGGCGGAATATCAGCGCGCTATGCGGGCATTCCGGATAATGCGTTGTGGCGTGCGCCAAAAAACACAATGAAACCATGGTGAGTGTACAAGGATTCGAACCTTGGACCCGCTGATTAATTCGTCTCTGGCGCGTTCACCTCTTGATCCCCGTGTATGCGTGTATTAGTTTATGCGTTAATCGGAGGCAAGAAATGGCTCTTAAGGACCTAGTGGCCGAGAAAGGCGCGCTCGACGAGGCGGTGATCGAGCGGATTGTCGGCCCCTTCGTGCGGTACGACGTGGAGGCGAAGGAGATTCACTTCACGCCTGCGTTCGCGGCCCTCTCGAACAAGGCGAAAATCTTGGTCTATCTCGTGGCCCTGCAGGGCTGGCGCTTCGTCACGGACGAGGCCATCGCGAGCGATGCGCGGCCGGGCGACATTGAATCTGCGACCGGCATACCGGGCGGGAGTGTTCGCCCAACGTTGAGCGGCCTGGCAGAGAGCCATCATCTCTCCGAGCGTGAAGGCAGATATTCTATTCGCGCGACGAGCCTGCCCGCTGTCGAGGCGGAGCTAAGCGGCGGAGACGGGCGGATCACGCTGCGCCGCTCGCGTGTGGCCGGACGGAAGCACGTCCGAAAAGCCGACAGAGATGATCCCGTCGAGTTCGAGCCGTCGTCAGACGACGACGAGGGCGACGGCGGCGCTGAGCCGAAGCGGACGCGGAAGATAGCGGGAAAGACCGGCAACCTTGCGGCGACATTCGAGCGTTGGATTGACGAGGGATACTTCAATGAGCCGCGCACGATGGCGGACGTGCAGAAGCGCTTCCGAAAGGAGGCGATCTTGGTCCCGCGGACAAGCTTGCCTGGGTATTTCCTCGGCGCGGTGCGCAAAGGGCGCCTAAGCCGTGATGAGGTCGAAGCGAACGGAAAAACTGTGTGGGGCTACACGACAGGCCCGAATGTGAAAGCGAAAGGAACGTAGATGAGCGAAGGCGAAGCAATTAAGGCGATCGAGGATGCGCTCGATCCGCTCCAGGCTGATGAGCGCAGCCGCGTGTTGGCATGGGTTCACCTGAAGTACGGCGGCGTGCCCATTCCAGCAGCAGCGCCAGCCGCCACGCCCGCTGCGCCGATGGCCGCTCCCGCCGCCACAAAGGCGAAGGCGACGAAGAAGGCGAAGACCATCATCGCGATGGACAAGACGCTCAACCTTATCCCGGCCGGCAAGCAATCCGCCATGGATTTCGCGGCGGAGAAAGCGCCAACGAACGTGAAGGAAAAGGGCGTCGTCGCGGTCTACTATCTGCGCGACATCATCGGGATGGAGAAGGTGACGGCGCAGGCCGTATTCACATTCTTCAAAACCGTGATGTGGCCGGTTCCCGCCGACCTGAAGAACGTCCTGCAGCAGGCCGGCACGATGGGCTGGCTGGACACGGCGGACAGCGAGGACATCGAGCTCACGTCGTCCGGCGAGAATCTTGTCGAACACAGCTTGTCGGCCAAGGGTAAGGCGAAGGCGTGAAGCTTCTCGGCCTTGTCCCGCAATCGCTGGAAGACGAGCTCTTCGAAAAGTACCGCGAGATCGAGCGGAACTTTCGCGAGCGCCGATGGGAGCCAGCCGAGCTGAACGGCGGGAAGCTGTGCGAGGTCGCGTACTGCATCATACGCGGCCACGCCGACAACAGTTTCCCGACGAAATCGCACAAGCCGTCGAACTTCTACGACGCGTGCACGAAGATGGAGAAGGAGCCCGGCACGCTCGGGCGCTCCATCCGCGTGCAGATTCCGCGCATGCTCATCTCGCTCTACGAAATCAGAAACAACCGCAATGTCGGCCACGTGGGCGGAGACGTCGATCCGAACCACATGGACGCCATATGCGTGCTGCACATGGCGAAGTGGGTCGTCGCCGAATTGGTTCGCGTCTTCCACGGCGTGACGCTCGCCGAGGCGACGGACTTGGCGGAGGCTCTGTCCGAGAGGGAGGTTGCGCTCATCTGGGACACCGGCTCGGTGCGGCGCGTTTTGGACAACAGCCTGACGATGCTGGAGAAGACGCTCCTCTTGCTGTTCGCATCGACCGCGCCGCTCGGAGAGGCCGAGCTGCTGGCTTCGCTCGAACACTCGAACTCATCAGTGTATCGCCGGGATGTTCTCCGGCGCGCGCATGCCGATCGACTCCTCGAATACGACGAAGACGCGCGGACGGTGCGCATCTCCCCGCTCGGCATCCGGCGGGTTGAAGAACAAATTCTCCCCAAGGCGAAGGTCTAGGCGCGAGCGCCGCGCCGAGTTGAATTTTAGTTGAAGTCGACGATCGAAGTGTGCGCCGTCGCTGCTAAGTCATTGGTTTTATGGTGGGTGTACAAGGATTCGAACCTTGGACCCGCTGATTAAGAGTCAGCTGCTCTACCAACTGAGCTATACACCCGGCGCGGCGGGACGAGGCGAGTCGTCCGCGAAGCGGCGCCGGATATGGGCCAAGGGGGCGGGGAAAGCAACCCGGTCAGGCCGCGGCGCCGTCCTGGCGGCCAGGCGTCCAATTGTGCGCACGAAAGCCTTGGGGGCGGGACGATGGATTTCTCTGCGCTGGTTCCGAAGCCGTTGAAGCGCGTCGTGACGCTGGCGATCGCGGCGCTGGCGCTAATCGTCCTCCTGCAAGCGGCCACGATCGCACTTCTGCTGGCGCAAGGCGCGCGCTGCGGGGCGGCGCTTCCGGCGCTCGGCGCGCGCGGGTTTGAGCCGGGTCAAAGCCAGGCCGACCATCCCGCCTGACGCTGCGGTCTTCCTGTTGGGAGGCCCTTATGATCGTTGATCCGTTCGTTTGGTTCGTCGTCGGCGCGATGGCGACGTTTGGCGTGGTGCTGGGCGTGGTGTCCTGGACGACCAGCTCCAAGTAATTCCAGCTTCGCTTGTCTTCCCTGACGCAGCGCCGCAGGCTCTGCGCAAAAGGGAGGCAGGCGATGAGCGCGTTCACGGCGGCCCTGGCCGCCTTCATCCTTTTGCATGTGGGGCTGGCCGCGACGGGCCTGCGCGCCGCCGTCGTGGGCCGGATCGGGGAGCAGCCTTATCGCGGGCTGTTCTCGCTGGCCTCGCTTGCGATCTTCGTCTGGCTGATCTGGGCCTTCGGCGCGATGCGCGCCGATCCCTGGAACACGCTCAACGCCCCTTATTGGACGCCGCCGGCCTGGACCCGCCACGCCGCGCAGGGCCTGATGCTGATTTCGTTCTTGTTCGCCGTCGTCGGGCTGACGACGCCGGGGCCCACCCTCGTCGGCGGCAGCGGGCTCTTGAACACGGACGAGCCGGCCAAAGGCATCCTTCGCGTCACGCGCCATCCCTTTCTCTGGGGCGTCGCCATCTGGGCGCTGGCGCATCTGCTGACCAATGGCGAACGGTTCGCGCCGATGCTGTTCGGCGGGCTGGGCCTGATGGCGCTGTTCGGCGCGCGCTCGATCGATCGCAAGGCGGCGGCGCGCAATCCGGAAGGCTGGGCGCGGTTCGCGACGGCGACCTCGAACATTCCGTTCGTCGCGATCGCGCAGGGCCGCAACCGCTTCGTGCTCGGCGAAATGTGGTGGCGCATCCTGCTCGCGCTCGTGCTCTATCTCGCATTTGCGATGCTGCATCGCGTCATTATCGGCGTCGCCGCGATTCCCTGAGACAATCGTCAACGCCGTCTTAATCCAATGTCATCATGCTGCCGGAGTTTGGAGCATGATGCGCCCGATGACGCTCGCAAAAGTCCTCGACGAAGAGCACTTCCGCCACATGACGGGCGATGACCGCGCCCTTCAGGCGGAGATCGTGCTGCTGTTTCGCGGCCAGGCCATGCTGTGGGAGCGGCTCATCATTCCCGATGCGCCGATCCATACCTGGCGCGACGCGGTGCACACGCTGAAGGGCTCTGCGCGCGGCTTGGGTCTCTGGCAATTGGCGGAAGCGTGCGAAGCGGCGGAGGCCGCAACGCGTGCGTGCGCGCCGAACAGCCGCGTCATCGGCGCCGAGCTCGCGCGCGTGCGCGCGGCCTTGTGCGAAGCGCTGCAAGCTCTGCCGCGCCTCGAAGCGGCGAACGATTAAGCTAGAACAGCGGCGCTTCGTTCGGCGGCGGCGCGCCGTGCGGCGCGGGCAGGCGGTCGCGGATCTCGCCGAGCCGGTTGTAGGTCTCGAACGCGAGGATGAAAATCTCGCAGAGAAAGCGCCAATAGACGAGCGCCACCGCGCCCACGACCGGCGCCACCAGCAGCATGCCCAGCCCGCCGATCGCGGAGTTCGGCAGCATGAACAAGCCGCCCAGCATCGCGAAGAACACGCCGAGCGCGATCGCCGCCAGCCCCAGATAATAGATGATCTTGACCAGCACCGGCCCGAGCAATTTGTCGAAGCCCCAGAACCGTTCGATGATTGCGTGCATCCCGCTTCCCTCTGACACGTGATGGAATCGCCGTGTGTTTAGATCGTGTAGCCGCCATCGGCCACGATGACAGCACCCGTGATCGGCGCGGGATCGACCAGCAGCATTTCGATCAGCCGGGCGATATCGTCGGCGGCGGCGTAACGGCCGAGCGGCGTGGCTTCCTGCGCGATGCGATCGAACGCGGCGCGCTCGCTGCCGGTCTCGCGCACTAGGTCCTGAAACATCGGCACATTGCTCCACATCGGCGTTTCGACGCCGCCAGGCGCGATGGCGTTGACGCGGATATGGTCGGGCGCGCCCTCGCGCGCGGCCACGCGCATGAGCTGCAGCAGCGCCGCTTTCGATGCGCCATAGGCGGCCACGCCCGGCTCTGCCTTGAGGCCAGAGGCCGAGCCCAGCAGCACGATCGCGCCGCCATGTTCGTTGGCGCGCATGAACGGCATCATCGCGCGCAGCGAGAGAAACGCGCCGTCGAGATTGACCGCCATGACATGGCGCCAATCGTCGAAGCTCATCTCAGTGATCGGCGCGGCGTGCGCGATGCCGGCGCTGACCACGCCCCAATCGAGCCGCCCATAATGCGCGCCGACGAAATCGCGCACCTGCTCCCAGCGCGCTTCGTCGGCGACGTCGATGCACAGCGTCGAGACGCGTTCGGGCGGGTGGGGGAGGTGGTCGGCGGTTTCCGACAGCAGCGCTTCGTCATGATCGATCAGGATCAGCCCGCCCGTCGCCAGCGCGCACAGACGGTTCGCCGCCGCGCGGCCAATGCCCGAGGCCGCGCCGGTGACCAAGGCCACCGGATTGAGCGGGCCGCCGCCATAGCGCGAGGAGGTGTCCATGGCCTTTGTTAGCGCACGGGTGCGGCGGCGGTTCAAGTCGCGCTCGGCGCGAAAGTCGGGATGCGCGCATCCCCCCGTTTCGCAGCGCACAATTCGCGCCTATAACGCTCGTCGCATGACGCGTTTCGCACTCCAGTTCGGCAAGACGCAGCCCGGGCTCACCTATGCGGAGCGTCCCACCGCGTATGGCGTTTGTCCGCGCGGCGACACGATTGCTCTGGTGCGCATCGGCCGCGAAGCGCCGTTCGAGTATGATCTGCCGGGCGGCGGCGTCGAAGCCGATGAAGATGAAGCCGCCGCGCTGATGCGCGAATATCTCGAAGAAACCGGCCTTACAGTTTGGCCGACGCAGGTGATCGGGCGGGCGGGCCAATATTGGGTCAATCGCAATGAGCCGCGCAATTCATTGGCGACGTTTTATGAGGTCGAGCTCTCGGCGGCCGACAACGAGCCGACCGAGCCCGATCATACGCTGATCTGGACCTCCGCCGTCGAAGCGATTTTCAAGGTGCGCCACGAGGCCCATTCCTGGGCGATCCTGCATTGGCTGCGCGCGCGCAAGGTCGATAAGGAACGCGCGACCTGAGCGTGGGACGCATGATGCTTCGCGCGTGGGGCGTCTATTCGCGTTCGCTGCGGAAGGGCGACAGCAGGCCATCCAGCAAAGAGCGGTCGCGGAACGTCATCGGCGCGCGCAGGTTCGCATCCGCGAGCGTCAGATCGGCGCCGGGCGAGACCGGCAGCGCGCGGGCGCGGATCAAACGGCCGCGATGGAACGGCTCCAAATCGTCCGCATCGGCCGGCTCGACGTAGGGCAGGCTCGCATCCAGGCCGCCCATGTGATTGGTCGCGGGATCGGTGGGAAGGACGGGCGCCGTCGGTGTGGTCGAGGCGGCGGCGGTTTGCGTGTCCGGCGCGTCGAACATGCGCACGCCGACCGCAACGCCCGTGACCAGCGCGGCGAGCATCGAGAACGCGATGGCGGCGCGGACCGGCTCGATGCGCGGCCCGCCGATTTCGCCGGCGCTGACGCGCCGGATGCGTTGTTCGAACTCTTTCCAGCAGGCATTGCCGCGATCGCCGCGCCAGCGCGTGAAATCGATCGGCTCCTCGTGGCGGTTCTTCATGTGGGGCGCGCTGTCGCCCAGCCGCAGCTCCACGATCATCGCCGGATCGGTCGCATCGATCCATTGCCACACGAAGCTGCTGTCGATCGCGTATTCGGACCACAGGCACACGAGGCACTCGCGCGCATCGCTGCGGTTCTCAAGATCATCGAGCGCCGCAAGTCCGCACGCCACCGAGACCACATGGCCTTCGGCGCCGAGGCGACGTTCCATTTCATGCGCCCGGTCAAGGCTATCCCAAGCGCAGACGATGCGAATGGCGATCATGAAAAAGCGGGTCCCACCTGACGAGTTCGGACTAAAGCACGAAGCTATGTGCGGCGCCACAAAGGCGTCAATGAATTGTCAGCGCACGCGCGCGCTATAAAGCGCAATTGCGCCTGTCACGGTCTCGAAGCGGCTGGATTCATCCACAGCTTTGAAGCCCGCTTCCCGCATCGTGCGCGCCAACGCGCCGTGCTCCGGCGCAGGCGTTTCATGGAAGGCGCGGAATAAAGCGCGCATCAGCGGCGTGGTTTGCGCGCCGAACTCCGCACAATAGATCGCGCCGTCCTCACGCAAGCTGCGATGCGCGGCGTCGAGTATGACAAACTTCTCACGTGCGCTCGCGCGCGTCAGCGCCAAGCTCGCGACGATTTTGGTCGGCGCGCGCCGCGCCGTCAGCGCTTGGACGTCCCGCGCCGCGCCGCGCATGAACGCGATGCGGCGGCCGGCTTCGCGCGCACGCGCGTCTTCGCGGGCCAGCGCTTCTGCATCCTCATCGATCACCAGCACGCTGGCGGCGGGATTGGCGTCCGCGATCATGTGGGCCATCGCGCCCGGGCCTGCGCCGAGTTCGACGATCAGCTCGCCATGGCGCGGCGCGATCATCGCCAGCAGCGCCCGGCGCCAACGCGTTTCGCGCGCGGCGGCGGTCAGCACAGCGTCGACCAGCGGGGCGAAGCGATCGTCCTCGGACGCGCGGGGAGGGGCGGAAGCAGCCACGCTCTGACACTGGCGGCTTTGCCGGGCGCAAGCATCTGAACAAGCGGACGGATTCCCGAATTGGACGAGTGCGTGCCATTTGCGCCACACACACTGTTGCAGTGCAACACCAGCGTATACCGCGCCTGCGTTGCGCGTTCTGCGCGTACGGCGTGGCGGGCCGGTCGGCGCGCGCTAGGCTGGCGTTGCGGATCCGGCGTCAGGACCGGCCGCGGGAGGCGAGCCATGGACGCGTATATTCCATTGATCGTTCAAGCGCTGGGCGGGGTCATCGGCGGCAATGTCATCGGCGGGCTGACGCGCGGCGGCGGCGGGGTGCTGATCCGCTCTATCGTCGGCGCGCTGGGCGGCGTCGGCGCGGCGCAAGGCTTGCCCCAGCTCGAGCAAGCGCAGCCGGTGCTGACCGCGATCTATTCGCTGGTTCAGGGCGAGGCTGGCCAGCATCTCGGCAATCTGATCATCGGTGCTGGCGGCGGCGGTCTTCTGGGCCTCATCTCCGGCCTGCTGGTGCGGCCGCGCACTTAAGTGCGCGGTCTGCGTGCGCGCAGTTTGAGCCAATCCACAGCCACATCGTCATAGCCGCCGCCGGCGCGCGTGGTGAGGCTGTCTATGTCAAACGCGGCGGCGAGCGCGCGCAGCCGCGCCTCATCCATCGCGCAATAAAATCGGCCGAGCGCGTCGCGCCGGTCCTCGCCGGTCTTGAGCGAAGCTTCGAGCAGGCCGCCCGGTTTCAGCGCGCGGCGGATGCGCGCGAAGATGGCGGGCAGGCGGTCGGTCGTGGCGTGATGCAGCGAGGCGTTGGCCCACACGCCGTCATATAGCTCGACATCGTCCAGCGTTTCGAAATCGCCAACGCGCACGTCGAGCCCGAAGCGCTCGCGCGCGACCGCCGCGAGGCCCGGCGAGGCGTCCATGCAGGTCACGGCGCAGCCAAGGTCGCGCAGCACCGCCGCGTCCTGCCCTGCGCCGCAGCCCAGCTCCAGAACGTGCGCGCGGTCGGGCAGGCTTTCGCGAAAGGCGGCGAGCGCTTTGAGCGGGCGCCCCGTGCTGAAGCGTTCGGCGTAGGCTTTGGCTTCAGCGTCGTAGAACGCTTGCGTTTCCGCATCCACGCTCATGCGGGCGGCGCGACGAGGAAATGCCCGCGCAGCGCCGCAACGGGAGAGGCGCGCTCGCTCTGCCAGGCCTCGACGTGCACGTTGGCCACGCGGCGGCCGACCTTGCGAATATCGGCGCGCGCATAAGTCGTGAGCGGTTTGCCCGAGCGCAGATATTCGATCGTGATGTCGATCACGCGCGGCTGGCGCTCTTGGCCCTCGCTGATGCGCAATTGCGCCAAAGCCGTCAGCTCCATGAACGCGCCCAGCACGCCGCCATGGATCGCAGGCAAAACCGGATTGCCGATGATGTGGGTGGAGAAAGGCAGGATCGCCGTCATCTCATCGCCCGCCAGTTCGGCGCGCATGCCGAGGAAGCGCGCATAGGGGATCGATTGCAGCATCTGATCGAGCTGTTCGGCTTGTGAGGCGGCGGCGCTCGTCATGCCGGGCGCTCGCCCGTGATCATGAACGCCGCCTGCGCCGCCGCGACCGGATCGTCGGGCGTTTCGTCATAGGCGACGGCCCGCACGAACGCGATCGAGCGCGTCACCTTATAGCAATGCGCCTTGGCCCAGATCGCTTTGCCGGGCGTGGCCGGGCGCATGTAATCGATCCTGAGGTCGAGCGTGGCGATCATCATCATCGTCTTCATCGCGGTGTGTACGGACGAGCCACAGCAATGATCGAGCAGGCTGGTGACGACGCCGCCGGCGATCACGCCCGAATTCGGCTCGCCCACCAGCTTTTCGTCATAAGGAACCTTCATCACCGCGCCGCTCTCGTCGACGCTGACGACCTCGATGCCCAAAGCCATTGCATGCGGGCTGCCTTGGCCCATGCCGATCGCCAGCGCGGCGGACGTGTTTGTTTCGCTCATGCACCCGGCATAGCGCGCCGGTTCGGCGCTTGCCAATCAGCGCCGGCGCAGCACGATGGCGCGTTCGGGACAGGCCGGCACGCAGAGGCCGCAGCCATGGCAGGCGTCGGGCCGCGCCACGAAGCCCTGCTTGCCGCCATGGACCGCCACTTTGAGGCGTCCGAAAAAGCCGAGCGCATCGCTTTCGGCCTGGGTGGGCGCGCGGATGTCGAACACGTCATAGGGGCAGACGGCGGCGCAATCGGCTTTACCCTCGCAGCGCCGGGCGTCGATGATCGGGGCGACGGCGCCGGCTTCATCCTTGCAAGTGCTTATATCCGCCATCACGCGTCCCTTCGTTTCCGTTGGGTCGCCGCCATCGCTGCGCGCGGATGCAGCGGCTCAGTCGATCGTGCGCAGCCTGGAGAAGATGGCCATGCTCGCTGCGATGATGAGCATCAGCCCTGCTGGAAACAGCACAGCGAGGTGGGCCCCCCAGGCGCGCGCCAGATAGCCGTAGGCGACGGCGCCGATCGGCCCGCCGCCCATGGTGCAGAGCGCGAAGATTGACAGGACCCGCGCGCGCATGGCCGGCGGCGCGGCTTGCTGCACCAGGCCGCGTCCCAGCGTCATCGCGACGCCGCCGCCCACGCCCCAGACGGCGTTGATGGCGCACAGCACGGGGAAGGGAACCGGCAGCGCACATAGCGCCAGCACGAAGGAGCCGCTCACAAGCGCGACGAGATAGATGAGTCCGCGCCGGTGCATCGCCGGCATCCGCACGATGGCGATGGTCGACAGCATCGTGCCGCCCCAAAAGCAGAAGCTGAAAATCGCCAGCGAGGCCGCGTAGGCGCCGTGCGCGCCGCCCTGCACGTAAGTCTGCACTATGAGCGGCAGGATGACGGCGAACGCGCCCATGAAGCACACGCCCATGCCGAGCGCGCACAGCGTGATCGGTCCGATCACGGGGGAGGCGATGGCGGCGCTCAGGCCATCGCGGATTTCGCGCGCCATGAAGAGGAGCGGCCCGCCCGACGGCGCGGGTTTGCGCTGCGCTTCATGCGGGGCGATGCGGCCTGCGGAGAAAGCCGCCGCGGCCATGAGGCCAGCCTGGCCGAACAGCAGCGCGGTGACGCCGATCAGCGGCGTCAGCGTCGCCAGCGCCATGCCCACAAGCTGCGCGCCGAATTGCGCCAGCGAAGCGAAGCCGACGGCGCGCTGAATGGCGCCTGGACCCTGGCCCGGCGCGACATGGCTCAACAGCGCATCGCGCACCGGCATGGCGAACGCCGAAAGCGTGCCGACGGTGAGCGCATAAGTGATGACCAGCCCGTAGGTGAGCTGGCCGGTCGCGACGAAGGCGCCGAGCGCGAGAAAGGTCGCGATCGCGATGCAGCAGGCCGCGATGAGCGCACGCCGCTGATCGACGCGGTCGGCCACGAAGCCGCCGATGAGGATGAGCAGGGTGGTCGGCAATTGCATCGACATCTGCGCAAAGCCGAAGCGCACCTCGTCTTCGCCCAGCACGACGCGCACGAGATAGGGGAACAGCACCATTTGCAGGCCGAAGGCGAGAAACCAGGCCGCATGCGTGAAAAGGTAGGCCGCGAAGCTCGCCCGATCCGCAGCGGCGGCCGCCGGCGCGGCCATAGGTTCGTCCTGCACCGCCACGCCGCTCTCCCGCCCCGATCCCCTAGTCGCCGCCGCGCCCGAAAGGCGCATGGTCGCGTCAAGGTGTTTTCACGAGCTTAGAGCGCGCCGGGACAAAGCGCCAAATGCTGTGCCACGCTGGCCGCCTACCGGCTCAGCTCCCGCATCGCTTCTTCAAGCCCCTGCAGCGTCAGGGGGAACATGCGTTCAGGGCCGATGATGTCGCGCACGAGATTGACGGATGGCGTATGGTCCCAATGCGCGCGCGGCACGGGATTGATCCAGACGACCTTTTCGAAAATGTCCGTCACGCGATGCAGCCAGAGCGCGCCCGGCTCTTCGTTCCAATGCTCCACCGAGCCGCCCGGATAGGTGATCTCGTAGGGGCTCATCGTGGCGTCGCCGACGAAGATGATTTTGTAATCGTGTGTGAACTTGTGCAGCACGTCGATTGTGTTGAGCTTCTCGGTGTTGCGCCGGCGATTGTCCTTCCACACGGTCTCGTAGAGGCAATTGTGGAAGTAATAATATTCGAGGTGCTTGAACTCGGTGCGCGCGGCGCTGAACAGCTCCTCGCACATCTTGATGTGCGCATCCATCGAGCCGCCGATGTCGAAGAACAGCAGCACCTTGATCGTGTTGCGCCGCTCCGGGCGCATCAGCACGTCGAGATAGCCTTGCCGCGCCGTTGAGCGGATCGTGCCGTCGAGATCGAATTCATCCGGCGCGCCGGTGCGGGCGAATTTGCGCAGGCGGCGCAGCGCCACTTTCACATTGCGCGTGCCGAGTTCGACGTTGTCGTCGAGGTTCTTGAACTCGCGCTTGTCCCAAACTTTCACCGCGCGGCCGTGGCGCGATTTGTCCTGGCCGAAGCGGATGCCCTCGGGATGATAGCCATTGGCGCCGATCGGGCCATTGCCGCCCATGCCGCGCGTCTTGCCGTTTTCGTTCTCGCCGTCGCCTTGGCCTTTGCGCTGCTCCTCCATGCGCTCGCGGATCGTGTCCATGAGCTTTTCCCAGCCGCCCATTTCCTCGATCTGCTTGCGCTCTTCCTCGGTGAGATATTTCTCCGTGAGCTGCTGCAGCCATTCGGCCGGCACCGTGCCGTCGAGCGCTTCATTGGTGTATTCGAGGCCTTTGAAGACGTGGCCGAACACGCGGTCGAATTTGTCGATATGGCGCTCGTCCTTCACCAAAGTGGCGCGCGCCAAATAGTAGAAATCATCGATCTTGGGCGGGATCACATCCTTCTCGAGGCATTCGAGCAGGATCAGATATTCCTTGAGGCTCACCGGCACCTTGGCGTCGCGAAGCTCGGTGAAGAAACGCTGGAACATGCGGTTTTCCTCTCGCCCGTCTCACGCGGGGTCGAACGCCCAATATGGAAAGCCCAGTATGGACAATCCAGTATGAGCGGAGCCGGGCGGGGCGTCTAGGCGGGGAGGTTCCGTTTCAAAGCGCGGAATCGCCCGGCCGGTCCTGCAGGGCGCGCAACGTGTCGTCCCAGAGCCCTTGGGCGGCTTGTTCGCTGTCGCGGCCGCGCGGCCCGGTATAGCGCATCAGGATCACCCAGCCGCCGACCACCGCCACCGAGGCGCGCGAATAGGCCGGGCCCTGCACGCCGTGGAAGGATGGAAATTCCAGATGCGCCGTGCGGCTGGCGATCAGGATGTCACCCGTGTGCGTTTCGGCGGGGCCGGCGATGCGGTGGACGCGCGGATAGGCGTCGAAAATTTCCGCAAGCGTTTCATCGAGCGCCTGGCCGATCGGCACCGGGCGCGGATAGCGCGTGGCGTAGAGCGTGCGAATGCGGCCGCCGGAAAACGTGTTGCAGCTCACATCCTCGCCGCGCGCCGCGCCATAGGCGCTTTCCGGGTAGATCGTGATCTCGGCAGGCTCGCCGGGCTGGAACGTGCAGACGAGCCCGCTGCCCCGGTGGCGCACAACGATGGCCGTATCGCTGGGCGCGACGTCAAAGAATTCCGTGGCATGTGTCCGTTCGAGCAGCGCGCGCGCTTCGGCGGCGTAATCGGATGCCGGCGCCTGCGCCGGCGCGTTTCGGCCAGCCGCGGCGAACACGGGCGCGCCCAATAGAAACGCGAGGAACGCGATGGCGTAAGACAGACGCAAAAGCGCCGCCGAGCGCCTATTCGGCGGCGTGTTCACGGAGCCGACGCGCGTCGCGCCGCGCCTTTTCAAACGGGCGCAGCACCAGCCATGTGTTGACAGAAGCGAACGCTGCAATGCCGAGGCAGACCAGAATGACGGGGTCCATGTTCATGACGTGGCTCCGTAAGCGCGGTCCACGATTATATGCGACGCGCCGTACAGAAAAAAGCCGGTCATCAGAAGCGTGGACGTCCGCGCTGGATCAGACAGAGAAGGCACAATCAACTGCAACAGCGCGCCGGCGACACATGCGACGGCGAGTTGACTGAAAAACCCGGCCGCAAGGCTCGCATGCTGCCGGTCCTTCTCCGTCAGCACTATTGCGCGCCGCCCGAGCCGCCGCGGGTTTCGCGCCGGGCGAGGAAGGCGAGGCGCTCGAACAGCTGGATGTCCTGCTCGTTCTTCAGCAGCGCGCCGTGCAGCGGCGGGATGAGCTTGCCCGGATCCTTCGAGCGGATGGTGTCCGGATCGATATCGTCGGTCGCCAACAGCTTCAGCCAATCGAGCAATTCGCTGGTCGACGGCTTCTTCTTGAGGCCAGGCACTTTGCGCATGTCGTAGAACACTTTCAGCGCTTCGCTGACGAGCCGGCCTTTGATGTCGGGGAAGTGCACGTCGATGATTTGCTGCATCGTCGCTTCGTCGGGGAAGCGGATATAGTGGAAGAAGCAGCGGCGCAGGAACGCGTCCGGCAATTCCTTTTCGTTGTTCGACGTGATCACGACGATCGGGCGTTGCTTGGCTTTGATCGTGCGGTCGAGTTCGTAGCAATAGAATTCCATGCGATCGAGCTCCTGCAGGAGGTCGTTCGGGAATTCGATGTCGGCCTTGTCGATCTCGTCGATCAGAAGGAGCGGGCGCTTCTTGGCCTCGAACGCCTCCCAGAGCTTTCCCTTCTTGATGTAGTTCTCGATATTGGTGGAGCGCTCATCGCCCAATTGGCTGTCGCGCAGGCGCATGACGGCGTCATATTCATAGAGACCCTGGAGCGCCTTGGTCGTCGATTTGATGTGCCATTCGATGAGCGGCGTGCCGAGCGATTTTGCGACTTCCAGCGCCAGCACCGTCTTGCCCGTGCCCGGCTCGCCCTTCACCAGAAGCGGGCGCTCGAGCGCGATGGCGGCGTTCACCGCGACCTTCAGATCCTCGGTCGCGATATATTTTTCAGTGCTCTCGAACCGCATGGAGACCCCGTTCCAACCTATCCGGCGCCAAGGGCCGCTCGCCCCGCCGCCATCTTAACCAGCCTAGAGGGGCGGGCGGGCTTTGCAAGCGGGCCGGGCCATACCCGGTTTTCGAGACCGATGGCGCCGGCGGCGCGGGCGCCCTTGCGCCAGGGGAATGGGCGTAAATCTTCGTTAACGGCTTGTGCGCGACTCTCCCCACCGAGGGATTCTCGCATGCCGCTGAAGCTGTCTCTGAGGCCGGGCGAAAAGTTCGTGGTCAACGGCGCCGTGGTCCAGAATGGCGACCGCCGGGCCGCGCTCGTGCTGCAGAACAAGGCCTCGGTGCTGCGCGAAAAGGACATCATGCAGCCGGAAGACGCCGACACGCCGGCCCGGCGCATCTATTTCCCGATCATGCTCATGTATTTGGACGAAGACGGGCGCGAAAAGGCGCAAGTCGAGTTCGCCACCCGCCTCGCCGAATTCATGGGCGCGGTGCGCGAGCCCGCCGTTCTCGCCGAATGCGTCGGCGTTTCCAAAGAAGTCATGGCTGGCGAGTATTATCGCGCGCTCATGCGCTGCCGTAAGCTCATGGCCTACGAGGAAGAAAAGCTGGGGCATGTCGATCCAGGCGTATCAACGCGCGGCTACGCAGGCTGAGAGCCCGCGCGAGCTGGAATACCGCGCGTTTGGGCTGGCGACCGCCGGGCTGATCCGCGCGAAGGAAGAGGGGCGCGCCAATCTTGGCGCCCTCGCCAGCGCGCTCGAGGCCAACCGCAAACTCTGGGGCATGATGGCCGCCGATTGCGCGCTCGAGGGCAATCAATTGCCGCCGCCCTTGCGCGCCTCGATCGTCTCGCTGTCGATTTGGGTGATGAAGCATTCGCGCGCCGTGATGCGCGATGGGGCCGATCTCGAACCGCTGATCGACATCAACCGCACCATGATGGAAGGCCTGCAGCCGGCGGCCTGAGCCGGTCCGTGCGGGCACGAATTGCCGCGTGGTCGGCAAAATCTGCCGAGCGAAATCTGCCGAGCGCTTCCGCCAAATCCGCGCCGTTAATCCCTGCGCCTTGATCCGCCTGGCCGCGCGGCCCTCGCGATTAACGTTTCGCGTCTGGCGCGAGCATTGCAGCCCGATTCGCCCGGGAAATTCCCCGCCGTGCAAAACGCCCGGCGAGCTTTGTCCAGAAGGACCTCAAAATGACCAGCGTGAACACCAATTACGGCGCCCTCGTTGCGCTCCAATCTCTCAATCAAACCACGAAGGATCTGGCGGACGTCCAGAACCACATCAACACCGGCCTCAAGGTCGCGTCGGCGAAGGACAACGGCGCCGTGTTCGCCATCGCCGAAGGCCAGCGCGTTCGCGTCGCCTCGCTCGGCGCGGTGTCTGACGGCATCGATCGCGCCTCGTCGGTGATCGACACGGCCCTCTCGGCCGGCCAAGCCATCGGCGACATTCTGAAGGAATTGAAGGAAAAGGCCGTCGCCGCGCAAGCGACCGACCTCAGCCAAGACCAACGCGACGCGCTGCAAGCCGACTTCTCGGCCCTGCGCGATCAGATCGACCAAATCGCCAACGCCGCGACGTTCAACGGCTCGAACCTGGTCAACGGGTCGAACCTGACGGGCGGGTCCTATGCGTTCAACGTGCAAACGAGCGACATCTCGACGGGCACGCCGAACTCGCTGCAGACCGTTGCGTTGACGGCCGCTGCGACTTCCTCGTCGGTGGTCATGCAAACGGCCACGACCGGCGGCGCCATCATCGCCTCCGGCGACAACGTGAAGTTCACGGTCACGTCGGGCACGCAAACCACGACCTATCAAGTCGACGTTGGGACCACGGACACGATCCAAGACTATCTGGACAACGTCTACACCTCGACGAATGGCGAAGTCAGCGCGACGTTCGATGCGACGACCCGCAAGATCACCTACAGCTCGAACAAGGCCTTCACCGCCACGTACTACAACGGTACGACGGCGAAGGACGATGACGGGATGTTCGACGGCACGGACGGCGCGACCGGCACCGCGCTCTCGGGCGGCACGACCTCGGGCGTATCGAGCCTCGCGGTCGACGGCTTCGACTTCCGTCTCGGCAAGGCTGGCCAAGCGCTCGCCGCGGTCACCAGCACGCTCGATCTGTCGACCTCTTCCGGCGCCCAAACGGCGGCGGACGCGATCGACACGGCGCTCACGGCGCTCGACAAGAACCTCGCCACGCTCGGCGCGCAATCCAAAGCGCTCGACGTGCAAAAGAGCTTCTTGGGCAAGCTGAGCGACTCGATCGAAGCCGGCATCGGCAACCTGGTCGATGCGGACCTCGCCAAGGAATCTGCCCGCCTCCAGTCGCTGCAAGTCAAGCAGCAGCTCGGCGCGCAAGCCCTGTCGATCGCCAACCAGGCTCCGTCGATCGTGCTTTCGTTCTTCCGTTAATCGGAACACGGGTGAAGCGGGGGGCGAGCGGTCGCCCCCCGCCAATCCGTCCGAACGGGAGCGAGCACGATCACAACCGAGATGTGGGCGATGACCCAATCTCTCACCCCTCCGAATCGCGTCGCCGACGTCCAATTGTTGCCCGTATGGCGCGCAGACGCTTCACCCGACGGCCAGAAGGCCGGCGGGCAAAATGCGTTGAAGAAGATCGAAACCGCGCAGGATGCGCCTCAGCCCGGCGATCCCGCCAAGGTGCGCGTCAACATCGACGGCCTGTCCGGCCGCTTCGTACAGACGCTGCTCGATCCTTTGACGGAAGAAGTGCTGCTGCAATACCCGAACAACAACGAATTGGCGTTCTCGCGCGCGATTGCGGCTTACGTCCGCGCCCAGCGTCGCTGACGGCCTAGACCGCCAGGACTGGTCCGCGAGCCGCGACCGCTTCGGCAGAAGCGGCGCATGAGGCCCTATGCGCTGCGCTGGACCTCTGCCTGCAGCAAGCTCTCCGCACAATCAATGATGGTTTGCTGCGCCGGGCGCGGCGCAAAGCCGAGCAGGCGTTTGGCCTTCTCCGACGAGGTCGCGTTGCGCTTGCCGATGTCCTGCGCCAGCGCGCGCATGGTCGGCGAGAACAGCGCGCTCGTGCGCACCACAACGTCCGGCACACGCCGCGTCGGCACGTCGGGCGCACGGGCGCCAAGCGCTTTGCGTAGCGCGTCGGCCATGTCGGAGAACCAGAGGAATTCGCCCGTCGCGAGGAAGCGTTGTCCCGCAGCCTCCGGCGCCGTCATCGCGCGCACGTGCACCGCCGCGAGATCACGCACATCGACGACCGAAAGCCCGATGCGCGGCAGGCCGGGCATTTTGCCGGTCACCAGCCGCTCCACGACCCGCACCGAGCCCAGATTGTCGCGCATCAGCAGCGGGCCGAACACTGCGCCCGGCAACACCGTTGCGAATTCCGTGGCGCCGCCGTCGCGCGCCATGAAATCCCACGCCGCGCGTTCGGCCAGCACTTTGGAGCGCCGGTATTCGCCGAGCGCTGGATCGTCGGGATCGGCCCAGGTGGTTTCATCGCTGACTTTGTCGGCGCTGTGCGGCGCCCGCACCGTCGCCGCCGCCGATGTCATCACCACGCGCTTGACGCCCGCTTTCACGGCGGCGCGCAGCACGCGCAGCGTGCCCGCGCGCGCGGCGCTTTCGAACGCTTCGCGCGCCGCGCTGGGATTGTTGACGCCGAGCGGGGAGGCGACATGGAGCACGTACGCGCAGCCCGCCATCGCTTCGTCCCAACCATCATCGCGTGTCAGGTCGGCGGCGACGAAGCTGAGCTGATCGACGGGCGCTTTGGCGCCGATCGCGGCGCGCAGCGCGCCGCCGCGCGCCGGATCGCGCATCGTCGCGCACACCGCGAAGCCCTGATTGAGCAGGTCGACGATGCACCAGCTCGCGACAAAGCCCGCCCCGCCCGTGACCAGAACCGTCTCCGCCATCTCCGCTCCATTGTCTTTCAAGTCTACATTCGTATACATAGTGAGCGACGTTATGTCTACAAGTGTAGAATTGGATCATGCCCATGCAGGACGCCGTTCGCCCGCGCAACGCGGCGGCCACCAAGGCCGCGATCCTGGCCTCCGCGCGCAAAGCCTTCGCCCGCGCCGGCTATGACGGGGCGGGGGTGCGCGAAATCGCCGAAGGCGCGGGCGTCACGGCCATGCTGGTGAACCGCTATTTCGGCTCCAAGGAGCGGCTGTTCGAAGCCGTCGTCGCCAATCTGATGGCCACGCCCAGCGTGTTGACGCGCGATCTGATGCGCTCGCCCAGCTTCGGCGCCGATCTCGCCGCCGCGTTGATCGCGCACACGGGCGGCGACGCTGAGCCGCTCGAAGGCTTTCTGGTCATGCTGCATTCGCTGGCCAATCCGCGCGCGGCCGAGATCTGGCGCGTGCAGGAAGAGGCCCATCATCACGCGCAGATGACGGCCGCGCTCGCAGGGCCGCATGCGGCCGAGCGCGCCGCCCTCGTGCTGTCGCTCATCGCGGGCTTTCAGGTCATGCGGCAAAGCATTGGCCTCAGCGCGCTGGCGGGCGCTGATCCGCGCACGCTCGCGAGCCTCCTCGCGCCGCTCTTCGATGCGCTCGCGAACCGGCCGCCTGCGCACAGCTAACGCGCGGGCGCGCCGCGCTTTTTCAGACCGGGTGCGCAGCGCGCGCAAACACCGTTAAAAGGCGCCGAAGCAGGCCTCAGCGCGAGCCGCAAATTCGCCTTCTGGCCAAACCACGTTGCCCGCCCCGCTGAACGCGGTATTCCCGTGAGTTGAGGAGCGATGGGGCGGCATGGCGCGTGACGGCGCAGAGCATTGGCGGCCGGAAGAGCCGAAGGCGCGCGGTCCGCTGGGTCTGTGGGCGTCGGCGATCTTCAACATCTGCATCGTCGCGCTGCCGATCGCGGGCGCTTACGCCGTGCACGTCGTCGGGCGCGATCATCTCTACACCTATGAAGCGACGCCTGCCGCCGCCAACCAGGCGCGCACCGCGCTCAACAAACTCGCCGCCAGCCTGATCACCGAACCGGATCGCCGCGCCGCCTGGGACGATCGCGTCGCCAACGCGCTGATGTCGAGCGACATCCAGGCCGCGCGCGGCCTCATGCTGAGCGCGCGCGCCATGCTGCCGCCCGGTGATGTTTCGCAGATCAATCGCAATGTCAGCATCAACGCGACGGACGCAGAGCTCGAAAGCGCGGCGCTGGATTTGCTCACGCCGGGCACACGCGCGCGCTATGAATCACGCGTGCCGCTTCTGGCGCGGCGCATCGAAGGCGCCGCCCCGCCTTCGGTCTCGCCGCAGGCTTTCATCGTCGTCGGCGACGCCGATGAGTTCGAAGCCGCCGCGGTGCACGATCTCGAAGACGAGCATCCCCGCCATCTGGCCTTCGTGCTGATGGGCCTGGGCGTCGTGCTCGCCGGCGAAAATTCGCAGCAGGCGCTCGAAGGCGCCTCCGTCATTCAAGCAGGTCTTACCGCGCGCCGGCTCTCCGCCGTGTTTGAGGATGCGCTGGCCGCGCAGGCGGAGGCGGCGCTGCCGCGGGCCGCGTTCCGCATCGAGGTCGCGCGGCAGGCCACGATGGGCGTGGCGCCGCAGGAGCGCGCCTCACTGATGCAATCGGCCTTCCGCGCTTCGCTCGATGCGCAAGGGCTCGCCGCTTTGCGCGCCACGCTTGCGCGCATTGGCGAGATCGCGGAGGCGGCAGGCCCGCAAGGCGCGCTGGCGCTGCTGCGTCATGCGCGCAGCGCCGACGATCTCGAACGCCTCGAATTGCTGGCCAAGACCAATCCCGACCGCGCCGTCGCCGTGGCCCGGTTCGCGCCCGTCGATGGCGCGCTGATCGAAGCCGGGCGGGGCCAATTGCGGATCACCGCGGCGCTGCTTTGGCCGCTCGCCGGCGCCATCCTCGCCTTCGTGCTGATCGCCGCGACGTCCATCGCCACCGCCGCGCAGGCGCTGATGCGCGCGCTGGAGCACGCGGCCACGTTCGAGCCCCCGCGCGCGCGCAAGCCCAAGGCCAAGCGCGGCGCGCATCTGATCCGGGAGTTTCGCGGTTAGGCCTTGAAGAGGCTCAGCACCGCTTGCGGCTGCGCATTGGCGATGGCTGCGCCGGAGCCGGCGAGGCCTTGCTTCACTTGCAGCGCCAGAAGGCGTGCGCCGTCGGCGTCGATATCCGCGCGACCGGCGCCTTGCGCCGCATCGAGGAAGCCGGCATGGGCCTCAAGCGCGCTCGCGGCGGCGTCGAGATCGTTCAAATGCTTTTGCAGCGCCGCCGCCCCATCCTGCGCCGCGCGCGCGAGCGCGGCGGCCGAGAGGCTGGACGCATCGGCCGGCACGCCCACGCCGGCGCCGAGGCGCGCATCGAAGCCCGGCACGCGCACCGCGTTTGCGCCGGGCTCGGCATCGACCAGCAAATCTTCGCCGGAAAGCAGCGGCGATTGCGCATCGTCGAGCGCGGCCTGATAGGCGTCGATCGCGGCCTGCGCATCGCCGCCCGAGCGTGCGGCTTCGCCGATTTCGTTGAGATGGAGCAGCGCCTCGCGGCCGGCGGCGAGCGCCAGGTCGAGCGCGGAGAGGCCATCGCTCACGCTCGACTGCGCGCTGGTCCATGCGGCGGCCGCGTCGCTCACCGTCACGGCGTCGTTGGCGATCGCGCCATCGCCGCGCGGCTGCAAGCTCAATTGCGGGCGCGGCGCGCGCGCTTCGGTTCCAAGACTTGTTGCGCTCGCAGCGCCGGGCGTGATGCTTGTCACCATCTTGCTACGAGCTCCTTCTCGGAACGCGCGTGCATCGACTCACGCGCGGTGGCTTCCCGCCACACGCGTAAATAAACCGTTAAACCGTTAACAGAACGTTAAAGACGGGCGCAATCGATTCGATTTCTTTACGGCCTGTTTACGCAGTCCGATCGAACGCGACGGGCTGCGGGCCGCTCGACTCTTTGCGCGCGCCGTCCGCGCCATAGACTTGTGTTTGCGCGCGCTGTCGATGGATTTCTTCGCCCATCGCCTGCACCAGGCCTTCTGCGATGATGCGCACCGCGCCCAACGCGATCTCATGGGCGTCGAGCGCGCTTTGCAGTTTTGCGGTCGCCGTCTTCAAGGCGTCAAGCAAGGTCTTGGGCGCGCCATCGAGCAAGCTTGGGTCTTCTTTGATGCGCGTGAGTTCGAGCCGATAGGCGTTGGCGAGGCGTTCCTTCTCGGCCACAAGCTCCGGCGGCGCGGTGGGCGCACGCGCTTGAATGCGCGCGGTTTCTTCCTCCACCAGCGCGCGCAGCCTTTCGCTGAGCACGAGCAATTGTTCGGCGCGGTCGGCGCCGTTGTCAGCGATGAGCGCCATTCTCGGCCTCCGGCGTTGCGACTTGCGCATCGGTCGGAGCCTGCGCACGCGCCTGCATGCGCTGCAATTCCTGGATGATGTCCTGCGCGATGCCGACGCCGCCGCCCCGCGCGATCGAATGCGCATATTGCTCGACCAGCATCGGCCGGAAAATCTCTTCGCCAAAACCGCCGCCGCCGAGGCCATCGGTCTTCAGCGCCTCGAACATCGGCTGCAGCAATTGGCCGATGACCATGGATTCGAACTCTTCCGCGGCGCGGCGCATTTCCGGCGGCACAGGCGGAAGCGGGCGCGGCGCGGGCGTCTGGTTGAGGGGAATGCCGACGGGCTCGGCCATCACATCACCTCGATTTCGGCCTGGATCGCGCCGGCGGCCTTGAGCGCCTGCAGGATCGAGATCATGTCGCGCGGCGAAACGCCCAAGGCGTTGAGCCCATGCACCAGATCGCGCAGCGGCACGCCGCCTTGCACGACAGCGAGACCGCCGCGGTCTTCCTCCACGCTGACGCTGGATTGCGGCACGACCACGGTCTGCCCGTCGCTGCGCGGCAGAGGCTGGCTGACCGTGGGCTGTTCCGACACCGAGATGGTCAGATTGCCCTGCGCGATCGCCACGGTGGAGACGCGCACGTTCTCGCCCATGACGACGACGCCGCTGTTTTCGTCGATCACGATGCGGGCCGGGGAATCCACCTGGACCTCAAGATTTTCGATCGAGGTCAGCAGGCGCACCATGTCGCCCTGATAGCTCTGCGGCCGCGTGATCAGCACCGCGCCGGGATTGATCGCGCGCGCCGCGTCCGGCCCGATCACGGCCGAGATCGCCGCGGCGATGCGCTGGGCCGTGGTGAAATCCGGATTGCGCAGGCTGACGCGCAGCTCCGTCTGATTGGCGATGTCGAAATTGAGCTCGCGCTCGACCAGGCCGCCCGAAGCGATGCGGGCGGCGGTCGGCACGCCCTGCGTGACCGACGAGCCCGATTGTCCCTCGGCGACGAAGCCGCCGATGGCCAGCGGACCCTGCGCGACCGCATAGACCTGCTGATCGGCGCCCATCAGCGGCGTCACCAGCAATTGTCCGCCCGACAGCGAGCGCGCATCGCCGAGCGCGGACACTGTCACATCGATGCGCGAGCCTTGCGCCGCGAAGGCCGGCAAATTCGCTGTCACCATCACGGCGGCCACATTGCGCGTGTTGAGATTGCCGTCGCGCGTGTTGACGCCCAGCCGCTCCAGCATCGAGGCGAGGCTTTGGCGCGTGAACGGCGCGTTGCGGAGGCTGTCGCCCGTGCCGTTGAGGCCGACGACAAGGCCATAGCCGATCAGCTGGTTTTCCCGCACGCCCTCGAAATCGGCGATGTCCTTGATGCGCGGCGCGCCGAACGCCGGCTGACCGAGCAGGGCGAAGGGCGCGGCCGTTGCGAGCATGAGCCGCGCGAAGCGCGAGGGAATCCGCATCCCTCCCTTAGGCGCGCGTCGTGGTTAATGATGCGTGCAAGACGCCGGTCTTAAGAATCGTGCAACAGAAGCGGCCCATCAGCCGGTGCAAGGGAGCGCCATGAAGATCGAAGGGCCACGCGGGGTCGGGCAGACGCAGAGCGCCAAGCGCGCGGGCGCGGCCGCGCCGGGCTTCTCCGCGCCGAGCGATGAGCCCCAGCGCGCCGGCGCAGCGTCCGGCGTGCAGGCCGCGCCCGCGCTCGATTCAGTTTTGGCGCTGCAGGCCGAGGGCTTCGACCCCGGCCGCCGCGCCCGCCAGGTGCGCCGCGCCCATGAAGCGCTCGACGTTTTGGCCAAACTGGAACAGGGCCTTGTCACAGGACGGGCCGAGGGCGGCCTGGTGGCCGACCTCCAGGCGCTCCATGCCGCCAGCGCCCCCACCGGGGAGCCGGGCCTCGACGCGGTTTTGCTGGAGATCGACACCCGCGTGGCCGTCGAACTGGCGAAGCTGGAAAGGGCCGGCTGAAACAGGGACTTGGCCCGGCCCTTGCTGGCTGGCGCCGCTGATGGACGCGTTCACAGGCGGGCGCTATAAGCCGCCGCGCTGCGAGGGGATGCTCCTAACGACCAGGAGTGGGCGAATGGGCACGGTCATTGCGGAAGACTACCGCCCGAGCGACGACGAGCCGTTCATGAACGAGCGGCAGCGCGAATTTTTCCGTCGCCGCCTCCTCGAATGGAAAGACGAAATCCTGGAGGAATCGCGCTCGACGATCGCCAGCCTCCAGCAGGAGACGGTGGCGCTGCCGGATGTCGCCGATCGCGCCACGTCCGAAACGGACCGGGCCCTGGAGCTCAAGACCCGGGACCGCCAGCGCAAGCTGATCTCCAAGATCGACGATGCCTTGCGCCGCCTGGAAGACGGCTCCTACGGCTATTGCGAAGAAACCGGCGAGCCGATCGCCCTGTCGCGCCTGATCGCCCGCCCGATCGCCACGCTCTCGCTCGAAGCCCAGGAACGGCACGAGCGCAAAGAGCGCGTTCACCGCGACGATTGATGTCGCCGCTCCTGATCGACGCTGCGCTTTCGGCTGCGCATTTCCTGGCGCTGCTGGTGATGGTGGGCGCGATTGCGGCGGAAGGCTTCGTGATGCGGCTGGCGCCGTCCGCCAGCGTGCTGCGCCTCTTGGCCCGCATCGACATTTTCTACGGCGCCTCCGCGGGCGTGCTGCTCGCCGCCGGCGCGGGGCGCGTCTTCTTCGGCCTCAAGGATGCGAGCTTCTATCTCCATTCGCACGCCTTCTGGGGCAAGATCGCCGTGTTCCTGATCATCGGCCTGATCTCGATCTGGCCGACGGTGAAATTCCTGAACTGGGGCGGCGCGCTGCGCAAAGACGAGAGCTTCCTGCCGCCCGAGGGGGAATGGAAAGCCGTCCGCCGCATCGTCACCTCGGAATCGCACCTGCTGGTGCTGGTGGTGATCTTCGCCGTCTTGATGGCCCGCGGCATCGGCTGAACACTTTACGTACCGCCGGCTTCCAGCCGGCAGGCCGCGAACGCAGGTCTTCTCTGCCGGCTGGAAGCCGGCAGTACGCGCCGCCTAATGCCGCATGCTCTCTTCGCGCACAGCCCGGAATTCCGAATTCGGCGCCCATTCCGGCCATTGATCGCTGTTCGCGAGCGACAGCCCGGTTTGATAGAGCAGCTGCAAATCCTGCATCGCGCCGATCAGATTCCAATCCGAGGTGATCTGATCGTTTGGTCGGTGATAGCGCTGCGCCACATATTGCTCGTTGAACTGGCGGCCGCGCTCGACGCCGCCGATGCGCAGGTCGAGGCCGGGCGCGGTGTAGAGCCCCGGAATGCCGATCTGCGCCAGCGAGAATTGATCGGAGCGGAAGCGTGAGCCGCGCTCGGGATAGGGCTCGGGCGTCACCACGCGGCCCATGCGCTGCGCCGCCTGGGCGAGATACCAATCCATATTGGATTGGCCGCCGCCGATCAGAATGATGTCGCGCGCCGGCCCGGCGATCTGGAGGCCGTCCATATTGATGTCGGCGACGGTTTTGTTGGGCGGAAACACGGGGTGCTGCGCGTAATAGGCCGAGCCTACCAGTCCCTGTTCCTCGGCCGTATAGGAGATGAACGCGATCGAGCGCCAAGGCCGGCCGAGGCTCAGGAAATGGCGCGCCAGATCGATGAGCCCTGCCACGCCCGAGGCGTTGTCGAGCGCGCCATTGCAGATGTCGTCGCCGTTGAGCGGCGGGCAATGGCCGAGATGATCCCAATGCGCGCTGTAGATCAGCACCTCGTCCGGCGTCACGCTGCCGCGCAGGAAGCCGATCACGTTCGACGAGCTGAACTCGCGAATGTTCGTATCGAGCGTGATCGAGCCGGTGAGCTCGCCCAGCATGGTCGGCGAGAAATCCACCCGTTGCGCACGCACGCGCTGCTGCGCGAAATCGAGGCCCGCGCGCTCGAACAATTGCCGCGCCACCGGCTCGGTGATCCAGCCTTCGACCAAAGCGCGCGAGGCGCCGCGATCTTCCGGCACGAGATCCATGAGCGGGCCCGTGCGCGAGGAGACCACCACCTCCCACGGATAGGCCGCGGGCGCCGTCTGGTGGATCAGCAAGGCGCCCGACGCGCCCTGACGCGCGGCTTCCTCGAATTTGTAGGTCCAGCGCCCATAATAGGTCATCGCGCGGCCGCCGAAGCCGCGATCATCGCCGGTGTCGAAATCGGGATCGTTGATCAGGATGACGGCGATTTTGCCGTGCATGTCGATGCCGGCGTAATCGTTCCAGCCCAGCGCGCGGTTGACGATGCCGTAGCCGACGAACACCAGCGGCGCGTTTTCCAGCGTCACCTGCGGCTCGAGATGTTTGGTCCACGCCACGAATTGCGATCGGTAGGCGTAAGGCATGGCCCCGTCGGGGCCCGTGATGGTGAGCACGGGATCGCCCGTGATCGAGACCTGCGCGAGCGGCACGGCCTGCGTCCAGCTCGGGCGCCCGCGCGCATCGCGTGCGCCGGGCTCAAGCCCCGCGCGCGCAAAGGCGCGCTGGATGTAGTCGACCGTCAGCGCCTCACCATGCGTGCCGGGGAAGCGGCCCTCGAATTCGTCGGACGCCAGACGCTCGATATGCGCGCGCAACGAGGCCGGCGTCAGCGGCGCCGAAACCCATTCCATCCGCCCTTGCTGCGCGGTCGCGACGGAGGTCCACGCCAGCAAGAGGCAGCACAGCGCCGCGGTGATCCATGGCCGCATGCGGCGCGTCTCCCATCAACCGCGGCGGAAGTTAGGGGCGCGCGGCCTATGGGTCAAAGTTCCATCGACGGACCGTCAGGCGGTCGAGCCGCCATCGACCACGAAGGTCTGCCCGGTGGTCCATGAACCCGCCTTGGACGCCAGATAAACCGCCATGCCGGCGATATCGTCCGGATCGCCCAGCCGGCGGAGCGGCGTGCGCGCTTCGCTGGCGGCCTTGGCCTGCGGGCTATCCCACAGCGCGCGCGCGAAATCGGTTTTGACGAGGCCCGGCGCGATCGTGTTCACGCGCACGTTCGACGGTCCGTATTCGACCGCGAGATTGCGCGCCATCTGCATGTCGGCGGCTTTGGAAATGTCATAGGCGCCGATCACGGGCGAGCCGCGCAAGCCCCCGATCGAGGAGATGATGATGACGGCGCCATCCTTGCGCGCCTGCATTTGCGGCACGGCCATGGTGATGAGCCAATGGTTCGAGATGATGTTGTTCTGCAGCACCTTGGTGAATTGGTCGTCTGAGATGCCCGACATCGGCCCGTAATAGGGATTAGAGGCGGCGTTGCAGACCAGGATGTCGATCTGGCCAAACGCGCGGTTGGTTTCATCGACCAGATTTTGCAGCGCGTCTTTTGCGGAAATGTTCGCCGGGATCGAGATCGCCGCCTTGCGGCCGACGGCCTTGTTGATCTCATCGACCGCGGCTTCGCACGCATCGGCCTTGCGCGAGGACACCACGACATTGGCGCCATGTTCGGCCAGGCGATGGGCGATGGCTTTGCCGATGCCGCGCGAGGAGCCGGTCACGATCGCGGTCTTGCCGGTGAGATCAAACAGCGCGCCCATGGCGTTTCCCCTTGTGTCGAATGCTTGGTATGTGCGCGTTAAAGCAGGGGCCAAGAGTGCGTTCAAGGCCCGTTGACGTGAGGGGAGCGCCTGATGGGCCAAGCAAATGGGCGCAAATCGATCTTCATCACCGGCGCGGCTTCCGGCATGGGCCGCGAGACGGCCAAGCTGTTCCATGACAAGGGCTGGTTCGTCGGCGCCTTCGATGTGAACGCGCAGGGCCTCGCCACGCTCGAACAGGAGATCGGCACGGCCAATTGCATCACGCGCCCGCTCGATGTGACGAGCCGCGAAGATTACGCCGCTGCGATCGCCGCCTTCGGCGCGGCGACGGATGGCAAGATGGACATCCTCTTCAACAATGCCGGCATCGGCCGCGGCGGCCCCTACGCGGATCAAAGCTGGGACGACGTGATGGCGGTGGTGAACGTCAATTTCATCGCCGTGCTGAGCGGCATCAATCTGGCGCTGCCTCTGCTCAAGGCTACTCCCAACGCGCTCTGCTTCACGACCTCATCGTCGTCCGCCACTTACGGCATGGCCAATATCGCGGTCTATTCCGCCACCAAGCACGCCGTGAAAGGGCTCACCGAAGCGCTCGCCGTCGAATTCAAAGCCTATGGCTTGCGCGCCGCCGATACGCTTCCGGGCCTGATCGATACGCCGATCCTGCCCGACGCGGCGAAGGAGAATGCGCCGAAGGATGGCATGTGGCGCCTCATCCCGCCGGTCGAAGTCGCGAAGGCCGTGTGGGAGGCGTACGAGAGCGACAAGATCCATTTCTACGTGCCGCCCGAACTGCATCAGTTCGATCAGATGGCCACCGCCGCGCCCGAAGCCATCCGCGATCAAATGGCCAAACAGGGCCTCTTCAACGCCGATGCGTCGAAAGGCTAGCGCAGCGCATCCATGACATAGGTGGCGCGCGTCTGCTCTTTGGCGATCGCGGCTTCGATCTTGGCGACATCAAGTGCGCCGTCCGTTTTCAAGCCTTCGCCGTGCATGCCCGAGGCGATGAACAGGCAATCCACGCCTTGCGCCTCCGCGCCCTTGAGATCGGTGCCGATGCCATCGCCGATGGCGAGCAGATTTTGCTTCGCGATCGGCCGGCCCGCGAGCGCGGCGGCTTCTGCGTAAGCCAGCTCATAGATCGGGGCGAACGGCTTGCCCGCCATCACCACCCGCCCGCCGATCGCTTCGTAATCGCGCGCGATGGCGCCAGCGCACCAGGACAGCTGATCACCGCGCTGCACGACGATGTCGGGATTGGCGCACAGCAGCACCAGATCGCGCGCCTTGGCGCGCTGTAGCAGCTCCGCGTAATCGGCCGGGGTCTCGACGCGATCATTGTTCAACCCTGAGATGGCGAAGAAGGCGGCCTCGTCCAGCCCGCTGCGTTCGAGCCCCAGCCCCTCCCAGAGAATCGCGTCGATCGCTTCGGGCCCGATCTTGTAGAACGGTCCCGGCGCCCGCGCCTTGAGTTCGATGCGGATGGCGTCGCCGCTGGTCACGATTGCGTCCCACGCATCCTCGCGCACGCCGATGCGCGCCAATTGCCCGGGGATCGGATCGCGCTGTTTGGGCACGTTGGAGATCAGCACCACCTTGCCGCCCTGCGCCCGGTAGCGCGCCAGCGCGTCCGCGGCCTCGCGGTAGGGCGTGCGGCCGTTATGGAGCACGCCCCAGATGTCACACAAAAGCGCTTCATAGCGCGGGGCGATGTCGTCGAGGCGGGCGATGAGGTCCATGAAGCGCCGCCCGTGCCATGGGCGGGGAGGCCGCACAAGAACAATCCGCCTGGATAAAGAGCGGCGCCCGCATCCGTTCGCCCCGCGCGCGGCATCTCAGCCTCGAAGACTTGTTTGGAAGGGGATCCTCATGGGCGGAAACATGACGGTCGTCGCGCGGGACCAAGCCCGCAGGCGTACGAGCCAACCGGCGCTGGACATCTATGAAGGCCGCTATGAAACGGCCGCCGGCGTGGTCGTTTCGATCGGCCATCAGCGTGGCAGCCTGTTCGCGCAAGTGCGCGGCCTGCCGCCGCTGCTGCTGTTGTCGGAAGGGGCCGGCCTTTTCTTCTCGCCCGAGAACGGGCTCTCCATCGAGTTCCGGCGCAAGCCGGATGGGCGGGTGGCCGGCTTCACGCTGCGCCAGAGCGGGCGGCCCGATCTTTCCGCCGATCGGCTCGCCTCGCTCGCCGCCTAGCCGGCCTCGCCGCGCGCTATCCGCATGAAGACGCTGCTCCTCGCCTTTCGTCCCCTTGCGGTGGACTTTCTCGCGACCATCATCTTCGTCGCGACCCTGGCGTTCACGCACAATCTGATGTTGGCGACGGCGGTGGCGATCGGCGTCGGCGTCTTGCAGATCATCGTGCAGCTTGTGCGCAAGCAGCGCGTGATGTTCCTGCAATGGGCGGCGCTTGGCTTGGTGATCGTGCTGGGCGGCGCGGGCCTCATCACCAACGATCCGCGTTTTCTGATGTTCAAGCCGACCATCATCTACACGGTGATCGGCGCGTCCATGCTCCAACCGGCCTGGCTGTCACGCTACATGCCGCCCATTTCGCGCGGGCGCACCCCACATAGCGCGGTGCTGATCGCCGGCTATGGCTGGGCCGCGCTGATGTTCGTCACCGCGATCGCGAACGCGCTGTTCGCGCTCTACACCAGCACCGCGACCTGGGCCGCCTTCCTGGCGATCTTTCCGACAATCTCTAAGCTCATCGCCTTCGCGATCACCTATGTCGGCATGCGCTGGGCCACGTTGCGCGCCGTCCGCGCCGCGGCCGCTGCGCCGCCGGCCGAAAGCGCCGCGGCTACGCCATAAGCTTGGCTGCGATCTCGGTCGCCCAAGCCTCACTCTGCGCGAACCCGCCGTCATAGGTCGATGTCAGCACGATATCGGCCAGCGCGCGCTGCGGGGCGACATGGAGTTCATGCATGGGGCGCACATTTGTGAACCATTGCTCCAGCACGGAATGCGGCGTGCGCGCGCGTTCGGCGACGTCGCGGATCATGCGCCGGCCGAGCCTGAGCGCCTCTTCGCATTCCATATAGAGCTTCAGATCCATCGCGGCGCACAGGGCCGGCGTCGCCAGCACATGCAGCCCTTCCACGATCACGAAATCCGCCGGCGCGATGCGCTCCGTCGCGGCCAGACGCGAATGCGTCTTCAGATCGTAGAGCGGCTTGTCGAACGCCTCGCCGCGCTTGGCCGCCGCCAAATGTGCACAGAGCAGCGCGTCATCCTTCGCCGCCGGTTCATCGAAATTGTGCGTGGCTGGATCGAAGTCGGGGTAGGAGCTGCGGCAGCGGTAATAATCGTCCTCGCCGATCAGCGCGACCGAGCGGGCGGCAAGCTGGCGGGCCAGCGCGCGCGCCATCGTGGTCTTGCAGGACGCGGACCCACCGGCGATGGCGATGATCGTGGTCATGGCGCGCTAGGTGCGGGTTCCAGGTCTGAAACGCAAGGATTCCGCTTGCCGCGCGGCGCTGTCGCGCCCTTACTCGGATCAGGGAGGCGCATATGATCGAAATCAACGGCATCGCGCATATTCAAATTACGGCCGGAAGCTTCGACAAGGCGAAGGCGTTCTACGAAAAGCTGCTGCCATTCCTCGGTCTGACGCCCGTGATGGATGTCGGCACATTCTATTATTGTGTGGGCGGGCGCACCGGTTTCGCCGTGAGCGCGCCCGATCCCGAGCATGACGGCGCGCGCTTCGTGCAGCGCCGCGTGGGCTTGCATCACGTCTGCTTCCGCGCGCGCTCGCGCGAGGATGTCGATACGGCCTTCGCCTTCGTGCAGGAGCTGGGCGCAACGATCGTCCACGGCCCGAAAGAGGATCAATTCGCGCCCGGCTATTATTCGATCCTGTTCGAGGATCCCGATGGTGTGCGCCTCGAAATCAATCACGTGCCCGGCCGCGGCGTGTTCGACGCCGGCGGGAAGGTTACGCCGTAGCGCCGGGAATAGCGCCGTCACTTCTTCTTCGCCGCCTTCTTCTTGGCGGCCGGCGCCGCGCGTTGCGCGAAGGCGGGCAGCGCGCCGTCGGCGGCGAGCTGCTTCAGAAATTTCGGCGCCGCCTTCACCAGCCAGGCCTGCTCCAAACGATGCTGACATTCGGCGGCGTCGAGCGCTTTGAGACGGGCGCGCACGGCGGGCCAGCCGATATAATGCGGCGTGATGTAGTAGAGCTCCGGGCGCATTTCGATCAGGAAGCTCTGCTCGTCCACGCTCGTCAGCTGAAAGACGATGTCTTCCGGATTGTTCCAATAGCAGAAGCCCTTGCCGGCGACTTTCAGCGCGGGACGGCCATAGGACGTGCTCTCCTCAACGCCCGGGAGCTTGAGCGCGCGTGCGCACACCTGCCGCCATTGCATCGCGCTTGTCCTTGCGCAGCTTCCAGATTTTTCTGGCGCGCGGATAGATAGCACGCAGTCCGCCGGGCGACAGCAGCGCCACGCCGTTCTGCAGGCACAGCGCGCGCGCCTCATCGGTGGCCGCATCGCCGCACACGACGCCCACGATGTCGGCGCGATAGTGCCGCTTGAGCTGCACCGCGCGTTCCGCGCGTTCGCGTGACAGCACTTTGCCTTCACAGCGCAGCGCGACGCGGATGCCGGCGCGCGAAGCAAGCACCACTGGGCCCAGCACGCCCGGTCCCGCCACGGCCTTCGCACGCCAGCCCAGCGCGGCGAGTTCGGCTTCCACGCGGCGCGGCAGCGCGATCGACACCGGCTGTTTGAGATCGGGGCGTTTGCCCCAGCCGCGCACGCGCGCGCGCATCGCCGCCATGTGGTCGGTGACGAGTTCATGGAATTCCTCGCCGGAGATCAGCGCGGGCCGCGGCTTCATGGCGCTGCGGAAGCGCTCGACCTCGCGGCGCCAATTCGCGGCGGCGTCGGGATTGGCGCGGTGCGCCTGCGTCAACGCAACGTAGCGTTCGTAGAGCGAGGCGCCCTCGGCATCGATATGACGGCGAACCCGCGCGGCCTGTTCGGCGCGCGCACGACCTAGGCCGATGCGCAGGCCCGGAAAGCCGAACAGCGCGGAAAGAAAAACGCCCGCGATAAACGCCATCGCAGCGGCGCGCTGATCGCCTGCCGCCGACAGCGCGAACGCTGCGCCGAGCAGCGTGACGCCCGTCGTGGCCGCGCCGAGAACGATGGACGCCAGCGTGTGAACGATGCGCATCGGCGCTCTCCCGTGATCAACGGGCGCACGATCCGCTCAAATCAGTAAATCACAACTTAAAGTTGTATACCGCCGAGGTCAGGCGACGCGGTTCCGCCGTTCGAAGAAATCCCGCGGCGGCGCAGTTTCTTCCATCAGGCTGTCCTTGATGGCGCGCGGCGGGCCGAACAGGTGTCCCTGCGCGTAGGGGATGTCGAGATCGAGGATTTCCAGCACCTGCGATTCGGCTTCGACCCGCTCGGCGATGATGTCGACGCCGTAGCGCTGGAACACGGCCGCCACATCGACCGCGGCGATCTCGCGCGTGATCGCGGAGGTCGGCCGCACGCCGCGCTTGATGACCTGATCGTTCAGCGTGTTCGCCGCCGCCTTGAGATAGCGCACGCCCGCGCGCTCCAGATCCGGCAGATCGATATCGATGCGCTCAACGCGATCGACCGAGAAGCGGAAACCGAGATCGGCGAGCTTCGCCATGCCGCGCGCTTCACCCGCATTGCGCTGGGCGAAGGCCGGCTGCGGCAATTCGAAGATCACGCTGCCGGCGAGATCCTCATTCTCACGCATGAAATCGTAGAATTGCGGAAAGAATTGCTCGTCGGCGAGCGCGCGCGGCGAGAGGTTGCAGAAAATCCCGATGCGCCTGTCGTTCTTCATCATCTTGCGCACGATCTGCACGCAGCGGAACAGCAGCAGATTGTCGATCATCGGCATGAGGCCCGCCTGTTCGGCGGCGGGAATGAATTCCTGCGGCAGGATGAGGCGGCCCGTCTCGTCCTTGAGGCGGGTGAAGCCCTCATAAAACACGGTGCGGCGTTGCGGCAGCGAGACGACGGGCTGCAGGTGCAGTTCGATGCGGTTCTCCGTCAGCGCCTCGCGCACGATATCGATCGGCCCGCGCACTCCGGGGCTGGCGATGCGGCGCGCGTCGTCGAACCGGGATTCGATCGCGCGCCCAAGCCGTTCGGCGATCTGATCGAGCAGGTGAAGCTCCGGCGTCGCGGCGGGCGCGGGCGGGGCGAGCTGCGGCGCGGGCGTCGGCCGTTCCGCGATCTCCTGGATGTCGCGGTCGATCGAGTCGAGCCGCACGTTCACCGCGTCGATATCGGCGATCACTTCGCGGTGCGCGGCGCGCACCCGCTCGATGTCGCCCTTGAGCCGCTTCTCGGTGCGTCCCACCGCGCCGGCCGCGAACGCGGCGGAGATGCCGCCATGGGTGATGGCCGCCGCCGAGAAGAGCGCGATGCCCCCCAGAAACGCCTCGGCGCCGGATGCGCCGCCGACTTGCTGGAGCGCGAGCCCGGTCGTGAGCGCGATAAGCGCGTAACCGGCATAGAGCAGGGCATGCGTAATGAGGGGCATGGCGGAATCCGAATCTCCCGATCGGATCGGAGCAGGGTCGCGGTTGACGGAGTCTTAACTCTCGCGCCTGGGTCTTGACGAAATTATCGTATAACAATAATATCTTTTTGCACTGAAGAAAGAGGCCGGCTTGCCATCCCCATCTATCGACGCAGTGCGCGATCTTGCGCGCACGGTTCAGGTGTTCGCCATTATCGGCCTCGTCACCCTCGTCGTGGTGATCGGGGTGAACCACCTCTATCCGGCCGTCCTGGCGCTGCTGCGCGGCGATACGCTCGCCGATCGCCTGAACGGCGCGGGCCTGCATCTCATCTCGGCGCTGCCGCTGATGTTCTTCGCCGACGCCGCTGACAAGCTGCGCCGCGCGTTCGACGATTACGTCGCGGGGCGCTTCTTCGAGGCGCGCGCCGCGCGGCTGGTCAGCGAGTCTGGTCTCGATGTGGCCTGGGCGCTGGGCGCCAGTGCGCTCATCGTGCCCACTCTTCTGCTCTGGGTCGGCGCGCGCGGCGGCGGCGGCATCGACGCGCAGATCGAGCCGGAGACCATCGCCTTATTCAGCTTCGCGCTCTTCATCGTCGCCGTCGGCCGCATCCTGCAGCAGGCCGCCGATCTCAAGGCCGACAACGACGCGATCGTCTGATGCGCGTCGTCGTCACGCTCGATGTCATGCTGGCGCGCCGCAAGATGAAGGCGAAGGACCTCGCCGAACGCATCGGCATCACCGAAGCCAATCTCTCTCTGCTGCGCACCGGCAAGGTGAAAGGCGTGCGCTTCGAAACGCTGGCCAAGCTCTGCGAAGCGCTGGAGTGCGCGCCCGGCGATCTGCTGAGCGTGGAGGCAGGGGAGTAGAGGTTTTGTCCTTCTCCCCTTGTGGGAGAAGGTGGCGCGAAGCGCCGGATGAGGGGTGAAAGCGCGAACGTTCGAGGTGAGCGCCGACACCCCTCACCCGTCGCTCGCTTCGCTCACGCCACCCTCTCCCACAAGGGGAGAGGGACAAGGCGCTAACCTCTCAGCGCCGCCAGCCTCGCATCGAGGCCCGCCTTCACGCCCGGCCATTCCTCGCGGAGCACAGAATACCAAGCCGTATCGCGCCACGAGCCGTCGGGTCGACGCATGTGATGGCGGTGGATCCCTTCGAATGTTGTGCCGAGCTTCAGGATCGCGGCGCGCGAGCGTGCATTCAGCGCGTCGGTCTTGAGCTCGACGCGTTCGGCGCCGCTCTCGAACGCGTGGCCGATCATCAGGCGCTTGCAGGCGGGATTGGTCGCGCCGCCCTGGTGCGATGCCGCGTACCATGTGCCGCCGATCTCCACGCCGGAATCGGCCGGGCGGATGTTCAGATAACAGGTCTGGCCCACATAGGCGCCGCCCACGCGCACGGCGTGGATGATCCAGCGGCCCGCGCCGTGCTCGCCGCTTTGCCAGTCGAACGTGGCGTCCCAATCGCGCATGTCGCGCGGCCAATGGCGCCAGATCGCGGGATCGTGCGCCGCCGCGCGCAAGCCTTCGCGATGCGCCGGCTCAAGCGGTTCGAGGCGCACGAACGCATCTTCCAGAAGGTGCGGCTCAAGGTTCACGGCGCGTGTCCCGCGGCGAAGGCCTGCGCCGCCTGGACCAGATAGACGAGCCCGATCGCGGTGACGATGTATTTCGTGTAGCGCAGGAAATTCACGTCCGAGAGCCGATCGAGGATGCGTCCGCCCAGCACCGCGCCGAGCATCGCGAGCGGCGTGGCCAGCACGAAGAACCACCAGGGCGGCATGCCCAAATTGGCGTTGTCTGGGCCGCCGCCTGTGAGGAACGGCGCGCCGTAGAAGATGATCTTCGACAAATGGCTGAGCACCTGCGTGGCGGCCTTGGTGGCGACGATGGTGTGGCGCGTCAGCGCGGTGCGCACGAAGAAGACATCAAGCAACGGCCCCGCGACGCCCGCGACGAGATTGAGTCCCGTCACCAGGAAGCCGCAGAGCGCGGCGTGCATAGGCTTGGCCGCGTCCGCCTCGATCCACCCCTTGGGCAGCCAGGCGAGCCCCGGCACAAGGCCGAGCAGAAGCAGCATCCAGGGCTTGGAGGGCGAATAGGAAACGGCCGCCAGCGCGAGCGCCGCCGCGAGCGAGCCCAGAGCGTAGAGCCCGACGATGCTCCATTTGATGAAGCGGCGATGCAGGATCGCGCGCCAGCCGTTGGAGACGATCTGCACCGCGCCGTGCGTCACCATGGCGGCCGAGACCGGCAGAACCAGCGTCAGCCCGCCCATGAGGACAAGGCCGCCGGCCATGCCGAACACACCGGAAAGCGTGGAGGTGGCCAGAACGAGAAGAAGAAGCAGGGCGATCATCATAGGCGATCGAACGCGGGCCAAGCCATGCGCGCCTCCAAGAGCTGAATTGTGGAAGCGGCGCGGCGGGGAGCGCCCCGATCCGCCCAATCGGGCGGCGCGCGTCACGCGGTTTTCGTACGCGCGTTCGCCAGGAATGCCAATTGGCGGGCCTCGCCCGGCGAGCGGCGGGCCGTTGCCGGCCTCCGGCGGGACGTTTATGCCTGGGGCATGATTTTCGGGAGGAAGAGATGAATTTTGAGCACGATGCAGAGACGAAGCATTGGGTTGGCCGCGTCCAGGCGTTCATGGACGAGCACATCATCCCCGCCGTCCCGACCTACAACAAGCAGCACGAAGAGGGCGAACGTTGGAAGGTCATCCCGATCGTCGAGGATCTGAAGAAGGTCGCGAAGAAGGAAGGCCTTTGGAACATGTTCATGCCGCCCGAGCCGCAGGGCTTCCGGCAAGTGGACGACACGTTCGAGTTCGAGGGTCCGCAGCTTTCGAACATGACCTATTCCTCGATCGCCGAATTGCTCGGCCGCGTCGGCTTCGCGTCCGAAGTGTTCAATTGCTCCGCGCCCGACACCGGCAATATGGAAGTGCTGCACCGCTATGGCACGCGCGCGCAGAAGGAAGAATGGCTGAAGCCGCTGATGAACGGCGAAATCCGCTCGGCCTTCCTGATGACCGAGCCGGCGGTGGCGTCCTCCGATGCGACCAATATCGAAACCCGCATCGAGCGCCAGGGCGATGAATACGTCATCAACGGCCGCAAATGGTGGTCCTCTGGCGTCGGCGATCCGCGCTGCAAGATCGCCATCGTGATGGGCAAGACCGATCTCAACGCCAAGACCTACACCCAGCAATCGCAAATCCTCGTCCCGCTCGACGCGAAGGGCGTGAAAGTCGTGCGCATGCTGCCCGTGTTCGGCTATGACGATGCGCCGCACGGCCACGCCGAAGTGCTGCTCGAAAACGTCCGCGTGCCGGCCGAGAACATCATCGCGTCCGAAGGCATGGGCTTCGAGATCAGCCAGGCGCGCCTCGGCCCCGGCCGCATCCACCATTGCATGCGCACCATCGGCGCCGCGGAAGCCGCGCTCGAAAAGATGTGCCGTCGCCTGCTGACGCGCAAAGCCTTCGGCAAAATGGTCGCCGATCATTCGCTGTGGGAGCACCGCATCGCGCGCGCCCGCATCGATATCGAGATGACGCGCCTTCTGTGCCTCAAAGCCGCGTACATGATGGATACGGTCGGCAACAAGGTCGCGCGCGCCGAGATCGCGATGATCAAGGTGCAGGCTCCGTCCATGGCCTTGAAGATCATCGACGATGCCATCCAGGCGTTCGGCGGCGCCGGCGTCACCACCGATCCGGGTCTCGCGCGCGCCTATGCCAGTCAGCGCACGCTCCGTATCGCCGACGGCCCGGACGAAGTGCACGAACGCACCATCGCCCGCCTCGAACTCGGCAAGCACGCGGGCGCGGCCATGAAGGAAGCCGCCGAGCGCGACGCGCAATTCCACGTGCCGGGGATTCGCTGAGGACACTCAGTCCCTTCTCCCCCGCGAGGGGGAGAAGGTGGCCCGCAGGGCCGGATGAGGGCTCGCCTGTGCACGTCGCCAATCCTTGTCACCGTTTGCGATGCTGAGAAGCGCCCCCGCATCCGGCCCTGCGGGCCACCTTCTCCCCCTCGCGGGGGAGAAGGGACGCCCGTGAGGAATGCGTGATGCAGTGGACCTTCATCATCGCCGCGCTCGGCTTGCTTGTGGGAACGCTGATGGGCGTGGCCATGCTGCTGCGCCCGCGCGGCTCGCATCTCTCGATCGGCCTCGGCTCAGTGCCTGAAAAATCCGGCGGCGTCGGCGAAAGCCGCGCCTTCGGCGGCCTGCTGTTTGGCATGCATGGCGTCGCGCTCGCGTTCGTCGTCCTGTTCCTCGCGTCGACAGCAATGCCTGCACACGAGACGACGGATGGGCCCGTCGTGGTCTCAGCGAGCGTGCATCTCGTGCCGGCCCACGAGGAGGCCGAAGACCGCTTGCTCGGCTTGGCGCCGGCGATCGCCTTCATCCTCCTCCTCTTCGTCGGCTGGCTCTGCGCGCTGCTGGCGCGCATCGCCTCCGTGCTGATCGACCGGGAAGGCGTGCCGCTCAATCTGCGGCTGATCGGCGTCGATCTTTTTATGACGCTGACGCTCGCCGCGCCGCTCTTCGTCTATGTTTTCTGAGCCTGCCCGCTGCCTGCCGGCTTGATCCTGCCTTGGCTGCTCGCCGCCTTGCCGCTGCTTGCGGGCGCGCTTGGCGCGGTCGCATTGTTTTTCGCGGGAAAGAGCCAGCCGACGCAAAGCGGCTTCTTCGCCGCCGCCCACCTCGCCGCGCTCGCGCTGATCGTGGGCTATGTGAAGGCCGGCAATGATGTGCTCGGCGTGTTGGCGGGCGGGGCATTGTTCGCGCTGGGCGCCGGCTATGTCGGCGCGGGCGCCGGGCGCGCGTTCGAATGCATCAGAGCGCGCCGCGTGACGCGCCTTGACCTTGCGTTCATCGCCGCCGCGGCCATAGGCGCGCTGCTGCTTTGGGCGCCGTGGATCGCCGGCCATCAGCGCGGCATGCATTGACGCTAAGGCGCCGCTGACCGGCCGTGCGCGATGCGCTAGGCTCGCGCAAAACACGGAGGAATCCATGGCCGATGATGCAACCGCCTTTCGCGGCTACACGCGCGACACGGTCGACAACGCGATCGTCAATCCCGCGCTCTACCAGAACGAAGACGACATCCACGCGCTCTACGCCGGCTTGCGGCGTGACGATCCGCTGCGCCTCATGCAGCCGCAGGGCTTTCGCCCGTTCTGGGCCGTGACCAAGCACGCTGACATCCTCGAGGTCGAGAAGCGCAGCGACGTGTTCGTCAACCGTCTGCGCACCTATCTCGGCACCATCGACGGCGAGAACTACATCAAGAACCTCACCGGCGACACGCACCTCTTCCGCACGCTCGTCGATCTCGACGATCCGGTTCACATGAAGCTGCGCGGCCTCGCGCAGGGCTGGTTCATGCCGCCGAATTTGAAAAAGCTCGAAGCGCGCATCCAGGCGATCGCCAAGAAACACGTCGACCGCATGGCCGAGAAGGGCCCCGAATGCGATTTCGTGAAGGAGGTCGCGGTCTGGTTCCCGCTTCACGTCATCATGGAAATCCTTGGCGTGCCCGAGCAGGACGAACCGTTCATGCTGCGCCTCACGCAGGAGATTTTCGGCGCCGGCGATCCCGACGTGATCGCCGAGAGCGAGCGCACGGTGGAAGCCCAGGGCCTCGATGTGGGCGGCGCCGAAAACAAAGGCGTCGATCTCATGCAGACCGCGCAAGTGCTCTTCCAATATTTCGGCGCCATCAGCGAGGACCGGAAGAAGAACCCGCGCGACGATCTCTCCACCATCATCGCCAATGGCCAGATCGACGGTGCGCCGCTCGATCCCGTGCAGCAGCTTTCCTATTACGTGATCGTCGCCACCGCAGGCCACGATACGACGTCATCGACCGTCGCCGGCGGCCTGCGCCAGCTCGTTCAGAATCCCGCGCAGATGGCGAAGCTTAAAGGCGATCTGTCGCTGTTGCCGAACGCGATCGAGGAGATGGTGCGTTGGGTGACGCCCGTGAAGCATTTCATGCGCACGGCGATGGAGGATTACGAATTACGCGGCAAAACCATCAAGGCGGGCGATGGGCTGGCGCTGTTCTACTGGTCGGGCAATCGCGACGAAGAGGTGTTCGAGGCGCCGTTCGAATTCCGCGTCGACCGGCCGGTGCAGAAGCAGGTCGCGTTCGGCCATGGCGTGCATCTCTGTCTGGGCATGCATCTGGCGCGCATGGAAATGCGCATCCTGTTCCAGGAGTTGCTGCCGCGCCTCAAATCCATCGAGCTCAACGGCGCCCCATTGAACACCCGCGCCAATTTCGTCTCCGGCCTCAAGAGCCTGCCGATCCGATTCGAGATGGCTTAGTCCATGCGGCGGCAGGCGATGTTGGGGCGGACCGGAAAATAGCTGCCGTTGATGCTCAGCATGGGCGCGCGCGGCGTTTCCAGCACGTAACGACCTTGCCGCAGAGCTGTGAGGTCGCCGGCGCACAACCGGTCGATCGTCCCGATGGCGCGCCACGCGCCGTGCGTATCGCGATCGAACACGACCCCACCGTCAAACCGTGAGAAGATGACTTCGTTGTCGGTGTCGGCATCCAGATTGACGAGATAAGCGTCGCACCCAATGCGGCACTCGCGGACTTCTTCCAACGAGTCGATCGGCGGAAAGTCTGCGGGCAGTGCGGCGCCTTGGGGATAGACCATCACGCGTGTCGGCTCGTTCAGAACGCGCGCCGTGTATTTGTTGGTGAACTGCCGCACCCGCGCGATGCCCGCGCTGAAGCGCGGATCATTGCTGAGCGAAGCGATCGCGTCGCGGCCGAAGCGGCCGGATTCGAATTGCAGGAAGATGAGATCGAGCTTGTCGGCCGCCATCGCGCCCGCGCGCAGGCGCGCCATCTGATCGGCCACGGCGAGGCGCGCTGGGTCCGCGATCGGACTGAAAAGGCACAGAAAGAGGCCGATAACGCCGTAGGCTGCGCAGGAATTCGTGGTCTGCAGCCGCTTCATCCATGGCCCCGGCGTCACCGCCGCGATCACGTAACCGATGGTGTAGGCGCCGGCGATCAGCGCCGCCGCAGCGGCCCAGATGCGCGGCGGCGTCAGCCCATATTGCGCGATGCGCTGCCAGAGCGCGTAGACGGCGAGCGCGATGAAAGCCGCCAGCGCCGCGATCGCCGCGCGCGTCGCCCAGCGCAGCACAAGGCCCGGCTCATCGGCCTCGTCGCCGCTCTTATAGGCCGCGTTGATGAGGATGAGCGCGCCCGCCGCCGCGCTCAGCAAAAGGCTCGCCGCGCTCGGCGCCGCCCAGAGCGGGGCGAGCCCGGTTGCGATGAGCGCGGCCAGGAACGCAATCGCCAGCGCCGCCGCCAGCGGCAGAAGCCAGGAGAGCAGCGTCAGCAGCAGCGTGCGCGCGCCGCGCACCATGCCGCTGTTCGCATCTGTGATGTGTATGGCGAGCGCGATCATCGTCGTCGTCGCTGGAATGAAGAACCACCGCTTCGCGATCGTGTCGCGGACCCAGTCAATTCCGATGATCTGGAAGAGCTGCGCGCCCAATTGAAGGATGATCCAGAACACGCCCACGAACAGCGCCGACAATGCAAGTTGGATCGCGTGGCGCCACGCAATATCAAAATAGAGCGGATAGGACGCGATCCAGCGCTGCTCCGCATCGCCGCCGCAGATCAGATGATGGGCGATGAACATCGCCACGGCGGCGGCGAGTATCAGCGGCATTTGCAGCGCTTCGCGGTCGAGTCCGACGCCGCGCCAGCCGTCATAGGCGCCGAGCGCGAACAGCAGCACGGCCGACGCGATCGCCCAGATCGCCAGCGTGCGGCGCGACAGCGCGCCCAGGCCGCCCAGCAGCGCGAACGGCGCCAGCAGGACCATCAGCGTGAGGCCGTGCAGCAGCCAGGGAACGCCGTAAGGCCAGCTGTGCTGTTCAAACGCTTCCGAAAGCCAATAGAGTATGCCGCCCTGCGCCAGCCCGATGGCGGCGCGCGCTGCGCCGATGAGTCGCTGGCCGTTGTCGCTTTGCGTCGTCACGCGCGCCCCCGCTCAATGCCGGCCGATCATTGGGGCTTTCGGGCCAGCTTTCAATCGCGGCCCGCCGGCCGAACGCGGTGATGCGCCTCTCGGCGCGCCGCCGCTAATCCGCCGCGGTGGCGGCGCGCGCGATCGGTTCGAACGCGCGGGGATCGCTGAGCAGCGAGATATGCGTGGCGTCCGGAACGATCACCACGCGCGTCTGCGGCGCCAGCGGCGCGAAGGCCGGCGCATAGGCCTCCGGGCGCATCAGCTCGTCGCGCGCGCCGACGATGATCGTGAGCGGGACGCGCACGCCGCGCGCGTCATCCGCGAAGCGCGGACTTGCCGAAAACCCGCGCATCATGCGGTAGCTCCAGACGGAGGTGACGTCCGTTGCGCCGCGGACGGTCGCAAACGCCAGAACGGGGCGGTCCTGAAACGCCGCGATGTGAAAACGTTCGAGGATGGAGAGCAGCACGATGCGTGGAATGGCGGCGCGCGACCAGCCGGATGCGCCCGGCGCCGTCGTCGGCGCGTCATAGCCAAGATAGGGCGCGAGCAGGATGACGCGTGCGAAGGCGCGCCCTTGCGGCTTGGCCGCGAGCTTGAGCGCAAATCCGCCGCCGGAAGAATGGCCGATCAGCACCAAGGGCGCGGTGGGATGCGCGGCGCCGAGCTGTGCAGCGAAATCGGCCACGTCATCTTCCTGCTGGCCGATATAATCGATGTCGCCGCGCCGCCCGGACCCGCCCTGGCCGCGGATGTCCAGCGCATAGGCCGCAACGCCGCGCGCGGCGAGCGCTGTCCCCAGCGCGTTCATGTCGCGGCTCGATCCCGCCGAGCCGTGGATCAGGATGGCGATCGGTGCATCCGGCGCAGCGACGGGATAGGCGCGGAAGGCGAGCTCTGCGCCGTCGCGCGCGCGATAGCGTTGCAGCGGGGCCAGCGCCGTCGTCGCCGCGCCCGTGCGCGCGTCATGCGAGATGCTCGCCAAGGGCGGGGGCGCGCTGAGCGGCGCATAGAGGATCGCTGCGGCGGCGAGGACGACGAGCAGCGCGAAGGCGGAAAGGGAAAGCAGCACTTTTGTCATGCGCGCTTGATCTGCGCACGCGCCCCGGCCGCGCAAAGGCGTCTTCGTCGGCGGGCCGCGGACTTCGCCAGCGGGCGCGCGCGGCCCATTCGCGAAGCGCCAACGGGCCGATAGGATGGCGCATGCGCTGGCGGCAATTCGCAGACGGATGGATGCGCGATGCGGGATTCGCGACTCTGGCTGGGCTTTTGCTCGGGCTGGTCGGCCCGTTCGGCACCTATCTGACCGCGCCGCTCTTCGTGCGGCTGGCCTATTGGATAGGGCTCTTCTGGATTGGCGCCCTGGTTTACGGGGTCGCCGTGCGAACCGGCGTGGCGGCAGCCGCGCGCTGGAAGCTCGCCCCGGCGCTGGCGCTCGCGGGCGCCGTCGCGCTCGCCGCCGCGCCGATGAGCCTCGCGGTCGCGCTCACGGCGCGCCGGCTTTGGCCCGATCTCGCCGACGTGACGTTTCTCGATTGGTATTGGCGGGTGTTGCTCGTCACCGCGCCCTGCGTCGCGATCTATTGGGCCGTGTTCCGGATGCGGACGAAAGAGGCGGCTGAGGAAACGGCGTCGGCGCCGACCGTGGCCGCGGGGCCGGCGCGCCTGTTCGCCCGTTCGCCCAAGATCGGCGGCGAACTCTATTGCCTGGAGATGCAGGATCATTACGTACGCGTGCATTCCAGCGCGGGCGTCGATCTCGTGCTCATGCGGCTCGCGGACGCCATCGCCGAGGCGGGGGTCGAAGGGCTGCGCGTGCATCGCTCCTGGTGGGTGGCGCGCGCGGCCGTGAGCGAGGTGACGCGCGCCGGCCGCCTCTACGCGCTCAAGCTCAAGAACGGCGTGACCGCGCCCGTCGCGCGCAGCAGCGTGGCGGCGCTGCGCGCGGCCGGCTGGATCAGCTGAATTCGTTGATGCTCATGTCCGCACGGCGCGGCCAGGCGTTTTCGCCGAGGCCGCAATGTGCGGGATCGAACAAATCGCGGGTCAGCACGGCCGTGTTGGTCGGCGTTTCTTCGACGCGCACGCTCTCGACGGTGAAGGGCAGGCCTTCTGCGTCGAGGAAGGCGCTGAGCTTCAGCCAGAACGCCGCCGCCAGCGCCTCCGTCGTCGGATCGCCCTCGAAGGTCATGATGCGCGGCAGGCGCGCGGGCTCGTGATCGCGAAAATAGACGATCAGCGGATCGGCCTTGTTGAGCTGCAGCGCGTGATCGACCGCGCCGTCGATCCAGCCATGCCAGCGCGCCTTCAGCTGCTCGAACGGCGCGAGCGCATTGGCGCCGCCAAACCGGAAGCGCGTCGTGGGCGCAAGCCGCACGGTGACGAATTCATTGTGCCCGTGGGGCACGATGCATTTGGAATTGGGATCCGCCAGCAGCCGATGCGCCATCGCGTATCGGCGCGTGAACTCAAGCGCGGCCATCACTCACCTCTGCGGCGCACCCGCAGGACAGGCGAGGGCCGACGCGCGCTCCCTTAAGGAGGCGCGCCGGGCTTGGCAATCGATGCGGTTAGCGGCGGCGGTGATGGTCGTCGTCGCGCCAGACGGGCTTGCCGAGATAGATGTCGTCCCGGTCCGTGGTGTAGCCCACCGCCGCGCCCGTGACGGCGCCGACGGCCGCGCCCACAGGGCCCAGCACGAGGCCTGCGCCCGCGCCCACCGCCGCGCCGGACATGGTCCGATCGCCCTGGGTCGTGCCGCAAGCGGCCAGCGCCGCCGAAAGGGCCAGCGCCAAAACAGCCTTCTTCACCATGAAAAGTCTCCGCTTCTGCGAACCTCGTCCGTGGCGAGGCTAGAACCAGCGGCGCCATTTCGCGAGCACGAACAACGCCGCAGGCGCAGCCGCCATCAGCGAGAACCCGATCCAGGGACCCCAGGGCTGTGAAAACCACGTCATATGGGTGAAATTCATGCCGAAAATGGACGCGATCAGCGTCGGCGGCACGAACGCGATGGTGGCGACCGAGAGCGCCTTCAAAATCTCGTTCTGATTGACGCTGACGATGCCGACCGCCGCGTCGAGCAGAAAGGTCAGCCGTTCCTGCAGCGAGGCGCCGGTGCGCTCCAGATTGGCCGCGTCGCGGCGGATGGCGGTCAGGCGCGTGCGGTCGATATCGTATTTCTCGCACGCCCCGTCGGCATAGGCGTAGAGCTGCTGCAGGCTGGAGAGCGAATCGAGCGTCTGCGACAGGAGCGTGCCGACCACGCCCAGCTTGCGCATCGTGTCGCGCAGATTGGGCGTCTCGACGCGGTCGGCGAACACCTCCGCTGAAAGCGCATTGGCGCTGTGATTGGCTTCCGCAATGCGGTCGGCCAGCCGCTCGATGCCGCCTTCCAGCAGCGCCAGCAGGACATCGGCGCCGGTCTTGGCGCTGGCGATGCGCGCCGAAGCGCGCCCGGCGCCGATCTCGAACGCGCGCGGACGGATCGTGCGCACCGTCACCAGCTTGCCGCCCACCAGCACGAACATGACCGCGTCGGTGACGAATGGCCCATCGTCGCGCCGGCCCAGCAAGGTCGCCGTCATGACGAGCGCGCCATCGGCTTCGTAAAAGCGCGCGCTTTCCTCGAAGGCGGTGCGCTCGGCGTGCGTCGGCACATCGATGCCGAGCGCCTGCTCGACGAAGGTCTCTTCCTGCTCGGTCGGATTCTCGAGGTCGATCCAGATCGCGCGCTCGTCGTTCGGTGCGACCTCAGGCGCGGCCATCAGCGGCGCGTCGGGCTCGGTGCGGGCGTAGATAGCGATCATGGCGCCCGCGCCTTACCGCGATTCCTCACACCATGCCGGCGCGCTGCGCAAAGTGATAGGCGGTCTGGGCCAGCGGCACGACGCGCTCGGCCTGCGCCACCGCCACCGCGGAATTGGCCGTGCCGTCGCGGACGCGCCCGACAATGCCCTGCAGAATGCCGGCCAGGCGGAACATGTTGTAGGCGAAATACCAATCCAGCTCCGGCAGGCTCTCGCGGCCGGTATGGCGGCAATAGAGCGCCACATATTCCTCCATGGTCGGGATGCCCATTTCCTTGAGCGGCAGCGAGGAGAGGCCCGAGCGGCCGTTCGCCGGCTGCACCCAATTCATCAGGTGGTAGGTGAAATCAGCCAGCGGATCGCCCAGCGTCGACAATTCCCAATCGATCACCGCGATCACGCGCGGCTCGGTCGGATGGAGGATCATATTGTCGAGGCGGTAATCGCCGTGGACGATGGAGGTGGTTTCGCCCGGCGGGATCGTTTTCGGCAGCCAGTCGATGAGCTTGTCCATCTCCGGAATCGCCATCGTTTCGGACAGCTTGTACTGCTTGGTCCAGCGGTCGATCTGGCGCGCGAAATACGAGCCCGCCTTGCCGAAATCTTCGAGGCCGACCTTTTTGTAATCGGTGTTGTGCAGATCGGCGAGCGTCTTGATCTTGGCCTCGTAGATGGCGCGGCGTTCCGAAGGCTGCATGCCCGGCAGCGTGCCGTCCCACAGGATGCGGCCCTGCACATTGTCCATGATGTAGAACATCGTGCCGACGACGTTTTCGTCGAGGCAGAGCGCATAGGGCCGCGCGACCGGAAAGCCCGTCGGATAGAGCGCGGAGATCACTTTGAACTCGCGGTCGACGGCATGCGCGCTCGGCAGCAATTTGCCCGGCGGCTTGCGCCGCATCACGTAGCTCTTCGTCGGCGTCGACAGCAGGAAGGTCGGGTTCGATTGCCCGCCCTTGAATTTCGTCACCGTGAGCGGGCCCTTGAAGCCGTCGACATGCGCCTCCAGCCAGCGCGCGAGCGAGGTCTCGTCGAAGCGGTGGCGCTCGGGCACCTCTTCGGTCCCGGTGTTCGCGGCGATATCCGCGGAGACCTCTTCGGCCATGGGGTTTCCTCCGTTTGGGCGAAATTTTGAGAGATGTTGACGCGTGGGGCAAGGGCCGTCCCGCTTGACTGCGACAGGATGCGCGGGGCTTGTCCCCGCGTCAAAGAGGACGGGGATGTTGATCACCTATCGCTGGGCCTGCGCCGAGGACGCCGAGGCGCTCGCGCCGCTGATCGACAGCGCCTATCGGGGCGATGCGCCAACCTCGGAGGCCCATCTGCTGAAGGGGCCGCGCACCGATGCGGCGGAACTGCACGATCTCATCTCCGATTCCGACAGCCGGCTTCTGCTTGCCGAGGCTGAGGGCCGGGTCGTCGGCACGTGCCTGCTGCAAAAGCGCGGCGATGGCGGCGCCTATTTCGGGATGTTTGCGGTGAGCCCGGCGTTTCAGGGCGCGGGCATGGGCGCCGCGATCATCAAGGAAGCGGAGGCGCGCGTGCGCGTGCTCTGGGGCGCGCGCAGCCTGCAGTTGACGGTGATCAATCTGCGCACCGAATTGATCGCCTGGTATGAGCGGCGCGGCTTTGCGCGGACAGGCGAGACCGAGCCTTTCCCGTTCTCCGCCACCACCGGCGAAGTGCGGCGCGACTTTCACCTCTGCGTGCTGCGCAAAAGCTTGGCGTGAGGCGCGATTTGTCCTTCTCCCCTTGTGGGAGAAGGTGGATCGACCGCGCAGCGGTCGAGACGGATGAGGGGTGTTTGCGCAACCATCTCAGAACGGCGCGCTTTCACCCCTCATCCGTCATCGCTGCGCGATGACACCTTCTCCCACAAGGGGAGAAGGACGCCCTGCGTTACTTCGGCATATAAGTTCGCAGCACGTCTTCGATGATGCGGTCGAGCTGGCGCAGGGTCGCGCAATGCTTGGCCACGGCGCAGAAGCGCGCATAGACCTTCATCACACTGTCGCCCGAACCCCAGAAGCTTTCCGGCTCCGGGTTGAGCCAGATGATGGCGCGCGAGCGCTTGGCGATGGCGCGGATCAGATCGAGCCGCGGCTCGGCGTGGTTGGAGCGCGCATCGCCGAGGATCAGAACGGTCGTGCGCCGGTCCAGCTCCCCCAGATGTTCGCTGCAGAAATCTTCGAGCGAGCGGCCGTAATCGGTCTGCTGATAGCCGATGCGTTCCAGCACGCTCTTGATGGCGCCGTCGACCGTCTCTTCATCAAGAATATCGCCCACCGGCACGCAGCGGCCCGAGAACGCATAGGAGGAGAGGCTTTCGACCACCTCGTTGAGCGAATAGGCGAACAGCAGCAGGAAATGCGACGCGGCCGCGACCGATTTCGACACATCGACCAGCACGACCAGCTTCGGCCGATCGATGGTCTTCTGCTTCCACACCATCTCGAACGGCACGCCGCCATAGGCCATGGAGCGCCGCAAGGTGCGCCGCACGTCGAGATGGCCTTTGCGCGCGCGCTTTTGATGGCGCGAATATTTCGCCGCGAGCCGCTTGGCCATGCGGCGGACGACGGCCTTCATCATGTGGAAATCGTCGGGATCGATGCGCTCGCCGGTCAGCGTCTTGTCGGCCAGCAAATCCTCGCGCGTGCGCCGGCCGTTCTCTTTGGCGTAGAGATCGAATTGCCGATCGACGAAGCGCGAGGCGTCCTCCATCAGCGCGCGCCGGCCCTTGGCGAGCCGTTCGGCGATGTCGACATCGCGCTCGCCGCCGCGGCGCAAGAGCTCGGCCATGCGCCGTTCGACGGCTTCGATGCCCATGGCGTCGAGAATGCGCCGCGTAAACGGCCGCCGCTGCGTGGCGGTGCGGATATTGGCGGCTTCCACGCGCGCGGCCGCGATTTCCATGGCTTGCGCCAGCCCGCCCGCATCGCCCGCCAGGATCATGGCGCCCAGCGTGGAGCCGCCATCCTCGTCATCCGCCTCGCCCGCGCTTTCCAACGTGGCCGACGAACTGAAATCCTGGCGCGCGAAAAACGTATCGAAGCAATGGTCGAACTGATCGACCTCGACGGCCGATTTCGCCAGCGTCGCGCACAGCGCATCGCGCAGCAGCTCGCGATCGCCATAGCCGATCTCGGCCACCGCCTTATGCGCGTCGATCGCCTCCGAGGGCGTGACGTGCACCTCGACGGCTTTGAGCGCGCGTAGAAAGTTTTCGAGCGTGCGCTGCACTATGTACCGCCGGCTTCAAGCCGGCAGGCGGCGCAAGCCGGCTGGAAGCCGGCGGTACGCATCACGCCCGCACCGGCTTGGCCGCCTTGTCGAGCAGCTTGCCGACCTGCGGCTCGACGGCCTGGATGTCCTGCTCGAATTTCAGCAGCACGTTGAGCGTCTCGCGCACCATCGTCGGTTCGAGCGCATGGGCGTGCAGCAGAAGGAGCGCGCGCGCCCAATCGACCGTCTCGGAAATCGACGGCGGCTTGCGCAGATCCATTGTCCGCAAATTCTGCACGAAGCGCACCAGCTGTTCGTTGAGGCTCGCTTCCACGTTCGGTACGCGCGTGGCGACGATGCGCATTTCGAGCTGAGGATCGGGCAGCGGAATGTGCAGATGCAGGCAGCGCCGCTTCAGCGCATCGCCCAGATCGCGCACATTGTTGGAGGTGAGGAAGACGAGCGGCGGCGTCTTAGCCGTAAACGTGCCGATTTCCGGGATCGTCACCTGGAAGGCCGAGAGCACTTCCAGCAGATAGGCCTCGAACGCCTCATCGGTCTTGTCGACCTCGTCGATCAGCAGCACCGCGCCGTCTTCCTCGCGCAGCGCCTTGAGCAGCGGGCGCGGCTCTAGGAAGGGTTCGGAGAAGAACATGTCGCCCATGCCGTGGAGCTTCTCCATGGCCTTTTCGAGCGTGGCGGCGCCCGCGAGTGTCTCGGACATGCGGTCCTTCAGCATCTGCGTGTAAAGCAGCTGCTTGCCGTATTTCCATTCATAGAGCGCCTTGCTCTCGTCCAGGCCCTCATAACATTGCATGCGGATGAGCGGCTTTTCGAACAGCGTCGCCGTCGCCAGCGCCAGCTCCGTCTTGCCGACGCCCGCGAAGCCCTCGACCAGGATCGGCTTCTGCAGCTTGATCGCCATGAAGAGCGCCGTCGCGATCCGGTGCGAGGCGATATAGCCGACCTCGCCCAGCCCCGAGACGATGGCGTCGACCGAGGTCAGATGCTTCGGATTGAGATGCGAAAGCGGCAAAGCGCGTCCTTCCCCAGCGTCGGGGCGCGCGCCCCTTGTTTTCGAATTTCCGGTATAGACAAGCCTGCCGCGCGCGCGAAGGCAAGCGCTCTCCCGGATCAACGCCGCGGGCGCATCCGGAAGCGCCGCGCGCGGCGACTACACGTGAGGAGGAGCGCCATGGCCGCTGTCGCGTTGGAGCAATCGCCTGAACTGGCAGGGGCCCGCCCGCCGATGGAGGCGTCGGACGCCGCGCGCCGGCGCGCCCGGAAGCGCCCGCTGTTCGGCCTGCCGGACGCCGTCTACACCGAAAAGGTGGTGCGCATGGCCTCGCCGTTCGGGGCCTATTACGTGATCAGCGATCCCGCGGGCGTGAAACGCGTGCTGGTCGACAATGTCGCCAATTACCCGAAGACGGAGCTGGACCGGCGCTTCTTCACGGCGCTGTTCGGCAAGGGCCTGCTCGGCACGGAGGGCGAGCTCTGGCGCACGCACCGGCGCATTATGGCGCCCGCTTTCCAGCCTCAGGCGGTGGAATCCTACGGTCCGGCGATGGCGGAGACGTCGGCCGCCTTTTCTCAGCAATGGGCCGCAAAGGCCGGCCAGGAGATCGATGTCGGCGCCGAGATGAGCGCGCTCACCTTGCGCATCATCTCCAAGACCATGTTCGCCACCGACGCGCCCGAGGTGATCGATCCAATCGCGCGGGTGATGGCGAACGGCTTTGAGGCGCAGAATTTCAATCTGCTCGACATCCTGCCCATCATTGGCGCGATGCGCATGCGCGCCCGCGAAAAGCGCATGGCGGCGCTGTTCCGGCCGATGGATGCGATCGTCGATCGCCTGATCGCCGAGCGCGGCGGCGGCGGCGTGCAGGATTTGCTCGCGCGCCTGGTCGCGGCCTCCGACGAAACGACCGGCGCGAAGATGTCGCCCCAGGAGGTGCGCGATCAGATCGTCACCATCTACATCGCTGGCCACGAAACCACCGCTGTCGCGATGAGCTGGATCTGGTACGTGCTGTCCCAGCATCCGGACGCTGAAGCGCGCCTGCACGCGGAGCTCGACGCCGTGCTCGCCGGCCGCACGCCGACGCAGGCCGACATCGCCAAGCTCACCTTTACACGCCGCGTGACCGATGAAGCGATGCGGCTTTATCCGCCGGCGCCGGGCCTTTCTTCGCGCGTCGCGCTGGCGGATGACGAGGTGAGCGGCGTGCGCATTCCCAAGGGCGCGCAGGTCAGCGTGCTGCCTTGGGTGCTGCATCGCCATGCCGAATTGTGGGACGCGCCCGAGCGCTTCGATCCAGATCGCTGGGCGCCAGAGCGCGGCGGCACTCGCCATCGCTTTGCTTATCTGCCGTTCGGCGCCGGCCCGCGCATCTGCATCGGGCAGGGCATGGCGCTCAACGAGATCGTGCTCATCCTCGCCACGCTCGCGCAGCGCTACAAGCTCCGCCTCGCGCCCGGCGCGCATGTCGATATGAAGGCCAACATCACCTTGCGCCCTGTCGGGCTGCGCATGGTGCTGGAAGAGCGGTGAGATGAAGCGTCCTTCTCCCCTTGTGGGAGAAGGTGGCCCAAAGGGCCGGATGAGGGGTGGCTGCGCCGATCTCCAAAGGTTCGCGCAAGCACCCCTCACCTGCGTTGGCGCGCTGGCGATCGCCGCGCCTTGCACGCCCTCTCCCACAAGGGGAGAGGGACAAGGCTCTTGGCGCATGCGTGAAAGATTACGCCCCCGCCAGTTCCGCCAGTTTCAGCACCGTGTTCCAATTGCGCGCCGTGCCTTGCGCGGTGAGCTTGATGTAGTCGCGGTGCGCGAACAGGGCCGAGGTTCCGATGCCTTCGGGAAACCATGCGTAAAGGCACTTTCCGTCCGCCTTCCAGCGCTCCGGGCCCTTGTAGGCGGCATCGAGCGCGGCGAGCCGCTCGGAATCGCAGGGCCCCTTCATCACGACGGCCAGCAAATGCGAAGGGTCCTTCTTCGCTTCGGCCTTGAACGGATTGGCCTTGATCAGCGCCGCCCATTCGCTTGGCGCGCGTACGATGATCTCGGGCTTGGCGTCGAACGCCTTGGCGATCTCGGCCTCGAGATATTTCTCCAGCGCCGCGCCCGTGCGCTTGCCGCCGCTGATCACGGCATTGCCCGATTGCAGCACGGTCTGGACTTTGTCGAAGCCGAGCTTGCTCAGATGCGCGCGCAGCTCCGCCATCGGCAGCTTGCCCTTGCCGCCGACATTGACGCCGCGCAGCAGAACGATGTGCGTGCTCATGCCTGCGCCAAGGCGCGCCAGCCGATATCGCTGCGCCAGAAACCGCCGGGCCAGTCCAGCGCGCGCGCGGATTCGTAAGCGCGTGTGACGGCGTCGCGCAGATCCGCGCCCACGGCCGTGATGTTGAGCACGCGTCCGCCCGCCGCGCGCAGCACGCCATCTTCATCTTGGCGGGTGCCGGCGTGGAAAATTTCGACGCCCTCGATCGCCGAAGCTTCGGCCAGGCCGCGGATCACCGAGCCCATCAGCGGCTCGTCGGGATAGCCGTTGGCCGCGCACACGATCGTCACCGCAGGCCGATTGTCCCATTCGAGCGGCGGCAGATTCTTGAGCGTACCCGTCGCCACCGCGTGCAGCACGGGCGCCAAATCGGATTTCAGCCGCCGCATCAGCGTCTGGCATTCCGGATCGCCGAAACGCACGTTGAACTCGAAAATGCGCGGCCCTTCCGCCGTCACCATCACGCCGCAGAACAGCACGCCTTTGAACGGGCGCCCCTCCGCCGCCATGCCGCGCACGGTCGGCAGCACGACGCTTTCCATCACCTCGCGTTGGATCGCCTCATTGAACACGGGCGCCGGCGAATAGGCGCCCATGCCGCCCGTGTTGGGGCCTTTGTCGCCATCGAAGGCGCGCTTGTGATCCTGCGCATTGCCAAACGGGATCGCGGTTTCGCCATCGCAGAGCGCAAAGAAGCTGGCTTCCTCGCCCGGCAGAAAATCCTCGATCAGGATGCGTTGCCCCGCCGAGCCGAATTTCTTGAGGAAGAGAATTTCGTCGATCGCCGCATCGGCCTCGCGCCGCGTCTCCGCGACGATGACGCCTTTGCCCGCCGCCAAGCCATCGGCCTTGATCACATAAGGCGGCTCGCGGTCGGCGAGATAGCCTTTGGCGCGGATGGCGTCGTCGAACACTTGGCTGTCGGCGCAGGGCACGCCGTTGCGCTTCATGAACTCTTTCGTGAACGCCTTGGAGGATTCGAGCGCCGCCGCCGCCTGGGTGGGGCCGAACACCGGCACGCCGAGCTGCGTCAGCCGATCGGCCAAGCCCGCCGCCAGCGGCCCTTCCGGCCCCACAACGACGAGATCGGCCTGTTCGCGCACCGCCAGCGCCGCGATTTCCGGAACATTCTCGGCCTTGACGGGCACGCAGCGCCCCAGTGTCGCGAGCCCTGGATTTCCCGGCGCCGAAATGAGCGCGGTGACCAGCGGGCTTTGCACGAGCTTCCAGCCCAAAGCGTGCTCGCGCCCGCCCGAGCCGACGAGGAGAATCTTCATGCGCACCGCTATAGCGCGGTTTCGCGCGAATTAATCGTCCTTGCCGGGCTTCATCACGCCGGAGAAGGTCAAAATCGCGAGCGCGGTGAGCACGGCGCCCAGGATGGCGTAAAGCGCCTGGCCCCAGCGCCACAGCGCGACCTCCTCGCCGATCCGCCAATGTTGGCGCGGCAGGGCGATGCCTGCGAACAAATCAGCGCCCTGCGCATGGCCCGGCGCGCACGCGCTTTCTTGGCCGAGATCGATCACCGGCAGCGCGACGTCGATGGCGTAAAGGATGGGCTCCACTGCGCCGGCGCAGGCGCGCCCTTGCGGCGTCACCAGCGCGCCGCGCTGATCCATGGCGAAGACGCCCACCATGCCGATCAGCAGAAACGCCGATAGCGTCGCCGCCGCGCGCGTCGGTGAAAGCCCGTAGCCCGAGAGAAAGCCGAACAGCCAGGAGAACGCGCCCGTCGGCGTCAGGCCTGCGCCCGCGCGCGCCTGCGCTTCGTGCTGGGCCCGAAGCGCACGGCGCATATCGTCCTGCCGGCCCATCGCCGCATAGACACGCGCCAGCGCCGCATAGGGCTGCGGCGAGCGCTGATGCGCGCGCGTACGCAGCCAACGCGTGCGCGCCGCCCATTTGAGATCGTCGGGCGAACATTCGATCCGCTCATAGGAAAAGCCGTCGAGCGCGATCTGCGTCGACGCCATGCCCCAGCCTTTGGCGAGGTCATCTTCCAGCGCCGCGCAGCGCAGGCCCGTAAGATCGATCAGCGCCTGCTGCGCCGAGAGATTGCGCGCCGCCAGCGCGCGGCCGATTTCAGCGTCGGCGAAAGAAAGCGTCGAGGGCGCGTTGCGTTCGGTCTTGCCGCGCAGCTCCAGGCCGTCCCAGGTCGCTTCGCCTTCGATGCGCGCGCGATCGAATTTGGCGCCGCCTTCGATCACCGTCTTGGTCGCGATCGGCCCATCATCGGCGCCGCCGGACTTGAACGTGAGATTGCCGCCGATGCGAATATTCGGCGCGCGGATCGCCCAGCCGCCGGGATTGAGGAAACGCCCGCCTCCGAATGCGCAATAGCCTTCCACGCGCGCATCTGCGAGCAGCGCTTCGCCTTTGATGCGCGCGCCTTGCAGGAAGAGCCCGCCGCCGATCCGCGCATTGGTGGCGTCGAGCGCCAGATCGAACTCAAGCGCATGCGGCGCGCCTGTGCGCGGCGCGGGGCTCACCAGTTCGGCGCCGCGCAGGTCGAGATTGCGCCCGATATGCGCGCCGCGCAGCGCCAGCCGGCCATCGATCTTGCACGCGCCGATCAGCGCGCCGGCGATGGTGGCGGTGTCGAGCGCGAGCGCGGCGCGTCCCGGCGTCTCGAAGCGCGCGTCCTTGAGCCGGACATCGCCGCCGATCTCTGCGCCTTCCAGCACGACGGGGCCGAAGAAATGCGCATCGCCGCCGAAGCTCACATCGCCTTGCACGCGTGCGCCCTGCGCGCGCAGCGCGTCGCGCTCGCCTTCGCGCAGCCGCGCGCCGCGAAAACTCAGCCCGCCGGCGATCGCCGCGCCATCGAGATTGACGCCGCCGTCCGCCTCGAAGCCGTCGCCGAAGAAGACGCCCCCGCCGATCACGGCGTTGCGCAGACGCAACGCGTAGATGCGTCGCCCGCTTTCGGTTTCCGCCCGCGGCGCCGGCGCCGCCAGCTGCGCACCGTCGGCCAAGAGATCGCCGCCGATCCGGCACGAGGCGGCGTTGATCCACGCCGTCTCCGCCGCCGCATGCACGCCGCGCAGATCGAGCGGCCCGTCGATCACGATGGTCCGCGCCGTCACCTCGCTCACCGCGCTGTCGCGCAGCGACAGGCGCGACAGCCGCGCGTGGGAAAAATCGACTGGAAGGGGCAGGTCGCAGGCCAGCAATTCAAGCGCCGGCAGCCCGGCGCCGCCCGCACCCGAACAATCGGCCAGATCGAGCGCGCCTTCGATCCGCGCGCCGCGCACCCGCACGCCCGGCATGCGCACGACCCATTCGGGATGGAGGCCCAGCAGAAGGCGGCGCAGGAAGCCGGCGCGGATCAGCGGCTTGACGCCGTCCGCGCCGATCATTGGCGTGAAATCGGCGATCTCGCCGTCGCGCGTGCGATCGACGACGAAAATCTCAATCGGCGTCAAATCATTGGCGTCGAATGCCATGCGTGCGAGCCCCGCGCTTCGCCGCCCCCAATTTCGCCCTCGGGCGCCACTAACCACAGCGCTTGGGGCTGGAGAAGAGGGCGCCGAGTCGGGTTATAGAGATTTCACATTCGCTGTCTGCGCCATGGGCGCGGCGTCATACAGAACGTCTTGAATTCATGGCGGAAGCCAATCTCACGACCACCAACCTGCCGGAGCTCTCGGTCTCCGAGCTCGCGAGCGCGGTGAAGCGCACTGTGGAGACCAATTTCGACCGCGTGCGCGTGCGCGGCGAAATGGGTCGCGTGCTGATCGCCAAGAGCGGCCATCTCTACGTCGATCTCAAGGATGAGAGCGCCAGCATCACCACCGTGATGTGGAAGACCAATGTCGCCCAGCTCAAATTCAAACCCGAAGAGGGCCTGGAGGTCGTCGCCGAAGGCAAGCTCTCCACCTATCCCGGCCGCTCGCAATATCAGCTGATCGCGGAGCGCATGGAGCCCGCCGGCGTCGGCGCGCTCCTGGCCCAGCTCGAACGGCTGAAGCAGCGCCTCGCGCAGGAGGGCCTCTTCGCGCCCGAGCGGAAAAAGCCCATCCCCTATCTGCCGACGGTGATCGGCGTCGTCACCTCGCCCACGGGCGCCGTCATCCGCGACATCCTCCATCGCTTGAGCGAGCGTTTTCCGCGCCGCGTCCTGCTTTGGCCAGTGTTGGTGCAGGGCGAGCAGGCGGCGGGCCAGATCGCGGCGGCGATCCGCGGCTTCAACGCCATCAAGCCCGGCGGCGCCGTGCCGCGCCCTGACGTGCTCATCGTCGCGCGCGGCGGCGGCTCGATCGAGGATTTGTGGGCGTTCAATGAAGAGATCGTGGTGCGCGCCGCGGCCGAGAGCGTCATCCCGCTCATCTCCGCCGTCGGCCATGAGACCGATACGACGCTGATCGATTTCGCGTCCGATCTGCGCGCGCCGACGCCGACCGGCGCCGCTGAAAAGGCCGTGCCCGTGCGCGCCGAATTGATCGAGCGCGTGGAGACCTTAGGCGCCCGGCTTGCGGGCGGGCTGGTGCGCGGCGTTGATCGTCGGCGCACCGAATTGCGCGCCGCCGGCGCGCGCCTGCCGCGGCCGGAAAGCCTCTTCCAGATCGCGCAGCAGCGTTTCGATCGCGCTTCCGAACGGTTGGGCGCGGCGCTGATCGCCAATGCGCGCGCCGCGCAAGCCAAGCTCGACCGCATTGCCGCGCGCCTGCGCCCGGAAGCGCTGGGTCAGAGCGTGGCGCGCCGCGGCGAGCGCCTGGACATCATCGCACACCGCCTCCAGCCCGCGATGGCGCGGCGCCTGCAGGAGCGGGGTCGCGCCCTCGCAGCGGCGGGCCGCGTGCTGGATTCACTGTCGCATCAGGCCGTGCTCAAACGCGGCTTCGCCATCGTGCAGCGGCCGGACGGCGCGCTGGTGCGCGGCGCGGGCGAATTGAAGCCCGGCGATGGGGTGCAGCTGCAATTCGCCGACGGCCAGGCCCCCGCCACAATTAGCGGCGAGGAGGAGGCCGCGTCCAAACCCGCCGGCGCGCGCCCCAAAAAGGCCCCGCAGGATCAAGGCTCGCTGTTTTGAACCTGCGCCGCCGGCGCGGTAGGATCGCTCATGGTCACCCTCGGCCCCACTTCCGTTGAAGCCGTCGTCCGCTATGGCGACAATGAACTGACGATCCTGCGTCAGGGGCATTACGTCACCTGCGCCGTCTCGGGCGCGCGTATCCCGCTCGATGAGCTGCGCTATTGGAGCGTCGATCTGCAGGAAGCCTATCGCGGTCCGGCGGAAGCCACGGCGCGCTGGAAGCAAGTCAACGAGGAGAAGCAAGGATGAAGATGCGCGCGGCTTTCTTCGCTCTGACCTTGCTCGCGGGCGCCTGCGCCGCGGCTGAACCGCAGACCCCGCCGGCCGCGCCCGCAACGCCGGTCGCGGAAGCGCCGCCCGTGGCGCAGCCGCCGGTCATCGCCATTCCCGTCCCGCCGCCCGCGCCCACGACGCTGTCGCTCACCTGCGTCGGCGAACTCGTGCAAGGCGGCCTCGCGCTCTGCCGCACGTTGCCGGGCGCCGAGATCGTCGTCGATGGCCAGGCGCGCGGCCACGCCGATGCGCAAGGCTGGACCATCGTCGGCTTCGATCGCTTCGCCGAGGGCGATACCCATGTCGAAGCGCGCAGCGGCGGCCATGCCGTCGCGCAGGCGCTCACGATCGCGCCGCGCACATTCTCCATTCAGCGCGTCGATGGCCTGCCGCCGCAGACCGTGACGCCCACCGATCCTGAGGTCCTCGCCCGCATCGCGCGCGAGCGCGATTTGAAGAATGTCGGCTTCGCCAGCCGCGCCGATGTCGAAGGCTGGCTCGACGGTTTTGTGATCCCGACGAACGGGCGAATCTCATCGTCCTGGGGCAATCAGCGCATCCTCAACGGCGTGCCGAACACGCCGCACTACGGCGTCGATATCGCCGCGCCCGACGGCACGCCGATCTACGCGCCGGCTTCGGGCGTCGTCTCCTTCGCCAATCCTGACATGCATTACGAAGGCGGCCTCGTGTTCATCGATCACGGCCAGGGCCTCATCTCGATGTATCTGCACATGAGCCGGCTCGATGTGCATGTCGGCGATCGCGTCACGCAGGGCCAGCTCATCGGCGCCGTCGGCCATCAAGGCCGCGCCACCGGCCCGCACCTCTGCTGGCGCCTCAAATGGCGCGACCGCAATCTCGATCCCAGCGTGGCGGTGACGGCGCTCCAGGAAGCGCGCGCGCAGCTGATCGGCGTGAGCGCAGCGGCGCCGTAAAGCAGCGCTTTTCCTCCCCCTGAAAGGGGGAGGTCAGGAGGGGGTGAGCCATATGCTCCACCCTTCGCGTGTTTGCTCACCCCCTCCCAGCCTCCCCCTTTCAGGGGGAGGAGAAGGACGGCCTCACAGCACGCCGGCCTTCGCCCAGGCTTCCTTCGGCCAGCGCCTGTGCACCCAGAACCATTGTTCCGGCGCCTCGCGCACGCGCGCTTCGGTCCAGGCATTGATACGCGCCACACTCGCCGCGACTTCTTCAGCGACCGGCGCGTCATAGTTGAGCGGCATGGGCGGATGCGCCGTTAGCCGGAAGCGCGCGCCGCCCAGACGCCGCAGCGACAGCGGGATGAGCGGCCTGCGATAGCGCAGCGCCAGCCGCGTCGGCCCATCCGCCGTCATGCATTCATAGCCGAACATCGGCGCCGCTAGGCCTTCATTGTATTTCTGGTCGTTCATCACGGCGATGGTCTCTTTGGCCTTCAGCGCGCGCGCGATGGCGATGCCGCCTTCAATGCCCTTCGCGGCCTGCATTCTGATGCCATAGCGTTCACGCGTCGCCAGGATGCGCTGATCGATCAGCGGATTGTTCGCGGGGCGATAGGTGAAATGGCAAGTCAGCCCGATTTCGACGATGCCGACGCCCACCGCCTCCCAATTCGAAAAGTGACCGGCGATGAAGACTGCGCCCGTCTCCTTCGCCGCTTCGAAATGCTCGCGCCCGCCGATCTCGATGTTGGCTTTGTCACCCCGTGAGGTGAATTCGTGCGTGTGCGGCATCTCCGCCGCCGTGCGCCCGATCTCCGCCCACACGCCTTTGAGAACCTCCGCGCGCCAGCTTTCGCTCTCGTTCGGATAGGCCATGCGCAGATTGCGCTGCGCAGTTTTTTGGGCGCTCGAGAAGGGCCCGATGATTTGCAGCAGCCGCGCGCCGGCATCGGAGGCGCGCGCCAGGCCCATGCGCGCGTAATGACGCTGGTAGAGATCGAACGCGAACGCTTCGAGCCGATAATAGGGCGTGATCTCGGTTGCGACGGCCATGGCTAGAGCCTCGCCTTGATCGGCGCGAGCAGCGCATCGAGCGCGGCCTCATCTTCGAAGCGCGCCGCCACCGGCAGAACCGCCACGCGCGCCCGCCAATCCGCCGGCAGACGCACGAAATCCTTTTCAGTCGTGATGAGCCGCGCGCCGCGCTCCGCCGCCAGCTTGCCCAGCCAATCGAGATCGCCGGCGTCGAACGCATGATGGTCCGGGAAGGGCGCCGTTTCGCTGAGATCGGCGCCAGCTTGCTTCAGCGTGTCGAAGAATTTCTGCGGCCGCGCGATGCCGGCGAACGCGATCAGCGGGCCAGGCGGGGGCGGCGCCAGGGGCGCCAGATGCGCGCGCAGCACGGGTTTGGCGCCGAACGGATCGGCCGGCGCGTCCTCGGGCAGATCGCCGATCAGCACGATCGCGTCCGCGCGCGCGAGCCCGCCTTGCAACGGTTCGCGCAGCGGGCCAGCGGGAAACACTTTGCCATTGCCAAACAAAGCCTGCCCGTCGATCACGATCAGCGACACATCCTTGGCCAGCTGCGTGTTCTGAAAGCCGTCATCCATCAGGAGCGCGCGTGCGCCGCGTTCTTCGGCCAATTTGGCGCCGGCGATGCGATCGCGTGAGACGATCGTCAGCCCATCGCGCGCATGCAGCAGCGCTTCATCGCCGACATCGGCGGCGCTCGCGTCGGCCTTCGCTTCGCGCGCGCCCTCATCGCGCCCGCCATAGCCGCGCAGCAGCACGGCCGCGCCGGCGCCGAGCTTGGCCCGCAGCGCGCGCGTCACCGGCGTCTTGCCCGCGCCGCCGAGCGTGAGATTGCCGATGCAGATCACCGGGAACGACGCGCGATAGCGCGGCGCGGCGCGCACGCGTTGCGCGACGACGCCGGCATAGGCCCATGACACGGGCGCCAGCAAAGCCTGCAGCACCGGCGCGGAATCGCGTCCCGTTGCGCGCCCTGTCCAGAACTCAGGCGGACGCATGCTGAACCGGCGCAGGGGTTTTCGGCAACAGCGCCGCGAGTGCATCGACGGTTTTCGTGAGCGCATCGGCGCCGCGCGAGGTGGCGCGCGCGGCGGCCTCGGTGAGGCGCGCACGCTCAGCCGCATCGCCCAGCAGGTGCGAAACCATGGCCGCGATTTCGCCCGCCGTCGCCACGATGCGCGCGCCGCCTTCCGCGCTCAGCGCATCATAGGCGTCCGCGAAGCTCGTCACGTGCGGGCCCGAGAGAATGGCGGAGCCGAGCCGCGCCGGCTCGATCGGGTTGTGGCCTTCCAGACTCGGCAAGAGCGAGCCGCCGACGAAGCTCACGGGCGCGGCGGCATAGAACAGGCCAAGCTCGCCCAACGTGTCGGCGACATAGATCGGCGCCGCGCCGATCGCTTCGCCCTTCGATCGCTGCGGCGCATCTTCCGCCAGCGCCGCGATGCGCGCGCCGCGATCGGGATGGCGTGGGGCGATGATGAGCAGCGCATCGGGCCGCTCGCGGCGGATGTCGCGGTGCGCCGCGATGAGAATGTCTTCTTCACCCTCATGCGTGCTCGCCGCGAGCCATAGAGGCCGCGCGCCGATCTCGGCCTTGAGCGCCGCCAGCGCGCCCGCATCGCACGGCAAGGCAGGCGCTGCGAATTTGAGATTGGCCAGCGCCTCGACGGGCTTGCCCGAAAGCGCCGCCAGCAGCGACGCGCTCGGCGCCTCGGCGGCGGCGATCACTTTGAACGTCGAAAGGATGGCGCGCGCGGCCTCGGGCCGCTTGCGCCAGGCTTCACGCGTGTCCGCGCTGAGCGTGGCGTTGACCAGCGCCATCGGAATGGCGCGCGCCGCCGCGTCCAGCAGAAGGTTGGGCCACAATTCGCTTTCGACCAGCACGCCGGCATCGGGCCGCCAATGATCGAAGAAGCGCGCCACCGCGCCGGGCGTGTCGAGCGGCGCATAGACGTGACGCGATTTCGGCGGCGCGTTGCGTGCGAACAGATCGGCGGAGGTACGCGTGCCCGTGGTGAACAGGAAATCGAGCGCGGGATCGCGCTTGGCCAATTCAGCGCGCAGCAGCGTGAGCACGCCCATTTCGCCCACGCTCGCGCCGTGCAGCCAGATGAGTTTGCCGCTCGGACGCGGCTGATCGCTCACGCCGAAGCGCTCGGAGAGCCGCGCGGGATCTTCTTTGCCCCTGCTTGCGCGCGCGCGCAGGTAAAGGCCCGCGAACGGCGCGGCCGCGCGCGCAGCGGCGCGGTAGAGCGACAATGTCGGCGGCAGGCTCACGTTTCGGCCGGCTCCGGCGCGGACGCGTCGGCGGGCGCCTCCGGCTCGATCGGCGCGACGCCGACCGCGCGATCGGCTTGCGCCGAGAGATCGTTGAGCATCGCTTCGAGCGCCAGGCGCGCGCGCTCGGTCTCGGAATCGTCGGCATTTTTCGCGACGCGCAACGGCCCGCCCCAGATCATCACGCCTTTCGAGAATGGCGTCGGCACGACATGGCGATCCCAGGATTTGCGCACCACGCGCCGCTTGTCCTGCGACCAGGCGAAGCACACGATCGGCGCGCCGGTGCGCTTGGCCAATTGCACCGCGCCCATCTGCACGCGCATGCGCGGCCCGCGCGGCCCGTCCGGCGTGAAGCCGACCGCGCCGCCCTGCGCGATGTGCGCCAGCGCTTCGCGCCAGGCCGCCACCACGCCCTTGGACTTGCCTTGCTTGGCGCTCGATCCGCGGATGGGGCGAAAGCCCACCGTGCGGCAGGTCTGCGAGACGACCTCGCCGTCGCGCGAATTGGAGATGAGGATGGCGAGCTTCTGGCGCCGCGCGCCTGCGCGCGGCCAGCCATTGCGCACCAGCAGCAGCCGATTGTGCCAGAAGCACACGATGACCGGCCCGCCCTCGCGCTGGGCGGTCTCGACCACGGCGCGGTTGATCTCGGTCCAGCGCGTCGTGAAGCCAGCCAGCAGCACGTACCAGCCGATCAGGCGGCCCTGCAGGGAAAGCCCCGCGGGCGAGGAGAGGAAACGCTTCAGCATCGAGTGGGGGCGGGCGCTGTCCTTAGCCGGTCACCCCCCTTATATCGGGCGCGCGCCGCCTTTGCCCACTCCGCCTGCCAGAGCTTGATGACGCTATCCGAAACGAAATCCGCCAAAGGCTTCGATTTGGCGACCGAAGCGGGCCGCCGCCGCGCCCGCAATGATCTGGTCTGGGCCGATCACGGCTTTCTACGCGCGCGGTTTCACAATTTCCATTGGATTTCCAAGGAGATGGCTCGGGCCAATCAGCCGTCTCCGGCCGACATCGCCCGTTATGCCGGGCTGGGGATCAAGACCATCCTCAATCTCAGGGGAACCAGCGACACGGGCTATTACTGGCTCGAACGCGAAGCCTGCGCCCAGCACGGCCTCACCATGATCGATGCGCCGCTCGGCTCGCGCGAGGCGCCGTCCAAGGAGCGAATCTACCGCGCCAAGGAGCTGTTCGAGACCATCGCCTATCCGGCTCTGATGCACTGCAAATCCGGCGCGGACCGGGCCGGGCTCATGGCGGTGCTTTACCGCCATTTCCGCGAGGGCGTTCCGATCAAGGATGCGCTCGATCAGCTCTCGATGACCTATCTGCACGTCAAGCACGGCAAGACCGGCATGCTCGATTTCTTCTTCGAGACCTATCTCAGCGAGACCGCCGCGAGCGGCAAAAGCTTCCTCGATTGGGTGCGCGACGATTACGACCCCGCCCGCGTCAAGGCCGCGTTCAAACCGACCTTGTGGGGCAATGTGATCGTCGATCTCATTCTGCGCCGCGAGTGAGGGTTGGTGGACGCGCGCCCGCCGCGGGCGTAAGCCGCGCGCCATTCAAGAACACAACTCCTGGGGAGGAGATCATGCGTTTCACCGGATGGGCGGCGTCCCTTTGCGCCGCCGCTTTGTTGTTGGCCTGCTCGACCGCTCAGGAAGCCGCCGCGCCGCCTGCGCCAGCGCCGCCCGCTGCGCCCGCGACGCCGGCCTTCGTCCACAATGATTACGCGAACGACGCCAATTGGCTGTGCCGTCCGGGCAGGACCGACGCGTGCGCCGTCGATCAATCCGCCAGCGTGATCGCGCCGAACGGACGCGTCACAACGGAAGCCTTCGCCGCCAATCCGAATGCGCCGATCGATTGCTTCTACATCTACCCGACGATCTCGTTCGACCGCACGCCCAACAGCGACATGGTGCCTGGCCCCGAAGAACGCGGCGTCGTCAACACGCAATTCGCGCGCTTCACCGCGCAATGCCGCCCGTTCGCGCCGATGTATCGGCAAGTCACGCTCACCGCGCTGAACGCAGCTTTGATCGGAACGCCCATGCAGGCCGATCGCGCGATGGCCTATCAGGATGTCGTCGACGCCTGGAATTATTATCTCGAGCACGACAACAATGGCCGCGGCGTCGTGATCGTGGGCCATAGCCAGGGCGCGAGCGTCCTCACACAGCTCGTCAAGAACGAAATCGACGGCAAGCCCGCGCAGGCGCGCCTCGTCTCAGCGCTGCTGATTGGAACCAATATCGCCGTACCAAATGGCCAGGATGTCGGCGGAGCCTTTCAACATATTCCGGCATGCCGCGCGGCGACTCAGACCGGCTGCGTGATCGCTTACGTGTCGTTCCGCGAAACTGCGCCGCCGCCAGCGAATTCGCGCTTTGGCCGCATCTACGACATGCAGACGATGTCACCCGTCGAAGGTCAGGCCGCGCTCTGCACCAATCCCGCCAATCTCAGCGGCGGCGCGGGCGCGCTTCATCCCTATTTCACGACTGCGCCGAGCCTGCTAATGAATGGTGGGCGCGCCTGGCAATGGGCGGCCCCCGCGCCCACGATCACGACGCCCTTCGTCACCGCGCCCGGCCTCATCAGCGCGCATTGCGTCTCCGATGCGACCGGCAGCTATCTCGCGATCCACGTCAACGCCAATCCGCGCGATGCGCGCGCCGACGACATTCCCGGCGACATCGAACGCAATGGCGTGGTCGACGCCGCCTGGGGTCTCCACGTCATCGACATGCAGGAAGCGATGGGAAACCTCGTCGATCTCGTGCGCCAGCAAGGCGCCGCCTACGTCGCCGCGCATCGCTGACGCACAACCTGTCCTTCTCCCCTTGTGGGAGAAGGTGGATCGATTGCGCAGCAATCGAGACGGATGAGGGGTGTTCACGTCTTTCCTTCAGAACGTAGCGCCGTCACCCCTCATCCGGCGCTTCGCGCCACCTTCTCCCACAAGGGGAGAAGGTCACAGCGCATCATTCCGCGAATTGCAGCTTGTAGAGCCGCGCGTAAAGCCCGCCTTGCGCCAGCAATTGCTCGTGCGGGCCTTGCTCCACAATGGCGCCGTCTTCGAGCACGAGGATGCGGTCGGCGTCGCGCACGGTGGCGAGCCGATGCGCGATGACGAGCGTGGTGCGTCCCGATTTGAGGCGCGCCAGCGCGGCCTGGACGGTGGCTTCCGATTCCGCGTCGAGCGCGCTGGTGGCTTCATCGAGCAGCAGGATCGGCGCGTCGCGCAGGAAGGCGCGCGCCAGCGCCACACGCTGGCGTTCGCCGCCGGAGAGATTGGCCCCGCGCTCGCCCACGATCGTGTCATAGCCTTTTGGCTGCGCGCAGATGAACTCATGCGCCGCCGCCGCACGCGCCGCCGCTTCGATCTCCGCTTCGCTGGCGCCGGGCCGACCGAGCCGGATGTTCTCGCGGATCGTGTCATTGAACAGCGCCGCATCCTGCGAAACCAGCGCCGCCGCCGCGCGCACCGAGGCGAGCGTGGCCTTGGAGACATCCGCGCCGTCGATGTTCACGGCGCCGCTGGTCGGATCGTAGAGCCGGCCGATCAGATGAAAGATCGTGGATTTGCCCGCGCCGGAAGGGCCGACCAGCGCAATTGTTTCGCCCTTCGCCGTTGCGAAGCTCACATCGCGCAGCGCGGGCGCGTCGCCATAGGCGAAGGAGACGTGATCGAAAGCGAGGCGGCCCTCCGTCGCCGTCAGCGCCTTGGCGCCGGGCGCATCCTGCACGGCGTCGGGCTCATCGATCAGCGCGAAGATGCGGGTCAGCGCCGCCAGCGCCTCGTTGAACACGGTGTTGAAGCCGCCGAGCGCGCGCGCCGCGGGCGCGGCCACGCCCACCGCGGTGACGATGCCGAGCAGATCGCCCAGCGTCATCGCGCCGCTTGAAATCCGCCAGCCGGCGATGGCGATGACGCCCGCCAGCGCCAGCCCGCCCAGCACTTCCAGCAGCGGATCGGAGATCGCGCGATTGTACACCAGCCGCATCGCCAGCTTGCGCCGCCGCTCGAACGCCTCGTCCGCGCGCGCGATCTCGCGCTGTTCGAGCCCGTAGGTCTTGATGAAGCGCGACGCGCCGAGGGATTCCGAAAGAAGCGCCGTCAGTTCGCCCATCTGCGCCTGCGCCAGGGCCGTCTGGCGCCGCGCGCGCCGCGCGATCGCCGCCAGTGGCGCGCCAGCGATCGCGAACACGCCCAGCACGAACGCCGTCAGCACCCAATCGAAGATCAGCATCGAGCCGAACGCGCCGATCAGCGTCAGCGCATCGCGCAGCACGGCCTGCACGGCGCGCACCAGCCCATCGCTCACCACGTTGATGTCATTGGTGAAGCGCGAGACGAAGCGGCCCGTCTCTTCGCGCGCCAGCCGCGCATAATCGGCCCGCATCAGTTTGGCGAACATGGCGCGCTGCAGATCGCGCAGCACTTTGAGCGACAGCGTCTGCGACAGCACGGCCTGCGCCCAGATCGCGAAGGCGCGCAGGCCGGTGACGAGGATCACCGCCGCCGGCGCCCAAAGCGCGACGCGCGCATCGCCCGCATTCAGCCGGTCGATCGCGATCTTGAGGATGAAGCCGTAGGCCGTGCCCGCGGCCGCCACCAGCATGAGCGCCGGCGCAAGCGCGGCCAGATCGCCGCCATGGCGCGCGACGAACTCACGCCAGAGCCGGCGGATGAGAGAGGGCGGTTCGCTCAAGAGGCGGCGCTGCGCGCGTCAGTGCGCGTGATCGTCCGCTTCGGGATCGAGCAGGCGGTGCGCGTGAATGATGAAATAGCGCATGCGCGCATTGTCGACCGTGCTTTGCGCCGCGCCCTTCCAGGCGTCGTAGGCGGCTTTGTAGTTCGGATAGGCGCCGACGAAATGCACTTTCGACAGATCCGCGAATTCGTGCTCGCCGATATCCTTGAGCTCGCCGCCGATGACGAGATGGAGAAGCTGGCGGTCGGTCATGTCGGCTTCGTCTCCTTCGGCGGCGTGGTCCGGCCCTTCGCCCATTCGCGCGGGTGCGGCAGATGTTTAATGCGTGCGATCAACAAAGGATGAAGCGGGCCGCAGGAGGCGACGCAGCCGGGCGCGTGCGGCTCGCGCTGATTGAATTGAAGCGGCGCGCCGAACATGTCCGTCACGCATCCGCCCGCCGCTTCCAGAATGGCCGTCCCGCCGGCCGTGTCCCATTCGTTCTTGAAGCCGAACATCACCGCGCCATCGGCCTGCCCGGCGGCGATCAGCGACATTCGGTAGGCGATCGAATTGCGCCAGAAGAAGTCGAGCGGCGGCCAGGGCTGGGGCCAGCGCGCGTCGTCATAAAACGCTTTGCGCCCGATCAGGCGCGCATGCTCGAGCTGCGTGCGCGCCGTCGTCTTGAGCGGGGCGCCGTTGCACATCGCCGGCGTTTCGGCTCCGCCGACATACATTTCATCGAGCACAGGATTGTAGATGCAGCCCAAAACGGCGCGCCCGTCCTCGACGACCGCGAGCGAGACGCAGAACTCCGGCAGCTTGGCGAGAAACGCGCGCGTGCCGTCGAGCGGATCGACGATGAACACGCGCCGTTTTGATAGCCGCTCTGCGCTGTCCGTGGTTTCTTCGGAGAGCCAGCCGTACTCCGGCCGTGCGCTGCGCAGACGCTCGGTCAGCAGCGCATCCATGGCGAGATCGACATCGGTGACGGGGCTATCCTCGGCGTGATCGCTTTCCTTCCAGCGCACGTCGATCTCTTTGCCGAACGCATCGCGCGCGATCGCGCCGGCCTCGCGCGCGGCGGCTTCGAGGAGCGGGAGGTCAGAGGCCGCCGATGACAAGATCGTCCACGAGCAAAGAAGGCGTATGGAACGCGCCGCGCCGGTCGACGTCGGCGCCCGGCTCCAGCCGCAGGAAAATGTCGAGCAGATTGCCCGCCACGGTGATTTCGCTCACCGGATAGGCGCGGGCGCCGTCCTCGAACCAATAGCCCGCCACGCCAACGGACCAGTCGCCCGTATTGGCGTTGAGCGAGGGCGAGAACATGTCGCAGATGAAGAGGCCTGCGCCCGCATCGCGCATCAGCGCGGCGAGATCGCGCGATCCCGGCTTTACGAATAAGTTCGATGTGCCGACGCCTGGCGGGCCGCCATGGCCGGCGGTGGCGTGGCCGGTGGGCTCAAGCCCAAGCTGGCGCGCGGAGGCGGCATTGAGCGTCCACGTCGTCAGCACGCCGGCATCGATCAGCTTGCGCGCGCGCACCTGGCCGCCTTCGCCGTCGAACCGGCGCGAGGCCAGCCCGCGCTTCACGAACGGGTTCTCTTCGATCTCGAACGCTTTCGAGAAGATTTGCGCGCCGAGCTTGTCCTTCAGGAACGAGGTGCCGCGCGCCACCGAAGGGCCCGAGATGGCGCCGAACAGCGGGCTCAGAACGCGGCCCGCCAGGCGGTTCTCGAAGATGACCGGCGCCTTGCCGCTTTTGATTTTGCGCGGGCCGACGCGCGCCACCGTGCGCTCGCCCGCGCTGCGGCCGATCTCGGCGGGATCAGGCAGATCGGCGAAGAAGCGCGCCGTCCGGTAATCGTAATCGCGCTCCATCTTGCCGTCGCGCTCGGCGACTGGCTGGGCGCTCACGCTGTACGAGGTGCCGCGCGACAGGCCTTCGAAGCCGTCGCTCGTCATCAGGGCGCTGACGCCCACATCATAGCTCGCGCCCGCGCCGCTCGAATTCGTGACGCCCTGCACAGCGCGCGCGGCGTCCTCGGCGGCGCGCGCCATGTCCTGCAGCGTCACCGCGCTCGGTTCGGCGCTGTCGGCGAGATCGAGGTCGGGAAAATCGGTGGCGCGGTAGCGCGCGTCCAGCAGCCCGCAATAGCGATCCTCCGGCGCGACTTTCGCCATTGCGACGACGCGCTCGGCCAGCGCCTTGAGCGCGCCATCGGAGAGATCGGTCGAGGAGGCGCCGGCCTGGCGCTTGCCGATGAAGGCGCGCAGCGCGATCGAGCGGCTCTCTTCGCGCTCCACGCCTTCAAGCTCGCCCAGCCGCACCTCGGCCGAGGTGCTCTCATGGACCGACACGCTGCCTTCGGCGGCATCCGCGCCGGCGGCGCGCGCATGGGCGATGAGCGCTGCAAGCGGCTCTCGCGGATCGACTTTCGGGGGCATGGGCCTTACATGGCCCACGGAGACGGCAGGCGCAATGCAGCGCCGCTGCGTGATTTTGGGAGAGCTTGATGCGGTGTGAGGCGGTGACGAAGTTTGGCGAACCTCTGGAAGCGCTGGAGCGCCCGACGCCTGCGCCGGGGGCCGGCGAGGCGGTGGTGAAGATCACCCGCGCTGGCGTCTGCCATTCCGACGTCCACCTCCATGACGGCTATTTCGATATGGGCGGCGGCGCGAAGATGCCGGTCACGATGCCGCTGCCGGCGGTGCTCGGCCATGAGATTGAGGGCGAGGTCGTGGCGCTTGGCGCCGGCGTCTCCGGCCCGGCGGTCGGAACCCGCGTGGCGGTTTATCCCTGGATCGGCTGCGGCCAATGCGCCGCCTGCGCCCGCGGCGATCAGCAGCTCTGCGGCGGCCTCAACCGCAATCTGGGCATCCGCCTCTGGGGCGGCTTCGCCGACCATGTGCTGGTGCCGGATGCGACGGCGCTCATCCCGGCGGGCGATCTGCAGCCCGGCGTCGGCGCCCTGGCCATGTGCTCGGGCCTGACGGCGTTTTCTGCGCTGAAGAAGCTCGGCAAGCCCGATCCGAAGGAGCCGATCGTGCTCGTGGGTCTCGGCGGGGTGGGTCTGATGGGCCTGGCGCTGGCCAAGGCGCTGCTGCCCAACCCGCTGATCGCCGTCGATATCGATCCGGCCAAGCGTGAAAACGCGCTGAAGCGCGGCGCCGCCAAGGCCATCGATCCGGCGGACGCGGACGCCGTGAAGAATTTCGTCAAGGAAACCGGCGGCGCGTTCGGCGCGGTCGATTTCGTCGGCGCCCCGCCCAGCTATGGCGCGGCGACCGGCATGGTCCGCCGCGGCGGGACGGTGGTGATCGTCGGCCTGTTCGGCGGCGCGGTGACGGTGCCGCTCGCCACGATGCCGATGCGCGCGCTGACGATTTCCGGTTCTTATGTCGGCCGGCTCGACGAAGCGCAGGAACTGATCACGCTCCTCAAATCGGGCAAGGTCGACGCCCCGATCCTTGACAACCGGCCGCTCTCGGCCGCCAGCCAGGCGCTCAGCGATCTGCGCGGCGGCAAAGTGCTCGGCCGGGTCGTGCTGGCGCCATAAGCGGCCCCGGCCTCTTCCTCCCTCTGGCAGGGGGAGGAAGAGGCGCTCGCCCTAAAGCGCGTGCGCGAGGCCTGCATAGATCAGCCCGCCGCCGATCAGCAGGAAGGCGAGGAAGGTCAGAACCGTGCCGAACATGCGGCCGGGATTGAGTTCGCCCATGGCCAGGCCGCCTGCGTGGAGGATGCGTCCGATCGTCAGCGAAAGCCCACTGGCGTGCAGCAGCCAAAGCGGCGCGGCCGGATCCAGCAGCGCCAGCAGCGTAATGCCCGCGATCCCGGCGGGAATATATTCTGTGGCGTTGCCATGCGCGCGCACGGCCCGCATCAGCTCGGGATTGCCGCCATCGCCCAAGCTCACTTTATGTTTGCCGCGAAACCCCGGCACACGCATGGCCAGGACCAGCAGCAACAAAATGTTCACGCCCGCATAGAGCGCGGCGTATTCCAACCGGACCAAAGCGCCCTCCCTGAATTATGAACGCAGCGCTGACGCGTTCCGCCGCTGGGTGGGCGCAAAATGCCTGCAAATCAAGACTCTCTCAGTCTTTTGGCAACGCGTCCTTCACGGCCTGCGTGCCATTTTGGGCCGGTCGGCGCTGGAGCGGCGCCTCATCTCTGAAAAACGCCCTCGAAGGCGGAATGGTGGGTTGGACGGCAGCCGGGCGCGTGGAGCGACGCACTCGGTTCAAAAAGCGAAGCGACGGCCGCGCGATCGCGACGGGCGGCCGTCGTCAGCCTTCCTCTCCGCCGAGCCCTCGTGCGATAAGCGCGCGGAGGGGCCTTTCATGCGCGTGCTGTTTTCCGCCGTTTTGGCGTGCCTTTTGGCCGCCTGCGCCACGCCGTTCGGCGACGCGCCCGATCCGTTCAACCTGCACATCGATATCGAGCGCTGGAATGTGATGGTGGCGCAAGTCGCGGACCTGCAGGAAATCCCGCAGCGCGAGGCCGTGCCCGACGACGAAATCCTCGCGCCGCAAACCTTGGCGCGGCGGCTGCGTGAAGCGGTGTGGGTCTACAATCTCGAACGGCTGCAGCTGTGCGCCCGTGAGCATCTCGTTCCGGTCAGTTGCGGGCCGCCTTACCAGCCGGGCTGGCTGCAGGAGCCGCCCAGCGAAGCGCCCAGCCTGCGCGACCTGGCGCGCCGCAGCCGCGAGGTCGGTGATCGCGTCATGCCGTTCTGGGATGCGGTCTGCGAAGACGCCCGCGCGGGCGTGACGGACGAAGACGAAAAGCGCGCCATCTGCCCGATGGAATGAGGCTCACGCCCTGAGCCGCCACACGCCGGTGCGTTTCACCTCCGAATCCTCCAGCGCGCGGATCGTCGGCACCGCGTATTCGGCGATCTTCTCCAGGGCGTCCTTCGGCAGATAGGTGCGCCCCGGATCGCCGATCAGCACAGTCTTGCCTTGTGCGCTGAGCGTCTTGAGCCAGGCCAGCAGACGCTCGGCCAAATCGCGCTCATAGAAGAGATCGCCGACCAGGATGAGATCGCAGGGCGTCTCCCGCCCGATCGGGTCCTCGTCTGAGGTTGCGATCGTCACGTCATTGAGCGCTGCATTGAGCCGCGCCGCATCCGCGCAGAACGGATCGATATCGACCGCCAGCGCTGAGGCCGCCCCCGCCTTCATCGCCGCGATCGCCACCATGCCGGAGCCGGAGGCGACATCCATCACCTGCGCGCCGCGCGCCAGGCCCGGCGTGTCGAGCAGGTAGCGCGCCAAAGCCTGCCCGCCGGCCCAGGCGAACGCCCAGAACGGCGGCGGCAGGCCGATGCGGCCCAGCTCCTCCTCCGTCATCTCCCATAGGCTCACCGCATCGTCTGCCAGATAGAGGCGCAGCTCCGGCACATGGGCGGGCGCGGAAACGCGCGTGTTCTCGCGGATGAAGGCGGGGATGTCGGCGATCACGGATCTAAGCGGCGTTGAGATGGCTCCATCCCGAATAGCCGACATAGAGCCCGACGAGAACGATCAGCGCGCCGGAGAGATAGGGCGCGCGCCGCGCGACATCGCCAAGCCAGGAAAAGCGCGCCGATGCATGGCGCGCGCCGATGGCTGCGGCGGCGCCCACGGAGACAAGCGTGAGCGCAAGCCCGATCGAAAAGCACAGCACCAATCCCGCCCCCAGCGCGACCTCGCGCAATTGCAGACACAGCAGCAGAATGGTGATCGACGCCGGACAGGGGATGAGCCCGCCGGTGAGGCCGAACAGCACGATCTGCCCGGTGGTCACGGGGCGGTCTGCAAAACGGCGGCGGATGTCGTTCGCGTGCGCGAGTTCGTGCGCATCCTGATAGCCGCCGCTGGCGATATCGAGCCCGCGCAATTCCTCGTGCATGTGATCGTCGCCGTGGGTGTGATCTTCGACGAAGGAGAGATCGTAGTCGTGCGTATGCGCGCCATGGCCGAGGCTGAGGCGCGCCATGAATTCGTGCGGCTCCGGAATCTCCTCGACGGATTCCACGTAGCCCGCACGCTCGACGAACGAGAACGCCTGCCGCGCGCCATCCGGACGCTCCGTGACGATGACCACATCCTGGGCGGGCCAAGCATGACCGCTTTCGGTGCGAATGCGCCAGCGGGGCGGGACGCCAACCTCGAACACCTCCACCGCGATCAACCCATGTCCTGTATCGATGCGCCGTGCATCGCCATCCGCGTGGGAATGGTGATCGTGGCCGTGGTGATCGTGTCCGTGCGCGTGGCCGTCATGGCTATGGCCCGCGGCCGCTTTGGCGCTCTGCTGATCCTGCCAGGTGCGCCAGATCATCCATGCCGCGATCCCGATGATGATCGCCGCCGAAGCGAGTTGAAAATACGGCTCGAATGTCTCCGCATCGACGCCGCGCCAGAGAGTGAGCCCGCCCAGCGCGATGATCCACACGACGGCCGTGTGCGAGATCGTGGCCGCGAGGCCCAGCAAGACGGCTTGCCCAATCGTGCCGCGGATGGCGACGATGAACGCGGCCATCATCGTCTTTGAATGGCCGGGCTCGAGCCCGTGCAGCGCGCCCAGCAAGATCGCGCTGGGCGCGAACAGCCAGGCATGCGCCGCGCCTTGCTGAAGCAGATCGGTGAATGCCGGCACGCCGATCCCCTCAGAGATATTTTGCGATGTCTTTGAATTCTTCGATGGCGCGGCGCTGCTCGCGCGCCGGCGCTTCCAGCGCATGCTCCAGGCAATGGTCGAGATGGTCGTGGATGAGCGCCTTCTTCGCCTGCCGCACGGCGCTCTCGACGGCCTGAAGCTGTTGGGCGAGTTCGAGGCACGTGCGGCCGCTCTCGATCATGTCGACGATGCTGCGCAAATGCCCTTCCGCGCGTTTGAGCCGCTTGGCGATGTCGGGATGGAGAGCGTGAAGATGGGCCATGCAAATTTCCTATCCTTGGGGAGAGGATAAGACAAGCGGGAGGCCGCCGCGCGGAAACGGCCCTGCGCCCTCCTAAACGCCGATGTAGGCGGGCTCGCTTGCCTCCGGCCGAGTCGCGGCGCCATGAACGCCGAAACGGAGACAGCGATGAAAGCCTATCGGTTCGACGATTTCGGCAGCCTCGACGATTTGCGCGTGCACGAAGAACCGGCCGACACGCCGCAGCGCGGCGAGGTTCTGGTGAAGGTGCATGCCGTTTCGTTGAACTATCGCGACATCGCCATGCTCAACGGCCGCTATCCGCGCGCCTATAAGAAGGGCCTCATCCCGACAAGCGATGGCGCGGGCGAGATCGTCGCGGTCGGCGCCGGCGTGCGCGCCTGGAAGGTCGGGGACCGCGTGATGGGCACATTCCATCCGCGCTGGATCGGCGGCCCGCTGCCCTCGACCATGGGCAGCGACACCTATGGCGATCAGCAGGATGGCTGGCTCGTCGAACAGAAAGTGGTGAGCCAGGAAGCGCTCGTGCGGATTCCCGATCATCTCAGCTATGAGGAAGCCGCGACCCTGCCGTGCGCGGCGCTCACGGCGTGGTCTGCGCTGAGCGGCGCGGCGCCCATCCGCGCGGGCCAAACAGTGCTCGTGCAGGGCACGGGCGGGGTCTCGATCTTCGCGCTGCAATTGGCGCGCGCGCTGGGCGCCACCGTGATCGCCACCACATCGAGCGCCGCCAAGGCCAAGCGCCTCGCCGATCTCGGCGCCGCCGCCGTGGTCAACTACGCCGACGAGCCGGAATGGGGCAAAGCCGTGCGCGCGCTGGCCGGCGGGCGCGGCGTCGATTGCGTGGTGGAGGTGGGTGGGCCGGGCACGATCGCGCAATCGCTGCGCGCCGTCGCTATCGGCGGCGAGATCGTCTCCATCGGCTTTCTCACGACCGAAAATCCCGGCATCGATTTTTTCAGCCTCAAGCTCAGCGGCGCCACGTTCCGCAACATCACAGTGGGCGATCGCGCCGGCTTTGAAGCGATGAACCGCGCCATCTCCGCCGCGCAATTGAAGCCCATCGTCGATAAGAGTTTCGCCTTCGATCAGGCGCGCGAAGCCTTCGCTTATCTCGATAGCGGCGCCCATTTCGGCAAAGTCGTGGTGCGCGTTTCGTAAGCGTCACGCCGCATCGGTGAAGCGATCGGCGATGTCGTCGAGCGCTTCCGCCGCGATCGAAGCGCTCGCCCGGTCCATGACCATCGCCCGCCCGAGATAGGCCCAATAGAGAAAGCCCGCGCGTTGGTGCGCCCGCCGCGGCGACGCGCCGGCGGCGATAAGCAGCTTGGCGATGTGGCCGACGCGCCGCGCATCGACGCCAGCGACGGCGCGCGCGGCTTCGGCGTTCTCCGCCGCCCAGGCGCGCACGGCGCGATCGAGCTTGAGCGGGTCCCTGAAGGCTGCGCGCAGCAGCACGCGCAAACGCTCCGGCTCTGCGCGCACGGCCAGCGCTTCGATGACATTTTCCGTCGCGCGTTCGCGCCAGGCGCGCAGCAGCGCGGTGCGGAACGCGCCGATGTCGCGGAAATGCCAATAGAAGCTGCCGCGCGACACTTTGAGACGTGCGGCCAGGCGCGCCGCCTTGAGCCCCGCCGGCCCTTCCTTCGTCAGCGCGCGCAAGCCCGCTTCGAGCCAATCGTTCTTGGTCAGACGCGCGGTCATGCGCGCACCATACACTTGTGTCTTGAACTGACCAGCGCACCTCTTCTAGCCTCGCGCCATGGATTGGCGCTCGATAGCTTTGGTCGCGGCCGGCTTGCTCGGCGTGGGCGTGAGTTTGGCGCATGGCGTCATCATGCAGCGTCGGATGGTGGCGCCGATCGCGCGTCACCGTCCGCCCATGGCGCCCGCCGCCGCGCGTCTGGTCGCGCCGCTGCTGCACTACAGCACGTTCGGTTGGCTCACCTGCGGCCTAGCGCTGATCGCGGCGGGGCTATGGCTCGGCCCGCAAGCGCGCTGGGCGATCGGCCTGCTGGCGGCGACCCATTACGCCTTCGTCAGCGCGGCCAATGCGTGGGGCACGCGCGGGCGCCATCCCGGCTGGATGCTGCTCGCCGTCGCGATCGTGTTGATCGGCTTCGCCTTGAGCTAGCTAGAGCATGCCCGCTTCTTCGCGCGTCGGCACGGTGCGCGCGGGATCGGGCTTGGTTTCGACGCGCTTCGAGGTCGCGGCCTTCAGCACGTCGATATAGCCATTGGCCAGCCGCATGCGTGGGCCATAGCCCTTTTCGATGAGCAGCCTGTGCGTGCGCGGAAGATTGTAGCACGGCAGGTGCATGAACACGTGATGCTCGCCGTGATAGTGCACCCAGAACGGCGCGATGAAGAGCCGTTCGAGCGGGTTCGCGAGCGTCGTGCGCGCATGCGTGAACGGGTCTTCTTCGGTGCCGACCATGGCGTGCTCGGCGATGTTGCGCAGCCGGGTGACGAGCGGCAGCCAGGTCGCCATCGGCACGATCCACAGCGCCGGCCACGCCCACCAATAGCCCGCCGCCGTCAGCGCGATGATCGCCGCGCCGTTGACGATCCAGAACCGCACGCCGGGATTATCAGCGATGCGCGCCGGCTTCGGCCTTTTGCCGGTGACATAGCCGAAATAGGGCTGGATGCGCTGTTTGAAGAAGGTCTGGCCCGTCAGATCGCGGATGATCTTGCGGCGCAGACTCTGGCGCGTGATCGGGAACGGCGCCGAGAGGCCGAGATCGGGATCTTCCGGCTGTTCGGTGAATTTGTGGTGCATCAGATGATAGGGGCGATAGCGCTTCACGCTGCCGCCGGTGGGCGCGTTGCACAGCCATTCCGCGGCCCAATCATTGACCTTGATGTTGGGGTGCAGCGCGCCGTGCGCCGCGTCATGGCCCAGGATCGCGAGCCCCAATTGGCGCGCGCCGATCAGCATCACGGCGAGGATATAGGTGATCGGGTTCGGCCAGATGATGAACATCGCGCCCGCGCCGAGAATGATCGCCCAGGCGCAGGCGATGAGGCTGAGGCCGCGCCAGGACGAGCGCTGAGACAGCCCCTCCCATTCCTCGGGCGTGAACACGGTCTTGGGGTCGATGCGGGCGACGGCTGGCATGACGCCAGTATAGCACAAATCCGAGCGGCGATGACGCCCCGGTCAGCTTGCCGCTACGGCTCCTGGTGCCAGCAGGCGTAGGCCACTTCGCGCAGCTTGGCGCCGGCGCCCTCGGGCAAGGTCCGGTTGCGGCCATCGGCCGTGATCGTCACGGCCGCTTGGGGATCGAGCGCGGCGGCCAGGATCGGCGGCGCCTGCGGCAGCGGGATCACCAGCAGGCGGTCGCGGCCCTGGCGTTCGATGCGGGCGGGCACGGTGATGCTCATCGTGCCGACGCGCACTTCGGCGCGGTCCGCGCGGCGGCGGCCCAGCGTGTATTCGGTGATGATGAGATCGCCCGTCGGCGGGCGGCAGGTGAACGTGGCCGAGGGACGGCCGCGCTCGTCGGTCGTCGCGGCGGTCGAGACGCCGTTCAAATACTGGAAGGTCCAGTTCGACGATTGCGCGGCGGCGGGCAGGGCGAGCGACAAGAGGATGGCGGCGGCGAGGGCGTGTCTCACGCGTCGTGGCTCCGTGATGCGAAAAAGGGCGCCCCGGCTCTAACGCGGCAGGCCCGCGCGGCCAAGCGCGCATGGCGCCTCAATCGAGGGTCTTGGTTTCGGTGTAGCGCCACAGATGCCAGGCGGCGGCTGAGCGCCAGGGCGACCAGCGTTCGCCGAAGGCCGCCAACTCCTTGGGCGTGAAGGATCGTTCATAGAGCTGCTCCGCGCCTTTGCGCACGGCGAGGTCATCCACAGGCAGCACATCGCCGCGGCCAAGCGTGAAGATGAGATACATCTCTACGGTCCAGCGCCCCACGCCGCGCACCGCGACAAGCCGTTCGATGATCTCGTTATCGCTCAGATGCGCGATTTCGTCGTTGTCCGGCACGAGCCCGCTTTGGCGCTTGGCCGCGAGGTCTTTCACGGCGGCGATCTTTTGGCGCGAGAGGCCGGCGCTGCGCAGCTTTTCTTCCGGCGCGCGGATGATGCTGAGCGGCGTCGGGAAATCCGCGCGCGGGAACAGCGCGACCACGCGATTGAAGATCGTCTGCGCGGCTTTGCCTGAAAGCTGTTGAAACACGATCGCGCGGAAGAGCGCCTGATACGCACTCACGGGCTGCGGCGGCGCGCTCGGAAAGGGCTGCTGCATGGGCGCGATGCGCGCCATGCCAGCGCACACTTTGACGAGATGCGCTTCGGGCGGCGCGAGTTTCTTGCGCGCCATTCAGTGCGCCAAATAGGGGCGAAGCGTGATCCAGAGCGGCTCGAACGCCAGCACGATCACGATCGCGAGGCCGACCCACGCATTCTGCTGGAACGCAGCCAAAGCCGCCTCCGGCTTGTCCGGATCGGCGTGCTGCAAAAGCGGCCAGATCAGAAACGCGCCGACGATGCCCAGCCCCACCATGGTCGGCCAATCCGCGCCCGCGAGCCAGGCGGCTGCGCCCCACAGGAACAGCGCTGCGCCATAGAACAGCGTCGTGAAGAGCCGCCAGCGTTCCTTGAAGAGCCGCGCCGTCGAGCGCACGCCGATCAGCGCGTCATCCTCGCGGTCCTGCAGCGCGTAGATCGTGTCATAGCCGATCACCCAGGCGATGCAGCCGGCATAGAGCGCCCACATCTCGTTCGGAAAATCGCCGCGCGGCGATACGGCTTGCGCGCCCACCAGCGCGCCCCAGGAAAACACCAGGCCAAGCCAGGCCTGCGGCCACCACGTGATCCGCTTCATGAACGGGTAGAGCGCCACCAGCGGCAGCGAGAGCAGCGCCGCCAGCTGCGCCTGCGCGGGAAACACCAGCAGCGCGGCGAGCCCGATCATGCATTGCGCCACCAGCCAGGCCCAAGCCTGCCGCAGCTTCAGCGCGCCCGACGGCAGGGGCCGCGTGCGGGTGCGCGCAACCTTGGCGTCGATGTCGCGATCGACAATGTCGTTATAGGTGCAGCCCGCCCCGCGCATCGCGATCGCGCCCAGCACGAAGGCCGCGGCATAGCCGAGGTCCTCCAGGAAGAACCCGTCCCCCGTGCGGACGATCGCGATGCCCATCCAGCAGGGCAGCAGCAGCAATTGCCAGCCGATCGGCCGGTCGAGGCGCGACAGCTGCGCATAAGGGCGGAACCCGGGCGGCAGCCGGTCCGTCCAATGGCGCGCGAGCGAATCTGCGGGTTTGGCGGCGGGTGGCATCAAAGCAACAGGGGCCAGAGAGCGCTCAAAAGGTCACGTGCGGCGTCTGGACGCAACACGAGTCGAAGCCTAAGAGGACGCGCATGTACGGCTTTGGACGCGATAAAACCCGGATGAATCGATCGTAACTCCGACGGCGCTCTGAGAGGACGCCGAGTAAGCGGACCCCCGCGGGATGCGGGCGGGCGCTTCGAACCCTCCTCCTCGAGCGCGCGCGGTCGTTGGATCGTTCACGTTTTCCGCCCCTGGCGCCTTTGCGCGCTGGGTTTCGCTTCGCCGTTTCTTTCAAAATCGAACCCGACGCGTTCCGTAGCGCCCGTTTTGCGCCCCGCGTCGCGTTCCAAACCTTTGGTGGTCCTATGAGCGAGTCTCTCGCGATCGATGACGAGGATGACGACCGTCTGAAAAAGGCGAGCGTCCGGCAAATCCTCGATTTCCTCTGGCTTCACTGGCGTTCGCAGCCGGGCAAGCTGGCGGGCTTCTTTGTGTTCTTCATGGTGGGCGTTGCCTGCGATCTGGCGCTGCCGGTGGTCGCCTCCATGCTGGTCACCGCGCTGTCGCTCGGTCCCGTCGAGGGGCTGGCCGATGCGCAGCACGCCTTCACGCTGTTCGCGATCGTCGCGTTCTGCATGCATTTCTCGCGCAATATCGGCGTGCGCTTCTGGCTGCCCTTCGCCTCGCGCAACATGTTCAACATCGTCTCCGACGGCTTCCGCGACGTGCAGCGCTTCTCGGCCGATTGGCACGCCAACAATTTCGCGGGCGCGACCGTGCGGCGCGTGTCGCGCGCGATGTGGGCCTATGACCGCATCTCCGATACGGTCGTCTGGTTCGTGCTGCCGGGCGCGGCGGTGATGGGCGGCATCACGATCATGATGCTGCTGCGCTGGCCGCTGATCGGCGCCTTCATGGGCGTCACGATCGGGCTCTTCGTGCTCAGCAGCTATTTGTTCTCGCGCTTCTACATCGCCGAGGCCAACCGCCAGTCGAATGCGGCCGACACCCGCATCGGCGCGGCCTTGGCCGACGCCATCGGCTCCAACGCGGCGGTGAAATCCTTCGGCGCAGAGGTGCGCGAGCAGGCGCGCTTCGACGCCGTGATCGACGATTGGCGCGTCAAAGCCACGCGCACATGGACGCGCTTCACCAATGCCTGGATCCTGCAGAACTTCCTGTTCTTCACGCTCCAGGCCGGGCTTGTCGGCCTCGTCGTGCTCGAATGGCGCGCCGGGCGCGCGAGCGCCGGCGACGCCACGTTTGCGATCACGTCCTTCTTCATGGTGTCGGGCTATCTGCACCAGCTCGGCGAAAATCTGCGCACTTTGCAGAAGAGTTTCGCCGAGATCGAAGACGTCGTGATGTACGCGCAGGAAGCGGCCGAAGTGGTCGATCCGCCGAACGCGCCTGCCTTCGCCGTGGGCGCGGGCGAAATCCGGTTCGAGCACGTCGCGTTCCGCTACAAGATGCAGGACGAGGCGCTCTACCGCGATTTCTCCCTCGTCGTGCATCCAGGCGAGACGGTGGCGTTGGTCGGGCCGACGGGCTCGGGCAAATCGACCTTCGTCAAGCTCGTGCAGCGGCTTTACGATGTCGATGGCGGCGCCATCGTGATCGACGGGCAGGATGTGCGCGCGGTGGGTCAGGAAAGCCTGCGCGCGGCCATCGCGCTCGTCCCGCAGGATCCGGCGCTCTTCCACCGCTCCTTGCACGACAACATCGCTTACGCGCATCCCGATGCCGATATGGCGATGATCATTGACGCCGCGAAGCGGGCGCGCGCGCACGATTTCATCACGCGTCTGCCGAAGGGCTATGACACGGAGGTGGGCGAGCGTGGCGTGAAGCTCTCGGGCGGCGAACGGCAGCGCGTCGCGCTGGCGCGCGCCTTCCTCGCGAATGCGCCGATCCTCATTCTCGACGAAGCGACCTCCTCGCTCGATGTCGAGACCGAGCGTGACGTGCAGGCCGCGATGGCGGAGCTGAAGCAGGGGCGCACCACGATCGTGATCGCGCACCGGCTCTCCACGATCCGCCAGGCCGATCGCATCCTCGTGTTCGACAAGGGCCGCATCGTCGAGCAGGGCAAGCATCTCGATCTGATCGAAGGCGGCGGGCTCTATGCGCGTCTCCATGCGCTCTCGTCGGGCGATACGCTCGTGGAGGCGGCGTAGGCCCATGCCTGAACTGCATCTGATGTGCGGGCTTCCCGGCGCCGGCAAGACGACACGCGCCAAGCAATTGGAAGGTCTCTTGCCGGCGCTGCGCCTGTCGCCCGACGAATGGATCGAGCGCGTCGTCGGCGGCGCGCCGGACGATGCCGATAAGCGCGACGCCGTGGAGGCTGAGCAATGGCGCGTGGCGGCGCGCGCGCTGGAGCTTGGCCTTCACGTCGTGCTCGAAAACGGCTTCTGGACGCGCCAGGAGCGCGACGCCTATCGCGCCTGCGGCGAAGCCTTGGGCGCAAAGGTCATCGTGCACTACATGCAGGCGCCGCGCGAAGAGCTGCTGCGCCGGCTGGCGGCGCGCTACGCGGAGGCGCCGCCGGGCGCATTCCGCATCACGGAAGACATGTTCGATCTCTACGCCAGCTGGTTCGAACCGCCGACGCGGGACGAGCTTTGACCACAGCTGTTCCCCGCCCGCGCCTCGGTCCGCTCTGGCGCCATCGCGATTTCATGCGGCTCTGGTCGGCGCAGATCTTCAGCGCGTTCGGCAGCCGCATCACGCGCACGGCGCTGCCGATGATCGCGATCCTGACCATCGACGCCAAGCCCAGCGAACTCGCCATTCTCGGCACGCTGAGCTTTGCGCCTGGCGTGCTCGTTGGCCTCATCGGGGGCGGGACGATCGATCGCTCGGTCAAGCGCCCGCTGATGATCTGGTCCGATCTGGCGCGCGCGGCGCTCATCTTCGCCATCCCGATCGCGGCTTGGACGGGCCTCTTGTCGATGGGCCTGCTCTACGTCGCGGCCGCCAGCGTTGGCGCCGCCACGGCGCTGTTCGAGATCGCGGACCGCTCCTATCTGCCGACGCTTGTCGAAAAAGACGCGTTGGTCGACGCCAATGCAAAATTGCAGGCGACCGATTCCATCGCCGAAGCGGCGGGGCCGGGCGCGGCGGGTCTGCTCATCCAGGCGCTCGGCGCGCCGCTCGCCGTCATCATCGATGCGATGACTTATCTCTGGTCCGCGTTCATGCTCGGCCGCATCGGCGGCCACGAGCCCGCGCCGCACGCGCCCGCGGAAAAGCCCCATCTATTGCAGGATATCGCGACGGGCTTTCGCGCCGTGTTCGCCGAGCCGCTGGTGCGCCCCACCTTTATCGCTGAAGCGATCACGGCGCTGTTCAACGGCTTTTTCTCGACGCTTTACATGTACGTGATGCTGCACAGCGCGCATCTGTCGCCCGGCGTGGCGGGCCTCATCATCGGCTTGGGCGGGGTGGGCGCCTTCATCGGCGCGCTCGCCGCCGATCCTTTGGCGCGCGCGATCGGCGCAGGGCCGGCGCTGATCGCGAGTTTCGTGCTCGGCATGGCGCCGATGATCTGCGTGCCGCTGGCCGCGACCTATCCGCCGCACGCCGTTCCGCTCTTCATCGCCCAGCAGATCGCTGGCGACGGCCTGCTCGCGATCTACGCCATCCATGCCATGAGCCTGCGCCAGCGCGCGCTCGCCGGCGACGTGCTGGGCCGCGCCAACGCCGCGTTCAAGGTGATCGGCGGGCTGATGCTGCCGGTCGGCGCGCTGATCTCCGGCCCGCTGGCGGAATGGATCGGGGTTGCGCCCACGATGTGGATCGGCGCCGGCGGCATGCTGCTCGCCGCGCCCTTCCTCATCTTCTCCGCGATTGCGCGCGCTAGATGATCGGCTCGCCAAGCAGCAGCGCGCGCGCATAACGCACGGGCGGTGCGCCGAACGCGAGGATGCCGTCATGGTAGCGCTTGAGGTCGAAGGCCGCGCCGGCGCGCGCCCGCGCCGCCTCGCGCGCCGCCAGATGTTCGGTGAGGCCCACGAAATAGGTCGAGAGCTGCGTCGAACTCACGCGCGCGCGCACCCATTTTCCGGCCGCCTCGCGCTCTTCCTGAAACGCCACATCGCGCATCAGCCGCATGCACTCAGCTTCGCTCGCATTGTCGACATGCACCATCTGATCGAGGATCGCATTCGTCACCGTGCGCAATTGCACTTTGAGCTGCGTCAGCCGGTAGAGCGGATCGTCGCCTTTGAAGCCCTGCTGCGCCATCATCTCCTCGGCATAGCAAGCCCAGCCTTCGACGAAGACGCCCGATTGGTACATCGCGCGCAGCCGCGAGCGCGCCTGATTGCCATGCGCGATCTGCACGTAATGGCCCGGCATGGCTTCATGCACGGCGATGTCGGCGAGCATGCGCGTGTTGTACTCGCGCAGGAACGAGGTCGCCTGCTCATCGCTCCACGCGTCGGGAATGGGCGAGACCGCGTAATAGGTGGCCTGGCCCTCTTCGAACGGCCCCGGCGCATCGCAATAGGCGACCGCGACGCCTTGCCGGAACGCCGGCATCGGAATGACGCGCACCGGATCTGCCGGCAAGGTCACCAAATCATGCTCGCTCACGAAGGTGGTCGCTTGCGCAAGCCCCGATTCCGCGGCGCTCGCCAGATCGGCCCGCCCGGGCCGTTGGTTCGCCGCGAGCTCCAGCGCTGCGCGAATGGTGGCCTGCTCCACATCCGGCGACGGTTGCAGCGGCGCGTCCGCACGGCCGAGCGCGCGCACCGCCGCGCGGTACATCTCGCGCCGTACGGTCGTCGCCGCCAGTTCCGCCGTCGCGCGCACCTCCTGGCGCGTCAGATTGAGGTTGAGCGTAAAGCGCAGCTTCTGATCGAACAGCGCCGCGCCGATGCGCTCATTGCCCTGCGCATTCGGCACAAGCTCGCGCTCGATCCAGCGTTGATGGTCATCGACGGCGGCGCTGAAGCGATCCATGGCGCGCGCCAAGGAGCGCCGCTGGTCGCCCGGCAAGCCTTCCGCCTGCGGCGCGATCAAATCGGTGAGGATGTCCTTCAGGCCCTCGTTTTGTCGGGCGTAGGTCTCGGCGTGCACGCGCGGCACGCGTGCGGGATCGAGCGTGCGCCGCGCGTCGAGAAAGATGTCGGCAGGGATGAGCCCCATGCGCCGTTCGGCGGCGCGCAGGCGCTGCGCCGCCGGCGCGTAATCGCGCGCGAGCAGCCCGTAAAGCGCATCGCCCGCGCGCTGCTGATAGGTGAGCGGATCCCAGACATGCTCCTGCAAACTGTCGATGGACCAGACGAGCGCGTGCAATTCGTTGACCAGAATGGCGGCGTCGACCTCGTTCTCGCGCGACAGGGCCGCGCGGTCGATCCGGTTCAGCGTGTCGAGCGCGTTGAGCGCGGCGCGGCGGCGCGCATCGCGTCCGAACCGGCCCGATTGATTGACGCGCTCATCGCCGCCATGTGCGCCCAGGATCGTGGATTCGATCGGGAACACCTCGAAATAGGTGCTGATCCAATCGCTGGCGAAGGCGTCGAAGCGCGCATCCATATCCGAGAGCGTCTGCGCGCCGGCGGCGCGCGCGAACAATGCGCCGCCAACAGCGCCCAAGGCCGCGCGCCGCGACCAATATCCGAAGCGTTCCAAGGCGAGCCCCTTCCGCATCCCTCAGCGGTTGGTCTTGCCCAAGCGCGCGCGTGCGGTCCAGCGCGGAGCGCTGTTAGACCAGCGCGCTCGGCTCCAATTTCAATTCCTTGAGCAAAGGTTCGGCATAATCGATGCGCCCCGTCATCGTCTTCGGATCGCCGCTGGCGAGCTGATAGACCGCCTCGGCGATATATTCGATCGGCTGCACGCGGTTCTTGGTGGCTTCGTTGATGAGCCCGTGCACCGCGACGCCGGGCGTATCGACAAGGCCGGGCGAGACCACGTTCACCGCGATGCCATCGGCGTAGACTTCCGCCGCGAGGCCCGTCGTGAAGCGCTCCAGCGCGGCCTTGCACATGCCATAGACCGTGCCGCCGCGCGCCGCGCCCGGCGGATAGGGCTGTTTGGGATGCAGCCCCGCGGGCGAGGATATGTTGACGATCCAGCCCTGCTTGCGCGCCTTCATCGAGGGCAGAACCAGCTGCGCCAGATGGAACGGCGCATAGACCTGCACTTCCATCATCAGCTTGAAGCGCTTCTCGGGAAAATCCTGCACCGGGATGAAGAACGTCACGGCCGCGTTGTTGACCAGAATGTCGATCGGCCCCAGCGCGCGCTCGGCTTCTTCGATCAGGCGTTCGCGCTCGGCGGCCTGCGCCAGATCGGCCTTGATGAACAGAGCTTCCGCGCCGGCCTTGTTGAGGCGCGCGACGGTCTCCGCCAGCGTGCCGGGCAGGCGGCTTTCGCCGTCTTCCGCCGTGCGCGCCGTCACAGCCACGCGCGCGCCTTCCATGGCGAGCCGCGCCGCGATCGCTTCGCCGATGCCGCGGCTCGCGCCCGTCACCAGCGCGGTCTTGCCCGCGAGCTTGCCGTTCTTGTTGATGCGCGCTTCGGCCATGCGGGCCTCCCTTGTTGTCTTGATTGGAGCCATACCCCTTTTTCGAAAGCGTCGCGCTTTTTCGCGGGAACCGCAAGGCCCCGATATTGACAGCATCGCTGCTGACAGATCGGCGCCGTCGCCCATGCGAAACCCGGCGCCTGAAGGAGCGCATCATGGCTGTCAAAACCTATCGCGGCTCGTGCCATTGCGGCGCGGCGACGTTCGAGGCTGCGCTCGATCTCGAAGCCGGCACGGGCCGCTGCAATTGCTCGATCTGCAAGAAGGCGCGCGCTTGGGGCGTCACCATCAAGCCTGCCGCGTTCCGTCTGCTCTCGGGCGAAGACGCGCTCAGCGAGTATCGGTTCAACACCAAGCAGGGCCGGCGCCGCTTCTGCGCAACCTGCGGCATCCACGTCTATGGCGACGGCGACGTGCCCGAACTCGGCGGCGCTTTCGTCAGCGTCAACATCGCTGCGCTCGATACGATCAGCGACGAGCAACTCGCCGCGCTGCCGATCCGCTACGCCAACGGCCGCGACAATGATTGGATGCATTCGCCGAAAACGTGGAGCTACCTCTAAAGCAGCTCGATCGGCCAAGATTCGTGTTCAGCGAACAGACCGGGACCTCCGTAGAGCAAGCGCAGATCGCGGGCCCAGAGGACGCCCTTGCCCGCCACGCGTGCGCGTTCGAGAATCTCCATGAATTTCGCGAGGCGCTTGAGATGGCGATCGCGCTGCGCCGTATCGGGGTAGTGGGCGTAGGTCTCGTGCAGCTCGGCCGTAAATGGCGCGCGCCGGGACAACGCCAGCCACAGTCGCGCCGTGTCGCTCCAGTCGAGCCATCCTTGAATGCCTTCGCCGTAACCGCCGCTGCCCACCGCCCAATAGCGGCCGACGCTGTCAAGAGCGCCAATCAAGGCCTGCGTCGGCGCTTCGAACATGAAGTCTTCTGGAAACAGATCGGTCACCGCGTTGAAGGCCAAGCCAAAATTGCCGTAGTGCGAAATGGTGTAGCGCGTCACTAAAAGCTCGAAGAGTTCGGCCACATCCTCGTAGCCCCAGCGCGGCCCCGCCCGCGGCGTCTCCAAGGCGATCTCACCGTCGCAGACCAGAAAGTCGCGGCCCAACGAGGAGCCGAACAATTGCGAATCGCAGCTCAACGCCCAGCGGCCGAGGCCGCGAAAATCGGAGCGCGCGTAGCGATCGCGGGTCCGCAGCACGGCGAGGGATTCCTGGATCAGCGGATGATCCTCCCCGCCGCGCAGCGCCGGCGCGACGACGCTGAGGAAGCGGGCATGGTCGAATACGCAAAGGCCGCCCCACGCGCCCATTTGGCCCTCCGAGCGCTCAGCGCACGCTCAAACCACCGTCGATCACCAATTCCGCGCCCGTCACGTAGCGGCTCTCCTCGCTGGCTAGCCAGAGCACGCCATTGGCGATGTCTTCGGGCACGCCCTTCACGCCCAGCGGCACGGCCATCTGCGACATGGCGTCGAGATCGGGCGGGGCGTTGGCGCCGGGATTGGCGCCGGTGATCGAGAGCCAGATCGGCGTTTCGATAATGCCGGGGTGCACGGAGTTCACCCGCACGCCGTCCTTGAAGTTCGCGCATTCCATCGCGATCGCCTTAGTGAAGAGCCGCACCGCACCCTTGGTCGCGCAATAGGCCGCGAGCGTCGGCGAGCCCTTGAGGCCGGCGACGGAGGACATGTTGATGATCGAGCCGCCATGCTTGGCGCGCCGCATCACCGGCAGCGTGTGTTTGATGCCCAGAAACACGCCTTCGACATTCACCGCCTGCTGGCGGCGCCAATCGGCCAGGCTCATCTCGGTGATGGTGGGCGCGCCGACGCCGATGCCGGCATTGTTGACCAGGATGTCGAGCCGCTTGTGCTCCCGTTCGATGGCGCCGACGACAGCGATCCATTCGTCTTCGCTGGTCGTGTCGTGATGCACATAGGACGCTTTCCCGCCCGCCTTCCTGATCGCGGCGACCGCGTCTTCGCCCTTGGCGTCCTGAATGTCGCTGACGATCACGAACGCGCCCTCGCGCGCGAGGATTTCCGCGCAGCCGAGGCCGATCCCGCTCGCCCCGCCCGTCACCAGCGCGACTTTTCCATCCACTCTGCCCATGCGTCTCTTCCCTCGTCTTGATGCGCCGGCTTGCACACGGGCGCTTGTCTTGGCACGCACAAATCCATGCCCGATCCCCGGCTCCATGTCGAAGACCAGCTCGCCGCAGGCGCGCGCGTGGCGCTCGATGAGGGCCAGAGCCGCAAGCTCGCCCAGGTGCTGCGCCTCGGCCTCGGCGCCGGGGTGCGCCTCTTCAACGCGCGCGATGGCGAATGGCGCGCCGAGATCGCGGAGAAGGACAAGCGCGGCCTCGCGCTCATCGTGCGCGCTCATCTGCGCGCGCCAACGCTCACGCCCGATCTCGATCTCTTGTTCGCGCCGCTGAAGCGCGACGCCACCGATCTTGTAGTGGAGAAGGCGACCGAACTCGGCGTGCGGCGCCTCCGCCCCGTCATCACCGCGCGCACCATCGCCGAAACCGTGCGTCTGGACCGCATGGACCTCATCGCCAGGAGCGCGGCGGAGCAGAGCGAGCGGTTCGACATTCCCGAGACGCTGGCGCCTGTCCCGCTCGCGAAAGCGCTTGATGCCTGGGAAGAGGGGCGCACGCTGGTTTGGGCCGATGAAACGGGCGACGACCCGAACCAGCCCTGGGGCGGCGCCCGGCGCAGCGCGCGCCCGATCGGTGCGCTCGCTCACGCCGATGCGCCCGCGAAGCTCGCGCTGCTGATCGGCCCGGAAGGCGGCTTCACGCCGGAAGAAGCGCGCCTGCTGCGCGCCTATCCCTTCGTCGTCCCGGTCGGCCTCGGCCCCCGGATTTTGCGCGCTGAAACGGCGGCGATCGCGGCGCTCGCCGTTCTGCAAAGCCGCAGGGGCGATTGGCGCGCCTAAAGACGACTGAAATGGTAGAGTTTTATGGCGTGGGGCGAGAGCCCTTGCCGCCTTGCGCGGCGCGCCCCAAATGCCCCAGACGCCGGCCGGCGAGGGAGGAAGCCTTTGGCGAAAACGAAATCGAAGGCGCCCCCGGTCGAGGGCGTCCGCGACCTCATTGCGCATCTCGAACGCGGGCCCAAGCCGGACCGCGCGAGCTGGCGCATCGGCACCGAGCACGAAAAGTTCGGCTTCTACAAAAAGACCCGCACGCCCGTTCCCTATGAGGGGCCGAACGGCATCGGCGCGCTGCTCAATGGCCTGGCCGATCGCTTCGGCTGGACCAAAATCTACGAAGGCGAAAACGTCATCGCGCTCGAAAAGGATCGCGCCTCGATCACGCTCGAGCCCGGCGGCCAGTTCGAGCTCTCCGGCGCCCCGCTTGAGCATCTGCACCAGACCTGCGCGGAAACCGGCGAACATCTCAGCCAAGTGCGCGAGATCGCCGATCAGCTCGGCATCGCCTTCCTGGGCCTCGGCTTCTCGCCCAAATGGTCGATGGCGGAAACGCCGATGATGCCCAAGGGCCGCTACAAGATCATGCGCGATTATATGCCCAAGGTCGGCCGCCTCGGGCATCAGATGATGTTCCGCTCCTGTACGGTGCAGACCAATCTCGATTTCGCATCCGAAGCCGACATGGTGAAAAAGTTCCGCGTCGGCCTCGCGCTGCAGCCGATCGCGACGGCCTTGTTCGCGAATTCGCCGTTCGCCGAAGGGCGCACCAACGGCTTCCTCTCCTATCGCGGCCATATCTGGACCGACACCGATCCCGATCGCACCGGCATGCTGCCCTTCGTGTTCGAAGACGGCATGGGTTTTGAGCGCTACGCCGAATATGCGCTCGATGTGCCGATGTATTTCGCCTATCGCGACGGCAAATATGTCGATTGCTCGGGCCAGAGCTTTCGCGCCTTCATGAAGGGCAAGCTGCCCGCGCTGCCCGGCGAATTGCCAACGATCAAGGATTGGGAAGATCACCTCACCACGATCTTCCCCGAGGTGCGGCTCAAGACCTTCCTCGAAATGCGCGGCGCCGATAGCGGGCCGTGGAGCCGGCTGTGCGCGCTGCCCGCCTTCTGGGCCGGCATCTTCTATTGCGACGCGGCGCTCGATGCGGCCTGGAGCCTGGTGAAAAGCTGGAGCGCGGAAGATCGCGAAAGCCTGCGCCGCGCCGTGCCCGCGCTCGGCCTCAAGGCGCCGATCCGCGGCGCGACCGCTCGGGAAATCGCGCAGGCCGCGCTCGCCATCGCGCGCCAGGGCCTTAAATCCCGCGCCAAGCTCGATACGTTCGGCGAAGACGAAACCCATTTCCTCAGCGAACTCGACGACATCGCCGAAACCGGCGTCACCCCCGCCGAACGCCTGCTCGAACGCTACCACACCGAATGGAAGCGCGACGTCGATCCCGCCTTCGAGGCCTGTGCGTACTAGCGCGCGCCTTGCGCTCGCCGCCGTCGCGGCTCTGGCCGCGCTCGCGCCCGATGCTGGAAGGCCCGCCAATGCGGAGGAGGCGCGCGCGGCGCCAGCCGCTTCGCTGTGCCTAGCCTCCGAATGGGTGATCAATTTCGAGCGCGGAACCGCGCGCATCGCCGCCTCAGGCGTCGAAGCGATCAGGGCGGGCTATCTGCGTTCTTTGAACTGCGAAGGCGTTGAGGTCGTCTTCGCGATCATGGGGCGCGCGCGCGGCGCTGCACTCGCGCGTCGACGGGCGGCGCGTGTTCGCTCCGCGTTGCTGGATCTGGGCGCCTCGCGTTCGTCCGTGCGCACGCAAACTTGCGATGGCGCTGCCCCGCCAGCCGAAAATTGGGATGAGCCAACAGCCAATCCCGAAGGCGGCGCCGTGATGGCGGTCTTCCACCTCTACCCAGGCTTCAGGCTTCCGGCGTCTCTCTGCGCGAGCCGATGAAATCCTGCCGGTCGACAGCCCTCGATGGTGCACGCGAGATAATGGCCCAAAGCGCGTTGAACTCGAGTTCGGAAATTTCCCGGATATTCTCATGGACGTCGCGTTTGCATTCCTCAGCCGAGGGAAGCGCGCTTTCAGGCAGGTTGTCGCCGTCAAGGCCGCCGGGATAGACGAGCATCGCCATTCCGCTGGCCCATATGTGAATGGCGCGCATGGCCCAGTTGTCGGCCCCGCACTCATAGTAGAGCAGCACTGGCATATCCGGGTCGTCGAATTGCGGAATATCCAACAGCCACCGAACCGGCGGGCCGAATTCCGGCAAGTAATAGTCGCGCCCCCATCTGTTCACATATTTCGGCATGCGGCCGCGAGTCCTAAAGCCGGCCCTATTTAGCGCAATTGCGAGCCAAGGTCCGTGAACCTTATCAGCGAACCGCGCGAGACGCCTGCGCGTATTGGTCGTGCTGGACGGGAGGGACGCCTTGGCGGCGGGCGTCTAAAGAGCGGGCGATATGTCCGCACCTGAAAGATCGCCTGACGACGACGCCATTGGCCCGTTCTGGAGCCTCGCGCCCGGCGATGCGCTCGTGCGCCTCGCCTCCCGGCCCGAAGGGCTGAGCGGCGCGGAGGCGGAGGCGCTTTTGCGGCGCTATGGCCCGAACGCATTTAAGAGCGACGAAGGCGCGAGCGTCATTCGCCTGCTGCTGCGTCAGTTCGAAAGCCCGCTCGTCCTCATCCTCGTCATCGCCGCCATCGTCGCCTTCGGCCTTGGCGATCTGACGGAAGCCTCGATCGTGCTCGCGATCGTGCTCGGCAGCACGCTGCTGGGTTTTGCGCAGGAATACCACGCCTCGCGCGCGGTGGCCGCGCTGCGCGGACGCATGGCGCTGACGACGCGCGTTCTGCGCGACGGCGCGGAGATCAGCGTCGCCTCCGCCGCGCTGGTTCCGGGCGAAGTCATCCGCCTCTCCGCCGGCAATCTCGTGCCCGCCGACGGCCTCATCCTGGAGGCGCGCGATTTCCTGGTCACCGAAGCGAGCCTCACTGGCGAATCCTTCCCGGTGGAGAAATCGTGCTGCGTGCTGCCGGCCGAAACCCCGCTCGCGGCGCGGATCAATTGCGTGTTCGCCGGCGCCTCCGTGCGCAGCGGCGAAGCCAAAGTGCTGATCGTGGAGACGGGCGCGCGCACAGCCTTCGGCGCTGTCGCGCAGCGGCTGCGTGCGCGGGCGCCGGAAACCGAGTTCGCGCACGGCCTGCGCCGCTTCGGCTATCTCTTGCTGCGCGTGATGATCGTGCTGGTCGTGTTCGTGCTGATCATCAACCAATTGCTCGGGCGGCCGTTCTTCGAATCGCTGCTGTTCTCCGTCGCGCTGGCGGTCGGTCTGTCGCCGGAATTGCTGCCCGCGATCGTCAGCGTCACGCTCTCCGCGGGCGCGCGGGTGATGGCCAAGCGCGGCGTGCTGGTGCGCCGCCTCGAAGCCATCGAAAGCCTCGGCGGCGTCGACGTGCTCTGCACCGACAAGACCGGCACGCTGACGGAAGGCGCGGTCGCTATGACCGACGCGTTCGATCCGACCGGCGCATCCTCGCCCTCCGTGTTCCAGCTCGGCTTTCTCAACGCCGCGCTTGAAACCGGCATCAAGAATCCACTGGATGAGGCCATCGTCGCCGCCGCAGAAGCCAAGGGCCTCGCGGTGAGCGCGCGCAAGGTCGATGAGATTCCCTACGATTTTCAGCGCAAGCGCCTCACCATCGTGGTCGATGACGGCGCGCCCGACACGCGCCTCATCATCACCAAGGGCGCCTTCGCCGAAATGCTCGCCATCTGCACGGCGCGCGAAGGCTCTGAGGCGCCGATGGACGAGGCTGCCCGCGCGGCGCTCGAAGACATCTACCGCGGCTACGGCCAGAACGGCTTTCGCGCGCTGGCCATCGCCACGCGGCGCGCGCCGGTGAAGGACGATTACACGCGCGACGACGAGCGCGACATGATCTTCGCCGGCTTTCTCACCTTCCTCGATCCGCCGAAGGCCGATGCGAAGGAGACCATCGCCGCGCTCGGCGCCGCCGGCGTCAAGGTCAAGATCATCACCGGCGACAACCGCTATGTCGCCGCCCATTGCGCGCACAGCATGAACATAAGTGCGCCGACGATCCTCAGCGGCGCCGATATCGAGGCCATCAAAGGCGATGCGCTGCTTCCCATCGTCGAGCAGGCCGACGTGTTCGTGGAGGTCGATCCCCAGCAGAAGGAGCGCATCGTGCGCGCCCTGCAGCGCAATGGCCATGCGGTCGCTTATCTCGGCGATGGCGTGAACGACGCGCCGTCGCTGCACGCCGCCGATGTCGGCATTTCGGTGGAAGGCGCCGTCGATGTCGCGCGCGAGGCGGCCGACATCATCCTGCTCGAACGCGATCTCGGGGTTTTGAAGCAGGGCATCGAAGATGGCCGGCGCGCCTTCGCCAACACCATGAAATATATCTGCATCACGACCGGATCGAGCTTCGGCAACATGGTCTCCATGTCGCTGGCGACGCCGCTCCTGCCGTTTCTGCCGCTGACGGCCGTGCAGGTGCTCGTCACCAATTTTCTGTCCGACCTGCCGCTGATGGCGGTGACGACCGATAATGTCGATCCCGAACGGCTCGGGGCCCCGCAGCGCTGGAGCGTGCGCTACATCGAATCCTTCATGCTCGTCTTCGGTCTGTTGAGTTCGGTGTTCGACATCATCACCTTCGGCGTGTTGCGCCTTCTGCTGCACGCGGACGAGCTCACCTTTCAAACCACCTGGTTCATCATCTCGGTGCTGACGGAATTGGCGGCCTTGCTGGTGCTGCGGACGCAGCATCCGGCCTGGATCAGCCTGCCGGGCCGCTGGCTGGTGTGGCTGTCTCTGCTGGTGGCCGCGCTTGTGCTCATCGCGCCAGTCACGCCTGCGCTCGCAACAGGGCTCGGTCTGGTCCCGCTGTCGGGCGCGGCGAGCGGCGCAATCGTCGCCGTCGTCCTCGGCTATGTGCTGGCCACCGAGTTCGCCAAGGCGCTATTCTTCAGGCGCGCGGCGCGGCGGGATGGGCGGTCAGCACAACCGAGCTGAAATATATAAAAGAGGGGGAGCGCATGCTGATCTGGAGCGGGTGGGGCATTCTCGTCATCGTCGTGGCGGTGGTGGTGTTCGGCGGCGTGGTGGGCGCGACTTTGGCGGCCGCGCACGCGCTGCACGCGCCCTATGGCGCAAGCCTCGCGCTCGCTTACGCCGTCTCCGGCGCCATTTGCTGCGTGGCGATCCTGCAGATGGCGAAGGCGCTGAGCGGGCCGACGGGCCGGGTGCTGGTCGATCGCGACACCGGCCAGGAGGTTCACATCCACCGCAGCGCCGGCTCGCTCTTCTTCATTCCCACACGGATCTGGGGCTTTATCGCCCTGGCGCTCGGCGTGATCATGGCCGCTGTCGTGCTGTTCAACGGAACCGACCCGTTGTCCTCGGACGAGCCGCCGTCTGCCGTCCAGGCGCACGACATCTAGCAACGGCGCCGCGCTCTTGGCGTTTGCGCCCGGCTTGCTAGGATCGGGCTTATGGAGGCGCTCGATCAGTCGCTGATGACGCCGCGGCTTCGGCTCGAGCCGATGACGACGACCCTGGCGCGCGTCGCCTCCGATGGGCCGCAGGCCCTGGCCGATGCGCTCGACGCCGATATCGACGCCGATTGGCTGGCCAATGGCGTGCGCATGCTGTCGGCGATCCGTCAGCGTCCCTGGCGCCACACCACCCCCACGCGAGCCATCATCATTCATCGCGCCGACGAGCGCGTCATCGGCGATATCCGCTTCGAGCCGCCGGGGGGCACGTCAGGCGTCGTTGAGATCGGCTATGGCGTCGCCCCGCTCTACCGCCGCCACGGCTACGCCACCGAGGCCAGCGCGCGCATCATCGATTGGGTGTTCGAGGACAGCGCCATTGAGGCCGTGATCGCCGGCTGCGATATGAAGAACCGCGCCTCCGTGCGCACTTTGCGCAAGCTCGGCTTCACGCTCGACGGTCCGCGCCGCCCGCGCGCCTTCTGGTGGGAGATGACGCGCGATCAGCACGCCGCCGCCGTCGCCGCGCGCTAGGCCGCCGCCGCGCCCCAATAATTGTAGCCCGCGATCTTCGGCGTCGAGGGCAGATACATCTCTTCCATGCGCGTGATGGCGAAGCCGCCTTGGCGCAGCAGATCGGGGATCGGCCGGTTGAGATTGCAGCCGCCGGCCAGCGCGCGCCACAGCGGGTTGATGCGCCGCTGCCAGCGCGCGACGTCTTCATCGGGCGCGGCGCCATGTTCGCAGAACAGCAGCGCGCCGCCCGGCTTCAGCGCACGCTTCATGGCGCCGAGCGCGGCCAGACAATCAGGGATCGTGCACAGCGTGTAGGTGAGCACGATCGTATCGGCGCTGGCGGCTTCAACCGGCATCGTCTCCGCGAAGGCTTGCACATGCGTGACGGGGATGGGCGCCTTCGCCGGTTCCGCCTTGGCCCAGAGTTCCGCCGATGGCTCGACGCAGGTGAGGCTCTTCACGTTCGCGGGATCGTAGAATTCGAGGTTGAGCCCCGAGCCCGCGCCGATCTCCAGCACATCGCCTCGCGCCAGCGGCACGATTTTTCGGCGCTGATAACGGATGGGCTTTGCGCCGCACGCGCAATTGAGCAGGTGCGGAAGGATGTGGCGCTCGTAGAACGACATGGGGGTCAGCGTGCGCGCCCTTGGTCGCTCAGGCAAGGGCGCCGCCTTGCCCGGCCCGATCAGGCATGCTTGCTAGCCCCACATCATGCCGCGCTCGCGCGCCGCCGGGGGAAAGCGTCGTATGTGGAATATTGTCGTTGCGGTCGGCCTCATCATCACGATCGCCACCGCCATCCCGGTCTTCATGCAATTCCGCAATCATCCGCGGGGCATGCACATCCTGTTCTTCGCGGAGATGTGGGAGCGGTTCTCCTATTACGGCATGCGCGGCATCCTGCTGGCCTACATGACGCAGCATTTCCTGTTCAGCGATGAGCAGGGCCAGGGCCAATACGGCGCCTACACCTCGCTGGTTTATCTTCTGCCGTTGATCGGCGGCATGTTGGCCGATCGCTATCTCGGCACGCGCAAGGCCGTCGCGTTCGGCGCGCTTCTGCTGGTGGCGGGCCATTTGGCGATGGCGATCGAGCAGCCGCCCGTCACGCAAACGGTCAGCTATCAGGGCCGGACCTATGAGATCGCCGCCGAAGGCCGCCAGGATCAGCGCCATACGTGGATCGTGGTCGACGGCCAGCGCTACGAATACGGCCCCGGCGAGCATGGCGGCCTCGCCATCCACGGCCTGCCGGCGACCTCGGCGCTGCCGGCCGAATTGCCGCGCGGCGGCTACACGCTCGGCGTCACCGGCCGCATGCCGCTGTTTGAATCGATCTTCTATTTCGCGCTGTCGCTCATCATCATGGGCGTCGGCTTCCTGAAGGCCAACATCTCTTCGATCGTCGGCCAACTCTACCAACAGGGCGATCCGCGCCGCGATGCGGGCTTCACGCTCTATTATTACGGCATCAATCTCGGCGCCTTCTGGGCCTCGATCCTGTGCGCGGGTCTCGGCGCGGAATTCGGCTGGGCCTACGGCTTCGGCCTCGCCGGCATCGGCATGGCGTTCGGCTGGATCGTGTTTGTGCGCCGGCGGCTGCTGTTCTTCGTGCCCGGCCCGCCGCAATTGCCCGACGATGTCGGCCTGCCGCCCGATCCGGTGAAGCTCAAGGCGCCCGTGCTCGGCCCGCTCAGCCGCGAGAACATCATCTACATCTGCGGCCTGCTCGGCATTGGCGGCGTCTATTTCCTCGTGCAGCGCGAGGAGATCGTGAACATCTCGCTGACCATCGCGTCGTTCGCGGTCCTCGCTTACTTCATCTATTACATGATCCGGAACTGCACCTGGGTCGAAGCGCAGCGCATCATCTTGGCGCTGGTTCTTGTGGCCGCCTCGGTGGTGTTCTTCACGCTCTTCGAACTCGCAGGCTCGGCGCTCAACCAATTCGCCGAGCGCACGACGCAATTGCCCTCGAACGGCTTCTTCACGATCACGTCCGGGCAGACGCAGAGCTTCAATTCCGGCTTCATCCTGCTGTTCGCGCCGATCTTCGCGGCGATGTGGGCTTGGCTTGAGCGCCGCAAGATGGACCCAGGAGATCCGATGAAATTCGCGCTTGGCCTGGTGCAGGTCGGCGCCGGCTTCCTCGTGCTGGTGTGGGGCGCGGCTTACGCGGATGCGGATGCGAAAGTGCCGCTCATCTTCCTCGTTCTGCTTTATCTGTTGCACACCACGGGCGAGCTTTTCCTCTCGCCGGTCGGCCTTTCGGCCATGACCAAGCTCGCGCCCGCCGCGATCATCTCGACGATGATGGCGACGTGGTTCCTGGCCTCATCGCTCGCGCAGGCGCTGCAGGCGCAGATCTCGAAACTGACCGCAGCCGAAACGGTCGGCGGCCAAGTGCTCGATCCGCACGCCGCGCTCGCCACCTATGTCACCGTGTTCCAGCAGATTGGCTGGGGCGCTGTGGCGATCGGCGTCGTGCTCGGCATTGCGAGCCCGTTCCTCAACAAGCTCGCCCACGCCCATCCGCCGATCGAGGTCGAGCCCGCGCTGGCGCCGGATTCGCCCTACGGCCCCTAATTTAAGCAAATTCAGACCGTTGTTTCGGCGTGCGCGCGCCTGCGGGAGGGTTAATTTCGCCCATTCGCCGGCGCCAGGGAAAAACCGCTGCTTCCCTGCGCGTGAGGCGTTGCGCCGGCCCTCAAATCTGATTGTCTAAGCGCCCGGGGGGACGCGCCATTGGGCGCGGATCAGCCGGCGCAATGCCGCCGCAATGCGGCGCGGCTCCGGCCCCGATCGGCCGGTAGAGTGCGAATCGCGGCGCGGCCCCTTCGGTCGCGGACGGGGAGGCGTTGGGCATGGCCCGAACCAGGACGACGAGACCGAAGAAGAAGCAGCCGGCCCAGCCGATGCCGCTGCTTCCGGCCGGCCCCGTCGAATCCATTTCGAGTCTGGAATTGTTGCTGGGCTGGCGCGCCGCCGAACAGCAGCGCGCCACGATCGGCTTTTCCTCACCCACCCGCGCGGAGGAGCCCGGCCAGGAAAACGTGCCGATCCTCTACGGCGAGGATCGCCATCTGGTGACGATCGCGCCCACCGGCGCCGGCAAGGGCCGCTCGATCATCATTCCAAATCTGCTGCGCTTCGAAGGTTCGGTGATCGTCATCGATCCGAAGGGCGAGACCTGGCACACCACGTCGCGCCGCCGCCGCGAGATGGGGCAGGAGGTGCGCCTCCTCGATCCGTTCGGCGCCATTTCGCGGCGCACGGACAGCCTCAATCCGTTCGATCTGTTCGACCGCCCCGGCGCGCTGCTCGATGCGGATTCCGAAATGCTCGCCTCGCTGCTCGCGGGCGACGCCGGTTTCCACAAGGAGCCGTTCTGGGACAATTGGGGCCGCTCGCTGATGAGCGGCGTGATCGCCGCCGTCGCCGAGACCGGCGGCAATGGCGAGCGCCATTTCGGCAAAGTCCGCGAAATCCTGATGAGCGATGACGCGGTCTACAATCTCGCCTCGCTGCTGGAAAACCACGAGCACCTCAACCGGCTCTCCAAGCAGAACATCTCCAGCTTCCTGCCGATCACGGAACAGACGCGCTCCGGCATTCTTTCGACCGCGCAATCCTATCTGAAGGTCGTCAATTCGGATTCTGCGCTGCGCTCGCTGTCGCGCTCCTCGATCGATCTCGACGCCGTGCGCCGCGGCGATCCGATGACGATCTACATTGTCATCCCGCCCGATAAGCTCGAAAGCCATGGTGCGCTGCTGCGCCTCTGGGTCGGCGCGCTGATGCTCACCGTGATGGGCCGCAAGCGCCGCCCCAAGCGCTCGACGCTCTTTTTGCTCGACGAATGCGCCCAGCTCGGCGAGTTCGGCCCGCTGCGCCAATCCATGACGCTGCTGCGCGGCTACGGCCTGCAAGTGTGGCCGTTCTTCCAGGACCTCTCGCAGCTGCAGCGGCTCTATCCGAACGATTGGCGCACGATTTTCAACAATGCCGGCGTCTTCCAGCTGTTCGGCGTCGCCAATCATCTGATGGCCAAGGAAAGCGCTGAGCTGATCGGCGATATCGACGCCGACGTGCTGCGCAATATGAGCAAGGATCGCCAGATCATCGCCATCTCGGGCGACAAGGCGCTCAACGCGCGCCTGCCGGATTATCTCGGCGATGCGCCCTTCGCCGGCCATTTCGATCCGAACCCGATGTTCGAAGAAGAACCGCCCCCGCCGCCCAAGCCGCGCGCCAGAAGCGGCCCGGCGCGCTGATCGCGGCCGGAGCGGCGCGAAGGAGGGGCGATGCGCGACTCCGACAAAGTGTTCGCCGGCTCGGTTCCCGAAAACTACGATCGCCATATGGCGCCGTTGATCTTCGCGCCGTACGCGGCCGATCTCGCGCAGCGCATCGCCGCGCTTGCGCCAGGCGCCGTCCTGGAGACGGCCGCGGGCACGGGCGTCGTCACGCGCGCTCTGGCGCCGAAGCTGGCGCGCGCGGCCCGCTATGTCGTGACCGACCTCAACCAACCCATGCTCGATTACGCCGTGTCGCGCCAAGGCCCGGACGATCGCATTACGTGGCACCAAGCCGATGCGCTCGCGCTGCCGTTTGAAGATGCGGCCTTCGATGTGGTGTGCTGCCAATTTGGCGCGATGTTCTTTCCGGACCGCACAGCCGGCTATCGCGAGGCCAAGCGCGTGCTGAAGCCCGGCGGCTATTTCCTGTTCAACGTCTGGGATCGCATCGAGGAGAACGATTTCGCCTTCGATGTGACCAACGCGCTCGCCGAGATGTTCCCGGACGATCCGCCGCGCTTTCTGGCGCGCACGCCGCACGGCTATCACGATACGGTCCTCATCCGCCGCGAGTTGGAGGCGGCGGGCTTTTCCCGCATCGCCATCGAGACGAGGCCAGACCTGAGCCGCGTCGCCGCGCCGCGCGATCCGGCCATCGCCTATTGCCGGGGCACGCTGCTTCGCGACGAGATCGAGGCCAGGGCGCCGGGGCGATTGGAAGACGCCGTCGAGCACGCCGCCGCCGCAATCGCTGCGCGGCATGGCGCGGGCGCGCTCGCCGCCAAAATTCAGGCGCATGTGATTTTGGCCGAAGCTTAGCCAGCGGTGCGCGAGGAGCGACTATGAAAGCCTATCTCGTGCTCGATTTCGCGATCCGCGATCTCAGCGGCTTCCTTCCCTACATCGAGAACGTGCCCGCCTTCATCGCCAAGCATGGCGGGCGCTACATCGTGCAGGGCGCCGAACCGATTTCGGTCGAAGGCGATTGGCGCCCGGAGCGCATGGTCATCCTCGAATTCCCAGCCCGCACAAACGCCGAAGCCTTCCTCGCCGATCCCGGCTTTCAAGAGCTCGCCAAAATCCGCCGCGCCACGACCGCAAGCAAGCTCGTGCTCGTCGACGGCAATGCGTAGCGTACCGCCGGCTTCCAGCCGGCAGGCCGCGTTCGCTAGAACGGCCAGAGTTTCCGCTTGGGCCGCGGCGGGTCCAAGTCGAATGGCGTCAGCCTGGGCTGAAACGGATAGCGCTTCAGCACTTCATTGCGCGCTGCCGTTGGAGGGCCGCGGAAGGCGAGCGCCGGCTCCGTCTCTTCCTGCCGCATCGCCCACTTTGGCCGCCCATCCACCAGCCCAATCACGCCCTGCACGATTTCAGGAATGGTCGGATCGCAAACATGATGCGGAAGACCGAGGGCGTTAATCTGCGCCACCAATTGCGCGTGCAATTGCTGGCCCTTTTGGTTGACGAAAAGGATCGGCACTCCATAGCCCACTGCTGCGAGTTCGACCTCCCAGGTGACCCATTCCGAACGTGTGACTGCAGGTCGGCTTGGCGTAATGACGACGTCGGACGTGTAGATGCGCGCGGCGACTTCGGCCCGGATTCTCAACCGAGGAACCCTGCCGCCTTGCGGACCGGATACGGCGCGCTCCGAAGACAGCGACATGTCCTGCACCGCGAATCCATTGCTGTTCAGCGCATCAATCGCGCTGTCGTAAAGCTCCTGATCTTTGTCGAACCGATGGCTGATAAAAATGCGTAGCCGGCGCTCTTCGTCGCCCGGCCGCCAATACTCGAATACGTTTTCCGTCATAGCCCCACCCCGATGTTGGCCCATCGTTATGGGGTTCACGCAATCCCCAATGCGGACCGCGGTCAAGCGAAAGGCGCGACCTCTTCGTACCGCCGGCTTCCAGCCGGCAGAGGCGCGGCCTGCCGGCTGGAAGCCGGCGGTACGATGGCCGCTCCCACGGGGCCTTCGCTCACCAATCGCCAGCCTTTCCCTCAGCGATGTTGGTGCGGATTGCGCGGATGACTACGTTCGCGAGTTGCTCGAGATCGATGGCCTCGCTGCGCTGCAGGCGCTTCTGAACCATCGAAATCGGCGCGCAGTGGATGGTTTTGTGCGCCGGCCCGACGCAAGTCTCATCCCCCCATTGATTCGTGACGCGAACCCAGTCGAACCCGGCGCGCGCATTGATCGCCGCACCAAACGCTATGCCCAAAGCGATCACGTGGTCATCGTCGGGGGCGTCCTGTGCGAGCAGCTGGTCGTAGAGGCCTTGGACTTGTGCAAAGTCGAGGGGCGTGTCGTGTCCGACAAGGTGGTCGGCAAGCTGCAGCGCCTCCGTCATCGCGGCGTGTTCCTCGGCGTTCAGCGCACGGTGGGTAATGCCGGCCTCTGTCATCGTGCACCGTCGCTTCCGAACGCGAGCCGCGCCTACCGTGCCGCGGCCTGCTGGCGCGCCAGTTCGGCCTCGAACGCGGCCTGCATGCGCGCGTTGAAGCGCTGCAGCGCGGTGGGGTCGACGAAGGCGTCGCGTTCGCCGTTCGCCTGCCGCGCGCGCAGCGCCGCCATGTCGATGAATTCGGGATGGTTGGTCAGCAGCACGTCGGCGTGCATCGCGCCGACGCGCGCGAACGTGGCGCGATAATCGGCCACCATGCCGGGATAGGATTCGGGAACGAGGCTCTGCCCGCCCACGCTCGCCGAGCAGTGGAAGAACACCGCGCGCGGCGCGCCGTGCGAATCCTGCGCCGTCATCGCGAAGGACGTGCAGCCCGGCGTGTGGCCGGGCGTCAGATAAGCCGTCAGCGTCACCCCGCCGAGCGTGATCGCTTCGCCATCGTGCAGCACATGATCGACATGGATGGGCGCCGCATCCACGGCGGAGGCTGGCCCGAACGGGATATGTCCGCTTTCCAGGAACGGCCGATCCGCTTCGCTCGCATAGAAATGCGCGCCGCTCGCCGCCTGCAGCGCCGCCAGCCCGCCCGAATGATCGAAATGCGCGTGGCTGTTCAGCAGGATTTTCACGTCGCGGATGTGAAAGCCCAGCGCCTCGACATTACGCACGATCGACGGCGCCAGCTCCGCCGGCCCGCCATCGATCAGGAAATGCCCTTGCGGCGTCGTGATGAGATAGGAGGCGACGCCCCCGCCGACGAAATAGATGTCGCCCAGCACGCGGAACGGCTCGCCCGGCCGCGCCCAGGCTTCCACGCTCGCGCGCAGCGAGGGGGAAGCATCGAGCCCCGGCGTCGCGGTCATGTAAGGAGAGGGCGCGGGCGTTGCGGCGGCCTCCGTCGCCGGCGGCGGATTGGGCGGCGCCGCGCACGCCGCGAGCGTGAGCGCCAGCGCAAGAACCAAGCTCTTCATTCAATGCCCCGAGATCGCGTTGAGCGGCCCTGCGTTCGGCGTTCCTTGCGGGCGCGGGCCGTCATTGGTGAAATTCATCAGCACGTCGCTCGCGCCATCATAGGCCGGCCAGATCGGGCGGCCCTCGCCATTGGGATCGCCGCTGCGCGCGAACGCGACCCAATAGGCGCTGATCTCCGCCGCGCGCGCGGCGTCGTTTGCGTCCGTCGGCCAGGGCGAGGCGGCGAGCGTGTTGAACACATATTGCCGTTCGGAGGCGTGCACGGCGCCTTCCAGCCGCCCCTGCATCGACGCGCTCAGCACCGAGAAGCGGTAGAGAAAGGTCGGCGCGCCATGGGCCGCGTGCAGCGCGGCCAGGCCCCGCGCCGGCGCGCCGAAAATGATGTCGCTCACTACATTGGTGCGGAAACTCGCTTCGTCCGGATAGGCCGCGCGCAGCCGCGCCTCGTCATCCGCTGAGCGCCCGCGCATCAATTGGCGGTAAAATTGATCGAATTGCGCGCCCCGCACCGGCATCTCCAGCGAGTTCGAGCCGATCAGCAGCGGGATGCGCGCCTCCTGCGCCGCCTGGAAAGCTTCGAGCAGATTCGCGTTCAGCATGCGCCCATCGATGATCGGCCCGAAGCCGTTGAACACGACAGGCTCGGGGCCTTCCAGAAGGCGATCGGCAGGCACGGCGCGCAGCGCGGCGAGATCGCCGCCGAAACGCGCCGCGAACATCTGCCCCAGCACCTCCGCGCTTGGGATGCCGACGGAATTGGTCTCGCGCAGCAGGAGATCGCGCTCATAGCCCGCGCCCGATTGCACGATGGCTTTCTGGAAGAGGCCGCGCGCCTCCGGCATTGTCATCAGGCGTAGCACCGACATGCCGCCCGCGCTCTCGCCGAAGATCGTCACGTTCGCCGGATCGCCGCCGAAAGTGGGGATGTTGGCCTGCACCCATTGCAGTGCCGCGATTTGATCCATGAAGCCGTAATTGCCGAGCGGCAGCCCAGCCTGTTCCCCGCTGAGCGCGGGATGCGCGAAGAAGCCGAGCCGCCCCAGCCTGTAATTGAGCGTGACAACGACGACGCCCTGCCGCGCCAGCGCCGCGCCGTCATAGAGTGCGGCCGTGCCCGAGCCATTCACGAAGCCGCCGCCATGGATCCACACCATCACCGGCAAGGGCGCGGCGATCTTCTCCGGCCGCCAGATGTTGAGCGTCAGGCAATCCTCGCTCATCGGGAGCGGGCCTACGCCATTGTCGTCTGGATTGTAGCGCTGCATGCAGACCGCGCCCATGTGATCGGCCTGGCGCGTGCCGCGCCAAGCCGACGCCGGCGCGGGCGCGCGCCAGCGCAGCGGCCCGATCGGCGGGGCGGCGTAGGGAATGCCTTTGAAGGCCGCGACGCCATCGGCCACGCGGCCCTCCAGCCGGCCCGATTGAACGCGAATGCGCATCGTCGCCTCCTCGCTCACCTGGCTCTGGGCGATCACCGGCGCGTCAGCGATGGCCCAGCCCGCGATCAGCACCAGGACAGCGCCCGCAAGCCCGCGCCACATCCGCCGCTCCTCTCATCCGATACGTTTCTAAAACGTACCGGAGAGAGTCACGATGAAGAAGGGCCCGAGGTGGCGCAGGCGGTTGTCGGCGCTTTGGAAGGCGCCGTTGCGGTCCGGATCGAAAAACAGCCGTTCGCGTGAGACATCGCCGTCAAACACGTTCGCCGCCGTGAGCTTGAGCTTGACGCCGGGCAGCCCCGTGTACTCGGCGTAGACGTCCAGGAACGGGCCTTCCTCCGGCGTGTCGATCTCGTTGCGGCGGAACACGATGTATTGCGACGCCTTGTAGAAGGAGAGCCCCCAGGCGAGGTGCGCGGCCGTCAAATCCTGGCGGAACTCGGCCGAGACTTCGCTCTCGAACAATTCCGAGATCGTGCGCGCCCGCAGCGTCACAGGATCGGTCACCTCGCCGCGCTGGAACGTGCCGTCGAGCGTGAGGCGCGCGCCGGGCAGGATCGCCGTCAGCGGCAGCGCCGCCGAGAGCTTCACGCCGTCGCGCGAGCCGGTTCCGATATTGCCCGGCGCGTCGAACGTGCCCGACAAGGTCGTGACCGGCACCACGTCGCTCGCGTCCTCGATCTCCCAATGGAACAGGGTGAGCCCCAGTGCGCCATCCGTTCCGAAGCGGAGGTCGCCGCTCAGCTCGGCGCGCCAGGAGGTTTCCGGCCGCAGATTCGGATTGCCGCCGCCGACCAGCGCATCGGCGAGCGAGGCCGCCGAGACGAAATCGCCGAAATCGAGCTGGCCGACATCGCGATAGATGCGCAGCCGCGCCTGATTGCGCCCGAACGTGCGCGTGATCTGCAGGCTGGGCTTCACATAGGTGAGCGTGGTTTCGAGCGCGACGTCGCCGGTCTGCGTCAGCGTCGAGGTTTCCGCCGCCAGCGTGCTCTCGATCGACCAGCCGTCGGCGGGCCGCCACAGATAGGTGAGGAAGCCTTCGGCGCGGCTTTCTTCGACCAGCACATTTGCGGAGGGCAGCACGATCGCCGCAGGGCCGCCGCCGCTGTCTTCGGTGAGCGCCAGCGTCTGCTCGAGCGAGTTGTAAGCGCCCTCGATGCCGAATTGGAGGCGATGGCGCGGATTGATGGTCCACGTGGCGACGCCGCGCAGAATGGATTCGCCCTTGTCCTGGCGCAGCAATTGCTCGGTCGCCGAGGCGAACACGCCGACGGGATTGTCGAGCAGCGCGCCCTGATCCTGCGCGTAATGCGCTCGGTTGAGGAGGCCCACGAGTTCGAATCCAAGCGGGCCGAAGCTCCGCGTGAAATTCATGCCCAGCTCGCCGCTCTGCTCGCGTTCCCAGAAATCGACCTTGAGATCGTCGGTCTGCGCTCCGCTTGGATCGAAGCCCGGCAGCATGGTGAGGCTCTCGAATTCCCAGCGCTGCCATTGCGCGTTGAGGCGCATGCGTCCGCCCAGCAGCGGGAAGGCCGCCTGCGCCGTCGGCACGGTCTCGCGATAGGAGCGGGGCGAGATGTCGTCGCGCCGGCCCGTATAGGCGCCGAGCGCGTCCGTGTAGATGCGCTCGCCGTGCAGGTTGCGGTACTGAAGGAAGCGGCTGACGCCGGCGCCGTATTCGAAATCGCCTATGCGTCCGTTCCAGGACAGCGAGCCGCGCGGCGCGAAGCGATTGCGCTCGATGTTGTACTCGCCCTCGGCCTCCCACACGCCGCTGCCCGAGCTCGGCGCGCGCACGACGTTGACCAGCGTCGCCTGATTGCCGCCTTCGCCCGAAGCGCCGCGCAGCAATTCCACACGCACCACCTGATCGGCCGGGATGCGCGCCAGGATGCTCTGCAGGGAATCGCTCTTGGAGCTCGGCTGCTCGCCATCGATCAGCACATTGCCGGCCGCGCCCGAGAAGCCGCGGCGGTCTTCGCCCTCATCGATCGAGAAGCCCGGCACGCGGTTGACCATGTCGAGCGCGGTCGACGGCGCGTAGCGGGCGAAGAAGGCGGGCTCATAGACCACGCGCCCATTGGCGTCGGCGTTTGGCGCGAGCGCATCAACAGATGGTGGCGCTGCATCCTCGGCATAGGCGCCGCTTGCGGAGACGGCGGCCAGGGCCGTCGTCATCAAGAGCCGCTTCCACATCGAACCTCCCCGCCGGGCGTCGTTCGCGCCCACCTCGAAACTCTTGTTCCCCCGCCAGCCGGATGCAGCGAGCAATCGTTTCGGATGCGGCCCCTCAGCCGCCGGCGGAGCCTCACCTCATCGGCTTGGCCGCGACAAGCGCGATGCGACGAACGCCGGATGGCGTGGGGGAGGCCCAAAAGCAGAAGCGCCGCCGAACTTGCGTTCAGCGGCGCTTCCTAACTTTGCGAACGAAGATGAAGGGTTACTTCTTCTTCTTGGCAGCCTTCTTCGCAGGAGCCTTCTTCGCAGTGGTTTTCTTCTTGGCAGCAGCCATAAGAACCCTCCCAGATAGGTGAGACGAGTCGGAAAGTACGCAAGACGCGTGACTTGTAAATACGTCTCGACGCTTTCGGTTCATCGATCATGGCCGTCGAAGGCATGCGATGCGCGCCTTTGCGATGGCCCATCATCGATCACGACATCGCGAAAACCGCGTGGTTGATGCATTTCATGCGCATCGATGCGTTGCGCGCGCGGCGCGAGAGGCTTCTGCAGCTTTCGATGCGACTGAAGTTTTTTTATCACGCATGATGAGGCCGCAAGCAGGCCGAGAGCGCCGCGCGGCGTGAGAATCGACTCGATCACGCGCCGACTCGCGCGCCGATTCTGGAATCAAAAGCGCCGCCCGATGAGAATCGGACGGCGCTTCGAACGCGGCAGGGCGGCGCAGATCACATGCCGCCGACGGTCAGCCCTTGGATGTAGAGCGTGGGCTGGCCCACGCCGACCGGGACGCTCTGTCCCGCCTTCCCGCAGGTGCCGACGCCTTCATCGAGCTTCAGATCATTGCCCACCATCGTCACGCGGGTCAGCGCGGAAGGGCCATCGCCGATCAAAGTCGCGCCCTTGATCGGCGCTTTGATCTTCCCGCCTTCGACCAGATAGGCCTCGGTGCATTGAAACACGAACTTGCCGGAGGTGATGTCGACCTGGCCGCCCCCGAAGTTCACGGCGTAGACGCCCTGCTTCAGCGAAGCGAGGATTTCGCCCGGGTCTTTGTCGCCCGCGGTCATGAAGGTGTTGGTCATGCGCGGCATCGGGCGATGCGCAAAGCTCTCGCGCCGCCCATTGCCCGTCGGCTTGACGCCCATCAGGCGGGCATTGAGCCGATCCTGCAGATAGCCCTTCAGAATGCCGTCCTCGATGAGCACGGTGCGGCCCGTGGGCGTGCCTTCATCATCGATCGTCAGCGAGCCGCGGCGATTCTCGAAGGTGCCATCGTCCACCACGGTCACGCCGGGCGAGGCCACGCGCTCGCCGATCTTGCCGGCGAAGGCCGAGGTGCCCTTGCGGTTGAAATCGCCTTCGAGGCCGTGGCCCACCGCTTCGTGCAGCAGCACGCCCGGCCAGCCCGGGCCGAGCACCACGTCCATCTCGCCCGCCGGCGCCGGGATCGCGTCGAGGTTCACCATCGCCACGCGCAGCGCTTCATCGGCCAGTTTCTTCCAGCGCTCGGGCGCGATGAACGCGGCATAGCTTTCACGCCCGCCTGCGCCCGCCGAACCGGATTCGCGCCGGCCATCGCGTTCGACCGTCACCGAAACATTCACGCGCACCAGCGGGCGCGCGTCCTCGTAGCGCTGCCCATCGGGCCTGAGGATGGTCACGCCGCGCCGCGAGCCCGCGAGCGACACCGCGACCTGCACCACCGCCGGATCGCGCGCGCGCACATAGGCGTCGATCTCTTCCAGCAGCGCGGTCTTGTCGGTGAACAGCGGCGCATCGATCGGGTCGATGTCGGCGTAGAGCCGGTGATTGGTCCGCGCGGGGGATACATCGAGCGTCCCGTCATGGCCCGCGCGCACGCGCGAAGCCGCATCCGCCGCGCGCTTGATCGCGTCCGTGTCCAGCACGCTGGCGTGGCCATAGCCGGCGCGCTCGCCCGAAACGACTCGGAGGCCAAAGCCTTGCGCCGCGTCATAGTTCGCCGATTTCAGCCGCCCATCATCCCAGAGGAAGCTCTCCGAGCGGCTGTCTTCGACGAACAGCTCCGCATCGTCGGCCCGCGCGGCGGCGTCAGCCAGAATCTGCTCGGCGGCTTTCCAATCCAGCTCGGCGGGAGCGGGCGCGGCGGTCAAACTGTCTGCCATTGCGGGTCAGCCTTTCTGTAGCGAACCCTCAATATAAGGCGTTTCGAACCGGGCGCACGCGGCTATCGCCGGCCGCCGGTTTTGGCCGTCGCATAGGCGCGCTAGCATGGCGCGGGGATCGGGAGCGGGGCCAGGTGCGCGACGTCGACGTCTTTATCTCGTACAAGCAGGAGCAGCGCAGCCAGATGCGCCCGATCGCCGAGGGTCTGCGCGCGCTCGGCGTCGCGGTCTGGTTCGACGAGCAATTGCGGCCCGACCGGTCCTTCACCGACGAGATCACCGAGGTCATCAAGGCCTGCCAAGCCCAGCTCGTGTGCTGGTCGCCCGCCGCGGTCGCTTCCGATTGGGTGCGCGGCGAGGCCGAACTCGGCCGCCGGCGCGGCGTGCTGATCGCGGCCATGATCGAGCCGTGCGATCTGCCGCCGCCATTCAACATGCTGCACGCCGAGGATCTGTCCGGCTGGACCGGCGATGCGAACCATCCTGGTTGGCGAAAGATCGTCGACGCTATTGGGATGAAGCTGAACCGGCAGGGATTGGGCCGCCTTGCCGCGCTGCAGGGTTCAAATGACTCGGCGGCGTGGGCAGCCTGGGCACAATCTTACCCCGCTGACCCGCAGGCTGGCGTCGCGCGCGCGCGGGCCGAGAATTTGGCTGCCGACGCCGCACGCGATTCGCACCGCAGCGAAAATGCGTCGGTCCTTGGCGAGGGTGCGCATCCGGCGCGCCGTTCCGCAGTCAGCAACGCCATTTTGGAGCCTGCGCGCGACGCGCCCGCACCGTCGTTGCGCAACAAGCGCGCTCTGCTTGGCGCGGGCGCGGGCCTCGCTGTGCTCGCTCTATCGGCGACGATCTATGTGATTGTGCGTAGCGGATCGCCGGCGCCGTCGCAGATGGCCGCGCCGCGCCTTGAGACGACAGCAGCCACGGTCGCTTCGACGGCCGCCAAAGCCCCGGCCGTTCCCGCAAATCCCAACCGTGCGCTTGCGGCGATTGATGGGATCAACGCCAATGAATGGGCCGCGACCGACGGCATCACCGCTCTTGAAAACCTGGTTCAGCGCGTCGTCGGCGCGGCGTCGCGTGCGTCGCTCGACGCCGCCGCTCGTTCCGATGCGCGCGCGCAGTTCCTGGTCGGCGCCGGATATTGGCTCGAGATCAGCGGCTATGCTTTCAACAAGGCTGAGGCTTTACGCTTGTTTCGTTCGGCGGCCGACCGCGGATTCGCCCCCGCTCAATATCGGCTCGCCGCCATGTACGCGCCGGGCGGCGACCTAGAGCGCGACGACACGGAAGCCGCGCGCCTCTTCAGATTGGCTGCGGACCAGGGCTTTCCCGCTGCGCAATACGCGCTTGGCAATGCCTACCGCGATGGCCGAGGGGTCGCACAAAGCTTCGCCGAGGCCGCTGTGTTCTATCGTCTCGCGGCTGACCAGGGTTACTCGCCCGGCCAATATGCGCTTGGCGTGGCATATCAGCAGGGACAGGGCGTGGCCGCGAGCCGCGCTGAGGCCGTGCGCCTCTATCGGCTCGCGGCACAGCAAGGCGATGCGTACGCCCAAGGGGCGCTGCGTCGCCTCGGTGAAACCTGGTGAAGCCCGACGCTATTGCGCCGCGCTGCGCACTTGGAAGCGCGCGAGCTCGAGCTGGGGCCGCGGCCAATCGGGGGCGATCTCGGCGGCGCGGCGATAATCCGAATAGGCGGCGCGGATATCGCCGCTGAATTCGTGCGCCAGGCCGCGGTTGAGATAGGCCTCTTGCGGGTCTTCGGTGCCGAGCTCCAGGCCATGCGTGATGGCGGTGATCGCGCCGGCATAGTCGCGCAGCATGATGAGCGCGGCGCCGCGGTCCACATGGGCTTCGCCCAGATCGGGCATCATGCGCAGCGAGGCGTCGAAATCGGCGAGCGCGCCGTCGAACTCGCGCCGGTGCAGCCGCAGCACGCCGCGATTGACGTAGGTGGCGGCTCTGTCATGGAAGGTGAGCGGCTCCTGGTCGATCGCGCTGTCGCATGAGGCCATGGCGCCCCTGTCCTGACGGCCCTCGACGGCGGCTTCGTAGCATTCATGCGCGGCGCTGTTGCCGAACACGCTCATCGCGGCCGACGCGGTTTGCGGCGCGGCCAAGCACGCGAACGCGGCCGCGGCGGCGGCCAACCAGATGCGGGTCATCGCGAACCCTCCGTTGTTGGGGCGCCGTTGGGGTCTCCATTTGGCGGCGCAGCAGCGCCCAGCGCGCTCGCCAATCGCTCACGGCGCACCCGGACGAAGCGCGCCAGCTCCGCCTCCGCCGGGCCCCAATCGGGCTCGATCTCCAGCGCCGTCGAATAATCCTCATAGGCGCCGCGCAGATCGCCCAGCGTCTCGCGCGCCGCGCCGCGCGTATAATAGGCCTTGTGCGGTTCGCGCACGCCGTAGGTCAGCGCCTGCGTGATCGCGGCGACGGCCTGGCCCGGCTGGCCGACCATGATGAGGGCCTGGCCGCGGTTCACCATCGCTTCGGCGTTGCGCGGATCGATCGCCAGCGCGGCCTCGAAATCCGCGAGCGCGCTCTGGCCCTCATGGCGGTGCAGATAGATGACGCCGCGGTTGATAAAGACGGCGAGCCGCCCCGCGCGGGAGCCGCGCTGCTCATCCAGCGCCTGGGTGCAATCGGCCACGGCCTCATCGGTGGTGAGGCTGCGCGCGGCCGCGTTGCCGCATGATTGGGTGTGGCGCGATCCGTAAATCGTGCGCGCGTCAGGCGTATCATGGGCGACGCCCAGCGCCTGCGCCCAAGCGGGCGCGGCGAAACCGAACAACGCCGCGCCCATAAGGACGCAGGCAAGACGCCTTGGAAGCCGGCGGCGGCTCATGCTAGCACCCTGGAATCGAGGCTGTGGCAGGGCGGAGATCCATCCGGCGCGGTCCTTTGCCGCGCCCGGGGACTATAGGCCCTGTGGCGTGAGCGCGCCATACCGCGAGCGCGTAATGTGGCGCGCATGAGTGTGCACAATTGCGACGATGGGAGAGCAGGGGCGTGAAAGCAGGGGCGGTTTTCAGCGCGGCGCTCGCAGCGCTAGTGGGAGCCGGCGTCGCCAACGCCGAAGATCTCCCCATCCTGGGCGCGCCGCACGATGGCGGCATTGATCTGCAGCAACCCGGCACGGTGTTGATGCGCGAGATCGTCAGCTTCCACAATTTCATCCTGCCGATCGTCGTCGCCACCTCGGTGCTGGTGCTGGCGCTGCTGCTCTGGGTGGTGGTGCGCTACAATCGCCGCGCCAATCCGACGCCGCGCAAATTCACGCACAACACCACGGTCGAAGTGATCTGGACCTTGGTGCCGGTCATCATTCTCGTGATTGTAGCGTCGCGTTCGTTTCCGCTGCTGTTTCACGAAGAGCGCATTCCCGCCACCGAGATGACCATCAAGGTCACGGGCAATTCCTGGTTCTGGCAATATGAGTATGAAGGCATGGGCGTGAACGTCACGTCGAACATGCTGCCGGATGACGACGCCCGCGCGCAGGGCCGGCCCGCGCAATTGGCCGTCGACAATCCGATCTTCGTGCCGGTCGGCGAAAACGTCCGCGTGCTCATCACCTCGAACGACGTGATCCATTCCTGGGCGGTGCCCGCTTTCGGCGTCAAGGAAGACGCCATCCAGGGACGCGTCAACGACGCCTGGTTCAACGTCGACAGGCCGGGAATCTATTTCGGCCAATGCTCCGAATTGTGCGGCCTGAACCACGCCTTCATGCCGATCGAGGTGCACGCCGTGCCGCGCGCGGAATTCGAGCGCTGGGTCGTGGCGCAAGGCGGCTCGCTCGCCAGCGCCGACGGCGCGGCCGATGCGCCATCGCCCGCCCAACCCGCGCCTCAAGGCGCTGCGCGCGCTGACGCGCCCGCCCGCTGATCGAAGGACTGACAATGGCCGCCGAACACGCCGCAGCCCATGACGACGCAGACCATCGCCCCAGCCTCTATGACTGGAAGCGGTGGGTCTATTCGACCAACCACAAAGACATCGGCACGATGTATCTCATCTTCGCGATCTTCGCGGGGGTGATCGGCGGCGCCATGTCGGGCCTCATCCGGCTCGAGCTTATGGAGCCGGGCATCGGCGTGCTGACGCGCCTGCCCTGGATCCACGATATCGATGCGGCCAAGCACTATTATAACTCGCTCGTGACCTATCACGGCCTGATCATGATCTTCTTCATGGTCATGCCGGCGATGATCGGCGGCTTCGGGAACTGGTTCGTGCCGCTGATGATCGGCGCGCCGGACATGGCGTTCCCGCGCATGAACAACATTTCGTTCTGGCTGCTGCCGGCGTCGTTCGGCCTGGCGACGCTTTCCATGCTGGTGCCGGGCTCGGGCGTGCATCCGGGCTTCGGCGGCGGCTGGACGCTTTATCCGCCGCTCTCGACGGCGGTGACGCACCACGACGGCCCGGCGATGGATCTCCTGATCCTGTCGCTGCACATCGCCGGCGCCTCCTCGATCCTGGGCGCGATCAATTTCATCACCACGATCTTCAACATGCGCGCGCCGGGCATGACGCTGCATCGGATGCCCCTGTTCGTGTGGTCGATCCTGGTCACCGTGTTTCTGCTGCTGCTGTCGCTGCCGGTGCTCGCCGGCGCGCTCACCATGCTGCTGACGGACCGCAATTTCGGCACGCAATTCTTCGAACCGGGGGGCGGCGGCGATCCGGTGATGTACCAGCATCTGTTCTGGTTCTTCGGCCACCCCGAGGTCTACATTCTCATTCTGCCGGGCTTCGGCATGATCTCGCAGATCGTCTCGACGTTCTCGAAGAAGCCGGTGTTCGGCTATCTCGGCATGGCCTACGCCATGGTCTCGATCGGCTTCATCGGCTTCGTCGTGTGGGCGCACCACATGTACACGGTCGGCATGGGCCTCGATCTGGAAGCCTATTTCGTGGCCGCCACCATGGTCATCGCGGTGCCGACGGGCATCAAGATTTTCTCCTGGATCGCCACCATGTGGGGCGGCTCGATCACCTTCGCGGTGCCGATGCTGTGGGCGATGGGCTTCATCTTCCTGTTCACGGTTGGCGGCGTCACCGGCGTCGTGCTCGCCAATTCCGGCATCGATACCGTGCTGCACGACACCTATTACGTGGTCGCGCACTTCCACTACGTGCTCTCGATGGGCGCCGTGTTCACGATCTTCGCGGGCTTCTATTATTGGATCCCGAAGATGAGCGGCTACCGCTACAACGGCTTCCTCGGCGGCCTGCATTTCTGGATCACGTTCATCGGCGTGAACACGATCTTCTTCCCGCAGCATTTCCTCGGCCTGCAAGGCATGCCGCGCCGCTACATCGACTACGCCGAAGGCTTCTCGTTCTGGAACAAGATTTCGACCTACGGCTATTTCATCACCGCAATCGGCCTGCTCGTGTTCTTCGTGATGCTGGCGGAAATGTTCCTGGCCAAGCGCAAGGCCGGCGCCAATCCATGGGGCGAGGGCGCCACCACGCTCGAATGGACCTTGTCGTCCCCGCCGCCCTTCCACCAATTCAGCGAACTGCCCGTCATCAAGCCGGACGCGCATCACTGAGGGACGTTTGCACCTCCCCCGTTTACGGGGGAGGTGGCCGCGCAAGCGGCCGGAGGGGGGAGCCGACACGCTGACGGCGGCGTGTTTGCTCCCCCCTCAGTCATCGCGCTGTCGCGCGCTGACAGCTCCCCCGTGAACGGGGGAGCAGAAGTGGAGTACGAAGTGACCGACGTCAGTGCCTCCCAGATGAGCACGTCCACCGCCTCCGACTATGTCGCGCTTTTGAAGCCGCGCGTGATGAGCCTGGTCGTGTTCACCGCGCTCGTGGGCTATGTCTGCGCGCCGGGCCGCGCTGATCCCGTGCTGGCCTTCGCCGCGATCCTCGCGCTCGCCGTCGGCGCCGGCGCCTCGGGCGCCCTCAACATGTGGTACGACGCCGATATCGACGCCAAAATGGCGCGCACCGCCGCGCGTCCCGTGCCGTCCGGCCGCGTGGCGCGCCCCGAAGCGCTCGGCCTTGGAATCGCGCTCTCGATCCTCTCCGTGCTGACCATGCTGCTCGCGGCCAATCTGCTCGCCGCGGGCCTGCTCGCCTTCACGATCTGGTTCTACGCCGTCGTCTATACGATGTGGCTGAAGCGGACGACGCCGCAGAACATCGTCATCGGCGGGCTCGCTGGCGCGCTGCCGCCGGCCATCGCCTGGGCCGCCAAGGCCAACGCGCTTGCGCTCGAACCGCTCGTGCTTGTCGCCATCATCTTCATGTGGACGCCGCCGCATTTCTGGGCGCTCTCGCTCACCCAATCGCGCGATTATGAGCGCGCCGGCGTGCCTATGCTGCCGGTCACGCATGGCGCCGCGCGCACGCGGCGTGATATTCTGATCTACGCGATCCTGCTCGCGCCGCTGGCCTGCGTCCCTGCCTTTATTGGTCTCGGCGGGCCGTTCTATCTCGGCATAGCCGCCCTCGGCGGGCTCGTGTTCGTGGCGCTGGCGATCGCGTTGGCGCGGTCGCGCGCGGGCGATGCGCCCGGCGGCGGCCAGATCTACGACGCCAAGAAGGAAGCGCGCCCGGCGCTCAATCTCTTCCTCTATTCGATGTTCTATCTGTTCGCGCTGTTCGCCGCCTTGCTGCTCGAACGGATCGCCGCCGCGAGCGCGGCGTGAACGACACCATCAAGCTGACGCCGCAGGAAGAGAAAGCGCGCAACCGCCGCAATCTCTGGATCGCGCTCGCGCTGGTCGGCTTCGTCGTGCTCGTCTTCGTGATCACGCTCGCCAAGATGAAGGCGGGCATTCTGGATCGGCCATTGTGAGCGCGCCGCGCCCTTCGCGCCGCATGGCCGCGACGGCGGCCTTCGCCGCCTTGGCCGCCATCGGCATGGTCGGCGCGTCGTTCGCGGCGGTGCCGCTCTACAAGCTGTTCTGCAAAGTCACCGGCTATGGCGGCACCACCCAGCGCGCCAGCGCCGCTGCGCCCCGCATCCTCGACCGCACCATCGAGGTCCAGTTCGACACCAATGTCGCCAGCAATCTGCCGGTGCGCTTCACCCCGCGTGACCCTAGCCAGACCCTGCGCATCGGCGAAACCGGGCTCGCCTTCTTCGAGGTCGAGAACCTCTCCGATCACCCGGTCACGGCGGTGGCCACGTTCAACGTCGCGCCGGCCGTCACCGGCGTCTATTTCCAGAAGCTGCAATGCTTCTGTTTCGAGCCGCGCGCGCTGGCGCCGCACGAAAAGGCCAGCCTGCCGGTGCTCTATTTCATCGATCCCGCCATCGTGGACGATCCCGATGCGCGCGACACACGCCAGATCACGCTCTCCTACACCTATTTCCCGCAGCCGACGGGCGGGGGCAGCTAGGCCGGGATATCAAGATGTTGGCGTGACTATGGGTCGCTTCCGGGCGCGCCTTGGCGGGCCGGGTGGGCTGCGTTAAACCGGCGCGGCCGCGCCGAATCTGGCGCCGCACGGACGAGGGCTGAGGACGAGGCATGGCGCACGCCGAGGTAAAGCACGACTATCACCTGGTCGATCCGAGCCCGTGGCCGGTGCTTGGGTCGTTCGCCGCCTTCGTAAGCGCGGTGGGCTTCGTGGTTTGGCGCAAGGGCCTCATCGCGGCCGATGCGTCCCAATCGCTGCAATTCCTGTTCGGCAAGGGCTCGATCGCGGTCGCCGGCCTCGGCGCGATCCTGCTGGCCTTCACCTTCATCGGCTGGTGGTCGGACGTCATCAAGGAAAGCCGCCGCGGCGATCATACGCCGGTGGTCGATATCGGCCTGCGCTACGGCATGATCCTCTTCATCGCGTCCGAAGTGATGTTCTTCGTGGCGTGGTTCTGGATCTTCTTCGAATTCGCGATCTATCACGGCCACCGCGCCGATTGGAGCGTGCCGTCCTGGGATGATGCGACGCGCGCGGCCTTCGCGCATTGGCCGCCCCCGCACGTGCAGCCCTACGATCCCTTCCACCTGCCGCTCATCAACACGCTCATCCTGCTGCTCTCGGGCACGACCGTGACCTGGGCGCACCACGCGCTGCAGCAGAACGATCGGCGCGGCGCGGCCTGGGGCCTGGCGCTCACCGTCGCGCTCGGCATGTTGTTCACCTACATCCAGTTCGGCATCGAATATCCCGCGCGCGGCTTCCATTTCGGCAATATGGGCGATGTGACGAACGCGACGATCTACGGCGCGTCCTTCTTCATGGCGACGGGCTTCCACGGCGCGCACGTGATCATCGGTACCATCTTCCTCGCGGTGTGCCTGTTCCGCCTGCTGGCCGGCCAGTTCACGCCCACCAAGCATTTCGGGCTCGAAGCCGCGGCCTGGTATTGGCACTTCGTCGACGTGGTGTGGCTCTTCCTGTTCACCTTCGTCTACGTCACGCCGTACATCACGATGCAGCAGGGCGGATAATTGGCGGAGGTCTCGCCCTTCGAAGCGGGCCTGCGCTGCGCCTGCCCGCAATGCGGCAAGGGGCCCTTGTTCTCCGGCTATCTGCGCTTTCGCGAGAAATGCCCGGCCTGCGGCGCCGATTTCCGCGTCGCCGATGCAGGCGATGGCCCGGCCGTGTTCGTCATTCTGCTCGTCGGCGCCATCGTGACGCCGCTTCTGTTCATCCTTCAATTCGTCGTCAGGATGCCGTCCTGGATTGCGCTCTCGATCACGCTCGCCGCGACGGTGGGTCTGTGCTTGGCGCTCTTGCCGCCGTTCAAGGCCGTGCTGTTCGCGCTGCAATGGCGCAACAAGGCGCGCGAAGTGCGCAATGAGGACGTCGCGTCCGGCGGCGCGTGAGCGCCCATGATTCGTTTCCGCCCTCTGCCGATCATGACCGTTTTGGCGCTTGTCGCGCTGGCGGTGCTGCTTGCGCTCGGCCGCTGGCAGCTGGCGCGCTACGACGCCAAGATCGCGGCCGCCGCCACGCCGCCCGCGGAAACCACGCTCTCATCCTACGCGCCGCTGCCCGATGGCCTGCAATTGGTTTACGGCGTGCGCGATGGCGCGCCCGGCTGGCGCGTCTTCGCGCCGGTGCGCGATGGCGACAGCGTCGTTTTCATCGACAGCGATTTCATTCCCGGCCCCGAAGAGCCGCACTGGCGCGACGTGCGCTATCCGGCGGCGCTGAGCTACGCCACGCCCATCCGCGGCGCCTCGGTGCGGCCCGGCCCGCCCGCCGCGCTCACCGCCCCGCCGCGCCCCGAAGATCACATCTGGTACGATATCGATCTGACCGCCATGGCGCGCACATCCGCGCTCGGCCAGGTCGCGAACTATTACATCGCCGCGCCCTATGTCGGCGCCGATGGCCGCGCGCGCGACAATCCCTTCGCCCGCGTGCTCGATCCGCTGCCGCCCGAGCGGCACATGGGCTACGCCATCACCTGGTTCGGGCTCGCGGCGATGCTGATCGGCGTTTACTTCGCGTATCACATCAGCGTGGGACGATTGGGCTTCAAACGGCCGGAGCCTGAGTGATGCGCTATGTCTCGACGCGCGGGCGCGCGCCGGCGGTGTCGTTCCTCGATGCGATGCTGACGGGCCTTGCGCCCGATGGCGGCCTTTACGTGCCCGAGAGCTGGCCTCGGCCCGCTGATCTCGAAAGTTTCCGCAAAGCCGCCGCGACGCAGCATTACGTCGTCACCGCGATGAACGTGCTGGCGCTGTTCGCCGGCGATGAACTGGGCGAGGCGACGGCGCGGCTGGTCAACGAAGCCTATATCCGCGCGCCTGCGCCCGGCGCCGACGCCGATTGGGCTCCGCCTTGGCCGGAAGCCGTCACGCCCTTGGTGCAGATCGGCCCTGGCGATTGGGTGCTGGAGCTTTTCCACGGGCCCTCGCTCTCGTTCAAAGACGTGGCGATGCAGCTCATCGGCCCGCTCTACGAGCATGCGCTCGCGGCGCGCGGCAAACGGCTCTCCGTGGTCTGCGCCACCTCCGGCGACACCGGCGGCGCGGCCGTCGAAGCGCTCAAGGGCCGCGACCGCATCGATCTTTTTGTGCTGATCCCGAAGGGCCGCGTCAGCGAGGTGCAGCGCCGCTTCATGACCGCTTCCGGCGCCGACAATGTCCACGCGCTCGAGATCGACGGCGATTTCGACGCCTGCCAGGCCATCGTCAAAGCGCTGTTCGCCGATGCGGAGTTCGCGCGCGCGTCGTCGCTGTCCGGCGTCAATTCGATCAATTGGGCCCGCATCGTCGCGCAATCGGTCTATTACCAGATCGCCGCCGCCATGCTCTCGGCGCCCGGCCCGGTGCATTTCGCCGTGCCCACCGGCAATTTCGGCGATGCGTTCTCCGGCTATGTCGCCAAGCAGATGGGCGCGCCGATCGGGCGCATCCTGCTCGCCACCAACGCCAACGACATTCTCGTGCGTGCGCTCGAAACCGGCCGCTATGAACGCGGCGCACGCTCCCACGCCACGCTGTCGCCGGCCATGGACATTCAGGTCGCCAGCAATTTCGAGCGCATGCTCTACGAAGCGCTCGGCCGCGACGGCGCGCATGTCGAACGGCTCTACGCGCAGCTCACTCAATCGGGCGGCTTCGACATTCCGGCCGAGGCGCTGAAGGTCCTGCGCGCCAGCTTCGACGCCGCCGCCGTCACCGATGAGGAAACCCTGCAGGGCATGACCGGCTGGGATTATCCCGCGTGCCCGCACACGGCCACGGCCATTTTCGCGCGCACCAAGGTCACGGGCGGTTCGCGCGGCCCCCATGTCACGCTCGCCACCGCGCATCCCGCGAAATTCCCGGAGACGGTGGAGCAGGCGACAGGCCTGCGCCCCGAGCTGCCCGAACGCGCCGCCGATCTCTTCACGCGCCCTGAACGCATCGAAGCGCTTCCCAATGATCCGCTTGCCGTGAAAGACTATATCCGTGCGCATGGCCGGGCCTTCGCCTGAGCCGCGCGCGAAGGGTTGAGCGTTTGAGCGGACTTGAACTCGTCAGATTGAAGAACGGCGTGCGCGTCGCGCTCGATCCCATGCCGCTGGCCACCACCGCGCTCGGCGTCTGGCAGAATGTCGGCGCGCGCTGGGAAGCGCCGGAGGAGAACGGCGTCGCCCATCTCTTCGAACACATGGCCTTCAAGGGCGCGGGCGGGCGCGACGCCAAGCAATTCGCCGAAGCGATCGAAAGCGTCGGCGGCCTGCTGAACGCCGCCACCGGCTATGAGCACACCTCCTATTTCGCGCGCGTCGTGAAGGAAGATGCGCCCTTCGCGCTCGATCTTATCGCCGACATCCTGCTGAAACCGCATTGGGACGAAGCCGATCTCGAAAAGGAGAAAGGCGTCGTCGCGCAGGAGCGCGGCGAAGCTTTCGATCTGCCGTCCGATCGCGTGTTCGAACTGCACCAGGCGCTCGTCTTTCCCGATCAGGCTTTGGGACGGCCCATTCTGGGTGAAGAAGACACGGTCGGCGCGCTGCACGTGTCCTCGCTCGAACGTTTCCGCGATGCGCATTTCGCGGCCAACCGCGTCGTCATTTCCGTCGCCGGCGGGTTCGATCGCGCCGCCGTGCTGGCCAAGCTCGAAGAACGCTTCAGCGGCTTGAAGCAGCGCACGCCGCCGAAGCGGGCCGAAGCCAAGCCCAAGAGCGGCGGGGGCGGGGAGGCGCGCCGCATCGAACAATCGCATCTCGTGCTGTCCTGGCCGGCGCCGCCCGCGGGCGATCTCGACGCCACGGCGCATCGCCTGTTCGTCGAGATCTTCGGCGGTGGCATGTCGTCCCGGCTCTTCCAGTCGATCCGCGAAGACAAGGGGCTCGCCTACACCATCTACGCTTCGGTCGATGCGTACGAAGATGTCGGGCGGCTCATCGTCTATGCCGGCTGCGCCGCCAAGGACGCCGCCGCCGTCGCCGGATATGTCACCGAGCAATTGGAGCTGCTTGCGCGCCACGGGCCCACGCCCGAAGAATTCGCGCGCGCCAAAGCCGTCGCGGGCGCGAGCCTTTTGATGGGCGCAGAGGCGCCCTCCGGCCGCGCCGAAGCGCGCGCCATGCAGGCGCTGCTGCGCGACCGCCTCATTCCGTTCGAAGAGCTCAAGGCCCGCATCGATGAGGCGCAGATCGACGATGTGAAAGCCTACGCCCAGGCCGCGCTCGCCGGCCCCGCCTGCATCGCCGCCATAGGCCCGAAGGCGGGTCTTGGCGCGGTCAACGCTTTTCGGGCACGATAGCGCCATGGCGTTTCTGCGGCGTGAGGGCGAAGAGGGCGGGCGCCGGCTGTCGGCCGGGCCGCTCTATTTGCGCCATCCTGAGCTGCGCGATTTCCCGCAATGGTCCCAGCTGCGCGCCGATAGCCGCGCCTTCCTCACGCCATGGGAGCCGACCTGGCCGGACGATGAGCTCACAAGTTCCGCTTTTCGCTTCCGTCTACGCCGCTACGCGCACGACATCCGCGATCAGAAGAGCTTTCCGTTCTACGCCTTCCGCAGCGAAGATGATCGCCTCGTCGGCGGGCTGACGCTCAGCCAAGTGCGGCGCGGCGCGGCGCAATGCGGCACGCTCGGCTATTGGGTCGGCGAAGCCTGGCGCCGGCGCGGCTACACCTCCGACGCCGTGCGCGCCGTCATCGCGTTCGCATTCGACGATCTCGGCCTGCACCGCGTCGAAGCCGCCTGCCAGCCCGACAACGCCGCCTCACGCGCCGTGCTGCGCAAAGCCGGCTTCGCCGAAGAAGGCCTCGCGCGCGCCTATCTCAAAATCAACGGCGCCTGGCGCGACCACGTCCTCCACGCCATCCTCAACCCGCGGGATTGAGGGCAAGCGCCCTCCCTCCCCTTGATGGGGAGGGTGGCCCGAAGGGCCGGGTGGGGTGGAGACGCGACAGTTCCGAACGCAGCGCTCCCACCCCCTCAGTCACGCTGCGCGTGACAGCTCCCCCATCGAGGGGGAGCAGGGCGCGAAGCTTGATGCGAGCGCAGCCGGATCAAACGCCCTCCCTCCCCTTGATGGGGAGGGTGGCCCGAAGGGCCGGGTGGGGTGGTGGCGCTACCTTTCAGCAAGCGGCGCTATATCCGCACGAGGCCAGCAGAGCGTCTCTCTGCTAGCCTCGCGGCATGGCCAACGAGATCGCGCGCGCGCTTCGCAAGCGCATGACCCGCCAAGAGGTTGGCTTGTGGCGCGAGCTGCGCGCCTATCGCGGCGCCCGTGGTTGGCATTTTCGTCGGCAGGCGCCGTTCCGCCGTTATGTTCTCGATTTTGTCTGTTTCGACGCACGCCTCGTAGTCGAACTGGATGGCAGCCAGCACGGCGAACCTCATCATGCTGTTCGCGATGCAGCACGAGACGCGCTGCTCTCGGCGCAGGGATTTGAAATTTTGCGCTTCTGGAATTGGGAATGGGATGAAGCGCGCGACCTTGTCCTGACTCAAATCGACAATGCCCTGCGCGAACGCGAACATTTCCGCGACGCTCTCCCGGAGTGACTTTTCCTCCCTCCCCTTGACGGGAAGGGTGGCCCGAAGGGCCGGGTGGGGTGGAAACGCCACATTGCAGAACGGAGCGCCACCACCCCCTCAGTCACGCTGCGCGTGACAGCTCCCCCATCGAGGGGGAGCAGGGGCGCCCTTCACGCCCTTCCCGCTTCGCCCATGATCTGCGCGGCGTCGATGCCGAGGCGGCGCAGCGCGCCGTTCCATTTGTCGTCATGCGCATCGCCGAACACGATCGCGTCGTCCGGCTCCACCACCAGCCAGGCATTGCGCTTGATCTCGTCTTCCAATTGCCCCGCGCCCCAGCCCGAACAGCCGAGCGCCAGCACGAAGCGCGATGGCGCGGCCGCGCCCGCCATCGCCTCCAGCACTTCGCGCGTCGCCGTCATGGCGATGCCCGGCGCGACAGTCTGCGTGACCTCCGGCGCGTCGTAGTCTTCCGAGTGCAGCACGAAGCCGCGATCGGGGCTCACCGGGCCGCCATCGAGCACGATCAGCGGCGCCAGATCGCCGCGCGCCGTCATGCCGAAATGGCCGAGCACGTCGCCGATGGTCAGCGCCAGGCGCGGCTTGTTGATGATCAGCCCCATCGCCTGCTCGGTGGTGTGCTGACACATCAGGATCACGGCATGTTCAAAGCGCGGATCGCCGATGCCCGGCATCGCGACCAGGAGCTTTCCCGCCAGCGAATCGTCCAAAGCGGCTGTCTCCCCTGGAATGGCGCCGGCGCAATGCTGCTGCGATCCTGGGCCGGGGCGCAAGGGGCGGGCTTGCTCCCGGCGCGCCGAACCTTCAAACCCCCACGCGGACCCCAATTCCGATGGAAAACAAGGAGACGCGCCATGATCAAGGTCGGTGACAGGCTGCCGGACGCCACCTTCAATGTGCCCACCAGCGAGGGCAACAAGCCGATGACCACGGCCGAGGTGTTCGCGGGCAAACGCGTGGCGCTGTTCGCGGTTCCCGGCGCCTTCACGCCCACCTGTTCGGCCCGCCATTTGCCGAGCTTCCGCGACAAGGCCGCCGAGCTCAAAGCCAAGGGCGTCGATCTGATCGCCTGCACCGCCGTCAACGACGCGTTCGTGCTCGGGGCCTGGGCCAAGGATCAGAAAGTGGCCGACGACATCACCATGCTGGCCGACGGTAATGGCGATTTCGCCCGCGCCGTCGGCCTGGAATTCGACGGCAGCCGTTTCGGCATGGGCAAGCGCTCGCTGCGCTATTCCATGATTGTGAAGGATGGCGTGGTCGAGAAGGTCAATGTCGAGGAAGGCGGGGAGTACAAAGTTTCGTCGGCGGAATATATGCTCGGCCAGCTGGCTTAACGCCTTGTTTTGCTTTGCGAGACCTTTGCGAAAGGAGAAGGCGATAGCCTGACGCAAAGGTCTCTGTGGCGCTGAAGCGCCGCGCGGAGGGAGAAGCCCGATGGAAGGCGCAGTCTTTACGCTGGTCCTGGCCGCGCTCGCGGTCGTGATCGCCTTCAGCGTCATCAAGGTCGTGCCGCAGGGCCGCCAATACACGGTCGAGCGCTTCGGCCGCTACACGCACACGCTGCGCCCCGGCATCGCCTTCCTCACGCCCTTCGTCGATACGATCGGGCGGCGCCTCTCGATGATGGAAACCGTGCTCGACGTGCCGCGCCAGGACGTCATCACCAAGGACAACGCCATCGTTTCGGTTGATGCGGTGGTGTTCATCCAGGTGATCGATGCGGCCAAGGCCGCCTACGAGGTCGAAAACCTCAATCTCGCGATCCGCAATCTGGCCATGACCAACACCCGGACGGTCGTCGGCTCGATGGACCTCGACGAGGTGCTGTCGCAACGCGATTCCATCAATGCGCGCCTGCTGACTGTCATCGATGCCGCCACGGTCGCGTGGGGCGTGAAAGTGCTGCGCATCGAGATCAAAGACCTCACGCCGCCGCCGGATCTCACCGCCGCCATGGCGCGCCAGATGAAGGCCGAGCGCGAACGCCGCGCCCAGATTCTCGAAGCCGAGGGCGAAAAGCAGGCCGCCGTGCTGCGCGCCGAAGGCGCCAAGCAATCGGCCATTCTCGAAGCCGAAGGCCGCCGCGAAGCCGCCTTCCGCGACGCCGAAGCGCGCGAACGCTCCGCTCAGGCCGAAGCGAAGGCGACCGAATTGGTCTCGCAGGCCATCGCCTCGGGCGATGTGAACGCCATCCGCTATTTCCTCGGCCAGAAATACATCGAAGCCTTCGGCCAGCTGGCGACCTCGCCGCAACAACGCACTGTGATCGTGCCGGCCGATCTGTCCGGCCTCGCGGGCCTTGTCGAAAGCTTACGTGCGCTTAATTCAGCCCAAAGCACGCCGCAAAGGTAAGGGATTATCCTCGGCGGGAGACCGGCATGGATTGGCTGTTTCAGATCAACCACACGCATTGGCTGGCGCTGGGCCTCGTCCTGCTCATCGCCGAGCTGCTGACGGGCACGACCTATCTGCTCTGGCCCGCCGTCGCCGCCGGAATCACGGGTCTTCTCGCGCTCTTCCTGCCGATCGGGCCGCTGACCGAGCTGGCGATCTTCGCGGTGGCCACGATCGCGCTCACCGCCATCGGGCGCCCGTTGGTGCGCAATCGCTTGCTGCGCACGCAAGCCACGCATCCCACGCTCAACGAGCGCGGCCAATCGCTGGTCGGCGCGCGCGGCGTGGCGGCGAGCGTCTTCACCAATGGGGTCGGCTCGGTGAAAGTCGGCGACACGGTGTGGCGCGCCACCAGCGCCGATGCGCTCTCAGTGGGCCAAGGCGTCGAGATCACCGCCGCCGACGGCGCCCTCATCAGCGTGAAGGCCGTCGACTAACTCGCCCTCGCACCCTTCATGGAAATCTTCCGAAACCTCCCCCTCCCCGCGAGGGGAGGGGGCAAGGGGTGGGGCGAATCCCGACCTTTGAAAGCGTTCGCGCCGCGCTCCGAACCGCCACGATCTCGATCCATGCTTGAGGCGGCGCGTTTCACCCCACCCCTCGATCCCCTCCCCTCGCGGGGAGGGGACCATGTGCGCACTTTTGCAGCGACTGCGTGAAGCGGAGCATGGGCGCTACATTGTCCAGCTCTTTATAAGCTCAACCGCCCGCGCACTCGCAGCGCCGCCGGCCTTGCTGGGCGGCGCGGTGATTTCGAGCATGATGCCGTTGGGATCCTCGACATAGACTGAACGCTGTGCGCCGTGCCGCTCTTCCCAATGGTGGAGGCGCGCATCCTTGATCTTGGCGATCCAGACGTCGAGCGCGGCGTGCGTCGGCGCCGAAAGCGCGAAATGCGGCAGGTCGCGGGGCTCTCTGCGCCGCGGCCTTTTCTCGCCACGCAGCGCCACGAGCGCGAGTTCGCGCCCGTCCGCCAAGCCGTAGATCATCATCAGCCAGGGCTTGCCGCCCCAATCATCGCCCGTGAACGCGTTGACGAGCGGCAGGCCGAGAAACTCACCGTAGAAGGCGTGCGTGGCGGCTGCGTCATAGACCGGCAGCGCCATATGATCGAGCGCGAGCATGGCGTCCTCCTCGGCGCCAGCCTAGCGCGCGCCTGCGCCAACCGCGTCAGCAGTCAATCGCGCGCGGCGTCCATCACGTCCTTGAGCTGTTCCAGAAACGGCAGCGCCGCTGCAAACGACGCCGCCGGCACTTTGCGCATCAGCGCCCCGAATTCGGGCGCGATGGCCGCGAATGCGCGGTCGCGCGCCGCCCGCCCGGCTTGCGTGATGCGCACCACCTTGCCGCGCCCATCGCCCGGATCGGCCGCGATCTTCACATAGCGCTTGGCCTCCAGGCGCTGCAGCGTGTTGGTCATCGCGCCTTTGGTGACTTGAAACGCGCTGGCCAGCGAGGAGGGGCTTTGCCCCTCGACGCCGCGCACCACGAAATGATGCAGCACGCGAAAGCCCGCGAGCGAGAGATCGTCGCCGATCGCGCGCGTCAGCGCCGCATCGTTCAATTGCGCGATGATGCCGATCAGCGTCATCACGCGCAGCGCCGGCGGTTCGCTTGTCGTCATGCGCGCATCTGATCCTCGAGCCCCCGGCGCGGCGCCGGCGGGATGGCGGGTCCATACCCCACCCGCACCAGCATCTGCACGCGTTCGCCCGGCTGCGCGCCGGTCAATCGCTCCATCTCGGCATAGGTGCGCGCCATCTCGGGATATTCCTGCAAGCTCTGACTGAACGGATGCATCGCCAGCCCGCGCGCGGTTGCTGTCAGATTGAGCCGCGCATAAGCGCGCCCCGCTGCGATCTGGGCCGCGCGTGTGTTGTCGGCGCTGGTCAGCCAGAAGAACACCGGCGCGTCCTCCGCCAGCGGGCGCCACGCATCGAGCGACGGCTTGGTGAAGCGGTGATCGGGATTGGCCAGCACCTCGGGCGTGACAAGACCGAGCGCCTTGGCGAGTTCGATCATCGGCCCTTCGATGGCGATGCCGTCGCGATGGGTGGCGATCTCGGCATGGCCGACGCGCAAGAGGCGCGCCGTCTCCTGGTGCGCGTGCGGCGTGTGCGCTTCGAGATCGACGCCTTCCCACGCCAGATCGCGCAGCGCCGCCAAGGTTTGGCCGCCATTCGCCCATGCCGTGCGCAGGCCGGGCGCCGCCGCGCTCTGCGCCAGCGCCTCTAAATCCGCTTCCGGCACCGCGCGCGCTTCATACGGTTTGCGATTGGTGCGCCGCGCCAGGATCGCCGCGAACAGCGGATCGCGCGCGCTGCCCGGCGTGAGCTTCACATGCGCGAACGGGCGCTGATCGAGATGCGGCTGAGGCTCGCCTTCAGGGAAGGGCGTGATTTGCGCAACGAGGCCACGCTCGGCCGCGGCGATCGACAGCAGTTCGAGAAACGCGCCGCAGCCGACCGTGATTTGACGATTGAAGGGATCGGTTTCCGGCAACAGGCGCGTGACATCGGGATAGAGCGCGATCTCGTCGGCGCCGACCAGATCGACCAGCCAGGGCTGCCGGTTGTGCGGATTGGGCGCCAGGATCGCGTGCGCCAGCGCATAGCGGCGCGGATCGCGTTCCCCCGCGCCCGGATGGCGCCAGGCCGCGACTGGATCGGGCAGGCTTTGGCCCGCGCAGGACGGCAAAACCGGCGCGGCGGCGAGCAGGGTCAGAACATGGCGACGCGACAGCATGGCGATCTCGTTTAACGTCGAACTATCATCGTTCAACGTTAAACTAAATCTGTTGTCAACTCCCCCTAGGGGCGTAGCGCGCCAGCGCAGGAGATTCGGCGGTAAGGAAACGCGATGACGTCCTCGCCCGCGGAAACGCGCGCCGTCAGCCGATCGCCGTCGCGCGTGTATTCAACGCGCTGCGGAAAATCGTGCGCCGGGTTGGCGAAAGCGATCATACGCGGCCCGCTCTCCACCATCGCGAACGGGCGTCTGCGCCCGCCCGCCGGGCATCGCCATAAAGGTCGGAACGCCATCGGCGATTTGGATGCGCGTCTGCTCCCATTCCGTCAGCACGCCGCCGCGCATCGTATAGGCGTAGCCCAGCATCACGCCCATCGGCGGCGCCGACCACACCTCCGTGATCACGGTGTCGCCCTGCTGCAAGCGCCAGCAGCCCTTCAGCCAAGAGAGATCGGGCAGGCTCTGCGCCGACGCCAGCGTGGGCAAGGCGAAGAAGAGAAAGAGGAGGGCGCGCATGCTTCAACGGACGCCTTGCGTGCACACGCGTCAACCCATTCCCGGATGCGCCAAAGGCGCAGTCCGGGACCCATAGGCGTAGGAATAGAAGATTACGCGCAGCCTCCGGTTGTCGCTACGCTTATGGGTCCCGGGCGCATCGCTTCGCGCCGCCCCGGGAATAGGTGGAGCTCACCGCAGCGTCGTGATCGCCGCGCGCGCCAGCGCATCGGCGCGCTCGTTCATCACGTCGCCATCATGGCCGCGCACCCATTTCCATTCGATCTGATGGCGCGACGCGGCCGCTTCGAGCGCCTGCCAGAGTTCGGCGTTTTTCACCGGCTTATTGTCAGCGGTCTTCCAACCGCGCTTCTTCCAATTGTGAATCCATTGCGTGATGCCGTTCTTCACATATTGGCTGTCGGTGTGGAGCCGCACGCGCGTCGGCTTTTTGAGCGCGTTGAGCGCTTCGATGGCGCCCATCAATTCCATCCTATTGTTGGTGGTCGCGCGCTCGCCGCCGGAAATGTCCTTTTCCGCATCGCCGAATTTCAGCACCGCCCCCCAGCCGCCCGGCCCAGGGTTCCCGCTGCACGCCCCATCCGTCCAAATCTCAACGATCTCGCTCATGGACGCGATATTGGGGGATTCACGGCGCGAGAAAAGCAGATCGCGTATTGGCTTCCGCCGCAGTCATCGCGCCCCCCCGGAACCCAGGGGCCGCGCGCGCTGCGTTTGCCCCTGGGTTCCGGATCAGCACCCGAAATCGAGCGAGCGCGATTTCGGCTCTAAGAGTCTGATCGCGCTGAAGCGCGATCAGAGGCGCTGTCCGGAATGACTGAAGAGGTCGCGTCGCGATCCGGCCGGCGGATGAGCCAAGCGATGGCGGCCGTTGCGCCGCCGATAATCGCGCCGAGCGGCGCGTAGGCAATTGTAAAGCTCATGCAGATCGTTGTAACGGCGCCGGCCAACGCGCCCGTGTACATGTAGTGGAGCAATTTGGTTCGTCGCTGAGCCATCAGGATCACATGGCAGACTAGGCCGACGCCTACCGCAAAGGGGGTGACGACGACCCAGGTCGCCATGAGGTAAATTTGGATGGCGCTCAAATTGGACGCGTCGAACGGAAGCTGAAGCGTGTGGTTCGCCAGAGCGAGAAACAGAAATATCGCGAGTGTCGTCGCGACGACAGTGATGGTGGCGCCGATAAGGACTGCCGAGAACGCAAGCGCCGACTTACTCGACACGATCCATTTCCAATTGCGCGGCTTCGATATCTGGTCGCGACATCCACCAAGAGATGAGCGACGCGGCGACAGACGACAGAATGGCGACGGCGGAGCAGACGATACCGACCCAAACCGGCTGCACTACGATCGCAAAGAAAGCCGGCACAAAACCGACGAGTGCGCCAAGCCAGCCAAAGGTCGATCGCGACGTCCACCGCCATCGAATGAACAAGAGGCGCAAATTATGCGCGCCGCCTACGCCAAAAAGTCCACCGGCTGCGGTTGCGATGCTGATCTCGCGCAGAATGGGATTGGGGAACCAGCCCTGTGGCCCGAACACCTCGTAGAGAGCGAGGCAGATCGTCGCAACAGCAAGGAGCGAAAGGATGCTCCCCCACATGCCGGCGAACTGGCTTTGCACCCGGCGCATGCGAGATGGACTATCCCCCATAATCCTTCACGCTCCGCGCGGTCCGATGAAACGCCAGCTTGTCTGCATATTCCAGCGGGTCCTTGGGGCGCACGAGCGCGCCTTGGGGCGTGTCGGCCCAATCGGCGAGCCGCGTCGCGAAGAAGCGCAGCGCGGCGCCGCGCGCCAGTATGGGGAAGGCGGCGCGCTCTTCCTCCGTCAAGCGCCGCACGCGCTCATAGGCGGCGATCATCGCTTCGCCCTTATCGAGATCGAAGACGTGGTTCGCATCGAAACACCACGCGTTGACGCACACCGCCAGATCGTAAGCGAGGAAATCCTCGCACGCGAAATAGAAATCGATCGCGCCGGAGAGCTCATTGCCGACGAACAGCGCGTTGTCTGGAAACCAATCCGCGTGAATGATCCCGCGCGGCAGCTCGGTCGGCCAAGCGCGCACCGCCGCCAGATCGCCCTCCACCAAAGCCGCCAGCCCGGGCCTGAGATAATCCGCCAGCGCCGTACGCGGTTCGATCATCGCGCGCCACGACGCGGGCCCGAGCCCATTGGCGCGCGTCGCGTTGAGGCCGCTCAGCGCTTCATGCAGGCGCGCCAGCCCCTCGCCGATGGCGCGGCAATGCGCCAGCGTCGGCGTCTTCGGCGAGACGCCCTTGAGCCAGGTGACCACACAGGCCGGCTTGCCATGCGTGTGCGCCAGAAAGCCGCCGCCCTTCGCATGCATCGGGCGCGGCGCGGGAAAGCCTTTCTCCGCGCAGCGCTCCATCACCTGCATGAAGAACGGCAATTCGCTCTCCACGAAGCGCCGCTCGAAAATCGTCAGCACGAAGCGCCCGCGCGCCGTCTCCAAGAGAAAGTTCGAGTTCGACACGCCTTCCGCGATGCCTTTGAACGCGAGCGGCGCGCCCAGATCGAACGCATCGATGAGCGCGCCGAGTTCGCTATCGGTGAGATCGGTGTAGACCGCCATCAGCGCCGCCCTTGAACCCCCGCCCCTGGGGGCGGGGGCAGGGGGAGGGGGCGTGCAGGATGTGGCGCAAACGGCGCCGTTGCGCGTCGTTCTGGACGCCCCCCCTCCCCACCCTCCCCCCGTTGGGGGGAGGGGGCGGCCAGCGCAATCGCCTTCACGCGTCGCTCAACACGCGCGGCAGTTTGAACGTCACGTTCTCATCGACCACGCGCACATTCTCGATCGCAATTTCGAACCGTCCCGCCAGCGCCGTCAGCAGCCCTTCGACCAGATCCTCCGGCGCGCTGGCGCCCGCCGTCACGCCGACGACGCGCGCGCGTTCAAGCCAGGCCCAATCCAAATCCTCGGCCGATGCGATCAGCCGCGCATCCTTCGCGCCAGCGCGCCGCGCCACTTCGGCGAGGCGCACCGAATTCGAGGATTTCGGCGAGCCGATCACGAGCACGAGGTCGGCGCGCGCCGCCATCGCCTTCACGGCGTCCTGCCGATTGGTGGTGGCGTAGCAGATGTCTTCCTTGTGCGGCGCGGCGATGCCGGGAAAGCGGCGCTGCAAGGTCGCGACAATTTCAGCGGTGTCATCGACCGAAAGCGTCGTCTGCGTGAGAAACGCCAGCCGTGACGGATCGCGCGGCTGAAAGCGCGCCGCGTCCTCCACGGATTCGATCAGGCTGATCTCGCCCTCCGGCAATTGCCCCATCGTGCCGACCACTTCGGGATGGCCTGCGTGCCCGATCAGCACCAGTTCGCGGCCCTGGTTCGCCAGCCGCTCGGCTTCGACATGGACTTTGGAGACCAGCGGGCAGGTGGCGTCGACATAGATGAGATGGCGCGCCTTCGCCGCCGCCGGCACCGATTTCGGCACGCCATGTGCGGAGAACACGACCGGCCGATCATCCGGGCATTCGTCCAGCTCTTCCACGAACACCGCGCCCATGGCTTCGAGCCGCTCCACGACATGTTTGTTGTGGACGATCTCGTGGCGCACGAACACCGGCCGCCCCCATTTCGCCAGCGCGCCCTCCACGATCTGGATGGCCCGGTCCACCCCGGCGCAGAAGCCGCGCGGGCTGGCCAAAAGGACCGTCAAAGGGGGGCGGGGGGGAGCCATTCGGGAGCTGTGCGCACAACGGTAGCGCGCGCTTGGGCGGCGCGCAGGGCCGTGGTACCAGCCTTCGCGCTTCGCCCCAAGGCGGCGGAGCCGTCACGAGGGGATCGATGCGCCTATCCAACGTTCTGATCGCGCTGTCGCTTGGCCTGCTGGCTGCGTGCGGCGGGCGAACGAGCCACCCGGTCGAACTCGATCCCGAGGGCGTCAACCGCCCGGCCGACGCCCGCGCCCAGACCGGCGATGGCGGCTGGCTCGGGCGTATGCTGGGCCAGGGCGACAACCGCCCCAATGCCGGCCCGTGCCCGCTGATGGGCGTGCTTTATGACAGCTCCCGCCTGGTTGAATTCCAGCAGCCGGGCCAGGAGCGCTACGCCAACATCGCCTTCACCGGCGAAATGCGCGGCGTGCGGGGTCTGTGCCGCTATGTCGGCGCCGATCCGATCCGCATGGCCATCGAGATCGACATGGCGTTCGGCCGCGGCCCGGCCGCCACCGCCGAGGCCAAGACCTACCGCTATTGGGTGGCCGTCACCCGCCGCGGCGTCGCCCCCATCGAGAAGCAATATTTCGATGTCGAGGCCCGTTTCCCGAACGGCGCGAGCGTCGTGACGACGACGGAGCACATCCAGGAAATCGTCATCCCGCGCGCCAACGAAACCGTGTCGGGCGAGAATTTCGAAATCCTGGTCGGCTTCGAGCTGACGCCGTCCGAGCTCCAGTTCAACCGCGACGGCAAGCGCTTCCGCGTCGATTCGCCGGCCAACGCGCAGGGCGCTCAGACAGATCAGACCGGGCAGACGGGCGCGCCGCGATGAGCAGCGACGACGAAGGCGTAGACATCGGCGGCGGCCATCGCCGCCGGCTGGATGGCTCGATCGTCAATGCGTTTGGAACGCCAGTCGATCCGAGCCTGCATGGCGCGACGCCCGGGCAAATCCACTCGTTCGATATGTTCGGCAAGGCGCGCGACATCACCGGATTAGAGATCACGCGCGGCGGCGGGGCCGACGGTTCGCCCCCGCGCTACGAAGGCGCTAGCGGCGGCTTGTCGAACTCGGGCGTTCGGTATGGCTACGCGCCCGGCGCGGGCGGCGGAGGCGCGACGGGCGCACCTGCGCCCATGGGGCCGTGGCAGGCGATGTTTGGCGTGCGCGTGCCGTCAGCGCCGCTGTCGCTGCGCGTCAAATCCTATTTCGCAAAACTCCCGCTGCGGTTGGTGTTTTTCGCGATCGTCTTCGTGATCTGGTTTGGGCTCCCGCAGGATGGACGCTTCACCTTCCGCATGCCCTCGCCGTTGAACCTCGGCCTGGGCCTCCTCGTGACGGTGTTGTGGTTCCCCGCGGAGGCGTTCATCGAGCGTCTCGTCGGCCGCAGGCTCTAGCGCCGCCTCGCTTGACCTTGGGCGGCGTGCGCGCCAAGTCCGCATCCTCATGAAAGACCTCGCCAGCGCGCTTTCCGCCGCCAATGCCGCGGTGTTCACAGACCTCGGCCTCGACGCGCGCCATGCCGATGTGCGCCGCTCGGACCGCGCCGACCTCGGCGAATTTCAATGCAATGGCGCGCTCGCCGTCGCCAAATCCATCGGCAAGAAGCCGCCGGAGGTCGCCGAAAGCGTCGCCGCGGCGTGGACCGCGCTTGATCTGGCGCTGACGCCGTCTGTCGCTGGCCCGGGCTTCCTCAACTTCACGATCACGCCGGGCGCAGCCGCCGCCCGCGCGCAAGCCATCGCGGACGATCCGCGCGCCGGCGCCGCGCTGGTCGAACATAAGCGCCGCGTGATCGTCGATTATGGCGGCCCCAACGTCGCCAAAGGCATGCATGTCGGGCATCTGCGCGCCTCGATCATCGGCGAGAGCATCAAGCGCCTCTATCGTTTCCGCGGCGACGAGGTCTGGGGTGACGCCCATTTCGGCGATTGGGGCTTTCAGATGGGCCTGATGATCGTCTCGCTGCAGGACGAGCTCGGCGGCTTCGCGGACGAAGCGAAGCTCGCCGCGCGTTTGAAAGCGCTGACGCTCGACGATCTCGAAGCCATCTATCCCGCCGCCGCCGCCAAGGCGCGCGAGGACGAGGCGTTCCGCGACCGCGCCCGCAAAGCCACCGCCGCGCTGCAAGGCGGCGACCCCACGTATCGCCGAATCTGGACGGCGATGCATGATGTCTCCATGGCCGCGCAGAAGCGCGATTTCGCCGCGCTCAATGTCGATTTCGATCTCTGGAAGGGCGAAAGCGATTCCGATCCGCTGATCCCCGAGATGATCGCCGATCTCGACGCCAAGCATCTGCTCGAAGACGATCAAGGCGCCCGCATCCTGCGCGTCGCCGGCGCCAACGAAACGCGGAAGAAGAAGCTCGACGATGGCTCGACCATCGTCGCGCCGTTCCCCGATCCGCTGCTCGTGGTGTCGTCCGAAGGCTCGGCCATGTACGGCACGACCGATCTGGCGACCATTGTCGATCGCGCGCGCAGCCAGAAACCCGATCTCTATCTTTACGTCGTCGATCAGCGCCAAGCGGATCATTTCGAGCAAGTGTTCCGCGCCGCCGCCAAGGCCGGCTACGCGCCGCGCGAGGCGCTGGAACACATCGGCTTCGGCACCATGAACGGCGCCGACGGCAAGCCGTTCAAGACGCGCGCCGGCGGCGTCCTGAAGCTCAACGATCTCATCGGCGGCGCCGTCGAGAAGGCGCGTGCGCGTTTGCGCGAAGCGGACATCGGCAAGGATTTCTCACCGGAGGAGTTCGAGGACGTCGCCCACAAGGTCGCCATCGCCGCGATCAAATTCGCCGACCTGATGAATTTCCGCGGCACGTCTTACGTGTTCGATCTCGATCGCTTCATGACGTTCGAGGGCAAGACCGGCCCGTACCTCCTCTATCAAGCCGTGCGCATCAAATCGATCCTGCGCCGCGCCGCGGGGGAGGGCGTCAGCGCCGGCCCGATCCAGATCGCAGCGCCCGCCGAAAAAACCCTCGCGCTCGCGCTCGACGCCTTCGAGGGCGCGCTCCAATCCGCCTATGACAAACGCGCGCCCCACTTCCTGGCCGAGCACGCGTTCACTCTCGCGCAAGCCTTCTCCGCCTTCTACGCCCATTGCCCGATCCTGCCCGAACCGAACCCCGCCCTCCGCGCCTCGCGCCTGGCGCTCGCCGGCGCCGTGCTGCGGCAGCTGGAGATCACGCTGGATTTGCTCGGCATCGACGCGCCGGAGCGGATGTAGCGTTCGCTTTTCGCGGAAGTCGCAGGGCGCCTGTTGGCGATCTCGCGACCAACGATAGGATGCCCGCGATGCTCATTCGATCTCTGTTTTTTCCGGCGCATGCTGTCGTGTTCGCGTTGAGGATTGAGGGCGGCTACTGGGGCTTGGGCCGCGTCCCGCACTGGGCGGGATGGGCGTCGGTCTTGTCTTCGCTGGCGGCCGGGGCGATCGCGCTAACGTTGCTACGGAGTTTCCCAGAAGCTGGCGCGGCGTTAGGGGCGCTCGGCGTGTTTGCTGTTTCTTACGCGGTCGGCGTGGTTGTCGACGCCGCCTTGCTCGCCGCGTTCAATGCTCGGCGCTGGGAATCGTGAAGGCTTGCTCAGGGCGATCGCCGGGCCGATTCTCGTTTTCCCGAATGGCGCGCCCGCTTAACGCCCGACATTCATCGCGTTCCGAACAGACCTGCATGCCGTCGCTGCGAACGCACGCTCATCTGCGCCAGCCATACACGACGTCTTTGTCCGCCAACACATAGAGATCATCGCACCTCAAGACGCCTGATTTCGCCTCGACCGATTCTAAAAAGCCTCGTGGGTAGACGACGGGATTTGGCGGATCGACAGCGGGGCGGCAGCGCATCGGAGCGTTCCATCCCTCGACGGCGACAAAGCTGAACGCGCCCTGGTTGGTGTCGATGTTGTGCCGTTCGCGGATATTCTCCGCCGATCTGGGGAGCCATTCGGGCAACCAACCCCGCGTCATAGCGCCTTCGGCGTTTGCCTCATCCCAATCGGCGTAGCGGACTTCCGGCTCCTCGCTACAGCCAGCCGTGAACAACGCGGCCAAGATGAAAGCTAAGCGCGCGTGCTTCATAGACCTTCCGATCTTCTTCAATGTGCCAAGGGCGGACGCTTCCGAATTTTGTCCTGGCGCGGGTGCATCAAGCGCTTCGCTCCCGCCATTTCGCCACCACCCGCTCCACATCCAGCACAGCCAGATTGCTCGGCGTCAAAGCGCGGGAGCGGAAGTGGCGACGGCTTGAGTGTCCTGGCTCGAACGCCTCACGCAGTCATTCCGGCCGAAGCCGCGCGCCCGCGCGGCGCAGAGCCGGAACCCAGGGGATCAAAGGTCCGCGCATGGCCCCTGGATTCCGGATCGCGCTTCGCGCGTCCGGAATGACTGAGGGTGCATCACTCAAGTCGGAATCGGCGCTCCTCGCCGCGAGTGGAAGATGTCGGCTCTTCGCCGGAAGCGGTCGTTTTCACGAGAGGCCGATCACGTCCTCTCCGACAAAAGACTTCGTCGCCTGGACCAGTCTGCTAACGACACCAAGCGGAAGGTCGGCTCCCAGGGTCTCAAGGTAATACTGACCAGTTGCGTCCCAAAATGTGAGAATTGCTACGTGTCCAATATCTCCATCTAACTCCCGGTGAAGCCTCATCCCCGCACTGCCGCCAACATTGTCCTCAAACGCTACGCACCAATAGGGTATTCCTCCCCATTGAAACTCCTCGACCTGTTTCGGCGCTGCCGACGCAAGCTCGCTGTGCTCCATCGGATTCAAAGATGTCACAACACCTTCTGCGATTTTTCGCGATCCGTTGACGCAATAGAATTTGGTGCCAATTGCTAGCCTTTGACGGTGAAGGTCGACCGCTTCGCGGACAAGGACGTGCATTCGTGCATGGTGATGTCCCTCAATCGGCGCGTCAGTGGGGATTGGGACACCGGTTTCGTCGATGAGCTCGGGCCATATGTGGCTGATCCGGTGAGGCCGACCTTCTTCATCCAAATCATCGGCAAAACAGAAGTCCCATCGATAGCCATTACGCGAGGGGGCCATGCGAGTTTCTGGGCCGAGCGGCAGAAAAGCGATGTCGGCCTCAAAATCATGCCGCCGACCCTCGAAAAACGCGCCCATAGTCAACCTCCGGGGCATTCATAAGACATCACCGGTGCAGAGTCCGCTTTGGGCCAGGAACAGGCGCTCCCGAACCTATTGTGGCAGTCTCAAGCGTGTCCCATTCAGCCCAGCTTCCCCGCTCGCGCCGCCCGCCAGCGCGCCACCACCCGCTCCACATCCAGCACAGCCAGATTGCTCGGCGGCCCCTCGATCGCGGTGGCGTTGAACTTGGCGATCTCGGCGTTGAGCGCGGCGAGGCGTGCGCGCATTTCGGCTTCATCCCCGAGCGCGCCGATCGCCGAAAGTTCGCGCTCCACCCTGCGGCGCAGTTCCAGCGCGGGCGGCGTTACGTCCGCGCCCTCGCGCTTGATCAGATCGCGCAGCCAGCGGTCCGGATCATAGCCCTCGCCGCTCAGCGGCAGCGGCTTGCCCGCGCCCTTCAGATTGTCGAACGCGCCCGCCTCCATCGCAGCGGCGATCTGCGCGTCGATCCACGATCCCGTGCTCGCGCCCGGCGGTTTGCGCTCGGTCATCAGAACCTCCCGCGCGCACGATAGCGCCAACGCTCTCGGCCCGCGACCCGCGCGCGCCCTTCCTCCCCCTGAAAGGGGGAGGTGCGGCGCGCAGCGCCGTGGAGGGGGTGAGCAGACAGGCGATCCTTACAGATGCGGCTCACCCCCTCCTAACCTCCCCCTTGCAGGGGGAGGAAAGACGGCCGCGTCCTAAGCTCCCGAAATCCCACGCGCATTTCGCGCTGCGCCAAATGCGGGGCCTCGCGCTTCGTGAGCTGTCATTGCGCGCGGGAAAAATCGGCGCCTAGGCTCGCCAACCGACAAGGAGGAAATCCCATGGCCGACGATCTGGCGCCGCGCACGACTTGGTGGCTCGAAGGCAATTTCGCGCCGGTGACGAAGGAGGTCGAGGCGTTTGATCTCAAGATCGAGGGCGCGCTGCCGCCCGAACTCACCGGCGTCTATATGCGCAACGGCCCCAATCCGAAGAACGGCCCCACGCCGCATTGGTTCGTCGGCGACGGCATGCTGCACGGCCTGCGCCTCGAAAACGGCCGCGCCGCCTGGTATCGCAACCGCTATGTGCGCACGCCGCGGCTGGAAAATCCGGTGAGCGGCCCGGACGGCATCGTCGACCGCACGCAATCCTCCGCCAACACCAATATCGTGCGCCATGCCGGCAAATTCCTCGCCGTCGAGGAGGCGCATTTTCCGTACGAGGTGACGGGCGAGCTCGCCACGGTCGGCGCGGTCGATTTCGCCGGCAAGCTCACGGGCCCCTTCACCGCGCATCCGAAATTCTGCCCGATCACCGGCGAAATGCTGGCCTTCGGCTACACGTTCATGCCGCCCTTCCTGTCATATTACCGCGTCAGCCCGCAGGGCGAATTGGTGCAGGTCGAGGAAATCCCCGTCACCGGGCCGACCATGATCCACGATTTCTGCGTCACCGCCACGCGCGTCATCTTCATGGATCTGCCGATCGTGTTCGACATGGAGATCGCCATGAGCGGTGGCGGCTTCCCCTATCATTGGAGCCATGATTATCCCGCGCGCCTCGGCGTCATGCCGCGCAATGGCAGCGCCAAGGATCTGGTCTGGTACGACATCCCGCCCTGCTACGTGTTCCACCCGATGAACGCCTATGATGACGGCGACAAGATCGTGTTCGACGTGTCGCGCTATGAGCGGCTCTGGGATCAAGGCTGGAAGGATGGCCGCGCGCGCCTCACGCGCTGGGTGATCGATCCGGCCACCAAGCGAGTCTCGCAAACCCAGCTGGACGATACGACGATGGAATTTCCGCGCGTGCCCGATGTGCGCGCCGGCCTCAAGCACCGCTACGGCTACGCGCCCGTGACCGGCGATGAAGGCAGCGAGAATTTCGCGTCGGAAGGCGCCGTGCTGAAATATGATCTGCAGACCGGCGAAATCACGCGCAGCAATTTCGGGAAGGGGACGCACGCGGGGGAATTCGTCCACGCCGCGGGCGGCAAGGGCGGGGAAGACGCGGGCTGGCTGATGGGCTTCGTCCACGACGATGCGACGGAGAAGACCTCGTTCGTCGTGCTCGACGCCACCAACATCGCCAAAGGCCCCGTCGCCCGCGTGGTCCTGCCGCAACGCGCCCCCTACGGCTTCCACGGCAATTGGTTCGCCGACTAAGGCAAACGCTGCGCCCGGCAAAAGCGAGGATAGCGCCGCCGCCCTTCCTCCCCCTGCAAGGGGGAGGTCAGGAGGGGTGAGCCGCACACTCAAACGTTTCCACCCCGTCCTTCTCCCCTTGTGGGAGAAGGTGGCGCGCAGCGCCGGATGAGGGGTGAGAGCGCGACGGTGTGATAGCGAAGCGCAAGCACCCCTCATCCGTCTCGGCGCTTCGCGCCGATCCACCTTCTCCCACAAGGGGAGAAGGACGATGGCCGGCGTGGTGTGAAGAGAGCGGGGACAGCGCGACACGCTTTCCTCCCCCTGAAAGGGGGAGGTGCGGCGCGCGGCGCCGTGGAGGGGGTGAGCCGCACACTCAAACGTTTCCGCTTGTTTCTCACCCCCTCCCATCCTCCCCCTTGCTGGGGGAGGAGGCGCCAAAGCGGGGATAGAGCCGCGCGCAATCGGACCCAGTTCGGCGCGCGCTTAAGCTCGCCGCATGCAAAGCTTCGATCTCCCCTCCGCCTGGCGCCAGCTCGGCGCTTACTTCCAGAACCTCTCCGATCGCTTCGGTCCGGCCTGGTCGTTCATGGAAGAGCGTTTCAGCTTGCGCGCCCGCCGCACGCTCAAAGCATGGATCGAGACCGGCGAAGCCGCGTTCCGGCAATTGCTGCTGCTCGAAGCGCAGAATATCCCGGTTCCCGCCTGCGCGCCCCAGCCCTCGCCCCATCGCCGCGACAGCAATGCCCCGCGCCAACCGGCCCGTGAGATCAGCGAACGCGCGCTGGGCGTTGAAGCCGCGCCGATGTTCCGGCTCGTGCCGCCCGCCGCCTCCATCATCATCGGCGAACAGGCGTCGTCGCCGCGCACCAGAAACGATCGCGCCAAGCAGCGCCGCTCGCCAACGCGCGCTCTGGCGCTGCGCCTGGCCGCGCTGCAGGCCGCGTTCAACGATGTGGAATCCCAGATCCATCGCATGGCGAAGGCGCTCGCCCGCAACGCCCATCTCGCCACGGCCATCTTCATCGACCGGCCCGATCCGCTGCGCCTGCCGAAAGACCTCATCGACGCCCTCCGCGCCGAAACCCTCCGCGTCATCACCATCGCACCGACGGATTCCAGCTAAGCGCCGTACCGCCGGCTTCCAGCCGGCAGTCGCGCTTTCCACTCACACACTCAGATCAGAACCAAACCGCCCCCGCCGGCCCGACGCCGGCGGTGCGAAGACGCGCGCTTACAGCTGATTGTAATCGCGCACGCCGAACGTATCGCATTGGCGCGCATCGCCGCTGTCGAAGCCGCGGCGGAACCAGCGCATGCGCTGTTCGCTGGTGCCGTGCGTATAGCTCGACGGATCGGGATAGCCGCGCGCATTGGTCTGCAACGTGTCATCGCCGATCTGGTGCGCGGCGTTGAGCGCTTCGCGCAGATCCGCCTCGTCGATCTGGATCGCCGCCTGCGAGGCGCGGCCCCACACGCCGGCGAAGCAATCGGCCTGCAATTCGAGACGCACCGAGGTCTGGTTGCGGTCGCCCATCTGCAATTCGGTGGCGCCGATCAAATTCTGTACGTGGTGGCCGACCTCGTGCGCGATCACGTAAGCCTGCGCGAAATCGCCCGACGCATTCAGCCGCGTGCGCATCACGTCATAGAAGGAGGGGTTGAGATAAAGCTGGCGATCGTTCGGGCAATAAAACGGGCCGACATCGGCCGACGCATTGCCGCAGCCGCTTTCGACCGATTGCGCATCATAGAGCACCAGCTTCGGCGGCTCGTAGGCGCCGGGATTGCGCCCGTAATTCGGCAGCCGGCCCTGCTGGAATTGCTGCGTCCAGACATCTTCGGTCGAGCCCAGCACCGCGGCGCCGAAATCGCACGCTTGCGCCATCGGGCCGTTCGGCTGGCAGCCTTGTGTGACGTCTGCGTTGCTCGATCCGCCCACGCCGCCGCCGGTGATCTGACCCAGCACCATGTTGCGCACATTCGCCGGCACGATGAACAGCAGAAGCCCGATCAGGATGATGCCGCCGAGACCAAGGCCGCGCACGCCCACGGGCAGGCCGCCGAAACCGCCGCCGCCGCCGCCGCCGGAGCGGACTTCAACATTCGTGGAGCGTCGCTGATCGTCGAGCCGCATCTCTATCTCCTGAGCCGGGGCGACCCTAGCGCCTGCATGAAGCGCGGTCCATCAGGTCGCGGCGCGCGGGCCCAGCCGCTGGAAATGCCGCGTGGCGAAGATGAACAGCGTCAGCGCCGCGGCCGTGATGAGCGCCGAGACCACGAACGCGGCGCCCGCAAACCGCATCGGCGCGTGCGGTCCGGTGAAGAAGGACAGCGTCTGCGTCAGGATGAACGGGCTGATGATCAGGCCGATGCCGTTGAGGCTGGCGATGGCGCCCTGCAATTCGCCCTGCCGATCGGCCTGCACGCGGCTGGTCGCGATCGCGTTCATGCCCGCGCCGGAAAGGCCCTGCAGGCAACCCAGCGTGGAACATGCATAGGCCTGCCAGCCATAGACCGAGAACGCATTGCAGATCATGCCCAACATGGCCGAGCCCATGCCCAGCATCACGGCGCGCCGCTCGCCAAGCGCGCGCACGATCCGGCCGGTCATGGCGCCCTGCATCAGCGCCATCAGCAAGCCGCTATAGGCCAGCGCCGCGCCCAGCGCGCCCGGCCCCCAGCCGAATTTGAGCGATGCGAAATAGGACCAGGTGGTCGGATAGACTTGGAAGGCGAACGTGAACAGAAAAATGCAGGCCACGATCGGCAGAAGCTCGCGATTGCGTTGCAGGCCCGAGAGCGCCGCGACGGGATTGGCTCTGCGCCAATCGAAGGGCCTGCGCCGCGCGCGCGGCAAGGATTCCGGCAGCACGAAAAGGCCGAACAGAAAATTCACGCCCGCCATCGCCGCCGCCACGAAGAACGGCGCGCGCGGCGAAAAATGACCGACCAGGCCGCCGAGCGCTGGGCCCAGGATGAAGCCGATGCCGAACGCCGCGCCCACCAGCGCGAAACGCTGCGCGCGCCGTTCGGGCGGCGTGATGTCGGCGACATAGGCGTTGGCCGGGCCATAGGTCGCGCCCGCGACACCTGAGATGGCGCGGCCGATGAACAGCATCCAGAGATTGGTTGCCGCCCCCATCAGCAGATAATTCGCGGCGAACGCAGCCATCGAGCCCAGCAGGATCGGCCGGCGTCCGAAGCGGTCGCTCAGATTGCCGATGATCGGTCCGCAGATGAATTGCAGCGCCGCGAAGATCACGACCAGATAGCCGCCGATGCGTGTGGCGTCCGAGACGGAGGAGTGCGTCATCGAGGCCAGGAAATCGGGCAGGACGGGAATGATGATGCCGAAGCTGATCGTGTCGATCAGCATGACGCCGCACACGAAAATCACCGAGCCTTCGCCGATCTGCTTTTGCGGCGGCGCAGCGCCCTCTGCGGCCATATCCGTCCCCTCTGCTCTTGTCCGGCATTTATTTCACGTTTCAGGCAAATAAGTCCATCGTGGAAAAGCCCGTCACGGATCGGGCAGCAGGGACAATTGCTCGCCCCCGCCCAGCGGGCGGCGGAAGAGGGCGGGCGTCAGCACGGTCCTTTTGACGTTGAGCCCGAGCCGCGCGCAGGCGCGGTTGAAGCGCTTGGCGATGAGCTGCGCGTAGGGGCCCGTGCCGCGCTGGCGCAGACCCCAGGTGGAATCGTACTCTCTTCCGTCGCGTGTCTGGCGCACCAGCGACATCACCTTCTCCGCGCGGTCGGGGTAATGCGCCTCCAGCCATTCGAGGAACAGCTGTTTGATCTCCAGCGGCAGGCGCAGGAGCACGTAGCCAGCTTCAGCCGCGCCGGCTTCCGCGCCCGCGGCCAGCAGAGTCTCGATCTCCGCATCGTTGAGGCCGGGCGCGATCGGCGCGGTCATCATCGTCACCGGCACGCCCGCGGCGGCGAGATCGCGGATCACCTCGATGCGCCGATGCGGCGCGGCCGCGCGCGGCTCCATCTTGCGCGCGAGCGCCTTGTCGAGCGTCGTGACCGAGACGGCGACTTTCGCGAGCTTCATCTCCGCCATCGGCGCCAGCAGGTCGAGATCGCGCAGCACCAGCTGCGATTTGGTGATGAGGCCGACAGGATGGCGCCAGCGCAACAGCACTTCGAGGATCGAACGCGTCACGCCGAAGCCGCGCTCGATCGGCTGATAGGGATCGGTGACGCCGCCGATGACGATGGTGCGCGGCCGATAGCCGGGCTTGCCCAATTCCTTTTCGAGCAGAGCTGCGGCGTCCGCCTTCACGAACAACTTGGTCTCGAAATCCAGTCCCGGCGAGAGACCGACATAGGCGTGGTTCGGCCTCGCGTAACAATAGATGCAGCCATGCTCGCAGCCGCGATAGGGGTTGATCGATTGATCGAAGCTGATGTCGGGGCTGTCATTGCGCGAGATGATGGTGCGCGCCGTTTCCATGCGCACGATGGTCTCAAGCTTGGCGGGCGCCTCATCGGCGGTCGACCAGCCATCATCGAACGCTTCGGCGGAAAACCGCTCGTATCGCCCGCCGACATTGGTTTGCGCGCCGCGGCCTTTTCTAGGCGTTTGCATGCGCGTGTCTTAACGCGCCAGCCAGAACAAAACAAGAACAAAGACTCAGTGCGGTTCGGCCAGCCAATCCTTGAGGATGTCGTTCACGCGCTCGGGCGCCTCCTGCTGCACCCAGTGCGAGACGCCGGGCAGGCGTTTGATCGTCAAATCGCGCACCAGCCTGTCGTGGCCATCGAGCAATTCGAGGCCGAGCGCCGCATCCGCTTCGCCCCATACGATCAGCGTCGGCGTTTCGATGATCGGCCACGGCGTCGCGTCCAGCGCGGCCCGATAGCGCACGGCGGCGCGATAATAATTGAGCATCGCGGTCATGGCGCCGGGAATGCGCGCGTTGGCGGCGTAATGATCGAGCACGTCGTTCGTGAAACGGCTCTTATCGACGGCCATGTCGGAGAAGGCGCGCTTGATCGCGCGCCCGCCATTCGCCGTCATCACCGCTTCGGGCAGCCAGGGCAATTGGAAGAACACGATGTAGCGCGAGCGCTTTCGCTGTTCGGCGGATTTCGCGAACGTGTCGGCGAAGATCTTCGGATGCGGCACGTTCATGATCACGAGCCGCTTCAGTGGACGCACTTTGCGCGCCGCAAACGTCCACGCGATCGCTGCCCCCCAATCATGCGCGATGAGCACGGTCTCCTTGGCGCCGCTGGCGTCGATCAGCGCGGCGACATCGTCCGTCAGCCGCTCCATGCGATAGGCTTCCACGCCCTTTGGCCGCGGCTTGGTCTCGCCATAGCCGCGCAGATCCGGCGCCCAGGCGCGATAGCCGAGATTGGCGAGCAAAGGCAGCTGATAGCGCCAGGAGAATTTGCTCTCCGGGAAGCCGTGCAGGCAGAGCGCGAGCTTGTCGCCGCCGCCGGCTTCATCGATCGAAAAGCGCAAGCCATTGGCTTCGACGCCGCGTGTGGTGATCTTGGTCATTCGAAGCCGATATCGCGATCGAAGCTGCGGAAGCGCAGGCCGGAATCCACGTAGATGGTCTGGCCTGTCACCGCGGGATTTTCGAGCAGGAAGCGCACGGCGTTGGCGACATCTTCCGGCTCCGTGCCGCGCGCGAGCGGGGTGGCGGCGTGCTTCTTCTTGTAGTCCGCGTCGCTCTGGCCTGGCGCGGCGAGCACATAGCCGGGCGCCACAGCGTTGACGCGCACATTTGGCGCGAGCGCCCGCGCCAGCATCTCCGTCGCGCCCGCCAGTGCGAATTTCGCCAGCGTGTAGGAATAATGATCGGGATAGGGCGTCGCCAGTTTGAAATCGAGAAAGTTCACGATTGCGCCGCGCTCTTTGATCTCCGCCGCGAAAGCGCGCGCGAGCAGAGAGGGCGCGAGCGTGATGACATGCATTTGGCGATCGAAGGTTTCCGGAGTGAAGGTCTCGACGAGATCGTGCTCGAAGCTCGCCGCGGCGTTAACGAGCGCGGCCAGATCGCCTTTCGCCGCCGCCTGCGCATCGCGCACCAGAGCGGCGAGCGCGTCCGCATCGGACAGGTCCGCGTGCAGCGTCACAGCTTCTCGCCCGAGCGCGCGGATCTCCGCGGCTGTCGCCTCCGCCTCTTGCGCCGAGCCGCGATAATGCACCGCCACGCTCCAGCCCGCATGCGCGAGATCGAGCGCGACCGCGCGGCCGAGCCTTTTGCCCGCCCCGGTGACGAGAGCCCAGCGGCTCATGCGTTTCTCCGTCCTCCCCCTGAAAGGGGGAGGTGCGGCGCGCAGCGCCGTGGAGAGGGTGAGCGACAGGCGCGACCTGTCTGCACGAACGAACGGCCGAACGCGCGCGCGCGCGGCTCACCCCCTCCCAGCCTCCCTCTTGCAGGGGGAGGAGCAGGATAGCGCTCCCTCATGTCCGCTCTCGCCGCAAGGTCACGGAGACCAGCCCGTCACCTTGCAGCACCGAAGGCTTCTTCACCGTGACCTCGACCCAGAGCGCGCGCGAGGAGAGCGACAAGCAATGGCGCGCCACGCGGTCGGCCAGCGTTTCGATGAGATGCGCCGGCTGATCGAGATCGCGATGGATGAAGCCGATGATGCGGTCGTAATCGACGGTCTGGTGCAGGCGATCCTCGCGCGTGAAATCCGGCGGCGCATCGAGCGCGAGCGCGACCGACACGCGGACCTCCTGCGGTTTGGCGCGTTCGGGATCGGGCACGCCGACTTTCACCAGCGCGCGCGCGTCTTCGATGCGGATGATCTGATCCGCGCTCACGGCGTGTGGCCTTCCTGGTCCATCGCGTTGATCCAATCGCGGATGAGCGCCAGGCCCCGCGCATCGACGCGCTGGCGGCCAAGCTCGGGCATCATCACGCCGGGGTCGAGGCTTTCCATGCGATAAGGCAGGATCGAGCGATCGGCATGGCCGGGATCGATCGCGAACTCGAACGTCGCCGCGCCGCGCCCCGCCGCGACCGGGCGTTTGAACAGGCCCCAGCGCACGGCTTCGTGCTGGTTCATCGAGAGGTCGAGACCGGAGGTATGCGCCGGCCCGTCCGGATTATGGCAATGCGCGCAGTTCACATCGAGATAGCCGCGCGCGCGCGCTTCGAGCGAGCCGCTGGCGGGATCGAACGCATCGGGCGTGCGCGGCGCATCGGCGGGCGCCTGATCGAGATGGCCGGCGCGCACCCATTGCGCCAGCTGATCGCCGCGGTTGAGATTGCGCGCCTTGGGGCCGATCGGCGTGATCGCGCCGGCGCGCATATGGCAGCCGCCGCATTGGTTGAGATTGGGCACGGCCCAATCGAGCGTCACATCGCTGCCGTCCGCATCGATCCAGTGCGACGGAACGCGCGCGCCGACATAAGCCATGCGCGCTTCGGTCTGCTCGGCGTTCCACACATAGACGCGCGCCACCCAGCCTTCGGCCTGGCGGATGAGCAGGCGCGTTTCGAGATAGCGTACGTTCTCATCGGGGCGGCGCATATCCGGCGCGTAGGCGAAGGTTTTGACCAGCACGGAGCCGACCGGAAATTCGAACACGCCCTCGGCATTGTAGTGCGCGGCCTGGCCGGGCGGGGTGAACACGTAGCGGAATTTGAGCGCGCCGTCGGAGAACAGCTGCGTGTTGATGGCGTAGGGCGTGACCGCGCCATTGGGGGTGCGCGCGCGCGCATCGGTGAAGAGGTGGTAGGCCGAAAGCGTCTCCGCCGCATCGCGCGCCAGCAGCGCGCGCAGGTTCACGGGCTCGACGCGCTGCGCCTGCGCCGCGCTCACCGCAAAGGCCGCGATGATGAGCAGAGCGAGCGCCCGCCAGGAGGGCAGGCGCTTCGCCAGCGCGCGGATCGGATCGAAGCTCACGCCGAATGTATGCGCGAGGCCGCGGCCGCGCTCAATCGTGCGGCAGCCGGACCGCCCGCGGCGCTTCGAAGAAGCCGCCGCTCGGCACGGTGGTGTCGGGCTGGGCGTCCGAATACTCGGCGCCGGAGACGACGAGGCCAAGCGACAGATAGGTCGGCGGGCCGTTCGGGCCGCCGGAATTGCCGTCGATCCAGAGCCGCACGATTTCCGAATGCGGCGTGCCGCCCGAGGTGTACGTGGTGGCGCCGTCCCACAGGATATCGGGCAGCGCCAGCCCGCTTGCGGCGAGCGCCGCGAGCGTGCCGCCGGGCGCAAAGCCGTGGCGGCCGAAGCGGTTGTCGTAAATCGCGATGTCGCGCGGGATCGGGTTGTAGTGCGTGTCCTCGATGCGGTTGCGATAGGCGGTCACGAGGATGTTCACTGAGCCGTTTTCGCCGATCTCGTTGTCGAAGATGTGCACATTGCGGTTGGCCATGATCAGCATGCCCGTGCCCGTCGGCACCTGCGCCACGATATTGCCGGGTGGGGCGAAATTCACGGTGTTGTTTTCGGTCACGACATTGTTGAACACGCGGATGTCGTGGCCGCCCTGCTGCGGCAGGCCGGGCAGGTCGAACACCAGAATGCCGCCCGTGTTGTGGCGCGCGAGGTTGCGGAACACATCGGCGTTGAAGCAATTCTCGATCTCGATGCCGGCGACGTTATATTCCGCGATGCTGTCGCGCACGATGATGTTGCGCGACTGGCCGACATAGATGCCGGCGTCCGAGGCGCCCCGCACCAGCGCGCGGTCGATCAGCACGTTCTCGCAATTGACGGGATAAAGCCCGTAGGAGCCGTTTTCCGGATTGGGGCCGCGCGTCCATTCGGCGCGCAGATTGATCATGGAGATGTCGTGGCAATCGCGCGCCTTGATGGCGTCGCCGCGCGTGTTCTCGACGCCGAAATCGCGCAACGTCACGCGGTCTGACGTGACCAGCAGCCCCTCTGCGCCTTCGCTCTGATGCGTAAAGGAAAGCACGGTGCGGTCCTGGCCCTCGCCGCGCACCGTCACGTCATCGACCGCGAGCGACAAGCCGTCCGTCAGATCGAAGCGGCCGCGCGCCAGCCGGATCGTATCGCCCGGCCGCGCGCGGATCATGGCTTCCTGAATCTGCGCTTGCGCCTGCGGTCCCGGCGCGACGCGCCATGTGCGCGCCTCCGCATTTGCTGCGAATGCGAACAACAAAGCCGCAAGGGCTGCGACGCGAAATCCCATGTAGTCCTCCCCGGGGCGCGGACCATTCAACAGCCCGGATGGGAAGTCTAGTCGGGGCGCGCGCGGAAGGCGGCCACGAGTTCGCGAACCACGCGCGGATTGCGCGCGGCCACGATGCCGCCGACCAAAGTGACCGCAATCGCGCCCAAGGGGTGGCGGCGCATGAAATCGCGCAGCGGTTCGGGAATGGCGCTGGAGAATTCCGCCTGCGCCGCCGCGCGTTCACGCTCACGCGCCTTCGTGCGCCAGAGCTGCATAAGGCCGACCAGACCGACCAAGACCGCGGCCGCGCCCGCGACCAAAGCCGCCGCGCCCGCCGCGCCGAGTTGGGGCAGCACGAGCGCGTAGAGCGCAAAGCCCGCCGCGAAGATGGCGAGCGCGGCCGAGGCGCACAGGATGGCGGCCGTCAGCAGGGAACTTAGAGCTTTGTCGAACATCAGTCGCGGCGGCCGCCGAACAGCAGAACGCCCAGCAGCACGCCGACGCCTGCGGCGACGCCGATGGTCGCCAGCGGCCGCTCGCGGGCCTGCTTTTCGAGAAACGCGCGCGCTTCGTCGAGCGAGTCAGCCGCCGTCTCCTTGGCGATCTCGACGCCGTCGCGCGCGGCTTCTTCAACGCGTTCCAGGGAAGCGCGCGCGGCGCGCAGCGGTGAATCTGTCATGGGGCGGCCCTCTAGCACAAACGGCCCTCGGACGGGAGCCGCATGGCTAACGCGGTGTGAACGCCCGCGTTCCCGCGCCAGCGCCGTCAAAAGATCGAATAGCCGCCGTCGATCACGAAAAGATCGCCCGAGTGATAGGCGCTGGCTTCGGAGGCCAGATAGACCGCGACGCCGCCGAAATCTTCAGGCTTGCCCCAGCGCCGCGCCGGCACGCGCGGAATGACCTTTTCGGCGAAGGCCGGCGCGGCCTGCGCCATCGTCGTCATATCCGTTGCGATCCAGCCGGGCAGCACGGCATTGGCCCGCATGCCATAGCGCGCGTGCTCGACCGCGATCGATTTCATCATCGAGATCACCGCGCCCTTGGTGGCCGCATAGGCTTCATTGCGCGCCGCGCCTTCGATGGCCGCGAGCGAGGCCACGCCCACCAGCGAGCCGCCCGGATCGCCCGCCTTGGCGCGCTCGACCATGTGCTTGCAGGCTTCGCGCAGTGTGAAGAAGACGCCGTCGAGATTGACCGAAAGCACGTAGCGATAGGTCTCGGTCGGCATCTCGGCGAAGCTCGGCGCGCCGGCGCCGACGCCCGCATTCGCCGCCACGAAATCGATGCGGCCGAAATCCTTCGCGGTCTGCGCCATGCCGGCGACCACCTCATCTTCCTTGGCGACGTCGATCGTGTAGCCGCGCGCATCCACGCCATGCGCCTTGAGCTTCTCGACGGCGGCGGCGTTCGCATCGGACTTGCGGCCCCAGATCGCGATGGCGGCGCCGGCCTGCGCGAGCGCATCCGCCATGCCCCAGCCGATGCCGCGATTGCCGCCGGTGACGAGAGCGACTTTGCCGGTGAGATCGAAAGGCGTGTAGGGCATGGGGCGTTCCTCTTGGTGTTCGGAGCGAAACTCTAGCGCGCCCGCGCGGCCAGGGAAGGGCGCGCGCCGGTTTCGCGTTGTTCGCGGAGCGGCGTGACGCCCTCGTTCAGCCGTGTTCGTGTGGCGAGGTGACGCGCGGGACGCGTGGAGGATGAGATGCGGGCGAAGGCTCTCTGGCTGGCCGCTGTTCTTGCCGCGGCGTCGGGCGCGGCCTGGGCGCAAACGGCCTGGATGAACGCGCGCGAGGCGCGTAGCGCGCTCTTCGGCATGGAAATGTCGGGCACGTATGAGGGCGATGGCACGCCGTTCCGCGAATGCGTCGATCCGCAGGGCCACACCGTTTACTATACCGAGGGCGGCGTCGATTACGGACGGCTGACGATCACGCCGGAAGGGCGCGCCTGCTTCGCCTATCAAAGCACCAATTTCCAATATCAGAGCTGTTTTGCGGCGCGCCGCGACGGCGACGGGTTCCGCTTTCAAGCCGCGCCCGGCGATCCCGAATTCCACGCCAGCCATGTGCGGCGCGGCGTGCGCACCTGCTCGGGATCGAACGCGCCGATCTCGTAAACGGCGCCGGTGATCGGATTGGGAGCGAGGCCGCGGCCGCTTCCGTGCCGCGGCGCTCGCAACGGATCCCTTATTTCTTGGCGACGCGCTTCTTGCGGCCACGCTTGGCGACCTTGCGCGGAGACTTCGCGGCGGCCTTGCGCACGCCCTTGCGCGCCGCCTTCTTGCGGCCAGTCTTCTTCGCGGCGGTCTTCTTGGCGGCCTTCTTGCGGCCAACTTTGCGAACGGTCTTCACGGCGGTCTTCTTCGCCGCTTTGCGGCCCCGTTTCTTCTTCGCGGCGGTTTTTTTCGCGCCCGCCTTCTTCTTGGCCATCGCCATCAGTGTGCTCCTCAGAGACGTTCGCGTCACATTTATCTCACGAACAATTGCGCGCGTTAGCAGATTAGATTTCGCTTGTCGCGCACTGAGTTGCGTTTTTTTGACGCGCGTTGCGCAACACACGCGTGCGCGCGTGCAGCAATTCAGACGAGCGCGCGCGGGTTCATGATGCGATACGGATCGAGCGCGTTCTTCATCGCGCGCATCACATCGATGGCGATGCGATCTTTGTAACGCTCGAAATCCGCGCGCCGCGACACGCCGATGCCGTGCTCGGCGGAGATCGATCCGTTGAGCCGCATGGCGAGATCGTTGACGAGATCGGCGAGGCGATCGGCCGGAAATGTTTCAGGCGCCGCGCCCAGCGGCTGCATCACCGAATAATGGATGTTGCCATCGCCCATATGGCCGAAGGCGACGATGCGCGCGCCGGGGCAGGCGCGTTCGATGTCGTCCGCGCCCTCGCGCAAAAGCCGTGGAATCTGGGAAACCGGCACGGAAATGTCGTGATTGATCTGCGCGCCTTCGGGGCGGTGGCCGGCGGAAATGTTCTCGCGCAGGGCCCAGAACGCGCGCGCTTGCGCTTCGCTTTCCGCGATCACGGCGTCGTCGGCGAAGCCCTTCTCGATCGCGCCGGCGAGCATGGCTTCGATGGCGCCGCGCAAGCCGGATGCGGCCGCGCTTTCGAATTCGATCAGCGTCAGATAGGGCGCGCCCTGGAACGGCGAGCGCATGCCCGGCACGTTTTTGACGGTGACGGCGACGCTCTCGGCGTTCATCAGCTCGAACGCGGCCAGGGCGCCGGTTTCGGCTTTTGCGCAGTGCAGCAAGTCGAGCGCGCGCTCGGGGCTTTGTACGACGCACACCGCCACCGCGTGCTCGCGCGCCTTCGGGAACAATTTGAGGCTGGCGGCCGTCACCACGCCCAAAGTTCCCTCTGCGCCGATGAAGAGCTGTTTCAGATCGTAACCGGTATTGTCCTTGCGCAGCACTTTGAGGCCGTTGAGCACGCGCCCATCGGCCAGCACGGCTTCAACGCCCAGCACCAGATCGCGCATCATCCCATAGCGCACGACATGCACGCCGCCGGCATTGGTCGAGATCAAACCGCCGATCGTGGCGCTGCCCTGGCTGGCGAGGCTCAGCGGAAAATGGCGGCCCGCTTCGTCGGCGGCGGCGTGCACGCTGGTCAGCACCACGCCGGCTTCAGCCACCAGAGCGTCGTCGAGCGGATCGACGCTGCGGATGCGGTTCATGCGCTTGAGCGAGAGCAGCACCTCACCGTTTGGGATCTGGCCGCCGACGAGGCCGGTATTGCCGCCCTGGGGCGTGATCGCGACGCCCGCTTCGGCGCACAGCTTCACGACATCGGCGACCTCTTCGGTGGACGCAGGCAACGCGAGGAACGGCGTCGTTCCGCTGTAGCGGCCGCGCCATTCGACCAGATGCGGCGCCAAGGTATCGGAATCGGTGGCGTAACCTTTGGGGCCAAGGCGTGCGGCGAGGCGGGCGTGCAGATCGGTCATGGCGCCATCATAGCGCGGCGCGCCGGTTCAGTCGCCAAGGCTCAGGCGCGTGGCGCGGCGGCGCGGGTCAGCCGGTCATGGATCGCTTCGCCGAGGCCCGTGCGCGGGATCGGCGCGACGGCGATGACATCGGCGCCCTCCGCGTCGAGCGTGCGCAGATGCGCATAGAGATTGGCGGCGGCTTCGGCGAGATCGCCGCTGCGCGAAAGATTGAGCGCGCCCTTCGGCGCGCCGGCGCCGAAGGCGAGATAGGTCTCGCCGGGCGCAGGCGACGAAACATCGAGGCGCAGGCGCGCACGCGGCGCGTAATGGCTCGCCAGCATGCCCGGCGCTTCGACGCCGCTTTGCGCCAGCGCCAGCGGGCCGACCAGCGCTTCGATTTCACCGCGTTCGATTGCGCCCGGCCGCAGCAGGCGCGCGGCGCCGTCTTCGCCCACGGCGACGATGGTGGATTCCAAACCTTCCGCGCAGGGCCCGCCATCGATCACGAACGCGACGGCGGCGCCGAGGTCAGCGTCGGCATGCGCCGCGCGGGTGGGGCTGACATGGCCGGAAAGATTGGCGCTCGGCGCGGCGATCGGCTTGCCGAACGCGGTGAGCAAATCCTGCGCGACGGGATGGCTGGGCGCGCGCAGCGCGATGGTCGCAAGGCCAGCGCAGGCGAGTTCGGCCACCTGGCTGTCGGCGCGGCGCGGCGCCACCAGCGTGAGCGGGCCGGGCCAGAACGCATCGGCCAGCGCGCACGCGCGCTTGTGTAAATGCGCTTCCGCTTCCGCGGCGGCGAGATCGCGCACATGCGCGATCAGCGGATTGAAGCGCGGGCGGCCCTTGGCTTCGTAAATGCGCGCGATCGCCTGCGGGTTGGTTGCATCGCCCGCGAGGCCATAGACGGTTTCCGTCGGCATCACGACGAGGTCGCCCGCGCGCAGCGCGTCCGCCGCGTGCGCGATCGTCTCCGCATTGGCGGGAAGGATCATGGCGCGCGCTGCGCCTCGACGCGCAATGTGACGTCGATCATCTGCGAGACGTACTCATCCGCTTCCGAGCCGACGCCCAGGCCCACGGCGCGGCGGTCCACGCTGACATGGCCGCTCATCACCGCCTGATCGCCGGTGATGGCGAGCGTGAACGGCAGCGCGACGTGGATGGTGTGGCCCTTGATGGTGAGATCGCCGCGCGCCTCGTAGCGATCGCCGCCGCGCGCGGTGAAGCGCGTGGCGCGGAAGGTCGCGTTGGGATGATTGGCGCTGTCGAACCAATCGGCGGTGGCGAACGCGGGATCGTGCAGCGGATTGCCATCGGCGGCGGAGGCGGTTTCGATCGTTACGTTCGCTGTCGAGGCGGCGAGATTGGCTGGATCGAAGCGGATATCGCCATGCCAGCGGCTGAACGCGCCGTTGAAGCGCGCGCCGCCCTGTTCGCCGGAAAACCGGATCGAAGAGCGCGCGGCGTTGACGCGCCAGACCGGCGGCGGACCGGACGAGGGCGCGGCAGCGCTGGCGGGCGCCGTTGTGGCCGGCGCGGCCTCCGGCGTTGGCGCGGCGGCTTCGGTTGCAGGCGCAGTATCTTCGACGGCGGTTTCCGTCGGCGCGGGCGCGGTTTCGAGCGGGCGCAGAAAGAAGGCGCCGGTTCCGAAGGCGGCCAGCGCCAAGGCCGCAAAGCCGATCAGCAATGCGTTGCGCCGTTGCGGATCGGCGGGCGTTTGCGCCGCAGCGCCCAGCATGGGAACGCCCGGCGCCATTTGCGGCAGCACGTCATCGCGGTCGATCAGCCAATGTTTGAGCGCCGCGCCCACGTGCAGAAAGAAGAGCGCGATCGCGATCCAGACCAGCAGCTCATGCGCCTCCATAGCGGTATCGGCGACACTGGCGCGCGTCGCATTGGCGGCGTGCTCCAGGCCGAAGAGATGCGGGATCGGCAAGACGCCGAACCAAACCGTCGGCACGTCGAACGGGCGGTTCCCTTCATGTGACCAGCCGGCCGAAACGTAGAGCCAGCCTGTCAGCGGCAGCGCGATCATCAGCGCGTAGAACGCCCAATGCGTGGCCTTGGCGGCGCGCTTCTCCCAGCCAGGCATGCGCGCGGGCAAAGGCGGCGGCGGATTGGCGATGCGCCAGCCCAGCCGGATGAGCGACAGCAGCAGCACCGTGAGACCCACGGATTTGTGCGTCTGATAGCCGATGAAGGCGCGCGCCGCGCTGGCGGGCGTTTCGATCGCCTCATGCATCCACCAGCCGAGGAAGATGTTGACGGCGATGGCCGCCGCGATCGCCCAGTGCAGGACGATCGCAACCGCCGTATAGCGCGCGGCGCGCGTTTGAGCTTCGCTCACCTCAGTCCTTCACGAACTCGGCTTGGATGATGATCTCCACCTCGTCGCTGGTGGTGCCGTTGACAATGGGATTGGAGAACGTGGCGTTGAAATCCGAGCGGCGGATGATGGTGCGCGCGGAGAACGCCAGCTCATGCTTTTGCCGCAGCGTCACGAAGCGGCCGCCGTCGAAGCTGGCTTCGAGCACGACCGGCTTGGTCACGCCATGCAGCGTCAGATCGCCGGTGATGAGGCCGGTGTTCGGCCCCGTGATCTGGATGGAGCGCGACACGAAGGTGATGTTGGGATTGGCCTCGCCGCCCAGCACATTGGTGGCGATCTCATGATCGAAGGCGCGTTCGCCCTGCGCGTTGAGCACGCCCGTGTTCACCGAATTGGCCGCGATCGTGATGTTGACTGTCGATGCGGCCGGGTTCGCGGAATTGAAGGAGAGCGCGCCCGACACCGTGTCGAAGCGCGCGGTGAACAGCGACAGGCCCAAATGGCGCACGCGCCACAGCACGCCCACATGGCGGCTGTCGAGCGTATAGGCGCCGGGCGGCTGCGCGGCGGGATCGACGGAGGTGCCCTCCGCCGGCGGGATCGCGGCGAGAACGGGGGAGGGCGCGGCGACGGCGGTTGCGGGCGCGGTCGGCGCAGGCTGGGCGGTCGCCGTGGCGCACGCGGCGAGCATCAAGGCGCCGGCGAGAGCGGGAAAGCGCATGCGATATGTCTCCAATGCGGTTGGAAAGCCGGTCTGCTCGAACGGCCGAGATGTTTCCAAAGACCGGGCGGCTTAGCACGGAATAAGAAGGGGCGTCGCGCCCGCTCGCGCAATCTTGTCAGCCGGTTTGCCGCAGGCGTTCAGCCAACCTAGACTCGGTTTCAGGAGACCTGAATGACCGCACGCGACGGATTGGAAGAAGACGATCTGGCCGAGCCGGCGCGGCCGAGCCTTGTCTATCCGCTGGGCGATGCGCCCGAGCCTGGGCGCGCGCGCCAGATCGCGCCGGGCGTCAAATGGGTGCGCATGCCGCTGCCCTTCTCGCTCAAATGGATCAATCTCTGGCTGCTCGAAGACGGGCCTGGCTGGACCATCGTCGATACCGGCGTCGCCACCGATGAAACCCGCGAGCATTGGCAGCGCATCTTCGCCGAAGAGCTCGACGGCAAGCCGGTCACGCGCGTCATCTGCACGCACATGCATCCCGACCATATCGGGCTCTCGGGCTGGATCACGCGCAAATTCGAGTGCCGCCTGTCGATCTCGCGCCTCGAATATGTCACCTGCCGTTCGCTCGCGTCGGACACGGGCCTCGACGCGCCCGATGACGGCATCCAATTCTATCGCGCGGCCGGCTGGGACGCGCGCGCCCTCGACGCCTACCGCGCGCGCTTCGGCGGCTTCGGCAAATCCATGCTGCGCCTGCCGGATTCATTTCACCGCCTGCAGGATGGCGACGCCATCGAGATTGGCGGGCGGGTCTGGACCGTCATCACCGGTTCGGGCCATTCGCCGGAGCATGTGTGCCTCTATCAAGAAGAGCTGAACCTCTTCATCTCCGGCGATCAATTGCTGCCGCGCATTTCATCGAACGTCTCGGTGTTCCCCACCGAGCCTGACGCGGATCCGCTCGCCGATTGGCTGCATTCCTGCGCCAAGCTGATGCAGCACGTGCCGGCCGATGCGCTCGTCCTGCCGGCGCACAATGATCCGTTCACCGGCGCCCATAAACGCTTGCAAAACCTGATCGACGGGCACGAGCGCGCCATGAACCGGGTCGAAAAGCGCCTGCGCGAACAGCCGCGCCGCGCCATCGATCTGTTCGGCGCCTTGTTCGCGCGCGAGATCGGCATGGATCTGCTGAGCATGGCGACGGGCGAGGCGCTGGCCCATCTCAATTGCCTGATCGCGCGCGGGCGTGTGCGCCGCGTGCTGGGCGCGGACGGCGTGGCGCTCTACGAAGCGGTGTAAGCCTATGGTAGAGGAAACGGCATGAGTGAAACGCCCAATCCTGAACGCCGCTCGGACGGCGCCGTGTGGTGCTTCAGCATCGGCGCAGCGCTCGGCGCCGCGTGCTATTTCCTCGGCATCGGCACGGTGATGACGATGGCCTTCACCGGCGGCGATCCTGGCGCTGTGCTCGGCGGCGTGATCGGGGCGATCTTCATCGGGATCGCAGGCGTCGCAGCCGCGGTGCTGATGCTGGTCGGCGTGATCTGGATGCTGGCGCGCGTGATCGCGGACTCGCGCGAGGAGGCCGCGAAGGAACGCTACTCGCGAGAAGTTCAGCGCTGAGCCGCTTTGAGCGCGCGTCCGCGCCCGCTAAGAGAAGCGCTCGCGGGAGACTGAGATGATCCTTTCAACGACGTTTGACGTGCCGGGGCGAACCATCGCGCAAAATCTTGGCGTGGCGCGCGGCAATGTCGTGCGCTCGCGCTTCATCGGGCGCGATATCGTGGCGAGCTTCCGCATGATCGTGGGCGGGGAAATCCACGAATACACCAAGCTGCTCGCCGAAAGCCGTGAACAGGCGCTCGACCGGATGGTCGAGCATGCGCGTTCGCTCGGCGCGGACGCCGTCATCGGCATGCGCTTCGATACGGTGGACGCCGGCCAAGGCCAGGCGACGGAAGTGCTGGCTTACGGAACCGCCGTAAAGCTCGGCTGAGCGCGCAGCGCATAGGCGAGCCGCCACGCGAGAAACGCCATCAGGCCGGCCGAAATGTCCTGCGCGCTGGCGTAGGCGATCAGGAAGATGGCGTGATGCGCGGCCTGGTGCGCCGTCGGCGCGAGCGGCAGCGATCCCAAGCGCGCATCGGCGGCGCAGCGGATCAGCCAGTCGAACAGCGCCAGCGCCGCCAGCGCGCCGCAGGCGATGGGAACGAAGACCGGCACGTGCGGCAGATCGAGCGGCAGGCCCGCGATCATGTGCGGCGCCGTGTAGGCGACCATGGCGAGCGCGAACATCGGCGTCAGCACGAGATGCGCGCGCGCGAAGGCCGAGCGCCGCACGCCGTCGATGGCGCTGAGGCGCGCGTCTTCCTTGAGGCTCCAGCGCGTATCGGCGATCAGGCGCCAGGTGAACAGGACGCCGATGCCCGCCGCCAGGCCGAACAGCGCGCCGAGCGCGAGCGCGGCGAGGATGGGCGGCGCGATCTCGGTGAGGCGCCATGTGCGCCAGGAGAAGGCGAGCGCGCGCGCCGCCATGAAGCTGACGATGAGCAGCGCGAGCGGCGGCGAAACGAGCGCGGCCAACGCCGCGCCTGCGGCCCAGGCCAGAGCCTCTCCCGTTCGCGAAAGCGCCGCGTGCGCCATGAGCTCTCCACGCGCACAGATGCGCGTCTAAGCTCTTGACATCGCGCAGCGTCGTGAATCGCACGTAAACGCCGACGCAGATTCGGCGGCGGACGCGTCGATTTTAGTGGTGGCCGCCATGGGCGGGCGGCGCTGCGGGCTCAGCCGGCGGGGGCGGCGCTTGCGCTGCGGCTTCGGCCGCGGCCTGCCATTCCGCATCGCGCGGCGTGGCGACCGAGCTGATGATCTGCTCGAACACGCTGGTGCGGTCGCGGCTGTCATAGCTTTGGCAGAACACCCAGATTTCGCGTCCGGGGCGGCCGATGATGGCGCCTTGCACCGTATCGCCGCCGGTCACCAGCGCGGCGCGCTGGATCGGCCAGAAATGAGAGGTGTCCACGCTTGAGCTTTGCACCGTCGCGCCGGCGCGGAAGGTGCGGATCGAGGACGTGACCTGCGCCCATTGTTCGGCGGTGAGCGGCGCTGAGAACGCCGCCTTCACGGCTTGCGGCGAGCTTTCGGCGGTGGCGGCGCGCACGATCGAATAGAAATTGCACTCGGCGTCGGCGAGGCCCGCGGCGTAATGGGTCACGGCGTCGCTGGAATCGCCCATGCGGTCGACCGGCCAGGTGGACGGGCGCGAGAAACTGAACGTGTTGGCGGGATCGACCCATTGGCCCATGGCCTGGGCCAGGGCCGGCACGGCGAAGGCGCAGACAAGCGCAGCCGCGGCGATCAGGCGTTTCATCCTTTGATTCCTCCCAGCGTCCCTTGCCGTAATTTTAAGCGCCGCCCGGCCCGATGCAATCGCGGCGAGCTGTTGGGGCCGGCAAGCAATCGTAAAGGTTTCCTCTGTCTACATGGTCGATCAGCAGTTGAGGATAACCCTTCTTAAGATGTCCGGGCGGTAAAATGCGCCCGGGTATCAAGGATGATCCGTCAGTACTTAATCGGAACATCGAACAAGGAGGCCGTCCTGGCCGCCGCGCGCGCCTTTGGCGCGCAAACCCACGTGCGCGCCTTCACCAGGGGCGATCTGGAAGGCCTTAAGAATCCGCTGCTTGTGATCATCGATTCCGGCCGTGTGGACGGGCTGGACGCGGACATGCTGCAAGTCCTGCGGCGCACCAATCGCGGCGGCATGCGTTATTCCCCGTTCCTGGTGTTCTGCCAGACCCGGCGGGAGATCGACGCCTGGCGCGCGGCGGGCGCCGTCGCCGTACATCCGACGAACGACCGCGCCGCGCTCAAGAAAGCGATCCAGGAGGCGCTCGACGGCGAACGCGCCTGGGTGACGAGCGCGACCTATGTCGGCCCGTGCCGGCGCGGCCGCAAAGCCATTCTCAATCTGCGCAAGCGCCGCGCCGCCGACGCGGAAGAGGCCGAGACGGCGCGCCGCGAGAAGGCGCGCAAGGCCAGCCCCGTCTTGTCGGACCGCGTGTTCTCGCTCGATGTGCTCCTGCGCCGCCTGACCTTGAGCGCGACGCTGCTCTCGGGCTCCACGATCGAGAGCCGGCGCGCGTTCCGCGATCTGGTCGATGAATTGCAGGTCAGCGCGCAGGCCCATAACCGCGGCGATCTGAGCGGCGTCATCGCCAATATGCGGCGCGAGGCCGATGCCTTCGTGCAGGACGGCCAGCGCAGCACCGGCGCGCTCGAGCGCATGCTGTCGGATCTGCGCACCGGCATCGAGCGCGTGCGCTAGAGCGTTCTAAGTGAGCATCGACGCGGGCGCCCTGCGCGCTTAGGCTCCGTTCAGGGAGCCAAGCATGAGCCTCAAAGACAAGACACTCTTCATCACCGGCGCGTCGCGCGGCATCGGTCTGGCGATCGCGCTGCGCGCCGCGCGCGACGGCGCCAATATCGCAATCGCCGCGAAGACGGCCGAACCGCACAAGCATCTGCCCGGCACGATCTATTCGGCGGCCGAAGAGATCGAGAAGGCGGGCGGGCAGGCGCTGCCGTTGATCGTCGACGTGCGCGACGAGGCGAGCGTCTATGAGGCCGTGGAAAAAACCGTCGCGCGCTTCGGCGGCGTCGATATCTGCGTCAACAACGCTTCCGCCATTCAGCTGACCGGCACGCTGCAGACCGAGATGAAGCGCTACGATCTGATGCATCAGGTCAATCTGCGCGGCACGTTCCTCACCTCGAAGGCATGCATTCCGCATCTGAAGCGCGCGTCCAATCCGCACGTGCTGAACCTTTCGCCGCCGCTCGACATGAGCCCGCGCTGGTTCGGCGGCAATGTCGCCTACACGATGGCGAAATTCGGCATGTCGATGTGCGCGCTCGGCATGGCCGAGGAATTCAAGTGCGACGGCATCGCCTTCAACACGCTGTGGCCGCGCACAGGCATCGCCACAGCCGCGATCCAGTTTGCGCTCGCCGGCGAGGACGGCATGCGCGCGTGCCGCACGCCCGAGATCATGGCCGACGCCGCCTACGCCATCTTCAATCGGCCGGCGCGCACGTGCACAGGCAATTTCTTCATCGACGACATTCTGCTCTACGAGGCGGGCGAGCGTGATTTCGACAAATATCGCGTCGATCCCACGCGCGATCTGATGCCGGATTTCTTCGTGCCGGATTATCTGCCCCCGCCGCCCGGCGTGTCGCTGACGGCGTCGCAGACCGCCTAGGGAGTTCGGTTGACTTGCGCGCCGTTTGCCGCGACCCCGAGACGGGATGAGCAGAACGCTGGTGACTATGATGCGGGGAGTATTGGTGGCGCTCGCGGCTTTGTGCGCGGCGGGCGCGGCGCATGCGGAAGGGTTCGTTCCGGGCCGTCCGGGCGCGACCGAGAGCGCGATTTCCGTGCCCACGGGGCATTGGCAGATCGAAACCGAACTCGCGCGCATCACGCATGACGAAGAAGGCGACGAAGAGACGCGCGCGCTGAGCGTGGCGCAGACCGCGTTCCGCTATGGCGTCGCGCATGGCGTCGATGTCGAGGCGATCGTCACGCCGTATCAGCGCGTCAGCGTTGAAAGCGGCGGCGTGAAGGAAACGGCGGACGGCTTCGGCGATCTCACTTTGCGCGCGCGGCGCACGTTCGCGGGCCAGGATGGCGGGACCTCGTTCGCCCTCATCGGCTATGTGACGCTGCCGACGGCGCAGGATCATCTGGGAGCCGAGGAAACTGAGGCAGGCCTGATCGCTACAGGCGCGTTCGACCTTTCAGACTCGTGGAGCCTGGCCTGGACGCTTGGCGCGGCGAGCGTCTCCAATGGCGGCGACCGCGACGCCGATTACAGCGCCGCGCTGACGCTCGGCTACGCCTTCAACGATCGCTGGAGCGGCTATGTCGAGGCCGCGGCCGAGCGCGCCGAAAGCGACAGCGAAACGCCCACGACAGTCGACATCGGCGCGGCCTATCTGATCGCGGAGCACACCCAGCTCGACGCCGGGATAGAGTTCGGCGTCAACCGCGCGGCCGACGATGTGAGCGTGTTCTTTGGCTGGGCGCACATGTTCTAGCCCGCTCGCTCGAACCGACGGCGCGTGCTAGCCTCGCCGGCATGACGCTTCCGCGTTCGCCACGTTCGCCGCCGCTCTATCATGCGCCTTTGTCGCGCATTCTGCCGCCGTTCGGCGCGCTCACGGCGGATGAGAAGGCCGAGTTCTGGACCAGCGCGCCGATCGCCATTCCTTTGTTCGGCGGCGAGAAGGCGCGCGTGCAATTCTTCGTGTTCGAAGAGAAAGCGCACATTCCGGAAGACATGATCCTCGCAGCTCGAGCCTTTCTGGCGTTGCATGTCTCCGCGCGCGAGGCGATCACGCCGCATCTTCATGCACTCGCTGGCGCCAGCGCGGGCGATGTGTGGGCGCGCGTCAGCGTGCAGCGCATCGACGTATCGCGGCGGGATGAAGATGAGATCGCCTACGTGACCGCGACATGCGCGTGCGATTGGGATGGCGGCCTGCAGATCGTGCTGCGTGAGGGTGTGCGCTTCGTGCGCGTGAGCGCATTCGACGGATATTTCACCGATGGCGACGCGCGGGGCGATCCCGCGCTCGACGCCTGGATGGACGATCCCGCGGCGTCTCTGCCGATCCGCGGCGCAGCAGGCTCGGGCGCGTGAGCGCGGCGCCAAAAACCGTTCTGGCCGCTTCGCCCGAGGAAGAAGCAGCGATCCGCGCCGCCGTGCGCGAAGCGCGCGGGCTGACCGCGCTCGATCCCGGCCGCCGCGTTGCGTGCGCCGAAGACGCGGCCGCGCTCGCCGAGTTCTTTTCCGATCCGCGCGTGTCCGATCCGATCTACTCGCTGCCGCGCCCGTTCACGGCTGAAAATGTCGGCGCGTGGATCGCGCGCGGGGCGGCCAAGCAGGCGCGCGGCGAGGCGATCCTCTCGGTGTCGCGCGATCCGCTGGGCCAGATCGCGGGCTATACCGAGGTCGAGGTGTGGCCCGATCGGGCGTCTGCGGAGCTTGGCGGCGCCGTGCGTGCGGACCGGCAGAACAGCGGGCGCGGCGGCGCAGGCATGGCAGGCGTCATCGACTGGATTTTCGAAACGCTCGGCGCGCGCCTCATGTGCCTCACAGCCGCGCTCGACAATGTGCGCTCGCAAAAGATCATCGACGCCGCCGGTTTTGTACGCATGGGTGGGCGCGACGCGGTGCGCCCCGATGGCTCGATCCGCGCGAGCGTGTATTGGGAAATGACGCGCGAGCAATGGCGCGCGCGCCGCAAGCTCTAACGCAACGATCCTCGGGGGGCGGCATGGCGGATGTTTTCCTGTGTTACTCGCGCACGGACACAGCCAAGGCGCAGCGCCTTCAAGCGGCGCTCGAAGACAAAGGCTTCACCGTGTTCTGGGATCGCAAGCTTGAGGCGAGCGAGGATTGGGATAAGGTCATCCGCACCGAATTGCCGCGCGCGAAGGCGGCCGTCGTGCTCTGGTCGAAGGCGTCGGGTCTGTCCGATTATGTGCGCCATGAGGCGGCCATCGCCAAGCAATTCGATCTTCTCGTGCCCGCGCTTGTGGAGCCGATGACGGCCGTGGATTTCCCCTCCGGCCATTACATGGAGCAGGCGCCCGATCTGATCGCGTGGGACGGCGACCAGGATGCGCCGGGCTTTCGTGCGCTGTGCGCCGCCATCGAAAAGAAGATCGCCGCGTGGAACGCCGATCTTGAGGCGAAAGTGCGTGAGCAGATCGTGCTCGGCCGCGATATGGTGGTGGGTCCGCCGATCAAGCTCGATCCGGCGAAGATGAAGAAGAAGCCCTGACCGGATGCTGGTGTTCACCCACGCCTCGATGATGACGCACACCCCGCCGCGCGGCCATGCCGAGCATGCGGGCCGGCTGGCGGCGGTGCTGGAGGCGCTGGAGCTGATCGAGCATGAGCGCCGGTCCGCGCCGATGGCGACGCGCGCGGCGCTCGAGCGGGTTCACGCGCCGAGCTATATCGACAAGCTGGATCGCGCCTTTCCGAAAGAGGGTGAGCGCTGCGTCGCGCTCGATCCGGACACGTTCATTTCCGATGGCTCACGCGAAGCCGCCTACCGCGCGGCCGGCGCCGTCGTGGCCGCGGTCGACGCCGTGCTGGGCGGCGAGGACGATGTCGCGTTCTGCGCGGTGCGCCCGCCGGGCCACCACGCCGAACCGTCGGCGGCGATGGGGTTCTGCCTCTTCAACAATATCGCAGTGGGGGCGATGCATGCGCTGGAGGCGCACGGCCTGGCCCGTGTGGCCGTGGTGGATTTCGATGTCCACCACGGCAATGGCACCCAGGCCGTGGCCGAACGTGAGCCGCGCCTCTTCTTCGCCTCGACTCACCAATCTCCGCTCTATCCCGGCACCGGCCTGGCGAGCGAGCATGGCTGCGCCGGCAATGTGCTCAACGCCCCGTTGCCGGAGGGCGCGGACGGGCCGCTGTGGCGGGCCGTGATGGAGCGTCAGGTGCTGCCCGCGCTCGACGCCTTCCGGCCAGAATTGCTTTTCATATCAGCGGGTTTCGATGCACATGAGGCCGATCCGCTCGCCGGCTGCGCGCTTCGGGACGAAGACTACGCGTGGGCGGGGAAAATGCTCCGGCGGCGGGCCTTACAGCTCTGCAATGGCAAGGTTGTCTCGACGCTGGAGGGCGGCTACGACTTGGCCGCTCTCGCGCGATCGGCGGCCGCCTTTGCGGGAGCATTGCAGTGCGGATGACGCCACGTGAGGGGGCGCGGGCGCTGCGGGGATTTGGATGCGATCGGCGCCCGGGGAGACGCTGGAGACCAAACGCGCGGCCGCGCTCGCTCCCGGCGCGATCATCATCGCACGCCATGGCAAGCCCGATTGCGACCGCCGCCAGAAGATCGATTGGCGCGGCTATGTCGAATGGTGGAAATCCTACGATGAGAGCGGCTTGCTGCCCGATCAGGAAGAGCGCCGCGCGCCCTTGTTCGAGGCCGCGCGCGGGGCGGATCTGATCTTTTCATCGACGACGCGCCGCGCCGTCGAAACCGCACAAGCCATCGCGGACGGCCGGCCGGTGGTGCAGGACGCGGTGTTTTCCGAGGCGCCGCTGCCGCCGCCGCGCGTGTGGGGCCGGCATCGGCCGCGCTGGTGGGGCGTGCTGGCGCGCGCTTCGTGGTGGATGGGCGCCGCGCAGGGCGGCGAATCGCGCCGCCAGGCCGAGCAGCGCGCCGAGGCCGCAGTGGCGACGCTCACGGCGCGCGCGCTGCGCGGCGATACGGTCGTGCTTGCGGCGCATGGCTGGTTCAACCGGATGATGCGCCGCGTGCTGAAGCTGCAGGGCTGGAGCGAGGTCGAAAACCACGGCGACCGCTATTGGGCCTATCGCCGGTTTCAGAAACGGCGCTGACCGGGCCGCCGTTGTTTCGCCTCACGCATCGCACTAGGCTTTCGCTGTCGAGGAGTCACACACATGGCGGAACCCGCCGATGTCGGCGCGCTGAGCTTCGAAGAGGCGCTGGCCGAACTTGAGAAGATCGTGGCGCAGCTGGAGCGCGGCGATGTCGCGCTCGCGGATTCGATCCGCATCTACAAGCGGGGCGCGGCTCTCAAGGCGCATTGCGAGGCGCAGTTGAAGAGCGCGCAATTGGACGTGGATCAAATCGTGCTCGGGCCCGACGGTCCGCGCGCGGAGCCATCGCGGCTCGGGAGCGGCCAGCAATGAACAATTCCGGCAATGGCGAGCGCCCGCCGACGATCTCGTTCGATGATTTTCTGAAGGTCGATATCCGCCTTGGCACGATCATCAAGGCGCAAGTGTTCGAGGACGCCAAGAAGGCCGCCTATCAGCTGTGGATCGATTTCGGCGATCCGCTGGGCGTGAAGAAATCCTCGGCGCAGATCACCAAGAATTACACGCTCGGCGAATTGCTGGGCCGGCGCGTGGCGGCGGTAGTGAATTTCGAGCCGAAGCAGATCGGCAAGTTCATGAGCGAGGTGCTCTGCCTCGGCTTCCCCGACCGCAATGGCGAGGTCGTGCTCGTCACCGTCGATAAACCAGCCAAGAGCGGCGGGCGGCTGTTCTAGAGAGCCGCCGCGCGCTCGGCGAGCCGCCCGCTATTGCCGCGTTGCGCGCACGTCGCCGGTTTCGCCGCCGTCCGCGGTGTAGCGGCCGTTCATGGTGTTGCCGCTGATGGTGACGTTGTAGGTGAGATGCGGCGGGCGATCGAAGCGGAAATACACGCTATTGCCGCGCTGCGACCAGGTGCCGTCCTGATCGCCGCCGGTGAAGGTGCCGTCGGACCGGAAGGTGTCGGTCCACGGCCCGCGCCAGCTGTCGCCGTCCGCACGCTGGCTGAGGCTCCATGAGCCGACCGGGCTGACGGCGGCGCGCGCGCGTGCGGCTTCCGATTCGGCGCGCTGGCGCGCCTGCACGGCGTCGGCCGTCTCACGGCGCAGACGCTCGATTTCGGCCTGCGCGGCGGAGCTTGTCGTCGGCGCTGCCGAAGGAGCGGGCGCGGGCGCGGCTTCGACGACGGGCGCCGGGGCAGGCTCCACCGTCGCGGTTACAGGGGCCGGCGCGGCGGGCGCGGGGACGGCGCTTTGCATCTGCACGATGCGCGCAATGGCGAACACGGCGACGATCAGGCCGATCGCAATCACGGCGAACGCCCCATAAGGCGGGCGGGCTGGGGCGTCACTCATCGCGCAAATCTCCTCGCTGAATTTGAGCGCAAATCATCGCCGCCGTCATCCCATCCTCCCCAGAGCGTCAGCGGCCGCGCCGGAACGTGACCTGCCGTTCCGAAACCTCGCCGCTGTCATAGTGCAGATAGAGCGTGCTCCCGCGCACCTCGAACGCGTTTCCCTCGACGGGCGACCAGCCGAAATAGCCGGAAGGCTTCAGCACCAGCCGGCCGCGATGATATTCGCGATAACCCTCGCCGCTATCCATGTACCAAATGACGTCCGATCCCGAGCGGACGAAGCGGTAGCGGTGATTGGCGTCATCGACCGACGCCCATTCCCCGAGCACGGCGGAGACATCGCTCGATGTCGCGCTGTCATCGACCGCCGCGTCGCGCGCGATGGTGGCGGAATCGGCGTAGCGTGCGGTGTTGCGCTCGCGTTCGAGCGCAGCCTCCGCTTCGTGCTGGCGCGCGATCGCAGCGTCATGTTCTTCGCGCAGCGCCTGCAATTCGGACTCGTCCACGAGCGGCGCCGGCGCTGCCCTTGGGGCCGTGTCCGGCGCAGCTGTCGCGACCATAACAGGGGCCGCCGCTGTCGCGGGCGCGGCTGTGGCGACGACGGTGCTGGCGCCCGGACGCACGATGATGACGAACAGCGCGCTCGCCGCCAGAGCGACGACGATCACCAGGCCAATCGCCCACAGCGCCGACCATGGCCGCGCGGCGGGAGCGGGCGGCGCGGCGTAAGCCTGCAGCGGCGGCGCGCCCGGTCCGCGCGCGGCATGGGCCGCAGCGCGCACTTCATGCAGTAGGCCGGCCCATTGCGGATCGGCGCCGTCGCCGCGCCAATGTCCAAGATGCGCGGCGTGCATGCGCGTGAAACCGAACGGCGGCTCAGCATCGTCGATGCGCACGGGCATCAGCTTGCGCGCGCGCAGCGCCGCCGCAGCCTCCTCCTTCACGGGCTCCGATTGCGCTGAAGCGCGCGACCACACCACGATCACGGCCGCCGCGTCGCTGGCCTCGCGCTGGCTGCGCGCAGCGCCTTCCACCGAGCTTTGCCCGGGGCGCGCCGCGTGGTCCCAGGACACGCTGAGCCCTTCGCTCTGCAGCGCATGCGCCAGCAAATGCACGAAGGACTGATCCTCGCGCGCGTAGGAAATGAAGACGTCCGCCACTGCCCCACCTCACCCATTTCGAGCCTAGCGCCTTTCTCCCCAGGCGCCAGAGAAAATGAGCTGTCCGCGCGCGATCAGCGCGCGAAGACGAAGGTGCCTTCGATCTTTGACGCCGCGCCATTGCCGTTCGCGGTGCCGACATAGCGATTGCCATTGACGACGCCGGCATAGGTCACGGGAATGCCGCTCGCATCGCGGCCGGTGATCTGCAGCGAATTGCCCGACAGGCGCCAATGATAATTGCCGCCCTGCGAACTGACGGCGACGCCATTGGCGCGGAACTGCCAGGCAATCGGCAGGCGCCCGTACGGCCCCCAATTGACGATGCCGGCCCATTGGCCATTGAGGCGCGCCGCGCCATTGGGCGCTTCAACCACGCGCGGCGTGGACGCGCGCGGCGCGGTGCGCACGGCGGCTTCCGCCTCGCGCTGCGCTTCGACGGCTTCGTCGCGCTCGGCGCGAAGCTTTTCGATCTCAGCGTCGGCGGCGGCCTGGTCCGCTTGCGCCGTCTCGGCTTGGCCGCCTTGGGCCTGCGGGGCGACGGCGGTCGCGGCGGCGGGATGCGGTTGAAGCAGGGGCGCCAACGGCCCCATGAACACGAACGCTGCGAGCGCCGCCGTCGCCAGGCCGGCGACGACGCCGATCAGCACATAGGGCGGGCGGCGGGCGGCGATCGCCGCGGCGGCGGGCGCAGCGCCCGGGGCGGAAGCTGGCGCGGCCGGCGGCGGCGCGAGCGCGGAGGCAGGCGGGGCGGCTCGCGCTTGAGGCGGCGGCGGGGCGGCGGCCGGCGCCGGCCCAGGCGCACGCGGCTTTCGCGCCGACGCGATGTCGCGCGCGATGTCGGCGCCGATGGCGTTGCGCACGTCGCGCACCAGGATCTGCCATTGCGCGTCATCGCCTTCGCCGTTCCAATCGGCGAGATCGACGGCCAGATCGCGCCGGAAGCCCACGGGCGGCAGCGATTCGTCGATGCGGGCGGCGATCAGCTTCTGCGCATCGAGCGCGAGCCCTGATTCTTCGCGCACCTGCTCATCGTTCACGGAATTCTTCGACCAGATGACGACGACGCAGCGCGCGTCCTCGACATTGCGCATGGCGAATTCACGCATGGTGCGGCCGGGCGGGGGGTCAATCTCCCAGCCCACTGTGAAATTCTCTTTCTCGAGCGCGGCGGCCATTCTCCCCACTGTCGGCCCGTCCGCGGACGCGTACGCAAAAAAGACATCTACCATCGCAGCTCCCCTCGCGCGCGAGCATAGCGAACGGCGCGCGGAGAACCAGAGGCGGAACGTAGCGCAAGGCTGCTCCCCGCCTGCATTTTTCGACGGCTGATGAATTGGCTGTTAGGTCCGGCGGGGACTGAGCGCCCGAACGCGGGCCGAGAGGGCCGATTTGGCGCACGGAGGCCCTGCGAATCCGTGGCGGATCGCCGAATCAAGCGGGCGGCGTGGGACGCTTATTGCGACTGGGTCTGCAATTCCGTGTCGTGCAGCGTCTGTTCCGGCGGCGTCAGCGGAATCGGGCCGCCGGATTGGGCGGGCGCGCTGTCGCTCGGGCCCGGCGCGGGCGTGAGCCCGGTCGATGGCGCCAGCGCGGGCGTGGCCGCGCCGTCGATCGGCAAGCCGGTCGCAGGATCGATGGCGACCGATGGCGGCGCCGAGCGTAGCTCCGCGATGCGGCCATTGATCTCCAGCGCATGGCGGCTGTCAGGGAAATCGCGAATGAACTTTTCGAGCGATTGGATCGTATCGGTGGCGCGCGCTTCGCTCAGACGTTCGAGTTCGAGGCTTTCGAGCGCCGCCTGCGCGGGTTCGCGCAGATTGCCGACATTGGCGCTCGCAAGGAACGCGCGAATGGCGGCGGAATCGGTCTTATCCACATGCTCCCAGGCCGTGCTGGCTGCCTGCGCAGATTGCATGCGGTCGTAGAAGAAATAGCCGCCCACGCCGACCGCGGCGACGACCAGGAAGGTGACGATGCCGATGAGCACCAGGCTCGCGCCACGGCGCGGCGGTTCTGCGAAGGCGGGCGGAGGCGGCTCGAAGCGCGGCACTTCGCGCAGCGGCGGCGGGGCCGGGCGCAGCGGCACGGGCTCCGGTGGGGCCTCCATGCGCGGCGGCGGCGCAGGGCGCGGGGCGGCCTGAGCGGCGCTGGCGCTCGGCGCGCCCGGCGTGAAGAAGCCGCCCGGCGGCGGCAGCGGCGGAGGCGGCGCGGGTACGGCCACGCCGGCCTTGGCAGCCACTTGTTCGGCCAAAGCGCGCCAGCCGGGGAATGTGTCTTCGCCGCGCCAGCCGGTCAGATCGATCGTCGGCGCAGCGCGGAATTGGCCAGGCGCGGGTGTGTTCTGCATGCGCGCATTGATGAGCTTGCCGGTCTGATTGGCGTAGTCGGCCTCGCTGACGATGGCGTGTTGTTCGACCGATTGCGGGGACCAGAGCGCGACCGCGGCGACGGCCGAGGAAATGGCTTCGCGCAGCGCATCGCCCGGCGGGACCTCGATCACCGGCGTCAAGCGCATGGCGCGCATTTTGTCCGCCAGCGCGCGCGCCGGCAGTGCGTTCTCCGCTGCGTGAATAATCACGACTGACGCCATGTATTCCCCCGGCGCTTGCCGGCGGGCGCGCCGGCAAACCTTTCTATGCCGTCCATCTTTGCCCGGAGTGTGGCGGGAAAGAAAGGCCGGCGGACAGCGGGCGGCTCCGCACGCTAGGCGCGCGTTCCAACACGGCCCAAACGGCGGATCGCCTCCGACAATGGACGCTCTGCGTCGCAATAGTCTTGCCACGGATCGGCGTTCGCGCGCCGGCCCGGCGCGCTGCGAATGGTGAATTTGGCGGGATCGAGCCCAGCGCGCGCCTGCGCCCAAGATATAGGCATAGATACGGGCGCGCCGGCGCGGGCGCGCGGCGAATAGGGCGCGACCGCGGTCGCCATCCGATCATTGCGCAGATAGTCGAGAAAGACTTTCCCGCCGCGCGCGGCCTTCGACATGGTCATCACGTAGCGGTCCGGCGCGTCCTTCGCGGCTGCGGCGCAGAGCGCGCGGGCGAAGGTCTTGGCGTTGGTCCAGGCGAGCCGCTTTTCCGGCGCAAGCGGCGTGACGACATGGAGGCCCTTGCCGCCCGTGGTTCTCAAGAACGCGGCGAGCCCGACCGCTTCGAGGCGCGCCTTGATGTCCTTCGCAGCGGCGATGACCTCTACAAACGCCACATCCGGCGCGGGATCGAGATCGAACACCAGCCGTCCCGGAACGTTGAGCGCGCCTGGCCGGCAATTCCAGGGATGCAGTTCGAGCGCGCCGATCTGCGCGGCCGCGATCAGCGCTTCGGCGGTGTCGATCTGCAGATAGGGCTTGGGATCGCCCTTCACCTTGATGCGCGTGAACTGCGCCGCACCGCTTTCCGTGACATGGCGCTGAAAGAAACGCTGGCCGGCGATCCCGTCCGGCGCGCGCACGATCGAGCAGGGCCGGCCCGCAATGTGCGGCAAGATGTGATCGGCCATAACGTCGAAATAGGCGGCGAGATCGCGCTTGGTGACGGGCCGCGCATCGCCCGCATCCGGCCAGAGCGGCTTATCAGGATGCGTGATCGTGACGCCGCGCAGAACGGCTGTATCGGCGCGTCTCATGGCGCGGCCTTGCGGGGCTTCTGCATGAACTTTGTCGGCGCGCGGCCTTTGCCGGCGGCGATCTCGGCCATGGTGCGCCCGGAGGCGATGGAGGCGTCGAGCTCGAGCAGCGCGCCGCCATCTTCCTTGGCGTAGCGGTCGCGGTGCTTGATGAGCAGCCAATTGGCGCGGCCCGCGCGGTCCATCCGCACCAGCACAAAGCCGCCCTTGAGCCGTTTGCCGCGCAGCGTGAATTTGAGGTCGCCGGCTTTGAGCCCCGCCTCTGGGGAGCCCTCTGGCTCCCAATAACCGCGATCCCAGAGCTGCACTGTTCCGCCGCCATATTGGCCCTGCGGAATGGTTCCTTCGAAATCGCCATAGGCGAGGGGATGATCTTCGACCTCGACGGCGAGGCGCTTGTCGTGCGGATCGAGCGAGGGGCCGCGCGCCACCGCCCAGGATTTGAACACGCCGTCCAACTCCAAACGAAAATCATAGTGCAGGCGGGAGGCGTCATGTTTCTGCACCACGAAACGCAGCTGTTTCGACGGCGTGACTGCGCGCGCGCCGTCCGGTTCGGCGGTGGCTTTGAAATCGCGCTTGGCGCGATAGGCGGTGAGTTTTTTCGAGGCCACGCCGATGCCTTAGCGCGCAGCTTTGCCGCTGCGCCGTACAGTCTAGGCGAACTCGCCACGGCGCCGAAACGGTCCAGCGCGGCGGCTTAAGCCCGTTCCCCTGCTGCGCGACCTCTGCTAGGCGCGCTCGTTCATGTCCGTGATCACCGACCGCCTCGCCGACGCCGCCCAGCGTGTCCAGACCGCGCTCGATGGCCTGTTGCCGCGCGGCGAGGGACCTGAAGCGCGCCTGCACGACGCCATGCGCTATGCGGCGCTCGCGCCCGGCAAAAGATTGCGCCCGTTCCTGACGATCGAGACCGGCCGGCTGTTCGACGCCGATGAGGGCGCCCTGCTGCGCACCGCGGCCGCGATCGAATGCGTCCACGCCTATTCGCTGGTGCATGACGATCTGCCCTGCATGGACGATGACGACATGCGCCGCGGCCAGCCCACGGTGCATCGGAAATTCGACGAGGCGACGGCCGTGCTGGCCGGCGATGGGCTGCTGACCTACGCCTTTGAAATCCTGTCCGATCCGAAAACCCATCACGACGCCCAGATGCGCGGCTTCCTGATTTCTGGCCTGGCCAAAGCGGCGGGGCCGCAGGGCATGGTGGCCGGCCAGATGATCGATATGAGCCCGCCCGATCCCGACGGCGACGGCCTCATCCGCATCACCCGCATGAACCGGCTCAAGACCGGCGCGCTCTTCCATTTCGCGGTCGACGCCGGGGCCCTGATCGGCTGCGCCGCGGACGCCGAACGCCAGGCTCTGTCGCACTACGCCAACGATTTCGGCATGGTGTTCCAGCTGGCTGACGATCTCCTGGACGCCGAAGGCGAAGCCGAAGAAATGGGCAAAGCCGCCCAGAAAGATCAGGCCGCGGGCAAGGTGAATTTCATCACGCTCTTGGGCGCGGAGCAGACCCGTGAACGGGTGCGCCTTCTGGCCGCACAGGCGAAAAGGCGCCTGCAAATCTTTGGCTTGAGGGGCAAAGTCTTGTCAGAGGCCGTCGATTTCGTCCTGGATCGGCGCTACTGATCGGATTGGGGACGAAGTTTCTGAAGGGACTTGCGCGCGCATGAAGCCCGCCACGCCGCTGCTCGACCGCGTGACTCTGCCCGCCGATCTGCGGGCGCTGCCCGAGACGGATCTTCGCCAGCTCGCCGACGAACTCCGCGCCGAAACCATTGACGCGGTCTCCACCACCGGCGGCCATTTGGGCGCGGGCCTGGGCGTCGTCGAGCTCACCGTGGCGCTGCATTACGTGTTCGAGACGCCCAAGGACGTGGTGATCTGGGACGTCGGCCACCAAGCCTATCCGCATAAGATCCTGACCGGCCGGCGCGAACGCATTCGCACGCTGCGCCAGGGCGGGGGCCTCTCCGGTTTCACCAAGCGCGCCGAGAGCGCGTACGACCCATTCGGCGCCGCCCATGCCGCAACCTCTATCAGCGCTGCGCTCGGCTTCTGCGTCGCGCGCGATCAGCAAGGCGGGGACAACAATGTCATCGCCGTGATCGGCGACGGCTCGATGTCGGCCGGCATGGCCTATGAGGCGATGAACAACGCCGCCGAGACCACCAAGCGGCTGATCGTTGTGCTGAACGACAACGACATGTCGATCGCCCCGCCCGTCGGCGGCATGAGCTCCTATCTCGGCCGGCTGGTCTCCTCGAAGACCTATCGCAAGATCCGCAAGGCCGCCAAAAGCGTGGCCGAACATCTGCCGCCGCCGATCCACGATGTCGCGAAGAAGGCCGAGGAATACGCCCGCACCATGGTGACGGGCGGAACGTTCTTCGAAGAGCTAGGCTTCCATTATCTCGGCCCGTTCGACGGGCACGATCTCGATACCTTGCTGCTCATCCTTCGCAACGCCAAGGATTTCGCCGACCGCCCGGTGCTGGTCCATGTCGTGACCAAGAAGGGCAAGGGCTATGCGCCGGCCGAAAACGCGGCCGACAAATATCACGGCGTCGCCAAGTTCAACGTCGTCACCGGCGAACAGGCCAAGCCCAAGGCCGGCCCGCCGAATTATCAGACCGTGTTCGCGCAGAGCCTCATCAAACTGGCCGCGCGCGATCCCAAGATCGTGGCGATCACGGCGGCGATGCCCTCGGGCACGGGGCTTGATCTCTTCGCGCAGACATTCCCGCAGCGCATGTTCGATGTCGGCATCGCCGAACAGCATGCGGTGACGTTCGCGGCGGGCCTCGCCGCAGACGGCATGAAGCCGTTCTGCGCGATCTATTCGACCTTCCTGCAGCGCGGCTATGACCAGGTCGTGCACGACGTGGCGATCCAGAAATTGCCGGTGCGCTTCGCGCTCGATCGCGCGGGCCTCGTCGGCGCCGATGGGCCCACGCATGCGGGCTCGTTCGACATCGGCTATCTCGGCGCGCTGCCGGGCTTCGTGCTGATGGCGGCCGCCGATGAGGTGGAGCTGGCGCGCATGGTGGCCACGCAAGCCGCCTACGGCGAAGGCCCGACGGCGGTGCGCTATCCGCGCGGCGAAGCGACGGGGATCGCGATCCCGGACGTGCTCGAACCGCTCGACATCGGCAAAGGCCGCCTCGTGCGCGAGGGAACGACGGTGGCGCTGCTGTCGCTCGGCACGCGGCTCGGCGATGCGCTCAAGGCCGCCGACAAGCTCGCGGCGATGGGGCTTTCAACGAGCGTCGCCGATGCGCGCTTTGCGAAGCCCCTCGACGAGGCGCTGATCCGCAAGCTCGCGCGCGAGCATGAGGTGCTGATCACGATCGAAGAAGGCGCCGTGGGCGGCTTCGGCGCGTTCGTGCTGCAATACCTGGCCCGTGAAGGCGCGCTCGACCGCGGCCTCAAAATCCGCACGCTTACGCTGCCGGATGTGTTCCAGGATCAGGACAGCCCCGCCGCCATGATCCGCGACGCCGGCCTCGACGCCGACGCCATCGCCGCCGCCGCCCTCGCCGCGCTGGGGCGCAATGATGTGGTGGGGGAAGTGCGGGCGTAAGCGCGCGGCTTTTTCCCGTTGTGGCTTCGACTGCAGTCATTCCGGGCCGTCGCGCAGCGACGAACCCGGAACCCAGGGGCGACGCGCGAGACCTCAGCCCCTGGGTTCCGGCCCTCCGCCGCGCCGCGGCTCCGGCCGGAATGACTGAAAGCGAGTGTAGCCCGCACGCAGATCGCGCGGCTCCGCGCCCCCGCCTTGAATCCGCCCGCGCTTTGCGCTGATCCTTACCTCACCGCGAGTCCATCGCCGCACGGAGGCTCCCATGGCCAAGGGTCAGCAACGCAAAACCAAAGAAGCGCGCAAGCCGAAAAAGGAAAAGCCGAAAGACGCGGGGAAGAAGTAGGGACTATTCGACAGTTGCGGTGCGTCGGCCCAGCAACGCACCCATCTTCTTGTTTCGCACTTGAATTGTTCTCTCATCCAAGATGAGCTGCACAATATCGCGCCGTGTGGCTTTGCTGCGCACATGCGGTGTGGCATCGAACAAATCAGCGAACAGTTTGACTAGCATAGCTTTCGTTATCGAGCGATCTGCAGTCAGTCTTTCGACGTTCGCGCTAAATGCGTCATCGTCCATCAGAGACGCGCGGAGGCTGGCGAGCAGATCAGTAGTTGAGTCTGAACTTTTCGCGGCCACCATTGATCGCGGCGCGCGGGGCGCGCTTCTTTGGCGCCCCAGCAACAAAGCGATGAAATCCCGCATCGACATACCTTCATGGCCGTCGATTCTGGTTAACAGGGTGGAAACCGCTCTTTTGGCCGCAGCGTCGTTCTCTGACGCCCCGCGCAACTCCTCAAGCGCGTTCTTAAACTCGGCTACCTGCATCAAAGTCTCTGCCGAACCGACTCGCCGAGACGCCAAAAAATTTCTTTGGCCTCTCGGTTTCTCACCGACGCCACTCCCACTCCCGCGAAATTTGACACCTTCGCGGTGCGAGGAATTCGTCCATTATATAGTACCAAGTCGTCTCGCTTCCAAACATCGGTGCCATATCGGCGCAAACGAGCGAGACTCGCGTGCTCGGCGTCAAGATAAGGCTGGTCACGGTGCATCATTGTCGGAACGACGCCCAAAACATTCAATCGCGGAAATACGCTCTCTTGCATGCGCGATATTTGATTCAGGAAGTACTCTGCCGCTTGAGCAGACATGTCATCGAGTGTCGTAGGGACCAGAACGTGCGTGCTAGCGCAGAGTGCGTTAATTGAGCCGGTCGTCAGGCGGGGCGGACAGTCAATGATGACCGCCGAAAATTTCTGCTGAAAATCGGGCTGCTTCAGATATTCCGCGAGGCGATACATTAGCGGCATTGGCGAGGACTGCCGTAGCCAATCAGACATCAGGTTATTCTCGACCGTCGCGAACGGATAAGTTGCCGGATAGATAAAAATATCCTCGACCTTTCGACGCATCTCACGTGCATATTGCAGCGGCGATGCAGACGACGGCGAAAGCAACGTATCGGCAGTGATGTCGGGATCAGTATACCCAGCTTCTCCTCGTATGCACTGCGATAACGAGCCTTGATAGTCAAAATCGATCAGTAGGACCGGCCTTTTGGGCGCCGCCTCGTCTCGAAAGAAAACCGCCAAGTTTGCTGCGATGGTAGTTTTGCCTACACCGCCCTTCATGTTCGCGATTGTAATTATCGGGATGCTGTTTGAGCTGGGATATTGCGGTGTGGTCGGGGCGCGCTCCTCCCAAATCGTGCGTTCGACAGGGATCGCGCGTCCCGGTTCAGGCCTTTCGGGAGCCGGTGGTTCGCTTGAAAAGAGGCTCTTCACCCATCCGGCGACACTGGTCGTCGACCATAGCGCGAAGCGCCAAACGCGGTAGGCAAACTCAAAAATCGGATTCAGCAGAGTAGCCGCCGCCGCAATCGCGATCAGAAAGATGGCCAGATTTTCGACAATCGGTCGGAGAGCAGGATTCAAATGCGACAAGAGGACGGAAATCGCGCCCTCGCTAAAGAAGTCCCCCATCTTGTCCCCTCCCACGAGCTAATATTAACGACCTGCAACAACCTGACAATGCGCGGTCGCGCGCTGGGGGGTTTCTCTAGCCCCTACCCCCCGCTATCCCTCCCCCATGACCGTCTTCATCACGTACGCCCCGCAGGATGCGGCGGCGGCTGAGAGCTTGGAGAGATTTCTTGAGCGGCGGGGGCTGTTCGTTGAGTTAGAGACGGGCGAGCGCGGGTTTCGGCCGCTGCAATTCACAGACGTCGTCGTCGTGCTGCATTCGAAGGACAGCGTGTTCTCGACGCAGCGCCTGATGGTCGAGAAGCGCGCGCTCGACGCGTGGGCCGAACAGAAGCTCATTTTCGTCAAGCTCGATCACAATTTCGCGCCGGTGGGCCTGCGCGATCTGCCGTTCGTCGATGCGAGCTTCGAGCAGCAGCGCGATCTCGTGGCCTGGGCCGAGGTGCACAAGCAGGTTGTCGAGAAGAGCCGCCCGCCTGCGCCCGCGAGCGCCGCGCCGCCTTCGCCCGCCGATGATGCCGCATCGCAAGCGCCGCCGGCGCGCGAACGCAGCGCGCCGCAAGCGCCGCTTCGCAAAGCGCGCGCGCAGGGCGGGCTGTGGGGCTGGCTGATCCCGCTCGTTTTGCTTTTGCCGGGCCTCGCGGCCAGCGCGCTCATCGGTTCGATCTGGCTCGCCAACCGGATCGGGCCGGAGCCCGGAACCATGCGCGACACGCTCGATGGCGTGGCGGCTTTTGGCGCGCGCTTCGGGCTCTCGGCCAATGCATCGGTCGTGCTCGTGTTCGCCGCGCTCGCGCTCTCCGCCTTGGCGCTCGTCGTCCTGCTGTTCCGCGCGCTGACGGGACTTGAGCGCGCGCGCGCCGCGCCGAAACCCGCCGCCCCGCCGCGCGCAGAAGCGCCGGCTAGCGAAGCCGAAGAAGCGCCCGAGCCGGAAGCCGTGTTCATTTCCTACGCGCGCGCCAATTCGCAATTGGTGCTGCCGGTGGTGGCCGAGGTGCAGCGCGAGGGCCGCCATCTCTGGCTCGATCAGGAGAACATCCAGGGCGGCGATGGCTGGGCGGGCACGATCGTGCGCGCCATTCGCAGCGCTGAGGGCGTGTGCGTGATGTGCTCGGCCGCCGCGTTCGAGAGCGATCATGTGAAGCGCGAGGTCTATCTCGCGGACCGCTACAAGAAGCGGCTGCTGCCCGTCTTCATCGAGGACGCGAAACCGCCCGAGGATTTCGAGTATTTCTTTGCGGGCGTGCAAGCGCTCAACCTGTTCAACACGCCGGAAGGCGAGCGGGCGGCCGCGCTGTCGCACGCGCTGGGAGCCGCCACATGAGCCTTGCGCCTGAACCCGTCGTGCTCGACGTCTCGCCCGAGGGCGTGGCCGTGGTGCTGCTCAACCGGCCCGCCAAGCGCAACGCGTTCGACGAACTGATGATCGCCGAACTCGCCGATGCGTTCGAGACGCTGAAAGGCGCCGAGCATGTCCGCATCGTGTTCCTCAAAGGGGCGGGCAGCGCGTTCAGCGCCGGCGCCGATCTCGACTGGATGAAGCGTCAGGGCGCGCGCACGCGCGAGGAAAACGAATCCGACGCGCTCGATCTGGCCCGCATGCTGAAGGCGCTGCACGATCTGCCGCAATTCACCGTGGCGCTGGTCGATGGCCCGGCCATGGGCGGGGGCGCGGGGCTGGTCGCGGCCGCCGATTGGGCTGTCGCGACGGAACGGGCCCAGTTCCGCTTCTCGGAGGTGCGCCTGGGGCTGACGCCGGCCACCATCAGCCCTTACGTGGTGGAAGCCGTGGGGGCGCGAAACGCCCGTGGATTGTTCGCCTCCGCGCTTCCCTTCGATGCCGTGGCCGCATTGCGTTTCGGCCTTATTCACGCAATCGTCGCCGACGAAGCCGGCCTCGAATCGGAGATGAGTCGCTTGTCGGGCCTCGCCTTGGAGAACGCGCCTGGCGCCGTGGCGGACGCCAAGGCCCTGGTCCGCCATCTGGTGGATGATGTGACGCGCGCCCGCGGCCTGGCCGCCCCGCAGCTCGCCCGTGGCCATGTGATCGACAACGAATTGCTGCACGAAACCGCCCGCCGCATCGCCCAGCGCCGCGCCTCGGGCGAGGGCAAGGAGGGCGTCACGGCGTTCCTCGAAAAGCGCAAGCCGAGCTGGAGCGAATGAGCCTCCGCCGGGGACCGACGCGCGGGCCGAGCGGGCTTTGGGCGCTGATCTACCGGCTGCGCCTGGCGCGCTTCTCCATGCCGTTCTGGCGCGTCATCGTGGAATGCCGGCCGATGCGCGCGCGCCGCGATTGGCCGCGTGACGCCGAGACGGGCGTGACGGGCGTGTTCGTTTGGGCGCGTTCCGCGGAAGAGGCCGAGGGCCTGGCCATGCTGGCGCTCGAAGAAGACGGCTTCGGCGCGCTGACGGCGGATGCCGTGAAGGCCGCGCCCGCCGCGCGCCCGCGCCGGCGCCCGGCGGCGGTGGCGCGCACCGATATGCGCTATCTGCCGCGTCTGCATTCCGATGAGCCCCTGGCGCGTCCGCCGCGCCGCGGGGCGCGCGCGCGGGACCGGGGCGAAGAGTGAACGAGCTCGACGCTGCGGGCGCCGCCGCGACCGCCGCGCTCGCCGCTTCCGTCATCGAAGGGCGCACGCCCACGCTGGGGGCGGAGGGCGTCTGCGCCAATTGCGGCGCGGCGCTGAGCGGCCGGTTCTGCGCCAATTGCGGCCAGCCCGCGCATCTCCATCGCAGCCTCGGCCACATGTTCGAGGAGATGCTGCACGGCATCATCCATTTCGACGCCAAGGCCTGGCGCACCTTGCCGATGCTGATCGGCCGGCCCGGCACGCTGACGCGCAATTACGTGTTCGGCAAACGCGCGCGCTATATCTCGCCGCTGGCGCTGTTCCTGTTCACGGTCTTCCTGATGTTCTTCGTGTTCGCCTGGAGCACGGGCGGCGATGGGCTCAACGTGCGCGTGGGGCCGGGCGCCGAGCTCCAGCAGATGAGCGACGCCGATCTCGCCAAACAGCTCGCCGATGCGCGCAAGACCGCGGCCGACGCCCAAGCCGAATATGACAGGCTGCGCGGCGATCGCCCGGCCGACGCGCCGGAGCGCAGCGTCGAAACCGTGGCGCACAGCGGCGTCGCGATCGCCAATCGGCAAGTCGTCATCTTGGAGAACGAGCAGGCGCGCCGCGCGGGACGTCCGATCAATCCCGCCGCCGATGAGCGCCTGCAAATCGGCTCCTGGCAAGACGCGTCGCGCGAACTGGCGGCGATCCCGAATTTCACGATCATTCCCGGCTGGACCGCGTTCAACGAACGCGTGCGCCACAAGCTCGAGAACCCGGAATTCGCCGCCTACAAGATCCAGCAGAGCGCGTACAAATTCTCCTTCCTGCTGATCCCGATTTCGCTGCCCTTCGTGGCGCTGCTGTTTCTGTGGAAGAAGGATGTGACGCTCTACGATCACGCCGTCTTCACGCTCTATTCGCTGTCCTTCGTGTCGCTCGTCTTTGTCGTGATCTCGCTCCTGGCGCGGACGGAATGGACGGAGAATCTGATCCCCCCGATCCTGCTGTTCGGCGTGCCGGCGCACATGTTTTTTCATCTGAAGGGCGCCTATGCGCTGGGCTGGTTTTCGACGGCGTGGCGTTTCGTGTTCCTGCTTCTGTTCGCGCTGTTGAGTTTGGTGATCTTCACCATCGCGATCCTCGCGCTCGGGCTCGCGGGATAATGAACCTCATCGTCACGCTGGCGTCGGCGGCCGCCGTGGTTTTCATGGTGTTCGTCGCCTGGGCGCTGGGATTTCGCACACGTGCGCGCTTGGCCGACGATGCCGCGCTGCGCGCATTGGTCTTGGAGGCGGAGCCGCATGCGCGCCTCGTCGATCTGGCGCGCGACCGGGATGGCTATGGCGGCGTGGCGCGGTTGGCGGACGGGCGCTGGATCGCGGCGGCGCCGCTGGGCGATCGCTTCGCCGTGCGCACGCTGGCGGCCCCGCGCATCCTAGCGGCCAAGGGCGGCGTGCGGCTGCGCTTCGCCGATGTCGGCTTTCCGGCGCTACGCTTGCGTTTCGATGAGACGCCGGCTTGGTTGACGCCATGATCCGCGAAGCGCCCATCGCCCCGTTCGATCCGCCGGACGTCGTCACGCTGGCCGTGCCGGCCTTCGTCGCGCTCGTGCTGATCGAGATGATCTATGTGCGCGTGACGAAGAAGGGCGGCGAATATAACGCCGTCGATTCCTTCTCGAGCCTCGCGATGGGCTTCGGCAGTTCGATCGCCGGCAAATTGCCGATCGTGGCCTTTGCGGGCGCGTCCTACTATTTCGTCTACCAATATCGGCTGTTCAATCTGGGCTGGACCTGGCCCGTGATGGTCGCGTGCTTCTTCGCGGAAGATTGCGCCTATTACTGGTTCCACCGCCTCGCGCATGAGCGGCGCTTCTTCTGGGCGAGCCATGTCGTCCATCACAGTTCGCAGCACTACAATCTGACGACGGCGCTGCGCCAAACCTGGACCGGGCCGCTGGCGCTCAATTTCATCTTCTGGCTGCCGCTCATGTTCATCGGCTTTCCGCCGGCGATGGTGTTCATGTTCTCGGGCATTAGCCTCGTCTATCAATTCTGGATTCACACCGAGACGATCGGGCGGATGGGGCCGCTCGAATGGGTGCTCAACACGCCCTCGCATCACCGCGTGCACCACGCCACCAACGCGCGATATCTCGATGCGAACTATGCCGGCGTGCTGATCATCTGGGACCGCCTGTTCGGCACGTTCGTGCCCGAGGACGATAAAGAGAAGCCGCGCTACGGCATCGTTTCCAATCTGGCCACGATCAATCCGCTGCGCATCGCGTTCCATGAATGGATCGGCATCGTGAAGGATGTCGCGTCCGCGAAGAAAATCTCACACGTCCTCGGCTATATCTTCGGCCCGCCTGGCTGGAGCCCCGACGGTTCGCGCAAAACCAGCCGCTCCATCAAGGAAGAATGGGCCGCGCAGCAGGCCGCGCCGGCGGCGGCGGAATGAGCCTTCACATCATCAAGCTCTGCGTCGGCGCCGACAGCGTCGCTGATCTCGCTTCCTTCCAGAAGCGGCAGATCAAGACGCGCGGCGCGCCAGTGTGCGGCACGCGGATGTGGCCCAAACGGGTCGATGAGGTGCTCGATGGCGGCTCGCTCTATTGGGTGATCAAGGGCGTCGTGCTGGTGCGCCAGCGCATCATAAAAATCGCCGATGTGAAAGACGACCACGGCCAACGCTGCGGGCTTTGGCTCGATTCCGAAATCGTGCGCACCGCGCCGCAGCCGCGCCGCGCTTTCCAGGGCTGGCGCTATCTCGATCCGAAGGACGCGCCGGCCGATCTGGCCGCGCTCGGCGGCGAGGATTCGCTGCCCGACGAGCTCAAGCGCCAGCTCGTCGAACTCGGCGCATGGTGATTTCGTAACAAGCCGCTAAACCTCGCGTTTACCGCGATAAACGAAACATGAGGCATGGGTCGGCGCTTCGCGTCCAATGCCGTGCGAAAATTCGCCTCTGAAAGGAGCGCGCGATGACGCTTGAGCTGACGCCGGCGCCATCGACATTCGCGCCGCGCGCCAGCGCGCCGGGAGGACGCGCCGCGCACATCATCGTCATCGGCAATCAGAAGGGCGGCGCGGGCAAATCGACCGTCGCGATGCATCTGATCGTGGCGCTGATGCGCATGGGTCGGCGCGTGGGCGCGCTCGATCTCGACGTGCGCCAGCGCTCGCTGACGCGGTACATCGAAAACCGTGCGCGCTATGTGAGCCGGCAGGGCCGCACCTTGCCCGTGCCGCAGGTGCTCGAACTGCAGGAAAGCGCCTCGCGTTCGCGTGACGAAGCCGAGCTGCAGGAGGAGAGCGGTTTCCGCGCCGCGATCCTGCGCCTGGCGGAGACCTGCGATTTCATGGTGCTGGACGCGCCGGGCGGCGACAGCTTCCTGTCGCGCTTCGCCCACGCGCACGCCGATACGCTGATCACGCCGCTCAATGACAGTTTCGTCGATTTCGATCTCCTGGGCGGGATCGATGCCGAAACGGCGCTGGTGAAGCCGAGCATCTATTCCGAAATGGTCTGGGAAAGCCGCAAGCAGAAAGCGCGCGCGTCTGGCAAGCCGATGGACTGGATCGTGATGCGCAACCGCACCTCCGCGAGCCGCATCGAAGCCAAGAACAAGCAGCGCGTCGGCGATGCGCTGAAGACGCTGTCGACCCGCATCGGCTTCCGCATGGCGCCGGGCCTATCCGAACGCGTGATCTACCGCGAGCTTTTTCCACAAGGCCTGACCCTGCTCGATCTCGACGCCGATCTGGCGGCGGAGAACGAGCTGCGCATGAGCCATCTCGCCGCCCGCCAGGAATTGCGCGATCTCTTCATCTCGCTGAAATTGCCCGGCCTGGACGGAGAGCCGCTCAAATTCTAGAGCCCGCGGATGACGGCGGCGGCGCTCATCATCATCGGAGTGTTTGTGGTGCTCCTGCTCGGCCGTGTCGCGGGCGCGCGGCGGGCCTTATGGCTGCGCCATACGCCTGCGATACTGACGGCTGGAGGCGCTGTGATTCTTCTGCTTCGCGGCCAGATTCAGCTGGCCATCGCGCTCACCATCGCCGCGGCGGCGCTTTGGTATTGGACGGAGCGTCCGCGGCAAGCGCAGCCGCAGCCCGCCCGCGCCGGCATGACCGAGGCCGAGGCGCGCGCGATCCTGGGCGTCGGGCCTTCGGCGGATGAGGCGGAGATCCGCGCGGCGTTCCGCGCCCGCATCAAGCGCGCCCATCCCGATCGCGGCGGCTCGCACGAAGAAACCGCGCGGCTGAATGCAGCGCGCGCGGTCCTGCTTCACAAACGCTAGAGCTTATTGGGCGCCGGTCGAGCCGACTTCGCGCGCGGCGTCGTCGGTCGATTGATCGCCTTGCGAGGTGGTCACGGGCGCGCCGTTCGGGCCGAACACTTGCGATGTCGTCGTCACCGTGCCGTTCGGGCCGAGCGCGCTGTCGACGCGCGTCGTGGGCAGCGTGACGAAGGTGGCCTGGCCGGGCTGCAGCTGCTGGCGGCGGGCGAATTGCTCGAACGCGCCCTCGATCAGATAGGCGACCTGCGCATCGCGCGCCGTTGCCGTTTCGCCGCCCATCACGACCACGATGACGCGGCGGCCGCCGCGTTCGGCGGAGGAGGCGAGATTATAGCCGGAAGCCTGGGTGTAGCCGGTCTTGATGCCGTCGACGCCGTCGAGCGAACCGATCAGCCGGTTGTGCGAGCGGCCGTAATGGCGGCCCCAGGCGAAGCTGGGGGTCTGGAAATAGTGGTAATATTCCGGGAAGTCGCGCCACAGAGCTTGCGACAGGATCGCCATGTCATGCGCCGTCGAGCGCTGGTCCGGATCGGGCAGGCCGCTGGCGTTGGCGAAATGGGTGTTGGTCATGCCGAGCGCGCGGGCGCGCTCGGTCATGCGCTGGGCGAAACGGTTTTCCGAGCCGCCGAGGCGCTCGGCGATCGCGACCGCCACATCGTTGGCGGATTGGACGCAGATGGCGCGGATCGCCTGATCGACCGTGATGCGGCTGCCGCGGCGCAGGCCGAGCCGGGACGGGGCCATCGAGGCGGCGTGGCGGGAGGCGGTGATCTGGGATTCCAGGCTGATGTCGCCCCGTTCGAGCGCGTCGAACAGGAGATAGAGCGTCATCATCTTGGTCAGGGAGGCGGGGTAGCGCTGGTCATCCGCCATGTCGGAATGGAGCACCTCACCAGTGCGGGCATCCATGACGTAAGCGGAATAGCGCTCCTGCGCCCACGCCATAGGCGTGGCGGCAAAGGAGAGGAAGGCGGCGCCGGCGATCGCCAGCAAGCGGGCTGCGCCCGGGCCGTGGCTCTTCATTACAATCTGTTCCCACACAAAGACGGATTTTTTCAGGCAAATCGCGTGCCGTGCAGCTTACAGAGTCGTCAGAGTCTCTTAATCGACGGTTTCCGGCCCGCCTCTATGGCGCCGAAGAGACACATCGCCTGCGATCCGGGCGCCGTCGGCATGGTGAATCTTTTTGCTGCAGTGCAGCATTTCGGCTTGACTTCGCACATGCAGCATGACATTTCACCGTGGACGGCTCGGCGGATTCGGTCCTTCGGGCGCGGCATAATTATACGGCGGGCGCGGCGGCGGCCGTCACGGAGAGAGACATGACCACGACCACTGCGAAGACCGTGAATGGCAAGGCCGCCAAGGCGGCTGTCGGCGCTTTTGAACAAGTTGGCGCGGCCTCGACCGAGGCCATGCGTGAACGTTTCGACCGCGGCATGGCTGCGATGTCGGAAGTGAGCGCGTTCGGCAAGGAAAACGTCGAAGCGTGGGTCGCTTCGGCTGCTGCGGCGCAAAAGGGCGCGGAAGCCATCTCGGCGCGTGCCGTGTCCTTCACCAAGGCGGCGATGGAAAATCATATGGCCGCCACCAAGGCCCTGATGACCTCCAAGAGCGTCCAGGAATTCGTGGAAAAGCAGACCGAATACGCCCAATCGGCGTTCCAGGCCTATGTCGCGGAACTGAACAGCTTTTCCGATCTCTTCGCCGGCGTGACGAAGGACGCGATCAAGCCGCTCAACGATCGCATGACCGCGGTCGGCCATCTGATGCAATCGGGCGTCGCGCGCTAAGCGCAAGCCCGCCCGAACGCGGCGCCTGATCGCCGCGGGGGCGAATGGAGACGGGCTCGGCCGAAAGGCCGGGCCCGTTTTTCTTTTGGGGAGCGCCGCGTCAAGCGCTCTTGATTTGCGCTGACCCGAGTCGTTCTGCGCCTATAATTAACGAGCCCCTTCCATCCTGGCTCCGAGTCCATAGATTATTGCGTCTCAGGGGGCGCGATCTCGCGCGCCTTCGCAAAAGTGAGCGTCCATGTCCGAAGACCGATGGGACGATGACGGAGACGGGAAGGCGGGCGATACGGGAATCGCCACAAAAACGCGCACCCGCACCAAAAAGCCATCGCTGTACCGCGTGTTGCTGTTGAACGACGACTACACGCCGATGGAATTCGTCGTCTATGTGCTCGAACGGTTCTTCAATAAGGGGCCTGAGGAAGCCACGCAGATCATGCTGCACGTGCACCAGCATGGCGTCGGGGTCTGCGGCGTGTTCACATTTGAGGTGGCCGAAACCAAGGTCGCTCAGGTGATGGAGCTTGCACGCCGCAACGAACACCCCCTGCAATGCACGATGGAAAAGGACTGACCGCCGCATGGCAACCTTCTCTCGCACCCTGGAACAGACGCTTCGCCGCGCCCTTTCCATCGCCAACGACCATCGCCACGAATATGTGACGCTGGAGCATTTGCTGCTCTCCCTGATCGACGACGATGACGCCGCGCAGGTGATGACGGCGTGCAAGGTCGATCTCGATAAGCTCCGCCAGAACCTCGACACCTATCTCGAGGACGAACTCGATAACCTCGTCGTCGATGGGCGCGAGCAGGAAGAGGCGCGGCCGACGGCCGGCTTCCAGCGCGTGCTGCAGCGCGCGATGCTCCATGTCGATTCGTCGAACGGCCGCGAGGTCTCCGGCGCGAACGTGCTGGTCGCGCTGTTCTCCGAGCGTGAAAGCCACGCCGCCTACTTCCTGCAAGAGCAGGACATGACCCGCTATGACGCGGTCAATTACATCAGCCATGGCCTCGCCAAACGCCCGGGCCAATCGCAGCCGCGCTCGCCGCGCGGCGCCAGCGAAGGCGAAGACGGCGAGCGCGTCGTCAAGCAGGGCAGCGAGGCGCTCACCGCCTATTGCGTGAACCTCAACAAGAAGGCCAAGGAAGGCAAAATCGATCCGCTGATCGGGCGCGAGCCCGAGGTGCTGCGCTCGATCCAGATCCTGTGCCGCCGCCAGAAGAACAATCCGCTGCTGGTGGGCGATCCGGGCGTCGGCAAGACGGCGATCGCCGAGGGCCTGGCGCGCAAGATCGTCGAAAAGCAGGTGCCGGAAGTGCTGGCCGACGCCACCATCTTCTCGCTCGACATGGGCGCGCTGCTCGCCGGCACGCGCTATCGCGGCGATTTCGAAGAGCGCCTGAAGAGCGTGATGAAGGAGCTCGAGAACCACCCCAAGGCGGTGCTGTTCATCGATGAAATCCACACCGTGATCGGCGCGGGCGCCACCAGCGGCGGGGCGATGGACGCGTCCAATCTGCTCAAGCCGGCGCTGCAAAGCGGCCAGCTGCGCTGCATGGGTTCGACCACGTACAAGGAATATCGCCAACATTTCGAGAAGGACCGGGCGCTGGCGCGGCGCTTCCAGAAGATCGACGTCAACGAGCCGACCGTCCCGGACGCCATCAAGATCCTCATGGGCCTCAAGCCCTATTATGAGGACTATCACAAGGTGAAGTTCACGGATGAGGCCGTGAAGGCCGCCGTCGAGCTTTCCGCGCGCCACATGGGCGATCGCAAGCTGCCGGACAAGGCGATCGATGTGATCGACGAGAGCGGCGCCTCGATGATGCTGCTCCCGCCCGATCAGCGCAAAGAGCTGATCGACGTGGAAGACGTCGAAGCCGTGGTCGCGCGCATGGCCCGCATCCCCCCAAAATCGGTCTCGAAGAACGATGCGGAGATGATGCAGAGCCTGGAAGCCGATCTGAAGCGCGTCGTGTTCGGCCAGGACAAGCCGATCGAAGCGCTGGCCGCCGCGATCAAGATGAGCCGCGCTGGCCTGCGCGAACCGCAAAAGCCGATTGGCTCTTACCTGTTCGCCGGTCCCACCGGCGTCGGCAAGACGGAGGTGGCGCGCTCGCTGGCCAACATCATGGGCATCGAACTGCTGCGCTTCGACATGTCGGAGTACATGGAGCGCCATACGGTGAGCCGTCTCATCGGCGCGCCGCCCGGCTATGTCGGCTACGATCAGGGCGGCCTGCTCACCGATGGCGTCGATCAGCATCCGCATTGCGTGCTGCTGCTCGATGAAATCGAGAAGGCGCACTCGGACCTGTTCAACATCCTGCTGCAGGTGATGGACCACGGCACGCTGACCGACGCGAACGGCAAGAAGGTCGATTTCAGGAACGTCATCCTGATCATGACCACGAACGCGGGCGCGGCCGATGCGTCCAAGCTCGGCATCGGTTTCGGCGCGGGCCGCAAGGAGCACGAGAACGAAGACGCCATCAAACGGCTCTTCACGCCCGAGTTCCGCAACCGCCTGGACGCCGTCATCCAGTTCAACAGCCTGACGCAGGAGATCGTCCGCTCGGTGGTGCAGAAATTCATTCTGCAACTCGAAGCGCAGCTCAGCGAACGCAATGTCCAGATCGAGATCACCGATCGGGCCTGCGATTGGCTGGCGACGCGCGGGCACGACGAAGCCTTCGGCGCGCGGCCGCTCAACCGGATTATCCAGGAGCAGGTGAAGCGGCCGATGGCGGACGAACTGCTGTTCGGCGCTTTGAAGAACGGCGGGCTGGTGAAGATCGACACCGATCCGGCCGATTCCGAGAAGCTCAAATTCGCCTATTTCCCGGAACAGCCGCCGGCGACGCCGCCGGCCGCCAAGAAGCCGGAACGGGCGTAAGCGTACCGCCGGCTTCCAGCCGGCAGAGACGGGACGCCGGCTGGAAGCCGGCGGTGCGAGACGGGGCGGTCTACAAACCGCCCCGTTTTTGCTGTCTGGGGAAGGCCATGCGCATTGGCCTCCTTTTCCTCGCCGCCATGGCGTTCGCCGCGCCGGCGTTCGCCCAGATCCCGATTCCGACGATCCCCAATTCGGGACCGATTTTCGGGCCTTCGACGCCGGCTGCCCCGACCACGCCGGCGCGCCCGGCCGCGCCGCGCGTCGGCGTATCGCCGACCGATCCGTCTTTGGCGCGCGAGCCCATCGAGGGCCTCGAAACCGCGATCTACGGCGCCTGCTCGCAGGGCGACCGGACCATCACCCGCGTTCGCGGCGGGGAAGCGCCGATCCGGCTTGGCGCCGAGCGCCAGATGCACGAACGCGGCGTCACGGATTATCGCTTCGTCTACCGCGTCACCGGCTGCGGCCGCGCGGCGCGTCAGCACAATGTCGAAGTGCTCGCACGCGAGGGGCAGGCGCCTGTCGCCATGGCGCTGCCGGTCGGCACCACGGCGGTGACCTCGATCGTGCTGCAGGGCGTGTTCGCGAATCTGTTCACGCCCATGGTGCGCGAGCGCTACCCGCAATGCGCACCGCGGGATGTGCGCATTCTCGAAGCCAATGTCGCGCAAGGCACGCCCTATGTGGCGCATCAGAGCTGGGTCGAGAATTGGCGCTTCAACGCGTGCGGCCAGAGCGGCACGCTGGCGATCACCTTCGCCTATGACGGCCAGGGCCTGCAGATGAACGGCGAGGTCGCGCCGACGCCCTAGCGCTCAGAGCGCGGCCGCGATCCTGGCGGCGAGGTCCTGCAATTCGCCGATCTCTGCGCGCTGGCCGCTGGCGTGCGGCCGCTCCTGCTGACCCGTGAAGATCGGCAGGATATGGACGTGCAGGTGAAAGATGGTTTGGCCCGAGGCGGCGCCGTTGAACTGCATCACGCGCACGCCATCGGGTTCGAACGCTTTGGCGACGGCGCGCGTCACGCGCTGCACCCGCTCCATATAGGGCCCGATCAGCGGCGTTTCGAGCTCGATGAAATTGCGCGCGCGTGTGTGCTTGGGAATGACGAGTGTGTGCCCGCGCACTTGCGGAAAGAGGTCCATGAAGGAGAGCGCGACGTCATCCTCGAACACTTTCATCGCCGGCATTTCGCCGCGCAGAATTTTTGCGAAAATGTTGCCGTCGTCATAGGGTCCGTAAAGGCTCATCGGCCGCGCTCCTGAACACGGGGAGGGTAGAGATGCCGCAAGGCGCAGGGAAGAGCGACACGCTTTCGGAGCGGCAGAAGAAATGGTTCGCCAGCGTCCAGGCGGGGCTTGAGCGCGACACCGGCAAGACGCTCGATCAATGGGTCAAGCTGGCCAAGAAATGTCCGGAAACTGCGCCGCGTAAGCGCGTGGCCTGGCTGCGCGCGGAATACGGGCTCGGCCAGAACCGCGCCGCGCAAATCCTATCGGCCGCCTTCCCGAGCGGGCCGGGCTGGGACGAGCCGGACGCGTTGCTCGATAAGCTCTGGCGCGAACCGGAAGGCCGCAAGATCTACGACGCGGTGGCGGCGATGGTGCGCAAGAGCTTGCCCGAGGCCGTGATCGGTCCGCGCAAAACCTTCGTAAGCTTTTCGCGCAAAATCCAATTCGCCGCGATCATTCCCGCGCGCGGTGGCAAGGCGGAAATGGGCTTCCCGCTGCCGCTCGCGGCGAGCAAACGCTTTGAACAAATGAAGAAGCGGCCCTGGGCGGAGAAGCACAGTGCGCTGCTGGTGCTGTCATCGCCGAAAGAGGCGGACGCCGAGCTGAAAGCGTTGCTCAAGGCCGCCTGGGAGAAAGGCTAGCCGTCCTTCTTGAACGGCGTGTGCGCGTCGAGGTCTTCGATCTCCTCGATCATCGCCGGCGTTTCGCTTTCGAGATAGCGCGCGACGGCTTCGCTGAGGCCCTGATGCGCAATCCAATGCGCCGACAGCGTCGCCACGGGCGCGTAGCCGCGCGCCAGCTTGTGCTGGCCTTGCGCGCCGGCCTCGACGCGCTTCAAGCCAAGCTCGATCGCCAGATCGATGGCCTGATAATAGCACAGCTCGAAATGCAGAAAGTCCTTGTGCGCGACGCGGCCCCAATAGCGGCCGAACAGGGTATCGCCGCCCAGGAAATTGAGCGCGGAGGCGATCGGGCGGCCGTCCTCTTCGGCGATGAAGAGCACGATTTTGTCCGCCATGCGCGCGCCGATCAGGTGGAAAAAGGCGCGGTTCAAATAGGGGCTGCCCCATTTGCGCGAGCCGGTGTCCATGTAGCAGCGGAAGAAGAAATCCCAATCGGCGGGTTTGATGTCATCGCCGCGCAGCCGCTTGATCGTCAGCCCGTCCAGCGCCCGCTCGCGTTCCTTGCGGATGTTCTTGCGCTTGCCGGAGGAGAGCGCGCCGAGAAAGTCAGCGAACGAGCCATAGCCGTCATTGGCCCAATGATATTGAACGCCGGTGCGCAGCATCAGGCCCTGTTCGCGGAGCCGCTCGGCCTGGTTCGGCTCGATGAAAGTGATGTGCAGCGAGGAAGCGCGCGCGCGTTTCGCGAGCGTGATGGCGGCCTGCGCCAGTCCTGCCTCGACCTCGCGCGAGGGCGTGAGCACGCGCCGCCCTGTGGCCGGCGTAAAGGGCACGGCGCCTTGCAGCTTCGGATAATAGCGCCCGCCCGCGCGGTGCAACGCATCCGCCCAGGAATGGTCGAACACGTATTCGCCCTGCGAATGGTCCTTCAAGTAAAGCGGCATCGCGCCGACGAGCGCGCCAGCCTCGTCGCGCGCCAGCAGATGCACCGGCGTCCAGCCTTCATCGGCGCAGGCGCACGAGGTCGCTTCCAGCGCTTCGAGAAAATCCCAGCTCAAAAACGGATCGAAGGGCAGGTCCGGCGGATTGGCGAGCGCATCCCAGGCCGCGCGCGGCACATCGCTCAGCTTGTCGGCGACCTCGATCGTCAGGCGCGCGCCGCCGTCAGCCGCCATCAGGCGATCTCGAACACGCCATCGGCTTCGACCGCAAAGCCGAGCGGGAGATTAGCGACGCCCACCGCCGAGCGCGCGTGGCGGCCCGCATCGCCGAACACAGACACCATCAAATCGGAGCAGCCGTTCATCACGGCCGGTATCGGCTCAAAATCGGGCGTTACGTTGACGAAGCCGTTGATCTTCACGACGCGCACGACACGGTCCAGATCGCCGCCGCACGCATTGCGCACCTGCGCCAAGAGATTGAGCCCGCACAAAAGCGCGGCCTCCTTGCCGTCCTCCACGTCGAGATCGCCGCCGAGCTTGCCCTTGATGCCGCCCTTGGCGTCGACGCTGACTTGTCCGGAGACATGCACCAGCGATCCCGCCGCCAGCACGAACGGCACGTAGGACGCCACCGGCGCCGGCGGCGTCGGCAAAGTGATGCCCAATTCCTGCAAGCGCGCTTCGATCTGGCTCATAACGGCAGTCCCCAGCCCCGGCTTTGTGCGCCGCGGCGGAGGGCGGATCAAGCATTTCGTCGGCTCGCGCGGCGGCGGCGCCTCCCTTAAAGTGCCGGCATGCCCATGCGCCGATTTTTCAGCGTCTTGCTTGTCATAGTTTTGAGCGCCTGCGCCACGCCGCCGCCGCCGCGCGCGGATTTTCCGACCGCCGAGCTTGACCGCCTGCTCGAACAGGCGCGCCAGGATTTGCACGTCCCGGGCCTCGCCTTTGTCGTGGTGCGCGACGATTGCGTCGTTTACGCCCGCGCCTTTGGCGAGCGCGACATCGCCGCCCACGCGCCCGTCACGCTCGACACGCTGTTTCCGATCGGCTCGGCGACGAAGCCGTTCACATCGATGGCCGCGGCGCTCAGCCAGGAGGCGGGCCTCCTGTCGCTCGGCGATCACCCGCAAACCTATCTGCCTTATTTCCACATGGCCGATGCGGACGCCGATGCGCGCGTCACCTTGCGCGACATGCTCAGCCACCGCACTGGCCTTATGGCGAAGGCCGATCTGGCCGCTGTGCCGGCCGTGCTCACGCGCGCCGAATATGTACGCGCCGCCGTGGGCGCCGCGCCCACCGCCCCGTTCGGCGCGCGCTTCCAATATTCCAACGCCATGGTCACCGCCGTGGGCGAGGCTGTGGGCGCAGCCAATCATGCGAGCTGGGAGAACGTCATCGAGAGACGCATCTTCGCGCCGCTCGGCATGCGCGAAAGCGTCGCCAATGTGCGGGATATGGCGCGCTTCCCCGACCATGTGACCGGCTATGTCTATGATGCGGCGAGCGGCGCCTGGCGCGCGACGCCGCCGACGCACTCGCTTGAGGCGATGGCGCCGGCTGGAGCGATAGCCTCGTCCGCCAACGATATGGCGCGCTGGCTCCTTATGCTGACCAATGGCGGCGTCTTCGAAGGCCGGCGCTTCGTTTCCGAAGCGAGCTTCCGCGATCTCATCACGCCGCGCATGCAGGTGAGCGAGGACATCTCCTACGCGCTGGCCTGGGCCGTCTATCAGTGGAATGGCGAGACCGTCGTCGAGCACAATGGCGGCGGCGAGGGCATCAGCGCGCTGGTGAGCTTCATTCCCGCGCGCCATGTCGGTTTCGTGCTTCTGTCCAACACCTCGCCGCACGATCTGACGGCGATCAGCCATGCCGGCCGGCGCATCTATCCGCTGATCTTCGGCGTCGCCGCGCCGACGCCAGTTGCGCCGACTGCGCCCGTGCAGGAAGAGGCGTTTGCGGCGTCGGCCCCCATCTCCGTTGACGCCCTGGTCGCGCGCATGCTGCGCGCCAGCGGCGGCGCGCGCGTGCTCGCCCGCCACCATTCGCTCGAAATCGAGGCGGACAAATCCTACGACAATCAAGGCGTTTCCGCCGCTTTGGTCGTGCGTGCGCGGGCGCCCGCGGCGCGCGAGGAGCGAGAGACATGGCGCGCTGTGGACCGTGAAATCGCGCGCCTGCGCGTGTTTTTCGACGGCGCGCGCGGCGCGCAGGAAACCACGTTCGGCCAGGACGCCGTCAACGATGGGCCCGCCAACGCCCGCGCGCGCCGCGATGACGCGCTCCATCCGCTGCTGGACCTCGCGGCGCTCTATGCAGATCGGCGCGTCGTCGCCGCGGGGCCGATCGACGGCGAGCCTGTCTACGCGCTCGAACTCGGCAATGACGGCGCGGTCGAAACCACACTCTTCGTCTCGCAAGCGTCAGGCCGCATCCTGCGCCGCAGCGCCGATACGGGCGTGACGGATTATGCCGACTACCGCAGCGTGGACGGCGAGCTTCTGCCGTTCCGCAGCACGATCCATGATGCGCTGGGTCAGACCACGATCATCGTGCGCGCCGCGCGATTTAATGGCGCCATTCCGGCGGCCGCGTTCGCGCCGGCGCGCTGAATCGGCTTAGGCGCCGCGGCCGGCAATGAGGAAATCGGCGCGGTCCTGCGGCCGGCCCGCGAGATAGATGTCATCGCTGGGCAGATAAAGATCGGTCCAATCCGCCGTGCGGATGTCGCCGTCGCGCGCCAGGCGCGCATCGAGCAGCGAGGCGACATCGCTCTCGATGAAGAATTTGAGGTCGTAACAATCGATCAGCGCGGGATCGAGAATGCCGACGCCTTCGACGATGATCGGCTTGTCGCGCACCACATAGCGCGGCTCGGGACTGATGAAGCGCATCTCCCAGTCGAACGGATAATAGAAGCACTGGCCGTCGTTCTTGAGCGCGCGGATGGCCATGCGGAATTCTTCCCAGCGCGAGAACGGGAAGGGATAGCCGGGCGCGATGTCCGCGGGCCAATCCTCTTCGGCGCGCACGAAATCATCGACGCTGATGCAGCCGAAGCCAAAATGATCGGCGAGGCGCGCGGCGAGCGTCGATTTGCCGGCGAGCGGCATGCCGTCGATGGCGATGAGCTCGGCCGAGAGCGGCAGCGCTTCAAGCAGGGTGGCGACGTCGTCGAAGGTCAGCAGGCGATCGGACATGAGGATGTGATCAAGCGTCTTCGTCGTCGATTTTCAAGCCGCGTCCGGTTTTGACCGCATTGGCGCCGAAGCGGGCGCGGGCCTTGGCCACGGCGCCTTCGGCGGCGGCGAGTTTCGGCGTGCGCGCGTCCATCAGATCGCCCTTGTCGGCGCCGAGCGCGTCGGTGAAATCCGCAAGGCCCACGCCGATGAGCCGGAACGCGGTGACGCCGTCGGCGTCCGCCGCCAGCAAACCGCGTGCGATCTCGAAAATGCGCGCGGCGAGCAGGGTCGGCTCAGCGATCTGGCGGCGGCGCGTGATGGTGCGGAAGCGCTGATCGCGCAGCTTGAGCGTCAGCGTGCGGCCGGCCATGTCCGCGGCGCGGCAGCGGATCGCCACCTTCTCGCACAGCGGCCAAAGCTGGTCCTCCAGCGCGCCGAGCTCGCGAATGTCCTCGAAGAAGGTGGTTTCGGCGGAAATGCTCTTGCGTTCGCCGTGCGGATCGACGCGGCGGCTGTCCTGCGCGATCGAGAGCGCGAACAGGCGCTCGCCCCATTCGCCGAAGGACTGCTTCATGCGGTCGTGGCCGAAAGTGCGGATGTCGCCGATGGTGCGCAGGCCGCGGGCTTCGAGCGTCTTGGCGCCTTGGGGGCCGACGCCCGGCAGCGCACCCACGCTGCGCACGGCAAGCACATCCAGCGCATCGGCGCGGCCGATGATCGAGAAGCCGCGCGGCTTATCGAAATCCGACGCCATCTTGGCGAGGAATTTGTTGAACGAGAGCCCGATCGACACGGTGAGCCGGCGCTCCGCTTCGATGTGGTTCTGCAGGCGCGCCAGCATTTGCGCGGGCGCCGCCCCGTGCAGCGCCTCCAGGCCCGACAGATCCATGAACGCCTCGTCGATCGAGAGCGGCTGCACCAGCGGCGTCATATCTTGCATCAGCTTGCGGATGAGGCGGCCTTCTTCGACATAGGCGCTCATGCGGGGGCGCACGATCGTCGCCTCCGGGCAGAGCTGGCGCGCCTTGTACATCGGCATGGCCGAGCGCACGCCATAGGCGCGCGCGATGTAGCAGCAGGTGGAGACGACGCCGCGTTTGCCCCCGCCCACGATCACCGGCTTGGCGGCGATGCTCGGATCGTCGCGCTTTTCGATCGAGGCGTAGAACGCATCGCAATCGAGATGGGCGAGGGTGAGTGTGGTGAGTTCATCATGCGCGACAGCGGAATCTTCGCCGCACGCCGGACAGACATCGCCGGCCGCGCGCACGTTGGCGCAGGCGCGGCAGAGGATCATCCGCACTGCCGGCTTCCAGCCGGTATAGCGCTGCTGCCGGCTGGAAGCCGGGGGTACGCAAAGCGCGTCACGCTTCGCCCTCCGCGAACAGCCAGGCCGCGCCGCGCACGCCGGAGCTGTCGCCGTGCTTGTTGCGCACGATGCGGGTCTTGATCACGTCGGAAAACACATAGGGCGGCAATTTGCGCTGCACTGCTTCGTAGATCGAAGCGACATTGGATAATCCGCCGCCCAGCACGATCACGTCAGGATCGAGAATGTCCATCACGACGGCCATGGCGCGCGCCAATCGGTCGGCGTGCAGATCCATGCATTGGCGCGCCTTTTCATCGCCGGCTTCGGCGGCGGCGACGATCGCTTCGGCGCGCATCGGCCGGCCCATGATCTCTGAGCCCCAGCGCGCCAGGCCCGAACCGGACACCCAGGTTTCCAGACAGAGCGCGCGCCCGCACCAGCAGCGCGGCGACTGCAATTCCTCGACGCTCGGCCAGGGCAGCGGGATATGTCCCCATTCGCCGCCGATGCCGTTGACGCCGTCGATGACGCGCTTGTCGACGATGACGCCGCCGCCGCAGCCCGTGCCCAGGATCACGCCGAACACGACGCGCCCGTCTGCCGCCGCGCCATCCACAGCTTCGGAAAGCGCGAAACAATTGGCGTCATTGGCGCAGCGCACCGGCCTGGCGAGCCGCGCGCGAATGTCCTCATAGAACGGCTTGCCGTTGAGCCAGACAGAATTGGAATTGCGGACAAATCCGGTGACGGGCGAGAGCGATCCCGGCATGCCGATGCCGATGGGCGCGCGCGCCGCGCCGGTCTTCTGTTCCATTTCAGCAACGAGATCGGCGACGGTTTCGAGCGCGGCGGCGTACGCGCCCGGATTCGGACGGCGCGCCCGCGCGATCAGCTGGCCTGCCGAATCGAGAACGGCCGCCTCAATCTTCGTGCCGCCGAAATCAATCCCAATACGCATGCAACGAGCCTTGAATTGCCTGTATTTTCCAGCGCCAGGGGCGCTTGTCGAGCCATTCAAAAGACTTGATTAAGTCCTCACAGGTTAAGGATCGGCGGGCCCCGCCGACTCTCGCGGGCGTTCGTCCCGCATCGGGACAGGATTGGGCGGATGGCCAAGACGGTTCTCATCGTCGAGGACAATGAGCTGAACATGCGGCTCTTCAACGACCTCTTGGGCGCGTTCGGATATCGCACGGTCAAGACTCATGACGGCCGCCAGGCGCTGCCTCTGGCGCGCGAGCATAAGCCCGATCTGATCGTGATGGACATTCAGCTGCCGGAGATATCCGGGCTCGAAGTCACGAAGATGCTGAAGGACGATCCGGAGCTCAAGAACATCCCCGTGCTGGCCGTGACGGCGTTCGCGATGCGCGGCGATGAACAGAAAATTCGCGCCGGCGGCTGCGACGCTTATCTCTCGAAGCCGATCTCGGTGACCACTTTCCTCGACACTGTGCGCAGGTTCATCGGATGACAGCACGCGTCCTCGTCGTTGATGACATCGAAGCCAATGTGCGGCTGCTGCAGGCCAAGCTGAATTTCGAATATTTCGACGTCATCACCGCGCTGCGCGGCGAGGAGGCGGTGCAGAAGGCGCGGCGCGAACAGCCGGACATCATCCTGCTCGACGTGATGATGCCGGGCATGGACGGGTTCGAAGCCTGCCGCCGCATCAAGGCCGATCCCGAAACGCGCCACATCCCCGTCGTCATGGTCACGACGCTGGACGGACGCGAAGATCGCTTGAAGGGATTGAAGGCGGGCGCCGAGGATTTCCTCTCAAAGCCGATCGACGATCTGCAGCTGATGGCGCGGGTGAAAAGCCTCGTGCGCCTGAAGATCGTGGCCGACGAATTGCGCGCGCGCGCCCAAAGCGGCGCGCGTCTCGGCGTGATGGACGATCCAGGCCATCTCGATCCGCTGGAACTGCACCGTATGCAGCCGGGGCACGTGCTGGTGGTTGATGACCATCCGCGCCAATCGGTCCGCATGAAGAAGGCGCTCTCGGTCGAACATCGCGTGGCGCTGATCGGCGAACAGGGCGAGGGCGCGGCGCCTGATCTGGCGGTCGTGACGCTGGCGGCGGAAGGTTTCGATGGCTGCAAGGTCATCGCGAAAATGCGCTCGTCGGAAACCACGCGGCATCTGCCTATTTTGGCGGTGGTCAATCCCGACGAGCCGGAACGCGCGCTGCGCGCGCTCGAGCTCGGCGCGCACGACATCATCATGCGCCCGGTCGATGATGATGAGCTGATCGCACGCACGCGCACGCTGCTGCGCCGCAAGCGCTATGTCGATGCGCTGCGCGCGCGGCTCGATCAAAGCATGGAGCTGGCCGTGACCGACCAGCTGACCGGCCTCTTCAATCGCCGCTTCCTGGCCACGCAATTGCCGGGCTTGGTGCAGCGCGCCACCTGCGGCGGCGATCCGTGCGCGGTGATGCTGGTCGATCTCGACCATTTCAAGCAGATCAACGACGCCTACGGCCACGACATCGGCGATGAGGTGCTCAAGGAATTCTCGGCGCGGCTGGCCTCGAACACGCGCCCGATCGATTTCGCCTGCCGCATGGGCGGGGAGGAATTCGTCGTCGTCATGCCGAACACGACGGGCGATACGGCCTGCCTCGCGGCCGAGCGGCTGCGCCGGCATATCGCGGCGGCGCCGTTCTCGGTCAGCGGGCCGCCGGGCGTGCTGGATGTGACGGTCTCGGTCGGCGTCGCGCAGACGGAATCGCCGGAAGACACGGCGGAGACGCTGATCAAGCGCGCGGACGAGGGGCTTTACGAGGCCAAGCATCAGGGCCGCAACCGCGTCGTCGGACGCGCTGCGAGCAAGGCGGCCTGATTTTCAGGAGCCGCCGGCGGCCGCCGGCGAGCTTACTTGATTTTGCCTTCGACGAATTCGACGTGCTTGCGCGCGATCGGATCGTACTTTTTCAGCTTCAGCTTTTCCGTCTTGGTCCGCGGGTTCTTCTTCGTGGTGTAGAAAAAGCCCGTGTCCGCCGACGAGTTCAGGCGAATCTTGATGGTGGTCGGCTTGGCCATGGGGTCCGGTCCCGGAAAAGGAAGGCGCGGAACATAGCGGGGGCGGCCCCCCTGTCAAGGATTGTACCGCCGGCTTCCAGCCGGCACGCCCGGTTTGCCGGCTGGAAGCCGGCGGTACGAGGGCGCGCTACGCCAATTCCGGCCGCGGCTGACCGCCGCGTCGCCAGCGCAGGAATTGTGGCTCGACGGCCTGGCCGGCCAGGCGCTTCTTGGTCTCGCCCAGCACGAACCGGGTCACGCTCGGCAGGTCGAGCTCCAGCGCCTCGTCCAGCTCGAACCATTTGATGTGCAGCAGCTCGTCGCCGTGAGCGTGGCGGGCGTCGTCCAGCAGCACGTCTTCGGCGAGGGCGAAGAAGAAGCGCGCATCGAAGCGCCGCGCGCGGTGCGGGGGCGTGATGGCGCGGCAGATGAACGCGAATTTGTGCAATTCCGGCGCGGCGCGATGGGCGGCGTAATCGCGCCAGCCGTCGGGCGCGGGGCCGTGCAGGGCGTTGGCCTTGCCGACGACGAGGCCGGTCTCCTCATATGTCTCGCGCACCGCCGTCAGCGGAAAGGCGCGCGGCTTGCGCCGCACATTGCCGTCCGCGAGGCTGGCTTCGGTCTCCGGCGACATTTCCGTCGCCGCGGGCGCCAGCGCATCGGTGCGGTCGACGCGCCCGCCGGGAAATACCCATTTGTCGGGCATGAACACGTGGCCGCGTGCGCGCTGGCCCATCAGCACGCGGGGCTTGGCGCCGTCGCGCCGCACCAGCACCAGCGTCGCCGCGTCCTTGGGGCGCGGCGCGCGCTCGTGATGCTCGGGCGGCGGCGGATCGAAATGCGCGTTGCTCATGCGATGAGCGCGCTCACATCGGCGGCGTCTTGCGCGCTCAGCTTCCACGCGGCGGCCGCGGCATTGGCCTGGACCTGGTCGGACTTGGTCGCGCCCGCAATCACGGAGGACACCGTGGACTGGGCCAGCAGCCAGGCGAACGCCAGTTCGAGCAGGGAATGGCCGCGCTCGGACGCGAAGCCCTGCAGCTTCTCGACCTTCTCCATGGCCTTGTCGTTCATGGCTTCGGCGCCGCGCTTGCCCCAGGCCGCGAGCCGCGTGCCTTCCGGCGGCGCTTCGCCGCGCTTGTACTTGCCGGAGAGCAGACCGGAGGCGAGCGGGAAGAACGGCAGAAAGCCGAGCCCGAAGCGCGCGCAGGCCGGCAGCACCTCCCGTTCCACATTGCGTTCGAGCAGCGAATAATTGTTCTGCGCCGAGACGAAGCGATTGAGATGTTCGCTCTTCGCCGTCCAATCGGCGTCGGCGATCTGCCAGCCGGTGAAATTGGAATTGCCGAAATAGCGCACCTTGCCCTGGCGGGTAAGATCGTCGAGCGCGCGCAGGGTCTCTTCGATCGGCGTTTCTTCGTCGTAGCGGTGCATCTGGTAGAGATCGATGTAATCGGTATCGAGCCGCTTCAGGCTGGCCTCGACCGCGCTCATGATGTAGCGGCGCGAGCCGCCTTTCTGATCGGGGCGCTGGCCCATCTGCATGGCGAATTTGGTCGCGACGACCACATCGTCGCGCCGCCCTTTCAGCGCCTTGCCAAGCATCACCTCGGACTGAGAGCCGCCATAGACGTCCGCCGTGTCGAAGAAATTGATCCCGCTGTCGATCGCGGCATGGACGACGCGCGCGGTTTCCGCCTCATCGATGCGCATGCCGAAATTGTTGCAGCCGAGCCCGATCTCGCTGACCTTCAACCCGCTCGCGCCAAGCCTGCGATGCTCCATGATCGATCTCCCTTATGCCGCCCAATTGTCCGCCCGCGCTTCGGCGCTGGCAAGCGGGCCTCTATTCCGCCGGCGTCGCAGCCGCCCGCAGCTTGCGCAGATTTTCCTCATGCGTTGTGCGGTCAATGCGGAAGAGGAAGATGCACAGGAGGGCGATGAAGAAGAGGCCGGCCGCCGTCGGTAGATAGACGTAAGCCAGATTGTAGAGGATCTGCGGATCGACCTGGCCGCGCTCGGCGCCTTCGGGAAAGCCGACCGCTGTCAGCAGCATGCTTGAGACGAATACGCCGACGCCGGATACCATCTTCTTGAACAGATTGTCGGCGGAAAACAGCAGCCCTTCCGACCGGCGCCCGGTGCGCACCTCGGCGTCTTCCACCACGTCGGCGATCATGGCGCTGATGAGCACCAGCGTCGCCGTCGAAAACGCCGTGCTGATGAGGGTTTCCACGATCAGGAACCAGAACAGCTCTGGCGTGCCGTTCGCCGGCAATATGCCGAGCAGGCGGAATGTCAGCGGCGTCGCGCCAACGCCCAAAGCCAGCGAGAAGGTCGTGATCGCGCCGGCGCGTTTGCCGAGCCATTTCGCCACAAAGGGCGCGACGAACGTGCCGCACACCGCCGCGCCGACGCCCACGATGGTCAGCGTCGCGATCTGCGCCTGCGTCAGTTCAAAGAAATAGAGCGCCCAATAGATGTCGAGCCCGACTTTCAGGCCGCCGGCGACGGAGATGAAGACGCCCGTCAGTGCAATCGCGACGAAGGACCTGTTGTTGAGCGTGGCGAAAGCCTGCTTCACCTGCGCGGCGAGGCCCGGCGTCGTCTCCGGCGCGCGCTGCAGATAGGGAATGCGCCAATGCGTCCCCAGCGTGCACACCAGGATCGCCGTGAAGATGAGCGCTGCGCCGGCGATCGAATAGGGCAGATAGCCGGCGCGATCGAGCACGCCGCCCGTGCCGTCGGGATGCTCCTTCATGAACACTTGATAGGCCATCACGGTCATGCCCAAGCCGCCGATCACGGCGAAGAACATGCGGATCGAATAGAGCTGCGTGCGCTTGTCGTAATCGTTGACCAATTCCGGCGCGAGCGCGGTGGCCGGCAATTCGAAGAACGTGTCGAAGAGGCGGATCGCCAGCAGGCAGACCAGCAGATAGACGGCGATCGCCTCATCGGTCCAGGTCGCGGGCGGGTTCCAGATCAGGAAGAAGAGCAGGGCGACGGGCACAGCCGCCGCGTACATGAAGGGATGGCGCCGGCCCCAGGGCGAGCGGAAATTGTCCGAGACCTGCCCGATCGTCGGATCGCAGAACGCATCGAAGAACAGCGTCACCATGATGACGAGGCCGACCAGCGCAGCGGGCAGGCCGATCACCTGATTGTAGAAGATCAGCAGAAAGGTCGAGAGCCCGCGCTGCTTCACCGCGCTGGCGACGGAGCCGAAGCCATAGAGCAGCTTCGTGGTGAGGCCGATTGGGCGTGCGGCGGTCATCGCGCGGGTCTCCTGGTTCGCCCCAGCGGTGCAGCGCGGCGCTATTCGACGATGGAGGCGTAGATGATGCTCTTCAGCTGGCCGCGGAAATTGAACGTTCCGGACGGCATCAGCTGCGTCATGAACACGACGCTCAGATCTTCCTTCGGATCGACCCAGAAGATCGTGGAGGCCGCCCCGCCCCAATAATAATCGCCGGCGCCGAGCGAGCCGGTCGAGACCTGATCCTTTGTGGAGGCGAAGCCGAGGCCGAAGCCCACGCCTTCATTGGCCGTTTCGGAAAAGCCGCCGATCGCCATCTGCGTCAGGTCCTTGCCGTCCTTCAGATGGTTCATGTGCATCATGTCGAGCGTGCGCGGTCCGAGAATGCGCGCGCCGTCCAATTCGCCGCCGCGGCGGAGCATTTCGGTGAAGCGCAGATAATCGGCGATCGTGCTGGTGAGCCCGCCGCCGCCGGAGAAGAAGGTCGGCTCTTTCAGATATTCGCTGTTTTCCGGGTCATCGATGAGCTGCAGTTTCTTGTCCGGCCCGCGCCGATAATTGGCGGTGAAGCGGGCGATCTTATCGGGCGCCACGAAGAAGGACGTGTCCTTCATCTTGAGCGGCTCGAAGATGGCTTCCTGCAAATACGTGTCGAAGCGCTTGCCGGAGATGCGCTCCACCAGTGCGCCGCAGACATCTGTCGAGAGCGAATACATCCAGCGCTCGCCCGGCTCGTAGAGCAGCGGGACCTGGCCAAGCTTGGCCATGAAGCCGTCCAGCGTTTCATCGCGCCCGCGCCGCACTTTGTAATGCGCATAAGCCCGATCGACGGGATGATTGCTTTCCGGCGCGCCGAGCGCGGCCAGCGCATTGCCATAGGTGATGCCGCCAGTGTGGCAGAGCATGTCGCGCATCGAGACGGGGCGCTTGGGCGCGCGCGTCTTCATGGTTTCGAAATCGCCGCTCTCATAGACGCGCTGGGCCTTCCACTCCGGAAAGAAGCGCGACACTGGATCATTCAGCTGGAAGGCGCCGGTTTCGTAGAGCGACATCAGCGCGACCGAGGTGATCGGCTTGGTCATCGAATAGATGCGGAAGATGGCGTCGTCGCGCATGGCCTTGTCACGTTCGCGGTCCATGCGGCCGAAATTCTTGAGGTAGGCGAGGCGGCCCTTACGCGCGACGGCGATTTGCGCACCGGCGATCTTCTCCGGCCCGATGTAATGGCGCTCCATGTGATCGGTGATGCGGTCGAGCCGCTGCGGGTCGAAGCCCGCCTTTTGAGGGGCCAATTCCATCGCGCTTCCTCCCCGCCGCTGTGGCGCGGCTTGAACGCAGCATGGCCGCAGCGCCCGGGGCGAGGCAAGGGAATTTGAACAAGCGGTATCGTGCGCGGGCCGCCCGTTCGCTGGCCCGCCGCGTCGATACGACTGGTTTTGACGGACAAGTGATCGCGTCGGCGCGCGTGCGCGCTAACTGCCCCGGCAATTGGTCGGCGCCGACCGGCCGACTTCCCATTGCGTGGTCGCGCCCGATCCGCGCAGGCCATAGCGGCCGTTCGAGTAATAGGCGTTGCCCTGCAGCGGCAGCGCCATCGACACGCCGCCCACGATCGCAACCAGCGCCTGTCCGTCGCGATATTCGACGGTGAGCTGCGTGCCGTTCTCGCAGGTGTAGAGGATGGGGCCTGTCATCGGCAGCGGCGGGGCGGGGCCTGAGGGCGGACCGTAGGATTGCTGCGTCGGCGCGCAGGCGGCGAGCAGTACTAGCGCGGCCAAGATGAGCTTCCGCATCACATCCTCCAAAGACGCGTCAGATTAACGTGAGTCCGCCGTCCACGAGCAGCGATTGCCCGGTGACATAGGCCGCGAGCGGCGAGGCGAGGAAGAGCACGGCGCCGGCGATGTCTTCCGGCGCGCCATAGCGGCCCGCGGGCACGCGCTTGGCGAACGCCTCTTCCGAACCTTCGCTGACCTGGTTCATGGTGAGCTTGGTCGGCACCATGCCGGGGCCGACGCCGTTCACGCGCACGCCGAGCTTGCCCCATTTCACCGCCAGCACCTCGTTGAGATGCATGAGGCCCGCCTTGCTGGCGGTGTAGGCCGGATTGTTGCGCGCATTGCGCGTGCGCACGACGCTGTCGAGATTGACGATGGCGCCGCGGCGCGCGGCGAGCTTGTCCTTGAACACGGTGCATACATGCATGACGCCGGTGAGGTTCACGTCGAGCACGCGCGCGAAGCCCTCGCGCTCGAATTCCTGGCTGCCGTAAAGCACCGTGCCGATGCAGTTCACCAGCGCATCGAGCTCGCCGATCTGCGCGGCGAGTTCTTCGACCGAATCCGGATCGGATACGTCCAGCCGGAAGAAATTCATGCCGGAGAAATCGCGCGGATAGGCATCCTGCGGCTTGGTGCCGGTGACGAAGGTCTCCGCGCCCGCATCGCGGAACGCACACGCGACGCCATAGCCGATGCCGTCCGAGCCGCCGGTGACGAGCGCGGTCTTGCCGGTGAAATCGAGGAGGGGGCGCAGGTCCATCGGGAAAATCTAGAGGCGCCGGCGTGCGAGCGCCATCACGCCGTGAACACGGCCTTGCCGCCCACGAAGGTGCGCAGCACCTGCCCCGTCATCAGCTTTTCATCGAACGGCGAGTTCTTGCATTTGGAGCGGAAGAGTTCGCTGTCGAGCCGGTAGGGCTTGTCGAGATCGACCAGGATCACGTCCGCCGGGGCGCCTTTGGCGAGCCGCCCTTGCGGCAGGCCGAGCAGATTGGCCGGGTTGAGCGTCATCGCCCGCACCACATCGATCAGTTTGACGATCCCGTTGTGATGCAGCGTCAGCGCGCCGGCGAGCAGCGTTTCGAGCGCCGACGCGCCGGGCGCGGCTTCATCGAAGGGCAGGCGCTTGTCTTCTGCCGGCCTGGGATCATGGCCCGACACGATCACATCGATCAGCCCGTCGCCGATGGCTTGCGCCAGCGCCATGCGGTCGCTTTCGCCCCGCAGCGGCGGCGAGAGCTTCGCGAAGGTCCGATAATCTTCCACGTCCTGCTCATTGAGCGCGAGGTGATGCACGCTGACGCTGGCATGGGCTTTCACCTTGCGGTCCTTGGCGCGCGCCAGCGCCGGCAGCGTGCCGGCCGCCGAGATCATATCGAGCAGCAGGCGTCCGCCCGTCAGCTCCGCGAGCGCCAGATCGCGCTCGGCCATGATGACCTCCGCTGCGCCCGGAATGCCGGGCAGGCCGAGCCGCGCGGCGAGCGCGCCCTCGTTCATGCAGCCCCCGGCCGCGAGCCACGGGTCTTCGGGGCGGTGCGCGACGAGCGCGTTGAACGCGGTTGCGTAGGAGAGCGCGCGGCGCAGCACGCGGCTGTCCTTGATCGAGTGATCGCCGTTCGCGAACATGACCGCGCCGGCTTCCGAGAGCAGGCCGATCTCCGTCATGGCCTGGCCTTCGAGGCCCTTGGTCAGCGCCGCCGCCGGATAGATGCGCACGTCCGAGCGCACCGCGCCGCGCCGGAGCACGTAATCGACCAGGCTCTGATCATCGATCACCGGCGCCGTGTTGGGCTGGACGACGATGGTCGTGACCCCGCCGGCCGCGGCCGCGCGGCCCGCGCTCTTGAACGTCTCTTTATGCTCGGCGCCCGGCTCGCCGATCACGACGCGCATATCGACCAGGCCCGGCATCACCGCCTTGCCGCCCGCATCGATGATCTCGGCGTCCTTCGGCGGCTCCACCGTTTTGCCGACCGCCAGGATGGTCTCCCCGAACAGGATCGCGCCCGGCCCATCGAAGCTGGAGGCGGGATCGATCACGCGCGCGTTGCGGATGAGGGTGGGTTTCATCCTTTCCTCCCCCGTTTACGGGGGAGGTGTCGCGCGAAGCGCGACGGAGGGGGCGCGCCAATTTGCGACCCAAGGAAGCGTGCGGCCTCTCCCCCCTCAGTCAGCGCTGCGCGCTGACAGCTCCCCCGTGAACGGGGGAGCAGAAGGCGGCGGCGCGTCCTCACGGCGTCGGCCCTTCGTTCGAGGCATTGCTGGCCAGCGCTTCCAGGACGGCCATGCGCATCGCCACGCCCATGCGCACCTGCTTCTCGATCAGAGAGATGGCGGGATTGTCGGCCACGGTGCTGTCGATCTCTATGCCCCGGTTCATCGGGCCGGGGTGCATGACGAGGGCGCCAGGCTTGGCCACGGAGAGCTTCTCGTCGTCGAGGCCGTAGAACCAGAAGAACTCGCGCGGGCTGGGGATGAAGCCGCCCTGCATGCGCTCGGTCTGCAGGCGCAACATCATTACGACGTCGGCGTCCTTCAGTCCCTCGCGCATCGAGGTGAAGACCCGCGCGCCCCAGTCTTCGGCGTCCGCCGGCATCAGCGTGGGCGGGCCGATCAGGCGCACATTGGCGCCGAGCATGGTGAGCAGGCCGACATTGGAGCGCGCCACGCGCGAGTGCAGCACGTCTCCGCAGATGGCGATGGTGAGGCCAGCGACGCCGCCGCGTTCGCGCCGGATGGTCAGCGCATCGAGCAAAGCCTGCGTCGGATGCTCGTGCCCGCCATCGCCCGCATTGATCACCGAGCAGCTGACCTTGCGCGCGAGCAGCGCCGCCGCGCCGGAAGAGGAATGCCGCACGACCAGCAGGTCGGGGCTCATCGCGTTGAGCGTGGCGGCCGTGTCGATCAGCGTCTCGCCCTTCGCCACGGACGACGAACGCACGCTCATATTGACGACGTCCGCGCCCATGCGCTTGCCGGCCAGCTCGAACGAGGACTGCGTCCGGGTCGAATTCTCGAAGAACAGGTTGATCAGGGTCCGCCCGCGCAGCGTCCCCAGCTTCTTATCCCGCTCTTCCAGCAGCGGCGCAAAGCCCTCGGCGGCGCTCAGGAGCTGTTCAGCGTCGTCGGGGGAGAGGTCGTGGACCGACAATAAATGCTTATGGCGGAAGGGCTTGGCGTCTTTTGAGGACGAATCAGGAGCCGGCTTCGCCATGGCCTCCTGTTAAGGCCAAAGGCGGTTTCGCGGCAAGCGTGGCCGGACCTTGTCCACAGTCAATCCCCAGCGCCCCATTGCCGCCCAAGACTCGGTGCTGTACTGCGTTTGTTCTATTCGTGAACGTGTTGTTAACCATATGGGTGAGTGGAGGTTGCTATGAACAAACTCCGGGATGAGGGTGCCTTGAAGCCGATCGGCCTGGCGCTGACCGCGGTCGTTTCCGGCCTCGGCGCGGCCCATGCCATGACGCCGGCGGTGGTCGTCTCTTCGGCGGAGGCGACACGCGACGCCGCCGAAGAGGAGACCTACGCGCCGTTTTCAAGCGCCGCGGTGGAGCCGTTCGCGGAGCCATCGTCCACGCCCTCACAACCGGATCTTTTTGAGCGTTGAGTCATGCCAGAACGTCGTGACAGAGTTGACTATCATTGCGCGCGCGCCCGGGTCGGGCGCGACCGCACCCATCACGTGCGCCGCGGCGAGGCGTACGAATACCCCGTCATCCTGAAGGGCGGCCGCCAGCCCAAGCAATCTCCCTGAATCTTAGGTGCGGGGGGGCTCAGGCGCGCAGGGCGTCGAGCGCGCCTTGCAGCATGTAGCTCGCCGCCAGCTTGTCGACGACCTCACCCTGGCGCTTGCGGCTCGCATCGGCCTCCACCAGCGTGCGCGTCACCGCCGCAGTCGAGAGCCGTTCATCCCAGAGCAGCACCGGCGCATCGCGCAGCCTGATGAGGTTGGCGGCGAAGGCGCGGGCCGATTGGGCCGCAGGACCTTCGCTGCCGTCCATATTGCGCGGCAAGCCGATGACGAAGCCGACGCAGGCGCGGTGGTCGAAGGCGGCGAAGATGCGGTCGGCGTCGGCCGCGAATTTCGTCCGTGCAACGACCTCCAGAGGCGAGGCGATCAAGCGGGTGACATCGCTGACCGCCACGCCGATGCGTTTGGAGCCCGGATCGAGCCCCAAAAGCGCGCCCGGCGGCAGGGCGGCGGCGAAAGCAGGCGGCGCGAGGATGGGCATGGGATGCGCCGACTAAGCCTCTCGACGGCGCCCGCAGCAAGCCATTACACTGCCGCCGGACTATTCGAGGCAGAACACGATGCAACGTTTCCTGGCTGCGCTGGCGCTTTCGGTCGCGGCTGTCGCGGGCCCCGCGGCGCCGTCCTTCGTCTGCCATGGCGCGCAGGAGACCGGCCTGCAATGCGCCTGCACCAGCCAGGGCGGCCCGATCATGGTGGCGCCGCCTTCCGCGCCGGCGCCGAGCGATTGCACCTCCGCTTCGTCAGCCTCGCCGGCTTGAAGCGCCGCGCGGGCGCTGTTAGCGCTCCGCCCCTTCGAGAGGCCCGTTTACGCCCATGTCTATCGACGAGAAGACCGTCCTGAAGGTCGCGCGCTTGGCGCGCCTTGCTCTGCCCGCTGAGCGCGCCGCGCCGATGGCGCAGGAGCTCAACGCGATCCTCGCCTGGATCGAGCAGCTCAACGAGGTCGATGTGAACGGCGTCGCGCCGATGACGAGCGCGGTGGAAGGGCTCGCCTTGCCGATGCGCGAGGACGTCGTCACTGACGGCGACAATCCCGCCCGCGTGCTCGCCAACGCGCCCAAAAGCGAAGACGGCTTCTTCGTCGTGCCGAAAGTCGTGGAATAGATGAGTCTCGTCATCGCGCCGGAGGACCCGCGCGAGGCGGATGGGCGCGCGCTGCTGGCGGCGATGAATGTGTTCGCGGCCGAGACCTATCCCGAGTTCGAGATCGCGCATCTGTGGACGCCGGAAGACATCGCGCGTGACGCCGCCGTGTTCCTCATCGCGCGCGAAAACGGCGCCGCGCTCGGCTGCGGCGCGCTGTTCATGCCGGAACCTGGCGTGGGCCGCATCAACCGGATGTTCGTGGCGGAGCAAGCGCGCGGCAAGGGCGTCAGCGCCGCGCTGCTTGCCGCGCTGGAGCAAGAGGCCGCGCGCCGCGGCGCGACAATGATGCGGCTCGAAACCGGCTTTCGCCAAATTCCCGCGCTCACGCTCTATCGCACCCGCGGCTACATCCAGCGCGACTCGTTCCCGCCGTACAGGGATGACGGCCTGCGCCTGTTCTTTGAGAAAATTCTGAGCCCGCAATGACCGACCTCACCTCCCTCACGCTCGCAGCCGCGCTTGAAGAGCTCACCGCCAAGCGCGTCTCGTCGCGCGAGCTGACCGACGCCTTCCTCGTCGAGATCGAGAAGGCCAATCCGGCGCTCAACGCCTATGTCGTGATCACGGCGGAGAAGGCGCGCGCCATGGCGGATGCGTCGGATGCGCGCCGCGCGCAGGGCAAAGCCGGCGCGCTGGACGGCGCGCCGCTCGGCATCAAGGATTTGTTCTGCACCGAAGGCGTGCGCACCACGGCCTGCTCCAACATCCTCGGCGAATTCACGCCGACTTATGAATCGACGGTCACGGCCAAGCTGTTCGGCGATGGCGCGGTGATGCTCGGCAAGCTCAACATGGACGAGTTCGCGATGGGCTCGTCGAACGAGACCAGCCGCTTCGGCCCCGTCGTCAATCCCTGGCGGCGCGGCAATTCGGATGCGAAGCTGACGCCCGGCGGCTCTTCCGGCGGGTCGGCGTCCGCCGTCGCCGCCGATCTCTGCTTGGGCGCGACCGCCACCGACACGGGCGGCTCGATCCGCCAGCCGGCCGCCTTCACCGGCACGGTGGGGATCAAGCCGACTTATGGGCGCTGCTCGCGCTGGGGCATCGTCGCGTTCGCATCGTCGCTCGATCAGGCCGGCCCGATCGCCAAGAGCGTCGAGGATTGCGCGATCCTGCTGCAAAGCATGGCCGGCCACGATCCGAAAGATTCCACCTCGCTGCCGATCGCGACGCCGGATTTCCGTGCGGCGTGCGGCCGAAGCGTGAAGGGCATGAAGATCGGCGTGCCGGACGAATATGTCGTCGACGGCATGCCGGGTGAGATTCAAGCGCTGTGGGATCAGGGCGTCGCCTGGCTCAAAGACGCCGGCGCCGAGATCAAGCGCGTCTCGCTCAAGCACACGAAATATGCGCTGCCGACCTATTACATCGTGGCGCCGGCCGAAGCGTCCTCGAACCTCGCGCGCTATGACGGCATGCGCTACGGCGCGCGCACGCAGGGCAAGGATTTGATCGACACCTATGAGCGCACACGCGCCTCCGGCTTCGGCGCGGAGGTGCAGCGGCGCATCCTGATCGGCACTTACGTGCTCAGCGCCGGCTATTACGACGCCTATTATCTGCGCGCGCAGAAAGTGCGTCAGCGCATCGCGCAGGATTTCCGCGACGCGTTCGAGGAGGTCGACGCCATCGTGACGCCGGCCACGCCCTCGGCCGCGTTCGGGCTTGGCGAACGCGCGGGCGATCCGGTGCAGATGTATTTGAACGACATCTTCACGGTGACGGCCAATCTCGCGGGGCTGCCGGGCCTTGCGCTGCCGGCCGCGCTCGACGCGCAAGGCCTGCCGCTGGGCCTGCAAGTGATCGGCAAGGCGTTGGACGAAGAGAGCGTGTTCGCGGTGAGCGCCGCGCTTGAAAAGGCCGCCGCGTTTCGCGCGAAGCCGGGGAGATGGTGGGTTTAATTGCTCATGCGCAATGATGGGCGCGTGTGCGGCCGGAAGAGGGGGCTTTGATGCGGTCTTGGTTGAAAGCGCTGTTCGTCGCGGCGGCGATGCTGGCGGCGGCGCCATTCGCAATGGCCCCAGCGCCGGCGTACGCGCAGGCGAACGCGTCGATCACCGGCATGTGGCAGGGCGTCTATTTCGGCGGCGGCAATCAGCGCACCGAGTTCACCGCGACGTTCCGCGAAAGCAATGGCCGCCTCTCTGGCACGATCGTGGAGCCAAACCAGTTCGGCGCGCCAAATGTGAGCTTCCTGGTCGCCAATCTCTCGGGCACGATCCGCAATGGCCGCATCCGGTTCACGAAGACCTATGACGGCACGGGCGGGCAGACGCACGCCGTCACTTACGAAGGACGCTTTGAATCGGATGGCCACCGCATCGTCGGCACATGGTCGATCGGACAATTGTCCGGCCAGTTCGAGATGGCGCGCTAGACAGCCCGACTCGCGCTAAGCAGGCGCATGGCCAAGCGCACTCAGACGAAGAAGCCCGAACGCCGCTCGCGCAGCGAGATCGACCGGAACTATTTCATCGGCGACATCCTGATCAAGGAAGGCGCGGCCGTGGCTGTCGTGCTCGGCCTTGTGGCGCTGTTCACGCCCTTCACCCTGGGCGACGCGATCCGCGACGGCATGACCAATTATGTCGTCGTCATGGGCCTGTTCGGCTTCGTTGGCGTGGTGAGCTTCTTGTACGGGCGTCATCTTCGCAAAGAAGCCACGCATTGGGACGTCGACTGAGGCTCCCCTTCCGCAGGGCGTGTTGGCGGCTTGACCCAGAGGGCCTGCCGGTCGAGGTTCCGCGCATCTGAAAAGCGGAGCCCGCCTTGGACAAGTCCGAAATCGAACGCCTGAGCGCATTCCTGGCGCGCGTTCTTGAATCGCCCGGCCTTGTCGTGAAGGCGCGCAGCCGCGAGGACGCCGATCTGCTGATCGAGGGCGCGCCGATCGCCTCTATTTCCAAGGAGGTGGACGAAGGCGAGACCAGCTACACGCTCAGCCTGCTGATCCCGCGCGCCCGGGGCGCCGCGAAAACCGCCGCCATCGATCCGCCGGAGCGGACGCGCCTGCAAACCGTGCTGCGCGAAACGCTGAAATCGCCGCGCCTGGAGGCGCGCGCCCGTCCGCGCAAAGTGGATTCCGCAGAAGTCTATGTCGGCGATGAATTTCTCGGCACGCTCTCCGTCGATGAGGACGAAGGCCATTTCTTCGTCATGTCGATCCTCGATATCGACCTGGAAGACGGCGACGAGGATTGAGCCGCTAGAGCACGCCCAGCATGCTCGCCACCAGCGGGTGGCGCACGATGTCGGCTTCGCCGAGGCGGCACACGGCGACATTGCGCACCGTATCGAGCTTGTCGGCGATCGTCGCGAGGCCGGAGAGTTCGGGCAGCAGATCGGTCTGCGCAGGGTCGCCAGTGACGACCATGGTGGAATGCCAGCCGAGGCGGGTGAGCAGCATCTTGATCTGCCCGTACGTGCAGTTCTGCGCTTCGTCGATCACGATGAAGGCGTTGTTGAGCGTGCGGCCGCGCATGAAGCCGACCGGTGCGATTTCGATCAGCCCTTCCGCCATCAGCGCTTTGAGGCGTTTGGCGGAGAGGCGGTCCTGCAGCGCGTCGTAGAGCGGGCGCAGATAGGGCGCGAGCTTGTCTTCCATGGCGCCGGGCAGGAAGCCCAGCGATTCGCCCGCTTCGACCGCCGGCCGCGACAGCACGATGCGGCCAACCTTGTTGGCTTCGAGCGCCTCGACCGCCTTGGCGATGGCGAGATAGGTCTTGCCCGTGCCGGCCGGGCCTAGCGCCAGCACCAGCGCGTGCGCGTCGATCGCGCTCATCAATTCCTTTTGCCCATCGCTCTTGGCGCGCAGATTTTTGACGAAACGCTGATCGCGGTCATTGGCGGGCGTGAAGCCGCCTTCGACGACCTGCAGCGTCCGCTCACGCTCGCGCTGGAACTCCTGAACGTTGAGCGCGCCCTCGCGGGTGGTGCTGCGGCGTTGCGTGCGTTTCGCCATAATGGGCTCCTTTTTGGAGTGCGGCGACAAAAAAGCCGCCGAGTCAGACTCGACGGCGGGCGGATCGAAGAAACGGGGATCACGGAATCCGGAGGGCGGCGGGGTCTCGGCGCCGATGCCATGGCGGCCGCCGGTTTGCGTTCTGGTGGATGCGCTCTTCCTGCGCTTCGCCGTCACGTCGCCCCCAATGCTCGGCGCTGTCCGCGCCGTCTGCGAGGTTTGCGGACGAGTCGCCCCGTCCAACGCTTTCAATGTGCGGCTGAGAGGGTTAACGACGCCTTGCGCAGGTGCGAAACGTTTATGACGGAGCTCTCATGGCGATCTATGCGCTGGCCGACGCCGATCTTGAGGTCGAAGACGAGAATGCGTTCTGGGTCGCGCCTACGGCTGTCGTCATCGGGCGCGTGATCCTGAAGCGCAACGCCTCGATCTGGTGGGGCGCGGTGCTGCGCGGCGATAACGATCCCATCACCATCGGCGAAAACTCAAACGTGCAGGATTGCTCGGTTCTCCACACCGATACGGGCGCGCCGCTCACCATCGGCAAGGATGTCACCGTCGGCCATCACGCCATGCTGCACGGCTGCACGGTGGCCGATGAGGCGCTGATCGGCATCAAGGCGACCGTGCTCAATCATGCCCTCGTGCCGAAGCATTCGCTGGTGGGCGCCAACGCGCTCATCACCGAGCGCAAGACGTTCGAGGAAGGCCAGCTCATCACCGGCGCCCCGGCGCGCGCGGCCCGTCCGCTCGAAGAGCAGCAGAAGATGATGTTCCGGATCTCAGCGCAGCATTACGTGGAAAACTGGAAGCGCTATCGCCGCGATCTGAGACCCAGCAAATACGAGCGCTAGCGCGCACTCGGCGCCGTCGGCGTCTTGCCGTTCCACACATCGCGGATGTGCACGTCGACTTCGGGGCCGAGATTGTACCAGGCCAGCCGGTCGCGCGTGGCGTCGACCACCACGAAGCGGTCGCCGTTCTCGAGCGTCTGCGACAGCGTGTTGCGCACGATGCCGGCGCTGTGGCGGGTGCGGATGAGCCAGAGGCCCGGCGCCATATCGACGACGAGGCCCAGCCCTTCGAGCGCGGCCATGAAGCGGTTCCACGCGCCCGAATGAATTTCGGCGAATACGAAAATGTTGGCGGCTTCCGTCGCAGGCTTTTCCGCCGCCGGCGCCGGGGCGGGCGCTTGCACCGCGAAGCTGCGATTGCCGCGCAGGCTCGCCATCAGCGCCTCGAACTCACGCGCTTCGCGCCATTCGCCGTCTTTGGCTGTCGAGACGCGCGTCGCCGGACGCACGCGGCCCTCGGCGACGAAGCCGGCCATCTGTGCGTCGGTATACGGCCCGTAAGCCTGACCGCGGATTTGCACCCACCAGCCAGTCTTCGTCGGAATGTCCGGACCTGCGGTCACGCTATGCCTCTCCTGTACGAAAAGGCGATTTGCCGTTTCGAGACAGTTAACGCCCTCACGCACGGATCGCGCGTCAGGCGAGCGTGAGGCAGCAAATCCGGCGCCAGGGCAGCGTCAGCGCGGCGGACGCGAATCGAAATCGATGGCGAAACCGTTCTCGACGTAGCGCGCGACCCGCCCGTCCAGGCCGCCGATGCGCACCCATGTGCCGATGGCCGGGCGCGGCTGGCTGGTTTTGATCGCCATGCCCACCAGCGAAAAGTCGATCACTTCGCCTTCGATCACGGCGCCGCCGTCGAGCGTCATATGCGCGGCCGCTCCCCCGCCCTCCCGCGGGCGGCGCAGATCGAGCGCGCCGTCATCGAAGCGGTCGCGGCTCATCATCCAGGTGAGCGATTCCGCCAGCCGCTCGCGCTTGTGCGGGGTGGCGTGGAGCACAACGGCGAATTCGCCGTCGGCGGAGGCGCGCACGACCTTGCCTTCGAGCCGGCCCAGCTCATCCAGGTAGAAAATGATCCGATCGCCCACGCGAACGTTCGCCGCCGACAGCACGCGCAGATCGCCGGGGGAGATGTCGGCGGTGCGGCAATCGTGCTCGACGCCCGCGCCGTCCATCATCCGCCCGCGCACGCCCAGCGGCACACGGCGAAAGCGCCTCCGCTCGGCCGGAGAGGCGCGCAGGGTGCGCATCTTCTCGTAGGCGGCGGACAGGGAGGCGGCTTGACCGGTCACGATTCGATTACTCGGCTGATAACGTAAATAAAGCCTTTCTGGCGCGGATTGTTGCGTCCTCGCCGCGGGCGCGCTCTATCAGCGCCGAAGAGATTTAGGAGAAGGCGCCGTGGCGGAAGCTGAAGGGCGGTTTGATTTTGTGATCGTGGGCGCAGGCAGCGCGGGCTGCGTGCTCGCCAACCGGCTGAGCGCCGATCCGAATGTAAAGGTCGCGCTCCTGGAGGCGGGCGGTCAGAACAAGAGCCTCTTGGTGCGCATGCCGGCGGGCGTTGGCCAGCTAATGCGCGACAAGAACGCCTTCAATTGGGGCTTCTGGACCGAGCCGCAAAAGCATCTCGGCAATCGCAAGCTGTGGTGGCCGCGCGGGCGCGGCTGGGGCGGCTCAAGCGCGATCAACGGCATGATCTACATTCGCGGCCATGCGCGCGATTACGATCAATGGCGCCAGATGGGCCTCACCGGCTGGGGCTATCGCGACGTGCTGCCCTATTTCAAACGCAGCGAGCACAATGAGGACGGCGGCGATGCGTGGCGCGGCGAAGGCGGCCCGCTCTGGGTGTCGAAGGCGCCGCCGGGCGCGCCTTTGTTCAAGGCCTTCATCCAGGCGGGCGCGGCGGCCGGCTACAAGACGACGCGCGATTTCAACGGCCGCCAGCAAGAAGGCATGGGCCCGTATCACACCACGATCCGCGACGGCGAACGCTGGAGCGCGGCGATGGCCTATCTGCGTCCCGTGCTCGGCCGGCCGAATCTGACCGTCATCTCCAATGCGCGCGCCGCCAAAGTGATCCTGCAGGGAACCAAGGCGATCGGCGTCGAATACATCGTCGGCAAGGAAACGCGCAAAGCGCTGGCCGGCGCCGAAGTGCTGCTCGCCGGCGGGGCCGTGAACTCGCCGCACCTGCTGCAGCTTTCCGGCATCGGCCCGGCCGATCATTTGAGGCAGCATGGGATCGGCGTCGTGCTCGATCAGCCGGAGGTCGGCGCCAATCTGCAAGATCACCTCGACGTCTCGGTGATCTACGAATGCACCAAGCCCATCACCGTCTATTCCATGACCAAGGGCTCCAAGCAGGCGCTCGTCGGACTCAATTATCTGCTGCGCAAAGAGGGCCCGGGCCGCACCAACCATCTGCATTCCGGCGCCTTCCTGAAGACGCGCGGCGAACTCGATCGGCCCGATATCCAATTGCATTTCGTCAACGCCATCATGATCGATCACGCCAAGGTTCCCGTCGATCGCGACGGCTTCACCATCCACGCCTGCCAATTGCGGCCCGAAAGCAAAGGCACGATCCGGCTCGCCTCCGCCGATCCGCTGGCCGACCCCGCCATCGATCCGAACTATCTGGAGAGCGAGCGGGACCGCCAGACCATGCGCGACGCCGTGCGCATGGTGCGCGACATCATCGGGCAAAAGCCGATGGATGATTATCGCGGGCCGGAAATGCGGCCGGGCTCCAACATCGTCGGCGACGGCGATCTCGACGCCTGGATCCGCCAGACGGCGGAGACGATTTATCACCCGGTGGGCACGGTGCGCATGGGCGTCGATTCAAAGGCCCCGCTCGACGGCGAATTGCGCGTGCGCGGCATCGAAGGTCTGCGCGTGATCGATGCGTCCGTGATGCCCACGCTGATCGGCGGCAACACCAATGCGCCCACGATCATGATCGCGGAGAAGGTGTCCGATATGATCCTCGGCAAGCCGCTGCTGGCGCCCGAAGACGCGCCGATCGCGGAAGACGCCGCCGCTTAATCGTTGCTGACGACGAGGCGCATGCCGCGCGGCGCCTTGGCGAGCGGGGGGTGCAGCGAACCGAGGCGCAGGCGCAAAATGGCTCGGCCTTCGGTGAAGGCCTCCCCTCCGAGCGCCTGAAACATGCCGAGGAAGCGGTCGCCGAAGGCGGGCTCGACGCGCAGGGGCGTGAGCAGGATTTCGGCGGCGAGGGCGCGGCCCACTGCCGCTTCGCCCACGACGCGCGCAATCGCGGGCTCGTTGGCCGCGCCGGAGGCGTCCATCAACGCGTTCAGCAGGCGGCGATCGGGCTCGAGCCAGAACGTCGCGAAATCGTGTTCCTTGAGATCGCGCCCGAACAGTTTGACGAGATCGGCGCCGAATGTGCGCAGGGGCCAGCGGCCCTCCGGCGTGCGCTCGATCACGAACAGGCGTTCGAGCACATGATCGGCGCGCCCGCGCTTGGGCGCCGCGCCCGCGCCCGCCAGCGCGCGGCCATAGGCGAGCAGGGCGCGCGTATCGGGATGGAAGGTCTCTTCGCCCATCATCGTGAGATCGTTGCGTATCCGGTTGGTCCCTGCGTTCCTCACGCAATCCGGGCGCCCATCCCGGAGAGGCGAAAGCCGCCCCAGCGCGGTCTTCTTTCTCGCGTCGCGCGAAGCCTGGCCCCGCCATTGCAGCGCGGTGGGGGAAACACAGCTGAGGACGACCATGGCCGTTTCAGGTCGAGACATCGCGCGCGCCGCGATCGCGTTCATCACATTGGCGCTGTCGGCGACGGCCGCGATGGCGCAATGCGGCTCCTGCCAGCCTGCGCCGCCCGCCTGCACCCACAATTGCGCGCCGCCGCCTTCGTGCTGCGCCGCCCCGCCGGTCGTCACGCCGCCCCGCTACACGCCGGCGCCGTCCGTGAGCGTCAATGTCGGCGCGCGCGCCAGCGCGACCTCGATCGCCATCGCTCGTTCGTCGAGCGCGGATGTCGTCGTTCGTACGGGTGGCGGAGGCGGCGCCTGGTCCGGCGGTGCGGCTGCGGCGGCGACGGGCGTCACCACCGGCGCATTGATGGTGGGCGAAGAAGGCGTCGCTGTTTCCGAAGAAACTCGCATGCTCACCTTGCGCGCCGTCTGCGTGGATGCGCGTGGGCGCGAATTGGTGGCGGCGCAGACGTTCGCCGCGGCCGATGTCCGCGCCGATTTCACCGGCGAACTCTATCGTTGCATGCCGGCGCAGCGCCTGCGCTATACGATCGATGGGCGCGTCACCGAGTGCGCGCTACGCCAGGCGCTTTGGCATGAGGCGGGCGTGCTCTCCTGCCGGTCCCAATCGGTCATGCGCGCAGACAGCGTGATGGCCCTGATCGATCGCTACGGCTATGGCGAGAAGCAGGTCGCGATCCGCGCCGTAAGCGTCCGCTCGGGCGCGGAGGCGGCCCGTCCGCTCGCGCCGATCGCGTTGGACGGGGGCGTCGGCCAGGGGCTCTGGTAAGCTGCCGGAACCGCGCCTCCGTCACGCCGTTTTGCCACCACACTCGCGGCGCAAGGCGCCCGCTGCGGAGGCGATGGAAGAGATGGCGCGTTGGATCGGGGCCCTTGCGGCGCTTGCAGTTCTAAGCGGCTGCATCACGCCCCCGCGCATTGCAGGCCCGCCGGCCGCGCCAGCCGATGCGGCGCTTCTGGGCTTCGCCGCGACCATCCGCACCAATGGCAATGATCCACGCGCTTTGGACGATGTGACCGCCGTTTTGGCCCGGCTGCGCGCGGCCGCAACCGATGGGTCCCTGGATATTCTGGCGCTGTCCGGCGGCGGGGCTGGCGGCGCGTATGGCGCTGGCGCGCTGGTCGGGCTCACGGATGTCGGGCGCCGCCCGCAGTTCGAGATCGTCACCGGCGTATCGACGGGCGCCCTCATCGCGCCGTTCGCGTTCCTGGGCAGCGTTTGGGATGCGCAGCTCGAAGAGGCCTATACCGGCCCGCTCGCCGCGCGCGTGCTGCGCCGCAGGGGTTTGAGCGCGCTGCTGCGTCCCGGCCTCTATTTCGGCGATCCGCTGCGCGAGCTTGTCGATCATTTCGTGACGCAGGACCTCGTGGATGCGGTGGCGCAGGAATCGCGGCGCGGGCGCCTGCTGCTGGTGCAGACCACCAATCTCGACACCCAGGACGCCATCATCTGGAATATGGGCGAGATCGCCGAGCGCGGCGGCGAGCCGGCGCGCGAATTGTTCCGCGACGTGCTGGTGGCGTCGGCCAGCGTGCCGGGCGTGTTTCCGCCGGTGATGATCAATGTCGACGCCAGCGGCCATCCGATGCAGGAAATGCACGTCGATGGCGGCGTGACCTCCTCGTTCTTCGTGATGCCGCAGCTGCTCGCGCTGTGGAGCGATGCGCAGATGGCCGAGCTGCGCGGCGGCAATATCTACGTGATCATCAACGGCAAGCTGGACAATCGCCTGAACGCGACGCCGCTCAACACGGTGCCGATCGTGTCGCGCAGCTTCGAGACCAGCCAGATGTTCCAGTCCCGCGCGACTTTGGCGCTGACGACGGAGTTTGCGCGGCGCAATCATCTGGCGCTGCGCTTCACGCGGATTCCGCGCGATTATGATTTCAAGGGGCCCCTGGAATTCGACAACGCGGATATGCGCGCGCTGTTCGATTTCGGCCGCGCCGAAGGGCGCAGCGGCCATGTCTGGACGACGCCTGAGGATTTCGTCGAGCAGCTCGCAGAGCCCGCCCAGGGCGGGCGGCGCGAAGAGACGCAAGCGGTGCATTGACGGCACGCGCCGCCGGCGGCCGCCACGTTGCGCCGGGCGGCGGCGCGCCCTAAATCGCCCCTATGACCGAACTCGACGTCCGCACCGCCCGCAGGGACCAGCTGGTCCCCGGCGGCAAACATGATTGGGAAGTGATCGTGGGCTTGGAAGTCCACGCGCAGGTGTCGTCGAAGGCCAAGCTGTTTTCCGGCGCCAGCGCCGAATATGGCGGCGAGCCCAACGCGCATGTCAGCCTGGTCGATGCGGCCATGCCGGGCATGCTGCCGGTGATCAATCGGTTCTGCGTGGAGCAGGCGGTGCGCACCGGCCTCGGCCTCAACGCAGAAATTCATCTGAAGAGCCGCTTCGACCGGAAGAATTATTTCTTTCCCGATCTGCCGCAGGGCTATCAGATCAGCCAGTTCGCGCACCCGATCGTGGGCGAGGGCGAAATCGAGATCGAGCCGGAAGGCGAAGCGCCTGTGACGATCCGGATCGAGCGCCTGCATCTCGAGCAGGACGCCGGCAAGTCCATCCACGACCTCTCCCCTACCGAGACCTTCATCGATCTCAACCGCGCGGGCGTGGCGCTGATGGAAATCGTCTCGCGCCCCGACATACGCAGCGCAAAAGAAGCGGGCGCTTATTTCACCAAGCTGCGTTCGATCGTGCGCGCGCTCGGCACCTGCGACGGGAACATGGACGAGGGCTCTATGCGGGCCGATGTGAACGTCTCCGTGCGCAAGCCCGGCGATCCCTTGGGCACGCGCTGCGAGATCAAGAACATCAATTCCGTGCGCTTCATGGCGCAGGCGATCGAATACGAGGCGCGCCGCCAGATCGAGATTCTGGAGGCCGGCGGCAAGATCGATCAGGAGACGCGCGGGTTCGATCCGGACGCGGGCGAGACCTGGCCGATGCGCTCCAAGGAAGATGCGCACGATTACCGCTATTTTCCCGATCCCGACCTGTTGCCGCTGGAGCTCGATGCGGCCTGGGTCGCGCGCATCAAGGCGACCTTGCCCGAGCTGCCGGACGCCAAAAAGAAGCGCTTCACGGAGGCGTACGGCCTCTCGGCCTATGACGCGGGCGTGCTGTCCGGCGATGCGGAAAGCGCCGCTTATTTCGAAGCGGTGGCGAAGGGGCGCGACGCCAAGCTCGCCGCCAATTGGGTGACGCAGGAATTGTTCGGCGCGCTCAACAAGGCCGGCCTCGCTTTGGCGCAATCGCCGGTGAGCGCGGAGGCGCTCGGCGCGCTGGTGGATCTCATCAAGGACGGCACGATCAACGGCAAGATCGCCAAAGACGTGTTCGCCAAGATGATGGAGACGGGCGATGCGCCCGGCGCCATCGTCGAGCGCGAAGGCCTGCGCCAAGTCACCGATACGGGCGCGATCGAAAAAGCGATCGACGATCTCATCGCGGCCAATCCCGACAAGGTCGCCGAGGTGAAGGACAAGCCGAAAGCCTTCGGCTGGTGGGTCGGCCAGGCCATGAAGGCAACGGGTGGCAAGGCCAACCCGGCGGTGGTCAATCAGGTTCTGAAAGCGAAGCTCGGCGTAGAGTGAGCATGTTCAGCCGCGAGCACATCACCGATGCGCTGCGCTTCTGGGAGCTGGGGCGCATCCCCTACAATGTCGCGCTCGCCGCCTTGGTGCTGCTGGCGATCGGACCATCGCTCTTCGCGAGCGCGACGAGCTGGGAAAGCTGGGCGCCGTTCCGCCCGATCTTTCTCATTCTCGCCGTGCTCGCGAATGTTCTCTATTGCGCGGCCTATCCCGTCGACCTGTTCGTGCAGGCTTCGGATTTTCGCGATGGCTGGCGAAAATGGCGATGGGCGCTTTGGCTCATCGGCACGGCGCTGGCCTTGTCTTTCGCCTGGCTGATCCTGCTCGGCGTGAGCGGAGCGCTCGCGGCGTTCGACTGAGCCTTAGCGCACGAAGCCGCTCGCCGCGCCGATCGCGATGCCGGAGCGGGGCTGCACCACCTCGATCATGCCGCGCATATGCGTCTGCACCGCCTCGGCATGTTTCGCCATCACGACGGGGCCGTTCGGGAACGCGGCGGCGACCACGACGTAGAACCACAGGAAGATCAGCATGCGCATTTTCCATCAACGAGTGCGCGCACGCTGGCGTGAAACGGTTGAGGCGGCGTTAAGCACGCCGCGCACGCGCAAGCGCCCCGGACAGAGCCCGGGGCGCACACACGTTCGGCGAACGCGGTCTTAGTTGTTCAGGATCGCCGCGAGGATCGCGCCGGTCGCAATGCCGACCAACAGGTAGGCGCCGCGGTCGTCTTGGACCCAATGATAGCCACGCGGCGGGGCGTAGAGGCCGCGGTGGTAGCGATAATCGACCGCCGCATAGCGATCGCGGTAATAGGCCGGCACACGGTCGCCGCGGCGCCAGGCGTGATAGCCCGGCGAATAGCCAGGACGGCCGTAATAGGCGGCCGGCGGCGGGCCATAATACCAGCGGCCGTTGTAGGAATAGCCATTGTGCTGGCGCGCATCCCAGCGGCCTTCACGATAGCCTTCGCGATAATTGCGGCGGTCATCGCGGCGATCGTCCCGGCGATCATCGCGCCGGTCATAGCGATCGTCGCGCCGGTCATCGTGATGCCGCGGCGGATCGGCGAACGCGGGCGTGGACAGCATGGGCGCGAACGCCGTCGCGGCGGCCATCGCCATAAGAGCAATCTTCTTCATTGCATCTCTCCTTCAAGATCAGGGCGTGCAAACGGTTGGGTCGAGGGGTTTGATCCCCTTCTGCCGCCAAGATTGTCAGAGGGCGCCTGAACTGGGCCTGAATGGGCGCGGGAGCCGCGTTTTTTGTTGTGCCAAACCTTGTCAGCGGCGGCGCGATGACTTGGCGCGTTCACGCCCGCGTGAGCCGATGTCTTTGTGGGCTCGCGTGCGGAGACGCGGATGCGGTGTCGATCTTCTAGAGCAACGATCTCTTCGTCTTTGTCACCGCAAGGTTAAACGCAAAAAACCAAGTCGAGGCTGATCCGGCTTAACCTTATCTCAAATCAAGCACGCGATGTTCCTCCCTGACGGCGCGAATAATGCACGTCGGTTGGGGTGGGGTGCCGGATGACGCCAAATTGGCGCAGCGGCTCCCGCAGTGAACAAGGGAGCGGCCAAAATGGCCTATACGGACGTAGAAATCGCCCAAGTGCGTGAAGCCGCCTCGGCGGGGCGCAGCGAAGATCTTTACAAGCTCGGCCTGATCTATTCGACCGGCCAGGGCGGCGAGGTCGATCTCATCCAAGCGCATATGTGGTTCAATCTCGCGGCCATGCGCGGCTCTATGGAAGCCAAGGAGAGCCGCAAGGAACTCTCCAGCATGATGAGCGCGACGGAAATTGCGACGGCCCAGAAAGCCGCGCGCGAATGGCTGACCCACACCATCCATTGAGCGTTGGCCGTTGAGGTTCGGCGGCGCGCCACGCGCCGCCCGATCAATAATTCCGGCTGTTGTTCAGGTCGTAATAGACGTTGAACTGCACCGGTAGGGCCTCGCGCACATATTGCTGCATGAAGAGGCCGACTTGGCCGATGCGCGAGCGCGGCACGTAGACGACGTCATAGCGCGCCAGCGCGGTCGCATCCGGCACGCCTTCGCGGATCGCGCGGCCCGAAAGATTGACGCGGCGCACCGTGTTTTCGCCGGTCGCGCGCGACAGCACCAGCACTTCGTCGCGCTTGGCGCTGGAGAGAAAACCGCCCGCCATCGCCACGGCCTGCAGCGCATCGACGTAAGCCGGCATCGTGTACACGCCCGGCCGCGCCACTTCGCCGCCGACGAACACCTGGCGCGAGCCATAGGTCTTGGCGACGACCTCGATCTCCGGCGCGCGCAATTCGCCTGAATAAGCCGCCACGAGCGCCGCTTGCAATTCGTCCTCGGTGCGATCGGCTGCCCGCACCGGCTCGATCATCGGCAGCGAGATGCGCCCGTCCGGACCCACCGTCACTGTGCGCGTCAGCTCCGGCGCCGAGGTGACGATCACCTCGACCTCGTCGCCGGGGAAGAACCGGTATTGCGGGGTCTGATCGGAATAGGGCGCGACGCCTTGCGCCGCGGCTTCCTGCGCATGCGCCGGCCGCGTCGTCGCCGCACAGCCCGCAAACCCAACGCCCACCATGATCGCAATCGCCCCAATCAGGCTGCGCATGCGGCTCTCCTCGCTCGTCTCCCCTGCCGCGGAGCAAGGCGCGCGCCACGCGCCCCGCCGAAGCAGATCGGCGCTGACATTGGGACGGCAAGGTGAATCGAGTGTTTACCAAATCGCAGGCAAGCGCGGCGCATAAGCGGGCGCGAACGGAAGGGCCCTCGATGGCAAGCGCAAACGACAACGCAGGCACGCCGAAGGGATGGGCCGCTCTGCCCAAGCTCGGCTGGGCCGATCTTGTCGCCATGCTGTGGGCGGAACGGAAGATTGTGCTGATCGTCGGCGCCGTCATCGGTGCGCTCGCGCTGTGCGTCGCGCTGATCAGCCCGAAACATTACGAAGCGCGCGGCGAATTGCTGGTGCGGATCGGGCAGGAATACGTCTACCAGCCCACCATGGGCGCCAATGGCGGCGGCGCGGCGCCCGATATCGAAACCATCGTCAACGGCGAAATTCAGATGCTGCGCAGCGAAGAGGTTGCGCGCCGCACCTTGCGCCGCCTCGGCGCAGCCACGCTCTATCCTGATCTGCGTGGCGCGCCACCGGCGCGGCGGGAAGCCTTGGCCGTCAAAGCGTTTTCCGAGGCGCTCGGCGTCGGCTCGTCGCCGCGTACGCCCACGATCGCCCTTTCGTTCAAGCACAAGAACGCCGAACTCGCCGCCCGCGCGTTGAACACGCTGGTGAACGAATATCTGGCCTATCGCCGCGACGTGCTGGTGGGCGGCGAGACCGACGCGCTGTCGCGCCAGGCCGGCGATTTCGACGTCCGCGTGCAGACGGCCAATCAGGCGCTGACGCAATTCCTGACCGCCAACAATGTCGGTGATTTCGAAAGTGAGATGACGTCGCTGGCGCAGCGCATCGGCGATGTGTCTGCGCAATTGCTCGACGCCCAATCGAAGCGCCGCGAGGCCGAGGGCCGCGCCGCCGCCTTGCGCGCGCGCTATCAAGCCGAACCCGCGGAGACGGAACTCTATTCGGAGAGCGATGCGCGCCGCGCGCTCGTCAACCTGCAGGTCGAGCGCGAGCAGCTGCTCGCGCGCTATCAGGCTGATGCGCCGCCGGTGCGCGAAATCGATCGCCGCATTTCGCAGCTCACGACCTATCTCGCCGATGGCGATCCGCCGAGCCTGACGCGCCGCGGCCTCAATCCGATCCGCCAGGATATCGCCAGTCAGCTTTACACGGTCGAGGCTGAAGCCCGCGCCCAGCGCGCGCGCGAAACCGAATTGCAGGCCCAAAGCACGGCCTTGCGCGATCGGCTGCGGACTCTGCAGCAATTGGAGCCGACCTATCGCCAGCTCGCGCGCTCGCGCACGATCCTCGAACAGACCGCGCAATCGTTCGCCTCGCGCGCGGAAGAATCGCGCGCGTTCAATGAGCTTCTCGGCCGCTCGACTGATAATATCTCCGTTGTGCAGCGCGCCGAACCACCTGCGCAAGGCAAGAGCCTGCGCATGCCGATCGCGCTCGTGGGCGCGCTGCTCGCCGGCTTGGCGGCGATCGCGGCGGGCCTCGGGCGCGCCATTCTGCGCCGCAATTTCCCGACGCCCTCCGCTGCGGCGCGGACGCTGGGCGTGCCCGTGCTCGGCGCCATGCCCGCCGCGAAGGCCGCGCCGAAAGCGGAGGCTAAGCCGAAGCCCGATGCGCCCAGTCTGCTCTCCCGCTTGCGGAAAGGCGCCGCCTGATGGATCTGCTCGCCGCCGCCGAAGCGCATCGCCCGCGCGCGCATGGCCAGGGGCTGATCGTGATGGTCGCGGCCGCATCCGATGATGAGGGCGTCGCCGCGGCTTGCTGCGCCGCGGTGGAAGATGCCGCCGCGCCGGTCTTTCTCGTGGACCTCGATGTCAAGCGCAGCGCGTTGGCGACGCATTTCGCGCGCACGCATGGGCTCGGCGCGCCGCTCGGCGCGAGCGTGAACGGCGCCTTGTTCTGCCGCGCCAAGAGCGTGGACGGCGCGGCGCAGCACGAGTCTGTGCTGGTGCGCCGCGCTATCACCGGCACATCGTGCCATGTCACGCAGCGCGCGGCCACGCTGCCTGCTGACGCGCGCATCCAGATTTCGGGCGATCCCGGCTATTGGGAGGCGCTGCGCGGGCTCGGCGCGAACGTGATTGTCGCTGCGCCGTCTCTGGCGCGCGCGCCAATCGCGCTGAAGCTCGCCAAGCACATGGATGCGATCGTGCTGGTCGTCTCGGGCGATGCGCATGGCGCGCTGCCGGCGATGCAGGCGCGCGCCGCGCTCGCGGAGGCCGGCGGCGAGGTCATCGGCCTCGTCTTCGCCCGCGCCAGCGCCGAGACGATGGCGATCGAACAGATCGCGCGGCGTTTCGCCTAGGCGGCTGCGCCGTAGAATTTCTGAGGCAGGAACCAGAGCACTTTGCCGAGCCCGCGCGCCGCGCGATCGGCCATCATGTAACGCTGCGGCGAGCCCATCAGCGCGCCGGCGACGAAGCCTGCGCCGAACAGGCTGGCTTGCGCGGCGCCCACCATCATATGCCGCGCCAGCGTGAGATAGTGATGCGTCGCGGACGCCGTTTCACAGGGTCCTTGGCCATAAGCGAAGGCGCGCTTCAGCGCATAGCCGAAACGCAGGCGCGCGCCATCGACATGTTCGATCACTTGCGCATCCGCGGCCCAGGCGAAGCTGGCGCCCTTCTCACGCATAAGCGCGAATTGCAGATCGTCTTCGCCGCCGGTTTCGTTGGCGCTGGCGTCGAACGGCGCCAGCAGCGCCCGGCGCGTCAGCGAATTGCCGATGCCGAAGCTCCGCTGGATCGGGCCGGAGATCGCGGGGCCGGTGCGCGCGTAAAGCTGCTCGTAATAGGCTCGCGGATTGGCCGTGGGCGCGAAGGCGCGCACGGGGCCGAACACGACGTCCGCCTTGTGCGCGGCCTGCGCCGCGATCAGAGCGGCGAGCCAGCCATCGGGCGCTTCCTCATCGTCATCAAGCCAGGCGACGAACTCGCCCGTCGCCATCGCCATGAGCGCATTGCGCGCATAGGCGACGCCCGCGCGGCGTTCATGGCGCCATTGGAAATCGCATTGCGCTTCGCGCGCGAGATCCTCCAGCATGGCGCGCGCGCCGTGCTCAGGCGAATTGTCCACGCACACGATCTCGATCTCGCAGGCGTTGCGTTGCGCGAACGCGCTGCGCACGGCGCGCTTGAGACCGGGCAGGCGCCGGAACGTCGGAATGGCGATGGTTACACGCATAGCGGATCGATCTTGAAGGCGCGGGCCGCCGCTTCTGCGACGGGCAGGATGTCGAAATTGAGCGTGCGGGCGGCGCGGATGAGCGCGGTCAGCGCCTTCGGCGTCGCGCCATAAGGCGAGGGCCAGGCGCCGATATCGTGCGTGAACACGATGAGCCAGGCTTTGCGCCGCGCGGCCTCACCCAGCGCGTCGCGCACGCCGTCGAACGCGTCGGCGCCGAAGAACGGATAGGCGCGCAGCTGCGCGGCGTCGGTCCGGCCGAGATTGAGGCCCGGAAGAATGCCGCGCGCGGCCACGAACCGGGCCGGCAGCGCGCGCTTAAGAGCCAAAGTGGTTTCGCCATAGGGATAGGCCAAGGTGCGCAGCGGCGCGTGATGGCCCATGGCGGCGATGGCGTCGGCGTTCTTGGCGTAATCCGCCAGCGTGTCGCGCACCGCGCCGCGCGCGCCATCGCCATGCGCGAAGGAATGACAGCCGATCTCGTGGCCGTTCGCCGCCAGGCGCAGAAGGCTGGCGCGCGTAAAGCCCGGCCCGCAGGCGTCGGCGCGCCCTTCCATCGAAGCGGCGGCATAGTACGTCCCGCGCACATGGTGCGCCTCGAGCACGCCCGCGCCGATGGTCGCGGCGGTTTCCGGGAAATCGTCGAAGCTGATCGACAGCAGCGGCCGCGCCGGCGCGATTTCGATCGGGCGCGCGGCGCGCCATTGCGTCAGGCGGCGCGCGATGCGCGCGGGCAGCGCGCGCGAGGGCGCATAGGGCGCGCTCATGGCAGAGATTCCCCGTAAATCGTCGCGCGGTAGAGTTTGAGCGCCGCGCAGCGCGCGCGCATCGGCGTCAGGCCCAGCGGATCGCGCGCGGCCCAAGCGAACAGCGGCTTGAGGCGGCCTGCGCCGCTGCGCTTCATCAGCCGCGCGGCGCGATGTGTGCGGAAGCGGCGCACGGCATGCGGATGCTTAGCGGCGAGGCGCGCATAATTCGGCCCAGCCTGCCGCGCCTTGCGCAACAGCGTTTCGGCGCTGTCGAGGCCCACATGCGTGGCGCGATTGTCGATGTGAAGGATGTCCGCGCACGCGGCCGCGCGCAGCGCCCATTCGACATCTTCCCAGCCCCAGCCGTGGAAGGCGTCGTCGAACGGCTCCACCACCAGAACATCGCGGCGCACCAGAAGATTGCTCGTCGTGGTGAATTGCGCAGGATCGGCGTTGCGCGCGTCGGCGTCGCGGCAATCGGAGGCATGCGAGAGCGCGCGGTGCAGCGCCGTCTCTTGCGGCGCCTGCGCGGGAACCGAGAATCCGCCGAACGCGATGGCGGGATCGCGCGCCTCGATCAGGTCGAGCCAGCGATCGAGAAAATCGGGGCTCTCCGGAATCATGTCGGCGTCGAGAAAGAGCACGTGGCGCGCCTGCGCCGCCGCCAGCAGACGGTTGCGCGCCGCGGCGCGCCCCTGATTGCGCGCGCGCACGATCAGCGTCACCGCGCACGGCATGTGTTCGGCGACGGCGTAGAGCGCGGCGATGTCCCCCGCGTTCGCGCCGCCATCGTCAAGCAGAATGATTTCGACGTCGGCGGCGCGGTGCGTGCGCGCCAGCGCGCGCAGCAGCGGGCGCGGATCGTGCCGATAGAACGGCGTCAGCACGCTGAGGCGCGGCGCGCTGGAAAGGCCGAAGGTGAGAACGCATTCGCGGCCGCCGGCGTTCATGGCAGCGTCTCCGCGTGCAAGGCGGTTCTGCGATCGAACAGCAGCGCGCGCAGTCGGCCATCGAGCGCGAGCATCACGGCGCCGTAGACGAGCGCGCCGAAGGCGGCGTCGCGCGTCAGTTCAACGAGCGGCTCGGCGCGCGGGAGCGCGAGCACTGCGAGCGCCATCACAGCGGTTGCGGGGACGCAGCGCGCCAGCTCCGGCATCGGCAGCGTGAAGCCTGCGAGCCGATAGGCGCCGGTCGCCATCAAGACGAACGTACAGGCCGCGCCGACACAGGCGGCCATCGCCGCGCCCACGGCGCCGAAGGATGGCGCCAGCGCGGCGCAGGCGGCGATCTGCACGAGCGCGCCCAGCGCGAGCGCGGCCGCGCGCAAGCCGGTGCGCCGCGTCAGCTGAAACGCGTCGGAATAGATGTAGAGCGCCGCGCCATTGAGCAGGCCGGCCACCGCGAGCCACGGCAGCGCTTGCGCCGCCTCCGCACGCAGACCTTCGCCGAGCATCAACGTCGCGAGCGGTTCGGCGACCAGCGCCAGGCCGACGCAGGCCGGCAGCGCCAGCGAAACCAGCGCGCCGCCCGCTATCTGCGCTGTCCGCGCCGCGCCGCCCGCACTCGCGCCATACGCCTTGAGGATGAACGGGGCCGCGCTTACGCCGATCCACGCGCAGAGCAGATCGAGCGGGCGCGCAAGCCCGAACGCAGCGGCATAGGCGCCGACCGCCGCGCCGCCGCCGAGCAGCGCCAGCAGCGCGCGTGCGCCCGCCTGCGCCGCGAGATCGAGCGCCAGCGCCGCCGCTAAAGGCGCGCCAAATCCAAAATAACCTTGCAGCAGGGACAGCCGCGCGCGTCCGCTGCGCGCCTTGCCGATCAGCGCGGGCGCATCGCGCGCGCAGAGCGCAAGCCCCGCCAGCGCCGCGCCCGCGAAGGGCGCGGCGAGCCCGAGCGGCGTTGCGAAGATCAGCACAAGCCCGAGGATGAAGCCGAGCGCCAGATAGGCGATCTCGGCGCCGGCGAACGCGCCGAGCCGGCGCGCGGCGCGATCGTCCTCGCGCGCGATGCGCATGCAGAACCGCAGCGCCGCCGAGCCCGCCGCGCACGCAAGCGCAAAGGCGAGCGCGCCGCCGAACGCAAAAGCTACTGCGATCGCAGCGCCGGCCAGCGCGATCGAGGCGATGATGAGGCTGAGCAAGCTCGCATAATGATCGGCGCGCGCCTGGCCATCGGCGTCTTCCGGATGAAACCGGAACGCAGCCGCCTCCGCCCATGTGAACGCCAGCGTATGCGCCAGCATCGCGCAGGACAGCACGAGCGCGTAGCCGCCATAGGCCTCCGGCGACATCGCCCGCGAGAACGCCGCGATCGTCGCAAAGCCGAGAGCGGCCTGGACGATCTGCAGCGGCGCGGTGGTGAGAAGCGCGCGCGCGATCACCGGACGGTCTTGGCGTCGAGCATCGCGGGCAAGGTGCGTGCGATAATCCAGAGATCGAGCCAAAGCGAGGATTTCGCGATGTAGTCGAGATCGAGCGCGACGCGGCGGCGCACGGCCTCGACGCTTTCAATGGGGCCGCGCGAACCGTTCACCTGCGCCCAGCCCGTGATGCCGGGCTTCACGCGATGGCGGTGCGCGTAATCGTCGACGATGGCGTCGAGCGTCTGGTCGGCGGCGCGCATATCGACCGCGTGCGGACGCGGCCCGACCAGTGACATGCTGCCCGCGACGACGTTCAACAGCTGCGGCAGCTCATCGAGGCTGGTGCGGCGCAGGAATTTGCCGAGGCGCGTCACCCGCGCATCGTTGGCGCACACTTGGCGGGTCGGCTCCCCGCACACGTCCGCGCGCATGGTGCGGAATTTCCAGATCGTGATGACACGGTTGTTGAGCCCATGGCGGCGTTGACGGAAGAACACCGGGCCTGCGCTGTCGAGCTTCACGGCCACGGCGATCACCGCCAGCAGCGGCGCGGCGAGCGCGAGCAGCGCCGCGCCCAGCACGATATCTTCCGCGCGCTTGACGAAGGCGCGCGTGGTCGATGTGGAGCGTCCCGATACGATCGCCGTCGCCATGCCGCCGACGCGCGCGAGCTTGCGGCCCTGGGCGGCGTCGATGTCGAAATCGAATACCAGATCGACGCGGTTCGGCAGCCGGCGCAGTTGCGCGATGAGATCGCGCACGCGTGCTTCCGCGGCGTGGCTGACGCAGATCACGATGCGGTCGATCTTGGGCAGATGCGCCCACGCGGCGAGATCGGCGATGGAGCCTGCCACCGGCGCGCCGGCGAGCGAATCCGGCGCGCGCGCGGCGCGGTCATCGGCGATGGCGACGACGTTGAGGCTCCCCTCTTGGCGGGCGCGCGCGATGAATCGTTCGGCGGCGGGCGTGGCGCCGATCACGATCGCGGTTTCGGCGAACGCGCCGCGCGTCCAGGCGCGCTTCAGCCAGAGGGCGAAGGCGGCGTGGGCGCCGGCCATGAGGATGGCGGCGGCAGGCAAGGTGGCCGCGAGCGCGGCCGCCTGGCGCGGATTGGGGGCGGCGATGGCCGCAAAGCCGAGCGCCAGCACCGCGCCGAGGGCGAGGCCCCCGAGCGCCAGTTCGGGATGGGCGGCGGCGGGCGCGGGGCGGTAGGAATCAGTTAGCCAGAGGCCGACCTTCAGCATGGCGGCGGCCGCCAGGAAGGCCAGGGTCTGCGCCAGCGGGATCGAGAGCAGGCCGAGCCCTTCGCCCCAATGGGCGGCGAGCTGGGCGGTGAGCAGGACGGCGGCCCAATCGGCGCCCGCCAGCCCCTTCATTAGAAGGCCGGCGTCTAGCCGGGGGCTGACGCGCTGTCCCAGCGCGGGAAAGGCCCGCTTGGGCGGCGCGCCTTCATTGGCCGGCTCGGGCCGCGCGGCGGCGGCCGCGAGACGCAGGATTTCCTCGGCCGACAAAGGCTCCCAAGCGATTCCCGGGTCCTGGTCGTCGGGATTGGCCGGGAGGTCGCCGAACGCCGCGAAGGCGGCCTCGGCGTCATATTGGTCCAAATCAGTGCAGGCGGTGCTCTGCGCGGCGCGGGCCATGGCGTTTTCGCCCTTTTCGCTAAAATCCACGGCGGGGCTCGCGCAAAAGCCGTGCCGCCAAGGGGCGAGGCGCGCGCTTGAAGGGGGAAACGGCGCAGGGTAATGCCTCGCCCTCCGGAAACGTGGCCGAGTGGCTGAAGGCGGCGCCTTGCTAAGGCGTTGTACTCGAACAGGGTACCGAGGGTTCGAATCCCTCCGTTTCCGCCAGTGTCGGGCAGGCAAAGAAACGGCGGCGTTTCGTTGCCGAAACGCCGCCTGAGATTTGATCGTCGGGCGGGGCAGGCCGCCCGTTCTTACGCGAGGTCGTAGCGGTCGAGGTTCATCACCTTGGTCCAGGCCGCGACGAAATCCTTGACGAATTTGGTCTTGGAATCGCTCTGGGCGTAGACCTCGGCGAGGGCGCGCAATTGGGCGTGCGAACCGAAGATCAGATCGACGCGCGAAGCCGTCCATTTCACCGCGTTGGTTCTGCGGTCGCGGCCCTCATAGACATTGTCGCCGGTGGGATGCCAGGACGTCGCCATGTCGAGCAGGTTGACGAAGAAATCGTTGCTCAGCGTGTCCTGCTTGTCGGTGAAGACGCCGCGCTTATCGCCGCCCACATTGCCGCCGAGCACACGCAGGCCGCCCACGAGCACCGTCATTTCCGGCGCCGAGAGCTTCAGCAATTGCGCGCGATCGACCAGCGCTTCTTCCGGCGCCATGAGTTGGCGCGCTGTGTGATGATTGCGGAAGCCGTCCGCCGTCGGTTCGAGCGGCGCGAACGAAGCGGCGTCGGTTTGCGCCTCCGTCGCGTCCGTGCGGCCGGGCGTGAACGGTACGGTGACGTCGACGCCAGCCTTCTTCGCCGCCGCTTCGACCGCCGCGCCGCCGGCGAGAACAATCAAATCCGCCAGCGAGACCTTCTTGCCCGATGCGTTGAACTCTTTCTGAATCGCTTCGAGCTTCGACAGCACGCCGGCCAATTGCGCAGGCTCGTTGACGGCCCAATCCTTCTGCGGCGCGAGGCGAAGGCGCGCGCCATTGGCGCCGCCGCGCTTGTCCGAGCCGCGGAACGTCGAGGCCGAGGCCCACGCCGTCTTCACAAGCTGCGCATTGGAGAGTCCGGCAGCGAGGATTTTCGCCTTGAGCGCGGCGATGTCCGCATCGCCGATCAGCGGATGATCGGCGACGGGCACGCGATCTTGCCAGATCAGCGCCTCCTTCGGCACCAGCGGGCCGAGATAACGCTGGATCGGGCCCATATCGCGGTGCGTGAGTTTGAACCAGGCGCGCGCGAACGCGTCGGCGAATTCCGCCGGGTTCTGATGGAAGCGACGCGAAATCTTCTCGTACGCCGGATCGAAGCGTAGCGAGAGATCCGTCGTCAGCATCATCGGCTTTTTCTTCTTCGACGGATCGTGCGCGTCCGGCACATTGTCGGGCGCGCCTTTCGCCACCCATTGATGCGCGCCGGCCGGGCTCTTGGTGAGCTCCCATTCGAAGCCGAACAGATTGTCGAAGAAATTGTTGCTCCATTTGGTCGGCGTGGTGGTCCACGTCACTTCAAGACCGGAGGTGATCGCATCGCCGGCCTTGCCGCTGCCATAGGTGCTGGCCCAGCCGAAGCCTTGCGCTTCGATCAGCGCGCCTTCCGGTTCGACGCCGACATAGCTCTCAAGCCCTGCGCCGTGCGTTTTGCCAAAGGTGTGGCCGCCCGCGATCAGCGCGACGGTCTCTTCATCGTTCATGGCCATGCGGGCGAAGGTGTCGCGAATATCGCGCGCCGCTGCGATCGGATCGGGATTGCCGTTCGGGCCCTGCGGATTGACGTAGATAAGGCCCATCTGGACCGCGCCGAGCGGGTTCTGCAATTCGCGTTCGCCGCTGTAGCGGGCGTCGCCGAGCCAGGTGCCCTCCGGGCCCCAGTACAATTCCTCCGGCTCCCATTGATCGGGGCGCCCGCCGGCGAAGCCGAAGGTTTTGAAGCCCATCGATTCCAGCGCGACATTGCCGACCAGCACGTAGAGATCGGCCCAGGAAATCTTGTTGCCGTATTTTTGTTTGATCGGCCAAAGCAGACGGCGCGCCTTGTCCAGATTGCCGTTGTCCGGCCACGAATTGAGCGGCGCGAAACGCTGCTGGCCGCCGCCGGCGCCGCCGCGGCCATCGGCGATGCGATAGGTGCCGGCGCTGTGCCAGGCGAGGCGGATGAAGAGCGGGCCGTAATGGCCGAAATCCGCCGGCCACCATTCCTGACTGTCCGTCATCAGCGCGGTCAAATCCTTGATCACCGCGTTGAGATCGAGGCTCTGGAATTCCTTCGCATAGTTGAACGAGGCGCCGAGCGGATCGGATTGCGGCGTGTGCTGATTGAGCGAACTGAGATTGAGCTGGTCAGGCCACCAATGCCGGTTGGTCGGGCCTTTGCCTCCGCCCACGAACGGGCATTTCGTTTCGGTATCCATGGGGCCTCTCCTATCGAGCACGAGAGTTGGCGTCTCGATCCGCCCAGCTACCGAGCCGGCCGCCATCGAGCCAATCGATTTTACGAATTGCCGCCATAGAGCGAGCCTCTAGGGCGCGCGCACGAAGCTTAGGTCTCTTCGTGGCCGGTGGCGAAGCCGTCGATGCTGACCATGTTCTTGGCTTTGCGATAAGCGGCGAGCCCGGCTTCGCCTTTCTGCTTGGCCCAATTGATCAGCGATGGGCGCTCGCCCTTATAGGCATAGGCGGGCACGCCATAGCCGCACGAGGTCTGCACAATCTCCACGTCGAGCACGACGATCTGGCGCGCGCCGGGCGGTTCGGCGCCGCCGAAGGATTCTGCGAGCAGGCGCGCATATTCGGCCCCGCCGCGCAGCAGGATGCGGCTGCGTCCATAGAGCCGCAGAATCAGCGGCGGGCCTTCGAAGGCGCAGACCATGATCGTAAGCCGGCCATCGGCCTTGTTGTGCGCTGCGGTTTCGTTGCCGCTGCCGGTGAGATCGAGATAGCAGACCTGATTGGGGCCGAGCACGCGCAGCCCATCGAGCCCCTTGGGCGAGAGGTTCACGCGCCCGGTCGCGGCCGCCGAGGCCGTGAAGAACATGCGCTGCTTCTCGATGAAGGCGCGATGATCGTCGGTGATCGATGGAAATTGCTGGGCCATGCCGCGCTCCTCGCCGGCCAGTCTAGCGCGCTTCGCCGCGCGTACGAGCCCAAGGCGCGCAGGGCTGCCTTTCGCGGCGGAGCGCCTATATGGGGCGGATGATCCCTGTCTCCGTGCTCGACCTCTCCCCTATTCTCGAAGGGGGAGATGCGCGCGCCGCGCTCCAGAACACGCTGGCGCTGGCCCAGCGGGCCGAGGCTTTGGGCTTTCGCCGCTTCTGGGTGGCCGAGCACCACAACATGCCGGGGGTGGCGAGCGCGGCCACCGCCGTCGTGCTGGCGCATGTCGGGCAGGGCACGAAGACGATCCGGATCGGGGCGGGCGGCATCATGCTGCCCAACCACGCCCCGCTGGTGATCGCCGAACAATTCGGCACGCTCGACGCGCTCTATCCGGGCCGCATCGATCTGGGCCTGGGCAGGGCGCCCGGAACGGATCAGGGCACGGCCTACGCGCTGCGCCGCACGCTGCAAGGCGATGTCGATCGCTTCCCGCAGGACGTGCTGGAGCTGATGGCGTTTCTCGAGCCGGCCGAGCCGCGCCAGCGCATCGTGGCCGTGCCGGGCGCGGGCAGCAAAGTGCCGATCTGGATTCTCGGCTCCAGCACGTTCGGCGCGCAGCTCGCGGCGGCGCTCGGCCTGCCGTTCTCCTTCGCCTCGCATTTCGCGCCGCAGCAGATGATGGAGGCGATCGCGATCTACCGCGCGCAATTCCGTCCTTCGGACAAGCTCGACAAGCCCTATGTGATGATGGGCGTCACCGTCGTCGCGGCCGAGACCGATGACGAGGCGACCTTCCTCTCCACTTCGCTGCAGCAGGCCGTGATCAATCTGCGCCGCGGCCAGCCGACGCGCGTGCCGCCGCCCAAGGCGCATCTTGAGGTCGGGGAGGCGGATCAGGCGCTGCTCGATGGCTTCTTCGCCCGCGCCGTCGTCGGTGGGCCCGAAACCGTGCGGACCAAGCTCGCCGATTTCATCGCCCGCACTGAGGCCGATGAGCTCATCGTCACCGCCCAAATCTACGATCCCGCCGCCCGCATCCGCTCATTCGAGATCGTCGCCGATACCGGCCTGTTCGCGATGACGCCGGCCTGACTTCACGTACCGCCGGCTTCCAGCCGGCAGGGGTTCGGACCGAGCTTTCAAAATGGTGGTGCGCAGAGTCTGCCGGCTGGAAGCCGGCGGCGGCGGCCCCACGTCCCGCCCCAACGTAAACTTGCGAGTGCCTCGCAGAGACATTAGCACCACGCCTCCGGGCGCGGGTGAAGGGAAGAGGGCTTATGTCTGTGATGGCGCGGCTGCGGCGGTTCTGGCTCGACGTCCACCTGTGGATCGGGGCCGGCCTGTCGATCCCGATCATCCTGCTGTGCTTCAGCGGCGCGGTTCTGACCTTTCACGATGAGCTGGATCGCCTGGTTCACCCGGCGCGCTACGCCATCAGCGGGGAGGCCCAGCTGGCGCCCTCGGCCTATGTGGCCGCCGCGCGCGACGCGCTGGGCGAGGGCTTCGTCGTTTCAGGTCTGCGCTTTCCGCGCGCGGCCGATGATCCTGTCATCGCGCAGGGACGGGCCAAGGGCCGGCCGCAGCCGGGCCAGCGCCCCGCTTCGCGCAGCGTCTATCTCGATCCGCCGACGGCGCGCGCGCTTTCAGTCGCTGATACGCGCGCTGACGCCTTTGGCGTGCTGCACCAAATCCACGGCTCGCTAATGATCCCCGACATCGGACGCAAAGTGGTGGGCTGGATCGGCTGGGCGATGTTGGTCTCATCGCTCACCGGGATTTGGCTCTGGTGGCCGCGCAATGGGAACCTGCTGGCCGCTTTGCGCTGGCGGCGCGGGCCGCGCACCACCTTCAATCTCCATCATCTGCTGGGCTTTTGGATCGCCATCCCGCTCGCGATCCTGTCGGCGACGGGCGTCTACATCTCGTTCCCGCAAACCGCGCGCAGCTTGGCGCAGCACGTGGTTCCGATGAGCGCGGCGCCGCCGCAGCAGGGACCGCCGGGCGGGGGCGGGCCGCCTTTGGCGCATCCGCATCTCGGCATCGACGAGGCCGTCGCGGCCGCGCGCGCCGCCGCGCCGCACGCGAGGCTCACCGGGATCACCTTTCCCGCGCGCGGGCGCGACGGCGCGGGCGCGGTCTGGCGGGCGGAATTGCGGGCGGGCGGGCCGGCCATTCAGGTGATCGTCGATGACGCGACGGGGGTCGGCGTGCTGCGCGACGCGCTGAGCGCACGCCTGCCGGGCGACGATCTGGCGCTCACCATGCGCCGCATCCATGACGGGGTGGATCAGAACATCCTCTGGCGCGTCATCGTGTTTCTCGGGGGGGCGATCCCGCTGGTTCTCACCGTGACCGGGATCATCATGTGGCTGCGCCGGCGGGCGGCCCGCCGCGCCGTGCGACGGGGCGCCGCAACCCATTCCAGTTAAGAATGACTTGCAGGATCATGCCAATTCTTTACGAGTGACTATCAGTTGCAAATGCAAAGAAGGTTGCTCGGTCATGGCGGGAATTCGGTCGGTTGCAAAATCGGCGCTGCAAGCGGCGGCGCTGGCGGGGGCGTCATCCATTGCGCTGATGGGAGCCGCGAACGCGCAGGAATTTGCACAGGCGACGGACGTGACGGGCGTGACCGTCGAAGGCCAAGTCGCCGCGCCAGCCTCGCCGAAATACACCGCGCCGCTGCTCGATACGCCGCAGACCATCACCATCGTCGATCATGAGCTGATCGAGCAGCAAAGCCTGCTCAATCTGCGCGACGTGCTCTCCACGCTGCCCGGCATCACGTTCGGCGCCGGCGAAGGCGGCGGCGGCTATGGCGACAGCATCAATCTGCGCGGCTTCTCCGCCAACAGCGACATCACCGTCGATGGCGTGCGCGACAGCGCGCAATATTCGCGCACCGATCCGTTCTACATCGAGCAGATCGAGCTGATGAGCGGCGCCAACTCGGTCTATTCCGGTTCAGGCTCGGTCGGCGGCACGATCAACATCGTCTCGAAGACGCCGACGATGCGCAATTCTTCCGTCGTCACCGGCGCTTTGGGCTCCGACGCCTATGGCCGCGTCACCGCGGACGTGAACCGCGTCATCGACGGCGATATCGGCTTCCGCCTTAACGCCATGATCCATTCCAACGACGCGCCCGGCCGCGATGTCGAGGATTATCACCGCTTCGGCCTCTTCCCTTCGATCACGTTCGGCCTCGGCGGGCGCACGCAGCTGACCTTCTCCTATCTCCATCAGGAGGACGAAAACACGCCGCAATATGGCGTGCCGTACGCGCTCAACGCCTACAACAATGGACCGTTTCCGGGCGTCTCGACCGAAGACTATTTTGGCTACAGCAATATCGACACCCAGGAGATCACGGTTGATCAATTCACCGCGACGCTCGATCATCGTTTCAATGAGAAAACCTCGCTGCGCAGCCTGCTGCGCTATCAGGAGGTCTCGCAATACAGCCTGACCTCGGCCGTGCAGGGCACGTTCTGTCTGGCCAGCGGCATCAATCCCTATTCGGGCGCTGCCTGTGCGCCGACCAATTCCTACGCGCCCTCGGGCCCGCGCGGCAATGTGCGCGATTCACTCAACACCATCCTCTACAGCCAGACGGACCTTCGCCTGGACTTCGACACCGGCCCGCTTTCGCACGCGGTGGTGCTGGGCCTGTCGCTGATGCACGAAGATTACGGCCTCTCGAACGGCAACGTGCTGCGCAATCCGTTCGCCGCGACGCCGACGCCCGCCGTGCCCACGCTCGTCCTGTCCAATCCGAACAGCGTTTGGACCGGCCCGGTGAATTTCGTGCAGGGCGGCGGCGTGCTGTCGAGCGGGCTGGCCGCCTCCGGCGCCTTGGAAGGCCAACGCGACAATTACGCGCTCTACGCGTTCGACACGATCGAGCTGTCGCCGCATTGGGAGATCAATGGCGGCGTGCGCGTCGAGCGCAATGAAGGCGAAAACCGCACCGGCTATTTCACGGCCTACGGCTATCTGCCGGGCGGGACCGTCAACGGCAACGAACTTGGCGCCGCCTCACCAGGCGCGCCCGGCGGCGCGCTCAACGGCTGGAGCCCATGGTTCTCGAACGAAGACACGCTGGTCTCCTACCGCCTGGGCCTCGTCTACAAGCCCATCGACTCCGCGAGCCTCTATTTCGTCTACGGCAATTCGGAAACGCCCTCGCAGACCACGGTGAGCGGGGCCTGCACAGCGGCGACCTGCAACGTCGATCCGGAAGAGGCCGTCACCTACGAGCTCGGCGCGAAATGGGATGCGTTCGGCGGGCGCCTGCAGCTGACCGGCGCGATCTTCCGCAATGAGCGCACCAATTTCCGCGTCGCCTCTGGTGACCCGAGCGTGCCCGAACAGCAGCTCGACGGTTCATCGCGCGTCGATGGCGTCGCGCTCGGCATGGCTGGCCTCATCACCGATCATTGGTCGATCTTCGCCAATTACACCTATCTCGACAGCGAGATCGAGCAGAGCATTTCCGATTTTCTCATCGGCGGCGGCACGGTCGATTTCCAGGCCGGCGACCCGTTGCCGACGACGCCGGAAAATTCGTTCAGCTTCTGGACGACCTACGAAACCTCGGGCGGCTTCACCATCGGCTATGGCGCGACCTATCAGGGCGAATACACGTTCAACCGCGCCAGTTCGACGAGCGCGCTCTACTACACCGAGCCCTATTGGGTGCATCGCGCGATGATCGCCTACGAGGTGACGGACCATTTCGTGCTGCAGCTCAACGTCAACAATCTGTTCGACGAGACCTATTACACGCGCATCCGCAACAACGCGACGAGCGGATGGGCCACGCCCGGCGATGCGCGCAATTTCGTGCTGTCGGCGAACCTGCGCTATTGAGGGGAGCGGCGAAGGCGCGGCGGGAGATATATGCTAAGGGCGAAGCGCCATGATGCTGCATATCCCCGCCGTGCTTTCGCCAGAGGCCGCCCGCGCGCTGCGCGATGACATCGCCGCGGCCGATTGGGTCGATGGCAATGTCACGAGCGGGCCGCAAGCCGCGCAGGCCAAGAAGAATCGGCAATTGCCGGAAGAGAGCCCCGCCGCCAAGCGCGCGGGCGCGGCGGTGCTTGAAGCGCTGGGCCGGTCGAGCCTCTTCTTCGCGGCCGCGCTGCCGCGCACGATCTTTCCGCCGCTGTTCAATCGCTATGGGCCGAACGACAAATTCGACACCCATGTCGACAATGCCGTGCGCTTCAAGAACGACCTCAAAGTGCGCAGCGACCTCTCGGCCACGCTCTTCCTGTCTGAGCCGGACGAGTATGACGGCGGCGAACTGAGCGTCGAGGATACGTACGGCATCCATCAAGTGAAGCTCGCCGCCGGCGATCTCATCCTCTATCCCGCGTCGAGCCTGCACTACGTCACGCCCATCACGCGCGGCGAGCGCATCGCCAGCTTTTTCTGGATCCAATCCATGGTGCGCGAAGACGCGCGCCGCACGCTCCTCTTCAACATGGATTTGGACATCCAATTGCTGGCGCGCGATCTCGGCCAAGCCCATCCCCGCATCGTCAGCCTCACCGGCGCCTATCACAATCTCCTGCGCATGTGGGCGGAGACGTGATGGTGGCGCGTCCCTTCTCCCGCCATGGGCGGGAGAAGGTGTCGCGAAGCGACGGATGAGGGTGGGGCCTTCTGCAACGCGCCCCCTCATCCGGCCCCTCAAAATCGTGTTTGCTCGATTTTGAACTCTTGAGCCGAAATGCGGCAAGCCGCATTTCTGGCCACCTTCTCCCCCTCTCGGGGGAGAAGGGACGGCATGCTATGTCGGCCGCATGAACGACGCTCCCACCCCCACCGGCCCGCTCGCGGGCCTGCGCGTGCTTGAACTCGGCGTGCTGATCGCGGGGCCGTTCTGCGGCCAATTGCTGGGCGATCTCGGCGCGGAGGTGATCAAGATTGAGCCGCCCGGCCAGGGCGATCCGTTCCGCGAATGGGGCCAGGTCCATATCAACGGCAAGAGCGCCTGGTTCGCCACGATCGGGCGCAACAAGCGCTATGCGACGCTCGATCTGCGCAAACCTGAAGGCCAGCAAGCGCTGCGCGATCTCGCCGCCAAGAGCGACATCCTCATTGAGAATTTCCGCCCCGGCACGATGGAGAAATGGGGCCTCGGCTATGAGGCGCTGAAGGCGCTCAATCGCGGCCTCATCATGGTGCGCGTCTCGGGCTATGGGCAGACGGGGCCCTATGCGGGCAAGGCCGGCTACGCCAGCGTCGGCGAAGCCATGGGCGGCCTGCGCTACATCATGGGCGAGGCCGACCGCAAACCGTCGCGCGCCGGCATTTCGCTGGGCGATTCACTTGCGGCGACGTTCGGCGCTTTGGGCGCGCTCGCCGCGCTCGAACATCGCCGCAAGACCGGCGAGGGCCAGATCGTCGACAGCGCGATCTACGAAGCCGTGATGGCGATGATGGAAAGCCTCATCCCGGAATATCAGCTCGGCGGCTATCAGCGCGAACGCTCCGGCCCCATCCTGCCGAAAATCGCGCCGTCGAACATCTATGAAGCCTCAGACGGCATGGTGATCATCGCGGCCAATCAGGACGGCGTGTTCGCGCGCCTCTGCGCAGCAATGGGCAAGCCCGAATGGATCGCCGATCCGCGCTACGCCAACCACCAGGCGCGCGGCGAAAATCAGCTGGAGCTCGACGCGCAGATCGACGCCTGGTCGCGCACGCGCACGATGGCGGAACTCGAAGCGATCATGGAGGAGCACGGCGTGCCCTGCGGCCGAGTCAATCGCGCGCGTGACATGCTGGAGCATCCCCACATCGCCGCACGCGACGCCATCGTCTCCATCCGCGACGACATCCTCGGCGAAGTGAAGATGCAAAACGTCTTCCCCAAACTCTCCGCCACGCCGGGCAATGTGCGCTGGCTCGGCAAGGAGATGGGCGCGGATAATGATTACGTGTTCCGCGAGGTGGCGGGCTATGACGCGGTGAAGGTTGAGGCGCTGAGGGGCGCTGGCGTGATCTAGATCCCTCATCCTGGACACGCGAAGCGTGATCCAGGATGACGGGCGTGACGTGCATTCGGTCGCTTGTCGGTCCAAAGCGAACATCGCGCGCCTATGCTACTCCTCTTCTATGACAGGACCCTGGTTCATTGCGGTAGAGCGCTTTGGTCGTGCCAATGGCGCGGCTTGGGCCAGATATGTGGAGTGGTCAAAGCTGGATCAGGTTGAGGACCTAGTCTCGCTGGACAATATGCTCTGCCCGTCCGTCCTAAAAGACATTCGGGACAATCGCGGGCCCCACATTGTCAACGAGGACTTCCACCTACACTTCTTCACCGACCTGGAGTTCTTGCGCCGAGAACTCGCGGCTGAAAACGCAGAGGGCGCGCGCCTGCTGTGCGTTTTCCGTAATCCCGACAAACGGCCATCCCTGTCCGCTGAACTGAGTTCGTTTTCCTTTCTCGGCTTCGATCTCGTCGAAGCTGAATCCGGCATTAGCGCTTTGAGCAATTGTGGCGGCTGGCCGGAATTGGATAACCGCGAACTATCGAAGTGGGGACTGCTTACAGACCACGCGCGCGCGCTTGACCTGCGGGTTATCCTCCGACGCAACCATCCCGAAGAGCCACACGCGAACTGCGACCTATGGGCAATCTTCGCCGAACTTGAATGACCGCTCTCGGCGAAAATCGCCCCTGACGGCGCGCCCCCTAACTCTCCAGCGGAAACCCGCCGTTCCGCCACGCTTCCATCCCGCCATCGAGCGCCACAGCGCGCGTGAAGCCCATGCGGCGAAGCGTCTGCGTCGCCAGCGTTGAGATTTTGCCGAACTCGCACACCGAGACGATGCGCAAGGTGGGATCGGGGAAGGCGTCGTTGACGCGCAATTCCAATTGGCCGCGCGGCAAATGGCGCGCGCCGGGGATGCGGTCTTTCTCGAACGCCTCGCGCTCGCGCACGTCCAGAATGACGAGATCGTTGGGCCGCGCGGCGATCTGGCGTTTCAATTCGTCGAGCGCCATGAAGGGCACGGCGGCGGCCGCGCTCGCCAGCATCTGCGCCACGCTTTCCCCGCCGCTCATATTTACGCGCAGCGCTTCCGTGAGATGCGTGGGCATCGACAGATTGAGCGTGCGCATCATCTCGACGAAGTCCGCGCGTTCGCGCTTCTGCAGGCGCGGATTGGTTTCGATCTCGGCGCCGATCGTGGTCGCGTCGCGATCCTTGTATTCGTGCGCGGGATAGACCTTGAGCGCGGGATCGAGCTTCAGGAGTTTGTCGAACAGGCTCTCATAGAGCATGTCCGGATCGCCGCTCGGCAGATCGGTGCGGCCCGTGCCGCCGATCAGCAATGTGTCGCCGGTGAAGACGCGATCCTCCGCGACAAGGCACATGGAATCGCGCGTATGCCCCGGCGTATGCAGCGCCGTGAGCATCAGCTCGCCGATCTTCAGCGAATCGCCTTCATCGAGCCGCAGCGCCGGATAGGGCGCGGGCGACAGGCGATGCATCACGCACGGCGCGCCCAGCGCCTCGGCGATCTTCTTGGCGCCCGTGAAATGATCGGCATGCGTGTGCGTGTCGATGACATAGCGGATCGTCACGCCATGCTTGGACGCAAGGCCCATATAGCGATCGATCTGGCTGGCTTCGGGATCGATCAGCGCGCCCTGCAGCGTCTTCTCACAGCCGATCAGATAGGAGCGGCAGCCGCCTGTCGCGATCGTTTCGAAGAGCATCGCCCCATCCCCTGCACTCAGAGATTGCTGGCGGTATAGCTCTCATTGGCTTGCATGTCGCGTTCATAGGCGGCGGCCTCTTCGTGCACCCAGGTGATGAAGGCGCGCGCCTGGCGTGAGCGCGCGCGGCCGGGCGGATGGACGACGTAGTACGCGAAATCGATCGGCGTAGAGACTTTGAACGGCGCGGCGAGACGCCCGCTGTCGAGATCGGCCTGCGCCAGCGTGCGCTTGGCCAGCACCACGCCGCGGCCACTGATCGCGGCTTCGAGCGCCAGATTGCTTTGATTGAAGCGCGGGCCGCGCGTGGCGTCGATCGTGGTGACGCTGGCGGCCTTGAGCCACATCGTCCAATCGGGGCAGCTCTCATCGCTCAGCGAGCTATCGTCGTGAATGAGCGTGAGCTTGGCCAGATCCGCCGGCGCCGCGATGCCTTCCGCCAGCTTCGGCGCGCACACCGGCGTCACCTCTTCGTGCAGCAGCAGTTTTGCATCGAGGCCGTGCCATTTGCCGGCGCCATAGCGGATCGCGAGATCGACGCCCTCGCTCTCGAAATTCGCCAGCCCCATCGAGGCCTGGATCTGCACGTCGATGTCCGGGAAGCGCTCGGCGAAATTGCCGAGCCGCGGGGCGATCCATTTGGCGGCGAAGGAGGGCGCGACCGAAATCGTCAGCCGGCCGCCGCGCTCGGGCCCGGCCAGCCGCTTGGCGCCCTCGGCCAGCCGGTCGAAGCCCTCGATCAGCGCCGGCAGCGCCGCCTCGGCCGCTTCCGACAGCACCAGGCCGCGCGGCGTCCGCTCTAGGAGCGGGCGGCCCAGATAATCCTCCAGCGCCTTGACGCTTTGGCTGACGGCGCCGGGCGTCACGCCCAGCTCTTCGGCGGCGGCCGTAATCGACAGCCGCCGGCACACGGCTTCAAAAGCGCGCAGGGCGGTGAGCGGGGGGAGCCTTCGGGCCATTGAACCGCTATTTAGACGAGCTAATGCGAACGGGAAGGGGCTTCTGCCTCGGCGCGAGCCTATAGTATCCCTAAATACACAAGCGGGTGCTTTTCGCTGGCGCGGCGCGCGTGCTCATGCTTCCAGCGCGCTGGAGATTTTGACGATGGCGGACAATGGGGGCGCGGCCCCGCTTCCTGGGCGTGTGGCCTCGGCCGAGGCTGGCCAACGCTATGAAACCGACGTGATCATCGTTGGGGCCGGCCCGGCGGGCCTCTTCGCCGTGTTCGAACTCGGCCTGCTCGATCTCAAGGCCCATCTGGTCGATGTGCTCGACCGGCCCGGCGGCCAATGCGCCGAGCTCTATCCCGAGAAGCCGATCTACGACATTCCCGCCCTGCCCATCGTGACCGGCCAGGGCCTCACCGACGCGCTGCTCGAACAGATCAAGCCATTCAGCCCGACCTTCCATCTCAATCAGATGGCCGAGAGCCTGACGCGCGAAGCCGATGGCAAATTCACGCTCACCACCGAACTCGGCACGTCCATCACCGCGCCCGTCCTCGTGATCGCGGCCGGCGGCGGCTCCTTCGTGCCGCGCAAGCCGAAGATCGACGGGCTCGAAGCCTATGAAGGCAAGTCGGTGTTTTACGCCGTGCGCAAGATGGAGCAGTTCCGCGGCAAGAACGTCCTGATCGCCGGCGGCGGCGATAGCGCGCTCGATTGGACGCTCAATCTGCATCCCATCGCCAAATCGATCACGCTCAACCATCGCCGCGACGATTTCCGCGCCGCGCCGCATTCCGTCGCTAAGATGCGCGAACTGGTGGCGTCGGGCGCGATGACGCTCGACATCTCCGACATCAAGGCGCTGAAGGGCGCCGATGGCCAGCTTTCCTCCGTCGTCGTCTCGAACAAGACGCAAGGCGAATATGAAATTCCGTGCGACGTGCTGTTGCCGTTCTACGGCCTCACCATGAAGCTCGGCCCGATCGCCGAATTCGGCCTCAACCTCAACGAAAACCTGATCCCGGTGGACACCGAGAAATTCGAAACCTCGGAGCCCGGCATTTTCGCCATCGGCGACATCAACAAATATCCCGGCAAGCTGAAGCTCATCCTCTCGGGCTTCCACGAGGGCGCGCTGATGGCGCAGGCCGCGTTCAAGATCGCGCGTCCGGGCCAGCGGCTGGTGTTCCTCTACACGACCAGCTCCAGCGATCTTCAGAAGAAGCTCGGCGTCAGCTAAGGGTTCGGGATGATCCATCCCAACATCGTCGACGCCATCGGCAAGACGCCGCTGATCCGCCTGCGCCGCGCCAGCGAAGAGACGGGCTGCGAGATTTACGGCAAGGCCGAATTTCTCAATCCGGGCCAGAGCGTGAAGGATCGCGCCGCGCTCGCCATCGTGCTCGACGCAGAAAAGAAGGGCCAATTGCGGCCCGGCGGCGTGATCGTCGAAGGCACGGCGGGCAATACAGGCATTGGCTTGGCGCTTATCGCGCGGGCGCGCGGTTATCGCGCGATCGTCGTGATGCCCAACACGCAGAGCCAGGAAAAGAAGGACGCCGTGCTCGCGCTCGGCGCCGAGCTCGTGCAGGTCGACGCGGTCCCGCTGGCCAACGAAAACCATTACACGAAAGTCTCAAAGCGCATCGCCGAAGAGAAAGCGCGAAGCGAACCGAACGGCGCGATCTGGGCCAATCAATTCGACAATGTCGCCAACCGCCAGGGCCATATCGATACGACCGGTCCAGAGATCTGGAGCGATACGGCTGGCAAAGTCGATGGCTTCATCTGCTCTGTGGGCTCGGGCGGCACGCTCGGCGGGGTCTCGCTGGCGCTCAAGGCGCGCAACAAGGATGTCATCATCGGCCTCGCCGATCCGGGCGGCGCCGCGCTCTACAATTATTACACGCACGGCGAACTCAAAGCCGAAGGGACCTCGATCACCGAAGGCATCGGCCAAAGCCGCATCACGGCCAATCTCGAAGGCGTCATCGTCGATCAGGCGTTCCGCATCGCGGATGAGGATTGGCTGCCGGTGCTCTATCGCTTGATCGAAGAGGAAGGCATCAGCGTCGGCGGCTCTTCCGCGCTCAACGTCGCTGGCGCCATCGCCCTCGCCAAGGCGCTCGGCCCCGGCAAGACCATCGTCACCATCCTCGCCGATTACGCCAACCGCTATTCCAGCAAGCTCTTCAATCCGGAGTTCTTGAAGAGCAAAAATCTGCCGACGCCGCCCTGGCTTTAGCTATCCGCGCGACACTTGCCTGCTCCTCCCCCTGCAAGGGGGAGGCTGGGAGGGGGTGAGCAAACGCGCTGAGGTTTGAGCCTGTGGCTCACCCCCTCCTGACCTCCCCCTTGCAGGGGGAGGAAGGGGATCAATGCTTCGGCCAAGCGCCCGGCAGCTTTTCGACAATCCATTTCGCGAGATGCGCGTTCACCGCGGCGGGCTGCTCCTGCGCCATCCAATGGCCTGAAGGCACGATCGCTTCGCGAAGATCGCCGCACGCGGCGCGCATGGGTTCGGCCAGCCGCGAGGTTATGGTCTCGCACACATAATCGTAAGCGCCGTGCAGGAAGAGCGTGGGCAGCGTGATCTTGCCGCCGTTCTTGGCCTCGCGCGCATACGCCATGTTGCGCTCAGCGTTCATGTACCAGCTGTCCGGCCCGAAGAAGCCGTTGCGCGCGAGCCCTTCGGCATAGGTCTCGAAATCCGCCTGCGTCAGCACGCTGTCGTCCATCGGGAGTTCGGGTGCCGCCACGCCCGGTCCAAACCAGCCGCCGCGTGCGCGTACACCGGAGGTCGCTGCGGGCAAGCCCTTGCCGTCCGGATTGCCGCGCCGGAACAGCAGACGCACCGTATTGCCGGGATTGGTTTCGAAGGCCGTCCGCGCCGCCTCGAAATTCTCTTCGTAGAACAGCATGTAATCCCATTGCGCGGCGGGATGCTCGGCTTCGGGATAGACCGAACGGTCGGCATATTGCGTCAAATTTGGATGGGCGAAGCCTTCGGGAATGTAGGGCACGCAGAGATTGGCCACGCCAAGGCAGCGCTCGGGATGATGGCTCGCCAGCGACCACACCACCGGGCTGCCCCAATCATGCCCCACCCAAATCGCCTTCTCGCGACCGAGCGAGGCGAGCAGCTCCAGCATATCCGCCACGCTTTCGCGCACGGCGTAAGCGTCATGCGTTTTGTAGACGCTCGAACGCCCATAGCCGCGCATGTCCGGCGCGATGGCGCGAAAGCCGAGGCCCGCGAACACAGGCAATTGATGGCGCCACGAAATCGAAAGTTCGGGCCAGCCATGCACGAAGATGAGCGCGGGCCCGTCCTCCGGCCCCGCCGCAAGATAATGGCTCGTATGCCGTGCGCTCCGCGCAAAATGCTCGCTGATCATGGCTTAGCATTGCACGCGGCGGCGCTGCGCGCGAGCGTCAGGCTTCGGCGCCGCCTTCGCCGTTCGTGGCCAGCAGGCGCTGCACAGCGTCGGTCTCGGCGGCGTATTCTTCCTGCAGCCTGGTGAAATAAGCGGTCTGCAGCGCCACCAGATCGGCGGGGTTCGAGCAGCGCGCCAGCTTCTCCATCTGGTCGGCATAGGCGCGCAGGCGCTGCGCTGAGAAGCGTGCGGCTTCGAGCGCGAGTTTCTGGCTCAGCTGAAAGCCGGGCGGCGACAAAAACGCGCCGAACACGTTTCCAGACTCCGCGCCATTTCCATTTTTTGCGGCATCAGGTTTCGCGGTCATGTTCACCCCTTCGCATGAAATGCGCGGCGCGCGTTTGAGCGCCGTCAAATCGACGTGTGCGTTGGGCCGGTCCAGGGCGAGGCGCGCGGGAGCGCCTCGGCTTCTGCACGCCTCGGAGAGGATCGGCGCGGCCCGCATACACCTCAGAAGGGAAAAACGCCATCACCCAGAGGCTTTGAGCGCTGCGCCCAGGGCCAACAAAGGCGCGCGCTGCTCGTCGGGGATGGAGGCGTCCGCGCGCGGGCCGACATTGATCAGCAGATTGCCGCCGCGGCTCGTCACATCGCGGTAGAGCGCCGTGAGCTGGGCGCCGGTAAGGTAATCGTCCTTACGCTCATTGGCATTGTAGCCGAAGGCGAGGCCCAGGCCGCGCGTGGATTCCCATTTCTTCGTCCCAGTGCGCGGGCCCTCGTCATATTCCACAGTGCGGAAATCGCAGTGCGGCGGATCGGGCGATTGCGCATGCCCGTCCGCGCTGCGCGCTTTCAGATTGTCGTTGAACGCCTTGAGCATGGCCGGCTCGCGCAGTGATTGAAAGAGCGCGCTTTCCCCGAACCAGCGGTCGTTGACGACGCCGTCGGGCACGGCCGCGTAATAATCCGCAAACAGCTGCGGCGTGTCGCGCTTATCGGGCCAGGCGATGTCGTTCCACAGCACGGACGGCTTGTAGCGCGCGATCAGCTCGCGCACCTGCGCGCCGGCATAGGCGCGATAATCGTCGCTGGTCGGCACGCAGGCGAACATGTCGCCGAAATTCGAGATCGGCGTGTGATAGGCCGTCCAGTCGAGGCCGCCGGAATAGTAGACGCCAAAGCGCATGCCGCGCGCCCGCACGGCCTCGGCCAATTCGCCGACGAAATCGCGCGACGAATGCCAGCCGGGGCGCCAGGGGTTCTCAACCGCCGTCGGCCACAGACAATAGCCGTCATGGTGTTTGGTGACGAACACGACATAGCGCGCGCCCGCCGCCGCGAAGAGATCGGCCCAGGCGTCAGCGTCGAAGGCTTGCGCAGCCGCATCGAAGCGCGGCCGGAAATCGGCATAGGGCGCAGCGCCATAGGCTTCGCGGTGATGCTTCTGCGTCGGCGAGCCCGGCACGGTCATCGCGTTCGGATACCATTCGGCATAGGGCGCGAGCGCGAAGGCCCGATCGTAATCACGGCGGAAAATCTCCGTGATGCTCTCGCCGCGCGGCGCCCAGGCGGGGATGGCCCACATGCCCCAATGAATGAAAATGCCCAGCTGTGGCTCTGCGTACCAATCCGGGCACGCGCGCCCCGCGAAATCTTCCCATGACGCCATTCTGGTTTCCTCCGTCCGCGATCCTGGACCGCGCGTTCGGGCGCTGGCAAATACCCCACTGAACGGGTCGGGATTAGCGGTCCTCTGGGACCTTTCACGAAATCGAGAGAGCGGGCATCTGGCGCTCTCCCTATGTTCCAAGCTCGCGCGTCAGGAGTCTTATGCAGGCGTTCCCAGCTTTCGTGCCCCTCGAAGGGCGGCGCGTCATCGTCATTGGCGCCGGACCGGCCGCCGACGCCAAGGCGCGCCTGTTCGCCGCGAGCCCGGCCGAGCTGGTGCGGGCGGCGCGCGCCGATGAGGTGACGCTCGATGGCGCAGCGCTCGTCTTCATCGCCACCGACGACGCCGAGGAGCGCCAACGAGCTTGGCGCGCGGCGCGCGCGGCTGGCGCGCTCGTCAACGTCGCCGATCATCCCGCGCTCTCGGATTTCTACACGCCAGCCATCGTCGACCGCGGCGCCCTGGTGATCGGCGTGTCGTCGAGCGGCGCTGCGCCCACTTTGGCCCGCGATATTCGCGCGCGCATCGAAGCGATCATTCCGCAAAGCTATGAGCGGCTCACGCGTTTCGCGCAGCGCATCCGCGCGCGCGTCAGCGCACGGCGCCCGTCCTATGAAGGCAAGCGCCGGGCATGGGAAGCGATCCTGCGCGGCGCGGCGGGCGTGCATGCGCTCGCCGGCGAAGACGACGCCGCCGAGCGCGCCGCCGAACGCGTGCTGGCGGGCGATCAGCGCGCGCAGGGGATGGTGCATCTGGTCGGCGCGGGTCCCGGCGATCCGGAATTGCTGACGCTCAAGGCGCTGCGCGTGCTGCAGGACGCCGATGTCATCTTCTACGACAAGCTCGTCGACCGCCGCGTGCTCGATCTCGCGCGCCGCGACGCCGAACGCGTGTTCGTCGGCAAGGCGCGCGGGCGCCATGCCATGCCGCAGCGCGAGATCGAAGCCTCGCTGATCGCGGCGGCGAAGGATGGCCTGCGCGTCGTGCGCCTCAAAGGCGGCGATCCCTTCGTGTTCGGCCGCGGCGGCGAAGAATTGGAAGCGCTCAAGGCCGCGGGCGTCACGGCCTTCGTCGTGCCGGGCGTGACGGCCGCACTCGGCTGCGCCGCCGAAGCGGGCGTGCCGCTCACGCACCGCGATCACGCGCAAGCCGTCACCTTCGTCACCGGCCATGCCAAGAACGGGCAGGCGCCCGATCTCGATTGGGCCGCGCTCTCGGCCGCCAATCATACGCTCGTCGTCTATATGGGCGTCGATATGGCCCCCGTGATCGCCGAGCGCCTCATCGGCGCGGGCCGCGCGGCGCGCACGCCCGTGCTCGTCATCGAGAACGGCACGACGCCGAAGGCGCGGCGCATCGCCGGCCCTCTGGAAGAGCTTGGCGCGCTGATGGCGCGCGGGGCCATCACCGGTCCGGCCATCACCATCATTGGCGAGGTCGTGACTGCGGCGAACGCGGAAGCGCTTGCCGCGCGCGCCATCGCTTTGGACGGGGCGGATGCGCCATGAAAATGCTCACCGCCTCCGATCTGCGCAGCGGCGACGTGGTCTATTGGACCAAGGCGGGCGCCTGGTCGCACGCCATCAACGACGCGCATGTGATGGAGGATGATTTCGCCGATGCGGCCTTGGCCGCCGCGAAGAAGGCCGAGACGGTGGTCGTCAACGCCTATCTCGTGGTGATGGACGCCGCCGCCAAGCCCGCCGCCCGCGAAGCCGTGCGCGAGAATATTCGCGCCGTCGGCCCCACCGTCGCGCACGATTTCAGCGGGGAGGGCTGAGATGGCGGGCGTGCTCAAAATCTATGGCGACAGGCGCAGCGGCAATTGCCTCAAATGCCTGTGGGTCGCGAACCGCGTCGGCCAAAAAACCGAGTGGATCGACGTCGATATTTTCAAAGGCGAAAGCCGCACGCGCGACTTTCTCGCGCTCAATCCCGCCGGGCAGGTCCCGACCGCGATCCTGCCCGACGGCCGCGCGCTCGCGCAATCGAACGCCATCATGCTGCATCTCGCCGAAACCTACGGCTCGGACCTCATCCCGCACGATTCTTTCGCACGCGCCAAAATGTATGAATGGCTGTTCTGGGAACAGTACAATCATGAGCCGTCCATCGCGGTGCGGCGCGCGCTGATCCAATTCCGCGGCAAGAGCGAAAGCGAGATCGATCCCGCATTGCTGGAGAAGGGCAACGCCTGCCTCGCGCGCATGGAGCTGCAGCTCTCGGCGACGCCCTTCCTCGTCGGCTCCACAGTCACGCTCGCCGATGTCGCCTTGGTCGCCTACACGCGCTGGGCGCATGAGGGCGGCTACGATCTCAACGCCTTTCCGCGCGTAAAGGGCTGGGTCGGCCGCGTCGAGGCCGCGCTCCACATCGCAGAGGCCGCCTGATGTATCGCTATGACGAATTCGACGAGGCCCTGGTGCGCGAGCGCGTCGCACAATTCGCGCAGCAGGTGGACCGGCGCCTGAAGGGTGAGATCACCGAGGATCAGTTCAAGCCGCTGCGGCTGATGAACGGGCTCTATTTGCAGCTTCACGCTTATATGCTGCGCGTCGCCGTGCCGTACGGCACGCTGTCGTCGCGTCAGCTGCGCCAGCTCGCGATGATCGCGCGCAAATACGACAAGGGCTACGGCCATTTCACCACGCGCCAGAACATCCAGTACAATTGGCCGAAATTGCCGGATGTGCCCGCGATCCTTTCCGATCTCGCCGATGTCGAGATGCACGCCATCCAGACCAGCGGCAATTGCATCCGCAATGTCACGGCCGATCATTTCGCGGGCGCCGCCGCCGATGAAGTAGAGGACCCGCGCATTTGGTCCGAGATCATCCGGCAATGGTCGACCTTCCATCCGGAATTCTCGTTCCTGCCGCGCAAATTCAAGATCGCCGTGACGGGCGCGGCGCACGATCGCGCCGCCGTGCAGGTGCACGATATCGGCATTCACATCTTGAAGGACGCGGCCGGCAAACCCGCGTTCACGATCTATGTCGGCGGCGGCATGGGGCGCTCGCCCTTCGTCGGCCAGGCCATCAAGGAGGGCCTCGCAGGCGAGGACGTGCTGTCCTATCTCGAAGCCTGCCTGCGCGTGTACAATCGTCATGGCCGGCGCGACGACATCTACAAGGCGCGCATCAAGATCCTGGTGAAGACGCTCGGGGCGGCTGAATACGCCCGCGAGGTCGAAGAAGAATGGGTGCAGATTCGCGATGGCGTGCTGAAGCTGCCGCCCGAGGAAGAAGCCCGCATCCGCGCCTATTTCGCGCCGCCGGCGTTCGAAGCCCTGCCGGCGCAGAGCGCGGCCCTTGAGAAAGCCAAGGCTGATCACGCCACGTTTGCGCGCTGGGTGCGCACCAATGTCCACGCGCATAAGGTTCCAGGCTATGCCTCGCTCACGATCAGCCTGAAGCCGATCGGCGGCGTGCCAGGCGATGCGACGGCGGCGCAGATGGAGGCCGTCGCCGATCTCGCGGAGCGCTATTCGTTCGACGAGCTGCGCGCCACGCACGAACAGAATCTGGTTCTGCCGCATGTGAAGCAGGACGATCTCTTCGCACTCTGGCAAGCGCTCGGCCCGCATGGGCTGGCGACGCCGAATTACGGCCTCGTCTCAGACATCATCGCGTGCCCCGGCCTCGATTATTGCGACCTCGCCAATGCGCGCGCGATTCCGGTGGCGCAGGCGATCTCGGAAAAGTTCGCCGATCTCGACGCGCAGGAGCGCATCGGCGAATTGAAGATCAAGATCAGCGGCTGCATCAACGCCTGCGGCCACCATCATGTCGGCCATATCGGCATTCTGGGCGTCGATCGCCACGGCGAGGAATATTATCAGATCCTGCTCGGCGGGCGCGCCGATGAGCATGCGCGGCTCGCCAAGACCACTGGCAAGGGCATGCCCGCCGACGCCATTCCCGATGCGATCGAACGGCTGGTCGCCAAATATCTTGATGTCCGCGCCAGCGATGGCGAGCGCTTCGTGGAAACCTTTGAGCGCCTGGGCGCGCAGCCCTTCGAGGAGGCGCTCTATGGCGCGTGAGCAGGTCAAACGGAAGCCGGCGGCCAAAGGCGCGGGGCCCGCGCTGTTGGGCGATGGCGTGCTGCTCGACCACAAGGGCGCGCCGATCGCAGACGATCCGTGGATTTTCCTCGGCGACGAGGATGCGATTCCAGCCGCGGGCGACATCGCCGTCACGCAGACGCGTTTCCTGGCGGAGCGCGATGCGCTCCTCGCGCGCAATGCCGGCCGCCTGGGCGTGCTCGTGGCGCCGGCCGACGCCGTGGAAGATATCGCGCCCGATGTCGCGCGCTTCGCGCTGATCGCGGTGTCGTTTCCGGCCTATCGCGATGGCCGTGGCTTCACCAGCGCGCGCCTGTTGCGCGAGCGCTTTGGCTATCACGGCCCGTTGCGCGCCGTGGGCGATGTGCTGCCCGATCTCGCCTTCTTCATGCTGCGCTGCGGCTTCGACGAATTGGCGCTCAAATCGCCCGATCCGCAGCGCGATTTCGCGGTCGCGGCCGCGAGCTTCACAGAAGTCTATCAAGGCGCCGCCGATGGCCGCGCCCCGGCCGCCGCTCTGCGCGCGCGCCGGCGGAAAGGAACGCCATGACCACGGCAGAAATCGATCCGGAAGAGGTCGTCCTCGCCCATGTCGCCCATGCGGGCGCGCTCGCGGAAGAACTCGAAGGCAAACATCCGCTGGATATTCTCCGCGCCGCGCTGAGTGAATTCAAAGGCCGCATCGCCCTGGTTTCGTCCTTCGGCGCGGAGAGCGCGGTGCTGCTCCATCTCGTCGCGCAGATCGACAAAGATTTTCCGGTCATCTTCATCGACACCGGCAAGCATTTCGCGCAGACGCTCGATTATCGCGACGCGCTGACTGAACGCCTCGGCCTCACCAATGTCTCGGTGGCCACGCCCGATGCGCAGGATCTGGCGCTTGAAGATCCCAAGGGCGATCTCTGGAAGCGCGATCCCGATGCGTGCTGCTCCGTCCGCAAAGTCATTCCCAATGAGCGCGCGCTCGCGCCCTTTGCGGCCTGGATCAGCGGACGCAAACGCCATCATGGCGCTGTGCGCGCCCAGCTTCCCGTCGTCGATCACGATGGCCTGCACTACAAAGTGAACCCACTGGTCGCCTGGGGCCCCAAGGACATTTCCGACTACATGCGCGCGCACGATCTGCCGCCGCATCCGCTGGTCGCGGAGGGCTTTCCCTCGATCGGCTGCTGGCCCTGCACCTCGCCGACCGAAGGCACGGACGCGCGCGCCGGGCGCTGGGCGGGCTCGGGCAAATCCGAATGCGGCATTCACCGCAGCGCGCCGGTGGCGCGCCGCCTGGTGTTCTAGCGCTCAGGTTCCCGTGAATCGCGGCGGCCGCTTCTCAAGGAACGAGGCCACGCCTTCGCGGTGATCGTTCGATTTGAAGCAATCCTTCATCGCTTGCACATGCGCCGCCATGTGCTCGCTCAGATTGCGCTCGAGTCCGCGCCACACCAATTGCTTGATGCGCATGAGCGAGAACGGCGAGGAGGCGAGATATTTGTGCGCCTCGGCCCGTGCAATCTCCATCACCTTGTCGGGCGCGACGAGTTCGTTGGCGTAACCGATGGCGAAGGCTTCCTGCGCGCTCAGGAAATCGCCGCTGTAGAGCAGGCGCAACGCGCGCGAGGGGCCGATGAGCCGCGGCAGCACGTAGGAGCCCGCGCCCGTATCCGGCACCAGGCCGCGATGCGCGAAATTCCAGGCGAAGCGCGAGCGGTCGCTGACGATGCGCACATCGCACTGGCTCGAAAATTCCGCGCCCATGCCCACCGCCGGCCCATCGATCGCGCCAATCACCGGCTTGGGGCAGGCGATCAGCGGCCACCATTTGCCGTCCTCATGCGCTTCGCCGCGCACGCCGCGCACCTCGCCGGGCACGGTGGCGAGGTCGGCGAGGTCCGTGCCGGCGCAAAAGGCGCCGCCGGTTCCCGTCACGATCAGCACCCGGGCGCGCTTGTCCTCGCCGGCTTCGGCCACGATCTCGGTGAAGGCGCGCAGCATGGCATAGGTCATCGCATTGCGCCGCTCGGGCCGATCGATCGTGATCGTGCCGATTCCGTCGGCGTCGACCTCGTAGCGGATATGATGCGCGGTCATAGGCTTCCTCCCGTTTTGGGCCATTCGATCACGCCGCGGCCCGGCGCGATAGCCTGTCATCGCGTCAGCGAAACGAACACTTCCCGTTTACCCATCCGGGCGAAGATGAAGGGCTATGGTCAGCTCGATCGCCCTGTCGTTTTTCAACGGAACCTCGTCGTCGTCTTCGACGACGACGACCGGCGTCGACGCAAGCCTGCTGACGGCCTGGGCCAGCGCCAAGGCCGGCATCGGCGCTGAGGCCATCACCGATTCCATCGGCGCCGATCCCAACGCGCCCACGCCGCCCTGGACGCCGGGCTATACGCCTGCGGACGCCGCGCTCGTCAGCGCCGCGCTCTCGGGCAAGGCGTTCTTCGATCCGAAGGCAGCGCTCTACGCCGATCTCAACATGGGCGACGATTACCGTCAGCTCTTCGCCATGTATCAGGGCGTCTCCACACTCGAAGCGCTCGCCACCGCCGCGCAAAGCGACACGCTCAGCGCCGCTGAACGCGCGCGCCTGCAGACGACGTTCGCGCGCGGCGTCGCCGAGATGCAGGGCTACGTGTCGGACGCGCAGTTCGACAATATCCGCGTCGCCGCCGGCGATCGCGTCGATGACGCGACCAGCAAGCTCGGCATCCCGGTGACGAGCGAGGACTACACCACCGGCGTGCTGGTGAAGGGCAATCTCACGTCGATCATTCCCGGCCTGCCGTCGGACGCGAAATTCGACATCGTCGCCACCAGTCTCGGTGGCACGCAGCGCACGGTCAGCATCGACCTTTCGCAAATGGGATCGCTGCCGCGTTCCATCGGCTCGGTCGTGTCGTTCATCAACGGCCGGCTCGCGGTCGCGGGCGTGGCGACGCGGCTGGAAGCCGTGAACCAGGCGCCGAAGACGCAGCAGGTGAAAGTCGGCGATCAGACCGTGACGCGCGCCTATACCGGCCTTGGCCAATGGGCGCTCAAGGTCGATGTGCGCGCCAATGAGAAGGTCGCGTTCAACGCGCCAAGCACCACCGCCGCGTTCTACGCGCTCGGCACGACGGCGAAGGGCGCTTCGCTCGTGAAGCTGGAGGACACGGACGGCGCCAACGGCCAGCCCGATCTTCTGACGCGCCCCGACCCGACCATCGATCCCATCGGCGCGTTTCTCGCCTCAGGCTTCGTCGGCGCGGGCGAGCCGTATCAATCGGCGCTCGCTTCGGCCACGCAGACCAACACCAAGGCGCTCGTCGCCGACGGCGACACCGCCACCGAAGCGCTGCTGAAAGCTGCGGGCGAGGCGACGGTAAAAGTTTCGCTCGCCGATGGCCGCACCTTCACGATCACCACCGGCTGGCGCGCGGGCGATCAGGAAGCCTGGCGCGTGCGCAGCGGCGAGACGGCCGAGCAGGGCAAGCTCGACGATCTGGCCGAGCGCATCACGCAATTGCTGCATGAGCAGGGCATCGCCGCTGGCGTCGACAGCTGGACCAGCGGGAATGACGGCGGCCTCTCGTTCTACACCGCCGACGGCGTCACCATCGACAGCTTCACGCTCAGCGGGCGCAATATCAGTCTCGAAGCCGGCCGTGATCCAAGCGGCGGCTATGTCGGCGGCTTGCGCGCGGGAATCTATGCGCGGCGCTTTGAAACCGATGTCGTCGCCAGCGCGAGCGACCTCTTCGTCGGCGCGCAGACCTTTGCGTTCACCACCGACAGCGGCGCCAAGACCATCACGATCGACGGCGGCGAGGATGGAATCACCGGCGCCGACCTCCTCACCCAGCTCAATGCGCAACTCCGCGCCAAGGGCGTGCCCGCCGCTGCGGAGCTCGTCGATACTGGCAGCGGCCTCAAGCTCCGCTTCAACGCCACGCACGCGCTTACCGATGTCGATGTGACGATCAACGATGACGCGCACGAAGGTGTGCTGCAGGCGCCGGGCGCGTGGAGCAATGGCGGCTTGCCCGTCTCGGCCAGCGGCGAACCCTATGGCGACGATCGCCGCGTCTATACCGCGTCCGGCGCCTCGCCCTTCATCGCCAATAGCGGCGCGCTCGACGTTCAGATCAAAGTCGCGACCGGCGCAGGGGAAAAGACCATTTCCGTGCAAGTCAGCGCGCAGGAACGCGCCGACAATCCCGACGTCTCGCCCGGCCAGTGGAACGCCGTCTTTCAGCAGCGCCTCAACGATGCGCTCAACGCCGCCGGCGTCTACGTTTCAGCCGATACGAGCGATCTCTCGCAATTCACGGTCGCGGAATCGACCGGCCAGCGTCTGCTCTCCGTCACCGTCAATGGTGCCGCCGTGAGCTATGACGCGGATGCGCCCAGCTTCGGCCTCGGCGGCGCCTTCGATGCGCGCCGCAGCTTCACCAGCGCGCAGGCCGCAACCGGCGTCAGCGATGACGCGCCGGCGCTGATCGCCAACGATACTGTCGCGATCACGTTCGACACGGTCTGGGGCGCGCGCACCATCTCCGCGCAATTGCAGCCGGGCGATCCCAAGACGCTCGAATCCGCCGCGCTGCGCCTCAACGAGGCCTTGCAGGCCGCCGGCTATGATCTCGGCGTCGCCGCGACGCCGCTTTCGGGCGGCGGCGCGGGCCTGCGCCTCGTCACCGGCTCGACCGACACGGTCACGCGCATCAATTCCATCGCGCTTGGCGCGACCACGCTCGCGGCCACGCTCGATCCGATCGACGCGGCGAGCCACGCTGACGATCCGGTGGGGGCCAAGAGCGTCGCCGACCGCGCCGCGCGCGATGCAGCGATCGTCGCGACCACGCCCTATTCGGGCACGTCGCCTTATTCTGCGCCCGCCGATGCGAGCGCCTGGTTCGCGGGCCGCGATTTCGATGTGAGCATCGGCCAAGGCGCCAAAGTTTTGGCCGCGCGTTCGGTCGCGACCGCGGCGGATGGCTCGGTCTATGTGCTTGCCGATGTCTCCGGCTTGGCCGGCGATCAGCCGGTGAGCGCCGACCGCGACGTCGCGCTGCTGAAATACGATTCCGCGGGCAAGCTCATCTTCACGCGTGTGCTCGGCGCGGCCGACGAAGCGCAGGGCTATGCGCTGGCGGTTTCGCCCGATGGCCATGTGGCGATCGCGGGCGGCGTCACGGGCGCGCTGAGCGGCGCCAGCGCATCGTCCGGCGGCAGCGATTCCTTCGTCACCATGTACGATGCGAGCGGCAAGGAACTTTGGACCCAGCGCCGCGGCGCCAGCGGCGATGATCACGTCACCGCGCTCGCCTTCGCCTCGAACAATCAGCTGATCGTCACGGGCGTCACGTCCTCAGCGATGTCGGGCGCGGTCTCGAGCGGCGGACAGGATGGCTATGTGCGCGGCTATTCGGCCAGCGGCACGGTGCTGTTCACCAAGCAATTCGGCACGAACGGCGCCGACAGCGCCGATGCGCTCACGGTGCGCGATGTCGGCGGTGCGCTGGAGATTTACACCGGCGGCGTCGAGAGCGGCCGCGGCGTCGTGCGCAAATTCACCTATGCGAGCGCAACGGGCATCGTGCAGGGCGCGACCCGCGATCTCGGCAATTTCAACGGCGGCGCCATCACCAGCCTCGCGCATGATGGCGCCTCGCTCTATGTCGGCGGCGCCATCGTCGCCGATCGCTTGAGCGTGGCCAACACGGCGCAGGGCGCTTCCGCGGGCAAGGAAGGCTTCGTCGCGCGCCTGGACGACGATCTCATCTCCACCGGCGAAGACCGCGCCAGCTATCTGGGCTCGGCGCAGGACGACAGCGTCAAAGCGCTCTCCATCGTCAACGGCGATGTCTATGTGATGGGGCAGACCGGCGGCGTCATTTCCGGCCAGGGCGCGGCCAACACGATCGGAACCTATGTCGCGCGGCTCGACGATGACGGCCAAACCGCGTGGCTGCGCACGTTCAAAGCCGCGGGCGGCGCTATGTTGCCCACCGCGCTCGCCGCCTCCAGCGCGGGCGCGTCCGTGCTCGATCGCCTGGGCCTGCCCAATGGCGCGGTCGCGTCGGACAATTCCGATTATCTGGTGCAGCGGTCCGCGCTGCGCGCGGGCGATGAATTCTCGGTCCAGGTCGAGGAGGGGCTGTCCCACAAGATCACGGTGACGGCGAAGGATACGATGCAATCGCTCGCGCTGCGTATCGATTCCTTCCTGGGCTCGGCCGGGCAGGCGCGCGTCGTCACCACCAACGGCGCCCAGCATATCGAGATCACGGCGCGCGATGGCCGGGCCATCCGCATCACGAGCGGCAAGGACGGCAAGAACGCGCTGCCGGCGCTCGGCATTTCAGACGGCGTCATCGCGCAGAAGACGACGGCCAAGGGCGTCATCCGCACCTTCGGCCTCGGCCTGCTGGCGAGCGATCTCAAACTCACCGACGCCGATGCGATCACCAAGACGAAAAACGAATTGGCGGCGGCGACCTCGATCATCCGCCAAGCCTATGACGCGCTGGCCAATCCGAATGCGAAACAGCTCACGGCGGAAGAGCAGGCCAAGCAGGACAAGATGAAAGGCGCCGTGCCGGCCTATCTGACGGCGCAGATCGCGAATTACCAAGCCGCGCTGACGCGCCTAACCAGCTAGAGCTGGCGGAAACGCCGCGCGCGGCGCGGCGTCTTCAAGCAATTCGAAGGCGGCCTGGCATTTGGCGCAATAGGCCATGTCGCCCGATCCGCCGGCGCGCGCCACGATCCGCCGCGGCCGCCGAATCAATTGCGCGGTGCATTTCGGGCAGGGATCGCCGATATTCTTGCCATTCATAAGCAGCCCCCTAAGGCCTCGGGGAAAGGCTGCGCCCGGTTCCTTACCCGGCGGTTAACCACCATGACGGAAAGCCGAAATCGGCCGGCGCTCTTGCTTTGTGTCGCAGGGTGCGCGCCGGCCGAAGAAGGTGTCGGCGCCCGCTTGGGGCCCCGAAGCGCGCCTCGGGGGCGGCGGCGCTTCTCTTTGTTGGACTCGCAGGTTAGGGCCGCCGCGTTACAGGCGCGCGACGGTTTGACGAAGCTCCGCCGACGCCTTCCCACGGGCGCCGGCGCGGGCTATACGCCGCCCCCTTACGCCGTCGTAGCTCAGTGGTAGAGCGCATCCTTGGTAAGGCTGAGGTCGCGAGTTCAATCCTCGCCGACGGCACCATTATCCCCAATTCGAGAAGGGCTTAGCGCGCGGCTTCAGGCGCGAGGGCGAGCCGTTTGAGGGTGAAGGTTCCGTCGCCCGTGTGGATCGGCGTCGCGGAAGCGGGCCGGGCCGCGGCGAACCGCGCCAGCGCCGGCGTCAGCCCGGGCCTGAAGCCGGTGACATACCATTGGCCCGGTTCGCCGCCGCGCGCCGGGGCCGCCGCGTCGAAGGTGAGATCGACCTGCGCGCCCTCGCAGCTCCGGCCGACGCATTGGAGCGTATAATAGGAATCGCCGCGTTGCGCGGGGCCGAAGCGGGCCGGCGCGCCGTTCATCGCCATGGTGAGCGGGCGGGTTTGTGCGGGAATGCGCAGCGCGACAATGAAGGCCCCGTGCGGCGCCAGACGCAGGCGCACCACGCGTCGTCCATCGCGCACGACGTCGGACTCCACGATCGCGTCGGCGGCCGGCGCCTCGGCGTAGGGCGCATTCGTTAGCCAGGATGCGGCGCGATCCCATGGCGCGGCCTTCGCGCGCTCGAACGGCGCAAGCCGCGCGATGGGCGCGGGCAAAGCCAGCGCGGCGGCGCCGGCGGAGATACGCGTAATGTGCTGATCCGCATCGTTGATGGCGACGAGATTGAGCGGCTGCGGACGCGCCTCCGAAAAGCTCGGCGTGACCAGCGCGCCCAGCACGAACACGATCGTGACCACCGCGGGCCACAGGATGTGCCGCTCGGCCTTGAAGACCCCAAGCAGCGGCAGCGTCATCAAGACGACCGTGATCGAAGCGATGAAGGGCGCGTCATAGCCGAGCGAGATTTCAAGCAGCGCCAGCATCGGCGTCCAGAGCGCCAGCGCCGCCAATCCCGCTGCGGCCACGCCGATCCAGAACGCGCGCGGCCACGCCAACGCCGCGAGCGCGCCGAGCGCATAGGCCGCGCTGATCGGCAGAAAGAGGATCGAGAGCCCGGGCAGCGCGAGCGCGCCCGCAAAGCCGATCAGGCCGAACCAGGCCGCGCCGGCGGCGCACAGCGTTCTGCCCGACGCCGCCGGCGTCAGCACGCGAATGAGCGCCAGCATGATCGCGAGCGCGCTCAGCGCCGTCCAGGCGCGCGTCAGCTCCGGATGTGCGCGCCAAAAGGCGGGATGGAGCGCGTTAAGCGCAAAACCGAGCGCGAAAGCGAGGAGGCCCGCGCCGATGAGGCAGGCCAGCGGCAGCGCAAACGCCCTGATGCGCTGCGCCGGCGCCGCACGCCAAAGCGCCACGAGCGCGATCGCGGCGCAGAGGCCAAGCAGCGCCGTCGCCACGCCCTCCGGGAGCATGATGAAGCCGCGCGAGAGGATGTCGGTGAAGACGTAATTGTCATTGGGCCGCGCGGCCGGCGCCTCGGCGAGCGCACGCAGGACGCCGAGCGTGTTGTCGCCGATGTGCTGCAGGCTCGTGGGATCCTGGTTCGCCAGGGAATCGCGCGGCGTGTGATAATTCTCCAGCCCGTCGATCAGCGCCATGTTGAGGACGTCGAGCCCGTCGCGCCGCAGCACCGCGACATCGGTGGAATTCGGCAGGAATTGATAGATCGCCGCCATGGTCGAATTGGCCGACGGCCGCGCCGCATGCGCTGCATAGGCGCGCACCGCCGCCGCATTGGGCCGATTGGTCTCGAAGAACGGCGCAAGCCCCCTTGTGCCGCGCGCTTCGAGGTTCACGACAGCGGAGATCTGCGCAAAGCGCGGGTCCTGCGTGCGAAACGCCGTGGCGCCCAGCAGGCCGGATTCTTCGCCATCGGTCAGCAGGAAGAGAACGCGGCGCGGCGGCGGCGCGGCGCGCAGCAGGCGTGCGATTTCAAGCAGCGCCGCAACGCCCAGCCCGTCATCGCTTGCGCCCGGACCGGCGGGCACGCTGTCATAATGCGCGCTGGCCATGATCGCGGGGCCGTCCTGCGGCCCGACGGCGAACAGGATATTGCGCACGCGGCCGCAGGCGGCGGCGGGATAGCGGGGGCCTTGCGAACAGGCGAAGGCGTCGGTGGTTTCCGGCGCGAAGCCGAGCGCGGCGATCTCCGCGATGAGGCGCGCGCGCACGCCGTCTTCGGCTGCGCTGTCGGTCGGGTGGGGCGTTTCATCGCCGAGGATGCGCGCCAGCCGGGCGCGGGCCTGGCCGGCGTCAAACTGCGCAGGCCCATTGTGCGTGCGCACCGGATCGGGCGTGAGCAGAAATCCCGCGCACATCACGGCGGCGAACACCAAGGCCGCCGCGGCCATCGCTCTCAGCACGCCCATCGTTTCCGTCCCTTTGCGCCATTGTGGACCGGCGGCGCAAAGCGAGGCAATGGCGTGTGTGGGCGGCTAGGCGGCCTCGGCCAAAGCGGCGAATTCGGCTTTCCAATGCGCCACCAGCGCGCGGTTGTCGTGATCCCAGGGATGAAAGCCGGGGCGATACCAGGCGAAATAGGTTTTCCAGCCGCGCGCGAAAATGCCGGGCTTGCGCCACACATAGGCGCGCACGGCTTTCAGCGCCGCCTTCGGCGCATAGCCATCCGCTTCGAGTAGGCGCGCCGCGTAGCGCGTGATGTTGCGCGTGAAGAAATAGGTGATGAGCGCCATCGCCATCGAGCGGCGCACATAGCGCTTCAGCGGCGGCCAATCCTTCGTCACGTGCAGGAAGACGTCATAGGCCACGGCCTTATGTTCGGTCTCTTCCATGGCGTGCCAGCGCCACATGCGCTCGAGGCCGGGCTCGACGCCGTCGAACAGCTCAAGATTCTGCGCGTGCATATCCGCCATCATGGCGGTGAAATGTTCGAGCGCGATGGTGGAGACGAGCATGGCCAGTGGCCCACGCCCGCGCGCGAAGGCGACGCGCTCGCGCACCTCCTGTTCAATTTCGGCGACGGGATAGCGGTCACGGTCGATCAGCTGGTTGAGCACGTGATGTTCGCGCGAATGGATCGCCTCCTGCGCGATGAAGCCGCGCACATCTTCCGCAAGCTTGCCCGTGATGCCCCCGCGATAATTGCGCACCGCCTCGATGAAGAGCCGCTCGCCATCGGGGAACGTGAGCGAAAGCGCGTTGAACACCGCCGTGCCGACCGGATCGCCGCCCAGCCAATGGCCGGTTTTTGCGCTCTCCACATCGAAATGGATGTCGCGGCCCGCGATGGTGACGTCATCCGGCGTGTGCTTGCTGGTCATGGCGCAACTCCTTGTGCGCGACTAACGTTTTGCGCGATTAATCTTGCGGCGCTTAGAGGATTGGAGCTTACCAACAAAAATGTCAATAAAGAAAATCCGCCGCGTGCGTCGATCGCCGGAAGCCTCCCGCGACAACATTTTATCGGCCGCGGAGGCGATCCTGGTCGAAAAGGGGCCGCAATTTCTGAAGCTTGCGGATGTCGCCGCCGCCGCCGGCGTCGCCAACGCGACCGTGCTGCATCATTTCGGCTCAATCGATGAGGTGCAGGCCGCGCTGATGGAGCGCATGGTCGAGCAGTTGGTGACGCAAATCCTGAGCGCCGATGCGGCCGGCGCCGATCTGGACTCTATGCGCCATGGCGGGCTGCAGACCTTGTTCGATGCGTTCGAGCGCAAAGGGCCCGCGCGCCTCGCGGCCTGGCTCGAACTGACCGACGAATCCAAGCGCCTCACCGCCGTGCGCCGCGCCGTCGATACCGTCGTCGCGCGCCGGCTCGCCCATGTCGGCCTGTCCCACGCCAAGGCCGAGAATCTCATCCTGGTGAGCGTAGTGCTGGCGATGGGCGTGGGCCTGTTCGGACGCAGCCTCTCGACGCTGCTCGGCAAACCACCCCAGCGTGCGCGCCAGCTTGCGCTCGACCTGCTGAACGCGAATCTGATGACGCTGGCGAGCTGATCGTCTCAGGGCGCGCCTGGCGTCGGCGCCGGGAAATCTTCGGGCGGATCGCCATGCGCATCACCGTCCGCCGCGGGCCCTTCCGCGCCCTTGCAGGCTTGCTTGAGCGCGTGCCAATCGTCCGCTGACAGCGCGGGCGCGCGATCGGCGCGGGCGTGGCACGCGGCTTCGGCGGCGCGCTGCAGCGTATCGGGGTGCGAGCTGAGAAATTCGGGAATGCGCCAGCCATGCTGCGCGCTCTGGGCGCCGGCGAGGCGGCGGAACAGCGCCGCCACCGCGCCGGGATTGTAGCCCGCACGGTCCATGAGGCCGATCGCGACGTGATCGGCTTCGGCTTCATCCTCGCGCGAATAGCGCAGCGCCAGCACGTTGATCGCAGCGATGGCCTGGCCCGCGCCCGCGCCGCCGAACACGATGTCCACGAAGATGCCGAGGCCCATCTGGCGCACGATGTTCTTCATGATGTGGCCTGAGGAGACGTGGCCCAATTCGTGCGCGATGACGCCGGCGATTTCATCGGGTGACTCCGCGAGCGCGATCAGCTCATCCGTCACCACGATCGATCCATCCGGCATCGAGAAGGCGTTCGGAAAACTGGCGTCGACGAGATAGACCTCGCCTTCGGGAATGTTCGGCGTTTGCGCGCGCAGCTTCTGATAAATCTCGTCCAGCGCGTTGAGCCCGCGCGAACTCATCGTGCCTTCGCATTGCGAGGTGAGCGCGTTGACCTGGCTCCAGGCCATTTCCCCGAGATGCTGCTTGTAACGCGCCGGCACGAAATGCGAGATCGCGCCCGCTTCGAGCGGCACGCCGATCAAAAACGCCGCCGCGGCCGCGAACGCGCTCGCCATCAGCGCCAGCACCAGGCGCGGCCGCTCGGGGTTGAGCGCACGCGTGGTGTAGAGCTGCGGCGCGACGGCGCTGAGCGCCATGTCTTCGTCCGCCGTCAGCGTCAGCCGCTCGCCGGTGTCGGGTTCGAGCCGCAGCACGGTTTCGCGCCCGCCATCATCGGTGCGGCGCAGATGTTCGTAAGCCCAATGCGCCGGCCAGGTTGGCACATGCACGGTGAGGCCATCGGCCTGCGCCTCAATGGCGGTTTCGATCGTCACGGCGCTGCGGCCATCGCAATAGCGCGCCATCAGACGATTCCTACGCCGAAATCGAGATCGAAGGCGTCGGCGATGCCTTCGCCCGATCCGGGCGGCGCCACGATGCTCTGGCCGATTTCCGCAAACCGCGGCGCGCCGATCATTTCGAGACGGTTGAACACGTAGCGCACGTAAATCGCGCCCGCGAGCGGCGCCAGAAAGCCGATCGAGAAGATCCAGATCAGCGCGCACAGCAAGGTGACGCCATAGAGACCGAACGTCGTCACGTGCAGTCGGAAGCGCGCGCCATCGAGTTCGATGAGGTCGGCTGTCCTGTTCATCGCCGCGGCCGTGAATGGCATCCAGGTCAGGAGGAAGATGAACGCCGCGACGATTAATGCGCCGAGGCTCACCGCGATCGGCAGCCAAGCCGGCGGGGGGACGTTGGGCCCGCCAAAGCCATGTCCCTGCAAAGAGACCATCACCGCGCCGATGACGATGCTGGCGCCGATCAGCGACAGCGGCGCGCCGAACCAGGCCAGCGCGTAGGGGCCGTAGAGGCCCCTCGCCAAAGCCGGTTCGCCTTCGCCGAAGCTGAACGGCTGATCGCCGAAGCGCGTGTTCTCCCACAGCATCTTGGCGCGCCGCATGCGTGCGGCCGGCCCGTACCAGCCCAGCGTCACGAATTCGAGCAGCGACCAGCCGATCGAGGACCACGCATAGGCCCAGCCCGAGCCTTCGAGCGCCAGCCTGATGCCGCGCCAGCGCGTGCGCGAGAGCTGATAGCGCCGCATCCAATAGCGCGCCGCGTTGGCGAGCGGGAAGGCGAACAGGTAGAACCCGATCAGCAGCATCGCCGCGACCGAAGGCTCGAAGGCGATCGGCGCCAGATAGATCGCGAAGATCGCCGGCAGGAAAAATGTCGGCAGCGAAATCAGGAAGCCGCGGAACAGCTCCCAGCCGGAGCCGCAATATTCCAGCGCATCGCCCATCACGCGCGTGCGCGCCCAGAGCCGCCGGCGCATCCGCGTGCGCGCCCAGAAGCGGTAGAGCGTCAGGGTGACGATCCCGAAAAACGCATTGCGCGCCGCCAGCCAGGCAAGTTCCCTGGTCCCGGCTTCGAGCGAAAATGGGTGCCGCTCGGCGGCCTCGATGGTCATGGCGTCCCCCGGTCTTGACGCTAGCGCCCGCTTGCGGCGAGGTCACGCGCGATGGCCAATCGGGAGAAACCTGCGCAAACGCCCAAGGACGCCCGCCGGGCGGCCGCGCTGAAGCGGAATCTGGCGCGTAGGAAGGCGGCCAAGCAGGGGCCCGCAGCTGCCGAGGATGGCCCGCCTTGCGAAGGCGAGAGGCGCAGCCCATAAGGCGAACGCGCCCGGGGGGCCTCTCGGCAAGGCAAGTAGAACTTTATGGACCGCATTGCGATCGTCGGCGGCGCCCCGCTCAACGGCGTCATCCCCATTTCCGGCGCCAAGAATTCCGCCCTGAAGCTGATGGCGGCCTCGCTGCTGAGCCCGGCGCCGCTGACGCTCGAAAACCTTCCCAATCTCGCCGACACGCGCTTCATGGCCGAGCTCCTGGCCTCCCTGGGCGTCAGGGTCGACTGGCCGAAGGGGTCTCCCACCGCGAAGCTCGACGCCGGCGAAATCACCTCGACCATCGCGCCGTATGATCTGGTCCGGAAAATGCGCGCCACGTTCAACGTGCTGGGCCCGCTGCTGGCGCGCGTGGGCCACGCGACGGTGTCGCTGCCGGGCGGCTGCGCGATCGGGGCGCGGCCGGTGAACTATCATTTGATGGCGTTCGAAGCGATGGGCGCCGATATCCATATCGAGCAAGGCTATGTAAAGGCGGCGGCCCTGCGCGGCCTCAAGGGCGCGCGCATCCGCTTTCCCGGCAAATCCGTCGGCGCCACAGAACACGCCATGCTCGCCGCCGTCCTGGCGCAAGGCGAAACCGTGCTGGAGAACTGCGCCGAAGAACCGGAGATGGAAGACCTCGCCGAATGCCTCAACGCCATGGGCGCGCGCATCGAAGGCGCGGGCGGCGAAACCATTCATATCCAGGGCGTCACCAGCCTCAACGCGCACACGCACCGCGTCGTCGCCGACCGCATCGAGGCCGGCACGTTTGCGATCGCCGCCGCCGCGGCCAAGGGCGACGTGTTCCTGAAGGGCGCGCGCGGCGAACATCTCGGCGCGCTGATCGATGCGCTGCGCAAGGCCGGCGTCACCGTGGAGGTGAAGGACGACGGCGTGCGCGTCGCGCGCGCCAATGGGCGCCTCCACGCCGTCGATATCGACACCGCGCCGTTCCCCGGTTTCGCGACCGATCTGCAGGCGCAATTCATGGCGCTGATGGCGCTCGCGGATGGCGATTCGACGTTCCACGAAACCATCTTCGAGAACCGCTTCATGCATGCGCCGGAACTGGCGCGGCTCGGCGCGCATATCAGCGTGCACGGATCGGAAGCCGTCGTGGAAGGCGTCGATAAGCTGATCGGCGCGCCGGTGATGGCGACCGATCTGCGCGCCTCCGTCAGCCTCGTCATCGCGGGCCTCGCCGCCGAAGGCGAAACCATCGTCAACCGCGTCTATCACCTCGATCGCGGCTTCGAGCGTCTGGAAGAGAAGCTCGCGGCCTGCGGCGCGCAGGTGAAGCGGATCAAATGATGCGGGGCGCATGAGCGAAGGGCTGAAACTACTCGCGCACGATATCGCCGATCTGGAAGTCATCTCATCTGCCGTCCAGGACGCTTTGGTGCGCGCCGGCGATCTCCATTTCGAGCCGCGCGCGCGCCGTTTCGCGGCGCAGCTGGCGCGTTTTCGCTGGGAAACGGCCGCCGATCTCGGTCCCTATGAGCGCGTCCAGGCCGCGCTCAGTTTCGAAGGCGTGCTCGGCGTGAAAACCAAGCGCTTCCGGCGCGAAGAACCGGAAGCGCTGGCGTCGATCCTCGATATCCGCTTCGATCTCGATGAAGAGCCGCCGAGCGGCGTGGCGCGCATCGTGCTCGCGGGCGGCGGCGAGATCGCGCTCACCGTCGAAGCGCTCGATGTCACGCTGATCGATTTCGGCGCGGCCTGGCCCACGCCGCGCCGGCCCGATCACGAGCGCGCGGACAGCTGAGCATGGCGCGCCTGCTGATCTCTTCTGATCCCGGCTTCGATGCGGCCTATCTGAAGCTGATCGCCGCGCGCGGCGAACGGCTCGACGCCGCGGAGACCGCTGCGCGCGCCATCGCGGAGGATGTGCGCGCGCGCGGCGAAGCGGCGATCCTGGAACTGACGGCGAAATATGACGGCCTGGTGCTCGAGCCGGGCAAGCTGCGCGTGTCGCAAGATGAAATCGCGCGCGCCTATGCCGATTGCCCGCCTGATCTGATCGCGGCGCTCGAAACCGCCGCCAAACGCATCCGCGCCTTCCACGAGAAGGAACGACCGAAGGATGGCTCCTACGTCGATAGTGAAGGCGTCGCGCTCGGCTGGCGCTGGACGGCGGTGGATGCCGCGGGCCTTTACGCGCCCGGCGGGCTTGCCGCCTATCCGAGCTCGGTGCTGATGAACGCGATCCCGGCGAAAGCCGCGGGCGTGAAGCGGCTCGCGATGGCGACGCCGCCCGGCAAACTGTTCGAAAATCCCGCCATCCTCGCCGCCGCGAAAATCGCCGGTGTCGACGAGGTGTGGAAGATCGGCGGCGCGCAGGCGATCGCTGCGCTCGCTTATGGCGCGGGCGCGCTGAAACCGTGCGATGTCGTGGTCGGGCCGGGCAACGCCTATGTCGCGGCGGCGAAGAAGGTCGTGTTCGGCGATGTCGGCATCGATTCCATCGCCGGCCCGTCCGAAGTGTTCATCCTGTGCGATGGCGGCGCCGATCCGCGCTGGATCGCCGCCGATCTGATGGCGCAGGCCGAGCATGATGAAGATGCGCAGGCGCTGCTCTTCACCACCGATCGCGGCTTCGCCGATCGGGTCGCGGCGGCCGTCGAAGACATGCTCGACGCCGGGCAGGCCGGCGCGTCCGCGCGCACCTCCTGGGAGCGCCATGGCGCCATCATCCTTGTCGATTCCCTCGTGGAAGCGGCGCTTCTGGCAAATCGCGGCGCCGGCGAGCACGTCCAGATCGTCGCCGCCGACGCCGAGCGCATCGCGGGCCTCGTCACGCATGCGGGCGCGATTTTTCTTGGCGCGCATGCGCCGGAAGCCTTGGGCGATTACGTCGCCGGCCCCAGCCACGTGCTGCCCACCGGGCGGCGCGCGCGCTTCGCCTCGGGCGTCACGACGCAGACCTTTATGAAGCGCACCAGCCTCATCGCGGCCGATTCCAATGCCGTCCGCGCCATCGGTCCGGCCGCCGCGCGCATCGCCGATTCCGAAGGCTTGCCCGCGCATGCGCGTTCGGTGCGGCTGCGGCTTGAGCCGAACACATGAGCGCGCACCGCCTCGTCGACGTCATTCTCGACGAAAGCTCGCTCGCCGCCGCCAGCGCCGATTCCGAACATGAGCGCCGCATCGCGATCTTCGATCTGAAGGAAGCCAACGCTTTCGAGGTCGAGGGCCATGACGAAGGGCCTTACGTGCTCACGCTGTCGATGAACGATGGCCGCCTCGTGCTCGATGTCGCGCGCGACGCAGACAAGCAGAGCATCCGCGTGCTCGTTCTGTCGCTGTCGCCGTTTCGCCGCATCATCAAAGACTATTTCATGGTGTGCGACAGCTACTACCAGGCCATCCGCACCGCCACGCCGCAGCAGATCGAGGCCATCGATATGGGCCGGCGCGGGCTGCACAATGAAGGTTCGGAGCTGTTGGCCCAGCGGCTCGCGGGAAAATTCAAAGTCGATTTCGATACCGCGCGGCGCCTGTTCACGCTGATCTGTGCGCTTCACGTGCGGATGTGACGGATGGAGCGGACGCTTCCGCAGGCGGTGCTGTTCGCCTGCAACCACAACGCCATCCGCTCGCCGATGGCCGCGGGCCTCATGCAATTGCGCTTCGGGCGCCAGGTCTGGGTCGACAGTGTGGGCCTCAGGGCCGGGGCCGAGGTCGATCCCTTCGCAGTCGCAGCGATGGACGAGCTCGGTGTGGATATCGCCCGTCACCGGCCGAAAAGCTTCGATCAGCTGGAGGATTTGTCCTTTGACCTGATCGTCACATTGACGCCCGAGGCCCACCACCGCGCGCTTGAATTCACACGCACCCTGGCGGTCGAGGTGGAATATTGGCCGACCTTCGATCCCTCCCTCGCGCAGGGCTCGCGCGAGGCGCGTTTGGACGAATATCGGGCGGTCCGCGATGCGCTGGATGCGCGCATCGAGGCGCGTTTTCTCCGCCCCGAGCACGGGTGACCTTTGGCCCCCAACCCTATATAGAGACCCCGCCGCGGCCGCCGGGCCGCAAAGAGGATTGAATGTCGAAAGAAGACCTTCTGGAATTCGCCGGAACGGTGATGGAGCTGCTGCCGAACGCGACTTTTCGCGTGAAGCTCGAGAACGATCACGAAATCGTCGCCCACACCGCCGGCAAGATGCGCAAGAACCGCATCCGCGTCATGAACGGCGACCGCGTGCTCGTCGAAATGACGCCCTATGATTTGACCAAGGGCCGCATCACCTATCGCTTCAAGTGAGACGCAGCCATGAGCCTTGATCGCGGCGCCCTCGATCGCGCCGTCGTGGTGACGGGCGCGTCCACCGGGATCGGCCACGCCATCGCGGCGAAGGCGGCGGCCGAAGGCGCACACGTGTTCGCCAGCGTGCGCAAGCCGGCCGACGCCGATCGCCTGCGCGCTGAACTCGGCGCGCGCGTGACGCCCATTCAATTCGATGTCGTCGATGAAGCCGCCGTGCGCGCCGCGGCGACGCAAGTGGGCGATATGCTCGGCCGCAAGCGGCTCTTCGGGCTGGTGAACAATGCCGGCATCGCCGTCGCCGGGCCGCTGCTCCATCTCGACGCGGAAGAGATCGCCAAGCAGATGGACGTGAACCTGCTGGGCGTGCACCGCGTCACGCAGGCGTTCGCGCCGCTGCTCGGCGCCGATCCCGACCGCGAAGGCAAGCCCGGGCGCATCGTGATGATGTCGAGCGTCGGCGGGCGCAATGGTTCGCCGATGGTGGGGCCGTACGCGGCCTCGAAATTCGCGCTCGAAGGCTATTCGCAATCGCTGCGCCGCGAACTCATGCTCTACGGCATCGATGTCGTCGTCGTCGGCCCCGGCGCGATCGCCACGCCGATCTGGGAAAAGTCCGACGCCGATATCGACGTCAATCGCTTCGCCAACACGCCTTATCGCGACATGGTCCAAAAGGCGCGCGATTATATGATGGGCGTCGGCAAGGCTGGCCTGCCGCCGGAAGATGTCGGCGCGCTGGTGTGGCGCATCCTGACCGAGTCGAACCCGAAAGTGCGTTACGCCATTCTGCGCAATCCGCTGATGGATTCGGTTTTGCCGCGCGTGCTGCCGCAGCGTTTCGTCGACCGGCTCGTGGCGCGGAGGCTCGGGATCGCGCCGCGATGAGCGTCGCCGCGCCGCGCCTGATCCTCGCCAGCGAAAGCCCGCGCCGCCGCGATCTCCTGGCGCAGATCGGCTATGTTCCCGACGAGATTGCGCCCGCGCATCTCGATGAAACGCCGCGCCCGAAGGAGCCGCCGCACCTGCTGGCCGTGCGCCTGGCGCGCGAGAAGGCATTGGCCGCCGCCGCGCCCGAATGCGCCGCGCTCGGCGCCGATACGGTCGTCGCCATCGGGCGCCGCTTATTGCCGAAGACCGAAACGGAAGCAGAGGCGCGCGCCTGCCTCGCGCTCATGTCCGGGCGCGCGCATCGCGTGCTGACGGGCGTTGCGCTCGCGGCGGGCGGGGAGGTCCGCACGCGGCTCGCCGAAGCGCGCGTGCATGTGAAAGTGCTGAGCGAGGCGGAGATCGCCGATTACATCGCCAGCGGCGAATGGCGCGGCAAAGCCGGCGGCTACGCGATTCAGGGCCGCGCGGGCCGCTTCGTCTCGCGCATCATCGGCTCTTACTCGGCCATTGTCGGCCTGCCGCTCTATGAGACCGCCAATCTGCTCGAAAGCGCCGGCGTGCGGAGGCGCGCGTGAGCGAACGCTGGGTCGACGCCGCCATCGGCGAAACGCGCGAAGCGCTGGTCGACAATGGCCGGGTGATCGCGCTGCGCGTGGTGCGCCCGCACGAGGCGCGCCCGCGTTGGGGCGAGACCTATGCGGCGCGCGTGACGCGCGTCGACAAGCGCCGCCGCGGCGCCTTCCTCGATCTCGGCGCCGGCGAGGCCTTCCTGCCGCTCGAAGCCGATGGCCGCGTCCGCAAGGGCCGCACGCGCGTGGCTTTGACGGAAGGCATGGCCATCGTCGTCGCCATCACGCGCGAAGCGGCGCGCGAGAAGAGCGCGGTCGCCGCGCTGCTCGATGCGCCCCATCCGGGCGGGGCGCCCGCACGGCTCGACCGGCATGACAGCGACATCGCGCTCGATGACGCCAAACCGGCGGACGCCGCCACGCGCGCCAGGATCGACGCGGCCATCGAAGACGCGCTGGCCCGCACCGCGCCCATCCCCGGCGGCGGCGCGCTCACCATCGAGCCCACGGCTGCGCTCGTCGCCATCGATGTCGATGCCGGGGCGCGCCAGGGCGGGGGCGACGCCGACAAGTTCACGCTCGATCTCAACCTCGCTGCGGCGCGCGAAGCGGCGCGCCAGATCCGGCTGCGTGGGCTGGGCGGCGTGATCGCGATCGATTTCGTCAACATGCGTCGCCAGGCCGATGCGCGCGTGCTGGAAGCGGCGGCGAAAGAGGCGTTCGCGGGCGATCCCTGGGGCGTGCGCATGGCGCCGCTGTCGCGCTTCGGATTGATGGAGCTGCAGCGCGCGCAGATGCAGACGCCTTTGCACGAACTGCTGTGCGACGCCGATGGCGCGCTCTCGGTCGAGACCATCGCGCTCCAGGCATTGCGCGCGATCGAGCGGGAAGGGCGCGCCTCCACCGGCCGCAAGATCGCGGCGCAGCTCGCGCCTGATGTGTTCGCCTGGCTGGAAGCCGCGCCCGTTCCGTGGCGCGCGGCGTTGACGAATATCATCGGCCCGCGCTTCACCGTGGAGGCCAAGCCAGGCGCGCCGCGCGCGCGCGTGGATGTGAGGGCGCTATGAGCGAACCCAAAACGCGACCCTGCGCCATCTGCGGCAAGCCGCAGGACCCGAAATACAAACCCTTCTGCTCAAAACGCTGCGCGGACGTCGATCTCAATCGCTGGCTCAAAGGCGGCTACGCGATTCCGGCGCAGGACGATGCGCCGCCGTCGGACGATGAGGGGTGAGCGGGCCGCGGCGTCTTTCTCTCACGAGCGCGCGCATTGCGAATCCTCTCACCCATTCCCGGACGCCGGCGAAGCCGGCGGTCCGGGACCCATAGGCGCGATCATCGCGTGCGAAGCGGCAGCGTCGCCGGATGCGTCCGCTTTGCCGGCGCTTGCGATTATGGGTCCCGGGCTCGTCGCTTCGCGTCGACCCGGGAATGGGTGCGCCTTGCGCTTCAGCCGATCGCGACGATCTCCACCTCGCGCCCGGCCACGCGCGCGACATCGCCGATGGCTTTGCCCATCAGCGCGCGCGCCAGCGGCGAGATGTAGGACACAGAGCCCTGCGCAGGATCGGCTTCATCTTCGCCGACGATGCGATAGGTGGCTTCGCGGCCATCGTCATAGGCGATCGTCACCGCCGCGCCGAAGCGCACATCATCGGCGTTCGCGGGCATCGGTTGCAATTCGGCGCTGGCGTGGCGCGCCGCCCAATAACGCAGATCGCGCTGCGCGCGGGCGAGCGCGGTCTCATCGCCGCTGAGGCGCGCGGCCTCGATCGCGGCGCGCAGGCGCGCGATCTCGCGGTCCATCGCGGCGAGGCCAGCGGCGGTGACAAAATTACGGTGCGACGAAATCGGGCGCTCGGGCAAAAGCTCCAGCGCTTCGTCGGTTTCTTTGACGAAAGCTCTGCTCATCTCTGTTCTCTGAGAGCAAGTCGGCCCTCAAGGGCCAAACTCGCATCTTAGCTGGGCGTTCCCAGCGGCCAATTCAAGATTGGGTCATTCAAGATCAGGCGAACACGCGCACGCGCACCAGGCGCGGCTGGCGCGCGCGCTCGGAGATGAAGCCCATCGGCGCATCGCCCGGTTGGAAGCCGTCGAGGATCGGCATGCCTTCCTCGACCTGGCCGAAGACTGTGTAGCGCCCGTTCAGATGCGGGCGGTCCGCGAGGCAGATGTAAAATTGGCTGTCGGCCGAATCCGGATTCTCATCGCGCGCCATGCCGATCGCCCCGCGAATGTGCGGCAGATCGTTGAACTCGGCGGGAATGGTCTGGCCCGAGCCGCCTTCGCCGGTGAACAGCGGATCGCCGCCTTGCACGACATGGCCGGGCGCGACGCGCACGATCGAGAGATTGTCGTAGAAATGCTGGCGGCAGAGCTGCGTGAAGCGCGCGACGTGCTGCGGCGCTTTGTCAGGCCGCAGAATGCCGGAGACGACGCCGCTTTCGAAGACAAACGCGACGCGCGGATAGCGCGGCTCTTGCGCCGTCGCGCACGACGCCGCCGCGGCCGTCAGCGCGCCGCCCGTAAGTTTCAGCAGAGATCGCCGCGTTTCCATCATGCCGCCCCGCTGCGAAACCGGAAGATCGGCCCGCTCCAATGATCGCCATCGCCGTCAAGACGTGTGGGTGAGAAGGGCGCCATCACGCGCACCCAGAACGACAGCGCACGCGTGTTGCGTTCGGCGACGGCCACTTCCCACACGCCTGGAAGCGTTTTGAACAGATGCGCGGCCGCTGCGGCGCCGACGCCCGCGCGCCGATGTTTCCGCACCACGAAAAACTCCGCCATGCTGTGATCGGCGCTCTGGCCCGAATGCCAATCGCGATTGATCAGCGCAAAGCCCGCCAGCTTGCCGTTCGCGCGGATCAGGAAGGGCAGGCAGCCGTCCTCTTCCCAATAGGCGTCAAGATAAGAATAGGGATCGAACATCCCGTCTTCGTTGAGCTCGCCGCGCTCTTGATCGAACCATTGCTCGGAAAAATCGTGGATGTAGAGCTGCAGCATCGCCGCGATGGCGTCGCGATGCGCGCGCTGCGCCGGCTCTACAGCGACCTCCGTCATTTCGGCGCGCGCTTGGCGAGGATGCGCTGCAGCGTGCGGCGGTGCATGTTGAGGCGGCGCGCGGTTTCCGAAACATTGTGCCCGCACAATTCGTAGACGCGCTGAATGTGCTCCCAGCGCACGCGATCGGCGCTCATCGGATTTTCTGGCGGGGCGGGCTTGTCGTTCGGCTGGGCGAGCAGCGCTTTGACGATGTCGTCGGCGTCGGCGGGCTTGGCGAGATAATCGAGCGCGCCAGCCTTCACGGCGGCGACGGCGGTCGCGATCGCGCCATAGCCGGTGAGGATCACGACGCGGCAATCCTTGCGCTTGCGCTGCAGCGCCTCGACCACTTGCAGGCCCGAACCGTCTTCCAGACGCAAATCCAGCACGGCGTAGGCCGGCGGATTGCCGTTGGCGATTTCGAGCGCTTCCGACACGCTCGCGACGGCCGAAACGGTGAAGCCGCGCTGCGTCAGCACGCGGCCGAGGCGGGTGCGGAAGGCCGCATCGTCGTCAAGCAAGAGGAGCGTCTTATCACCGTCCGGAAGCGGAGGATATTGAACTTCGGATTCAGCGGTCGTCATGATCGGTCTCTTTCGTGGTCATCAAATATCTAGAGCGGCGGCGCTTCGATCTCGGCGCGCCGCCAGATCGCGCGCACGGAGGCGCCGTGCGCCGGCGGGGTGCGGTTGCGCACGATGAGGCGCGCGCCCGAGCGTTCGAGCAAGGTTTTTGCGATGAAAAAGCCGAGGCCGAGGCCCCCGCCGGAATCGCCTTCATCGCGTTCGGTCACGTAAGGCTCGCCGATGCGCGGCAGCACGGAGGGCGAAAAGCCCGGCCCATCGTCGCGCACGGCGATGTCGATCTCATCGGCCGTCCAGCGCGCCGTGATGTCGACGCGTGATTTGGCGAAGCCGACGGCGTTTTCGATGATGGCGCCGAGGCCGTGCAGAATTTCCGGCAGGCGGCGCACCTCCGGCGCGGGCGAAGCATCCCCCGCGTCGGCGGCGATCACGATTTCGGTTCCGAGATCGCGATGCGGCGCGGCGGCTTCTTCGATCAGCGCCAGCAGCGGCGCGCGCGCGTGCATCGCATCGCCATCATCGCTGCGCGACGACAATTGCGTGAGGATCGCGCGGCAGCGTTCGCTCTGGCTCACCAGCAATTGCGCATCTTCATGCAGCGGCGAATCCGCGGGCAGGCCGCGCGCCATTTCCTTGGCGACGAGATGAATGGTGGCGAGCGGCGTGCCGAGCTCATGCGCGGCGGCGGCGGCGAGCCCGCCCAGCGCCGAGAGCCGCTGCTCGCGCGCCAGCACGGAGGCCGCCGCCGCGAGCGCGAGGTTCAAGCGTTCTTCTTCGGCCGCGACCCGCCACGCATAGACGCTCGTCAGCAGCAGGCAGATCATCACCGCGACCGTCATGCCGACTTGGTAGAGCTGCGGCAGATTGATCTCGGAACTGCCCGGCCAGGGCAGCGGGTAATGAAACAGGGCGAGCGCGGCGATGGCGACATAGCAGAGCGCGGCGAGCCCGACCGTCAGCACCGGGCGCAGCACCGCGGCCGAGACCGCCACCGGCGCCACGAACAGAAAGACGAACGGGTTCTGCACGCCGCCCGTCAGCGCCAGCATCACGGCCAGTTGAACGACGTCGAACGCCAATTGCGCCGCCGCTTCCCAATCGCGCACCAAGGCTTGCGGCGAGCGGGAGATCAGCAGGCCGACATTGACCAGCGCGCTCGCCGCGATCGCCGCCATGCAGGCGAGGTAGGGGAATTCGAAGCCCAGCACGAAGCGCACGAACAGGATCGACAGCGTCTGTCCGCCCACCGCGAGCCAGCGCAGCAGGATCAGCGTGCGCAGCCGCACGCGGTTGGGATCGGCCAGCGGCGCTTCGCCGCGGATCGTCGGAATGGGGAGAGCGAGATCGGTCATCGCGCTGTTTTGGCGCTTGGTATCAGCTTGAACGTGGCTTGCGCAGTCCTAGCCCCAATGGGGTGCGGCGTCGCGGAGCGTTGACGCTTGAGGGGCGCGCCGCTTCGGATCGGGGAATGGTTTCGCCGCCCTCGACGCCCAAGCCAAGGCGCGCGCTGACAAAAGCCGTGCTGCCCGCGCTCGCCCTGGCGGCCGGGGCGGTCGCGCTCGTGCTGCTGGCGGTCACCCTGCCGCTGATGCGGCCGGCCGATCCGCCGCAGGGCTGCGTCACCCACCCGCCCGAGACCCTGGGCGGACCGATCGACCTGATCGACGGGCAGGGCAGGGCGATCACCCAGGCCGCCTTCGCCGGGCGCCCGGCGCTGGTCTATTTCGGCTTCACCAATTGCCCCGACGTCTGCCCGACCACGATGTACCTCTTGGAGCAGGCGCTGGCGCGGCTGAGCAGCGACGGCGCCAGCTACCAGAGCGCGCTCATAACGGTCGATCCCGAGCGCGATGGCCCCGCCCAAATGGCTGCTTATGCCCAAACGGACGGCTTCCCCCATGGCCTCCAGGGCCTGACGGGCAGTCTCGCCCAGGTCCAGGCGGCGGAGGATCGCTTCGGCGTGACCGCCATCAAGGCCCCGCTCGAGGGCGGCGGCTACAATGTCAACCACACGTCGTTCCTCTACATTTTGGACGGCGCCTGGCGGCTCAAGGGCATCATGCGCACGGTCCAGACCACGCCCGAAGAGGTCGCGGCCTGCGTAAAACTCTCGCTGCAGGGCGCTTAAAGCGCCGCGCCTGGGATTGCGGCGCCGCAACGACATAGGCCGAAAGCCAGGTCTTTAGCCGTTGGAAAGCGTTGCATGCCTTATATATTTCGGCATGCTGCAATGCGGAATGGCGGACTGAATGCTGTATTCGCTTTATGAGATGAGCCAGTGGTCGGTGGCGCCGATGCGCCTGGTCGCGCAGCTGCAGGGCATGGCGCTGCGCTCGCCGCTCAACCCGATCGCGGAATCCGACATGTCCAAGGCCGCGGCCGCGGCGGCCGACGTCTTCGAATCCGTCACGCGCCGCTACGCCAAGCCGGCTTGGGATTTGCCGGAAACCATCGTGCAGGGCGTGCATGTCGCGGTCACGCCCGAAAGCGTTTGGCGGTCGACCTGGTGCAATCTCACCCATTTCCGCCGCGACGAGCAGGCGCTGGTGAAGGCGCGCGGTCAGCGCAATGACCCGATCATGCTGGTCGTGGCGCCGCTCTCGGGCCATTACGCGACCCTGCTGCGCGGCACGGTCGAAGCGTTCCTGCCGAATTACGAGGTCTACATCACCGATTGGCAGAACGCGCGCATGGCGCCGATCTTCGCCGGCCGGTTCGATCTCAATGATTACATCGATCATATCCAGTTCGTGCTGCGCCAGCTGGGGCCGGACGTGCACGTCGTGGCGGTGTGCCAGCCCGGCCCGCCCGTGCTGGCGGCCATCGCGCGCATGGCGGAGGCCGGCGAAGCGGCGCAGCCGGCGACGATGACGTTCATGGGCTCGCCGATCGATGCGCGCCGCTCGCCCACCGCGCCGAACAAGCTCGCCCAATCGCGCGGCTATGATTGGTTCGAAAAGAACATGATCCACACCGTGCCGCCGAACTATCCCGGCGCGTTCCGGCGGGTCTATCCGGGCTTCGTGCAGCTGGCCTCGTTCATGGGCATGAATTGGTCGAGCCATGTCGACGCGCACTATGATTTCTACAAGCACCTGATCGAAGGCGACGGCGACAACGCGCAGAAGCACCGCAAATTCTACGATGAATATCTTTCGGTGCTCGATCTCACCGAAGAATTCTATCTGCAGACGATCCGCGACGTGTTCCAGGAATACAAGCTCGCCCGCGGCATGCTCCGCCATGAGGGCGCGCTCATTAAGCCCGAAGCGATCCGCAACACCGCGCTGATGACCGTCGAAGGCGAGAACGACGACATTTCCGGCATCGGGCAGACCCAGGCCGCGCACGATCTCTGCATCAACATCCCGCACCATATGCAGCAGGATTACGTGCAGCCGGGCGTGGGCCATTACGGCGTGTTCAACGGCAGCCGCTTCCGCACCGAAATCGCGCCGCGCATGCGCGAATTCCACCGCGCCTTCCAATCGCCGGTCTCGCGCGGGCTTGGCGCCAGGAAGAAGCGCGTCGCGATCGCCTAATCGAGCGGCGGGCCGCTCCAATCGGGGCGGCGGTCTTCGACAATGAGCGTCATGGTCTTGCCGTCTGCGCGCCGGATCGGAACCGAGGCCGGATCGAAGCCTTCCAGGCAGAACACGTTGACGCCATACTGATCGGGCGCCGAGCGCTTCTTGTGAAACGTGTAGATGCCGCAGCGCGTGCAGAAATGATGGCGCGCCACGCGCGTGTTCCATTGATAGAGGCCGAGCGCGTCTTCCCCGCTGATGAGGCGGAAGCGGCTCTCATGCACCGCGCCCATGACGGCGTTCTTCTTGCGGCAGAGCGAGCAATCGCACACCGTCAGCTCGGTGAAATCCGCCTCGATCTCGAATTGAACAGCGCCGCAATGGCAGGCGCCGGCATAGCGGGCCATGAGCATTTCCTTTCGGCGCCAGGATAAGCGCTGCGCCGCGGGATGCGAGAGGGGCGGGGCTGTGAGACAATGGATTTTATGCGGGACGATTCTACGAAGCCGGATGTGACGGTGACGGAAATCGAGCTGATCGATGGCCGCCGCGTCCCGCTGACGCTCGCGGTCAATCCGCGGGCGCGGCGCATCTCGGTGCGGATCGACGCGACGCGCCGCATCGCCATCGCCACTGCGCCCTCCAAACGCCAATTGAAGCGGGCCGAAGAATTCGCCGCTGCGAGGGCCGGCTGGATCGCGAAGGAATTGGCCGCGCTGCCCGAGCGCGCCGCGCTCGCGCCATTCGCCCAGGCGCCGCTGCGCGGCGTGATGCATGAATTGGCGTTCGAGAAGGGGCGGGGGGCCGCGCGCATCGAAGCGGGCGCTGAAGGCGCGCCGCCGCGCCTCATCGTGCCCGCGCCAGATCTCGATTTCTTCGAAGCGCGCGTCATCCGTTTCCTGAAGGCGGAAGCGCTGAAGGATTTGAGCGCGCGCGTCGCCGTGCACGCGGCTGCGCTTGGCGCGAAGCCGGCGAAGATACAGGTGAAGGAAACGCGCTCGCGCTGGGGCTCATGCTCGACGGACGGTGCGCTCGCGTTTTCCTGGCGCATCGTGATGGCGCCGCCCTTCGTGCTCGATTATCTGGCCGCGCATGAGGTCGCGCATCTGAAACAGATGAACCATTCGGCGCGGTTCTGGGCGCTGGTCGAAAAGCTTTGTCCGTCGCACGAAATGGGCCGCGCCTGGCTGCATCGCCACGGCGCGATGCTGCACGCCATCGGCGGCGCCTAGAGCATCATCCGCATGATGCTCTCTCAAAGCGTCTAGCCTTCGGGACCGAAATCCAGCGAACGATCGACGTTGGGATCGGCGGGCGGATTTTCCGCCGCGGCGCTGGCGCCGATGGGCGCGCCGACGATGATGGGCTTGTCGCCTTCGGCGGGCGCGGCGGGGCCGGTCGCGAAATCTTCCGGCCGCGGCATGTCGAGCGATCGCACCGGCACCGATTGCAGCGCCACGACCATGAAATCGCGCCAGATCTGCGCGGGCATTTGTCCGCCCGTCATGCGCGCCATGGCGATGCGGTGATCGTCATTGCCGACCCACACGCCCGAGACGATGCCGGGCGCAAAGCCGATGAACCACGCGTCGCGATAATCGTTCGCCGTGCCGGTCTTGGCGCCGAGCTGACGGCCGGTGATGCGCGCGGACGTGCCCGTGCCGCTCTCCACCACGCGGTTCATCATGTAGTTCATGTAGCGTCGATGCAGATCATCGATCACGCGCGCACGATTGCGCGGACGCCACGACCAGACCACTTCGCCGTTCGAGCGGCGCACGCGCGTAATGCCGTGCGCTTCGATGCGATAGCCGCCCGAGGCCATCACGCCATAGGCCTGCGTGATTTCGAGCAAGGTCAGCTCCTGCGCGCCGAGCGCGAGCGAGCGGTAATTGTGCAGCGGCGAGGTCACGCCCAGCCGGCGCGCGACTTCGATCACGCGGTCATGGCCCACTTCATTGGCGACGATGATCGCCACCATGTTGAGCGACATCGCGAACGCGCGCGCGAGATCGACCGGCCCGTAGAAGCGGTCATTGTAATTGCCGGGCGACCAATCGCCGATCGTCACCGGCGCATCGACACGCACGGTCCACGGCGTCAGGCCCGCTTCCATCGCTGCAAGGTAGATGAAGAATTTGAACGATGAGCCGGGCTGGCGGCGCGATTGGGTGACGCGGTTGAATTCGCTCTGGCCTTCGCCGAGGCCATAGGCGCGCCCGCCGATCATGGCGCGCACGCCGCCATTGTCGTCCATCGAGACCAGCGCCGCTTCGCTGACGCGGCGGGCTTCGCCGTCGCGCGCGAGCGCGGTTTCGATCGCGGCTTCGCCGGCGCGCTGGGCCTGCACGTCGAGCGTGGTCTCGACGATGAAATCGTCGCGCGCCTGGCCGATCACCTGATTGAGCAGCGGATCGATCCAATCGCGGAAATAGCCGAGATTGCCGGCCGGGCTTTCGCGGCTGATGCGCAAATCTTCCTGGAGGGCCGCTTCGCGCTCGGCGGCGCTGATGAAGCCCTCGGCCACCATCGCGTCGAGCACGACTTGCGCGCGCGCCCGCGCGCCGCGCTCCTGCTGCGCAGGATTGAGCCGCGATGGCGCTTTGACGAGACCGGCGAGCAGCGCCGATTGCAGCAAGGTGAGTTCGCGCGCGGGCCGGTCGAAATAGCGTTCGCTCGCCGCTTCGATACCCCAGGCGCCGGCGCCGAAATAGACGCGGCTCAGATAGAGCGCGAGCAATTGCTTCTTGGTGAAGCGGCTCTCGAGCCAGATCGCCAGCGCGATTTCCTGGAATTTGCGCCGGAAGGTCCGCTCATTGTTGAGGAAGAGGTTCTTGGCGAGCTGCTGGGTCAGCGTCGAGCCGCCCTGCACGACATGGCCCGAGCGCAGGTTCTCGATCATCGCGCGCAGCGTGCCGCCGACGTCGATGCCGAAATGCTGATAGAAGCGGCGGTCCTCGATCGCGATGAACGCCTGCGGCACGAAGGCGGGCAGGGTGTCGAGATCGACGGGCGGGGCGTTCTGCGCGCCTTCGCGCAGGATCACGGTGCCGTTGCGGTCATAGAACGTGATCGAGGGCGCATTGTCGGCCGTCCAGACCGCGTCGGGGGAGGGCATGCCCCAGGTCAGGAAGACGAACATCGCCGCCAGCAGCGCGGTCACGCCGCCAAAGCCCCAGCCGGCCCAGACGGCGTATTCGCGCAAGCTGCGCGGCCGCTTGATCTGGCGAATCCGGGTCCAGGCGCCTTCGCCGAAATGACGCGCGCGGGTGGCGCCCGATTGAATAAGCCCGACCAGGCGGGCGCGCATTTGCGTCAGTTCATCGGGCTCGCTGCGCGGGTAATCTTCGGCCGGCGCCGGGGCCGCTTCTGGCTCTGGGCGCGGCGAAGGGCCGGGCTCGACGCCGTTGGAAGGCGGCTCGCCTTCCGGACGATCGTTTTCGTCAGCCAACCCCGTTACCCTCTCGCCGCGTTCGCCACGCAAGGCCGGCGGCTCCCCGGCGTTAGGTTACCGGCGCTACACCTGGTCGTGACCAAGCACAAGGCGTCACAGCAGGGTGATCGCCTTGCTCACAGGCGCCGCGAACGCCATATTACGACGCGAAGCGTCGGGTTTTTCCCGACGCGCTTGGAGGTAGGCATGAGCGACTTTTTCGGCGGGGCACGGACAGCGCCCGCCCGTGCGGACATGGCGGTCGACGCCGGCCTGCGCGCTTTCATGCTGGGCGTGTTCAACAAGATGGGCCTTGGGCTCCTGCTCTCGGCCGTCCTGGCCTATGTGGCGGGCACCGTCGCGCCCGTCACGCAATTCGTTTTCGGCACGCCGTTCATCTTCGTCGTGATGTTCGGCCCGCTGGCGATCCTGCTGATCTCCAGCTTCGCCATGCGCAACCCGTCGCCGCTCGGCGCCAATCTGATCTATTGGTCGGTGGTTTCGCTGATTGGCGTCAGCATCGGCTATTGGTTCCTGCGCGCCACGTTGGGCCAGATGGGCGGCTCGGTCGAAGCGGGCATGCTGACGATCGTGAAGGCGTTCCTGGTGACCTCGCTCACCTTCGGCGCGCTCTCGCTGTGGGGCTACACCACCAAGCGGGACCTGACGGGCTTCGGCTCGTTCCTGATGATGGGCCTGTTCGGCATCATCATCGCCAGCCTGGTCAATTTTGGCTTCGCAGCGTTCACGGGCGCGCCGATCCGCGGGCTCGATCTGATCATCTCGATCTTCGGCGTGCTGATCTTCGCGGGCCTCACGGCCTATGACACGCAGCGCCTGAAATACATGTATTACGAGCTCGGCGGCGATGCGCGGAGCATGTCGGTGGCGACCACCTATGGCGCGCTCAACCTGTACCTGAACTTCATCAACCTGTTCCAATTCATCATGCGGTTGATGAGCAGCCGAAACTAAACTGAAAGCTGCGAATCACATGCGCAGCTGATTCGGAGCGCCCGGCGGAAGCCGGGCGCTTTCGATTCCAGCCGAATCCGCCGCCGCCGAACGCTGTTTCGTCACTCGGCGACCAGCCGGATGAGCTTCTGATCGAAGATCCGCAGCACGGCCGCGAGCTCGTGTCCGCGCCGTAAAATCAAGCCTGTAGGCGTGGAGACGGCGAACGCGCCCTGGCGCCTGGCCAGCTCTGGACGCTTCTCGATCTGGTAGAGCGGCGACTCTGACGTGCGCCGGAAAATCGAGAACACGGCGCGGTCGGGCAGGGCGTCCATGGCGTAGTCGCGCCATAGGCCGGCGGCGACCATTCGCCCGTATATCCCCAACAATAAATTAAGCTCTTGCCTGTTGAAAAAGATCTTCCGAGTCTGCGGTTCGATCGTCTCCAACATCTGCGATCCTTTGTTTTCAATGCACCCAGGTCATTCGCGAATGAAACCTGGAGGGAAATCTGGGGACAACTTTCGCTTTCTGGGCGAGCTTACATTACCGATTGTTGTTGCAGGAAGGCCGCATCCGCCTTGATTGCGCCATGCGCTCGGGGGAAAGTCCTTTTCAGCGATCGGCTGGAGATCAGTCGGGCCCGGTATCCATCAGCCCCCCCAGCCCCCCGTGTCCGTGCTACAGCCGATCGCACCCGATCTCTCCCTCTCATCAGCTTGGCCCGCGTGAACAACGCGGGCCAAGTGCTGTTTGGGTCCCGGCTTTCCCCAGCGGGGATCGTTCCGGCTCCCAAATGCGCCGTTCCCGACGCGCCGCCGATCAGCCATCCTGACTCCGTCCAGAACCGCAAACAATGGAGGAGGCCATGGCCGGACGGCTGGCGGGCAAGCGCGCGATCGTCACCGGAGCGGCGTCGGGAATAGGCGCGGCTTCGGCCGCCCTGTTCGCGGCGGAGGGCGCCCTTGTCCTGGCCGTGGACCGGCCGGGCAAACCGCCCGAGACGCGCCCTGGCGTTCATCCCTTCGAAGCCGATGTGGCGGCCGAGGGCGCGCCATCGGCGATCATGGCCGCCGCCCTCGCGGCCTTCGGCGGGCTCGACATCCTGTTCAACAATGCCGGCGTGGGCGCCGCCCGCCCGGTCGCGGAGATGAGCGACGAGGAATGGGATTACGTCGTGGGGATCAATCTCCGCGCCGTCTTCCGCCTGACGCGCGCGGCGATCCCCGAGCTCAAGAAATCCGGCGCGGGACGCATCATCAACACCGCCTCCGTGATGGCCGAAGGAACCGATTACGGCCTCGGCGCCTATTGCGCCTCCAAGGCCGGCGTGGCGGGCCTCACGCGCACCCTGGCGCTCGAACTCGGCCGCGATCGGATCACCGCCAATTATCTGCTGCCCGGCGCCATCCGCACCGGCATGACCGCCGCGCTCTGGGATGCGCGGCCGGACGTGGCCGAAATCTGGGCCAAGAAATCGGTGCTGAAGCGGCTCGGCGCGCCGGAGGATCTGGCGGGCGCCGCGCTCTTCCTCGCGTCCGACGATGCGAGCTTCGTGACCGGGCAGGGCCTTTCCGTCGATGGCGGCATGCGCCTGCGGATTTGATGCGCTTGCGAAGGCCCCGATGTCGCGGGGCCCGCGCTGGCCTTTCGCAAACCGGCGCCCTAAAGAGCGCGCGCCCTGTCGGCAGGGCGAGGGATTCGCACGATGTTGCTGCAGGTCGACGGCTTGCGGAAAAGCTTCGCCGGACGCGCCGCAGTCGATGGCGTGAGTTTCGATCTCGATGTCGGCGAGATCGTGGGCTTCCTCGGGCCGAACGGCGCGGGCAAGACCACGACCATGCGCATGATCGCCGGTTATCTCGATCCGGACGCAGGAACCGCCAAAGTCTTCAACATCGATGTCTCGAACGATCGCCGCCGCGCGCAGGAGCGCGTGGGCTATCTGCCGGAGGGAAATCCGCTCTATGGCGAGATGACGCCCTGGACGTTCCTGCGCTTCGTGGCCGAAGCGCGCGGCATGAAGAAGGAAAGCGCGCGCAACGCGGTGCGCCGCGCCGCGCAGGATGCGCGCCTGGGCGACACCATCGATCAGCCCATCGAGACTCTTTCCAAAGGCTATCGCCGCCGCGTGGGCCTGGCCGCCGCGCTGCTGCACGATCCGATGCTGCTCATTCTCGATGAACCGACCGACGGGCTCGATCCCAATCAGCGCAGCGCCGTGCGCGATCTGATCAAACGGCTGGGCGAGGAGCGCGGGCTCATTCTCTCCACGCATTCGCTCGAAGAGGTCGAGGCGGTGTGCACGCGCGCCATCGTGATCAATGCGGGCAAGATCGTCGCCGATGCGACGCCGGCGAAGCTGGCGGAAGATCATGGCGGGCTCGAAGCGGCGTTCACCAAGCTCACCAAGGCGGAGGAGCCGGCATGACGGCGCTGGCTTTTCTGCAGACGCCGGGGATGAAGAGCCTGCGCGCGATCTATCGGCGCGAAGTGCTGTCCTATCTGACGACGCCGACGGCCTACGTGTTCGTGGCGGTGTTCCTGTTCGCGATTGGGCTCTTCACCTTTCAAGTCGGCGGCCTGTTCGAGAGCGGGCAGGCGGATTTGTCGCCGTTCTTCGCGTTTCATCCGTGGATCTTCATGGTGTTCCTGCCGGCCATCGCGATGCGGCTCTGGTCGGAAGAGGCGCGTTCGGGCGCGATCGAATTGCTGATGACCTTGCCGGCGCCGACCTGGGCGCTCGTGCTCGCGAAATTCCTTGCGGCCTGGACCATCGCGGCGGCCGCGCTCGCGCTTACCTTTCCGCTCTGGATCACGATCAACATTCTGGGCCAGCCGGACAATGCCGCGATCGCGACGGCCTATCTCGGCTCGTTCCTGATGGCGGGCGCCTATATCGCGATCGGCTCGGCGATGTCGGCGCTGACGGCGCAGCAGGTGATCGCTTTCGTGCTGGCGGTGCTGGTTTCCTTCGTGGTCACGGCGCTTGGCCTGCCGATCGTGGCGGATTTCTTTTCCGGCGTGGTCGGCGGCGACGTGGCCGAAGCGATCGCGCGGTTCTCGATCCTGCATCATTTCGATGCGGCCCAGCGCGGCGTGGTCGAGCTGCGCTCCATCATCTATTTCGGCTCCCTGATCGCGCTCTGCCTCGGCTGGACGGCGCTCGCGGTCGATGCGCGGCGGGGCGGTTGAGATGAGCGCACGCCGTTACGCCATTCTCGCTGGGCTCGCCTTTTTCGTGCTGTTCGTGGCGGGCAATCTGATCGCGAACTCCTGGTTCCGCGCCGCGCGGCTCGATCTGACGGCGAACCATCTCTATTCGATCTCGCCGGGCACGCGCGAAGTGCTGTCGCCGCGCGAGCTTTCCGAACCGATCACGCTCACCTTCTTCTATTCGCGCGACGCGGCGGCCGCTTCGCCCGATCTGCAGGCCTATGCTGCGCGCGTGCGTGAAATGCTGCAGAGCTATCAGGCCGCTTCGCGTGGGCGCATTCGCCTCATCGAGGTCAATCCCAAGCCCTTCACCGATGAAGAAGACGAAGCCGCGCAGGCCGGGCTCCAGCCGGTCACGCTGCGCGAAGGCGACGATCCGATCTATTTCGGCCTCTCCGGCGCCAATGCGATCGATGACAAGCGCGCGATTTCCTATTTCGACGTCACGCGCGAGCCGTTCCTCGAATATGAGGTGACGCGTCTCGTTTACGAACTCGAACATCCCGATCCGCCGAAGGCCGCGCTGATCACCTCGCTGCCGCTCGATCCGGCGATGGCGCAGGTCAGCGCGCAATTCGGCCAACGGCCCTCGGCGTTCGCGAGCGAACTCGGCCGCTTCATGCACGTCGAAAAGCTGGCGCCGGATTTCGCGGCGATCCCGGCGGATGCGACCGAACTCATCATCATCCATCCTGGCCCCCTGACGCCGGCGCAGACCTTTGCGATCGACCAATTCATCATGCAGCGCGGGCGCGCCTTCATCGCGCTCGACCCTGCCTCGATGGCCGCGGCGCAATCGGGCGCCGATCCGAGCAATCCGTTCGCGCCGCAGGGCGCTGCGCCGACGTCTTCGAGCTTGCCCGCGCTCTTGACTGCGTGGGGTTTGGCGATGACGCCGGAGGTCGTGCTCGACGGCGATGCGGCTTTGCCGGTGCAGACCCAAACGCCCGATGGCCGCCAAGTGCAGGCGCCGCAGCCTCTGTTCTTCCGCGTCGATCCCGATCGCTTGGCGAAGGACGATCTTATCACCGCTCCGCTGACCCGGGGATTGAATTTCGGCATGGCCGGCGCGCTGACCTGGAGCGAGCGGCAAGGGCTCACGATCACGCCGCTCGCGCGCACCACCGCGGCGACCATGCGCATTCCCGCTGAAGCCGCTTTGATGCGGCCTTCGCCGTTCGATCTCATGCAGAGCTGGGCGCCGGCGAGCCGCATTGAAACCGTGGCGCTGCGGCTTTCCGGCGTGCTGCCGAGCGCATTCCCGAACGGGTCGCCCGAAGGCGTGACGCTTCCCGAAGGCGCGCAGGCGCTGCGCCAATCGCGCCAGGCCGCCGAAATCGTGCTCGTCTCCGACGCCGATTTCCTGGAAGACGATTTCTATGTCGATCCGCAGCGCGGCGCGACCTTCGCGGACAATGGCTCGTTCGCGATCAACGCGATCGACGTGCTGGGCGGTTCGCAAGCTCTGGTGAGCCTGCGCGCGCGGGCGCCGGCTTTGCGCCGCATGGTGCTGGTCGATCGGCTGGCCGCCGATGCGCAGCGCCGCATCGAATCGCGCCAGCAGGAATTGCAGGCCGATCTGCAGGAGACCGAACAGCGGCTCCAGCAATTGCGCGCGCGCGGCCAGGGCTCGGGCTATTTTTCCGGCGAATTGGGCGCCGAGCTCTCGCCGGAAGAACGCACCGAGGTCGATCGCTTCACGCAGCGCGTCACCGATGTGCGCCGGCAATTGCGCGGCGTGGCGCGTGATCTGCGCGGCGATATCGATCGGCTGAAAGCCGTGGTCGTGTTCGTCAACATGTGGCTCGCGCCGCTGCTGGTGGCGGGCGCGGGGCTCTATCTCTTCTGGCGCCGCCAGCGCCGCGCGCGGAGGCCGTCATGACGACCCAACTCGCGCAGCACCGGCGCGACAGCCTGATGCGTCTGGTGATCGCCGCGATCGTGCTGGCGGCGATCGCCTTCGTCACCGTGTCGATCGATGCGCGCTCCTCGCGCCAGGACGTGGCGCAGGGCCTGGTGGCGCCGCGGCTCGCGGCCGAATTGCCGCGCGCCCAGCGCATTATCGTGACCAGCCATGACGCCTCCTATCGCATCGAAAAGACCGAGCGCGGCTGGGCCATGCGCGACCGCGGCGATTATCCGGTCAACGCCGCGCGGCTGGCGCAGCTCACCGAAGGATTGACGAGCCTCGCCTATGTGCGGCGCATGACGAGCGAAGCCGCGCTGCATGCGCGCCTCGGCGTCGACGATCCGCGCCAGGGCGGGCGCGGCGTGCTGCTGCAGATCGAAGACGGGCAGGGCGCGCTGCTGGTCAATCTCATCCTCGGCGTCGAAACCCGCGGCCTCTATGCGCGCAAGCCCGATGAAAATCAGGTCTGGGCGGTGCGGGGCGATCTGCCGCCGCTGCGCGATGCGGCGGCCTGGCTCGATCTCAAACCTTTGGCGCTCGATCCGGCGCAGATCGCGCGCGCGGAAATTCAGCCGAGCGAAGGCCGGCCCTACACGCTCGACCGCGAAAGCCGCGAGACGCAGGATTTCGCGATCGTGCTGCCCGCGCGCCTGGCCCCGATCACGCCGGCGAGCGTGACGGCGGCGGCTGTCAAGCTCACGCAATTTGCCCCCGCCGATGTCCAGCCCGCGCCCGCGATCCAAGGCGCGCCGCGCGCTCATCTGCGGCTGCATACATTCGATGGCGTGCTGATCGACGCGGAGATCATCGATGTCGATGCGCGCTCCTGGGTGAAGATCACCGCGCAGGCCGAGCGACCGGAAGCCGCGCAGGCGGCCGCTGCGATCAACAATGCGTCCGCCGGCTGGGCCTATGCGCTGGCGACGACGGATCGCGATGCGCTGACGCCGCCGCTCTCGAGCTTGCTGCCCGCGCCCGCCGCGCCGCCGCCTACTGCGCCGCCGGCGCCTTAGCTGTCGCCGCCCGGCGAGGGACCGAAATGCGCCGAAAGCACTGGCCCGCCATTGGGCGCCTGCACGAGCACGGCGCAGGCGGGGCGGCAAAGCGTGCGGTTGAACGCGACCGGCGCGCCGGTCCACGCGCCGAGGCGCGAGATGCGGCGCACGAGATTGTAGTGCGGCACGCGCAGGCCCGCGTTTTCGCCTGAGCTCACATCGACCCAGACCGGGCCCGGCTCGTAGGACGCCACCCACACATCGGCGGGATGCGCCTGCGCGGGGCCGCTGCCGATGAACACGCGCATATAGCGGCCGCGGCGCTGCACCGCGATGTCGGGGCCTTCGACGGGCTCGGCGCGGACTTCCTCGATCAGCTCCTGCAGACGATCGGGGCGCCCGCCGGCTTCGCTGCGCACGCCGTCGAAGATGAATTGCGGCGTGAAGAGACCGCGACCTTCGAGCGCGCCGACATAGGCGCGCTGGCGGCTGGTGAAGGCGGGCTGGGCGAAGGTGTCGCGCCAGCCGAGATAATCCCAATAGTCGACCGGGAAGGTCAGCGCGATGACGCCGTCCTCTTCGCGCAAACGGCCCATCAGGCGATTGGCGCGCGGGCAGGAATCGCACCCCTGGCTGGTGTAAAGCTCGACCACGATGGTGCGCGCCGCGTGCTCCTGCGCCAGCGCGGGGCCGGCCAGCAGGATCAGAAAGAAGGCCGCGATCACTCTCACCATGACGGCGGAATCTGCGGCGGCGGAGGCGCGAGGAAAAGTCACGTGGGCGTTATGCGTGTGCGCTTTCTGTGGCGCCCGCAAGAGGGGCGCACAGCGGTTTTCGGTTCGCCGATTGGGGGAGGGGAGGAGGGATTCGGGAGGAGCGCGCGTCTTCGTACCGCCGGCTTCCAGCCGGCAGTCTTCGTTTCCTCCTGATCCGACAGCAAACATTGAATCGTCGTCTGCCGGCTGGAAGCCGGCGGTACGGCGCTTAGCTGGAATCCGTGGGGCTGGCGCGCAGGAGGCGCGTGGTCTCGGCCTGCAGGCGATCGACCAGCGTACGCGGCAGGCGGGTGGGATCGGGTTTGCTGACCGCGATGCGCAGCACCAGCGCGCCATTCTTCGCCAGCGCGCGGGCCATGCGCCGCACGTAGAGATCGGCGTCGGCGAGCGCGGCTTCGAGCGCGGCCATGCGGCGGGCGAGCTTGCGGGTCGGCGAACGGATCTTCTCTTCGCCTGTGCCCGCGCTGCGCGGCGGGCGCATGTCGTCGTCGCGGCAGAGCGTGACGGCGCTGGGCGGGAAGAGCTTGAACGCGGGCGCGACTTCGATCCCCAGCGCGCGCTCGGGGATGTCGCGCACCGGCAGCGGCGCTGCGTTGGAGACGCTGCGCCTGGCCACGGCGCGCGCGGACGGCGCCAGCGTCAGGCCGCGCGCTTCGAGCATCAGCATTTGCCGCAGCGCCGCTTCGCAGGCGTCGAGCCAGGCCTCGATGGTGCGGCGCGCGCGCTTGGTGAAGCGCTCCTCCATCCAGCTCTGGGCCGGGCCGAAGCGATCGATGATCTCGGAGAAATAAGCGCCCAATTGGGACCAGGCTTGGGAGAGGTCGAGAACGAGGGACATGGGCGCGAGTGTAAGGGCGCGCCGAACTGGGTCCGATTGAACGCGCGTTATCCCCGCATCGCGCCTCCTCCCCCGGCAAGGGGGAGGATGGGAGGGGGTGAGATACAGGCTGAAGCGTTTGCGTGCGTGGCTCACCCCCTCCTGACCTCCCCCTTGCAGGGGGAGGAAAGCGCGTCGCGCTATCCCCGTTTTGGTGTTGTGCAGCGCGTCAGGCGGCTTTGGCGAGGCCGCGCAGGACGTAGTGGAGGATGCCGCCGTGGTGGAAGTATTCCACCTCGTTTTCGGTATCGATGCGGCACAGCACGTCGATGGTGAAGCGTTCGCCGTTCGGGCGCGCGATTTCGACCTTGGCGATCTGGCGCGGGCGCAGCGCCATCACGCCTTCGAGCGTGACTTGCTCCTGGCCAGTGAGGCCGAGGCTCGCCCAGCTTTGCCCATTCTGGAAGACGAGCGGCAGCACGCCCATGCCGATGAGGTTCGAGCGGTGGATGCGCTCGAAGCTTTCCGCGATCACCGCGCGCACGCCCAAGAGCTTGGCGCCTTTCGCCGCCCAATCGCGCGACGAGCCCGTGCCATATTCCTTGCCGGCGAACACGACGAGCGGGGCGCCTTCGGCTTCATAGCGCATCGCGGCGTCGTAGATCGCCATGCGCTGGCCGGAGGGCTGATGGATGGTGTCGCCGCCTTCGATCGGATTGCCTTGCGCGTCCTTCACCATCGCGTTCTTGATGCGGATGTTCGCGAACGTGCCGCGCATCATCACCTCGTGATTGCCGCGCCGCGCGCCGTAGGAATTGAAATCCTCGAAGCGCACTTGGTGTTCGCTCAGATATTCGCCGGCAGGCGAGGTCTTCTTGATGGAGCCGGCGGGGCTGATGTGATCGGTGGTGATGCTGTCGCCGAACAGGGCGAGCACGCGCGCATCGACGATGTCTTCGATGGGCGGCGGCGTCATCGTCATGCCGGTGAAATAGGGCGGATGCTTCACGTAGGTTGAGCCCGGCTGCCATTGGAAGGTGCGCCCGCCTTCGACCTCAATGCCGCGCCAGCTCTGATCGCCGGCGAACACGTTGGAATAGCGCGCGGCGAACATCTCGGGCGTCACCGCGGCGCGCACGGCGGCTTCGATCTCGCTGTTCGAGGGCCAGATATCGCGCAGGAAGACGGGCTGGCCGTCGCTTCCATTGCCGAGCGGTTCGGTTTCGAGATTGAGATAGACGCTGCCCGCGAGCGCGTAGGCGACGACAAGCGGCGGTGAAGCCAGATAGTTGGCGCGCACGTCCTGATTGACGCGGCCTTCGAAATTGCGATTGCCCGAGAGCACGGAGGCGACGACGAGATCGCCATCCGCGACGGCTTTCGAAATCGGCGCCGGCAGGGGCCCCGAATTGCCGATGCAGGTGGTGCAGCCATAGCCGACGAGGTTGAAGCCGAGCGCATCGAGATCGTCATCGAGGCCGGCCTTGGCGAGATAATCGGTGACGACTTGGCTGCCGGGCGCGAGCGAGGTTTTGACCCACGGCTTCACGCTCAGGCCCTTGGCGCGCGCATTGCGCGCAACCAGGCCCGCCGCGATCATCACCGAAGGATTCGACGTGTTGGTGCACGACGTGATCGCCGCGATCACCACATCGCCATGACCGACATCGTGATTGGCCGCATCGATCGGCGTGCGCTTCTTCAATTCGCCGCCCTTGCGGAATTCATCGCTCATCACCGAGGTGAAGGCCGACGAAACATCGCCGAGCAGCACGCGGTCCTGCGGGCGCTTGGGGCCGGCGAGCGAGGGCTTCACGTCCGCCATGTTGAGGACGAGCTCATCAGTGAAGGCGAGCGGCGCATCCGAACGCCACAGATTCTGCTTTTTCCAATAGGCTTCCACGAGCGCGACGCGCTGCGGATCGCGGCCGGTGGCCGAGAGATATTCGATGGTCTTGGCGTCGACCGGAAAGAAGCCGCAGGTCGCGCCATATTCGGGCGCCATATTGGCGATGGTGGCGCGGTCGGCGACGCTCAATTCGCCGAGGCCCTGGCCAAAGAATTCGACGAATTTGCCGACCACGCCCTTCTTGCGCAGCATCTGCGTGACGGTGAGCACGAGATCGGTGGCGGTGGCGCCTTCGGGCAATTTGCCGGTGAGCTTGAAGCCGACGACTTCGGGAATGAGCATCGAGATCGGCTGGCCGAGCATGGCCGCTTCCGCTTCGATGCCGCCGACGCCCCAGCCGAGCACGCCGATGCCGTTGATCATCGTGGTGTGGCTGTCGGTGCCGACGACCGTATCGGGATAGGCGAGCGTCGCGCCATCGCCGTCGCGCGTCCACACCGATTGGCCGAGATATTCGAGGTTCACCTGGTGGCAGATGCCGGTGCCGGGCGGCACGACGCGGAAATTCTGGAACGCGCCCTGGCCCCAGCGCAGGAAGGTGTAGCGCTCGCCATTTCGCTCATATTCGAGCGCGACGTTCTTGGCGAAGGAATCGGCGTGGCCGAAATTGTCGACCATGACCGAATGGTCGATGACGAGATCGACCGGCACCAGCGGATTGACCTTTTCAGCATCGGCGCCGAGCGCTTGGGCCGCATCGCGCATCGCCGCGAGATCGACCACGGCGGGCACGCCGGTGAAATCCTGCATCAGCACGCGCGCGGGGCTGAACGCGATCTCGACCTCATCCTTGCCGCGGTTTTTAAGCCAGGCGGCCATGGCGAGGATGTCGTCCTTCTTCACCGCCACGCCATCTTCCGTGCGCAGCAGATTTTCGAGCAGGACTTTGAGCGAAACGGGCAGCGCGGCGATGTCGCCGAGGCCGTTCTGCGCGGCGAGGTTCAAATCATAATAGGCGTAGGATTGACCGCCGACGCTGAGCGTCTGGCGGCAGCGGAAGCTGTCGAGCGAGGGCATGAGCCTGCCTCCCAGATAAAGGGTCTATGGGAGCAAGCGCGTTGGGGAGCGCCCCATCCGGACTCGAACCGGCGCGCGGCAAAAAGGATGTAGCACTGTTCCCAAATTTATAAAGCCCCTCACCCGCTGTGCGGGGGAGGGGTTGGGGAGGGGGCCCTATCGCTCTTCCTCCGTCTCTGGAATGGGCGGCAATCCCTGTGCGATCCGCTCGCCGACAAATGCGATCCACGATGCCGCTTGTTCGGGCGCATCCCGCGCCGTTCGCTCGTCTAGCCGTAGTACGAAGTACCCTACGCGCGCGTGCGTAGCGTCACGCTCCGCGTCGAACGCCTGCTGTTCGCCATCCTCGTGCGCCGGGCCATCCAGTTCGACGATGAGCTTGAGTTCGTGGCAGACGAAATCGACGACGAAGCCGGCGACATCGGCTTGGCGCCGGAACTGCCAATCGTTGAGGCGATGGGCGCGCAGCAGCGGCCAGAGGGCTTTTTCGCCGCCCGTCGGCGTGCGGCGCAGAGCGCGGGCTCTATGTATGAGTTTGGGGTCTCTCACTTGCCCCCTCCCCAACCCCTCCCCCGCTGTGCGGGGGAGGGGCTCTGTTGATGAAGCGCCCGCCTCTGCGTTTGCGGATCCAGAGCAGCAGCCACGCCAAAGCGCCGATGACGAGCGCCCAGGGGATCAGCACGGCGATGAGGGTGATGATGGCGGCGAGCGCCTGCACCATCAGGGCGAGGAAGCCGGCGAGCGCGCGGCCGAGCGGTTCGAACGTGTCCGACGCGACCGAGCGCGGCGCGGATTCGTAGGAGAGCGTGAGCTCGCTCATATCCACGCGCGCGCGCATCACGGCGAGATTGCTCTGCGTGGCGTCGATCTCGCCCTGCACGCGCGCGAGTTCGCGCTCGACGTCGAGGAGATCGGAGAGCCGGCCGGGGCGGCTTTCGAGCAGGCGCTGCAGGCGATCGCGCAGCGCGCGCTTGGCGCGCAGGCTGGCTTCCGTATCGACGATGGCGCGGGTGAGGTCTTCGGTGGTGGTGGCCTGCGCTTTGATCTTGCCGCCGGCCTCGCGGGCTTCGCTGGCGATCCCGCCCATGAAGCGCTGCAGCCAGGCCGGTTCGCCGCGAACGTGCAATTCGCCGGAAATGAAGGCGTCGGGATCGCCCTGGCGGGAGGCGCCGATCAGCTGGCAGAGGCGCGGCCCCGCCTCGCGGCAGGCATTGGCGTGATGCTCCATCACGCCGATCAGGCGCGGGCCGGGCAATTCGAGCGCGATCTGAAAGGCGTAGGCGAGATAGGAGGCGCTTGGCGCTTCGACGGGCGTCGCGGGCGCATCCGCCGGCGCGGGCGGCGGCGCGGGGGCGTCCGCCGCAGCGTAGCGCGCTTCGGGGGCCCCGCCGCTGGCCGCTTCGACCGCCGCGGGGGCCGTCATCGTCGGCGTCTGGCTGCAGGCGGCGAGCAGCGCGAACGCCCCCAGGATCAAGACTTTGCGCATATCCCCTCCACAGCGGCCCTCGCGCGCCTATGCGAACCATCCCGCTCTGCTAGAACGCGCCGCGATGGCGGCAGCTGTAAGACACGTTGAGGGCGAGGGGGAGGTTTGAGCGCGCTTGTGGAGGTCGAGGCGCTGGCGCTTCGCCGCGGCGCGCGCGTGCTGTTCGAGGGCCTGAGCTTTCGCGCTGGGCCGAGCGATTTCATCGAACTGCGCGGCGCCAATGGCTCGGGCAAGACCAGCCTGCTGCGCGCCATTGCGGGCCTGTTGCGGCCGGCGGCGGGCGCTATCCGCATCGATGGCGCCGAGGAGCCGGCCCTGTCGCTGCATCTGCTCGGTCATCGCGATGGGCTGAAGGGCGCGCTCTCGGTGCGCGCACATGCGCGCTATTGGGCGGGGCTGTTGGGCGCGGGCGGCGATGTCGAGGCGGCGCTGGCGCGCGTGGGCCTGACGCGGATCGCGGATTTGCCGGCGCAGGTGTTGAGCCAGGGCCAGGCGCGCCGCCTCGCGCTGACGCGCCTCCTCACCGCGCCGCGGCCGATCTGGCTTTTGGATGAGCCGGCTTCCGGCCTCGATGCCAATGGCCGCGCGCTGCTCGATGCGCTGATCGCCGAACATCGCGCCGGCGGCGGGCTCGTGATCGCCGCGCTGCATGAGAGCCTCGGCGTCGATGGCGCGCGCGTGGAGCTGGGGGCGACATGAGTTGTCGCTTTCTACACGCGCGACGCCGTCCTTCCCCGCGAGGGGAAGGTGGCGCGCAGCGCCGGATGGGGCGGTCGGGCGATGCGCGCCGGGCTTCCGCCCCCTCAGTCAGCGCTGGCGCGCTGACAGCTCCCCCTCGCGGGGGAGCGCGGCGTGAAACCTCGCCATGACCGCGCTCGCGGCGATCTTCCGGCGGGAGCTGGCTTTGGCGTGGCGGGCGGGGGCGGCGGCGCCGATCGGGTTCTTCCTGGGCGCGGCGACGCTGTTGCCGCTGGCGATGGGCGTGGACCGCGCCGTGCTGCGCGCGGCGGGGCCATCGCTGATCTGGGTGGCGGCGGCGTTGGCGGCGTTGATGCCGCTCGAGCGGCTGTTCCAGGCCGATGTCGAAGACGGCTCCATGGATCAGCATTTTCTGACCGAAGCGCCGCTTGAGCTGGTTGTGGCGGCCAAGGGCGCAGCGCTTTGGGTGGCTGTGGGGCTGCCTTTGGCGCTGGCGGGCGCGCCGGCGGCGCTCGCATTGCAGGCGCCGCTGGAAAGCCTGCCGGCGATCGTGATCGCGCTCGCCATCGGCATGGCGGCGTTCATCGGATTGGGGCTCATCGCGGCGGCGGTGACGGCGAGCGTGAAGCGCGCGGGCGTGCTGATCGCGCTCCTGGTGCTGCCGTTCTTCGCGCCGCCGGTGATCTTCGGCGCGGCCGCGACCGGGACGTTTGGGCCGGCGTTTCTGATCCTGTGCGGCTGCGCGCTGGGCGCGTGCGCGCTGGGGCCGCTGTTCGCGGCCGCGGCGCTCCGGCTGCAGGCGGAATGACCGCATTGCGCGCCAGCGCACCCCGGCCTAAGGCGCGGCGATGATTTCCGCCTTCGCCAATCCGCAGCGGTTCATGGCGCTGAGCGCGTGGCTCATGCCGCTCAGCGCGCTCGCGGCGCTGGCGCTGTTCGCGCTCGGCCTGCCTTGGGCGCTCTTCTATTCGCCGCCGGATTATCTGCACGGCGAGAATGTGCGGATCATGTACGTTCATGTGCCGGCGGCGTGGTGGTCGCTGGCGATCTATGCGGCGCTGGCGGGCGCGAGCCTGGTCTATCTTGTCTGGCGCCATGTGCTGGCCGACGTCGCCGCGCGCGCCATCGCGCCGGTGGGCGCGGCCTATGCGGGGCTGTGCCTGGTGACGGGCTCGCTGTGGGGCGCGCCGGCCTGGGGCACGTTCTGGGAATGGGGCGATGCGCGGCTCGTCTCTATGCTGGTGCTGTTTCTGACGCTGCTCGGCTATCTCGCGCTGCGCGCGTCGATCGAAGATGAAGAGCGCGCAGCGCGCATGGCCGCGATCCTCGCGCTGGCGGGCGCGCTCAATCTGCCGATCGTGCATTTCTCGGTCGATTTCCTGCAGACCTTGCATCAGGGCGAAAGCGTCGCGACCGGCAAGATGAACGCCGCCATGCTGGGGCCGACGCTGACCATGGCGGGCGCTTACGGCGCGGCGTTCGCGGCGTTCGTGCTCGCCGGCATGCGCGCGGAGATTTACCGGCGGCGTACGCAAGCGGCCGTGCAGCGGCGCGCGCGGGCGGCGGCCTGATGCTCGATCCGCATCATTTTTTCATCACGCCGGCCTACATCGTGACGGCGCTCGTGTTCGCGGGGCTCACGCTGCGCGCGCTGCTGATGCTGCGCAGCGCGGCCAGACGCGCGAAGGACGAGGAGACGCGCGCGTGAAGCGGCTGCTGACGTTCGCGCCGCTCATCGTGCTGGCGCTGATCGCGGCGGCCGCGATCGCGATGCTGGCCAGGCCCGAAGCGCGCGCGCCGCATTTCGAAGCGCGCGTCGGGCGCGCCGCGCCGGCCTATGAATTGGCGCGGATGGGCGGGGGCGCGCCGGTGACGCCGCAGGATTTCAGCGGGCGCGCTTACGTCATCAACGTGTTCGCCTCCTGGTGTGCGCCGTGCCGCATCGAAGCGCCGATGCTGATGGAATTGCAGCGCCAGGGCGCGCCGATCCTGGGCGTGGCGTACAAGGATACGCCCGAAGCCGCCGCGCAGATGCTGCGCGAATTGGGCGATCCCTATGAGGTGAAGGCGCTCGATCCCGATGGCGCGTTCGGCCTCGATCTCGGCGTGACGGCGGCGCCCGAGACGTTCGTGATCGACGCCAACGGGCGCATCGCGGCGGCCTATCGCGGCGCGCTGACGGAGGAAGTGTTGCGGCGGGAGATTCTGCCGGCGCTCAGGGATTGAGCACCTCCCCCTCCCCGCGAGGGGAGGGGGCAGGGGGCGGGGTGAAGCCCGGCGCCGGGAAGAAGAGCGCGCTCATAGATGCGCGAGCGGATTCGACGGCGCCCGGTGGGCGCACAATCAGAGAATGTTGGGCTTCACCCCACCCCCTCGATCCCCTCCCCTCGCGGGGAGGGGACCATGCGCGCTCACAGCTCCTTGCCCTTGGCCTTGTCGCGCTTCTTTTTCTTTTTGGCGTCGCGCTCGGCCTTTTCGGCGGCGTCGTCGATGGCTTTGGAGAGGCGCGTGAGCGCGTCCTGGAAGGCTTTGCGTTTGCCTTTCGGGAGCGCGTCGAGCACGGCCTGATCGGCTTTGCGGGCCTGATCGGCGGCGTCGGCCAGGATGGTCTTTCCCTCGCTCGTCAAGCGCACGGATTTGGCGCGGGCGTCGGCGTCGGAGATGGCGCGCGCGACGAGCCCTTGATCCTGCAGGCGCCTCAGCATGTCGGCGAGCGTCGAGCGGTCGATCGAGGTGATGCGCACGAGCTGGCTCTGGCTGGCGCCGGCGTGTTCGGCGACGGCGGCGAGCAGGATGTATTGGCGCAGGTTCAGACTGGCGATGCGCTTGGCGAAGCGCTCCGCCGCCAGATGCTGCGCGCGATGCAGCAAATGGCTGGTCGAGTGCGCCAGCGAAAAGTCCTCAGGTCGATCGCCCATGGCGGCCCCCGTTCGCGAGCGTCCTGCGGGCGCGCGGGGGGCGGCGCAAAGCTTTTCCCCCGCCGGGCGGCTGGACGATGCCGAGGCTCGGGGCTCTATTGGGCGAATGGATGTTCAAATCCGGTTCGAACTGGCGATCCCGGACGGCGAAGACCGCGAACGGCGCGTCTGCCAGACCTGCGGCTTCGTCGATTATGTGAACCCGAAGATCGTGGTGGGCTCCGTCGTGCTGCACGAAGGGCGCGTGCTGATGTGCCGGCGCGCGATCAACCCGCGCAAGGGCTTCTGGACGCTGCCGGCGGGCTATCTCGAAGAGCATGAGCGCGTCGAGGCGGGCGCGGCGCGTGAGGCGATGGAGGAGGCATGCGCGGCCATCGCGATCGAAGGGCTGCTCGCGGTCTATTCGCTGCCGCACATCTCGCAGGTGCAGCTGATGTTCCGCGCCAGCCTGCCCGAGGCTGCGTTCGCGCCGGGGCCGGAGAGCCTGGAGGTCGCGCTCTTCGCCTGGGACGACATTCCGTGGGACGAGTTGGCGTTTCCGAGCGTCAAATGGGCGCTCGACCATTACCGCGCCTGGGAGCGCGGCGAGGGCGCGGTGTTCAATAACCCCGCTTCTTGGCCCTAAGCCTGCGGCTCCGCCGGCGCTTCTTCCGCGTCCGGATCGCGGATGTGCTTCATCATCAGCGGCGCGTTCAAGAGGCCGAAGCCCAGGATCAGCGGGAAGACGATGAAGAAGCGCGAATTGACCCAAAACTCGGTCGATTGCGTGGCGCGGATATATTCGTTCACGCCCGCCATGAACACGAAGAACAGGCCCCAGCGCACGGCCAGGATGTTCCAGATCTTGTCCGGCAGGGAGAAGGCGTGGCGGAACAGCAGTTTCCATATGTTCTGCCCGATCAGCATCGAGCCAAGAATAGCGCCAGCGTAAAACAGATATACGACAGTGGGTTTGATCTTCACGAAGGTCTCGTCGTGGAACGCGATCGAGAGCCCGCCGAAGATGGTGACCAGCACGCCGGTGACGATGAGCACGGGCGGGATGTGGCGGGCGCGCAGCCAGGAATAGGCGATGGCGGCCAGCGTGGCGGCGATGAAGACGCCGGTGGCGATGTAGATGGCGTCGTCCGGGCGCGTGCGGTTGAGCACGTTGTAGACGACGACGAAGACGATCACGGGGCCAAGATCGACGAGGAGCTGGCCCCCGCCCTTGGCCGTCTGCTTTGCGGCGCTCATGGGCGGGGTTCTACGATGTTTTGGCCCGCTGTGCAGGTCCCCGACGCCGTGCTCCCCCGCAAGGGGGAGCTGTCGAGCGAAGCGAGACTGAGGGGGCGGGGCGCCACATTAGGCGTTGGGCTTCCGCCCCATCCGTCGCGCGCTTCGCGCGCGCCACCTTCCCCTCACGGGGAAGGACAGCGCGGCGTTTGCCGTTAGGCGGAAGCGGCGGCGATTTCGCGCTGGATGCGCAGCGCGATGGCGCGCAGCTTGGCCATGCGGGCAGCGGTGAGATCATCCCAGCGGCCGCCGCGGAGCGCGATGTCGAGCGCGTAGAGATAGGTCGCGCTGGCGCGCTTGCCGAAGGCGAAGCGGAGGCGGCGATAGGCAGCTTCGGCGCCGAGTTTTCGGAGCTGCGCGGGCGTTTCAACGCCGGCTTCGATCAGCATGCGCGCCGTGGCCGGGCCGAGGCTCGGCAACGCGGCCAGGCCCTTGAGATCGCCCGTCACGCAAGCCCGACGAGGGCGCGCGCGAAGCTTTGCGCTTCGAACGGCTGGAGATCGTCGGCGCCTTCGCCGACGCCGATGAAATGGATCGGCAACGCATGCTTCTCGGCGATGGCGACGAGCACGCCGCCCTTGGCGGTGCCGTCGAGCTTGTTCATCACAAGGCCGGTGAGATCGACGGCGCTGCGGAAGCTTTCGAGCTGGGTGAGCGCGTTCTGGCCGACCGTGGCGTCGAGCACGAGCAGAACCTCATGTGGCGCATCATCGTCGAGCTTGCGGATGGCGCGCACGATCTTGACGAGCTCGGCCATCAGCTCGGTCTTGTTGGAAAGCCGGCCCGCCGTGTCGATGAGCGCGACATCGGCGTTTTCTTTCTGCGCGCGCTCCACGGTTTCGAAGGCCACGCCCGCCGCGTCCGAACCGGGCGATTTGGCGATGAAGGTCGCATTCGCGCGCTTGGCCCACACCTCCAATTGCTCGATGGCGGCGGCGCGGAACGTATCGCCGGCGCCGATCACGGTCTTGGCGCCTTCCTTGGCGAGCTGATGCGCCATCTTGCCGATCGCGGTGGTCTTGCCCGAGCCGTTGACGCCGACGACCAGCACGATGCGCGGCTTGGGGCCGCTGGTCAGATCGAGATGGGCTTCGCGCGGGCGCATGATCTTGGCGATCTCGACGGCGAGCGCCTCGCGCATCTCTTCGTCCGTGACCTCGCGGTTGAAGCGGTCCTTGGAAATGCCTTCCACGATGCGCGCAGCGGCGGGGGCGCCCATGTCGGAGGTGATGAGCAGATCTTCGAGCTGATCGAGCGCGGTCTGATCGAGCGTCTTCTTGGTGAAGACGTCGGTGACGCCGGAAACCAGCTTGGACGACGATTTGGAGAGCCCGCCGAACAGGCGCCCGAACACGGATTGCTTTTCCGCTGGCGTCTCTTCGCGCTTCTTGCCGAACGGATTCCAGCTCATGCCGGGACGCCCGCGAGCGTGGCGCCATCGTGGGAGATGAAGCGCAGGCGCACCTCCCTCGCGCCTTGGGGGGAGGGCGCGCGTTCCGGATCAAGCTGAGCGTTGCGGACGGCCGCGACCGTTGCGGTTCCGCTTGCACGCCCCCCACCCCCGGCCCCTCCCCCAAGGGGGAGGGGAGATACGCCGGTGAAATCCGGCAGGCGCGCGAAGCCGTCGCGTTCGATCAGCGCGTCGGCTTCGCGGCCGATCCAGCGGTCGAGATGCGCGGCGAGCGCTTGGGCGCCCTTTTCGCGCAGGCGGCGGGCGCGTTCTTTGACGAGGGGCTTGGGCAAGTGCGGCATGCGGGCGGCGGGCGTTCCGGGGCGGGGGCTGAACGGGAAGACGTGGAGATAAGACAGCTGGCACGCATCGACGAGGGCGAGCGTGTCTTCGACATGCGCTTCGGTTTCGGTCGGGAAGCCGGCGATCAGATCGGCGCCGAGCGCGATCTCCGGGCGCGCGGCTTTGAGGCGCTCGGCCAGCGCGATCGCATCGGCGCGCAAATGGCGCCGCTTCATCCGCTTGAGGATGAGATCGGCGCCGTGCTGCAGCGAAAGATGGAGATGCGGCGCGATGCGGTCCTCGCCGGTGACGAGATCGAACAGCGCGTCATCCATCTCGATGGCGTCGAGCGAAGAGAGGCGCAGACGCTTTAGATCGGGCGCGTGCTTCAGGATGCGCGCCACCAGATTGCCGAGCTTCGGCGCGCCCGGCAGATCGCCGCCCCAGGAGGTGAGATCAACGCCGGTGAGCACGATCTCGGGGCAGCCGTCTTCGACCAGCGCGCGCACCTGCGCGACCACATCGCCCGCCGGCGCCGAGCGCGCATTGCCGCGCCCATAAGGGATCACGCAGAACGTGCAGCGGTGATCGCAGCCGTTCTGCACCTGCACGTAAGCGCGCGTGCGCACGCCATAGCCGGCTTCGAGATGCGCCGCGGTCTCGCGCACGGCCATGATGTCGCCGACGCGCACGCGCTCATGCGCATCGGCGAAGGTTTCGGGCTTGAGCTTTTCGGAATTGCCGATGACGCGATCGACCTCCGGCATCGCCGCGAACGCGTGCGGATCGATCTGCGCGGCGCAGCCGGTGACGATGATCTGCGCATCGGGACGTGCGCGGCGCGCCTTGCGGATTTCCTGGCGCGCCTGACGCACCGCTTCGCCGGTGACGGCGCAGGTGTTGATGATGACGGCGTCGTTCAGGCCGCGCGCCGCCGCGCGCATGGATTCGCTTTCCGCCGCATTCAGGCGGCAGCCGAGCGTGATGATGTCGAGAGCAGGCGCGGACACGATGCGGCTCAGGTGAGCGCTTGGCGCCACAGCGTCAAGCCGCGCGCGGCCGCCGCAGCAGCCAGACGTCCTGACCGAGGCCGACGCTATCGTCGGGGCGATGCGTGATGTCGGTGAAGAACGGCGCAAACAGGCGCCGTCCGGCCGCTTCGTTGAAATAGGAGACGTAGGTTCGGCTCCCCATGCGGGCGCCGCCCAAGGCGATGTAGCGGCCGGATTCGAACGCCCGTTTCTCGCTCGCGCCCAATCTTGCCGCTGCCTTTTCACCATGCGCCGTGACCAGCACGATGCCGCTCGCCGCCACAAGGCGCGCCAGCTCTCCCGCCCAGGCAGAGGCCGTGGCTTCGTCGAGATGTGTGAGGATCGAAACACCGTAGATGGCGTCAAAGGCGCCGGCGCCATAAGGCGCGGGTGGAAGAGGCGCGCTTCGCTGAAATGAGATGTCCGCGTGCGCTCTGGCCGCGAACCGAATCGCCTGATCGTCTGGATCGCAGCCGAAAAATCGCGCGGCGCGATCACCTAGCGCTGCGGGCAGATGCGAAAGGATGCGGGCCGGGCCACAACCCCATTCCAGAATGCGCGGGGCGGGGACAAGGCCAGCCTCAAGCAACCAGCGCGCAATCAGCGATGCATGAGCCGCGCCGCTCTCGTCAAACACCTGCAAGGAAGCGTGCCCGGCAACCTCATGAACCAAAGTCGGCTCGGGAAAGGCGCGGTTTGGATGCGCCTTTTGGTAGGCTGTGTTGGCGTCGCGCAGACGATAAGCCGCCTGTTCCGCGACGGCTCGGTCGGCGAGACCGATGAGATGCGCCGTGCGCAAGAAGCGCAACAGCGCCGAGCGCATCAGCCCTCTTCGGCCGAGGATGAATTGGTGTCGATTTCGGTTTCGCGCGAACGCGCGCGCTCGGCGATGCGGGCGGACTTGCCGCGGCGATCGCGCAGATAATAGAGCTTCGCGCGGCGCACCTTGCCGCGGCGCACGACGTCGATCGAATCGACCGCCGGGCCATAGAGCGGGAACACGCGCTCCACGCCTTCGCCGAAGCTGATCTTGCGGACCGTGAAGTTCGCATTGAGGCCGCCGCCCGAGCGCGCGATGCACACGCCTTCGAACGCCTGCACGCGCTCACGCTCGCCTTCCTTGATACGCACGTTGACGCGCAACGTGTCGCCGGGACCGAAGACCGGGGTCTTCTTGGCGCCCGAGAGGCGATCAACTTCTTCTTTTTGGAGGGTCTGGAGCAGGTTCATGGGCGCATCTGGGCGCGACCGAAAACGGCCGGCGCCTCCAAGGGAAACGGCGGAAAGCGGGGCGTATAGGGGAGAAGCGCGGCCCTGTCGAGGGCCAGATTTAGGGTTTTGGCCGCCGCCGCGCCGCCGTGAGGCGGGCGCGTTCGGCTTTGCGCCAGGCTTCGATCTTGGCGTGATCGCCGGAGAGCAGGATGTCCGGGATGGCGCGGCCCTCCCACTCACGCGGACGGGTATATTGGGGATGTTCGAGCAGGCCGTCGCTGAAGCTTTCCTCGACGACCGATTGGGCGTTGCCGAGCACGCCGGGCAGCAGCCGCACGCAGGCTTCGAGCAGAACGAGCGCGGCGGCCTCACCGCCCGCCAGCACGGCTTGCCCGACCGCGATTTCGCGCAGGCCGCGCGCTTCGATGACGCGTTCATCGAGCCCCTCGAAGCGGCCGCAGAAGAGAATGACGCCCGGGCCCGCGGCCCAGTCCCGCGCCATGGCCTGCGAAAGCTGTTCGCCGCGCGGGGAGAGATAGATCAACGGACGCTTCGCACTGCCGGCTTCCAGCCGGCCGTCGCCGTCCTGCCGGCTGGAAGCCGGCGGTACGAGGGAATCGATGGCCGCCGCCGCCACGTCGGGCCGGATCACCATGCCGGCGCCGCCGCCAGCGGGCGTGTCATCGACTTGGCGGTGCGGGCCTTCGCCGAACGTGCGCAGATCGACCGTCTCCAGCGACCACAGACCATCGCGCAGCGCCTTGCCGATCAGCGAGAGCCCCAGCGTGCCCGGAAACGCTTCGGGGAAGAGCGTGATGACGGAGGCGGCGAAGCTCACGGCTCCTCCCCGGATGGCTCATCCCCAGATGATGCATCCTCAGGCGGCGGATCGGCGATGAGGCGGCGGCCCGCGAGGTCGATCGTGGGCACGTTGGCCTTGGTGAATTCAAGAAAGAAGGGCGCGCCCTGGGGCGGCTTGATCTCCAAGAGGTCCCCGGCGCCGAAATCATGCACGGCGATGACGGCGCCGAGCGCAGCGCCGTTCACATCCTCGACCCGGCAGCCGATCAGATCGACGACATAAATCTCATCCTCCGCCGGCGCGGCGAAGGCGGCGCGGGGCGCGTAGAGTTCCGTGCCGCGTTTGACGATGGCGTCTTCGCGCGAGGCGATTTCGGGGGCGGTGACGGCGAAGGCGTCGCCGAGCTTGCGCCATTTGGCCGGGCTCAGAACGACGGCGCCGTTCGCATCGCGCAGCGGCGCATAGGCGAAGAGGTTTTCCGGCGGATCGGTGAAGGAGCGCACGCGCGTTTCGCCTCTGACGCCGAACGCGCCCTCGATGACGCCGACGCGGACGAGGGTCATATCGCGACGACGCACGCTGAAACGCCCTGCTCCCCCTTGATGGGGGAGCTGTCGGAGCGCAGCGCCGACTGAGGGGGTGGCCGGCGTGGCGATCTGAGACGTTTGCGCCGCCACCCCACCCACGCCTTCGGCGGACCCTCCCCATCAAGGGGAGGGAGGCCGTTTCGGCCGCCGAGCGCGGGTGTGGTCAACGCGCCCTTATTCCGCGGCCGGCGCGGCCGCGTTGGCTTCGGCGCGTTCCTGCATCTTCTTGCCGGGCAACGCCTTCTTCGGATTGTTGCGGGCTTCGCGCTTCAGCACGCCGGCCTGATCGAGGAAACGGGCGACGCGGTCGGTCGGCGTCGCGCCCTTCGCCATCCATTCCTTGATGCGCTCGACATTGAGCACGACGCGCTTGTCGTCGCCCGTGGGCAGCACGGGATTGTAGGCGCCGACCTTTTCGATGAAGCGGCCATCGCGCGGGCTGCGCGAATTGGCGATCACGATCGAATAATACGGCTTCTTCTTGGCGCCGCCGCGCGAGAGACGAATTTTCAGAGACATCAGTTTTTCCTTCTGCGTTTGCTTCAGCCGCGTGCGGCTTTGTGGTGTTGAATGACTTCTTCGATGATGAAATTCAGCAGCTTCTCTGCGAAATCGGGATCGAGCTGCGCGGTCTCGGCGAGCGCGCGCAGGCGCTGGATCTGCTGCTTCTCGCGCGCGGGATCGGCGGGCGGGAGATCGTGTTCGGCTTTGTAGGCGCCGACGGCCTTGGTGAGCTTGAAGCGCTCGGCCAAGAGGTGAATGACGGCGGCGTCCAGATTGTCGATCGAAGCGCGGAAGCGCGCGAGGTCAGCGTCAGCGGTCATCAGTTTTTCTTTCCGCCAGGAAGGCCGGGCAGGCCGCCGGGAAGGCCCGGAAGGCCGCCGCCGCCCAAGCCCTTGAGCGCATCGAGATTGGGCATGCCCATGCCGGGCGGCATGCGTCCGCCCATGCCCGGGAATTTGCCCTTGCCCATGGCCTTGGCCATCTCGGCCATGTTCTTGTGCATCTTGATCAGCTTGTTGACCTCGGAGACCTCGACGCCGGCGCCCTTGGCGATGCGGCGGCGGCGCGCGCCGTTGAGCACGTCCGGTTTGGCGCGTTCGATCTTGGTCATCGAGCGGATGATGCCGATCTGACGGCGCAGCACTTTATCATCTAGCTGCGCATCGCTGATCTGGCCTTTGATCTTCTGCACGCCGGGCAGCATGCCCATCACGCCTTTGAGGCCGCCGATCGCCAGCACCTGCTCGAATTGCTTGGCCATGTCGTCGAGATCGAATTTTCCCTTGGCGAGTTTCTTCGCCATTTTCTCCGCGTCTTCGCGGTCGACGTTTTCGACGGCTTTCTCGACCAGCGAGACGATGTCGCCCTGGCCGAGAATGCGGCCGGCGACGCGGCGCGCATCGAACGCTTCGAGCGCTTCGGGCTTTTCGCCCGTGCCCAGGAATTTGATCGGCAGGCCGGTGACGGCGCGCATCGAGAGCGCGGCCCCGCCGCGGCCATCGCCATCGGCGCGCGTCAGCACGAGGCCGGTGAGCGCCAGGCGTTCATGGAAGCGCTTGGCGGTTTCGACGGCGTCCTGGCCGGTGAGGCTGTCGGCCACGAGCAGGATTTCGCCAGGCTTGGCGATGGACGCGACCTCGGCGGCCTCGGTCATCATCTGCTCGTCGAGCGTGGTGCGGCCGGCGGTGTCGAGAATAAGCACATCGTAGCCGCCGATCTTGGCGGCCTGCAGCGCGCGGCGCGTGATTTCGGCGGGGCCTTGGCCTTGCACGATCGGCAGCGTCGCCACGTTGATCGATTGGCCGAGCGTGGCGAGCTGCTCCATGGCGGCGGGGCGGCGCACGTCGAGCGAGGCCATCAGGACCTTGCGCTTGTCCTGGCGCGTCAGCCGGTTGGCGATCTTGGCGGAGGCGGTCGTTTTGCCCGAGCCCTGCAGGCCCGCCATCATGATGATGTTCGGCGGCTCGCCATCGACGCGTAGGCCGACGGGCGCGCCATCGCCGCCCAGCATATCCACCAGCGCGTCATGGACGATTTTCACGACCATCTGGCCGGGCTTCACCGAGCGCACGACATCTTCGCCGACCGCGTCGACGCGGACCTTGGCGATGAAATCGCGCACCACGGGCAGGGCGACGTCGGCTTCCAGCAACGCCACGCGGACTTCGCGCAGCGCCGCATCGACATCCGCCTCGCTCAGCGCGCCGCGCCCGGAGAGCCGGTCGAACACGCCAGACAGGCGGTCAGTCAGAGCCTCGAACATCCGTCCTCCTTATTCCTCCCCGTTCACGGGGGAGGTGGCCCGCAGGGCCGGAGGGGGCAAGACGCCGCTCCCCCTCAGTCAGTCCGCTTTCGCGGCCTGACAGCTCCCCCGTAAACGGGGGAGCAACGCGCGCCCAACGCAAAACGCCCCGCCGGACGATCACGTCGGGCGGGGGGCTTCGCCGGCCTCCGGGGCTAAGGCTTGTGTGCCTGGGCCCGTGTGCCGTTCGAAGCGCAGCGCAAAGCTGGGCGCGTGACCGGGCTCTTAGACGCGGCGGCGGCGGCGGTCAATTTTTCCGGCGATTTCTCGGGCGCAGAGCCGTTAGCACAATGACAAGGCGGGGCGCCTAGGCTCGGAGGGATTGTCAGGGGAATCAGGTGGCAGTGGCCGAAACGACCCGTACGGCGCCGACGCCTTCGCAAGCTCTGGCTTGGCTCAAGAAGACCTTCCCGCTGGGACCAGGGCGCACGCCCCCCGGACCGCCCGTGGTGTTGGGGGCCGTGCTCGCGATCTGGCTGTTCGCCCGCGCCAATTTCCTCGAACTTGTGATGGGCGGGCTGGTGGCGGCTCTGGTCGCGCTGGTGCTGACGCGCGCGCGGCGCGACGCAGAGGCGGCCAAACGCGAGGCCGATGCGCTGCGCGATCGGCTGAACGATCTCGAATTCGCCTTGCGGATGTCCAGCCGCGCCGCCTGGGTGGTCGATTTCGAACGGCGTGAAGTGCGCGCCAGCCAGGGCCTCGCCGAAATGCTGGGCACGATTCCGAGCTTCGAGGACGCGGCCAATGCGGCGCCGTCCTTCGTGCATGCCGGCGACCGGGCGGCCGTGATCGCCGCCCATGCCCGCGCGCTCGAAACTGGCGCCAGCGCGCCGGCCTATGTGCGGTTCATCCGTCCCAATGGCGTGGTGCGCTGGGTGCGCTTCGGCATGCGCGCGCTGCGTGACGAGAGCGGACGAACGCGGCGGCTGTCTTTCGTCGCCTCGGACGTCACGGAGATTTATGCGCGCGGCCGCGCGCTCGACGAGATGATGGCGACGACCGAGCGCCAATTTGCGGCGAGCCGTCCGGAACTCGAACGGGCGCTGTTGGAGATCGGCGTCGAAATCCCGGCTTCGGTGCTCGACGTGGACGCGCTCGATGGCGGATCCGGCCAGTTCGATCAGGCCGACGCGATGGGCAAGCGCTTCTGGCGCATCGTGCAGGAATTCGGGGCGCGCCGGATTGCGTTTCACCAAGCGGTGTCGGCGCTCAAGGCGGCGCGGCGCAGCTCCGATCTGTTCGGCCAAGTGGCGTCGCGATCGGCCGATCCGATGCTCATCGTCGATGAGAACAATGCGATCGATTGGGCGAACCCGGCCTTCGAAGCGATCTCGGGCTATGCGCTCGACGAGGTGAAGGGCAAGACGCCCGGCTTCGTGCTGTCGGGGCCGGACACGGATCACGAGGCGCTCGCCGCGATGCGGCGCGACATCGAAGCCGGCCGCAATGGGCAATGCATCGTCGTCAATTATCGCAAGACCGGCGAACCCTATTGGGTCGATATTCGCGGCGCGCGGATCGCGGCCTCGGCGGGCCATGCGCGCACGTTCTATATCCAGCGCGATCTCACCGCGAGCAAAACGCTGGAAGCCTCGCTCGAACGCGCCTTGGCCGAAGCGCGCGCGGCGGACGCGGCGAAGACGGATTTCCTGACCAATGTGAGCCATGAGCTCAGAACGCCGCTCAACGCCGTGATCGGCTATGCGGAGATTCTCGAAGAGGATTTGCCGGCGGGCGGCGAACAGGCCGCCGACGCGCAGCGCATTCGCGCCGCCGCCAAACATCTGCTGACGCTGATCAATGAAATTCTCGATCTGGCCAAACTCGCCGAGGGCGCCGCGCCGCCGGCGCCGTGCGACACAGATTTCGCCGCGCTCGCGCGCGAAGCGGCGGACGCCGCTGAAACGTTGACGCGCGGACGCGCCGTGAAAGTTGCGCTGACGATCGAGGATGACGGCCTGCATGGCTTCACCGATGCGCCGCGTCTGCGCCAATGCCTGATGCATGTGGTGGCGCATGTGTGCCGCTACACGCCGGAAGGCGATATCCGCATCGATCTGGCGCGCGGCGACGGTGCCGCATGCTTCACCATCGAGGACAATGGCGCGCCGATCGCCGCCGCGGACGTCGCGCGCGCGTTCGATCCCTTCGTACATGCCGATGGCGCGCAGCGCATCGGCGGGCCGGGCATGGGGCTCGCGGTCGCGCGCCGGCTGGCGCATTCGCTCGGCGGCGATCTGACGCTGGAAAGTTGCGGCGCGCGCGGCGCGCGGTTCCGGCTGACCGCGCCGCTGCGGCTTGAGGGCGCGCGCATGCGCGGCGCCCGCGCGGTGGCGCTGGCGCTCGACGACGCGGCCGAGCGGGACAATGTGGCGCGCATCGTGCGCGCTCTGGGCTTCGATGTGGCCGCGGACGGCGACGCGGGGGCAGGTTGTGCGCTGGTGATCGCGCGCGCGGACGCGGCGGGGCTGACGGCATTGGCTGCGCGCCATCCGCGCACGCCCGTTCTGGCCCTCGGCGCTGGCGCGGAGGGCGTAACCGCGACGCTCAGCGACCCGGTGACCCAGCCGATGCTGGTGGCTGCCATCGCGCGTTATGCCGGCGGGATGCGGCGCGAGGCCGCGCCCGAAAAGCTGCGCGACGCCAGCTGAGGCGCGCCCGGCGGCCTTGAACTTAGCTTCGATAAAATCGATACTTATGGCTCGCAACAATAGACGTGAGCTATGGACCGATTGCCCGCTTCTGCGATGCCGACGCTGCGGCAATTGCAATTCCTCACCGCGATCCGGAACGAGGGCAGCTTCGTCGCGGCGGCCGAGGCGGTGGGCGTGACGCAGCCGACGCTGTCGGCGGGGATCAAGGAATTGGAGGCCGCCCTGGGCGCGCAGCTGGTCGACCGGGGCCGCCAGGGCGCGGTGTTGACCGCGGCGGGCGAAGAGGCGGCCGATCGGGCCGCGCGGGCGATCGGCGAGGTCGAGGAGCTGGTGCGGGCGGTGCGGGCCGCGGGCGAGCCGTTCGCCGGCACGTTCCGCCTGGGCGCGATCCCGACCATTGCGCCGTTCCTGCTGCCGCGCGCGCTGCCGATCCTGCAGGCGCGCTTTCCGCGCCTCAGCCTGCACATGCGCGAGGACCAAACCAGCCGGCTGGTGGATGCGTTGCGCGCGCGCACGCTCGACGCCGCCGTGATCGCGCTGCCCTACGAAGCCTCCGGCATCGAGACGGCGACGGTGGCGGACGATGAATTCTACCTGCTGACGCCCGAGAACCATCCCTTGGCCCATCGTGCGGCGCTGAAGCCGGAACAGGTGCGGCGCGATGAATTGCTGCTGCTGGAAGACGGCCATTGCCTGCGTGACCACGCGCTCGCCGTGTGCGGCGCGCGGCCGGGGCGGCGCAGCGATGATGTGAGCGCGACCAGCTTAGCGACTTTGGTGCAGATGGTGGCCGGCGGCTTAGGCGTGACGCTGCTGCCGAAGCTGGCGGCCGAGGGCGGGGCGGCGGCCGGCGCGCATGTGGCGGTGCAGGCCTTCGCCGAGCCGATCGTCGGCCGCTCGATCGCCATCGCCTGGCGCAAAGGCAGCCCGCGCGAGCGCGAAGCCAAGGCGCTCGCCGAGCTGCTGCAGGAAACCGTGTTCAAGAAATAGCGCTTACGACGCCGGCCAATCGGGCTTGCTGAGCTGTTTGGCGAGATGGGGCAGGCGGATCACGAACCAGAGCGCCGCCCAGATATTGCCGAGCACGAGCAAAGGCGCGGCCCAGAGCGCGGCGATCCACCAGGTGCGCTCGGTCAGGAACATAAGCGCGGCCACCAAGACGAAGCCTACGTAGAGATCGGTCAGCGAGGCCATGCCCCAAGGCAGGCTCGCGACCACCTCCACCTGATCCCAGAACGAGCCGTGCAGGTCCGCATTGGCCAGCGCCGCCCAAGCCACGAGCGCAAGAAGCGCAAGGCCGGCGATGCCGATGGCTGCACGCAACGCTGTCATAAGAGGCTCCCTCGTCCAACGTTCATGACGCGGCGGCTGAGAACGTCAACCCGGTTGCGCGGGCCGGGGCGGATGTGGCTTAGACCATGGCTCCTCCGCGTCATCCGGCGCGCATCATCGGTTCCCGCGCCATGCTGCAACGACGCTTCACGCTTTTTGTTCTGATCGCGATGCTGATCGGCGTCGCGGTCGGCTATTGGCTCAACCAGACCACGCCGCACGATCAGCTTGGCGAGATGGCGAGCCGCTTCACGCTGCTGACGGACATTTTCCTGCGGCTGGTGCGCATGATCATCGCGCCTTTGGTGATCTCCACGCTGGTGGTCGGCATCGCGCATATGGGCGGAGGCTCGGCGCTCGGGCGCGTGGGCGCGCGCACCATCGGCTGGTTCCTCGGCGCGTCCATCGTGTCGCTGCTGCTGGGCCTGCTGCTGGTGCACATTCTGCAGCCGGGCGTGGGGCTTGGCCTGCCGCTGCCGGCGTCGAACGCCGAGGTGGGCGTGGCGACGGCCTCGCTCAATCTCAAGGATTTCATCACGCACGTCTTCCCGCGCTCGATCGTGGAGGCGATGGCGACCAACGAAATTCTGCAGATCGTGGTGTTCTCGGCGTTTTTCGGCGTGGCGCTCGCCGCGCTGGGCGAGCAGGCCGCGAAGGTGACGGAATTCGCCGAGCAGGTGAGCCATGTCATGCTCAAGGTGACGGGCTATGTGATGCTGTTTGCGCCCGTCGCCGTGTTCGCGGCGATCGCGGCGACCGTGACCGAATATGGCCTCGGCATTCTCGTCTCCTACGGCAAATTCATCGCGGGCTTCTATGGCGCGATGATCATCCTTTGGGTGCTGCTGGCGCTGGCGGGATTTCTCGTCGTCGGCCCGCGCATTTTCCGGCTGATCTTCCTGATGCGCGAGCCGGCGCTGCTGGCGTTTTCGACCGCGAGTTCGGAGGCGGCCTATCCGCGCACGCTCGAACAGCTGCAGCATTTCGGCGTGAGCCGGCGCATCGGCGGCTTCGTGCTGCCGCTCGGCTATTCGTTCAATCTCGACGGCTCAATGATGTATTGCACCTTCGCGGTGATGTTCATCGCGCAGGCTTACGGGATCGAGCTTTCGATCTTCCAGCAGCTCACCATGCTGCTGCTGCTGATGGTGACATCGAAGGGCATGGCCGGCGTGCCGCGCGCCTCGCTGGTGGTGATCGCGGCGACGCTTTCCACCTTCAACATTCCCGAAACGGGCCTGCTGCTCATCCTCGCCGTCGATCACTTCCTCGACATGGGGCGCAGCGCCACCAATGTGATCGGCAATTCGGTGGCGACGGCGGTGGTCGCGAAATGGGAAGGCGAATTGGGCCAGGAGCAGGCGCTGGTCGTGCCCGGCAGCGCGTTCCCACCGCCGCCGCATATCGATCCGGATTGAACGGACTTCTCCTCCCCCTGAAAGGGGGAGGCCGGGAGGGGGTGAGTCAGGGGCGCAACGTTTGGAGCTCGTGGCTCACCCCCTCCACGGCGCTTTGCGCCGCACCTCCCCCTTTCAGGGGGAGGAAGACCTCTCTCAATCCATCAGACGCTGCATCAGATACGTGATCTCCAGCGCGCGGCGGTGGGCGGCTTCGGTCTGGTTGGCGCTGGCGGCGTGGCCGCCGTCGATGTTTTCATAATAGAGGAAGGGCATGCCGAGCTCTTCCATGCGCGCGGCGTATTTGCGCGCATGCGCGGGATGGACGCGGTCATCCTTCGTCGAGGTGACGAAGAAGGGCGTGGGAAAATCCGGCCGGCGGTGCAGATTCTGATAGGGCGAAATCGATTCCAGGAAGCGGCGCTCTTCGGGATTTTCCGGCGAGCCGTATTCATCCACCCAGGATGCGCCCGCGAGCAGGCGATCGAAGCGCAGCATGTCGAGCAGCGGCACTTGCACGACGGCGGCGTGGAACAGCTCGGGCCGCTGCGTGAGCATGACGCCCATCAGGAGCCCGCCATTGGAGCCGCCCTGGATGCCGAGCCGGCGCGGGCTCGTGATGTTGCGCGCGATCAGATCTTCGGCGACGCCGATGAAATCGTCATAGGCGCGCTGGCGGTGCGTGCGCAGCGCCGCCTGGTGCCAGGCTGGCCCGAATTCGCCGCCGCCACGGATATTGGCGAGCACGAACACGCCGCCGTGCTCGATCCAGAGCTTGCCCCAATAGGGGCTGTAGCCGGGCGGATAGGAAATCTGGAAGCCGCCATAGCCCCAGAGCAAGGTCGGGTTCTGGCCGTTGAGCGGCATGTCGCGCCGATGCACCACGAAATAGGGCACCATCGTCCCGTCTGCGCTGCGCGCTTCGAATTGTTCGGCGACGACGTTTGAAGCATCGAATTGCGCGGGCAGGGAGCGAATCGGCGTCGCCGTTCCCGCACGCGCGTCGAGCGCGTAGAGCGTCGAGGGCGTGGTGTAGTTCTCATAAATGGCGAAGGCCGTGCTCTCATGCGGATCGGCGCCGGCGAAATGCACCGAACCGTTGGGCGGCAAGGCGATGGTCGATTGCAGCCAGGCGCGGCCGTCATAGGAGAAGCGCAGCACGCGCCCGCGCACATTCTCGTAGCCGGACACCAGCACGCAATCGCGCGTGAATTCGACGTCCTCGATCGATTCGCGCGGGCCGGGGCCGTAAAGCGTCTGCACCATTGGCGCGGGCGTCGTCAGGCTGGGCAGCGCGACGGAGATGAGCGCGCCGTTCGGAATTTCCGTTCCGCCCGGCGGCGTCCACGCTTCTTCAAGCGTGAACAGCACTTGCTCCTTGTGCACGCCGCGCAAGGTGGCTTTGCGCGGCACGCTCCATTGCGCCACCGCGCCATCGGCGGCGACGCTGTAATAGCTGGCTTCGAAGAAGGAATGCGCGCGGCTGATGAAGATCGTGCGCGCGCCATCGGTGTCTTCGATGGCGCCGGCGGACACGCCGAGTTCTTCGACGGGCGCGCGCAGCACCTCTTGCGCCTGCGCGAGCGGAGTTCCGCGCCGCCAAAGCTTGATGATGGTGGCATAACCCGATTCAGACAGCGTGCCCGGCCCCCAATCCGTGCCGACGAGCAGCGAATCTGCGTTCAGATAGACCAGCGTCGATTTCGCTTCGGGCACGACGAAGCCGCCGTCGACGAAGCTCTTCGAGGCCATGTCGAATTCGCGCCACGTCGCTGCGTCGCGCCCGCCATCGGAGAGCGACACCATGCAGCGCGCCCCGCCCGGCGCGCAGAGGACGCCCTTGTAAACCCAGTTCTTGCCTTCCGCGGCCGCCAGCGCGTCCATATCGAGCAACACGTCCCAATGCGGATCATTGCGCGCGAAATCGGCCAGACGCGTGCGCCGCCACAGCCCGCGCACGTGCTGCGCGTCCTGCCAGAAATTGTAATAGAAGCCGTCGCGGATCGCGCCCGTCGGCAGGCGGTCGGCGGAATTGGCGATGGCGAGGGCATCGGCGAGCAGCTGCGGATAGCGCGCGTCGCCTTCGAGCTGGGTCAGCGAGCGAGCGTTTTCCGCGCGCACCCAGGCCAGCGCACGCTCGCCCTCCACATCTTCCATCCAGAGATAGGGGTCGCGGTTCAGCATCGTGGTCATGGAGGCGCAGGCCGTCAGCAAAGCGAGGAGGATGAGGAGAGAAGCGGGACGCATCGGGGCTCCGGTCGGGCGCGCACCGAAGCAGAAGAGCCCGGGCGAGGGAAGGTGTTGTAAAGTGGCGACCATGGTGACATATTTGAACGCGGAGGCTCAAATGGCGCGCATGGGCGTGAAGGAATTTCGCGACAGGTTTTCCGCCATCGCGCGGGATGGGCGCGAAACGGTCGTCGTCACCAGCCACAACAAGGTGGTGGGCTGGTACACGCCCGCGCGTGGAGCTGCGACGCCGGAAGACCGCAAGGCGCGCGACAAGGAACTGGCGGCGTTTCGCAAGCGCCTGGCGGCGCGCGGGGTCGATATCGTCGGTGCGCGCCGCGACCTCGATCTTGAAGACTGAGGCATGTCGGCGCTGGTCGTCGTGGACGCCAACATCGTGTTGTCGGCGGTGTTGGGCGTGACCGTCCGTGCTGCGATGGATGACGCGCTCGATCGCGATGTCCTGCTTTTGATTCCCGAAGAGCAGGTTGTGGAAGCCCGGCGCGTGCTCACCGGGCGCCTGGGAATCGCGGTCGACGAGGCCGAAGCCGCGCTTGTGCTGGCGCTGCAGGACCTGACCGTCATCGCCGCCGGCGCACATGCGGACTTCCTGGATGCCGCGCGTCTGCGGCTGCACGCGCGCGCCGCGCCGGATGCGCCGGTTCTGGCCGCCGCTTTGGCGCTCGATGGCGCGGTGTGGACGCGCGACAGGGATTTTTTCGGCGTGGGCGTGCCAATTTGGTCCACCGCCAACATGCGCTTTGCGGGCTGAGGGAACCGCCTTACATCAGCGGATATGCGCTATTTCAAGATGAACGGCTGCGGCAACGATTTCGTGATCCTGGATGCGCGGGCGCACGGGGCGCTGCCGCTCAGCCCGGCGCAGGCTGCCAGGATCGCCGACCGGGACGAGGGCGTGGGTTGCGACCAGGTGATCGCGCTCGAACGCTCGATCCGGGGCGACGCCTTCATGCGCATCTGGAACGCCGATGGCGGCGAGGTCGAAGCCTGCGGCAACGCCGCGCGCTGCATCGGCTGGCTGCTGATGGAGGAAAGCGGGCGCGATCAGGCGCGCATCGAGAGCCCCGCGGGCCTCTTGCACGCGGCGCGGCGCGGCGCGCATCTGGTCGAAATCGATATGGGCTCGCCGCTGCTGCGCTGGGAGGAAATCCCGATCGCGCGCGCCATGGACACCGTGAAGCTGGACTATTCGTTCGACGCGGGCCTCATCGTGCTCGATGGCCCTGGCGCGGTGAACATGGGCAATCCGCATGTCGTGTTCTTCGTCGATGACGTCGAGACCGCGCCCATCCGCGCGATCGGACCGCGCGTGGAGACCGATCCGTTCTTCCCGCAGGGCGTCAATGTCGGCTTCGTGCAGGTGCTGGCGAGCGACAAGCTGCGCGTGCGCGTATGGGAGCGCGGCGCGGGCCTGACGAAGGCGTGCGGCACGGGCGCCTGCGCGGCGGTGGTGGCGGCGCATCGTCAGGGCCGCGCGGCGCGCAAGGCCGAAGTCATCGTCGACGGCGGCGCGCTCCAGATCGATTGGCGTGCGGGCGATGACCGCGTGCTGATGACGGGGCCTGTGGAAGTGGAAGGTGGCGGGGAGTTGACGGCTTAGCTGTCGCCATCGACGCAGTCATGCAGCAAGTCGTTCGGATTTGGCTGGCCGTCGAGAAACGCTTTGCGGCTTGAAGAGTCACGCCAGGCCTCGGGCGTTAGCGTACACAGCGTCCAGAGGTTCGTTTGGGTCGTGTGCGCCTGCTCCCATTCGGCCGCGTAGTCAGGAAATTTGGCGCGGCCGTTTTCGCGATAGATATCGGCATATCCGTCGAGAACCATTTGGTGGGCGATATCGATGTCGCCGCCCGTTCCTGATCGCACGACGCAGGTGACGATCGGCCGGCCAAAGGTGCGCTTGAGCGCATCGGCCTGGGCGCGATCGGGCGGCGGATAGCACAGCACCAATTTGGTCTCAGTGAGACGGATCAGATGCTGCTTCGCCTCCTCACCGCATGGCGCCGGCGATCCGCGTGCAGGCACGCAGAGCTGATCATGCTCGGGCGCATCGACGCCCCAGAGCCGCAGGCTGGTTGCGCCGATGCGCAACGTGTCGCCGTCGATGATGTCGTCCGGCGTCAAGATCGCGGCGTAAGCGCGCCGGTCAGGCGCGCCGCCAAGGCCGACCGAAACGATGGACAGCGCGAGAAAGCCGCCGAGCGCTGCGCCGATCACGATGAGGAGCAAGGGACGCACCAGGCGTTCAACGGCTTCGCCCGGCGTGAACGCGATCAGCGCGATAAGCGCCAGGACCGTCGCGATGATCAGAAAAACATCGAACATCGGCACGATGGCCGCGCCGATCGTGCGCCAGTTTTCCGCCAGTGAAACGCTGAGAACGCTTTGCGCCCCGCGCGTCGAGACGTCCTCCGCGACACGCAGAAGCCCAAAGTGCAGAGGATCGCCCAGCACGGCGATGGCGGCGCAGGCGAGGAGGGCGGCGCCCACCAGCCAGATCGCGGCGCGGGCGACGAGCGCGAATTGGCGCGTGCTCAGCAGAAAGAGAAGCAGCGCTGCGGCCAGGAAACCGTAGGCCCAATTGGCGTCGAGATTGGGCATGCAGCTTCCCCCTGTGGCTGCGCGCGGTGTTGCGAGCGGTTAGGCCTTCGCCTTCTCCCGCATGTAAATTGAGCGCTTCGGCACGGCGAAGAGGCGCTCCATCATCGGCAGGAAGGCTTCGAGCGGCATGTGCTCGTAATTCGGATCGAACGCGTTCTGATCGTGGCGATGGCAGAAGCGGGCCGTGTATTCGAAATTCGGGTGGCCGCGATATTGCTCGCGCATGTCGCGGTCGAGCCCGAGATAGTGGAAGAAGTAATAGCCTTGGAAGATGCCGTGGTTTTCGAGCATCCAATGGTTCTGCTCGGACACGTAGGGCTTCAAGATCGTGGCGCCGAGCTCGGCGTGATTGGCGGAGGCGAGCGTGTCGCCGATGTCGTGCAGCAGCGCGCACACGACATATTCCTCGTCCATGCCGTCCTTGAAGGCGAGCGTGGCCGATTGCAGCGAATGGGTGAGCCGATCGACCGGATAGCCGCCGAAATCGCCGTCGAGCAGCATCAGATGATCGACGATGCGCTTGACGCGGTTCTTATTGAACTGCGCCGCGGCCGCGCCGATGATCATCCAATCTTCTTGCGTGCCGTCCGCCATGGCGTTGAATTTCGCGCGGGGGCCGTGTTCGCCGTCAGCCATGGGAGTCTCCTCTGATGCGCCAGTTTCGCGCTTCCGGGATCGCGGCGTCAATCGCCGGTTTAGCCGCCTGCGCGAGCGTTGCGGCGGACGCCGCCGCGCCGCCGGCGGCGCTGCGCGGCTGCTGGATCGAGCGGCGGGGCGCGGACACGCTCACCATGCGCTGGTTTCCAAAACAGGGCGAAAGCGGCTGGCGCGGCGATCTGCTGACCTACGCGCCAGGCGAGGCCCCCACAGCGCTGCGCTTCGATCTCGATCCGACCGGGGGCGAGCGGGAGCGCTTCGGCTGGGCGGCGTGCCAGATCGAGGAGCCGCATGGGCCGCCGTGCCGGCGGATGGTGTTCGGCGATGGCGCCAGCCTGGGCGAGGGCGATGACTGGATGGAAATCCACGCCAGCGCGGACCATTTGCGCTTCGTCTACCGCGCCGGCCCCGCGCCGGAGGATAGTCTCGTCCTGTTCGACGGCCAGCGCGACGGTTGCGATTGAGCGGCCCAAGGCCCTACATCCCGCCGATGCCCGGCAAGACCCTCTACGACAAGATTTGGGACGCGCACCTGGTCGCCGACGAGGCCGACGGGTCGGCGCTGCTTTATATCGATTTGCACCTCATCCATGAGGTGACGACGCCGCAGGCGTTCGCGGGGCTGCGCGTGGCGGGCCGCAAGGTGCGCCGGCCCGATCTGACGCTCGCCGTGGCCGATCACAACACGCCGACGGAGAACCAAGCCGCGGGCCTCGCCGGCGTGAAGGATCCCGAGGCGCGGCTGCAGCTTGAGACGCTCACGAAGAACGTCGCCGAAAACGGCATCGAGTTCTTTCCGATGGGCGATGTGCGCAATGGCATCGTGCACGTCATCGGTCCCGAGCAGGGACGCACGCAGCCGGGACTGACGATCGTGTGCGGCGACAGCCACACCTCGACACATGGCGCGTTCGGCGCGCTCGCCTTCGGCATCGGCACCAGCGAGGTCGAACACGTGCTCGCCACGCAAAGCTTGCGTGCGCGCAAGGCCAAGAACATGCGCGTGGCGTTCGAGGGCGCGCTGGCGCCGGGCGTGACCGCGAAGGACATGGTGCTCGCGCTGATCGGAAGGATCGGCACGGGCGGCGGCACGGGCTATGTGATCGAATATGCGGGCGAGGCGCTGAAGAGCCTTTCGATGGAAGCGCGCATGACCATCTGCAACATGTCGATCGAGGCGGGCGCGCGTGCGGGCCTCGTGGCGCCCGATGAAAAGACCTTCGCCTATCTGATGGGGCGGCCGTCCTCGCCGAAGGGCGGGGCCTGGCAGGAGGCGCTGCTCTATTGGAAGACGCTCAATTCCGATCCGGATGCGCATTGGGATTCGGTGATCGAGATCGATTGCAGCGCGCTATCGCCGACGGTCACATGGGGCACCAATCCCGAGCAGGTGGCGGAGATCGGCGCGGGCGTTCCCGATCCCGATGCGCTGGGCGATCCCGTGAAGGCCGAGACGGCGCGGCGCGCGCTCAAATATATGGGCCTTGAAGCCGGCCAGCCTTTGGAAGGCTTGGCCGTGCAGCGCGTGTTCATCGGCTCGTGCACCAATTCGCGGATCGAGGATTTGCGCGCAGCGGCGGCGATCGTGCGCGGCAAGCGCGTGGCCGCCGGCGTGCGCGCCATGGTGGTGCCCGGCTCAGGCCTGGTGCGCTATCAGGCCGAGGAAGAAGGGCTCGACATCGTATTCAAGGATGCGGGCTTCGAATGGCGCGAGCCGGGCTGCTCGATGTGCCTCGGCATGAACCCCGATATCGCCGCGCCGGGCGAGCGTGTAGCGAGCACGAGCAACCGCAATTTCGAGGGCCGCCAGGGCCGCGGCGCGCGCACCCATCTGATGAGCCCGGCGATGGCGGCGGCCGCGGCGATCACCGGCGCGCTCACGGATGTGCGGAGGCTCACATGATCACGGCGCTCGATCACGTCGTGCTGCTGGTGAAGGATTTGCCGGCGGCGGTTGCGGATTATCAGGCGCTGTTCGCGCGCGCGCCGGCCTGGCGGACGAAGGATGCGGGCGCGGAGACGGTGCTCTTTACGCTCGACAACACGTCGCTCGAATTGATGGCGGCGACGCATGAGGGCGGGCTGGGCGAGCGCGTGCGCGCGGCGCTCGATGCACAGGGCGAGGGCATATCGAGCTTGAGCTTCCGCGTGGAGGACATTGCGCAGACGCATCGGCGGCTGGCGCGGCTGGGGCTTGAGCCTGAGCCGATCGTCGACGCCGAAAGCGTCGATGCGGAGAGCGGCGCGAAGGTGACATGGAAGCGCACGCGCGCGACGGCGGCGACGTTCGGGCCGCGGCTGTTCTTTCTGGAGATGAAGAAGAACCGGCAGAAATCGGCGACGATCAGCGATGGCGGCGTGTTCGCGATGGACCATATCGTGGTGCAGACGCGCCATCCCGAACGCGCGGCGGCGCTCTATGGCGGGCGCCTAGATCTGGATATGGCGCTCGACCGCACCAATCCGGATTGGGGCTCGCGCCTCATGTTCTTCCGCTGCGGCGACATGATCGTGGAGGTCGCGTCCAATCTGAAGCTTGAAGCCAATGACGAGCCGGACAAGCTCTGGGGCATGACCTGGCGCGTGAAGGATGCGGCGGCGGCGCGGGTGCGGCTCGCGGCGGCGGGCTTCAATGTGTCCGAGGTGCGCGTGGGGCGAAAGCCCGGCACGAACGTCTTCACCGTGCGCGACCGCACGTGCGGGGTTCCCACCTTGATGCTACAGCCCTCGCCGGAACGGGATTGAGATGAAGCCTTTTACGCAGATCACGGCGGTCGCGGCGCCCTTGCCGATCGCCAACATCGACACCGATCAGATCATCCCGAAGCAATTCCTCGCCACTGTCGAGCGCACCGGCCTCGCCAAGGGCCTGTTCTACGACATGCGCTTCGACAAGGACGGCGATTTCATCGAGGATTTCGTGCTGCATAAGCCGGAATATCAGGGCGCGCAGATTCTGATCGCGGGGCCGAATTTCGGCTGTGGCTCCTCGCGCGAGCACGCGCCCTGGGCGCTGGCGGATTTCGGCATCACCTGCGTGATCGCATCGAGCTTCGCCGACATTTTCTACGGCAATTGCTTCAACAACGGCATTCTGCCTTTGGTGCTCGATCAAGCCGATGTCGAGCGGCTGCTCGATGAGGCGCGCGGCGCCAATCACAAATTCAGCGTCGATCTCGCCAAGCAGGTCGTGGTCTCGCCCTCCGGCGCCGAATATCGCTTCGAGATCGATCCGGGCCGCAAGCAGAAACTGCTGGAAGGGCTCGACGATATCGGCATGACGCTGAAGCGCGGCAAGGAGATCGCAGCCTTCGAGGAGAAGCGGCGCATCGGCGCGCCGTGGCGGCGATGAAACTTCATTGCTCCCCCGCGAGCGGGGGAGCTGTCATCCCGCAGGGATGACTGAGGGGGCGAACAATCCACCTGCGTTGGCGTACGGGGCCGCCCCCTCCGTCGCCTGCGGCGACACCTCCCCCGTAAACGGGGGAGGAGGGAGCGTTACGCATGATCATTCTCGCGGGCAGCGTGCGCATTGCGCCCGGCAAGCGCGCGGATGCGCTGCCGGTGATGCAGGCGATGGTGCGCGCGACGCGCGCGGAGCCGGGCTGCGTCGGCTATTCTTTCGCGTTCGACGCGCTGGACGATCATCTGGTGCGCATTTTCGAGGTCTATCGGGATCAGGCAGCGGTGGACTTTCACCGCGCCGCGCCGCATTTCGCGGCCTGGCGCGCAAGCTGGACCGAGGCCGGCATCGGCGATCGCCAGATCACGCTCTATGAAGTCGCCGCGTCGCGAGAGGTTTGATGTCCAAAACATTGTTGCTGTTGCCGGGCGATGGGATCGGACCGGAGGTGACCGAGCAGGCGCGCCGGGTGTGCGCCGCGCTCACCAATGAGATCGAAGTCGGCGAGGCGCTCTTGGGCGGAATCGCCTACGAAAAGGAAGGCGCGCCGATTTCGGACGCGACCGTGAAGCGCGCGCTGGCGTCAGACGCGGTGCTGATGGGCGCCGTCGGCGGGCCGCGCTTTGCAGATGTTCCGCGCGACAAGCGCCCGGAAGCGGGGCTGCTGCGCTTGCGCAAAGAAATGCAGGTGTTCGCCAATCTGCGGCCCGCGCTCTGCTTCGAGGCGCTGGCGGACGCCTCCACGCTGAAGCGGGAGGTGGTGGCCGGGCTCGACATCATGATCGTGCGCGAACTGACGGGCGGGGTCTATTTCGGCGAACCGCGCGGCGTGGAGACGCTTGCGAACGGCCAAAAGCGCGGAATCGACACGCAGGTTTACACGACCGAGGAGATCGAGCGTGTCTCGCGCGTGGCGTTCGAGCTGGCGCGCAAGCGCCGCAACAAGGTCACCTCCGCGGAAAAATCCAATGTGATGGAAACGGGCTTTCTGTGGCGCGAGGTAGTGACCGCGCTGCACAAGCGCGAATTCCCGGATGTCGAGCTGGAGCACATGCTGGCGGATAACGCTGCGATGCAGCTGGTGCGCCGGCCGACGCAATTCGACGTGATCGTGACGGACAATCTGTTCGGCGACATTCTTTCCGATGAGGCCGCGCAGCTCACGGGCTCGCTGGGCATGCTGCCGTCCGCGGCGTTGGGCGCGGCCGGCGCGCCGGGCCTCTACGAACCCATCCACGGTTCGGCGCCGGATATCGCGGGCAAAGGCGTCGCCAATCCGCTGGCGTCGATCCTGTCGCTCGAAATGGCGTTCCGCTGGTCGTTCGGGCGGCCCGATCTGGCGGATCGGATTTTCGCCGCGGTCACGCGCGCGCTGAACGAAGGCGCGCGCACGCCCGACATTGGCGGCGCGATGAAGACGGACGCGATGGCGGACGCGGTGATCGCCGCGCTCTAGCCATCCGCATCGGCGCTCGGCCGCGCGGAAACGCGCTTGTGCCAAGCGTGCACGCTTTCGTTTTCCGGCGCGATCTCAAGGCCGGTGAAGCTGGCGAAATCGATCGTCGTCAGCGCGATGATGTCGGCCATGGTGAATTCTTCGCCGGCGACGAAGCTATGGCCGGACAATTCCTTGTCGAACCAGCGCAGGGCGTTGGCGTAGATGCTTCTATTGAACTCGCCGAAATTCTTGTATTCCTGCGCATGCAGGCGCGCCGTGATCGGGTGGGCGTGCACCCAGAACATGCCGACCGGCTGCATGATGCGCAGCTCGACGCGCCGGATCCACATATCGATCAGCGCCGCATGCTTGGCGTCGCGCCCGAACAGCGGCTTCTCCGGATAGAGCCCTTCGAGATAGCGGCAGATGGAGACGCTCTCCGAGAGGAACGTGCCGTCATCCAATTCCAGCGTCGGCAGCTGGCCGAGCGAATTGCGCGCCATGTGCTCCGGGCTCTTGTGCTCACGCTTCGTCATCGCGACGCGCGTCTGGGCGAGTGGAATGCCTTTCTCGGCGATGAAAATGCGCACGCGCCGCGGATTGGGCGCCGGATTGTTTTCGCCATAGAAGATCATTGTGCGTTTCCCTGTTGTTCTGGTTTTCCGTCCGCCGCGAGCCTAGCCGGCCCGCGCGCGAATTGTCACGCGGCGGCGAAGGAAGTCTGCTAGCTTTCCCCCTCCGCGGCGGCGGGGCGAGGAGAGGGCGATGAGCGAAGTCTTCAATGCGGGCGCGGGGTTCGATCTGTTCGCGCGGCGCGCCAAGCAGGGCGTGCTGACCAAAGCGACCTTGGCCTATTACGCGGCGACCATCCTCGTGGCCGCGCTCTTTTTCCTGGCCGCCGGCTCCGCGATTCTGACGATCGCGCAGGCCTATGGGCCGTTGATGCAGGCGACCATGCAAGGACGCGAGCCGGGCATGGAAGAGGTGGCGCCGCTGCTGCAGGCCTATCTCGCGCTTTCGCCGCTCATCCTCATTCTGCTGTTCGTATCGTTTCTGCTGTTCGCGGCGTTCGAGGCGGCGGTGCTGCGCTGGCTGATCCGCGGCGAGGAGGGCGGCGGTCTCTTCGGGCTGCGCTTCAACGCGGACATGTGGCGCGTGTGGTTCAGCTATTGGGTCTGGTTCGTGCTGCTGATCGGCTTTTACATCGCCTGCTTCGTTGTTGCGATCGCGGCGGGAGTCGCGTCCGTGGCGGTGGTGGGGCGCGACAACGCCAATCCGGGAATCGCGGTCGCGCTCGTGACTCTGTTCGTCGGTCTTTTCCTCGGGGCGACGCTTTACATTCTGATCCGCCTTGCGCCGGCCACGGCGGCGAGCGTGGGGCTCAACCGGTTCGCGTTCTTCAACGCCTGGACCGCGACGCGGCATCGCTTCTGGTCGCTGCTGGGGGCGTTCATCTTGCCGAGCCTGATCTATTTGGTCGTGATCATGCTGTTCCAGGGCGTCCTGTTCGGAATCATCCTGGCGCCTCTGATCGGAACGATGGCGACCGGCGGGCCGCCCGATCCGACAGCGCTCCTGACGAGCCTGCTCACGCCGACGAACATAGCGATCTTGCTTGCGCTGTTCCTGCTGGTGGTGGTGGCGCAGGCGATTCTGCGGCTGTGCTACATGGCCGTGAACGCCAAATTGGTCCGCGTGGCGCTCGCGAACGGGGAATTGGGGGCGCCGGCGCCCTAAAGGCGCTTGGCGCCGCGCCGGTTCCGGGTCTAGCCTTCCCGCAAAGAGACATGCCTGGGAGGCGCGACGTGACCATCGAGACCAAATCCGCCGATGTGGAGCCGGTTGGGCCGGGCGTGATCGAGCCGCGTTATGTGCATGCGCCGCGGTTTCCGGCGGGCTCGCGCGAGAGCATCGATTACCTGAACGAGCACGGCTATGTGGTGATCGCCAGCGTGCTCGACGCGGAAGCGACCAAGACGGCGCTTTCGCTCACCTGGGATTATCTCGAAGGCCTCGGCACCGGCGTTGACCGCAGCGACGTGTCGACATGGGACGACGACCGCTGGCCAACCTACGTGCATGGCGGCATCCTGCCGGGCCACGGCATCGGCCATAGCGAAGCGCAATGGTTCATCCGCTCCTCGCCCGAGCTCAAGAAGGCGTTCGCCGCGATCTGGGAAGATGAGGATCTGCTGGTCAGCTTCGACGGCATGGCGTTGTGGCGGCCCTGGGCGATCAAGGATGCGTGGAAGACCAATCGCGGCGGCGCCTGGCTGCACATCGATCAGCACCCGATCACGCGGCCGGGCCTGCAATGCGTGCAGGGCCTGGTGAACCTCATCAAGACCTCGCCGCAGACCGGCGGCAATGTGCTGATCCCCGGCTCGCACAAGACCTTCTCTTCGATCCCGGAGCTCTACCCGCAGCGGCTCGGGCGCATCCCGCTCGACATCGACCATTTCCGCTTCCCGTCGGACGATCCGCTGCTCGTCGGCACGCCGCCGATCATGTGCCATCTCGAAGCCGGCGATCTGCTGCTTTGGGATTCGCGCACCATCCATTGCAGCAGCGCGAGCCTCGAGCAGCCGGACGCAAAGGCCGAGCTGATGCGCGCGGTGAGCCTCGTCTGCATGATGCCCAAGCGGCTGACGTCGGAGAAAGTGCTCGAACAGCGCAAGCGCGCCGTTGATCGCGTGATCTCGACCACGAATTGGACGGACCGTTTCATCAACGCGGACAAATTCCCGCAATTGATGGCGGATCCCAATCCCGAGCGCTTCAAGCGGCCCGATCCGCCGGCGCTTTCGGATTATCAGCGCAGCTTGGCCTATTGAGCGCGCGCGCTCAGGCCCTGAGCCCGAGCGCGTCGATTTCTGCGATCAGCGCGGGCGAAAGCGGGCTTTCTTCCGCGCGCAGGCATTGCGCGAGTTCGGCGCGGTTCTTGACGCCCAGCACGAGTGTGGCGATTCCCGGGATCGACAGCGCGTAGCGGTGCGCTAGCAGGGCGGGGTCTTCGCCGAGGCGCTGGCTGAGCGAGCGGAACGGCGCGGCGCGCTCGTAATCCTTCGTGTCCGGCGAATTGGGCGAGAGCGTGCGGTCGACCGCGCTGGTCAGCGCGCCGGCCTGCACGGCGCGAATGCCCATCACCGAAACCTTGTTCGTATTCGCGGCGGCGATGACGTCGCGGGGCCGCGCCGGCTCGGCGTAGCGCCGCAGCGCGCCGGCGCTGTCCATCAGATTGGCGATGGCTTGCACATAGTCAGGACGCGGCGCGGCGCCGAGCGCGTCGATCACCGTCGTCGGCACGCCGATGCCGGTGATGCCCCAAGCGCCGATGCGGCCTTCGGCCTTCAAGCGTTCGAAGGCCGGCGCGACGTCTTCAAGGTAGGACGACCAGATCGTGGCGACCTGTTCGCGCGGCTGCGATCCGTGCGTGAACGTGAAATCATCGGCGCAGAGGTTCGAATGCAGGAAGAATATGTCGATGCGGTTGAGCTTCATCACCGCGAGGCTGGCGTCGAGTGACGCGGAAAGGCGCGCATAGGCTTCGCCGCGCGGCGGTGTGGCCAGCATGCATTTGGTGGTGATGCGCACGCCGTCCGGCAGGCGTCCGCCGAAGGTTTCGCCGATCAACTTTTCGCACGAGCCGTAGATCGGCGCGCAATCGAGCAGGGTGATCCCCGCATCGACGGCCGCGATCAGCGTGGCGCGCGCCTCATCGCCCGAGGTTTCGCCCCAGATGCGGCCGATGCCGCCGCCGCCGAGCGTGAGTTTCGAGACATCGCCGAGCGGGCCGAAGGATGATGTGCGCATGAGGAGCCTCCGGCGCGAGTGTGCGCCGTCGCCCGCCGCGCGCAAAGCGGGCTAGAGATCGAAATCGATCGTCGCTTTGAGCCAGGCGCGCGTGGCGTCTTCGAAGGCGTCGGGCCAGGGAAGGCCGCGCGCGGCGAAGAGGGCCTTGGCGCGCGGCAGGTAGAGCGCGGCGAGGGCGCGGTTGGCGGCCATGAGGCTGTCCCGCGTGGCTGCGAGCGGCGGGAGCGCTGCGATCTCCGCATATTGCGCCGGCGTGAGCAGCGTCGTGACGCGCTTCACGCTGCGCTCGCTGCGGGCGCGCCCGTTCTCCGCCAGCATGAGATCGATCAGGAGGCCGCGCAGCAGCATGGCGCCCTCGACGCCCATCACATGATCGCCGCGGCCGAACATGACGGGCGCGAGGCCCATCACGCGCAGGAATTCGCGCGCGCCGGCGATCAGCTCTTCGTCCGTCGCCGCGCGCACGGGCGCCGGCACGCCCTGCGGCCGCGCGGCGCCGTCGCGCTCGAACAGAAGCTTCAGCGCGGCGGGGTCGCGCTTGGCGAATTCTTCCGGCGTGAGGAAGAGGATGTCATAGCGCCGCCAATCGGGCGCGACCGCGTGCAGGATGCGGCCGTAGAGAAGGGCTTGATGCACCGGCGTGAACGGCGCCGCGGCGTTGAGATCGGCCAAGATCGCGGGGATCGCCTCGGCCGCGGCGATGGCGGTGACATCGACATCGCTCCAGGCATCGTCTTCGCCGGCGCCGATGCTGCCCGAGAGCCAGGCCGATTGGATGCGCGCGTCCTCCCTAAGCCGCGCGGCGAGCGCGTCAGCGAGATCGCGGAGCGCGGGCGTCACGCGGTCGCGCGCTTTTTCTTGGCGGCGCCGGGCTTGGCGCTGGCGGATTTGGCGGGCGCGGCGGAGGCGGCGGCGATTTTCGTTTTGGGGCCGCCGCTGCGCTGCTGATGGCGCTTCAGCGTTTCCGCAAGATATTTGCCGGTCCAGCTTTCCTTGACCTTGGCGACGTCCTCCGGCGCGCCGGCCGCGACGATGCGGCCCCCGCCATCGCCGCCTTCGGGGCCGAGATCGATCACCCAATCGGCGGTCTTCACGACATCCAGATTGTGCTCGATGACGACGACGGTGTTGCCTTGATCGACCAGCTCATGGAGCACCTCCAAGAGCTTGCGCACGTCTTCGAAATGCAGGCCCGTGGTCGGCTCGTCGAGAATGTAGAGCGTGCGGCCGGTGGCGCGGCGCGACAATTCCTTCGAGAGCTTGACGCGCTGTGCTTCGCCGCCCGAAAGCGTGGTTGCTTGCTGGCCGACATGGACGTAGCCGAGGCCGACGCGCTTCAGCGTCTCCATCTTGTCGCGGATGCCGGGCACGGCGCTGAACAGATTGGCCGCTTCTTCGACCGTCATGTCGAGCACGTCAGCGATGGATTTGCCTTTGAACAGCACTTCCAGCGTTTCGCGATTGTAGCGCTTGCCCTTGCAGACATCGCAGGTGACGTAGACGTCCGGCAAAAAGTGCATCTCGATCTTGATGACGCCGTCGCCCTGGCACGCTTCGCAGCGCCCGCCTTTGACGTTGAACGAGAAGCGGCCCGGGCCATAGCCGCGCGCCTTCGCTTCGGGCAGGCCGGCATACCAATCGCGGATGTTCGTGAACGCGCCGGTATAGGTCGCCGGATTGGAGCGCGGCGTGCGCCCGATCGGGCTTTGATCGATGTCGATCACCTTGTCGAAATGTTCGAGACCTTCGATCGATTCATAAGGCGCCGGCGCATCGGCCGCGCCATTGAGGCGGCGCGCGGCGGCCTTGTAGAGCGTTTCGATGGTGAGCGTGGATTTGCCGCCGCCTGAAACGCCGGTGATGCAGGTGAAGGTCGCGATCGGGATTTCGGCGGTGACGTTCTGCAGATTGTTGCCGCTGGCGCCGATCAGCTTCAGCGCCTTCTTGCCGATGCGGCGGCGCTGCGCGGGGATGGCGATTTCGCGCCGGCCGGTGAGATAGGCGCCGGTGACGCTGTCCTTCGAAGCCTCGATATCCGCCGGCGTTCCTTCCGCGATCACCTTGCCACCGTGCACGCCCGCGGCGGGGCCCATATCGATGACGTAATCGGCGGTGAGAATGGCTTCTTCGTCGTGCTCGACCACGAGCACGGTGTTGCCGAGATCGCGCAGGCGCTGCAGCGTTTCGAGCAGCCGCGTGTTGTCGCGCTGGTGGAGGCCAATCGACGGCTCATCGAGCACGTAGAGCACGCCGGTGAGTCCCGAACCGATCTGCGAGGCGAGGCGGATGCGCTGGCTTTCGCCGCCGCTGAGCGTGCCCGACGAACGGCCGAGCGACAGATAATCGAGCCCGACATCGACCAGGAAGCGCAGCCGGTCGTTGATCTCTTTGAGGATGCGCGCGGCGATTTCGCGCTCCTTGGCCTTGAAGCTCTTCTCGATCGAGCCGAACCAATCGCGCGCCTGGCGGATGGAAAAGTTCGACGCTTCCGCGATGTCGATCTTGCCGACTTTCACGGCGAGCGCTTCGGGCTTGAGGCGCCGGCCGCCGCAGGTCGGGCAGGGCGCGGAGGATTGATAGCGGCCGAGCTCTTCGCGCACCCAGGCGCTATCGGTTTCCTTCCAGCGACGCTCGAGGTTCGGGATGACGCCTTCGAACGGCTTCGAGGTTTCGTAACGGCGCAGGCCGTCATCATAGATGAATTTGATCGGCTCTTTGGAGCCAAACAGTACGGTCTTCTGCGCGTCGGCGGCGAGCTTCGACCATGGCGTCGCCATCGAGACTTTATGGAAGCGCGCGATGGCCTGGAGCGTTTGCGTATAAAGCGGCGATTGCCCGCGCGCCCAGGGCGCGACCGCGCCGCCTTCAAGCGACTTATCCTTATCGGGCACGACGAGGTTCGGATCGAATTTGAGCTGCGCGCCGAGGCCATCGCAGGCCGGGCACGCGCCCGCGGGATTGTTGAACGAGAACAGCCGCGGCTCGATCTCCGGGATCGTGAAACCGGAGACCGGGCAGGCGAAGCGCGAGGACAAGAGGATGCGGTTCGCATCGTCCTGCGCGCCCTTCATCTTGCTCTTGGGGCCGGCCGCGGCGTCGGCCAGTTCGATCACCGCGATGCCATCGGCGAGCTTCAGCGCCTGTTCGATCGAATCCGCGAGCCGCGTTTCAAGGCCCGGCTTCACCACCAGGCGATCGACCACCACCTCGATCGTGTGCTTGAATTTCTTGTCGAGCGCGGGCGCGCTTTCGAGTTCGTGGAAATCGCCATCGATCTTGGCGCGCTGATAGCCCTTCTTCAGAAGCTCGGCCAATTCCTTCTTGTATTCGCCCTTCTTGTCGCGCGCGATCGGCGCCAGGAGATAGACGCGCGTGTCCGCCGGCAGCTCCATCACCCGGTCGACCATTTGCGACACTTGCATCGCTTCGATCGGCAGGCCGGTGGCGGGCGAATAGGGAATGCCGACGCGCGCCCAGAGCAGGCGCATGTAATCGTAGATCTCGGTGACCGTGCCGACCGTCGAGCGCGGATTGCGCGACGTGGTTTTCTGCTCGATCGAAATCGCGGGCGACAGGCCCTCGATGGAATCGACGTCGGGCTTCTGCATCAATTCGAGGAATTGGCGCGCATAGGCCGAGAGAGATTCGACGTAACGGCGCTGGCCCTCGGCGTAGATCGTGTCGAACGCCAGCGAGGATTTGCCCGAGCCGGAGAGGCCCGTGAGCACGACGAGGCGCCCGCGCGGAATGTCCACGCTGACGTTTTTCAGATTGTGCTCGCGCGCGCCGCGCACGCGGATATGGGTGAGGCCGTCGGTCATGCAGATCCCGGGAGCGCCGCGCCCGCGCGGCGACCCCTTATTTAGTAGCTAGAGTCGCGCACGCGACAAGAACAAGTGGGGAACGCGGGCTGATTGCTGCCAGGGCTGCTGCCAAGTGGGGCTGGCGCAATGTTCCCTTTGGAAGATGGTGCTGCATTGCGCAGGGCCTAGTCCGAGCCTTCGGCACCGCGAAGAGCGGGGTCTCGAACGATGCTGCTCGTCCTCTCCCAATTTATGTCTACCTGCACTGGGACTGCAGTCTGGGATAAGGAATATCCCGATAGATCAACCGTGCTGACGGGCGCCGCCCGGACGACTTTGCTTAGAACCGCAGGAATTTCCCTTGGTCTCGCGCTGCTGACCCCGACAATTACGGCCGTGCGCTGCGCGCGTTCTTCAACGGAGCTAGTTGCTGCTGTCGAAGCGTATCCCAGGCTCAAGCGCCAGTATCTTCTTCCTTCTCGGGCTGCAGTCGCAGCTAAGATGCATAAATTGCGAGCGCGAGCTTGCGCTAGCTTTTCATTTAATTTGACGATGTCTGCTGAGGGTTCAGTGTCGCGGCGGGAAGATAGGCCAACACAAATGACATTGTCTGGCCTGCGCAGTCGCGCCAAATAAGCTTCCTGCCTTAGAATCGTCAACGGATCGACGTTGTCGACAAATCGTGTCTCATCTCCACGGGCCCAATGTCCGTGCTCGAATGGCACCAGCACCAAGACTTCAACGGTGTGATCAAAGTATACGACAGCCAGTTGCTGCGCGTTAAGTCCCACTTCAGCTAAGTGCTCCACAGGCCCGACAAGCACTACCGAGTCCTCAGTTGAAGGAAACTGCGGGATTTGTTCCTCGTCAGAGCTCGAAACCCGCCACTCGTTGGGACCTGCCAGGAGATCGTGGACCCGCTCCCTGAGCGCTATCCGCCGCTCAACCGAGTAGTGGTCCTTGTTGAAATAACGATTGTAGATAGCGCCGCTGAACAAGCCTGCTGCCACCAACGCGACCAATATCCCGGCGAACCAGCGATAGGGAATTGGCTGATATTCAATTAGGTGCGGCAGGTCGATGACGAAGCCGAGCAGCAGTGCAAGGGCTTTTCCAATTACATCGGTCATTCCGCACCCAATGGTTAACCCCTCTTTACCAATGAGGCGAGTCGGCGTAAAAGAACAATATGAGAACATCGGCTCGCCGCAGAGGCGGGCTAGCTCATCGTTGGAACAAGCGCAGGAAACAGGAGGCCCGCGATGGCTGGCAGTGTGAACAAGGTCATTTTGATCGGCAATCTGGGCAAGGACCCGGAGGTGCGGCGGCTCAATTCGGGCGAGCCGGTGGTGAACCTGCGCATCGCGACCTCTGAAACCTGGCGCGACAAGATGAGCGGCGAGCGCAAGGAAAAGACCGAATGGCACTCGGTCGTCATCTTCAACGAGAACCTCGCCAAAGTGGCCGAGCAATATCTGAAGAAGGGCTCGACCGTTTACATCGAGGGCCAGCTGCAGACCCGCAAATGGACGGACCAGCAGGGCAACGAAAAGTACACGACCGAAATCGTCCTGCAGAAATTCCGCGGCGAGCTGACCATGCTCGGCGGCCGCGGCGGCGGCGAAGGCGCCTCCTATGACGAAGGCGGCGGCAGTTTTGGCGGCGGGCGCTCCACCAAGCGCGTGAGCGACGGCCCGAAGGAGAATTTCTCGGCCGATCTGGACGATGAAATTCCGTTCTGAGATATCGCGAACCGACGCGCGCTGGCGTCGCCGCGCATTCTTGCGTGGCGGCGTGGCGGCGATCGCAGCATCGTCGATCGGAGGGCGCGCCATGTCGCAGGAATTCGACGGGCCTGAATATCAGGCCCTCCGGCGGGGCTTTCCCTATCCGGTGATCGAGGTGAACGGGGCGCGTGCGCTCGAAGAGTGGACGCGCCTCAAGCGAGACGCGCACACAACGCCGATCATCATAGGCGGTGAGGAGGATTTCTTCCGCGTCGCGGAAGCTTGCGTCGGGTATCTCGGCGATCCCAATCCGGTACAATCCGTCGCGGCGATCCTCGCGGCGGCGCGCGATCTGAAGCACCCGGACGGCTGGAACGAATATCTGGCGCGGGAAGAGGCGGCCTATGCGGACCTGCCGTTGCCGCAGGTCATCGGTCCAGATGGGCGTGTGCTCACGCCAGCCGAAGCGCGAGATTTTTTTGGCGACGAGAGAACCGACGCCGAACTTGTGGGCGAATGGCCGGATGATGTTGAAGAGGGCGTGGGACTCACAGTCGCCACTGACATTCTCAGCGGCGCCCCTTACGCGAAGGTTTTCATCGCCATCCTGCCCACTGCCGACAGCACGGAGGCGCCCGCCTATCTGCGGTGGGGCGGGTGGAATTCGTGCCCCGCGCCGGAATACGAGGTCGCCGCGTTTCGTTCCTGGCGCGATCGCTTTGGCGCAGACATCGTGGGCATGTCGGGGGACGTGTTGAATTTCAAAGTCGCACACCGACCGCAGACGCGTGATGACGCACTGGCGCTGGCGCGCGAGCAATATGCGTTCTGCGCTGACATCGTCGATCAGGGCGTCGGTTCGCTATCGCCGCTTGCGGCGCTGCTGATGGCGTCGGATTGGTGGTATTTCTGGTGGGACTGACCGATCGTCTCCCCCGCGCCCGCGATTTCATCCTGCGCAACGCGCGGCTCTTGGAGCGGCGGCTCTACGCGTTCCACTTTGAAGGCGGGGCGGCGGGCGATGCGATTGCGGCGCTGGCGGCTTATCAGAACGGGGATGGCGGCTTCGGGAACGCGCTCGAGCCCGACAAGCGCACGCCGTTCTCGCAGCCGCAGGATGCCGAGATCGCGCTGCATACGCTCGACGATGTCGGGGTCATGCCCGCGGCGATGGTCGCGCGTCTATGCGATTGGCTGCAAAGCGTGACGACGAAGGAGGGCGGCGTTCCGTTTTCGCTGCCGAGCGTGAATGCGTTCCCGCACGCGCCGTGGTGGGCCGCGGAAGACAACCCGCCTGCCAACGCCAATCCAACCGCCGCCATCGTCGGCCTTTTGGACAAGCACGGCGTCAAACATCCCTGGATCGAGCCGGCGGCGGAATTTTGCTGGCGCGCCGCGGAGACGACCGAGAGCACGCAATTTCACGATCTGGCGCCGCTGCTCATCTTCCTCGGTCACGCCTTCGATCGGCCGCGCGCGGAGAAGGCGCTGGCGCGCCTCAGCGAGATCATCGCTGCGCCCGGCGTGGTGGAGCACGATCCGGCGGCGCAAGGCTATGTGAAAAAGCCGCTCGATTGGGCGCCGCGGCCGGGGAGCGTCTGCCGCAAACTGTTCAGCGACGCGCTGATCGCCGCACATCTCGATCATCTGGCCAAGCAGCAGCAGGAGGATGGCGGCTGGCCGATCGCGTGGGACACCGTCTCGCCCGGTGTGACGCTGGAATGGCGCGGCCGCGTCACGCTCGATGCGCTCAACATGCTGCGCGCCTACGGCGCATGAAGGGCGAAGCCATGAGCGAAACCGACAAACATCTGGTGCGCGCGGCGGCGATGCAGCGCGACACACAGACGTTCAAGCATCCCTGGAATCCGAACTCCGAGGTGCATTTCAAGCCGTTGGGCGATGCGGTGGGCTTCCGCCGCCTGGGGCTCAATTACGTGCGCATTCCGCCGGGCAAGGAAGGTTATGTGCCGCATGCGCACAAGCGCGAGGAGGAATGGACTTTCATCCTCGAAGGCGAGGCCCTGGCGCTGATCGGGGAAGAGGAAGTGCGCGTCGGCCCCGGTGATTTTCTGGGCTTTCCTGGCCCGCAGATCGCGCATCACATCCGCAATGCAGGAAGCGTCGATCTCGTCTGCCTGATGGGCGGCGAGCGCCTGCCGACCGACATCGTGGACTTTCCCGCCCACGGCAAACGCATGGTGTGGGACGGCGCAAGCGCGCGCGCCTATGACAAGGATGCCGGCGAGGACATGGATTTCGAGGAGAGCTAGGGACGGGGTGCGGGCCTTGTGTTCGATCGCGCGGGCCCTCAAGTAGGCCGGAGCGCAGATCGGGGATGATCCATGGCCGAAGAATACACGCCGCCGAAAGTCTGGACCTGGAACAAGGAGAACGGCGGGCGCTTCGCCAGCATCAATCGCCCGATTGCGGGCCCCACGCATGACAAGGATTTGCCCGTCGGCGAACATCCCTTGCAGCTCTATTCGCTGGCGACGCCCAATGGCGTGAAGGTCGGCGTCATGCTCGAAGAGCTGCTGGAAGCGGGCCATTCGGGCGCGGATTACGACGCCTGGCTCATCCAGATCGGCACGGGCGATCAATTCGGCTCGGGCTTCGTCGCCATCAATCCGAACTCGAAGATTCCGGCGCTGCTCGACCGCAGCGGGCCAGAGCCCATCCGCGTGTTCGAATCCGGCGCGATCCTCATTTATCTCTCCGAGAAATTCGGCGGCGCGTTCTTGCCGAAAGAAACGAAGGCGCGCGCGGAGACGCTCTCCTGGCTGTTCTGGCAGATGGGCTCGGCGCCATTTCTCGGCGGCGGCTTCGGCCATTTCTACGCCTATGCGCCGACCAAGATCGAATACGCGATCGACCGCTACGCGATGGAGACCAAGCGCCAGCTCGACGTGCTCGACCGCCATCTCGCGGACAACGAATACATGGCCGGCAAAGAGTACACGATTGCGGATATGGCGATCTGGCCGTGGTACGGCGCGATGGCGAAGGGCCTGCTCTATGGCGGCGGCGAATTCCTCGACGTGCAATCCTACACAAACGTGATCCGCTGGACCGATCAGATCGGCGCGCGCCCGGCCGTGAAGCGGGGGCGCATGGTCAACCGCGCCTGGGGCAAGCCCGAGAGCCAATTACCGGAGCGCCATAGCGCGAAGGATTTCGAGGGCAAGGACACATCTGAATAGGTGTCCTGAGGCAGTCATTCCGGACGATGCGAAGCATCGATCCGGAACCCAGTGGCAAACGGTCCAATGCTCGCCCCTGGGTTCCGGGTATCGCTTTGCGATCCCGGAATGACTGAGGTTATGTGCAAGCGTGAGCGGGGGAGCTTTTACTCCAGCGCCACGGGAAACGCGGGCAGGCTCGCGAAATCGGCCGGCACGTGTTCGCGGATCACGCGCGCATGGAGGCGCGCGGCGAGGGCTTCGATCTTGTCCATGGAAGCCAGCGTCTGCGCGCGATCGGTGTTGTAGGTCGGCACGGTGCGGCGCTCGCGGCTGCCTTCGAGATGCCAGAGATCGCCGGAGAGAATGACCGGGCCGGCGTGGGCGAGGCGCAGCACGAGCACGCAATGGCCGGGCGTGTGCCCAGGCGCCTGCACGATGACGACCGAGCCGTCGCCGAACACGTCGTAATCGCCATCGCCGGTGATCTGTGTCGTCTGCATCTGCTCGAGCGGTGCGATCAGCGGGAATTCTTCCTGCGCGCGCGCTTCGGGACGGAACATCCAGGCGCGCTCGTTGGCGTCCACGATCCAGGTCGGGTGCGTGAAGAGCGCGGCGGCGCCGACATGGTCGAAATGCGAATGGGAGAGCGAGAGGAATTCGATAGCATCGGGCGCGATGTTGAGTTGCGCGAGCTGCGCGGCGAGCGTGACCGGCAGGGTCATGTGATATTCGCCGGCATCGACGCCTTCGGGATGATCGTGAAACGTGGTCGGCAGGCCCGTATCCCAGATCAGATCGCCGCGCGGATGGCGGATGAGATAGCAGGGCACGATGAGATCGCGCGCCTGGCCTTTGAACGAGCCGTCATCGGCGAACGAATCCGCATCCGAGACATGAATGCGCCCGCAATCCATCGCGTAAAGCTGGATCGCCGCCGGCGCAGCCGTTCGCGTTGCGGGCGAGGCGCACGCGGCGAGGGCGAAGAGGGCGAGCGTCACGAGGGCGCGGGCGAATTGCATTGAGCGAGCGTAGCAAAGAGGGCCCCGATGAGAAACGCCGTCCTTCCCCGGGAGGGGAAGGTGGATCGCCGCGCAGCGGCGAGACGGATGGGGCGGATTCCCGCCGTTCAACGCAGCGCTTCCGCCCCCTCAGTCTCGCTGCACTCGACAGCTCCCCCTCGCGGGGGAGCACGGCGTTGCGCTCTGCATGCTTGACGTTTGCCGCGGCGCACGGCCCTTAGCGCGCGTTCATGTCCGTGCAGATGAAACCGATCGCGCCGTTGGACGCCCTGTGGCTGGTGCTGATCGCGGCGATCTGGGCGGTCAACAATGTGGCGGCGAAATATGCGCTGCTGCATCTGTCGCCGCTGTTCGCGTCCTCGATCCGGTTCATCCTGACCGCGCTTCTGCTCGTCCCGTTCTGGCGCCCGCCGCCCGGCATGACGCGGCCGCTCTCGATCGTCGGGCTGATGACGGCGGCGCATTTCGGCATTCAGGCGGTCGGGCTTTGGATGGCGCATGATCTGGCGCCCATGGTGATCGCCATGCAGCTCTGGATTCCGGCCTCGACGATCTTCGCCTCGATCTTCCTGCACGAGCGCATGGGCGCGCGGCGCATCGTGGGCGTGGTGGTGTCGTTTCTCGGCATCATCGTGCTGGCGGCGGATCGATCGATCATCCCGCAATTGGGCGCGTTCGCGCTCGTGGGCTTGGCCTCGGTGATCTATGGCGGCGTTTCCATCGTAGTGCGGCGCGGCCCCGCCGTGCATCCCTTGGCTTATCAGGCGTGGATCGCGCTGGCGGCGACGGCGACTTTGCTGCCGCTTTCCTTGGCGACGGAGCGCGATCACACGGCGCAGCTGGCAAGCGCCGGCTGGCTGGCGTTCGCGTGCCTCGCCTACGGCGCGCTGGCGTCGAGCGTGGTGGCGAACGCGCTGATGTTCGCGCTGGTGCGCAAATACGAAGTGGCGCGCACGACGCCCTACATGTTCCTCTCGCCCATCCTCGCGATCGCGCTGGGCGCCTGGCTGCTCGGCGATACGATCACGCCGCAATTCCTGATCGGCGGGGCGATCACGATCGCGGGCGTGGCGCTGACGGCGCTGGCCGAGCGCGGCCTTAGGGCTGCGCCGGCGGAATGACCGCGCACGCGATGCGATCGCCGGCGCCGCCGATCGGCTGACTGGTGTGATCGTCGGGATTGGCGTGGATGATGAGAGCCGAGCCGTCCGCGTCGCGTAGCGCCGTGCGCCCGCGCACGGTTCCGAGCGTGACGAAGGGCGAGAAGAATTCGACGGCTGCGCCTTGCTGCGCGGAGGGCACAAGCAGGTTCGGCAGATCGCCCGGCTCAGGCCCGCCATCGGCGAGGAGGCCATGATCGGTGCGGTCGGTATGGCCGGCATGGGCGGCGGCCGAGGCGAAGCCGCGCGCCGAGCAATCACCGACCGCGTGGAAATGCACGCCGTGCCAGCCCGGCGGCAGCATGCCCGCGAAGGTGTTGATCCGCACCAGCACGCCGCGTGGGCCTTCCGCGAGCGTCAAAAGCCCGACGGGCCGGCCATCGACGCCGACGATCGGCACCTGCGTGGCGGCCGTGGAGGGCGGCGGCAGCGCCGGAATATCCGGCAATTGCGTGAACCCGCCGGCGCACGCCGAGAGCGACAAGGCGGCCAAAACCGCTGCAATTGCCTTCATGGAAAGACGCCTCATCTCTTGCGTGCAAATTTGCCGCGCGGTGGGCCGGATGCTAGCTTCCGGCAGACTCGAACGCGACCGATTTATCCCCAGATTCAAGCCCGATCAATTTGTCTGAGCCCACTGATTCCAAACCCGAATCCGGCGGCCCGCCGAAAGGCGTGTCCCCGATCTCGGTCGAGGACGAGCTGCGCAGCTCGTATCTCTCCTATGCGATGAGCGTCATTGTCTCGCGCGCCTTGCCGGACGCGCGCGACGGATTGAAGCCCGTCCACCGCCGCATCCTCTATGCGATGGACGAGGGCGGCAACACGCATGACCGCGCCTACCGCAAGAGCGCCAAATCCGTCGGCGAGGTGATGGGCAATTATCACCCGCATGGCGACGCCGCGATCTACATGACCTTGGTGCGCCTCGCGCAGGACTTTTCGATGGGCCTGCCGCTGATCGACGGGCAGGGCAATTTCGGCTCGATCGACGGCGATGAGCCGGCGTCGATGCGCTACACCGAAGCGCGGCTGGCCAAGGCTGCGCGCGCGCTGCTCGATGACATAGACGAAGGCACGGTCGATTTTCAGGACAATTACGACGGCTCGATGCAGGAGCCGACGGTGCTGCCGGCGCGCTTCCCCAATCTGCTCGTCAATGGCGGCGGCGGCATCGCGGTTGGTATGGCCACGAACATCCCGCCGCACAATCTCTCCGAAGTGATCGACGCCTGCGTGGCGCTGATCGACAAGCCGGACACCACCGATCTTGAGCTCCTGGAAATCGTGCCCGGGCCGGATTTCCCGACCGGCGGGGAAATCCTCGGCCGCGGCGGCGCGCGGCTGGCGCTGATGACGGGGCGCGGCTCCGTCGTCATCCGCGCCAAGCATCACATCGAAACCATCCGCGGGCGCGAGGCGCTCGTGTTCACCGAAATTCCCTATCAGGTGAACAAGTCCGAGATGGTGGAGAAGATCGGCGAGCAGGTGCGCGAAAAGCGTGTCGAAGGCATCGCGGAAGTGCGCGACGAATCCAACCGGCTGGGCATCCGCCTCGTGATCGAGCTGAAGCGCGACGCGGTGGCCGATGTCGTACTCAATCAGCTCTATCGCTATTCGGCGCTGCAGACCTCGTTCGGCGTGAACATGCTGGCGCTGAACGCCGGCCAGCCCGAACAGATGGGCCTTCGGAAGATTCTCGACATCTTCCTGAGCTTCCGCGAACAGGTCGTCACGCGGCGCGCCAAATTCCGTTTGGCCAAGGCGCGCAAGCGCGGGCACGAAACCGTCGGCCTCGCCATCGCCGTCGCCAATATCGACGAGGTCATCCGCACCATCCGCGAAAGCCCCGATCCCGCCACGGCGCGCGAGCGCTTGCAGGCGCGCGATTGGCCGGCTTCGGACATGCTGCCGCTGCTCGAACTGATCGCCGATCCGCGCACCAAGATCAGCAGCGAAGGGACATTGCGCCTGTCGGATGAACAGGCGCGCGCGATCCTCGCGCTGCAGCTCTCGCGCCTCACCGGCCTTGGCCGCGACGATATCGCGAAAGCCGCCAATGAGATCGCCGAAGAGATCAAGGATCTGCTCGATCTGCTGGCCTCGCGCGAACGCATCTTCTCCGTGATCCGCGGCGAACTCGTCGAGGTGAAGGAGCAATTCGGCTGGGCGCGGCGCACCACGTTCTCCGAAAGCGACGGCGAGATCGATGATGAATCGCTGATCCCGCGCGAGGATATGGTCGTCACGGTCACGCATGGCGGCTACGTGAAGCGCACGCCGCTTGCGGCCTACCGCACGCAGCGCCGCGGCGGCAAAGGCCGCGCCGGCATGCAGACCAAGGAAGAAGATTTCATCACGCGCCTGTTCGTGGCCTCCACGCACACGCCGATCCTGTTCTTCTCGTCCACGGGCCAGGTTTACAAAGAAAAAGTGTGGCGCCTGCCGGCCGGCGATCCGCGCACGCGCGGGCGCGCGCTGATCAACATGCTGCCGCTTGAGCAGGGCGAGCGCATCACCTCGGTGATGGCGCTGCCGGAAGACGAGCACGATTGGGAAAAGCTCGACGTGATGTTCGCCACGCGCTCGGGCAATGTGCGGCGCAACAAGCTCAGCGATTTCACGCAGGTGAACCGCGCCGGCAAGATCGCCATGAAGCTCGATGAGGGCGACGGCATCATCGACGTGCAGATCTGCAGCGAAGACGATGACGTGCTGCTGACGACGGCGAATGCGCAATGCATCCGCTTCGCCGTGACGGATGTGCGCGTGTTCAAGGGCCGCGATTCCACCGGCGTGCGCGGCGTCAATCTGCAGGACGACGATCTCGTCATCGGCATGAGCGTGCTGCGCCATGTCGAGGTGACGCCCGAAGAACGCGCCGCCTATTTCAAATGGGACGCCGCCAATCGCGGCCCCGCGGAGGAAGGCGAGCCGGAAAACGGTGAGGAAGAAGCGCAGGCGGCGGATGTACCGTTCGAGCGCCTCACCTGGCTCAAAACGCAGGAGCAGTTCATCCTGACGGTGACATCGGAAGGCCTCGGCAAGCGGGCCTCGTCCTACGAATACCGGGTGACGGGCCGCGGCGGCAAAGGCCTCATCGCGCACCGCCTTACGCCCGGCGCGCGGCTGGTGGCGTCCTTCCCCGTCTCGGACGGCGAGGAATTGCTGCTGGTGACCGACAAGGGCCAGCTCATCCGCACCGGCGTCGAAGGCATCCGCATCGCCGGGCGGGCCACGCAGGGCGTCTGGATCCTGCGCACCGGCGAGGACGAGCACGTGGTCGCCGCTGAACGCCTGCCGGATGTCGGCGGGGAGGGCGGCGAAGAGGCCGGAGACGCCGAATGACCCGGGTCGGCATGTACAACGGGACGTTCGACCCGGTTACGCTCGGGCATTTGGACATTATCGGCCGGGCCGCCCATCTCGTGGACAAGCTGGTCGTGGCCGTGGCCATCAACGCGGACAAAGGCCCGCTTTTCACCCTGGCCGAGCGCGTCGAGATGCTGGAGAGCGAATGCGCCAAGCTGAATGCGCCCGCTGTCATTGAAGTTCGTCCTTTCGACACATTGTCGGTTAAGTTCGCCGCCAGCGTGGGAGCTAAGTTCATCGTGCGGGGCATCCGCTCGATGACGGACTTTGAGTACGAGTTTCAGCTGGTGGGCATGAACAAGCATCTCGATCCAACGATCGAGACGGTGTTTCTGATGGCGGACCCGACGCACCAGGCGGTGGCGTCGCGGCTCGTCAAGGAAATCGCGCGCCTAGAAGGGGACATCGCGCATTTCGTGCCGGCGGAAGTGGAACGACGTCTCAAGGCCAAACTCAGGGGGTCGTGATGCGTCTCAGTGTTTTGGCGTGCTTGCTGGGCGCGCTGTTCCTCGCCTTGCCCGCTTTCGCGCAGCCCGCGCCCGATCCCACGCGCTGGCGCCAGCTCGATCCGGACTACACGCTCTATATCGACACGACGCATGGCCGCATCGTGATCGAACTCTATCCCGAGATCGCGCCCAACCATGTCGAGCGCATCCGCACGCTGACGCGCGCCCATTTCTATGATGGGCTGACCTTCCACCGCGTGATCGAAGGCTTCATGGCGCAGACCGGCGATCCGCTCGGCACGGGCGAAGGCGCCTCGACGCTGCCCGACCTCCACAACGAATTCCTGTTCCGGCGCGGGCCCGACATGCCGTTCGTGGAAGCCGCCGTGCAGGGCGGGGCGCGGCTCGGCTTCTACAAGGCGCTGCCGATCGAGACCCAGCCCGACAGCCAGATGGCGGTGACGCGCGATGGCCGCGCGGCGGCCTGGGCGCTGCATTGCCCGGGCATCGTGTCGATGGCGCGCTCTGACGACATCGACAGCGCCAACAGCCAATTCTTCATCATGCGCGGGCCCTATCCCTCGCTCGATAAGCGCTACACGATTTTCGGCCGCGTGGTCTGGGGCATGGACGCGGTGCGCCAGATCGCCGTGGGCGAGCCCCCGCCCGTGCCGGACCGGATGCTGTCGGTGCGCCTGGCGGCCGATGTGCCGCCGGATGAGCGGGCGCCTATCTATATCATCCGCACGGACAGCCAGGATTTCCGCCGTCTGGTGGATTCCACGCGCAGTGATCGCGGCGCCGATTTCTCGGTGTGCGACGTTGAGCTGCCGGTCCGCGTGCTCGGTGAACGCAATTCCAGGGAGAGACATTGGTGGTCGATCATTCCGCTGATACCGTGATCATGACGCTCGAGACCGGGCCGGTGGTGATCAAGCTCCGGCCCGATCTGGCGCCGAATCACGTGGCGCGCATCAGCGAGCTGGCCGAAGAGGGCTTCTACGACGGCGTGCCGTTCCATCGCGTCATCGACGGCTTCATGGCGCAGGGCGGCGACGGCAAGAACCGCAACGGCACCGGCGGATCAAGCAAGCCCAATCTGCGCGCCGAGTTCTCCAACGAACCGCACGTGCGCGGTGCCTGCTCGATGGCGCGCACCAACGATCCGCATTCGGCCAATTCGCAATTCTTCATCTGCCTGGACGACGCCACGTTCCTGGATGGCCAGTACACCGTGTGGGGCGAGGTCGTGGACGGCATGGAGCATGTCGATGCGCTGCCCAAGGGCGAGCCGCCGCGCAATCCAGGCAAGATCGTCACGATGCGCAAGGGGTGAGTGGGGCGGCGCTTGCGCTGCGCCGCCGCTGGCTCGCGCTCTCCGCCGATCTCGACCTCGGCGAGGCGCTGATCGCGGCCTATGACGAACCGCAGCGCCGCTATCATGGTCTCGGCCATGTGCTGTGGCTGCTGGAAGAAGAAGAGCGCCGCGCGGCGCTGATCGCGGACCGCGCGCTCGTGCTCAACGCGATTTGGTTTCACGACGCGGTCTACGATCCGCGCGCGCCCGACAATGAAGAGCGCAGCGCCGATTGGGCCTTGCGCGCCATCCCCGATGCAGCGCTGGCCGCGCGCGTCGCCCGGCTCATCCTCAAAACGAAGGCGCATGGCGCGGGGCAGGCGAGCGCGGATGAGGCGCTCTTTCTCGACATGGACATTGCGATCCTTGGCGCGCCGGCCGAGACCTATCGGCGCTATGCCGACGATATTCGCGCCGAATACGGCCATGTGCCCGACGCGGCCTTCGCGGCAGGGCGCGGCGCATTTCTGAACGGGCTGGCGGCGCAGACACGGCTCTTCCGCACCGATCTCTACGAAGGCGAATTGGCCGTGCTCGCGCGCGCCAACATCGCGTGGGAGCTGGCGCGGCTCAAGGCCAGCGCGTAGACCGCCGGCCCATGCGTGTGGACGCCTTCGATTTTGAGCTGCCGGATGAGCGCATCGCGCTCCAGCCCGCGCGCCCGCGCGATGCGGCGCGCCTGCTCGTCGTGCCGCCCGCCGGCCCGTTCGAGGACCGGATCGTGCGCGATGCGCCCGCGTTCTTTCGGCGCGGCGATTTGCTGGTGGTGAACGATACGCGCGTGATCCATGCGCGGCTCTCGGGCGTGCGCGAACGGGACGATCATGTGGTTGCGATCGAAGCGACGCTGCACAAGCGGCTTACCCCGTCGCGCTGGAGCGCCTTCCTGAAGCCGGGCAAGCGGCTGAAGCTCGGCGATCGTCTGCGCTTCGGCGAAACGCGCGACAATGCCTGCCTGCTTGGCGCGCTCGATGCGGCTCTGATCGAGAAGGGCGAGGGCGGCGAGGCGGTGCTGGATTTCGATCTCGCAGGCCCCGATCTCGACAGCGCGATCGCCGCGGCGGGCGTGATGCCGCTGCCGCCCTATATCGCCAGCAAGCGCGCGCCGGATGAAGCCGACGAGCGCGATTATCAGACCATGTTCGCGGCCAAGGATGGCGCGGTCGCCGCGCCGACAGCGGGCCTCCATTTCACGCCGGCGCTGATGGCGCAGCTGGCGGCGGCCGGCGTCGAGACCGCGCGCGTGACGCTGCATGTCGGCGCCGGCACGTTTCTGCCTGTGAAGGCCGACGATACGGATGACCACGCGATGCACGCCGAATGGCGCGAGATTCCACAAGAGACCGCGGCGGCCGTCAACCGCGCCAAGGCCGAGGGGCGGCGCGTGATCGCGATCGGCACCACGGCGTTGCGCAGTCTTGAATCGGCGGCGACAGAAGATGGGCGCGTGTGCGCCGAGGCCGGCGACACCTCGATCTTCATCACGCCCGGCTATCGCTTCCGCATCGCCGATGGGCTCTGGACCAATTTCCACCTGCCGCGCTCGACTCTGTTCATGCTGGTGAGCGCGTTCGCGGGCCTTGAGCGCATGCGCGCGGCCTATGCGCACGCGATCGCGCACGGCTATCGCTTCTATTCCTATGGCGACGCCAGCCTGTTGTGGCGCGCGCCATGAGCGCGTTTCCGCTGACCATTGAAGCGCGCGATGGCGCCGCGCGCGCGGGCGTCTTGGAAACGCCGCGCGGGATCATCCGGACGCCGGCGTTCATGCCGGTGGGGACGGCGGGTACAGTGAAAGGCCTCACCGTCGATCAGGTGCGCGAGGCCGGCTCGCAGATCGTGCTGGCGAACACTTATCATCTGATGCTGCGGCCGGGCGGGGAGCGCCTGCAGAAGCTCGGCGGCCTGCATCGCTTCATGCGCTGGGATGGCCCGATCCTCACCGACAGCGGCGGCTATCAAGTGATGTCGCTCGCAAGTTTGCGCACGCTCGACGAGCAGGGCGTGACCTTCCGCAGCCATATCGACGGCTCGGCCCATACGCTGACGCCCGAGCGCGCGATGGCATTGCAGGCCGATCAAATCGGCGCCGACATCGCCATGCAGCTCGACGAATGCCCCGCGCTGCCGGCGCCGCGTGAGGCAGTGGAAAAGGCCATGCAGCTTTCGCTGCGCTGGGCCAAACGCTGTAAGGATGCGTTCGGCGCGCGGCCGTCGCAGAGCCTCTTCGCCATCGTGCAGGGCGGCGTTGATGCCGAATTGCGCCGTCAATCCGCCGAAGCGCTCGTGCGCGAAGGGTTCGACGGTTATGGAATCGGCGGGCTCGCGGTGGGCGAAACGCGCGCGGAAATGTGCGCCACGCTCGATGCGACCATTCCGCTGCTGCCGCAGGACCGCATCCGCTATCTGATGGGCGTGGGCAAGCCAGTCGATCTCGTCGAAGCCGTGTGGCGGGGCGTTGATCTCTTCGATTGCGTGCTGCCGACGCGCTCAGGCCGCCATGGCCAGGCCTGGACCGATGAAGGCCCGCTCAACATCACCAATGCGCGCTTCGCGGAAGATGAGGCGCCGCTCGACGCGGCGAGCGCGTGTGCGGCGAGCCGCGATTATTCCAAGGCCTATCTGCATCATTTGTTCAAAGCCGGCGAGTTGCTGGGCCAGGTTCTGCTGTCCTGGCACAACCTCGCTTACTACCAAACTCTGATGGCGCGTCTGCGCGCCGCGATCGTGGCGGGAACGCTGAACGAGTTTCGCGAAAGCTTCCTCGCGAAACAGCGCGCCTAGCGGCGACGCTGCTCGTCGCGCGGGCGCTCGGGCGCGGGCGGCGGGTTGGGGATGATGCCAGGGCAGCCGAGCGCGGCGCCATAGCCGCGCAGGAATGTGCGGCGCTGTTCGCCCAGCGCATAAGCGGCGGCGGCGGCACGATCGCCCCGGCTGGCGCCGGAGAGGCGGCGCACCCAGGAACGATAGGGAACCAGATCGGCCGCAGCGTCGGCGACGGCGTTCACGGCGTAATCGCCCGTCGCATCGAGCGCGCGCGAACCGATGCCGCCTTGCTCCGTCGGCTGATAGCTTTCATTGCCGAGAATCGCATCGAGCCGGCCGATCTCGTAGAGAACGGCGGGGCAGCCTTCGGCGAGGCCATCCATCTGATAGGGGTAGTTCAAATTTTTGATCAGGTCCGGCACGTCGGGACGGATGAGGTTCATGTCGCGCAGCGGCGTGGCGGCGGCGTTCAGGAACCCGCCCTGGCTGTCGCGCGCCTGGTCCTCGCCTTCGGGGCGATGCGCGCAGCCAGTGGCGAGCGCAGCGGCCAAAGCGGCGGCGGCGAGGGGCAGGGTTTTCATGATCGCTCCCAAACGTGCGGGCGGACATTGGCCGAGAGCGCCCGCGCGCGCAACGCCGTTGCGCTGTGGCGCGTGAGCCCGGGCATAAGCGCATGAGGCTGCCCGTTGATGACGTGACGCCGGAGCTGGCGGCCGCCTTGGCGCGCGCCAATACGGCCGTACTCGTTGCGCCGCCGGGCGCAGGCAAGACGACGCGCGTGCCGCTGGCGCTGCTCGATGCGCAATGGCGCGGCGATCGGCGCATCCTTGTGCTTTCGCCGCGGCGGATTGCGGCGCGCGCGGCGGCCGCGCGCATGGCGGCGAGCCTGGGCGAACGCGTCGGCGAGACGATCGGCTTTCGCGTGCGCCTGGAAAGCCGCATCTCCGCGAAGACGCGCGTCGAGGTGATCACCGAAGGCGTGTTCACGCGCATGATCCTCGACGATCCGTCTTTGGAGGGCGTGGCGGCGGTTCTGTTCGACGAATTCCACGAGCGCAGCCTGGAGGGCGATCTGGGCCTGGCGTTGGCGCGCGATGCGCAGCAGGGCCTGCGCGCGGATTTGCGGCTGCTGGTGATGTCGGCGACGCTCGATGCGGCGCGCGTGGCTGCGCTGCTCGGCGATGCGCCGGTGATCGTGAGCGAAGGGCGGATGTATCCGGTCGATATCCGCTACGCGCCGCGCGATCCGCAGGCGCGTCTGGAAGCCGATGTCGCGCGCGTCGTGCGCGGCGCGCTCATGGCTGAGCCCGGATCGGCGCTCGTCTTCCTGCCGGGCGTGCGCGAGATCGAACGCACCGCGGAGCTGTTGCGCGAGAGCGTGCGCGATGCCGACATCCGCCCGCTCTATGGCGCGATGGATGCGCGCGCGCAGGATGAGGCGATCGCGCCGGCGCCGGATGGGCGGCGCAAAGTGGTGCTCGCGACCGCCATCGCCGAAACCAGCCTCACCATCGAAGGCGTGCGCCAGGTGATCGATTGCGGCCTCGCGCGCCGGCCGCGCTACGAGCCGGGCGTGGGGCTTTCGCACCTCGAAACCGTGCGCGCGAGCCAGGCCGCGATCACGCAGCGCGCCGGCCGCGCGGGCCGCCTCGAACCCGGCGTGTGCTGGCGGATGTGGAGCGAAGGCGAAACCCGCGCGCTGCCTGCGTTCGACCGCCCGGAAATGCTCGACGCCGATCTCACCGCGCTCGCGCTCGATCTGGCGCGCTGGGGCGTGCGCGATCCGGCGCAGCTCAGCTGGCTTGATCCGCCGCCGGCGGCGGCATGGAGCGAGGCGCTGGCTGCACTGAAGAAGCTCGGCGCGCTCGATGATGCGGGCGGCGTCACGACGCATGGGCAGGCGCTCGCGCGCGCGCCGCTGCCGCCGCGGCTGGCGCACATGCTGGCGCTGGCCGGTGAGGATGCGCCGCTTGCCGCGCGGCTCGCGGTGTTGCTGACGGAGCAGGGCCTGGGCGGGCGCGAGGCCGATCTCACCGCACGGCTTATGCGGTTCGAGCGTGAGCGCGGACAGCGCGTTGAAAGTGCGCGGCGGATGGCGGATCGCCTGGCGCGCGGCGACATGGATGTCGAGCGCGCGGGCGTCGTGCTGGCGCGGGCGTTTCCCGAACGCGTGGCCAAGGCGCGCGGCGGCGGGCGCGCGGATTTTCTGATGGCGAACGGACGCGCGGCCTCTGTCGACGAAGCCGATCCGCTGGCGCGCGCGCCGTTCCTGGTCATCGCGGACGCGACCGGCCGCGCAGACCGCACCATGATCCTGGCCGCCGCGCCGATTGCCGCGGCGGATGTCGAAGCTTTGTTTGTCGACAGCATCGAAACGCGCGCCACGATCGCGTTCGATCCGCAAAGCGGCGCCGTGCGCGGGCGGCGCGTGCGCAGATTGGGCCGCATCACATTGAGCGAGGCGCCGCTCGATGCGCTGCCGGAAGCGGAGATCGAAGCGGCGCTGATCGATGCTGTGGCGCGCGAGGGGCTCGCTCTACTGCCTTGGGACGAAGAGGCGCTGCAATTGCGCGCACGCGTGGCGCTGATGCGCGCGCTCGACGGCGAGGCCTGGCCTGATTGGCGCGATGACGCGCTCTTGGCGGCGCTGGCGGATTGGCTGCCCGTGCAAGGCGTGCGGCGGCTCTCGGATTTCGAGGGCAGGCTTGCGCCAGCGCTCGCGCAGCTTTTGGGCTATGCGTTGAACCGCGAACTGGACATCCAGGCGCCGGCGCGCTTCGAGACGCCGGCGGGATCGGCGCTGCGCATCGATTATACGGCTGAGGGCGGACCGGCGCTCGATGTGCGGCTGCAGGAAATGTTCGGCCTCGCCGCGCATCCCAGCATCGCGAAGGGGCGCGTTCCGCTGACCTTGCGCTTGCTCTCGCCCGCACACCGGCCGGTGCAGACGACGAAGGATTTGCCGGGCTTCTGGCGCGGCTCCTACGCCGCCGTGCGCGCCGATATGCGCGGGCGCTATCCGAAACATCCCTGGCCGGAAGACCCGCTCTCGGCGCCGCCCACGCGCCGCGCCAAGCCGAAAGGAAGCTGATGATCCCGACGCTCGACGATGTCCGCGCCGCCGCCGTCCGCATCGCGCCGGCGATCGTGCGCACGCCGCTGCTGCGCAATGATGCGCTGGATGAAGCAATTGGCGCGCGCGTGTTCGTGAAGGCCGAGGCGCTGCAGCGCTATGGCGCGTTCAAGCTGCGCGGCGCCTACAACGCCGTCTCCGCGCTCGGCGCCAGGCGCGCCAACGGCGTGCTGGCGTTTTCCTCCGGCAATCACGCGATCGCGGTGGCGGCGGCGGCGAAATTGTTCGCTGTTCCCGCCGTGATCATCATGCCGGCCGATGCGCCGCAGGCGAAGCTGGCGACGACGCGCGGCCTGGGCGCCGAGGTCGTGACCTATGATCGCCTGCGCGAAAGCCGCGAAGAGATCGGCGCGCGCATCGCGTCCGAGCGCGGCCTGCCGCTGGTGAAGCCGTTCGACGATCCGTTCGTGATGGCGGGGCAGGGCACGATCGGCCTGGAGATCATCGCGCAATTGGCGGACGAGACGCTCTCGCCCGATATCGTGCTGGCGCCGGCGAGCGGGGGTGGGTTGGCCGGCGGCATCGGCGTAGCGGCGAGCGCGATGGCGCGCGTCTACGCGGTGGAGCCGGAAGGGCATGACGACATCGCGCGCTCGCTGGCGGCGGGGCGGATCGTCGCCAATGCGCCGGGCGTGCGCTCGATCTGCGATGCCCTGCTGGTGGAGAAGATGAGCGATCTGACCTTCGCTGTGGCGCAGCAACATCTGGCCGGCGCCGTGAGCGCGTCGGATGAGGCCGTGCGGCGCGCGATGGCGTTCGCGTTCAAGAACCTGAAGCTGGTGCTGGAGCCGAGCGGCGCGATCGCGCTTGCGGCGCTGCTGGATGGGAAGGTCGACGCGCGCGGCAAGACGGTCGTCGTCGTCGCCAGCGGCGGCAATGTCGATGCGCCGGTGTTTGCGGAAGCGATCGGCGCCTAGCGCATAGTCCTTCTCCCACAAGGGGGGAAGGACGAGGTCGAGACTCTTATCCGCCCCGCCGCAAATCCTGCATGATCGTGATGGGCGTGGGCTGGCCGGTGAGGCGGCAGCGATAGACCTGCAGATTCTCCATCACGCGCTGCACGTAATTGCGCGTTTCGTCGAACGGGATGAGTTCGATCCAATCGATCACATCGACATTGGGCGAGCGCGGATCGCCCCAATCGGTGATCCATTCGCGCGCCCGGTGCGAGCCGGCATTGTAGGCGACGGTGGCGAGCACGTAGGAGCCGCCGAATTCATCGACCAGATCGCCGAGATGGGCCGCGCCCAGCGTGATGTTGTAATCGGGATCGCTGGTGAGCACGGTGGGGCCCGAATAGCTCATGCCTTCGCGCCGCGCCTGCAGCCGCGCCGTCGTCGGCATCAATTGCATGAGGCCGCGGGCGCGCGCGCTCGACACCGCGCTCATGTCGAACTCGCTTTCCTGGCGGATGATGGCGTGCACGAAGGCGGGCTCGGCGCGGCCGGGCATGGTGGCGCCTTCCGGCAGCGCGATCACGGGATAGGCGGCGTTGGCGGCCATGATGCCGCGGAACAGGCCCGCCTTCGCCGAGCGCACGGCGGTGCGGTAATAGCCTTGCTCGCGCGCCATCTGCGCCAGCGCTTCGATCTCCTGCGGATCGTCGAGATGATCATCGAGATAGAAGGCGATGGATTCGAAATCGGCGCGATCGCCGGCCTGTGCGATGAGGCGCAGCGCGCGCACCAGTTCGAGATTTTCAAAGCGTCCGCGCACGCTGTCCGAAATCGCGGGATTGTTCTCGAAGGACAGCGGGCCTGCGCCGATCTTCGAGGCCGCGATCAGGCCGTAATACGTATAATTGTAGCGCGCCGCTTCCGTCAGATGGGCGCGCGCGTCGTCGGCGCGGCCGAGCGCGCTTTCGGCTTCGGCGCGCCAATAGAAGGCGCGTGAGCGGCTGACGGGCGCGGAGACGTTTTCAGAGAGATGCGCGAAATGCGCGAGCGCGTCGTTCGGGTCATGCCGGAAGCGCAGCGAGAGCCAGCCCGACATCCATTCCGCGTCCGCGAAGCTTTCGCCGCTGGTGAGGCCATGGCGCGTAACGAGCTGATAGGCGAGGCTGGTCTGGCCGCTGCGCAGCGCGCGCGCGACGTAGAGCCGGCGTTCCTTGTAAATGAGCCCGCGCGCTAGTTCGGGCGCGGCTTCGGGCGTGATGCGGGCCGCGATCGGCATCGCATCCTCGGGCCTTCCGGCGCGCCGCACATAGCGCGCGCGCTCGTAAAGCAGGCCGGGATCATCGCTCAGCGACGCAGGCACGGACTCCACGGCGGCCTGCACGCCGCGCCGTGGGCGGGTTTGCAGCACGATGCGGGCGCGCGCCAGCGCCTGATCGCCAGGCGAGAGGCGCGGGATGAGCCGCTGCGCTTCGCCGCGCTCCTGGCGCCAGAGCAGCGCATCGACGCGCGTGGCGTGATCGTCTTGCGAGAAATCGCCGCCGAATGCGGCGAGCGCTTCATCCTGCGCGCGCGTGGTGAGCGTGTCGGTGCGCCAGGCCTGGCGCGCCAGATCGACGCCCTCGCTGGCGCGGCCGGCGCGCTTCAGCGCGATCGCGAGCGCGATCTTGCCATCGCCCGTCGATGGCGCGCCGACGCGTTGGAAGAACGTGATGCGGTCAGCCGGCGAGAGCGCGGAATCGAAGATCGCTTGCTCGGCGCGCGATTTCATCGTGGCGCGGCCGGGCCAATCCTGCAGCTGATCGAGCGCGGAGGCGATGGCGGTGAAGTCGAGCGGCGCGTCCGATTGCGTGGCGTAGCGCCATTGCAGGATGCGGCGCACCAGCGGATCGCTCGCCGAATCGCGCAGCATGGCGAGCGCGGTCCAATCGCCGGCGTCAGATGCGGCGAAGCCGTCGCGCAGGCGTGCGATCTCCGGCGCGGCCGGCGGCGCGGGCGCGCTCAGCGCCACGGCCTGCACGGCTTCTTGCGCCAGCGCGAGACGCGGCGCCACGCTCATGGAAGAAGAAACGAGCAGGATCGCCGTCACGCCCGCGACGGACGCCAGCCTGATCCACCCCCCATCCTTCATGCGCACCTCCGCTTGCGAAGCTCGCTCAAGGACCATGCGTCTTGAGGCTCTGCCCGCGCCCGCCTAATCTCCGCGTCGTCCAGCGTCGCCCTAGGCGCGGGACGAGTCGATTCTGGGGCAGGATCGGCGCGGTTTCCACCCCTCTATGCTCACGGAAGCGTCATGTTCTCCGGCTCAATCCCGGCTTTGATCACGCCCATGCGGGCAGGCGGCGTCGACGAGCGGGCGTTTCAGGACTTTGTGGATTGGCAGATTCGCGAAGGCTCATCGGCGCTGGTGGCGTGTGGGACGACGGGCGAATCGGCGACGCTGAGCCATGAGGAGCATCGCCGCGTGATCGCGCTCTGCGTGGAAGCCGCCGCCGGGCGCGTCCCGGTGATCGCGGGCGCGGGATCGAACGCCACGTCGGAAGCGATCGAACTCACCAAATTCGCCAAACAGGCCGGCGCTGACGCCGTGCTCTCAGCCACCGGCTATTACAACAAGCCGAGCCAGGACGGCATGGTCGCGCATTTCAAGGCCGTGGCCGAGGCCGCCGACATCCCGATCCTGCTTTACAACGTGCCGACGCGCACGATCGTGGAGATCAGCGTCGACACCATCGGCAAGCTGGCCAAGCTCTCCAACATCATCGGCATCAAGGACGCCTCGCCCGATCTGTCGCGCGTGGCGCGGATCGCCAAGGCGGCGGGCAAGGATTTCGTGCAGCTTGCGGGCGATGACGGCACGGCCGTCGGCTTTCACGCGCTCGGCGGCGTGGGGTGCATTTCCGTGACGGCCAATGTCGCGCCGCGCGCTTGTGCGGAGATGCAGGCGGCCTGCGCCAAGGGCGATTACGCGGCGGCGCGCGCCATCAACGACACGCTCGCCGCGCTCCACCACGCGCTCTTCCTTGAACCAAGCCCCGGCGGCGCCAAATATGCGGCCTCGCTGCTCGGCAAATGCGCCGAGGATGTGCGCCTGCCGATCCTGCCGCCGAGCGACGGCGCCAAGACGGCGATCCGCGCCGCGATGGCGGAAGCGGGCGTGCTGAACTGAGATGGCCAAGAAGGATGAGCCTGCGCGCAAGCTCGTCGCGGACAATCGCCGCGCGCGCTTCGACTATGCGGTGGAGGATGTCGTCGAGGCCGGCATTCAATTGCTGGGCACGGAGGTGAAGGCGCTGCGCGCCGGGCGCGCCAACATCGCCGAGAGCTATGCCAGCCCCGAACAAGGCGAGCTCTATCTGATCAATGCGCACATTCCGGAATATGCGCCGGCGGCCCAGTTCAACCATGAGCCGCGGCGGCGGCGAAAGCTGCTGGTGAAGAAGCACGAACTCGCCAAGCTGATGCAGGGCGTCGACCGCGAAGGCCGCACCATCGTGCCGCTCAAGCTCTATTTCAACGAACGCGGCATCGCCAAGCTTGAGATCGCGCTCGCTAAGGGCAAGCAGACGCATGACAAGCGCGAGGCCACCAAGGATCGCGAATGGAAGCGCCAACAGGGACGCCTGCTGCGCGACCGCGGATGAGCGTGCGCGCCGCGCAATGCACTGTTCTGGTGCGCGACTATGACGAAGCGATCGCGTTTTTCGTCGACGCGGTGGGCCTGCCGCTCGCGGAAGATAGCGATTTGGGCGGCGGCAAACGCTGGGTGGCGCTCGGCGGCGGCGGGCTGCGGATCATCCTGGCGCGCGCGACGGATGACGCGCAGCGCGCGCGCGTGGGCGATCAGACCGGCGGACGCGTCGGCTTTTTCCTCGAAACGGACGATTTCGCCGCGGACTATGCGCGCATGCGCGCGGCGGGCGTGACCTTTGTTCGCGAGCCGAAGGAAGAGACCTACGGAACGGTTGCGGTGTTCCGCGATCTCTACGGCAATCTCTGGGATTTGATCGGGCCGCCTCGAAAGGTCTGACTCATATTGGTTGGCGCGCGCTCCTCCCCCTGCAAGGGGGAGGTTGGGAGGGGGTGAGCTCCAAGCGGCAAGGCTTGCGTGTGCGGCTCACCCCCTCCACGCCGCTACGCGGCGCACCTCCCCCTTTGCAGGGGGAGGAAAGTGCGGCCGTCAACCGATGAGCGTTTTCGCGCGCGCGACGACGGCTTCGAACATCTCCGTCGTCAGTCGGCGCGTCTGCGTGTTGTAGCGCGAGCAATGGTAGGAGGAGAGGAGCGTGCGGCCCGCGGTAAGCGCCGCCTCCGCGCCATGGCCGAATTTCGCGGCAGCCGGCTTCAACCCATGCGCGCGCAGCACGCTTTCATGCGCGATCGAACCGAGCGCAAGCAGAACACGCGCGTTCGGCAGGGCGTCGATGCGGGCGGCAAGAAAGGGACGGCAGGTCGCGATCTCGGCGGGCGTGGGCTTATTCTCCGGCGGCGCGCAGCGCACGGCGTTGGTCACCATCGCATCGACGAGCGTGAAGCCGTCGGCGGGATCGGCGCGATAGGTCCCGTGCGCGAAGCCGAATTTGAGCAAGGTGGCGTAGAGCAGATCGCCGGCGTAATCGCCCGTGAACGGCCGGCCGGTGCGGTTGGCGCCCGTGCGGCCGGGCGCGAGGCCGACGATGAGCAGGCGCGCAGCCGGGTCGCCGAAGGAGGGCGCAGGGCCATTGAACCAAGTTGGCTCAGCCGCCGCGTTCGCCGCACGATAAGCGACCAGGCGCGGGCACAGCGGACAATTGCGCGCGGGTTCGGCGTCGACGGGAGCGGGGCGGGGCGCCATGGAAGGGGTCATGCCCGGGCCCGCGCCGAATGCAAATGCCGTCTTCATCGCCCTGGGCTCGAACCTGCCGTTCGAGGGCCGGGCGCCGGCGGCGTTGATCGAGGCGGCGGCCGCTTCTCTGGCGGCCCGCGGGCTGACGATCCTGCGAATGTCCTCGACCCATACGACACCGGCCTGGCCGCCGAGCGACCAGCCGGATTACGCCAACGCCGTTCTGATGGCCGAGACCCGTCTTGCGCCGGAGGACCTGCTGGCCCTCCTCATGGTGGTCGAGCACGCCTTCGGCCGCGATCGGCGCGAGCGCTGGGCCGCGCGCACGCTCGATCTCGACCTCTTGGATTACGGCAGCCGGCGGGCGCGCTCGCCGACCTTGGACCTGCCCCATCCCAGGCTGCATGAGCGCCGTTTCGTGCTGGCGCCGCTGGCGGAGATCGCACCCGATTGGCGCCACCCCATCTTGGGCGCCACAGCGGCGGAATTGCTGGCCGGAATCGGGCCTTATTCCCAATCGACCGCGTAAACCGTGATCGGCGCGGCCACGCCCTTCAGCACGCGGCGGCCGAGATTGAGACAGACATACGCGCCGTCCAAGGCTTCACGCACCTCGTCGCTGACGACGACGCTGTCGAGCGAGGCGTCGGCGCAGATGCGCGCGGCGATCTGAACGGTTTTGCCGAACAGGTCCTGACTATCCTCGACAGGCTGGCCCAGATGCACGCCGACGCGCAGGTGCAGCGGATCGGCGCTGTTGTGATTGAAATCGCGCATCCCGCGCAGGATGGCGCGGGCGCAGGCGACGGCGCGCCTGGCGTCCGCGAACGAGGCCATGATGCCGTCGCCCGTGTGCTTGACCTCGCGCCCGTTGTCGTCCCGCAGGGCAGCGCGCACGATCTGGTCGTGAGAGCGCACGAACTCGACGCTGCGCGCGTCGCCCAGCCGATCGGTCAATTCCATGGAATTGACGATGTCGGTGAAGAGCACGGTGCGATGGGCCGCCTCGATGATGCCGCGCTCGCTCGAGTCCTGGGACGGATCGGCGATCCGGCCCAAGAAGGACATGACCGCCGACATCTCGACGGGGATCAGGGCGCTGGGCAGCTCGCCGTGGGATTCCCGGTGCACCTGGACCGCGAGTTCGGCGGTGGGCGCATCGACCAGGCAGAACGCGCACCGGCGCGGCGGGTCGCACCAATAGGTAATGTAGCGGACGCCATATTTGCCTTGAATTTTAACGTCCTGGGCGTGGAGGCGCGCGATTTCCTCGGCGGTCATCGCTTCGGGGATATCGTGGCGGTCTAGGAAAATAGGCATTGGGGCCCCGGCGCGGGCAGCCTAAACCCGGGGCGCCCCCGCGGCCAGGGATATCGCCCGGCGTTTGCGCAATCGCCGGCGAGCCATTACATAGGCGGTTCGCCCCATATCTTGCTGGAGTTTCGAGGCTTGGCCCGCGTCACCGTCGAAGATTGCGTTGATAAAATCCCGAACCGGTTTTCGCTGGTTCTGCTGTCGGCGCACCGCGCCCGGGCGATCTCGTCCGGCGCCGAGCCGCTGGTCGAGCGCGACCGCGATAAAGATCCGGTCGTGGCGCTGCGCGAAATCGCCGAAAACGCGATCGGTCCCGAGGACATCCGCGACAGCCTGATCCTGCAATATCAGGACGTGCGCCCCGCCGCGCGCGCGGAAGAAGAGCAGGACACGCTGGCGCTCGCCGCGCCGGTCGAAGCCACCGAAGACGACGTGCTTCGGGCCCTCCAGGCAGAAGCCGAAGCCCAGCGCGACGAACGGTTCTAAGGCCATGGCCGGCGGCGTCGCAGAGACGGCGCCCGCTGCGGACGCCGGCGCGAGCGCTTCAGGCGCGCGCCCGAAATTTCTGCGTCAGTTCGAATTGGTCGAACGCGTGCAGGCCTATGATCCGAAAGCGGATGAAGGCCTGCTGAACCGCGCCTACGTGTTCGCCACGCTCGCCCATGGCGCGCAGAAGCGCCATTCGGGCGATCCTTACTTTGCGCATCCGATCCAGGTCGCCGGCATCCTGACCGAGTACAAGATGGACACCGCGACCATCGTCGCGGGCCTTTTGCACGACACGATCGAAGACACCGTCGCGCAATACAAAGACATCGAAGAAAAGTTCGGCCGCGAGATCGCCGATCTCGTCGATGGCGTCACCAAGCTCTCGAAGCTCGAATTGCTGCCCGACCAGGATCGCCAGGCGGCGAACCTGCAGAAATTCATCCTCGCCATGTCGCGCGATGTGCGCGTGCTGCTCGTGAAGCTGGCGGATCGTCTGCACAATATGCGCACGATCCAATATCTGCCGACGGCGGAGAAGCGCCGGCGCATCGCGCTCGAAACGCTCGAAATCTACGCGCCGCTCGCGCGCCGCATCGGCATGGAGAAGATGGCGCAGGAGCTGGAGACGCTGTCGTTTCACGAAGCGTTTCCCGATGCCGAGGTCGCGATCCATGCGCGCCTGGAACAGCTGCGCCAGGAAAAGGGCGCCAATGTCGTCATCGTCACGCAGACGATCACGGACATCCTCAATCTCGCGGGCCTGGAAGCGCGCGTCTATGGCCGCCAGAAGCAGCCCTATTCGATCTGGAAGAAGCTGCAGCGCAAGAGCCTGCAATTCAACGATCTGGCCGATATCTACGCGTTCCGCGTCATCGTGAACACGAAGGACGATTGCTATCGCGCGTTGGGCTTCGTGCACCAGGCGTGGCGCAGCGTGCCGGAGCAATTCGAGGATTACATCTCGAACCCGAAGCCGAACGGCTATCGCTCGATCCACACCACGGTGATCGGGCCGGGCAATGTGCGGGTCGAGATCCAAATCCGCACCGATGAGATGGACCAGCTCGCTGAAAACGGCGTGGCGGCGCATTGGCGCTACAAGAACGAAAGCTATGGCTTCGACGAAGAGCGCGCGCTCTCGGCGGGCCTCGATCCGCGCGAACTCATCCAATCGCTGCTGCAGATCGCCGAGCATGGCGGCGATCCCGATGAGTTCATGGAGCATGTGAAGCTGGACATGTACCAGGATCACGTGTTCGCGTTCACGCCCAAGGGCGCGCTGATCGATCTGCCGCAGGGCGCGACGCCGCTCGATTTCGCCTACGCCGTCCATTCCGATGTGGGCGACACCTGCGTCGGCGCCATCATCAATGGTGAAGAGCGGCCGCTGCGCACCGTGCTGCACAATGGCGATGTGGTGGAGATCGTGCGCTCGGACCGCGCCGCGCCGGTGCAGGGCTGGCAGAGCCTCACCAAAACCGGGCGCGCCAAATCGCATCAGCGGCGCCTGGAGCGCATGGCGCGGCGCGAAGAGTTTCACAAGCTCGGCCGCGATCTCGTCGCCCACGCGCTGCATCGCTACGGCCACGACATCAACGAAACCTCGCTCGATGAAGCCGCGCAGCGCCTCGGCAAGGAAGATGAGGAGGACATTTTCCTCTCCGTCGCCGATGGCTCGCTGAAGGCGACGGCGGTGGCCGCGGCGGCGTTTCCGCAATTGGCCGAGCGCGTGAAGCGCGACGAGGCGCGTCGGCCGATGGAGCGCGAGAAGCCGCAGCTCTACGTGAAGGGCGGGGGCCTTGCGCCGGGCGTGACGCTGCATTTCGGCGAATGCTGCACCCCCATTCCGGGCGACCGCATCGTCGGCGTGCTGCAGCCCGGCAAGGGCATCGTGGTTCACACCATCGATTGCGAAACGCTCGACCAGAGCGACAGCGAGGGCGAAACCTGGATCGATCTGGCCTGGACCAATACGGCGCTCGACCGCTCGCTGGCGGTGGCGCGCATTCAGGCGACGGTGGAGAACGCGCGCGGCGTGCTGGCCCAGCTCTGCCAGATCATCGCGGAGAACGAGGGCGACATCCTGAACGTGCGCATGGCGCGCCGGACCCAGGATTTCTTCGACATGGTGTTCGACGTCGAGGTGGCCGACGCCCGGCACCTGACCAACATCCTGGCCGCGATGCGGACCAGCAAGGCGGTCCGCGAGGTCGAACGGGTCCGGGGCTAGCTTCTGCGGCCTTAACAATCGCGCAACTCCAGGTATAGTACACACAACCTATGCGCGTGTTTCGCTTAGGGGCTGCTGGTGGGGGACGCCGGCGGTGTTTGACGCGGTCAAACAGCGGGGCCGCGGCTGTCGAGTTCGCGCTCGTCGGCCCGGTCCTGTTGGTCCTGATCGCGGGCATCCTGTCCTATGGCGGCTATTTCTGGACCGCGCACACGGTCCAGCAGGTCGCCAATGACGCCGCCCGGGCCGCCATTCCGGGGCTCGACGATCGGGAGCGCCTGCAGCTGGCGCAGGCCGCCGCGCTGGCCGAGATCGACGATCTGGGGCCGTTCGCCGCGCAGCGCACCGCCGTCAGCGCCCAGCGCCAGGGCGATACGCTGACCATCCAGGTCGGCTACGACGCGTCGAATTCGCCGTTCTGGGCGTTCTCCGGCCTTATCCCGATGCCGTCGAAGCGCGTGATGCGCGAGGCCACGATCCGCCTGGGCGGATTCTGATGCGCTACTTTTGGCGCGCGGAGAATGGCGCCGCCTCGGTGCTGACCGCGCTCTCGGCTGTCGCGCTGATCGGCATGGCCGCTTTGGGCATCGACACGGGCGCCGTCTATCTCAAGGCGCGCGAACTCCAGGGCGTGGCGGATTTGGCCGCTTTGTCAGCCGCCGAGGATTTGCACGCGGCGCAGCGGCGCGCGGAATTGACCACGCAGGTCAACGATTGGGGCCGCATCACGGGCGTGCGCACCGAGCTTGGGCATTACGAGCCCGATCCGGCCGTGGCGCCCGCGCAGCGCTTCGCCAGCGGCGGGGCCGACGCCAACGCCGTGCGCGTGCGCATCACCGGCGAAGCGCCGCTCTACTTTGGCCAATTGTTCGCGCCGCGCGCCTCGATCCGTGTGACGCGCGAGGCGACGGCGGCGCAGGCGCGGCTGGCGAGCTTTCAGATCGGATCGCGCCTCTTGGCGCTGCGCGGCGGCGTCGCCAATGCGTTGCTGACCGGGCTCACCGGCAGTTCGGTTTCGCTCTCCGTGATGGATTACGACTCGCTCGCGCGGGCGGATGTGAACCTGTTCGACTATGTCGATGCGCTGCGCACCCGGCTCAATCTGAACGCAGCAAGCTATGACCATGTGCTGCAGGCGCGCGCGGATGCGCCGGCCGCGCTCAACGCGCTGGCTGATGTGCTGGCGCAGCAGGGCGACAGCCGCGCCGCGGCTGCAATCAGCCAGCTTGCGCGCGCGGCGCGCGGCAAGACGCTCGACGGATTGAGCGCGCTGCTCGATCTTGGGCCTTATGGAACGCAGGACCAGGTGCAGGGCGGGGCGGCCGCGCGCGTCGGCGTCAACGCTTTCGATCTCGCGACGGCGATGCTGGAGATCGCTAATGGCCATCGCCAGGTCGCGCTCGATCTCGGCGCGACCGTGCCCGGCGTCGCGCGGCTCAAGGCCTGGCTCGCGATCGGCGAGCGGCCGAACCAATCGCCGTGGCTGACCGTCACCAATACGGGCGAGCCGATCATCCGCACCGCGCAGATGCGGCTCTATCTGGAAGCCGATGTGGGCGTCAGTGGGCTCGCGGGCCTCGCCAGCGTGAAGCTGCCGATCTTTTTGGAGGCCGCTTCGGCGCAAGCGCGGCTTGCGGCGATCAGCTGCGGCGCGAGCCCGAGTTCGCACAGCGTGCGGCTTTCAGCCTCGCCAAGTCTCGGCACGCTGGCGCTGGCGCAGATCGATCGTTCCAAGCTCGACAATTTCCAGCAGCCCATGACGCTGTCATCGGCGCCGCTGGTGCGCACCGCGCTCATCACGGCCAACGGCTTTGCGCGCGTCGATCTCGGCGGCCAGCAATGGCAGGACGTGACCTTTCACGGCGACGAGATCGCGCGCGGCGAGGTCAAGCGCGTGCAGACGCGCGACATCGTCCAGGCGACGCTCTCGAGCCTGCTCGGCAATCTGGCGCTGGACGTGCGCGTGCTGGGCCTTGGCCTCAACCTCACCAACGTGACGCGCGCCTTGCAGCAGCCGATCGCCAGCGTCGGCGCGCCGCTTGACACGGTGGTGAACGCGCTCACCGATCTGCTCGGCGTGCATCTTGGCGAAGCCGACCTGCGCGTGAACGGCGTGCGCTGCAACGGCGCGGCGCTGGTCGGCTAGACCATCAGCGCCGCGCCGCCGCGCTCATTGCGCGAGCCGCGCCGCATACGCATCGACATTGGAGGGCCGGCCGAGAAAATTCTCGATCAGCGTGCTGGCCGGCGCCGATCCGCCCGGCGAAAGCACGGTCTCGCGATAGCGCTGGAAGGTGGCGCGGTCGCGCATGCCGGCCCGTTCAAACGCGGTGAGCAGATCGAACGAAATCGCGCGCGACCATTGGTAGGTGTAATAGATCGCGGAATAGCCATCCAAATGGCCGAAACTCGCATACATGTGCGTGCCTTGGGCGGCGGGCACGATGGCGTAGCGATTGTATTGCTGGGCGTAGAACGCGTTCAAATTCATGCCCGACGGATCGCGGTTGTAATAATTGAGCGACACCGAGGCGTAGCCCAATTGCGTGAGCACGCCCATGCCTTCGCCGAAGAAGCGGGCGCGGTTCATGCGGTCCACGAGATCGCGCGGGATGGTCTGGCCGTTCGCATCGACCGCGAAGTGCGACAGCGTATCGTAATCCCACACCCAGTTCTCAAGCAGCTGCGAGGGCGCTTCGATGAAGTCCCACTCGATCTCGCCCATGTTCGCCGCCGCGTAGCGCTGGTGGCCGGAGAACATGGCGTGCAGCAGATGGCCGAACTCGTGGAGGAAGGTCTCGACGTCGTCGTGCTCCATGAGGCCGGTCGTGTGATCGCCGCTCGGCAGATTGCAGAGCAGGGCGCCCACGGGAACGACGCGGCCTTCGACGCCGTTGCGGATGTCGAATTGCGCGGCGTGGCTGTACTTGCCCTCGCGCGGATGCATGTCGAGGTAGAAGCGCCCGATCAGGCGATTGTTGTCGTAGAGCTCATAGGCTTCGACGCTGGGATCCCATTTTGGCGCGTTGGCCCAGGGACGGATATCGACGCCGAACATGTCTTCGACCAGCGCGAGAATGCCGTCGCGCACATTGTTGTACGCGAAATAGCGGCGCACCTCTTGGGCGTTGAGCGAATAATCCTCGTTGCGGATTTGCTCCTGAAGATAGCCGACGCTCCATGCCGGCACGGCGCGGGCGCGCCGGTCGGTGCGTTGGAGGCGCGCCAGCAGGCGATCGTAATCGCGCTGCGCCGAAGGCCGCGCCAACGTGGCCAGCTGATCGATGAAGGCGGCCGCGTGCTCGGGCGTGCCGATCATCTTGTCTTCGGTGATGAGCGCGGCGTAGGTCGGATAGCCGAGCACGCGCGCCAGCTGATAGCGGCGCTGGAACAGATCGCGCAGCACCGGCTCATTGGCGGGCCAGGCGCGGTTGCGGAACGCCATGTAGACCGCGCGCCGCGTCGCTTCCCGCGTCGCATAGGTGAGCACGGGATTGACGTCCGGATATTCGGTGGTCAGGCGGATGCGGCCGTCGGGCTGCGGAGGATGCGCGGCGATGAAATCTGGCGGCAGGCCCTCAAGCGCGGCAGCGTTCGGCAGCATGACGATGGTGTGGTCCTCGCGGATGTTGCGCGCGAAGGCGAGGCCGATCTCGGTGATCTGGCGCTGCAGCTCCTGCACCTGCGCGCGGGTGGCGTCGTCCTTATCGACGCCGAGGCGGCGGTAGGAGGCGAGCTGCCGCTCGAGCACGTGGCGCGCGACCGGATCGGCGCCGGGATCGACCGCGCTGAGCTTGTCGTAGATCGGGCGCGACAGTTGAACGGAGGTGGCGAAATCGGACACGCGCTGCGAGCAGGTCTCGGCGGCGGCGCGGATTTCGGCGCTCGGATTGCTCTCCTGCACGAGGGAGGAATCATTGCCGCCGGCGCGGATCAGCAAATAGAGATTGTCGTAATCGTGCAGCGGATTGGCGGAGGGCGCGGTTTCGAGCGTCTGCTTCATTTGCGCCCCGCGCGTCAGCAGATCGTCGCAATAGGCCGTGAATTCGGCGGCGGAAGCGGGCGCGATTCGCGGCGTGGCGAGGAATGCGTTGAGGCCGGCGTCGGGATTGGCGGGGGCGGCCGGCGCCGCGGGCGGCGCCTGGGGGCCGGGCGTCGAACAGCTCATGACAATGCCCGCCGCGATGGCCGCTGCAGCGCCGCGCCATGATTTCATGCCGATTTCCCCCTCAACAGGTTGTCCAGGCGCCAGCCTAGAATCGCGGCGGCCCCGGCGCAATTTCGTATCGACGCATCGACTTGATCGCCACGCTCCAGTAAGGCGGGACCCTATGACTCCGGATCAAGTTCTCGACGAATTTCGTGGCGCGGGCGCGCTGCTCGAAGGCCATTTCATCTTGTCGTCAGGCCTCAGAAGCCCGGTGTTTTACCAGAAGGCGTTCGTGTTCATGCATCCCGACCGCACCGAGCGGTTGTGCCGCGGACTTGCCGAAAAAGTGAAGGCGAGCTTCGGCAAGATCGACGTCGTGGTCTCACCGGCGGTGGGCGGCATCATTCCGGGCTATGAGACGGCGCGCTGGCTGGGCTGCCGCGCCATTTTCACGGAGCGCGAAGACGGCGCCTTTCGCCTGCGCCGCGGCTTTTCGATCGCGCCGGGAGAGCGCGTGCTGATCGTCGAGGACGTGATCACGACCGGGCTGTCGTTCAACGAATGCGCGCAGGCGATCAAGGACACGCCGGGCGAAATCGTCGGCGGCGCCTGCATCATCGACCGCTCCAACGGCAAGGGCGAAGCGGCGGCCGGCATGAAGCTGGTGTCGCTTGCGGCCGTCAGCGCGCCGACCTACGCGGCCGATGCGCTGCCGCCGGAACTCGCCGCCATTCCCGCGATCAAGCCGGGCTCGCGCGGGCTCGCCAAATGAGCGCGACGAATTATCTGCGCCTCGGCGTCAACATCGACCACGTCGCGACGATCCGAAACGCGCGCGGCGGGCCGCATCCGGATCCGGTGCGCGCCGCGCAGATCGCTGCGGAGGCCGGCGCGGACGGGATTACGCTCCATATCCGCGAAGATCGCCGCCATGTGCGCGAAGAGGATTTGGCGCGGCTCTCGGATGTGACGCCGCTGCCGATCAATCTCGAAATGGCGTGCGCGCAGGAAATGCTGGGCATTGCGCTGCGCGCGCGGCCGCACGCCGTGTGCCTGGTGCCGGAAAAGCGCGAAGAGCGCACCACCGAAGGCGGCCTCGATGTCGCGGCCCAGCACAATCACGTCGCGCCGTTCGTACGCACTTTGCGCGATGCAGGCATGCGCGTGTCGCTGTTCATCGATCCCGATCCGGTTCAGATCGCCGTCGCCGAAGCGCTGGGCGCGCCCGTGGTGGAGCTGCACACCGGCGCCTATTGCGAAGCGGTGGAGCGCCATGACGCCGCCGCCGCCGATCGCGAACTCGCCGCGCTGAAGGAGGCCGCTGATGCGGGCGCGCGGCGCGGCCTTGAAGTGCATGCGGGCCACGGCATCACCTTCGACAGCGTCGGCCCCGTCGCCGCCATTCCGCACTTGGCCGAGCTCAATATCGGGCATTTCCTGGTGGGCGAGGCGATCTTTTCCAGCCTGAGCGCGGCCATCAAGGAGATGCGCCGGCGCATGGATGCGGCGCGGGCGGCCTGATGATCCTGGGGATAGGCTCGGACCTCTGCGACATCCGGCGCGTCGAAAAGACGCTGGAGCGGTTCGGCGACCGCTTCACCCAGCGCATTTTCACTGAGCTCGAACGCGCGCGTGCGGAGCGCCGGCCGGCGCAGCGCGCGGCCACCTACGCCAAGCGGTTCGCGGCCAAGGAGGCCTGCTCCAAGGCCCTGGGCACGGGCATGAGGGCGGGCGTGTTCTGGCGCGACATGGGCGTGGCGAACCTGCGCTCGGGCGCGCCCACGCTGGCGCTCACGGGCGGGGCGGCCGAGCGGCTTTTGGCCATGACCCCGGCAGGTCACGTCGCCACCGTCCACCTCTCCTTGACGGACGACTATCCGCTCGCTCAAGCCTTCGTCATCATTTCGGCCGATCCGGCCTAGACACTCCCCAGAAGGGGTTCGACCATCAGCATGAGTTCTTCTTCCGAGTCCGGCGCATCGGGCATGACCGTGTTTTGGGAAAACGTGCGCACGGTCATCTACGCGCTGCTGCTGGCGATGCTGATCCGATTCATGATCGCGCAGCCTTACCGAATTCCGTCCGGATCGATGCAGCCGACGCTGGAGATCGGCGATTATATCCTGGTGACGAAATGGTCCTACGGCTATGGCCGCTACGCGTTCGCCCCGCTTGAGGCGCTCGCGCCGCCGGGACGCCTGTTCGCACAACAGCCCAAGCGCGGGGACATCATCGTGTTCCGCCCGCCGCCGGATCCCAACACGGATTTCGTCAAGCGCCTGATCGGCCTGCCCGGGGACCGCATCCAGATGATCGACGGCGCGCTCTTCATCAATGGCGTGCAAGTGCAGCGCCGCTCGCTGGGTCTGCAGCCGTTCACGCAGCCCGATGGCGAGACGATCGAAATTCCGGCGTGGGAAGAAACACTGCCGGATGGCGGGCCGACCTACATGACGTTCGACCGCAATCCGCGCGGTGATTGGGACAATACGCGGGTCTATGTCGTGCCCGAAGGCCATTATTTCTTTATGGGCGACGATCGCGACAATTCAGAAGACAGCCGCGTGCAGGCCGCCGTCGGCTTCGTGCCGTTCGACAACATCATCGGGCCGGCGCAATTCGTGATCGCCTCGTTCGATGGCTCGACCTCGATCTTCGCGCCGTGGACGCTGGTGAGCGGGTTCCGCGCTGATCGGTTCCTCCATCCGCTGCACTGACGCGATGGACGACGATCCGCTCCCGGCGCTGGAAGCGCGCATCGACTACACGTTCAAGGATCGCGCGCGCCTCATCGAAGCGGTGACGCATTCCAGCGCCAGCCATGGCCGCGCCGGCGCCATCACCAATGAGCGGCTGGAATTTCTCGGCGATCGCGTGCTCGGCCTCATCACTTGCGAAATCCTGTTCGCGCGCTTTCCGCGCGATGAAGAAGCCGATCTGGCGCCCCGCTTCAACGCGCTGGTCAATCGCGGCGCGTGCGCGCGCGCGGCTGAACGCGCGGGCCTCGGTGATGCGCTGACGCTGTCGCGCGCCGAAGCGCTGGCAGGCGGGCGCAAAAAGGAAGCGATCCTCGCCGACGCCTGCGAAGCGCTGATCGCGGCGCTCTATCTCGATGGCGGCATGGAACCCGCGCGCGCCTTCATCGTCCGCTTCTGGGGCGATGAATTCGAAGCGGCGGCGACGCCGCAGAAGGATCCGAAAACCGCGCTGCAGGAATGGGCGGCGGCGGCCAAGCGCTCAGGCCCGCGCTACGAGGTCGTCGGCCGCAGCGGGCCGGACCATGCGCCGGTGTTTGTCGTTGAAGCACATGTCGAGGGTCTCGCGCCTGCGAGCGGCGAGGGCGGCTCTAAGCGCGAGGCGGAACAGGCCGCGGCGGCGGCCTTGTTATTCGCGGCGGGCGTCGATGTCTGAGCGCTGCGCCATCGTCGCCATCATCGGCGCGCCGAACGCCGGCAAATCCACGCTCGTCAACAAGCTGGTCGGTGAAAAGGTCGCGATCGTAACGCACAAAGTGCAGACCACGCGCGCGCCGCTGCGGGGCGTGGCCATGCGGGGCGAGACGCAATTGGTGCTGGTCGATACGCCCGGCGTGTTCGCGCCGAAGCGGCGGCTCGATCGCGCCATGGTGCGCGCGGCCTGGGGCGCGCTCGAAGACGCCGACATCGTCGTCCACGTCGTCGATGCGGCGAGCTTCGCACGCACGCCGCCGAACGCCGCCGACAAGCACGCGACCGAAGATGTCGAGCGCATCATCGCGCGGCTGAAGGACGTGGGCGCGAAGGCCATGCTTGCGCTGAACAAGATCGACGCGATGGAGCGGCCGGCGCTGCTGGCGGTGACCAAGAATTTGCACGAGACCGGCGTCTACGCGGACGTATTTATGATCTCCGCGGAGAAGGGCGATGGCGTCGAAGACCTCGCCGCTGCGCTCGCCGCGCGCGCGCCGGAGGGGCCGTGGCTCTTCCCGGAAGATCAGGCCGCCGACGCGCCCGCGCGCCTGCGCGCCGCCGAAATCACGCGCGAACAGCTGATGCTGCGCCTGCACGACGAAGTGCCGTATGACGCCACCGTCGAAACCGAAAGCTGGACGCAGAAGAAGGACGGCTCGGTGCGCATCGAGCAGACCATCTACGTCGCACGTGAAAGCCAGCGCAAAATCGCCATCGGCGATGGCGGGCGCACGGTGAAAGCCATCGGCCAAGCTGCGCGCGCCGACATCGCCAAAATGCTCGGCGCGCCCGCGCATCTCTTCCTGCACGTGAAAGTGCGCGAAAACTGGAGCGACGAGCGCGCCCGCTACGAAGCGATCGGGCTCGATTGGGAGGGGTGAGAAGCTGCGCCGCTTCAGAACGTAGCGCCGCCGCCCCTTCAGTCAGCGCTGCGCGCCGACAGCTCCCCCATCGAGGGGGAGCAGATCGCCACATCTTGATCGAAAATTGCGCTAAGCTTTCGCCTCTTGGACACAGCGCTGATGGAATGGATTGACGACGCGATCGTGCTGGGGGCGAAGCCGTTTGGCGAGGGCAAGCTCGTCGCGGAGGTGTTCGCGCGCCAGCATGGGCGATTCGGCGGCGTGGTGCATGGCGGGCGGCGGGCGCAGCCGAATCTGCAGGCCGGCAATCTGGTGCACGCCGGCTGGAAGGCGCGGCTTTCGGAACAGCTCGGCTTCTACAATCCGCTGGAGCTCACGACGCCCTATGGCGGGCGCGTGCTGGACGACGCGGTGGCGCTGGCCGGCGTCTCGAGCGCCGTCGCGCTCATCCGCGGCGCAACGGCGGAGCGGCAAGCCTATCCGGGGCTGTTCGACGCGCTGATCGTGCTGCTGGAGGCGCTGCCGGACGCAGAGGTTTGGCCCGCGCTTTATGCGCGGTTCGAAATCGGGCTTCTTGCGCAGGTCGGCTACGGGCTCGATCTGGCGCGCTGCGCGGTGACGGGCGCCGAAGAGGATTTAGCCTACGTCAGCCCGCGCACGGGCCGGGCGGCGAGCGCGGAGGCAGGCGCGCCGTTCGCCGACAAGCTGTTGCGGCTGCCGCCTTTTTTGACGGGCGCTGGGACCATCGAAGAAGGGGATGTGGCCGACGCCCTGGCTCTGGCGGGCTTCTTTTTGGAGCGGCGCGTGTTCGACCACAAAGGCGAAGGCATGCCCGAGGCGCGCCGGCGGCTGATCGAGCGGCTGGGCTACACGGGCCGGCTTTAGGCGATGTGCCGAAGCGGCCCGGGCGGCGACACCAGGGCGGCGGGGCCGGTCTGGGCGTTGTTGGCCCGCGCCCAGGACACGATCCGCTGCCGCTCGGCCTCGTCGATATAGGACGCATAGCAAAGCCGCCCATCCGCTGTCCGCACTGGCAGGAGGTTGGTCGTTTTCATGAGTCCCAGTCTTCTCTTTCCAGCTGAATCGGCGATTAACCAAACCGGCGGGCCTGCCATCCGGCGGCGCCTTTTTCAGCGACTCCGGCTAGAGGATTTCGCCGGAGGGCGCGCGCCTGTAATGCAGGTCCCGCGCCGCGACAGGATGCAGCATGGCCGATGACGCGACGACCCTAAGCCCCGGAGAAGGCGGGCGAATCATCGAGGAGCCCATCGGGGAGGCGCTGTCGCGCCGGTACCTGGCCTATGCGCTGTCCACAATTACCAGCCGTGCGCTGCCGGATGTGCGCGACGGGCTGAAGCCGGTGCACCGGCGCGTGCTCTACGCCATGCGCCGGCTCAACCTCACGGCCGACGCCGCGTTCCGTAAATCGGCGAAGGTCGTGGGCGACGTGATGGGCGATTATCACCCGCACGGCGACCAGGCGATCTATGACGCGCTGGTGCGGCTCGCCCAGGACTTTTCCTCGCGCTACCCGCTGGTCGACGGGCAAGGCAATTTCGGCAATGTCGATGGCGATAACCCCGCCGCGATGCGCTACACGGAAAGCCGGCTCACCAAGGCGGCCGAGCTGCTGCTTGAAGGGCTCGACGAGAACGCCGTCGATTTCCGTCCCAATTACGACGACACGCGCGAAGAGCCGGTGGTGCTGCCGGCCGCGTTTCCGAATCTGCTGGCCAATGGCGCGAGCGGCATCGCGGTCGGCATGGCGACCAGCGTGCCGCCGCACAATGTCGCCGAGCTGATCGATGCGTGCGTGCATCTGATCGACAATCCGAAAGCGACCACCGCCGATCTCGTGCAGATCGTGCCAGGTCCCGATTTCCCGACGGGCGGGATTTGCGTCGAGCCGCCGGAGAGCATTCTCGAAGCCTATGAGACGGGCCGCGGCGGCTTCCGCGTGCGCGCAAAATGGGAGGTCGAGGATATCGGCCGCGGCATGTGGCGCATCGTGGTGTCGGAAATTCCGTACCAGGTGCAGAAGATCAAACTCATCCAGCAATTGGCCGAGCTGATCGAAGCCAAGAAATCGCCGCTGCTGGGCGATGTGCGCGATGAGAGCGCCGACACGATCCGTCTGGTGCTCGAACCCAAATCGCGCGCGGTCGAGCCCGCGGTGATGATGGAGAGCCTGTTCAAGCTCACCGATCTGGAAACCCGCGCTTCGCTCAACATGAACGTGCTCGACGCGCAGGGCGTGCCGCGCGTGATGGGGCTGAAGGAAGCGCTGCGCGCGTTCTTGGATCACCGCCGCGACGTGCTGCAGCGGCGCACCCAGCACCGGCTCGAAAAGATCGCCGCGCGCCTCGACGTGTTGGCGGGCCTGCTGATCGTCTTCCTCAATCTCGACGAGGTGATCCGCATCATCCGCAACGAGGATGAGCCGAAGGACGCGCTCATCAAGCGCTTCAAGCTGAACGACACCCAGGCCGAAGCCATCCTCAACACGCGCCTGCGCCAATTGCGCAAGCTCGAAGAAATGGAAATCCGCCGCGAGGATGCGGCGCTGCGCGAAGAGCAGAAGGGTCTGCAGGGCCTCTTGGAAGATGCGCGCAAGCAATGGCGCAAGATCGCCAGCGAGCTGAAGGAGACGCGCGCCAGTTTCGATCCGAAGACCAGCCTTGGGCGCCGCCGCACGAATCTTTCCGCCGCGCCGCAGGTGTCGGCCGAGATCAGCGTGGAAGCCTTCGTCGCGCGCGAGCCGATCACGGTCGTGCTGTCGGAGAAGGGCTGGATCCGCGCGCTCAAAGGGCACGTCGAAAATCTCGGCGATCTCAAGTTCAAGGAAGGCGATCACGCCCAGCACATTCTGCATGCGCAGACGACCGATCGGCTGATCCTGTTCGCTTCTGACGGGCGCGCGTTCACGCTCGAAGGCCACAAGCTGCCGGGCGGGCGCGGCCAGGGCGAGCCGATCCGGCTCACCATCGATCTCGGCGACATTGATGAAGCGGTGGCGCTTTTTGTTCACGACCCCGCGATGAAGCGCGTGGTGGCGAGCCTGGAGGGCTACGGCTTCATCGCGCCGGAAACCGACATGGTGGCGCAGAAGCGTTCGGGCAAACAGGTGCTGACCGGCCGCGCGATGGCGGCGCCTGCGCTCAGCGGCGATCGCATCGCCGTGATCGGGCAGAACCGCAAATTGCTCGTGTTCAAGACCGAAGAATTGCCGGAAATGGCGCGCGGGCGCGGCGTGAAGCTGCAAAGCTATCACGATGGCGGCCTTGCCGATGTCGCCGTGTTCAAGAAGGACGACGGCCTCAGCTGGATCGACAGCGCCGGCCGCGTGCGGGCGGTTCCCGAGTGGAAGGATTATGTCGGCAAGCGCGCCAGCGCCGGGCGGATGGCGCCCAAGGGCTTTTCGCGCTCTGGTAGGTTCAGCGACGTGATCGGCTAGCCGCGGTCCGCGCAGGGCCGGGCATTGGCGTCGCCCGGCGCCTTCCGCTACAACACCCCAAATCCCAAGGGGAAATCATGACTGGCTTGATCATTGTGCTCGTCGTCGTCGCGGTGCTCGCGTTCCTGGTGATGGGCATCTACAACCGGCTGGTGGCGCTCCGGCAAAACGCCAACAACGCCTTCGCCGATATCGATGTGCAGCTCACGCAGCGGCGCGATCTGGTGCCCAATCTGGTGGAGACCGTGAAGGGCTACGCCACGCACGAGCGCGGCACGCTGGAGGCCGTCACCAACGCCCGCGCGGCGGCGAGTTCTGCGCGCACGGTGGATGAAAAGGTCCAAGCGGAAAATGTGCTGACGGGGGCGCTGCGCCAATTGTTCGCCGTCGCCGAGGCCTATCCCGACCTCAAGGCGAACACCAATTTCATGCAGCTGCAGAGCGAATTGTCGGACATCGAAAACAAGCTCGCCGCCGCGCGCCGCTTCTTCAACAATTCCGTCAGCGAGTACAACACGAGCCGCGAGCAATTCCCGGCGGTGGTGTTGGCGGGCATGTTCGGCTTCGGCCCGCGCGCCTTCTTCGATCTCGGCGAAAACCGCGGCGCGGCGGAAACGGCGCCCAAGGTGAGCTTCAGCTGATGCTCCTCCCCCGTTCACGGGGGAGGTGGATCGGCGCCGCAGGCGCCGAGACGGAGGGGGGAGCGACACGCTCCGTTCTTTGTGCGCTTGGCTCCCCCCTCAGTCACGCTGCGCGTGACAGCTCCCCCGTACACGGGGGAGCATGATGGGCGGCGCGTACGGGCTGCAGACCCATATCTGGAGCAACAACACCAAATCCCTGCTGCTGATGGCGGGGTTTCCGGTGCTGCTCATCCTGCTGACCTATGGGCTCTTCCTGCTGTTCGCGGGGCTCGCCGGCTACGCCGCGCCTGGGCAGGGCGAACTCGGGCCGTTCGTGTGGGCGGCCGAAGAGCTGACGCGCGCCTGGCCCTGGGCGATCGTCGGCGCGGGTGTCTGGTTCGTGATCGCCTATTTCGCTTATCAAGGCATCATCGACGCCGCGACCGGCGCCCATGAGGTCGATCGCAAGAGCGAGCCGCGGTTCTACAATCTGCTTGAAAATCTGTGCATCTCGCGCGGCCTGCGCACGCCCAAAATGCGCATTATGGATACCGATGCGCTCAATGCCTTCGCGACCGGCCTGCACGAAGGCCAATACAGCGTGACGGTGACGCGCGGGCTGCTCGAGCGGCTGAACGATCAGGAATTGGAAGCTGTGCTTGCGCACGAGCTGACGCATATCCGCAACCGCGATGTGCGCCTGCTCATCATCGCGGTGATCTTCGTCGGCATCTTCTCCTTTGTCGGCGAGATCACGTTCCGGGGGCTCTTTCGCGGCTTGCTCTGGTCCGGCGGCGGCGGGCGGCGGCGCGACCGTGACAGCGGCGGCGGCCAGCTCATCGCCATTCTGGCCGGTCTTGCGCTGATCGGGATTTCCTATGCGCTCGCCATCGTCATCCGCTTCGCGCTGTCGCGGCGGCGCGAATACCTGGCGGATGCTGGCTCGGTCGAACTCACCAAGAACCCCGACGCGCTGATCTCGGCGCTGCGCAAGATTTCCGGCAATCCGACAATCGACGCGCCGAGCGAGGTGCGCGAGATGTTCATCGAAAATCCGCACGCCGATTTCGCCGGCCTGTTCGCCACGCATCCGCCGATCGACAAACGGATTGAGGCGCTGGTGCGCTATGCCGGCGGCCACGACGTGCAAGTGGAGAGCCCGGCGCCGGCGGCGCACGCGCCGGGGCCGTGGGATACGCCCGCGCCGCCGCCGCGGCGGCCTGGGCCTTGGGGGTAGGGATGAGTGAAAAGAATGAGCCGTTCTTCGTGCGCGAGAACGGGAAATATCAGCCGACCCAGGTTTCTCGCGGGCCGTGGAATCCGCGCTCGCTGCATGGGCGGGTAATGATCGGGCTGCTCGGCTGGGAGATCGAGCGGCTTTATGGCGAGCCGGATTTCGTGCCCGCGCGCCTCACCGTCGACATGTACAAATTGCCCGAGCTCGATCCCGTCGAGATTGTGACGCGCGTGGTCCGTTCGGGCGGGCGCATCAAGGTGATTGACGCCGATTTCATCTCCAAGGGCGAGCCGATGGGCCGCGCCACATGCCAGCTGCTGCGCCGCACGGAGAACGCGCCGGGCAATGTGTGGAAGCCCGTGCCATGGGATGCGCCCAAGCCCGAAGACATCCCGCCGCCAGACGATGCGCGCGCCGGCATGGGCGGCATGTGGGCGATGCGCCCCATCGAAGGCGCGTTCGGTACGGTCGGCAAGAAGAAGACGTGGATGAAGGAAGTGCGCGCCATCGTGGACGACGATCCGATGACGCCGTTCACGCGCGTGGCGCTCGCGGCGGATTTCTCCAGCCCGTTCGCCAATGCGGGCGATCAGGGCCTCGGCTATATCAACAGCGACGTGACGATCTATCTGCACCGCCTGCCGGTGCAGGAATGGATCGGCTTCGAAGTGGTCAATCATCAAGCGACCGATGGCGTCGCGATCGGTGAATGCCTGCTGCATGACGTCGAAGGGCCGATCGGTTCGGCCTCATGCTGTGCGCTGGCGCAAAAGCGCAAGCTCTAGCGCATCGGCGGCCAATCGTGCTGGCCTGATCCGCTTTCGCCGTTCGGATTGAACGGGCGCCATTCGCCGCATTGCAGCAGCTCCAGCGGCTGGAACTGGGATTTGTAGTCCATCTTCTCGCTGCCGCGGATCCAATAGCCGAGATAGACGTGCTCGAAGCCGGCCGCGCGCGCCTGCGCGATGTGATCGAGGATGGTGTAGACGCCGAGCCCGCGCCGCTCCGCCTCGGGATCGTAGAACGAGTAAACCAGCGACAGCCCGTCGCGCAGCACATCGACGAGCGCCGCCGCCGCTAATTGGCCCTTCGCCGCGCCTTCGCTGTAGCGATATTCGACGATATGCGTGCGCACGAGGCTGTCTTCGACCATGGCCACGAAATCCTGGCCGGACATTTCCGCCATGCCGCCTTCGCCATGGCGCGCCGCCAGATAGCGCTTCAAGAGATCGAATTGTTCTTCCGTGGCCTGAGCGGGCCTTAGCGCGCGCGTCAAATCGGCGTTGCGGTTGACGACTTTGCGCCAGCGCCGCGTGAAATCGAAACGATCGACCAGCACGCGCGCGGACACGCACGCATCGCAGGTTTCGCAAGCCGGCCGGTAGGCGATGTTTTGTGAGCGGCGAAAGCCGGTATGCGTCAGCGCGTCGTTGAGCTGGGCGGCGTCCGGCGTTTCCAGGCTCGCGAACACTTTCCGCTCGCGCCGGCCCGGCAGATAGGGGCAGGGCGCGGGCGCGGTCAGGTAGAAGCGGATGCTTCGGGCGGCGATGGGGCGCAGGACCGGCGCGGTCATAGCCTATGGTTCCCGCGTGTCCGCCGGGTCGTCAAGCTGGCGCGCCCGCTAGAGCCCATGATCGGCCGGCAATGGCGGCGCTTCGCGCAGCAGGGTGATCGCGATGCGGCGATTGCCGGGCAAAGTGGGATCGTCCGGGAAGAGCGGCTCGGAATCGGCGCGGCCGGAGACCTGGTAGATATGATCGGCCGGCACGCCATTGGCCTGGAGGATGCGCCGCGCCGCATTGGCCCGCGCCGAGGACAATTCCCAATTGCTCGCGAAGGCGCGGCCGGAAGCCGTGCCGTCGGTATGGCCGCTGATGGTCAGCCGGTTGGGCAATTGCGCGATCACGTGGGAGATGCTGGCGAGCAGGCGCTGGGCGCGCTCGTTCGGCTCGGCCGCGCCCGAGGAGAACATCGAGCGGCCTTCCTGATCGACGATCTGGATGCGCAGACCTTCCGGCGTCTGCTCGACGATGACATTGCGCGACAGCTCGCCCACGTCCGGCATGTCCGCGAGCGCCTGGCGGATGGCTTCGGCGGCGCGGGCGAACTCGGCATCCTCGCGGATCGAGCGGGCGCGGGAGAGGGAATCCTCCGTGGGCGAGGTCTGCGACTGCGCGCCCTGATCCGCGCCGTCATCGGCGTGGTGGTTGGAGGTGAATTCGGGATTGGCCGCGGCGGCCACGGGCGCGGAATAGCCGTTGCGCACGCCGCTGTCGGCGAAGCTGGTGCCCTGCAGCAGGCCGCCCGCGCCGCTCGACACCCGCGACACGCTGGCCGGCGCGAAGAATTCGGCGATGCCGCGGCGCTGGTCGGGGCTGGTCGTGTTGATCAGCCACATCAAAAGGAAGAACGCCATCATCGCCGTGACGAAATCGGCGTACGCCACCTTCCAGGCCCCGCCATGATGGCCATGGGCGGCCTTCTTGATGCGCTTGATAATGATTGGGGCTTGGTTGGCCCGGGCCATGGCGGGTAGCTTCCAGGGAGAACGATCCTTCTTGGGCGAACGCCGTTAAAATCGGATGACCAAACCGGAATGACCGAGAGCTTTGACAGTCGCGCCTTCCGCGCCGCGCTGGGCGGTTACGCCACCGGCGTGGCGGTGATCACGACGCGCTCGCCGAAGGGCGTGGCCGCGATCACGGTGAACTCCTTCGCGTCGGTGTCGCTGTCGCCGCCGCTCGTCCATTGGTCGATCGGCGATCAATCGGAAGCGTTCGCCACGTTCGGGCGCGCGGAGAGCTGGGGCGTCTCGGTGCTGGCGGCCGCGCAAGAGGAGATCGCCAGGCGCTTTGCACAAAGCGGGCGCTCCAGCGCAGAAGACGACATGCACGAGGAATTGGGCGGCGCGCCGGTGCTGCGCGGCGCGGTTTCGCGGTTCGGCTGCCGAACCTTTCAACGCCGCACGCTGGGCGATCATTTGCTGATCGTCGGCGAGGTGCTGGGCTTCGACGCGGGCGCCGGCGCCGTGTTGAGCTTTCATCGCGGCCGGTTCGGCGTGGTGGAGTAAGGCATGGCGGTCGTCGCGTTTCTGGGACTTGGCGTGATGGGCGGGCCGATGGCGGGCCACCTCGCCAAGGCCGGCCATGAGGTGCGCGTGTTCAACCGCACCAAGGCGCGCGCCGAGGCCTGGGGCGCCAGCCATGCGGGCCGAGCCTGCGCGACGATCGAAGAAGCCGTGCGCGGCGCAGAGATTGTGTTCGCCTGCGTCAGCGCGGACGCGGACGTGCGCGCCGTGTTCGATGCGGCTGCGCCCGCAATGAGTAAGGGCGCGGTGTTCGTCGATCATTCGACGGCGTCCGCGCACCTGGCGCGCGCGCTGGCGCGCGATGCGGACGAGGCGGGATTCGGCTTTCTCGATGCGCCGGTGTCAGGCGGGCAGGCGGGCGCCGAAGCGGGCCGGCTCACCGTGATGATCGGCGGGGCGGCCGAGGACGTCGCCAAGGCCGAGCCGGCGATGCGCGCCTTCGCGGCCAACATCACCCATATCGGGCCGGCGGGCAGCGGCCAGCTGGCCAAGATGGTGAACCAAATCTGCATCGCCGGCGTCGTCGAAGGGCTGGCGGAGGGCCTCCACTTTGCACGCAGCGCGGGGCTCGACGCCGAAAAGGTGATCGCCGCGATCTCCAAGGGCGCGGCGCAAAGCTGGCAGATGGAAAACCGCTGGCGCACCATGACCGACGGCAAATTCGAGTTCGGCTTCGCCGTCGATCTGATGCGCAAGGATCTCGGCCTCGTGCTGGGCGAGGCGCGCGCGAACGGCGCGCAAGTGCCGGTGACCGCGCTCGTCGATCAATTCTACGCCGAGGTCCAAGCGATGGGCGGGGCGCGCTGGGACACCTCCAGCCTGATCGCACGGTTGAAGCCGCGTTAACGTAGTAAAGGTTACGACCTCTGCGCGAATAACCGGATTTTAAGCGCGTTGCGTTACCGTACGAGGCTCAACACTCGCGAAGTACGGGCTGCATGGACATCCGTGATTGGACGATCGCGCTGATCGAGCCAAACAAGTTCGAAGCGCAGATCGAGATCGACCTCCTGAAGGCGGCCGGCACCGTGCGCATTCGCTATTTCCGCGACAATTCCGATGCGCGGCGCGCGCTCGAACTCTATCCCGCGAACGTCATCCTGTTGGCCATGGATGGCGGCGAGATCGACGGCGTCGAATGGACCAAGCAATTTCGCCGCGACCGGCGCATGGTGAACCGCAAGGCCTCGATCTTCGTGCTGTCGCACACGGTGACGCGCCAGATCGCCGAGAATTGCCGCCATGGCGGCGCCAACGCCATCATCGGCAAGCCCTTATCCGGCGCTTCGCTGCTGTCGACGATCAAGAAGGTGTTGGCCAATCCGCGTCCGTTCATCGATGCGGAAGGCTATGTGGGGCCGTGCCGCCGCGCCGGCATCGTCACCACGGGCGCGGTGACCAAGCGGCGCCAATCCGACAATCCGACGATGTCGCTTTCGGCGGCGATCGCTGCGCTGGCGAGCGCGACGGGCGATTTCGTGCGTGGGCGCACGCCGGGCCCGTCGGCCTGCGCCGCCGCGCTCAAAGCCCTCAATCAGGTAGCGCAAAAGGATTCCATGGCGGAGGTCGCCGTCGGCTGCGCGGCCTATGACGCCGCGATCGCTGCGCCGGAACCGTATGACGACGCCTTCAAGGCGCGCCTGACTGAAGCGATGGACGACCTCGCGCGCCGCGTCGCGGTTGCGCTGGATGACGGCGCGGGACGCGAGGCGCTGGCGCAGCGCGTGCGCGAAGCGGAAACGCGCGCCGGCAAAGCGGCCTAGGCCGCGCGCGGCGCGGGCTTGCGTCTGCGCAGCCACTGCACCGCGCGATAGCCCAGCAAGAGCGCAAGGATCGCCGCATAGATCAGCGGCGGACGGTGATCGGCTTTGACCAGCAGATAATAATGGACCACGCCGAGCACGGCGATTGCGTAGATCGCCTGATGCAAGCGCCGCCATGCGCGCGGGCCAAGGCGCTTCAGCATCGCGTTCGTCGAGGTGATCGCGAGCGGCGTCAGCAGCACAAACGCCGCCATGCCGATGGTGATGAACGGGCGCTTGAGCAGATCCTTCCAGATCGCGGCCCAATCGAAGAACTGATCGACGCCGATATAGGTGCACCAATGCGCCAGCACATAGGCGAAGGCGACGAGCCCGATCGGGCGGCGCAAGCGGATCAGCGCCGGCGTGCGCGTGAGCCGCGCCAAGGGCGTGATCGCAAGGCCGGCGATGACGAAGCGCAGGCCCCACACGCCGAGCTGACGAATGAGGGCTTCGATCGGATTGGCGCCGAGCTTGTCGTGGAACAACAGCCAGATGAGCCAGGCCGCCGGCGCCATGCAAAGCGCGGCGACGATCCACGGCGTCGCGCGATGACGCAAAAGCTGGCTCATCAGAAATTGCGCCGCAGATCGACGCCGCGATAGAGATCGGCGACGTAGTCGCCATAGCCGTTGAACATCAGCGTGGGGCGGCGGCGGAATTCGCCGATGCGCCGCTCCGTCGCCTGGCTCCAGCGCGGATGATCGACCTCGGGATTCACATTGGAGAGGAAGCCGTATTCGTTGGGCGCGCTATCGTTCCAGGCCGTGTGCGGCTGCTGCGCGACGAGATCGATGCGCACGATCGATTTGATGCTCTTGAAGCCGTATTTCCAGGGCACGACGAGGCGGATCGGCGCGCCGTTCTGATTGAGCAGCGTCTCGCCGTAGAGGCCGACGGCCAGCAGCGCGAGCGGGTTCATCGCCTCCTGGATGGTGAGGCCTTCGCGATAGGGCCAGTTCAGCACCGGCCCGCGCTGGCCGGGCATTTCTTCCGGCCGCTCCAGCGTTTGAAACGCCACGAAGCGCGCATCGTGTGTCGGTTCGACCTTCGCCAGCAGCGCCGCCAGCGGAAACCCGATCCACGGGATCACCATCGACCAGCCCTCGACGCAGCGATGGCGGTAGATGCGCTCTTGGAGCGGGTTCTGGCGCAGCAGATCGTCGATCGCGAAGGTTTGCGGATGGGCGCAGAGGCCGCCGATTTCGACCGTCCAGGGCCGGGTCGTGAGCGTATGCGCGTTCTTGAACGGATCGCCTTTGTCGACGCCGAATTCGTAGAAATTGTTGTAGCTGGTGATGGCTTCGCGTTCGGTCTTCGGCTCGTCGGTCGAAAGCGGCGAGGGCGCGGCCTGCAGCGGCGTTCCGTGGGCGGCGCTGCCCTCCTCTTCGCCTTCGCCGCAGGCGGCGAGCGCAAGGCCCGCGGCGATGATGGCGCGCCGATTGAGGTAGAGCGCCTTCGGCGTCACCTCGCGTTCGGGCAAGTTCATTCCAAGAGGACGCGACATCCTGATCTCCGCGGCGCTTATACGCCGCTCCTGCGATGGCGGGTTACGCGCGCCCCTGCGGCCGATTGCGTCACGCCGCCAGCAGCTCGGCGGCGCGCGGCGCGAAATAGCTGACGATCCCATCGGCGCCCGCGCGCTTGAAGGCGCTGAGCGTTTCGATGATGGCGCGGTCTTCCTCGATCCAGCCCTTTTCGGCCGCGGCCTTGATCATGGAATATTCGCCGCTGATCTGGAATGCGTAGGTCGGCAGCTTGAAGGCCTCCTTCACGCGCCAGACGATGTCGAGATAGGGCAGGCCGGGCTTCACCAGCAGCATGTCGGCGCCCTCGGCCACGTCCAGCGCGCATTCCTTGAGCGCTTCGTCTCCGTTCCCGAAATCCATCTGATAGGTCTTCTTGTCGCCCTGCAGCGCCTTGGCCGAACCGATCGCCTCGCGATAGGGGCCGTAGAACGCCGAGGCGTATTTGGCGGCGTAGCTCATGATGAGCGTGTCGCTCTTGCCGGCCTTTTCGAGCGCCTGGCGGATGGCGCCGATGCGGCCATCCATCATGTCGGAGGGCGCGATGATGTCGGCGCCCGCATCCGCCTGCACCAGCGATTGTTCGACCAGGCGCGCCACGCTCTCATCGTTGAGGATGACGCCATCCTTGATGACGCCGTCATGGCCGTGATCGGTGAACGGATCGAGCGCCACATCGACCATCAGGCCGACCTCCGGGGCGGCCTCCTTCATCGCTCTTATCGTGCGGCAAACCAGGCCCCGGGGATCGGTCGCCTGGCTGCCGCGATTGTCCTTCAGCGCCGGCGCGATGTGCGGAAACAGCGCCAAAGCCGGGATGCCCAGGGCCCGCGCCTTCTCCGCGGTGCGCGCCGCATCATCGACGGAAAGGCGCGCCACGCCGGGCATGGCCGCCACCGGCTCGCTCTTGGCCCCGTCATGCACGACGATGGCCCAGATCAGATCATCTGCCGACAAGCGCTTTTCGCGCACCAGGCGACGAACCCAATCGGCTTGGCGCAAACGGCGGGGGCGGCCAGCGGGGTAGGGAGCGAATGACGTCATCGGGCGTGTTTTGATCCAAGTCACAAACGAGAGACTCTGGTAGTGTCTAAAGCAAATGCGCGCACTCGTCCTATTTGCAGGCGGGCCGCGCCAGGAATACACGATGATGAAGGGCCGGCGCCCGGCCTCAATACTTGAGATCGATTCTCAACAACGACGAAGAAGAACCGATGCGAGTCGAAGACGCGAAAGTTTTTGAAGACGCCGTCGCCGCGATCCGCGACGAGGGCCGCTATCGCGTGTTCGCGGATATCAAGCGCGACCGTGGCCGCTTCCCCCATGCGCGCATGCGTCTGCCCGACGGCACCGAGCGGCCGATCGTGGTGTGGTGCTCCAACGATTACCTCGGGCAAGGCCAGAATGACGAGGTGCTGGAAGCGGCGCACGCGGCCATCAAGGATGTCGGCGTCGGCTCGGGCGGCACGCGCAACATTTCGGGCACGACCAGCTATCACGTCGATCTCGAGCGCGAGCTTGCGCATCTGCACGGCAAGGAGGCCGCGCTGCTGTTCACCTCGGGCTATGTGTCGAACGACGCGACGTTGTCGACTTTCGCCAAGCTCTTTCCCAATCTCTGGATCTTCTCCGACGCGCTCAATCACGCCTCGATGATCGAGGGCATCAAGCGCTCGAAATGCAATGTGCGCATCTTCCGCCATAACGATCTGCAGCATCTGGAAAGCGTGCTGAACGAAGCGCCCGCCGATGCGCCCAAGCTGATCGCGTTCGAAAGCGTCTATTCGATGGATGGCGATGTCGCCCCGATCGGCGCGATCTGCGACATCGCGCAGGCCTATGGCGCGATGACCTATCTCGATGAGGTCCATGGCGTGGGCCTCTATGGCGAGAACGGCGGCGGCGTCGCTGAGCGCGACGGCGTGATGCACCGGGTCGATTTCATCGAAGGCACGCTGGCGAAAGCCTTCGGCACGATGGGCGGCTATGTGACGGGCGCCAAGACGGCGATCGATGCGATCCGCCTGGCAGCGCCCGGCTTCATCTTCACGACCTCGCTGTCGCCCTCGATCGCCGCGGCGGCCCTGGAAAGCGTGCGGATCGTGCGCGCCTGTCCGCACATGCGCGAGCGCCTGGCCGAGCGGGCCGAGCGGCTGAAACAGCTCTTCCTCGAAGCCGGCCTGCCGGTGATGTCGTCCTCGACGACGCATATCGTGCCGGTGCTGGTGGGCGACGCCAATCGCTGCAAGGATTTGTCGGACCGGCTGCTGTTCGAGCACGGAATCTACGTCCAGCCGATCAATTATCCGACCGTGCCGCGCGGGGCCGAACGGCTGCGCTTCACGCCCTCGCCGTTCCATGACGACGCGCTGATGGAGCAGCTGGTCAAGGCGATGGTCACGGTCTGGCACGCGCCGGGGCGCGAAGCGGCGGCGTGAGCCTGCGGCGCGAGGTCATCTTCGAGCATGTGAGTGTGGGCGGCCATGCGCGAGTGGCGGCCGTCGATGTCGAAACCGGGCTTGAGGCGGTGATCGTCGGCCCGGCGCAGGCCGCGCGCGCGGATCTGGAAGCTCTGGCGCTGCGCAAATTGGAGCGCCTTCTGGAGCGCGACGCGTCCAGCCCGGCGCCCGTCCAGGGTCCGGGAAAGCTTGTCTAGTCTTTGCGGCGCACGCCGCGGCCCAGGCCGATCTTCTTGGCGAATTCTGAGCGGCGGGCCGCATAGGCCGGCGCCACCATGGGATAATCCGCCGCCAGGCCCCAGCGCTTGCGGTAATCTTCCGGGGACATGTTGTAAGTAGAGCGCAAGTAACGCTTGAGCATCTTCAAGCGTTTTCCGTCTTCCAGGCAGACGATGTAGTCGTTCTGCACGGATTTATTGACCGGGACGGCGGGTTTCAGCTTTTCCGCCGCGCGCTCGCCGGCGCCATCGGCCAAAGAGCCCAGCGTCTGATGCACGCTGCGGATCAATTCCGGAAGTTCCGTAGCAGCTACTTTGTTATTAGCGACAAAAGAGGCGACGATGTCGGCGGTCAAGCGCAGACTTTCGTCACTCACCTGCAGTTGATCCAAGTCATCGTCGTCCATGGAGTGACCTAGAAACCCTTCGCCCCCAAGTAGGCTAACCCGGCTTATATCCACCAGAATCTAGAGCTTGCAAGTATTCCCCCCGTTCTTTGTGTGTAATTTCTTCAACTCGCCTGGCGCGTGCTAAGTTAAGCTCGCGAAGCGTTGCGCTCGTTTTGCGTTTTTCCGCCCCCGCCTTTTCTAAGCGCGCGCTTTTGATAGAAGGATCATGAATTTCCGACTCCGAGGATCGCCATGACCGTCACCGCATCCCGCTCCGGCGCGACCAGCGACCCCTTCTTCCAGGCCTCCCTCGGCGAGGCCGATCCGGACCTTGCCGCCGCCGTCGCCGATGAGCTTGGCCGCCAGAGCCGCCAGATCGAGCTCATCGCATCGGAAAATATCGTCTCGCGGGCGGTGCTCGAGGCGCAGGGCTCGGTGCTCACCAACAAGTACGCCGAAGGCTATCCCGGCAAACGCTATTATGGCGGCTGCGAATATGTCGACGTGGTCGAGCGGCTCGCCATCGAGCGCGCCAAGCGGCTGTTCGATTGTGCGTGGGCGAACGTGCAGCCGCACTCGGGCAGCCAAGCAAACCAGGCGGTTTTCTTCGCGCTGATGCAGCCCGGCGATACGTTCATGGGCATGGACCTTGGCTCCGGCGGGCACCTGACTCACGGCAAGAACGTCAATCAGTCCGGCAAATGGTTCAGACCCGTCGCTTACAACGTCGATCCTGAATCCCAGCTGATCGACTATGACGGCGTGGCGCGCATCGCACAGGAATGCCAGCCCAAGGTCATCATCGCGGGCGGCTCGGGTTATTCGCGGGTCATCGATTTCGCGCGCTTCCGCGAGATCGCGGATGGGGTCGGCGCCAAGCTCATGGTGGACATGGCGCATTTCGCTGGTCTCGTGGCCGCCGGCGTCTATCCGAGCCCGCTGCCGCATGCCCATGTCGTGACCACCACGACCCATAAGACCCTGCGCGGGCCGCGCGGCGGCATGATCCTTTCGAACGATCCCGAGCTCGGCAAGAAGATCGACAGCGCAGTGTTTCCGGGCCTGCAGGGCGGACCGCTGATGCATGTGGTCGCGGCCAAGGCCGTGGCCTTTCACGAGGCGCTGCAGCCGGAATTCAAGCTCTACGCGCGGCGCGTGGTGGAGAACTGCAAGGTGATGTCTGACCGCTTGATCGAGCACGGCCTGGCCGTGGTCTCGGGCGGTACGGACAGCCATCTCATCATGGTGGATCTCAGGCCGAAAAACGTGTCGGGCAAGGCCGCCGAAGCCAGCCTCGAACGCGCGCTCATCACCTGCAACAAGAACACGATCCCGTTCGATCCCAAGAGCGCGATGGTCACCAGCGGCGTGCGCCTGGGCTCGGCCGCGGGCACTACGCGCGGCTTCGGCCCCGCCGAATTCCGCCAGATCGCGGATTTCATCGTCGAGGTGATCGATGGCCTCTCGAAATCCAACGGCGACAACTCGGCTGCGGAACAGCGCGTGGCCGCGAAGGTCGAAGAACTGACGGCGCGCTTCCCGATCTATGGGTGAAGGCAGTAGGGAATAGAGAATAGGGCGCGGATAGCGCCGACTCCGCCTATTCGCTAACTGCTATTCGCGAGCCCTGATGCGTTGCCCTTTCTGCCAGAACGAAGACACGCAGGTGAAGGACAGCCGTCCCACGGAGGACGGGGCGTGCATTCGCCGGCGGCGGCTGTGCGAAAAATGCGGCTCGCGCTTCACGACGTTTGAGCGCGTGCAGCTGCGCGATCTGGTGGTGATCAAGAAATCCGGCCGCAAGGCGCCGTTCGAGCGTGAGAAGCTGACGCGTTCGATCACGGTGGCGCTGCGCAAGCGCCCGATTGAGCCCGAGCGCGTCGAGCAGCTGGTCTCCGGCATCATCCGGCGGCTCGAAAGCCTGGGCGAATCCGAAATTCCGTCCGAGCAGATCGGCGAATTGGCCATGGAGGCGCTCGCGAACACCGACCCTGTGGCCTATGTGCGCTACGCGTCCGTGTACCGCGATTTCAACGAAGCGGCCGATTTCACGCGCATCCTCAACGATCCCCAGCTTGGCGCCGAGGGCCGCAAGGGCGATCCTGGCCGGGAATGACAGCCCGCCCCAAGACGATCCTCAAATTGGCGACCTCGCTCGATGGCCGGATCGCCACCGCGGCGGGCGAAAGCCGTTGGATCACCGGCCCGGCCGCGCGCGAAGAGGTGCATCGCTTGCGCGCCGAAGCCGATGCGGTGCTGATCGGCACCGGCACGGCGCTCGCTGACGATCCCGAATTGACGGCCCGTCTCGGGCCGCCGGCGGCCAAACAGCCGCTGCGCGTGGTCCTGGATAGCCGCTTGCGGCTGCCGCTGCGGTCGAAGCTGATCGCGACCATTCCGGCCGCGCCCCTGGCGGTGCTGGCGGTGACGGGCGCGGACAAGGCGGCGCAAAAGGCGCTGGAAGACGCGGGCGCCCAGGTCGTCTTCGCGCCAGGGCTGGCGGGCCGGGTCGATCTCGACGCCGCGCTCAGCCTGCTGCAGGAGCGGTTCGCCGTGCGGAGCGTGTTGATCGAGAGCGGCGGCAAGCTGGCGGCGAGTTTCGTCAAAGCGCGCCTGGTCGATCGCCTGGAATGGGTGCGCGGCCCGATCCTGCTTGGCGCGGAGGGCAGGCCCGCGATCGACCAGCTCGAGATTCGGCGCCTCGCCGATGCGCCGGCCTTCAAACGGGTTGCAGTCCGCGAGTTCGGCCCCGATCTTTGGGAAAGCTACGAACGGGTCTGATGGATGTTCACGGGATTGGTTTCCGCCGTCGGCGAGGTGGCGGCCGTTGAGCGCCGCAACGGGCTGGTGCGGCTGACGGTCGATAGCCCCTATGACGCCGAGAGCGTCGCGCTGGGCGCCTCGATCCTGCACGATGGCTGCTGTCTCACCGTGGTCGACACGAAGGCGCGCGATGGCGGCATGCGCCACATCGTGGAGGTCGCGCCCGAGAGCCTGGCGGTGACGACGCTCGGCGCGCTCGACAAGGGCGATGCGGTCAACCTCGAACGCTCTTTGCGCGCCGGCGACGAATTGGGCGGCCATATCGTCACGGGCCATGTCGATGGCCTGGGCGAAGTGCTTTCCGTCGCGGCCGACGGTGAGGGCTGGCGCATCAAGATCGCCCCGCCGCCGCACATCGCCCATTTGATCGCGCCCAAAGGGTCGATTGCGGTGGCCGGCGTCTCGCTGACGGTGAACGAGGTGGACGAGGAGGGCTTTGGCGTCCTCATCATTCCGCACACCTGGGCGGTGACGACTTTGGCGAAGCTCGCGCCCGGCGATAAGGTGAATCTCGAAGCCGATCTCCTGGCGCGCTACACGGCGCGCATCCTTTCCGCGCGGAGCCCCGCATGAGCGCACAACCCAGCCCGCTTGAAGATCTGAAGCGCTACATCTCGCCCGTCGAAGAGGTGATCGAGGAAGCGCGCGAAGGGCGCATGTTCATCCTCGTCGACGCCGAAGATCGCGAGAACGAAGGCGACCTTATCATCCCCGCGCAATTTGCGACGCCGGAAAAGGTCAATTTCATGGCCCGCTTCGGCCGCGGCCTGATCTGTCTGGCGCTCACCACCGAACGCACCAAGACGCTCGGGCTCGAACCGATGTCGCGCCACAATGGCACCCAATTGGGCACGGCGTTCACGGTGTCGATCGAGGCCAAGGAAGGCATCACCACCGGCATCAGCGCGCATGATCGCGCGCATACGATCGCTGTCGCCATCGATCCGTCGAAGGGCGCGGCCGATATCGTTTCGCCAGGCCATGTCTTCCCGCTCGCCGCGCGCGAAGGCGGCACTTTGGTGCGCGCGGGGCACACCGAAGCCAGCGTCGATATCGCCCGGCTGGCCGGTCTCATCCCTTCGGCCGTGATCTGCGAGATCATGAACGATGACGGCACGATGGCGCGCCTGCCGGAACTCGTCGCCTTCGCGCAATTCCACAATCTGAAGATCGGCACGATCGCGGATCTGATCGCCTATCGGCGCGTGCACGATCACATGATCGACAAAGTGCTCGATCAGCCGTTCGACAGCCGCTTCGGCAAGGATTTCCGCGTCTGCCTGTTCCGCAACAAACTCGACGGCGCGGAATATCCTGCGCTCGTGAAGGGCGAGGTGAAGGCCGATAAGCCCACGCTCGTGCGCATGCACCGCATCGATGTCGCCCATGACGTGCTGGGCGGGGGCGGGCCGCGCGGGGGCCTGCTGGAACGCGCCATCAGAGAAATCTCGTCGGAAGAGGGCGCAGGCGTCATCGTGCTGCTGCGCGATCGTTCGACCAGCTGGGTCGCGCGCTCGTTCGGCGGGGCCGCGCCCGACGCCGTCGAGCAGGGCGACCGCGAAAGCCACATGCTGCGCGAATATGGCGTGGGCGCGCAAATTCTGCGCGAGCTCGGCGTCCGCCAGATGGTGATGCTGTCCAATTCGCCGCAGCGCGTGGTGGGCCTTGAAGGCTATGGTCTGGTGATCGCCGGCTGGCGCGGCTTCAAGAACGGAGAGAATTGAAATGGACGCCGGTCCGCCGAAAATGGAGATTCCGAAGATCGAAGGCGCGCGCCTTCTCTTCGTGGTCGCGCCCTATTATCGCGACATCACCGACAAGCTCCTAATCGGCGCGCATGCGGTCGCGGATGAGGCCGGCGCCAAGGTCGATGTGATCGAGGTGCCAGGCGCGTTCGAGATTCCGCAAGCCATCGCGATGTACGGCAACAAATATGACGGCTATGTCGCGCTCGGCTGCGTGATCCGCGGCGAAACCTCGCATTACGACTACGTCTGTGGCGAAAGCGCGCGGGCGCTGATGGATCTGGGCATGAACCGCCAGATCCAAGTCGGCTACGGCATCCTCACTGTCGAGAACAAGGATCAGGCCGAAGAGCGCGCCAATCCGAACGGACGCGATAAAGGCGGCGAAGCCACGCGCGCCTGCATCGTGCTCGTCTCGCTCAAGCGCAAACTCACCAATATGGCGCGATGAGCGCGCCCGCTCAGGCGACGCAGCGGCGCGCGGCGCGCTTGGCGGCGGTGCAGGCGCTCTATCAGATGGAGATTGCCGGCGCGTCGACCGCCGATGTGCTGGAAGATTTTCGGAACGGCAAACTGCCGCAAGGCGAAGAAGGCGCGCTCGATGGCGACGCCGACATCGCGCATTTCAAACTCGTGGTCGACCTCGCTGTGGAGCGGCAGGAGCATATCGACCGCGCCATCGCGCGCCGCCTCACTGGCTGGAAGCTGGAACGGCTCGATAGCGTCGCGCGCGCCATCCTGCGCGCCGGCGCCGTGGAGCTCGATGCGCGCGGCGATATTCCGACCGCGGTCGTGATCAACGAATATGTGGAAATCGCGAAGGCGTTCTTCGAAGGTCCGGAGCCCGGCTTCGTCAACGCCACGCTCGATGCGCTCGCGCGCGACCTGCGGGGCGCGGCCTGAGAGAAACGCCGAGACAGGCAGATGCCGGCTGACGAATTCGACATCATCGCGCGTCTGTTCGCGCCGCTTGCCGCCAGCGAAGGCGCACGTGGCTTGCGCGATGACGCCGCGCTCTACGCCGGCAAGATCATGACCACGGACGCCATCGTGGAAGGCGTGCACTTTCTTTCCGATGATCCGATCGAAACCGTCGCGCAAAAGGCGTTGCGTGTGAACCTCTCGGACCTCGCCGCCAAGGGCGCGCGCGCCGAAGCCGTGCTGCTCACGCTGATCTGGCCGCAGAGCCGCGCGAGCGCTGAGATCGAAGGCTTCGCGCGCGGGCTGGCGGCCGATCTCGGCGCCTTCGGCGTCGCGCTCATCGGCGGCGACACCACATCGACGCCAGGTCCGCTCACCATCTCAATCACCGCATTCGGCGCGCCTTTGGGCCCGCGCACGCCGGCGCGCGCCGATGCAAAGCCCGGCCAGGACCTTTGGGTCACCGGCGAGATCGGCGATGCGATGATCGGCCTTGAAGCCTTGTCGGGGCCGCCTTCGGTCGTGCTGTCCTTGGAGGACCAAGACGCGGTGATCGCGCGCTATCGCGTGCCCCAGCCGCGTTTGGCGTTCGCCAAAGCCATCGCGGATTATGCGGCGGCGGCGATGGATGTGTCCGATGGCCTCGCGCAGGACGCTGGAAAAATCGCGGCCGCATCCGGCGTGCGCCTGGTGATCGATGTCGCTGCGGCGCCGGTCTCGGCCGCAGCGGAAAGCTGGATCGCGGCCGGCGGGGAGCGCGCGGCCTTGCTCGGCGGCGGCGACGATTATGAAATCCTGTTCACGGCGGACGCGGGCCTTCGCGACGCGATCGTCGCCGCCGGCGCCGAAACGAAGCTGCGCGTCACGCGCATTGGGCGCGTCGAAGCGGGCGCCGGCGTCGTGGACGAAACCGGCGCGCCGCTCGTCCACGGCTATCGCCACCAGCTCGGCGCGTGATCGGTAAGACTTCGTTTACCTCGCGCCTCCAGCGTCGCGGCGAATGGAGGCCCGATGAAACGCGCGATCGCCGCGGCGCTGGTGGCGTCGACCTTGTTGAGCGGGCTCGCCGCGCAGAGAGCGCAAGCGCAGCCGCACGCTGAAAACACCGACGTCGCGCGCAGCATGGACGCGGCTTACATCGCGGTGCCGGTGGTGCGCGACGGCGTGCTGGTGAACTACCTCTTCGTGTCGCTGCGCGTCGACATTTCACCGAGCGTCGATCTGTGGCGCACGCGCGAGCGCGCGCATTTTCTGCGCGACGCGCTGGTGCGCGCGGTGCACCGCGCATCGTTGGCCGATCCGCATGCGGACGACCGGCTGAACACGCCGCTGGCCCTTGCGACGTTCCGCACGGCCGCCGCGGAGGCCCTCGGGGCGGCCGCAGTCCGGAATCTGACGATCACGTCCTGCTATTCCTCCCGGCGGACGACGGATTCTCAGCGCTGAAACAAGGATTTCGGGCGTTCTTGCGATTTGTGGCGGCTTTTGGCAGTGTCCGCGCCGATTTGGAGGGGGGCCGCCGCCCGGCGGCGCCAGTTTTGGCGCATCCAAGCCCCCCATGACTTGACGTCAGGGACCCCTTTTCATGACGCTTAATAACATTTTGTGGCTCGTCGTCGCATGCGGCGCGCTCGCGGCCCTCTACGGCTGGGTGCAGAGCCAATCGATTCGTTCAGCTCCCGCCGGGAACGACCGGATGAAGGAGATCGCTGCGGCGATCCAGGAGGGCGCGCGGGCCTATCTGTCGCGCCAATACACCACCATCGCCTGGGTGGGCGCGGCGCTGTTCGTCGTCCTGCTGGTGGCGTTCTGGACCCCGACTGGGCCGACCTGGCAGATCCCGCTGGGCTTCCTGATCGGGGCGGTGCTCTCGGGCGCGGCGGGCTTCATCGGCATGAACGTGTCGGTCGAGGCCAATGTGCGCACCACGGAGGCCTCCAAAAAGGGCCTCGGGCCGGGCCTCGAAATGGCGTTCAAGGCGGGCGCGGTGACCGGCATGCTGGTCGCGGGCTTCGCGCTTCTGGGCGTCTCGGTCTATTACCTCTTCCTGACGCAGGCGCTGGCGCTTGAGCCGACCAGCCGCACGGTGGTCGATAGCCTGGTGGCGCTGGGCTTCGGCGCCTCCCTGATTTCGATCTTCGCGCGTCTCGGCGGCGGCATCTTCACCAAGGGCGCCGATGTCGGCGGCGACATGGTGGGCAAGGTCGAAGCCGGCATTCCGGAAGACGATCCGCGCAACCCCGCCACGATCGCGGACAATGTCGGCGACAATGTCGGCGATTGCGCGGGCATGGCGGCGGATTTGTTCGAAACCTATGCGGTGACGACGGTCGCCACGATGGTGCTCGCCTCGATCCTGTTCCGCGATGCGGGTGAGGTCTCGGGCCTGATGATCCTGCCGCTCGCGATCGGCGGGGTGGCGATCATCGCCTCGATCATCGGCACCTATTTCGTGAAGCTCTCGCAGGGCTCCACCAATGTGATGAGCGCGCTCTACAAGGGCCTCGTCGTCGCGGGCGTGCTATCGGCGGCGGGCCTCGCGGGCGCGATCCATCTGGTGACCGGCTGGGGCCCCGTGGCGCAAAGCCTCGGGCCAACGTCGGCGCTCATCAGCGTGACCGGCTCGAACCTCTTCATCTGCGGCCTCATCGGCCTGGTGGTGACGGGGCTGATCGTGTGGATCACCGAATACTACACGGGCACGGCGTTCCGGCCGGTGCGCTCGGTGGCGCAATCCTCGGTCTCCGGGCACGGCACCAACGTCATCCAGGGCCTCGCGGTCTCGATGGAAGCGACGGCGCTGCCGGCGCTGGTGATCGTGGCGGGCATCGTCAGCTGCTTCATGCTGGCGGGCCTGTTCGGCATCGCGATCGCGGTGACGACCATGCTCTCGGTGGCGGGCATCATCGTTGCGCTCGACGCCTTCGGCCCGGTGACGGACAATGCCGGCGGCATCGCCGAAATGGCCGATCTGCCGCCTGAAGTGCGCGTGACGACCGATGCGCTCGACGCCGTCGGCAACACCACGAAGGCGGTGACCAAGGGCTACGCCATCGGCTCAGCGGGCCTCGGCGCGCTCGTGCTGTTCGCGGCCTATTTCGAAGATCTCCGCTATTACGCATCGCACACGGGCGAGTATTCGTTCTTCGAAGGCGTGACGCCGGATTTTGCGCTCAACAATCCCTTCGTCATCGTCGGTCTCTTTATCGGCGGTCTGCTGCCCTATCTGTTCGGCGGCATGAGCATGACGGCGGTTGGGCGCGCCGCGCAGGCGGTCGTTCAAGAAGTGCGTCGCCAGTTCAAGGAAATCCCCGGCATTATGGAACGCACGGCCAAGCCCGATTACGGCAAGGCCGTCGATATCCTGACCCAGGCGGCGATCAAGGAAATGATCATCCCGTCGCTGCTGCCGGTGCTGGCGCCGATCGTCGTGTTCTACGGCGTTTGGGCGGTGACCAACGATAAGAGCCAGGCGCTCGCCTCGCTCGGCGCGCTGCTCGTCGGCGTGATCGTGACCGGCCTCTTCGTCGCCATCTCGATGACTTCGGGCGGCGGCGCTTGGGACAACGCCAAGAAGCTGATCGAAGAAGGCTTCACGGATACCAACGGCGTTGTGCACAAGAAGGGCTCGGACGCGCACAAGGCGGCCGTCACCGGCGATACGGTGGGCGATCCCTACAAGGACACGGCCGGCCCGGCGGTGAACCCGATGATCAAGATCACCAACATTGTGGCCCTCCTGCTGCTGGCGCTGCTCGCGCACGGCGGCTGAGGCCATCGACCGACCACAAAAGGAAAGCGCCAGTCCTTCCGGACTGGCGCTTTTTCTTTGCAGCTGAAAAGGCGGCGCTTAGCGCCGGCCGGGCCGTTGGCGATCTTCTTCCGTCGTCGTGGGAAGGGGCGAGCCGCGGCCGATATTGCCGAAAATCTGTTCGAGAATGCCGAGCTCGCGCCCGCGCGTGGGCGTGACATTGGTGTTGTAGGCGATCACGCGCCCACGCTCGACGCCGAAATGATCGACCGCGCTCACCGTGTCATTGGCGTCGAAGCGCACCACCATGATGTGCTGGTCCGAGGTGCGCGGATGATAGAACGCGAAGCGCTGCTGCACCGTCGAAATGTAATACCAGGCCGTCTGGTCGAGCACGGCCGTGGTCGAAGGCGAGCCCAGCTTTTGGGTGACGGTGGCCTTGGTGTCGACGCCGACCTGAATCGAGGAGGTTTGATCCTCATTCTCGGCCATAAAGCCGTGATATTCGCGCACCGGCGTGCACGCCGCACCCGCCGCGAGCAGAAGCGCCAGCGCGGACACCCGCAAAACGTCTCCGCTCATCGACGGCCTTCCGCTTCTCAGACTAGAGAAGCGTGGGTAAAGGGCCGCGCGCGCGCCGGCAAGTGGGCAAGGCAGGGAGGCGAGAAGGCGTGTTTCAGGCGCTGTTTTCAGGGGGAAAATCGCGGCGCGAGGCCGAAGCGCTGCTGTTTGCCGTCAGCGCGGCCAGCCGGCGGCCGGGGTTTTTCGGCCCCGAGCGGGTGAGCGACGACCTCGACGGCCGGCTGGGGATTCTCACGCTGCACGCCTGCCTGACGCTGATGCGCCTCAAGAGGGAAGCGGAGGCCGCCGCGCTGGCGCAGACCTTCACTGATATCCTCTTCCGTCACATCGACGCGGGCCTGCGGGAAGACGGCGTGGGGGATCTCAGCGTGCCGCGCCGCATGCGCAAGATCGCGGCCCAATTTTATGGACGGCTGCAGGCCTACGAAGCGGCGCTCGCGGCGGGGGATAAGGGCGCCCTCGCCGATGCGCTGGCCCGCAATCTGCGGATCGAGGCCTTCGCCGTCCCGCTCGCCGCCTATGTGCGGGACGCGCATGAGTGCCTGCAAAAGGAGCCCGCAGCGACGCTTGCGGAGGCCGGCCTTTGGCCTAATCCGCCCGTCTGAGGCGCGCGCCTTGGCGGCGCAGATTGGGAAGACTATGGTCCGCCGGCCTTTTCGCGGCGGGGCTCCGCGCGAGCGCAACGGGACGTCCGCTTTATGGCCGAACGGCTGGTGATTTCGATCGACGGAATGGGCGGCGACAATGCCGCCAAGACAGCGCCGGAGGTCGTGATCGAAGCGGTGGAGATCGCCGCCCGCAAGCGCCAGGATTTGCGCTTCCTCATTCATGGCGACGCCGCGACCCTCGGGGCGCTGCTTGATCTCCATCCCGCCGCCAAGAGCGTGAGCGAAATCCGCGCCGCCGACAGCGCGATCGGCATGGATGTGAAACCCTCGCAGGCCGTGCGCCAGGGCAAGGGCTCATCGCTCTGGAACACGGTGGAAGCCGTGAAATCGGGCGAGGCGCATGCAGCGGTCTCGGCCGGCAATACCGGCGCCTATATGGCGATCTCGATGTTCCGCCTGCGCACCATGGAGGGCGTGCACCGCCCGGCCTTGGCGGCGCGCTGGCCCCATGTGCGCGGCGGCTATGTCGTGCTGCTCGACGTCGGCGCCAATGTGACGGCGGATTCCGAGCAATTGGTCGAGTTCGCGATCATGGGCGAGGCGTTCCAGCGCGCGGTGGGCGCCATGACGCGGCCGAGTGTGGCCTTCCTCAATGTCGGCTCGGAGGACGAGAAGGGCCATGAGGAAATCCGCGCCGCCGCGCGGCTCCTGCGCGAGAGCGGCGTCGATATGAATTTCAAAGGCTTCGTGGAAGGCGACGACATCTCGAAGGGCGGCGCCGATGTGATCGTGACGGACGGCTTCACCGGCAATATCGCGCTCAAGACGGGGGAGGGCACGGCCCGTCTTGTCAGCCAATTGCTGCGCGAGGCGCTGACGAGCGGGGTGCTGGCCAAGATCGGCGCGGCGATCGCGTATCCGGCTTTGCGCGGCCTGCGCGCGCGCATGGATCCCGGCGCCTTCAACGGCGCGGTGTTTCTCGGTCTGAACGGCCTTGTGGTGAAAAGCCATGGCAGCGCGGACGGGCCGGGCTTCGCCGCCGCCATCGATGTCGCGGCCGTCATGGCCAGGAGCCATTACCGGGAAGAGATCGCGCGCAATCTCGCGCAGCTTTCGAGCGCCGAGCAGAAGCTCGCCGCTGCAGCAAGGGATGCTTCGTGAAGGACATGCGGTCTGTCGTGACGGGCGTCGGCGCCTATCTGCCCGCGCGCGTGCTGACCAATGCGGAATTGTCGAAGCTGGTCGACACCAGCGACGAATGGATCGTCGAGCGGACGGGCATCCGTGAACGGCGCATCGCGGCCGATGGCGAAAAGACCTCCGATCTCGCCATCGAAGCGGCCAAGCGCGCGCTCGCCAAGGCTGGCCGCAGCGGCGAGGACATCGATCTCATCGTGCTCGCCACCGCGACGCCGGATTTGACCTTTCCCGCCACCGCGGTGCGCGTCCAGGCCGCGATCGGCGCCCATAACAGCATCGCCTTCGACATGCAGGCCGTCTGTTCGGGCTTCATCTACGCGCTGGCGACGGCGGATAATTTCCTGCGCGTGGGCCAGGCCAAGCGCGCGCTGGTGATCGGCGCCGAGACGTTCTCGCGCATCCTCGATTGGACCGATCGCGGCACCTGCGTGCTGTTCGGCGACGGCGCGGGCGCGCTGGTGCTCGAGGCTACGCCCGCGGAAGAGGCGCGCGGCCGCGGCGTACTTTCAACGTTTCTGCGAGCCGACGGGCGCGACCACGACCTGCTCTATGTCGATGGCGGGCCCTCGCAAACGCAATCGGTCGGCCATCTGCGCATGGAAGGCCGCGAAGTGTTCAAGCGCGCCGTCGCGCATATTTCAGGCGCCATGCTCGAAGCCGCCAAGCGCGCCGACGTCGCCATCACCGATGTCGATTGGTTCGTGCCGCATCAAGCCAATCAGCGCATTCTCGATGGCGTCGCCAAACGGCTTTCAATCCCGCCCGAGAAGGTGGTTTCGACCGTTGCGTGGCATGGGAACACCTCAGCAGCCTCCGTGCCGCTGGCGCTCGACGCCGCGATCGGCGACGGGCGCATCAAAGCGGGCGACCTGGTTCTGCTGGAGGCGATGGGCGGGGGCCTTACCTGGGGCGCGGCGCTCGTCAAAATGTGACTCGTTTGCGCTTGCGGCGCAGAGCCCCTCAAGCCAAAGATAAGTCAGAGTTTTTTCGCGGTCCGCCGAGGGGGTCGCCCGATGACGCAAAAGACCATCACGCGCGCCGATCTGGCGGAAGCGTTGGTGCGCCGCGCCGGCCTGCCGCGCAGTGAATCGACGCGTTTTTTGACGTCGTTGCTCAATCATCTCGAAGAGGCGCTGGTCAATGGCGAGACGGTGAAGCTGTCGCGGTTCGGCAATTTCACAGTGCGCCAGAAGCGTCAGCGCATCGGGCGCAATCCGAAGACGGGTGAGGAAGTGCCGATCACGCCGCGCCGCGTCGTGACCTTCCGCGCATCGCAAATGCTGCGCGATCTGGTCGAGAAGAAAAGCGCCAAATCACGGCGCTAACAGCAGGCTCGCCTGGTGGATGGCCAGGCCGATCACGCCGCCGATCAGCGCCCCATTGATGCGGATATATTGCAAATCCGCGCCGACATTCTGCTCCAGCTTCGCGACAACCGTATCCGTATCCCAGCTGCGGATAGTCTCGGAAATGAGTCTGCCGAAATCGTCGCCATGGCGGCCCGCGACCTCGGCCGCGAACGCACGCAGGCGTCGGTTGACCGCCTCGATCACCTCGTCGTCGTCGAGCATGGCGCGGCCGAGCCCGGCGATCGCATCCGCGATGGCGGCGCGCGCGGACGCCGCGCGATCTTCCGCCGCCGCGATGAGCGCTGATTTGAGCGCGCGCCACACATCGCTGAAATAGGACCCGACGCTCGGATGGGCGAGAATGTCTGCGGCGATGCGCTCGATCTGCGCGCGCAGCGTCGGATCGGTCTGCACATCGTCGGCCATGCGCTGCAGCAGTGCGGTCACGCGCGCGCGAGCCGGATGGTCGGGATCGCGCGACATGTCGCGCAGCAGGGAATCGATGGCGGCGATCAGCGCGTCGGCGGCGCGCGCATCGAGCGCGATCAGGCGATACGCCCAGGACGTGCGCGCGCGCACCTGCGCGCGAATGGCGCCTTCGTTCTGTTCGAGCGCGCGCCAGCCCTCCGCGATCGCGGCGTCGAGCAGCGCCTGATGGCGTCCCTGATCGGTCAGGATGCGCAGCGCGCGGCCGAGCATCATGGTGAGCCGCTCATCGCCCGTCATCGCGGCGACGCGGCGGCGCAAGAAATCGCCGACGGTTTGATCGTCGAGCAAACCGAGCAGGCTGGGCGCAGCGTCGACCAGGCCATCGGCGATGCGCCGCGCGGTCGCCGCATCGGCCAGCGTGCGGCCCAGCCCGCGCGCGAGGTCCTGATGCGCGAGCCGGGCGGACACCACGTCTGGGGCCAGAAAGTTGACGGAGACAAAGGCGCCGAGCGCGTCGGCGATGCGCTCCTTGTTGCGCGGGATGACGCCGGTGTGCGGGATCGGCAGGCCGAGCGGGCGGCGGAAGATCGCCGTCACCGCGAACCAATCGGCCAGCCCGCCGACCATGGCCGCTTCCGCAAACGCGCGTACATAATCCCAGCCCGGCCCCGTCTGGCGCAGCGCCAGCACGAAGAGGCCCGCCATGATCACAAGCAGGCCGCTCGCCGCCAGCCGCATGGTCGTGAGCGAAGACGCGCGCGCGGGCGGGGAGGTCAGATCGGTCATGGCCGACACTAACGCCCAGAACGGCGGCTTGATCTGGGCATGGATCAAAACCGGCGCTGCGCAGCGGCGTCATTTGCGTCCCAGCGGCGCGCACGCTAAACGGGCCGCCCGTCGGAGCGTGGCGCAGCCCGGTTAGCGCACCAGTCTGGGGGACTGGGGGTCGTGGGTTCGAATCCCGCCGCTCCGACCAAATACCCGGCGAAGATCGATTGTTTACCGGCTCAGCGTCAGCGTGACGCCGAAGACGTCGCGATCGTAGTCGCGGTAGCGCTGGGCGCCGTCGGAGGTGTGGCGCTCGGCATTGTAGCCGAGGCCGAGCTTCGCCAGGCGATTGACGGTCCAATCGGCGCCTAGGCCAAAATGCGTGTGCCTGTCGTCGCGATCGATGGCGTTGAAATCATCGTCGGCGCGGTCCGCCGCGGCCCATAGGCCGACGCTGCGCAGCAATTCATGATCGACACGCACGCCATAGCTTTCGCGCAGCACGCTTGATGAGGTCACAATACCGGATTCCTGCACGTTGCGCGCGGCGCTGAACGTGACCGTCGTCAGGCGCGAGGGAAACCAGGTGACGCTTCCGTTGGCGGAAAAGCCGTCGAGATCGGGCTGCGCCGGATTGTCGTAATCGCTCCAGACATAGCCGATTCCGATCTCGCCCTGCACCAGACGCGTGATGTCGAAATGCGCGCCCGCGAGCGCCTGGCGCGCCTCGAAATCGCGATCGCCGAAAATCGTGCTGTCGTAATCGTAAGAGCGGTCGGCGAAGGAGATGAAGAGCGAGGTGTCGGGCGACAGGCCGTAATCGACGCGCCCGTTCCATTCGCGCTCATCGCGGTCGCGGAAATCCTGATCCACCACGCCGCCGCCGAAGAGCCGGCCATCCTCGTAGTCGAGCCGCGAGGCGGCCGCGCCGACGCCGATGCGCACGCGGTTGAAATCCTTCTCGAACGCCACGCTCCCATCGGTGCTGTGATATTCGATCGGCTCGGCGAGGCCCAAGGGATCGAACTGGCCGCGCATTTCGCGGTCGTCGGCGACGTCGAACGTGCCCCGCAGACGCGCATCGCGGCGGATATCGACGCGGCCCGAAGCGCCGGCGCGCCACGTGGTGCGGTCTTCATCGGACAGATCGGAATAGGCGCGATGCTCGGCGCTGGCGGCCAGCGTCAGCTCATGGCGCGACCAGCCCGAGCGCAGCACAAGCGACGGGCTGATCGAGGTGATCGTGCTGTCCTCGGTGTTCGTATCGGTTGCGTAGACATTGTCGTCCTGCAGCAGCGCGACCGAGACGGCCGGGTAGAGCTGGAAGGCGCCAAGATGGACGCCCGTCGGGGCGGTCGTCGCTTCCTGGGCCGCGGCCGGTCCCGCCGCGGCGCCTGTTACGGCGAGGACGGCGGCACCCAGAGCGAGACAATCGAAGGTTGAAATCCGCATACGCTCAGGCTGGCCGCGCCGGGTTAAAGAGTGCTGAAGCCGCGCTTGCGGGCGTTGGGGTTCTGCTATCCCTTTGGGCGACAAGGCCTCCGCACGAGAGGCTGCGGGGAGGCGTGCATGGCGGATGTGAGCGCGGCGGCTGCGCCGGCGGCGGATTCGGGCGCGCCCGCGCGCCTCAGCCGCGGCGCGGTGAGCTGGGCCGTCTTCGAAGGGGCGCGAAACCCCTATGTCATCCTCTGCCTGATCTATCTGTTCGGGCCGTACCTGTCCGGCGTCGTGGTCGGAGACCCTGTGCGCGGGCAGGAAACCATTGCGGGCTGGCACAAGATCGCCGGCATCGCGGTGGCGCTCACGGCGCCCTTCCTCGGCGCGGCGGCCGATCGGATGGGCCATCGCAAGCCGCTGCTGGCGGTGGCGGTCATCCTGCTCACGCCGGCGATCTTCATTCAGTATTTCGCAACGCCGCCAGGCGTGCCGGGCCTGCCGCTCTGGGGCGTGGGCGCGGCGATCATCGCGTGCGGCGTGCTGTTCGCCTACACCGAGGTGCTGCACAATTCGATGCTGCCGGGCGCGGCGCCCGCGCGTCTGCTGCCGCATGTGTCCGGATTGGGGCTGGCGCTCGGCAACGCCGCCGCTGTCGTGATGCTGGCCGGCGTGGCGTGGGCGTTCGCGCTGCCGGGCCGCGTCGATCTGCCGGGCATCATCCCAAGCGCGCCGCTGTTCGGGCTTGATCCCGCGACATACGAACCGAGCCGGGCGGTGCCGGCTTTGGTGGCGATCTGGTTCGCGGTCTTTTCCATTCCGCTTTTCCTGTTCACCGCTGATCAGAAGGCGACGGGCGTCTCCTTCATGGCGGGCATGCGCCAGGGCGCCGGATCGGTGCTCGCGACCATCCGCAAATTGCGCGACTATCGCGACGCCGCGATCTTCCTCATCGCGCGCATGCTCTATGCGGACGGCAAGGGCGGCATCCTGATTTTTGGCGGCGTCTATGCGGCCGGCGTGATGGGCTGGGGCATGCTGGAGATGTGCGCCTATGGCGTCATCCTCTCCGTGTTCGCCGTGCTGGGCGGCTTTCTCGCCGGCTGGCTCGACGAACGGATCGGCGCGCGCAATGCGGTGCTGATCGAAATCGGCGTCACGTTCCTTTGCTTGATGGGCATGATCTCGATCACGGTCGATCACATCTTCTTCGTCGTCCCGGTGGCACCGCATCAGCCGATCTGGCATGCGCCGATTTTCGCGACCTTGCCGGAGCTCGCCTATATCGGCATCGCCATGGTGATCGCGATTTCGATCACGGGCGCTTATGCGTCGAGCCGCACGCTGTTGGCGCATCTGTCGCCGCAGGGCATGGCCGGCGAAATGTTCGGGCTCTACGCACTCGCGGGTTCGGCGACGGCGTGGCTGGCGCCGACCTTGGTCGAGACATTCACGCGCGCCACCCAATCTCTGCGCTGGGGCTTCGGCTCGATCGCGATCCTGCTGCTCGTCGGCTTCATCGGCATGTTGTTCGTGCGCGCGCCGAAGGCGCCGGCGCATTAGCGCGCGGCGTCGGGCCGGTTCATCCACGCGAACAGCGGCTTCAGCGGCGCGATCCAGATCACGCCCGCGACCACGTAGAATGCCAGCTGTCCCCACCAGGGCGCGCCCGCCAGCAAGCGCTCGGCCAGGATCAGGATGAGCACGATGGCCGTGATCATGTAGGCGATGAGGGCGAAGGAGCCGATGGCCTTGCGCGCGCGCTGGGTCATGGCTGCGGCTTAGCACGCTTTTCCGATCGGACGGGCGAGACGAGAGGGCGCAGGCGCGCGGCTGTGCAATGAGGCGTAAGAGGGCGCTCGTGACGGACCCCATTCTCCCGCGGCGCGAGCCGCTTGTCGGCACCTGGCTGCTGGCGATCGCGGCGGCGGTCGTTGCGATGATCCTCGTTGGCGGCGCCACGCGCCTGACCGATAGCGGCCTTTCGATCACCGAATGGCGTCCGATCTCCGGGGCGATCCCCCCGCTCAGCGACGCCGATTGGGCGCGCGTGTTCGGCCTCTATCAGCAGACCGCGGAATACCGGCTGCAGAACCTCGGCATGTCGCTGGCCGAATTTCAGTACATCTACTGGTGGGAATGGGCGCACCGCTTTCTGGGCCGCGCCATCGGCGTGCTGTTCGCCGCGCCCTTCGTCATCTTCTGGCTGCAGGGACGCCTCCGCGGGCGGCTGCGCGAAACGCTGATCCTGTTCGCGATGGGCGGTCTGCAAGGAGCGATCGGCTGGTGGATGGTGTGGAGCGGGCTGCAGGGGCGGCTCGACGTCAGCCCGCTCCGGCTCGCGATCCATCTCGGCATGGCGATCCTGATCCTAGGCTACGCGCTCCATCTGGCGATGAAGGCGTTCGGCTGGCCGCACGGGGATAGCGCGCTCGGCGCCCCGCGCAGGCTCGTCACGGTCTTCCTCGGCGCGCTCTTCCTGCAATTGCTGCTTGGCGCCTTCGTGGCCGGCACCGATGCGGGCAAGGCCTATTCGGATTGGCCCCAGATCGGCGGCGATTGGCTCCCGCGCAGCTATGCGCAGCTCTCGCCGTTCGTCCGCAATTTGATCGAGAACCACGCGGCGACCCAGTTCAACCACCGCACCATGGGCTACGTGGTGGCGCTGTTCGCGCTGCATATCGCCGGCGTCGCGGCCCGCCGGGGCAGGGGATTGGCCCGAACTTTGGGCCTCGCTTTGGGCGGAACCGCGCTGGCGCAGGCGGCTTTGGGTGTGACCGTCATCCTCACCGGCGCGCCGCTCGGCCTCTCCCTCTTTCACCAGGCCGGGGCCGTGGCGCTATGGGCGATCGGGGCCGCCCTGTGGACCGCGATCGACGTGAGGTATAATATTACCACTCCAGAAGATATTGATTCTGCTGTAAAAGCTGAGACTGTTTGACAAGTTTTGGTTGCGGCTTTATCCGCGCGCCTTCTTTTCGCAGGGACTTCCATGCGCACCACGCAAACCCGCTCGGCCAAGCCAGCCGAAGCGGAGCACAAATGGGTCGTGATCGACGCTGAAGGCGCGATCGTCGGCCGGCTGGCCTCCTATGTCGCGCTTCGGCTGCGCGGCAAGCACAAGGCGGATTTCACGCCCCACGTCGACACCGGCGATCATGTCGTGGTGATCAACGCGGGCAAGGTCGTGTTCACGGGCAAGAAGCTCAAGGACAAGACCTATTACCGCCACACCGGCTACCCGGGCGGCATCAAGGAAACCACGGCCGGCAAGATCCTCGGCGGCAAGCACCCCGAGCGTGTGATCGAAAAGGCGGTCGAGCGCATGCTGCCGAAGGAAAGCCCGCTGGCGCGCAAGCAATTGGGCAAGCTGAGGGTCTACGCGGGCCCGGCGCATCCGCACGAAGCGCAGCAACCCGAAACGGTCGATTTCAAGAGCATGAACCGCAAGAACACGAGGGCCGCATGAGCGAAGGGTTCGAAAGCCTCCGCGATCTGCAGACGGATGCGCCGGATGCCGGCGGCGGCCACATCGCCGTGCTGCGCGAACGCAAGGTCGATGAGTTCGGCCGCGCTTACGCGACCGGCAAGCGCAAGAACGCCATTGCGCGCGTCTGGCTGAAGCCGGGCAAGGGCAAGATCACGGTCAACGGCAAGACCAAGGACGATTATTTTGCGCGCCCGGTGCTGCGCATGATGATCGATCAGCCCTTCAAGGTCGCCAACCGCGAAGGCGAATTCGACGTCATCTGCACGGTGTCGGGCTCGGGCCTGTCGGGCCAGGCGGGCGCGGTGCGTCACGGCATTTCCAAGGCGCTGGCGGATTTCGAACCGACCCTGCGCCCGGCGCTGAAGCATGTCGGCTTCCTGACGCGTGACAGCCGCGTCGTCGAGCGTAAGAAGTACGGCCGCGCCAAGGCGCGACGCAGCTTCCAATTCTCGAAGCGTTAGACGCGATTTCCTTACGGATTTCGGCGGGCGCTTCGGCAACGGAGCGCCCGTTTTCTTTGTATGCGGTGTGATGGAGGGCGTGATGGCCCCGAGAGTTTTCATCGACGGCGAGGCGGGCACGACGGGCCTGCAAATCCGCGAACGGCTCGAAGGCCGGCGCGATCTCACCCTGCTCTCGATCGATGCGGACAAGCGCAAGGATGCCGGCGCGCGGCGCGACCTGCTGAACGCGGCCGACGCGGTGATCCTGTGTCTGCCCGATGAGGCGGCGCGCGAAGCCGTCGCGCTGATCGAAAAGCCGAACGTGCGCGTGATCGACGCCTCGACTGCGCATCGCACGGCGAGCGGCTGGACCTATGGCTTCGCCGAGATGGGCAAGGGCCAGCGCGCGGCGATCGCGAACGCGCGGCATATTTCCAATCCAGGCTGCTATCCGACGGGCTTCATCGCGCTGGTGAAGCCGCTGGTGGAAGCGGGCCTCGTGCCGGCCGATTGGCCGCTCACCGTCAACGCCGTCTCCGGCTATTCGGGCGGCGGCAAGAGCATGATCGCCGAGTTCGAGAACCGCGACGATCCGACCTACATCAGCGTTCCTTATCGTCTTTATGCGCTGACGTTGGCGCACAAGCACGTGCCGGAAATGCAGGCGCATGCCGGCCTCGCGCACGCGCCGGTGTTCGCGCCCAGCGTCGGGCGCTATTACAAGGGCATGCTGGTGGAGGTGCCGCTTCATCTGCATGCGCTGCCGAAAAAGCCGAGCCTGGCGAGCCTGCACGGCGCCCTGGCGCACTTCTACGAAGGCGAGCGCTTCGTGCGCGTCGCCTCACAGGAAGAAAGCGCGCAGGTGAAGACGCTCGATCCGGAAGGCTTGAACGGGACCAACGAGCTCAAACTCTACGTGTTCGGCAATCCCGCCACCGGCCATGCGCGCCTGGTCGCGCTGCTCGACAATCTCGGCAAGGGCGCGAGCGGCGCGGCCGTGCAGAACCTCAACCTGGCGCTGGGCCTCGAAGAAGGCGCGGGGCTTTAACGGTCGCGCATCCTTCTCCCCCTTGGGGGGAGAAGGATGACCGCGTTTCAGTGCTTCATGCGCGGCGTGCCCATGAAATCGCGCTTGCCGAGCGGGACGCCCTTGGTGCGCAGGATGTCGTAGGCCGTGGTGGCGTGGAAATAGAAGTTCGGCAGCGAGAACGAGGCGATGAAACCCTCGGCCGTGAACGGCATTTTCATCTCGCCGATCTGGAACGCCATGTCCTTGCCTTCGAAGGCGTTGACGTCATCGGCCTTGATCGCTGCGATGCGTTCGCGCGCGTCGGCGACGATCTTTTGCAGATCGGCATAGCTGTGCGGCGGCGATTGGCCCGGCGGCTTGAAAATGCCGTCCTTCAGCGAGGCCAACGCCGTCGCGGAATGGTGCACGACCGAGAGGATTTGGAAGCGAAAGGGCAGCATGTCCGGAAACAGGCGCGTTTCGACGATGTCGGACGGATCGATGTTGTTGTCGGTGAAATGCGACAGGCCGCGGTCCATGAAATTGGAGACGCCCTGCAGGGTCTGCAGATAGTTCGGCACGTAAGATTCGTAAAACGTCAACGCCATCGCTTCGTCCTCCTTGGCCCCGTTTAATCTTCGGAGCGCACTTTTACATATTCGCCCGGCGCATCGCAGAGCGGCTGCAATTCATGATCGCCCGGATGGCGCGCTTCGACTTGCGGGCCGGAGATCGGCGCCAGCCACGCGTTCCAATCCGGCCACCACGAGCCTGGATGCTCGACCGCGCCCGCACGCCAATCCTCGACGCTGGGCGGCAGTTTGTCGTTCGTCCAATGCTGATAGCGCTTGGCGTCGGGGTGATTGATCACGCCGGCGATATGGCCTGAGCCCGCCATCATGAAGCGCGTCGGCCCGCCGAACAGGAGCGCGGTGCGATAGACGCTCGGGAACGGCGCGATGTGGTCTTCGCGCGCGGCCTGCAGATAGACCGGGATCGTCACGTCGTGCAGCGAGAGATGCTCGCCGAGCAGCGTGAGCTCGCCCTTGGCGAACGCGTTCTCATTGTAGAAGCGGTGCAGATAGAACATGTGCAGCGTCTTCGGCATGCGCGTCTGGTCTGCATTCCAGTAGAGCAGGTCGAAGGGCGGGGGATTGTTGCCGAGATAGTAATTGTCGACGACGTAGTTCCACACCAGATCGTTCGAGCGCAGCGAGTTGAACGTGTCGGCCATGGCTTGCGCATCGAGAATGCCGCCGTGCTGCTCGATGCGGTTTTCGAGATAGCGCAGGCCGGCGTCGTCGGTGAAGACGCGCAGATCGCCGGCCAGCTCGAAATCGCTTTGGCTGGCGAAGAAGGTGGCGCTTTGGATGCGCGCATCGCCCTTCTTGGCCATGTGCGCGAGCGTCGCCGCGAGCAGCGTGCCGCCGATGCAATAGCCGACCGTGTTCATCTTCTCTACGCCGGTCGCCTTCTGGACGGCGTCGACCGCCGCGTAGACGCCCTCGCGCATGTAATCTTCGAACGTGGCCGAGGCCATCTTCTCATCGGGATTGACCCAGGAGACCACGAACACCGTGTTGCCCTGGTTCACCAGCCAGCGGATCATGGAATTCTTCGGCTGAAGATCCATGATGTAGAATTTGTTGATCCAGGGCGGGAAGATCAGCAGCGGCGCTTCGCGCACCGTTTCTGTCGTTGGATCATATTGGATGAGTTCGAACACCCGGTTGCGGAACACGACTTTGCCGGGCGCGGTCGCGATATTCTCACCCACTTTGAAGGCGTCGAGATCGGTCTGCTTGATCGCGAGCATGCCGTGGCCGCGCTTCAAATCATCGGCGAAATTGTTGAGCCCCTTCAGCAGACTCTCGCCGCGCGTTTCGATGAGCGCGCGCAGCGCCGTCGGGTTGGTCATCAGGAAATTCGATGGCGAGGCCGCATCGACCGCCTGCTTCACGAAGAACGCGGCCTTGCGTTTGTCGTCGTCGCTGACGCCCTCGGCCTTGCTGACAAGGCCGGTGAGGAAATCGGAGGTCGCCAGATAGGTCTCGCGCAGCAAGGCGAAGCTTGGATTGGTGCGCCATTCCGGATCGCGGAAGCGCTTATCGCGCGCGGCGCTGTCTTCGCCCGCCATCGGCGCGCCGGTGAGCGAGGCGTGAGCGTAGCGCGCCCAGATCTCGAAATACTTTTCCCAGAGCTTGGCGTGCGCCTCGCGCATGGTTTCGGGCTGCGTCGCCAGGCTGGCCCAAACCGAATTGAGCGCGGGCGCCAAGGCGAACGGATCGGGGCTGTTCGGCGCGGGCTGGCGCGATTGATCGATCAGGGCTGTGGAGAACACCTGATTGGCGCGCGTCATCGCTTCGCCGAGATTGCGCGACAGCTCCACCAGGCTGTCGGCGGTCTGGGACATGACCGTCTCGGCGATGGTGGGCGGGCCGCTTGGGGCGGGCGCGGGCGTCGACGCGGCGGCGGCCAGGGGCTGCTCCGCCGGCGCGGGGGCCGGGGCCTTCTTCCGCGGCGCGCGTTTGCGCGCGGCCTTCTCGGGCGCTGCGGCATCGGCCGCCGGCGCCGCAGCTTCGCCTTCGGGGGCGGACGAACCGCTCATGGCGTTTCCTTCCCAGAGTCAATTGGTGGCACAATGGCGCGGTCTGGTATACGAGGCTAGGCCCTTGGGGAGCATGCCGGCAGGGCATGAAGGAGCGTCCGTGATTCGCGCGATTTGCAGCGTCGTTCTCGCCTCGGTCGTGGTGACGGCCTGCGCCGGATCGCGTGCCGAGACGCCCGCCTGGTTCGACCAGCGCAAACAGGAGCTCGACGCCCAGGGCGCGCCTTCCCTGCGCGGCATCCCGGAGGGGACCGATGCGGTCACGGATCCGGCCCATTGGGCCGCGGTCGAGGCCGATATCAGCGCCGCCGAAGCCGCGCTGAAGGCCGATCCCCGGAGCGCCGCGACCCCGGCCGACGCGCAAAGCGCCGAGGCCGCAGAGGCCGAGGCCCGCGCCGCCCTCGCGCACTCCGCCAGCCAATATTGATCGACCGCGGCGCACGCCCGTCGCGCCGCCCCTTCCGAACATTTCGCACCGTCCCATGAGCCAGTCAGACTTCTATAAAATCCGCCGCCTGCCTCCCTACGTGTTCGAGGAGGTCAACAAGGTCAAAGCGCGGCTGCGCGCCAAGGGCGTGGACATCATCGATTTCGGCATGGGCAATCCGGACCTGCCGGTGCCGCCCCACATCATCGACAAGCTGTGCGAGAGCGCGCGCGCGCCGCGCACCAATCGCTATTCGGCCTCGCGCGGCATTCCCGGTCTGCGCAAGGCGATGGCTGGCTATTACGACCGCCGTTTCGGCGTTAAGCTCAATCCCGATACCCAGGTCATCACCACGCTGGGATCGAAGGAAGGCTTCGCCAATCTCGCGCAGGCCATCACGGCGCCGGGTGATGTGGTGATCGCGCCCAACCCGTCCTATCCGATCCACGCCTTCGGCTTCATCATGGCGGGCGGCGTGGTGCGCAGCGTCGAAGCCCATTCGCCGGAGCAATATCTGAGCGGGCTTGGCCGCGCCGTGCGCCATTCGACGCCGCCGCCGATCGCCATGATCGTGTGCTATCCCGCCAATCCGACGGCGCAGACCGCCGATCTCGAATTCTACAAGGAGGCCATCGCGTTCGCGAAGAAGCACGACATGTTCGTGCTGTCCGACATGGCCTATTCGGAGGTCTATTTCGACGGCGATCCGCCGCCCTCCGCGCTGCAGGTTCCGGGCGCGACGGATGTGTGCGTCGAGGTGAACACGCTCTCGAAAACCTATTCCATGGCGGGCTTCCGCGTCGGCTTCGCGCTCGGCAATGAGCGGCTGATCGCGGCGCTTGGCCGGGTGAAATCCTATCTCGATTACGGCGCCTATACGCCGATCCAGGTGGCCGCCGCCGCGGCGCTCAACGGGCCGCAGGATTGCGTCGAGGAGATGCGCCAGACCTACAAGGCGCGCCGCGACGTGCTGGTGGAAAGCTTCGGCAAGGCCGGCTGGGAAATTCCTTCGCCGCGCGCCTCGATGTTCGCCTGGGCGCCGCTGCCGGAGAAATTCCGCCAGCTCGGCAGCGTGGAATTTTCGAAGCGGCTGATGGAGGAGGCCGAGATCGCGGTCGCGCCCGGCCTCGGCTTCGGCGAGTATGGCGACGGCTATATCCGCATTGGCCTTGTCGAGAACGAACAGCGCATCCGCCAGGCCGCGCGCAATCTGCGAAAATTCCTGCAAAGCAATGTCGCGCCGAGCGCGACGGCGGCGGAGTAGGCGCGATGCGGGGGGCAGAGCGCCAGGATAAGCCGCAATGAAGCCGCTGCGCATCGGCGTGGCCGGCGTCGGCACGGTCGGCGGCGGTTTGATCGCGCTGCTGGAAGGCGCGTCGCCGAAAGTCGGCGCCGGCGCGCTGAAAGTGGTCGCGGTCTCGGCCCGCAATCGCACGCGCAAGCGCGACGTCGATATTTCCAGTTATGAATGGTTCGACGATCCCGTCGATCTCGCCGCCGATCCGAACATCGATGTCGTGGTCGAACTGATCGGCGGCTCGGACGGGCCTGCGAAGAAAGCCGTCGAAGTGGCGCTGAAGCGCGGCGCCCATGTCGTCACCGGCAATAAGGCGTTGCTCGCGATCCATGGCGCCGAACTCGCTGCGTTGAGCGAAGCGCATGGCGGCAAGCTCGCCTTCGAGGCGGCGGTGGCCGGCGGCGTGCCGATCGTGCGCGCGCTGCGCGAAAGCCTCGCCAGCACGGATGTGCGCGCCATCGCCGGCATTCTGAACGGCACCTGCAATTATCTGCTGACGGAGATGGAAAGCTCGGGCCGCGCCTTCGCCGACGTGCTCGCCGATGCGCAGCGCCTTGGCTATGCCGAGGCCGATCCGACGACCGATGTCGGCGGCTTCGACGCCGCGCACAAGATCACTTTGCTGGCCGCCATCGCCTATGGAGCCAAGCCCGACTATGAGCATGTGAAGATCGAAGGCGTTGAGAACGTCACGCTGCACGACATCCGCCTCGCGGGCCGGCTTGGCTATCGCGTGAAGCTGATCGCCAAGGCCGAACGCATCGGCGAGGCGATCGTGATGAATGTGCGGCCCTGCCTGGTGGCGTTCGATCATCCGCTGGCGAACATCTCATCGACCTTGAACGCCGTCGTGGTCGATGCCGAGCCGACCGGCCAACTCACCTTCACCGGCCGCGGCGCGGGCGCTGGCCCCACGGCGGCGGCTGTCGCCTCCGACCTGCTCGACATTCTGCACGGACGCGCGGGCTACGCCTTCGGCCGGCCTGTGGCGGAACTCGCCGCCGCCGCGCGCGCCAGCCCGCCCGAGCGCGGGCGCTATTACATGCGGCTCATCGTTGAAGATAAGCCGGGCGTGATCGCCGATGTGGCCGAGCGCCTGGGCCGCGAAAGCGTCTCGATCGAGAGCTTCCTGCAAATGCCCGGTTATGAAACACCCACCGTGCCGATCGTGCTGACGACGCAAGCGTGTGCGCGCGCAGCGATCGACGCGGCGGCCAAGGCCATTGAGTCCTTGCCCGCCGTCACCGAACAACCCCGCGTCATGCCCGTCGAAGAGAGCGGCGGCCGATCCCGTTTCTGGAGCTGAGTGACCTAATGCCCGACAACAGCGTCATCACAGACGATCTCGCCTTCGCCGGCGCGCGCGTCGCCATCGCGGCCGCCATCGCCTCCCAGCGCCAGATTGGCCGCGGCGACGAGAAGCAGGCCGATCAGGCCGCGGTCGATGCGATGCGCAATGCGCTCAACGCCATGCCGATCCAAGGCCGCATCGTGATCGGCGAGGGCGAGCGCGACGAGGCGCCCATGCTCTACATCGGCGAAGAGGTCGGAACCGGCAAAGGCCCTGCGATCGACATCGCGCTCGACCCGCTCGAAGGCACGACGCTGACCGCCAAGGCGATGGCGAACGCGCTGGCGGTGATCGCGTTCGCGCCGCGCGGCGGGCTGCTGCACGCGCCGGACACGTACATGGACAAGCTCGCCATCGGCCCCGGCTATGCGGCCAATGTCGTCGATCTCGATGCGCCTGCGGGCGAGAACGCCAAGGCGCTGGCGCGCGCCAAGGGCGTGGACGTGAAGGATATCGGCGTGTGCGTGCTCGATCGCCCGCGTCATGCCGACATCATCGAAAGCCTGCGCAGCGTGGGCGCGCGCGTGCATTTGATTTCAGACGGCGATGTCGCCGGCGTCATCAACACGACCGATCCCGAGACCGGCATCGACATGTATGTCGGCCAGGGCGGCGCGCCCGAGGGCGTGCTGGCGGCGGCGGCGCTCAAATGCGTCGGCGGACAGATGCAGGCGCGCCTGGTGTTCCGCAATGATGATGAGCGCACCCGCGCCGAGCGTACGGGCGTGACCGATTTCAAGCGCCGCTATCTGCGCGATGAATTGGTGTCGAGCGACGCCATCTTCGTCGCCGCCGGCGTCACCAAGGGCAATCTGCTCGACGGCGTGCGTATCACCAAGGGCTTCGTCCACACCCACACGCTGGTGATGAATTCCGTCACGCGCAGCGTGAGCGAACTGCGGGTGAAGACGCCGGTGTGAGGGAGCGTTGAGCCATGCCGCTCGAAGCGTGGGAAGGTTTCTTCGTCGCTGAGGCGGGCGCCGCGGCCGCTTTGGCGGGCCTTCTGTTCGTGGCGGTTTCGATCAATCTCGCGCGCATCCTGGAATACCCCAATCTGCCGACGCGCGCCGGTGAGGCGCTCGCCGCGCTCGTTGTCGTTTTGGCGGTGGCGACCATTGGGCTGGTGCCCCATCAGAGCCAGCAAACCTTTGGCGCCGCGATCCTCGGCGTCGGCATCGTGTTCTGGATTTCGCAGGCCATCGCCCTGGCGCGCACGCTGAAGCTCGACAGACAATATGGCTGGCTGCCCAGCCGCATTCTGATGAATCAGGCGCCGCCTTTGCCCTATATCGCCGCCGGCGCGCTGATGCTGGCTGGGCGCGGCGAGGGCGTCTATTGGATCGCGCCGGGCGTTTTGGCCTGCTTCGCCGCGAGCCTTTACGGCGCATGGGTGCTGCTAGTGGAGATCCAGCGCTAGAATTGGGGCTCTGGTCCAGAATCGTCCTAGGGACAAACATGCCCAAGGCCGCCCTCAAGCCGACAAGCGCCGCCGAACCCGCTTTCCTTGGCGTAGAACGCTCGCTCACCGGTCGGCGCTGGCGCGAGGCTGGCGGCGATTCGAAATTGGCGGAGGAGTTTCGCCGCCGCTTCGGCCTGCCGGAAATCGCCGCGCGGCTGATGGCGGCGCGCGGCGTGACCAGCGCCGATGCGGAAACGTTTCTCGATCCGACGCTGAAGCGGCTCTTCCCCGATCCGTCGAGCTTCGCCGACATGGATGAAGCTGCACGTGTGATCGAGGACGCGATCGTCGCGGGCCGCCGCTGCGCGGTGTTCTGCGATTATGACGTGGATGGCGGCACGTCCGGCGCGCAGCTCGTGCGTTATTTCCGCGCCCGTGGACGCGAGCTGATGATCTACGTGCCGGACCGGCTCGCCGAAGGCTATGGCCCGTCCGCCGCCGCGTTCGAGACGCTGAAGGCGCGCGGCGTCGAGCTTGTGATCACGGTCGATTGCGGCGCGGCGGCCGAAGGCCCGCTCAAGGCCGCGCACGCCATGGGCCTCGATGTCGTCGTGCTCGATCATCATTTGATGGGCGGGCCGCCGCCGCCCGCGCGCGCCGTCGTCAATCCGAACCGGCTGGATGATAAATCAGGGCAGGGCCATCTGACGGCGGCCGGCGTGGTGCTTGTGACGCTCGCGGCCGTCAACCGCGAAGCGCGCCGCCGCGGCTCGATCGGCGCCAACAATCTGCCGAACCCGCTCGACAATCTCGATCTCTCGGCGCTGGGCACGGTGTGCGATGTGGCGCCGCTCACGGGCTTCAATCGCGCCATCGTCGCGCAGGGCCTCAAGGTTTTGCGCACGACGAAGAATGTCGGCCTCGCCGCGCTGGCCAAAAGCGCGGGGCGCGACTCCTGCGGAGAGGTTTATGATCTGGGCTTCGTGCTTGGGCCGCGCATCAACGCGGGCGGGCGCATCGGCGACGCCACCATCGCCACGCGCCTGCTCTCGACTGACGATCCTGAAGAAGCCGCGGCGCTCGCCGAAGAACTCGAACATCTCAACGCCGAGCGGCGCAAGCGCGAAGCCGACATGCTGCTCGAAGCCGAGCAGGCGGCCTACGCGGAAGCGGACAAGCGCGCGGTCGTCGTGGTCGGCGCGCCGCATTGGCATCCCGGCGTCATCGGCATCGCGGCGGGGCGCATCAAGGACCGCGTCATGAAGCCGACGATCGTGCTGGGCGCGGCCGCGCCCGACGAGCCGGCGAAAGGTTCTGGCCGCTCCATGCCGGGCGTCAATTTGGGCGCGGCGGTGGCGGCGGCGCAGAAGGAAGGCATTCTGATCGCCGGCGGCGGCCACGCGATGGCGGCGGGGCTCACCATGGATTGGGCCCGCGTGGACGATTTGCGCGCCTTCCTCTCGGCGCGGCTCGCGCCGGAACTGGCCGCCGCCGAAGGCGAAGCGCGCGCGCTGGCGATCGACGCCGCCGCCTCGATCGGCGCGATCGACCTGCCGCTACTCGACGCCGTCGCGCGGATCGGGCCTTACGGCCCCGGCCATCCCGATCCCGTGTTCGCGCTGGCGGAGGTGCGTGTCGCCTTCGCCAAGCGCGTGAAGGACGCGCATGTGCGGTTCACGCTGGAAGATGCGCGCGGCGCGCGGATCGGCGGCATCGCGTTCCAGGCCATGCAGCGCGGTTTTGGGGAGGCGCTGTTGCGGGGCGACGGCGTGTTCCACGCCGCCGTGCGGGTGAAGCGCAACGATTACGGCGGCGCGAGCCGCGCCGAGATCGAAATCGTGGATTTGGCGGAGGCGTGAAGCGTGGCAGGGCCTACGGGAGTCGAACCCGTCTTTTCAGGTTGAAAACCTGACGTCCTAACCGATAGACGAAGGCCCCGCAGACCCAGCGGATCGCGGGAGGACCGCGATATAGAGGGCTCGCGGAATCGAGGCAAGCCCGGCGTCCGCCCCAGGGCCGCCCGCGCCTTAGGGCCGCGCCGGCTGCGCCTTGATCTCGTCACGGCTTGCGCCGATCAAGGCGGCCGGGACGCTGCCGGAGCTGAGGAATGCCCCCCGAAATCGCCCGCCGGGCCTTCACGCTCGGCCTGGCCGCGAGCGCGCTTGGCGCGACCGCCGCGCACGCCCAAGGCGCCCAGCGCCCTGGCCTCATCGAGCGCCGCGAGAGCCAGTACAACACGATCTATGTCGCGCGGCAGCCGAACGGCATGATCGCGATGATCTTCGGCATCAATCAGCAGCTGTTCGAAGAGAGCCTCTACGATCCGGCGCACCCGAACACGCTGCCGGTGACCTATACGCGCTACATGACGGTGGGGCTCGCCTACACCGCCCAGGCGCGCAACATCCTCGAAATCGGTTTGGGCGGCGGGCGCACGATCGCCTATCTGCACCAATATCTGCCGTCCGCGCTGGTGACCTGCGTCGAACTCGATCCTGAAGTGATCGCGCTCGCGCAGCGGCATTTCGGCGTGCGGCCCGATGACCGCTTCCGCATCGTGCAGCGCGACGGGCGCATCTTCCTGAACCAGACCGCGGAGCGGCGCGACATCATCCTGGTCGACGCCTATCGCGGCACCTTCGTGCCGTTCCATCTGCTGACGCGCGAATTCTTCATGGTGGCCAAGCGGCGGCTCAATCCGGGCGGCGTCCTGGTGCAGAACATCGAACCCTCGACGATGCTGTTTCCCGCCGCCTATGCGACGCTCAAGGCCGTGTTCGCGAATGTCGATCTCTACAGCGGCGACGGCAATATCGTCGCGGTCGCCTATGACGGCGCGCCCAAGACGCGCGCGCAGCTCGATGCGCGTGCGGCGGCGCTGCAGCGCACTTCGCATTTCCCGCATGCGCTGCCGCAGCTTTTGGCGCATCGCAACGATGTCGATGCGCCGCGCGGCGGGCAGGTGCTGACCGATGATTTCGCGCCGGTGGAGAGCCTGCGCGCCATCGAACGCCACAATCAGAGACAATAGCCGCATGACGGGGGCGAAACAGCGCGCGCTTTTGGTGATCGGCTTCCTGATCGGCATCGCCGTGATGGGCCTGCAGACGGCCACGACGCGCCCGCTGACGCCGCATTTCGGCAGCGACATCTACGTCTGGTCCGCGCTCATCTCGGTGACGATGATGGCGATGATGGTGGGCTATTACGCTGGCGGGCGGCTGGTCGATCTGGCGCCGCGCTCGGAAGTGCTGGGCGCAGGCGTGATCGTGGCGGCGATTTATCTCGCGATCGTGCCGATGGCGCTGCAGCTGGAATTCCTGCCCGATCCGGATCCGTTCTTTCCTGGCCTGAAGCGCTCGGTGCTGGCGTGGATCTCCACCGAGGTGCCGAGCCTGCCGCTGGGCGCGATCCTGGCCTCGATCCTGCTGATCTTCGTGCCCTTCACGCTGCTCTCTTTCTTCTCGCCGTATTGCATTCGCTTGCTGCTGTCGGACGCCCAGCATGGCGGGCGGACCTCCGGCTCGGTCTACGCGATCACGACCTTCGGCAACATCATCGGCGTGCTCGGCACCTCGCTCGGTCTGCTGCCGATCATGGGCAGCCAGGCGATCATCTATCTTTTCGCGGGATGGCTTGGCCTCTGCGGCCTGGGCCTCGTCGCATTGCGCACGAGTGCGAAAATCGATGCGTAGATTTTGGCTCTTCGCCCTGACGCTGCTGGTCGCGTGCGCGACGGCGACGCCGTCGATGTCCTCGCGCCTCGATGGAAACGCGGCCTACCCGGAAGGCCCGCTCTGGCGCGATGGGCGGCTCTACGTGGCGGAGATGGGCGCAGACCGCGTCTCGGTTTACGAGAACGGCCATAAGCGCACCTATTTCGCCCGCGGCGGCTGTGGGCCGACGGCGCTGGCGCCCTATGGCGATGGCGGTTTTCTGATCCTGTGCCATCTCGAAGGCGCGGTGGTGGCGATCGACCGCGACGCGCAAGTGCGCTTCGTGCGCGACCGCGACAGCGAAGGCCATCGCTTCCGCGATCCAAACGATTGCTACGAAGACGGCCAAGGCGGCGTCTATTTCAGCGATCCGGGCCTGTTCTCGCGCGACACCGTGCCGGTCGGCGCCGTGATGCACATCGATGCGCAGGGCGTGGTTCGGCGCGTGGCGACCGATCTCTGGTATTCCAACGGCGTCTACACAGATATTCCGCGCCATCTGCTCTACGTCTCGGAGACGTTCCGCCGCCGCGTGCTGCGCTATCCGATCGCGGCCGACGGTTCGCTCGGCCAAGCCAGCGTGTTCTTCGACGTCGACGCCTCCGCGCCGCGCCAGACGCGGTTTTCGCCGCCTTATCGCGAAGCGGGCACGGATGGGCTCGAACTTGCGCCCAACGGTGAAATGTTCATCGCAGTCTATGGCGAAGGCCGCATCCTGCGGGTTTCGCAGGACGGCCAATATCTCGGCCAGGTCGAGCTGCCGACGCAGTATTCGACCAACATCGTGTTCACGCCCGATGGCGACGCCTACACCACCGGCTCGTTCGACAATATCACGCCGCCGTTCCCCGGCGAGGTGCGCGCCTTCCCGCATCTGGCGCCGCCGCCTTGAGCTTTGCCAAGCGCCCGCCTATGCGGAAGCCGTCGGGGCGTAGCTCAGCCTGGTAGAGCACCTGCTTTGGGAGCAGGGGGTCGCGAGTTCGAATCCCGCCGCCCCGACCAATTTCATCAGCGGTCCTTCGACGACGCCAGCGTGAGCGCGATGCGCGCGCCCCAATCGGCGATCTCGCCTTGGCTCTTGTCGTCATTGTTCGCGGCGATGCGCATGCCGCGATAACGCGCCGCCAGCAGCACGCTCAGCAGCAAGACGGCGAGCACATCGCGCAGCAGGAAGGTCTGCAGCGAAAACGAATCTCCGGCGTCGAACGCCGCCGCGCACAGCGCGCCCACCAGCACATAGACGCCCCAGGCCGCGAACAAGGGCGGCGGCGACACCAGCAGGCGCAGCAAGAGCGCTTCGACGGCCAAGGCCGCCGCTGAAAGGACGAAGACCGAGACCAGCGAGCCGCCATTGAGCGCAAGCGCGGCCGTGTTGGCGGCCACGCCAAACGCGATCGCGAACAGCCAGGCCCAGGCCGGCCGCAAAGCCTCGCTCGCGCCGCCGCGCCAGAACCGCGCCGCCAGCCAGATCAGCACGGGCGCTGCGAGTGCGACAAAGCCGCCGGGCTGCAAGCCCACGGCCTTGCCGCCGCTGACGGAGATCAGCGCGCTCTGGAGGCTGAGACTCAAGGGCAGCGGCCAGGCCGCTATGGCCGACACCAGCGCGAGCAGCGCAAGCCTCAGCCAAATGGCGTGCAAGGCGTGCGAATGCCGCAGGCGCGGCGATTCGCCATTGGCACGCTTCGGCGCGTCAGTCGTTTCGGACATTTGAACAAAGCCCCGCTCATCGGCGTCGGTCGTGCCTACCACAAGCTGTACGCTTGACCGAAGAGGCCGCCCGCGTTTTGCGTAGCGCCCAAGACGAGAGGCGGAGGAAGCGGGGCATGAGCGAAGCGCAGGCGCGAAAGCGCAAGCCGTTCTATCAGGTGCTCTACATCTGGGTGCTGGCGGGCGTCGTGGCGGGCGCGGCGGTCGGCCATTTCTATCCAAGCACGGGCGCGGCCATGAAGCCGCTGGGCGATGGCTTCATCGCTCTGGTGAAAATGGTCATTCCCGCCGTCATCTTCTGCACGGTCGTGACCGGGATCGCGGGCGCGCAAAAGCTGGAAGGCGTCGGGCGCGTGGGCGCCAAGGCGCTGGGCTATTTCCTGGTGGTGTCCACCCTTGCGCTGGTCGTGGGCCTGATCGTCGCCAACACGATCCAGCCCGGCGCGGGCATGAACATCGACCCGCGCACGCTCGATACGCACGCCGTCGCGGACTACGCCAGCCAGGCCCACGAGCGCACGGTGACGAGCTTCCTACTCGACATCATCCCCACCACGGCGGTGTCGGCGCTGACCTCCGGCCAGATTTTGCAAGTGCTGCTGGTCTCGATCCTGTTCGGCATCGGCCTCGCCATGATGGGCGAGGAGGGCGCCAAGCTGCGCGAGGTGATCTCGTGGGCGTCCGGCGCGGTGTTCAACATGGTGCGCATCGTGATGTTCGCCGCGCCCGTCGGCGCATTCGGCGCGATGGCGTTCACGATCGGCAAGTACGGCATCCAGACGCTGGGCGATCTCGCGCGCCTGGTCGGCACATTCTATCTCACGTCCGCGCTGTTCGTGGTTATCGTGCTGGGCCTCATCGCCGCGGCCGTCGGGTTCTCGATTTTCCGGCTGATCGGCTATCTCAAGGAAGAATTGCTGCTGGTGCTCGGCACCAGCTCCTCCGAATCGGCGCTGCCGCAATTGATGGACAAGATGGAGCGCGCCGGCGCGCCGCGGTCGATCGTCGGCCTCGTCGTGCCCGCCGGCTATTCGTTCAATCTCGACGGCACCAACATCTACATGACGCTCGCGGCGCTGTTCATCGCGCAGGCGACCAACACGCATCTCCCGCTTGAGCAGCAAGTGCTGTTGCTCTTGGTGGCGATGATTTCATCGAAGGGCGCGGCAGGCGTGACCGGCTCGGGCTTCATCACCTTGGCGGCGACGCTCTCGGTCGTGCCGAGCGTGCCGATCGCGGGCATGGCGCTCATTCTCGGCGTCGATCGGTTCATGAGCGAGTGCCGTTCGCTCACCAATTTCGTGGGCAATGCCGTGGCGACGCTCACGGTCGCACGCTGGGAGAACGCGCTGGACCGTGGCAAGCTTCGCGCTGCACTGCACAATGAAGGCGAGATTAGCCCTGCGCGCCCGCCGGATACGGCGGTTGTGCAAGAGGATTGAACCTAAAATTCTCGCCATACGCGATTTTATGAGGCTTCGGTCACGTCCTAGGCCGAAAGGATATGGTACAAGGGCGTATCACCCATTGCGGCTTGCGGGGGCCGCGCCTGATGGAGACTGCCAATGCAGGCTCAGAATGTCATGGCGATCCTCGCCGAAGGGCCCGCTTTGCGGGACGCTGCGCAACGCCTCACCAGCGATGTGAACGAAGCCTGCCTCGCGGTGCATCAGGTGATGCTGCGCGCGCTCAGCCGCGAGAAGCTCTCCGATCCCGAAGCCCTGCGCCGCGCACTGTCACGCTTCGTCGAACCGCACGCGGAGTGAGTCTGCGCGCAGCGGCCGGCGCCCATTCCGCTTAGGGATGGGCCGGCGCGCTTGATGCGGGAAAGCCGCGATTGCGCAGCAAGGGCGCGGTCGTCGGCGGGCGGCCGCGGAATAGCACATAAGCTTCCATCGGATCGCGCAGATTGCCTGAACTGAAGATGTAGTCGCGGAATCTCCGCGCCGTGGCCGGATCGAACACGTCGCCGGTTTCGGTGAACGCGTCGAACGCGTCCGCATCCAGCACCTCGGCCCAGAGGTAGCCGTAGTAGCCGGCGTGATAGGTGTTCTGGAAAATGTGCGAGAAGTGCGTCGGGCGATGGCGCAGGATGATCTCGCGCGGCATGCCGATGCGCGCCTTCACCTGGTCCTCGAAGGCGACGACGTCAAAATCATCCGGAAAGCTGGTCTGCATGTGCAGATCCATGTCGACGAAGGCCGAGCCCAGATATTCGACCGTCGCCCAGCCCTGATTGAACGTCTGCGCGGCGCGCACCCGGTCGATCAAATCCTGCGGCATCGGCGCGCCGGTTTGGTAATGCGTGGCGAAGCGCGAGAGGTTTTCGTTGGTCGCGAACCAATGCTCCATCACTTGCGAGGGGAACTCGACATAATCGCGCGGCACCGCCGTGCCTGAGAGCGTCGGATAGGTGACGTTCGACAGCAGGCCGTGCAGCGCATGGCCGAATTCGTGGAATTGCGTTTCCGCATCGTCGAACGACAGCAGCACCGGCTCGCCGGGCTCGGCTTTGTTGTTGTTGAGGCAATTGACCACGACGGGCAGGCGCCGTCCGCCGAGGCGCTGTTGACGCACGAACGAATTCATCCATGCGCCGCTCTGCTTGGTGGGCCGCGCAAAGGCGTCCAGCATATAGAGCCCGATCACCTCGCCGCGCTCATTGCGCACTTCGAAGGCGCGCACGTCGGGATGGTAGACGGGAAAATCGGGCAGCGGGACGAAGCTGAGGCCGAACAGGCGGTGCGCCATGTCGAACATGCCCTCGACCATGCGGTCGAGCTGGAAATAGGGCCGCGTCTCTGCGTCGCTCACATTGTACTGCGCTTCGCGCACACGCTCGGCGTAATAGCGCCAATCCCACGCTTCCAATTGAAAACCGCCATGCTCGGCGTCGATCATCTGCTGCAGCCGCGCGCGTTCTTCGGCGGCGCGCGCCACGGCCGGGCGCCACACCTCCATCATCAGGCCGTAGGCGGCTTCCGGCGTCTGCGCCATGCGATCGGCCAGCACATATTGCGCGAAGGTCGGATAGCCGAGCAGGCGCGCCTTCTCGAGCCGCAGCTGCAGGATTTCGCGGATGATCGCGCGGTTGTCGTATTGATTGCCGTTCATGCCGCGCATCGCCCAGGCGTTGAACGCCTGTTGGCGCAGGTCGCGCCGCGCGGAGAAGGTGAGGAACGGCTCCACGCTGGAGCGTTGCAGGGTGATGAGCGCATGGCCGTCCTGGCCGCGCTCATGGCCGGCCTGCAGCGCCGCGGCGCGCAGCGAAGGGCTGAGACCCTGAAGATCGCGCTCGCCATGGAGCTCAAGCGTCCAGGCCGCCGTGTCGGCCAGCAGATTTTGTCCGAATGTCGTGGAGAGCGCCGAGAGCCGCTCATCGATCGCGGCGAGGCGCAGGCGCCCGGCGTCGTCGAGCGCGGCGCCCGCACGCACGAAATTGAGATGATAGCGCCACAGCAGGCGCTGCTGTTCCGGATTGAGATTGAGGCTGTCGCGCCGCGTCCAGAGATCGTCGATCCGCCGCCACAGCGCCTGGTTGAGATAGATCGCGCTGGAATGGCGCGACAGCAGCGGCGTCGCTTCGGTTTCGATCGCCTGCATTTCCGGCGTGTTGTGCGACGAGGTCAGATTGTCGAACATCGCGTTGACTTGGCCAAGGGTGCGCCCGGAGCGCTCCATCGCTTCGATCGTGTTCGCGAACGTCGGCCGCGCGCGCGCGTTGGCGATGCGCGCGATCTCGGCGTCATGTTCAGCGATGCCTGCGCGGAACGCGGGCATGTAGTGCTCGTAGCGGATGCGATCGAAGGGCGGTGCGCCATAGGGCAGGCGGGCCCAATCTTCCATGAACGGGTTGCCGGCCTGCGGCTGGGCTTGGGCGGCGGTGGCGGACAGGACCGTCATGACGGCTCCGAGGATCAGCAGGATGCGCATGTTGGCACGCCTAACCGCTGTTCGCGGCGCAGCAAAGCAGCGTGCGACGAAGCGCAAATCTACGTGCGCGCCGCGGGGCCGCAAGGCCGGTTCATGCGAGCGCCGCCGCGTGCGGCGCTCGCTTCGCGTGAGACTTTTGCGCTAAGAGCGCCGCTGGGGCGGCTAGCTCAGCGGTAGAGCGTCTCGTTTACACCGAGAGGGTCGGCGGTTCGATCCCGTCGCCGCCCACGTGCTTTGGAGGGGTAGGATGAAGAAACTGGCCTTCGCTGCGGCGCTTCTGCTGGCCGCGTGCAATCAGCAAGCTCCGCAAGACGGCGCGCCGCAAGCTGTGATGGCGCCGCCGAGCGCGGTGAGCCAAGCCGCTTTGCTGCGCGCGCAAGTCGGCAAGACCTACACAGACTTTGTTCAGGCGCCCGGCATGCAGCGGTACGCGGCCAGCGGCCTTGGCTTCGCCGAGTCGAGCGCCGCCGAGCGCTTCGACCGCAACATGCAGACGCTGTTTCCCTCCGTGGTGGTCAACGGCAACGATCTTGAGGCGCTGGTGTTCTCCGGCTGCATGGCGCACGCCTGCGGCGGCGAAAGCGTCGGCGTGTTGGCGATCGATCTGGCGACCGGCGATGCGTTCGTCGGCGTCAAAGACGCCGATGGCGAAACCGTGCTGAAGCCGAATGCGCGCCTGCAAATGCTGCTGACGCAAACCTCGCCCACGCACGCCTGGACCGATCCGCCGGCCGGCTGATGCGCCACTGCGATCAGGATAAACAAAAACGGCCGCGGATCGCTCCGCGGCCGTTCGATTGTGTGCGCCGCGCTTTTATTGCGCGGTGGCCGGCGCGGGCGAGGCCGGCGCGGCGGCGGAGGCCGGCGCCGCTTCGGGCGTCACCGCCGTCGCGGCCGTCGCCGGCGCAGCCTGCATCGTCGCGGGAGCCGTCGCGCTCGGCGCCAATTGCTGGAGCCGCGCCACATCGCCGTTCACGAGATAATAGATCTCGCGATTGACCGAGCCGCCCTGGACCGTCGGATCGTCGAGATAGATTTCGAACGACCGGCCTTGTTCGAGACGGGCCGCCGCGATCAGCGCTTCCATCTGGTCATAGGTGGGGATCACGTTGTCTTCCGGGCCGGTGTAGCGCACGCGGATCGCCGTGCCGGAGGGCGTTTGGCCGGCGCGCACGCCCACCAGCACGCGCGGCGGCGTGCCGGTGAAGGGCAGGCCCGCCTGGAACGAGTATTGGCCATTTTCCCACGCGGTTTCGACCGCAATCGGATGGCCGTTCGGCTGCAGGCCGTAACGCTGCATGATCGGGTTCACCAGCACGAGGCTTTGCGCGACGGCTTCTTTGATGGCCGCGGCGTCCTGCGGGACGGTGCTTTCCACGAACAGGAAGGGATGCGCTTCCACTTGGACGATGTCGTAGACGAGGCCGGTGAAGCTGGCTTGCGGCAGGGCGTTGAGGTCTGTCGTCACATTGGCCACCGCGGCTTCGAGATAGGGCTCCGCCGCCGCGCCCGTCAGGCCTTGCAGGCGATCAAGCGGATTGGCGCCCAGCGGGCTTTCGATCTTGACCACGACGGTCGAGGCCGCGTCGCCATGCGCGGACACGGTATAGGTCGCGTGCCCAGTCTGGCCCTCGGGGAAGGCGAGATCGGCGGAAACGACATTGCCATTGGCGCCGGTCACGGTCTGCGTCACGCCTTCGGCCACGCGCGAGCCCGGCGGAATGGTCGACAGGCGCGCGATCACGCTCGCGGCCGGACGCGCGATTTCCACCGATTGCGTCTTCGATGCGTGAGATGGCAGGGCGAAGAAGGCCACGCCGGCGGCGACGGCGACGACCGCCACCACAATCAATAGGATGCGAACAATTCCGCCCATAAGAAAACTCCCCTGACGTTCCCCAACGCCGGGCCTAGTTAACATCCTGAGAGCGGCGCGTGTAGTGCGAAAGCGGGGGGCCGGGCGCCGTTCTTGCGTGGGCGCGCCGGCTTGCTTGACCCCTGGGACGGCTTGGCCTAAGCCCCGCGGTCTCGCACGAACGCGGGTGTAGCTCAGTTGGTTAGAGCGTCGGCCTGTCACGCCGAAGGTCGCGGGTTCGAGCCCCGTCACTCGCGCCAGTTTTCGGTGCGATGGAGCGGAGGCCGGACGGGCCCCGCCCATGGGCCGGCCTACAGAGTTTAGGCAGCCGCGTCATGACGTTAGCGGCGCGCGCCGCCAATCGTATTCAACCCGACACGAATGCGTCACCGGCGTTGCGCAAAGCCATGGAATGCCATGCCCCGGGGGCCGGCGCGACGCCGTCCGGCCGCGTGAGGGGTTTCCATGTCTCGTTCCAAATGGCTGGCGCAAAGCGCCATCGCGATGTTTGTTGCACTCTATGGCGGCGCGCCCTGGGCGCTGGCGCAGGACGCCAGCGCGCCCGCGACCGACGCCGCGGCGACAGAAGATTCATCTGACATCATCATCGTCGGTCAGCGCGCGGCGCAGCGTCGCGGCGTCGAGATCCAAGAACGCGCGGATAACATCGTGCGCGCGCTCTCGGGTGACGATGCGGGCAAATTGCCAGACCACAACGTGGCCGAAAGCGTGCGCCGCCTGCCCGGCGTGTCGGTGGTCAACGACCAGGGCGAGGGGCGCTATGTCGTCATCCGCGGCTCGAACCCGGTGCTGGCCAACGTCACCATCAACGGCCAGGCCGCCGCGGCGCCGGAGCCGGAATCGCGTCAGGTCAAGCTCGACGACATCCCCGCCGCGCTGATCGGCTCTGTCGTGCTCACGGATTCGCTGACGCCGGATTTGGACGCGAACGCGATTTCCGGCCAGGTCGACATCAACACGGTGACGGCGTTCGATCGCGCCAAGAATTTCGCGGAAGCGCGGCTCGGCTACGGCCAGACCGACCTGAACGATGAAGCGCCCTATGAGGGCGACCTCACCCTCGGCGGCCGCTTCGGCGCGGCGCGCGATTTCGGCGCGGTGCTGGCGTTCAATTTCTCGCACCGGGACATCACGTCGGAAAACCTGCAAGGGTCCTCGAACTGGCGTTCCGTCAACGGCTTCATCGTGCCGGACGATTTCCGCCTGCGCAGCTACGACCTCACGCGCGAACGCACGGGCGCTGTGCTCAATCTCGATTGGCGCCCGTCCGACGCGCTGAGTCTCTATTGGCGCAACACCTATTCGCGCTTCACCGATGACGAAACGCGCGATCAATTGCGCATCGCGATTCCGACGACGTTGACGGCGCAGACCGCGAGCACCGGCACGATCACGGGCACGCGCGGCACGCGTTATGTCCGCCGCCGCGAGGAAGACGACGATACGTTCAATTCGACCTTCGGCATGCGCTATGAGTTCGGCGAATCCTGGCTGCGCGCGGAATTCGGCTATACGCGCGCGGAGAAGACCGATCCGCTGCGCAGCGAGTTCCAGTTCCGCACGGGGGCGTCCTCGGTTGCGGCGACCTATGATCTGAGCGACGAGCGCTATCTGGTCTCGCCGACCAACGCGGCGGCGTACACGCCGTCCGCATACACCTTCAACGGCGTCAACTATGATCGCCGCGAGGCGGTCGAAACGCTCTGGCAGGCGCGCGTCGATTATCAAGCGCCGCTCGCCTGGGGCGAGGACAGCACCTTCCAGGTCGGCCTCAAATGGCTCGATCGCGATAAGACCAATGAGCGCTGGTACCGGACCTATACGCCTGTCAGCCCCGCTTTTTCGCTGACCAATGCGACCGGTCCCGACGTTGGCTCGATCTTTGATGGCCGCTATCGCGTCGGCCCGGTGATCTCGTACGATCTCGCCCAGTCCTATGTGACCGCCAATCCGGGCGCCATGGCGCTCGATACGCAAGGCTCGGTGGCGAATTCGCTGCTCAACGATTATGAGGCGAGCGAACAAATCACGGCTGCTTACGCGATGGGAACGCTCCATTTCGGCGCGCTCACCATCATTCCGGGCGTGCGCGTCGAGCACACGGAGGGCGATTATTCGGCGAAGTCGTTCTCGCTGACGAGCAGCTTCGACCAAGGCTTCAACGTGTTCGCCAACCGCTCCTATACGGATGTGTTTCCGGGCGTGAACCTGCGCTATGACGTCAGCGATCAGCTGGTCCTGCGCGCAGCGATCACGACCGCGATCGGCCGGCCGAACTATTATGACGTCGTGCCGACGGTTTCCGTCGACAGCGGCGCCAATGCGGTCACCCTCGGCAATCCGGATTTGAGCCCGCTGCGCGCCGTCAATTACGACGCCGCCATCGAGTTCTACCCGACGGACGGCGCGGTCATTTCCGCCAGCGTGTTCTACAAGGACATCGATGATCCGATCTACGCCTCGCAATCGCTGCAGACGGGCGTGTTCGCAGGCGTGAGCTTGACGAACGCCGCTGTCACGATGCCGCGGAACGCGTCGTCGGCCTGGCTGCGCGGCCTGGAGCTGAACTTCCAGATGCAGTTCACCAATCTGCCGGCGCCGTTCGACGGCTTCGGCGTTGCGGCGAACTATACCTGGATCGATTCCGAGGCGACGGGCCTGTTCAACCGAACCGACGCCGTGCCGCTCTTCTTCCAATCTCCGGAAGTTGGAACGTTCCAAATCTTCTACGAGAAATATGGCTTCACGGGCCGGATCGCCTATTCCTACCGCGACGCCTATCTCGACACTGTGGGCGCGACCACGGCGAGCGACATCTACACCGACTCAAACGGTCAGCTCGACGTGCGCGGCGCTTATGATGTGACGGACAATTTCCAGATTTTCCTGGAAGCTTCCAACCTCAATGACGCGACATGGCGGCGCTATATCGGCACGCCGCACCAGACCGTTGAGGAAGAGCGCTATAGCTGGGCTGCGCGCGCCGGGTTCTCGCTGCACTATTGATACGGCGCGAATGAAAAGGCAGGCGGGCGGCGGCGCAAATGCGCCNNNAAATGCGCCGCCGCCCGCAGTTTTTATTGCGCGAGCCGCGCGCGCACGAAGCGCGCGAACGCGACCGGCGTGCAATCGTCCTCGCTTCCGCAGAGGGCGAGCGGCAGCCACGAAAAGGAGGGCGGCGCCTCGTCCGTGAGCGGCGTCAGCGCGCGCATCTGATCCATCGTCTGCGACCGGTAGAAGGCGCGCACGATGCGATGGCCATGGCTGTCGCGCAGCAGCACCAGCCCCAGCGCGCTCCCCGGCGGCGGCGTGTTCGCCGGATAGCTGTCGACCTGCCAGCTCACGCCGAGCACGGCGGCGACATGAGAGATGTTGGTGTCGTGTCCGACCAGGATCGTCATCCGACCTCCATCGGCCCGCGAAGGCTCGATCAGCGCGCGCATCATGCGCTGGAGCAGGGGGCCGCCGCCGGGCGCTGCGATCGCCAAGGGACGCTGGAGGACGTCGCCCTTCATCGCGTGCAGGCCCATGATGGCTTCGATATCCGCGCGCGAGGCCCGGCCCCAGCCCACCGCGCTCATCGGCATGCCTTCGACATATTCGAGCATCAGCGATTGGGCGGCCGTTGGGCCGAAATCCATTGGCCCGTCCAGCTTGGGCGCGCCCGAAGACCCGGCGAACGCGCTGGCGACATCGGCGAGACGGCACCCCTCGGCGAGGTTCGCGCGCGCGCAATAGGCCGCCGAACAGCAGCCCAGGACCCGCTGCAGCGCATCGAACTCGGCGCGATGCGCCTGCTGCGCGGCGGAGAGCGAACCGATATCGGCGAGGATAGCGCGCTCGGCGGCCGCCCGATCAATCGCTGAGGGCTCGTCCAGCGGCGAAAACAGCGGATCGGCCACGCCCTCGTCATTGTGGACATTGGCCAGCCCGCAGCCCGGCGCCAGTCCTAGAATGAGCGCATCGCCGGTCCGGATCGTACGCTGATCGGAATCCGAGACGATGGCGACCGCGCCGCGGCGCGGACAGGCTTCGCGCGGCAGCACGCTGTGGCGGGCGAGCCAGGCGCGGTCATAGCGCGCCAGCAGCTGGATCGCCTGGAACCCGTGCTCGGTGAGGTGGCCATAGGGCGCGTCCCAGGCCGGCCAGGCGGCGTCGGCGACCCCGACGGGGGTTACGTCGGCCCGCGTCGGCGGACGAACGCCGTGGCGCATGAGCATGACGACGCGCTCGATGCGCGGCCCCTCCGATTGGGCGCGCGCCGGCGGCGCAAGGCCCATGAGACAGGCGACGACCGCCAGCAAAATCAACGCCCGCATTTCTGGTCCTCCGGTTTGCGAGGCGTCTTCTAGGCGGCGATCGTGACAGGCCGTAAACGAAGCGTGGGCGTGGTTGGACGGATTTTGGCTTCGTCGGCCGCGTTCGGCCCGCGAAAGGCGGGCAGGACCCTGCGGGAGGCTGCGCGCGCCGCCTCTCTCCCTTGAAAATGCAGGCCAAAGGGCGCACCAGGGCGGCGCCTGCCCGCACATTGCTTTGGCCGCCGACGCCGACTAGCGTCCGCGCCGCTTCGCGGGCGCGGGAGACGTTATGGGCCTCGACCTCACTGCCTATCTGCCGATCATTATTTTCCTCGGGATCGCCGCCGCTATGGGCGCCGGTTTTATGATCGCGGCCTGGGTGCTGGCGCCCAAATCGCCGGACCGGGAGAAGGTCTCGGCCTATGAATGCGGCTTCAACGCCTTCGACGACGCCCGCATGAAATTCGATGTCCGGTTCTACCTGGTCGCGATCCTTTTCATCATCTTCGACCTTGAGGTGGCGTTCCTGTTCCCCTGGGCGCTGGCGCTGCGGGAGATCGGACCCTTCGGGTTCCTCTCGATGATGGCTTTCCTGGGCGTGCTGACGGTCGGCTTCATCTACGAATGGAAGAAAGGCGCGCTCGAATGGGAGTGACGACGGGCGCCAAGGCCGGCGTGGAAGGTGGTTTTCCGGTCAAGGAAGACGATCCCTTCTACACGGGGCTTTCCAATCAGCTGGCCGACAAGGGCTTCCTGGTCGCGGCGGCGGACGATCTCATCACCTGGGCGCGCACCGGCTCGCTGATGTGGATGACGTTCGGGTTGGCCTGCTGCGCGGTCGAGATGATGCAGGCCTCGATGCCGCGCTACGATCTCGAACGCTTCGGCTTCGCCCCCCGCGCTTCGCCGCGCCAATCGGACGTGATGATCGTCGCCGGCACGCTGACCAACAAAATGGCCCCGGCGCTGCGCAAGGTTTACGACCAGATGCCGAACCCGCGCTACGTGATCTCGATGGGGTCCTGCGCCAATGGCGGGGGCTATTATCATTATAGCTACGCGGTCGTGCGCGGCTGCGACCGCATCGTGCCGGTCGACATCTATATTCCCGGCTGCCCGCCGACGGCGGAGGCCCTGGTCTACGGCGTGCTGCAATTGCAGCGCAAAATTCGCCGCGAAGGGACGATCGAACGATGAGCGAAGCGCTGGAAGCGCTCGGCGCGCACATCGCCGCAAGCATGGCGGGCCCGGTTCATGGCCATGAGGTGCGCTTGGGCGAGCTGACGATCCTCGCTTATCCCGAGCAGATCGCCAGCATCGTGACCTTTCTGCGCGACGATCCGCGCTGCAAATTCCAGACCTTGATCGACATTTGCGGCGTCGATCACCCTGAGCGCGCGCGGCGCTTCGACGTGGTCTATCATTTCCTGTCGATGCGGCTGAACCAGCGCGTCCGCGTGAAAGTGGAGACGGACGAGACGAATGCCGTGCCGTCGATTGCGGGCGTGCATCCGTGCGCGAACTGGTTCGAGCGCGAAGCGTTCGATATGTACGGCATCCTTTTCTCGGATCATCCGGATTTGCGCCGCCTGCTGACGGACTACAATTTCCAGGGCTTCCCGCTGCGCAAGGATTTCCCGCTCTCGGGCCATGTCGAGGTGCGCTATGACGCCGAACAGGAGCGCGTGGTCTATGAACCCGTGAAGCTCCCGCAGGCGTTCCGCAATTTCGATTTCGTCAGCCCCTGGGAGGGCATGACGCGCGAGCCGCCGCCGCTTCCCGGCGACGAGAAAGCGACGGGCGGCGCCAATGGCTGACGATCTCTCCAAGGCGCCGGAAGAACAGCGCACCTTCACGATCAATTTCGGCCCGCAGCATCCCGCCGCGCACGGCGTGCTGCGTCTCGTGCTCGAACTCGACGGCGAAGTCGTCGAGCGCGTCGATCCGCATATCGGCCTGCTGCACCGGGGCACCGAGAAGCTGATCGAATACAAGACCTATCTGCAGGCGATGCCGTATTTCGATCGGCTCGATTATGTCGCGCCGATGAACCAGGAGCACGCGTTCTGCCTGGCGATCGAGAAGCTCGCCGGCATTGAGGTGCCGCGCCGCGCCTCGATCATCCGCGTGCTCTATTCCGAGATCGGCCGCATCCTCAATCACCTGCTGAACGTGACGACGCAGGCGCTGGACGTCGGCGCGCTGACGCCGCCGCTCTGGGGCTTTGAAGAGCGCGAAAAGCTGATGATCTTTTACGAGCGCGCGTCCGGCTCGCGCATGCACGCGGCCTATGTGCGCCCGGGCGGCGTGCACCAGGATTTGCCGCCCGACCTCATCGACGACATCGAGGCGTTCTGCCGGCATTTCCCGCGGGCGTGCGACGATCTCGAAATCCTCGTCACCGAAAACCGCATCTTCAAGCAGCGCAATGTCGATATCGGCGTGGTGCGCGAGCAGGACGTGTATGATTGGGGCATGTCGGGCGTGATGGCGCGTGGCTCGGGCCTCGCCTGGGATTTGCGCCGCTCGCAGCCCTACGAAATCTACAACGAGCTCGAGTTCAAAATTCCCGTCGGCAAGAACGGCGATTGCTGGGATCGCTATCTCTGCCGCATGGAAGAGATGCGCGAGAGCAACAAGATCATGCTCCAATGCATCGATCTCTTGCGCAAAACGCCGGGTCCCGTGCTGCCGGAGCATTCCAAATTCGCCCCGCCGCGCCGCGCCGAGATGAAGAGCTCGATGGAAGCGCTCATTCATCATTTCAAGCTCTACACCGAAGGCTTCCACGTGCCGGCTGGCGAGGCCTACGCGCATGTCGAGGCGCCGAAGGGCGAATTCGGCGTCTATCTCGTCTCGGACGGAACCAATCGTCCCTATCGCTGCAAGATCCGCGCGCCGGGCTTCCCGCATCTGGAAGCGATGGATTACCTCTGCAAAGGCCACATGCTGGCCGATGTGAGCGCAATCCTCGGTTCGCTCGACATCGTGTTCGGCGAGATCGATCGGTAATGGCGCTCTGGATCGAAGGCGTGACGGCGCTCGTCATCGCGCTCTTCATCTTCGCCGGTTCGTTTTTTCAATTGCGCGACGACCATTTGGGCGGCGACGCGCTGAGCGTGCGCTTCGGTGCGCTGCTGCAGGGGCTTCTGTTTGGCGGCGTGGTGGCGTTCGTGATGCTGCCGCTGCGCCTGCAGCTCATGCAGGGGGCGATGAGCGGCCATGGGCCGAGCCTGCCCGCCAATGGCTATAATGCCTGGTTTGGCGCGCTGGCGCTGATCTGGGTGATCCGCTCGGGCGTGGTGGCCCGCGCGCCGGTGATCGGCCATCCGTTTCGCGCCTATCGGCTCGCCAGCCTGCGGCGCAGCGTCGAAATCGCGCAGGGACGCATCAGCCGGCTTGAAGCGCTCGATGCGCCGAAACGCGGCGCTTCCGCATGACCACGGCGCTGCTCTGCGTGATCGTCGCGGCCTGGATCGCCGGCGGCGTCGCCATCGTGGTCGGATTGGGCTGGCTGCTGCGCGGCGACGTGCGGCGCAGTTTTCCGGGCGGCGGCGGGCGCTATGCGCGGGCGCTGGCGCTGCAGGCCACGGCCTTCATCGCGCCCATTCCCGCAGCGATCCTCGCGACCTATCCGCGCTGGCCCTCTTGGGCAGGGTTCCTCTTGGGCGTGGCCATCGGCTACGGCGCAGTTCAGCTTCTGGCCAATCTGCCCTGGACCAAGCGCCTCATCGCCGATCTGGCTCGCACACGGCTTAAAGCCGCTCTAGAACGCTTGCCGCCCGAAACCGGGCCGAGAGCAGGACCATGACGCCGACGGACATCGCCCAGGGCCAGCTTGATGCGTACAACGCGCAAGATCTGGACGCCTATATGCGCTTCTTCGCCGAGGAGTGCGTGATCGCCGATCTCAACGGCGCGGTGACCTCCAACGGCGCGGGCGCCATCCGCGAGCGCTATGCGAAGATGTTCGCGCAGTTTCCGCAGAACCAGGCGCTGCTGCTGAACCGCATCGCGCTCGGCGCTGTCGTCATCGACCACGAGGACGTCATCCGCGCGCCAGGCGGCGAGCGGTTCCAGGCCATCGCCATCTACACCGTGCGCGGCGACAAGATCGTGCGCGTCGATTTCGCCCGCTAGGAAGAGAGCCCATGAGCGTTCGACGTTTGGCGAAAGAACAGCCGGCCAGCTTCGCCTTCACGGAGGCGACGATGGCTGAGGTGCGCTGGTGGATGGCCAAATACCCGCCGGAGCGGAAGGCTTCAGCCGTCATCCCCGTGCTGTGGCTCATTCAGAAGCAGGAAGGCTGGGTGAGCGAGCCCGCGATCCGTGTGACGGCCGATCTGCTCGACATGGCCGTGATCCGTGTGCTCGAGGTCGCGACCTTCTACACGATGTTCCACCTTCAGCCGGTCGGGAAGCACCATCTGCAAGTGTGCGGCACCACGCCGTGCATGCTGCGCGGGGCGGAGGGCCTCAAAGAGGTGTGCAAGCGCCGCTTCGGCGCGGCATTCGAGGTGACGAACGACGGGCTCTTCTCGTGGGAAGAGGTCGAATGCGTCGGCGCCTGCGTGAATGCGCCGGTGGTCGCGATCCACGATTACTACCATGAGGATTTGACGCCCGAAGCGCTCGAAGCGGCGATCGATAAGCTCGCGCGCGGCGAGGATGTGGCGCCGGGCTCGGCGACCGGCCGGCGCAATTCCGCGCCCGAAGGCGGGCCTGACGTGCTCAACGATCCCACCCTCTATGACGGCTCGCTGGCGCAGAAGATCACGTTGCCCAATCTGCCGGAGCCGGCGCAATCGTGATGGCCGACGAACAAGAGCCACCGACCAAATCGCCGCTGGAAGTGCGTGCGCGCCTGCCGTTCGAAGCAAGCGATGCAGCCAAGCATCCGGGCTTTCGCGCCGCGGCCTTCGTCTATGCGGGCGCGGCCGCCATCATGGCGGGCGTGGGCGCCTATATGGCGCTCGTCCTCGGCCACCCGATGCTGAGCGTGCCCGTGATCGCGCCCGCCGTCGGGGCGATCTATTTCTTTGTGCGCTTCGTGATGATGCTGCGCCCGAAACTCTGAGGACCAGACGTTATGCTCGCCGACAAGGACCGCATCTTCCTCAATCTCTACGGCCTGCACGATTGGGGTCTCGATGGCGCCAAGCAGCGCGGCGCCTGGAACGCCACGCCTGATATGATCAGCGCCGGCCGCGATTGGATCATCCAGCAGATCAAGGACAGCGGCCTGCGCGGGCGGGGCGGGGCGGGCTTCCCGACCGCGCTCAAATGGACCTTCATGCCCAAAGAGGTGAAGGAGCGGCCGCACTATCTCGTCATCAACGCCGATGAGAGCGAGCCGGGCACCTGCAAAGATCGCGAGATCATGCGCCATGATCCGCACCTCTTCATCGAAGGGTGCATGTTGGCGTCTTTCTGCTGCCGCGCCAACGCCTGCTACGTCTACATCCGCGGCGAATATGTACTCGAACGCGAGCGCATGGAGGCGGCGATCAAGCAGGCCTATGAGGCCAAGCTGATCGGCAAAGACAATGTGAACGGATGGGATTTCGACATCTACATCCATCACGGCGGCGGCGCGTATATCTGCGGCGAGGAAACAGCGCTGCTCGAAAGCCTCGAAGGCAAGAAGGGCCAGCCGCGCTTGAAGCCGCCATTCCCGGCCAACGCCGGCCTCTATGGCTGCCCAACGACCGTGAACAATGTCGAGAGCATCGCGGTGGTCGGCACGATCCTGCGGCGCGGCGCCAAATGGTTCGCGGGCTTCGGGCGCGCCAACAACACCGGCACCAAGCTCATGTGCATTTCCGGCCATGTGAACCGGCCGTGCAATGTCGAAGAGGCGATGAGCATTCCGCTGAAAGAGCTGATCGAGGGCTATTGCGGCGGCGTGCGCGGTGGCTGGGGCAATCTGAAAGCGGTGATCCCAGGCGGCTCATCGGTGCGCATGATCCCGGCGCATGAAGCCGAAACGGCGCTGATGGATTTCGATTCGCTCGCGGCGCTGAAGAGCGGGCTGGGCACCGCCGCGGTGATCGTGATGGATCAATCGACCGATCTCATCCGCGCGGTCGCGCGCCTTTCTTATTTCTACAAGCATGAAAGCTGCGGCCAGTGCACGCCATGCCGCGAAGGCACGGGCTGGATGTGGCGCGTGCTCGACCGCATGGCGCGCGGCGACGCCGAGCATTCGGAAATCGATTTGCTGCTCGACGTGGCGAGCCAGGTCGAAGGCCACACCATTTGCGGCCTGGGCGATGCGGCTGCCTGGCCAATCCAGGGCCTCATCCGCCATTTCCGCCCCGAGATCGAACAGCGCATCGACCGCTATCGCAGCGCCAAAGGCCTCCATCAGGTGCGCGCGCCCGAACCGGCGTGAAGATGTGAACGAGCCGTGGGCGACCCCGCTTTCCCGTGAAGCGCGGAACGAGCAGCGCAAGTTGCGCGCGGCCGTCGCAAATGCGCTTGCTGTGGCGTTAGTCGTCACGGCGCTGGTGGGAGATTTCGTCAATCCGGCTGCCGCCGCGATATTAGCGCCGCCCGTTCGCTGGGGCATGCTGTTTGGCGGCTGGATGCTGCATCTCTTCGCCTGTCTTCTGGTCCGTGATATGGAGGACCGATGATTTCGCAATCTGACGTCGATACGCTTGTTCACGTCCTTTGGCCGGCGGTGGCCTTTTGCGGCTTGTTGTTCGGATGGCAGCTCATCAAGACTCGGTTGGAGCGGGGTCGGCGCGTCCATCCCGCGGAGTGATGCATCTCGCTGAGCTCAATCTCGCGCGGCTGAAGCATCCCATCGGCGATCCGCGCGTGGCGGAATTTGTCGACAATCTCACGCGCGTGAACGAGGCCGGCAAACGGATGCCGGGCTTCGTCTGGATCCTTGAGAACGAGGCCGGCACGGCGACGGATTTCCGCGTCGACGACGATCCGCAGCTGCTGGTGAACCTCACAATTTGGGAAAGCGCGGCCGATCTGCGCCGTTTCGTGTTTGGCCCGGTCCATGCCCATTTCATGGATCGCCGCCATCTCTGGCTCGACGCCCTGAAGGGCGTGCAGGTGGTGTTCTGGCATGTCGAGCCCGGCGCACAGCCGACGCTCGACGAGGCGATAGCGCGCCTGACGCATCTTCGCGCCCACGGCCCTTCGGACTATGCCTTCACCTGGGCCGAGGCGTTCGGTTCGGGGGAGGGCGCGCCGCGATGAAGAAGCACTTCATTCTGACCTATGAATATGTCGCCGATTATGTGGACAGGCGGGTCGCTCACCGGCCCGCGCATTTCGCGCACGCCACGCCCTATGGCGAACGCGGCGAGCTCTTCCTGGCGGGCGCCTGCATCGATCCAGGCGCGCCGATCGGCGTGCTTTTGTTCGAGGTTGAGGATCGTGAGACGGTCGAAGCGTTCGCGCGCGCCGATCCTTACGTCGAAAACGGGATAGTGGCCGCTTGGCGGGTCCGGGAATGGACGACGGCGTTCGGCGATCGGGCGCTGAACAGGCCGAATCCGGCGACATGACGTAAAGGCAGAGCCCGCAAAGCGCGTCCGCCGATCGCCCGCGCAATCTTCCCGCGAACGATTCGCAGTTTGTGCGGCGGCCTCCGCGCACGCCCCCAACCTGTGTTCAACGCATCAGGCGCGCGGCTCCGTCGCGACCCCGCAGCCCCTTGCAGCGACGCGATAAATGGGTCACCAACCGCGCGCGATTTTGGCCGATCGCGCCATTGGAATCGGTGATGACGAAAATCCTCGTCGACGGGGTGGAAATTGACGCGCCGCCGGAGTTCACGCTCCTGCAGGCGTGCGAAATGGCCGGCGCCGAAATTCCGCGCTTCTGCTACCACGAGCGGCTCTCGATCGCCGGCAATTGCCGGATGTGCCTCATCGAAGTGAAGGTCGGCGGTCGTTCGGGCCCGAAGCCGGTGGCCTCCTGCGCCCAGCAGGTGAAGGATTTGCCGCCGCCGCGCGATGACAAGCTCAACGAACTGGTCACCCGCTCCGACACCGTGAAAAAGGCGCGCAACGGCGTGATGGAGTTCCTGCTCCTCAACCACCCGCTCGATTGCCCGATCTGCGATCAGGGCGGGGAATGCGACCTGCAGGACCAATCCGTCGCCTATGGGCGCGGCGGCTCGCGCTTCGAGGAGAACAAGCGCGCCGTCGAAGAGAAATTCATGGGCCCGCTGGTGAAGACTGTGATGACGCGCTGCATCCAGTGCACGCGCTGCGTCCGCTTCGTCACGGAGGTCGCGGGCGTGCCGGAAATCGGCGCCACCGGCCGCGGCGAGGACATGGAGATCACGACCTATCTCGAACAGGCGCTGACCAGCGAATTATCGGCCAATATCATCGATCTCTGCCCCGTCGGCGCGCTCACCTCGAAGCCTTACGCCTTCAATGCGCGGCCGTGGGAATTGAAAAAGACCGAGAGCGTGGACGTGATGGATGCGCTGGGCTCGGCCATCCGCATCGATGCGCGCGGCGATGAGGTGTTGCGCGTGCTGCCGCGCCTCAACGACGAGATCAACGAAGAATGGATTTCGGACAAGACGCGCTACGCCGTCGACGGCCTGCGCCGCCAGCGGCTCGACCGACCCTATGTGCGCGAGAACGGCAAGCTGCGACCCGTCTCCTGGGATGAGGCGCTGCAAGCGACGGCGGCGGCGCTCTCCAAGGGCGGCGCCAAAATTGGCGCGATCGCGGGCGATCTGGCCTGCGCCGAGAGCATGAAGGCGACGCTCGATCTCTTCCGCGCGCTCGGCTCGCCCAACACCGATTGCCGGCCCGACGGGATGAAGCTCGGCGTCGGCCCGCGCCAATCTTATCTCTTCAATTCCACGATCTACGGCGTCGAAGAGGCGGACGCGCTGCTGCTCATCGGCGCCAATCCGCGCGTCGAAGCGCCGGTGCTGAACGCGCGCATCCGCAAGGCCTGGCTGCGCGGCTTGCCGGTGGGCGTCATCGGCGAGGCCGTCGATCTCACTTACGACTACGCGCATCTCGGCGCGGGCGCCGATGCGCTGGGCGCGCTCAAAGGCGCGTTCGCGGATATCTGGAAGAACGCCAAGAAGCCGCTGCTGATCCTCGGCGCCGGCGCGCTGACGGGCGAGGCGGGCGCCGCGATCCTGCGCGCAGCCGGAAAGCTCGCGCGCGTCAGCGCCGAGTGGAACGGCTTCAATGTGCTGCACACGGCCGCTTCGCGCGTCGGCGGCCTCGATCTCGGCTTCCTGCCGGGCGAGGGCGGGCTCGATGCGCAGGCCATGCTGAAGGGCGGCGTCGAGACGCTCTTTCTGCTCGGCGTCGATGAAGTCGAACTGCCGAAGGCAGGAACCGTGATCTATCTCGGCAGCCATGGCGATGCCGGCGCACACCGCGCCGACATCATTCTCCCCGGCGCTGCCTACACCGAAAAGAACGCCACCTGGGTCAACACCGAAGGCCGTGTGCAATATGGCCGGCGCGCCGCGTTCCCGAAGGGCGATGCGCGTGAGGATTGGACCATCCTGCGCGCGCTCTCAGCGGTGCTGGGCAAGACCTTGCCCTATGACGATCTGGCCGCGTTGCGCGCCAAGATGATCGCGGACCATCCGACTTTCGGCCATGTGGACTACGCGCCGGGCGCGGCCGATGGCGCGGGCTTCGATCCGGCCGCGCTCGGCGCCGAGGGCGCGCTGTCATCGGCGCCGCTCAAAAGCGCGGTGGCGAATTTCTATTTCACCAATCCGATCGCGCGGGCCTCGAAAACGATGGCGGAATGCGCGGAATTCGCCGCCGGTTCGGTCGCGAAGGTGGCGGCGGAATGAGCGGCCTCATTCGCGATTTCGGGCCGATCCTCGGCTTCTGGGCGGGCGTCGGCCAGATCCTGCTCATCATGGTCATGCTGCTGCTGACGCTGGCCTTCATCCTGCTGTTCGACCGCAAGGTCTGGGCGGCGGTGATGATGCGCAAGGGGCCGAACGTGGTGGGCCCGTTCGGGCTGCTGCAGAGCTTCGCCGATTTCGGCAAATTCGTGCTCAAGGAAATCGTGATCCCGGCGGGCGCCAACAAGACGGTGTTCATCCTGGCGCCGCTCATCACGTTCACGCTGGCGTTCGCGGCCTATGCGGTGGTGCCGTTCGCGAAGGGCTGGGTGATCGCCGACATCAATGTCGGCATTCTCTACCTGTTCGCGATCTCCTCGCTCGGCGTCTACGGCATCATCATGGGCGGGTGGGCCTCGAACTCGAAATATCCGTTCCTCGGCTCACTGCGGTCGGCCGCGCAGATGGTGAGTTATGAGGTCTCGATCGGCTTCGTGATCATCACGGTCCTGCTGCTGGTCGGCTCGCTCAACCTTACGGTCATCGTCGATCATCAGAAGCAGGGCATCGGCCATTGGCACGCTTTCGCGTGGCCCACGATCTTCGTGATGTTCCCGATGCTCGTGATCTTCTTCATCTCGGCGCTGGCCGAGACCAATAGGCCGCCGTTCGATCTGCCCGAGGCGGAAAGCGAACTCGTGGCCGGCTATCAAGTCGAGTATTCGTCCACGCCCTATCTGCTGTTCATGATCGGGGAATATCTCTCGATCGTGCTGATGTGCGCGATGATCAACATCCTGTTCCTGGGCGGCTGGCACGCGCCCTGGGGGCCGGTGGACAATCCCTTTCTCGGCTTCCTCATCTTCTACGTGAAGATTTGGATCCTGTTCTTCTTCTTCGCGATGGTGAAGGCCATCGTGCCGCGCTACCGCTACGACCAGCTGATGCGGCTGGGCTGGAAGATCTTCCTGCCGACCTCGCTCGTCGCCGTGGCGCTGATCGCCGGCTACGTGACCTATTTCGGGAGACCTGCCTGATGGGCGTGCTGCAGGCCGCGCGCGGGGCCTTGATGCTCGACTTCGTGGGCGCGTTCGCGCTCGCGATGAAGAAATTCGTCTCGCGCAAATACACGATCAATTACCCGTTCGAGAAAGGTCCGCTCAGCCCGCGCTTTCGCGGCGAGCACGCGCTGCGGCGCTATCCCAATGGCGAAGAGCGCTGCATCGCCTGCAAGCTCTGCGAGGCCATCTGTCCGGCCCAGGCGATCACGATCGAAGCCGAGCCGCGCGCGGACGGCTCGCGGCGCACGACGCGCTACGACATCGATATGGTGAAATGCATCTATTGCGGCTTCTGCCAGGAAGCCTGCCCGGTGGACGCCATCGTCGAAGGCCCGAATTTCGAATTCGCCGTCGAGACGCGCGAAGAGCTCTATTACGACAAGGAGCGCCTGCTCGCGAACGGGGACCGCTGGGAGCGCGAGATCGCCAAAAATCTCGAACTCGACGCGCCGTACCGGTGAGCCGCGCATGACCCTCGCCCCCATCGCCTTTTACGTGCTGGCCGTGATCGCCGTGATCGCGGCCTTCGGCGTCATCAGTGCGCGCAATCCCGTGCACTCGGTGTTGTTCCTGATTCTGACCTTCTTCTCGGCGGCGGGGCTCTTCGTGCTGATGGGCGCGGAGTTTCTCGCGATGCTGCTGGTCGTCGTCTATGTCGGCGCGGTCGCGGTGCTTTTCCTGTTCGTCGTGATGATGCTCGACGTGGATTTCGTCGAACTGAAGCAGGGCTTTCTGAGCTATCTGCCGGTCGGCGCGCTGGTCGCGCTGGCGCTGTTTGCCGAATTGGGCCTGGTGGCGAGCGCGGCGATGCAGGCGCCCGGCCGCGCGGCCGCCGCGCCCAGCCAAACGCCGACCGACATCACCAATGCCGAAGCCATCGGCCGCGTGCTCTACACCGACTACCTGATCCTGTTTCAGCTCGCCGGGCTCGTCCTGTTCGTGGCGATGGTGGGCGCGATCGTGCTCACCTTGCGCCATAAGCCCGGCGTGAAGCGCCAGAACATCGCCCGCCAGGTCGGGCGCCGGCGCTCGCAGGCGGTGGAGCTGAAGGACGTGCGGCCCGGGCGGGGGATCGGCTGATGGAGATCGGACTTTCCCATTACCTGTTCGTGGCGGCCGCGCTCTTCACGATCGGCGTGTTCGGCATCTTCGTGAACCGCAAGAACGTCATCATCATTCTGATGTCGATCGAACTCGTGCTGCTGTCGGTGAACATCAATCTGGTCGCGTTTTCGACCTTTCTGCACAATCTGCAGGGCCAGATTTTCGCGCTCATGGTGCTGACGGTGGCGGCCGCAGAGGCCGCCGTGGGGCTCGCGATCCTGGTCACCTATTTCCGCAATCGCGGCGGCATCGCCGTCGAAGACATCAATCTGATGAAGGGCTGAGCGGGTGGTTGTTCCCTACGAAGCCTTCATCGTTCTGACGCCGCTGGTCTGCGCCGCGTTCGCGGGCCTGCTGCAGAAGCAAATCGGCGACCGCGTCGCGATGGCGGTGACGACGCTGGGCGTGGGCGTGGCGCTGGCGCTCTCGCTCTACACCTTCGCGCAATGGACCTGGCTGGGCGGGGAGGCGCGGCTCATCGAGCTGGCGCGCTTCATCGACGTTTCCGGCTTCACGTCGACCTGGTCGATCCGGATCGACGCGCTCTCGGTGGTGATGCTGGTGGTCGTCACCAGCGTGTCCTTCCTCGTGCACGTCTATTCGATCGGCTACATGGCCGAGGACCCGCACCGGGCGCGGTTCTTCTCCTATCTCTCCTTCTTCACGTTCGCGATGCTCTCGCTCGTCACCGCGAACGATCTCCTGCAGCTCTTCTTCGGCTGGGAGGGCGTGGGCGTCGCCTCCTATCTGCTGATCGGATTCTGGTTCGACCGGCGCAGCGCCAATGACGCGGCGATCAAGGCGTTCGTCGTCAACCGCGTGGGCGATTTCGGCTTCGCGTTGGGCATCATGGCGGCGTTCTTCTGCTACGGCTCGATCCGCTTCGACGACATCTTCGCCGCCGCCGCCGCGCATCCGAACATGCTCCTCGGCGTAGGCCCGGTTCAAGCCAAGGCGGTGGAGGTCGTGTCCGTCCTTCTGTTCATCGGTGCGATGGGCAAGAGCGCGCAATTCTTCCTGCACGTCTGGCTGCCCGACGCGATGGAAGGGCCGACGCCGGTTTCCGCGCTGATCCACGCCGCGACCATGGTGACGGCGGGCGTCTTCATGGTGTGCCGCTGTTCGCCGCTTTATGAGCTGGCGCCGGTCGCGGCCGGGGTTGTGACGATCGTCGGCGCGACGACCGCGCTGTTCGCCGCCACGGTCGGCCTCGCGCAGAACGACATCAAACGCGTCGTCGCCTATTCGACGTGCTCGCAGCTCGGCTACATGTTCTTCGCCGCCGGCTCGGGCGTCTACGGCGCGGCGATGTTCCACCTCTTTACGCACGCCTTCTTCAAAGCGCTGCTGTTCCTCGGCGCGGGCTCCGTGATTCACGGCCTCCACCATGAGCAGGACATGCGCAACATGGGCGGCGTGCGCAAACCCATGCCGATCACCTGGGCGATGATGCTGATCGGCACGCTGGCCCTGATCGGCTTCGGCCTGCCGATCCCGGGCTTCCACATCGGCTTCGCCGGCTTCTATTCGAAGGACGCTGCGATCGAAGCCGCCTATGGCGCGGGCGAAGCAGGGCGCTTCGGCGGCGAGTTCGCGTTCTGGTGCGGCATCGCGGCGGCGCTGCTGACGAGCTTCTATTCCTGGCGCCTGTTGTTCATGACGTTCGAGGGCCGCTATCGCGGCGGCCATGCGGCCGATCACGCGCATGATTACGGCCAGGAAGGGCATGCTGAGCCGGAAAGCGCGCACGATGATCATGGCCACGGCCATGCGCACGCCAAGGCCGATGGTTCGGCGCCTGCGCACGAATCTCCGATGGTGATGCTGGCGCCGCTGTTCGTGCTGGCCTTCGGCGCGATCTTCGCGGGCGCGGCGTTCGCGCCCTATTTCATCGGCGAGGTAGCGGCCCCGTTCTGGCGCGGCGCGATCGCGCTGCACCACGAGGCGCACGAGCATGTGCCGGCCTGGGTGACCTGGGCGCCGCTGACGGTCACCGGCATCGGCTTCCTGTTCGCGTGCTTCTTCTATCTGTGGAACCAGGGCCTCGGCGCGCGCATCGCGGCGGCGGGCGGGCCGATCCACGCCTTTCTCTACAACAAATGGTATTTCGACGAGATCTACGACTTCATCTTCGTGAAGGGCGCCCGCGCGCTGGGCGATCTCTTCTGGAAGGTGGGTGATCAGAAGATCATCGACGGGGCGGGGCCGAATGGCGTGGCCGCGCTGACGCGCTTCGGCGCGCGCCAATTGCGCCGGCTGCAAACCGGCTTCGTCTATCATTACAGCTTTCTGATGCTCATCGCGGCCGTCGCCTTCGGAGCCTATGCGCTCTGGGCCGGCGGTCAGGCGCATGGAGAAGCGCCGTGAGCAACATCCCGATCCTTTCGATCGTCACCTTCCTGCCGCTGGCGGGCGCGCTGCTGATCCTGGCCGCGCGCGCCATGCTGCCGGGCGACAATCGCGGCTTCGACCGCGGCGTGCGCACCATCGCGCTCGGCGTGACGATCCTGACCTTCCTGGCCTCGCTCGCGCTGCTGAGCTTCGATCCCAGCAATCCGGATTATCAATTCGTCGAAAACCATCCCTGGGCGTTCGGCGCCTCGTATCATGTCGGCGTCGATGGGCTGTCGCTGTCGCTCCTGCTGCTGACCACCTTCCTGATGCCGCTCTGCATCCTGGCGAGCGAAGCGATCGAGCGGCAGGTCGCCTCCTACATGGTGCTGTTCCTGGTGCTCGAGACGCTGATGATCGGCGTCTTCACCGCACTCGACATCATCGTGTTCTACGTCTTCTTCGAAGGCGGCCTCATCCCGATGTTCATTCTGATCGGCGTGTGGGGCGGGGCGAACCGTTTCTACGCAGCGTTCAAATTCTTCCTCTACACGTTCCTGGGCTCGATCCTGATGCTGGTCGCCATCGTCGTGATGGTGACGACCGCGGGCACGTCGAGCATTCCCGCGCTCACCGGCTACGATTTCGATCCTGGCCTGCAGACCTGGCTCTGGCTCGCCTTCTTCGCCTCCTTCGCGGTGAAGATGCCGATGTGGCCGGTCCACACCTGGCTGCCCGACGCGCACGTCGAGGCGCCGACGGCGGGTTCGGTCGTGCTGGCGGCGATCCTCTTGAAGATGGGCGGATACGGCTTCCTGCGGTTCTCGCTGCCCATGTTCCCGGACGCGAGCATGCTGTTTCAGCCGCTGGTGTTCGCGCTCAGCGTGATCGCTATCATCTACGCTTCGCTGGTCGCCTTCCGGCAGACCGATGTGAAGAAGCTCATCGCGTACTCCTCGGTCGCGCATATGGGCTTCGTCACCATGGGCATCTTCTCGGGCACGATGCAGGGCGTGCAGGGCGCGATTTTCCAGATGCTGTCGCACGGCGTCGTCTCGGCCGCGCTGTTCCTCTGCGTCGGCGTCATCTACGATCGGATGCACACGCGCGAGATCGCGTTCTATGGCGGCCTCGTGAACCGTATGCCGGTCTACGCCGCGATCTTCCTGCTCTTCACCATGGGCAATGTCGGCTTGCCGGGCACGAGCGGGTTTCCGGGCGAAATCCTCACCATGGTCGGCGCCTTTCAGGTCAACGCCTGGGTGGCGGTGGGCGCGGCTTCGGGCGTCATCTTCTCGGCCGTCTACGCGCTGACGCTCTATCGCAAGGTCGCGCTTGGCACGATCGAGAACCCGCGTCTGGCGGCCATCACCGATTTGTCTGCGCATGAATGGGTGATCTTCGTGCCGCTGGTTGTGGCCACGCTCATTCTGGGCCTCACGCCATCCTTCGTGTTCGACTTCACGCATCTCTCGGCCGAGACGGTGGTGCGCGCCTTCCAGAGGAGCCCGTGATGCCCAGCTTGGCGGTCGACTGGGCCTGGATTCAGCCTGAACTCTGGCTCGTCGTTTTCGCGCTGATCGCGGCTGCGCTCGGCGCCTGGCTGGGCGATGGCAGTGCGCGCTTCTTCGCCATCGTGGGCGCCGTTGTGCTTGTGGCCGCCGGCGTGTTTGCGCTGATGTTCACACCGGCTGAGCCGCAAGCCTTGTTCGGCGGCGCGCTGGTGGCCGATGGCGTGGCCTCTCTCTCCAAAGCGCTGATCGCATTCTCCGCCGCTGCGACCTTGCTGCTCGGCGCGGATTATTTTTCACGCCTCAACGAGCGGCGCTTCGAATTTCCGGTGATGGTGGCGCTCGCCGTCGTCGGCATGTTCGTGATGGTGTCGGCGCAGGATCTCATCACGCTCTATGTCGGCGTCGAGCTGCAAAGCTTGGCCGCCTATGTGCTCGCCGCCTGGCGGCGTGATGACGCGCGCTCGTCCGAAGCCGGCCTCAAATATTTCGTGCTGAGCGCGATCTCGTCGGGGCTGCTGCTGTACGGCGCCTCGTTCGTTTACGGCTTTACGGGCTCGGTGCGCTTCGCCGACATCGCCGCGCAGGCCGATGGCGGCGGCGTCGGCCTCATCTTCGGCCTGGTGCTGATGCTGTGCGCGATCGGCTTCAAAATGTCGGCCGCGCCGTTCCACATGTGGACGCCCGACGTCTACGAAGGCGCGCCGACGCCGGTGACCGCGTTCTTCGCAGCCGCGCCGAAGGTCGCCGCCGTCGCGCTGATGGCGCGGCTGCTCTACGAGCCCTTCGGTCACATCGCCGATCAATGGCGCCAAGTGGTGATGGCCTTGGCCGCCATTTCGATGATCTGGGGCGCGGTCGCGGCGCTGGTGCAGAACAATCTGAAGCGCCTGATGGCGTATTCCTCGATCAACAATATGGGTTTCGCGCTGATGGCGCTGGCGGCGGGCGATGCGGGCGGCGCCTCGGCGGCGCTGCTGTTTATGGCGATCTATCTGCCGTCCACGATCGGCGTCTTCGCGCTCATCCTCGCCATGCGCCGCGGCGGCGAGCCCGCCGAGACGATGGACGATCTCGCCGGCCTCGCCACACGCAGGCCGTGGATGGCGACGCTGTTCACGCTGCTGTTCTTCTCGCTCGCGGGCGTGCCGCCGCTGGCGGGCTTCTTTGGCAAGTACGCCACCTTCATCGCCGCCGTCGAAGGCGGACTTTGGCCGCTGGCGATCGTCGGCGGGATCGCGGCGGTGATTGCGGCGGCCTATTATCTCCGGGTCGTGGCCGCCGTCTGGTTCAAACCGGCCGCAGCGCCCCTCCAGAGCCCGAGCGGCACGATCGTGCTCACCGCCTCGGCGGCGGCGTTCATTGTGTTCCCGCTCTTGCTGATCGGGCTTGGCGCCGTCCAGCATTGGGCGGAAGTTGCGGTGGCGCATTCCTTCTGACGGACACGCCCGCATGCTCGATGGCGCCGCGCCGCTCGAGATTTTCGAAGAGATCGATTCGACCATCGTCGAAGCGCGCCGTCGCGCCGAGCGCGGAGAGTTCGGCCCGGTCTGGATGATCGCGCGCCGCCAAAGCGCAGGGCGTGGCCGGCGCGGGCGCAGCTGGGCCTCGATCGAAGGCAATCTGATGGCGACCTATCTCGGCGTCATCGCGCGCCCGCCCGCCGACATAGCCTTGCTGGGCTTCGCCGCCGGAATCGCCATCGCGGAAACTTTCGACGCTATCGTGGGGCCGGGCCGCGCCACGCTCAAATGGCCCAACGATCTCTTTCTCGACGGCGCCAAGGCCGCGGGCCTGATGCTGGACAGCGGGCGCGTGAGCGAGGGCGCGCATTGGGTCGCGCTCGCCTTCGGCGTGAACATCGTGGGTTCGCCCGATGGCCTCGATCAGCAGACGGCGGCGCTGCGCGATGCGCTGCCGCCGGACGCTGCGCCGCCCACGCCGGAAGCGCTGCTGGCGCTCATCCGCACGCGGCTTGAAGCCTTGGCGGCCGCGCTCGCGCATGATGGCTTCGCCGATATCCGCGCCGCATGGCTGAAGCGGGCTTATGGGTTCAACAGGCCGGCGCGCGTGCAGGTAGGGGCTGAGATTTTGGAAGGGCGCATCACCGGGCTGTCGCCGCGCGGCGAACTTGAACTCGAAACGGCGTCCGGTTCGCGCCTCATCGCGGCGGGCGAAATCCTGCTGCCGGGACAGGCCGGTTAGCCCATGCTGCTCGCGATCGATCTCGGCAACACCAACACCAAATTCGCAATCTATGACGGCGTGGCCTGGCGCGGCCAATGGCGTTCGTCGACCGACGCGACGCGCACCGCCGATGAGTACGCAGCGTGGCTGGCGCAGCTGATGGCGTTTCAGGATCTCAAGCTGCAGGACCTCACGGCCTGTGTCATCTCGACGGTCGTGCCGCAGGCGCTGTTCAATCTGCGCAATCTGTCGCGCCGCTATATCGGCGTCGAGCCGCTGGTGATCGGCGAGGACGGCGCCAAGCTCGGCATCACCCTGCGCATCGACAATCCGCGCGAAGCCGGCGCCGATCGCCTCGTCAACGCCATCGGCGCGTTCATCCTCTATGGCGGGCCCGCCGTCATCGTCGACAGCGGCACGGCGACGACGTTCGACGTGATCGGCGCCGATGGCGGCTTCGAAGGCGGCATCATTGCGCCGGGCATCAATCTCTCGCTCATGGCGTTGCACGATGCGGCCGCGCGGCTGCCGCGCGTGGAAATTCGCGATCCCGGCTGCGTCATCGGCAAGAACACCGTGGCCGCCATGCAGAGCGGCATTTTCTGGGGCTATGTCGAGCTGATCGACGGCCTCATCGGCCGCATCCGCGCCGAATATGGACAACCCATGAAATCGATCGCCACCGGCGGCGTCGCCTCCCTGTTCGAAGGCGCCTCGCGCGCCATCGATATATTTGACCAGGACCTCACCTCGCGCGGGCTCCTGGAAATCTTTCATAGAAATGGAGGCGCGATTTGAGCGCGCCCAAAGCTGATGACGAACTCGTCTTCCTGCCCCTCGGCGGTTCCGGCGAGATCGGTATGAATTTGAACGCCTACGGCTACGGCCCGCCGGAGGATCGCAAATGGATCATCGTCGATATCGGCGTGACCTTCGGCGCGGAAGAACATGCGCCTGGCGTCGACGTCATCGTGCCCGATCCGGCGTTTCTGGAGGGCGAGCGCGAGAACATTCTGGGCATCATCCTCACGCATGCGCATGAAGATCACATCGGGGCGTTGGGCTGGCTCTGGCCGCGGCTCAAATCGCCGGTCTGGGCGACGCCTTTCACAGCGGCCCTGGTGCGCGAAAAGCTGCGCGAACGTGGGCTCTTGGAGCGCGTGAAGCTCACCGAAACGCCGCTCAAGAGCCGCTTTCAACTCGGCCCGTTCGACATCGAATATGTCACGCTCACCCATTCGATCCCCGAACCGAATGGCCTCGCGATCCGCACGCCGCTCGGCCTCATCTGGCACACCGGCGATTGGAAGATCGATCCCGATCCGCTGATCGGCGAGGTCACCGATGCGAGCCGCCTGGAAGCGATCGCGCAGGAGGGCGTGCTGGCGATGGTGTGCGACAGCACCAACGTCTTCGTCGAGGGCTCAAGCGGTTCGGAAGGCGAGGTGCGCGATCAGATGATCGAAGTGCTGAAGCCCTTGCGCGGGCGCGTGGCGGTGACGGCCTTCGCCTCGAACGTGGCGCGCATCGAGAGCGTGGCGAAGGCGGCGCAAGCCTGTGGCCGCAGCGTGTGCCTCGTCGGCCGCTCGATGCATAAGGTCACGAACGCCGCCAAAGGCGTCGGCCTTCTGCAAGGCTTGCCGGACTTTCTCGATGAAAGTGACGCGAGCTTCCTGCCGCCCGATCACGTGCTTTACCTCTGCACCGGCAGCCAGGGCGAAGCGCGCGCCGCGCTCGGCCGCATCGCCGCGGGCGAACATCGCCATGTGAAGCTCGGCGAAGGCGATACGGTGATCTTCTCCTCGCGCGTCATTCCCGGCAACGAAACCGCGATCTTCGCGCTCTACAATCGGTTCGCCGAAAGCGGCGTCGCCATCATCACCGACCGCGATGAGGACGTGCACGTCAGCGGCCATCCCTGCCGCGATGAATTGCGCCAGATGTACGCCTGGGCGCGTCCGCGCATCGCCGTGCCCGTCCATGGCGAGCGCCGCCACATTCTGGAGCATGCCAAGCTCGCGCGCGAATTGCAGGTTCCCGAAGCCGTAACGCCGCGCAATGGCGACATCATTCGCTTGGCGCCGGGCGCGGCCGCCGTGATCGATGAAGCGCCCGCCGGGCGGCTCTACGTCGATGGCGTCACCCTGGTGGCGGCCGATGACGAAGCCTTCCGCGAACGACGCCGCCTCGGCGAAGAAGGCGCCGTCAACATCGCGCTCGCCGTGCACGAGAAGAAGCACCAGATCGTCTCCGGTCCGGACGTGCGCCTGCGCGGCCTCTCCATGGGCGATGAGGAAGACGAGGAATTGGCGCTCGAAGAGCTCTCTGATGCGGCGGAAGCCGCCTTCAACCGCCTGAAGCACGACGATCGGGCCGATGACGAGGCCGCCGAAGGCGCCATCCAGCGCGCCGTCCGCAAAGCGGCGGAGAAGCTCTGGGGCAAACGCCCCTTCGTGGAAGTGACGATCCTTCGTGTATAATCGGCGTCCACGCCCAAGGAGAGAATAATGATCGGCCGTTTGAACCATGTCGGCGTCGCCGTGCCGTCGATCGCGGAGGCCAAGGCGACCTATCGCGATCTCTACGGCGTGCCCGAGAGCGATATGACGCCCGAGCGCGACATGCCGGAGCAGGGCGTGCGCTTCGCCTTCGTCAATGTCGCCAACAGCCAGATCGAGCTGATCGAGCCATTGGGCGAGAAATCGCCCATCCTGAATTTCCTCGAGAAGAATCCGAAGGGCGGCCAGCACCATGTCTGCTTCGAGGTGAAAGACATCTACGAAGCGCGCGACGCCATGAAAGCCAAGGGCGCCACCGTGCTGGGCGAACCGCGCATCGGCGCGCATGGCACGATGATCATTTTCGTCCACCCGAAGAATTCGAACGGCGTGCTCATCGAGCTCATGGAAACGCCGAAGGATCACTGATGAACCTGCTCTGGGTCGCGTTCTACATCCTGCTCTGGTGGCTGGCCTTCTTCCTGGTGCTGCCATTCGGCGTGCGCAATCACGATGAAGCGGGCGTGGCCACCGAACCAGGTGTCGAGCGCGCGGCGCCGCATCGCCCGATGCTCTGGCGCAAGGCCGCGGTCGCGGCCCTTATTGCCGCAATCGCCTGGGGGGTGTTCTATACTCTGCTAAGGATGGGCGTGATTTCGCTGCGCCCCGCCTGAAAACGAGAGCAGGGGAGAGAGCGATGGCGACGGCGCAACAGCCGATTGGATCAGGCTTTGGCGCGCGCACGACGGCGCGCGAAGCGCTGGGCGGGCGTGATCTGCGCGGCAAGACCGCCATCGTCACCGGCGGCTATTCGGGCCTTGGCCTTGAGACGACCCGTGCGCTGGCGCAGGCCGGCGCGACGGTAATCGTGCCCGCGCGCACGCCGGATAAGGCGCGCGCCGCGCTGGAAGACATCGGCGGCAAAGTGGAGCAGGAAGCGCTCGACCTCGCCGATCCGGCTTCGATCGACGCGTTCGCGCAGCGTTTCCTCGCATCCGGCCGGCCGCTTCACATCCTGATCAACAACGCCGCCATCATGGCCTCGCCGCTGATGCGTGATGCGCGCGGCTATGAGGCGCAATTCGCGACCAATCATTTGGGCCACTACCAGCTCACGGCGCGGCTCTGGCCCGCGCTCAAGGCCGCTAACGGCGCGCGCGTGGTGAGCCTCTCGTCCATCGGCCATCGTCGCAGCCCTGTGAACCTCGAAGATCCGAGCTTTGAGCGCGGCGCCTACGACAAATGGGAAGCCTATGGCCGCGCCAAATCCGCCAATGCGCTGTTCGCCATCGGCCTCGATGCGCGCGGGCAGGGCGCGGGCGTGCGCGCCTTCGCGGTTCATCCCGGCGGCATCATGACCGATCTGCAGCGCTTCATGCCCGACGAAGAAAAGCGCGCTATGGGCTGGATCGACGAGCAGGGCCGCATCAACGAACGCTTCAAATCGACCGAGCAGGGCGCCGCCACCAGCATCTGGTGCGCGACAAGCCCACAGCTTGACGGCCAAGGCGGTGTCTATTGCGAGGATTGCGACATCGCCAAGCTTTTGCCGCCCGATGCGCAAACCTTCGATGGCGTGCGCCCCTGGGCGATCGATCCGCAAGCGGCGGATGGTTTGTGGGCGCTCAGCGAGCGGATGACGGGCGTGCGCTTCGCGTTCTAGGCGGCGCGGCTCAAGCCAATCGGATTTCGCGCAGGCGTTCGTTGAGGAAGGCCTGCGCCGTGATCGGCGCGGGATAGAGGTCCGGATGCGCGGCGTCGATGCACGAGGGCAGCGTGCGGATTTCGTAGTCCGGCGCGAAATGCAGGAAGAACGGAATCGAATAGCGCGGCAGATGCGCCCGCTCCGGCGCCGGATTGATCACGCGGTGCGTCGTCGAGGGCAGGCGATGATTGGTCAGCCGTTGCAGCATGTCGCCGATGTTGACGACCACCGCGCCCTCCGGCGGATTGACGTCGAGCCAGCGCCCATCGCGATCCAGCAATTGCAGCCCGGCTTCTTCCGCACCCAGGAGCAGCGTGATCACGTTGATGTCTTCATGCGCCGCCGCGCGCACGCCGGGGCCGCAATCGCGCGTCGGCGGATAGTGCAGCAGGCGCAGGATCGAATTGCCGTCGCGCACCGGCGCATCGAAAAAGTCGCGCGGCAGATCGAGGAAATGCGCGATGTGCGAGAGCAGCCGATGGCCCAGCGCATCGAGCGCGCAATAGAGGCCGTAGAGATCGTCGCGGAAGCCGGGCGGCTCAGCGGGCCAGAGATTGTCCGGCATGTCCGCGCAGAAGCGATGGCCGGGCGGCAGCTCGCGCCCGACATGCCAGAATTCCTTCAGATCGACGAGTTCGGCGCCCTTGGCGGCCTCCACGCCAAACGGCGTATAGCCCCGCTGCCCGCCGCCGCCTTCGACGTGATAGCCGCGCTTCACATCCTCGGGCAGCGCGAAGAAGGCTTTCACGCGCGTCATGGCGCGCGCGATCAGAGCGGTGTCGAGGCCGTGATCGGACACGATGGCGAAGCCGAAGCGCGCATAGCTCTCGCCCATAGCCTGGGCGAAACCGTCCGCATCCGTCTGCGCCTGGCGCATCGAAAGAGGTGGAACGGCCAATGCGCTCACCAGAGAATCCCCCGCGCGCCCGCCTGATCGCGGTGCAGATCGACCGATAGCACGATGCCGAAGCCGATCATCACCGTCATCATCGCCGTGCCGCCGTAGGAGATCAACGGCAGCGGAATGCCCACGACGGGCGCGAGCCCGATCACCATCGCCGTGTTGATCAGCACATAGCAGGCGAGCGTGGCCGCAACGCCCGCGGAGGCGAGCTTGCCGAACATGGATTTGGCGCGCAGCGATACTGCGACGGCCAGGGCCATGAGCAGGCCGAATAGGAACAACACCGCGAACCCGCCGGCCAGCCCGAACTCCTCGACGATCATCGTGAAGATGAAATCGGTGTGCTTCTCAGGCAGGAAATCGAGCTGCGATTGCGAGCCCTGCAGATAGCCGCGCCCGAAGAGGCCCGCCGAGCCGATCGCGATCGTCGATTGCAGCACGTGATAGCCTTCGCCCAGCGGATCGTTCGACAGGCCGAGGAACACGTTGATCCGGTCGCGCTGATAATCATGCAGCACGAATTGATAGGCCGCGAACGCTCCGATCGCGCCGACCGCCAGCGCAGTGAAAATGTAGCGCTTGGGCAGGCCCGCCAGCACCATGATCGCGACGCCGGCGAGCAGGATAAGCATCGCCGTGCCAAGGTCCGGCTGGTGCATGATGAGGCCGACCGGCAGGAAGATCAGCGCCAATGGCGGCAGCAGCGAGAGAAACGTGCCGGCGCGGCGCGGATCGAGCTGATGATAATAGCGCGCCAGCGCGAGCACGATGGCGACCTTCATCATCTCAGACGGCTGCAGCGACACCGGCCCGATCGAGAGCCAGCGCGTCGCGCCCATGCGCGTTTCGCCGAATAGCGCAACGGCCACCAGCAAGAGGAAGCTCAACGCGTAAAGCGGATAAGCGATGGCGAGATAGACGCGCACATCGATCAGCGCGAGCACGATGATGAGCACCAGCAGCGTCGCAAAGCGAATGCCGTGCGTCAGCGGCATGCCCGCCCACGAGCCGGCGGACACCGAAAAGTGCATGATCACGCCGATGAAGGCGAGCAGGCACAGGAGCGTGATGATGCTCCAGTTCAGCCGGCCGATCTTCTCGGGCAGATTGCGCGGCGCGCCGCGCATGAAGGATGAGGCGGTCGTCATGCCGGCGCTCCTTGCCGCGCGGAATCGAGCGCGGCCAGCCGCGCGGCCTCGCGGTTCGCCGGATCGCGCAGGAACGTCTCGCGCAGGATGTGCGCGGCGATCGGCGAAGCGTCGAATTCGGGATTGATGTGCCCGCCGTGTTCAATGACCACCGCGCACGCATAGCGTGGATTGTCCCACGGCCCGAAGGACACGAAGAGTGCATTGTCGCGCATGCGCCAGGGCAGATCGGCATCGCGGATGACGCCGCGCGCGCGTTCGGCGGCGGAAATGATGCGCACCTGCGACGTGCCGGTTTTGCCGGCGATCTGGATGGGCGCCCACCCGGACTGACGCTGCGCAGCATCCACGATCACGCCATCGGGCCGGCGCACGCATTGCACCATATTGCCCGCGCGCATGGCCGTGCCGCCCGGTTCGTTACAGACGCCGAACATGCCTTGGCGCACGGCCGCGAGATGTTCTGGCGAAATGTTGTGCATAGTTTGCGCGGCCGGCGGATCGACGTCCACGCCGGGCGCCTCGCGCACCAGGCGCGGCTTCACGGCCTTGCCATTGTTGGCGATGCGCGCGGCCATGCAGCACAGCTGCAGCGGCGTGACGAGCAGCGAGCCTTGCCCGATGCCGTAATTGAGCGTGAGGCCGCCCGACCAATTCTCGTGGCGATGTTCGCGCCACCAGGTCGGGTCGGGGACGAGGCCGGGAATGACGTTCGGCACCGAGACGTCATGGGCGACGCCGAAGCCGAATTCGTGCGCCACGGCGGCGATGCGTTCCGGCCCGGCGCGCAAAGCGGCCTGATAGAAGAACACGTCGCAGGACTCGCGCAGCGCGCGGTGCAGATTGATCTGGCCGTGGCCGCCGCGCTTCCAGCAATGGAAATTGCGCCCGCCGAACGCCATGTAGCCCGGGCAGTTGACGTGCCAATCGTCTTCGATGCCGGCCTGCTTGGCGGCGATCCCGACCATAGTCTTGAACGTGGAGCCCGGCGGAAACCCGCCCGAGACGGATTTGTTGAACAGCGGCTTCTTCTCGTCGGTGTTGAGCGCGCTGAATTCGGCTTGGCCGATGCCGTTGACGAACAGATTGGGATCGAAGGTCGGCGCCGATGTCATCACGAGCAAATCGCCCGTGACGATGTCCATCACCACCGCGCCGCCGGATTGATCGCCGAACACTTCCACGGCGCGGCGCTGCAATTCCGCGTCGATCGTCAGCACCACGCCCGATCCCGGGCGCGGATTGACGCGCGCATCGGTGTCTTCGCCCATTTCGCGCCCGCGCGCGTTGACGATCATCTTCTTCCAGCCAGCTTCGCCGCGCAGCGTGTTTTCGAGCGAAGCTTCGACGCCGGCTTTGCCGACGCGCACATCCGGATTGCGATAATAGAGCGCGCGCCTTTGGCCCTCCGAGCCTTCCTCGATCGCGCGGTCGATGTCGCGCTGGTTCGGCTTCTGCACGTAGCCGATCGGGTGCGCGAACACGACGTCGTACGGATAGGAGCGCACCTCCGTGCTTTCCGCGACGACGCCCGAAAGTTCGGGCAGGCGCACATTGACCGCCGCGAACTCGTTCCAGGTCATGCCCTGCTTGAGCGCCACCGGCTCATAGCGCGGCAGCGAATTGCTGGCTTCGCGCGTCTTGCGGCGCACCCAGGTTTCATCGAAACCGAGGATCATCGCCACCGTGCGCACCGAGCCTTCGATATCCTCCGAGCGCTCGGGGATGATCGAGACGCGATAATCCTTGCTGGTGATCGCCAGCGGCGTGCCGAAGCGATCGTAGATCACCCCGCGCGGCGGCGCGATCAGGCGTGAATCGTAGCGGTTTTCGTCGGCCTGCTCGGTGTATTCGTTCGAGATCCAATCGGTGGCTTGCAATTGCACCAGGCGCGCGCCGATCGCCGCCATCGAAAGCAGCCCCGCGCCGGACATGAACATGGCGCGGCGCGTGAAATAGCTTTCGAGGTCCCGTTTCGGCGTGGTGGAGACGCCGCTTCTGCGTTGGCGTTTGAACGGGTTCATCCGCGCGCTCCTTGCGCGTCATCCATATAGAGCGTGCGCACCAGCGGAAACAGGATGGCGGTGATGAGCGCGGCCTCCGCGAACGTCCACACTTGCGTGTAAGGGCCGAGCGCGAGCGGCGCGAGAATGGCGGCCAGCACGCACACGGCCGCGCAGGTGACGATGAAGCCGCCCCACACCGAGAACAGAGTCGGCGCGTTGATGAGGCCGGTCGCCACCCGGCCGAACAGAAACGCCGCCAGATAGAGCGTCGCGAAGAGACCGTAGGGCCCGCCGCTCATTTGATCGTGCAGCAGGCCGATGAGCGTGAGCGCGACCGGCGCGCTCCAGCCGGGCGAGGATTGCGAGGCCCAGCCATAGGCGGCCCAGAGCGCCGCCAGCGGCAGCGGCGGCTGCGCAAACAAAGGGCCGAGGCGCAGCGCCGGCAAAACCACACTCGCAACCGCGAGCACAAAGCCAAGGCGGCGCTGCAGATCGATGGACAGCCGCATCATCGTTCTTGCGCGGTCGTCGCCGGCGCGGGCGAGGCGGGCGCCGCATCGGTGCGGACCGGCGGCGCAGCGGCGCGGCGCGGCGGCGGCGTGACCGCAGGCTGGATGGCTGTGGCTGGCGCGACGGCGTTGCGGACAGCAGGCTCGGGCGTGGCCGGCGGCGCGGCCTCATCGACCGGCGAATCCTCCGGCCGTTCCGGATGGCTGAAGGGCAGGATGCGCACGAAATCGATTGGCTGCTGGCTGGCCGCCAGCGCAACACGCCACACACCGTCGCGTCCGCGATGGGCCGCGCCGATCGGAATGCCGCGCGGATAGAGGCCGCCATCGCCGGAGGTGATGACGCGCTCGCCTTCGCGCAGCGACGCGGCGCCGACGATGAAATCGAGGCGCGGGGTTTCGACGTTGAAGGGGCGCGTCAGCAATTCCGGCGGATTGGCCGCCTGACCGACCAGAATTGCGCGCACGCGCGAGGCTTCGCCCATCACTGGAATGCGCGAATTGTAATCGTCCAGCATCAGGATGCGGCTGGAGCGGCGCCCGACCGAGACGACGCGCCCGACCAGGCCCAGTTCGTTGACCGCGATATAGCCGACATGAACGCCATGATCGGCGCCGGCATTGGCCACCAACGTGCGCGCGAACGGGCCGCCGCTGTCGAGCACCAATTGCGCCGCGATCGAGTCGCGCAGATCCGCGCCGCCGCCGAACGCATCCGGCGGCATGCGAAGCAACGTTTCATAGCGCGCATTGCGTTCGGCGAGCCGTTCGGCCAGCGCCTTCCACGCCTGAAGGTCACGGTTTTCCGCGCGCAATTGTTCGAGCTGCGCGGTTGCGGTCCACATCGCGCCGAGCCGGCCGAAGAAGCCTTCCGCCGCGCGGGCTGGCGCAGTCGCCGTGCGCGCGGCGACGGCCGCCGCGCCATCGCCGCTTTGAATCGCGCCGCCTTCGCGGCCCGCGCCAAAGCCGATGAGCGCAATCGCCCCGATCACCAGCACGACGCCGGCGATGAGCCCTGCCGACATGCGCTGCGTGCCCGCGCGCCGTACGACGCTTCTGCGCCTCGCCATCGCGTTACGCCTCCAATCGGCCGCGCCGCCGCAGCGCCTTAGACTTCCGCTGTCAGCAAGCGCCGCGCTTCCGGCGTGTTGAGCTTGTCGAGCGCAATGCCGCAGCCCTTCACGACGCAGCGCAGCGGCTCATCCGCGACCGAGACGCGGATCGAGATGCGCTCTTGCAGCACCTGATCGAGATTGCGCAACAGCGCGCCGCCGCCGGTCAGCATCAGGCCGTGATCGTAGATGTCGGCGGCCAGTTCCGGGGGCATCTGCTCGAAGGCCTGGCGCACCGCATCGACGATGCGCGTCACCGGTTCCGAGAGCGCTTCCGCGACCATCGCTTCGGTGACGGTGATTTCCTTCGGCACGCCCGAAAGATTGTCCCGGCCCTTGATCGGCAGCTGCATGCCCGAGCCTTCGTCCGGCGCTTTGGCGGTGCCGATTTCCTTTTTGATCCGCTCGGCCGTGGAATCGCCGATCAGCAAATTCTCGGTGCGGCGCAGATATTGGATGATCGCCTCATCCATCTTGTCGCCGGCTTCGCGCAGCGAGCGCGACCACACCAGGCCGCCCAGCGACAGCACCGCGATTTCCGTCGTGCCCCCGCCGATATCGACCACCATGCAGCCCGACGGGTCGTCGATCTGCAGGCCCGCGCCCAGAGCGGCCGCGACTGGCTCTTCGATCAGATGCACGCGCCGCGCGCCGGAGGCCTGCGCACTCTCCAAGATTGTACGCCGCTCGACCGGCGTCGCCCCGGTCGGCACGCAGATCACGATCTGCGGGCTGATCAGGGCAGGGCGGGGCAGCACCTTCTTGATGAATTGCTTGATCATCTCTTCGGCGACATCGAAATCCGCGATGACGCCGTCCCGCAGGGGGCGGATGACCTCCATGTTCTTGTGGGTTTTGCCCAGCATCGTCTTGGCTTCGGCGCCGACGGCGTGGACGACCTTGCGGCCGTTTTCGTTCACGTAGGCGACGACCGACGGCTCATCCAGGACGATCCCCTGATTCTTAACGTGAATCAGCGTGTTGGCTGTCCCAAGATCGATGGCCAAATCCGGCGCGACGAGACCAAACCAACTCATTTAGCGCCCGTTCCTCTGATTCCGCCCAATTCTGGGCCTTGGTAGCGTGTGAACCCTAAACATCCTGCAACGCCCGGGCCTTTTTACGGCCTTGCCGCTCCCGTCCTGTGGAGAGCGGCTTTGCAGCCGACTCGCCTTCTAAGTTTCGCAGGGAATGGCCGCGCCGCGAAGCCTGGCGATGCGCAAGCGTCGTCGCGCCAATGTTAACGGCTAAATATGAAGCCTTGGGAACAGCGCGATGGGGCGTTCGGTCGCTGCTAATCGCGCGCGCAGCGGCGCCCGCTTGCCAGTACGCCCATCGCCGGGCGATCATCATGGCGTCACGCAGAAGCGCTGGTGGGGCGTGTTCCGAACAATCCTGATCATCGTGCTGCTCGCCTTGGGCCTCAGCCTGCCTGCGCGGGCGCAATCGGCCGTCGACGAAGCCAGCGCCTCGATCGTGCGCGTGGTCGTCGTGATCCAGGCCGACAACGCCACGACCTTGCTCGGCGCCGGCTCGGGTTTTGTGGTGGCCAACAATCTGATTGTCACAAACGCCCATGTGGTGGCGCAGGCGCGCGAAGTGGAGGGCGCCAGCGTGGCGGTCGTCGCGCCCAATGGCGATGGACCAGTGCCGGCGCGGATCGTTTCCTATTCGGCGATGGCCGATCTGGCGCTCATCGAGGTGCGCGGCGCCAATCTGACGCCGCTGACGATTTCCACCGCCGAGCCGCGCCCCGGCGATTCCGTGATCGCGCTCGGCTATCCGGACGTCGACGATGTGCGCAGCCAGCCTGAACAAATGCTGCGCCCCACCGCGCCCTCGCGCACCTCCGGCGCCATCGCCTCGCTGCGCGATCGGGCGCCGACCGGCGATCCCGTGCCGATCATCAACCATGAGGCTGTCATCTCGTCCGGCTCCAGCGGCGGCCCGCTGATCGACGAATGCGGCCATGTCCTGGGCGTGAACACCTGGCATGCGCGCGGGCGCGATACGAGCGAGAGCCGCAGCGTCGCCACCCGCGCCATCCAATTGCTCGACTTTCTGGACGAAGCCGGCGTGCGCGCCCGCACCACCAGCGAGCGCTGCCCGACCATGGCCGAGCGGGTCGAGGCCGAGCGCGCCTCGACTGTCGACGCGCTGCAGGCGCAGAACCGCGATCTCGCCGCCAAGCTCGAAGCCGCCGACCGGCTGACGCGCATGGCGCTGGTGATCCTGATCGCGGGCACGCTGTCCCTGCTGGTCGCGGTCATCGTCCTGGCGGCCGTGCTGTTCGGACGCGGCCACGCGCCGAAACATGCAGAGGCGGAGGCCGAACCGGAAACCCACCACACGTCCCTGCGGCGCGGCGCGCGCGGGGTTTTGACCGTGGTGGGCGGCGCGACGGTCGCGGCGGTTTTGGTGGTGGCGGCGGGCGTTTTTGTCTGGCGCGTGCAGGGCCTTGGCGCGTCTCCGCCCGCGGCGGAGGTGTTCGCCGGCGATCAGGTTTGCACGCTCGATCGCAACGCCAGCAAAGGCGCTGCGCCCACGGACGGTGACGCAGAGTTTTCCGCGGCGGGCGATCTTTGCGTCAATGGGCGCACGCTTTATGCGCCCGGCCCTGATGGACGATCCTATCGCCGCGCGCTGCTCAACAATGGCGGCGTCGACATCCTGACGCTCGATCCGCGCGGCCGCCGGTTCAGCCGCGACCATTACGATCTCGACGACACCGCTTATGAGGCCGCCTTGGCGGCCATCGGCCAAGCCACGCAGGACGGCTGTGGCGATCCCGCCCGGGCCGCCGTGCGCGCCCGCAACGACGCGCTCATGCGCTTTGCCGAAGGCGAGCCCGACAGGCGCCTGGTCTGGCGCTGCACGAAGCGCCCATGAGCGTGCTGGTCGGTAAAGAGGCGCGCGCGGGCGGCGTGGTGGCGCGGGTGTCGATCGACAATCAAACGCGGCTCAACAGCCTGAGCTCGGCCGTGATGGAGGCGTTCATCGCGGCCTTCGCAGCGCTTGGCGAAGACGACAGCATTCGCGCCGTAATCGTCACTGGCGCGGGCGAGAAGGCGTTTGTCGGCGGCGCCGATATCGATGAAATGCGCGGCCTTGATGAGGAAAGCGCGCGCGGGTTCATCACGAAGGTCCATCAATGCTGCGATGCGGTGCGGCGCTGTCCCGTCCCGGTGATCGCGCGCATCAACGGTTTCACGCTTGGCGCCGGCCTTGAGCTTGCGGCGGCGTGCGATTTACGGATCGCCATCGACGGCGCGAGGCTCGGCATGCCGGAGGTGCGCCTGGGCATCCCATCCGTGGTCGAAGCCGCCCTTTTGCCGCGCCTCGTCGGTTGGGGACGCGCGCGCGAAATCCTGTTGCTCGGGGAGACGTTCAGCGCCGAAGAGGCGGCGGCCTGGGGCCTCATCGAGCGTGTGGCGGCGGCGGACGAAATCGACGACGCGATCGATATCTGGCTCGACCAATTGTTCGCCTGCGAACCGGGCGCCGTGCGCGCGCAGAAGGCGCTGATCGCACGCTGGGAAGAGTTGCCCTTGGCCGCAGCCATCGATGCGGGCGTCGATGCTTTCGCGGCGAGCTTCCGCACCAAGGCGCCCGCGCGCGCGATCGACGCCTTCCGCGCCAGGCGCCGCCGCGAAAAAGGCGACCCCGAGCCGTCCTGACCGGCGCGGTCGCGTTTGCATCTCGCTAAGGTTCAACGCACAGACTCAAGCCCAGCTCACATGGTGCGCCCGATGAATATCGCCTGGATCGACAGCACGCGCGCCGCTGGGAGAAGCGGAGGCGGGCGATGACGGCTTCCGATGATGAGCCTGACGATCTTGGCGCGGCTTGGCGGCGCTGGCCTGGCGCGCCATGGCTCATTGTCGCGGCGTGCATCGCGGCGGCGCTCATCATCGGACGGGTGACGGCGCCGGGACCTGGGCCGTTCGTGCTGCGCGACGAAGGCATCTATGCGCGCGGAAAGCTCGCGCACGTGCTCTCGACGCAGCTCGCCGCTGCGCAATCGCCCAATCTGGAGACGCGCATCGGGCAGAGCTTCCGCACGCGCGAGGGCGGGTTCTGCCGCACGTTCATCTACAACCGCACGGTCTCAGGTCTCGCCTGCAAGGAAGAGCGCGGCTGGAATGTGCGCGTGACGGCGCAGGAGAGCGATCCGCGCGCCGCCTATGCGCAGTCTGCGGCGCCGGCCGTTCTGGAAACCCTGCAAAGCTTGATCGACGGCGATCCGCTCGACGCCGAAGGCGAAGCTGAAGCGCAACGCGCGGATTGGCGCTGAATTTCAGAGCAACACGGCGAGCGCGCCTGCCAGCACCAAGGCCACGCCCGCAAGCTCCAGCGGCTTGATGGTTTCGCCCAGCCGTCGCGACACGCCCCACGCGATCAGCACGTCGACCAATTGCACCGTCTTCACCGCCGCGGCGGATGGCCCGAGTGCAAACCCCGTGAAGAGACAGGCCGAGGCGAAAGCGCCCGTCGCGCCCGGCAGCAGCGAAGGTCGCCAAGCGTGTAGCAAAGCGCGCAGCGCATTCGGCGCCAGCGCGAGCAGCGTGAGGCCGCCGATCAGCGTTTGCGCAGCCAGCGTCGCGTTGAGCGTGAAGGCGGCCGCGACCCAGGGATCGCCGCCCCAGGCCTGCGCTGCGGCGCGATAGGCCACGGAGGAGAACGCAAACAGCAGACCCGCGCCGGCGCCGGAAAGCGCTGCACGCAGCGCGTTCCGGTCCACGCTGACATGCGCCATCAGCGTCACGCCCGCCGTGCCGAGCGCGGCGCCCAGCCAATGCAGCGGCGCCAGCGTGTCATGGATGAGCAGCACGCCCACCAGCGCCGAGCCCAGCACTTCGGTTTTCTGCAGCGCGTTGGCGACGGCGAACGCGCGCCCGCGCATCGCGAACACCAGAGCCGCCGTCGCCGCGCCCTGCGTCGCCGCGCCGAGCAGCACCCACAACGAAAACGTCACGCTCGGTCCGCCGCTCACGCCGCGTACGGCGATGATGAGCATCAGCCAGAGCAGCCCGAAGGGCAGGCCGTAGATGAAGCGGATATAGCTCGCGCCCCACAGGCCCAGCCGATCGCTCAGCGAACGCTGCGCCGCATTGCGCGCGACTTGCAGAGCCGCCGCAGCGATCACCAATAAGGGCCAGATCATCAGCGAAATCCTTCTCCCCCGCGCGGGGGAGAGGGGCGTGCGCCTTAAGCCGCGCCGAGCTCTTGCGCGTCGGGGCCGCGTTCGCTGAGCGCGATGAGGCGCGAGAGCGCGGCGACATAGGCTTTCGCCGACGCCACCAGCGTATCGGCTTCGGCGCCGCGGCCGACCGCGACCTTGCCATTGTGCGCGAGGCGCACGCTGACTTCGGCCTGCGCATCCGTGCCTTCGGTGACGGCCGAGACTTGATAGAGCTCCAGCACCGCTTCATGCGGCACAGCCGCCTTGATGGCGTTGAACACGGCGTCGACCGGGCCATTGCCCTCGGCCTTGCGCGCCACCTCCTTGCCATCGACGATCAGCGTGATCTCCGCCGATTGCGGCCCGTCCGTGCCGGCGACGACGCGCAGCCGCTTGACCTGCACACTGTCATTCTCGTGCGCGATCGTATCGTCGATCAAAGCGGCGATGTCCTCGTCGTAGACGTGGCGTTTGCGGTCGGCCAATTCCTTGAAGCGCACGAACGCGTCCTGCAGGCCATTGTCCGACAATTCATAGCCCAGCTCGCGCAGCTTTTCGCGGAACGCGTTGCGGCCCGAGAGCTTGCCCATCACCAGATGCGTCTGCGTTTGGCCGACATCGCCGGGGCGCATGATCTCGTAGGTCTGCGCGTTCTTCAGCATGCCGGCCTGGTGGATGCCGCTTTCATGGCTGAACGCGTTCTTGCCGACGATGGCCTTGTTGTACTGCACCGGAAAGCCGGTGATGCGCGACACGGTTTGCGAAATGCGCATGATGCGCTTGCCGTCGACCTTGGTCTCATAGGGCAGCGCATCGCCGCGCACGCGCAGCGCCATCACGATCTCTTCAAGCGCGGCGTTGCCGGCGCGTTCGCCCAGGCCATTGATGGCGCATTCGATCTGGCGCGCGCCGCCTTGCACGGCCGCGATCGAATTGGCGACGGCGAGGCCCAGATCGTTGTGGCAATGCGCGGAGAAGACGACCTTGTCCGCGCCCGGCACGCTGGCGATCACATCCTCGAAGAGCGCGCGATATTCGCTCGGGAACGAATAGCCGACCGTGTCGGGCAGATTGATCGTGGTTGCGCCGGCCTTGATGGCGGCTTCGATGGCGCGTTTCAGGAAATCGCGCTCGCTGCGTGTGGCGTCTTCCGCGCTCCATTCCACATCGTCTGTCAGATTGCGCGCGCAGCTGACCGAGCCATGGATCGCATCGAGCACTTGATGCGGCTCCATCTGGAGCTTGTGCTTCATGTGGATCGGCGAGGTGGCGATGAAAGTGTGGATGCGGAAGCGCTTGGCGCCGCGCATGGCCTCGGCCGCGCGCTCGATGTCCTTCACGCCGGCGCGCGACAGGCCGCAGATCACCGAGTTCTGCACAATGCCGGCGACTGCCTTCACCGCCTCGAAATCGCCATTGGAGGAGATCGGGAAACCGGCCTCGATCACGTCCACGCCCATCGCGTCGAGCTGGGCGCCGATCTCCAGCTTGTCGGAGAGCGACATGGCCGCGCCGGGCGATTGCTCGCCGTCGCGCATGGTGGTGTCGAAGATGCGTACGTGGTCAGCGGTCATGGGAACAAAGTCCTGGAAAGCGTTGAGGGGCGTTAGCGCAATCCCCCGCGGCGTGCGAGCCGCGGCTTTCCGCCGACGGCTCAGCGCGCCGGGGGGCCGCTAAGGCACCGCAGCGCAAGGCTGGTGCGCAGAAGGAGGGTGGCCAGCAAGGACATACCGATTTGTTAGCCCATGCGCACCCGGGGCGCAACATTCATGCGTCGCCGCCGGTTTCCCGCCGCACGAACCGCCGCACGACATAGACGATCGCAAAATATAGAATAATGCCCGCAACGCCCGCGAGCAGGGCCGCGCCCAGCTTGCCTTCCAGCGCGTCCATGATCCCGTCCCCGGCGAAGGCCACGATCGCCGTCTTCGGCAGTACGCCCAGCGCCAGGCCGCTGATGAAGGACAAAAACCCTACGCCTGCTGTGGCCATCGCCATGTTGACGACGATGAACGGCGCGGAGGGCACGAACCGGATCGCGAAGCTGGCCAGAAAGCCGTTGCGCCCCATGAAGCGGGTGAAGCGCCCGCCCGTGGCGCCGCCATAGCGCTTAAGCAGGCTCCCGCCCGAAACCTTGCCGAGGAAATAGGTGGCGGCGCCCGAAACGATCGTCGCGATCCACGAGAACCAGAAGCCTGTTTCCGGTCCGAAGGCCACGACGCAGGCCGCGATCAAAACGAATTGGGGCGCCCCGATCAGCGCGGCCAGCGTGAAGGCGATAATGGCCGCTGGCAGGCCCCAATGCGCGCGCTCGGCCCCGCCCAGCCAATGCTGCACCCAGGCCTGAATTTGCGGGCCGAAATAGAGCCGTCCGACGACCAGCACGATCCCGACCAGCACGAACAGCGCCGTCGTCACCCAGATCGCGCGCATGGCGCGCGCGTCCATATTGGTCAGAAAGTCGGCGGCCTGCGCGAAGACGCTTTTTGGCTCGCTCTTCGGGGGCTCGGCCATCGCGCGTGGCTCTCGCGCGCGCCGGCTTTGCGGTCAAGCGCTCACGCGGCCTTGGGGCGGAGCGTGACGCCGCGTTTTCTGGCCCAGCCGGCTTTGAGGCCCGGCTGGCTCGGCGCATCCGAATGCGTGGCGTTGGGGATTTCCTGATCGTTCATGCGCGGGGTCAGCCCGCGGATAAGATCCTCTTCGACTTGGCGGCGCGCCATTTCGTCCGGGATCGGCCACAGCACGTTCCGCTCGGTCGCGCCGTAATACCAGAACGCGCGGCCCCATTTCTCGTGGCCGAGCAGGCGCGAGCGCAAATCATGCGCCTTGCCGACGTAGAGCGGCTCCATCCAGAAAATCCAGCGCCGGCGCACGAACACGTAAATGCCGCCCTGGCCCTCCGGGGGCAGGCCGTGCGTCGTCAGCACGCAGCGAAACCGGTAGCGCTTCCCGCTCTCGCCCTTCCACGATTTGTGGCCGAACAGAAACATGCGCCGACTCCTTCGCTTGGAGCCGGCAAGGTCGGACCGAGATCGTAAACGCCCTCTTAACGAATTGGGGCCGTGCGGCGCCCGCCCGTTTGCCGCGGGGGAGGGGCCGGTCTATCAGGCGGCGCACACGGAGCTTGCATGAATTTCCACGCCCTCAAGGTCACGCGCGCGGAGAACTTTCCCGAATGGTATCAGGCGGTCTGCCGCGAGGCGGAGCTGGCCGAGCCGTCGCCGACGCGCGGCGCCATGATCATGAAGCCGTGGGGCTATGGGCTTTGGGAAATGATGCGCGACGATCTCGATCGCCGCATCAAGGAGACGGGGCACGAGAATTATTACTTCCCCATGCTCATCCCGATGAGCTTCATCGCCAAGGAAGCCTCGCACGTCGAGGGCTTCGCCAAGGAGATGGCGGTCGTCACGCATTATCGGCTGAAGAATGTCGGGGGAAAGCTCGTCGTCGATCCGGAAGCCGAGCTCGAAGAACCTTACATCGTGCGGCCCACGTCCGAAACGATCATCGGCGACGCCTTCAGCCGCTGGGTGAAAAGCTATCGCGATCTGCCGCTGCTGATGAACCAATGGGCCAATGTGATGCGCTGGGAAATGCGCACGCGGCTGTTCCTGCGCACCAGCGAATTCCTCTGGCAGGAGGGCCATACGGCCCACGCCGACAAGGACGACGCGCTCGGCCACACGATGCGCATGCTGGAGGTCTATCGCGCGTTCGCGGAAGAAGCATGCGCGGTGCCGACGATCGTCGGCGAGAAGCCAGAGAATGAGCGTTTTCCCGGCGCCGACAACACGTTCTCGATCGAAGCCATGATGCAGGACGGCAAAGCGCTGCAGGCCGGCACCTCGCACTATCTCGGCACCAATTTCGCCCACGCCCAGAACATCCGCTACCAGGACAAGAACGGCGACATCCAATTCTGCCATACGACCAGCTGGGGCGTGTCCACGCGCATGGTCGGCGGCCTCATCATGACGCATGGCGACGATGACGGCATGCGCGCGCCCCCGCGCGTCGCGCCGCGCCAGATCGTCATCGTGCCGATGCTGCGCGATAAGCCGGAAGACGCCGATCTGCTTGAGTATTGCCGCGCGCTGGCCGCCGAACTGAACAGTTTGCGCGCCTTTGACGAGCGGCTCCGCGCGCATGTCGATGTGAAGCTCGGCCGCCCCGCCGAAAAGCGCTGGGATTGGGTGCGCAAGGGCGCGCCCATCGTGTGCGAGATCGGCCCGCGCGACGCCGCCAATGGCCAGGTCACGTTCTTCCGGCGCGACAAGCTGCGCGAGGGCGAGAAAATCGCGACGCGCTCGCTGCCGCGCGGCGAGTTCGTAGCCGGCGTGGCCGCGCTGCTCGGCGACATTCAAGCCAACATGACCGAAGAGGCGCGCCGGCGCCTGACCGAGAACATCCACACCGACATCACGTCGTTCGACGATCTGGCCGCCTATTTCGGCGCAGGGGAAGAAGAGGGCGGCGAGTTCCGCGGCTGGGTGCGCGCGCCCTGGTCGCGTCCGACAGGGGCGGCGCTCGATGAGGTCGACAAAAAGCTCAAAGGGCTGAAGCTCACCTTGCGCAACGCGCCGCTCGATCAGCCGAAAAGCTTCGGTCCTTGCCTTTTTTCCGGCGCGCCGGGCGTGGAAGAGATCATCATCTCTCGCGCCTATTGAGGGGCATGATGCCGTTCACGATTGAAAGCGCCGCCCCATGAGCGGCGCGCCGCCTTTCGGCCTGTTCGAACGCGCGCTGGCCGGCCGCTATCTGCGCGCCAAGCGCCAGCACGGCGGCGTGGCGATGATTTCGATCATCTCCTTCGTCGGCATCATGCTCGCCGTCGCGGTGCTCATCATCACCATGAGCGTGATGAACGGCTTCCGGGAGACCTTGCTGTCGCGCATTTTGGGCGTCAGCGGCCATGTCTATGTCGATGTGCACGCGCTGCCCAGCGCGGAAGCGGCGCGCCTCGCGCGCCTCGCCGCCGACGTGCCCGGCGTCGTCTCGGTCTCGCCCGTGATCGACGATCAGGCGCTCGCTGTCGTCGATGGCGCGGCTGCGGGCGTCTTCGTGCGCGGCATAAGGCGCGAGGATTTGCAGCGCCTGTCGCTCGTTGCGCGGAACATTCACGGCTCGCTCGACGGCTTCGAGGGCGTGGAGGATCCGACAATCCTCGTCGGCTCGCGCCTGGCCCAGCGCCTCGGCGTCACCGACGGCATGGGCATGACCTTGCTGGCGCCGGAAGGCTCGTTCACGCCGTTCGGCTATTCGCCGCGCTCTAAAGCCTTCGTCGTCGGCGGCACGTTCACCGTCGGCATGGCGGAAGCGGATTCCGGCATCGTCTACATGCCGCTCGAACAGGCGCAGATTCTGTTTTCGCGCGGCGACAGCGTCGATCGGCTTGAGCTTCGCATTCAAAATCCGGACGCGACGCTGCCGATCATGATCGAGCTGCGCCAGAAGCTGGGGCCTGACCGCATGATCTTCGATTGGCGCGCCGAGCGCGAAAGCCTGGTCGGCGCGCTGGTCGTCGAGCGCAATATCATGCGCCTCATCCTGATGATGATCGTCGCCATCGCCACGCTCAACATCGCCTCGGGCCTTGTCATGCTGGTCAAGAACAAGAGCCGCGACATCGCCATCCTGCGCACCATGGGCGCAACGCAAGGCTCGATCCTGCGCATCTTCTTCATGTCGGGCGCCGCGATCGGCGTGCTGGGCACGGCGGCCGGGCTCATCCTCGGTGTCGCCTTCTGCACTTATATCGGCGAAATCCAGGATTTCATCCAGGCCGTCACCGGCTTCGATCTCTTTCCCGGCGACGTCTACTCGCTCGACAAGCTGCCCGCGAAGATCGAATGGCCGGAGGTTGCGAGCGTCACCGGCTTTGCGCTGCTGATGTCGTTCATCGCGACCTTGCCGATGGCCTGGCGCGCCTCGCGCCTCGATCCGGTGGAGGCGCTGCGTTATGAGTGAAGCGGCGCTGTCGCTGCGCGGTCTGTCGCGCGTGTTCCAATCCGGGCAGGAGACGCTGGTCGTGCTCGACGGCGTCGATCTCGACATCGCGCCCGGCGAAATCGTCGGCCTGGTCGGGCCGTCGGGCTCGGGAAAATCTTCGCTTTTGCACGCGGCCGGCCTGCTTGAGCGGCCCAGCGGCGGCGAGGTCTTTATCCAGGGCCGTTCGGCCTGGGTTCTGCCGGACGATGCGCGCACGGCGCTGCGGCGCGAGAAGATCGGCTTCGTCTATCAATTCCATCTGCTGCTCGCCGAGTTCGACGCGCTGGACAATGTCGCGCTGCCGCGCCTCGTCGCGGGCGTCAGCCGTAAGGAGGCGCGCGCGGATGCGGAACGGCTGCTTGATCTGATGGGCCTCGGCGCGCGCCTCCATCACCAGCCGGCGCAGCTCTCGGGCGGCGAGCAGCAGCGCGTCGCTATCGCCCGCGCGCTCGCCAACAAGCCTGCGCTCATCCTCGCCGACGAGCCGACCGGCAATCTCGATCCCGACACCTCCGGCGCCGTGTTCGCCGCGCTCTCCGATCTCGCGCGCCGCGAAGGCGCCGCCGCCCTCATCGCCACCCACAATCTCGCGCTCACGCAATACATGGACCGCGTCGTCGCGCTGGAGCACCACAAGCTGGTCGTGCGGCGCTAACGCGGCAGCGTCAGATAGAGCCCGATCGCGCCGGCCAGGATCGCGATCAGCCCCACGATCCAATGGGCGGGCTGAATGGGGCGCTTGGGCTCGGGCATGGGCCTCCACAGACAAGATATTGGGCCGCGTTGCACGTGGAACAAAACGTGAATATGATGTCTCCGTCGAATCGCATTCCTATGTGGGGCGAGGAGAACGGATTGGTTCATTTCATCCATCTGCGCGGGCGCTCGGCCTATTCGCTGCTCGAAAGCGCGCTGCATGTGAAGGACATGGCCAAGCTCTGCGTGAAGCAGGCCATGCCGGCGCTGGCGCTGTGCGACAGCAACAATCTGTTCGGCGCGCTCGAATTTTCGGAAGCCTTCGCGGAGAGCGGCGTCCAGCCCATCATCGGCTGCGCGCTCGACGTGCGCGGGGAGGGCGGCGTCGCGGGTGTCCTGGCGCTCTTGGCGCAGAGCGAGGCGGGCTACGCCAACCTGATGAAGCTCTCCTCGGCGGCGTTTCTCGACGCGGCGGCGCAGGACGAGCCGCACGTCACGCTGGACGCGCTGCTTACGCACAGCGATGGCCTCATCTGCCTCACCGGCGGCGCGGCCGGGCCGGTCTCGGCGTTTCTCGACACGCAGCGCGGCGAGGCCGCCGAAGCGCTGCTGCGCCAATTGGCGCAAGCCTTTCCCGATCGTCTCTATGTCGAGCTCATGCGCCATGGCGAACGCATCGAGGCCGAGACGGAGGGCGCGCTGGTCGATCTCGCCTACAAGCTCGATCTGCCGCTGGTCGCCACCAATGATATCCGCTTCAAGGCGCGTGCGGACCACAAGGCGCATGACGCGCTGATGTGCATCGCGGCCTCGTCCTATCTGGGCGAAAGCGATCGCCCGCGCGTCAGCGAGGAGCATTATTTCAAGAGCGCCGCCGAGATGGCCGCTTTGTTTTCCGATCTGCCGGAGGCGATCGAGAACACGCTGGAGATCGCGCGCCGCTGCGCGTTCCGGGTCCAGAAGCGCAAGCCGATCCTGCCGCGCTTCGACACCGGCGACGGCCGCGACGAAGCCGCCGAACTCAAGGCGCAGGCCGAAGCGGGCCTCAACGCGCGGCTCAAGGAGGTCGACCTCGCCGCGTCGCGCGAAGCCTATGACGAGCGCCTCGCCTTCGAACTCGGCATCATCACGCAGATGGGCTTTCCGGGCTACTTCCTGATCGTCTCGGACTTCATCAAATGGGCCAAGGCGCATGACATTCCGGTCGGTCCCGGCCGCGGCTCGGGCGCCGGCTCGCTGGTGGCGTGGGCGCTCACCATCACCGATCTCGATCCGATCCGTTTCGGCCTCTTCTTCGAGCGCTTCCTCAATCCCGAACGCGTCTCGATGCCGGATTTCGACATCGATTTCTGCCAGGAGCGGCGCGGCGAAGTGATCGATTACGTGCGCGGCAAATACGGCGCCGACCGCGTCGCGCAGATCATCACCTTCGGCACGTTGCAGGCGCGCGCCGTGCTGCGCGATGTCGGGCGCGTGATGCAATTGCCGTTCGGCCAGGTCGACAGGCTCGCCAAACTAGTGCCCGCCAATCCCGCCAGTCCGGTCACGCTCGAACAGGCCATGGAGCTTGAGCCCAAGCTCAAGGAACAGGCCGAGCGTGAGCCTGAGGTCGCCGAATTGCTCGAGATCGCGATGCAGCTGGAAGGCCTGCACCGCAACGCCTCGACCCACGCGGCCGGCATCGTCATCGGCGATCGTCCGCTGGTCGATCTGGTCGGGCTCTACCGCGATCCGCGCTCGGATATTCCCGCCACCCAATTCAACATGAAATGGGTGGAGCCCGCGGGCCTGGTGAAATTCGATTTCCTCGGCCTCAAAACGCTCACGGTCATCGACCGCGCCATCAAGCTCATCCGCGCGCGCGAGATCGACATCGATCTAAAGCGCATGCCGCTCGACGACATGGCGACGTTCGAAATGCTCCAGCGCGGCGAAACGGTGGGCGTGTTCCAGGTGGAAAGCCAGGGCATGCGCCGCGCCCTTGTCGACATGGTCCCGGACCGCTTCGAGGATTTGGTCGCGCTGGTCGCGCTCTATCGTCCGGGCCCGATGGCGAACATCCCGACCTATTGCAACCGCAAGAAGGGCGTCGAGGAGACCGAATATCTCCATCCACGGCTGGAGCCGATCCTGAAGGAGACGTTCGGCGTCATCACCTATCAGGAACAGGTCATGCAGATCGCGCGCGATCTTGCCGGCTATTCCTTCGGCGAAGCGGACATGCTGCGCCGCGCCATGGGCAAGAAGATCCGCGCCGAGATGGACAAGCAGCGCGTGCGTTTCGTCGAGGGCGCGCTTGAACGCGGGCTCACCCAGGGCGACGCTGACGCCATCTTCGACGCCTGCGCCAAATTCGCCGATTACGGCTTCAACAAATCGCACTCGGCGCCCTATGCGCTGCTCACTTATCAAACCGCCTATCTCAAGGCGAACCATCCGGTCGAGTTCTTCGCGGCCTCCATGAGCCTCGACGCCGCCAACACCGACAAGCTCGCCGTGTTCCGCCAGGAGGCGCGGCGTATGGGCGTGGATGTGCTGGCGCCGGACATCAACGCCTCGGGCGCCGATTTCACGGTCGAGCAGGTGAATGAAGGCCAATTCGCCGTGCGCTACGCGCTGGGCGCAGTGCGCAATGTCGGCATGAGCGCGATGGGGAGCGTGGCGAGCGTGCGCGAAAGCGGCGGGCCGTTCCGCGATTTGTTCGATTTCGCCGAGCGCATCGACGCCAAGAGCGTCAACAGGCGCGCGCTCGAAAATCTCGCCAAGGCCGGCGCGTTCGATGGCGTCGAGCCCGAGCGTGCGCGCGTGTTCGCGGCCTGCGAAACCATCACCGCCTACGCCCAGCGCGCCGCCGAAGAGCGCGCGAGCAATCAGGCGAGCCTCTTTGGCGCCAGCGAACCCAGCGTGCGCCCGGTGCTGCCGAAGGCGGCGGTGTGGTCGGCGCAGGATCGGCTCGATTTCGAGCGCGAAAGCGTCGGCTTCTATTTCTCCGGCCATCCGCTGACGAATTTCTTCGACGAGACGCCCACGGGTCAGATTTGGTCCTATTCCGCGATCGCCGAAGAGGGCGAGACCGAGCCGCGCTATTATCCGATGGCCGGCGTGGTGCGCAGCGTGAAATACCGTCCGGCCAAGACCGGCGGCCAATTGGGCTTCGCCGCGCTCTCCGATCCCACCGGCGATTACGAGGTCATGATCATGCCGGAGCACATCGCGCATGCGCGCGATGCGCTGGTTTCCGGCAAAGCGGTGGGCTTTCGCGCCCGCGCACGCTGGGTCGATGGCGAATTGCGCCTGTCGGCCGACGGCTTCGAGCCTGTCGAGGCCGCCGAGGCGCGCTCAGCGGAGGATTTGCGCGTGATCGTGCGCGAAGGCGCGCCGCTCGAAGCGCTGGTCGATACGCTCCGCGCGCTGCCGAAATCGAACGGCGCCGATGCGCGCCCGCTGCGGCTTATTTTGCGTCTGAAAGACGGCCGTGAAGTCGAAATGCGCGCGCCCGGCCTCTACCCCGCCGGCCCCGCCGCCCGCGCCGCCATGAAAGCCGCGCGCGGCGTGGAGCGGGTGGTTTAGCCGCTACGGCTCCATCGTCATCGCAGCGCGCAGGAGATTGTTCGCCAAAGTCGATTGCGCCCGGTTCGTGTAATTGCCCGCCGTCGTGACGATCACGAGGTGGCGGCCGGGCACGATCACCAAGCGCTGCCCGCCATAGCCGATGCCGGCGTAGAACGGCCCGGGCGGCGCGCCTTCGGCGCAAACCGCGCCCAGCCAGGTGAAATAGCCGTAGCGCGTGCCGCAGGGCGGGTCGCCGCCGACGATGGCGTGCGGTGTGGTCATCGCGTCGATCCAGTCCGCCGGCAGAAGCTGCGCGCCATTCCATTGGCCGTGCGCGGCGATCAGCAGGCCGATCTTGCCCATGTCGCGCGGGGTGAGCCTGAGGCCGGAGGCCGCGATGGCCTGGCCATGCGCGTTCTTGAGCCATTGGAAGCGCGTGATGCCGAGCGACGTGAACAGAACGCGCTGCGCATAGACATCGAGCGGCTCGCCCACGGCGCGCTCGATCACGCGCGCGATCACCATCACGTCGCCGCCGCTATAGCGCCAAATCTCGCCCGGCGGATGCGCGATCGGCTGAGCCAGCACGTAGCGATAGGCGTCGGGCGCCGCGTCCATCATGCGCTCGCTGTTGCGCGCGTCTTCGTAAGGCAGGGTGTCCTCGTCCCAGGCGAAGCCGGAGGTCATCGAGAGCAGGTCGCGCAGCTTGATGCGCAGCCGCTCGGGCGTGCGCAGATCGGCATAGTCCGGAAAGCTGTCGAGCGCGGGCGCGTCGAGGCTGGCGATCCGGCCGTCCCGCATCGCCGCGCCGAACAGCAGCGCGACCACGGTTTTCGTCACCGACCGCGCATCATGCAGCGTCTCTGCGTCAAAATGGACGAGGCCGAGCGGGAGGCCGCGCCGCTCGTCCTGGCCGTCGAAATACCATTCCGTCGCCAGAAGCCCGTCCCGGTAGATGAGCAGGCTGTGCACGTCGCCGAATTCATGGGCCCGGATGCGGTCCGCCAGCGGCCCCTGCGCGGGCGGCGGGGCCGGCGCGGGCGCGCTGGCGGCGGCGCAGGCGGACAGGAAGAGGGCGGCGGCGAACGCCAGGCGGCGCACAAAGCCGGCAACGATCATGGACATCCTCCCGGGAGCCCCGGCTTGCCTCTGACGGCGGCGGCCCCTATATCGCCCGCACTTCACACGCGGGAGCGGCGCAGGTCTTGATCGGCCTTGCTCCATCCGGTGTCGGGCTCCCCGCCTTCGGGCGGACCCGGGACTTCCCGCGGCGGACAACCGGAAAAGGATAATAGATGGCGCTGCCTGATTTCAGCATGCGCCAGCTCTTGGAAGCTGGCGCGCATTTTGGACACCAGACCCACCGCTGGAACCCGAAAATGGACCGCTTCCTGTTCGGCGAGCGGGCCAACATCCACATCATCGACCTGTCGCAGACCGTACCGTTGCTGCACCAGGCGCTGCTCAAGGTTCGCGAAGTTGCGGCCGGCGGCGGACGCATCCTCTTTGTCGGCACCAAGCGCCAGGCGAGCGAGCATATCGCTTCCTCGGCGAAGCGCTGCGCGCAGTACTATATCAACCAGCGTTGGCTGGGCGGCACGCTGACCAATTGGAACACCGTGTCCAAATCGATCGCGCGCCTGAAGGAGCTCGAGGTGATGGTCGGCGAGAACGCGCCGGCGGGCCTCACCAAGAAAGAGATCCTGAATTTGACGCGCGAGCGCGACAAGCTCGACCGCTCGCTGGGCGGCATTGCGCTCATGGGCGGCATCCCGGACCTCATGTTCGTGATCGACACCAACAAGGAAGCGATCGCGATCAAGGAAGCCAAGAAGCTCGGCATTCCGGTGGTGGCGATCGTGGATTCGAATTGCGATCCGGATGACGTCACCTTCCCGATCCCGGGCAATGACGATGCGGCGCGCGCGATCCAGCTCTATTGCGATCTGATCGCCGACGCCGTGCTCGATGGCTTGACCGAGGGCCAAGGCCGTTCGGGCGTCGACATCGGCGCCTCGGCCGCGCCGCCGTCCGAGCCTGTGCTGGCAAGGACCGAAGGCGAGATCGCCAACTAATTCTTATTTTTAGCGCACGACAGAACGAAGGAGCACGGCCATGGCGGACGTGAGCGCGGCGCTGGTCAAAGACCTGCGCGAAAAGACCGGCGCCGGTATGATGGATTGCAAGAAGGCGTTGACCGAGACGAGCGGCGATATGGAAGCCGCCGTCGATTGGCTGCGCGCCAAGGGCCTGTCGAAGGCGGCCAAAAAGGCCGACCGCGCGGCGGCCGAGGGCGTCGTCGCGCTGGCGCGCGACGGCAAAGTCGGCGCGCTGATCGAGCTCAATTCGGAAACCGATTTCGTTGCGCGCAACGAAGGCTTCCAGAAGGCGGCGGCGGGCTTTGCGCAATTGGCGCTGACCGCGAAGGATCACGATGCGCTGCTGGCTGCGCCCGCGCCCGATGGCGATGGCGTGGTGAAGGATCAGATCACGCGCCTCATCTCCACCATCGGCGAAAACATCGAACTGCGCCGCTCGGCGCGGCTCGAAGTCAGCCAGGGCCTGATTGTGTCCTACGTTCACAACCAGGTCGCCGACGGCATGGGCCGCATCGGCGTGCTGGTGGCGCTCGAAAGCACGGGGACGCAGGCCGCGCTGGAAGACATCGGCAAGAAAGTCGCCATGCATGTGGCGGCGGCCAATCCGGTGTCGCTGACCGAGGCGGATATCCCGGCCGACCGTCTGGCGCGTGAGAAGGGCATCATCGCCGAGCTCACCCGTCAGGACCCGAAGGCGGCCGGCAAGCCCGAAAACGTCATCGAAAAGATGATGGAAGGGCGGCTGCGCAAATTCTTCGAGGAATCCGTGCTGCTGAAGCAGGCCTTCATCATCAACCCCGACCAGACGGTCGAGGCGGCGATGAAGGATGCGGCCAAGGCGGCCGGCGCGCCGGTGACGCTCAAGGCCTTCGTCCGCTTCGCCGTGGGCGACGGCGTGGAGAAGAAGGTCGACGATTTCGCCGCCGAAGTCGCCTCGCTGACCAAGAAGGACTGAGCCGGCCCAGGCCCGGCCCCGAGCGGGGCCGGGCTGCTGGCGGCGCGCCTGCGCGTTCGACGCGGCCGCTAAGCTTCGGCTAGGGTGGAGGAAAGTTCGAGCGAGTCTTTCTGCATGGCGCCGCCCCGTTACAAACGTGTCCTCCTCAAATGCTCCGGCGAAGCGCTGATGGGCGAAAAGCCCTTCGGGATCGATATCGATACGGTTTCCGCCGTCGCCAATGATGTCGCCGAGGCCGTGAAGGCCGGCATCGAGATTTGCCTGGTGATCGGCGGGGGCAACATTTTCCGCGGCCTCTCCCTGGCGGAAGCCGGCATGGAGCGCGCCCAGGCCGATTACATGGGCATGCTGGCCACCGTGATGAACGCGCTGGCCATGCAGGCCCAGCTCGAGAAGATCGGGATTTTCACGCGCGTCCAATCCGCGATCCCGATGGATGCGGTCTGCGAGCCCTATATTCGCCGCCGCGCTTTGCGCCATCTGGAGAAGGGCAGGGTCGTGATTTTCGCTGCCGGCATGGGTCAGCCCTTCTTCACGACCGATACCCCGGCCGCCCTGCGCGCCGCCGAAATGGGCTGCGATGCGCTCTTCAAGGGCACCAGCGTCGATGGCGTCTACACCGCCGATCCCAAGAAGAAGAAGGACGCCACCCGCTACGACCGGCTCGATTACCAGGACGTGCTGGTCAAGGATTTGCGGGTGATGGACGCCTCCGCGATCGCGCTGATGCGCGACAATTCCATTCCCATCGTGGTGTTCTCGATCCGCGACCGCGGCAACTTCCTCAAAGTGTTGCGCGGCGAGGGCGTGCACACCACGATCGGGCCTGCACAACCCGCTTAGGGCTCGAAGCCGAGAGCCCAAGCTGCCGAAGAGAAAGCGCCATGCCTGCCGTTCCCGAATTCAAGATCGACGATTACGCCAAGCGCATGGATGGGGCGCTCGCGGCGCTGAAGCACGAATTCGCCGGCCTGCGCACGGGCCGCGCCTCGGCCAATCTGCTCGACCCCGTCATGGTGGAAGCTTACGGCGCGACCACGCCGCTCAATCAGGTCGCCGGCGTCACCGTGCCCGAGCCGCGCATGCTGTCGGTCCAGATCTGGGACAAGGCCGTCGTCGGCGCCGTCGACAAAGCGATCCGCTCGTCCGGCCTTGGCCTCAATCCCATCGTCGATGGCATGACCTTGCGCATCCCGATCCCGCCGCTCACCGGCGAGCGCCGCACGGAATTGGCCAAGCTCGCCGGCAAATACGCCGAGCAGGCGCGCGTCGCCGTGCGCAATGTGCGCCGCGATGCGATGGAGCATCTGAAAAAGCTCGAAAAGGACGGCCAGATCAGCCAGGACGATCAGAAGAAGCGCGAAGGCCAGGTGCAGCAGATCGTCGACAAGCACATCAAGGACATTGATTCTTCGCTGGCCTCCAAGGAAGCGGAGATTCAGCAGGTGTGAGCCTGTAGCATCCGCGATGTCCACGCCCGCTCCCTCGCCAATCGCATCGCCCGCGCCGAACCATGTGGCGATCATCATGGACGGCAATGGCCGCTGGGCGAAAAAGCGCATGCGGCCGCGCAGTTTCGGCCATTCGCAGGGCGTGGAGGCGTTGCGCCGCACGGTCGAAGCCGCTGGCGATTTCGGCATCCGCTATCTGACGATTTTCGGCTTCTCGACCGAGAATTGGCGCCGGCCGATCGACGAGGTGAACGCGCTGCTGGATTTGCTGCGCCTCTATGTCGGGCGCGACCTCGATAAGCTGGTGCGCGAAGGCGTGCGCGTGCGCATCATCGGCGAACGTGAAGGCTTGGCGCGCGATCTGGTGGACATCATCACGCGCGCGGAAGCTCAGACCGCGCACAATGATCGTCTGCATCTGACCATCGCGTTCAATTATGGCGGCCAGGATGAAATCGCGCGCGCCGCGCGCCGCATAGCGGCCGATGCGATGGCGGGCGCGATCCAGCCCGCGGACATCACGCCAGCCAAATTCGGCGCCTATCTCGACACGGTCGATCTGCCCGATCTCGATCTCCTGATCCGGGTGAGCGGCGAGGTGCGTCTGTCGAATTTCCTGCTATGGCAGGCGGCCTACGCGGAATTCGTGTTTCTCGACGTGCTGTGGCCCGATTTCGACAAAGCCGCGCTGGGCGAGGCCGTCGATGAATATCGCCGCCGCAATCGGCGCTTTGGCGGCTCCGAGACGACGGCATGAAGCGGTCCGCGCCGTGAGCGAGGACCGAGGGAAATTCGCCGACCTCGCGCCCCGCATCGCCTCAGCGCTCGTGCTTGGCCCCGCGGGCATCGCCGCCACCATTGCCGGCGAGCCCTGGATCGCGGCCGCGACAGGCGCGGCGGTGGTGGCGATGTGTTTCGAATGGGCACGCATGAGCGAGCGCGACAAATACGCACCCACCTTCCTCATCTCACTGGCGGGCGCGCTCGGCGCCATCATGTTCGCCTCGCGCGGCGCGATCGGCCTGGGCGCGGCCTGGCTGATGGCGTCCGCGCTCATCGCCGCGTTGCGCCGGCCGAACTGGACCGCGCGCGCCGAGACATTGTTGGGCGTGCTCTACGTGGGCGCGCCGTGCGCGCTGTTCATCTGGATGCGCGACCATGACGGCATGGGGCTCACGCTCATCCTGTTCCTGTTCGCAGCGATCTGGGCGGCGGATGTGTTCGCCTATCTGGGCGGGGTGACGATCGGCGGCCCGAAGCTCCATCCCGCTTTGTCGCCGCAGAAGACATGGGCTGGCATTGTCGCGGGGACGCTGGCCGGCGGCCTCGCCGGCTTCGTGTTCGGGCGTGTGCTGGGGGCCAACGCGCCGCTGTTCGGGCTCATCGGCTGCGCCACCGCGCTGGTCGGCCTCGGCGGAGACCTGTTCGAGAGCTTTCTGAAGCGCCGCTTCGGCGTGAAAGACGTTTCCGGGCTCATCCCGGGCCATGGCGGCGTGCTCGACCGGATTGACGGCTTGATGATGGCCACGCTTGTCTGGGCCGCGATTGTGGCGCTTGGTCCGGGCTTCACCCGGGCGCTGTTCGGAGGGGCGATTTGAAGGGGCTGAATCGCCGCGTGACGATCCTGGGGGCGACCGGCTCTGTCGGCCGCTCGACGTTGTCCGTGATCGAAGAGCTCAACGCCGCCGGTGCCGAGATCGAGGTCGAGGCGCTGACCGCCGGCGGCAATGTCGCCGCGTTGGCCGCCGCCGCCCAGCGCGTGCGGGCCAAATTCGTGGCCATTTCCGACCCCGCCAAGCTCGACGAGCTGCGCGCCGCGCTGCCCGGCGTCGAAACCGGGGCCGGCAAATCCGCCATCGAAGAGGCCGCCGCCCGCGACGCGGGCTGGGTGATGTCGGCGATCGTCGGCGCGGCGGGCCTTGCGCCCACCATGGCCGCCATCCGCCGCGGCGCGGCCATCGCGCTCGCCAACAAGGAATGCCTGGTCTGCGCCGGCCCGCTGATGCTCGCCGCCGCGGCGCAATCGGGCGCGCGCCTGCTGCCGGTCGATTCGGAGCACAACGCGATTTTCCAAGTGCTGGCGCGCCCGGAGCGGGTGGAGCGGCTGACGCTCACCGCCTCGGGCGGCCCGTTCCGCACCTGGACCAAGGCCGCCATGGCCGCCGCACGCCCCGAGCAGGCCTGCGCGCATCCGGTCTGGTCGATGGGCGCCAAGATTTCCGTGGACAGCGCGAGCCTCTTCAACAAGGGACTCGAACTCATTGAAGCGTCATATCTTTTCAACACGCCGTCGGAGCGGATCGACGTGCTCGTGCACCCCGAAAGCGTGGTCCACAGCCTGGTTCACTATGTCGATGGCTCGGTGCTCGCGCAGATGGGTTCGCCGGATATGCGAATCCCCATTTCATACGCGCTGGCGTGGCCGGATCGGGCCCCGCTCTCGGCCGCGCGGCTCAACCTCGCCGATATCGCGACGTTGAGCTTCGAGGCGCCGGACGAGGCGCGGTTTCCCGCGCTCGCCCTGTGCCGGGCTGCGCTCAATACGGGAGCGGCCGCGACGACCGCCCTGAACGCCGCTAATGAGGTCGCCGTGGAGGCTTACCTGCAGAACCGCCTAGGCTTTCTGGACATCGCCCAGCTGGTGGAGACCGTGCTGGAGCAATTGACAGGGGCAGGCGTGATCGCAAATTCGCCTTCATCCTTCGCTGAGGTGGCCGCTATAGACGCGGCCGCCCGGGAGGCGGCGGGACGGACGGCTGTCCGGCTCGCAGCGGCATAGAACTCACGGGGCAGGGAGCGCTAAAGGCCAATGTTGGAAACCCTCAAGACAATCCTGATTTACGGCGGGTCGTTTCTGGCTGTGTTGGGGGTTGTGGTGGTGGTCCACGAGCTGGGCCATTTTCAAGTCGCGCGCTGGTGCGGCGTCGCGGTGAAGAGCTTTTCATTCGGCATGGGGCCTGCCGTCCTTTCGACGAAGGACAAGCACGGCACCACATGGAAGGTCTCGGCCGTGCCGATCGGCGGGTTCGTGTCCTGGTTCGATGACGCCGACGCGCTCGGCGTGCGTGCATCGGATGAGGCGCAAAAGATCAGCGATGATGAAGCGCGCCAGCGCGGCTATTTCCGCGCGCAGCCGGTTTGGGCCCGCGCCGCCGTCGTCGCGGCCGGCCCGCTGACGAATTTCCTGTTCGCGATTCTCGCCTTTGCGGCGCTCATCCTCATCATTGGACGGGACGTTGCGAGTGTGCACGCCGTGCTGCCCGATTCCGCCGCCGCCCGCGCGGGCCTGCAGGCGGGCGATGTGATCCGCTCCGTCGACGGCCAGCGCGTCGAGACGTTCCAACGTTTGCAAACCTTCGTCATAGCGGCGCCTGAGCGCCGCCTTTTGCTTGGCGTCGATCGCGGCGGCCAGGAGATCGTGGTGCCGATCACGCCGCAGGCGCGCGTCATCGGCGAAGGCGCCAATGCGCAGCGCGTCGGCATGCTGGGCGTTGAGCACACGCCGGCGCCGTTCGGCCAGCGCGAGCGCGTCGGCCCGGTCGAGTCGCTGCGCTACGGCGCCGATCAGACCTGGACGATCATCACGCTCACCGGTTCATACGTGGTCGATATTTTCCGTGGTCGCCAATCGGCCAACAATCTCGCCGGTCCGCTCGGCATCCTCGACAAATCCGGCCAGATCACGAACGCGGCGATTTCGCAGCCGGATGTTCCGTTGGGTCTGATGCTCGCGCAGCTGGGCCTGTCCCTGCTGGAATGGGCGGCGATCCTTTCGGTGGCGGTGGGCATCGCGAATCTGCTGCCCGTGCCGATCCTCGACGGCGGGCAATTGGTGTTTTACGCGATCGAAGCCGTGCGCGGCGGAAAGCCGCTGCCGGTGAATGCGCAGGAATGGGCCTTCCGCGCAGGCATCGCCGTGATGGGCGCGCTGTTCTTGTTCGCAACCTGGAATGACATTCAGCGACTCCTCGGCTGAGGAGCAACAGCGCCGCGTCCTTGTGTTTGGGATGCGGATGCTGTCTTAGACAAACGGCGCTGGGGAGCGCCAATGCTTTGAGGGCGCTCATGAAACGCGTTTTGCGTGATGTCGTGGTCGGCGCGATGGCCACGGTTGGGGCGGGCGCAAGTGCGTTCGTGGCCGCCGCGCCCGCGGAGGCGCAGCCAGCTGCGCCCGCGACGCCCGTCGCGCCGGCGGCACCTGCCGCCCCGGCCGAAGCCAATGGCGTCATTCGCCGCATCGTCGTCGAAGGCAATCAGCGCATCGAGCCTTCGACCATTACGTCCTATCTCTCGGTCCATCCGGGCGACGTCTTCAATCCCGAACAGATCGACTTGTCGCTGAAGACGCTGTTTGCGACCGGCCTCTTCGCCGACGTGCAGATTCAGCAGCGCGACCAGGATCTCGTCGTCACCGTGATCGAAAACCCGATCGTCAATCGGGTGATCTTCGAAGGCCTGCACGCGCTCGGCGAGGATGACCTTTCCGACGAAGTCCAGGCCCGCCCGCGCTCGGTGTTCACGCCCGCGCGCGCCCAGGCGGACGTGCAGCGCATCATCGAGGTCTATCGGCGCTCGGGCCGGTTCGCCGCCAGCGTGACGCCGCAAGTGCGCGAACTCGATCAGAACCGCGTCGATCTGATCTTTGAGATCGACGAAGGCCCGGTCACGGGCGTGCGCAATATCAATTTCATCGGCAATCACGAATATTCGGACCGCGAACTGCGCGGCGCGATCGTCACCACCGAATCCCATTGGTGGAATTTCTTCTCGAAGAACGACAATTACGATCCCGATCGTCTCGAATACGACCGCGAGAAGCTTCGCCAGTTCTACACCAATCGCGGCTATGCGGATTTCCGCGTCGTCAGCGCCGTGGCGGAACTCACGCCCGATCAGCGCGATTTCTACGTCACCTTCACCGTCGATGAGGGCGAGCAATACCATTTCGGCAATGTGCGCGTTGAAACCGCGCTCGACCGCGTACCCGCCTCGATGCTGCAGGCCGTGCTGCCGATCCGCTCGGGCGAACTCTTCAAAGGCGATCTGATCGAAGATTCGATCGACGCGATGACCTTCGTCTCCGGCACGGTCGGCTACGCCAATGTCGACATCCGCCCGCGCATCGAGCGCCATCCCGAAACGCACACAGTCGATGTCGTGTTCGAGGTCAATGAAGGCCCGCGTGTCTTCGTCGAACGCATCGACATCGTCGGCAACACCCGAACGCTCGACGAGGTGATCCGCCGCGAAATGCGGATTTCCGAAGGCGACGCCTTCAACCGCGTCCTGCTCGATCGCTCGCGCTCGCGCGTGCGCTCGCTCGGCTTCTTCAAGAACGTCACGGTCGACGAACAGCCCGGCACCCAGCCCGATCGCTCGATCGTGCGCGTGCAGGTGGAAGAAGAGCCGACCGGCGAATTGGCGTTCGCCGCGGGCTATTCATCGACAGACAGCTTCTTATTCGACGTCTCGGTCAGCGAACGCAATCTGCGCGGCCGGGGCCAATTCCTGCGCCTGCGCGCCTCGGCGAGCTCGCAGCGCCAGCAGGTCGATTTGCGCTTCACCGAGCCGCGCTTCCTCGGCCGCGAGCTGGCGGCGGGCTTCGATCTCTATTCGCTGCGCACGGACTTCCTCGACCAATCCTCGTTCGAGAACCAATCGACCGGCTTTGGCCTGCGCGCCAGCTTCCCGCTGACCGATACGACCAGCCTCGGCCTCACCTACACGCTCGTGCAGGACGATACGCAGATCGCCGACGTGCTGGTCGATCACGACAACAACGCGTCGACCGCGCCGATCGACCAGTGCAATCCGCTCTATCTCGGCCGTCCGCTGCTGTGCGATCAGGAAGGCCGCTTCCTCACCTCGCTCGTCGGATATTCGTTTAATCTCGATCGCCGCAACGATCCGGTGAATCCGAGCGGCGGCTTTGATCTGTCGTTCAACCAGGATTTCGCCGGCCTCGGCGGCGACGTGCATTACATCCGCAGCGAGCTCGAAGGCGGCGTCTATCGCGGCCTCTTCCGCGGCGTGACGCTGAGCTTCCACGGCAGCGCCGGCTATATCTGGGCCTATAACGACGAAGACATCCGCATCAATGACCGCTTCTTCAAAGGCGGCGCGACGTTCCGCGGCTTCGACGTGTCGGGCATCGGCCCGCGCCAGATTCTCGTCTACGACGCCGACGGCGATCCTTCGACCACGACCGACATCACCACCAGCCGCGGCGATGCGCTAGGCGGCAACGCCTACGCGATCGGAACTTTCCAGCTGACCTTCCCGAACGGTCTGCCGGAAACCTTCGGCCTCACCAACGCGCTGTTCCTCGATTTCGGCACGCTGGGCGTCCTGGACGACAACAACCGCCGCACCATCGGCCCGTTCTCGGATGGTGCAGGCGGCACCATCACGCGGCTCGTCAACGACGACGCCTCGTTGCGCGCATCGGCGGGCATCAGCTTCTTCTGGGATAGCCCGTTCGGCCCCGTGCAATTCGACTTTGCCTATCCGTTCCAATACGAGGACTATGACGATCGGCAAACGTTCCGGTTCTCCACCCGCACACGCTTCTAGAACATCGATAAGAAAGGCGCGTTTCATGCGTTTCTTCAAACCAATGGCGCTCGCCCTCGGGCTGGCGCTGGCGTCGCAAGCCCCAGCGATCGCGCAGCCGGTTCAATCGGGTCCGGTGGTCGTCATGGACTATCAGCGCATCCTGCAGACCTCGATGGCCGGCCGCGATCTCGACGCCAAGCTGCGCCAGATCGCCGAGACCATGCAAGGTGAGCTGCAGGCGGAAACCACTGCGGTTCAAACCGAGGCGCAGGCGCTGCAAGCCGCAACGCAGGGCCGCAGCTCCGATCAGATTTCGCGCGACACGGCGCTCCGCGCGCGCATCGATGCGTTCAACCAGCGCGCAGAAGCGCTGCGCCAGCAGCAGATGATCCGCGCCCGCGATCTCGATTATACGCGCCAGCAGGCGCTCATCGAATTCAACCGGGGCCTGGAGCCGATCGTTCAGGAAGTGATGACGGCGCGCCGCGCGGCGGTCGTGATCGACCGCAGCGATGCACAGCTCGTCGCCGATGGCGTCGATGCGACGACGGATATCGTCTCGCGCCTCGATCAGCGCGTGCGGACGGTGAACGTGTCGCGTCAAGCCGCGCCGCCGCCGCAAGGCGCGAATGGCGCGCCCGCGCCGGCTGCGCCGCCCACCGCGCCGCATTGATCCAGCCGTGATCGACGCCCGCTTCTACGAAGTCGGCGCAGCCCGTCCGGTCCGGACGCTGGCGGCCGGCTTCGAGATCGGCGGCGATCCGGCCACTTTGGTCAAGAGCGCCGCGCCCGCGGGCCGCGCCGGTCCTGGCGATCTCTGCTTTCTTGAAAAGGCGTCCACGCCGCTGGCCAATGCGCCGGCGGCGTGCGTGCTTTCGCCGGGCGCCGCGCATTTCGCGCCGAAAGCGTCGGCGCTAATCCTCAGCGATCGGCCGCGCGCCACGTTCGCGCGTCTCGCCAGTAAACTCATCACGCTGCGCGTCCACGAGGGCGATGCGCGCATTCACCCGGATGCGCGCTTGGAAGACGATGTGCGCCTTGGCCCCGGCGTGGTGATCGGGCAGGGCGCCCAGATCGGCGCCGGCGTCGTGATCGGGGCCAACGCCGTGATCGGGCCGGGCGTCGCGATTGGCCGGCGCACCCGCATCGGCGCCAACGCCACTATCCTGTGCGCGCTGATCGGCGATGACGTCACCATCCTCTCGGGCGCCGTGATCGGCGAACAGGGCTTCGGCGTCGCCGCCGATGCGCAAGGCCTGGTGGAGGTTCCGCATTTCGGGCGCGCCATCATCCAGGACCGCGCGCTGATCGGCGCCAACACCACGATCGATCGCGGCGCCTTCGACGACACCCAGATCGGCGAGGACGCCAAGATCGACAATCTCTGCCAGATCGCCCACCAGGTGCAGATCGGCCGCGGCGCCATGATCGCCGCCTTTGGCGGCATATCGGGCTCTTCCGTGGTCGGCGATGGGGTGATGATGGGCGGGCGTGTCGGCCTGGGCGATCATCGCACGGTCGGCAAAGGCGCCGTGCTTGCGGCGGGCTCGGCGGTGCTGCAAGACGTGCCCGCTGGCGAGACCTGGGGCGGTTATCCCGCCAAACCGTTGCGGAAATTCCTGCGGGAAACGGCCTGGCTCGCGCGGAAGGCGTCGGGAGGCCGCGATGGGCGAGAATGAGGGCGAAGCGATTGCGATCGATGAGATCCTGCGTCGCCTGCCGCACCGCTATCCGTTCCTGCTGGTCGATCGCGCGACGCATTACGTCGCCAATCAATCGATCCGCGGCGTCAAATGCGTCAGCGCCAATGAACCGCATTTCACCGGCCATTTTCCCGATGCGCCGGTCATGCCCGGCGTGCTGCTGATCGAAGCGATGGCGCAGACCGGCGCATTGCTGATGTCGAAGACGCTCGATGTCGACGTCTCCAAGCACGTCATCCTTTTCATGTCGGTCGACAATGCACGCTTTCGCCGGCCGGTTCTGCCGGGTGATGTCGTGGAAATGCCCGTCGAGGTCGTGTTCGCGCGGCGCAATATCTTCAAGTTCAAGGGACGCGCCGAGGTGCGTGGCGAGCTTGTAGCCGAGTGCGATTTTGCTGCGGCGAAGGGAGATCGCTGATGGCGGATATTCATCCATCGGCCGTCGTCGATAAGAAAGTCGAACTCGGCGCCGACGTCGTGATCGGCCCCGGCTGCGTGATCGGCCCGAACGTGAAGATCGCAGATCGCACGCGTCTGGTCGCGCACGTCTATATCGAGACGCACACCGAGATCGGCGCCGATTGCACGATCTATCCATTCGCCTCGCTGGGCGCGCCGCCGCAGGACACGTCTTACAAGGGCGAGCCGACGCGGGTCGTGATCGGAAACAACAACACCTTTCGCGAACACGCCACGGTGCACCGCGGCACGGTCCGCGGCCGCTCGGAAACGCGCGTGGGTGACAACGGCCTCTTCATGGGCAGCATTCACATCGCGCATGATTGCATCGTCGGCGACAACGTCATCATGGCGCAGACGGCGACGATCGGCGGCCATGTCTGCGTGGAGGATTGGGCGATCGTGAGCGGCCTGGCCGGCGTCGTGCAGCGCTGCCGCGTGGGCCGCCACGCCTTTGTCGGCGCCTCGGCGCTCATCACCGCCGACCTCATTCCCTATGGGCTGGCCATCGGCAATCACGCACATCTCGCCGGCCTCAACACGGTGGGCCTCAAGCGGCGCAATTTCACGCGCGAACAGATTCATGATCTGCGCGCCGCCTATCGCCTGCTGTTCGCGGAGGAGGGCACCTTCCAGGAGCGTATCGATGACGCGCTGGAGCTCTACGCGGACAATCCCGAGGTGATGGAAATCCTCGATTTCATCCGCGCCGATTCCGCGCGGCCGCTCTGCATGCCGCGGGACTGAGATGGCGCCCTGGCGCAAGCTCGGCATCGTCGCCGGCGGCGGCGGCTTGCCGCGCGCCCTCGCCGCGCATTGCGCCGAAACTGGCGCGCCGTACTACGTCGCCCGCATCGCGCCCTTTGCCGATGACGCGCTCGCCGCGCATCCGGGCGCGAGCTTCGACGTTGGCGAAATGGGCGCGCGCAAGGCGGCGCTGCGCGAGGCTGGCTGTGACGCCATCGTCATGGCGGGCGTCGTCAAACGTCCCGATTTTGCAGCTCTGAAGCTTGACGAAGAGGGCGCGCGCCTCGCCCCCAAACTCGTCGCCGCCGCGCGCCTCGGCGATGACGCGCTGCTGCGCGCGCTGGTGACGGATTTTGAAGAGAGCGGCTTCCGCGTCGTCGGCGCGCACGAGGCCTATCCTGGCCTGCTTGCGCAGGCGGGCGTGCTGGGCGCGCTTACGCCGGACGCGCAGGCGCGCGCCGATATCACGAAGGCTTGGGACGTTGCGGAAGCGCTCGGCCGCTGGGATGTCGGCCAGGCCGTCGTGGTCGCCGATGGCCTCGTGCTCGCGGTCGAAGCGCAAGAGGGCACGGATGCGATGCTGGCCCGCGCTGGCGCGCTGCCGCTCGCGATCCGCGGTACCCCCGAAAAGCGCCGCGGCGTGCTCTTGAAGCGCGCCAAGCCCATCCAAGAGCGCCGCATCGATCTGCCGACCATCGGCGTGCAGACCATCGAAAACGCTGCACAGGCTGGCCTTGCCGGCGTGGCGATCGAGGCCGGCGGCGCGCTCATCGTGGATCGCGCGGAGCTCGCAGCGCGCGCCGATGCGCTGGGTCTCTTCGTCTTCGGCCAATCATGAGCGGCCTTGTGTTTCTCGTCGCCGCGGAAGCGTCCGGCGATGCGTTGGGCGCCGATCTCATCCGCGCGCTGCGCGCACGTGACCCCGCGCTCGCCTTCGCAGGCATCGGCGGGGCGGCGATGGTGGCCGAAGGCGTCGCGAGCGCGGTGCGCATCGACGATCTCGCCATCCTCGGCTTCATCGACGGCCTGCTGGCTTACGATCGCGTGGTGAAGCGCGCCGATGAAGCGGCGCAGGCGGCGATCGCGGCGAGGCCCGACGTGGTGGTGCTGATCGATTCCTGGGGCTTCACCTTGCGCGTCGCGCAGCGCCTTAAAGCGCAGGCGCCGGCTATTCCGCGCGTCAAATATGTCGGCCCGCAAGTGTGGGCGAGCCGGGCCGGGCGCGCCAAGACGCTGGCCGAAGCCGTCGATCATCTGATCTGCATCCACGCCTTCGAACAGCCCTATTACGAACCTTACGGCTTGCCGACGACAGTGAGCGGCAATCCCGCCATCGGGCGCTTCGTCAAAGGCGACGGCGCGGCGTTTCGCGCGCGCCACGCCATCTCGGAAAACGAGCGCATCGTTCTCGTTCTGCCCGGCAGCCGCCGAAGCGAAATTCGCCGCGTTGCGCCGACGCTGTGGCGCGCGGCCGAAACGCTCACCGCCTCGCGCAAGGATCTGCGTCTCGTCTCCGTGATCGCCGATCCGGTGGCCGAGATCGCGCGCGCCGGCGCGCCGGCTTCGGCCTTGCTCGTCGGCGAGGATGAGAAATCGGATGCGTTCGCCGCCGCCAATGTCGCGATCGCTGCGTCCGGCACGGTGACGACCGAATTGGGCCTCGCCGGCGCGCCCGTGATCGTCGGCTATAAGCTGGGCTGGATCACCTGGTTCCTGGCGCGCTTCTTCCTGTTCAAAGCGAAATTTGTCACGCTGATGAACATCGCCGCCGATCGCGAGGTTGCGCCCGAATTGCTGCAAACCAAATTCACGCCCGCGCGCCTCGCCGCGGCGGCCGCGAAACTGCTCGACGATCCTTCAGCGCGCGCCGCCCAGATCGCCGCGCAGGATGCGGCGCTCGACGCGATGGGGCGCGGCGGGCGACCGGCCGCGGACATCGCGGCCGATTCCGTGCTCGGCGTGATGAAAGCGGGCGCTCAGCGCCGCTTGTCGATGCCGACATAGTCGCGCAGCGCCGGGCCGGTATAGGCTTGGCGCGGCCGCGCGATCTTCTGCGCCGGGTCTTCCATCATCTCCGTCCATTGCGCGATCCAGCCGACGGTGCGCGCCACCGCGAACAGAACCGTGAACATCGAGGTCGGGATGCCCATCGCTTTGAGCGTGATGCCCGAATAGAAATCGACGTTCGGAAAGAGCTTGCGCTTCACGAAGTACTCATCGTTGAGCGCGATTTTCTCCAGCTCCATGGCGACGTGCAGCAGCGGGTCGTCCTTCACGCCCACTTCCTGCAGCACTTGGTGGCAGAGCTTCTGCATCGCCTTGGCGCGCGGATCGTAGTTTTTATAGACGCGGTGGCCGAAGCCCATCAGGCGCACATCGTCGTTCGGGTCCTTCACGCGTTTGATGAAATCGGGAATGCGATCGACCGTGCCGATTTCAGACAACATGTTGAGCGCAGCTTCATTGGCGCCGCCATGCGCCGGGCCCCACAGGCACGCGATGCCTGCGGCGATACACGCGAACGGATTGGCGCCCGAAGAGCCCGCGCTGCGCACGGTGGAGGTCGAGGCGTTCTGTTCGTGATCGGCGTGCAGGATGAAGAACACGTCGATCGCGCGCGCGAGCAGCGGATTGACTTTGTAGTCCTCGGCCGGCACCGCGAACAGCATGCGCAGGAAATTGCCGGAATAGTCGAGTTCGTTGCGCGGGCTGATGAAAGGCTGGCCGTACGTGTATTTGTACGCGCGCGCCGCGATCGTCGGCATTTTCGCGATCATGCGGTGCGAGGCGATTATACGCTGGCGCGGATCGTTGATGTCGGTGGAGTCGTGATAGAACGCCGAGAGCGCGCCCACCGCGCCCACCATCACCGCCATCGGATGCGCGTCGCGCCGGAAGCCTTCGAAGAAACGATCGAATTGCGCATGCAGCATCGTGTGCATGGTGATGGCGTGCGTGAATTCCGCGAGTTCCTTCGCGTTCGGCAATTCGCCGTGCAGCAGCAGGTAGCAAACCTCGATGAAGGTCGACCGCTCGGCCAATTGATCAATCGGGTAGCCGCGATAGAGCAGCACCCCCTCATCGCCATCGATATAGGTGATCTGGCTCTCGCAGCTGGCCGTTGAGGTGTAGCCCGGATCGTAGGTGAAGACGCCGGCGTCGCCGTAGAGTTTGCGGATATCGACCACGTCGGGGCCGACAGACCCGCCATAGACCGGCAACTCTATCTGCTTGTTGTTGACGGTGAGCGTGGCCGACGGCTTCTTGATGATCTTGCTTTCCATGCCTTTGCTCCCGGCCGCCGCAATCGCGAATGTGGCGGTCACATGTGATCGTCGATCCTGCCCAGCGTTTCCTCGCGTCCGAGCGTGGCCAGCACGAACGCCAGATCGGGTGCGGGCGTTCCGCCCGTCAAAACGGCGCGCAGCGCCGGCCCGATCATTCCCATCCCGACGCCCGCTTCCGCTGCGAACGCCTTTAATGCAGCGCCGATCGTCTCCGCATCCCAGCGCGCCAGCGCCGCCAGATGCGGACGGAGCGCCGCGATCACCTTCATGGCCTCGTCCTTCATCGCCTTTCGCGCTGCAGCGTCAATATTGAGCGGGCGGCTCAACATCAAGTAGCGGGCCTGGTCGGCCAGTTCGGGAATGGTTTTCGCCCGCGTTTTAAGCACGGGAATGGCGGCTTCGATTTTGGCGCGCATGGCGGGGGCGAGCGGCCCCTGTTTTTCGAGATGCGTAAACGTGAGCGCGGCCAGCCGCGCGTCATCTGCTTCGCGGATATAATGGCCGTTGACGGCGTTGAGCTTCGCGAAATCGAGCCGCGCCGGCGCTTTATGCACGTGCGCCAGATCGAAGGCGGCGATCGCCTCGTCCATCGAGAAGATTTCGCGGTCGCCCATGCTCCAGCCCAGGCGCGCGAGGTAGTTCGTCATCGCTTCAGGCAGATAGCCGAGATCGCGATATTCGTGCACGGCTTGCGCGCCATGGCGTTTGGAGAGCTTTTGTCCGTCCGGCCCATGGATCATCGGCACGTGCGCGAACGCGGGCTTGTCCCAGCCCATGGCGTCATAAATCGGAATCTGGCGCGCCGCATTAGAAAGATGGTCGTCGCCGCGGATCACATGTGTCACCGACATGTCATGATCGTCGACCACGACGGCCAGCATATAGGTCGGCGTCGCATCCGCGCGCAGCAGAATGAGATCGTCGAGTTCGCTCGCACGGATCGCCACCCGGCCTTGGACCAAATCGTCATTGATGATTTCGCCGCCGTCGGGCGCTCGAAGGCGAATTACATATGGTGCATCTGGTGATGGCGGCTTTAGACCATCCCGGTACGGAGAGCGTTTCAGGGCTTCATACGCCGCGTTCAGCTCTTGGTTCAGTGACTCGAACTCTCGAACCAGATCGCCTGTGGCGCCTCCGTCCTTTTCTGCTGCTTTGATCTTCTTTTCGACAGCGTCCCTCTGGACGTGGAGGGCGTCTCGACGCTGTCTCCTTGCTTCGAGTTCCTCGGGTGTTTGGTAGCAGCGGAACGCCGCGCCGCGCTCGACCATGGCTTCGGCCACGTCGCGATGGCGCGCCGCGCGCGCGAACTGGAAAATGGTTTGGCCGTCATGGTCGAGGCCGAGCCAGTCGAGCCCGTCCATGATCGCGCCGATCGCGGCCTCGGTGGAGCGCGCGCGATCGGTGTCTTCGATGCGCAGCAGGTAGCGGCCGCCGTGATGGCGCGCGAAAAGCCAATTGAACAGCGCCGTGCGTGCGCCTCCAATATGGAGATAGCCCGTCGGGGAGGGGGCGAAACGCGTGACGATGGTCATGTCGGATCGTGGAGCGGCATTGGGCGGCCCGCTTAGCACGGCGCGCGCGCGCCGGCCTAGCGTCGCCCTGGTTCTGGCCGCGCAGCGCGATCGCTGGCTGCTTTGGCTGCCGGTCGCCGCGATCGCGGGCGCCGCCTATTGGCTGACGGCGCCGGCCGAACCGCCCTTGGTCGTCAGCTGCGCCCTGGCCGCCGGCGCAATGGCTTTGTCCGTGTTGCTCGCAGCCTGGCCCAGCGCGCGCATCGGGGGCCTATGGGCCGCGCTGCGCGCCGCGCTGGCGGGCGTATTGGCGTTCGTCGCCTTTGCTGGCCTGGGCGCGGTGGCGGCCGGCGTGCGCGCGAAGCTCGCGGCGCAGCCGGTGCTCGCCGCGCCGCTCGATGGCGCACGTCTCGAAGGCTGGATCGCGGCGCGCGAAGGCGGCGCGCGCCCGCGTCTGCGCATCCTGGTGCGCGCGCTCGAAGGCGCGCCTACGCCGCCGCGCTATGTGCGCGTTTCGGCCGCCGATATTGGCGCGCTCGACGCCGGGCGCGCCGTGCGCTGCCGCGCCAGCCTGCGCGCGCCCGACGGTCCGCTCGCGCCTGGCGCTTATGATTTTGCGCGGCGCGCCTATTTCGAACGCCTGGGCGCGACCGGCTTTGTCTGGGGCCGATGCCGGCCCGCTCTGTTCGGCCCGCCGCCCGATTGGCGCGACCGGCTCGCGCTGCGCATCGCGGCGATGCGTGGCGATCTTGCGGCCACGATCATCGCGGCCGCGCCCGGCCGCGGCGGCGCGATCGCGGCCGCGCTTATCGCCGGCGATGAAAGCGTCATCGACGCCGACACCAACAAGGCTCTGCGCGACAGCGGCCTTGGCCACGTGCTGTCCGTCTCGGGCTTGCACATGGGCATTGTCGGCGGGCTGGTGTTCGGCGCGATCGCGACCTTCCTGGCGCTCATTCCGCCGATTGCGTTGCGCTGGCCGGTCAAGAAGCTGGCGGCCGCAACCGCGCTCGTCGCGCTTGCGCTTTACCTCGTGATCTCGGGATCGAGCGTGCCGGCCATACGCTCCTTCGTGATGGCGTGCGTGGCGTTCGGCGCGATCCTTCTCGACAGGCCGGCGATCTCGATGCGCGGCCTCGCGCTCGCCACGCTCATCGTTGTGCTGCTGTTTCCGGAATCCGTGCTTGAGCCGGGCTTTCAAATGTCGTTCGCCGCGACCGCCGCTTTGGTCGCCGCGTTCGAAGCCAATCAGCGGCCCGCGCGCGATGCGCTGCCGACGCCGGGGCCGCTGATCGGCGCCTTGCAATGGCTGGCGCGCACCGGCGGCGTGATCTTGCTGACGAGCCTCGTTGCCGGCTTCGCCACCGATCCGTTCGCGCTCTATCACTTTCAGCGGTTCTCGGCCTACGGCCTGGTCGCCAACCTCGCCATGGCGCCGATCATTTCCTTCGTGGTCGCGCCGGCGGCGGCGATCGCAGCGGTGCTGGCGCCGTTCGGGCTGGCCGATGCGCCGCTCGACATCATGGGCCGCGCGCTCGATCTCATCGCCCGCATCGGGGCCAGCTTCGCGGAGCGGCCCGAGGCGGTGCTCGCTTTTCCGCAGCCGCCGCCTTCCTTCCTGTGCTTGAGTTCGCTCGCGATCGTGTGGGCGTGCGCATGGCGCGGCGCGCTGCGCTGGGGCGGTTTGGCCTGGGCCGCGCTGGCCGTCGGCCTCTACATCGCCGCGCCCCAGCCCGTTCTGGCGTTCGATAGCGATCTGCGCGCCGTGTTCGCGCGCGAGGACGGCGCCTGGACGCTGGCGGCGGTGCGCGGGCGCTCGACCTTCGCGCGTGACCGCGTCGGCGCGATGCTGGGCCTGACGCCTGCGCGCGCGCAGAACCTTGCGCCGCCGCAGAGCTGTATAGGCGTCGATTGCACATGGCGCACGCCAAGCGGACGCGCCGTCATGCTCGTGCGCGACGAGGCGGGCTTCGCCGGCGCCTGCGTGCGCCACGCTATCGTGCTCTCACCCAAGCCGGCGCCGCTGGAATTCAGAAGCCGCTGCGCGCCGCGTCTTTTGCTGGATGCGCCGGCCCTGGCGCGCGAGGGCGGCGCGAAACTCTATGAGATCGATGGCCGCCTCTTCATCACCCGCGCATCGCCAAGCACGATGCGCCGGCGCTGGAGCCCGCCCTAGATGTAGCGCCGATGCAGGCCGACGAGGCGGCCCTGAATGCGCACGCGGTCAGGCCCGAAAATGCGCGTCTCATACGCCGGATTGGCCGCTTCGAGCGCGACGGAATTGCCCTTCTTGCGCAGCCGCTTCAGCGTGGCTTCTTCTTCGTCGATGAGCGCCACGACGATATCGCCGCTGTCGGCGGAATCGGTCTTCTTCAGGATGACGATATCGCCTTCGAGAATGCCGGCGCCGATCATGCTGTCGCCCTTCACTTCGAGCGCGAACAGATCCTTGGGATCGCCCAAATCTTCCGGCGCTTCGACGCGGCCGACTTCGCTTTGCAGCGCTTCGATCGGCACGCCCGCCGCGATGCGGCCGACGATCGGCACGCCGCGCGCCGCCGCGGCCATCGCCGCATTGGGCTGGCTGACGACGGAGGGACGGAATTGGCCGCGCCCGCGCGGCGGCGCCGAAGGCGTCGCGCTATCGGGCAGCTTCAACACCTCGAGCGCGCGCGCCCGATGCGGCAGGCGGCGCAGAAAGCCGCGCTCCTCCAGCGCCGTGATGAGCCGGTGAATGCCGGACTTCGACGCCAGATCGAGCGCTTCCTTCATCTCATCGAAGGAGGGGGAAACGCCCGTCTCCTTGATGCGGCTGTGGATGTAGAGAAGCAGTTCTTTTTGTTTCGAGGTCAGCATCGGCCAGGACCAAACAGTGAACGTTGTCGTTGTTCTATGTCCGTTCCCGACTCGCGTCAAGCTGGCATTGGCTTTGTCGCAGATGAGGCGCGTCTATACTTGAAGCGAACAGGGAGGATCGGGCGATGACCGGATTCAAAATCATGCTCGGCGGCATTGGGATCGTCTTGGCGATCTTCGGCGTGATCGGCTTGCTGCAGGCGCTTCATATCTTCGGCGCAACAGAGATGGGCAGCCAGCGCGGACTCATCATCGGGCTGGTGATGATCCTGATCGGCGCAGCGCTCGGATCGTGGTCGGTGTTCACCGGCTTGGCGCGCGATCTGGCCGGCGCGGCGAGCGTTTTGTTCGGCGTGTTCGGCGCGATCTGGGCCCTGCAAGGCCTCAACCGATTCCCCGGCCAGAGCTTCATGAACGGCGATATCCGCTGGACCTATATCGGCGCGGGCATGATCGTCGCGGCCATCGCGCTCTTCCTCTATGGCGCGCGCCGGCCCGCTTCAGCTTAGCAAAGCGCGCGTCGCGGCGGCCACATCGCTCTGCCGCATCAGGCTTTCGCCGACCAGGAACGCGCGCGCGCCAGCGCGCGTAAGCCGTGCAATGTCGACGCCCGTGTTGATCCCGCTCTCGGCCACGAGGATGCGGTCCTTCGGTACGCGCGGCGCCAAGCGCTCGGTGGTTTCGAGTTTGGTTTCGAACGTGCGCAGATCGCGATTGTTGACGCCGATGAGGCGCGCATCGAGCGTCAGCGCGCGCTCCAATTCGGCCTCGTCGTGCACCTCGACCAGCGCGTCCATGCCGTAATCGCTCGCGGCCTCGGTGAGATCGATCGCCAGCTCATCATCGACGCAGGCCATGATGACGAGGATCGCGTCCGCACCGAGCGCGCGGCTCTCTGCAATCTGCCAGGGATCGATCATGAAATCCTTGCGCAGCGCCGGCAGCGCGACCGCGCCGCGCGCGGCGACGAGAAACGAATCATGGCCCTGGAAGCTTGGCTCGTCCGTAAGCACCGACAGACAGACGGCCCCGCCCTCCGCATAGGCGCGCGCCAGCGAGGGCGGATGAAAGTCCGCACGAATGAGGCCTTTCGACGGGCTCGCCTTCTTGATCTCCGCGATCAGCGCGGGCCGGGCGGTCATGACCGCCAGCGCATCCGCGAAGCCCCGCGGCGGCGTTTGCGCGCGCGCGGCTGCGTCGATCTCGGAGAACGGCGTCGCGCGTTTGCGCTGCGCCACGTCCTCTCGCTTATAGGCCACGATCTTCTGCAGCACGTCGCTCATGGCGCATCCTTGGTCAGCGCGATCAGCGCATCGAGCGCGGCGAGCGCTTCGCCATCTTCGAGCGCGTCGCGCGCTATGACCGCGCCTTCGCCCAGATCGGCCGCTGCGCCCGCCACGACCAGCGCCGCCGCCGCGTTGAGCTCCACCGCGTCGCGATAGGCGTCATTGCGGCTCGATCCGTCGAGCAGCGCGTGCAGCGCGGCCGCATTCTCCGCCGCGTCGCCGCCACGCAGCGCCTCAGGCGCCAAAGCCGCCGCGCCGAGATAGGCGATGGACACGGCCGCCACCTGATCATCGATCAGCGCGGAGACGAGATTGCCGTCCGTCGCGCACAATTCGTCAATCCCGCCCGGTCCGTGCACGACCCAGGCGCGCTCTGCGCCCAACAGAAGCAGCGCCTCGGCCATCGGCGCCACGAAATCCGCGCCGAACACGCCGACGAGCTGGCGTTTCACGCTTGCTGGATTGGAGAGCGGGCCGAGCAAGTTGAAAATCGTGCGAAAGCCCAGCTCGCGCCGCGCCTGCGCGACGTGGCGCATGGCGGGGTGGTGGTTCTGCGCGAACAGAAACGCCACGCGCGCGTCGCGAAGGCAACGCTCTAGCACGGAAACATCGCCCGTCAGCTTCACGCCCAGCGCCTCTAGCACATCGGCCGCGCCGCTCTTGGATGACATCGCGCGATTGCCGTGCTTGGCGACAGCCACGCCGCAGCCGGCCACGACAAAGGCCACCGCCGTTGAAATGTTGAGCGTGTGCGCGCCATCGCCGCCCGTGCCGCACACATCGATGGCGCCGTCCGGCGCTGTCACGCGCACCATGCGCGCCCGCATCGCGCGCGCGCCGGCGGCGAGCGCTTCAGGATCGGCCATCCACGCGACCGAGCGCGTCAGGAAATCCTTGGTCTCGTCGAGCGTCGTCTTGCCATCGAGGATCGCGGCGAAATCGGCGTCGAGGCTCATCGCGCGCGCGCCGCATCGAGGAACGCGCCGATCAGCGCATGGCCATGCTGGCTGGCGATGCTCTCGGGATGGAATTGCAGGCCGAACATGGGCCGGTCGCGATGATGCATGCCCATGATCTCGCCGTCTTCGGTTTCGGCGTCGATCTCGAACATGTCGGGCAAGGTCTCGCGCTTCACGGCGAGCGAATGATAGCGCGTCGCCGTCAGCGGAGAGGGCAGGCCGCGGAAAAGCCCGCGTCCCTTATGGCGCACCTCGCTGGTCTTGCCGTGCATGATCGCGCGCGCGGAGACGACATCCCCGCCGAACGCTTCGCCCATCGCCTGATGGCCGAGGCAGACGCCCAGCACCGGCAAATCCGCCGGCGCGCGCTTCAGGAACTCGATGCACACGCCCGCATCCTCGGGCCGTCCCGGTCCGGGCGAGATCAGCACGCCTTTCGGCTTCTTTTTCAGGATGGCGTCGACGCTCAGCGCGTCATTGCGATGGACCTCGGTCGGCGCGCCGAGGTCTTCGACGTAATGGACCAAATTGTAGACGAAGGAGTCGTAATTATCGATGACGAGGATCATGGACATGGCTTTCCGCTGGCGCTGAAGGGGTGAGCGAACTCACCGCCGCCATCGGGCGGGCGCGCGTGTCGGAAAGAGCGAACCGGCAGTCATCGCGCGCCTCTATATCTGCATTTTCATCCGCGTCGAAGCCCGGTCGCGCAGGGCGTGTGGGCGAAGCGCGGGAAGGGGGTTACGGTAGCCGCCGTCCTGGTGCATTGGGGTGGGACACGCCAGAACGCCAAGCGCCGCCGAAGCGGCCAAGGGGAGCACGGAAGATGTTTTTCGCCGACAAGCTAGGCCCGCTGCCCGGCGCGCCGCGCCCGCAACAGGCTCCGCCCGCACAGCAGGCCCAAGCAGCGCCGCAGGCCAAACCAGCGCCGCAGGCCGCGCGCCCGGCCGCGCCGCCCGTCCAGCAAGCGCCGCCGCCCCAGGCCGCCGCACCTCAACCCGCGCCGCGCGCCGCCGCGCCCGCGCCTCAGGCGGCCGCACCTCGTCCTGCGCCCCCGCCCGAGCCGGAACCTGACAAGAAAAAGAAGAAGGGCTGGTTCGGCTGAGCCGACGCCCCGTACCGCCGCCTTCCAGGCGGCAGAGGTCTGCTGGCCGGAAGCCGGCGGTACAGCTAATCGTAGCGCCAGGCGTCCGCCGCCGCGCGGATCAGCGCGCGGGCCTTGTGCTGGGTTTCTTCCAGCTCCAGCTGCGGATCGCTGTCGAGCACGACGCCGCCGCCCGCCTGCACGTAGAGCCGGCCATCCTTCACCACGCCCGTGCGCAGCGCGATGCACGTGTCCATCGCTCCGCCGGCCGAGAAATAGCCGATCCCGCCGCCATAGACGCCGCGCTTGTGCGGCTCCATCTCGTTGATGATCTCCATCGCGCGCACTTTGGGCGCGCCTGAGACCGTGCCCGCCGGAAAGCCCGCAAACAGCGCATCGACCGCATCGAGCCCATCCGCCAGCCGGCCTTCGACATTGGAGACGATGTGCATCACATGGCTGTAGCGCTCGACCGTGAAGCTCGCCGTCACGCGCACATTGGGTGAGCCCGCTTCCAGCGCGCCAGCCGCATTCGCGCCCGGCGCCTTGCCGCGCTTGGCGACGCGGCCGACATCGTTGCGGCCGAGATCGAGCAGCATCAGATGCTCGGCGCGCTCTTTCGGATCGGCCAGCAATTCCTCTTCCAGCGCCTGATCTTCCGCCGGCGTCTTGCCGCGCGGACGCGTGCCCGCGATCGGGCGGATCGTCACCACATCGTCGCGCAGCCGCACCAGAATTTCCGGGCTCGACCCGACGATCGAGAAATCCTTGAAGTTCAGATAAAACAGGAAAGGCGAGGGATTGAGCCGGCGCAGCGAGCGATAGAGCGCGAACGCGCTTTCCTTCATCGGCACGGAGAAGCGCTGGCTCGGCACCACCTGAAAAATGTCGCCGGCGCGCGCATAGGCTTTGCAGCGCTCCACCACGTCGCGATAGGCGGCTTCGCTGAAATTCGAGCTGGGCGCGGGCTGCGCCGCAGGGGGCGGGGAGGGCGCGCGCTTCGGCAAGGGCCGGTCGAGCAGGCGCAGCACGCGCTCCAGCCGCGTGCGCGCCGCCTCATAGGCGAGCGCGGCGTTCTTGGCGCGCGCGCGGCGCACCGGCGTCACCAGCGTGATCTCGCTCGCCACATTGTCGAACACGGCCACGATCGTCGGGCGCATCAGCATCGCGTCGGGCTGGCCGAGCGGGTCTTCGGTATTGTCCGGCAGCTTCTCGATGAAGCGCACCATGTCATAGGCGAGATAGCCGAACAGGCCCGCGGCGGGCGGGGGCAGATGCGCCGGCAGATCGAGCTTTGAGCGCGCGATGAATTTGCGCAGCGAGGCCAGCACTGGCGCTTTGTCGGGTTTGAACGCGCTCTCCTCGAAAGAGCCGCGGCTCAGTTCCGCGCGCCCCGCGCGCACGCGCCAGATCAGGTCGGGCTTCAAGCCGATGATCGAATAGCGGCCAAGAAACGCGCCGCCTTCCACGCTCTCGAACAGGAACGCGCCCGGCTGGCGTGCGCCCAGCTTCAGAAACGCCGACACCGGCGTCTCCAGATCGGAGAGCCGCCGCGTCCAGACCACCGCGTCGCCTTGCGCAAAGCGCGCGGCGAAATCGTCGAGGCCTGGTTCGAGCGGCGTCATTGCGCTTCCTGATTGCCTTGTTCTGTCGCGAACAATTGGGTGATGCGATCCTCGTTGCGCCGCACATGCGCATCGGCGACCGCCGCGGCCTGGATCGTGAGGCCCAGCGTTTCAGCGAGTTCGCCATCCATGCGGCGGCTGAAGGAGTCGACCATTTGCGCATTGGCGCCCGGATCGGCGCGCTGGATTTCTTCGACGTTCACCAGCAGCACCGCGCCGGCATCGCGCCGCACCGCGTTGGCGACCTGGCCGCGCTGCGCCGAGAACACCAATTGCAGGAATTGCTGATCGGTTTGTGCGTGCTGGTCGTCCTCGCTCGGCCGCGCCACGGTTTGCGAGCGCGCGAGCAGGCGCCCGCCCGCGGCGCGCACGGCGGCCTCGAATGTCTGGCCATGGCCCACAGCGGCGTTGACCTGCGAAGCCGCCTCCTGAAGCCGGCGCGCGCGTTCACGCGCGATCCATTGCGGCGCGAGAATCTGGCGCACTTGGTCGAACGGCCGCGTGGTGGCCGCGATCACGCGGTCCACTTGCAGCAGCGCATAAGCGCCGTCACCCACCGGCATGAATTCCGTCGCCTCGCCTTCCTGGGTTTGGAAAATGGTGTGAACCAGATCGGGCGTGTCGAGCAGTTCAGCGACCGGCTGGCCGTTTTCGCCGCGGCCCTCGGCCGTCACAGCCGGAACCGTGACGACGCTCAGGCCCTGCGCGCGCGCCGCGTCCGCGATCGACGTACCGGAATCGCGCGCGGTCTCGAACGCGTCGAGCGCGGCTTCCATGGCTTGGCCGCCTTCCTGGGTCGCAATGTCGTGGCGGATTTGCTCGCGCTGCGTGGCGAAATCGGGCGTCACCGCCGCCGTCACGCTTTCGAGCCGCACCGCGACCCATGGCGTCAGCTGGCCTTGCACGGCTTGCGCCGGCGCGCCGGGCGTCATCGCAAAGATCGCTTGGCGCACGCCCGGATCGCCGACTTCCGCGGCCGTCTTGTCGGCCATGCGCACGGTCTGAAGGCCGAGCGCGTGCGCGACGGCGGTCGGATCTTCGCCGCGCGAGAGGCGGGCGGCGGCGTCGCGGGCCTTGGCCTCGTTGGGCGCCGAAATCTGCACGAAGCTGCGCTTTTCCGGCTGCGTGAGCGACGCGCGGCGCTGCTCATATTCCTGACGCAGACGCTCGTCCGTGATCTGGACGCGGTCGGCGAACTCGCTGGTGCGCGCGAACACGATCGTCGCCGTGCGGAATTCCGGCACGGCGAAGGCCTGGCGGTTGTCGTTGTAGAAGTCTTGCAGCTGCGCCGTCGTCGGCGCGGGAATCTGGCCGACATGGCCGGCGTCGATCTCGGCCACGCTCACCACGCGCCGCTCGGAGCGGAACGCCAGGATCAGCTTGCCGTAGCTCGATGGCGCGCGCACGCCGGAGGTCATCGCGCGCAGCAATTCGTCGGCGGCCATACTGTCGCGCAGCTCTTCTTCGAATTCGCGCGGCTGATAGCCGATCTCACGCACGAAGCTCTCGAACGCCTGCGGATCGAAGCGGCCGGTCAATTCGTTGCGCACTTGCGGAAATTGCCGGATTTGTTCGGCGAGCTGCGCATCGGACACATGGATGCCGAGGCGGCGCGCATATTCCTGCGCCGCGCGCCGCTGGATGAGCGATTCAAGCGCCCGCAAATGGAGGCCCGCATGAATGGCGTCCGCGCGCGACAGGCTCTGGCCGCCGCGCGCCTGGACTTGACGCAGCAAGGTGTCGAGTTCGCGTTGCAGATCGCGCTCGGTGATGGTGCGCGGGCCGACCTGCGCCACGCCGGGCGGGCTGAACATGCCCGTGATGCCGCGCACGAAATCGCCCTGGAACAGCGTGATCGCCATGGCGAGCGCGATAACCCCGAGCAAGATGCGCGAGATCCAGTTGCGCGTGAGCGAGCGCATTTGTTCGAGCATGAACAGTCCCGTAAGTCTTAAAGGCCGCGGACCATAGTGAGCGCCCCTGTTTGGGGCAATGACCCGCGGCTGTAGGCGAAACAGAGGAGAACAGCATGGCGCCGCGGACGCCGCTCATTGCCGGAAACTGGAAGATGTTCGGCCGCAGGGCCGATCTGGCGCAGATGGACGCCACCCTGGAGGCGGTGGGCGATACGCCTGTGGAGATCGTGTTCTGCCCGCCGGCCACGCTGGTCGCGGCCGCCGCGGAGCGGCTGCGCGGGCGCCGGGCGGTCGTGGGCGGCCAGGATTGCCACGTCCAGACCGAAGGCGCCCATACCGGGGATGTCAGCGCCGCCATGCTGGCCGATGCGGGCGCCGCCTACGCGATCGTGGGCCATAGCGAACGCCGGCGCGATCATGGCGAAACCGATGAACAGATCGCCGCCAAGGCGCGCGCCGCCGTCGCCGCCGGCCTCGCGCCGATCGTCTGCCTGGGCGAATCCCTGTCCGAACGAGAGGCCGGCAATGCCGCGCGCGTGGTGGCCGAGCAATTGGCCGCGAGCGTGCCGGCCGAATGCGGGCCCGGCCTGGTCATCGCCTATGAGCCGATCTGGGCGATCGGCACCGGCCTTACCCCCACCATCGCCGAGATCGCCGAGGTCCACGCCCTGATGCGCGATCGCCTCGTTTCCCGCTTCGGCAAGGCGGGGGAGGGCGTGCGCCTGCTCTATGGCGGCTCGGTCAAACCGGCGAACGCCGCCGAGATTTTCGCCACGCCGGAGGTCGACGGAGCCCTGGTCGGCGGCGCCAGCCTTAAAGCTGTCGATTTCGCAGCCATCATCCAGGCGCATCCCGGCGCTGGCAATTAACCGCCCGCTCGGGTATGGACGCCCCTTCGAATCGCACGCCCAAAGGCAGGTCAAGCCCGCATGTATACGGTCGTTCTCGTCGTTAACCTCTTGATTTGCCTGACGCTGATCGGGCTCGTCCTGCTCCAGCGCTCCGAAGGCGGCGCGCTGGGCATGGGCGGGGGCGGCAATGCGCTGATGTCGGGCCGCGGCGCCGCCGATGCGCTGGCCCGCATGACCGGCATCGCCGGCGGCCTCTTCTTGATCTGCTCGTTCGCGCTGACCTTCCTGGCGCAATCGGAACGCTCGTCCGCCTCGCGCTCGCTGATGCTTGCGCCGCCGGCCCAAACCCAGACCGCGCCAGCGCCCACCACGCCGCACACCGAAAACACCACGCCCTTGCTGTCGCCGGCCAATGCGCAAGCCGCGCAGGCGCCGCCGGCGCAAACGGTCTCGGTCGAACCCGGTCCCACCGCGCCCGCGCCGACGGAAGCGCAGCGCCGCGCCGGTCCGATCGCGCCCACGACGACCGATCGGCTCGCCTCCGCGGTGCAGCCCGCGCCGGTCCAGCCGCGCGTGACGGCGCCCGCGCCGCCGCGCACCGGTTCGGGCGGCAATGCCAGCGTCTCCGCCAGCCAGGGCGCTTCGGCGGCGGCCCCGCCGCGTCAGCGCGTCACCGCGCCGGCGCTTACACAAACCCAGCCCGAATCGGTAGAAGCTCCCCCGTCCGAGACCGCGCCTGCGCGTCGCCGGGCCGGCCCAGACCAGTAAGAACCGCAAAACGCGGTTCAGGGGCTGAACCGCGGAACCAGGGATAGATGGCGCGTTACGTGTTCATTACCGGCGGGGTGGTCTCTTCCTTGGGGAAGGGCATCGCCTCCGCCGCTCTCGGCGCGTTGCTTCAGGCGCGGGGCTACAAAGTCCGCCTCCGCAAACTCGATCCCTACCTCAACGTCGATCCCGGCACGATGAGCCCCTATCAGCACGGCGAGGTGTTCGTCACCGATGATGGCGCCGAAACCGATCTCGATCTCGGCCATTATGAGCGCTTCACCGGCGTGAACGCCACTAAGGGCGACAACATCACCACGGGGCGCATCTATCAGGAGATCATCACCAAAGAGCGCCGCGGCGATTATCTCGGCGCTACGGTCCAGGTGATCCCGCACGTCACCAACGCCATCAAAGAGTTCGTGCTCGCCGATCATGGCGGCGCCGATTTCGTGCTGTGCGAGATCGGCGGCACGGTGGGCGATATCGAAGGCCTGCCGTTCTTCGAAGCCATCCGCCAGCTCGGCCAGGAATTGGATCCAGGCCAGGCGGTGTTCGTCCATCTGACGCTGCTGCCCTACATCCCGAGCGCCGGCGAGATGAAAACCAAGCCCACGCAGCACAGCGTGAAGGAGCTGCGCTCGATCGGCATCCAGCCTAATCTCATCCTCTGCCGCTGCGACCGGCCGATCCCCGATGATGAAAAGAAGAAGATCGCGCTGTTCTGCAATGTGCGCGAAGGCTCCGTGATCGAAGCGCGCGATCTGGCCTCGATCTACGAAGCGCCGCTCGCCTATCATCGCGCCGGACTCGATACCGAAGTGCTGCGCCATTTCGGCGTCAACGTCGCGCCGCAGCCCGATCTGTCGAAATGGGAGACCATCGCGGGCCGCATCCGCGCGCCCGATGGCGAGGTTTCGATCGCCGTCGTCGGCAAATACACCGAGCTGAAGGACGCCTACAAATCGCTGATCGAAGCGCTGCACCATGGCGGCGTGGCCAACAATGTGAAGGTCGATATCCGCTGGGTCGAGAGCGAGAAATTCGAGGAGCGCGGCGAAGGCTGGGTCGATGATCTGCACGGCGTGCACGGCGTCTTGGTGCCCGGCGGCTTCGGCGAGCGCGGCACCGAAGGCAAAATCGAAGCCGTGAAATTCGCGCGCGAAACCGGCATCCCGTTTTTCGGCATCTGCTTCGGCATGCAGATGGCTTGCATCGAAGCCGCGCGCAATCAGGTCGGCCTCGCGGGCGCGAGCTCAACCGAATTCGGCAAAGCCAAACATCCGATCGTCGGCCTGATGACCGAATGGCTCAAGGGCAATGAGCTGGAGAAGCGCTCCTCCAGCGGCGATCTCGGCGGCACCATGCGCCTTGGCGCCTATGAAGCCGTGCTCACGCCCGGCTCGCGCGTCAGCGCGATCTATGACGGCGCGGTCGCGATCTCCGAACGCCATCGCCACCGCTACGAGGTCAACGCGCGCTACAAGGACAAGCTCGAAAGCGTCGGCCTCTGCTTTTCCGGCATGAGCCCGGATGGCGTGCTGCCGGAAATCGTCGAGCGGCATGACCATCCCTGGTTCGTCGGCGTGCAATTCCACCCCGAACTCAAAAGCCGCCCCTTCGAACCGCACCCGCTGTTCGCCAGCTTCATCGGCGCCGCGGTGGAGCAGAGCCGGCTGGTTTAGCGGCAGCAAATCCAGCCGCTCGATCTACGAATTGAAGGGGGTGAGCGCCGGCGTCACCGAATTCACGCTCATCGCTGAGGCGCTGCCCGGCGCCAAGATCGGCAAGATGATCCAGGGCGGGCCGTTCGTCGTGGAGAATCGGAAGCGCCTGATCGAAACCGGAAAGCCGGCCCTTTCTGCTGCGATGTTCGTGGCGATGGCGCCAGTGATGGGCCTCCTCACGCCCCCAATCTCCCGCATCACCCGCTGGCCCCTCAACGCCGCCGCCTGGAACCTCAAACCCGTCGCGAAGCAGCGCTAGGCGCGGCGGAGGGAAGCGCCGTACCACCGGCTTCCAGCCGGCAGACGAGCTTTCAACGTCTTTTGTCAGGTCAGGAGGAAACGAAGACTGCCGGCTGGAAGCCGGCGGTACGAAAGCCACGCGCGGCGCCGTTTGACTGGCTCGCGAGAGCGTGCCCGCCGTCACGGCGAGACGGCCTAGGCCGGCCTAGAACTTTCTCATCGCAAGTCGAGCCAAACGGAGCCCGCGATGACCAAGGCAGCCCACATTTACGCGTTCCTTTTCGCGCTCATCGCCGCCGCGCCGATCGCGCTCGCGAACTTGCATCACGTCACACAGCTCGCCGCCTAAGAGCCGGGCGGCGGGGAGGGGGACGCAAGGGGGAAGGGCGCGGGGCCGCTGGGGGCCTCGCGCCCTTCGGCGTTTCTGAGTCAAATTTCCATGCGCGATTGCGCGGCGCGTCCGGCCGCGAGCGCGAGAATGACGGCGGGCGCCACCATGAGCGCGGCCAGCACGAACGGGCCGTCGACGCTCAGATGCGCGAACACCAGGCCCGCGCAGAACGGGCCGGAGACACGCGCGATCGCGCCGGTGGCGTTGTTGAGGCCCATCACCTGGCCTTGATGATCGGGATGGGTGACGCGCGAGATGAGCGCCGAGGCGTTGGGCCAGGCCAGCGAATTGCCCAAGGCGCTGAACATCAAGAGCACGGTCGACATCGCGATGCCGGTCGAAAAGATCTGCAGGAAGGCGGCGATCACCGCCACCGTCATGCCGCCGGCGAGCGTGCGCGCCTCGCCGAACGTGCGCGACACCGGGCCGGTGAGGATGGTCTGCGCAAAGGCGGCGACCACGCCCGTGGCGCCGAACATGAAGCCAATCTCGCGCGGCCCCCAATCGAAGCGCGCTTGGCCCCACAGGCCAAAGGTGGATTCGATGCCCGTGAAGCCGAAGCCGGAGAGGAAGGTCAGCAGGATGAGCCGGCTCACCACCGGATCGGTCGACGCGAAGCCGAGCATCTGCCAGCGGCTTGGCTGCACGAACGTATCGCTGCTGGGCCGGCGGCTTTCCTTGACGAAGAGTGCGATGCCGATGACCGAGCACAGTCCCATTATGCTCGCGGTCAGCAGCGGGAGGCGAAAGCCGATCGGCCCCAGATGCGGCTGCGCCAGCAGCCCGCCGATCGCGGGCCCGACGATGAAGCCGATATTGTACGCTGCGCCGAGCAGCGACAGGCGCGACGAGCGCAAGGCCGGCGGCGTCACGTCCGCGATATAGCCTTGGATGACCGAGCCATTGCCGCTGGCCAAACCGCCCAAGAGGCGCACGAAGAAGGCGACGTAGATATTCGGCGCGAACGCCAGCGAGCCGTAACAGAGGCAGGTGCCCAGCACGGTCGAGATCAGCAAGGGCTTGCGCCCGATCCGGTCCGACAAGCGCCCCCAGAACGGCTCGCCGAAAAACGCGCCGAGCGAGTAGGCCGAAAACAGCAGCGCGATCTGCCAGGCCGGCGCGTTGAAGCTCTGCGCATAGAACGGCAGCAGCGGCACCACGATGCCGAAGCCCATCAGGTTGAGGAAAATGACGCTCAGCAGCGTGAGCAGCGCCGCCAGGCCGCCCGCCCCGCCGCTCTCGCCGACACGCCTGGGCGCGCCGCGCCGGCGCAGGAGGGCGAACAGATTGCGCATGAATGCGCCCGTTTCGGGCGAGTGTGCGGGGCGCGTCAAGCGCACGCGCACGCGCGATCACGTCGCAGCGCCTGTCTCCCCCCGGTGGGCGGGGCCGGGCGGGCGCTTGCTCCCCGGGCCGCAATCGACTATCAGCGCCGCTCCGAATTGGGCCCGCGGCCCGTGGAGTTTTTCGGCCATGGCCGTTCCGAAACGTAAAACCTCACCGTCCAAGCGCGGCATGCGCCGCGCCCACGATAAGCTGAAGCCGGCGACCTATATCGAGGACGCCAAGACCGGCGAACTGCGCCGTCCGCACCATGTCGATCTCAAGACTGGCATGTATCGCGGCAAGCAGATTCTGAAGCCACAAGAGGATTGAGCCGATGGCCGATGCATCGCTCAGGGTCCTCGGCCCGGGCGATGAAGCGGCTCTTACGGCTTTCCTCGCGCCCCGCGCCGACAGCTCTCTTTTCCTGATTTCCAATTTGGCCCGCGCCGGCATCATCGATACCGGCGCGCCTTTGAGCGCGACTTATGTCGGCCGCTTCGCGGACGGCGATTTGGCGGGCGTCGTGGCCCATTGCTGGAACGGCAATATGCTGGTCCAGGCGCCTGCGGGCGTGCGCGAGATGGCGCTGTTCGCCGCGGCGCAAACCGGCCGGCGCGTCGCCGGTTTCGTAGGCCCGTGGGAACAGGCCCTCGCGGCCCGCCAGGCGCCGGAGTTCCGCCACCGGCCCATCGCGCATGAACCGCACGAGCGGCTCTACGCCCTTGCGCTGAATGAATTGCGCCCGCCGGAGCCGCTGGTGCGTGGCGATGTGCTGTGCCGCCGCGCGCGCATGGCCGAGCTGGACCAGCTGGCCGCTTGGCGCGTCGCCTATTCGATCGAAACCCTGGGCGAAAACGACTGCGCCGAGCTGCGGGCGCGCGCCAGCGATACGATCGCGCGCGGGATCGCCGCCAGCGAGGAATTCGTGCTCGAACAGGATGGCGCGCTGGTCGCGATGACGGGCTTCAACGCGGGAATCAACGGCGTGGTGCAAATCGGCGGCGTGTGGACGCCGATGGCTTTGCGTAAACGCGGCTATGCCCGCGCGGCCGTTGCGGGGCAATTGTCGATTGTACGCGCGGAGGGCGCGCATCGGGCCGTGTTGTTCACGCAGAACGCCAATATGCCGGCGCAGCGCGCCTATGAATCAATCGGCTTCGCCCAGATCGGCGAATTCGGCCTCATTCACTTCACGGATTGATCATTCCGCGGCGATGGCGTGCGTATCTGCTTGCGGCGCATAGGCGCGCAGGCACAGCCGCACGGCGCGCGCCGCCCAGGCCGCGATCTCATCTTCCGTCGGCGCCGGCATCGTGCCGGTCAGCACGTAATGATGATAATTGCCGCGCAACAGGCCAGTCAGCGTGTGGGTGAGATCGTCCGCCGCGGTCGGTTCGATGATGCCGCGCTCCGCCAGCTTCGGGCCGAGCCGCTCAAGGAATTCTTCCGTGCCGTTGCAGCTCATTTCGTCGAAGGCGCGGCCGAGTTCGGGGTTCCGGCCCGCTTCGCCCACGGCCATGCGATACACCGCCAGCGATTCAGGACGCATGATCGCCGTCATCATCGCGCGGGCGTACTCGTGGAGGCACGCGACCGGATCGCGATCGTCATTGTCGGCCAGGCCCTCCATGCGCAGCGCGCCTTGGCGGCAGCCCCAGGCGAGCAGGGCGTAGAACAGGCCTTCCTTGGAATCGAAGCGCGCGTAGAGCGTTTCCTTGGAGACCCGCGCAAGCTTGGCGACGTCCAGCATGGTCGCGGAATGCAGGCCATGTTCGTTGAACACGTCGAACGCAGCCCGCAGGATCAGTTCGCTTTTGGGGTCCTCGAGCGGCGAGAGCCAAGCGGGGCGTTCATTGACGATTTCGGACATGGGCGGCCTCCCAATCGAGGACCGTACCGTACAGTACCTGGCGCGTACCCGCAAGTACCCCGCGCAATTCAGCCGAGAAGGCCGACGATCGCTTGCCCGAGCGCTTCGGCTGCGAACGGTTTCTGGATCACGGGTTGGCCGGCCCACTTAGCGGGCAGCCCATCGGCCGCATAGCCGGTCGTGAAGACGAACGGGATGTCGAACTCGACCAGTTTTTCGGCCAGGGGAAAGGAGGGCATGCCGGCCAGATTGACGTCGAGGATGACGATATCCGGTCTGCGTTTGGCCGCGACGGCGGTTGCGTCGGCCAGGTTGGCGGCCGTCCAGATTTGTGCGCAGCCGAGCTCGGTCAGCATGTCTTCGACGAGCAGCGCCACGATGGCTTCGTCCTCGACGATCAGGGCGTTTCGGCCCTCGCAGGGCCGGGGCGGGCGCACGCGGCTCATCCGTTCAATCTCTCCCGCCGCGCGGCGCTTTCTGGGCTCCCCCATGCGGCAATGCGCGGGCGTGCGGCCGGTTCCGATTGTCTTGCCTTTTGGCGAGGCCCGGTGTCCATCGCCCCGACATCGATCTTTGAGGAGCCGACATGACCGCCATCGCCGACATTTTCGGCCGGGAAATCCTGGACAGCCGGGGCAATCCGACGGTGGAGGTCGACATCGTTTTGGAGGATGGCGCGAAGGGCCGTGCGGCGGTTCCGTCGGGCGCCTCGACGGGGGCCCATGAGGCCAACGAAAAGCGCGACGGCGACGCCAAGCGCTATCTTGGCAAGGGCGTGCTCCAGGCGGTGGCGGCGGTGAACGGCGAGCTCGCCGATGCGCTCCTCGGCATGGATGCGGAAGATCAGCGCCGGCTCGATCAGATCATGATTGACCTCGATGGCACGGCGAACAAATCGCGCCTCGGCGCCAATGCGATCCTGGGCGTTTCGCTGGCGGCGGCGAAGGCGGCGGCGGAAAGCCGGAGCCTGCCGCTCTACCGCTATGTCGGCGGCGTCCAGGCGCGTCTGTTGCCCTGTCCGCTGATGAACATCGTCAATGGCGGCGCCCACGCCGACAATCCGATCGACATCCAGGAATTCATGATCATGCCGGTGGGCGCGCCCACCATGGCCGATGCGGTGCGCATGGGCTCGGAGATTTTCCACACCTTGAAGAAGGGCCTTTCGGCGGCGGGCCATTCGACCAATGTCGGCGATGAAGGCGGCTTCGCGCCGAACCTGAAAAGCGCGGACGAAGCCATCGGCTTCATCCTCAAGGCGGCGGAAGGCGCGGGCTACAAGGTCGGCGAAGATGTCGTGCTGGCGCTCGATTGCGCGTCCACCGAGTTCTTCAAGAACGGCAAGTACGAAATGGAAGGCGAGGGCAAATCGCTGTCGCCGGAGGGCATGGCGAAATATCTGGCCGATCTCGTCGCGCGCTATCCGATCGTCTCGATCGAGGACGGCATGAGCGAAGACGATCTCGACGGCTGGCGCGCCCTCACCGAAATGCTCGGCGGCAAATGCCAGCTGGTCGGTGACGATCTGTTCGTGACCAATCCCAAGCGCCTGTCGATGGGCCTTGAGAAGGGCCTGGCGAATTCGATCCTCGTGAAGGTCAATCAGATCGGCACGCTGACCGAAACGCTCGAAGCGGTCGAGATGGCGCATCGGGGCGGCTATTCGGCGGTGATGAGCCATCGCTCGGGCGAGACGGAGGATTCGACCATCTCCGATCTCGCGGTCGCGACCAATTGCGGCCAGATCAAAACCGGATCGCTGTCGCGCTCGGACCGCACGGCCAAATGGAATCAGCTGATCCGCATTGAAGAAGAGCTCGGCGACCAGGGTGTCTATGCAGGCGGCGTGACGCTGAAGGGCAAGCGCTAAAGCGCGATCACGTTTCGGCGCCGAATCCGCCGCGGGCTTTGGACTCAACGGTCATCGCTCCAGCGGAACATTTCATAAACATTTGGAATCCATACGATTCCTTAACCATTTCGACTCAACGTGCCCGCCGAATCAGGGGTCGGATCCTGTGGCAGGCAAGCAAAACGTGGCGCTCAGCGTCGCGCTCGGCGGCGCGATTCTCTACCTGTCGGCGCAGGCGCTGACGGGCGCGCAAGGGCTCGTCGCCTTTGTCGGCCTTCAGGCCGAGGAACGCGCGCTCGCGGCGCAGAAGGACGCGCTCGAGCATGAGCGCGCGGCGTTGGAAGCGCGGGCCGCCCGCATGCGCCCCGGCGCGCTGGACCTCGACTATCTTGAAGAGCGCGCGCGCGACCTGCTGGCCGCGGGCCATGGCGACGAACTTGTGTTCGATTTGGACGCCGGCTGAAACCCCGCGCAGGCGCGCGCCATTCTCAAGATGTGACGCCCGAGCGCGCCGCGCGATGGACGCTGTTGCGAGGCGCGCGTAGGAACGGCGCATGAGCGAGACGGCCAAGAGCAATGGAGCGCCGGCGCCCGCCAGCGCGGGGCGTGACGAGCTGCTCGGCTATTACCGCGAGATGCTGCTGATCCGCCGTTTCGAGGAGCGCGCCGGTCAGCTCTACGGCATGGGGCTCATCGGCGGCTTCTGCCATCTCTATATCGGCCAGGAAGCGGTGATCGTCGGCATGACGGCGGCGCAGGCGAAGGGCGATCAGGTCATCACCGGCTATCGCGATCACGGCCACATGCTGGCGTGCGGCATGGACCCGAAGGGCGTGATGGCGGAGCTGACTGGGCGGCGCGACGGCTATTCGCGCGGCAAGGGCGGCTCGATGCACATGTTCAGCATCGAGAAGCAATTCTACGGCGGCCACGGCATTGTCGGCGCGCAGGTCTCGCTGGGCACGGGCATCGCGTTCTCGAACCGCTATCGCGAGAACGGCGCGGTGTGCGTGACGTATTTCGGCGACGGCGCGGCCAATCAGGGCCAAGTCTATGAGAGCTTCAACATGGCGAGCCTGTGGAAGCTGCCGATCGTCTATGTCGTGGAGAACAATCAATACGCGATGGGCACGGCGATTCAGCGCTCATCGGCCGAGACGCATCTTTATCGCCGCGGCGCGAGCTTCCTCATTCCCGGCGAAGAGGTCGATGGCATGGATGTGCTGGCGGTGAAGGCGGCGGGCGCGCGGGCGCTGGCGCGGGCGCGGGCGGGCGAAGGGCCGACTCTGCTGGAGATGAAGACGTATCGCTATCGCGGGCATTCGATGAGCGATCCGGCCAAGTATCGCACGCGCGAAGAGGTCGAGGATGTGCGCAGCCACCACGATCCGATCGACCATGTGAAACAATTGCTGATCGACAGCGGCGGCGCCGATGAAGAAGCGCTGAAGGCGATTGATCGCGACGTGCGCCAGATCATCCTCGACGCCGCCGAATTTGCGCAGAAGAGCCCAGAGCCCGATCCCGAAGAGCTGCTGCGCGATGTGCTGATCGAGGAAAGCGCAGCGTGATGGCCGGGCGCGTCGAGATCGAATTGGTGATCTTGGCCTTTGTGTACGCGGGCGCGGGCGCGGCCATGATCCGCGCCATTCTGCTGCGCCGCCAGGCGATCGCGGCGTGGCGGCGCGCGGCGGGCGGCGTGTTCGATCGCAGCGCCCATCGCTTCGCCAACGAATTGGAGATCGACCGCGCGCCGCGTCTGCCCGCGGAAGCGCGGCGCAAATTGTTCGAAAGCCGGCGCGTGCTGGCGATCGGCTTCGGCGCGCTGTTGCTGGCGCTGGTGTTGAATTTTGTGGTGCTGAGGACGGCGTGAAGACCGGGCCGGCGCAAACGGGAGGGCGAAGATGAGTGTGGAACTGACGATGCTGACATGGAGCGTGGCGCTGCTCCTTGTGCTGGTCCTCATCCAGGCGACCGTGGGCGTGCAGGCTCAAGGCCTCATGCCGATGGCCAACAACCGCGACAATCTGCCGGAGCCAAAGCCGTTTCAGGCGCGCATGAAGCGGGTAGTCGACAATCACCGCGAGGGTCTCACACTGTTTGCGCCGCTGGTGCTGATTGCGGCCGTGCAGGGCGTCTCGACGCCGATGACGGTGCTTGGCGCGCAGCTATTCTTCTATGCGCGGCTCGCGCACGCCGTGATCTACGTGCTGGGCTTGCCGATGATCCGTCCGCTGGCGTGGACCATCGGCATCGTCGGCATCGTGCTGATTCTGGGCGCGCTGTTGGGATTGTTCTGATTGATGTCGACGGAAATTCTCATGCCCGCGCTCTCGCCGACGATGGAGGAGGGCAATCTCACGAAATGGTTCGTGAAGAAGGGCGACCGCGTCGAGCCTGGCCAGGTGATCGCCGAGATCGAAACCGACAAGGCCACGATGGAGGTCGAGGCCGTCGATGAGGGCGTGGTGGCGGAATTGCTGGTCGCGGAAGGCGCGGAGGGCGTGAAGGTCAACACACCGATCGCGACGCTCGAGAACGGCGCGGAGGCGCAGCCGGCGCCCGCCAAAGCGCCGCCGCCGCGGCAAGAGCCGATTGAGGTGAAGCGTGCGCCGCCCGCTGCGCCGGCCGTACCCCCGCGCGCCGAGATTCCGAGCGGGGCCAAGCTTGTCAAAATCACCGTGCGCGATGCGCTGCGCGACGCGATGGCCGAGGAGATGCGGCGCGATGCATCGGTGTTTCTGATCGGCGAGGAGGTGGCGGAATATCAGGGCGCGTACAAAGTCTCGCGCGGCCTGCTTGAAGAGTTCGGGCCCAAGCGCGTGGTCGATACGCCGATCACGGAACATGGCTTCGCCGGCCTCGGCGTCGGCGCCGCGATGGCGGGGCTGAAGCCGATCGTCGAATTCATGACCTTCAATTTCGCGATGCAGGCCATCGATCAGATCATCAACTCGGCGGCCAAGACGCTCTACATGTCGGGCGGCCAGATCAAATCCTCGATCGTGTTCCGCGGACCCAACGGCGCGGCCAGCCGCGTCGCCGCGCAGCACAGCCAGGATTATTCCTCCTGGTACTCCCACGTGCCGGGCCTCATCGTGATCGCGCCCTATGATGCGGCCGATGCGAAGGGGCTGTTGAAGGCCGCGATCCGCAATCCGAACCCTGTCGTATTTCTCGAACACGAAATGCTCTACGGCCAGGAATTCGACGTGCCCGACGTCGAAGATTGGCTGGTCCCGATCGGCAAGGCCAAAGTGCGCCGCGTCGGCTCCGACGTCACCATCACCGCACATGCGCGCATGGTGGGCGTCGCGCTCAAGGCGGCAGAGCAATTGGCCGGCGAGGGCATCGAGGCGGAGATCGTCGATCTGCGCACCCTGCGCCCGCTCGATCATGAGACCGTCATCGAAAGCGTGAAGAAGACCAACCGCCTCGTCAGCGTGGAGGAGGGCTGGGGACAATCGGGCGTGGGCGCGGAGGTGTGCGCGCGGGTGGCGGCCGATGCATTCGATTGGCTCGATGCGCCGCCGACTCGCGTATGTCAGGCCGATGCGCCGCTGGCCTATGCCGCCAATCTTGAAGCTCTGGCCCTGCCTGGCGTGGACGATGTCGTGAAGGCCGCGCGCGCGGTCTGCTATCGGGAGGAGTGAGGATATGGCCGAACGCAGAACCATCACGCAGATCACGCCGGGCGCGGGCTTCTGGATTGCGCTCGAAGAAGGCGGCGCGCTGAGCTTTCAGCCGGTGGTGAGTTTCGCGCTGGTGAAATGCGAAGGCGGCGAAGAGGGCCCCTATGAAGAGGTCATCCCGCTTGCAGCCGATGATGTCGCGTCGGGCCTCTACGAGCCCGAATTGCTGGAGATCGCCGGCCTCGTCCATGAGAGCGATTTCAGCGAATTGGGCGTCGCGTTGAAACCGGGCCGCAAGCCGCGCAAGAGCGCGTAGGGCAGGAGGCGCGCGATGACCGAAGCGGAAGTGTTCGAGCAATTGGTGCAGTTCACCAATTTGCTGCTGTCGGGCGTGGGCGTGTTCTTTACGGTGATCTCGGCCTATGTGGCCGCGCTCAACTATTTCATCGGCGGCGCCAATTTCCTGGCGCGCCTGGCGGCGTTCATTTTCGTGAGCTTCGTGCTGGCGATGCTCGCTTCCGTGATGTGGGGCGCGCAGGCGCTGCAGGATGGCTTGATCGCGCGCCTCGAAGAAATTCGTGATGAAAGCGGCCTCTCTGCCGCCGGCCGCGCCGCGCTCGCCAACGCGCAAGGCGGCGATCTGTTCGGCGTGTCGATCGACACCATCGTGCGCTACGGCGTGTGGGGCGCGGTGGGCATCACGATCCTGGTCTTCGTCTACCTCTCGTTCGTGCATCGCTGGCGGCCGGAGGTCGTGCCCGTGCAGATCACGCAGGCCGATCGCTGATGACGGACATCCTCATGCCCGCGCTCTCGCCGACCATGGAGGAGGGCAATCTCACCAAATGGCATGTGAAGCCGGGCGATAAGATCGAACCCGGCCAGGTGATCGCCGAGATCGAAACCGACAAGGCCACGATGGAAGTCGAGGCCGTCGATGAAGGCGTGGTGACGAAGCTGCTTGTCGAAGAAGGCGCGGAAGGCGTGAAGGTGAACACGCCGATCGCCGTGCTGGATGATGGCAGCGCGACGAACCCTGCCCCCCTTGTGGGGGAGGGCAGGGAGGGCGGGCGTTCCACCGCCGCGCCCGTTGAAGAAAAAAGCGCGTCGCGTGCCGCACCAACCGAAACGCAACGTTCTGAACGCCCCTCACCGCCAGCCCCTCCCTACGAGGGGGAGGGGAGCACGGAGCGCGTGTTCGCTTCGCCTTTGGCGCGGCGGATTGCAAAGGAAGAAGGCGTCGACCTCGCAAGCCTCGTCGGCACGGGGCCGCATGGGCGGATCGTGAAGGCGGATGTGCTGGCCGCGCCGAAAGGCGCGCCGCCGCGCGTTGAAGCCAAGGTGGAGAGCCAGGCGCTCGTGAAGGCGCCTGTGGCGGAGCCGGCGCATAAGCAGCTCACGCTCGAACAGATGGGCATCGCGCCGGATTCCTATCGGCTCGTGCCGCTCGATCTCATGCGCAAGACCATCGCGCGCCGCATGACGGACTCGTTCCGCGACGTGCCGCATTTTCCACTGACGATCGATCTGGAAGTCGACAAGCTGGTGAAGGCGCGCGGCGAGATCAATGCGCGCTTCAAGGATCAGGGCATCAAGATTTCCGTCAACGATATGCTGATCAAAGCCGCAGCTTTGGCGCTCATCCGCGTGCCGGAGGCCAATGCGAGCTACACGCCCGATGGCATCGCGCTGCACAACCACGCCGACATCGCCGTCGCCGTGGCGATCCCGGGCGGCCTCATCACGCCGATCATCCGCACCGCCGAGCATAAGGGTCTGGGCGCGATTTCGGAGGAGATGGCCGATCTCGCCGAGCGCGCGCGCGCGCGCAAGCTGAAGCCCGATGAATTCCAGGGCGGCACGTTCTCGATTTCGAACATGGGCATGATGGGCATCAAGGAATTCGCCTCGATCATCAATCAGCCGCACGGCGCGATCATGAGCGTCGGCGCCGCGGAAAAACGCCCGATCGTGAAGAACGACGCGCTCGCGATCGCCACGATGATGACCGTGACGCTGACCTGCGATCACCGCGTGCTCGACGGCGCGATTGGCGCGGCGTTCCTTAAGGCGTTCCGCGGATTTGTAGAAGATCCGATGACGATGTTGTTGTGATGCGTACCGCCGGCTTCTAGCCGGCAGCGTGTCCTTGCCGGCTAGAAGCCGGCGGTACATGAAGGCGTATGACCTACGATCTCATCGTCATCGGTTCTGGGCCCGGCGGCTATGTCGCGGCGATCCGCGCGGCGCAGCTCGGCATGAAGACGGCGATCGTTGAGCGGGAGCGGCTCGGCGGGATTTGTCTCAATTGGGGCTGCATTCCCACGAAGGCGTTGCTGCGCTCGGCCGATGTCTATCGCGCGATGACGCATGCGAACGAGTACGGCCTTTCGGCCGACGGCGTGCGTTTCGACCGGGCCGCTGTGGTTGAACGCTCGCGCAAAGTGGCCGCGCGCATGGAGCGCGGCGTTCAGTTCCTGATGAAGAAGCACAAGATCGACGTGATCCAGGGCGAGGCCGTGCTGGAGGCCGGCCCGCGCGTCCGGCTCGGCGATGCGACGCATGAGGCCAAGCGCGTGATCGTGGCCACGGGCGCGCGCGCGCGCGAAATTCCCGCCGCCGGCCTCAAGGCCGATGGCCAGCGCATCTGGACCTATCGCGACGCGATGACGCCGCCGGAATGGCCTGAAAGCCTCATCGTGTTCGGCTCGGGCGCGATCGGCATGGAATTCGCCAGCTTCTACGCCGCCTTCGGCGTGAAGGTGACGGTGATCGAAGTGCTGGATCGGATTTTGCCGGTGGAGGATGCGGAGGTGTCCGCGTTCGCGCAGAAGCGGTTCGCGCGCGACGGCATCGCGATCCGCACGTCAACGGAAGCCAAAAGCCTTAAGCGCAGCGGCGACGGCGTTGAGGCTGTCGTCGCATCCGACGGCAAGGAAGAGCGTCTCTCCGCCAGCCACGCCATTGTCGCGGTCGGCATCGTCGGCAATGTCGAAGGGCTGGGGCTCGAAACGTTGGGCGTCGCCGTCGAGAAGACGCATATCGTCACAGACGGTTTCGGCGCGACCAATGTCGCGGGCGTTTACGCCATCGGCGATGTCACAGGACCGCCCTGGCTGGCGCACAAGGCCATGCATGAAGGCGTCGTGTGCGTGGAGAAGATGGCGGGGCTTGATCCTCATCCGCTGGTGAAAGAGCGCGTGCCGGGCTGCACCTATTCGCATCCGCAAGTGGCGAGCGTGGGGCTGACCGAAGCGCGCGCCAAGGAGACGGGGCGCGAATTGCGCATTGGGCGTTTTCCGTTCGCGGGCAATGGCAAGGCGATCGCGCTCGGCGAGGATCAGGGCTTCGTGAAAACGATTTTCGACGCGCAGAGCGGCGAATTGCTGGGCGCGCATCTGGTCGGCGCGGAGGTGACGGAGCTGGTGCAGGGCTTCGTCATCGCGATGACGGGCGAGCTGACGGAAGCCGAGCTCATGGAAACGATCTTCCCGCATCCGACGCTGGGCGAGATGATGCATGAAAGCGTGCTCGACGCCTATGGCCGCGCGCTGCACATCTAGGCGCGCCGCGGCCGCCAGAGGAACAGCGCCGCGAGCGCGCCGATCAAGATGAAAGCCCAGCCGACGAAAAAGGGTGGCAGATAGGCTTTGAGCGAGTCGGCGAAGACAGGCAGGCCGATGCGCGTGTTCCTCCAAATCACCCATTCATCGCCGAGCGTGCTGGCTTCGGTGACGGAGCCGGTTTCGAGAGCGATGAAGCCGTCGCACGTGCTCGGATCCACGCGCGCGGTGGTGTTGATCGCGGGATAATTGCCGCCCTCATGGCCGATGATCACGTCCCCCGACGCCGTCGGCGCATAGCGCACGAGGCCCAGTCCCCAGATCGGGAAGCCGAATTTGCGCGACGCCGTCTGGCGCATCATGCGCAGCGTTTCAGGCTTGAGCACGCCGCGGCCGGGCGCCTCGCCGTTGGGGCCGGCGCATTGCGCGGCGAGGAAGCGCGCAAGGTCGTTGGCGGACGTGTAGAGCGAAGCGGCGGCGAGCGCGGTGAACGTGTAATGCGTCGCGGCGTGCCCATCTTCGCCGAAGAACGGCGCGACGTGCGGCCGGGTCGCATCGTCGAGCACAAAGGTGGAGCCGGTCATGCCGAGCGGCGCCAGCATCGCGCGGCGCATATAGGCGTTAAACGGTTCGCCCGTGACGTCTTCGATCATCAATTGCAGCAAGGTGTAGCCGCCGCCGGAATAGCGCCATTCCCCGCCGGGGCGGACGCCGACGCGCACGCGCCCATCGCGCCCCGGCATCGCATCGCTGGCCTGCGTGAGCGATTGTTCGAGCGTCTGCGGCGTCTCGCCCGGCGCAAAGCCGCGATAGCCAAGGTCGTCGGTGAAGCCCGCGGAATGGCTGAGCAGGCGGCGGATGGTGACCTCGTCATTGTAGGGGCTCGCCGGCAGGCTCCAGCGTTTCACATAGCGCGAGATCGGTGCGTCGAGATCGATGCGGCCCTCGTCGGCCAGATGCAGCACGCCCCAGGCCGTGACCCATTTGCTGAGCGAGGCGATCTGAAAGAGGCTGTCGCCATCGAGCCGTCCGCCCCGCGCTTGCACATGAAGACCCGTGATGCGGCCGCTTTCGACCAGCGCGATGACGCCATCGCCCGGATTTTCACGGTCGAGTTTGGCGCTGATGGCGGAAAGGAACGCGTCGCTGTCGCCGCGCGGCGCGATCGGCGTGCGCGTCCAGCCGTTGAACGCGGCGAACCCCACGCCCGCGGTCCAGGCGATCAGCGCGAGCAGCGTGAGCGGGACGATCAGGAGCAGACGGCGCAGCATGGCGCGAAATCTGTCATGTCCGACCGCTCCTGGCGATGGCGGCGCGACGAATGCCTAATTCGCGGCCAAACCGCCCGGCGCCGCCGCGCTCAGAATGTCCGAGAAATCTTCCACGGTGAGCGTCGATAGCGAGGCGGCGTCGTTCAGACCCTGCGCGCGGACGCGCTGGGCGAGCACGCCCTTGGCGCGATCGAGACGGTTTCGAATCCAACGCGCGTTCGAGAAATCCGGGCTTTGCGCGACGCCCGACGCGGCGATCGCGGCTTCAAGTTGCGCGCCGACGCCATCGGCCAAAACCAACCCTTGATCGCGCGCCATCTTGTCGAGCACGCGGATGAGATCGGGCGGCGCGTAATTGGCGAAATGAAAGCGATTGGCGAAGCGGTCGCGCAGACCCGGATTGGCGTCGAGGAAGCGATCCATTTCGGCCGGATAGCCGGCCGCGATTACGACCAGGCGTCCGCGCCGGTCCTCCATCGCCTTCATCAGCGTGTCGATGGCTTCCTGGCCGAAATCATGGCCCGTACCCGCGCCATTGGTCAGCGCATAGGCTTCATCGATGAAGAGCACGCCGCCCATGGCCTGCTCCACGGCTTGCATCACTTTCGGCGCGGTCTGGCCAACATAACCGGCGACCAGGCCGGAGCGATCGACCTCGATCACGTGGCCGCGTTCGAGCACGCCAAGTGATTTGAGAACGCGGCCCATGAGGCGCGCGACGGTCGTCTTGCCGGTGCCGGGCGCGCCATCATAGACGGCGTGTAGCGTCGGCAGATCGATGCTTTCAAGGCCCGCGTCGCGGCGCGCCTTGGCGAATTGAATGACGTCGATCAGGCCGCGCACGCCTTGCTTGACGCTGTCGAGCCCGACGAGCGCATCGAGATCGCGCAACACGACATCGACCGGCTCCGAGCCGCGCAGGCCCGTCGCGAAGCGCATGAGCGGCGCAAAATCGGCCGCCGTCAGTTCGGACATCAATTGCGGCGTGCGCTCCGCGGCCGGCACGGAAACGACGCGCTTGGCGAGGTTGATCGGCGCCCGTTCAGACCAATTGCGCACGATGCGCGCGTTGGAATAGGAGGCGTCGCGCTGCGCGTAGAGGCTTTCGAGTTCCTCATGCGCCAGCCGGGCGGCGGCCTCGTCAAGCGTGAAGCCGGTTTGCGTCAGCGTCGCGCGCATGATCTGCATCAGATCGTCGGGCGTATAATCCTCGAATTGGAATTCGTAGCCGAAGCGATCCTTGAGGCCGGGATTGGCGCCGAGAAAATCGAGCATGTTCTTCGGATAGCCGGCGACGATGACGACGAAATCGCGGCGCCGGTCTTCCATCGCCTTCACCAGCGTATCGATGGCTTCTTGCCCATAGTCGCGTCCGCCTTCGCCCTTGGCGAGCGAATAGGCTTCATCGATGAACAGCACGCCGCCCATGGCGCTTTCGATCGCCGCCGCGGTTTTCTGCGCGGTCTCGCCGATATAGGGGCTGACAAGCTTGGCGCGATCGACCTCGATGACGTGGCCTTTCTCCAACACGCCGAGCGCGCGCAGAATGCGGCCCATGAGGCGCGCAACGGTGGTTTTGCCCGTGCCTGGATTGCCGAGATAGACGGCGTGCATGGTGGGCGCGGCGGTGTTCGACATGCCCATCTTGGCGCGCTGCGCCGAGAATTCGACCATGGCCGCCAGATCGCGCACCGCTTCCTTGACCTTGTTGAGGCCGACCAGCGCGTCGAGTTCCTTCATGGCCTCGGCGAGCGCGCTATCGCCGGCTTCGCTCACAGGCTCGGCCGGCGGGGCCGGGGGCTTTTCTTCGGGCCTGCCGACGGAGCGCGCTTGTTCGTTGGTGTCTTTCAAGCGCGTGAAGACGCCCTCGGCCAGGACGATCTGCTTGGAGCCGCCATTGCCGCGCACGAGGCAACGCTCGAACGTGCCGGCGCCGTCGGTGTCGACGTAGATGCCCTCCGCGCCATTGTTCTCGATCGTGCATTCCGTGAACGTTGGATCGGCTCCTTCGTCCACGGCGACGCCGACATCCTTGTTGGACGTCACCGTGCAGCGCTCGAATTTCGGGAAGGTGCGTCCGCTCACGCGCACGCCGCTCGAACAATCGCGCACGGTGACATTGCGGAACTGCGCTTCGCCTTCGCCGGTAAGGCCGATGCCGGGAGAGCTATCGCCGCTGCCGCTGACCACGCCGCCTTCCATGGTCAGCCGGCCCGCCGCCACGAACACGCCATTGCTCTTGGCGCTGGCCAGATCGCAGCCGCGCAGCAGCAGATGGCCACGGTCTTCGACGCGCGTGCAGGAGGTGCGGCTGCGAATCTCGCACTTTTCGAAGGTCGCGACCGCGTCTTCCTTGGCGCAGATCGCGGCGCAGTCGAGCGATGAAATTTTGCAGTTTCGATACGTGGGCGCCGTCTGGCCGCCGGCATAGGCCGTGAAATAGTCGCCGCCAGCGCTGGAGATCGTGCAATCGATGAAATTGGGTTTGGCTGCGCCATAGATTGCGACGGCGTTTTCGAGCAGCGAGTTGATCGAGCAATCCGCGATGATCGGCGCGGCCTGATCCTGGATGGAAAATCCGATCTTTGGGCTGTCGATGGTGAAATGCGAAAAGCGCGGCTGCGCGTTTTCGGCGATCGTCACGTTGTTGCTGCGTGTGCGCAAGGTGCGCCCGCCCTCGAAGGCGATGCGCGTTTGGCCGCGAATGTAGATGGCGGGATAATCCTCGGCATCGGAGGCTGCGGTGACATTGCGCAGCTCACCGGAGGCGCTATCGCCGATCCAGATGGCGTTGCCGGTTGGGCTTTCGATGGCGCAGCTTTCGATCTTGACGTTGCACGTTTCCATCAGAATGAGCGTGGCGCCGCTCGCCTTCTGGCCATGGGCGTTGCAACTCGTGACATTGGCCTGCGCATCGTCGCTGATGACGATCTGCGAGAGAATCCGACAATTCGTGACGTTGGCATGCGCGCCCTGCTGAATGCGCAGCGAGCCGCCGATGATGACGTCGCGCACACTCACATGCGCATTCTTACCGCGCAGCGTGACATCGCCTTGAATGGTGGCCGAAGCGCCCGGCGCGCCGCAAATCTCAACGGCGCCCCAGACTTCGATGTTTTCGTTGTAGACGCCCGAGCCGATCTCGATCCGCGTCACGCCGCTGAGCTGCAGCGCCGAGACGACCGTCTTGTACTTGGCGAGCATCCCTTTTGAGACCTGCACGGTCGTCATGCCGTTCCCCTCTTTCCCCAACACAGCGAGTTAGCCGTAGCGGGGATTTCGGGTCAACGCTGGATCGCGCTCGCTAACGTCGGCTTGATGTCGGCGGCGGCGGGGGCGGTGCGGCCAGGCGCCTTTCGATATAAGCGCGCGCCTTCTTCTCGAGATCGGGCAGCAGATCCTTTTCGCCTGGACCGAAATAGAAATGGTTGGCGCCTTCGATCGGCTGATGATCGACCTTGATGTTCTTCTGCGTCCGGATGCGGCTGACGACGCGCTCCATATCGGACGCGGTCGTGACGTTGTCGCGCGTGCCGTAGAGAATGATGCCCGAGGCGGGGCAGGGCGCGAGGAACGAGAGATCGTAATGGTTCGCCGGCGGCGAAATCGCCAGGAAGCCGTCGATCTCGGGCCGCCGCATCAGCAATTGCAAACCCACCCAGGCCCCGAAGGAATAGCCGCCGACCCAGCATTGCTCGGCCGTCGGGTTGAGGCTCTGCAGATAATCGAGCGCCGAGGCGGCGTCGGATAGTTCGCCCATGCCGTTGTCGAACACGCCCTGGCTGCGGCCGATGCCGCGGAAATTGAAACGCAGGACGGCGAACCCGTAGTCGACGAAAATCTTGTAGAGCTGGACGGAGACCCGGTCGTTCATCTGGCCGCCCGCCCTGGGGTGGCCATGCAGGATCAGGGCGATGGGCGCGTTGTCGCGCGGGGGCTCATGGTAACGCCCTTCGACCCGGCCGGCTGGGCCGGGAAAAATCACCTCTGCCATCCACACTTTCCTATGAACGCGCGCGTTTGCGGCCGCGAAATCTTGACCATCTAGCTAGGTTATCCTAGATCGAAGGCTTCTTAACATGGCGATGTAAGCGGACGCCATTGGCGCGGGAAGGGCGAGCATGCGGCTCACGTCGAAAGGCCGATACGCGGTCATGGCGATGGCGGATCTGGCGCTGCACGGGGGCGATGAGCACGCCGTGCCGCTCGCCGAGATCGCGCGCCGCCAGCAGATTTCGCTCTCCTACCTCGAACAGCTGTTCGCCCGTATGCGCCGGGCAGGGCTGGTGGCGGGCGTGCGCGGGCCCGGCGGCGGCTATCGCCTGGCCAAGCCCTCGCGCGAGACCGTCGTGGCCGACATTATCTTGGCGGTGAACGAGCCCATCAAGGCCACGCTTTGCAAGGAGGGCTCGTCCAAATCCTGCATGGGGCGCGAGGGCCGCTGCATCACCCATGAATTATGGGCTGAGCTGGGCGATCGCATTCATGGCTTTCTGGCCTCGGTTACGCTTGAGGACATCATCGAGCGCCGCGTCGGCGGCGCGCCGCCTTCGATTGCTGCGGAATAGGATGACGCGCGCGCCTTTCGTCTATTGCGACCACAATGCGGGATCGCCCGTGCGGCCGGAAGCGGCCGAGGCGGTCGCGCACGCCTTGACGCTTGGCGGCAACGCCTCGTCGATTCACAGTGCGGGGCGGGCCGCGAAGGCGTTGCTCGAAGATGCGCGCGAGCGCGTGGCCGCAAGTCTCGGCGCGCGCGCGGAGAATGTGATCTTCACCTCGGGCGCGACGGAAGCGCTGCATCTGACGCTCGCCGCGGCGGAGGCTCGCTCGCTGATCGTCTCGGCCATCGAGCATGATGCGGTGTTCGGCGAAGCGGCGCTGCGCGGCGCGCAAATTGCGCCGGTGACGGCGGATGGCGTGGTCGATGTGGCGGCGCTTGAAGCGCTGTTGCACGATGCGCCGAAGCCGGCGCTGGTCGCGCTCATGCTGGCCAACAATGAGACGGGCGTGGTGCAGCCCGTCGCGCGCGCGGCGGCTTTGGTGCGCGAAGCGGGCGGGCTGCTGCTGGTCGACGCGGCGCAAGCGTTCGGCCGCATGAAGCTCGACATCGGCGATCTGGATGCGAGCTATTTGGTCGTCTCCAGCCACAAGATCGGCGGTCCGCCCGGCGCGGGCGCGTTGGTTTTGGCGCCGGGCGCGCCGTTCAAGACGGTTCATGCCGGCGGCGGCCAGGAGCGCGGGCGGCGGCCGGGCACGGAGAATGTTCCGGCGATCGCGGGATTTGGCGCAGCCGCGGAAATCGCCGCGCGCAGTCTTGAGGCGGCGGGTCGCCGCTACGATGTCCTGCGCGCGACGTTCGAAGACGCCTTGCCGCGTGATGCGATTGTCTTTGGTCGTGAGAGCGTCCGGCTGCGCAACACCTCGCTCTTTGCCTTGCCTGGCGTGCGCGCGGAGACCGCGGTGATCGCGCTCGATCTTGATGGCGTTTGCGTCAGCTCCGGCGCGGCCTGCTCCTCGGGCAAGGTGCGCGACAGTCGTGTCTTGAAGGCGATGGGCGTGGCGGATGCGCTGGCGTCGAGCGCGCTGCGTGTGAGCTTCGGCTGGAATTCGACGGACGCAGATTGCGATGCGGCGATCGCGGCGGTGGCCAAGCTGGCCGCGCGGCGGCGGGAGGCGGCGTGATGGCGGCGGTCAAGGAAACCGTCGAGGCCGCGCGCGCGCTGGAAGGCGAAAAGTACAAGCACGGCTTCGTCACCCAGCTGGAGCAGGAAACCGCGCCGCCCGGGCTGAACGAAGGCACGGTGCGCTTCATCTCCGCCAAAAAGGAGGAGCCCGCTTGGCTGCTGGACTGGCGCCTCGATGCGTTCCGCCGCTGGCTCACCATGGAAGAGCCGAGTTGGGCGCTCGTGAACTATCCGCCGATCAACTATCAGGCGGCGACCTATTACGCGGCCCCGAAGAACGCCGCGAAATACAAATCGCTCGATGAGGTCGATCCGGAAATCCTGGAGACCTACAAGAAGCTCGGCATCCCGCTAAAGGAGCAGGAGACGCTGCTGGGCGTTGAAGGCGCGCCGCGGGTGGCGGTGGACGCCGTGTTCGACAGCGTGAGCGTGGCGACGACCTTCAAGAAGGAGCTGGCGGACGCCGGCGTGATCTTCTGCTCGATCAGCGAGGCGGTGCGTGAGCATCCCGAACTGGTGCGCAAATATCTGGGCTCGGTGGTGCCGAGCTCGGACAATTTCTTCGCGACGCTAAACAGCGCGGTGTTCTCCGATGGGTCGTTCGTTTACGTGCCGCCTGGCGTGCGCTGCCCGATGGAGCTGTCGACCTATTTCCGCATGAACGCCGAGAACAGCGGCCAGTTCGAACGCACGCTGATCATTGCCGATAAGGGCGCCTATGTTTCGTACCTCGAAGGCTGCACGGCGCCGATGCGCGATGAAAACCAGTTGCACGCGGCTGTGGTTGAACTGGTCGCTCTGGAAGACGCGGAAATAAAATATTCGACCGTCCAGAATTGGTGGCCCGGCGACAGCGAGGGCAAAGGCGGCATCTACAATTTCGTGACCAAGCGCGGCGATTGCCGCGGCGCGCGCGCCAAGATCAGCTGGACGCAGGTGGAGACGGGTTCGGCGATCACCTGGAAATATCCAAGCTGCATTCTGCGCGGCGACGGCAGCGTCGGCGAGTTCTACTCAATTGCGGTGACCAACGGGCGCCAGCAGGCCGACACCGGCACCAAGATGATCCATCTCGGCAAGAACACGCGCTCGCGTATCATCTCGAAGGGCATTTCGGCGGGCCATTCCTCGAACGCCTATCGCGGCCTGGTCTCGACCCATGCGAAAGCCAAAGGCGCGCGCAATTTCACGCAATGCGACAGTCTGCTGATCGGGGACCAGGCCGGCGCGCACACGGTTCCTTACGTCGAGGCGCGCACGCCGTTCGCCACGCTGGAGCACGAGGCGACTACGACCAAGCTTAGCGAAGATCAGCTGTTCTATCTCCGGTCGCGCGGCGTGCCGACGGAGCAGGCCGTCGCGCTGCTGGTGAACGGGTTCGTGCGCGATGTGCTGCAGCATTTGCCGATGGAGTTCGCAGTCGAGGCGCAGAAGCTCCTCGAGGTGAGCTTGGAGGGGAGCGTGGGATGAGGGGCTGGGTATTTGCGCTCGGGGCGGGCGTTCTGCTCGCGGCGTGCGGGCAATCGGGCGAGCAGGAACCGCCTGCGCCGACGATTGAAACGACGACGGCGGATGCGCCGAGCACTCAGGTGTCGTGGCCGCCTGTGGATGCGGCGCTCGTGGCGCTGCCGAACAGCGAGTTCGCGCCGATCGAACCGTCCGAGGTCGGCATCATCGCCGCGCCCGACATCGCTCAGGCGATCGAGCCGCTCACCTCCGCAGAGTTCGGCGAAGGCGCCGTGCAGGTCAGCATCAAGACGGAGGGCGATAACGCCACTGCCGATATCGTGCGCGCCGACATTCCCGACGATTCCATTTCCGCGGCGCATGTGCGGATCGAATTCATCCAATCGCCCGAGGGCTGGTTTCCGGCCAACGCTTTCCGGCGCACGCAATGCCGCCGCGGCGCCAATGCGGGCGCATGGAGCAAGGACCCGTGCCCGTGACCTCGCCTCTGCTCAGCGTCGATAATTTGTCGGTTTCGGTGGATGGCAAAGCCATCATCAAAGGGCTCACGCTCGCCGTGCCGGCGGGCGAGGTGCACGCGATCATGGGGCCGAACGGATCGGGCAAATCGACTTTGTCTTACGCGCTGGCGGGGCGCGAGGGGTATGAGATCACGGGCGGGGCCGCCCATCTCGGCAGCGTCGACTTGCTCGCTTTGACGCCGGAAGCGCGCGCGGCGGCGGGCTTGTTCCTATCGTTTCAATATCCCGTCGAAATTCCCGGCGTGCCGGCGCTGACGTTTCTGCGCGCCGCCGTGAATGCGCAGCACAAGGCGCGCGGCGAGCCGGAAGTGCCGAGCCCGGCCTTGCTCAAGCTGGCGCGCGACACGGCGGCTTCGCTGCGCGTTTCGGAGGACATGCTGAAGCGGCCGCTCAATGTCGGCTTTTCCGGCGGCGAGAAGAAGCGCTTCGAGGTGCTGCAAATGGCGATGCTGAAGCCGCGCTTTGCGATCCTGGACGAGACCGATAGCGGGCTCGACATCGATGCGTTGAAGGTGGTGGCCGATGGCGTGAATGCGCTGCGCGGCCCCGATCGCGGCATGCTGGTCATCACGCACTATCAAAGGCTGCTCGATTACATCAAACCCGATCGCGTCCACGTGCTTGCGCATGGGCGGATCGTCGCTAGCGGCGGTCCGGAACTGGCGCTGGAGCTGGAGCGCGAGGGCTACGACAAATATGTCAGGGCTGCGGCGTGAGCGATTTGCGCGAACTCCTGCCAACGCGTCGCCAGGAAGCGTGGAAATATTCCGATCTGCGCGCGGCGCTGCGCGACGTTGCGCTGCCGCCGGCCCGTACCGAGCTGCGCGCGGCCTCGATCATCGCGCAATTGGCGCCGGGCGCGACCGAAGAGATCCGCATCAAGGGTGCGGAGATCGTGGTGGAGCGGCTCGATCGGGGCGGGCTCGATGCACGCGCGAATGCTTATGTGCTGGCAGATGGCGCGCGGCTGACGCGCATCGTAGTGCAGACAGGCGCGGATACGCCGTTGTCGCATTGCGTGGTGCGGGTGGGCGCGGGCGCGCGGTTCGAGCAATTCGTGATCGCCGAAGGCGCGCGCCTGGCGCGGATCGAAACGCATGTGGCGGTTGAAGGGGAGGGCGCGGAGGTTGCGCTCAACGGCCTTTATCTGTGCGCGGACGGCAGGCACGCCGATCTCACCTCCATCGTCACGCATTCGGTTGCGCACGGTTCGACGCGGCAGCTGGTGAAGGGCGTGGCGCGCAAGGGCGGGCGCGGCGTGTTTCAAGGCAAGATCGTGGTCGCGCAGGGCGCGCAAAAGACGGATGCGCGCCAACATCACCAGGCGCTGCTGCTGGAGGAAGGCGCGGAGGTCTTCGCCAAGCCTGAATTGATGATTCATGCCGACGACGTGCAGTGCGCGCACGGCAACACGGTCGGCGCGCTGGATGACGCGCAGCTGTTTTATCTGCGCACGCGGGGCGTGCCGGAAGGCGCGGCGCGCGCGCTGCTGACGGAAGCCTTCCTCGCCGATGCGATTCCGGATTGGGCGCCCGAAGAGGCGCAGGCGGAAGCGCACGCGCGCATTCAGCGCTGGCTTGCGAAGGGCCGACCGTGACCGCGTTCGATCTCGGCGCCGTGCGCGCGCAATTTCCGATCCTGGGGCGGCAAGTCCAGGGCCGCCCGCTGGTCTATCTCGACAATGCCGCGAGCGCGCAGAAGCCTGAAGCCGTCATCGCGGCGATGGCGGCGGCGATGCGCGGCTCCTACGCCAACGTCCATCGCGGCATTCACACGCTCGCAAATGAAACGACGCAGGCCTATGAGGCGGCGCGCGCGCGGGTCGCCCGGTTTCTCAATGCGCCGGCGCCTGAAAATATCGTGTTCACCAAGGGCGGGACCCAGGCGATCAACATAGTCGCCAACGGGATTGTGATCGCGCCGGGCGATGAGATCGTGCTGTCCGTGATGGAGCACCATTCGAACATCGTGCCCTGGCATTTCCGCCGTGAGCGTGATGGGGCGGTGCTTAAATGGCTCGATATCGACGATGACGGCGGCATCGATCTCGCCGCGCTCGATGCGCTGATCGGGCCGCGCACCAAGATGGTGGCGATCTCGCACATGTCGAACGTGCTGGGCGCGCGCACGCACGCAGCGGAGATCGCGCGGATCGCGCACGCCAAGGGCGTTCCCGTGCTGTTCGACGGCTGCCAGGCGGCGGTGCATGGCGGCGCGGATGTGCAGGCGATCGATGCGGATTTCTACGCGTTCACCGGCCACAAGCTCTATGGCCCGACCGGCATCGGCGCGCTTTACGGCAAGGCGGAACGCTTGGCGGCGCTGCGCCCGTTCGAAGGCGGCGGCGAGATGATCGACGCCGTCACGCAAACACGCATCACCTACAACGATCCGCCGCATCGCTTCGAAGCGGGCACGCCGCCGATCCTGGAGGCGATTGGTCTTGCGGCCGCGATCGATTGGCTCGCGCAATTCGCGCCGCACGAGGCGGCGCGCCACGAAGCCGGCTTGCGCGATGGCGCCATGGAAGCGTTGCGCGGTTTGAACTGGATCACGCTTCACGGCCAGGCGGCTGACAAGGCGGCCATCGTGGCGTTTTCGATGCAGGGCGCGCACCCCCATGATGTGGCGCAGATTCTGGATCGGCAGGGCGTGGCCATCCGCGCGGGCCATCATTGCGCGCAGCCCCTGATGGAGCGCTTGGGCGTCACCGCGACGGCGCGCGCGAGCTTCGCGCTCTACAACACTGAGCAAGACATCGAGACCTTGGTTGAAGCGCTGCACAAGGCGCACAAAATGCTGGCGTGAGCATGGAAACGATCACCAATCCCGACACCGCTATCCCGCAGGCCGAGCTTGACCGGATCACCGACGATCTGGTGGCCGCGCTGAAGACCGTGTTCGATCCGGAAATCCCGGTCGACATTTACGAACTCGGCCTCATCTACAAGGTCGATATCAGCGATGATCGCCGCGTCGATATCGACATGACGCTGACCGCGCCCGGATGCCCGGTGGCGGCGGATATGCCCGGCTGGGTGGAAGAGGCGGTCCGCAAGGTCGACGGGGTGGGGGAGGTCAAAGTGAGCTTGGTGTTCGACCCGCCTTGGACGCCGGCGCGGATGTCGGATGAGGCGAAACTCGAACTGAATATGCTGTGATGGCCTTGCGCACGCCCCGCGCACGCCAAATTTAGAGACTGAGGTTCAGATGGCCCGGCCGCGCCCCAAGATCGTGACATTGACCGCCGCCGCCGCGGCGCGCGTGCGCGAGATCATCGCGGCGGGCGAGAAGCCCTATTTGCGCGTGGGCGTGAAGAATGGCGGCTGCGCCGGCATGGAATATGTCATGGCGTACGCCGCTGCGCCCGGTCCGCATGACGAAATCGTCGAGGACAAGGACGTCAAAATCCTGATCGCCGCCGATAGCGTGCTCTTTCTCTTGGGCAGTGTGGTCGATTACGAAACGACCCGCCTCGCATCCAAGTTCGTGTTTCGCAATCCGAACGAAACGGACGCGTGCGGCTGCGGCGAGAGCGTGACGATCACGCCGGCGCAAGCCGAGGCGTGATCGCCGCGCGGCGCCTTACGCGCCTTTGAATTTCGCCGGCCGCTTTTGCAGGAACGCAGCGACGCCCTCCGCGAAGTCTTGCGTGCGGCCAGCTTCACGTTGCGTCTTGCGCTCCGTATCGAGCTGATCGCGCCAATGCGCATCGAGCCCCGACCAGGCGAGTTTGCGGATCATCGCGAGCGATTTGGGGCCGTGCGCGAGTTCGGTCGCCATCGCCTTGGCCGCGGGCATCAGCTCATGATCGGGCAGGCAGCGATTGATGAGGCCCCATTCCAGCGCCTTCGCCGCCGGAAGTTTCTCGCCAAGCAGCATCATCTCCATCGCGCGCGCGCGTCCGATCGAGCGCGGCAGCAGATAGGATGAGCCGCCATCGGGCACCAGGCCGATGCGCCGGAAGGCCTGCAGGAAATAGGCGCTTTCGCTCGCAAGGATGATGTCGCCCATCAGCGCGAGCGAGCAGCCGACGCCGGCGGCCGCGCCGTTGACCGCGGTGACGATCGGGATCGGCAGATCGCGCACCATCGTCATGAAGGGATTGTAGTGGCTCTCGAGCGCATCGCCCGCGTCGCGGTCCTTGCTGACATTGGAGCCGGGGCCGGCGCCGAGATTGGCGCCCGAACAAAAGCCGCGGCCTTCGCCCGTCAGCACGATGGCGCGGGCTTCGCCGACCGCCTTTTTGAAAGCGCCGAACAGGCCATCGATCATGTCGATGCCGGCGGCGTTCATGGTCGCGGGGTCGTTCAGCGCGATGATCGCGACATCGTCTTCGACCGCATATTTCAGCTTGGCGATAATTTCGGACATCGGCCGTGCTCCCTTTTGGGGGAGCTTAGCGCGCTTTCCGCGAAGGTGAAGCGCGACCTAGCGGAAAGCTAGGCGACGTAGAGCACCGGAATGTTCTCGGTCGTGACCTTGTTCCGGCCCTCGCGTTTGGAGGTATAGAGGCAGGCGTCCGCGCGTTCGACAAAGCCGGCCGCCGTATCACCAGGCTGCAGACGGGCGATGCCGATAGAGACCGTGACCTGGCCGAGATCCTCATTGGTCGAGCGCCGGCGCAGGCGCTTGGCTTGGATCGTCATGCGCAGCGTCTCGGCGACCTGGCGTGCGGCTTCCAAGGCCGCGCGCGGCATGATGACGGCGAATTCCTCACCGCCATAGCGCGACACGAGATGATCCGGCAGCGACAGCGTCTGGAGCGCACTGGCGACGAAGCGGAGCACCTGATCGCCTGTGTGATGGCCCCAGGTGTCGTTGAAGCGCTTGAAGTGATCGATGTCGACCATCATCAGGCACATGTCCGCGCGCGCATCGCGCGCTTCGGCGATGCGCATGCGCAGCGTTTCGTCGAACATGCGCCGATTGGCGAGGCCGGTCAGGCCATCCGTCAGCGATTCCACGCGGACGGATTCAAGGCTGGTGCGCAGCGTTTCGATTTCGCGGGAGGACTTTTGCAGCTGGTCGGTCAGCGTGCGGTTGTGGTTCGCCATATCGAGTGTGGCGGCGGCGAGGCTCGACACGACCGCCCTGATCTGAGCGGGGTCGATGCTCTGGGCCAGCGAGCCGGCGGCGGATTCGAGGTGGCGGCCGTAATCGTCGTTCTTGGCGCCGGCGGCGTTCAAGGCCGCCATCACATTGGTCAGGTCGCGCGCGATCTTCTCGCCCGCCATGACCATTTGCGCGGAGATGCGCAGGCCGGTGAAGAAGCGCTCGTAGAGGTCGGCGCAAATTTCGGGGGTGAACGCATCGCCCGCCGCGATCTGCTCGTCGATGGCCTGTTTCAGGGCCGGCGGCCGGCCCAGGCGATAGGACAGCCAGACCTCATAGTTGGAGGCGTTCGGCGGCACCCCGTAGAGCGCCATAAGCTCGAGCGTTTCGTGCGCCATCGCGTGGCCGTAGGGCCCGCTCACGGTTGGGTTGGTGTCAGTCACGGGCGCACGAATCCCCTCGGCGTCGAAGTGGCTCGACGCTAGCGGCCAGGATATGGATGAGTGGTAAATGCCGAGATCAATCGAGTAATGTTTCGCCCGGCATGACGTTGCGGAGACGATGATGACAGCTTTGGCCAAGCCTGCGGCAGATGATCCCAAGGTCCAGATGCAGGAGCTGCTGGCGCTTCAAAAGGCCGCGCATCTCCGGCAGGGCGCGCCCACCGCTGCGGTACGGAAGGACCGGCTGAGCCGCTGCCTCACCCTGCTGACGACGCACAAGGACGAGATCGTCGAGGCGATGAACGCCGATTTCGGCAGCCGCTCGAAGGAGATGAGCCTGCTCACGGACATCGGCGGCTCGATTGGCCCGATCAAATTCGCGCGCGACAATCTCGACAAGTGGATGAAATCGCAGAAGCGAAGCGTCGAAGCGCCGCTTGGCCTGCTCGGCGCCAAAGCGGAAATCCGCTACCAGCCCAAGGGCGTCATCGGGATCATTTCGCCGTGGAATTTCCCGGTGAATTTGACCTTCGCGCCACTTGCGGGCGTGCTGGCCGCGGGCAATCGCGCGATGATCAAGCCCAGCGAATATACGCCGCAGACCTCTGCGCTGATGGCGCGTCTGTTCGATCTGTTCTTCGACGAAACGGAAATCGCCGTAATTGTCGGCGGGCCGGAGATCGGATCGGCGTTCGCGGGGCTCGCGTTCGACCACCTCGTCTTCACTGGCGGCACATCGATCGCCTATCACGTCATGCGCGCCGCGGCGGACAATCTCGTTCCGCTCACGCTCGAACTGGGCGGCAAGAGCCCGGTGATCGTGGGGCGTTCGGCGGATATGGCGAAGACGGCCGCGCGCATCATGACCGGCAAGACCATGAATGCCGGCCAGATCTGCCTCGCGCCGGATTACACCTATGTCCCGAAGGAGGGGCGCGATGCGTTCGTCGCGGCGGCCAAGGCGTCAGTCGCAAAAATGTACCCGACCCTCAAGGACAACCCCGACTACACGTCCATCGTGAACCAGCGGCACTATGACCGCATCAAAGCGCTGGTGGACGACGCCAAGGCCAAGGGCGCCGAAATCGTCGAGATCAATCCGGCGAACGAGGATTTTTCGCAGCAGGAGCACCACCGCATTCCGCCGACGCTGATTCTCGATCCCAGCGACGACATGAGGGTGATGCAGGAGGAAATCTTCGGCCCCGTCATGCCGATCCGCACCTATGGCGAGCTCCGCGAGGCGGTCGATTATGTCAACGCGCACGAGCGGCCCTTGGGCCTCTACTATTTCGGCGAGGATGCCGGCGAGACGGATGCGGTCGTGAACGGCACGACGTCCGGCGGCGTCACCGTGAACGACGTCATCATGCATGTCTCGATGGAAGATCTGCCGTTCGGCGGCATCGGCCCTTCCGGCATGGGCGCCTATCACGGCCATGACGGCTTCTTGGAATTCTCGCACAAGAAGGCGGTGTTCAAGCAGACGGGCAGCGAACTCATCGCCGCGCTGCGCCCACCCTATGGCGAGCAATTCCGAAAAATGGTCGGCGGCCGTTTGAAATAGCTGCGATCGCCTCTCTCCCCGCGCGGGGAGGGAGGCGTTATTTGCGGCGCAGGAACGCCGGCACGGAATCGCCAAAGCCGGTCACCGCTTGACCGGAGTCGCGATCGCGCGGTTCAGGCCGAGTGTTCCGCTGCGAGCGCTCTTCGCGGCGCGGCGCGCGTTCTTGAGTCCGCTCCTGCCTTGGCTGGTCGCGCCGCGCTTCTGCGGGCTGGGCGATCGGCTCCTCGGCGGCGACCGGGCGTTCGGGATCGCGCTTCACATAGCGCTGCTTTTTTTCCGATATCCGGCGGGTGTGTTCTTTCTTGAGCTCTTCCGCCCGGCGGCCGCGGCCGCCGCTGTCGCGCGGATCGCCGAGCGCCTCGGTCGGCACGCCTTCGATGACGGCCAGATCGATCTTCTTGCCCGTGAGCTTTTCGATCGCGTCGAGGCTCTTCGCATCGCCGGGGCCGACGAGCGTAAAGCTTTGGCCGGAGCGGCCGGCGCGGCCGGTGCGCCCGATGCGGTGGACGTAGTCTTCGGCATGGCGCGGGGGCTCATAATTGAACACCTGGCCCACGGCCGGAATATCAAGGCCGCGCGCCGCCACGTCGCTGGCGACCAGCAAGGTCAACTCGCCGGAGCGGAACCGATCCAGCGTCTTCATGCGCAGCGATTGGTCGAGATCGCCGTGAATGGGCGCCGCGTTGAGGCCGTGGCGCTTCAGCGATTGCGCAACCACGTCCACGTCGGTCTTGCGGTTGCAGAAGATGATGCCGTTGGTGATGTCGCACGATTGGATGACGGCGCGCAGCGCCGCGCGGCGCGTGCGCGGGTCATTGCCGGGAAGCCGCACGACGCGCTGATCGATCGTGCTCGCGGCCGTGGCCGGCTTGGCCACTTCAATGCGTTTGGGGCTGGACAGGAATTGCTCCGTCAGCCGCGTGATCTCCGGCGGCATCGTGGCGGAGAAGAACAGTGTTTGGCGGGTGAACGGCGTCAGTTTGAAGATGCGCTCGATGTCGGGGATGAAGCCCATGTCGAGCATGCGGTCCGCTTCATCGACGACCATGACCTGAACGCCGGACAGCAGAAGCTTGCCGCGCTCGAAATGGTCGAGCAGGCGCCCCGGCGTCGCGATCAGCACATCGACGCCCTGGCTGAGCAGCGCGTCCTGATCGCCGAACGACACGCCGCCGATGAGCAGGGCCTTCGTGAGCTTGCGGTATTTGCCGTATTTGTCGAACGCCTCGGCGACTTGCGCCGCGAGTTCGCGGGTCGGCTCGAGAATGAGCGTGCGCGGCATGCGCGCCTTGGCGCGGCCCTTCGACAGGATGTCGATCATGGGCAGAGTGAACGACGCGGTCTTGCCCGTGCCCGTCTGGGCGATGCCGAGCACGTCGCGGCCCTGCAAAACGATCGGGATGGCCGCCGCCTGGATCGGCGTTGGGATCGCGTAGCCGCTTTCGTGCACGGCCCGGAGCGTATCGGGCTCAAGGCCGAGATCGTCGAACGTGATGTGTGGGGAAGCGGCCGGCGCGGCGTCTGCTTGCGCGGCGGGAGCGTCATCAGACGCGATGTCAGAACTCATTCCTGCTTGGTCTCTCTCGCGCGGGCCGCGTTGGCGGCGGGCGCTTCGGTTGGCGCCGCGGCGAGCCATCTCCGCTGAGATGGGGCCGAAGCGAAAGGGCGCACGCCCTTTCGGCGCGCACAACGGACAGGCCGGACATGGTGAAAGTTGACGTGAAAGTCAACATTATGCGCGGGAATTGGTGTGTCGCCGCCCGCGCCGCACGAACCTAGCGCATCGCCGCGCCGCCAAGATCGCGCCACGAGCTGGGCGCGCCCGAGCTGGATTCAAGGCTATTCCAGGCCGGGCGCAGGAGACGCACGAGGTCGCGCTCGTAAGCGGCGGCGAGGTCGTAGGGGGCGTTTGCGAGCGTCGCAGCCGGCAGCTCATAGGTCAGCACCCGCACATCGCCCTCGCGCAGCGCGCGTGCGAGCGCCTGGACGAGGGGGCGCTCGGAGGCGCGGCGCAGGCGCCGGCGAAGAGCGTTCAAGCGGCTCGAAAGCGGACGCTGGCTGGACGCGATGTAGCGAACCTCATTGCGCAGCACGAGCGCGTAAAGGCCAGCGGCGTCTGGCGCGGCGCCCACCAGCGATGCGCCGCCATCGCGGCGCAAAAATGTGGCGGTATGCGTGAAGCCGGCGTCGGTCAGTTCGCTCAGCGCAGACATTGGCGTTTCCTCGTTGAAGCGCCAATGTCGCAAATCCAGCCCAAGGTCGCGTTAAGCGGGTTGGTTAGCGGCGCGTGAACGCCAGCCGCTTCGACGTGGGAGATCGCGATGACGCAGGCGGAAGAACGCGCCCCGCAGATCGAGGCGCGCATCGCGGGCGCGCTCTATCTCGGCATCATCGTCGGTGCGCTGTTCAGCGAAATGATCGTGCGCGACGGCCTCGTCGACAATCAGGACGCGGCGGCGACTGCGCGCAGCATTATGGCGTCCGAGACTTTGTGGCGGCTCGGCTTTGCGGCCGATTTCGGCGTGCTGCTGTGCGATATCGGCGTCTCGGCGCTGCTCTACGTCATCCTGCGGCCGGCGGGGCAGGGCCTCGCGCTCGCGACAACGCTCGTCCGTCTGATCTCGATCGCGATCAATGGCGGCAATCTCATCCTGCATTTGGCGCCGGTTCAATGGCTGCACAACGCGGGCGTCTTCGCCGGCTTCACACCTGAACAAGTGCAGACCATCGCGCTCGCAGCGATCAAGCTCCACGGACAGGTCTACAATATCAGCCTCGGCGTGTTTGGCGCCCATTGCGTGCTGCTGGGCTGGCTCCTGCTGCGCGCGCGCTTTCTGCCGTGGGTCCTCGGCGCGCTGCTGGCGCTCGCGGGCGTTTGCTACCTGTTCAACAGCTTCGCGATCTTTCTGGCGCTGCCCTTCCGGCTGACGCCCTATTCACTGCTGCCGTGCTTCATCGGCGAAGCGGCGCTGACGCTGTGGCTGCTGATCGCGGGCGTGAAAGGCGAGAAGTGGCGCGCGCAAGCCGCAGCCTAGACGTCCACGTCTTCCACGAAACGCGCGTTCTGCTGAATGAACTGGAAGCGCAGTTCGGGCTTTTTGCCCATGAGCGTTTCAACCAGGCCTTCGAAATCGCCTTCGTCATCGGAGGGGATGACGACGCGCGCGAGCGTGCGCGTCTTGGGATCCATCGTCGTCTCGCGCAGATCGGCCGGCATCATTTCGCCGAGACCTTTGAACCGCGAAATGTCGGGCGATTTGCCTTTGAATGTGCTGGCCGTGAGTTCGGCCTTGTGTGCGTCGTCGCGCGCATAGACCGAGACCTTGCCGCTGGTGAGCCGGTAGAGCGGCGGCATGGCGAGATAGAGCCGGCCGGCGCGGATGAGGCCCGGCATTTGCCGGTGGAAGAACGTCATCAGCAGTGAGGCGATATGGGCGCCGTCGACATCGGCGTCGGTCATGATGATGACGCGGCCATAGCGCAGATCATCGACCTTGAACTTGGAGCCCGTCTGCACGCCGAGCGCCTGCGCCAAGTCTGAGAGCTCGACATTGTTGGCCGTCTTGTCGCCGCCAGCGCTGGCGACATTGAGGATTTTGCCGCGCAGCGGAAGAATGGCCTGCGTATCGCGGTTGCGCGCCTGCTTGGCCGAGCCGCCGGCGCTATCGCCTTCGACGAGGAAGATTTCGGTGTCGGTCGCATCGCTGCGCGTGCAATCGGCGAGCTTGCCGGGCAGGCGCAATTTGCGCGTCGCGCTTTGGCGGCTGACTTCCTTTTCCTTGCGCCGGCGCAGCCGATCTTCGGCCTGGCCGATCACCCATTCGAGCAGGCGTGCGGCTTCGGCGGGCTTGGCGGCGAGCCAATGGTCGAACGGATCGCGGACAGCCTGTTCGACGATTTTCGCGGCTTCGGTGGAGACGAGGCGGCCCTTGGTCTGCCCCTCGAATTGCGGATCGCGGATGAACACCGAGACCATGGCGGCGGATGTGCCCATGACGTCGTCGGGCGTGATGAGCGCGGCTTTGCGATCGTTCTTGAGCTCGGCGTAGGCCTTCAGGCCCTTGGCGAGCGCGGCGCGCAGGCCGGCCTCGTGGAAGCCGCCATCGGGCGTCGAGATCGTGTTGCAATAGGAGCGGAGGAAGCCGTCGGCTTCGCCAAAGCCATCCATGATCCAGGCGACAGCCCATTCGACGCGGCCATGGCCGTTGCGGTCGACCTTGCCGGTAAACGTATCGGCGACGACGACTTTCTTGTCTTTGATCAGCTCGGCGAGGAAGTCGGAGAGGCCGTTCGGGAATTTGAGGATAGCCTCGGCGGGCGTCTGATCGCCGTCCTTCAGCTTCTCCGGCGCGCAGCGCCAGCGAATTTCAACGCCGCGCTGGAGATAGGCCTTCGAGCGCGCCATTTGGAAAAGGCGCGCCGGTTTGAAGGCCGCGTTGGCGCCGAAAATCTCCGCGTCGGGATGGAACAACACGCTGGTGCCGCGTTTGTTGTGCGCAGGGCCGATCTCCGCGAGCTTTCCTTGCGGCTCACCGCGCGAATAGTGCTGCTCATAGGCCTTGCGGTCGCGCCAGACGGTGACGGTGAGGCGATCGGACAGCGCATTGACGACCGAGGCGCCGACGCCGTGCAGACCGCCGGAGGTTTGATAGGCCTTGTCAGAAAATTTTCCGCCAGCGTGCAGCGTCGTCATGATGACTTCGAGCGCGGACTTTTTTGGGAATTTCGGATGCGGATCGATCGGCATGCCGCGGCCGTTGTCGGTCACGGTGAGCGCGCCATCGGCGTGGAGTTCAACCTCAATGCGGTCGGCATGGCCGGCGACGGCCTCATCCATGGCGTTGTCGAGGATTTCGGCGAACAGATGGTGCAGGGCGCGTTCGTCGGTGCCGCCGATATACATGCCGGGACGGCGGCGCACGGGCTCCAGGCCCTCGAGCACCTCGATGTCCTTGGCGGTATAGCCGGATTTGTCGTCTGCTGACCCGAACAAATCGGCGTCCCAAAGTTGCTGCTTCTGCGCACGGCCCATGCGGCGATCTCATAAGGGGAGTCTGAGCGACGAACGCAACAGCGTTCGGTTGCTGGGGCGTTAACCTCCACAGCTGACGGCTGCGGATCGCGCCCCAGGTGAAACGGGCCGTGTCGCCATCGCAACAAACGCGCCGCACAACAAAAAGCGGGCGCTGGAAGGCCCAGCGCCCGCTTCATACCCCCGCAATGCGCGGAGATCAGGCCTTGAAGTACATGTCGAACTCGACCGGGTGCGGGTGCATCCGGAAGCGATCGACCTCTTCGCGCTTCAGTTCGATATAGGCGTCGATGAAATCGTCGCTCATCACGCCGCCCTTCTTGAGGAATTCGCGGTCGGCGTCGACGCTGGCGAGCGCTTCTTCGAGCGAGCCGCACACGGTCGGCACTTCCTTCAGCTCTTCGGGCGGCAGATCGTAGAGGTTCTTATCCAACGGATCGCCCGGGTGGATTTTCTTCTCGATGCCGTCGAGCCCGGCCATCAGCAGCGCGACATAGGTGAGATACATGTTGCCGATCGGATCGGGGAAACGCACCTCGACGCGCTTGGCTTTCGGGCTGGTGCCGTGCGGAATGCGGCAGGAGGCCGAGCGGTTGCGCGCTGAATAGGCGAGCAGGACCGGCGCTTCATAGCCAGGCACGAGGCGCTTGTACGAATTCGTCGAAGAGTTCGAGAACGCGTTGATCGCCTTGGCGTGCTTGATGATGCCGCCGATGTAGAAGAGGCAGGCTTCCGAGAGATCGGCGTAGCGATCGCCCGCGAACGTGTTTTGGCCGCCCTTCCAGATCGATTGGTGGACGTGCATGCCCGAGCCGTTGTCCTTGTAATAGGGCTTTGGCATGAACGTGGCGGTCTTGCCGTAGTTCTGGGCCACGTTGTGGATCACGTATTTGTAGAGGTTCATCGCATCGCCCATCGCGGTGAGCGTCGAGAACTTCAGGCCGAGCTCGTGTTGGGCGGGCGCCACTTCGTGGTGGTGCTTTTCAACTTCGAGGCCGATTTCCTTCATGTAGGAGAGCATTTCGCCGCGCATGTCCTGCAGCGAATCGATCGGCGGGACGGGGAAATAGCCGCCCTTCGGGCCCGGACGGTGGCCCATATTGCCGGCTTCATATGCTTTGCCGGTGTTGAACGGCAGTTCGGTTGAATCGAACGAATAGCCCGTGTTGTTCGGATCGGTGGACCAGCGCACGTCGTCGAACACGAAGAATTCGGCTTCCGGGCCGAAATAACACGTGTCGCCGAAACCGCCGGATTTCACATAGGCCTCGGCCTTCTTGGCGATGCCGCGCGGACAGCGATTGTAGGGCTGCAGCGTGCCGGGCTCGAGAATGTCGCAGAACAGCGCGAGCGTGGTCTGCTGGAAGAACGGGTCGATATGGGCGCCGGCGGCGTCGGCGCGCATCACCATGTCGCTTTCGTTGATCGCCTTCCACCCGGCGATCGACGAGCCGTCGAACATCGTGCCTTCGGTGAAATAGCTTTCGTCGAACATGCCCACGTCGAACGTGACGTGCTGCATCTTCCCGCGCATGTCGTTGAAGCGGAGGTCCACGAATTGAACCTCCTTCTCTTTGATCATTTTCATCACGTCGGCGACAGACGTCATATCAGCACCCCAGAGTTAGAACGCGCTTGTATGAAAACGCCTCCGCTCCCGCGCAAGGGAGCGGAGGCGTGATTTGTCTAGGACAACGCGACGCGGCCGTCAGACCGCAGCCGCACCGGATTCGCCCGTGCGAATGCGGATGACGTTGCCCACATCGGTCACAAAAATCTTGCCGTCGCCGATCTTGCCGGTCTTGGCGGCCTTCTGGATCGCTTCCAGCGCGCCATCGACCTGATCGTCGGTCACGACGACTTCGAGCTTCAGCTTCGGCAGAAAATCCACAACATATTCAGCGCCGCGGTACAGCTCCGTGTGGCCCTTCTGGCGTCCGAAGCCCTTGGCTTCGATCACGGTCATCCCCTGGAGGCCGATTTCCTGCAGCGCCTCCTTCACTTCATCGAGCTTGAAGGGCTTGATGATGGCTTCAATCTTTTTCATTCGGGCGACCTTTCTCCCACACTCCCGAGACGGCGGGCGTCGAACAAGAAGGCCCAAACCGCGAGGGGGTTCCGCTTCGGCTGTCTCCGCACGCCCGTCAAGCGAACGGCGGGACGCCTTGGGAGCGGGCGCCGGAGCCGCGCAACCGGCGCCCATCGATAGGGCGCCGGCGCCCAAATCACGCGCACTTGCCTTGTCGGACCGGCAGGGCCCACGGTGCGGAGCCGAAAAGATCGAGGAAAGGGAGGCCATGGTCGATCCACGCACGCCGGTTCTGATCGGAGGCGGCCAAAGGACTTGGCGTAAAATGCCGGCGCCGCTGCCGCGGGCGATGCTGGCGGAGGCGAGCGCCTTGGCGGCCGAGGACGCCGGCGTCGCGCTCGCGGACGTCGATCTCCTGGCGGTGGTCGGCTTCACCATCGACGCCAATGAGCGCAATCCCGCGCCGCGCCTGCAGAACCCGCCCGCCGCGCTCGCCGCCGATCTGGGGATAAGTCCGAAGCGGTCGGTCTATACCTATATGGGCGGCAACACCCCGCAGGCGCTGGTGAACTGGGCGTGCGAGGAAATCGCCGAAGGCCGCCACGACATGGCGCTCATCACCGGCGCGGAATTCCTCAACTCGCTGCGCAAACGCGCCATGGCGGGTGAGGACATGTCCGCCTATGCGGGGCCGGGGCCCGCGCCCGAACGATGGGGCGATCCGCGGCCCGGCTGCACGCCGCAGGAAACCGCGCATGGCGCGAATTTCCCGACCAATTGCTATCCCCTGTTCGAGAACGCGCTGCGCGCGCATCGTGGGCGCGGGCTGAACGAACACATGCAGAAGCTCGGCGCGCTGTTCTCGCCGTTCACTGAAGTGGCCGCGAAGAACCCAAACTCGTGGTTCCCGACGGCGCGAAGCGCCGCTCAACTCATCACCGAAGCGCCCGACAATCGCATGGTCGGCTTTCCCTATCCGAAATATCTGAACGCCATCATCGCCGTCGATCAGGCGGCGGCGGTTATCGTGTGCTCGTCCGCGAAAGCCGATGCGCTCGGCGTGCCTCAAGATCAGCGCATCTATCTGCACGGGTGCGCGGACGCGGCCGAGCTTTGGAATCCGATCGACCGCACGAACTATTATTCCTCGCCCGCGATCCGCACTTGCGCGCGCCAAGCCTTCGCGATGGCGGGTAAAACGCCGGCGGATATGACGACGATCGATCTCTATTCGTGTTTTCCTGTTGCGGTGGAATTGGCCTGCGAAGAGATCGGGATCGCGGAAGACGATCCGCGCGGCCTCACCGTCACGGGCGGGCTGCCCTATTTCGGCGGGCCCGGAAACAATTACGTGATGCACTCCATCGTGGAGACTTTGCATCGACTGCGCGCCAAGCCCGGCGCCTATGGTCTCGTCACCGGCAATGGCTGGTTCCTGACCAAGCACGCCTTCGGCATCTATTCGACGGAGCCGACGAAGGGATCATGGCGCCGCGCCGATCCGAAATCCTATCAGAAGGAGATCGATGCGCTGCCGCATCCGGAGATCGCGTTGGAGCCGAGCGGAGAAGCCACGATCGAGACCTACACGATCGTTCACCGCACCGATCGCGGCCCGATGGGCATCGTGATCGGGCGCGATGCGCAAGGGCGCCGCTTCATCGCCAACACGCCGGAGGATGATGGTCTGTTCGCCGAGATGCAGGCCAGTGAGCAAATTGGGCGCAAAGGCCGCGTCACGAGCGGCGAGGGCGGGATGAAAAACGTCTTCGTTCCAAGTTAGAGTCTCGGTGGTTCATTGATGTTTGGATGGCTCGCGGCCGTTGAGGCGCGGGCGTGGAGGCGCGAATGCCGCGGCTTTATTTGGTGCGTCACGGGGAAGCGGCGGCGGCCTGGGGCGATCACGACGATCCCGGGCTGTCGGCGCTTGGTCTGAAGCAAGCCGCCGATGCGGCGATGAAGCTTGGCGTCTTAAAGCCGACGGCCGCGATCACCTCGCCGCTGCAGCGCTGCCGCGAAACCGCGGCCGCCTTCGAAATGGAGAGCGGGTTGGCCGCCCGCGTCGAGCCGGGCGTCACAGAAATCCCCACGCCACCAAACACCGACAATCGTCAGCTCTGGCTGCGCCAAGCGATGCAGGGCGGCTGGGCGGCGCTGCCCGGGCATGCCGCCTGGCGCGCACAGATGGTCGCCGCGCTCCTCAGCCTCAAGGAAGACACAGCGGTCTTCACGCACTTCGTTGCGATCAACGTGGCGCTGGGCGCTGCGACAGCCAATGACGCAGTTACGATCTTTCGCCCGGCCAATTGCTCTATCAGCGTGTTCGACAGCGATGGCGCCGTGCTGAGGCTGGTCGCGCAGGGCGATGAGAACGCCGCCGTGCCGGTGCTGTGACGCACGAACTCATCACGATCGAGGACATGCGCGCCATAGATGCGCGCAGTGCCGAATTGGGCGTCGCGACACGCACGCTAATGGAGAACGCGGGGCGCGCGGTGGCGGATGCGATCTGCGCGCGCATGGAGCCGAGGCCGACAGCCGTGCTGTGCGGGCCGGGAAACAATGGCGGCGATGGATGGGTCGCAGCGCGCCATTTGCGGGAGCGCGGCTGGCCGATATGGGTCGAAACGCTGGTCGACCGCGCCGCGCTCAAAGGGGACGCGGCCCAAGCGGCGAGCCAATTTTCCGGCGACGTGTTCAGCGTCAGCGAAGCCAATCCGATGGCGGAGCTGTTTGTCGACGCCTTCTACGGCGCGGGCCTGTCGCGGCCGTTGGAAGGCGAGGCGGCGCGGCTTGCGCGCGCGCTGTCGCCGGCGCGCGTCGTCGCGGTCGATGTGCCGAGCGGCGTCAACGGAGACAGCGGACACATTGTAGGCGATGTCTTCAGCGCAGCGCTCACCGTGACGTTCGTACGCAAGAAGCTCGCCCATGTTCTGACGCCGAGCCGCACGCGCTGCGGCGAGATCGTCGTCGCTGATATCGGCGCACCGGTGCAGGCGGTCGCCGAACGCGGCATCACGGCATTTGAGAACACGCCAGAGCTTTGGACTTTGCCGTGGCCCGCCATCGATGCGCACAAACATGCGCGCGGTCATTGCATGGTGGTGAGCGGCGGCGCCTCCTCCACCGGCGCAGCGCGCCTTGCAGCGCGCGCGGCGCTGCGCAGCGGGGCAGGGCTCGTGACGCTGCTGTCGCCGCCGGGCGCCGTGCTGGTCAACGCCATGCATTCGACGGCGGTGATGGTGCGCAAGGTCGACGATGTGGCGGCGCGGGCGGAGGCGGCGGCTTCGGCGAAATCCATCGTCATCGGCCCTGCGGCCGGCGTGACGCCGCAGACACGCGAGGCCGTGTGTGCGCTGCTCGGGCTGAGCGGCTCCCTGGTGCTCGACGCGGATGCGCTGACGGTGTTTCAGGACGACCCGCCCGCGCTGTTCGCGCTGCTGCGCGACCGCGACGTGCTGACGCCGCACCCGGGCGAGTTCAGCCGCCTGTTTCCGGACCTGCTGGCCGCATCGCCCACGCGCCTTCATGCCGCCCGCGCGGCGGCGCGGCGCGCTGGGGCGGTGGTGCTGCTCAAGGGACCCGACACCGTCATCGCCGCCCCGGATGGCCGCGCCGCCGTGACGGCGATCGATGCGCCGTTCCTGGCCACGGCGGGGTCTGGGGACACGCTGGCGGGCGTCATCGGGGGTCTGCTGGCCCAGGGGATGGCGAGCTGGGAGGCCGCCTGCGCGGGCGCTTGGCTCCACGCTCGCCTGGGCCAGCGCCTTGGACCTGGGCTGATCGCGGAGGATTTGGCTGAGGCGCTGCCCGACCTGCTCAATGAACTGGCGCCGGTCGCGTTGCGGCGGCGTTAGACGGCTCGCAGGCGCGTAGGTTTTCGGTTAAGCAGGCTTTCGCAGCGCGGGGGCGCTCCACAAAGCCGGGTGTGCGGAGGGTTAAATGGTCTGGTGGTGGTGGATTCTCCCCGGCGTGGTCGCCGTATTCGGCCTCGCTGTTCTTCTATCCGGCCTCGGCTGGATTTTCCGCGGGCGGCCCTTCAAGGGCGGGCGCGGCATATTCGGCGGCGGGGTCGTTCTGGCCGTCGGCGGCCTCATCGGGCTCCTGGGCCTGAACATTCAAACCTATCATCGCCTTACGTTTGAGCGGCCGGTCGCTGAGATCACGCTGGCCCGCAATGGGCCCCAAGATTTCACCGCAACGCTCAAGCAGCCGGACGGCACGCAGCAGGATTACCGTCTCCACGGCGATCAATGGCGCATCGAAGCGCGCGTGCTCAAATGGAAGCCCTGGGCGAATGTGCTGGGTCTCGATTCACAATACCGGCTCGATCGCCTTTCGGGACGCTACGAGACGGTTGAAGACGAATTGAACGCCGAGCGCAGCGCTTATCAAATCCTGCCCACGCGCTCGACGGGGATCGATCTGTGGCCTTTGGCGCGCCAATTCAGCCAATACGCGCCCGTGGTCGATACGCTCTACGGATCGGGCGCTTACATGCCGATGGCCGATGGCGCGCGCTACGAGGTGCGCATCACCCAATCGGGGCTGGTGGCCCGGCCGCTCAACGATCGCGCGTTCGAGGCCTCGGCGACGGGGTGGCAATAGGCTGACCATCGCAGAAATCCGAGCTTCGTCCGCGCCAGGGGCGGGCGAGGCCACGCGCGATGAGCGTCTCGCCCAAATCGCGGCCGTCGATTTCGATGCGGGCCAGATTGCGGTCGTAGCGGTCGCGCCGGCCGGATTCGACGGCCTCGACGCGGCGCGCGCCCGTTACGAGCCGAACCACCTCATCATGCGCGGCCTGGGCCAGGGCGCGCTCTGACGGGCATCGCGCGCGGCGGCCCATTTCCGGCGCGTCTAGATTCTCGACCCGGTAGGTCTCGCGGCGGCCGTCATGGAGCGTGTCGCCGTCAACCACGCGCGGCTCCGAGAGCAAAACGACGGCGACGACGGTCAAAGCGATCAGCATAACTCGCCCCCACAACTAAAAGTAGTATTTGCGAGTATTGCACGTGGAGCGCAAGCTCTGGTTGTGGCGATCGCTAAGGGGCGGGGGTTAAGGCGCCGCTAAGGGCGGGCTCTGGCGCTGGCTGGGCAGGCGGCCTAAGGGGGCGGCGCGCGGACGTGGCGGAACTGGCAGACGCACTGGATTTAGGTTCCAGCGCCTCACGGCGTGCGGGTTCGACTCCCGCCGTCCGCACCAGATTTCGGGCCAGTGGAGCCTTTCTGGACTTTCGCGCGGCGGGCGTGCCATAAGCCCGGCCTTCCCTTCGCCCGGCGTCGTTCTTGCAGCGCCGAGCAGCCATGCGTTCCAGGACCAAAATCATGCAAGTGACGGAGACCCAGGCTGAGGGTCTGTCGCGGACCTACAGCGTTGTCGTGCCGCGGGCCGACCTCGCCGCTCAACTCGCCGCCAAGATCGAAGAGGTGCGCCCGCGCGTGCGCATCAATGGATTCCGTCCGGGCAAAGTGCCGGCGAGCCATATTCGCAAAGTGTACGGCCCGGGCCTCATGCAGGACCTCATCAACGAGGCGGTGCAGCGATCGACGCAGCAATCGCTCGAACAGGCCAAGGTCCGGCCCGCGTCGGAGCCGCGGCTCGATCTCAAGAGCGATCTGAAAGAGGTGCAGGACGGCAGCGCCGATCTGGCCTTCGATCTCAAGATCGATGTGATGCCCGATTTCGAGCCGGTCGATTTGTCGACGATCGAGGTGAAGCGCCCGATCGCGGACGTGTCCGATGCGCAAGTCGATGAAATGCTCACGGGCATCGCCAAGGCTAACCAAACCTTCGAGGACAAGGATGGTCCGGCCGCGGAGGGCGATCAGGTCGTGCTCGATTTCGTCGGCAAGCTGGACGGCGTGCCGTTCGACGGCGGCGCGGCGGAAGGCGCGACGCTGCTGATCGGCTCCAAGCAATTCATTCCGGGCTTCGAAGAAGCGCTGATCGGCGTGAAGGCAGGCGAGGATCGGACGTTCGCGGTCACGTTCCCCGAGGCCTATCCGGTGGAGACGCTCGCCGGCAAGGAAGCCACGTTCGACACCACGGTCAGCGCGGTGAAGGCGCCGAAGGAATCCGAACCGAACGACGAATTCGCCAAGCAATTGGGCTTCGACGATCTGCAGGGGCTCAAGCAGGCGCTGCGCGAGCGCATCGAATCCGACCACGCGCGCCAATCGCGCGCCAAGGCCAAGCGCGCGCTGTTCGACGCGCTCGACGCCAAGCACGATTTCCCGCTGCCGCCCGGCATGGTCGAAACCGAGTTCAATCAGATCTGGCAGCAGATCACGCAGGACAAGGAAGCCGGCCGCCTCGATCCCGACGATGTTGGCAAGAGCGATGAGCAATTGCGCGAGGAATATCGCAAGATCGCCGAGCGGCGCGTGCGCCTGGGCCTGCTGCTTGCGGAAATCGGCCAGCGCAACAAGGTGGAGCTGCCGGAATCCGAAGTGACGCGCGCGATCGCGCAGCAGGCGCGGTCCTTCCCGCCGGCCGAACAGCAGCGCGTGTTCGATCTCTACGCCAAGAACCCGCAATTGCTGGCCCAAATCCGGGCGCCGCTCTACGAGGAAAAGGTGGTCGATTTCATCCTGGAGCTGGCCAAGGTGACCAATGAAAAGGTCAGCCGCGACGAGCTCTTCAAGGAGGATGATGCGGCCGCCGCCTGACGCGCCGGGAAGGGCGGGGCTTGCGGGGCCGGCCTGGAGCGCAAATATGAGGCCCCCGATTCAAGCTCCCTGAAAGGCGCCGATGTCCACTCCCACGACGATGAACCTGGTGCCGATGGTGGTCGAGCAGACCAGCCGGGGGGAGCGCGCGTTCGACATCTTCTCGCGCCTGCTCAAGGAATGGATCATCTTCGTGACCGGGCCCGTCGAGGACGGCTTGGCCAGCCTGGTGGTGTCCCAGCTGCTGTACCTTGAGGCCGAGAGCCCCAAGCGCACGATCAATATGTATATCAACAGCCCGGGCGGGGTCGTGACCTCGGGGCTCGCGATCTACGACACGATGCAATACATCCGAAACCCGATATCCACAGTTTGCATCGGCCAAGCGGCGTCCATGGGCGCCCTGCTTTTGGCCGCCGGCGAGAAGGGCATGCGCGTGTGCCTGCCGAACGCGCGGGTCATGGTGCACCAGCCCTCGGGCGGGTTCCGCGGCCAGGCGAGCGACATTCAGCGCCACGCTGAGGACATCATCGCCACCAAGCGGCGCCTCAACGAAATTTACGCGAAACACACCGGACAACCCTATGAAATCGTCGAGAAAACGCTCGACCGGGATCATTTCATGACACCCGAGGAAGCGTTGGCGTTCGGGTTGGTCGATCGGGTTTACGAGAAGCGAGAAGTTCCCGAGACGGGCCTCGCGCCGATCGCTTGAATCGGCTCAATCTGAGGGCATTTAGGAGAAGGACGGCGCAGCTTGCCTGCTTGCGGCCCCGTCCTTGCTATGTCCTACTGGCGCCCCAAAAGGGCGGTGAACAGTTTTGAAAGGGATGGCGGACCAGGGTGAACGCTTCAGCGACGGGCTGCCGTCGCGGCGCGGGCCCCTCCGCCCCGTTAGGGAAGGCCGATGAGCAAGAGCGCGTCTGGCGGCGACAGCAAGAACACCCTGTACTGCTCGTTCTGCGGGAAGAGCCAGCACGAGGTGCGCAAGCTCATCGCGGGGCCCACCGTCTTTATTTGCGACGAGTGCGTCGAGCTCTGCATGGATATCATCCGCGAGGAGCACAAAAGCTCGCTGGTGAAGTCCAAGGAAGGCGTGCCGAGCCCGCGCGAAATCAAGGACGTTCTCGACGACTACGTGATCGGCCAAGAGCACGCCAAGCGCGTCCTCTCCGTGGCGGTCCACAATCACTACAAGCGGCTTAACCACGCCTCCAAGAATGGCGATGTCGAGCTCGCGAAGTCCAACATCCTGCTGATCGGCCCGACGGGCTGCGGCAAGACGCTGCTGGCGCAGACCTTGGCGCGCATCATCGACGTGCCGTTCACGATGGCGGATGCGACGACGCTGACGGAAGCCGGCTATGTCGGCGAAGACGTCGAAAACATCATTCTGAAGCTGTTGCAGGCCGCCGATTACAACGTCGAGCGTGCGCAGCGCGGCATCGTCTATATCGACGAGGTCGATAAGATCAGCCGCAAGAGCGACAATCCCTCGATCACGCGCGACGTGTCGGGCGAGGGCGTGCAGCAGGCGTTGCTGAAGATCATGGAAGGCACGGTCGCGAGCGTTCCTCCGCAAGGCGGGCGCAAGCACCCGCAGCAGGAATTCCTGCAGGTCGACACCACCAATATCCTCTTCATCTGCGGCGGCGCGTTCGCGGGCCTCGAAAAGATCATCAGCCAGCGCGGCAAGGGCTCGCAGATCGGCTTCGGCGCCGAGGTGCGCGATCCGGAAGATCGGCGCACCGGCGAAATCCTGCGCCAGATCGAACCCGACGATCTGCTGAAATTCGGCCTCATCCCTGAATTCGTCGGCCGTCTGCCTGTGCTGGCGACGCTGGAGGATCTGGACGAGGACGCGCTGCTTTCGATTCTGACGGAACCGAAGAACGCGTTCGTGAAGCAATACCAGCGCCTGTTCGAGATGGAGGGCGTGCGCCTCACCTTCCCTGAGGAAGCGCTGCGCGCCATCGCGCGCAAGGCGATCGCGCGCAAGACGGGCGCCCGCGGGCTTCGTTCGATCTTGGAATCGATCCTGCTCGACACGATGTTCGAGCTGCCGTCGATGCGTGGCGTGGAAGAGGTCGTGGTGGCCTCTGACGTCGTCGAAGGCCGCGCCAAACCGCTTCATATCTACGCGGAACGGCGCGATTCCGCCGGCTGATCCCGGCTGAATTTTTCCTGAATGCTCACGCGGTTAGCACGCAGGGGATAGGCCAGCGGCCTGCCCTTGAAGGTGCGCGCGAACAGGGCCAAATCCAATCGACTTATGGCGGCGCATGTCGTGCGCCGCCGGCAAGCCGGCGCCGAATTCGGGCCGGCAGGAGGCGCCGAACCTATGGCCGAATCCAAAGTTCTTCCCGTTTTGCCCTTGCGGGACATCGTCGTGTTCCCGCGCATGGCCGCGCCGCTCTTCGTAGGGCGCGAAAAGTCCGTGCGCGCGCTCGAAGAAGTGATGAAGGGCGACAAGCAAATTCTGCTCGCCGCGCAAATCGAGGCGTCCGAGGACGATCCTGCGCCTGAGCGCATTCACACCATCGGCACCGTGGCGTCGGTCGTGCAATTGCTGAAATTGCCGGACGGCACCGTGCGCGTTCTCGTCGAAGGCGCGCACCGCGCGCGCATCGTCAATTTCCGCGCGAACGCGGCCTATTTCGAAGCCGACGTCGAAGAGATCGAAGAGACCAATGTGGAGAGCGCGGAAGCGCGCGCCACCGCGCGCGCCGTCTCCGATCAATGGGAGCAATTCGTCAAGCTGGGCCGCAAGACCCCGCCTGAGGTGAATCAGGCCATCGGCCAGATCACGGAGCCGGCGCGGCTTGCCGATACGATCGCCGCGCACCTCACGATCAAGATCGCCGACAAGCAGGCATTGCTCGAACAAGCGGACGTGCTGCGCCGGCTCGAGAAAGTGCTGTCGCTGATAGACGGCGAAATCGGCATGCTGCAAGTGGAGCGGAAAATCCGCTCGCGCGTGAAGCGGCAGATGGAGAAGACGCAGCGCGAGTATTACCTCAACGAACAGATGAAGGCGATCCAGCGCGAGCTGGGCGATGGCGACGAAGGCCGCGATGACATCGCGGAGCTCGAAACCCGCATCAAGGCTGCAAAATTCTCGAAGGAAGCGCGCGCCAAGGCGGAAGCCGAACTCAAGAAGCTGCGGCAGATGAGCCCGATGTCGGCGGAATCGACCGTCGTGCGGAACTATCTGCAATGGATGCTCGACCTGCCCTGGGGCGTGAAGAAGAAAGTCAAGAAGGACATCGACGCCGCGCAGACGATCCTCGACGAGGATCACTACGGGCTCGACAAGGTCAAAGACCGCATCCTCGAATATCTCGCCGTGCAGGCGCGCACCAACAAGCTGCGCGGCCCGATCCTCTGCCTCGTCGGCCCGCCCGGCGTCGGCAAGACCTCGCTCGGCAAGTCGATCGCGAAAGCGACCGGCCGTGATTTCGTGCGCTTGTCGCTCGGCGGCGTGCGCGACGAGGCCGAAATCCGCGGCCACCGGCGCACCTATATCGGCTCGATGCCGGGCCGGATCATCCAGTCGATGAAGAAGGCGAAGTCATCGAACCCGCTCTTCCTGCTCGACGAGATCGATAAGCTCGGCGCCGATTATCGCGGCGATCCTTCGGCGGCATTGCTCGAAGTGCTCGATCCCGAACAGAACGCGACGTTCAACGACCACTATCTCGAAGTGGATTACGATCTGTCGGACGTGCTGTTCATCACGACGGCCAACAGCCTCAACATGCCGCAGCCCTTGCTGGACCGCATGGAGATCATCCGCATTCCCGGCTACACCGAGGATGAGAAGCTCGAAATTGCGAAGCGCCATTTGCTGGCCAAGCAATACGAGGCGAACGGTCTGTCAGCGGACGAGTTCTCCGTTTCGGATGACGCGCTGCGTGATCTGATCCGGCGCTACACGCGTGAAGCGGGCGTGCGCTCGCTGGAGCGCGAAATCGGCAATCTGGCGCGCAAGGCGGTGCGGGAGATCGAGCAGAAGAAGGCGAAGAAGATCGCCGTCACTGCGAAGAACCTTCCCGACTATGCGGGCGTGTGGAAGTACCGGTTCGGCCAAACCGATCAGGAAGATCAGATCGGCGTCGTCACCGGGCTCGCCTGGACGGAAGTCGGGGGCGATCTTCTGACGATCGAAGCCGTCTCGATGCCCGGCAAAGGCGCCATGACGGTGACGGGCAATCTGAAAGACGTGATGCGGGAATCCATTTCCGCGGCGTCGTCCTTCGTGCGCTCGCGCGCGCTGCAATATGGCGTGAAGCCGCCGACCTTCCGCACGCGCGACATCCACGTGCACGTGCCGGAAGGCGCGACGCCCAAGGATGGTCCGTCCGCGGGCGTCGCGATGGCGGTCGCCATCGTCTCCGTGCTCACCGGCGCGCCGATCCGCAAGGACATCGCTATGACCGGCGAGATCACCTTGCGCGGCCGCGTGCTGCCGATCGGCGGCCTCAAAGAGAAGCTGTTGGCGGCGCTGCGCGGCGGGGTCCACACCGTGCTCATCCCCGATGAGAACGAGAAGGATCTGGCCGACGTGCCGGAGAACGTGAAATCGGGCCTCAAGATTATCCCGATCTCGACCGTCGATCAGGCGTTGGCCGAAGCGCTCACGCGCAAGCTGACGCCGGTTGAATGGACCGAAGAGGATGAAGAAGCCGAAGCGCGGGCTACGGGCCGTGCTCCTGGCGAACGCGAGGGCGCACGTCCGCACTGACGGGCGAATCGCCGCTGAAAGACTGAGGGCGCGCGTGCACGATTGACCGCACGCGCGCCCTTTTCGCGCATGGAACGTGCGCTTCTGGCTCTGGAATTTCGCTGAGCTGCCGCGCGGAGACGCCCCTTTGACAAGGGCGCCGACGGGCGCCTTTATCGCGCGCCAATCAGAATGAGGGGGTCAACAACGTGAACAAAGCAGAACTGGTCAACGCCGTCGCCGACCGTCTGAACGAGCCCCGCGCCAAAGCGGGCGAAGCGATCGATGCGGTGTTCGACGCGATCACGCTTGCGCTGCGCAATGGGGATGATGTCCGGCTTCCGAATTTCGGCGTGTTCGATGTCAAGGCGACAGCGGAGCGCGTCGCGCGCAATCCGCAGACCGGCCAAGAGGTGAAGGTGCCCGCCGGCAAGAAAGCGCGCTTCAAGCCTGGCAAAGCGCTCAAGGAAGCGCTCGATGGCGCCGCCGCGCGCTAAGCGAGGGCGGATCGATAAACAGCATGAGCGGGCGGTTCCCTCGCGGGGATCGCCCGCTTTTCATTGCGCGCGCACGCGTGTAGCCAGAGCGCGGAGTTTGTTCGACGATGCTCGCAAGGATTTACCGGCCGGCCAAAAATGCCATGCAATCGGGCAAGGCGAACATGAGACGCTGGGTGCTTGAGTTCGAGCCGTCGGCGGCGCTGCGGCCCGAAGCCCTGATGGGCTGGACCTCATCCACAGATCCGGACGGCCAGGTGCGGATGTATTTCGATGACCGTGAGCAGGCGATCGCGTTCGCGCGCAAGCACGCCATTCCCCATCAGGTGATCGAGCCGCGCGAATTGAAACGCGTCATCAAGGCCTACGGCGATAACTTTGCGTTTTCGCGCAAGGAGCCATGGTCGCACTGAGCGCCAATCGGCAATGGCGCCCGTAGCTCAACTGGATAGAGCATCCGCCTTCTAAGCGGACGGTTGCAGGTTCAAGTCCTGCCGGGCGCGCCAGCTGGTTGCCGCGCCATTGACGGCCACATGCGCGCATCCGAGCATACGTGGGATGTTCGACCATATGGGAATCTACACCGGCGGCGATCTCGCGGCGGCGCGCGCGTTCTACGTCGCGGTGCTTGCGCCGCTTGGCGTGCAATTGTGGGAGGATCATTCCAAGCCGGACGGAACGGGATGGTTGGTGTTCGGAACCGCCGAGCCGAAGGCGCCTTTCTTCGTCATCGCCAAGGGCAAACCCGATTGGTGGCGGGCGGAACAGCGAGAGGGGCTGAGCGCCATCCACCTCGCCTTCCGCGCGCCGACGAAAGACGCGGTCGATCAGTTTCACGCCATTGGTTTGAGTCTCGGCGCGCGCGACAATGGCGCGCCCCGCGATCGCGGGCGCGGCAACTACGCTGCGTTTCTTATCGACGCCGACAGCAACGGCATCGAAGCCAATTTCAGGGAATAGGCGCGCCAAGGCGCGCAAAGCCCGCCTCAAGATCCGCGATCAAATCATCTGGATGTTCAAGCCCGATCGAGAGGCGCAGGAGCGGCCCGTCCGCGCGCCATGTCGTGGCTGTGCGCTGGATGTTGGCGTCGCACGGCACGATGAGGCTCTCATAACCGCCCCATGAGAAGCCCATCGCGAACAGCGTGAGGTTTTCCAGCATCTCTGTCAGCGGCGCGTCGGCGACGGGATTCAAGATGACGCCGAAGAGCGCCGTGGCGCCTGAAAAGTCGCGTTTCCACAGGGCGTGATCGGGATGGCTCTCGAGCGCGGGATGAAGCACACGCGCAACTTCCGGCCGCGCGGCGAGCCAGCCGGCGATCTTCAGCGCGGATGCGCTTTGCGCCGCGAGCCGCACATGCATCGAGCGCATGCCGCGCAGGGCGAGATAGCTATCGTCCGGCGCGGCGCCGAGCCCCAGCTGCTTGTAGGCTTGGCGAATGCGCTCCTGCCAGGCGGGCGTCGATGAAAGCACGGCGCCGAGCAGAAAATCAGCATGACCGCCCTGATATTTGGTCAGCGCCTGAACGCTCAGATCACAGCCATGATCGAACGGTTTGAAATGAACGCCAGCCGACCACGTGTTGTCGATGATGGTAGGGACATTCCGCGCTTTCGCGGCGGCCGCGATCGCCGGCGTGTCTTGCACTTCGAAGGTCAATGAGCCGGGGGATTCGAGGAAGATGGCGCAGGTCGCCTCGGAGATGAGATCGGCGATGCTGGCGCCGATGCGCGGATCGTAATAGCGCGTGCGCAACCCCATACGCTTGAGCATGGTGTCGCACAGCCGCCGCGTCGGGCCGTAGCAGGAATCCACCATCAGGATTTCGCCGTCGTCCCTCGCGCAAGCCATCAGCGCGAGCGCGCACGCGGACAAGCCGGAAGGCGCCAGGATCGCGCCAGCGCCGCCTTCGACGGCGACAAGCGCCTCCCGCAGCGCCTCCTGGATCGCCATGCCTTCGAGCGCGTAGGTCTTCTTCGGCGTGTTGTAGAGATCGGCGACCTCGGGAATGACCAAGGTCGATGCGCGATGGATGGCCGGATTGACGGCGCCGTCGAAGCGCGCCGGATCGCGCCCTGCGAGCGCGAGGCGCGTCTCCGGTTTGAGGCCAGCGAGGTCTTTGAGTTTCTTCGCCATGGCGGGCGTCAGGCGGGCCCTTTCTGCAGCGGCAGATCGGCGCGCGCGCCCCATTCGGCCCAGGAGCCGTCATAGATGGGAACGTCCCAGCGCCCGATGCGCGCAAGCCCAAGCGCAACCACCGCCGCCGTCACGCCGGATCCGCACATCGCGACGACGCGCGTCTTCGGCGAGACGCCGGCCTCTTCGAATATGCGGCTGAGCTCCGCTACCGGCTTCAGCCTCTTCTCACCGTCGAGCAGCGATGCGTAGGGAACGTTCACCGCGCCCGGAATGTGGCCGCTGCGCACGCCGGGGCGCGGCTCGGCCTCCTCGCCTGCGAACCGCGTCGGCGCGCGCGCGTCCAGGATCAACGGACGGCCCTTATCGACCGCAAATTTCATATCCTCGACATCGCGCACGAGATCGGCGCGATAGCGGGCGGTGAAATGGCGTTCCTGGCGTCGCTCGGGCGGTCCGGATTCAATCGGGTGGCCGGCGCGCTCCCAAGCGGGCAATCCGCCATCGAGCACCGCGACATCCTCATGGCCCATGGCGCGAAACATCCACCAGACGCGGGCAGCCGAGAACAGGCCATGCGTGTCGTAGACGACGATGCGCGCGCCATCGCCCACGCCCATGCGCCGCAGCCGCGACGCGAATTTTTCGGGCGAGGGCAGCATGTGGGGCAGCGGCGAATCGGTGTCGGCGATCTCGTCGATGTCGAAGAAAAGGGCGCCCGGCAGCCGCTTGTCGGCGTAGAGCGCCCGCGCATCGCGCCCGTCGTTCGGAAGGAACCAAGTGGCGTCGAGAATGCGCAAATCCGGCGCTTCCAAATGCTGGGCCAGCCAATCTGCGCTTACGAGCGGATCGTCACGTTCCGACACCGAACCTCTCCCTTGATTGCGCGCACGCTAGGGCGCTGCGGCGGGCGCATCAATGGCGGGCGGGCGGCGGTGCGCGGGCGTCGCTGCGGCGCCTGAAACGTCGCCAATGCGCCTCAGACGGCTTTCTGGGGCATTGGCTTGCGCTCGTCGTGGCGGGAGGCGATGGAGCCGCGATGGGATTGGTGCTGATCACGGGCGGGGCAGGGTTCATCGGCTCGAACGTGGCCGCGCGGCTGGCGCAGCGCACGGCGGTGGCGATCTGCGACCTGCCGCTTCAGCCCGGCGATCAGCGCGCCGCCAATGTGGCCAAGCGCCCCGAAACGCCCTTCGTGACGCCGGACGATCTGCCTGACTTTCTGGCGCGCAACGACGTCGATGCGATCGTCCACATGGGCGCGATCTCGACCACGACCGAACTCGATATGGAGCTCATCACCCGCACCAATATCACGCTGTCGCGCCAGCTTTGGGATTGGTGCACGGCGCACCGGCGCCCTTTCATCTACGCGTCCTCGGCGGCGACCTATGGCGACGGCGCCGAAGGCTTCATCGATTCAAATGATCTCGGCGCGAATAGCCGCCTGACGCCGCTCAACGCGTATGGCTGGTCTAAAAAGGCGTTTGATCTTTATGCGTTGAAGAGCGCCGCGGCGAGGCGCGCGCCGCCCGCATGGTCGGGCCTCAAATTCTTCAACGTCTATGGCCCCAATGAGCAACATAAGGGCGCCCAGAAGAGCGTCGTCGCGCACATGTATCCCGCCGTCGCGGCTGGCAAAGCGGTGACGCTCTTCAAATCGCACAATCCAAACTACGCCGATGGCGGCCAGTTACGCGATTTCGTCTACGTGAGGGATTGCGCCGCGGTGATCGATTGGCTGCTCGCGAACAATGTGCAGGGCGGCATTCTCAATGTGGGCACGGGCCAGGCGCGCAGCTTCATCGATCTCTCTCGCGCGCTCTTCGCCGCGCTCGATCGCGCGCCGGACGTGCACTTCGTCGATACGCCGGAGGCCATTCGCGCGCGCTACCAGTACTTTACAGAGGCCGATATGAGCCGGCTGCGCGCGCTCGGCTATGATGCGCCGTTCACATCGATCGAAGACGGCGTCGCCGACTATGCGGCGCGCTATCTCGCGACCAACGACCCAAATCTCTAGGGCGCAAAACGAAAGAGCGGCCGATTGCTCGGCCGCCCTCCCGTCTCACCCGATGCTGAGCGGTTGCGATTAGAGAATCGCGCCCACGATCGAGCTCAGGAATCCACCTTGGCTCGCGCCCGTGCGATCACGCTCATGCAGGCTTTCACCCGTGAACGTGTAGCCGATGCTGAGCGAAACCGTCGTGCCGTCGATGTCGGCGTCATCCGCGGAGAAGTAGCCCACGTGTGCGCCGAAGCTGACCGGGATCGTGCTCAATTGGTAGCCGACGCCAACGCCGACATTCCACACGTCCGAATCGTCACCGACGTCCGGATTGATCTGGCCGTAGCCGGCATCGATCGAGGTCGACAGGTTTTCGTTGTAGAAATAGCGGGCGTGGCCGCCGAGCTGCCAGAAATCGACGTCTTGATCGTCGATCGTGGCGTAGGTCAGCGCGCCGCCGAGCGTCCAGTTTTCGAGATATTTCTCGCCTTCGACGCCGCCGCCCCAGGCGGTGTCGCCGTCAACGGACGCCGCGCCGATGAAGCCGCCGATCAGGCCGGCCGAGGTGCGGTAGAAGAGGTGAGCCGTACCGGAGAACACGTCATCGTCCGACAGATCGGAATCGACGGCGGTGTAGTCCGCGTCCACCTGCACGCCGACGTGATGGCCGACCGCGAACGCCGCCGCGCCGCCGATGCCGCCATTGGTGAAGTCGTCGTCACCGGCGCCGGAATCGAGATCCGACCAATCCACATGACCGTTCACATAAAGGGAGAGGGCCGTTTCGGCGGACGCCGTCCCGGCCGAAAGCGTGACTGCTGCGATGGCGGCCGCCACAAGGGTGCGAATACGCATTCTGCGTCCTATCGAAAGCGCGGCTGGGCGCCCGGCGCGGAGGCGCCGGCCAGCGCGATGGCGCTGATAAAGGATGCGAATTCAAGCAACTCAACCCGTTGCCGGGAACGGTTAACGAATGTTCTGGCGCTGTGGCGCCGACGCGTCGCTTTCGCCCGAGAGGGGAGCTCAGCCGGAGCGGGCGAGAGCCGCCGCTTCTTCGTAGCCGAACAGGCGCAGAGCAAGGCGCGTCGCCGCGCCCTTCGCCGACGCGAGCGTTGGATCACGCTCAACCGCAAGGCGCGCCTCTTTGTCGGCCTCCATCAGCATGCCGCCGTGGATTTCTGGGGATACCAGGCGGAAGGGCGGCAGCCCGCTCTGCTGGAGGCCGAGCACGTCGCCCGCGCCGCGCATCTTGTAGTCGATCTCGGAGATGGCGAAGCCATCCTCGGTGCGCCGCAGCGCATCTAGACGCTCTTTGGCGATTTCGCCGAGCGGCGGGCGCCACAGCAAGACGCATGCGCCGCGCAGACCGCCGCGGCCTACCCGGCCGCGCAATTGGTGCAGCTGCGCAAGTCCGAAGCGCTCGGCCTGCTCGATCACCATGATGGAGGCTTCCGGCACGTCGACGCCGACCTCGATGACGGTGGTCGCGACCAGCAGGAAGGCGTCGCCCGAGCGGAACCGCTCCATGGCCGCTTCGCGCGCGCTCGGACTCATGCGCCCATGAAGGATTTCGACTCCAGCGCCGAAGCGCTCGCGCAAAATCTCGTAGCGGCTTTCCACAGCGGCGTAGTCGACCGCTTCGCTTTCCTCGATGAGCGGGCAGACCCAATAGGTGCGCTCGCCATTCCTCGCGACCTCCGCGATGCGATCGGCCACCTCGTCGGCGCGCGTTACGGGCATGGCGACGGTGCTGATGGGTTGGCGGCCGGGCGGCTTTTCATCGAGAACCGAAATATCCATGTCGCCATGGACCGCGAGCGCAAGCGTGCGCGGGATCGGCGTCGCGCTCATCACCAGCACGTGCGGATTGGCGCCTTTGCTCACCAGACGCATGCGGTCGGAGACGCCGAAGCGATGCTGCTCATCGATGACGATCAGCGCGAGATCGTGAAAGGCGACGTTCTCTTGAAACAATGCATGCGTGCCGATCACGACGCTCAGCGCGCCGGATGCGAGCCGCGCCAGAATGTCCGCCCGCGCCTTGCCTTTGTCGCGGCCGGTGAGCACGGCCATCTCAATGCCGGCGGCGGAGAGATAAGGCTCGAGCGTGCGCGCGTGCTGGCGCGCCAGAATATCGGTCGGCGCCATGAGCGCGCTTTGCAGGCCCGCTTCGGCGGCGCGCGCCATGGCGAGCGCCGCGACCAGGGTTTTCCCCGACCCCACATCGCCTTGCAGCAGCCGCAGCATGGGCGCGCTCTGCGCCATATCGGCGGAAATCTGCGCGACGGCGCGCGTTTGCGCACCAGTGGGTGTGAAGGGCAGCGATGTAAGGATGCGCCTGGCCAGCCGATCATCGCCGATGACGGCGCGGCCTTGCGTCTCCCGCCGCACGGCGCGGCGCAGACGCAGCGCGCATTGGCGCGCGAACAATTCGTCATAGGCGAGCCGCGTGCGGAACGGCGACCCAGCGTCGATGTCCGCGACGGCTTGAGGCCGATGCATCCGTTCCAGTGCGGCGCGAAAGCTTGGCCAGGCGCGTGCGCGCACGGTGCTCGCATCGAGCCATTCGGGGAGATCGGGCGTCGCGTCGAGCGCGAGTTGGACGGCGCGTTGCAACGTGCGGCCAGGCAGGCCGGCTGTGAGCGGATAGACTGGCTCGATCTCAGGCGGCGCTTCGCCCTTCGCAGGGTCGACGACGTGGTCCGGGTGCAGCATCTGCCGCTCGCCGTTGTAGAGATCGACCTTGCCGCTCACGAGGCGCTTCTGTCCGATCGGCCACATGCGCTGCATCATGTCGGGTTTCGCGCGGAAATAGGCGGCGGACAGAAATCCGGACTCGTCGCGCAGGCGCACGCGATAGGGCAGGTTCGTTTTGAATGGCGGAATATGCGCATCGATCTCCGCCTCGATGGTGGCGATCTCGCCTTCGCGCGTTTCCGCGATTGGCACGATATTGCCGCGGTTGATGGCGCTGTGCGGCGCCAGCAAAAGCAGATCGCGCGCCAGCGGCCCGCCCGCCACTTTGGCGATGAGCTCTATGGTCTCCTTGCGCACGCCCTTGGGCGCGCGCGCGGGCGCGAGCACCGCGGCGAGCGGATCGGCGGCGGGTTGAGTCGCCTCGGACATCGCTGCGAGCCTAGCCGATTAGGCGGCCGCGCGCTTCACCAGCGCCGCAACCCCCTCCAGGGCCGTCCGCATCGCTTTCAGACGCTGCGCGGGCTCGGGCCAGTCGCCCTGCAGCACCAGCTTGCCGTCCGGGCGCATGCGCAAAGTGGCGGCGTTCTTCTGCACGTATTGCACAAGAGCGATGGGGTCCTGAAAGCCGGTTTCGCGGAAGGTGAGCACCGCGCCTTTGGGGCCGGCGTCCAGCTTGGCGATGGAGGCGCGGCGGCACAGCGCCTTGAGGCCCGCGACCGCGATGAGTTGATCCGCTTCTTGAGGCAGGGGCCCGAACCGATCGATCAGCTCGGCGGCGAACGCCTCGCGTTCTCCATCGCTCTCCAGGTCTGCGAGCCGTCGGTAGAGCGCCAGGCGCACAGTCAGGTCCTGAACATAGTCTTCGGGGATCAAAACCGCGGCGCCGACATTCAGCTGCGGCGACCATGAGCGTTCGGAGACGGCGTCATCGCGTCCCTCGCGCAAGGCGAGCACGGCTTCTTCGAGCATGGATTGATAGAGCTCGACGCCAACCTCGCGGATGTGGCCGGATTGCTCCTCGCCCAGCAGATTGCCGCCGCCGCGCATGTCGAGATCGTGGCTCGCAAGCGTGAAGCCCGCGCCGAGATTGTCGAGCGAGGAGAGGATGCGCAGTCGCTTTTCGGCGCCATCGGTGAGCTTCTGCTGCGCGGGCGTCGTCAGATAGGCAAAGGCGCGCACTTTGGAGCGGCCGACGCGTCCGCGCAGCTGATAGAGCTGCGCCAGCCCGAACATGTCGGCGCGGTTCACGATCAGCGTGTTGGCGCGCGGGATATCGAGGCCGGATTCGACGATCGATGTCGAAAGCAGCACGTCATATTGGCCGTCGTAAAAGGCGGTGACGATTTCATCGAGTTGCGAGGATGGCATCTGCCCGTGCGCCACCGCGTATTTCACCTCGGGGACCTGCGTGCGCAGATAGTCCGCGATCTCTTCGAGATCGGCGATGCGCGGGGTGACGTAAAAGCTCTGGCCGCCGCGATAGCGCTCTTTCAGCAGCGCTTCGCGCACAGTGATGCCGTCGAACGGCGTCACATAGGTGCGCACAGCCATGCGATCGATCGGCGGCGTGGCGATGATGGACATTTCGCGGATGCCGGCGAGCGCCAATTGCAACGTGCGCGGAATGGGCGTGGCCGACAGGGTCAGCACGTGCACATCGGCGCGGATCTCTTTCAGCCGCTCCTTATGCTTCACGCCGAAATGCTGTTCTTCATCGACGATCAGTAATCCAAGATCTTTGAAACTGATCGATTTGGTGAGCAGCGCGTGGGTGCCCACCACGATTTCGATGGTTCCGTCCGCCAAGCCCTTTTTCGTTTCGGTGGCTTCCTTCGTGCTGACCAAGCGGGAAAGCTGACGCACGCGAACGGGCAGGCCGTGGAAGCGCTCGGAAAAGGTACGGAAATGTTGGCGGCAGAGCAAAGTGGTTGGCGTGACGACTGCGACCTGCTTGCCTGTCATCGCAACGAGGAAGGCGGCCCGCAGCGCGACCTCGGTCTTGCCGAACCCGACATCGCCGCAGATCAGCCGGTCCATCGGCCGTCCGGCGCCGAGATCGCTCATGACGTCTTCGATGGCCGAGAGCTGATCGTCGGTTTCCTCGTATGGGAAGCGGGCGCAGAATTCGTCGTAGAGACCCTCTGCGGGAATCACCGGCTCGGCTGTTTTCGCGGCGCGCTCGGCGGCGATGCGGATGAGCTCGGCCGCCATATCGCGCAGACGCTGTTTGGCGCGCGCTTTGCGGCTCTGCCAGGCGACGCCGCCGAGCTTGTCGAGTTGGGCCTCGGCGTCTTCCGCGCCATAGCGCGAGACCAGTTCGATGTTCTCGACCGGCAGATAGAGCTTGTCGCCGCCGGCGTAGGAGAGATCGAGACAATCGTGCGGCGCTTCCTGCACCACAAGCGTCTTCAAGCCTTCATAGCGCGCGATGCCGTGCTCCTGGTGCACAACCAGATCGCCGGGTGAGAGCGCTGCGGCTTCCGCGATGATCGCGGAAGATTTGCGGCGCTTGCGCGGGCGCGCCAATCGATCGCCCAGCAAATCCTGTTCGGAAATGATCGCGGCGCTTTCGGTCTCGAACCCGTGTTCGATGGGCAGCACCGCCACGGCTGGCCGCGCGACGGGCAGGGCCAGCGCTTCCTGCCATGCTTTCACCGGCGCCAATTCCGGCGCGCCGTGATCGGCGAGCACGCCTGCAAGGCGCTCGGCCGAGCCTTCGCTCCAGGCCGCGAACACGACGCGTTTGCCCGCCTTGATGAGGGCCTTCACATGCGCGACGGCGGCGTCAAACACGTTGCCGTCCGCCGCGGCGCGTTCCGCCGCAAAGTTGCGTCCGGCCTGCGCGCCGAGCGGCATCGCTGGGCCCGTCGCGCCGGTGAACGGGGAGAAGCGCCGCACGGGCCGCCCGGTGAGCAGCTCCTTGAACGCGGCCTCTTCGATGTAGAGGGAGTCTGGTTTCGGCGCGCGGAAGGGCTGGCCGCCGCGCGGCACGGGCGCGCTGGCGCGGGTTTCAAAGTGATCTTTGGCGGCATCGACGCGTTCGCGGATGGCGTCTTCGGCCAACGCTTCGAAAATGATCAGCGCCTCGGGGCCGGCGTAGGAGAACACGGTCTCCAAACGTTCGTAGAAGAAGGGCAGCCATTGCTCGACGCCCTGGCGGCGGATGCGGGCGCTGACGGAATCGTAGATCACATCGGTTTGCGCGCCATAGTTTTGGGCGAACGCTTTGCGGAAGCGCGGCACGCTGTCTTCGTCGAGGATGATCTCGCTGACCGGCGCGAGCGTCGCGTCCTTGAGCGTCTTGATCGTGCGCTGCGTATCGGCGTCGAACGCGCGAATCGATTCCAGCGTGTCGCCGAAGAAATCGAAGCGCAGCGGCGCCTCTGCGCCAGGCGGGAAGACGTCGATCAGGCCGCCGCGCACGGCATATTCGCCGGGCGAGCGGACCACGGATGAGCGGACATAGCCGTTGATGTTCAAATACGCGTCGAGCTCGTTCATATCGACGATCGCGCCGGGCTTGGCGGAAAACACTGCCGCCGCCATGCGCGCCCGCGGCGGCACGCGTTGCGCGACCGCCGACGCCGTCGTCACGACCAGCAAGGTTGGATCGCCCGGCTTGCGGCGCGCGAGCTGCGCCAGCGCCGCGCAACGCTGCGCCGCGATCGCCGGCGCCGGCGAGATGCGGTCATAGGGCGGATTGTCCCAGGCGGGCAGGCGCAGCGTTTCGAGCGTCGGCGCGAAGAATTTCGCCGCGGCGTCGAAGGTCTGCGCCATGCCTTCGTCGCGCGCGACATAAAGCGTGACGCCGCCCTTGAGTCGCGCGGCCTCCGCCACGACGGGCGCATCGGCGCCGTCGGGCGCAGCCTCGATCGTGAGCGGGCCAATGGTTTGCGCCGCCGCGCGCACCAGCGCGGGAGAAAGGAGATACGGAGAGGTCACGATGATCCCGGCTTGGCGTGAAGATGAAAGGCGCGCAGCGCGTCGAAGGTCGCGGTGTCATGGGCGGGCGGCAGGGGGGCGGCGCCCGTGATCCAGGCATAGACGTCCTGGTCGGGCGCCTCGAGGAGACGCTCGAATTCGTCCAGGCGCGCTTCGCTCAGCTCTTCAATCCGGGCGTCCGCGAAGGCGCCCATGAGAAGATCAAGTTCGCGGAAGCCGCGCCGCCAAGCGCGAAAGCGCAATCTCTTGCGTCGTTCGTCCATGAAAGGACGGCGCTCTTAGCCGACTTTGCTAGCCGCCGTCGATTGCAAAATCAGATGGCCGTCTTGTCGATCGCCATTCCGTAGGCGTCAGGGCTCTCCGCCCCCATCAGGACAGCCTGGCGATTGAGGACGGCGACCGGGACGCCCTTGACGCCGATTCGGGTCGCCGCGTTGTGCATGGCGGCGATTTCGTCGCGATCGGCGTCGCCCAGCAGCAGGGCGCGCACGGCGTCGCCGTCCAGACCCACAGCGTCAGCGATCTCGACCAGAACCTCGTCTTCGCCAATGTCGCGGCCGTCCACCCAATAGGCGGCGAACAGCGCGTCTATGGCCGCCTCGGCCGCGCCCTGCGCCGCAGCCCAGCGCACCAGACGGTGGCCGTTGATCGTGTTCGGCAGGCGTGTGGGAGCGGCGAGATTGAGCGGCGCTTCCGCCAGCGCGGCGGCGGCTTCCAGCGTCTTGTGGATCGCGGCCAATTGCTCCGGGGCGTACGCATCGCGGAAGAAGGCCTGCCGGTCGATCCCATCCGGCGGCGTTTCAGGATGCAGGAGGAAATTGCGCCATTGCACGCGGCACGAGACGTTGGGCCGCGCCAGCGCGGCGCGCTTCAACGAGGCCCAGCCGACATAGCACCACGGACAAGAGAGATCGGCGAAGAAATCGATGTCCACACGGCTCATGCAACGCCGCTTTCTATATCGAACGCGGTGCGCGCGCGCGCCAGCAGGGCGCCGCCGCTTTCGCCTGGCTGCAACTCAACGACGCTCTGTTCGAAGATGAGCGGAGGCGCCCCGTTTTCGCCGCTGGCGAAAGCCGTGCACTCCGCGACCGAGGCGACGCGTTCGGAAACCCGCCGCGCGCCTTTGTAATCAGTGAACGGCAAAGCGAGCGCGATGAACTCGCCCTCGAAGCTTGCGCCGCAATCGCTCTCGCGCACCAAACGGCACGCGAGGCTGGCGATCTCCGTAAAGCCCTTCTTCCAAACGGGCTCGCTGGGGCGGCTGGCGCCATGCGCTGGCAGAACGCGCAGGCAGACCAGCGAAAACGGCCGTCCCGTTGCATGATGATCATCCGCAAGGCGCGCGAGATGGGCCTGAAACGCCTTCGCCACGAAGAGGCCGGTGCGCGGATCGCCCATCACGTCGCGCAGCGCAAGAATGTCCTGCTCGGCGGTTCTGCGCAGCCGTTCGCGCCGGATCGCATCGAACAGCCAGCCAAGCGCGGGCGCGCTGTCTTCATCGCCCGCCGTGACGGCCGCGGCGCCGCGTTCGATCGCTTGGCGCGCCGTGTTGGCGTCGCGCGGCGCAGTCACCATCAGCGTCGGAAGATTGGAGAGGCTCGCATTGCGCCGAAGCGCGGCGCAGAGCGCAACCGCCGTTTGCGGATCGGCCGCGCCATTGAGCGCGACGGCGTCGAACGCTTCGTCGTGGAGATGATCGAACCCGGTGAAGGACGTGAACGCGGCGGTGACCGCGCCGCCATGCGCGCCGAGCGCGCGTTCAAGCGACAAGAAGAATGGGCTGGGGGCGCCGATGTAGAGCGCCTTCACGCCGCGCGGTTCGTGCGAAACAGGAAGCGCGTGCCCGAGAGCGAGCGCGGTTTCGCGCCGGCGCGCGCGTTCCTCGACGGCGACGCCCGCGCGCAGCGCATGTGCGATCTGGCGCGACAACAGAAGGGGCGGCGCATCGAGCGCGAGAGCGCCGTCAAAGGGCGCGACAGGCTCCAATCCAGGCGGTGGCGGAGACGCACTCGTCGTCGCGTACAAAACCGCGACCGGCCGCGAGGTCGGCTCGCGTGCACGCGCGAGCCGCGTGCATTGATCGAGCCCGTCGCCCGCGACGATCAGAATGTCATCGCAAATCTGCGAGCCGCTCTCGGCGCCGACACGGGCGACAGCTTCGCAGCCTGCGGCGGCCAGCAAATCCTGCGCGCGGCGCGCCACGCGTACATCCAGCGCTCGAACAACCGTGCGCAAGCCGTTCCCGCCTTCCCCGGCGTCCGCCTTGACGCGGATGCTCCACAGCCGAGTATCTGCGCAAACACGGTGCATTGAAAGTTAATGGAGGAAACCGATGGCGAGCGGCCCGCTCAATGGCGTCAAAATTGTCGAATTCGCGGGCATCGGGCCCGGCCCCTTCGCCGCCATGCTGCTCTCGGACATGGGCGCCGACGTGGTGCGGATCGATCGCAAGGGCGCCGGGCGGGGCGGCTCTCCAGCCGATGTGACGAGCCGCGGGCGCCGCTCGGTCGCGCTCGACCTCAAGGACCCCGGCGACATCGAGACCGCGCTGAAGCTGCTGGAGAAAGCTGATGCGGTGATCGAAGGTTTTCGCCCGGGCGTGATGGAACGCTTGGGGCTTGGTCCCGAGGTGGCGCTAAAGCGCAACCCGAAGCTGGTGTACGGGCGCATGACCGGCTGGGGACAAACCGGGCCGCTCGCCCAGGCCGCTGGCCATGACATCAATTACATCGCGCTCACAGGCGCGCTGCACGCCATGGGCCGCAAGGGCCAGCCCCCCGCGCCGCCGCTCAACCTGGTCGGTGATTTCGGCGGGGGCGCGCTTTACCTTGTTGTGGGCGTCTGCGCCGCTCTGCTCGAAGCGCAACGCTCGGGACAGGGCCAGGTGATCGATTGCGCCATGACCGACGGCGCCGCCTCGCTGAGCGCCATGTTCTACGGGATGCGCCATTCGGGCATGTGGGGCGACGAGCGCGATTCCAACCTGCTCGACGGCGGCGCGCATTTCTACGATTCTTACGAAACCAAGGACGGCGCGTTCGTCGCCATCGGTTCGATCGAACCGCAATTTTACGCGCTGCTGCTGGAGAAAACTGGTCTCAAGGACGATCCGGCATTTCAGGCGCAAATGGACCGCCGCGCCTGGCCAGACCTCTCCGCCAAGCTCGCCGCAGTGATCAAGACCAAGACGCGGGCCGAATGGAGCGCGCTCATGGAGGGGACGGATGTCTGCTTCGCGCCGATCCTGGGATTGGGCGAGGCGCCGGCCCACGCCCATAACAAGGCGCGCGAAACCTTCGTTGAGGTCGCCGGGGTTATTCAGCCCAACGTTGCGCCGCGGTTCTCGCGCACGCCGTCCAAAGTCCAGGGCCCGGCGCCCGCGATCGGGGCCCACAATGCCGAGGTGCTGCGGGATTGGGGCGTCTAGCACCTTAACTTTACGTTCATCCTGGGTTCAAACCGGGGCTGCTTTTATCGCGCCTGGATCGAGCGCGTAATTTCATCGTCCCTCGCTCGCGTAAGGTCCAAGCCGAGGTTCGAGAGGGCCAAAGCAACGCGCCGGTTCCCGGGCTCAGGGAGCCGGCGCGCTCTTTTGTTGCGCCGCAACACGGCCTAAGGAGAACCATCCGCAGCGCGTCACCGGAGAGGCGACTTTGGCGCACAAGGTTTTTAGCGACGCCGCGTCCGCGCTCGACGGGCTCCTGTTCGACGGCATGACCATCATGAGCGGGGGTTTCGGCCTCTGCGGCATCCCGGAAAACCTGATCGCCGCTTTGCGGGCGAACGGGGTCAAAGGCCTGACGGTCATCTCGAACAATGCCGGGGTCGATGATTTCGGGCTTGGAATTTTGCTCCAGACCCGGCAGATCGCGAAAATGATCTCGTCCTATGTGGGGGAGAACAAGGAATTCGAGCGGCAATATCTCTCCGGAGAGCTGCAGCTCGAGTTCAATCCCCAAGGCACGCTGGCCGAGCGCATCCGGGCCGGCGGAGCTGGGATCGCCGGCTTCTACACCAAGACCGGCGTCGGCACGCTGGTTGCGGAGGGCAAAGAGCTCAAGCAATTCAACGGCGAGACCTATGTCCTGGAAACGGGATTGGTCGCCGATCTCTCCATCGTCAAAGCCTGGAAGGGCGACGAGGAGGGCAATCTCATCTTCCGAAAGACGGCGCGCAATTTTAATCCGATGATGGCGACCGCCGGCAGGAAATGCGTCGCCGAGGTCGAAATCCTGGTCCCCACCGGCGCGCTCGACCCCGACCAGATCCATACGCCTGGGATCTTCGTGGATCGGGTCGTCAAAGGCTTGTTTGAGAAGCGCATCGAACAGCGCACGACGCGCAAGCGGGAGGCCGCCTGATGGCTTGGACGCGCGATCAACTAGCCGCCGAGGCCGCTAAGGAGCTCAAGGACGGCTTCTACGTCAATCTCGGCATCGGCATTCCGACGCTGGTCGCCAATCACATCCCGCTGGGGATGGAGGTGACCCTGCAGAGCGAAAACGGCATGCTGGGCATGGGGCCGTTCCCGTTCGACGACGAGGTCGACGCCGATCTCATTAACGCGGGCAAGCAGACGATCACCGCGCTGCCCAAAACGTCCTATTTTTCGTCGGCGGATTCCTTCGGCATGATCCGCGGCGGCCATATCGACCTCTCTATCCTCGGCGCGATGGAGGTGTCGGTACGCGGCGACCTCGCCAATTGGATGGTGCCCGGGAAGATGGTGAAGGGCATGGGCGGCGCGATGGACCTGGTCGCGGGCGTCAAGCGCGTCATCGTGGTGATGGAGCACGCCGCCAAGGATGGCTCGCCCAAATTGCTGAACGCCTGCGCGCTGCCGCTGACCGGCGTGCGCGTGGTCGACAAGGTGATCACCGATCTCGCCTTGTTCGAAATCGACAAAAAGGGCGATGCGCCGATGCGGCTCATCAAGCTTGCCGATGGCGTGAGCCTGGACGAAGTGAAGGCGAAGACCGAAGCGCCGTTTGCGGCTGGTTAACGCATCTTTACGCCCTGGCGGACGGCGCCGCGCGGGCGCATATCACGCCTATGAAGACGATCCTTCTCGTCGTGGTGCTCGGCGCACTCCTTGTTATGGCGGCCTGGGGCATTGGCCCGTTCTTCGCCGCCTATGCAGGCGACATGAGCCTTCACGGCTGGATCGCCCTGGGCGCCGGCGCCCTGCTTTCGATTGCGCTTGGGGGAGGGCTGATGGCGCTCAGCTTCTACTCGGCGCGCCGCGGCTATGATGAACGGGCGCAATGGGAGTCTGAAGACGAAGCGAACGAGCAATAAGTCTTCACCAAGATAAACAACTCCTTCGGTAGATTAAGTGTGGCGCGATGCGGCGTCTTCACGGTTTCTCATCGTTTCTCGCGTAAACCACCCAGGTACAGAACGTGCAAAGAAGCGCTGACCAAGGCGCTCTGGGCTGGGTTGTCTTTATGGAACGTGCCGAAAAGAAGCGCACGCGCCAACGATGGGCGTCCGCAGCGGCGACTGCCGTGTTTGCGACGCTCGCCATGGCTGCGATGTGGACGGAGGACGCGCACGCCCAAGCTGCGCCCGATAGTAGCGCCGACGTGAGCCGCATCATGCGGATCTTGGAGGCGCAGCAGGCCCGCTTGGACGTGCAGCAGCACATTCTCGACCAGCAACAACATGAATTGGGCGCGCAACGCGACCTGATCGAGCGGCAGCGACAAGAGCTCGCGGCGCTGCAAGGCCAATCGGACGAAGAGCTCAGTCAAATTCGCGGCGCGGGCGCACCCACCCAACCGCAATTTGCGCAGCTCGACGCCGATCAGCCGATCGCAGTGAACCGGCGCGCCTATCCGCTCTATCGCCAAACGGCGGAATCGCCTGGAGGCGGGGGCGGAGGAGGCCCTCAAACGCCAGCGCAGCCGGTGGGCGAAGCCCCGCCGGAAGAATCCGTGCACCGCACGACGGTCGACGCCCTGCCAGAAGGCGCCACCGTACTGCAAAGGCGCGGCCGCTGGACCGTGGAGCCGTCGCTGGAATACGCGCACGCCTCCAATAGCCGGCTCGTGTTCCGGGGCGCGGTGATCGAAGATGCTATTCAGATCGGTCTCATCGAGGCGAATGACACGTCGCGCGATACAATCGCGGCGTCCGTTTCGGTTCGCTATCAGGCGACAAATCGCCTCGAACTCGAAGGCCGGCTGCCCTACGTCTATCGGTCTGATCGCGTAACGACCCTTGTGGCGTCTGGCGGCAGCGCGACTCAGACAGAAGAGCTGAGCGGCTCTGGCCTGGGCGATGCCGAATTGTCGGCGCGCTATCAGTTGAACTCGGGCGCATCGGGCTTGCCGATTTTCGTCGCCAGCCTGCGCTACAAATCCGATACGGGACTGGGCTCGTATGATGTTGCGCGCGACAATGCGGGCGCGGCGACCGAACTCGCCACCGGCTCGGGCTTCTGGGGCCTGCAAGGCGGCGTTTCGATGCTCTACGCGTCGGACCCTGCCGTGATCTTCGCGAGCGCCAGCTATCTCTACAACGCCGCCAAGACGGTCGGTAAGGTGATCGGCGGCACGACCATCGGCGAAGTCGATCCGGGCGACTCGATCAGCCTCGGCGCGGGCTTCGGCTTCGCCCTCAACGACCGCTTCTCCTATTCGCTCGGCTACGGCCATTCGACGATCTTCCCGACCCATACCGAGCTCAACGGCTCCGAGCAGAAGAGCACGATCCTGCAAGTCGGCGTCCTGCAGCTCGGCATGAGCTATCGCCTCAACGACGACACGACGATTTCCACCAGCTTCGACGTCGGCGTCACCAATGACGCGCCGGACGTCCGCATTTCGCTCAGGACGCCCTTCCGGTTCTGAGCTGAAGGCAAGATCAACAGAAAATGAAAGCGCCCCAGAGACGATCTGGGGCGCTTCGATTTTGAAGACCATGCGCGCCGGTTCTAGCCGGGCGGGCGGGCCACCAGCATGTCGTTCAAATCCGCGCCGATGCGGATGCCGACGATGTCCGCGCCGATGGCCTGCTGCGTGGCGGAGAAGCCCGGCAAGGTGATCGTCACATCGATGTCCTGGCGCAGATCGCGTCCCGCGCCCGTGTTGATGACAAGGTTGCGCAGGCCGGTCGCGCCGGCGCTTTGCACCAGCGCCGTGATGCCCGTGTCGTCAACGAACACGACGCCGCTGCCGCCGATGCCGACCAGACCGTAGGCCTCGCGCTGTTCCGGCGTGAGATCCTGGATCGGCGTGCCGTACTGGCCGACGCTCTGGGCGACCTCCAATCCCTGATCGCTCAGTGTGAGCAGGGTCGACAGCGCCAGCTGGCCATTGGCGTAGGTGTTCACGGTCGCTGCGAAATTGACCTCGACGCCATTGGGCAAAGCGAAGCCACCGCGCATATCGGCCATGTCCTCGTCGGAAATGATCTCTGCGCCAGCGAACGGATCGTCCTCGCGCGCCGCGCTCCAGGCCGGCGGGGCCGCGATGAGCGCTGCGGCGGCCACGGCTCCGAGGAGAAGGCGCCGCATCATCGGATCGCCGTCGGCGTGATCTGATAGATGCCGGGCAGCTCCCGCATCAGATCGGACGGCGAAATCGTTTCGCGTGCGGATTGATAAGGCGTGTTCGCCCAGGGCCGCCAATCGCTGGCGACGTTGAAGGCGCCGGGCGCCACGCCGTCCGGCCGGGCGCGGATCGCCAGAACGATGCCGTTCCAGACGCCTTCGAAATCCGCGCGCGTCCAGACGCGCAAGCCGAACGTCGGATCGCCGACCAGCACGCGATCGCCCTCGACACCCTTAATGACGACGAAATGGCGATAATTCTCATGCGAGATGAGGGCGATCATGGGCGCGCCGATTTGCGCGACCCGATCGAGATTGAGCCGGAGCCCGTCGGCCTGAAAGCCGCGGCTCTCGAGATAATGCTTCATGTCGAGCATCGAGAAGCCGACCTGGCGGATGCGCTCCTGATCGCCGACCTCGTACATGGCGCGGAACACCTCGCCTTCATCGACCGCCACGCCGTAGTGGAAGCGGAGCAGGGTGGCGATTGCGGCCGAGCCGCAGGAATAATCGTAACGCTGACGCACGACCGTGCGGAACGGGATGTCGCGCCAGGACATGACGGACACCGAATAGGTCCCGCCGGTTTGATCGCGCAGGCGCACCTGCGCCTCCGCCGGCGCGGCCAAGGCCGCCGCCAAAACGAACGCGCCGCCAAGCAGGAAGCCTGCCCGGCGGCGGATCAAGGAGGGGACGGAGTTCATCATCGAATCCGCCCGAGCACTTACGGCGCCAGCACGATGTTGACGGCCAGAGTCGACTGCAGATTATTGTTGGCGCCTGTGTTCATCACGAAATTGCCGATGCCGCTGAAGCCATCGAACGCGGCCGCATTCAGATTGATCTGACCGGAATTGATGTCGCCGCCGGCCTGAACCGTATTGCCTGAATTCACCGCCGAGAGCGTTTGCGCCGTGAACATGTTCACCGTCACGCCATCGCCGCCGGAAAGATCGGCGAGCTCCGCAGCATCGATCACCTGGTCCTGGGCCGGCGCGGGCGCGGCGGCCATGGGCGCTTCCTCGGCGAGCGCGGGAAGGGCGAGCGCCCCGATCGCGCAGGCGATAAGCCCGAAGGTGAAAGAGGTTTTCATCATCTTTGGCGTCCTGAAAGGACCCTCGTTTTGTCAGAGCCGAACCGGCCGGCGGTTTCCCGCCGACCGGCCGATCCCATCCGGCCTTAGTGGCCGAAGTTGACGTCGGCGTTGGCGCCCACGGCGGTCGCGGCCTGGTTGGCCGAGCCGATGCCCGTGTTCATCGAAGCCGTTTGGATGCCCGCGAAGCCTTGGAACGAGCCGTCATCAATCTTGATGTCGCCCGTGCCGACTTCACCGGACTTGTGGTAGCTGCCGCCAGCATCCACCGAGATGCCCGAGACCGAGGCCGCGAGATCTTGCGAGGTCAGGACCGCGGTCGAGACCGAGCTGTCGGTGTTGTAGCTGTCGGTGACCGAGCTGTCGTTGCCGCTGTTGGCGACGTCCACGTTGAGGGAATTATCCGTCACCGAGTTGCCGCTGTCGGCGACCGACACGTTCGTCGAACTGTCGGAATTATCCGTGTTCGTCGAGTTGTCGTTGCCCGAGTCGTGGATCGAGGCGTCGGTCGACGCATCGGTGTTGCCGCTGTCGGCGATATGCACCGAGCTATCCGAATTGCCCGAGTCGGTGATGTTCACCGAATTGTCGCTGTCGTTCGTGTTGTACGAGCCAACGTTGCCGCTGTTCGCCACGTCCAGAGCGACCGAGTTGTCGGAATTGTCGGTGTTGACCGAGTTGTCGTTGCCCGAGTCGGCGACCGACAGGTTCGTTGAATTATCGGAATTATCCGTATTCACCGAATTGTCGTTGCCGTTATCGGAGACAGTGGCCGTGTTGTAGGAGCCATCGTCGTCCGAGTTGAACGAGCCGGTGTTGCCCGTGTGATCAACCGCGACCGCCACATCCGTGTTGGTCGAGTTGTCGTTGTACGAGCCGTTCACCGAATTGTCGGTCGAGTTGTCGTTGCCCGAGTCGGCCACCGACAGGTTCGTCGAATTGTCGCTGTTGTCGGTGTTGACCGACTGGTCATTGCCGTTGTCGGCGATGGTCAGGGTGTCGTCATCCGAATTGAACGAGCCGGTGTTGCCGGTGTGATCCACCGCAACGTTCGTCGAATTGTCGGAATTGTCGGTCGAGTTGTCATTGCCCGAGTCCGCCACAGACAGGTTCGTCGAATTGTCGTCGTGCGAGTCATTCGTCGAATTGTCGTTGCCGTTGTCGGAGACCGCCAACGTCGTTTCGTTGAACGAACCCGAGGTGTTGTCGCGGGCGCTGTTCACGTCCGCTTGCTCGGTGTTGTTCGCCTGGCCGCCGCCGAAGGTGCTGTTGTAGTCACCCGTGACCGCGATGGCCTGGTTGTCCGAATTGTCGGTGTTGGTCGAGTTATCGTCCGCCGAATTGAACGAGCCGACATTGCCCGTGTGGTCCACGGCCAGGTCGAGGTTCGTCGAATTGTCGGAATTGTCGGTGTTCGTCGAATTGTCGTTGCCCGAGTCGGCCACCGACAGGTTCGTCGAATTGTCGTCGTGCGAGTCGTTCGACGAATTGTCGTTGCCGTTGTCCGACACCGTCAGAGTGTCGTCGTCGGAATTGTACGAGCCGTCGTCGTCCGAATTGAACGAACCGAGATTGCCGGTGTGATCCACCGCGACCGCGACATCCGTGGTGGTGGAATTGTCGGAATTGTCGGTGTTGGTCGAGTTGTCGTTGCCCGAATCCGCAATGTTCAACGAATTGTCGTCATGCGAATCGTTCGACGAATTGTCGTTGCCGTTGTCCGACACGGTGAGCGTATCGTCGTCCGAGTTGAACGAGCCGAGATTGCCCGTGTGATCGACCGCGACATCCGTGTTCGTCGAATTGTCCGAATTATCGGTGTTCGTCGAGCTGTCATTGCCGTTATCAGACACCGTGAGCGTGTCGTCGTCCGAGTTGAACGAACCGAGATTGCCGGTGTGGTCGACCGCGACATCCGTATTCAGAGAATTGTCCGAATTATCGGTCGCCGTGTTGGTCGAATTGTCGTTGCCCGAGTCCGCGACGTTCAGCGAATTGTCGCTGTTGTCGGTGGAATTGTCGTTGCCGTTGTCCGACACCGTGAGGGCGTCGTCATCGGAATTGAACGAGCCCGTGTTGCCGGTGTGATCGACGGCGACATCGAGATTGCCCGAGTCGTTGATCGAATTGTCCGAGCTGTCGGTGGCCGTGTTCGTCGAATTGTCGTTGCCCGAGTCGGCGATGTTCAACGAATTGTCGTTGGTCGAGCTGTCATTGCCGTTGTCGGCGATGCTCAGCGCGTTGTACGAGCCGTCGTCATCGGAATTGTACGAGCCGGTGTTCGCCGTATCGTCGACGGCGACGTCGAGGGCGGTGTTGCCGGAATCGTTGACCGAATTGTCAGAGCTATCGGTCGCGGTGTTCGTCGAATTGTCGTTGCCGGAATCGGCGACGTTCAACGAATTGTCCGAGCTGTCGGTGCTCGTGTTGGTCGAACTGTCGTTGCCGTTTCCGTTTCCGACGTCCGAGACCGCCAGGGCGGCGCTGCCATCATCGGCGACCGCCGAGCCATCGCTGGCTTGGTTGTCGCTTCCATAGGCGAACGCGGCCGGCGTGAAGGCCAGGGCCAGCGCAACGGCGCAGACCGAGGTCATCAGTTTCAGCTGCATTAGGGGTTCTCCTCCGAAAAAGAGCGCCGTCCCTCCCCCACTTGGTTAAGCCCCTGGGAAGCGGTCAGACATCTCGCGGCGGAAGATACGGAAGGAGATGAGAGAAGCTGTCGCAAACACCCGCCAAGTAATAAGTTAGGAGTTTGACTTGGTTAATTTCGGGAGTTCGGTGAAATATTCACACTGGTTAAGCGCATGCCTGCGTGTTTTGCGCGAATGCTGCTGAGTGACACATCTATCGGGGCGAAGCGCCCGCGATGATGCTCAGCCTCCGGCGCAATATTGTCGCAAAGGCGCCGCCGGCCGAGGCGCCAAGACTAGAGGCAAGGTTAGGCCGGCCCCAAGCATGGTCTCCGGGCGATGTTGGCGCGCCTGGACTGCGAGGCGAACGGCGAGGACCCGGACCTGTCTGCCGTACCTACCAATTTCCCGGCCAGAACCCAAAAAAGGGCGCGAACACTTAGACGAAGGGCGACAAGTTAGCGGCGTTGCTAGGCAACTCAGTGAGCAGGGCGCGCAAGGGTCGTTTCGTGAAGCAATCGACCGTTGTGGCGGTCCTCTTGGCGGAAGAGGTGGGATTCGAACCCACGAACGAGTCGCCCCGTTGCCGGTTTTCAAGACCGGTGCCTTCAACCGCTCGGCCACTCTTCCGGAGGGCGGCGAGGTAACAGCGCCGCAAGGCGCCGGCAACCGGCCAGCAAGCAACCTGAACGCCGCATCAACCCTGTCGGCTAACCGGCCCGCAACGCGGCTCTGCTACAAGGCGCGGATGCGGAATGCTGTGATTTCTATCTTGGGCGCGGGCCTCGCGGGCGTCGTATTGGCCCCTCAGGCGTCGGCGCAGGCCGAGATTGTTTACATGGGCGCGGCCCGGGCCGAGGCCGCCGCGCCGCGCATGGCGGCTGCGCTGCCGGGCGGCGACGTCAATTCCTACGGCTATGGCGCGGCCCGCGGGCAGGGCGGCGACGTCCTCGACTTGCGGCGGGGCGGCGGCGCATCCGCGCCGATATCAGCGCCGGCCCAGCCGCCCGCGCCCGCCGAGCGCGCGCGGCCCGATTGGCTGGAGACCGAGCGCGTCGGGCCGCCTTACGAGGTCAACGGGCGCTGGTACGCTCCCACGGCCGAGCCGGGCTATGACCAAACCGGCACCGCCTCTTGGTACGGGCCCAATTTTCACGGCCACCAGACAGCGAATGGCGAAATCTACGATGAGACCGGCCTGACCGCCGCGCACCCGACCTTGCCGCTGAACAGCCTGGTTCAGGTGACCAATCTCGACAATGGCCGCGAAGCCATCCTGCGGATCACAGACCGGGGCCCCTTTGTCGGGGACCGCCTGATCGATGTGTCGCGCGGCGCGGCCGAAGCGCTCGGCTTCCAGGGCGCCGGCACGACCCGGGTGAATGTGCGCTATCTCGGCCCGGCGCCGCGACGCGTCAGCCCGGACGGAAGCGCGCCCGCCCAGCTAACCCCCGCCTCCTATTCGGGCGAGCCGGCATCGCTTCTGCCGCCGGCCGCGCCGGCGACCCCCGTTGTGGAGCGGTCGGTCGTGATGGGCGCTTATTTCGTCCAGATCGGCGCTTTCGCGGACGCGTCCAACGCCGAACGGGTGCGCCAGACCCTTGATGGGACGGGAAATGTGCTCGTGGAAGAGCGCGCCACCAGCCGCGGCGCCCTTTACCGGGTGCGCGTCGGCGGCTTCGCCGATCGCGCTTCGGCGGAGGCGGCGCGCGCCCGCGTTGCGGATCTCGGCTACCGGGACGCCGTGGTCGCCGGGCCGTAAACGCCCGATCGCGCGGAACCCGGCGCATGGATTGCAGGTTGGTGCGCAGGCGTCCCGCCGAAGGACCTGCGCACTTTGTTTCGAAAGACTTTTATTGCGGTGTGCCTGGCGCTGCCGCTGCAGGCCGCGATCGCGGTCTCAAGCGGCGAAGCCGCCGGGGCGTCCGCCGCGCCGATCTGCGCGGCCGCCTTGTGCGGCCATGTGGAGGAGGGGGGCGCCTCTTATTATGCCGCCAGCCTCGGCGGGCGCCCGACCGCGACCGGCGAGCGCTATGACCCGAACGCCCTCACCGCCGCCCACCGTAGCCTGCCCTTCGGCGCCTTGGTCGAGGTCACCAATCTGGGCACCGACGAAGCGCTCATCGTGCGCATCAATGACCGCGGCCCGTTCGTGCGCGGGCGCTTGATCGACCTGTCGGGTGCGGCGGCGCACGGCATCGGGCTCGACCGCGCGGGCGTGGCGCGTGTGCGCATCCGCGTCATTTGGGCGCCCGAGGTTTGACGCCCAAGTAACGCCGCTAGGCTAAGCTAAGCTCCTCCCGAATCGAGCCGGTGCGAAGGAGAGCGATGCGCGCGTTACTGATTCCGATTCTGGTGCTCGCCCTGGCGCTGCCGGGCACGGCCGACGCCCGCCGCCATGTGCGCCGCGCCGCCGCTGTACACGCGGCCGCAGCGCCCGCCGCGCCCGTGATCACCGGCGCGCAGCACATGACGATCATGGACGGCGAAACTGGCATCCTGCTCGCTTGCGACGATTGCGAGACGCCTATTCCGCCGGCGTCCATGTCCAAGCTTATGACGATCCTCGTGGTCGCCGAGCATCTGCGCAATCACTCGATCACGCTCGATACGACCTTCCCGGTGAGCGAGAATGCGTGGCGGCATGGCGCGCAATCCGATGGCTCGCACATGTTCCTGGAGCTCAATTCGCGCGTGCGCGTCGGCGATTTGATCCAGGGCGTCATCACCGTCTCCGCGAACGACGCCTGCATCGTGCTGGCGGAAGGCATTTCGGGATCCGAAGAGGCGTTCGTCGCGGAAATGAACCGCCGCGCGGGCGAACTCGGCTTGCGCTCGGCCCGCTTTCGGAACGCCACCGGCCTTCCCGATCCTGAGCACGTAATCTCGACGGCTGATCTCGCGCGGCTCGCACGCATCATCATCCGGCAATATCCCGACATCTATCGCTATTATTCGCAGCCGAGCTTCACCTACAACAATCACACTCAAGAGAACCGCAATCCGTTGCTGCGTGCGTTCACCGGCGCCGATGGCGTGAAAACGGGCCACACTGACGATAGCGGCTACGGGCTTGTCGGCTCGGCTGTCTTGGACGGGCAGCGCCGCATCATCGTGTTCAACGGCACGCGCTCGATGGCCGAACGGGCCTCGGAAGCGCAACGCATCATGCGCGCCGCGTTCTATGATTACGACATCGTGACGCTCGCCGCGCCGAACCAGCCCATCGGCGAAGCTGACGTCTATCTTGGCGGCCGTGCGCGCGTGGGTCTCGTTGCGCCGCAAGGCATCGCCGTTGGGGTCGAGCATCGCGTGCGGCCGGGTTTGACCGCACACATCACCTATCAAGGGCCAGTGCGCGCGCCGATCGCGAAAGGCCAGGAGATCGCGAAACTGGTGGTCGAAGGACCGGGCTTTCCGAGGCGCGAGTATCCCTTGGTAGCAGCGCAGCGCGTGGGCGGCGCCAATTGGTTCGCGCAGGCCTGGGTGGGACTTACGCGCACATTCGGCGCGCGCTGATGGGACATTTCGTGTCGCTCGAGGGCGGCGAAGGCGCGGGAAAGTCGACGCTTGCAACCGGGATAGCGGACGCTCTGCGCGCGCGCGGCATGGAGGTGCTGAAAACGCGCGAGCCGGGCGGCTCGCCCGGCGCGGACGCCATTCGCGCATTGCTGGTCACGGGCGGCGCCGAACGATGGACGCCGACCACGGAAGCGCTGCTGTTCGCGGCGGCGCGCGCCGATCATCTGGACGCCGCCATTCGCCCCGCACTTGCACGCGGCGCCTGGGTCATTTGCGACCGCTATCTGGATTCCACCTACGCCTATCAAGTCGTCGCGGGCGGCCTGCCGGCGGAAACGTTCGACGCTTTGCAGCAGGCGATCGCCGCGCCTAAGCCGGATCTGACGCTCATTCTCGATCTCCGCCCCGAACAGGGCTTGGCGCGCTCGCGCGGCGGGCAGGTGGGCGAAGATCGGTTTGAGCGCAAGGATCTCGCCTTTCATCGAAAGGTGCGAGACGCGTTTCTGGCGATTGCGGTGCGAGAGCCCGGGCGCTGCGTGGTGCTCGACGCGGGCAAATCCGCAGAGGAAATCCTTGCGGATGCGCTCAGGGCGATCGACGATCGCCTGGCATGAGTGCGGAACCCGATCAGGCGCCCGAGACGCTGCATCCGCGCGAGAATCTCGCCTTCGTTGGTCATGACGAAGCCGAGCGCGCGCTCGCCTCTGCGCTTGCGGGCGGCCGCATGCATCATGCGTGGCTGATCGCCGGTCCGCGCCGCATCGGTAAGGCGACGCTGGCTTATCGTTTCGCGCGCGCGGCCTTGGGCGCGAAGCACGCGGGCGAACGCCCGCTTGATGCGGCGGCGGACGATCCGATCGTGCGGCGCATTGCGCAGCGCGCGCATCCCGATCTTTTTGTCCTTCGTCGCGGCCTCAATGAACGCACTGGCAAACCGCGGAGCGAAATTACCGTCGATGAGGCGCGCGCGCTCACGCATTTCTTCGCCATGGCCCCGGCCGAGGGCGGCATGCGCGTCGCGATCATCGATTGCGTGGACGATCTCAACCGCAACGCCGCGAACGCCATTCTCAAGACCTTGGAGGAGCCGCCGCCGCGCGCCGTTTTGCTGTTGGTGTGTCACGCGCCCGGCGCGGCGCTGGCGACGATACGCTCGCGCTGCCGCAAACTGCAGCTGCGCCCTTTGAGCGATGGCGAGGTCGAACGCGCCGCCGCCGGCGCAACGACGCCGCTGCTGCGGCTCGCCAAAGGGCGTCCTGGCTTCGCCATCGCGCTCAAGGCGCAAGGCGGTGAGGAGATGGCGGCGGCGCTCGAGAACGCTTTGGCGCGGCTGGCGCGCGACGGCGCCGGCGCGGTGCTGCCGGCGCTGATGGAGCGCGGCGCGGGCGATGATCGCCTCGCGATGACATTAGAAATCGTCTCCGATTGGCTGCGCGAGCAGGCCATAGCGGACGGCGGCGCGCGATACGCGCAAGCTTGGTCGGAATTGGAGGAGGTGCGCGCGCAAGCGGAGGGGCTCGATATGGACGTTTCGCACGCCCTGGCGCGCGCCGCGGGCGTGCTTGACCGCGCCGTACGCGCTGGCCCATGACGGGCCTATGCTGATCGACAGCCACGTCAATCTGCACCATGCGAAATTCGCCGAGGATCGCGCCGCGGTGATCGCAGCGGCGCGCGCCGCCGGCGTGCGCACGATGGTGACGATCTGCGACACGATGGCCAATGCGGACGAGGTGCTGGCGATCGCGAAAGCCGATCCCGATATCTGGGCGAGCGTCGGCGCGCATCCGCACTACGCGAGCGATCACATTGGATTGACCGTCGAAGCGCTCGTGGCGGCTGCGCGCGATCGGAAGATCGTCGGCATCGGCGAGACAGGCCTCGACCTGCACTACACGTTCAGCCCGCTGGAAGATCAGGTCTCGGTGTTTCGCACGCATATCGCGGCGGCGCGCGCGGCGGATTTGCCGCTGATCGTGCATACGCGGGAGGCGGACGATCTGACGGCGGACATTCTTGAAGAAGAGCACGCGCGCGGACCGCTGCGCATTCTGATGCATTGCTACACCAGCGGCGAGATCTTGGCGCGCCGCGCTTTGGCGCTCGGCGCCTATTTTTCATTCTCGGGCATTCTGACATTCAAGAACGCTGACGACGTGCGCGCCATCGCCGCGCTTACGCCGCTCGACCGCGTCATCCTCGAAACGGATTGTCCTTATCTCGCACCGATCCCGCATCGCGGCCGCCGGTGCGAGCCCGTGCATGTCGTCGAGGTCTATCGCTGCTTTGCGCAAGTGCGCGGCCTGTCCATGACGGCGTGCGAAGACATCGTGGCGGAAAACTTCCATCGCCTCTTTCACACCATTCCCGCGCCGGCGCACGCATGAGCACGTTGCGCGTGACCCTGCTGGGGTGCGGTTCGTCCGGCGGCGTGCCGCGCGCGGACGGGGATTGGGGCCAGTGCGATCCGAAAGAGCCGAAGAACCGGCGGTCGCGGTGCTCGCTACTGGTTCAGCGTTGGCGCGATGCGCCCACGACGGCGGCCGAATCCACGACAGTCCTGATCGACACGGCGCCTGAGCTGCGCGAACAGCTCGCCGGCCGCGTCAGCCATATCGACGCAATCCTCTATAGCCACGATCACGCCGATCAGACCCACGGCATCGACGATGTGCGGGCGCTGGTTCTGCGCATGCGCCGCCGCATTCCGGTCTATATGGATGCCCCGACCCGGCGCACCATGCATGCGCGCTTCGGCTATTGCTTCTTCGGGGAGGGGGCTTACCCAGCCATTCTCGACGACGCTGGAATCCTGTCCGACCTTGAGGACCTGACGATCGACGGGCCGGGTGGGGCGATCATTTTCAAGCCGCTGGCGCAGGATCACGGCAACGGCGTTGTGTCGCTCGGTTTTCGCTTTGGCCCGGCGGCGTATTCGAATGATGTTGTTGCGATGCCGGAACAATCCTTCGCCGAGCTAGGGGAGTTGTCGCTCTGGTTCGTCGATGCCTTGCGCCGGCGGCCGCATCCGACGCATGCGCATCTAGAGATGGCGCTGGAATGGGCCGCGCGCCTTCGGCCTGCGCGAACGGTGCTGACGGACATGCATCTCGATATGGACTACCGAACGCTCCTGGCCGAGCTGCCGGCCGGCGTAGAGCCGGGCTATGATGGCTTGGCGATCGATCTCGCCGTTTGAGTCGCGCGGGCTAGGCCTTATTTCCCATAATCTATCTTATGCGGGATGTGGATGTCGGAGAATTCGATCAAAAAACAAGAAGATGGGGTCGCCGCCGGCCCATCGCCTGCCGATCCGCAGGATGCGATTGAGGCTGTGCTTGAGCTCATGCGCCGGCTGCGCGCGCCCGTTGGCGGCTGCCCATGGGATGTCGAACAGACTTTCGCGACCATCGCGCCCTACACGATCGAGGAAGCCTACGAGGTCGCGGACGCGATCGAACGCAACGCGCTCGGCGATTTGAAGGAGGAATTGGGCGACCTCCTCTTCCAAGTGGTCTTTCATGCGCGCATGGCCGAGGAGCAAGGCGCGTTCGATTTCGCCGACGTCGCCAACGCGCTGGTCGCCAAGATGACGGCGCGCCATCCGCACGTCTTCGGCGATGGCGCCGCGCGCAGCGCCGCGGAACAGACCATCGCCTGGGAACACATGAAGGCGGCCGAGCGCGGCGCCAAAGCCAAGCAAGGCGTGCTGGACGATGTGGCGCTCGCGCTGCCGGCGCTGATGCGGGCCGAAAAGCTCACCAAGCGCGCCGCGCGCATCGGCTTTGATTGGCCGAACGCAGAAGCCGTGCTGGAAAAGCTCGACGAGGAATTGGCCGAACTCGCCGAAGCACGCGGACATGCCGACGCCGATGCGATGGCCGAAGAGATGGGCGACGTGTTGTTCGTCATGGCCAATCTCGCGCGCAAGATCGGCGTCGACCCCGAGGACGCGCTGCGGCGAGCGAACGCGAAGTTCACGAAGCGCTTTCATCACATCGAGGACAGGCTGCGCGACCAGGGAAAGAGCGGCGTGCAGAAGCTGGAAGAGCTGGAAGCGCTTTGGGTCGAAGCCAAGCGGATCGAGCGCGGCGAAGCCTAGCCCCCTGCTCTACACGGCCGCCGCGCGGCCTAGGGCGCGCCTGCTTCAAGACTGAGCCGCGCCGCATCGGCGACGCCGAGTTCCGCGGTGATCTTTAAGCGCCCGTCTTCATCATCGACATGCTCTTCGAGAATGCGGCCGGCGGCGGCGATGCGCGCGCGCGTGCGCCCGTCGCCTGGATCGAGCGAGAACGAGACGATGCGCGTCGCGCCGAAGGCGGCGCGATCGATCGCTGCGAGCAGCGCGTCGATCCCCTCCCCCGTGACGGCGGACACCGGAAGAGGGGGCTGGCCGCCCTCTTCCCGGCCATTGGCGGCGCGGCCCAAGCGCTCCACGCGCTCTGCTTCAGGCAACAGATCGATCTTGTTCCACGCTTCGATGATCGGCGGACGCTTGGCGTCTTCGTCCTTGGCGAGCTGGTCGAGGACAGCAAGCACATCGGCCTTCTGCTCGTCCGTCTCCGGCGAGGCGATGTCGCGCACGTGCAGGAGAAGGTCAGCCTCCGTCACCGCTTCCAACGTCGCGCGAAAGGCGGCGACGAGTTCGGTCGGCAGATCCGTGATGAAGCCCACGGTGTCGGAGAGAATGAGCTCGCGTCCGCTCGGCAATTTCACCAAGCGCGCCGTGGGGTCGAGTGTCGCAAACGGCATGTTCTTCGCCAGCACGCCGGCGCGCGTTAGCCGATTGAAGAGGCTCGACTTGCCGGCATTCGTGTAGCCGACCAGCACGACGGCAGGCAGTCCGGCGCGCGCGCGTGCGCGCCGCTGCAGGCCGCGCGTGCGCCGCACGTCCTCAAGCTCTCTCTTGAGCTTGATGATGCGGTCGGCGATTTGGCGCCGGTCGAGTTCGATCTGGGTTTCGCCGGGGCCGCCGGTTTTGCCGAGGCCGCCGCGCTGGCGCTCCAAATGGGTCCAGGTACGCACGAGCCGCGAGCGCTCATAGCCGAGCCGCGCCAGCTCGACTTGCAGACGGCCTTCGCGCGTTTGCGCGCGCCGCCCGAAGATTTCGAGGATGAGGCCGGTGCGGTCGACCACTTTGGCGTTCCAGGCGCGTTCGAGATTGCGCTGCTGCACCGGCGTCAGCGTCGTATCGACAATGACGACGCCCGCGTCCTGCTCGCGGCACAAAGCGGCGATCGCCTCAACCCGCCCGGAGCCAAAATAGGCGCCGGGCGCGAGCGTGCGCAGGGTCACGACCTCCGCAAGCGCCACATCGAGATCGAGCGCGACCGCGAGGCCGCACGCCTCTTCAAGGCGCAGCGCCGCATCGCGTCCTTCAGGCGCGCTCGCAAGGCGCGGCCGCAGGACGATCGCGCGATCTGGATTGAACTCTTGGGGGCCGTCGCTTTCAGGCGTCGGCTTCTTCCATGGCTTTGTCGATTTCATAGAGCTGCACGGGTTGTCCCGGCATGATCGTCGAAATGGCGTGCTTGTACACGAGCTGCACCTGGCCATCGCGCCGCAACAGGACGCAGAAATTGTCGAACCAGGTCACAACACCCTGAAGCTTCACACCATTCACGAGGAAAATGGTCAGGGGAGTTTTCGCTTTACGGACGGCATTCAGGAACGTGTCCTGCAAGTTTTGCTTCTTATCCATGGCGCGCCATTTCTTTTGTTATCTATGGATGCCGCACGGTCGCGTGCGGCGCACGGTTCTACTGCCCACGCGCGCTGAGGCGCAAGGATCAAACGGGAAGTTTAGATTTTGGGGACAGCGGCGCCAAAATAGGCGTCACGCAGGGCGCCTGCGATCGGTCCAGGCGCGCCGCTTCCAACCGGCGCGCCGTCAATCCGCACCACCGAGATCGCTTGGTTGGTGGCCGAAGACATGAACGCTTCGCGCGCCGCCTTCGCCTCGGCCACAGTGAAGCCGCGCTCTTCGACCTTCATCTGACGCTCGGCGGCGCAGCGCATAAGCGCCGCGCGCGTCACGCCGTGCAGGATGTCGTGCGTCAACGGCTGGGTCACGATCACCCCGTCCTGCGTGACGATCCACGCATTGGACGCCGTGCCTTCGGTGACCACGCCCTGTGCATCGACGAACCAGGCTTCGAATGCGCCGGCTGCGCGCGCCTGCTGCTTGGCGAGTACGTTGGGCAGGAGCCCTACGCTCTTGATGTCGCGCCGCGCCCAGCGCGTTTCGGGGGTGGTGATCACGGCGACGCCCTCTCGCGCGCGCTTAGCGGCGGCGGCGGGATCGAGATGTTTGGCGGTGACGACGACGACGGGTTTGACCGCGGCCGATGGAAAGGCGTGATCGCGCGGCGCAACGCCACGCGAAATCTGCAGATAGAGCAATCCTTCGACCAGCCGGTTGCGCCTCTGCGTTTCGCGCAGAACAGCCATGAGCGCGACATCGCTCATCGGCCGGCGCATGCCGATCTCCTTCAGCGATCGCTCCAGCCGCGCGAAATGGCCCTCATTGTCGAGCAGGCGCCCGCCCACGACGCCCCACACTTCATAGATCGCGTCAGCGAATTGGTAGCCGCGGTCTTCGACCTCGATAAGCGGCTCGGTGATCGGCCGATAGGCGCCGTTCACATAGGCGATGCGGCTCATTCCAGTTCGCCGCCCCGCCCGGGCGCGTCGACGCCGAGAGATTTCAGCTTCCGGTGCAGCGCGGAGCGTTCCATGCCGATGAAGGCGGCGGTGCGCGAAATGTTGCCGCCGAAGCGCGTGATTTGAACGTTGAGATATTCGCGCTCGAAACGCTCACGCGCGTCGCGCAACGGCATGCCGATCACCTCTTGCAGGCCTTGATGCTGCGAGAAGCCCGCTGACGGCCAGGCTTCCGGCGGTAGCGCATCTACGGTCACGGGCGTGCTCGGATCGCCGCCGGCCAGGATGAGAATGCGCTCGATCACATTGCGCAGCTGACGCACATTGCCGGGCCAATCGGCGGCTTGCAGCGCAGCCATCGCGTCTTCGCCGATCTCGCGCGCCGCAAGGCCCGACATGCCGGCCAGGCGCGCGACGAAATAAGCCGAGAGTTCGGGAATGTCTTCGCGTCGCTGCGCGAGGCTCGGCGACGATAATGGCACCACGTTGAGGCGGTGGAACAAATCCTCGCGGAAGCGGCCGTTTTCGATATCGCCGCGCAGATCCCGTGAGGTCGACGACACGACGCGCACGTTCACTTGCACATCGCCGGTGCCGTTCAGGCGCTTGAAGCGCTGATCGACCAGCACGCGCAGAATCTTGGACTGCGTCTCCAGCGGCATATCCCCGACCTCATCGAGGAACAGCGTGCCATTGTGCGCCTGTTCGAAGACGCCGATCTTCTTCGGCCGGTTGTCAGAGCCGTCTTCGCCGAAAATTTCCTGCTCCATGCGTTCGGGCGCAATGGACGCGGCGTTAATGGCGACGAACGGGCCGCCGCCGCGCGGGCTGCGTTCGTGCAGGAGACGCGCCACCAGCTCCTTGCCCGAACCGGCCGGGCCCGCGATCAGCACGCGCGAATTCGTCACGGCCACCCGATCGATCGCCGCGCGCAATTGCTGCATGGCCGCCGATGAGCCGACAAGTTCGTCGCCCGCATAGGCGCGCTGGCGCAGCGCCGCGTTCTCACGCTTGAGCCGGGCCGTCTCCAGTGCGCGATTGGTGACGACCAATAGACGATCGGCGTTGAACGGCTTTTCGATAAAGTCGTAGGCGCCTTTGCGGATCGCCGCGACCGCGGTTTCGATCGTGCCATGGCCGGAGATCACGATCACCGGCATGTCCGGATCGATCTCCTTGAAGAGCGACAAGAGATCGAGACCGTCGATGCGGCTGCCTTGAAGCCAGATGTCGAGGATGGCGAGCGCGGGCGCGCGCCGGCGCACGGCCTCAAGCGCTTCATCGCCGTCGCGCGCGACGCGCACGGTGTGGCCGCTGTCTTCGAGAATGCCGGAGACCAGCTCGCGAATGTCGGCTTCGTCATCGATGACGAGGATGTCGGACGGCATTGTCAGATGGCTCCTTCGCCCACTTCGGCCTGCTGTTCAGCGGGATTGGCGAACCGCTTCGGCAGCACAAACCGGACCACCGCCCCTTGCCCCGGCGGCGGCGCATCATCGAGCTCGATGAGGCCGCCATGGTCTTCCACAATGCGCGCCACGATGGCGAGGCCCAGCCCAGAGCCTTTGGTGCGCGTTGTCACATAAGGTTCAATCAACCGGTCGCGGCCTTGCGGCGGAAAGCCCAGGCCGTTGTCGGTCACTTCAAACTGCACGCCATAGTCGAGATCGCGCAGCCGCAACGTTACGCGCCCATCCTTCGGCTCGCCATCGCGCTGGCGTCGCCCTTGGATGCTTTCGGCGGCGTTCTTCAGAAGATTGAGCAGCGCTTGCCCGATCAGGCGCTCATCGCAAATGAGGCCGATCGGCGCATCCACGCCCAAGGGCTCGAACTGAATGTCGGGATAGACGAGCCGCTGCGAAAACACGCTGGAGCGGACCAATTCGCTCATATCCGCGAATTCCATGCGCGGCGTCGGCATGCGCGCGAAGGCGGAAAACTCATCGACCATGCGGCCGATGTCGGACACTTGGCGCAAAATCGTGTCCGTGCAACGCCGGAATATCTCCGGGTCCGAGCGAATTTCGGATTCGTATTTGCGTTGCAGCCGCTCGGCGGAGAGCTGGATCGGCGTCAGCGGGTTCTTGATCTCGTGCGCGATGCGGCGCGCCACGTCCTTCCAGGCTTCCTGGCGCTGGGCCAAAATCACCTTCGTCATGTCGTCGAAGGTCAGCACGTAGCCGCCGGTCTCGGGGTCGGCGCTCATCCGCACCGACAGGTTCGACGTAAAGCTCTCGCGCACCAGATCGATGCGTTCGGGCGCGCGCTCGCCCTGCGGCGGCGCGGCATTCAGCAGATCGGCGAATTCAGGCGCCACATCGATGAGCCGCCGCCCCATCAGCGGGGCGTTGTCCATGCCCAAGAGATGCGCCGCCGAGCGATTGACCGCACTGATACGCCCGTCCCGGTCGAGGCCGATGACGCCCGCGCTCACGCCGCCGAGGACCGCCTGAATGAACCGCGACCGGCTCTCGGCATCTTCCTGCGCCGTGACGAGATCGGCGCGCTGATCGGCCAGTTGCGCCGTCATCTGGTTGAAGGTCTGCGCCAGTTCGCCCACCTCGTCGGGCGCATCGTTCGAGTTCACGCGCGCTCGGAAATCGCCGGACGAGACGCGCCGCGCGGCGTCCGCCAGCCGGCCGATGGGCTCGGAAATGCTCGTCGCGTTGGCGAGGCCCAGCCACACCGCGCCGAGGATCACGAGCGATGCGATCGCGATATACGAGAGGATGTAGATGAACTGGAGCTGCCCGCGCCGCCGCTCCGCATCGCGATAAGCCAGGACCGAGGTCTCGAATTCGCGCAGCCGGCTCAAAACGCCCGGCTGGAGATCGCGCGTCACATAGAGATAGGCGTCGGGATAGGCCGTGAGCCGATAGACGGCGCGGATGCGGTTGGTGGTCTCGTCAAAGCGGATCACAACATCGCCGCTGTCGGCGCCGCTGAGCGTCTGCTGCGACGGCATACGGAAGCCGGGGCCGCCGCGCGGATCTTCCGCCCGCGCCAGCACTGCGCCATGCCGGTCGATCACATAGGCGGCCGAGAGCAGGCGCCGTTCGGTTTGCAGTTGGAGGAACCGGGCGTAGCGCGTGGAATCATTGGTGAGCGCATCGCGCGCATTGTTCAGGTCGCCGCCCATGGCCTGAACCTCGCCGCTCAGATTGGCGGTCGAAATGTCGATGTAGGTGCGGCCGACTGCGGCGGCGTTGTCGATGGCCGTTTTCATCCGGCTCGAGAACCATTGCTCGAGGCCCTGGGTGAGCACAGCGCCGAGAAAGACCGCGACGATCACCGCCGGCACAACCGCGGCCAAACTGAACAGCGCTGCGAAGCGAAGATGGAGACGCGCGCCGGTCGCAGCGCTCCGGCGCTGGCGCGCGATCCGCAGGATGCGGTGGATGAGGATCACGGCGAGCACTGCGTTCACTGCGAGGCTGGCCAGGAGCATCCAGACCATGACCTGATCGGCCGGCCCGGAATCCGAAATCGCCATGATCGTGGCGGTGACGCTCAGCGCAGCGGAGAGCGAAAATCCGACCGCGAACCCAATGGCGCCCTTGCTCGGCCGCCCAATGGGCAGGCCGCCGATGCCGATCACGGTCGCAGGACGGGCCGCCTGTTGCTCCATTGCAACAAGGGTGTTGGCGCAAAGCTACGATGCCGTCAATCGCTTCGCCCAGTTCGGACACCCAGTGTCTGAATCTTCTTCCGCAGGGTGTTTCGATTGATGCCGAGCACCGCTGCCGCGCGGATCTGGTTGCCTTTGGTGGCTTGCAGCGAAAGCTGGATCAGCGGGCGCTCCACCTCCGCCAAGACGCGGTCATAGAGGCCCGCGTCCGGCAAGTCCGGGCCGGCCGCCTGGAAGATCGCCGACAGGCGGCGCTGCACGACCTCTTCAAACGTCTCCGGCGCATTTTCTTCCGTCGACATGGTGGCGCGGCTCACGCCGAGTTCGCGTTCGATCTCGCGCGCGGTGATGACGCTCACCGGGCTGAGCGCGATCGCGCGCTTAAGCAGGTTCTCGAGTTCGCGGACATTGCCCGGCCAATCATGCGTCTTGAGCCGTTCGATAGCGGAGGAGTCGAGCGTCTTCTCCGGCAGGCCTTCGCGGCGTGCGCGGACCAGAAAGGCGCGCGCCAGATCGCCGATATCGTCCAAGCGCTCGCGCAAGGGCGGCAGGCGGATCGAAACGACGTTGAGCCGATAGAACAGGTCCTGGCGAAACGCGCCGGTGCGCACGAGCGCGCCCAGATTGCGTTGCGCCGCCGCGATTAGGCGCACGCCGGCGCGCGGCGCGGGATCGTTGGCCTGCAGCAAGCCAACGAGACGGGTTTGCGCATCGAGCGGCAGATCGTCGATGTCTTCCAGAAACAACGTGCCGCCGCCCGCCTCAGCCAGCTTGCCCACATCGCTGAAGAGGTCGGTTTCAATGCGCGCGACCGACGCGCCCGCGAGGCTCATCACAGCGAAGGGCGAACTCGCCCGCTTCGAAAACTCGTGGATCGCGCGCGCCACGCGTTCTTTGCCCGAGCCGCTTTCGCCTTCGATCAGAACTGTGAGGTCCGTGCCGGTCACACGCGCCATGACGCGATAGACTTCCTGCATCGCGGTCGATCGTCCGATCAGCGGCAGGCGCTCCTCGCGTTCGGCCTTGTTCGCAGCGACGCGCGATTTTGCATCCGGCCCGCCGGACAAGGCGCGCCGCACCGCGCCGATGAGATCGTCGAGATCGAACGGTTTGGGCAGATATTCGTAGGCCCCGGCGCCCGCCGCGGAGAGCGCCGTCATGACGTTCGATTGCGCGCTCATTACGATGACCGGCAATTGCGGGCGCACGGCGCGCAGGCTCGGCAGCGTGTCGAACACGCTTTCATCGCCCATGTAGACATCGGAGACGACCAGATCGCCTTCGCCGTCGCGCACCCATTTCGCGAGCGTGGCGACGTTGCCCGTCGCCCGGACGGAATAGCCTTCCTTCGTCAGCGCCTGAGACAGCACGAAGCGCAGCGAAGAATCGTCGTCAGCGAGAAGAATGCTGCTCATCAGGAATCATCCTCAGGGTCGATCGGCAGCAAAATCCGGAAGGCCGTGCGGCCCGGCGCTGAATCGACTTCGATGCGGCCGTCATGGCGTCCCACGATGTCGGCGGACACGGTCAGACCAAGCCCCATGCCGCCGCTCTTGGTGCTCGCAAACGGTTCGAACAGACGATCGGCGACGGTGGGGTGAATGCCGGCGCCGTTGTCGATGATCTGAATTTCCAGCTGGGCACGCGCGGACGCCGATGGCGCCGAGCGGATCTTTAGGCCGGGGCGATAGGAGGTTGCGAACACGACCTCGCCGCCGTCCTGCCCTTGCACCGCTTCGGCCGCATTCTTCGCGATATTGAGAATAGCCTGGATCAATTGATCCATATCGCCGCGCACGCGGGGCAGGCTGGGATCATAGCGCTCGCGAATTTTCACATCCGGCGCGCCCGAGCTCACAAGCCGCACCACCCGCTCAAGGGCCTGGTGGATGTTGAGCGCCTCGAAGCGCGGCGGCTCGACATGCGGATCGATGCGGTCCGTCAGCCGGCGCACGCGGTCTACCTCGTCGCAGATCAGGCTGGCGAGCGCCGCGTGCTCGGGGTCCTCGCCGCGCGTGATGAGCTGCGCCGCGGCGCGAATGCCGGCCAGCGGATTGCGGACCTCGTGGGCGAGCGTGCGCGTCGCCGCAGTCGCCATGGGCTGGCCAACGCCGCCGCGGGCCTTGCCTTGCAGCGTGATCACGAGCGCGACGTAGCCATTCTCCCCCACGGGCGCGGCCGCGACAGAGGCGCGGCCCAAAGCGAAGCCGGGACCGGCCAGGGCGACGTCAGGGTCGGCGACGCGCACTTCGCCGGCTTGCGCGTGACGGACCAGCGCGACCAGCGGCGCGTCATGGCCGAAAATCTCTTCAAGCCGTCGGCCGAGCAGTCCGCGGCCTGCGCCAGCGAGCAGATCGGCCGCCGCCGCGTTGACGAAGCGCACGCGCTCGCCCGCGTCGATGCCGAGCACCGGCGTGGGCAGCGCCTCGAGCCATCGTTCTGCGTCAGGCGTGGGCGGGCGAACCGCTCCGCGCGCACGGTCAGTCACATCCTTGGCGCCCGCCATCACCCGCTCCGTCGGCCCGTCTTGCTTTGCCGCCCCAATCGGCTTTCAAGTTCGGTTCTATGCACAGCTTAGACTGCTCAAAAAGCGGGCGCCAGCGAAAACTTGCTGCATTGCAGCATCAAATGAAGGGCTTTGCCCGCTCATGAAAACGGCAGCGATCATCGTCGCCGCCGGGCAGGGCATCCGCGTCGGCGGCGATATACCAAAACAATTCAAAATGTTAGGTGGCCGCCCGCTGTTGTCTTGGAGCCTGGACGCGTTTGAAGCGGCGGGTGTTTCGCGGCGCATCGTGGTCGCCAATCCTGCACACGCCGAGGTGCTGGAGGAGGCGCGGCGGCGCGCAGAAATTGTCTGGGGCGGCGCGACACGCACCGCCAGCGTGCGCGCGGGATTGGCGGCGCTTGCGCCCTCCCCGCCGGACATCGTGTTCATTCACGACGCCGCCAGGCCGGGGCTTTCGGAAAAAGTCCTGCGCGCCCTTACAGGCCCAATCGAGGCCGGTTGGGCCGGCGCTGCGCCAGCCATGCCGCAGGCGGATGCGCTCAAGCGGGTGGAGCCAAACGGCGCCGTCATCGAAGACGTGGCCCGCGCCGATCTTGCGCGCGTGCAGACGCCGCAAGCGTTTCGGTTCAGCGCCATTTATGACGCTTACGATCGTTTGGCTGACGGAATGATCTTTGAGGACGACCTCGGCGTGGCGCGCGCGGCCGGTTATGCGGTGACGACGATTCCAGGCGATCCGCGGCTGATGAAGGCGACCTTCCCCGAGGATTTTGCGCTGCTGGAGGCGATGCTGCTTCCGTCCTCCGCGACATTTCAGGCCGTCGGCTCGGGCTTCGATGCGCACCGCTTCGGCGAAGGTGATCATGTCACGCTGTGCGGCGTGCGCATTGCGCACGACAAAGGCCTGATCGGCCATTCCGATGCAGACGCCGGCTGGCACGCGCTCACTGACGCCATCCTCGGCGCCTTGGCGCGCGGCGATATCGGCGATCATTTTCCGCCAAGCGATCCGAAATGGCGCGGGGCCGACAGCGCCCTCTTCCTCGCGCACGCGCTTGCGCTGGCGCGCGAAAGCGGCGCGGAGATCGCGCATGTCGATGTCACGCTGATCTGCGAGGCTCCGAAAATAGCGCCACACCGCGCCGCGATGCGCGCGCGCACGGCCGAAATTCTCGGCCTGCCGCTGGACCGCGTGAGCATCAAGGCGACGACGACGGAGCGGATGGGCTTCACCGGCCGAAGCGAAGGTCTGGCGGCGCAAGCGACCGCGACGATCCTGCGCAAATCCTAGGGTGACGTGCGCTTGGGCGGGCACGTCGTTGTGCCGTTGTCCTGCAAGCAGGCCTCGCGCCCATTGAGGCTGTCCCAAAGCGCGCGCGGCAGGTTGATGTAGTCATCGGACCAAGGCCGCCCTGGCGGCGTCGGCAACGCGCGCCAATCCGCCGAGGCCAGCGGTACGCGCGCCAGAATCTCCGGCGTGCGCGCCAGAATCATCGCGCTCGCCGGCAGCCCGCTATAGGGGCCCGCCAGCGAATCCGTCACACGCGAGCTGACGCGCCACACGAACGGCGCGTTGAGATCGTGCGCGACCCGAACGGCCTCCGACACCAGCGCCAGATTTCGGTTCGAGAGGTGCAGCACGACGATGCCGCGATCGCTGGTCTTGGCGAGATAGGTCGCGATGGCTTCGCGCGTCAGCAAATGCGCAGGAATAGCGTCCGAGGAAAACGCATCCACCACGATCACGTCAAAAGCGCCGTCCGGCTCTTGCGCGATCCGCAGCCGCGCATCGCCCAGCACCAGGCGCGCATTCGGCGCGCAATGCTGGACATAGGTGAAATCGGCGCCGTGCGGCCCGGACAGGCGCACCACGGCGGGATCGATCTCGAAAATCGTCAAATGATCGCTGGGGCGCAGCAGGCACGCGGTCGTGCCCGTGCCCAGGCCGATCAGCGCCACGTTGCTGGAATCGCCGCCGCTGAGCCCCGCAAGCGTCGCTTCGCCGAGCGCCGTGTCCGGGTTGTAATAGGTCAGCGGATGGCGTTCGACGTCGCCGGCGCCGCGCAATTGTGCGCCGTGGATCGTGGTGCCGTGCATCAAAATTCTGAGCGCGGGCGCGTTGCGATCGGCGCTGCGGAACTCTTCAGTGCGCAACACGCCGAAGAAGCTGCGCTCCTGCTCAATGACGCGCAGGCCGGACCGTTCGTGCAGGAAAATGATCGCGAAGCTCGCGAGCACGAGCGCGGCCATCAAGTAAGGACGCGTGCGATTGAAGAAGAGCGCCGCCGATGCGAACGCGATCTGCACGACGAGTGCGGTCTTCGCTTCCAGATTGGAGCCGGCGACGAGCAGCATCACCAGCATCGTGATGCCGGCCAGCGCCAGGCCCTGCGTCGCGTCGAGGGCGAGCGCTCCAAGGCCTTCTTCGTCGCGTTCGCGCAGCGAACCGTGTGCAACGAACACAAGCACGATCAACGCGACGCCGAGCGTGATGAGCCCAAATGGCTGCACGATCGCGAAATCGCCGCCGTGCGTGGAGAACAAGGCGCTGGTCTCAAAGAGCGCAAAGGTGATGAGGCCTGCAAGTACGAGCGCGACGCCAAGGAAAGCGAGTTGGCGCGGTTCGGTGCGGCGCTCTTGCATTGGGAGCGCGGCGGCGAGGAGGGCGGCCGCGGCCCCTACCCCGCCCGCGAACAACGCGACCTGCGGAAGAGGGCGCGCCAAAAGGGCGAGGCTCACGCCCAACATGGCGAAGGTGGCGGCGGCGATCGTCGCGGCGAAGCCCCTGAAGGTCTGATCACGCCGCGGCTGCAGCAGCGCAACCGCCGCAAGCGCCAAGGGATATTCGTAGATGTCGTTGAAGATCACAGGCGCGAGCAGCGCGGTCGCAGCGCCGCCCAGAACGCCCCCTGCCGAAACCCAGAAATAGAACTCCGTCAGCTTCGATGCGGGCGGCCGTGTCGATGCGAGAGCGAAATGACATACCAGCGCGCTGAGGAAGAAGGCGCTGAGGTTTGCGCTCAGCGGCATGGCGATGTTGTCGCGCGAGAAATACGAACCGACGAGAAACGCCAGCGACAAGGGCTGCAGCGCGCGCGCCACGGGCGCCAGCCATTCGAGGCCCCGCGCGAACGCGATGACGAAGGTCAGCAGGTAAAGCGCCAGCGGGATCACCCACAGAAAAGGCGCGGACGCGATGTCGGTGGAGATGTGCTGCGTCACGCCGAGGATGAGGCTTGAGGGCGCCGCCGCCGCCGCGATCCAGAACAGGCGCTGGCGCCACGCGATCTCGGGCGCGCTCTCGCCTGCACCTGGCGCTGCAGGCCCATTGGCCGTTATCGCGACACCGGCGGACAGCAGGATCATCGCGGCGACGAGGATGTAGCCGGCGCCCCAAAGATGCGATTGCGCGCCAAGTCCGATGAACGGCTCGATCAGCACCGGATAGGCGAGCAGGCCGGCGAAGCTTCCGAGATTGCTGGCGGCGTAGAGATAGTAAGGGTCCGCTGCGTCGGCGCGGCCGGTCCGGGCGTACCAAGCTTGCAGCAGCGGCGCGGTGGCGGAAGCGGCCGCGAAGGGCGCGCCGACGGAAACCGTCAAAGCGCCCAAGAGCCAGAGCGCCGGATGTTCGGAGCTCGGCGGCCCGAAACTCGCGCTCACATGGATGGGCAGCACAAACCAGGCGATCGCCAGCACCAGCGCATGCACGCCGGCCTGCGCCCGCAAATCCTTCAGCCTGGCGAGCGCGTGCGCGTAGACATAGCCAAGCAGCAGCGCGGCCTGGAAGAACACCATGGAGGTGTTCCACACCGCGGGCGAGCCCCCGAGCAGCGGCGTCACCAAGCGGCCCACCAAGGGCTGCAGCGTGAAGATCAGGGCCGCGCTCGCAAACAGCGCGAGCGCAAAGATCGGCGCCGCCGCCCGCCGCGCGATGCCGTCCATGACCCTCCCCTCTTTTATGGAGCGCGCCTTCTGCCATTCCCGCCCGTGTCAGGGAATGGACATTCGCGCCGCAGCCGTCCTAATCGCATTCGAAAGGTTTGCCCATGTTCCCGGATCATTTGCTCATGGCGGCGCGGCTCATCCTGGCCGATTGCGAGGAGCGCCGGCTGAAGATTGTCACGGCGGAAAGCTGCACTGGCGGGCTCGTGGCGGGCTGCCTCACCGAAATTCCTGGGTCCTCGAAGGTGCTGGAGCGGGGCTTCGTCGTCTATTCCAACCGCGCCAAGGAAGACATGCTCGGCGTCCCGGGCGATCTCATCGCCGACGCGGGCGCCGTGAGCGAAGCGGTCGTGCGCGCGATGGCCGAAGGCGCGCTCGCGGAGAGCCGCGCCAACGTGTCGATCGCCATCACCGGCGTCGCCGGTCCTGACGGCGGCACGCGCCTAAAGCCCGTCGGCATGGTGCATTTCGCAGCCGCGCGTGAAAACCGCTCGATCATTCATGAGATGCAGCTCTACGGCGATATCGGCCGCGCCGAGATTCGCATGAAGGCGGTGGAGACCGCGCTTGGCCTGCTGCATCGCATTATCGACGATTCGCGCGGCGGCTCCTGGGGCTAGCCGAGGCGGCGCTTCGCCTCGCCTTCGAACGCGGCGAGAATGCGCGCCATGATCCGCTGTTTGTTGGCGTCCACCAGATGCTGCAGCACGGGGTTGTTGAATTCGTAGCGCAGCTCGCAACGTACGTGCGCGCCCCCGCCTTGCGCAGGCGCAATGCGCCAGGCGTTCGCAAGCGTTTTGAACGGTCCGCGCACCAGCGTGGCGTCGACCTCGCCGGTTTCTGGTGAGGAACGCACTTTGGTGGCGAACGCTACGGTGAACGCGCGCCAGCCCACCAGCGCTTCCGCCGTGCCGCTCCAGCCTTCGCCCATGGGCGTTTCGTGAAGCACGCGCAATTCCTTCAGCCATGGCAAGAAGCGCGGATAGGAGCGCACGTCGCCCACCAATTGGGTGAGCGCCTTCGCGTCGTAGGGCAGCGTCTTTTCGGCCTCTATGCGATGGACGCTCACGCGCTGCGCGCGGCCCGTGCGGCGCGCAAGCGCACGAAATCCTCGCCGGCGTGATGCGACGAGCGCGTCAGCGGGCTGGACGACACCATCAGGAAGCCCTTCGCATAGGCGATCGTTTCCAGAGATTTGAACTCCTCGGGCGTCCAGAAGCGATCGAGCGGCGCATGCTTTCGTGTCGGCTGGAGGTATTGGCCGATGGTGAGAAAGTCGACGTCGGCGACGCGCAGATCGTCCATCACCTGCAGCACCTCGTCCTTGGTTTCGCCGAGACCGACCATGAGGCCCGATTTCGTAAACTGCATCGGATCGCGCTGCTTGACCTGATCGAGCAGGCGCAGCGATTGATAATAGCGCGCGCCCGGCCGGATCGAATGGTAGAGCCGCGGCACGGTTTCGAGATTGTGGTTGAACACGTCCGGCTTGGCGTCGATCACAATTTCGGCCGCGCCGGACTTGCGCAGAAAATCCGGCGTCAGGATTTCGATGGTGGTCGCAGGCGCCGCCGCGCGGATGGCGGCGATGGTCTGCGCGAAATGTTCGGCGCCGCCATCCTCCAGATCGTCCCGGTCCACGCTGGTCACGACCACGTGCGACAGCGCCATCGCGGAGACGGCTTTGGCGACGTTCTCGGGTTCGGATGGATCGAGCGGGCCAGGCACGCCGGTCGCGACATTGCAGAAGCTGCAGGCGCGCGTGCAGGTGCCGCCCAGGATCATGAACGTGGCGTGCTTCTGGCTCCAACACTCGCCGATATTAGGGCAGGCCGCCTCCTCGCAGACCGTGACAAGGTTGAGAGCGCGGACGGTGGCCTTGGTCTCTTGATAGGTGGCGCTGGTGGGCGCGCGGACCCGAATCCAATCCGGCTTGCGCTGTACGGGTGCGTCCGGGCGCGCCTGTTTTTCAGGGTGTCGCGGTCGGGGCGCGTTGCGGTCGATGAGCGTAACCATCGAAGCGAAAATGGGCCGATTGGGGCGCCGTTACAATCGACAGAGGAACATGGACGCCCGGCTTGCCAAAGCCGGCTGGCTGGCTAGGCTTGTTACAAGCGTGAAATAATAATCACGCGGACGACGCATGTCGGGGCGGAGCCGGAGGTTTCAAGGCGCATGTCTCAAGTTCCGTTCGATGCGGGCCATTCCCGCGTCACCCTGTTCGACGCCCTGTTGCGTGCGCGTGACGCCAAGGGCGGGGCGACGGCGATCCTGGAAGATCATGAGCGCAACGTCCTCACCTATGACGGCCTGATCCGCGCGGCGTTCGCCCTCGGGGGGAAGATCGCCAAGATGACCTCGCCCGGCGAACGCGTGGGCGTGCTGCTCCCGACGGGGATCGCCTGCGTCGTCACCTTTTTCGCGCTGCACGCCTATGGCCGCGTGCCGGCCATGCTGAACTTCACTGCGGGCGCGATGAACCTCAAAGCCGGCTGCGCGCAGGCGGGCGTGCGGCGCGTGCTGACGGCGCATCGCTTTGTCGAGATCGGCCATCTCGAACACCTCGTCGAGGAAATCGACCGTTTCGCCGAAATCACCTATCTTGAGGACGTCCGCGGCTCGCTCAACGTCTTCGACAAGCTCTCAGCGTTGCTGAAGGGATTTTCGCCGCGCGCGCACCGCGCCACGGGACAGCCCGACGATCCGGGCGTCATCCTTTTCACCTCGGGCAGCTTCGGCGCGCCGAAGGGCGTCGTGCTCAGCCACGCCAACATCATCGCCAATGTCGATCAGTGCTATTCGCACGTCGAGTTCGACCCAAGCTGGGTGTTCTTCAATCCGCTGCCGATGTTCCATTGCTTTGGGCTGACCGGCGGCGCGCTGTTGCCGCTGCTCACCGGCCACAAATCCTTCCAATATCCCTCGCCCCTGCACTTCAAAGACATTCCCCCGCTCATTCGCGAAGCGGGCGCCAATGTGCTGTTCGCGACCGATACCTTCGCCGCGCAATACGGACGCAGCGCCAAGCACGGCGAGCTGTCCTGCCTGAAATTCGTCGTGTTGGGCGCGGAGCGCGTGAAGGATGAAACGCGCGAACTCTATCGCCGCAAGTTCAGCGTCGATCTTCTGGAAGGCTATGGCGCGACCGAGGCCTCGCCAGTGATCGCAGTCAATCAGCCGGGCGCAAACCGCTTTGGCAGCGTCGGCAAGATCCTGCCAGGCATGGAGTGGAAACTGGAGCCCGTTCCCGGCATCGATCGCGGCGCAAAGCTTGTGGTGCGCGGCCCCAATGTGATGCGTGGCTATTTGAACGCCGACGGCGGCATCGATGCGCCGGAAGGCGGCTGGCATGACACGGGCGATGTCGTTGAATTGGACGCAGATGGCTACGTCACCATTCTCGGCCGCGCCAAGCGTTTCGCGAAGATTGGCGGCGAAATGGTTTCGCTGAGCGCGGTGGAAGGCTTCGCCGCAGCGGTCTGGCCGGACAACAATCACGCAGCCGTCTCAGTAGTGGATCCCCGCAAGGGCGAGCGCGTCGTTCTGTTCAGCGATAAGTCCGACGCGAAATCGAGCGATCTTCTGGCCTGGGCCCAATCGAACGGCGCGCCTGAGATCGCGGTGCCGAAGAAGATCATTCCTTTGCCGGCCATTCCAGTTCTGGGCACCGGCAAGACGGATTACGTCGCGCTGCAACGCATCGCCGATGAACGCGGAGGCGCCGCCGAGGCGGCGTGAGCCGAAAGCGCGGCCGAAAACACGAAGGGCTCCGCCGAGGCGGAGCCCTTTCTTTGTTTGAAGGCGACCCGCCCTATTCGTTTGCGACGAACGCGGGCGCCGAGCCGCCAAAGCCTTCGACAGGACCTTCGTCCTGTCCGCCGCCCTCGCCATTGCGCGCGCCGCCCTCCGGCCGGAAACGGTTGCGGCGGCCGCGGCGGCCGCGGCGCGGCCCGTCAGCCTCAAAGCCTTCGCCTTCACCGCCCTCGGCGCGCGGTTCGCGCGGCGCTTGCTCTTGATCCTGGTAGTCTGCCCGGGCCTCGCGGGGCTGGTTCTCACCGCGCTCGCGCTGCTGATAATCCGGGCGCGGTTCACGCTGCTCGCGGGGTTCGCGCGGCTCACGTGACTGGTACTCGCCGCGGGGCTGATAATCGCGCCGCTCGCGCGGTTGATAGTCGCCGCGCTGGCCATAATCGCGGCGGTCCTGACGCGGCTGATCGCTTTGCTGGGCGTAGTCGCCGCGGCCATCGCCGTCATCCATCCCGTCGCCGTCGTCCTCGACGCCATCGAGGTCCAGATCGTCACCGAAACGATCCAGCTGGGGCGGCGGCGCCACCGGCTGCATCGCGCGGAACACCCGGAAATAATGTTCGGCGTGCTGGAGGTAATTCTCCGCCTGCACACGGTCCCCCGATGAATTGGCGTCGCGGGCGAGCTGCATGTAGCGCTCATAAATGTGGGCCGCCGGACCGCGCACCTTAACGTCCGGCCCGTTGCTTTCGAGGGCGCGGTTTGGCTGATGTCCGCCGGGCTTACGCTGACCGCCACGGCCTCGCTGACGCTTCATTGGATTGTCACCTGGTTCTCCGTCGCCGCACGGGCCTATAGGCGCCGCGGACTAATCACGCCGACCTTGCGCAGCGGGCTTCGCCTTCTGAGAAAGCTGCGTCCAACGACGATACCCGCCAAGTCGATCGGCTGTTCGCTCGTCGCGCCGCCGCCCGACTTCGGGCGGCTCCTTTGCGCGGGGGGCGGCGATCTGGAGCGATCCGCCTCCGGCCTCATCGCCAAGCCATTGAGCCTTAGGACGACGATTCCGAGTAAGAGCGTACTCAATTCGTCCAAGTCTTCCAAGGGCTTTTTCAGGCCTGCGCCGTCCAGACGCGGGGCAGGCCGGCGAGGTCCTTATAGAGCGCGACCGGCCTCAGCCCAGCTTCCTCTATGATCTGGCGGACCCCTGCGGCCTGGTCCGAGCCGATCTCCAAGATGGCGACGCCCTGGGGCGCAAGCAAGCGCGCCACGTCCGGCATCAGAGCGCGATAGGCGTCCAGCCCGTCCTCGCCGCCATCCAGCGCGAGATGGGGTTCGTAAAGCGCAATCTCGGGCGCGAGGCCGGGCACATCGCGTGAAGCCACATAGGGCGGGTTCGAGACGATGATGTCGTATGCGCCGCTGAGGCCCCTGCCCCAATCGCCTCTCTGCAACGTGGCGCGGTCGGAGAGGCCCAGCTTGTCGATATTGCGCTGCGCGATCGAAAGGGCCGCTTCGCTCGCGTCAACGCCGAGTCCCAAGGCTCGAGGTCGCTCCGACAAGATCGCGGCGAGGATGGCGCCTGAGCCGACGCCGAGATCAAGCACGCGCGCCGGGGCGTCCTCAGGGATGGCGGCGAGCGCCAGATGCACGAGCAATTCGGTTTCGGGCCGCGGTGTCAGCACATCGCGCGTCACCTCCAGCAGCAAATCCCGGAAGCCCTTCACGCCAAGAATTTGGCTGATCGGCTCGCGCGCCACGCGGCGCGCAACCAGCACATCGACCGCTGCGATCTGGGCCGCGCTCAGCACGCGCCGCGGATCGGTCAGAATGTCGAGCCGAGCCACGCCGGCGCCGGCTTCGACCAGGAGGCGCGCGTCGATCGTCGGCTCCTCGATCTGCGCGGCCTCCAGCGCGCGCCGCGCGGACTGCCAGGCTGAGACGAGCGTTTCCGTCATTCCTGTTCCAACGCCGCCAGCTTGACGGCTTGGTCCTCCGCGATCAGCGCCTCGATCACCGGCTCAAGGCCGGGCCCGTCCAGCACCTCAGGCAGATTATAGACCGTGAGATTGATGCGATGGTCGGTGACGCGGCCTTGCGGGAAATTGTAGGTGCGGATGCGTTCGCTGCGGTCTCCCGAGCCGACCTGGCCCTTCCGCTCGGCCGCGCGCGCCGCGTCACGCTTTTCGCGCTCCAGATCGTAGAGCCGCGCGCGCAGGATGCGCATGACGTTGGCGCGGTTCTGATGCTGTGATTTTTCCTGGCTCACGACGACGATGCCCGTGGGCAAATGCGTGACCCGCACGGCGCTGTCGGTCTTGTTGACGTGCTGACCGCCCGCGCCGGACGCACGCATCGTGTCGATGCGGATGTCCTTGTCGTCGATGACGATGTCGACATCATCGACTTGCGGCAGCACGGCGACGGTCGCGGCCGAGGTGTGAATGCGTCCGCCCGCTTCGGTCTGCGGCACGCGTTGCACCCGGTGAACGCCGCTCTCGAAGCGCAGACGCCCATAAACGCCGACGCCTGTGATGCTGGCGACGATTTCCTTGATCCCGCCCAGCCCCGTTTCCGAGACGGCATCGACCTCCATGCGCCAGCCGCGCAGCGCCGCGTAGCGCTGGTACATGCGGAAGAGATCGCCGGCGAACAGCGCAGCCTCATCCCCGCCGGTGCCCGCGCGCACTTCGAGGATCGCGGACGCGTCCTCTTCCTTGTCCTTCGGAATGAGCAGGAGCTTGGCGCGTTGTTCCAGGTCGGCGATGCGCGCGCGCACGCGCTCGATGTCGTCGCGCGCCAACGCCGCCATATCCGGTTCGCTCAGAAGCGCCGTCAGATCGCTCTCTTCCGAACGCGCGGCGCGCAATTGCTCCACGACCTCTGCAATCGGCTTGAGATCGGCGTGTTCCTTGGAAAGGCGCGCAACCTCGCCGCCATCAGCCGCTGCGAGGCGCGATTCGACGTACTGAAAACGGTCATAGGCTTGCGACAAGCGGCCTTCGAGCCGCGCGAACGACATGGACGAATGTCTCTAAGAGCGGGAGCGCGGCGCGCGCATCAGAGCGAGGCCGCCTCGGTGAATATCTCAGCCTGCACAGGCGTCACCTGCGGCGTTTCGAAATCGATCTGGCCGTCGAATTTGCGCGCATAGGGCGCCATGACTTCGATCGCATGCCCGTTGGCCACTTCGATGTGGAAGCACAGGGCGCGCGCGTGCGCTTCGCCGTTTTCCGTCATCTGGCCGTCGAACACGAGGCCCGCAGCGATCAAGCCATTCTCCTGATCGTCCGCGCGAAAGCCCGCGATCAAGCCGGAGATGTGGTCGTTGGGGGATGAGGAATCCACCGAGAGATCGACATTGGTGTGAATTTGCTCGCCCGTCTTGCGCACGCCCGCGCCGAACGGGGCGAACGATTGGCCCTCCAGCAAAGCGCGGTGGGCGGCGTCGAACAGGTAGCGGTAGGTTTCTTCGAGATGATCTTGCAGCATGCGCCCGGACTCCATGGGTCGGCGCGCCGCGCGACCGGCCGCGTCCAAGACGCGGCCGGCGCTTTGTGCGCTTAGGCGCGCTTGCCGGTCAACGGCGAAGAGCCGAACGCGCCGGCCTTCACGGAGCCGGACATGTCATCGCCCGACACCTTCACGGTGAATTCGAGCGTGAGCGGCATCGGCTGCGTGATCGAGGTCGTCCACGTCAGTGTGTCGCCTTCGACTTTGCCGCTGATTTCCTGCGTGCCCATGCGGCCCGCCATCGTGCCGGCAAAGGCGCCGCCCGAGGTCTTGATCGTCACCTCAGATTGCTGGGCGCCCATGGGCGAATTCACGGTCACATTCCACTTTCCATCGGCCGACATCGGGCACTCCCTGGTTTGAGCTTCGGCGCCATATCAACAGGGGCCTTGGGGCGCAAGGTCCTTACGCGCCGGCGCCCTTCGCGTGCACGGCAAGCGCGGCCGCGCGCGCCTCGACCAATTCCACGATGTGGTCGATCATTTTTTCGTTGTCCATTTTGTGATCCGGCTTGCCGGAAACGTAGACCATCCCGGCGCCTTTGCCGCCGCCGGTGAAGCCGATATCGGTCATCAGCGCTTCGCCGGGCCCGTTCACAACGCAGCCGATGATCGAAAGCGTAATCGGCTGCGCGATGTGCGCGAGGCGCTGTTCGAGCGTTTCGACGGTATCGATGACATCGAATCCTTGGCGCGCGCAGGACGGGCACGCCACGATCGTCACCCCGCGTGTGCGCAGGCCGAGCGACTTCAAAAGATCGTGCCCGACTTTCACTTCCTCGACAGGATCGGCCGCGAGCGAGACGCGGATCGTATCGCCAATGCCGGCCCAGAGCAGCGAGCCCATGCCGATCGCCGATTTGACCGTGCCCATGCGCTGCGCGCCGGCCTCTGTGACGCCCAGATGCAGAGGCGCATCGGTTGCGTCTGCGAGCTGCTGGTAGGCCGCCGCGGTCATGAAGACATCCGAGGCCTTCACGCTGATCTTGTATTCGCGGAAATCGTGATCTTCGAGGATCGCAGCGTGGAACAGCGCGCTCTCCACCATCGCGTCCGGGCAGGGCTCGCCGTATTTTTCGAGAAGGTGCGGCTCAAGCGAACCGGCGTTCACGCCGATGCGGATCGCGCAGCCATGGTCTTTCGCAGCTTGGACGACATCGCGCACCCTGTCCTTCGACCCGATATTTCCCGGATTGATCCGCAGGCACGCCGCGCCGCCGATCGCGGCCTCGATGGCGCGTTTGTAGTGAAAATGGATGTCCGCCACGATCGGCACGGATGCTGCGCGCACGATCTTCGGAAACGCTGCCGTCGACGCCTCATCGGGGCACGAGACGCGGACAATATCGGCGCCGGCCTCCTCCAGGCGCTTCACCTGCGCGATGGTGGCCTCCGCATCCGCGGTGCGCGTGTTGGTCATCGACTGCACGGAGATCGGCGCGTCGCCGCCAACCTCCACGGACCCCACCCGGATTTTGCGAGAGACGCGCCGCGTAATCCGCCGCCAGGGACGAATGTGGTGCAGGTCGCTGGTTCCGGAATCCATGACGCGGTCCTTTGCGGCTCATCTAACCCGTCCGCCCCGCGATGGCGATGGCGTTAGCCGGCGTCGGCGGACGGCGCTGGAGCCGGTTCGGGCGCAGCCTGGGCCGGTTCCGCGGCAGGCGCTTCGGCCGACGCGGGCTGCACCGGCGTAGGTGCGGGCGCCGCCGCACGCGGCCGGGGCGTCTCGGCGACCGGCGCGGACGCGCTGGCGGCCTGGGCGGGCGGCAACGCCGCCAGGGCTGGTGCGAGCGGCGCCGCGCTCTGCGGTAGCGCGCGAATTTCATCGATCTGCCGGCCGAGCACTGGCATGCCGGGCGGGCCGAGCGGGCCGGCCGGCTGGCCGTCGACGTAGAGTTCGAACGCGCCGCCATCGCGGGCGTGAATGGTCCAACCGGCGCTTGCATCCGGCGCATAGCTTTCGCCGGGCGCGAAATTCTTGGACAGAAATACCGTCCCGTCCGGCCCCCGGATTTCGAGCCAACCGGTCGCGATGGCGCGAATTTCCAGCCCGACGTGAGTCGGGGTCGTTTGATCGGCTGCGGCGGGCGCCGCGCCGACGTCTTGCGCGCTGACCGTGTCTGGCCGGCTATCTTGCCAGGCTCGAAGCCCCATGAAGCTGGCCGTGATGGCCACCAGCGCCACCGCCGCCAGCCAGGGCCGCTCAGGATGCGGCCGCGAGGTGGGAAGGCGGACCTGCGCCCGCGCATCCTCCCGCGAGAGCGCGCATTCATCCTGGAATTGTTCGACGATCGCCTGGGCGTCGAGGCCCAGAAGCGCCGCATAGCTGCGTAGATAAGCCAGGGCATAGGCTTTGCCCGGCAGCAGCTTCGCGTTCATGCTTTCAAGGGCTTCGAGGTATTCCTTGCGCACTTTGATGCGGTTGGAGACCTGCTCGAAGCTCAATCCAAGCTGGCGGCGCGCCTCTTCAAGCTTCTGGCCGGCGCGCCAGCTGGGATCGATGTTAACCGGGCGCGGCGGTTCGGGCCGGGCGCGCTGGCGCACGCTTTCCGTCTCCCCGGTCGGGGTCGTCTCGGCTCCGTTCGGATTCAGCATGTCCAGCTCGGGTCCTCGTTCCAGACCGCAGCGCTTACAACGCAATTCTTACGCCACCCCTTAATATTAGGCAGGAATCGCGCGTTTCTCAATGTCGCGGTGAGAAAGCCTACAGAGCGATGGCGGCATCGCGCGCATATTGTTCGAGCGCGCCCCGCAAAGAGGATTCTTCGCCCTCTAGCCGCTCGTCGATAAAGGCGCCGATCTTGCCCGCATCGAGCGAGAGCAGCATCTGCTTGACCGGGCCGACGCCTGAGGCCGGCATCGAGAGCCGGTCGAAGCCAAGGCCGGCCAGCGCCATCGCTTCGAGCGGACGACCGGCGGCTTCACCGCAAATCGACAGCGGCAAGCCGGCCTGCGCCGCGCTTATCTGAATGGCCTTCAGAAAGCGGAGCGCCGGCGGCGACAGAATATCGTAGCGCTCGCCCACACGCGGATTGGTGCGGTCCGCCGCGAAAAAATATTGCATCAAATCGTTGGTGCCGACGGAGAGGAAATCCGCGCGGTCTTTAAGGCTGCCGATCGAGAACGCCAAGGCAGGCGCCTCGACCATGGCGCCGACCTCGATGTGGGTCGGCGCCTGACGCCCACGCCCGACGCTCCAGGCGATTTCGCGCTCCAACAGCGCGCGGGCTTCGTCGAATTCGCCGACCGTGGTGACGAGCGGAAACATCACGCGAAGCCGCCGGCTCTGTGCAGCGTCGACCAGCGCGCGCAATTGGTAGCGCAGCAGCGCCGGCCGATCCAAGCCGATGCGGATCGCGCGCCAACCAAGGGCGGGGTTCTCCTCCCGCTCTGTGGCCATGTAGGGCGCGACCTTGTCGCCGCCGAGATCGAGCGTGCGGAACGTCACGGGACGATCGCCGGCCGTATCGAGCACATCGCGGTAGAGTTTGGTCTGGCTCGAAAGGCGCGGCAGGGTCTCGGAGACCATGAACTGAAATTCGGTGCGGAAGAGCCCGACGCCCTCGGCGCCGGTGTCTTCGAGATGTTGCACGTCGAGCGCCAAGCCGGCGTTGAGCAGCAGCGCGATGCGCCGTCCGTCCTTCGTCACCGCGGGACGATCGCGCAACAGCGCGAAGGCGCGCGTGCGCTCCGAGCGCATTGAAAGGCGCTGACGATAGGCGCGCTGGACGTCCGGCTCAGGGCGCAAATGCAGCGCGCCAGCTTCGCCATCGAGGATGAGCGGATCGCCGCTTTCGATGCGCGACAGCAGATGCGCCACGCGCCCGACCATCGGCACGCTCATTGAGCGCGCAATGATGGCGGCATGGCCGGTCGGGCCGCCCTCCTCTAACGCAATGCCTTTGAGCCGTGCGCCGCCATATTCCAGCAATTCCGCCGCACCGAGATCGCGCGCGATGAGGATCGCGTCAGGCGGCAAGGTCGCCAGCGAATCGCGGCCGGCGAGCGCGCGCAGCAGCCTATTGTCGAGATCTTCGAAATCACTCATGCGCTCGCGCAAGGTAGGGTCCTTCGCGGCGTTGATGCGTGCGCGGTGTTCAGCGCGGGCCGCTTCGACGGACGCATCGGCCGACAGGCCCGCGCGCACGCCATCATGCAGCCGGCGTTCCCAGCTGGGATCGCGCGTCATCATCACCAGCGTTTCGAGCACCTCGCGCGTCTCGCCGCTGAGCCGGCCCGGATCGCCATGCAGCATGGTTTCGAGGCCCTCGCGCATTTGCGCGATCGCGGCGTCCAGACGCTTCTGCTCCTGAACCGGATCATCGGCGATGATGCGGCCAAGCGGCGCGTGCGGTTCGTGCAGCGCCGCCACGCCCATGGCGAGGCCTTCCGAGAAGACGCGTCCGCGCAATGTTTCCGCGCCGCTCGCGCGCGCTTCCACGCCCTTGAGCGCCTCAGGATCGCCGAAGGCGCCGGAGGCCACGATCTCGGCCAGCACGGTCGCGATGGTCTGAAGCGCCTCGACCTCGTCATCGCCATAGACGCGCGCCACGCGGTTCTGCACGACGAGCACGCCGAACACGCGCTCGCTGCGCACGATCGGCACGCCCAGGAACGACATGAACGGATCTTCGCCCGTCTCCGGCCGATAAGAGAACCGCTCATGGTGTGGCGCGTCCGCCAGATTGAGCGGCGCGCCCAATTCCGCGACGAGGCCGACGAGGCCTTCTCCCGTCGCCAGGCGCGTGCGGTGCACGGCTTCTCGCTTCAGACCCTCGGTCGCGAACAATTCGTTGAAGCCGCCGCGCTTCAGATAAATGGAGCAGACATCAGCCACCATGGTCGCGGCGATCATGGAGACGAGCTTGTCCAACCGGTCCTGCGCGGAACCGGCTGCTTCCATGATCTCCCGCAATTTGCGCAAAAGCACGCGGGAGCCGGGGACGTTCGCCGCCGGTGTCGCCAAGCCGCCTTGTACCTCCGTGAGCCGCCTTACGCGGCGTCGAGCCCATAAGCCGTGTGGAGCGCCCTGACCGCAAGCTCGGTGTACTGGGCGTCGATCAGAACGCTGATTTTGATCTCGGAGGTGGCGATGACCTCGATGTTGATGCCCTTCTGCGCCAGCGCGGAGAACATCGTGCGGGCCACGCCCACTTGGCTCTTCATGCCGATCCCGATCACAGACACCTTGGCGACGTCGCGGCGAATCTGCAGGTCCTCGAAGCCAATCCGTTCGCGGATCCCGTTGAGCACGTCGGCCGCGCGCGGCGCATCACGATCGGGACAGGTGAAGACGATGTTCTGATGGCCTTCCGCGCGGCTCTGGCTTTGCACGATCATATCGACATTGACGTTCGCGTCAGCGAGCTTGCCAAAAATGTCGGCCGCGACGCCAGGGTGATCTTCCACGCCCAGCAGCGTGATCTTGGCTTCGTCGCGACTGTAGGCGACCCCGGAGACAACCTGCTTTTCCACGATCTCTTCCTCATCGCACACCAGCGTGCCGGCGTTCGACTCGCCGGGCTCCACGAAGCTGGACAACACCCGCACCGGCACGCGTTGCGCCATGGCGAGTTCAACCGACCTCGTCTGCAGCACCTTCGCGCCGAGCGAGGCCATCTCAAGCATTTCTTCGTAGGAGATTTTTTCGAGTCGCCGCGCCTTCGGCACGATCCGCGGATCGGTCGTGTAGACGCCGTCGACGTCCGTGTAGATGTCGCAGCGCGCCGCCCCGAGCGCCGCCGCAACGGCCACCGCCGAGGTGTCCGAGCCGCCGCGGCCCGGCGTCGTGATGCGCTGATCCGACGTGACCGCCTGAAAGCCGGGAATGACGGCGATTTCGCCGGCGTCGATCGCCGCGCCGATTTTGTCGGGGTCGATGCTGTCGAAGCGGGCGCGGGCGAATTGGCTGTCCGAGCGCATCGGCACCTGCCAGCTCTGCCACGAACGCGCCGAGAGGCCCAGCGCGCGTAGCGCCAGCGCCAGGAGCCCGGTGGTCACCTGTTCGCCGGTGGAGACCACCACGTCGTATTCGTCGTCGAAGCCCGGCTTGCCGCTGCCAGCCTGCGCCGCCAGATCGCCCGCCGTCTCGCGCGCCAGCTTGACGAGCCGGTCGGTCTCGCCCGCCATGGCGGAGACGACGACAGCCAATTGCCCGCCGCGCGCACGTTCCGCCGCCACAATGCGGGCCACGCGCTGGATGCGCGCCGGATCGCCAACGGACGTGCCGCCAAATTTCATTACAACGCGCGGCATGTCCTGGCCCGGGTTCCTCCAGCGAGTGGCGCGCGCCTGTACCATGCTCGCCCGGACAGGGAAACGCGGCGCTTGACCCCGGTCTGAGCCCGCTGACATTGGCCAGATGGCCGCCTCCTCCACGCTCGATCCCGCCGAAATCGCCAAATTCGGCGCGCTGGCCGCCCGATGGTGGGACCCCAAGGGGCCGTTCGCTGCGCTCCACCGCATGAACCCGCTGCGCCTGGCCTTCATCCGTGATGCGGCGGCCTCGTGTTTCGGCGTGCGCGGCGCACGGCCGCTCAGCGGTCTGCGGGCGCTCGACATTGGTTGCGGCGGCGGGCTGACGACGCTGCCGCTGGCCAGAATGGGGGCCGAGGTCTTGGCCATTGATGGCGCCGCCGAGGCCGTCGCGGCCGCGCGCGTCCATGCCGAAGCGAGCGGCCTCGCCGTGACGTTTGAGGTTTCGACGGTTGAGGATTTGGCTGTGCGGGCGCCCGTGACGTTTGACCTGGTGACGGCGCTCGAGATCGTCGAGCACGTCGCCGATCTCGGCGCGTTCATGGCCGCGGCGTCCGCGCTTTTGAAGCCGGGCGGATTGCTGGTGATCTCAACGATCAATCGAACGCAGCGCGCCCGCTCCCTGGCGCTGTTCGCCGCCGAGCGCGTGCTGCACATGGCGCCGGAAGGCGCACATGCGTTTGAGAAACTCGTGACGCCGGATGAATTGGAACGCGCCGCGCCTGCCCTGGCGTGGGAAACGCCCGTGGGCATGAGCTATCAGCCGATCGGCGGCGAATGGCGCCTCTCCCGCGACATTTCGATGAACTATCTCAGGGCGGCGGTGAAGCCGCGATCACCTGCGTGACGCGGAAGGTGCGCTCGTAAGCGCCCAGATGGCCGTAATGCCCGGTCGCGCTGCGATAGCCTTCAAGCGTCACCCGCGCGCTGCCCCAAGGCGGCCGCTCGGGCGGATGCGGGATCGCGGCGCTCAATTGGGTCGCCGCATCTTCGTTTGCGGGCGTCACCCACCATTGCTCTCGTGTGCCCTCGGGGCGAAAGGCGCTGACCTCGAACGAGGTCTCGTACACGCCAGTCCAGCGCTGCGGCGCTGTCGCAGGCGTGGCGCAGCTTGCAACGGCGAGGAGCAGACAGGCGGTGACGGGCTTGAGCATTCGCCATGTTCTCACGCCATTTTTCGTTTGTCTCAGCTGTGGCGCCGATCAGTTCAGCTTGGTCGGCGGCGTCGGCGTCAGCTCGGGCGGCAAGGCCGAAACGGGGAGCCCTTCTTCGGCCATCTCCTTGGCCTGCTCGGGCGTAGCCTCGCCCCAAATCGGGCGCTCGTCGGCATCACCGGCATGAATGCGTCGCGCCTCGTCGGGAAAGCGCTCGCCGACATAGTCGAAACTATCCCGGATGGTTTCCCGCACCTTCTGCGCCATGGCCATCGCCATCGCGCGCGGGCTGGCCTCGGCCGCTCGATCCGTGCGGATCACATTCGGCGCCATGGGCGCCTTCTCGACCTCGGTGCTGCCGCAGAATGGGCAATCGATCAGGCGCGCCGCTTCTTGGCGATCATAGTCGCCGCTGCTCGCGAACCAGGCTTCGAATTCGTCGCCATGTGCGCAGCGCAAAGCGTAGCGGATCATGGGCCGGTGAAATCCTGGCCGCCTTGCCAGGCTGGAATCTTGGCGCGCGCTTCGCCGACGCCGTCGAGATCGATGTCCGCGATCAAGACGCCCGGCTCATCGTGATCCAGCGCCTTCACCACCTTGCCCCACGGATCGACGACCAGCGAATGGCCCCAGGTTTGGCGCCCGTCTTCGTGCGTTCCGCCTTGCGCCGGCGCCACCACGAACGCGCCCGTCTCGATGGCGCGGGCGCGCAACAGCACCTCCCAATGCGCTTCGCCTGTGGGCCGCGTGAAGGCGGCCGGAACGAAAATGATCTCAGCGCCGGCGCGGCCCAAGCGGGCGTAGAGATCGGGGAAGCGCATATCGTAACAGATCGTCAAGCCTAGCTTTGCGCCCATTGGCCCTTCAACCAATGTCGCTTCGCCGCCTGCGTCGAAGGAATTGCTTTCGCGGTAAGCCTCGCCGCCGCCGAGCTTAGCCTCGAACAAATTGATCTTGTCATAGCGCGCCGCGACTTTGCCGTTGGGCGCATAAAGAAAGCTTCGATTGAATGCTTTGCCGCTCGGGCTCGCCACGATCGCGGAGCCGAGCAACAGCCACACGCCGAATTCCTCGGCGAGCCGCGCCCATGCATTCAAATCCGGATCGTCTTTTTCAGGTCCGATCGCAGCCAGCATGCGCTTGGAATCGCGGTCAAGCCGCGTGGTGCATTCAGGCGTCGCGATCAAACGTGCGCCTGCCTGCGCCGCTTCGCGTATGAGCGGCAGCGCGGCCTTGCGATTGGCCTCCGGCTCGATGCCGCTGCGCAGCTGGACCGCGGCGATACGGAGAGGGCGCGCCATCAGGCCCCCTGCAAGAGCGGATCGAGACCGCCTTCGCGATCGAGCGCGTGAAGATCGTCGCAGCCGCCGACATGCGCGTCGCCGATGAATATCTGCGGGAAGGTGCGCTGGCCGCCGGAGCGCTGGATCATTTCAGCGCGCTTGGCCGAATCCAGCGTGGCGTCGATCTCGGTGACCACGGCCCCTTTGCGCTTGAGCAGCGCCAGAGCCCGCGTGCAATAGGGGCAGAAAGCCTTGGTGTAGACCGTAACCGGGCGCATCCCCGATTCTCCTTCATTCGCCCGTCATATAAGCACGTCCACCGGCCGGACAACGCGCGCTAAAGTGACCAGATGCACCCGGCTTGCCCCGGCCCTGCGCAAAGCCCGAGCGCAGGCTTCGGCGGTTGCGCCCGTGGTGAGCACGTCATCGACCACCAAAACGGTTTTGCCGTCCAGCTTTCCCCTAGCGCGGATGGCCCCGCCGACATTGCGGCGCCGTTCGGAGGCTGACAGGCCGGCCTGGCTCTTGCGACGCTTGAAGCGCTCCAGAACCCCTGGCGACCATGGCTTGCCCGACAGCCTCGCGAGCGCCTCGGCCAGCCAGGCGGCCTGGTTGAAATGGCGGACGGCCAATTTCGTCCAGTGCATCGGCGTGGGCGCAATCAGGTCCGTTTCTTCGAGCAGGGGCGCAGCCGCAGCCTTCATCCAGGCCGCGAAGGTGGGGAGCCCGTCACGGCGGCCCGCCCGCTTGAGATCAAGCACCAGCCGGCGTGCATGATCGTCATAAGCCAGCGCGGCGCGGGCGCGGTCATAGTTGGGCGGCTCGGCCGCGCATGCGCCGCAGACCGCCTCCTCCCCCGCATAATCAGGCAGCGGGAAGCCGCAGCGGAAGCACAGCGGATCGCTCAGAAATTGGAGCTCGGTCCACAAGGACGGCTCGATGGCGCCGGGCGTGGCGAGGATGGCGTCAGACAACAGCGAACGCGGCGGCCAGATGAGATCAGCCGCGCGCGCGGCGAGGCCGCCATTCGCCCGCGTCCTGGTTCCTGAATAGAATGGCGCCATGTCAGCCCCTGTCGGCCCATTCGACCAGACTCTGGTGCGCGCGCACAAGCGGCGTGCGGCGCGCGGGTTCGCGAAGGCGGCCTTCCTTCACCGCCGAGCGGCGGAGGATTTGGCGGAGCGGCTTGAAGCGATTCCGCGCAGGTTCGACCGCGCGCTGGCGCTCGGCGCGCCGGACTTAACGGCCGAAGCCCTTGCGACCCGGCCCGACTTGTCTGCGCGCATCGCGACGCTGGCGCGCGCGGACATCATCGAAGGCGGCGATATCGTCATCGATCTGGAGAGCCTGGATCTCGGCGCGGCGCGCTACGATCTCATCGTCTCGCCCCTGCTGCTGCACTGGGTCAATGATCTCCCCGGCGCGCTCGCCAACATTCGCAGCGCTCTGGCGCCGGATGGGCTGTTCCTCGGGACGATGTTTGGCGCGGACACGCTGCAGGAGCTGCGCTTGGCGTTGATCGAGGCCGAAAGCGCAGAGAGCGGCGGGGCCGCGATGCGCGTCGCGCCCTTCGCGCAGCTCTACGATCTGGCGGGTTTACTGCAGCGCGCCGGCTTTGCGCTGCCGGCCGCGGATCGTGAACGCGTCATCGTGCGTTACGCGACGCCAATCGCTTTACTGGCCGATCTCCGCGCCATGGGCGAAACGGCGCCGTTCGTGGATCGGCCGCAGCGTGCGCTTACATCAAGCGTGCTCAACCGCGCCGTCGAGACCTATCGCACACATTATTCCGATCGCGACGGCCGTGTGCGCGCGACGTTCGATCTTCTCTCGATGACAGGCTGGGCGCCGCATGAGAGCCAGCAAAAGCCGCTTCGTCCCGGCAGCGCGACGGCGCGTTTGGCCGATGCGCTGAATACGACGGAGCGTTCGGCGGGCGAAAAGCCCGGTTAGCTCATCGCCGGGCGCAACATGCACCAAAAATGCGGCCCGCCCTCTGGCACGTCGAATTCCACCATCACGTCGAAGCCGTGCCGCTTGTAGAGCGCCACGTTCCTTTCGGTCGTGGCCTCGAGATACGCCGGGAGCTTTTGCGCATCCACGCCCGCAAGCGTCTGCTTCAGGAGCGCAGAGCCGATCCCTTGGCCCTGGGCCGCGCTGGCGACCCCGAGAAAGGCCAAATAGGCGTGCGGCATAGGCGGATGATAGCGCGCGATTTGCGCACCCAGCGCGGAGCCGCGCGCAACGCCCCGCCATCCGGCCATCGATAGAAACAACGGCAGGCGCAGGATTTCTTCAACCGGCGTCGCCTGAAAGGCGGGCGCGCCCGGCGGCAGCCAGATGGCGGCGCCCAGCGCGGCGTCGCCCGTTTCGCTTTGCGCGAGCCACAATTCGCGCTTCGGGCTGATCAGCGCTTCTACGGCCTTGTCGAAGAAGAGGCGCCGCGCCCGCGTCTTCGCCGCGCCTTGCTTCAGCCACCAATTGAGCCCCGCCTCGTCGGCGAAGGCGTCCGTCAGCACCTCTGCGACGATAGCCTTTTCCCGTTCTTCGGCGCGGCGGGCGTGAGGCGGCGCGCTCATATCTTTTCTGAAATCCGGATCGCCGCGCGGCAGCCGAATTTAATCACGGCGGACAGCAGCGGATAGGCCGGGGCCTCGCGCGCGCCATGCTCGACCGCCGTGTCGCGGTGCGCCATTTCCTCGGCGCGAAACTGATCGACCACGGCCTTGAGCTCAGGTTCGCGATCGGCAAGCGCGGCGCTTTGATCCGCATAATGCCGTTCGATCACGTCTTCGACCGCTTCCGTGCAGGCGTGCGCGGCTTTCTCGCCAAACAAAGCGGTCGCGGCGCCGAGCCCATAGGCGGCCACGCGCCAGATCGGCGCCATAAGCGTCGGCCGCACGCTGCGCGCCGCGATCATGCGATCGAAGGTTCGCAGATGGGTCTGTTCGCCTTCCTCCATTTCCGCGATGAGCGCGGCCGTATCCCGTTTGCCGTGGGCATGCTCGAACACGGCGCGTTGTCCCCGATAGATCTGCACGGCCGCAAACTCGCCGGCGTGATCCACGCGTATCATTTCTTCGGTGCGCCGCGCGCTGGCGTGCGCGCCAGGAAAATGTGGCGCGCCTTCACGCATCTTGCTTGCTCCATGCGAGGAAGAAACTTGCTGCGGCCAAGCCGAGCGAGATCAGGGCGTTGTAGCCCGCCATTGTGACGCCGAACATCGACCAAGCCGGTCTGTCGCAGCGCGGCAATTCGATCGGGCCCGACCCGCCGAGCGTGGTGATTTCCGACATGCGAGCCGCGTCGCATTGCGCGATCACCCAATGATGCTCCACTGCGACGTGAAACGAGGCCACAGCACAGCCCGCCAGAAAGACAAAGCCAAGCAGCACATTCACCAGCGGCGGCGTCGCGGTTTGCGGCCGCAGACGGCGCGCGGCGATGCAGGCCAGCGCCAGCAGGATCGCGCCCCAATAGACATTGCGCTGCTCAAGGCACAGCGCACACGGCGCCATATTCCCGAAACGCTCGAAGGCGTGGGCGCCCGCCAGCATCAGCGCCGATGCGATCAGCGCCAAGACCGGCCATCGCGGCCGCGCCCAGGCCGCCAGCGTGATCAATGCGTGAGCCGGATGACCACGATCGCCACCACCACCAAGGCGATCACGCCGAGCAGCACCAGCCCCATGCGCTTTTCGATCACGGGGATGACCTGCGGGCCGAAGCGCTGCGCGATCCAGGCGAAGACGGTGAAGCGCAGCCCGCGCGTGACGATCGAGGCGGCGACGAACACCGGCAGCGAAAAGTGCAGCGCGCCGGAGACGATGGTCACCAGCTTGTAGGGGATCGGCGTCAGGCCCTTCAGGAAGATGAACCAGACCCCGTATTGGGCGTAGAACGCCTCAAGCTCGGCGCGCTTTTCCCCGGCATAGCCGAAGATGTTGAGGATCGCCTCCCCGATTGTGTCCATCAGGAAGAGGCCGATCGCGTAGCCAAGGCAACCGCCGATCACCGAGGCGATCGTGCAGCCCAGCGCATAGCGCAGCCATTTGGACGGATCGGCCGCCGCCATCGGGATGAGCAGCAGGTCCGGTGGCAAGGGGAAGAACGAACTTTCCGCGAACGAAACGGCCCATAGCGCGCGCTCCGCGTGCGGCCCGCGCGCCAAATCGAGAGTTCTAGCCTTCAGGCTGTCCAGCATCGCTTACGCCTAGCACGCGCCGGGCCGGCGCGTCAGCGCGGCGCATCAGCCGGGCGATTTGACACCGGCCGCCCCGGCGCCTAACCGCTTCGCCCAATGCCCCAGTGGCGGAATCGGTAGACGCAGCAGATTCAAAATCTGCCGATCGCAAGGTCGTGTCCGTTCGAGTCGGACCTGGGGCACCACTCGGCCTGCCGCTTTTGTTTCCGCCGCGCCAACGGTTAAGCTCGCCGCAAAACGATAGGGAGGCCGCGCTATGCCGCGCTTAAGGCCTGTGCCGCTGGCGCAAGCGGATGAGTACACGAAGGGCGTCTATCGCCTGCTGTTCGGCGCGCGCGACCCCGTGGCCGAGCCGGGCACGGCGACGGGCACGCCAGGCGATTGGTGGACGACCTTCGCCCTCTCGCCCGACTGCCTCAAGCATTGCATGGACGGCTTCCAGTTCTATCGCTCGAAGCAGCGCAAGCTCGACCCGATCCTGCGCGAGCTTGGCCAGACCCGGGCCGGCTATGCGCGCAGTTCGCAATTCGTGTTCTCACAGCATTGCAAATCGCTGCGCCAGCTCGGCGTCGCTGAAGACAAGATCGCCGCCATCGCCCATTGGCAGACCAGCGATCTGTTCAGCCCTCTCGAACGCGCTTTGCTCGCCTACGCCGATTGCCTCGTGCTGGAGGGCGGCCGCACGCCCGATGGGGTTTTCGATGTGCTGAAGGCGCATCTCAGCGATCTGGAGATCTTGGAATTCACCTACATCACGGCGCTCTACGACATGCACGCCGTCATGACGAAAGCGCTCAAGCTCGAATTCGACAACGTGCCCGAGCGCATGGCGGAGGTCCCCGGCCCGCATGAGAGCTTCGTGGACCCCATGGCGTTCGCCGATAGGAAGAAGGACTGATCCGATGGGCTATCATCATCTGGCGCTGGCGACGCGCGACATGAAGGCCATTCACGCCTTCTATGAGGGCGTGCTGAACTTTGAGCTCGTGAAAGTCGAGGTGGCGGAAACGCCCGGCGGCGGCTGGGCGAAGCACTTCTTCTACCGCATGGACGGCGACGATTCGAAATTCATCGCGTTCTGGGAGATGCACGGCACCCCTGGCGGCGAAACGGTCGAGACCAATATCTCGCGCGCCGCCGGCGTTCCCGATTTCATCAATCATATCGCCTTCGACGTGAAGGACGCCGCGGACCTTGAGCGCCGCAAGACGCAATGGTTGAAAAGCGGCCGCGATGTGCTCGAGATCGATCACGGCTGGTGCCGCTCGATCTACACTAAAGACCCCAACGACAATCTGGTTGAGTTCTGCGTCACGACAGGGGCCTTCACCGCGGAGGACCGCGCCTTCGCGCTGCAGGCGCTCGCAACCGACGATCTCCCGCAATCGGAGAACAAGGCCCCGCGCGCGCTGATGCACTCGGCGAAACAATTCGCCGAAACCGTCTAGAGGTTGGCGCCGGCGCTCGGCTTCCTACGTTAGGACCCCATGACCAAACGCACCCAAGCCGAGGCGGAAGCCGCCGTCCGCGTCCTGATCGAATGGGCCGGGGACGACCCGGACCGCGAGGGCTTATCGGAAACGCCGGCGCGCGTCGCCCGCTCCTACCGCGAACTGTTCGCCGGCTATGAGGACGATCCGCGCGACTATCTCTCCCGGACGTTTGAAGAGGTCGGCGGCTACGACGAATTGGTGGTGCTGCGCGATATTCCCGTGGTGAGCTTTTGCGAGCACCATATGCTGCCCTTCGTCGGCAAGGCGCATGTTGGCTATCTGCCGAGCAACAAGGTCGTGGGCATTTCGAAACTCGCGCGCGTCGTCAACGGATTCTCGCGACGGCTGCAAATTCAGGAAAAGCTCAGCGCCGAGATCGCCACCGCCATTCAGGATATTCTCGAACCGCAGGGCGTGGGCGTTGTCATTGAGGCCGAACACTCCTGCATGTCGATGCGCGGCGTCAAAACTCACGATTCGAAAATGATCACGTCACGGCTGCTCGGCGTGATGCGCGATGACCCGCGCACCCGCGAAGAATTCCTGCGCTTGGTGCGCAACGGCCATTAGGCTTTCATCCGCTCGACGCGATCCCAGAACGCGGCAGGGATATCCGCGCCGCCGAAGCGCTTGAGTTCACGCACGAGCGTGGGTGAGGTGACGTTGATCTCCGTCAGTCGTCCGTCGATCACATCTAGGCCGGCGAAAAGAATGCCCTCTTCCGCCAGCAGCGGCGCGACCCGCGCGGCGATCTCGCGGTCGCGCGCATCGACCTCGGTGGCGATGGCGATGCCGCCGGCATGAAGATTGGCGCGAAAATCCCCGCCCTGCGGCATGCGGCGCACCGCGCCGATGACCTCGCCGCCTAGTACGAAGACGCGCTTATCGCCATCCATCACGCGCGGCAGATATTGTTGCGCGACCAGCGGCTCTTTGCCGATCTCTTCAAGAAATTTGCGCGCCCGCCATTCGAAATCGTGATCGCTCGCCTTGAGCCGCACGACGCCTTCCCCGCCCGCCATAAAGGCCGGCTTCAGCACGACCTCGCCATAGGCTTGGGCGAAGGCGAGGAGACCGCCCAGATCGCGCCCGACAAAGGTTGGCGGAATGAGATCGGGAAACGAAAGCGTCGATATCTTTTCCGGAATGTTGCGCACGCCGCGCGGGCGGTTGAGCACCAGGGTCTGCGCGCGCTCGAGCAGATAGGTGTTCGACACATAGCCCATGTCGAACGGCGGGTCCTGGCGGATCAGGATCACATCGAACGCAGACGCTTCCTCGACGCTTTCGCCGAGCTGCTTGAAGTGCGCGCCCTCGGTCAGCGACACCGAAACGCGCTTGGCGCGCGCGAACACCTTTCCGCGGTCAAAGAACAGATCGTTCGGATGAAACCACGAGACCTCGTGCCCACGCTCCTGTGCAACGAGCATCAAGGCGAGCGAGGTGTCGCGCTCGACCAGCATGGTCTCGATCGGATCCATTTGCACGGCGATGCGCATCGCGGGTCCTTCTTATGGTTCGTTTGGACATAGGCGGCCAGTGCGCACCAGCGCAAGGGCGGGCTCAGGGCGACGCGGGAACCAGATCGACATAGGAATCCGGGACGGCCGCGCCGGTCACGAAAAGCGGCCGCACGATGCGCCGATAGATCGCGCGCAAATCCCTGGCGCTGCGCACATGGCACGCGCCGTAGCCCCGCGCGGCGCACAGCCTCGTCAACATGGCGGTGTGCGCATCGTCGCTTTCGAACGCGGAGGGGCTGGTGATGGCGCGGTAGCCTTCGGCCGTCCGCCACAGGAAGCCATAGGCCGTGGCCTCGTCATCCGCGCGCAGCCGCACCTGGACGATATAATCCTCCTCTGGCGTGTCCGTGATCGGAATGAAAAGCACGTTCCGCAACGGCTCATCCGGCTTCGCCTCATCGCGAAACACGTAGCCGCCCTCATCACGCGCAACCTGCATGACGAAGCTCTCGCCGTCGGGCCGGTCATGCCATTCCAAACGCGCGCCGATGGCGAGCGGGAATGCGGCGTCGGCCTTCACGAAGAACGGGCGGTCCGAACTGAAGGCGCAGGCGCTGAGCGCAAGCAAAGCGATCAGGATAAGCGCGCGCACCCCTACTCGGCCGCGGCCGTCCGCGCCGCCGACGGGCTGCGCAGCGCGTCGGCGATTTCGAACGCCAGTTCGAGCGCTTGCTTGCCATTGAGCCGCGGATCGCAGCGCGTGTGGTAGTACTCGCTGGTCAGCATGGCGTCGGTGACTTTCTCGGCGCCGCCCAGGCATTCGGTGACATTCTTGCCCGTCATCTCGACGTGCACGCCGCCCGGCGTGGCGCCCAGCGCAGGCAGAATGTTCATGAACGCGTGCAGCTCGGAAAGGATGTCATCGAACGGCCGCGTCTTGCGGCCAGAGGGCGCTTTGAGCGTGTTGCCGTGCATGGGGTCGCATGACCACACGACCTTCTTGCCGGCGCGCACGACGGGCGCGACCAGTTTAGGCAAGCCCGCCTCCACCTTATCCTTGCCGAAGCGCGCGATCAGCGTGAGCCGGCCGGGCTCATTCTCCGGATTGAGGATGTCGATCAGGCGCAGCAGATCGTCCGGATCGAGCGAGGGCCCGCACTTCAAGCCGATCGGATTGATCACGCCGCGCAGAAATTCCACGTGCGCACCGTCCGCTTGCCGGGTGCGGTCGCCGATCCAGAGGAAATGCGCGCTCGTGTCCACGTAATCACCGGGATGCGTGGAATCCTCGCGCGTCATCGATTGCTCGAACGGCAGCAGCAGCGCCTCATGCGAGGTATAGACATCGACGTGCTTCACCTGCGGCGTCGTCTCCGGCGTCATGCCGCAGGCCTCGATGAAGGCCAGCGTCTTGCGGATGCCTTCGGCCACGTCCGCATAGCGTTTGCCTTGCGGGCTCTGCTCGACGAAGGCTGACATCCATTGCCGCACGCGATGCAAATCCGCATGGCCGCCATTGGCGAGCGCGCGGATGAAATTGAGCGTCGAGGCCGATTGCGAATAGGCCTTGATCAGCCGCTGCGGGTCGGGCGTGCGCGATTGCGGCGTGAAGTCGAGATCGTTGATGTTGTCGCCCAGATAGGACGGCAGCGTCACGCCATCGATGGTCTCGGTCGGCTCGGAGCGCGGCTTGGCGAATTGGCCGGCGATCCGCCCGACTTTCACCACCGGCTTTTCACCCGCATAGGTCAGCACGATCGCCATCTGCATGATGGTCTGGAACGTGCGCATAACGTCGGCCGTGTTGAACTCGCCGAAGCTCTCCGCGCAATCGCCGCCTTGCAGCAGGAACGCCTCGCCTGTCACCGCGCCGGCCAGGCGCGCCTTGAGCTCGCGCGCCTCCCCGGCCGAAACCAGGGGAGGAAAGGTCTTCAACTCCGCCAGCACGGCGTCCAGCGCCGCCGCGTCCGGATAGGCGGGCATGTGCTTGGCGGGGCGTTCAGTCCAAGAAGAAGGTGTCCAATGTCTCATGGTGCTGTCGGGATGGCCGCGCGGGCTTGCGCGGATTGCCAAGCCCTAATGGCCCCGACTAACCTTGCCCACAAGGGGCTGGGAACATGGGCAGCGCGATCTATCTCGCGTGCGGAGCGTCGGATTCGCCCGCGGCGGCGGCGCTGGGCGATGCGCTCGCCCAGCGCGGGATCGCGGTCGAAACGGATCGGGCGGGGCTGAGCGCGAGCGATCGCGCCCAAAAGATCGCGTCTTGCGCCGCCGTGGCGCTGCTCGCGACGCACGCCGCCGCAGACAGTGACGCGGCCCGGCGAGACATTGCGATCGCGCTCAACAACGGGCGCCCGCTCTTCGTGCTCGAGCCCCCGGATGCGCCGCCTGAGGCGTGGTTCGCGCCGCTCCGCGGCGTCGCGCCCAGCCTTCGCTACGCCGCCGAGTCCGTGGACGCTGTCGCCCAGAGCCTTTTCGATGCGCTCAACCACACCTCTGGATCGGGGCGCACCATCGCCATGCTCAACATCAAGGGCGGCGTCGGCAAAACCGTCCTCGCGGCCAATCTCTTCGCGGCGGCCCATTTGGCCGATCGGCGCGCCGTAGCGTTCGTCGATCTCGACCCGCAACACAACCTCACCCAGTACTTCCTGTCGCCGGCCGAGCGGAATCGTCTGCGTGACGAACAGCGCACCATCTACAGCGTTCTGGTCTCTGACGCCTGGGACGCCCGCAAGCTCGACGCCTTGGGCGCGCCGCTCAATCGCAGCCGCGGCAAGGAGCGCGCGCCCTTTTCTCTTATCGCGGGGGATGAGAGGCTTTTCGAATTCACGCTCGACGCCCGCAGCGAACGCCAGCGTCTGAGCGCCCTGGTCCGCTTTCAGGCGCTCATTGGGCATTTGCGGACCAAGTTCGACGCCATCGTGATCGACGCAAATCCGTGCGCGACGTTTCTCACGCGCCTCGCCGTCGCCGCGGCTGATCACATCGTGGCGCCCGTGCGGCCGGAAAAATACTCGCTCACCGGCCTCAACATGCTTGAGCACGTCGTAACAGAGATCCGCGGCCTGCCCTTGCGCAGCGAGGATGTTTCGGTGCTGCTGAACGGCGTGAACGACCGTGTGCGCTCGCGCGCCAGCGACGACGCCGACGCGATGACGCGGGACGAGATCGCCCAGGCCCCCTTGTTCGGCGCATCGCTGCTTCATGTCGCGATCCCCTATTCCGGCGCGCTGAAGGCGCCGCCATCGGATCGCTTTGCGCCCAACCCCATCAATGTGACCGCGATGATGCGGGTGGCCAGCCGGGAAGCCAAAACGGCCCTTGTGGAAGCCGCCGCCGCCGTGCTGCGGCGCAGCCGCGCTGGGTCCTGACATGGCCGCGCGCGATCCGTTTTCGGCCGAGATCGCCGCCATGCTGGCGCCCATCCTGGCGCCAGCCCGCGAGCGCGCGGAATTGCTGATCGAGGAGCTGGCGTCGCGTCACGAAGAATTCTCGCCGTTTGCGCCGCGCGGGGTCGCCGACGCGGTGCGGCGCGCACGCAAGACCTTAAGCGATGAGGAGATCAGGGCCGGTGCGCTTGCGCTCCTCGCCCGTCTCGCCCGCGATTTCAGCACCCGTGAAACGGTGACCTAGCGTGGCCGTCGTCATGGCGCGGCGTGGGAAACCCGTCGCGCGCTTCCCACGTATTGGCTACACACTCCCACTTCACGGAGGTTTCTGATGGCCGACACCGCCACCCCCCTGCGCTCCAAATCCGGATTTGATCTCACGCCGCCGAGCGAAGTCGAGCGCGCCCGGCTGGAAGCTTCGTTGACCGCCGAAGAGCGCGAGGTTTTGCTGCACCATGGCACCGAGGCGCCGTTCTGCGGCGGCCTCCTCGGCGAGAAGCAGTCCGGCGTCTATTGCTGCCGCCTGTGCGGTCTGCCGCTGTTCGACAGCCCCACGAAGTTCGAAAGCGGCACCGGCTGGCCGAGCTTCACGATGCCCTACGACCCCAAACATGTGCGCGGCGTCGAGGACAATTCCTACGGCATGCGCCGCATCGAGACCCGCTGCGGCCGATGCGACAGCCATCAAGGCCATGTCTTCCCGGACGGCCCGCGCCCAACCGGCCTGCGCTTCTGCATCAATTCCGTCTCGCTGAGCTTCATCGCGGACGGCGGCGATCTTCCCGATCCGCTGGGCCGCGGCGATACGCTTCCGCCGCGCCCCGAAGCCGACGATTAAGCCAATTGCCCGCTTCCACGCGGACGCCTAGCCTCCTCCCAAAACAGGGAGGAGGCGATGGCGCTGGACGTCATTCCATCTGGCCAGGCATGCGGCGCGACGGTGCGCGGTGTGGACCTGACAAAGCCGCTGTCGGCGGCGGACATCGCGGCCATTCGCACGGCCTGGCTCGCCCATCAGGTGCTGGCATTTCCCGACCAGGCCATGGATGATGACGACCTCGAGCGCTTTACGCTGACCATCGGCGCGTTCGGCGAGGACCCATTCATCGCGCCGATTCCAGGCCGCGAGCACGTTCTCGCCGTCAGCCGCGAGCCGGACGAAACCGCGCCGATCTTCGCCGAGAATTGGCATTCCGATTGGAGCTTCCTCGCCAACCCGCCTTCCGCCACGCTTCTGCATGGCCGCATCATCCCGCCCATCGGCGGCGACACGCTGTTCGCCAACCAATACGCCGCTTACGAGGCGCTCGAAGATGACCAGAAGGCGCGCCTCGATGAGTTGATAGCGGTGCATTCGGCCGGCCCCGCCTACGGTCCAGACGGCTTTTACGGCCCGCGCGACAAGGGCCGCTCCATGACCATTCGCCCGTCCGAGGCTGCCTATGCCACGCAGCCCCATGAGCTCGTGAAGACGCACCCTGAAACCGGCCGGAAAGCCCTCTTCGCCAGCCCTGGCTACACGATTGGCGTTGAGGGCATGGACGATGAGGACGCCAAGGCGCTCCTCTACCCCCTCTTCCGCCACCAATCCCGGCCCGAGTTTCAGTACCGGCACCATTGGGAGCCGGACATGCTCGTCATGTGGGATAATCGCTGCCTCAACCACATGGCCACCGGCGGCTACCAAGGCCATCGCCGGCTCCTCCACCGCACCACTGTCGCAGGCCCATGATGGAGCAAGTTTCTTTGGTCAAGCATAATACCTTGTCTTGACAAGGTAGCTTCTCGGGTCCAAATCGGCAGCGTGGAAGCCGAGGAAAAATTCGCCGCCCTGCGCAAGGGCCTGCTCGAATTCGCGATCCTGCGGATCATCTCGGGCGCGACGGTCTACGCCGCCGACATTCTGGCGCGCCTGGGCGCGACGGATTTCGCCACACAGGAAGGCACGCTTTACCCGCTGCTCTCGCGGCTGCGGCGTGAAGAACTCGTCGAATATGAGTGGGTCGAGAGCGAGGCCGGCCCGCCGCGGAAATACTACCGCCTGACGCCGAAGGGCGCAGCGCATCTCGCAGAACTCGCCGCTTATTGGCGGCATCTCAACGACACCATTGAGGGATTGGGGCGCTGATCATGGAACGCGTGGTCTCCGTGAATTTGAACGGCCGGGCCTACCAGCTCGAAGAAGCCGCCTATGACGCGCTGCGGGCCTATATGGCGCGCGCGGAAGATTCCTTGGACGGAAATCCCGACAGGACAGAAATCGTCGGCGATCTCGAACAGGCCATCGCGGACAAGTGCGCGACCTATATGAGCGCGCACAAACAGGTCGTCACAGGCGATGAGATGACCCGCATCTTGTCGGAAATGGGCCCCGTCGGCGGCGAAGAGGCCGCCCATGCCGAGGCCGAGCCGCGCACTGCGGCGGCCTCGTCTGGAGCCGCGCCGCGCAAGCGCCTCTACAGGCTCAAGGAAGGCGCGCAGATCAGCGGCGTCTGCACGGGCCTTGCGGCTTATTTCGATCTCGACGTGAACGTCATCCGCGTCATCTGGATCCTGGCCGCGATCTTCACCAACCTGCTCGCCGTTCTCGTCTACATCATCATGATGTTCGTCATCCCATCGGCGAGCACATCAGAGGAATGGGCGGCCGCGCACGGCGTGCCCTTCAACGCGCAAGGCGTCATCGACGAAGCCAAGCGGCGCTATTCGGATTTCGAGGCGCGCGGCGGGTGGCGCCAGTGGAAATGGGCGCGCAAGGCCGAACGCCGCTATTGGCGCGAACAACGGAGCTGGCGAAGGCAAAGCGCGTATGAACCGGGACCGCCCGTGGGTTACGTGACGCAGATCTTCGCCGGGCTCATCGCGATCACGTTCGGCATCGTCAGCGCCGCGCTCACCATCGCGTTTCTCGCGGCGATCTTCAGCCTGGTGACGACGGGGGCCGTGCTCGGCTTTGCGCCGATTGCGACGGCGCCGATCTGGGTCGTCATTCTCGCTTTGGCGTTGATCTATTCGGTGTTCGCGTTTCCGCTTCGCGCCATCCGCCGCGCGTCCTATCGCGCGATCAGCGGGCGCGCCCACGGCGATGATCCGCTCGATGGTCTGGTGACGCTGCTGCTGATCGCGCTCTTCGTCTGGCTCGCCTGGCGCTTCATTCCCGAAGCCCATCTGGCGATCGAGCAAGCCATTGCGTGGCTCAGGCATCTCTTCGTGGAGGTTCAATCATGACCATGGTGAGCGAGGATGCGCCCGAATGCGGCGCGATGATGCGGCGCGCGGCGCTGATGGCCTTGGTTTGGTGGACGGGTTTCGCCGGCGCGCTCTGGGCGATCTGGAGCTATTCGCCGGAAGCGCGTGACGCGCTGGTCTACGGATTTCATTGGCTGACGCGGGGGATGGCGTCATGAGCTTCATCGATATTCGCGACGGGACAGACGCCCTTGTCGGCCTCACGATCGGCGCCACCGCCGCCTGGTTGAGCTGGCTCTATTGGCCCGGCGCGCACGAGGCCATCGCCCGTTTCGCGCACCTCTACGGCTGCTGATCAACGGCGGCGCCAGCGCTGCGCGAACGCGATCATCCGCGCATTGCTGTAGCCGCGGCCCTCTTCAAGCTGGGATGTGTCTTGCGTGCCAAGGAAGCGGCCGTCGCTGTCGAGGATAATGAAATCGGGATAGCCGCTCGATTGCGGATAATTGCGCAGGAACGCCTCGTTCCGCTGATCCCGGCTCCAATGCACTTTGACGACCACGAACGTCTCGCGGAATACGGTCCGCACATCGCGGTTCACCGTGAGATAGCGGTCGAGAATATGGCACCACACGCACCAATTGCCGCCGACCTCCAGAAGAATGCGCTTATGGCTCTCCTGGGCCCGCGCGATCGCGACGCGCAAATCTTCGCGCGGATCGCGACGGGCGTCGTATCCCTCGTGGACATAGAGCCCATCATCCACGGCCTGCCGCTGTAGCGCGGCGTAGCTGTTCGGCGCAGCCATTGTCAGCCCCAGAAGGGCCAGTCCGATCGCGATGAATTGCGCGCGCATGATCACCCTATGGCCCGCGACTAAAGCGGAATGTTGTCGTGCTTCTTCCAGGGGTTCTCGAGCTTCTTGTTCTTAAGCGCCTTCAAGGCCCGCACGATGCGCTTGCGCGTTTCGCTCGGCATGATGACGTCATCGAGATAACCGCGGCTGGCGGCGACGAACGGATTTGAGAAGCGGGCTTTGTAATCGTCCGTATGTGCGTCGATCTTGGCGGGATCGTTCAAATCCTGCCGGAAGATGATTTCGACCGCCCCTTTGGCGCCCATCACTGCAATTTCAGCCGACGGCCAGGCGTAATTGATGTCGCCGCGCAGATGCTTCGAGCCCATCACGTCATAGGCGCCGCCATAGGCCTTGCGCGTCACCACCGTCACCTTCGGCACCGTGGCTTCGCCATAGGCGAACAGCAATTTGGCGCCGTGCTTGATGAGGCCGCCCTGCTCCTGGCGGGTGCCGGGCAAGAAGCCGGGCACGTCCACGAAGGTGATGATCGGAATGCCGAACGCATCGCAGAAGCGAACGAAACGCCCCGCCTTGCGGCTCGCATCGATATCAAGCACGCCGGCGAGGCTCATCGGCTGGTTGGCCACGAAGCCGACGGTCGCGCCATCCATGCGCCCGAAGCCCGTGATGATATTTTTGCCGAACTGATCGCCGATCTCGAAAAAATCGCCCTCATCGGCCACCTTCTCGATCAGCTCCTTCATGTCGTAGGGCTTGTTCGGATTGTCGGGGATGAGCCGATCGAGCGAGGGCTCCACGCGCTCGGGATCGTCGCGCGTTTCACGCACGGGCGGCTTTTCGCGGTTCGACAGCGGCAGGAAATCGATCAGCCGCCGCATCTGGAAGAGCGTCTCGAAATCGTTCTCGAAGGCGCCGTCGACGACGCCAGATTTCACGGCGTGCACACGCCAGCCGCCAAGCTCTTCATGCGTGACCGTTTCATTCGTGACGGTTTTCACGACATCGGGGCCGGTCACGTACATGTAGGACGTATCTTTCACCATGAAGATGAAATCGGTCATCGCCGGCGAATAGACATCGCCGCCCGCGCACGGCCCCATGATGACGCTGATTTGCGGCACGACGCCCGAGCCCAGAATGTTGCGCATGAAGATGTCGGCGTAGCCGGCGAGGCTGTCGACGCCTTCTTGAATGCGCGCGCCGCCCGCATCGAAAATGCCGACGACAGGCGCGCCGTTCTGGATCGCCATGTCCTGCACCTTCACGATCTTCTCGGCATGCGCCATCGAGAGCGAGCCGCCAAAAACCGTGAAATCCTTGGAGAACACATAGACCAGGCGCCCGTTCACGGTCCCCCAGCCGGTGACGACGCCATCGCCGGGGATTTTCTGATCGGCCATGCCGAAATCGTGGCTGCGATGTTCGACGAACATGTCGAATTCTTCGAACGAGCCTTCATCGAGCAGGAGGTCGATCCGCTCGCGCGCGGTCAGCTTGCCCTTGGCGTGCTGGCTCTCCATGCGCCTTTGGCCGCCGCCGGCGCGCGCGGCGTCGCGCTTGCCCTCCAGCGCCTCGATAATGTCCTTCATGTCGCCCCTCTGAGACCTATTCGAGCGCCTGAAAGAAGCGCTGCAATGCTTGAAATTCAAGAAAGATGTTCGCCAGGCGCTCGCGCGCCAACTCGTCTTCGCCCCAGGTTTCGAGGCCGAAGAGATCGTCGAGACAGGCCGCATCGAACGCGGTGCGCGCATCGAGCCGATTGTGCATCAGCGCGAAGGCGATGGCGGCCGAGCCGGCCAGTCCGGCCGTATGCGCAAGGCCGGTCAGCCGGAAATCGTCGAGCCCGTCCGCAACCTCCTCCACCCGGCGGCGCATGCGCTCCTCGACGGGCGCCGGCGCAATGCCGGTGACGACGGGCAAGCGCACCGCATAGGTCGCGTCCATCCAGGCGATCAGCGGATCCCAAGCGCCCGCCTGGCGCGCCACCAAAGAAGCCGGCGCTTGGGCGCGATGGCTGACGAGATCGGTCTCCGCATAAGAGCCGACATGGCCCGCGACCGCGCCATGCGTGTGCGGCGTGCGCTCGATCGCGACATTGCAGAGGCGCGTGAGCGGCATCGTGATCGGCGCGATCGACTCGCCCTGCGCATCCCATTCCGCCGCGCAGGCCGCCGCGAGCGCGCGCGTCGGCGTGATGAAGACGCCACCGCCCGGCGCACGCAACACCCGTCCGTCCAGCGCGACTGCGAAGCCGTCCGGATGTTCCATCGCGGCCGCGGCCTTGTAGAATTTTCGCGCCGCGTTCGTCATCGCGCGGCCTCGAACGGCGCAAACGGATTCTTCGCATCCTTGGCGTTGAAGCCGAGCTCTTCAAACGCCGCGATCATGTGCGGCGGCAAGGGCGCTTCGACCTTCAGTACGCCCTTGGTCGGATGCGGCAGACGTAGCGCGCGCGCATGCAGCATGAGCCCCTTCGGAAGCCCATGCGGCGCTTCGCGGTCGCACTTGTATTTGGGGTCGCCGAGGATGGCGCAGCCGATCTCGGCCATGTGAAAACGCAATTGGTGCGTACGCCCGGTGACCGGCTTGAGCGCGACCCAACTCGCCTTGCCGCCGGCGTCCGAGAGCACCGAATATTGCGTCACGGCGTGCACGGCGCCTTCGTCCTGCTGCGTGCAGCGCTGCATCATTTCGCGGTCCGCGTCCGCCGGCCCGGGCGCCTTGCGCATCCAGCCGCGAATTTCGCCGTCGAGCGGGTGCGGTCGGCCCGCCACGATCGCCCAATAGATTTTGTCGCCGTCGCGGGCGCGCAGCGCCGCGCCCAGCGCGGCGGCGGCGCGCGGATGGCGCGCCAGCACTAGGCAGCCTGACGTATCGCGATCGAGGCGATGCACCAGCTTCGGCTTGTCCTCGCGTTCGAATTTCAATCCGCCCAACATACCGTCGATATGGCGTGTCGTCTTCGCGCCGCCTTGGACGGCCAAACCCGCGGGCTTGTTGAGCACGATCACGTCGTCGTCGCGATAGATGACAAGGCCGCGGATGAAGTCCTCGTCCTTGTGCTTGGCCGCGCTCGGCGCGCGCGGCTCGGCGCTGGGAAGCGGCGGCACGCGTACGATCTGGCCGGGCGACAGGCGATCGCTGGCCTTCACGCGCGCGCCATCGACGCGCACCTGGCCCGTGCGCAACAATTTTTCGATCTGGCCCTGGGTCAGCGCCGGAAAGCGGCGCTTGAACCAGCGATCGACACGGACCTCGCCGTCGTCGTCCTTCACGGGAATGGTCAGCACCGCCTTCATGCAGAAAGCCCGCGCGCCAGCATCAAGCCCAACCAACAACCGCCGATCGAGAGCACGACAGACAATAAGACGTAGGCTGCGGCGCCGCCGAGATCGTCCGCCTCCATGAGCCGCACCGCATCGAGCGAAAACGCAGAGAACGTCGTGAAACCGCCGAGCACGCCCACGCCCAGAAGCAGCCGCAGCGCGGCGCCGCCCTCGCTCAGCGCGCCGGCGAGCAGGCCCATTGCAAACCCGCCCACAACGTTGATGCCGAGCGTCGCCCAGGGAAATCCCGCCACGCCAAGGCTCACGGAGAGGACGCCCACGCCGTAGCGCGTCATCGCGCCCACGGCGCCGCCAATCGCCACCAGAGCAAAGTTCAGCATCGCCTTGTCCTATGGGCTCGCGCGCGCGCTGCAAAGGTCGTCATGGCTGGGAAAGCCCGAGCGCCTCCAAAACGGCTGCGAAATCGCGCGGCAGGGGCGCGTCGATGACGATGCGCCCGCCATCGGGGTGCGGCGCATCGATCGCCGCCGCGTGCAGCAGCAGGCGGGGGATGGCGACAGCGCCCAGCGCGAACAGGCCGCCATATTTGCCGTCGCCGGCGATCGGCCGCCCAAGGCTCGCGAGATGGGCGCGCAGCTGGTGCATGCGCCCGGTTTCCGGCGCGAGCGAGACAAGGGCGGCGAGCGCGGATGCATCGATCATCTGATAGGCGGTCCGTGCGCTCTGCGCCGCCGGTTCGCCGGCGCGTGCGACCTCCATGATGTCGAGCCCCTTCCGCTGCGCCTTCCGGAGCGGCGCGTCGATCACACCGGAGGGCGGCGTCAGCGCGCCGCCGCAGGCGAGCGCCACATATCGTTTTTCGACGTCGCGTCCCGCAAAGGCTTCAGAGAAAAACGCGGCGGCCGGCTTGGTGCGGGCGACGATGATGACGCCGCTTGTCTCCTGGTCCAGCCGATGCACGAGGCGCGGCGCCTTGCCGTTCGATTTCGCGTAGGCCCGCAGCAAATCCTCCAGGCTCTCGCGGACGCCGGAGCCGCCCTGCACGGCGAGGCCCGACGGCTTGTCGAAGGCCAGCACATGCTTGTCTTCGTAGAGGACCTTAAGCCCTGCGCTCACGAACTGGACTTCGCCGCGCGCAGCGCACGCCAGGAGTCGAGGCGCTGTTTGATCGGGGCCTCGCGGCCATCGCCCTTGGGCTCGTAGAAAACACGCGGCGCCATCTCGTCGGGAAAATAGCTTTGGCCCGAAAAGCCGCCTTCGGCGTCGTGGTCGTAGGCGTAGCCTGCGCCATAGCCTAATTCCTTCATGAGGCGCGTCGGCGCATTGCGGATGTGCATGGGCGGGCCCAGCGCGCCGGTCTCCTCCGCCGCGCGCCGCGCCGCGCCCCAAGCGACGTAGGCCGCATTGGATTTCGGCGCCGTGGCGAGATGAATGACGGCCTGCGCCAAATGCAGTTCTGCTTCGGGGGGCCCAAGAAAATGCACGGCGTCCTTGGCGGCGTTGGCGATCAAGAGCGCCGTGGGATCGGCGAGCCCGACGTCTTCCGCGGCGGCCCGCACCAAGCGGCGCGCGATGAACAGCAGGTCTTCACCGCCCGCGATCATGCGCGCGAGCCAATAGAGCGCCGCGTCCGGATCGGAACCGCGCATGCTCTTATGCAGCGCCGAAATGAGATTGTAGTGCTCCTCGCGATCCTTGTCGTAAGCGGGCGCGCGCTTCTGCAGAAAGGCGCCAAGCTCACCCGGAGTCAGCGGCGCACGCGCGGGCAATGCGAACAACTCCTCCGCCAACGTCAGCAGATAGCGCCCGTCGCCGTCCGCGAGATTGCAGAGCGCAACACGGGCGTCTTCGGTGAGCGGCAGCTTGTTCTTCATCAACGCTTCGGCGCGTTGGAGCAGAGTTTCCAACGCCGCGCCGTCGAGCCGCTTCAGCACGAACACTTGCGCGCGCGACAAGAGCGCCGCGTTGATCTCGAAGCTCGGGTTCTCCGTGGTCGCGCCGACAAGCGTCACCACGCCCTGTTCGACATACGGTAAGAAGCCGTCCTGCTGCGCGCGATTGAAGCGGTGGATTTCATCGACGAACAGCAACGTACCCTTGCCGATCCCGCGCCGGCCGCGCGCGGTCTCGAAAGCCTTCTTCAAATCCGCGACGCCCGAGAACACAGCCGAGATCTGCTGAAACTCCAGACCGGCCTGGTCCGCCAGCAGGCGCGCGATCGTGGTCTTGCCGACGCCCGGCGGCCCCCAAAGGATCATCGAGGCCAGCCGCTTTTGGGCCAGCATCCGCCCGATCGGCGCTTCCGCCGCCAGCAAATGGTCCTGTCCGACCACCTCATCGATCCGCTGCGGACGCAAACGGTCGGCGAGCGGGCGCGGCGCCTCCTCCTCCAATCCTGCAGCCTGGAACAGATCAGCCATGCGCCAGATATGCGACCGCGGACGGCGAGCGGCAACTGAACCGCAGCTTCTCCGCCGGTTTTGGCATGTGCCGCCGACCGCCGACCGCCTACATCTGGAAGGTCACTTCCAACAGCTGGCCGTTGCGCTGCACGCCGATGCGCCAGACGTTCGCCGCCGACAGGGCGCGCTGCAAATCGTCGGTCGAGCGGATGGGCTGGCCATTCACCTCGCGCACGACATCGCCCGGCGCGAAGCCCGCCCGCGCGGCGAGGCCCGCGCGATTGATCGATTGGATGACGACGCCCGAGAGGAACGGATCGAGGCCCACCTCCTCCGCCGCGGCCGGCGTCAGCGTCATCACGCGCGCGCCGTCGAGGGGGATGCGGCCGGTCAGGTCGCGCGCCTGCGCGCCGCCGCCGGGCGCGGGTTCGGCGGTCGCGGTCAGCGTCCGGCGCTGGCCGCCGCGCAGGACCTCAATGGGCACGCGCGCGCCCGCGCGCTGCAGCGCGAATTGATAGCGCACGCCGCCATCATCGTGCACCTCCGCGCCGCCGACGCTGAGGATCACATCGCCGCGCTGCAGGCCGGCGCGCTGCGCCGAAGATCCTGGGAAGGTATCGGCCACCAGCACGCCTTGCGGCCGGTCGAAACCAAGCGAGCGCGCCAATTCGGGCGTCACGGGCTGCACCTGTGCGCCCAGCCATGGCCGCACGATGCGCCCACCTTGTACGGCGCTCTCGACCACGCGGCGCACCATCTCCGCGGGAATGGCGAAACCGATGCCGTTCGAGCCGCCGCCATCGGAAAAGATCGCCGTGTTCACGCCGACGAGATCGCCGCGCATGTCGACCAGCGCGCCGCCCGAATTGCCGCGATTGATGGCGGCGTCGGTCTGAATGAAGAAGGCGAAATCGTTGATGCCGACCTCGGTGCGCGCCGTTGCGGAGATGATGCCGCTCGTGACAGTCTGCGAGAGTCCGAACGGATTGCCGATCGCGAGCACGAGATCGCCGACATGAAGGCCGCGCGTGTCCGCGTAGGAGAGCATCGGCAGGCGCTCGCCGCGTGTGTCGATGCGCAGCACGGCGAGGTCGGTGCGGGCATCGGCGAGCAGCACGCGCGCATCGAACTCGCGCCGATCGGCGAGCACGACCTTGAGCGCGTCCGCACCGTCCACGACGTGATTGTTCGTGACGATGACGCCATCGGCGCCGACGATGACGCCAGAGCCCAGCGATTGCTGCACGCGCTCGCGCGGCATGCCGCCGAAGCCTTCGCCATAGCGGCGGAAGAACGGATCGTCGAACACGGTCGGGCGCTGGCGGATGATGCGCTGGGCGTAGACGTTGACGACCGCCGGCGCGGCGCGCTGCGCCACGGGCGCAAAGGACAGCTGCATCTGCGCCGGACTGTCCGGCACGACGCGGTCGCCGCGGCTCGTGGCCTGCGCAATCTCAAACGATCCTTGGCGCGCGCCCTGCGCGCTGGCCGTCAGTGCGCCGACCAGAAGAAGCGCCGCCGCGAACGGCGCGGCTGCAAGAAGACGCTGGCCCATCGGATACCTCCGCTGGCGCGCATCTTGTGCGGCCCCGTGGCGGAAACATGGCGCGCCTATTTCGCCCGGGCGCGAAAGGCCTCCAGGCTCGCGCGCCACCATTCGGCGGCGCGCTGGAGGGTCGCGTGGTCGGGGAAGCCGTGCCGCGCCACGTGCTCGCGCGGGATCTCGGCCCAGCCTTGGTGATCGATGCTGACGCGTGTCTCCTCGCCCACGGCTTCGAAGCGCACCTCGACATGCGTCGCTTGGTCGGGCGTGAAGCTCGCCTGGCGCCAGGTGAACGCCAGGCGCGCGCCTGGCTCCCAAGCCGTGATCTTGCCGATTTCGTAGATGCGTCCATTGGGCAGTTTGGTGATCAGCCGGCCATCGGGACCGCCTTCGAACGCCAGCTCGCCGTCGCCGCGCGGCGTGACCTCAAACAAGCCGCTGGGCCGCCACCACAGCGCGATCTCCTGCGTGAACACATCGAAGGCCTGTTGCGGGGTGGCGCGCACGCGAATGGCGACCAGGACGGACGACGTCACGATTTGCCGCGCGCCGCCGCATAGGCGGCGACCAAGGTCTTGGGTGCAACGCCCGCCCAGGCGGATTCTAACAGTTCACGCAGCAGCGCCGCGCTCGCCTTGTCGGTGCGCACAAAGGTCGCGCCCTTCGCGCCCCATCCGCCCGGCACGGGCTCGATGAGGTCCGGGTGCTTCGCCGCCATCGCGCGCTGGATCTCCGGCGCCAGCTTCACCATCGCCTTCGGTTCGTTGAGGCGCGCTGTGGCGAAAATTTTTCCGCGAACGCGAAAAGACGGCATATCGAAATGCGGCGACTCCGTCGCTTCGGGGAGCGTCAGCGCGATCTTGCGCACCGCCGCATCGCTGCCCTTTGGCGCCTTCGCCTTCATTTGCGCGGCTTCCGTTCAAGATGCGCTTTGAAGCCGAGCAATTGCTCGGTCCACATTTTCTCGGTGTCGTCGATCCATCTTTTGAGATCGCTCATGGCGCCCGCCCTCAGCGAATAGATGCGCACGCGCGCATCGAACGCGGGCGGCGATTCCTCCACGAGGCCGGACTCGCGCAACAGCTTCAAATGCCGGCTCAACGCCGGTGGCGCGAGATCGAGCGCCTCGGCCAATTCGCCGGCGCGCCTTGGCCGCGCCCGCAACAAATCGATCACGGCCCGCCGGTGCGGATCGGCGAGCGCGGCGAGCGTGCGGTCGATCCTGGAGGACTTGGACTTGGCCATAAGGACTGGATCAATCCGGGAGACGGTCTGTGGTCACCCCGCCGATCGCAGCGTCCCATTCTTCGCGCGTGACGATTTTTACCGTCTGGCCAAACGTCCAGATATGGCCTTCGAGATCGCGCGCGCGATAGGTGCGGTCGCCGTAGAATTGCGTGTCGGGCTCCTGGAGAATTTCCGCCCCAGCCGCCCGCGCGCGGGCGCAATGCGCATCGATGTCTTCCAACAAGTGTACGTGCACAGTCTGCGTGTTTTTCCCGCCGATCGATGACGGGCTCTTGTGGTCGGCCGACCATTCATTGCCGACCATGATGACGCCGTCGCCGAAGCGCATCTCCGAATGCATCAGAGCGCCTTCCTTGTCCGAGATCACCATGAACGGCTCGAAGCCAAAGGCGTTCTCCAGCCAGCGCAGCGCCGCCTTGGGGTCGCGATAGCAAAGCGCGGAAGACAGAGTCGGGCGTGTATGATCGTCGGGCATGGATCGCTCCCGTGCGGGGAAACGCCGTGACCGAGCTTGCGCAGCTTGGGCGGCGTCTCCACGGCGACGGATAGTTTTACTTTTTTAGAACTAAGTCAACCGCCCACGAAAAACCCGCCGGGCGGATCGCCGCGGCGGGTTGTTGGTGCGATGCGGCTACAAGCGCGCTGGACGCTCAATCCTCGTCGTCGCGATCCACGATCTGGACGGGGCCGCTATCCTGCCCCTTGGCGCTCTCATCGCGATCGACGAATTCAATCACCGCCATCGGCGCATTGTCGCCATAGCGGTAGCCGGCTTTCAGCACGCGGATATAGCCGCCGCCGCGCGCCTTGTAGCGCGGAGCCAGCGTGTCGAAGAGCTTCTTCGTCATCGCATCATCGCGCAGCCGTCCCGCCGCCAGGCGACGCGAGGAAAGATCGCCGCGCTTGCCGAGCGTGACCAGTTTTTCGACCACCGGCCGCAGCGCCTTCGCCTTCGGCAACGTGGTCACGATCTGCTCGTGCTTGATCAGCGCCGCGGCCATGTTGGCGAACATCGCGGTGCGATGGCTGGCCGTGCGGTTGAGCTTCTTCTGGGCGACGCCGTGGCGCATGTCAGTTCACTCCAAGAGCGTCGCCGCTCACTGGTCCTCATATTTCTTGGCGAGATCTTCGATATTGTCCGGCGGCCAGTTTTCGACCGCCATGCCGAGATGCAGCCCCATCGAGGCCAGCACTTCCTTGATCTCGTTGAGCGATTTGCGCCCGAAATTCGGGGTGCGGAGCATTTCCGCTTCCGATTTCTGAATGAGATCGCCGATGTAGACGATGTTGTCGTTCTTCAGGCAGTTCGCCGAACGCACCGAAAGTTCGAGCTCGTCGACCTTCTTGAGCAGCGCCGGATTGAAGGGCAGGTCGGGCTTTTCCGCGCCTTCCTTCTTCTGCTTGGGCTCTTCGAACGTCACGAACACTTGCAGCTGGTCCTGCAGGATGCGCGCGGCATAGGCGACCGCATCTTCAGGGCGCACCGCGCCATTGGTTTCGACGTCGATGACCAGCTTGTCGTAATCGAGCACCTGGCCTTCGCGCGTATTATCCACGCGGTAGGCGACGCGCTTCACGGGGCTGTAGAGCGAATCCACGGCGATGAGGCCGATGGGGGCATCGTCCGGGCGGTTCTGCTCGGCCGGCACATAGCCCTTGCCGATATTGACCGTCAGCTCCATGCGGATGCCGGCGCCTTCATCAAGCGTGCAGATCACATGCTCGGGATTCAGAATCTCCATATCGGAGACGGTCTGAATGTCTTTGGCCTTCACTTCGCCTGGGCCGTCCTTGCGCAGCATGACGCGCTTGGGGCCTTCGCCGCGCATGCGGATGGCGACCTGCTTCAGATTAAGGACGATGTCCGTCACGTCCTCGCGTACGCCCTGGATGGACGAGAATTCGTGCACCACGCCGTCGATCTGGACGGAGGTGATCGCCGCGCCCTGCAGCGAGGAGAGCAGCACGCGGCGCAGCGCGTTGCCCAGCGTCATGCCGAAGCCGCGCTCGAGCGGCTCAGCGATGAGCGTCGCTTTGCGCGCGCTGTCGAAGCCGTGCTCGACGACGGGCTTCTTCGGGCGGATGAGGGTCAGCCAGTTATTTTCAATCGACATTGCGGCCTCGTGGGGTCCCTTCGGGACGGGCGCGCGAGCGGCGCGCGCCAAGTTTGAATTCAGACGCGCCGGCGCTTGGGCGGGCGGCAGCCATTGTGCGGGATCGGCGTCACATCGCGGATCGAGGTGACCGTGAAGCCGATCGCCTGCAGCGCGCGCAGCGCGCTTTCGCGGCCCGAGCCGGGGCCCGAAACGTTCACTTCCACCGTGCGCATGCCGTGGTCCATCGCCTTGCGGCCGGCGTCTTCGGCGGCGACCTGGGCGGCGTACGGCGTCGATTTGCGCGAGCCTTTGAAGCCCATCGCGCCCGAACTCGACCAGGCGATCGTGTTGCCTTGCGCGTCGGTGATCGTGATCATCGTGTTGTTGAACGACGCGGCCACATGCGCGACGCCCGACACGATGTTCTTTCTCTCGCGCTTCTTAACGCGCGTTGCTTCCTTAGCCATGGAGGTTTCGTTCTCTCGATCTTACTTGCGCGTCGCTTGCTTCTTGCCGGCGATCGGCTTGGCGGGACCTTTGCGCGTGCGCGCATTGGTGTGCGTGCGCTGGCCGCGCACGGGAAGACCCTTGCGGTGGCGAATGCCGCGATAGCAGCCGAGATCCATCAGCCGCTTGATGTTCTGCGCCGTCTCACGACGAAGATCGCCCTCGACGGTGTAGTCACGGTCGATCGTTTCGCGGATCTGCAGCACTTCCTGATCGGTCAGATCATGGACGCGGCGATCATCGGCGATGCCCACCTTGCCGCAAATCTCCTTTGCGAAGGCTGGGCCGATGCCGTGAATGTACTGAAGCGCGATCACCACGCGCTTCTGGGTCGGAATATTGACGCCGGCGATCCGGGCCATGTGCACGCTCCAAACGACAAATCCGCGACGGCGCCGCTCCAAACGGAGCGCGCGCGATCGCGGCCAAAACCTTCGCGAAGACCCGCCCTTATAGCGGGGGCTCTTCGCCCGTCAACCGCAGCGGACCCGCCCAAATGGGGCGCGGGGCCGCCTTTTTCAACCGCGGCGCGTGTCGATCGCCTGCGCGATCGCCGCCGCCACCGCTTCGATATCGGCCATCCCGTCCACGCCGACCAATTTGCCCTGCTGGCGGTAATAGCCCACCAGCGGCGCGGTTTGGTCGGAATACGCCTTCAGCCGAACCTTGAAGGCCTCCGGATCATCATCCACACGGCCTTGTTCCTCGAACCGCTTGGCCACCCGGCCGATCAGCGCCGGCTCGTTGACCTCGAGCCGGATCACCAGATCGACCTTCTGGCCGTGTGAGGCCAGCAACGTGTCCAGCGCCTCGGCTTGCGGCAGCGTGCGCGGATAGCCATCGAAGATGAAGCCCGGCGCGCCCTTATGGGCGACGAGCTTATCGTCGATCAGCTCGTTGACGATCTCGTCCGACACCAGCGCGCCGGAATCCATGATCGCCGTCACGCGCTTGCCGAGCTCCGAGCCCGACGCTTTGGCCGCCCGCAGCATGTCGCCCGTCGACAGCTGGATGAAGCCCCGCTCCTCGACCAGCCGCTTCGCCTGGGTCCCCTTCCCCGCCGCGGGAGGCCCAAACAGGATCAAATTCATCGCGCCTTGCCCCGCAATTTCGAGCGCTTGATCAGCCCCTCATATTGGTGCGCCACCAGATGCGACTGGATTTGCGTCACTGTATCCATCGTCACCGACACCACGATCAGGATCGAGGTGCCGCCCAGATAGAACGGCATGTTGTAATACGAGATCATGATCTCGGGCAGCAGACACACCGCCGTGATGTAGGCCGCGCCGATCACGGTCAGGCGCGTCAGCACGTAATCGAGATATTCCGCCGTCTTCTTGCCGGGACGGATGCCCGGCAGGAAGCCGCCATATTTGCGCAGATTGTCCGCCGTCTCTTCCGGATTGAACACGATCGAGGTGTAGAAGAAGCAGAAGAAGACGATGCCGATGGCGTAGAGCGCCAAATGCGTTGTGCTGCCATAGTGCAACTGCGCCATCACCATTTGCAGCCATTCCGGCGCATTGCGCTGCATGCCCGCGAAGCTCGCGATCGTGGTCGGCAGCAGCAGCAGGGACGAGGCGAAGATCGGCGGAATGACGCCGGCCGTGTTGATCTTCAGAGGCAGGAACGAGCTTTCGCCCATGAACATCCGATTGCCCACTTGGCGCTTCGGATATTGCACGACCAGCCGGCGCTGCGAGCGCTCGATGAACACGATGAAGACCACCGCGAGCGCCAGCACCAGCATGATCGCCACGATCGAGAACGCGTTCACTTCGCCGACGCGGCCCAGTTCGAAAAGGCTCAGCAAGGTGGACGGCGCCGCCGCCACGATGCCCGCGAAGATGATGAGCGACACGCCGTTGCCGACGCCGCGCGCCGTGATCTGCTCGCCCAGCCACATCAGGAACATCGTCCCGCCCGTCAGCGTGACCATGGTCGAGAGCACGAAGAAGAAGCCCGGCTCGATCACCGCGTTGGGCGTCGCCTGCAAGCCGATGGCGATGCCGTAGGATTGCAGGATCGCCAGCGCGACCGTGAGATAGCGCGTATACTGGTTGAGCTGCTTGCGGCCCGCCTCGCCCTCTTTCTTCAACCGTTCGAGCGACGGCGAGGTCGTCGCCAAAATCTGCACGATGATCGAAGCAGAGATGTAGGGCATCACGTTCAGCGCGAACACGGCCATGCGCTTCACAGCGCCGCCCGAGAACGTGTTGAACATGCCCAGGATGCCGTTGGCCTGGCCCTCGAACGCGGCCTTGAACGCCGCCGGATCGATGCCCGGGATCGGGATGTAGGTGCCGAGCCGATAGACGACCAAGGCGATGAGCGTGAACCAGATGCGCTTTTGCAGCTCTGTCGCCTTGGCGAACGCCGCAAAGTTCACATTCGCGGCGAGCTGTTCTGCGGCTGATGCCATAGAGCGGGCGGCTCCCTAACTGAACGCCGGCGCAGCAGCGCCGGCCCTGGATCACGCCTCGGCTTCGGCCGCGGCGGGCTTGGTCACCGTCACTGTGCCGCCGGCCTTCTCAACAGCCGCGACAGCGGCCGCCGAAGCGCCCGTGACGGTGATGTTCAGTTTGGCCTTCAACGCGCCCTTGGCAAGGAGCCGCACGCCGTCCCGCGCACGCCGGATCAGGCCGGCGGCCACGAGGGCCTCCTCGGTGATGGCGTCGGAAGCGGTCAACTGCTTGGAATCAATCGCTTTCTGAATGCGGCCGAGATTGATCCAGGCGTAACGCAGCTGATTGGCGGGCGTGAAGCCGCGCTTAGGCATGCGCATATGGATCGGCATTTGGCCGCCTTCGAAGCCGTTGATCGACACGCCGCGGCGGGACTTTTGTCCCTTCACGCCGCGCCCGCCGGTCTTGCCCTTGCCGGAGCCAACGCCGCGCGCGACGCGCATCAGCTTCTTGGCTGCGCCCGGATTGTCGGCGATTTCATTGAGACGAGGCATGGCGGTTCTTCAATTCCTGAGCTGTTGCGCGATCAATCGACGATTTCGATCAAATGCGCGACTTTGGCGATCATCCCACGGACCGCCGGCGTATCTTCCAATTCGCGCACTTGGTTGGCGCGCGTCAGGCCAAGACCGCGCAAGGTGGCGCCCTGGCTGGCTTCGCGGCGGATCGGACTGCCCGTCCGCTTGATCTTCACGGTCCCGGCTTTCTTCGCGGCCATCTCGGTTATCCTTCGCTCGGCTGATCGCCGAGGCTGGCGCCGTCTTTCCGGCGGCCCACGATGTCAGCGACCTTGAGGCCGCGGCGCCCGGCCACTTGGCGCGGGCTTTGTTGGTGCTTCAACGCATCGATCGTCGCGCGCACCATGTTGTAGGGGTTCGAAGAGCCTTGGCTCTTGGCCACGACGTCTTGCACGCCCAGCACTTCGAGCACGGCGCGCATCGGCCCGCCTGCGATCAGGCCGCGGCCGGCAGGCGCCGAGCGCAGCATGACGCGGCCCGCGCCCCAATGGCCAAGGCCGTCATGGTGCAGCGTGCGGCCTTCGCGCAGCGGCACGCGGATCATGGTCTTCTTGGCTTCCTCGGTCGCCTTGCGGATGGCTTCCGGCACTTCGCGCGCCTTGCCATGGCCGTAGCCGACGCGGCCCTTTTTATCGCCGACCACGACGAGCGCGGCGAAGCCGAAATTCTTGCCGCCCTTCACGACCTTCGCGACGCGGTTGATCGCAACCAGCTTGTCGACGAACTCGCTGTCGCGCTCTTCCTCGCGCGGGCCGCCGCGGTTGTCGCGGCGATCGCGGTCACGCCCGCCCCGGCCGCGCCGTGGGCGCTGGGTCTCTTCAGTCGGTGTTTCTTCGGGCAATGCCATCGGCGCGCCGCTCCTCAGAATTCGAGACCGCCCTCACGGGCGGCGTCGGCCAGGGCTTTCACCCGGCCATGAAACAGATAGCCGCCGCGGTCGAACACGACCCGCGTAAGGCCCTTGGCTTTGGCGCGCTCGGCGATCAGCTTGCCGATCGTCGCGGCCGCCGCAGAATCCGCGCCGGTCTTCTTGCCGGCGCGAAAATCCTTCTCGAGCGTCGATGCAGACGCGACCGTTTCGCCCTTGGCGTCATCGATGATCTGCGCCGAGATGTGCTTGGACGACCGGAACACGCTGAGGCGCGGGCGCCCGCTGCTGAGCTGCTTGAGCCGCGTGCGGTTGCGCTGAGCGCGCCGTGCGTTGGGATCGAGGCGAGGCTTCATGGCGCTTACTTCTTCTTGCCTTCTTTGCGGCGGATGTACTCGCCCTGATATTTCACGCCCTTGCCCTTATAGGGCTCGGGCGGACGGAACGCGCGAATTTCCGCGGCCGCTTGGCCAACGACTTGCGCATCGATGCCGCTGATCTTGATTTCAACCGGCCGCGGCGTCGCGATCGTCACGCCTTCCGGCGGCTGATAGATCACGTCATGGCTGTAGCCGAGCTGCAGCTGCAGGTTCTTGCCCTGCATCGCCGCGCGATAGCCGACGCCGGTGAGCTCCAGCGTCTTTTCGAAGCCCGAGGTCACGCCTTTGACGTTGTTCGCGAGGATGGCGCGCGCCATGCCCCACATGGCGCGCGAGCGCTGATCTTCGCGGCGCGGCGCGACCACAAGCTCCTGACCCTGTTGCTTGACCTCGACCTCGTCGGGCACGCGGAAGGACAATTGGCCTTTCGGCCCCTTCACGCTCACCGCGCCGCTGGCGATCGAAACCGTCACGCCGGCGGGAGTCGGGATCGGCTTTTTTCCGACGCGGCTCATCTCAATAGACCTTGCAGAGCACTTCGCCGCCGACGTTCTGAGTGCGCGCAGCCGCGTCGCTCATCACGCCCTTCGGCGTCGACAGAATGGAAATGCCCAGACCATTACGGACCAGGTTCAGATCCTTGATCGAGGAATAGATGCGGCGGCCGGGCTTCGACACGCGCTGAATTTCGGAGATGACCGGCGAGCCTTCCGAATATTTCAGCTGGATTTCGATCTCGGCTTTGCCGTCCTTCTGCACCTCTGCGTATGACCGTATATAGCCCTCATCGACCAGCACATCGAGCACGCGCGCGCGCAGCTTGGACGCCGGCGTCATCACCGTCGAACGGCCGCGCAATTGCGCATTGCGGATGCGCGTCAGCATATCGCCCAGGGGGTCGTTCAATTGCATGTGACCCTCCTCACCAGCTCGATTTCACGACGCCCGGCGCCTGGCCGAGCGAAGCGAGCTCACGCAGCGCAATCCGGCTGACACGCAGCTTGCGATAGAAGCCGCGCGGGCGGCCCGTCACTTCGCAGCGATTGCGATAGCGCGTGGGCGAGGAATTGCGCGGCAATTCGGCGAGCTTCAGGCGCGCGGCGAACCGCTCTTCGAGCGGCTTGGACTCGTCGAGCGCGACAGCCTTCAGTCGCGCGCGGCGCCCGGCGAACTGCTTCGCCAGCCGTTTGCGCTTTTCATTCCGTTCGATGGACCCAGTCTTCGCCATCATCTGCTCCAATATGTTCCGGGGTGGACTGCCCTCACCTCTCGCGAGGCGGGCGATCAGTTCCGGAACGGGAAGTCGAATTCTTTCAAAAGGGCCTTGGCTTCGGCATCGCTGCGCGCGGTCGTGCAGACGATGATGTCCATGCCCCACATCTGATCGATCGTGTCGTAATTGATCTCGGGGAACACGATGTGCTCCCGAAGGCCCATCGCGTAATTGCCGCGCCCGTCGAAGGAGCGGCCGTTGAGGCCGCGGAAATCCTTCACGCGCGGCAGCGCGATCGTCACCAGCCGATCCACGAACTCGTACATGCGGTCCGCGCGCAAGGTCACCTTGCAGCCCACGGCCATGCCTTCGCGGATCTTGAAACCCGCGATCGATTTCTTGGCCTTGGTCGACACGGGCTTTTGGCCGGAGATCAGCGCCAGCGCATCCATCGCGGATTTCAGCTTCTTGGAATCGGCCACCGCTTCGCCAACGCCCATGTTGATCACGATCTTGTCCAGACGCGGGATCTGCATTTCGTTGGTGTACGAAAACTGGTTCTTCAGATTGCCGCGGATATCGCGCTTATAGCGCGCCTTCATCCGCGGTTCGTATGCTTCAGACATCGATCTGAACCCCTGAACGGCGCGCCACGCGGACCTTGCGGCCCTTGTCGTCCGTCTTGAAGCCGACGCGCGTGGCCTTGCCCGTTGACGGGTCGCGCAACGCAACGTTTGAAATGTGCAGCGGCGCTTCGGTGCGCTTAATGCCGCCGTTCGGATCGGCCAGCGACGGCTTCACATGGCGCGCGTGGATGTTGACGTTCTCCACCACGACACGGTCTTCCGTCGGGCGCACTTCGATCACGCGCCCTTCCCGGCCCTTATCTTTGCCGGCGAGCACGATGACGACATCGCCTTTGCGAATACGCGCGGCCATCACAGCACCTCCGGCGCGAGCGAAATGATCTTCATGTGGTTCTTGGCGCGCAGCTCGCGCGGAACCGGTCCGAAGATGCGCGTGCCGATCGGCTCGTTTTCCTTGTTCACGAGCACGGCGGCGTTGGTGTCGAAGCGGATCGTCGATCCGTCGCGACGCTTGATGTCCTTGGAGACGCGCACGACCACGGCCTTGCGGACATCGCCCTTCTTCACGCGGCCGCGCGGCATGGCTTCCTTGATCGACACCACGATCACGTCGCCCACGGTGGCGTAACGGCGCTTCGAGCCGCCCAGCACCTTGATGCACATGACGCGCTTGGCGCCGGAATTGTCGGCGACCTCGAGATTGGATTGCATCTGGATCATGGCGTCACGCTCCGACCCGGCCGACCACTTCCCAGCGTTTCAGCTTGGATTTGGGCGGGCATTCCTGGATTTCGACGATCTCGCCCGTCTTGTACGCGTTGGCCTCATCATGGGCATGGAAACGCGTCGACCGGCGGACGGTCTTCTTGAGGACGGGGTGGAGAAAGGTGCGCTCGACCTTCACGACGACAGTCTTGTCGCCCTTGTCGCTCACCACTTCGCCTTGCATCACGCGGCGCGGCATCTTGTTCTCCTCAGACCTTCTTGGCCGCAGATTTTTCGCGGATCGCCGTCTTGGCGCGCGCGATCTGCCGGCGCACTTCACGCACGCGCGACGTCTTCTCGAGCTGACCGGTGGCCTTCTGGAAGCGCAGGTTGAACTGCTCCTTCTTCAGATCGACCACTTCATCGCCGAGCTTGGCGGCGTCGAAAGAGCGGTAATCCTGCAGCTCTTTCTTGATCTCGCGCAGCTTCATCTCACTGCCCTTCCAAACGGGTCACGATGCGGGATTTGATCGGCAGCTTGGCCGCGCCGAGTTCGAGGCTTTCGCGCGCGATCTTTTCCGGCACGCCGTCGATCTCGAACATGACGCGGCCGGGATGGACGCGGACCGCCCAGAATTCCGGCGCGCCCTTGCCCGAGCCCATGCGCACTTCGGTCGGCTTCTTTGACACCGGCACGTCCGGGAAGATGCGGATCCACACCCGGCCCTGGCGCTTCATGTGGCGCGTGATGGCGCGGCGCGCGGCTTCGATCTGGCGCGCGGTGACGCGCTCCGGCTCCAGCGCCTTAAGGCCGAACGAGCCGTAATCCAGCTTGATCGCGGTCGTCGCCAAGCCCTTGATCCGGCCCTTATGGGCGCGGCGGTACTTGGTTTTCTTCGGTTGCATCATGGCGGATCAGCCCTCCGCGTCCGAACTGGCGGCTTCAGCATCGCGCGGCGCGCGGCGCGGCGGACGCCGTCCGCGATCGCCGCCCGGGCCGCGGTCATCGCGTTGCGGGCGGTCGCGGTCACGGCGTTCACGGTTCTCGCCGGTGTCGATCGCGCGCTTGTCCTGCGCCATCGGATCGTGCTCGAGGATCTCGCCTTTGAAGATCCAGACTTTCACGCCGATCTGGCCATAGGCCGTCTCGGCTTCGCAGAAGCCGTAATCGATATCCGCGCGCAGCGTGTGCAGCGGCACGCGGCCTTCACGGTACCATTCCATGCGCGCGATTTCCGCGCCGCCCAGACGGCCCGACACGTTGATGCGGATGCCTTGCGCGCCAAGCCGCATCGCCGATTGCATCGCGCGCTTCATGGCGCGGCGGAACGCGACGCGGCGCTCGAGCTGCTGGGCGACGCCTTCGGCGACCAGGTTCGCATCCGTTTCCGGCTTGCGGACTTCGACCAGGTTCAGAAACACTTCCGCGCCCGGCGCCATCGCGGCCAATTCCTTGCGCAGCTTTTCGATATCGGCGCCCTTCTTGCCGATCACGACGCCCGGCTTGGCCGTCAGGATCGTCACGCGGCACTTCTTCAGCGGCCGCTCGATGATGATCTTCGACACGCCGGCCGCCTTCAGCCGCTCACGCAGGAACTTCCGGATCGCGATGTCCTCGTGGAGGAGGCGCGCGTAATCCTTCGTGTTCGCGTACCAGCGGCTGTCCCACGTGCGGTTGACGCCGAGGCGCAGCCCGATCGGATTAACTTTCTGACCCATTAGGCGGTCGCTCCTTGCGCGGCGCCCTTGCGCCGGTCAGGCGAGATGTCGCGCGGCTGTTTCTTGCGGTTCTTGAGCGCCTCAAGCGCTTCCGGCATTTCGCGCACCACAACCGTGATCTGCGCGAACGGCTTTTCTATGCGGGTGCCGCGGCCGCGCGCGCGCGAAGCCGAGCGCTTCAGCACGAGGTTCTTGCCGACATGGGCCTGCGTGACGAACAGGCTGTCGATGTCGAGCCCCTTCTCCTCCGCATTGGCCTTCGCCGACCAGACGAGCTTGTAGACGTCGCCCGCGATGCGCTTGCGGGAGAATTTGAGCTCGTTGAGCGCCTTCTCGACCGTGAGGCCACGGATGGCCTGCGCGACGAGGTTCAGCTTCTGCGGGCTGATGCGCACCATGCGCAGCACCGCGCGGGCTTCGTTCTCGGCGACGCGAGGGGGATTCTTCGGCTTGCCCATCGCCTACTTCCTCTTCGCTTTCTTATCGGCGCCATGGCCCGTGTTCGGCCGCGTCGGCGAAAACTCGCCCAGCTTGTGGCCGACCATGTCTTCAGACACCGACACCGGCACGAACGTCTTGCCGTTGTGGACCTGGAAGGTGAGGCCCACGAATTGCGGCATGATCGTCGACCGGCGCGACCAGGTCTTGATGGCCGAACGGCCGCCTTGCGCCTTCTCGGCCTTGGCGAGGAGATAACCGTCGACGAACGGGCCTTTCCAAACGGAACGCGGCATCGGGACTAGCTCGACTTCTTGGCGTGACGACGCCGGATGATGAGACGATCGGAGGGCTTGGTCTTGCGGGTCTTGGGACCGCGCGTCTTTTGCCCCCAAGGCGTGACGGGGTGACGGCCGCCGGAGGTCTTGCCTTCGCCGCCGCCGTGCGGGTGATCGACCGGGTTCATGGCGACGCCGCGCACACTCGGCTTCTTGCCGAGCCAGATCGAACGGCCCGCCTTGCCCCAGACTTCGTTCATGTTGTCGGGGTTCGACACCGCGCCGATCGTGGCCATGCACGTATCCGGCGCCATGCGGATTTCACCAGACGACAGGCGCAGCTGCGCGTAGCCGCCGTCGCGGCCGACGATCTGCGCGTACGTGCCGGCCGAGCGTGCGATCTGGCCGCCCTTGAGCGGCTTCAATTCGACATTGTGCACGATGGTGCCGACCGGGATCGATTTCATCGGCATCGCATTGCCGGGCTTCACGTCGACCTTTTCGCCCGCAACCACCACGTCGCCGGCCTTCAGGCGTTGCGGCGCCAGAATGTAAGCCTGCTCGCCATCCGGATATTTGACGAGCGCGATGAAGGCCGTGCGGTTCGGATCATATTCGAGCCGTTCGACGGTCGCCGGCTGATCCCATTTGCGGCGCTTGAAATCGATGATGCGATAGGCGCGCTTGTGGCCGCCGCCATGGCGGAACGCCGTCACGCGGCCAGCATTGTTGCGGCCGCCGGACTTGGTGAGCCCTTCGGTGAGCGCCTTTACCGGCTTGCCTTTGTACAGCTCGCTGCGATCGACGATCACGAGCTGACGGCGGCCCGGCGAGGTCGGGCGGAACGTACGCAACGCCATCAGTTAAGCCCCGTCGTGACGTCGATCGACTGGCCGTCGGCCAGCGTCACGATCGCCTTCTTGGTGTCCGAACGGCGGCCCTGAATGCCGCGGAAAAACTTGGCCTTGCCCTTCTGCCGGATGGTGTTCACGGCCTGGACCTTGACCTTGAAGAGCGCTTCGACGGCGTCCTTCACGTCCTTCTTCGTCGCGCTCAGCGGCACGCGGAACACCACCTTGCCCTGCTCGGACAGGATCGTGCTCTTCTCCGTGATCACCGGCGCGATGATCGTGTCGTAATGCTTTACGGCGCTCATGCCGCCGCTCCTTTGGGTTCGAACCGCGCATTGATCGCGGCGACGGCGTCCTTGGTCAGCACCAGCGTGCGGCGGCGCAACACGTCATAGACGTTGAGGCCGGCGCTCGGCAGCACATCCACGTTCGGGATGTTGCGCGAGGCGAGCGCGAAATTGAGATCGAGCTCCGCGCCGCCGATGATGAGCGCATTGGTCACGCCAAGTCCCGCCAGCTTACCGGCCAGCTCTTTCGTCTTCGGCGCCGAGAGCTTGGCCTCATCGATCACGACGATGGCGTTGTCCTTCGCCTTGGACGAGAGCGCGTGGCGCAACGCGAGCGTGCGCACCTTCTTGGGCAGGCTGTGCGAATAATCGCGCGGCAGGATGTTATGGGCGTGGCCGCCGCCGCGGAAGATCGGGGCGTTCGCCGCGCCGTGGCGCGCATTGCCCGTGCCCTTCTGGCGGTAGAGCTTTGAGTGCGAGCGGGCGACTTCGCCGCGGCTCTTGGTCTTGTGGGTGCCGGCGCGGCGCTTGGCGAGCTGGTAGTTCACCATACGCGCCAGGATGTCCTTGCGGATCTCGGCGATGCCGAAGATGTCGTCCTTCAGCTCGATGGAGCCGGCGCTCGCCGCGTCCAGAGTTTTGATGTCGATCTTCATCGGATCAGGCCGCCGCTTGCTTGAACTTCGCGGGCTGAGGCGCCGCTTCCGGGAGCTTCGCCTTCACCGCGTCGCGGATTTCGACCCAGGAGCCCTTCGCGCCCGGCACCGAGCCGCGGACAAAAACGAGCCCGCGGTCTGCATCGACGCGGGCGATTTCCAGATTCTGTGTTGTGACGCGCTCGACGCCGAGATGGCCGGCCATCTTCTTATTCTTGAACACGCGGCCCGGGTCCTGGCGGTTGCCGGTCGAGCCATGCGAGCGGTGCGAGACGGATACGCCGTGCGTCGCGCGCAGGCCGCCGAAATTCCAGCGTTTCATCGAGCCCGCAAAACCCTTGCCGATGGACGTGCCGGAAACATCGACCTTTTGGCCTTCGACAAAATGATCCGCCGTGATTTCCGAACCGACCGGCGGCGCCATCGAGGCGTCCACGCGGAACTCGACCAGCGTCTTCTTGGCTTCCACGCCGTTCTTCGCGAAATGGCCGCGGTCGGCCTTGGTGAGGCGCTTCACCTTCGGCGCGCCGGCGCCGAGCTGGACGGCGCTATAGCCATCCTTCTCGGCGGTGCGGTGCGCGACGACGGTGCAGCCTTCGAGCGAGAGCACGGTCACAGGGGTCTGCACGCCATCGGCGGCGAACAGCTGCATCATGCCGACTTTTTTGGCGATGACGCCAATGCGGGGCTGGGCGGTCATCGGCTCAGCCCATCACTTGGATTTGCACGTCGACGCCCGCGGAGAGGTCGAGCTTCATCAGCGCATCGACGGTTTGCGGCGTGGGATCAACGATATCGAGCACGCGCTTATGGGTGCGAATTTCGAATTGCTCGCGGGACTTCTTATCGATGTGGGGCGAGCGGTTGACGGTGAACTTTTCGATGCGGGTCGGCAGCGGGATCGGGCCGACGACGGTCGCGCCCGTGCGTTTAGCCGTCGACACGATCTCCTTGGTGGAGAGATCGAGCGTTCGGTGATCGAAGGCTTTGAGCCTAATTCGGATATTCTGCTGCATCGCCCTAATCCGTCACACAATTCCCGGACGGGGCGAGAAATCAGAGCGTCGCTGCAACGCGCGAAGGAGGGCGGGGCGCGCGCTTGCGCCCTGTCCTCCGGAAACCTGCCCGATCCCCCGGGCCGATGTCGCGTTACTGCGAACCGCGTCTGAGCCTCGGCTCACGGCCGGTTCAAAACAGAGCGGGGCTTCTAGCCCCTTCGTCGCCAAAGCGTCAAGGGCTTCCGACGTTCACTTCACCGGAGCCCATGATGCGGCGGTTGTTGCGCCCGCGCACGCTCGCCACGTCCACCGTGCCCGACCCCATGATCTCGACGTCGAGATCGCCGATCGCGCCCAGCTTCACCTCGCCGGAGCCCGCCATGTCGATCTTGGCGGTCTCGACGGCCAGGGTCGGCGCGGTCAGCGAGCAGGAGCCAGCGGAGGAGATATCGGCCAAAGTCACGGCGCCGCCGCGGATGTCGATGTCGCCGGAGCCCGCGCCATCGACCTTGAGCTCGCCAGTCAAGGCATCGACCCGCACATCGCCCGACCCGGCCATGTCCAGATTAAGCCCCACGGCCGAGGCCACCGTCACCGAGCCCGCGCCCGCCATATCGATGGCCACCGGGCCCGAAATCGCGCCCAGGATGATGTCGCCAGAGCCGCTCAAATCGAGATCTGCGCTGGCCGCGGCGGCGGCCGTCACATCGGCGCTGCCGGAATTGTCGACCTTTAGCGCCCCGGTCAGATCGGCGACGGTCGTCGAACCACAGCCCGATTGATCGAGGTCCACGCTCTCGGCCGCTGCGATATCGGCCTTCACCGCGCCGCCCACGTCCAGATCGACGGCTTTCGGGACGTGCAGGGTGATGACCGGCAATTCCTGAGCCGTCACGCCGCCATAGCCGAGCAGGTCCACGCCCCCGTCGTCGCGGCAATTGAGGATGCGGCCGTGGAGGCGACCGTCCACGATCAACTGGTCCCCATCCACGCGGACCACAGGCATGGGCGTGCGGCCCGGATTATCGACCGATATCGCCACGTCGGTGCGATCTTCGGGCGTCACGTGGACGATAGCGGCCATATCCGAGATGCGGACCGCCTGAGCGGCGTAAGCCTGCTGCGGCAGCTGGCCCGGCTGCACGGCCACCTGCGCGGCGGCATCGCCCGTCCAGGTGAAATTCCAGCCGTTAAAGTGAAACGCCCCCGCCCCGGCGGCGGCGAACAACATCGCGATGATGACCGCGGCGACGATCGCTGCTCGTTCCATGAATCCTCTCCAGGCGCGGGCACGCGCGCCTCCCTATCGCACAGATGCTGCAGCGCGGGCGAGCGGATGCGACCCAAAGAAAAAGGGCCGCCCCGGAGGACGGCCCTTTTGAAACTGCGGCTACGCCAGCCTCAATCGTCGATTTTCGCGACGACGCCGGATCCGACGGTGCGTCCGCCTTCGCGGATGGCGAAGCGCGAGCCCTGGTTCATGGCGATCGGCACGATCAGCTCGACCGTGATTTTCACATTGTCGCCCGGCATCACCATT
>JBGAGO010000008.1:0-29434 GCA_044226655.1 Caulobacterales bacterium | reverse complement strand
ATGGCCAAGGAAAAGTTTGAGCGGACCAAGCCGCATTGCAACATCGGAACGATTGGTCACGTTGACCATGGCAAGACGACGCTGACGGCGGCGATCACGATGGTTTTGGCCAAGAAGGGCGGGGCCAAGGCGATGTCTTATGCGGACATCGATGCGGCTCCGGAGGAGAAGGCGCGGGGCATCACGATCAACACGGCGCATGTCGAATACGAGACCCAGAACCGGCATTATGCGCACGTCGATTGCCCCGGCCACGCCGACTACGTGAAGAACATGATCACGGGCGCGGCGCAGATGGATGGCGCGATCCTGGTGGTGAGCGCGGCCGATGGCCCGATGCCGCAGACCCGCGAGCACGTGCTGCTGGCGCGCCAGGTCGGCGTGCCGGCGATGGTGGTGTTCCTCAACAAGGTCGACATGGTCGATGACGCCGAATTGCTCGAGCTCGTCGAGATGGAAGTGCGCGAATTGCTGTCGAACAACCAATTCCCGGGCGACGACACCCCGATCGTGCGCGGCTCGGCCTTGGCGGCGGTGGAAGGGCGCGATCCCCCGATCGGGGAAGACGCCATCATGGAGCTGATGACGGCGGTCGATACCTATATCCCGCAGCCCGAGCGTCCGGTGGACCAGCCCTTCCTGATGTCGATCGAAGACGTGTTCTCGATCTCGGGGCGCGGCACGGTGGTGACGGGCCGGGTTGACAAGGGGATCATCAAGGTCGGCGAGGAAGTCGAGATCGTCGGCATCCGCGACACCCAGAAGACCACGGTCACGGGCGTTGAGATGTTCCGCAAGCTGCTCGATTCCGGGCAGGCGGGCGACAATATCGGCGCGCTCTTGCGCGGCATCGACCGCGAAGGCGTCGAGCGCGGCCAGGTGCTGTGCAAGCCGGGCTCGATCAAGCCGCACAAGAAGTTCGAGGCCGAGATCTACGTCCTCAACAAGGACGAGGGCGGCCGCCACACGCCGTTCTTCACGAATTATCGCCCGCAATTCTATTTCGGGACCACGGACGTGACCGGGATCGTCAACCTGCCGTCTGGCACGGAAATGGTGATGCCGGGCGACAATGTGAAAATCACGGTCGAGCTGATCGTGCCGATCGCCATGAACCAGGGCTCGCGCTTCGCCATCCGCGAAGGCGGACGCACCGTCGGATCCGGCGTCGTCGCGAAAATCGACGATTGAGATAAAGCGTAGCGACTGCTTCAGAATCTCGAAGGCCGCTCCTCACGGAGCGGCCTTCTTGTTTGCTCGCGTCCCCCAGCCGGCCGCTTGCCGCTCCAACCTAGCTTGCCAGGCTCCGCGCGCATCCCGAGAATGGTGTATGAGCTTTGGGACGCGTCGGGAGGTTCGGTGCGCCGCGACAGTGAAGCGTTCGAAGCGCTGTTGGATGGCGTCTACCGCACCGTGCGGGCGCCGACGTCCTGGCCCGAAATAGTATCCGGCATCGCCGAATGGCTGAACGCCGACAGCGCGCTGATGGTCGCGCCCGCGATCGGCAATTATCGCGGCGCCGGCTATGTGATGCACAATTTCGACATGACGCCGATCGCGCCGTCCTATCCGCGGTATGCGGGACGCGCCGAGTGGACCAATCGCGCGCTCGCCACAGGGCGCGCGCCGGGCGTGTTCACGCTCGACGAATTGATGCCGCCGGAAGAACGCAAGACCAACGAATTCTATCGCGACATGGTGGCGCCTCTGGGCGTGACCACGGCCTTATTCTGCTTGGCGACGCTTCCGGACGAGTTTGACGCGCCGGCGATCGTGCTCATGTTCTATCGCGTCGGCGCGACCGCGAAGTTCACGATGGCGGATGTGGGACGGCTCAAATCCCTGCTGCCGCATCTGCGCCGCGCGATCCGGCTGGCGTTCCATGCGGACGATCCGCTGATCGCCGATGAACTGAAGGAGATGCTCTCCGGCTTCGGCGCGCCCGCGATGCTGCTGGATGGCGACGGCAAAGTCGCGTTTCAGAATGCGAGCGCGATCCATCTCCTGGAGGGCCATGACAGCCTGTCGATGCAAGACGGGCGATTGCGCGTCGGGCAGGACGCGGCGCAGTCTCAGGTGGATCAGGCGATCGAGGCGGCGATCCGCCGCTCGATCGTGCTGCAATGGCGCCCGCGCCGCGCCATCGAAATCAAGCGCGCCCAGGCGCCCTCGATGTTCGCCGTGGTCATTCCGATCGGAGACGACGCGCCGATGCTCGGGCGCGAAACCCGGCCGCGCGCGATGGTGATGCTGCTCGACAGCGCCTGGCGCCCGAACGCCGCGTCGCTCGAAATGCTGCGCGATTATTTTGGACTGACGACCGCCGAGATCGACGTGGCCGCCGATCTGTCGGCGGGGCAAGACGCCAAGACCATCGCGCGCAAGCGCGGCGTGGCGCTCAACACGGTGCAGACGCAGATCAAATCGGCGCTCGGCAAGACCGGGCTTTCCCGTCAGGCCGCGCTCGTCGCGCTGGTGGAGAGATTGCGGACCTGACCGTCCGCCGCCGCTTGCACGCGCTTGCCGGGTCCCGTCCGCGCTGGTAGAGGGGGCCATCCCGGTGATTGGAAGAGCGCGTTTAGGGTCGAAAGCGGCCCCAGAGGGCGCCTGCCCGTCGCCTACAGGAGTGTAGCTCAGCTGGTAGAGCATCGGTCTCCAAAACCGAGGGCCGGGGGTTCGAGTCCCTCCACTCCTGCCAAGGGAAGCCCATATATGTGGGAACGCCTATATTTAGGCTCGTGAACGAGAGGCGCAGATAAGCGAATGGCCACGGAAGCCGAAACGAGTGAAGCCGAACCCAAGCGCGGCGGCGGCCCGTTCAAATTCTTCAGCGAGGTGCGCGCCGAGGCGCGCAAGGTGACGTGGGCGACTCGCCAGGAAGTCTGGGTGTCGACCTTCATGGTGCTGATGATGGTGCTGCTGGCGACGATCTTCTTCTTCGTCGTCGATCTCGTCATCGGGCTCGTCGTGAATACGCTGCTCGGGATTTCGTGATGTTGCAGGAGAGCGCCGTGACGGCCCGCTGGTACATTGTCCACGCCTATTCGAATTTCGAGCAGAAGGTCGCCGAGGCGATCCGCGAGCAGGCGCAGCGCCAAGGCATCGCGCATCTGATCGAAGACATCAAAGTGCCGACCGAGGAGGTCACCGAGGTCGTGCGCGGCGCCAAGAAAGTGCGCCAGCATCGCCATTTCCCCGGCTATGTGCTGGTGAAGATGGAGCTGACCGACGACGCCTATCACCTCGTCAAGAACACGCCGAAGGTGACCGGCTTTCTCGGCCAGCAGAACAAGCCGCAGCCGGTGAGCGAGCGTGAGATCAAGCGCATCCTCGGCGGCGAGAACGAGCCGGGCGTGGTCAAGCCGCGCCGCGTCATCTCGTTCGAAATCGGCGAGCGCGTGAAAGTGTCGGACGGGCCGTTCCAGAGCTTCGAGGGCGTGGTGTCCGAAGTGGATGAAGAGCGCGGCCGTCTGAAAGTGGCGGTCATGATCTTCGGCCGCGAAACGCCGGTCGATCTCGAATACGCCCAGGTCGAGAAGCTGCGCTAGGCGCGGCGCCGGAGGCGGCCATGAGTTATATCTACGATGCGCTGGTTCCGGGCGAGCGCATCGTCCAGCGCCTGCATCTGCATTGGGTGTGCTGGATTCGCGCCTGGCTGTTTCTGATCTTTCTCGGCATCTTTCTCATCGGCATCGTGCTGTTCGTGCGCGATTGGTTGATCCTGACCAATATCGAAGGCGCGGTGACGGATCGCCGTCTCATCCTCAAGCGCGGCTGGATTCAGCGCCACGTCACCGATCTCTCGCTGACCTCGATCGAGGTCGTGAACGTGGATCAGGATATTCTGGGCCGTTTGCTGAACTATGGCCGCGTCGTCGCGCACGGCACCGGCGATGACACCTGGACCAGTCCAATCATCCGAGACCCGGCCGGCTTCCGCAAAAGCATCGCCGAAGCCCAGCACGCCGCGCAGACCCATCGCGATAGCTAGAATCCTGTTCCGATTTCATCGGAACAGGATTCTAGCTCTTCGATTGAGCATCATCTTGTCGAAGAACCGGTTCCCACTTCTTCGGATGATGCTCTGGGCGCTCAGTCCGCCGTGGCGGCCAGCACATCGTTGATCAGCGAGATCAGCTCATCCTTCGACATGCGCGGATGCGTCGGCAATTGGACATTGTTGTAAAACACCACAATGCCGCCGCGCCTTGGCGTGACGCCGCGCAAGCTGTCATAGGGGACGAAGACGGGCGGGGTCGTGACGTCCTTCGCGACCAAGCCATCCTCTAGAAAATAGACGCCGTTGCGTCCGTTCTGCGCGAACGTCATGTCCGCGACGCCGAGAATTCGCGCTGTGCTCGCGATCTGACCGGCATCGCGCGCGCCTTGCTCGACGTTCGGACGGATGTTCGGCGCGACGGAAAAGATCGTTGAGCGGTGGCGGTCCAACGCCGCCAGGATGCGATCAGCACGGGAAGCGCGCGTCGCCGGCCGCGCAACGGCCGGCGCGGCGGGTTCGGCCTCTACGACACTCGGCGGCGGCGCGGCGCGCAGGGCCGGGGATTGCGCGGGGTCCTGCGCCGGCGGTTGCGGCTCGGGTTGCTCGCGCGGCGCGGGCGCGGCCAAAGCGAGCCTTTGTTGCGCTGGCGGCGGCTCAGCCGCGTTCGTAACAGCGGGGCTCGCCACCGACGCGGGCGCATCGCTTGACGCCGGCGCGCTTAGCATCGGCCGCAGCAGAACGATGCCGCCAAGAACGAGCGCGGCGACAGCGACGGTTCCGCCGCCGATCAATGCAAGCGGCGGCCGCTGCCCCGACGGCGGCGCGGCCGGCCTGGCTTGCGGGCGATAAACCGCTGCAGCGGCCGGTGAAATGATCCGATCGAGCGCGCGTTCGCCGCCGCGCCCGTAATCCACCCATTGGGCGTTGTTTAGGTAGTAATCCAGACCCGCCGCCGGTTCGGAGGCGTCAAGCCGGATGGGAATGAACGGCTTGTCGAAGCGGCTGGCGAGCTCCAGCTCGCGCTTGACCGCGGCCGAGGCGTTGGAAGCCGCGCTGACGATCACGACGCAGGCGCTGGAATCCTTCATGCCTTGTGTAATGGCTTCGGCGTAGATCGATTTCGGCGGAATATCGCGCCCCGAAATCCAGCAGCGCACGCCGCCGCGCTCCAGATAGTCGACGATGCGCGCGACCTCGGGGCCGTCATCGCTCGCATGGCTTATGAAGAGAAATCCGTCGCTCATCGCGGCCGCCCCCAGCCCTTGGGCAGGTTCTATCAATCCACAACCGCACCGGGAAGCGGCGTTGTCGCGGCGCGTGGATTTTGCGCGTTTATTTCTCTGCAGTGCGTAGTCGGCTGCCGCGCACGCTCAAAGGGCGCGCAGGCGCTTAGCGACGGCGGCGCGCCGGGGTGACGACGCGGGCGGCGGGCGGATCGGCGGTGCGGGTTTCGCTGAGCACGCGCCATTGGCCGGTCGCGTCCTTGCGCCAGACCACGACGTAGCGGCCCTGAATGGCTTCGGCGCCGCGCACCACTTGCACATAGCGGCCGCTGGTCATGGCCATGTCCGCGCTGGATGCGACCTCGATGCGATCGGGTTGCCAATAGATCGGGCCGCTTGCGTTGGCCGGCAGGCCCTGCGTGACCGCTTCCGGGCCAGCGAGCATCTGGCCGGGGCGCACGACGAAGCCGCCGGCGTCGAGCGAGGCCGCCAGTGCGGGGCCTAGGCCATTCGAGAGCGCGGAGGTGGAAAGCTGGCGCTCGGCCTCGAGCAATTGCTGCTGTGCGGAGGGGGCGGCGATCGCGACAGGCGCGGCGGAGGTCGCCGGCGTTTCCGCCGCCGCCGGCGGCGAGAAGGACGTGGACAGCGTTTCGCAGGCGCAGAGCGCACATGCCGCCGCCGCCATCATCATGGCGCGCATGAGAGACTCCTGGGTAACCATCGGGGCCAGTTGAGGGGCGGAGCGCGGACGGGTCCATGCTATTCGCCTCCAGGCAGAACGCCGGAGGCGCCGCGCGTGACAGATGGCGTCGGCTCCGCTATACGCCCCGCCTTCCTGGGCTCCGGCCCAGGAATTCCTGTGTGGGAGGCGCGCGCAAAGTCCAGCGCAAGCCGCACCACGCCCCCTCGCCGCGTCGGTTTCCGGCGCGAAGCATTTGAGAGGATCACATGGCTAAGAAGATCCTGGGGCAGATCAAGCTCCAGGTGCCGGCTGGCGACGCCAAGCCTGCGCCCCCGATCGGTCCCGCGCTTGGTCAGCGCGGCCTCAACATCATGGAATTCTGCAAGGGCTTTAACGCCCGTACGCAGGACATGGAAAAGGGGATGCCGATTCCGACGGTCATCACCTATTACCAAGACAAGAGCTTCACCTTCGAGACGAAGACGCCGCCGGCGTCGTTCTTCCTGAAGAAGGCGGCCAAGCTCGCCACCGCGAAGAAGCCGGGCACGGGCTCCAAGCTCCCGGGCCGCACCGTGGTGGCGACGATCACGAAGGCGCAATGCGCCGAGATCGCCAAGCAGAAGATGAAGGATTTGAACGCCCAGGAACTGGAAGCGGCCACGCTCCAGATCATGGGCACCGCCCGCTCCATGGGCATCATGGTGGAGGGCTGAGACCATGCCGAAGCCAACCAAGCGCATGGCCAAGAGCCACGCCAATATCGACAGCCGTAAGCTCGTCGGGCTCGACGAGGCTGTGAAGCTGATCAAGGAACGCGCGTCAGCGAAGTTCGATGAGACCGTCGAAATCGCGCTCAATCTGGGCGTCGATCCGAAATATCCGGATCAGCAAGTCCGCGGCGTCTGCAATCTGCCGAACGGCACGGGCAAGACGCTGAAGGTCGCGGTGTTCGCGCGCGGCCCGAAGGCGGACGAAGCGCGCAATGCCGGCGCCGACATCGTGGGCGAGCAGGACCTGTTCGAGACCATCAATGGCGGCAAGATCGAGTTCGATCGCCTGATCGCGACGCCGGATCTGATGGCGCTCGTCGGCCGCCTCGGCAAAGTGCTAGGCCCGCGCGGCCTGATGCCGAACCCGAAGGTCGGCACGGTGACCATGGACGTGGCGAAGGCCGTGAAGGACGCCAAGGGCGGCGCGGTCGAGTTCCGCGCCGAGAAGGCCGGCATCATCCATGCGGGCGTCGGCAAGGCGAGCTTCTCGGAAGCGCAGCTCACCGGCAATATCCGCGCCTTCGTGGATGCGGTCGTGAAGGCCAAGCCCACGGGCGCGAAGGGGACCTACCTCAAAAAGGTCGCCGTCTCCTCCACGATGGGCCCCGGCGTGCGCGTCGAGCCGTCGAGCGCGACGCAAGCGCAGGGATAACGCCAACCTGCTCTCCTCCCCCCCTTGCGGGGTGGAGGAGGGGGTGTTTGCGCTGCATTTTTGAAAGCGCGACGCCGATGCCCCACCCCTAACCCTGTCCAGCGAAGGGGCGGGGACAGACGGTGCTTCAGGCCACGCGCCGTGCTATATTTTGGCTATGAAGCTCGCAGACCGTATTGTCGCCGATCCGGAAACATGTTCGGGCCATCCGCGCATCGAGGGCACGCGCATTCGCGTGTCCCACGTTCTGGGCTGGCTCGCCGCTGGCATGAGCGAGCGGGAAATCCTGAGCGATTACCCGCAACTCACCCAAGATGATCTGCGCGCCAGCCTCGACTTTGCCGCGCGGCTCGTGGATGGCCACGCCGTCGCGGCGGAATGAAGTTCATTGTCGATGAAAACCTGCCGCCGCGCTTGGTAGGGTGGCTGGAGGCCCGTGGCCACGAGGCGATCCACGTTCTGAGCCTGGGCTTGCGGCAGGCGCCAGACGCGGCCATTTGGGCCAAAGCTGGCGCCGACGGCGCGGTCGTGCTGACGCGCGACGCGGATTTTATGGGGCTGCAAGGCGCGGCGCGCGCCGCGCGCCTATGCCTGGGCAATTGCAGCAACGACGCCTTGTTCAGCTGGCTCGCCCTGCATTGGGTGCGCGTCGAAAAAGAGCTGAGCGCGGGCGCGCAATGGATCGAGTTGAAAGATGACGATTGAAAACGAAGAGCAGCTCGAACGTCTCCGCGTCATCGGGCGCATCGTGGCGCAGGTGCGGGACGCGATGGGCGCGGCGCTCGAACCGGGGATGACGACGAAGGAGCTCGATGAGCTGGGCCGTGCGCTGCTGGACAAGGCGGGCGCGCGCTCGGCGCCGGAACTGACCTACGATTTCCCTGGCGCGACTTGCATCTCGATCTTTCCGAACATCGCGCACGGCATTCCGGGCGATGAAATCATGCAGGCCGGCGATCTGATCAACATCGACGTCTCCGCCGAGAAGGATGGCTTTTTCGGCGACACCGGCGCGAGCTTTGTCGTGGGCCAGCCGACGGCGAAGCAGGAGCGCTTGATGCGCGACGGCAAACGCGCCATGTGGGCCGGCATCAATCAGGTGCGCGCGGGCGCGCCGATGCGCGAGATCGGGCGCGCCATCCAGAGCTTCGCCGACAAGAACCGCTACACGCTGATCCGCAATCTCGCCTCGCACGGCGTTGGCGGCGCGTTGCACGAAGAGCCGGGTTCGCTCCCCACCTGGTACGACGCCAGCGAACGCCGCCGCATCGAAGAGGGCCTCGTGTTCACGATCGAGCCGTTCCTGTCGATGGGTAGCGAATGGGCGATCGAGGGCGGCGATGAATGGACGTTGCGCGCCGACACGGCCAAGCCCACCGTGCAATACGAACACACGCTCGTCGCCACCAAAAACGGCGCGCTCGTGCTGACGATGGGCGATTGATCGCGCCGAGACAGAGGGAGACAGTCATGGTCGCCGCCTATGCCGCCAAAGCCGCGGATGCTTCGCTTGGGCCCATCGCGATCGAACGCCGCGCCGTCGGGCCGAGCGATGTCGAGATCGACATTCTCTATTGCGGCGTCTGTCATTCCGATCTGCACACGGCGCGCAATGAATGGGGCGGCACGAAATATCCGGTCGTGCCGGGCCACGAGATCGTCGGGCGCGTGAAGAGCGTGGGCGCGGCGGTTTCCAAGCATAAGCCGGGCGCGCTGGTGGGCGTCGGCTGTCTCGTGGATTCTTGCCGGACCTGCGAGGCGTGCGGCGAAGGGTTCGAGCAATTCTGCGCGCGCGGCGTCGGCACCTATGGCGGAACCGAGACGCAGAGCGGCGAGCCCACCAATGGCGGCTATTCGAAATCGATTGTGGTCGATCAGGATTTCGTACTGCGCATTCCCGACGGTCTCGATCCGGCCGCCGCCGCGCCTTTGCTGTGCGCCGGCATCACGACCTATTCGCCGCTGCGCCATTGGAACGTCGGGCCGGGCCAGACGATCGGCGTCGTCGGCCTCGGCGGGCTCGGGCATATGGGCGTGAAGCTCGGGCATGCGATGGGCGCGCGGGTCGTGCTGTTCACGACCTCACCGAACAAAGCGGAGGATGCGCGCAGGCTCGGCGCCGACGAGATCGTGGTGTCGACCGACAAGGACGCGATGCGCGCGCAGCGCAACAAATTCCATTTCATCCTGAACACGGTCGCGGTCGCGCACGATCTCAACCCGTTCCTGCAGGCGCTGCACTACAACGGCACGATGTGCCTGGTCGGCGCGCCGGAGAAGCCGCATCCGCCGGCGCACGCCTTCGTGCTGCTGGGCGGGCGCCGCTCGCTCGCGGGCTCGCCCATCGGCGGCATCGCAGAGACCCAGGAGATGCTGGATTTCTGCGCCGCCAAGGGCGTCGCGGCCGATATCGAGATCATCCCTATCTCAGCGATCAACGATGCCTATGAGCGCATGCTGAAAAGCGACGTGCGCTATCGCTTCGTGATCGACATGGCGACGCTGTAGCGGCGACGCGCCCTTCTCCCCCGTGAGGGGGAGAAGGTGGCCCGACGGGCCGGATGAGGGGCTTCCAGCCGGCAGGGCGCACGACTGCCGGCTGGAAGCCGGCGGTACGAGTTAGGCTGCCTTCGCCAATTCCGCATCGATCACGGCGGTCAGGCGCGGATCGTCGGCGGCCACATCGGGGGAGAAGCGCGCGACCACCGCGCCATTGCGGCCGACGACGAACTTTTCAAAGTTCCAGAGAATGTCCGGCGCCTTGTTGGTTTCCATTTTGAAGCCTTCGAGGCGCGCGCGCATCGGGCCCTCGCCGGTCGCGGCCGGCACAGCCTGGGTCAGCGCGGCGTAGAGCGGGTGCTGATCGGCGCCGACGACCGAGACTTTCGAGAACAGCGGAAATTGCACGTCGTAGGTCGTCTTGCAGAAATCGGCGATTTCGGCCTCCGTGCCGGGCTCTTGCCCACGGAAATTGTTGGCCGGAAAGCCGAGCACTTCGAGGCCGTCCGCGCGCTTGGCTTCAAACAATTTTTCGAGGCCCTCATATTGCGGCGTCAGCCCGCATTTGGAGGCGACGTTCACGATCAGCAGCACTTTGCCCTTATGGGCGGCGAGCGTATCGGGCGCGCCGTCGATACGCGTGAGCGGGATGTCTTGGATCGCGGTCATTGGGTCCTCCGTCTGCGGGACATTTGGGCGTTGCGCGGCGGGCGGCGCAAGGGTGTAGCATCGCCTTAGAGGGAGGCCGCGATGCAGTTTTTCGATAATCCGCTTGAGCGGAAGGATGGGCGCATCGTCGGCCCGTGGCGGCGCCCGGCGAACATGCTGCAAGCCCAAACCTACGACAATCACGCCTCCATGCATGATGACGCGACCGCGCAAAAGCTGGGCTTCAAGGGCGGCGCGATCGAGGGCCCAACCCATTTCAGCCAGATCGCGCCGCTTGGCGAAGCGCTGTGGGGCGAACGCTGGTGGCGGGAGGGCTGCGCATCGGCGCATTACCGCGCGATGGTGTTCGATGGCGAAGCGGCACGGGCTATCGCCGAAGAGCCGGTCGACGGCGTGGCCAGGATCACGATGGAAAAGGAGGACGGGACTGAGGTGCTGCGGGGCACGATCTCGATCGGCGGGGCGGGGCCGACGGCGCTGGCCGCCCGGCTGGGCGAGCTAAGGCCGCTCGATCAACCGGTGATTTTGCGCGACGTGCGGGTGGGGATGCGGCAGGGGCGCCATCCGGTGCGCATGGGCGCGGACCAGCACATGGGCGATCTCTACCCGTTTTCGCTGAACGACAAGCTGGCCAAGATCACCGAGCCATCGCGCTTCTATCGCGAGGCGGGCCCGTTCGGGGACCCCGTCATTCCGATGGAGATGATCAGCGTGCTGCTCCAGTACAGTTCGCGCCGTCCGGGCTGGCCGGTGAAGGGGCCGGCGGTAGGCCTGTTCGCGGACCAGGAAATCCGGCTGATCAACGGGCCGCTCTTTGTGGGCCGCGACTACGAGATCGAACGGGAGGTCGTGTTTCTCTCCGGCAGCCGGCGCACGGAGAGCATGTGGGTGCGGACCACCGTCTATGATCCCGGCGGCGCCAGCCCGCGCGCGGAGATGCTGCTCAACAGCGCCACGCTCGTCGAATCCTACGCGCCTTATGCACAAGAGAAGACCGCCCTCTATGGCTAGAGGGCAGACGCAGTCGGGACACCAAAAGGTGTGGATCACCCCTTGCGGGGGCGTAGCAAATCGTCCATATCCGCCGGCTCGACCAGTTCGTTAACTGGTCGTTCCTGTCCGAGACTGCTGGCGCCTTGCACAAGTGCGGCCTAAGGGCCGCTTTGCGCGGGGCTTAATTCATTGAAGCGCTTGAGGTTTCACGCGCTTCGCCGGGCCCGCAAGAGACAGAGCCGACGTTGTTCGAACCCAGACAATCATAGTCTGGGTCGTTTGGCGAGCCTCTGGGACAGGTCGCGCGTGCAGTGCGCGCCGTCCCCGGCTCCCGCCGGCGAGCGGCGCCTTCCGCGCGCGCCCTTAGGGGCGTTCGGAATGGTCCGGACGCCTCCACCGGGACCGCTCGCGGTCCCGGCCCTCTAAAGGCCCGGCCGTTCGCGGCCGGGTGGGGAGACCGCAATGGATCGTGCTGAAAAGGCCAGCTCGGTGGAGGCGCTGAAAGGCGTGTTCGCCAAGGCGGGCGTGGTGGTCGTGGGCCACTATGCCGGTCTTACCGTTGCGGATTTGACGACGCTCCGCGTCCGCCTCTCGCAGGCGGGCGCCGGCTTGAAAGTGGTCAAGAACCGGCTCGCGAAAATCGCCATCGACGGCACCCCGTCCGCGGCGGGCGCGCACCTGTTCACTGGCCCCACGGCGATCGCCTACTCCGAAGACCCCATCGCGGCCCCCAAGGTCGCGGCGGCCTTCGCTAAGGAGAAGGAGAAGTTCGTGCTCGTGGGCGGCCTTTTGGGGCCGACCGTTCTGGACGCCCGCGGCGTCCAGGATTTGGCGACGCTCCCGTCGCTCGACGAGCTGCGCGGCAAGATCATCGGGCTCATCAACGCGCCAGCGACCAAGATCGCCGGCGTGCTGCAAGCGCCCGGCGGGCAATTGGCCCGCGTGCTCGCCGCCTACGCCGCCAAGGAAGCCGCTTAATCGTCCGATCCGCTGATCGAAACACAACGCATTCAAGGTTTGAACAATGTCGAAGCTCGAAAAAATCGTCGATGATCTCTCGTCGCTCACGGTCCTTGAGGCCGCTGAGCTCGCCAAGCTGCTTGAAGACAAGTGGGGCGTTTCGGCCGCCGCGCCGGTAGCGGTCGCCGCTGCGCCGGGCGCCGCCGCCGCTGCTGCGCCGGCTGAAGAGCAAACCGAATTCACGGTCCTGCTCACCGCCGCCGGCGACAAGAAGATCGAGGTCATCAAGGAAGTCCGCGCCATCACCGGCCTCGGCCTCAAGGAAGCCAAGGATCTGGTCGAAGGCGCGCCCAAGCCCGTCAAGGAAGGCGTCAACAAAGCCGACGCCGCCAAGTTCAAGGAACAGCTCGAAAAGGCCGGCGCAAAGGTCGAGCTGAAGTAACAGCGTTCCTTGCTGTCGGGGCCGCGCCTACGAACGCGGCCCCGATACATCTTCCGCGCGGCATGTGTGTGGCCCGCGCCGTGTGCAGCTTTCGTCTCCGCTGCGCGCGCAACAGACCGGACTCATCCGGTCGGAGACGGTGTGGCGGCGTCCACCGCGCTGCGCCTGCGATCGATCGGCCCGATCGCACATGGCGCAAGCGGGAAAGGGAGAGCAATGGCTCTAACGTTCACGGGTAAAAAGCGCATTCGGAAATCTTTTGGGCGCATCCCCGAAGCGGGAGAAATGCCCAATCTCATCGAAGTTCAGAAAAGCTCGTACGACCAATTTCTGCAGATCGACGGCAAGCCCGGCCAACGCACGGACGAGGGCCTCGAGGCTGTGTTCAAATCCGTGTTCCCGGTGCGTGATTTTTCCGATCGCGCCGTGCTCGAATATGTCTCGTACGAATTCGAAGACCCGAAATTCGACGTCGAGGAATGCCAGCAGCGCGATATGACGTTCGCCGCGCCGCTGAAGGTGAAGCTGCGCCTCATCGTGTTCGAAAACGATGAGGAAACCGGCGCCAAATCCGTGAAGGACATCAAGGAGCAGGACGTCTATCTCGGCGACATGCCGCTGATGACGGACAAAGGCACCTTCATCGTCAATGGCACCGAGCGCGTCATCGTCTCCCAGATGCACCGCAGCCCGGGCGTGTTCTTCGATCACGACAAGGGCAAGACCCACGCGAGCGGCAAGCTCCTGTTCGCGGCGCGCGTCATCCCCTATCGCGGCTCCTGGCTCGATTTCGAGTTCGACGCCAAGGACATCATGTATGTGCGCATCGACCGGAAGCGGAAGCTGCCGGCGACGACCTTGCTCTACGCGCTCGGCCTCGACGCCGAGCAAATCCTGTCGACCTTCTACACCAAGGTTGCGTACAAGCGGACCAAGCAGGGCTGGACCTCGCGCTACCGCGCTGAAGCCTGGCGCGGTGTGAAGCCGAATTTCGACCTCGTCGACGCCAAGACCGGCAAGGTCGTGGCCGAAGCGGGGCGCAAGATCAGCGCCCGCAACGCCAACAAGATTTCCGAAGACGGCGTTGTCGACATCCTCGTGCCGAGTGAAGACTTGGTCGATCGCTACGTCGCCGAAGACATCGTCAATCCGGAAACCGGTGAGATTTTCGCCGAAGCTGGCGAAGCCATCACGGAATCGCTGATCGCCAACCTGATCGACGCCGGCGTTTCCGAAATGCCGGTGCTCGACATCGATCACGTCAATGTCGGCCCCTACGTGCGCAACACGCTGGCGCTCGACAAGAACGAAGGGCGCGAGCAGGCGCTGTTCGACATCTACCGCGTGATGCGTCCGGGCGAACCGCCGACGATCGACACGGCGGAAGCGCTGTTCGCCGGCCTGTTCTCCGATTCGGAGCGCTATGATCTTTCCGCGGTTGGCCGCGTGAAGATGAACATGCGCCTCGGCATGGATACGGATGACACCGTGCGCACCTTGCGCCGGGAAGACATTCTCGAAGTGCTGAAGACGCTGGTGGAGCTGCGCGATGGGCGCGGCGAGGTCGATGACATCGACAATCTCGGCAATCGCCGGGTGCGCTCGGTCGGCGAGCTGATGGAAAATCAGTATCGCGTCGGCCTCTTGCGCATGGAGCGCGCGATCAAGGAACGGATGAGCTCGGTCGATATCGAGACCGTGATGCCGCACGATTTGATCAATGCGAAGCCGGCGGCGGCGGCGGTGCGGGAGTTCTTCGGCTCCTCGCAGCTGTCGCAATTCATGGATCAAACCAATCCGCTCAGCGAGATCACGCATAAGCGGCGCCTGTCGGCGCTCGGCCCGGGCGGCCTCACGCGCGAGCGCGCGGGCTTCGAAGTGCGCGACGTGCACTTGACCCATTACGGCCGCATCTGCCCGATCGAAACGCCGGAAGGACCGAATATCGGCCTCATCAACGCGCTCGCCACCCATGCGCGCGTGAACAAATACGGCTTCATCGAAAGCCCGTACCGCAAGGTCGTGGACGCCAAGCCGACCGAGGAGGTCGTCTATCTTTCGGCGATGGAAGAGGCCAAGCACAAGATCGCGCAGGCCAATGCCGAGATCGATCCGAAGGGCAAGCTGGCCGAAGACCTCGTGCAGGCGCGCGAGAATGGCGAAGCCACGCTGATCCCGCGCGAAGAAATCGACCTGATGGACGTCTCGCCCAAGCAGGTCGTGTCCGTCGCCGCCTCGCTCATTCCGTTCCTCGAGAACGATGACGCGAACCGCGCGCTGATGGGCTCGAACATGCAGAAGCAGGCCGTGCCGCTGCTGCGCGCGGATGCCCCGCTCGTCGGCACCGGCATGGAAGGCATCGTGGCGCGCGATTCGGGCGCCGCGATCACCGCGCGCCGCACCGGCATCGTGGAGCAAGTGGACAGCCAACGCATCGTCGTGCGCGCTACCGAAGAACGCGATGCGACCAAGCCGGGCGTCGACATCTATCGTCTGCTGAAGTTCCAGCGCTCGAACCAGAACACCTGCATCACCCAGCGCCCGATCGTGAAGGTCGGCGATGCGGTGCGTGCGGGCGACATCATCGCCGACGGCCCGTCCACGGAGCTTGGCGAATTGGCGCTCGGCCGCAACGTGCTCGTCGCGTTCATGCCGTGGAACGGCTACAATTTCGAAGACTCGATCCTGATCAGCGAACGCATCGTCAAGGACGACGTGTTCACCTCGATCCACATCGAAGAATTCGAAGTCGCCGCCCGCGACACCAAGCTCGGGCCGGAAGAAATCACCCGCGACATTCCCAATGTCGGCGAAGAAGCGCTGCGCAATCTCGACGAAGCCGGGATCGTGGCGATCGGCGCCGAATTGGAGCCGGGCGACATTCTGGTCGGCAAGGTGACGCCGAAGGGCGAAAGCCCGATGACGCCGGAAGAAAAGCTGCTGCGCGCCATCTTCGGCGAAAAGGCCTCCGACGTGCGCGACACCAGCTTGCGTCTGCCGCCGGGCGTCAACGGCACGGTCGTCGAAGTGCGCGTGTTCAATCGCCACGGCGTCGACAAGGACCAGCGCGCGCTGCAGATCGAGCGTGAGGAAATCGAGCGGCTCGCCAAGGACCGCGACGACGAACTCGCGATCCTTGAGCGCAACATCTTCGCGCGCCTGCGTCAGATCATGATCGGCAAGACGGCCGTTTCGGGCCCCAAGGGCTTCAAGAAGGGCCCTGTCACCGAGGCGATGCTTGAAGGCTTCTCGAAGGGCCAATGGTGGCAGCTCGGCCTCGACGATGATGCGGCCATGGCCGAAATCGAGGCGATCAAGAAGCAATATGACGAGGCCAAAAAGCGTCTCGACGCGCGCTTCGCCGACAAGGTCGATAAGCTCCAGCGGGGCGATGAATTGCCGCCCGGCGTGATGAAGGTCGTCAAAGTGTTCGTCGCGGTGAAGCGCAAGCTGCAGCCGGGCGACAAGATGGCGGGCCGTCACGGCAATAAGGGCGTGATTTCCAAGATCGTGCCGGTCGAAGATATGCCGTTCACGCTCGATGGGACGCAGGTCGATATCGTGCTCAATCCGCTCGGCGTGCCGAGCCGGATGAATGTCGGCCAGATCCTTGAAACCCATTTGGGCTGGGCGTGCGCGGGCCTCGGGCGGCAAATCCGCCAGGCGCTCGAAGCTTTCGAGCGGGACGGCGATAAGAAGCCGCTGGTGAAGAAGCTGAAGGAAGCCTACGGCGCCGATCAGGAATTGCCTGACACGGACCGCGAGCTTCTGGAGCTTGGCCACAACCTCGAACGCGGCGTGCCGATCGCGACGCCGGTGTTCGACGGCGCGAAGGACGCGGACATTCGCGCCATGCTGAAGCAGGCGGGGCTTTCCGAAACGGGGCAGGTGCAATTGTTCGACGGCCAGACCGGCGAGCAATTCAAGCGCGCCGTCACGGTCGGCTACATCTATATGCTGAAGCTGCACCATCTGGTGGACGACAAGATCCACGCGCGCTCGATCGGGCCCTATTCGCTCGTCACGCAGCAGCCGCTGGGCGGCAAGGCCCAGTTTGGCGGCCAGCGCTTCGGCGAAATGGAAGTCTGGGCGCTTGAAGCCTATGGCGCGGCCTACACGCTGCAGGAAATGCTGACGGTGAAATCGGACGACGTCGCCGGCCGCACGAAGGTCTATGAGGCCATCACGCGCGGCAATGACACGTTCGACGCCGGCATTCCCGAAAGCTTCAACGTGCTCGTGAAGGAAATGCGCTCGCTCGGCCTCAACGTCGAGCTGGCGGAAATCAAGCCGCCCTCAGCGCAGGCGGCCGAGTGACGAAGTGTTTCACCTCTCCCCGCGCGGGGGAGAGGTCGGCTTGCGAAGCAAGCCGGGTGAGGGGGCGCGGTTCCGTTTTAGGCCGCGTCCGGTTCTGAGAACCGCCCCCTCATCCGTCAGCTTCGCTGACACCTTCTCCCCCTCCCGGGGGAGAAGGGAAAAAGTGAAATCAAAGGGAGACCATCCCGCATGACGACGATGATGAGCAACAACGACCTGATCAACGCCACGTTCGGCAATCAGCCGCCGGCGCCGGTGTTCGATCAGATCAAGATCTCGATTGCGAGCCCGGACCAGATCAAGTCCTGGAGCTATGGCGAGATCAAGAAGCCGGAAACGATCAATTACCGCACGTTCAAGCCGGAACGCGACGGGCTGTTCTGCGCGCGCATTTTCGGGCCGATCAAGGACTACGAATGCCTGTGCGGCAAGTACAAGCGGATGAAGTACAAGGACATCATCTGCGAAAAGTGCGGCGTGCAGGTGACGCTGCAGCGCGTGCGGCGTGAGCGCATGGGCCATATCGAACTGGCCGCGCCGGTCGCGCACATCTGGTTCCTGAAATCGCTGCCGAGCCGTATCGCGCTGATGCTCGATATGCCGCTCAAGGACATCGAGCGCGTGCTCTATTTCGAGCAATACATTGTGCTCGAACCCGGCATCACGCCGCTGAAGACCAAAGAGCTCCTCACCGAAGAGGACTATCTGAACGCGCAGGATCAATACGGCGAAGACGCGTTCACCGCCGGCATCGGCGCCGAGGCCGTGCGTGAGCTGCTGCTCGCGCTCGATCTCGAAAAAGAAGCCGAACAGCTGCGCAAGGAAATCGCGGAAGCGACCTCCGAGCTGAAGCCGAAGAAGCTCGCCAAGCGCCTGAAGCTGGTCGAAGCGTTCATTCGTTCGGGCAACAAGCCGGAATGGATGATCCTGACGGTCGTGCCGGTGATTCCGCCTGAACTCAGGCCGCTCGTGCCGCTCGATGGCGGCCGCTTCGCGACCTCCGACCTCAACGATCTCTATCGCCGTGTCATCAACCGCAACAACCGGCTGAAACGGCTCATGGAGCTGCGCGCGCCGGACATCATCATCCGCAACGAAAAGCGGATGCTGCAGGAAGCGGTCGATGCGCTGTTCGACAATGGCCGCCGCGGCCGCGTCATCACCGGTGCGCACAAGCGCCCCCTGAAATCGCTCGCGGACATGCTGAAGGGCAAGCAGGGCCGGTTCCGCCAGAACCTGCTCGGCAAGCGCGTCGACTATTCGGGCCGTTCGGTGATCGTCGTCGGTCCCGATCTCAAGCTGCACCAATGCGGCCTGCCGAAGAAGATGGCGCTCGAATTGTTCAAGCCGTTCATCTATTCGCGGCTCGACATCAAGGGGCTCTCGGGCACCGTGAAGCAATCGCGCCGCATGGTCGAAAAAGAGCGGCCGGAAGTGTGGGACGTGCTCGAAGAAGTCATTCGCGAGCACCCGATCATGCTCAACCGTGCGCCGACCTTGCACCGCCTCGGCATCCAGGCGTTCGAGCCGAAGCTGATCGAAGGCAAGGCGATCCAGCTGCACCCGCTGGTCTGCGCCGCGTTCAATGCGGATTTCGACGGCGATCAGATGGCCGTGCACGTGCCGCTGTCGCTCGAAGCGCAGCTCGAAGCGCGCGTCCTGATGATGAGCACGAACAACATCCTGTCGCCCGCCAACGGGCGCCCGATCATCGTGCCGTCCCAAGACATCGTGCTGGGCCTGTTCTATCTCTCGATCGAGAAGGACGGCGAGCCGGGCGAGGGCAAGGTGTTCGCCGATATGGGCGAAGTCGAAGCCGCGCTCGACGCCGGCGTCGTGACGCTGCACGCCAAGATCAAGGGCAAGTTCGAATACATGAACGAAGACGGCAAAGTCGTCTCGCGCACGATCGATACGACGCCTGGCAAGATGAAGATCGCGGAGCTGCTGCCGAAAAACCAGAAGATCGATTATTCGGTCATCGCTGGCCGCATGACCAAGAAGGCGATCGGTGAGGTGATCGACGTCGTCTATCGCCATTGCGGGCAGAAGGCGACGGTGATCTTCGCGGACCGCATCATGGCGCTCGGCTTCCGCGAAGCGTGCAAGGCCGGCATCTCCTTCGGCATGAACGACATGATCGTTCCGGCTGCGAAGGAAAAGCTGGTCGATGAAACACGCGCGCGCGTTGCGGAATACGAGAAGCAATACGCCGACGGGCTCATCACCAAGGGTGAGAAGTACAACAAGGTGGTCGATGCCTGGTCGAAATGTACGGACCGGGTTGCGGACGCGATGATGGCGGAGGCCGCGCGGCCTTCGAAGGATCGCGGCCACGAGCTCAATTCGATCTTCATGATGTCGGAATCGGGCGCCCGCGGTTCGAAGAACCAGATGAAGCAGCTGGCCGGCATGCGCGGCCTGATGGCCCGTCCGGACGGTTCGATCATCGAGACGCCGATCATCTCGAACTTCAAAGAGGGGCTTTCGGTTCTCGAGTACTTCAACTCCACCCACGGCGCCCGGAAGGGCCTCGCGGATACGGCGTTGAAGACGGCGAACTCGGGCTATCTCACGCGCCGTCTGGTCGACGTCGCGCAGGATTGCATCATCACCGAAGAGGATTGCGGCACGAACGAGGGCATTCAGATGACGCCGGTCATCGACGGCTCTGAAATCGTCGTCTCGCTCGGCCAACGCATTCTCGGCCGCACCGCGGCGGTGGATGTGGTCGATCCCTCCACCGGCGAAGTGGTCGCGCCCGCCGGCGCCTATTTCGATGAAGACCTTGTGGCCATCGTCGAAGCGTCGGCCGTGCAGGCGGTGAAGGTGCGCTCCGTGCTCACCTGCGACACCCGCACGGGCGTCTGCGGCGCCTGCTACGGGCGCGATCTGGCGCGCGGCACGGTGGTCAATGTCGGCGAAGCCGTCGGCGTCATCGCGGCGCAATCGATCGGCGAGCCGGGCACGCAGCTCACCATGCGCACGTTCCACATCGGCGGCGCCGCGCAGGTCGCGGATCAATCGGTCATGGAAAGCGCGCATGAGGGCAAAGTGCGCCTCGTGAACCGCAACACGGTGAAGAGCCCCTCGGGCGAACTCATCGTGATGTCGCGCAACATGCAGGTCCTCGTCATCGACGGCGAAGGCAAGGAGCGGCAATCGTTCAAACTGCCGTTCGGCTCCAAGCTGAAGGTGGACGAGAACGCGCCGGTCGGCCGCGGCGATCGCATCGCGGAATGGGATCCCTATTCCACGCCGATCCTCACGGAAGTGGGCGGTCGCCTGCGCTTCGAAGACGTTGTCGATGGCATTTCGGCCCGCGACGAGTTCGACGAAGAAACCGGCATTTCTTCGAAGGTCGTCATCGATTGGCGTTCGACGGCGAAGGGCGCCGATCTGCGTCCCGCTATGGTCATCGCCGACAAGGACGGCAAGGTCGTCAAGCTCTCGAACGGGTCGGACGCGCGTTATCTGTTGCCGATGGGCGCGATCCTGTCGGTGACGGACGGCGATGACGTGAAGCCGGGCCAGGATCTGGCGCGGATCACCACGGGCGGCGCCAAGACGCGCGACATCACGGGCGGCCTGCCGCGCGTGGCGGAGCTCTTCGAAGCGCGCCGGCCGAAGGATCACGCGATCATCGCGGAGATCGACGGCACGGTCAGCTTCGGCAAGGACTACAAGAACAAGCGCCGCCTGAAGATCACGCCCGACGAGGAAGATGCCGAGGCGATGGAATACATGATCCCGAAGGGCAAGCACTTGGCCGTTCAGGAAGGCGACCGCGTGCAGAAGGGCGATTATCTGCTCGACGGCAATCCCGCACCGCAGGACATCCTGTCGGTGTTGGGCGTTGAAGCGCTGGCCGCTTATCTCGTCGAGGAGATTCAGAAGGTCTACCGGCTGCAAGGCGTGCCGATCAACGACAAGCACATCGAGGTCATCGTCCGTCAGATGCTCCAGAAGGTGGAGGTCATGGACGCGGGCGACACCGAATTCCTCAAGGGCGAGGCCGTCGAGGCGCTCGATCTCGAGGACGAGAACCTTCGCGTGAAGGAACTGGGCCTTAAGCCCGCGACGGCGCAGCCGATGCTGCTCGGCATCACCAAGGCCTCGCTGCAAACGCGGAGCTTCATCTCGGCGGCGTCCTTCCAGGAGACGACGCGCGTGCTCACCGAAGCCGCTTCCTACGGCAAGACGGACACGCTCGAAGGCCTCAAGGAAAACGTCATCGTCGGCCGGCTCATTCCGGCGGGCACGGGCGGCCAGCTGCGGCGCTACCAGCAAGTGGCGGCCGAGCGCGACGCCAAGCTCGCGCTGGAAGGCAAGCTCGATCCGGCGGCGCAAGCGGCCGAATAGGGCGCCCCACGCGTACAAATTCAAGGGCCCGGCCGTCACAGGCCGGGCCCTTTTGGTTTACGAAATTCACCACGCCTTTTGGCGGCCTTGTTTACTGCGCGGTGAGATATTCGGGCTCGATGAGCGCGATCTCTCAAGCGAGCGCCGGCATCGTGTCGGCCCTCGTCCGCTTCGAGCGGGCGAGCGCCCAGGTCGTGTCCGCGTCGTCGTCGGGGCAGGGCGACGTGGTTCAGCCCATCGCCGACATCGTCGAAAGCCGCGCCCAGTTTCAGGCCAACGCCGGCGCGCTACGCGCCGCCGATGAGATGACGCGCGTGTTGCTCGACATTCTGGTCTGAGCCGCCCCCCGGCCTAATCGAAGATGTCGAACAGGTCGAAGCCGCGTTTCTTGCGGCGGGGGTCGTCGTCGCGCCGCTCGCTGGGATGGCTGCGGCGATAGGCGTCCGGGTCACGATAGAATTCATCGCGGTCGCGATCGAACGCGGCGCGCTCTTGGCGTTCGCCGCGGGACGTCTCCAGCAGTTTCTCCAGTTCGCCGCGATCAAGCCACACGCCGCGGCACATGGTGCAGACATCGAATTCGACGCCATGGCGCTGCACGGCTGTCATCGCCGCGTTGGCAGTGCAGGCAGGGCAGAGGAGAAGGGGCATATGGCTTCGTCCTTTTGGGGTGAGAGGGCGGCTCCTAGCGGCGGCGGGCGGGATTTGTCGCCTCACAAGCGCGTGGCGGCCCGCGACGGGGGGACACGCTTGCGTGAGCGGGCCCGGCGCTTGATAAGGCGCGCCGATGCCTGCGCCCCCCCTGCTCGCCGAATTGAGCCGGCGCCCGTTCGCCCGCTTCGTCGTGGCGGGGGCCTGTGGCTTCATCACGGACGCGTCCGTGCTGTCTGCGCTCGTTCTGGGCGCGCACGTCAATCCGCATATGGCCCGCTTCGCGTCTTTCAGCTGTGCGCTGCTCGTGACCTGGATGATCAATCGCTGGTGGACCTTCGCCGACGCTGAACCGCGCAAGCGCCGCCTGCCCCTTTATATCGGCGTGCAATTGGCGGGCGCGGCGCTCAACCTCGCGGCCTATTCCGCGGCGCTTGAGCTCTTTCCGCAGCTCAAAGCCTTCCCCGCGGCGGCGCTGATTCCGGCCGCGATCGCAGGGCTCACCGTGACCTATCTCGGTTCAAAGCACATCGCGTTCGCGCGCTACGATCGGCCGAGCGCGCCATGAGCGAGGCGCCCCTCGAACTCACGATCCTGATGCCGTGCCTCAACGAGGCCGAGACCTTGGGCGCCTGCATCGAACAGGCGCAGAAATATCTGCGCGACGAGAAGATCAATGGCGAGGTGCTCATCGCCGACAACGGCTCGACCGATGGCAGCCAGGCGATCGCGGAAAACCTCGGCGCGCGCGTCGTCAACGTGCCGATGAAGGGCTATGGCGCGGCGCTGATGGGCGGCATCGAGGCGGCGCGCGGCCGTTTCGTGATCATGGGCGACAGCGACCAGAGCTATGATTTCTCGAAGCTGCAGCCGTTCGTGCGCAAGCTGCGCATCGGCGCGCAATTGGTGATGGGCAATCGGTTCGAAGGCTCGATCGAACCAGGCGCGATGCCGTTCCTGCACAAATATCTCGGCAATCCCGTGCTCTCGACGCTGGGGCGGCTCTTCTTCGATATTCCGATCGGCGATTTTCATAGCGGCCTGCGCGGCTTCTCGCGCGATGCGATCCGCGGCCTGAACCTGCGCTCACCGGGGATGGAATATGCCAGCGAGATGGTGGTGAAAGCGCGCCTGGCGGGGCTGCAATTCGCCGAAGTGCCGATCACGCTGTCGCCCGATAAGCGCTCGCGGCCGCCGCATCTGAAGACGTGGCGTGACGGCTGGCGCCATTTGCGCTTCTTGCTGCTCTACAGCCCGCGCTGGCTGTTTCTCTATCCAGGCTTGGCGGCGATCTTCTTTGGCCTGCTTGGCGCCGTGATGCTGGCGCCCGGCGCCGTGCGGCTGACTCCGACGCTCACGCTCGATACGCACACGCTGATCGTCGCGTGCTTCGCGATCCTGATCGGCGTACAATTGGTGTTGTTCAGCGCGCTCGCCAGACGCCACGCGATGGCGCAGGGCATGCTGCCGCCGCCAAAGCGCGCCGGCTGGGCGCGCTTGCTCTCGGCGCTGACGTTGGAGCGCATGCTGCTCGCCGCTCTCGCCATCTTCATCTGGGGCGCGATCGGGGCGTGGTGGAGCGTGGCCTATTGGGTGAATGTCGGGATGGGCAATATCGCCTATCCACTGGTGCTGCGCGTGCTGACGATTTCGATGACGGCGATCGCCGTCTCGATACAGGTCGCGTCCGCGGCGTTCCTTTCTTCGCTGTTCTCCATTTCACGGGACAATGCATGACCTGGGATCGGCGTTGGGTGTGGGCGGCGCTTGGCGTGACGGCCCTGCTGATCGCGGCCTCGATCTGGCAGCGGCCGCTGTGGCGCGACGAATATTGGGCGCTCTATTTTTCCGATCCCGCCTCGCCGCTGCGCGAGCTGGTGTTTCAAAAGATCGTCAAGCACGAGCACCCGCCGGCCTATTTCGCGCTGCTCTATCTGTGGCGGTTCGTCTGGGACAATGATGTCTGGGCGCGCGTGCTCAATCTCGTCTTCGACGCTGCGGCGGCTTGGACGATCTGGCGGCTGGGGCGTGATCGGCCGCGCGAAACGGGCGCCTTCCTGCTGATCGCGGCGACCTCCTATTGGGTGATCTTCTTCGCGGCCGAAATCCGCATGTACGCGTTAATGTTCGCGGGCTGTGCGGTGAGTTGCTTTGCGGCGCGGCGCGCGCTGCAGGGAGATGCGCTCAAGATGGCGGGCGTTTTCGCGATCTTCGGCTTCTTCACCGCGCTCAGCCAAGTGTTCGGCGCCATGTGGATCGGCCTGCTCGGAGGCTGGATGACGCTGGCGTTCCTGTGGCGGCGCAATTGGAGCGCAGCGGCGGCTTGGACGCTGGCGACGGCGCTTGGCGTCGGCCCGGCCCTGGCCTGGGTGGCGATGGTGCGGCCCGACGAAATCTATTACACGTTCCGCGAAAACCGGATGTTGATCGAGGCTGGGCTCGCCAGCACGCAATTCTTCCGCGGCCTGGTGGTGAAGACGTTCGGTTCGAACCTCTTACTCTACATCGCCGCGTTCTTCGGCATCACGGCGCTGATCCGAAAGAAGGACCCGTTCGACGCTGTGCTGGGCCTCAGCGTGCTCTCAGGCATCGTCATTCCGTTCGCCTTTCACATCTTCATCGAGCCGATGATCAAGGAGCGCGGCTTCATCGTGATCATGCCGGCGGTGATGCTGCTGGCGGTGCGCGCCGTCGAATCGCTAGGTGAAAACCAGAAGACCGCACGGCGGCTGGCTGGCTGGATCCCGATCGCGGCGCTGGTCTCGCCGCTGTTCTTCACCGGCGAGTATTTCAAAGATCGCGAACATCTCGGCGAAGCGCGCCGCTTCGTAGCCGAGAACGCCGCAGCCTGCGCGCAAGCGCCGATCGCAATCTATTATCGCGAGGCCGTCCAGGGCGCGGATTGGTCGCGCTATGTGGCGCACCGGGCGTTCAAGGGCGCGGCCAATGGCCGTGACCTCAATCTCGTCGATCTCGATGCGCTGACGGTGCCGCCCGCGGCTGCGCCCGGATGTCCGATCCGCGCCATCGCGCCGATGCTGCCGCGCGGGGAGACGGATTTGCACGAACAAGTGCGCGCCGAGCTGCGCGCGCGCGGCTTCGATCTCAACGCGCTGGACGAGCGCCGCCTGGGCGATGGACGCACGCTCGTGTTCTTGGCGCGCCCATGAGCGAGCAGATCGACGGCGTTTATTATCCCGGCGGGATCACGGCGCAGGTCAGCCTCGCGGCGCGCAAGGCGATGTATCGGCTGTTCGAGCGCGAAATCCGTCCGACGGCGGCGACCAAGCTCTTGGATGTCGGCGTCTCCGATACGGAATCGGTCGAGACCAATGTCGTCGAGCGGCTTTATCCGCATAAGCACAACATCACCGCGGCGGGCATCGGCTCAGCGGAAGGCTTCGAGGCCAGCCATCCTGACATCCCGTTCGTGGCGATCGCGCCGGGCGCGCCGCTGCCCTTCGCGGATGGCGCCTTCGACGTGGTCTGTTCCAACGCCGTGCTGGAGCATGTCGGCGGGCCGGCGGAGCGGCGGGCCTTTTTGTTGGAGTTGATGCGGGTGGGGCAGGCGCTCTTCCTCACCATCCCGCATCGCTGGTTTCCGATCGAACACCATACGGCGACGCCGCTGCTGCACTTTCACCCGCAAAGCTTCCGCGCCTATTGCCGCTCAAACGACAAAGCCTATTGGGCTGATCCGGCGCATCTCGACTTTCTGGACCGCCGCCTGGTGCTGGCGGAATGGCCCGCCGAGACCGCCCCGCGCGTGGTTTGGACGGGTCTTTGGCTGGGGCCCTGGAGCAGCAATCTGGCGATCATCTGGAAACGGCCGCCAGCGCAGCCGAAAGCGCCTTGACCTGCCGGGGGGCGGCGCCTATTTTCCGCGCCTCGTTTCAGGGGGCCTGCGCCCGCGTTGGCGCGCGCCCCAGAAACGGAAACCCACTGGAATTCCACTGGGCGCGCCGGCCTCGAGGCTCGGCGCCGCGGCGCCTCAGAAGGGGCCCGCGGCCGCAGAGACGGGCAGACGCGCCTTTCGGCCGTGACGCCAACTGAAGAAGACGAATGCCGACGATCAACCAGCTGATCCGCAAACCGCGCCATCCCAAGCCGGTGCGCAACAAATCTCCGGCCCTTGAGGGCAGCCCGCAGCGCCGCGGCGTCTGCACCCGCGTCTATACGACGACGCCGAAGAAGCCGAACTCGGCGCTCCGGAAGGTGGCCAAGGTCCGCCTGGCGAAGTCGGGCGTGGAAGCGCTCTGCTACATCCCGGGCGAAGGCCACAATCTGCAGGAGCACTCGGTCGTGCTGATCCGCGGCGGCCGCGTGAAGGATTTGCCGGGCGTGCGCTATCACATCCTGCGCGGCGTTCTGGACACCCAAGGCGTCAAGAACCGCAAGAAGCGCCGCTCGGTTTACGGCGCCAAGCGCCCCAAATAACGATTTCTCGAAGGAAGCTCTGAATGTCCCGCCGTCACCGCGCCGAAATCCGCGAGGTTCTGCCCGACCCCGTTTATGGCGATCTCGTGCTCACGAAGTTCATGAACTACGTGATGTATGAAGGAAAAAAGTCGGCAGCGGAAAACATCCTCTACGGCGCGCTGGAAACGGTCGAAAAGCGCCTGAAGCGCCCGGCCATGGAATGCTTCCACGATGCGCTGGCCAATGTGGCGCCCGCCATCGAGGTGCGCTCGCGCCGCGTCGGCGGGGCGACTTATCAGGTTCCTGTTGAAGTGCGGCCCGAACGCCGCCAAGCGCTCGCCATCCGCTGGCTGGTGAACGCGGCGCGCGCGCGTAACGAACACACAATGCAAGAACGTCTGGCCGGCGAACTGGCGGACGCCACGAACAATCGGGGCGCCGCCGTCAAGAAGCGGGAGGATACGCACCGGATGGCAGAGGCCAACCGGGCCTTCTCGCATTATCGCTGGTAAAGGGACGTCAGAATCATGCCCCGACAGTACAAGATCGAGGACTACCGAAATTTCGGCATCATGGCGCATATCGACGCCGGCAAGACCACCACGACCGAACGGATCCTGTTCTACTCCGGCAAGAGCCACAAGATCGGCGAAGTCCATGATGGCGCGGCCACCATGGATTGGATGGAGCAGGAGCAGGAACGCGGCATCACGATCACGTCCGCCGCGACCACGACGTTCTGGAACGGCAAGCGCCTGAACATCATCGATACGCCCGGCCACGTCGATTTCACGATCGAGGTGGAGCGGTCGCTGCGCGTGCTCGACGGCGCCGTCGTCGTGCTCGACGGCAATCAGGGCGTTGAGCCGCAGACCGAAACCGTCTGGCGCCAGGGCGATAAATACGCCGTGCCGCGCATCATCTTCGCCAACAAGATGGATAAGACCGGCGCCGACTTTTACATGTGCGTCGAGGACATCAAGAAGCGGCTGGGCGCGCGGCCCGTGCCGCTGCAGCTGCCGATCGGGGTCGAGTCGGGCTTCAAGGGCGTCGTCGATCTCATCGAGATGAAGGCGATCATCTGGAAGGATGAAAGCCTCGGCGCGAAGTTCGACGCCGTCGAAATTCCGGACGATTTGAAGGAAAAGGCTGCCGAGTACCGCGCCGCCATGATCGAAGCCGCCGTCGAAATGGACGACGCGGTCATGGAAAAATATCTGGACGGCGAAGAGCCGGACACGGCGACGCTCAAGCGCTGCATCCGTCTGGCTGTCCAAAAGGCCGCTTGGTACCCGATGCTGTGCGGCTCGGCGTTCAAGAACAAGGGCGTGCAACCGCTGCTCGACGCCGTCGTCGACTTCCTGCCGAGCCCGGTCGATCGTCCCGCGATCACCGGCATCAATCCGTACAAGGAAGAAGAGCAGCTCACGCGTCCGGCCAGCGACAGCGAGCCCTTCTCCATGCTCGCCTTCAAGATCATGGACGACCCGTTTGTCGGCACGATCACGTTCTGCCGCATCTATTCGGGCGTGCTGAACGCGGGCGACGGCCTGCTGAATTCGACGCGCGACAAAAAGGAACGCGTCGGTCGGATGCTGCTGATGCACGCGAACAATCGCGAAGACATCAAGGAAGCATTCGCCGGCGACATCGTCGCGCTGGCGGGCCTCAAGGAAGTGCGCACCGGGGACACGCTCTGCGATCCGCAGAAGCCGGTCATCCTGGAGCGCATGGAATTCCCCGAGCCCGTCATCGAAGTCGCGATCGAACCGAAATCGAAGGCGGACCAGGAAAAGCTGGGCGTGGCGCTGTCGAAGCTCGCGAATGAGGACCCCTCGTTCCGCGTATCGACCGACCAGGAAAGCGGTCAGACCATCCTGCGGGGCATGGGCGAGCTCCACCTCGACATTAAGGTCGACATTCTGCGCCGGACCTACAAAGTCGACGCCAATGTCGGCGCGCCGCAAGTGGCCTATCGCGAAAAGCTCGGCCGTCCCGCGACGATCGATTACACGCACAAGAAGCAGACCGGCGGTTCGGGCCAGTTCGCGCGCGTGAAGATCGAGTTCGGTCCTGGCGAGCCCGGCACCGGCTTCGTGTTCGAGAACAAGATCGTCGGCGGCGTCATCCCGAAGGAATTCATTCCGGGCGTGGAAAAGGGCCTGACGAGCCAGAAGGAAAACGGCCTCTTGGCCGGGTTCCCGATGATCGATTTCTACGCGCGCCTCGTGGACGGCGCCTATCACGACGTCGACTCGAACGTGCTGACGTTTGAAATCGCGGCGCGGGCGGCGTTCCGTGAGCTGATCGACAAGGCGGACCCGCGTCTGCTCGAGCCGATCATGAAGGTCGAGGTCACCAGCCCCGAGGAATATGTCGGCTCGGTGATCGGCGATCTGAATTCACGGCGCGGCATGATCCAGGGTCAGGACATGCGCGGCAATGCGACGATCATCCAGGCGATGGTCCCGCTCGCCAACATGTTCGGTTACGTCAACACCTTGCGCTCCTTCTCTCAAGGCCGCGCGAGCTATGTGATGGAATTCGACCATTACGAAGAGGTCCCCAAGGCGGTCAGCCAGGAAGTCCTGGCGAAGTTGCGCGCCTAACTCGGAACTCGTGAACAGAAACAATTGAAGAGGTACGGAGCCTTCGATGGCCAAGGAAAAGTTTGAGCGGACCAAGCCGCATTGCAACATCGGAACGATTGGTCACGTTGACCATGGCAAGACGACGCTGACGGCGGCGATCACGATGGTTTTGGCCAAGAAGGGCGGGGCCAAGGCGATGTCTTA
>JBGAGO010000005.1:208076-270651 GCA_044226655.1 Caulobacterales bacterium | reverse complement strand
TAAGACATCGCCTTGGCCCCGCCCTTCTTGGCCAAAACCATCGTGATCGCCGCCGTCAGCGTCGTCTTGCCATGGTCAACGTGACCAATCGTTCCGATGTTGCAATGCGGCTTGGTCCGCTCAAACTTTTCCTTGGCCATTCCGAACCCTCGAAGACGCGCGGTCGCGTCGAATAAGGTCGCGGTGTTTAGCCGCGAGCCGCCCGGCGTCAAGTCCGCGGGGCTTGGTTCGGCGGCGCTTTTCCGCTAGCCCAGCCATGCGTCGGTCGTCCGCAAGGACGCCAAGAGGGAACGCGGTGCGGAGGCCTCCTCCCAAGCCGCGGCTGTGCCCGCAACTGTAAGCGGCGAGCGCCCGCCAATCGCCACTGGCCCCCAAGGGCTGGGAAGGCGGCGGTGCGCACCGACCCGTGAGCCAGGAGACCTGCCGCCGCAGTCGCTCGTCCGCCGGCCGGGATCAGCCGAGAGGACCGGAATCTCCGTCGTAGCGACGCGGGCCGGCTTCGTGCGCGCAGCGCATGCCCGCTTCGCTTCGCATCGCCCGCCCCCGAGCCGGAGGCGCGCCAGACGGAGACGCGCCCATGCGCTCATTATTGCTTATCGCCTTCGCCGCCGCCGCGGCGTCCCCCGCCCTCGCCCAGACGGCCAATGACGAGATTGTCGTCACGGCCACGGGCGACAGCGTCCGCCTCGCCGACATTCCCGCGCGCGTCGATGTCATCGACCGCGCGGATATCGAGGCGCAGGGCCTAACCACGCTGACGCAAACGCTCGGCGCCTCCGCCGTGCAGAGCGGCGGCTTTGGGCAGACCGCCTCGGTGTTCCTGCGCGGAACCAATTCGAAACACACGCTCGCTCTGTTCGATGGCGTTCGTCTGAACGATGGCAGCCTGCCCAACGCGCAATACAATTTCGGCCAGGATTTGCTCGGCGGGCTCGACCGCGTCGAGATTTATCGTGGACCGGATTCGGCCGTGTGGGGCTCGGACGCGATCGGCGGCGTCGTCAATATGATCCCGCGCAGCGGCGGCGATGGCCCGTTCAATCCCTTCCTCGAAGCCAGCGTCGGCGAGTTGAGCACTAGACGCGGCATTCTCGGCGCGACGGGGTCGGACAACGGGCTCGACTATGGCGTGAGCGCTGAAATCTATGACACGGACGGCTTCGATCTCGTGCCCGCGCGCATGACCACGCACACGGGCGATCCCGATGGCAGCGAGATCGAAACCTTCACCGGCGTGCTGAAGAAGGATTTCGGCGCTTTCTCGCTCAACGCGCTCGCGCGCGTGCGCGACTCAGATGTCGACTATGATTTCATCGGCTTCGACGATCCCGACCTCCTGGTGCGAAGCACGCAGAGCGTCTGGCGCCTGGGCGGTGATTGGCGCGCTAACGAGGCGTTGGGCCTGCGCCTTTCCGGCGGCCAGGTGCGCAATGACAGCGAGGATCGCGACGGCGGCGTTCAAACCACGAATGCCGAGTCTACACGCGATTTCGCCGACGCCAGCGCCGATTGGACATTGGGCGCGGCGCGGCTGCGCGGCGGCCTCTCCTGGGCGCGCGAGCAGATCGACGTCGTTCCTTCGTTCGGCGACGTCGTGCACGCCGAAGAAGATCAGCATGCCGCCTATGTGCTGGCCGATGCGCCCATTGGCGGCCATCTGCGCGCCAGCGGTTCGGTGCGCGTGGACGACTATGAAGGCTTCGGCGCGCACACCACGTATCGCCTTGGCTTGGTGGGCCAGTTCGCGCCGCTGCGCGTTTACGCCTCCTACGGCACGGCGTTCAAAGCGCCCGCGCTGATGGAGCGCTTCGGCACCAGTGCGTTCAATGTCGGCAATCCTGATCTTGAACCCGAGGAATCGGATTCATGGGAGATCGGCGCCGATGTCGCGCTCGAAAGCCTGCGTTTCGGCGCGAGCTATTACCAGACGACTATCGACAATCTCATCGACTATGATTTCTTCCAGCTGAAAAACATCAATGTCGGCGAGGCCTCAATCGATGGCGCGGAAGCCTACGCTGAATACGCGCCGGGCGATTGGCTGGCCGTGCGGCTCAGCTACGTGTGGACCGATGCGGAAAACGCAGTGACGCATGCGCGCCTGCTGCGCCGGCCGGAAAACGTCTGGACCATCGATGCGCGGCTGCGCCCCACGCAGCGCCTCGGCTTCGATCTCACCTGGTCGTGGATCGATGAGCGCGTCGACGTCACCTACGACAATGACGGCAATTTCCTCTCGGGCTCGGGCATCGTCCCCAGCTATGACGTGGGCGCGATTGCAGCGACGTTCGATCTCGATGCCCACGCGCAAATCTTCGCGCGTGTCGACAACGTCTCCGACGCCACGTTCGAGAACCCCGCCGCCTACGCCAACGAGCCGCGCACGGCTTCCATCGGCATCCGCGTGCGGCCGTAGAGCCAAGCGGATGGGGCGTGCCTTTCCGCCACGAACGGTGTAAGAGGCGCGCCCGCGCGGGCGTAGCTCAATGGTAGAGCTCTAGTCTTCCAAACTAGTGACACGGGTTCGATTCCCGTCGCCCGCTCCATCCGATTTGCGCCGCCAGCCGCTTTGACTATAAAGCGCGCTCCGCGTTCCGGGGGCCGTTTCGGCGCCCGGTCGCCGGACGGAGGAAGGGTGGCCGAGTGGTTAATGGCAGCAGACTGTAAATCTGCCCGCGAGAGCGTACGCTGGTTCGAATCCAGCCCCTTCCACCACCGACCCTAAAGCCGTCCATGGGCAAGCCGCCCTTCCCTTCGCACCGAGGCCACGCGCAGCCGCCGCGCCGCCTGCCCGCGCGCGTCTTCGAGGAGGAGACGGGCGGGCCGGGCTGGATTTGGGGCGTGCATGCGAGCCTGGCCGCGCTCGCCAATCCGGCGCGCCGCATCGAACGGATCGTGGCCACCAAGAACGCCGCCCATCGCCTGCCCGAAGGCCTGGACGGCGTGCAGCTGCTCGATCCCGACGCCATCGACGGCATGCTGCCGCCGGGCGCGGTGCATCAGGGCCTCGCCGTGCGCGCCTATCCGCTCGAGCCGATCGAGTTGCACGACGCCTGCCTGCCGCCGGACGGACGCCCAGTGCTGATGCTCGACAGCGTCACCGATCCGCAGAACGTGGGCGCGGCGTTTCGGTCCGCCGCTGCGTTCGGCGCGCGCGCTGTCGTCTTGCAGGACCGCAAATCGCCACCCTTCACCGGAACGCTCGCCAAAGCGTCGGCGGGCGCGATCGATCTGGTCCCGCACGCGCGGGTGACCAACCTTTCGCGCGCGCTCGAAGAGCTCTCGGCCGGCGGCTACATGACGATCGGCCTTGAAGGCGAAAGCGAGGTCGAGCTTGCGCAAGCGCTGGGGTCGCGGCCGTGCGTCTTCGTCGTCGGCGCCGAAGGCAAGGGTTTGCGCCCGGCGGTCGCGGCCGCCTGCGAACGGCGCGTGCGCATCCCGATCGCGCCGGCGATGGAAAGCTTGAACGTCTCGGTCGCCGCCGCGATCGCGCTCTATGAAGCGCGTCGCCGCGTTTAGTGGGCGGCGGCCGGCTTGTTGCGGAACAGCACGCGCTTCACCGTGAAGAAGATCGCGATCACGATCAGATAGCCAACATAGCGCGACGCGTTCAGATACCAGAATTCGCCCGTCATGATCGGCGGCAGGCGGAATTGGCCCTGATTGGCCAGCACCGGCACGATCACGTCGACGGCGATGTGCACGATGACGGCGAGCAGGCCCACGCCCAGCCATTGCCGCCAGCTCTGCATGAAGATGGTGGCCGCCAGCGCGATCAGCAGCGGCTTGGCCTGGTTGGCCTCGTTGAAGCCCGCGCTGAGGAACGACCAGATCGCGTCCAGATAAGGCTGCACCGTCTCCATTCACGCCCTCTTTCTCTGACCCAAAGCCCGTCTAAGCGCGCTTTCGCATGCGGTAAAGCGGGTTCCCGGCTTCCTGCCCCGCAGACGCCTGCGCCCGCTGTGACGCCGGTCACAGCGCGCTATTGCGCGCCGCCGAAGCGCTCTTTCCAGGCGGCGATATCGGCGTCCTCGATTTTGCGGAAGAGCACGTCGGGCGCGGTCACCTTGGCGCCGCGCGCCAAGCGGTCGAGCAGCGCTTCGGCGCTTCCCGTGGGCCAAGTCGGCGCATCGGCAAGGCCGAACGCGCCGCGGATGGTCGCCGCCGTCGAGGGCATGAAGGGCGCTGCGATCTCGGCGAAGAGGACGCAGAGATTGAGGCCGATGCGCACGCCGACAGCCGCCGCATCGCGGTCCGTCTTGATCGCCGTCCAAGGCGCGGCGATCTGCAGATATTCATTGCCGAGCGCCCAGAGCGCGCGGGTCTCGGCGGCCGCCTTGCGGAATTCCATCGCCTCGTGCTGCGCGGTCAATTCCTTGAGGCGCGCATCGACGTCGGCGAACAGCTTGCGTTCGATCTCGCCCGGCGCGCCGCCATCGGGCACTGCGCCCTCGAAACGCGCTTCGCAGAATTTCGTGATCCGGTTCACGAAATTGCCGAGCACGTTGGCGAGATCGGCGTTCACGCCGTTCTGAAAGTCTTCCCAGGTGAAGGCCGTATCCGAGCTTTCCGGCGCGGTGGCAATGAGGCGCCAGCGCCAATAATCGATCGGAAGAATCTCCAGCGCCTGGTCGATGAACACGCCGCGCTTTTGCGAGGTGGAGAAGCGGCCGCCGTAATAGTTGAGCCAGTTGAAGCCCTTCAGGCGATCAACGAGTTTCCACGGCGCGTTCGAGGCCGCGCGCGCGTTGAGGCCGAACAGCGTGCAGGGAAAGCCCACGGTGTGGAACGGCACATTGTCCTTGCCCATGAATTGCACATAGGTGACGTCGTTGGCGCCCGGCGCGCGCCACCAGCGCTCCCACTCGGCGTCCTCGGCCTTCGCCTTGCCCTGCGCTTGCGCACGCGCATCGGCCCATTCGCGCGTCGCGCCGATATATTCGATCGGCGCGTCGAACCAGACGTAGAACACTTTGCCCGCGAGCGCGGCGATGTTCGGCGTCTTGCCCGCCGGATTGGCGCCCCATTGCTCGGCGTTGACCGGCACGCCCCATTCGAGATCGCGCGTGATGCCGCGATCCTGCAGGCCCTCATCGAGCCATTTGTTGGCGATCGACGTGACAAGCAGCGGCCAATCCGGCTTGGACGCGATCCAGGCGCGGATCTGATCTGAAAAGCCGCTCTGCTTGAGAAACAGATGCGTCGATTCCCGCACCTCGATATCCGGCGAGCCCGAAATCGCGGAGCGTGGATTGATGAGATCGGTTGGATCCAGCACGCGCGTGCAATTCTCGCACTGATCGCCGCGCGCCTTGTCATAGCCGCAATGCGGGCAGGTGCCGATCACGTAGCGATCGGGCAGGAAGCGCTTGTCCGCGTTCGAATAGACCTGCCGCGTCACGCGCTCTTCGATGAAGCCCGCCTCCCACAAATCCTGCGCGAAACGCTGCGTGAGCGTGTGGTTCTGCGGCGAGGATGAGCGGCCGAAATGATCGAAGGAAAGATCGCAGCGGCGATAGAGGTCCTTCTGGATGTCGTGCCAGCGCGCGCAGAATTCCGCGGGCGTCACGCCTTCTTCCAGCGCGGACAATTCCGTCGGCGTGCCGTGTTCGTCGGTCGCGCAGATGAACAGCACGTCGTGGCCCTGCATCCGCCGGAACCGCGCGTGCACATCCGCCGGCAGCATGGAGCCGACCAGATTGCCGAGATGCTTGACCCCGTTCACGTACGGGAGAGCGGAGGTGATGAGAAAACGCGCCATGCGGGACCTTTAATGCTGGAAGACGTGGAGAGGCCGCCGCACTCAGCGCCGGCCTGGTCGATCGCACATCTTCACATTCGCCGCATCGGCTGCTCCTTAGGCGGCCCCATCTAGGGCGTTCCGCCGCCCGCGCCAAGGGGCGTTGCCGCGCGGGCGCCTCCTGATAGGCTGACGGCCTGGAAGGAACGCCCATGGCCCTCTCATACGAAGATTATACGCGCCGCGACGCTCTCGGCCTCGCCGAGCTTGTCCGCAAGAAAGAGGCGAGCGCCGACGATTTGCTCGATGCGGCCTTGGCGCGCCTGGAGGCGGTCAATCCGAAGATCAACGCGCTCGCCCACCGCTTCGAGCATCTGGCGCGCGCGCAGATCAAGGCGGGCCTGCCGGAGGGTCCGTTCACGGGCGTTCCGTTCATGACGAAGGACCTCAACGTCATGGTCGAAGGCGCCCCGCTCACCAATGGCAGCCGCGCCTGGCTCGGCAATGTCTCCAAGGAAGACGGCACGCTCGCCAAGCGCTTCAAGCGCGCGGGCCTGGCGATTTTCGGCTCGACGACCTCTCCGGAGCTCGGCCTCACGACGACGACCGAAAACAATCTCACCGGCAAGACCAGCAATCCCTGGGCGCCGGGTCGCATCGCGGGCGGCTCTTCGGGCGGCGCGGCGGCGGTGGTCTCAGCTGGCGTCCTGCCGCTTGCGCAAGCCTCGGATGGCGGCGGCTCGATCCGCATTCCTGCAGCGATGTGCGGCGTCTTCGGCCTAAAACCGTCGCGCGCACGCGTGCCGATGGGACCGCGCGTCACCGATGGCTGGCTCGGCATGTCGACCGTGTTCGCCGTCTCGCGCAGCGTGCGCGACAGCGCGGCCCTGCTCGACGCCGTCGAGGGCGCCGAGCCCGGCATGCGCGTGGGCGCTGCTCCTACGCTGCCCAACGGCTTTCTCGATTATCTCGACACGCCGCCGCCAAAATTGCGCATCGCGTTCTCGACCAAAGCGCCCAGCGGCGTTCCCATCGATCCTGAGGTCGCGGCGGCGATCGAGGGCGCGGCCAAGCTTTGCGAACGCCTCGGCCATCGGGTCGAAGAAACCGATCTGCCCTTCCTGCCGGAGGCCGGGCCCGCCGTGCTGACGGCGATAGCCGCCTGCGTCGCGCGCGATCTCGACGTCTGGGAAGAGGCGCGCGGCAAGAAATTCGAAGAGGGTGAATTGGAGATCGTGACGGCGGGCTATCGCGTGCTCGGCGTGTCGCGCACCGCCAAGGATCTCGCCTTCGCCGATCTCGCTATGCAGCGCCAGGCGCTCGCCATGGCGCGCTTCATGGAAAGCTATGACCTCATCCTGCAGCCGGTGACGGCCAAGCCGCCGGTCGCGCTTGGCCTTTTGGGCCTCGACGACCCGCAGCGCTTTGGCCGCGAGATCGGCGCGTTCAGCCCGTTCACGGCGATGTACAATCTCACCGGCCAGCCTTCGATGTCCGTCCCGCTCCATTGGACGAACGACGATCTGCCAGTCGGCGCGATGTTCACCGGCCGCTACGGCGAGGAGCACACTTTGTTGCGCCTCGCCGCCGAACTCGAAGAAGCCCAGCCCTGGGCCGGCAAGCGCCCGCCGCTTTAGGAGGTGGGCGTCGCCGGCGTGCCGGTGATGCGCGCATAGGCCTCGCGCAGCAGACGGCCATAGCGCTCGACTTGGCCCGGCCCGTTATAGCCGCGGGCGAAGCCTTCCCAATCCTTGCGCTGCAACTCGTCGGCGAGGCCGCCCGAGCGCACGAAGGCTTCAAACGCCGCCAATTGGCGCGCATGGCTCTTAGCCATATCGGCCACGAACGCCGTCGCGCTCGCGAAGCCGCAGCGCGCATAGTTCGAACCGAGAATTTGGAAGAGCCCGTAGCTCGCGGACGCGACGGCCGATTCCGGATCGAGGCCATAGGCTTCGCGCAGCTGATTATAACGGCCCGCCTGCGTGCCGGGATAACGCGTCGAATCCCAGTTCGGATAGGACACGTTGGGATTGGAGCCATCGAAGCGGTGCTGCGTGAGCCGCGAGAAGATGTGCGGTTCATAGAGAATGAGCGGGCGTCCATCGGAGCCGAACCCGCTCGCGCCGGCTTCGACTTGCACCACCGCTTTGATCGCCGCCGCTTCGCAGCCCAGCCGCTGCGCCACCGCGCCGAAATCGGAATCGGACAGCGCGGCGCGCGTTTCGGCCATGAGGCTATCGACGAAATTGGCGGCCCCGCCTTGCGTGCGTGCGATCTGCGCGTAGGCGGCCGAAAGCGCATTGGCGTATTGGCCCGCGCCCGCTTCGCCTTCATAGCCGCGCGCAAACGCAGCCCAATCCTTGTTCTTCAGCGCGTCGACGAGGCTCTGGCTGCGCAGATAGCGCTCGAACGCCGCCAATTGCCGCGCCTCCGAAATCGAAACGTCCTGCACAAAGGCATAGACGCTCGGATAGCCGCACGCGGCGAAATATCGGCCGGGCGTCTGGAATGCGCCCCAGCTGGTCGCGCCGAGGGCTGCGGCCGGATCGAGATCATAGGCTTCCGTGACCTTCGCCCAACGCGCCGTCTGCGTGCCGCCGAGATCGGTGCTGCGGATCGTGGGCTGCGAGACGGCGGGGTTCGATGAATCATAGCGCCCGCCCGTCGCCTGGCTGAACCAGAACGGCTCGAACAGGATCAGCGGCTTGCCGTTCGAGAACCCGGCGCCCGCGCTCTCGACCTGAATGACCGCGCGCAGCGCGGCGGCTTCAACGCCCAGCGATTGCGCGAGCGCGTCGATCTGCGCGGCGCTCAGATGGCTTGCATCCTGCGCGCGCAGCCCATCGAGCGTGAAGCCCGGCGGCGGCGTGAATTGCGGGCCGACGGGCGTCGGCGTCGGTTGCAGAGGCGGCGGCGCGGGCGGCGTCGGCAAAGGCGCGGCCGGCGGCAATGGGCTGACCGACACCGGCGGTTCGGCTGGCGCTGCCGGCGGCGGCGGGGGCGCGCGCGGCGCGGCCGGCGGCGGCGAAGGCGCGCGTTGCACGGGCGGCGGCGCGGGCGGCGAAGGACGGGCCGGCGTGCTGGCCCGGCGGCCGAAGATCACCTGGAAAACCGAATCCCAGAAGCTCATCCCATGTCCCCTTCGCGGCCCGTTCTCAGACCAAATCTGCTTGGGCCAACCGTTAACCTCTGGCGCACAGGCAAACCAGACCTAATCGAGGAGCCTGCCTTCGCTCATTTGCGCTGTGACGTAGAGAACAGACGCGACATCGCTTCGAGATTGCTGCGCGGGCGGCCTTGCTGCGGCCCGGTGAAATGCAGCGGATCGAAACGCGCGGGGAAGATCGCGCTTTCCCAGTTCGGCTCGCCCTTGGCGGATTTGAAATAATCCTCGGCCGCGCTGCGCCCGACCTCGTGCAGATTGGCCAGCACGATGTTGTCGCTCGTCGCCATATCGCGGAACGCCGTCATCGTTGCGTCATCGTAGATAAGGCCCAGGCGCGACATTTCCTTGGGCTCGTCGAGCCGCGCATCGAAGCGCTGGAAATGCAGCACCGGCACGGGCGAAATGTGCGCGCCGCGCATGTCGAGAATTTCGCTGTTGATGCGCCACGGCTTCGGCGGCGACGACAGGGATTGCATCGTCACCAGCGTGTTGAGCGAGGCGTCGTGGATCATGGCCTTGAGCGCCTCCACGGCCTGCGCCGCCGCCGGCGCCACCATGAAGAGCGGCGAGTGCTTCAGCTCTTCGCGCACCACGCACGGCCGCCAATAGCCGGTGCCGATCGAGATCATCATCAGCCGGTCATCGCCGCTCGGCCAGGAAAAGCCGTAGGGCTTGAGCGTCGCGATCTTGAGCAATTGCAGGCTCGGATCGTTGAGCGCGGCCACCCCGCCATCGACGAACTCGCCCTGCACGTCCGCGCCGGGCGGAGCGGGCTCATTCTCCGAGGTGAGTTTGATCGTGCGCTCTTCAAAGAAGGTCGGCGCCGCCGCGCTCGCCAGCACCAGCTTGCGCAGCAGGAAGCGCTTGTTCGGGAAGCCGCCGGGCGGGCCTTCCCAATAGACGCTGCGCGGATTGTTGGTGAGCGTCCACGCCGCCCCCGTATCGATGCGCTTGGCGAACACCGCAAAGCCCGTGCGCAACGCCGGCGAGCCGAGTTCATGATCGCCCAGCACGGTCTGCAAAGCGTTCTCGAGCCGCGTGGAATCGAAGCGCGGCTTGCGCACGCCATCGCCGCCGCCTTGGTGCGAAAACACTTCGGGGATGAGCTGGTAGTAAAGTTCCTTGATGGCCGCGACGCTCATGCCCATGGCCAGGCCCGCCGCGATGATCGAGCCTGTGGACGTGCCGCCGATCAGGTCGAAATAATCGCACAAGCGGAAATCGGGATCGCCCGAGCGGCGCGCCAGACGGCGCTCGATCTCGCCCAGAATGCCGGCCGCCAGCATGCCCCGCACGCCGCCGCCGTCGATCGACAAAACGCGCTTCGGCCCCGCGCCGAACAGGTGCTCTTCCAGCTTGAGTTTTGCGGCCATGCCGAGCCCCGCCTCCTCCTGGACGCCACGTCTATTCGCCCGCGAAACCGCGCGCCACCCCCTCTCTGTGACGCGTGGCGCCCGCCGCCGCGGCGCCCTATCAAGCGCCAAATGACCCAACTCACCGCAGCGCTCTGCGTGCGCAATGAGGCAGCCAATCTGCCCGAATGTTTGGCGAGCGCCGCCTTCGCCGACGAAATCGTCGTCCTGCTCGACAGATCGACCGATGCGAGCGCAGCGATCGCCCGCGCCGCCGGCGCGCGCGTCATCGAGGGCGCTTGGGAGATCGAGGGCGACCGCCGCAACGCCGCGATCGAGGCCGCCCAGGGGCCCTTCGTGCTCGAACTCGACGCGGATGAGCGCGTCACGCCCGCCTTGGCCGCCGAAATTCGCGCCGTGCTCGCTGTCCCGCAGGCGGATGTGTTCGTCGTCCCGTTCGACAATCACATTGGCGGCCGGCGTGTCGACTTCGGCTGGGGCGCCTATAACGGCACGAAGGCCAAGGCCTGCCTGTTTCGCAAAGGCGCCAAGCATTGGGGCCGCGAGCGCGTGCATCCCACCATCACGTTCAGCGGCGCGCGCGCGCATCTGAAAGCGCCGATGCAGCACTATGTCTATGCCGACATCGCGGCCGTCATCGCCAAACTCAACCGCTATTCCGATCTTGCCGCGCTCGATCTCGCCGACAAGGGCGACGCCGGGCCACGCGCGCGCGCGGTGCGCCGCGTGTTCTCCCGGTTCTGGAAAGCCTATGTCGCGCGCAAGGGCTATCGCGAGGGCTTTGACGGCATGGCGCTCGGTCTGATGGCGGGCCTCTTCCCGCTGCTTTCGCATTTGAAGGCCCAAGAGGAATTGGCGCGCCGCGCGGCCGCGGTGGGCCGACCGAAAGGCTGACGCGCCGCCTCGCCACGCTCTTCCGCTAGCGGGCGAAACGCGGCAAAACGGCCCCCGCGCCGCCATAGCTCAGCTGGTAGAGCACCTGATTTGTAATCAGGGGGTCGGGGGTTCGAGTCCCTCTGGCGGCACGCGCACGCGAAGCATTCGCGGCGCTCTGTCGCCTTGCGCGGCCAAGAGGGGAGGCGCTTGGTTTGCGCCGCAAGATCGGGGGATATCGGCATGATCCGCAGCGCGCTTCTGGCAGCAGCTCTTGTGGGCCTCGCTGCGTGCGGTCCGTCCGCGCCGAGCGCGACGGGCTCGTCCGCCGCGCCCGCGCCAAGCGCGGAGCTGACGCCCGACGAAATCACCGCGCGCGTCGCCGCGCTGCCGGCGCCTTATAATGAAGGCGATTACGCCAATGGCCGCCGCGTCGCCGCGCAATGCCGGTCCTGCCACACCTTCACCGCCGATGGCGGCAACCGGGTCGGCCCCAATCTGCATGGCCTGTTCGGCCGTCCTGTCGGGACCGCGCCGGATTTCAACTATTCAGATGCGGTGAAGAACGCGGGCTTCGCCTGGGATGACGATCATCTCGATCATTGGCTCACCAATCCGCGCACCTTCCTGCCCGGCAACCGCATGAGCTTCCCCGGCGTGCCGAACGAGAAGGATCGCCACGATCTGATCACGTTCCTGCAAATCGAAACGGCGCGCTGAGCTTTACTCGGCCGCCTGCGTCGCGCCCTGCTCATAGGCTTCGATCTCGCGCGCGGTGTGCTCAGGCGAGCGCGTGTAGCGCGCCAGGAGATCGTAGAACACCGGCACGACGAACAGCGTCATCAGCGTCGCCACGAAAATGCCGAAGAAGATGACGACGCCGATCGTCATCCGGCTTTCCGCGCCCGCGCCATGGCCGATGATAAGCGGCACCGATCCGGCGATGGTGGCGATCGATGTCATCAGGATCGGGCGCACGCGGATTTCGGCGGCTTCGATGATCGCTTCGCGCACCGTGCGCCCCTCGTCGCGCAATTGGTTTGCGAACTCGACGAGCAGAATCCCGTTCTTGGCCGCCAGCGCGATTAGAATGATGAGCCCGATCTGGCTGTAGATGTTGAGCGTGTTGTTGAAGAGGAAGAGCCCGAACAACCCGCCCGCCAGCGCGAGCGGCACGGTGAGCATGATCACCAGCGGGTGCACGAAGCTCTCGAATTGCGCGGCCAGCACGAGGAAGACAACGAGCAGCGCAAACCCGAACGCAAAGCCGATTGCCCCCGAGGCCTGTTTGAACTGCCGCGCCTGGCCCGTCCAGTCGATGCTGATCGGGCGCTGGCCGATTTCCTGGCGCGCCGTGTGTTCGAACCAGTTGAGCGCATCGCCGACCGCATAGGACGCCGGGATCGACGCGCCGATGGTGATCGCGGCCTGCCGATTGAAGCGGCGCCGCTCGGACGTGTCGCCCAAGGTCTGATAGCTCACCACCGTCGACAGCGGGATGAGTTCGCCCGTGCGGTCCGAGCGGACATATTTGTTGGTCAGATCCTGAATGTCAGAGCGCTCGTCGCGCTCGGCCTGCATATAGACGTAATATTCCTTGCCGTTCTCGCTGATCGTGTTGACGCGGCGCGAGCCCATCGTCGCTTCCAGCGTGCGCCCGATCGCCTGCACCGACACGCCGAGCGCAGCCGCGCGCTCGCGGTCGATCTGCACGAGCACGCGCGGCGAACTTGGATCGTAATTGGCGCGTGGACGGATGATGTTGGGGTTTTCCGTGCGCGCCCGCGCGATGATGCGGTCGGCGACGGCGGCGATATCGGAATAGTTCGAGCCCAGAAGCGTGATCGAAGCTGCGTCGCCGCCGCCATTATTGCCGCTCGAAAACGCGCTCAGCATGCGCGCGCGGATCACGGCGCCGGGAATCTGGCCGAGGCGCTGATTGAGCTCCTGCTCGAATTTCGAACCCGGGCGATGGCGCTTTTCCCAAGGCGCCAGGAAGACGCGGCCCTGCGCGCTCGAAAAGCGGTTGGTGCCCTGATCTGAGAACCCAGGCGCGACCAGGAGAAAACGCTCCACTTCGCCGGAGCGCACATATTCCATCAATATCTGCTCGACCTGCGACACCACCCGGCTGGTGTAGTCGAAGCCTGAGCCTTCCGGCGCGTCGATCTGGACGACGAGATTGCCGCGGTCCTCCGGCGGCGTGAGTTCCGACGACAGCGAGAAGAACAGCACGCCGCCGCACGCGATCATCACGGCGAAGAGCGCGTAGACCATCGGCTTGAAATTGAGCGCCGCTTCCAGCGATTGCCGATAAGCGGTGCGCACGGCGCCCAGCACCTGCTCGACAAAATGGTGGAGCTTGGTTTCCTGACGCGCCGATTTCAGCAGCTTCGAGCACATCATCGGCGACAGCGAGAGCGCCGCGAACGCCGAGATGATGATGACGCCCGCCACCGTCACGGCCAGTTCGATAAAGAGGCGCCCGACATAGCCGCCCACGAACAAGAGCGGCGCGAACACCGCCACCAGCACGGCCGTCGTCGCCACGATGGCGAAGAACACCTGCCGCGTGCCGCGGATCGCCGCCATCGTCGGCGGCTCGCCCAAAGTGTCGATGCGCCGTTGCGCGTTTTCGAGCACGACAATGGAATCGTCGACCACCAGCCCGATCGCCAGCACCAGCGCCAGCAACGTCAAGAGATTGATCGTGAACCCGCACACGGCCAGCACGGCGAAAGCGCCGATCAAGCACACCGGGATCACCGCGGCGGGAATGAACGCCGCGCGCCACGAGCCCAGGAAGAGATAGATCACCAGCACGACGAGTACGGTCGATTCAAACAGAGTCTGCGCCACGCGCTGGATCGCGCGGTCGATGAAGACCGTGGAATCGAAGGTCAGGATCAGCTGCGTGCCGGGCGGCAGATTGCGCTGAATCTCCGCGGCTTTCGCCTTCACCCGGCGGCCCACATCCAGCGCGTTCGATTGGGATTGGCGCACGATGCCCAAGCCCACCATGTTGACGCCATTGCTGCGGAAAATCCGGCGGGTTTCCTCCGGCGCCATCTCGATGCGGGCCACATCGCCAAGACGCACGACCGGCTGGCTCGGATCGGTCGACGCCCGCAAGGGCAGGCGCGCGAACTCTTCCGGCGTTTGGAACGCGCGCACGATCCGCACCTGATAATCGCGCTGCACGCCTTGCACATAGCCGGCGGGCGATTCCACGTTCTGCGCGCGCAGCGCGGTCTCGACATCATCGACCGTCAGCCCGCGCGCGGCGAGCGCATTGGTGTCGAGCCAAATCTTAAGCGAGGCGCGCGCCGCGCCCAGTCGCACGCTGGCCACGCCATCGATGATCGACAGCTGATCGACCATGTAGCGGTCCGCGAAATCGGTCAGCGCCATCTGATCGAGGCTGGTGGACGCGAGCGAATACCAGATGATCGGATCAGCGTCGGCGTCGGCCTTCTGGATCACCGGCTCATCCATATCGACCGGCAATTGCGCGCGCGCGCGCGAGACGGCGTTGCGCACATCGTTGGCCGCGGCTTCAAGATCGCGGCCGAGATCGAATTCGATGCTGATCGTGGAGCGGCCGTCGCGGCTCGTGGCGTTGATCGCGTCGATGCCTTCGATGCCCGAAAGCTGATCCTCGATGATGCGCGTGACTTGGGATTCCACGACCTGCGAGGAAGCGCCGGCATAAGACGCCGTGATCGACACGATCGGCCGGTCGACGTCGGGCAATTCGCGCAAAGGCAGCCGGGTGAAGGAAACCAGGCCGAAGGCGATGATGATCAGCGCAAACACCGTCGCCAGGACGGGCCTGCGGACGGAGAGATCCGACAGCGTCATCCGGTCTTGGCCGCCGTGTCCGCGCCATGCGGTTCTGAGCCGCGCAGCCCATCGGACGGCGCGCCGAGCCGCACAGGCGCATCCGGGCGCACGCGTTGCACGCCTTCAACGATCACCTGATCGCCCTCCGCCAAGCCATCAGTGATTTCGACAAAGCCGTCGACGCGCTGGCCGATATGCACCAGGCGCTTTTGCGCGGTGAGGCCATGATCGCCCGTCGCGGCGATGTAGACGTAAGGGCCGGCGGCGTCGTCGACCACGGCGGGCTCGGGCGCGGCCAGCGCCTGGCGCGGGTTCGAACGGATTTCGACGGTCATCAGCATGCCGGGCCGCAACCGTTCGCCCGGGTTCGGCAACAAAGCGCGCACGCGCATAGTGCGCGTCTGCGGCGAGACGCGGCTATCGACCTGCGCGATGCGGCCATCGAACGATGCGTCGGCGAACGCCGCCGTCCGCGCCGCGATCGGCACGCCCGGCTGGACGCGCGCCAGCTGCGCCTCGGGCACGTCAAAATCGAGCTTGATCTCGCTCAGATCATCGAGCGTTCCGATCTGGTCGCCCGGCGCCACCAATTGGCCGGGCGAAGCCAGGCGCAATCCCATCACGCCCGAGAACGGCGCGCGCATGACGCGGTCGGACATGCGCGACCGCCCGGCGTCGACGCGCGCCTGCGCCGCATCTGCGGAGGCGCGCGCGGCGTCCAATTGCGCGCGCGGCGCAAAGCCGCGGTCGAACAGCGTTTGGAAACGGCGCAGATTTTCCTGGGCAGCGGCGTTGTCGGCGACGGCTTCGGCGAGATCGGCCTGCTGTTCGACGCTCGTCAGCTCGACCAGCACCTGCCCGCGCTGCACGCGCTGACCGCTTTCGAACCGGATCGCACGAATGGTGTCGGAAACCTTTGGCGTGATGACGATGCTTTCGCGCGCTTGCGCGGTTCCGAGCGCCTGAATGGCGTCGGAGAATATCCTTGTCTGCACCGCTGCGGTCTGCACCAGCACGGCCTCGCCGCCGCCTTTGCCCTTCGCCGCGGGACCGGGCGCCTTCGCGCTCGCCATCGCCGCGCCTTCGCCATCCGGCAGCACGCTTTTCACAACGATGACGACGGCCATCAACCCGACGACCGCCGCGACCACCGCCGCGAAGCTGTATTTTCGGATGAGCGCGATCAGCCCCGACGGCATGAAAGGTCCCTTCGAGTTTCGGGTATGCTGCCGGCGCCGACGCCTGACAAGGCGGCGGCATGCAATCGGCCCCCGCAGAATGGCATAGATCGGATCGATGAAGGTTCTTTAACGGCCGCGCCAGAACGCGATCACAAGCGCAGGCTCAATTTCCCCACCATCGATGCGGAATCTGGCGCCGACCTGCACGCCATGGCCCTCATCATCGAACCGCACGACGGACAGCTGCGCCTTCACGGCGCGATCACCGGTGTCGGGATCGTGCACGAACGCCTCGGCCAGACCGAGCCAGCGCGGCGCGAGGCGGTAGCCGCCTGTCACCTCGAAGCGCCGCGCGCCGCAGCCGCCGGATTGCGCGCGTTGCGCCGCCTCTCCGTTGATGAAGCCGCGGCCATGAGCAAACGCGACGCCGCCCAACGCGCGCAATTCTCCGCCACCTTCGCCACAGCCGAATTCCGCGTCAGAGCGCCATAAAGCGCTGGCCTGAACCGCCACCACCGCGTGATCGCTGCGCAGCACCGCGCGCTTCAGGCCAGCCTGCACTTCGCCGCGCCAGCCGCCCGTGGCCAAGGAGCTCTCAAACCATGGCCGCGCCATCACCGATGTGCGCGATGAGATCGGGGATTCCAGGTAATATTGGCTTTCGAGATAGGTCACGTCGGCGCGCGTGCTCACAATCTCGGTATGGATGCTCTGGCCGCCCAGCGGCGCGACCCAGGCGCCGGCGCGCGCAACCCCGGGAGCCAACGCGATCGCGCTGACGCACCACGCGCCTGCAGCGTTGAAAAGCCGCCGCATCCTTCCACCCCAACCCTTGCGGCGCACTGTCGCACACCGCCTGATGGTTGCAAGGTCGAAAAGAAATTCGCGTGCGCGTTGCTGCGCCTAGAAGCGTGGGCGCTTAGGAATCGTAGCCCGGCGATTCGCGATCGAGCCGGCGCAACAGGCCCGCCCAAGCGAGCCCGCCCGTGGCGCCCGGCCCGCGCGTGACTTGGCCGCGCACCGTGTCCTGCGCCTCCTGCGGCGCGTCGAGCACGTTGGCGCGCCCCGCCGAGAGCGCCATCACCTGCTGCTTGCACGCGCGTTCGAGATAGAACATCGCCACGAACGCAGACGCCGCCGTCGGGCCGACAGCCAGCGTGCCGTGATTGCGCAGCAGCATGAGGTTCTTGTCGCCGAGGTCCTTCACCAGCCGTTCACGCTCATCGAGGTCGAGCGCGATGCCTTCGTAATCGTGATAGGCCAAGGTCGGCAGCACGATCAGCGCATGCTGGCTGAGCGGCAGCAGACCTTCTTTCTGCGCCGAAACCGCCACGCCCTGATCGGTATGCAGATGGATGACGCATTGCGCATCTTCGCGCGCCATATGCACCGCGGAATGGATGGTGAAGCCCGCAGGATTGATGAAATAGCTGGTCGGCGAAACGATCTCGCCTTCGAGATCGACCTTCACGAGGCTCGACGCCGTGATCTCGCCGAACAGCATGCCGTACGGATTGATCAGGAAATGATGCTCGGGGCCCGGCACGCGGATCGAGATATGCGTGAAGATCATGTCGTCCCAGCCGTGCAGGGCGACCAGCCGGTACACCGCCGCGAGATCGACCCGGGCCTGCCATTCCTCCGCGCTCACGCGGCCTTTGAGGTTTGTGCCGGCGTCGTCAGCCATCGATCCGCTCCCTGCTTGTTTTCAGGCGTTCGTGGAAGTTTAAGCCCGCCCGCCCCATTTTACAAAGATTACTGGCTCGGAGCGCAGGCGCCGCCCTTATGAAGATCGCCTTTTCATCGAGCGCGCGGCCGGAAGCCCAGGAAGCCCTGCGCCGGCTGCGGCACATCTACGGCGAAGCCGGCGAGGCCGACGCCGACGTCATCGTCGCCCTGGGCGGGGACGGCGCGGTGCTCGACGCCCTGCGCCGGCGCATGGGCGACGCCAAGCCGGTCTACGGCATGAACCGGGGCACGGTCGGCTTCCTGATGAACGAATATCGCGAGGATGGCCTGCCCGAACGGCTGGCCCGCGCCGAGCCGGTCCGCATCCGGCCGCTGGTCGCGCACGCGCAGACCAGCGACGGAACCCAGATCGTGGCGCGCGCCATCAACGAGGTGTCGCTGTTCCGCCAGACCGCGCAGACTGCGCGGCTGCGCATCCTGGTCGATGGCGCCGAACGCATGAGCGAGCTGTTCTGCGATGGCGCGATGATCGCCACGCCGGCGGGCTCGACCGCCTACAATCTCTCGGCGCACGGCCCGATCCTGCCGATCCAGGCCAGCCTTCTCGCGCTGACGCCGGTCAGCCCGTTCCGCCCACGTCGTTGGCGCGGCGCGCTGCTGCCGCACACGGCGCAGATCAAATTCGAGGTTCTGGAAAGCGAGCGCCGCCCGGTGAGCGCGGCCGCCGACAATCAGGAAATCCGCGACGTGCGCGCCGTCGAGGTCACCGAAGACGCCTCCGTCTCGCTCACCATGCTGTTCGATGAGGGCCACGCCCTCGATGAGCGCATCCTGCGCGAGCAGTTCAGCGTCTGAGCCCAGCAGCGCGTGTAACGTTTTATTGATGCGCGCGATGTGACATTCCCCGCGAGGGGTTTTCTGCATGTCCGGATCTTCTGCGCTTCGCCGTGCGGCCACGGCGCCGCTGTTCGACAAGGACGCCCTCGCGCGCGCCGAAGACGCGCTGCGCGGCATGAGCGCGCATTTTCAAGGCTGGCTCGAAGAAGAGCTCGCGAAAATTCAAGAAGCGCGCCTCGCCGCCGAAGCGGAAGGTTGGAGCGATGCGGCGCTGACGCGCGTGCTCTCCACCGCCCACGATGTAAAGGGCCTCGGCGCGACCTATGATTATCCCTTGGCCACACGCATTGCGGGATCGCTGTGCCGCCTGCTCGATACGCCGGAAGGCATGCAGGCCGCGCGCCGCGCGCCCGCGCTCGTAACAGCCCATATCGACGCGATGCGCGCAGCGGCGCGCGAACGCATCCAGACCTCCGATCACCCCGTCGGCCGCGCGCTGCTGCGCGAATTGGAAACGCGCGTCGATGCGCTCTGCCTGCCTGCCCGCTAAGGGCGATTGCCGTCGAGCGGTTCGGTCGTGACCGAATAGCCGGCCTCGGCGGGAATGTTCAGCATCTGCTTGCCATCAACGCGCTTGATGACCGGCGTGACCGTGACGATCTTGCGCGCGCGCGCCGCGCCGAGCGCAGCTTCGCTGTCAGCGGACTGGCCAAGCAATTCGAGATTGAGGCGGGTCGGGAAAATGATCGTGCGCCGCTTCTCGCGCATCGCGGTCAGTGCGTCCTCCGGCGTGATCCAGCACGCATCAACGGTTTCCGATCCGTCGCACAGCGCCTCCTGGGCGTGCGGGGCGGCGGCGATATAGAAGCGCGTGTCGAACCGCTTCGGCATGCCTTCCGGCGTGATCCAATGCGCGAAGGGCGAGAGCGTATCGAGCGCCAGGACGAGGCGCTGGCCTGCGATGGCGTCGAGGAAGCTGGCTTCGCCTTTCGCGATCGCATCGCGCTGTTCGAAGATCGCCGCGAACGCCTCCGGCGCCACCAGCGCCGCGCCAGCGCCGCGCGCATCGGCCCGCCGCGCCAGCAGCAGGCCGGATTCTTCGAACGCCTCGCGCACCGCCGCGATGCGAAAAGCGCGCTCGCCCGGCTCGCCGGCGCCGTCACACAAATCGGCCCAGCGCGGATCGGAATCCTCCGCCGCCACCTTGCCGCCCGGAAACACCAGCGCGCCCGACGCGAAATCGATCTGGTGATGCCGCTCGACCATCAGCACTTCGAGCGCCGGCGCATCGCGCACCAGCAGGATCGTCGAGGCGGGCGCCAAGGGCCGGGCTTCGCTCATCTTTTCCCCCTCTTCGGATTTCTTTCCGCGCTGTTCACCACACACGGCCGGCCCTTTTTTAAGGGGCGTTGGCCTACACCATAGCCCGCAAGCTGACCCTGTCGATGACAGTCATTCCTTTCCCCCGCGCCAATGCGCGCCAGCCTTTGGCCTTCGCGCTCGGCGCGCGGTTCGACCTGCGCCTGGGCGCGCCGGCGGCTGGCGTCGTGCGCGGCCTCGGCGATGAAGAACACAGCTTTTCAGGCCTGGCGCGGATGCTGCGCGCGGCCCGCATGACATGGCGCGCCCGCTCGGCGATGGGGCAGATTTCGCTCGTCCTGCCCGATGACGTCGCTGACATTTTCGACGCCGATACGCTCGATGCAGCGGCCATCGAGGCAGGCTGCACGCGCCGCACCCTCACCTTCGAATTTGATGAGGCCAGCATTCTGCGCGCCGGTCCCGCCATCGCCGAAAGCCTGCGCGCGCGCGGCTGGGGCATTGCGCTGCGCGGCGATGCCGATTGTCCCCTGCCCTTCGGCGCCAAAGCGCGCGGGCTCTATACCGAATTGGTGCTCGACGCGCCGGACATGAGCGATCCCTTCCTCGGCCTCGATCCGCGCGATCGCTCGCCGCTCGGCCGCCGCATCCTGGCGGCGAAGGAAGCCGACATGCTGTTGACGGCGGAAAATGTCGGGAGCGTCGCGCAGGCGCGGCTTTTGACCATGGCCGGTTTCGATCGCGCCGGCGGCGCCTATGCCGAAGGTCCCCGCCCCTAAAGCGCGACCGCGTTGGGCTTGGCGCCGACCGCGTCGAGCTTATCCAGCAGATAATCCAGATCGTCTTTCGGAATGCTCTGGAACAAGGTCAGCGTGCGCTCGATCATGCGCGCGCGGAAAGCGCTGCGTGTGCTCGGCGCATCCTCGCGCTCGATCTGGTGGAAGATATCGACGCCCGCGCGGAACGGCGCGAACAGGCGCGGCGGCAGGCCTGCGCGGTCGAAGGCAGCCTTGAGCCCAAGGGGGCCGCTGTCATGGATCATCAGCCACATGCGCTGATGCGTCAGCGCCGCCAATTCCGCCAGCGCGTGCTCGACGAAATCGATCTGGCCCACGCAGAGAGCGCGCATGATGAGCGAGGGCGTCAGCCGCCCATGCAGATTGAGCTGGCGCACGAAGCCCGGCAGATCGCGCTGGCGCGAGGCCTGCTCCACGATATCGAGCGTAGCGCGTTCGCGTGAGCCCATGGCCAATTCGATTGCGATCTGCGGCGGCAATTCGTGATGATTGACGAGGTGATCGAACAGCGTGCCCGTCACCATCGAGATCAGTTTCTCGGTGATCGCCACGGGCAGCACGGCGCGCCGCACCATCGTGGCCGTAACCTCGGAGACGCCCTCGAACCGTTCGAGCGCCGTCGTCAGACCATGCTCGTCGAAATCGGCGTTGTCGTTGGCCAACGCGCGTTGAAGAACGTTCTGCGGCGCAAACTCGGCGATGGCGCCGGTCACGATCGTGGAGAGCCGTTCGCGGCTCGCCACCGCCATCTGCTTGGCCGGCGGAAAGGCGCACACGATCTCGACCAGATCGGAATCGCTCAGGCTCGGCGAGTTCATGATCACGGGCAGCGCCACGCTCTCGATGTCCTTCGCGAGCTTCATCGCGATTTCGCGCGGCAGCTTGGGCGAGTTCTTGAGCGAGACCGAAAGCGCCCGGCGGACCAGGACGGCGGCGTCCGCCGCCATCAGCCGGATGATCTCCTCGGCATAGGCGCGCTCCTCGTCCGGCAGCGTGCTCTCATCGATCACCCGGCCGATCTTGTGCGCGGCCTGGGCGCGATCCTCGTCGCGCACGCCTTTGACGAGCATGCGGATGTCGGCGTCGGTAAGCTTGGCGCGCATGGTGACGACGGCCATGAGGCGATCCCTGGCGCCCGGACGGACTCGGGCAGGCTTGCGCTGACGTTTCACCGAGGGGATTAAGAAAGCCTTGCCGGCCCTGCGGCCGCGCGTTGGGGAAGCGAAATGCTCGAAGGACTGAAGGTCGTGGAATACGCGACCTATATCGCCGCGCCCGGCGCGGCCGCGATCATGGCCGATTGGGGCGCGGACGTGGTGAAGATCGAGTCACCCTCCGGCGATCCGATGCGCTTCTTCTTCGACTCGATCGCCACCGAGACGGCGATCAATCCCTGCTTCGAACTCGACAATCGCGGCAAGCGTGGCATCGTGCTCGACACCACCAAGCCCGAAGCGCGCGAAGCGCTGCTGAAGCTGATCGACGGCGCGGACGTGTTCATCACCAATGTGCGTCCCTCTTCGCTGAAGCGCGGCGGCTTCGATTACGAGGCGCTGGCCAAGCGCAATCCGCGGCTCATCTATGCGAGCGTCACCGGCTATGGCCTTGAGGGCAAGGACGCAGACAAGGCCGGCTTCGACGTCGCCGCGTTCTGGGCGCGCTCGGGCGTGCAGGCGCTCTTTACCCCGAAGGGCGTCGAACCCTTCCCGCTGCGCACGGGCTTTGGCGATCACATCACCTCGCTCGCGACGCTCTCCGGCATTCTGGCCGCGCTGCACGAACGCACGAGCACCGGCAAAGGCCGTCTGGTCGAAGCCTCGCTGATGCGCACGGCGAATTATGTTCTGGGCTCCGATCTCGGCATTCAGCACACGTTCGGTAAGGTGGCCTCGACGCGCCCGCGCGCCGCGCAGGTCGCGCCGCTGACCAACTATTTCAAAACCAAAGACGACCGCTGGGTGTGCCTCGTCTCACGCCAGGGCGGCGTGGATTGGAAGCAGGTGTGCCAGGCTGTACAGCGGCTCGATCTGTTCGAGGATGAGCGCTTCAAATCCGCGCGCGGGCGCAGAACCCACGCCGCCGAACTGGTCGGCCTGCTCGATCAAGCCTTCGGCGCGTTGACGCTTGAAGAGGCGGCCAAGGGCTTGGACGAAGCCGATCTGGTGTGGGCGATCGTGCAGACGCCGGCGGAAGCGGTGAGCGATCCGCAATTGCTGGCGGCCGGTGGGGTTGTCGATGTGCCTTTGCCGCAGGGCGGTTCGTTCAAGAGCTCGGCTTCGCCGGTGCGGTTTCCCGGCGCGGATGACGGGCCGAAAGGCCCCACGCCGCGGCAAGGCGAACACACGCGCGCCGTGCTGACCGAGCTTGGCTATTCCGCCGAACAGATCGATGCGATGCTCGCCGCGGGCGCAGCGAGCCAGGCCTAGACGCCGCCCTGCGCGCGCGCATAGGCGCTGAGCGCGCGCATCGGATCGGGCCGTTCCTCTTCGCCGCCGCTGCTGAGCAAAGGCAGCAGCGCGTAGGCGAACAAAGCATGCGCGAGCGCGGGCGACATCGGCGTTGAAAGAACGCCGCCGGATGACGCGGCCTGGCCCATCGTCGCGCTCGCATCGAGCGACAAGCGATCCAGCAACGCCGACGCCGAGACCGGCGCGCCCTGCGCATAGAAAAGCCCGCGATTGGCCGCCGCTTCCTGCGGAAAAATCGCCGCGGCGTTCGACGCGCCATTCGCCGAAGCTTCGATCAGCCGCGCCGCGCCGCTCGGCCCAAGCACATGCGCGGCGTAGAGCTCGCCCGCGCTTGGCGCGCGGCCCAAGCGCGTTTGCAGGAACGACGCGTTCTCGCGCGCCAGCTCAGCGGCCATGCGCGCGGAGATTTCGGGATCGGAGCGCAGCGCCAGAATCTGTTGGCGCGCCTGCGGATCATCAACGACGGCGCGGCCATTGCGCGTCGAGATTTGTTGCGCATAACCGCCCAGGCCATGCTCGGCGCCGTGACGGCGGACCATGTCGAGCCAGGTGCTGTCGATGAATTGAAAGAGGCCGGTCGCGCTCGATGTTCCCGCCCGCGCATTCGGGTTGAGCGCGCTTTCGCGCCGCGCGGTTTCGAGCAGCAGCGAGAAATCGACGCCCGTGGCGCTGGCCGCGCGCTGGATCGCCGCTTGCGCCTCGGCGGCGCGGCCGGGCTGGACCGGATCCGTCATCGCCTCCGCGCCTCGCCCTGTTCGGGTAAACGAAAGCTTAATGCGGCGCGATCGTTTCGATCAGCGCCGCGATCTCGCGCCAAACCAGAGCGGGATCGGTGACCATGGCGAGATGATGCGTTCGCGCCCGCGCCACCGGCCAGCCGCGCTTCAGCGCCTCGCCCGCTTCGCTCTGATAGGCGTCGCTGAGCTCGAGATAGCCGATCGGGACATAGGGCAGATCATCGAGCGGCGCGCGCTCCTCGAAATAGGCGAGCGGCAAACGCGGCGTGTGGTGCGCGAAGCGCTGGAATTCCTCTTCCGTATCGAACAGCGCGCGCACGGCGCCGGGCGCCATGAGGTCGTGCCAGCGCGGCGCCAGCCCATCGCGGGCGCCGGCTTCGATGCGATCGACAAGCGCGCGCGGCGCATCATCGCGCCAGCGCGCGCCAGGTTTCGGCAAAAGCGCGTCCACGAACACGATGCCTTCCGGCTTGTCCATGCGCGCGGCCGCGGCGGCCATGAAGGCCCCAGCGCCGCTATGCGCGATCAGGAACGGCAGCGCCCCACCGCGCGCCTCACGCGCCACCGCTTCCGCGCAATGCTCCAGGTAAGGCGGCCCGCCGACGACGGGATGAAAGAGCGCATCCGTCAGCGCCGGCGTTTTCACCGCGAAGCCCGCATGCTGCGCGAGCTTGGCGACCGGCGCCCAAATGGTCGGCGGCGCGAGCGGGCTATGGACGAAGACGAGCGTCGGCATCTTCTCAATAGCTCTTGGGCAGGCCCAGCACGCGTTCGGCGATGAAGTTCAAAATCATCTCGCGCGACACCGGCGCGATGCGCGCGATCATCGCTTCGCGGAAATAGCGCTCGACGAAATATTCCTTCGCATAGCCCATGCCGCCATGGGCGAGTACGCTGGCTTCGCAGGCGCGGAAGCCGGCTTCGGCGCCGAGATATTTCGCGGCGTTCGCTTCAGCGCCGCATTCCTTGCCGGCGTCGAACAAAGCCGCGGCCTTGAACGCCAGCAGATTGGCGGCTTCGAGTTCGGCCCAGCTTTTGGCCAGCGGATGCGCGACGCCTTGGTTCTGCCCGATCGGCCGGCCGAACACGACGCGATCCTTGGCGTATTGCGCGGCGCGCGCGAGCGCGGCGCGGCCAAGGCCCACGGCTTCCGCGGCGAATAGTGTGCGCTCGGGGTTCAGGCCCGTGAGCAGGATTCTAAATCCCGCGCCCTCTTCGCCGATCAGGTCTTCCTTCGGCACGTCGAGCCCGTCTATGAAGAGCGTGTTGCACTCCACCGCCTTGCGGCCCATTTTCGGAATTGGATTGGCTTCGATCTTGGTGCGGTCGAAATCCGTGTAGAAGAGCGAGAGGCCATCGGTCGGGCGCTTGCACTCCTCCTTCGGCGTGGTGCGCGCGATGATCAGAATCTTGTGCGCGCGCTGCGCGTTGGTCGTCCAAATCTTGCGCCCGGTGATGCGATAGCCGTCATTGGTGCGCACGGCCTTGGTTTCGAGGCTCGACGTATCGAGGCCAGAATTCGGCTCTGTCACGGCGAAGCACGCCTTGTGATCGCCCGCGATCACCGGCGGCAAAAGCCGCTCCTTTTGTTCGGCCGTGCCGAATTTCACGATCGGCATCAGCCCGAAAATGTTGAGATGAATCGCGCTCGCGCCGGAAAAGCCCGCGCCCGACTGCGCCACCGCCTGCATCATCAGCGCCGCTTCCGTGAGGCCGAGACCCGCGCCGCCGAATTCCTCGGGCATGGCGATGCCGAGCCAGCCGCCGGCGGCGATGTCATTGACGAACGCGTCGGGAAATTTCCCGCTGTCGTCGACCTTCAGCCAATATTGATCGTCGTATTTGGCGCAGATCTTCTCGATCGCGTCCTTGATGGCGGCTTGCGCTTCCGTGGGTTCGAGCGTCAGCGTCATGTGTCAAATCGATCCGGATGAAAGGCGGCCCAGAGCCGCGGAATGTCGTCCTCGAAAACATACGCGCAAATGATCTCGGCGATAATGGGCGCGAGGAGCCAGCCATTGCGCGAGGCGCCCGCCGCGATCAGCGCGCCGGCGGCGAGGCCTTGCCGCGTAGGCCCGACCATCGGCGCCCAATCGGGCGACATGGCGCGCACGCCGGCCCAGGCTTCACCTTTCTGGCGCACGCCGCCCCCGAGATGCGCGTTTGCAGTGGCGAGCAAGTCATCGACCTTGCTTTGCTCCACAGCGAGATCGGCGCGGCCCATCTCCATCGTCGAGCCCAGCACGCAGGCGCCATCCCAGCGGCGCGCGATGTAGAAGCCGGGCGCGTGCAGCGTGCGCGCGATGGGTTTTGCAAGTTCAACGTTGAGCAAACACCCTTTCGCCGGGCTGACGCGCTTGAGGATTGGCGCATCGTGCGTCAACGAGGCATTGGGCCCGGCGCCCGGCGCCAAGACCACAAACGCGCCGCGATCCAGCGTCCGGGTCGTCGCCGCGATCTCACGGGTCACGCCATCATCGATCTCCAAACCATATTTGAAGCTTACGCCGGCCTGGCGGGCGTCCGATAGAATTCCCTCATAGACGCGTTCGGGATCGGCGACGCCCTCCTCCGAGATGGCGCGCAGGCCGGATTCCGTGGCGATATCGGCGCCATCGAACACGACGAAATCTCGCCACAGCGCAGCAGCGGCGCGCGCCTTCCAGAGCGCGAACGAATCCAGGCACAGCGCTTCGAAATCCGGATGCTGCGCGGTTTCGGAGAACGGCGCCAGCATGCCCGCCGCCGAGATCGAGGCGTTGCGCGAACCTGGCCGGATCGCATCGGCGCCGAGCGCTTCGATCACGGTCACGCGCACGCCCGCCTCCGCAAGCCGCAGCGCGCACATCAGCCCGACGATCCCCGCGCCCACCACGGTGACGCCCTTGATCGTCACGCGATCCTCATTTCCGGCGGCCGCGCGATGCGCGTGAAATCCTCGCGCAGAAGATCGAACAGCGCGCGCTTGAAGCTGCCGGCGCGCGGCAAAGGCGCGGGGCCAATCAGGCGCGTCTCAAGATCGGTGACGGAGAGCCAAATGACGATGCTGCCCTGTTCGAGCGCGAGCGCGGCGACCTCGGCCGTGCCGCCCGGCCCTTTGGGGGGATGGCCGTTCCACATCGCGATCACGACCTGCACGCCGTCGATCAGGTCGCGCCCAGCTTCGGCGTAAGGCAGGTTCGGATCACGCCGCTCCAGCACCTCGCCGTCGATCACGCTGCGGACGGTGCTCTCCTCCAGCATCTGGTAGAATTCCCGGCGCGACGGCGCGCCGCCGAAATCGCGGATATAGCGCTCGGGCTGGAACGGCAGCACGCTCTCGACGATCCAGCCATGGGCGCGCGCGATGCGCGTGGCGATGCGGTCGGCGCCCTCAGCGAGGCCGCTGCGCAGATAGCGCGGCAAAGGCTCGCCGCGCGCTTCCTCGTGAGCCCGCTCGAGCGCGCGAAAGATGCCCTCTGCAGCGCGCGTGAGCTTGCTCATCAGCTCGCTGTCGAGTTGGTCGAGGCGATGGCCGGTGACGGCCGCGACCAGCGAGCCGCGCCGTAAAGCGGGACGGCGGCTCATTGCACGATCAGGCGGCGATGCTTGACGCAGGCCCGCGCCACATGCGCGACCAGGCCCGCATCGTCCTCGTAATAGCGCACCTGCGCGCTGCGCAGCATGAACGGCGGCGAACGCTCCGGCCCGGCGCAGGTGAGATAGATGGTTTTGCCCGCGCCCATCGCGATGCCGGCCTCGATGCAGGAATTGAGCGCGAAATCGATTTTCGCGGGCAGGTTCGGATAATCCTTGTTGGTGATGTCGAACAGGCAAAACTCGGCGCGCTGAATGTCGCGCACGATCTCCTTCGGCACGTCGAGCCCATCGACCATGCGGCCGATGACGACGGGCAGGCCGGAGACGCGCGCGATCATATCGCGCAGGGCGGCGAATTTTCCTTCCACCGCGTGCGAATGGCCGATGAAGACGTGCTGGCCCGAGCCGGGATCCTTCCAATCGAGCGCCAAATCTTCGAGATCGGCGCCCCAGCCATGCGCGGGATCGGCCGGCGCCGGACGCGCATCGAAGCCGACAGACGGCGGCAACGCCACGCCCGGCTCCGCGAAGGCGAGCACGGGAATGGCCGCCGCGCGCGCGGTTTCGATTTCGCTCAGCATGTATTTCGAGGTCGCCCCGCCGCCGCGATGGGGCAACAGCGCCACCAGCGCGCCGCAGCCATCGATGAGACGCGCCACGCGGGCGCGATCGTAATTGGCGTGGTCGGGCCAATCGCAGACGGGGCGCAAGCCCGCCGCCAGCATGGCGCGCGCCAACGCCGCGCCGCGCGGCGCATCTTCCTCTTTCCAGCTGCGGCAGAGATAGGCCGCGTGCGCGCCGGACGGTTCGCCCCCGCCGAACAACGCCGCGACAAGCAGGCTCGCGGCCTCCGCCGTCCAGGCCCCGCCATGCGCCTCGATCCGCACCGCTGCGCTCAGCGTGGCTGGCGCATCATCATCGAGCCGGACGACAGCGATGCGATAATCGCGATGGCGCGCGCGCTCTTCTGTAAGGCGTGTGGCCGCCGTGCGCAGCACATCGGCGGAGCCCTTCGCGGCGAGGATCACCGCGGCCTGGCTCGCATCGATGGCCTGATCGATAGCGGCTGCGCCAACGTCCTGATTGCGTTCGTACCAGGTCGGCACGCCGGCATTGGTCAGCCAGGTGTGGAGCGTATCGGCGAAGTCCGTTCCCTCGCGCGCGGCGTTGCACAAGAACACCTTGTACGGACGCGCATTGAACGGCGTCGCCATGGGCGTCTCACCAGGGCCGCAGATCGAACGCCGGATCGGGATAGGACGAGCCGACGAAGGTTTTTCCCGCCGCGCGCCCGACCTCGAGCAGAAGCGCGATGTTCTCGACCTGCCCATTGGCCAATTCGTCGAGACCCTTGAGCGCTTTCGGCGGAATTTCGCGGCCGAGCAATTCTTCCACCGGCGCCGGACGCTGCGCTTCGCCGCGTTCGGGCTTGCGGCGCAGATCGAGACGCACGTCGATGCGCTGATAATCGAGCACGGCCGGGCCGAAAAACGGTCCGCCCGCCATATCGCGCACTTCGAGATTGACGTTCCATGGCGCATGCACGCGCGCCATCGCCTGCAGCGCCATGATGCCTTGCACCTGCGTATCGTAGATCATCGCGCGCAACGCCTGCACCGCGCGCAAGGCGGTGATGTTGATGCCGAAGCCGCCGCGCTTGGCGGTCGGCCGGCGCATGCCTGTGCCCATCGAGGTCATCATCAGGCGATCGGCGCCGGGGCTCCAGCGGAAGCCATATTGCGCCACCAGCGCCGTGAGCAGCAATTGCAGGCCGGGATTGTTGTTGGCGCTCACCGCGCCATCGACGAAATAGCCGGGCGTGGTCGGGCGCATCTTCTTGTCGAATTCAGTCTGGATGACGACCTCGTCGAAGAAGGTGGGCGCCGCCGCGCTCGCGCGCACGATCTCGATCAGTTCGAAATGGCGGTTGGGAATATCGTTGCCGTATTGCGGATTGTAGAACGGCCCATTGGGGTGATTGGTCAGCACCCAGGCCGAGCCGGTGTCGATGCGCTTGGCGTGGATGGCGAGGCCGGTCTTCACCGCCTGCGGATCGCCCAGCCGCAGATCGCCGAGCACCGGCAGCAGCGCGCGCGTCAGTGCGCGGTGATCGTACTTGGCCTTGAGGATGAGGCCCGAACCTTCCGCGCGCTTGAACACGACCGGGCCGAGGCTGCTGTAGAGATCGATCATCTCGGCGACCGATTTGCCGAGCGCCAGGCCCGCCGCGATGATCGCACCCGTCGAGGTGCCGCCGATCAGATCGTAATAATCCGAGAGCACCAGCGCGGGATTGCCGGAGCGCCGGCGCAATTCGGTTTCGATCGCCTCCAGCATGCCGAGCGTCATCACGCCCTTCACGCCGCCGCCGTCGAGGGCGAGGATTCGTTTCGGGCCGCCGTCCGCGGCCAAATGCTGTTCGAGCGTTCTGGACATCGCCTAATCCCCTCGTCCGCGTTCTAGCGTCACCCGGCGCTCAAAAGAAGTCGAGCGCGGCCGGATCGCGCCCCAGATGCACGGCCTTGAACTCCGTGGCGAGAAAAAGCCCGCCGGCGGCGTAAACGCCAGCGCCCAACGTCACGGCGCGCGCGCGGGCGAGCCGGTAGGCGTCCGCGACCGATGGCGCGATCAGCACCTCCGCGCCCGGCGCGGCGGCCCGCGCGGCGGCGGCGATCTCTTCCGGGTCAGCGCCCTTGTGCCGCGCGGCGGTGCAGACGATGACCGGAAAGCCAGGCGCCAGCGCGGCGATCAGCGCGGCCGATTTCTTGTCGCGCGAGGCGCCGCAGACCAGCACGCCCGGCGCGTGCGCGGCGAGATAGCCCTGCTTGGCCGCGGCGATGGCGTCCGGCGTGTGGCCGACATCGATGACGATGGACGGCGCCGCACCAATCGTCTCCAGCCGACCCGGCCAGCGGGTGGCGGCGAGCCCTCTTACGATAGCGGCTTCGTCCGCGCCCAGCGCATGCGCGAGCCGCACGGCGAGCGCGGCATTGTTGCGCTGATGCGCGCCCGCGAGCGGCGGCGTGACGGCGAGCGTCTCCGCGCTGAGATCGATCACAATCGCGTCGTCCTCAACGCGCCAGCCCGCGCCCTCGCGCAGAAAAGTCGGCGTCACGCCTTGCAGCCGGCAATAGGTTTCGATGCGCGCGCGCAGCGGCCACGCGGTTTCGCCGACATAGACCACGCCGCCTTGCGCGCAGGCGTCGAGCTTGTCGAACGCGATCTCTTCAAGCGTCTCGCCGAGCAAAGCCGTGTGTTCGAAATCGAGCGAGACCAGCGCGGTCAGCCGCGCCCGCACCAGCCGCGTTGGATCATAACGCCCGCCAATGCCGGCCTCCCACACAATGGCGTCGCATTGCTCCTGTGCGAACCAGGCGGCGGCGATCAGAAACAGAAACTCGAAGCCCCCGACGCGGTCCCCCGGATGCGCCGTCTCATAGCGCCGCGCGGCGTCTTGCACGCGCGACCAGAGCGGCGCCAGCGCCGCCGACGAGATCGCCTCGCCATCGATCGCGAAGCGCTCATGAATCGAGAACAGATGCGGCGAGATGAAAAGCCCCGTTTTCCGTCCGGACGCCGACAGCATCGCCGCGCTCATCGCCGCCACGCTGCCTTTGCCGTTCGAGCCCGTCACCACGCAGGTCGATGGCGCCAAGCCTTCGAGATCGAGCGCCAGATCGCGTGCGATCGCGGCGACGCGATGAAGGCCCACGCCCTGCCCGAATTTCTCGAACGGGACCGTAAACGCGCTCACGCAAACGCCGCCGCGAAATTGGCGCGCCAAATGGTTTCGATCAAATCGCCGCGGCCCTGTGATTCCAGCGTCTCAAGCGCGGGATTGGCGTTGACCTCGATGATCACGAGTTCCGAGCAATCGCGCGCCGGCGACACATCGAAGAGATCGACGCCGGCGAGATTGAGTCCAAGCGCCCGCGCGGCGGCAGCGCCGATGGCGGCGAGGGGCGCAGGCATTTCGGTGACGATCGCGTCCGCATCCCCGCCCGCCGCGCGATTGGCGCGGCCTTCGAGCGTGACGCGCTCGCCCTTCGCCAACACGACATCCAAATCCGCTGCTTCGCCATTTGCGCGGCGCGCCTGAACCGCTTCGAGCGGCGTCGAAAGCGCGGCGGCCTTCCAGTGCATGCGGGCCTCCACCAGGAGATCGTGCACGCTGCGTTCGCCATCACCGATCAAAGTCGGCGCGATCTTGCGATATGCCAAGAGCGGCGCGCCATTGAGCACGATGACGCGATGTTCGTCGCCGCGCAGCACGGGCTGCACTAGCACGACATCGTACACTTGGCCGACGCGGTCGAGATAAGCGGCGAAGCGCGAAGCATCCGGCACGATCTCGGCGAACTGGCCTTTGGAGCCTTGATTGGGTTTGCAGAACACCGGGAAGGAGGCGCTCTCGGCCCAGGCCAGGGCGTCCGCGCGTTCGCGGCCCGGACTGCGATACGGCCGCTGCCAATCATTGGCGAAGAAGAGCCGCGACGGAATCGTCGGAACGCCCGCCTCGTCGAGCACGCGCTGGCAAAAGCTCTTATCGCGCGCCAGCGAATAGGCGCGGGCGGAGTTGAGGCCATAGGGCGTGCCATAGGCCGTCGAAAACGCCGCCCGGCGGACGCCGTCCGACACCTCGAACAGGTAGCTGTCCGGCCCGTCGAGCGAGCGGAATGCGTAGCCGAGCGCCTTCGCGGTTTGGGCGGCGAAGCGGGCATGGCTATTCATCTAGGAACGGGCTCCGCGATGGTACCGCCTCCAGGGCTCGAACCAGGGACCTCTGGATCCACAATCCAGCGCTCTAACCAACTGAGCTAAGGCGGCGCGCATCGCGAGGGCGGGGTTCTAGCCCAGCTTGCCCGACGAAACAAAGCGCAAAGTGCGGCCCGCGGCGCTCCGCCTAGACCGGGCCCCACCCGCGTTCATTGATGTGGGCGCGGATGTCGGCGATGCGATTGGCCGGATCGGGGTGGGTGGAGAGGATTTGCGGCGGACGATTGCCGCCCTCGGACGCCATGCGCTGCCAGAACACGATGGATTGGCGCACGTCGTAATTGGCCGCGTGCATGTAATCGATGCCGATGCGGTCGGCTTCGCTTTCCTGCGCGCGCGAGAAAGGCAGCGCGACGCCGAGCTGCACCCCGAGGCCGAGCGCCTGCTGCAGAATCTGGTTGGAGACGGCGGCGTTCACCGCGGTCAGCGCGCCCTGCTCGGCCAGGCCCTGGCTGTAGCGTTCGGCCGCGTGGCGCCCGGCGACATGGCCGACCTCATGGCCGAGCACGCAGGCGATGTGATCGTCGCGGTCGCAAATTTCCATCAGCCCTCGATAGAAGCCGACCTTGCCGCCCGGCAGCACGAAGGCGTTCTTCTCTTCGCGGTCGAACAACGCAAATTCCCATTGCTGGCCCTGCAAGCCAGAGACTTGCGCGATGCGCTGGCCGACGCGCACGAGGCGTTGCTGCTGGGCCGCGTTGTTCCAGATGCGGTTGGTCTGCCGCTCCTGCGCCCAGGATTGCAGGGCGAGCTGCTGCATCTGCGCATCGTCGACGAGGATGAGCTGGCTGCGTCCGGTGGTTGGATTGGTGGCGCAGGCGGCCAGCAATGCCGCGGGCGCGGCCGCGAGAAAAGCGCGGCGGTCAAGCTTCGGCGTTTCGGCGCACGCGAGGCACATCTTGGTCTCCGTGATCAATGGGCGCAGGCGTAGGCGACTTTATAGGCGCCATCGGGCTGCTGCTCCACCGACTGGACCGTGCAGCCCTCGGGCGCGACGGCGGCGGCCGCGGCGTTGGGGTCAGCGTCGGGCGCGCCATCGGCGTCGGAGGTGCGGAAGCGGACCTGCAGCAGCACGGCGTCTTCGCCCGGCACGCGCGCGAGGCCGAAGCCGATGCCCCGTTCGTCGAGCGCGCGCTGCATGCTCATCACATCGAAGCGGTCGCTCCGCTCGGGCGCGGGGCCGGCCGCGCAGGCCGAGAGCGCCACAAGGCAGGCGGCGAGACAAAAGCGGATCATCAAGACCTCCCCCGTTCGCCCGCCCCTCGGGGACCTTGTCGGCCAATGGTGCCTGGGGCCGGAATCGAACCAGCGACACGCGGATTTTCAATCCGCTGCTCTACCAACTGAGCTACCCAGGCGCGCCGAACGGCGGGGGTCGCTCTATAGCGGCGCTCGGGGCGGGCTGTCCATGCCGACGTGGCCATGCCGACGTGGCCATGGCCGGGGCGCGCCTGCTAGCCTGCCGCCGGGAGGTCCCCAGCCATGACAGCCTTCGCCGGCGCCCGCTACGACGCCATCCTCTGCGATCAGCCCGCGCCCGGCGTGGCGCGCATCACGCTCAACCGTCCCGCGCAGATGAATGCCTACACCTTCGACATGTGCAGAGAGCTCCTGGCTGCGCTCGCCGCCTATCGCGACGATGACGGCCTGCGCGCACTTATCCTCACCGGCGCGGGCGGACGCGCCTTCTGCACCGGCGGCGATCTTTCGGGCGCCGAGCCTGAGCATCGCCGCATGGTCGCGACACAGCCGATGGGCCATGGGCGCGAAATGCGCGAGGGCATGCAGGCCGTGGTGCTGGCGCTGACGCAGCTCGACAAGCCGAGCGTGGCGATGATCCGCGGCTATGCGGTCGCAGGCGGTTTGGCCCTGGCGCTGGCCTGCGATTTCCGCTTCGCGGCGGCGAGCGCGAAACTCGGCGACACCTCGAACAAGGTCGGCCTGCTGCCCGATGAAGGCGGCGCCTGGCTCTTTCCGCGCGCGATGGGCCTCGATCGCGCGCTCAAGATGACGCTGATGAGCGAAATCTATTCGGCCGCACGCGCGATGGATTTGGGCCTGGTCACGGAAACCATCGCCGATGATGAGCTTGACGAGCGCACTTTGGATTTCTGCGCGGCGCTGGCGGCGAAAGCGCCGCTCGCGTTGCGGCTGAGCAAGATGATGATGGCGCGCGCGCAATCGATCTCGCTCGCCGAGTCTCATATCGATGCGCAAATGGCGGTGATGATCGCCAACCCGAGCGAGGATGTGAAGGAAGGCGTGCGCGCCTTCTTCGAAAAGCGCGCGCCGAAATTCGAGGGGCGATAGGCGCGCGCCGCTTCGTACCGCCGGCTTCCAGCCGGCAGTCTTCGTTTCCTCCTGATCCGACAGCAAACATTGAATCGTCGTCTGCCGGCTGGAAGCCGGCGGTACGGCGCTTAGCTGGAATCCGTGGGGCTGGCGCGCAGGAGGCGCGTGGTCTCGGCCTGCAGGCGATCGACCAGCGTACGCGGCAGGCGGGTGGGATCGGGTTTGCTGACCGCGATGCGCAGCACCAGCGCGCCATTCTTCGCCAGCGCGCGGGCCATGCGCCGCACGTAGAGATCGGCGTCGGCGAGCGCGGCTTCGAGCGCGGCCATGCGGCGCGCGAGCTTGCGGGTCGGCGAGCGGCGGATCTTCTCGCGCGCCCGCGCTGCGCGGCGGGCGCATGTCGTCGTCGCGGCAGAGCGTGACGGCGCTGGGCGGGAAGAGCTTGAACGCGGGCGCGACTTCGATCCCCAGCGCGCGCTCGGGGATGTCGCGCACCGGCAGCGGCGCTGCGTTGGAGACGCTGCGCCTGGCCACGGCGCGCGCGGACGGCGCCAGCGTCAGGCCGCGCGCTTCGAGCATCAGCATTTGCCGCAGCGCCGCTTCGCAGGCGTCGAGCCAGGCCTCGATGGTGCGGCGCGCGCGCTTGAAGCGCTCATCCAGCTCTGGGCCGGGCCGAAGCGATCGATGATCTCGGAGAAATAAGCGCCCAATTGGGACCAGGCTTGGGAGAGGTCGAGAACGAGGGACATGGGCGCGAGTGTAAGGGCGCGCCGAACTGGGTCCGATTGAACGCGCGTTATCCCCGCATCGCGCCTCCTCCCCCGGCAAGGGGGAGGATGGGAGGGGGTGAGATACAGGCTGAAGCGTTTGCGTGCGTGGCTCACCCCCTCCTGACCTCCCCCTTGCAGGGGGAGGAAAGCGCGTCGCGCTATCGCCGTTTTTGCGCGGAACACGACGGCCTTCGTCCTTCTTCCCCCTGCGGAGAAGGACGCGGCGCTAGGATTTGACGGTGGTGGCGATGGGGACGCCGGATTTGATGGCGAGGGTGACGGGGGTGCGTTCGGCGATGTCGGCGAGGCGGGCGATCTGCTCGGCGTCGAGCGGGCCTTCGAAGGAGAGCACGCGGTCGATGTGAAGACTCTTATCGGCGGCGCGCGTCATGTGCAGATCCGCGCTGATCTTGCCCGTGCTCCATTGCTTGCGCTCGGCGTACATCCGCAAAGTGATCACGGTGCACGAACCGAGCGCGGACAAAAGAATATCGAACGGCGCCGCGGCCGTTCCGCCGCCGCCGGCATGCGCGGGCTCATCGCAGGCCACGACATGTTTGCCGGCGTGGCTCTCGACCGCGTAATTCGTCATGCCGAGATTGGACACGACGTGCGAAACCAGCGTGGCGTTCTCCATGAGGCTTACTCCGGCAGCGGCGTGAACTCGTCGTGATCGTTCGGCGGCAAGGCGAAGCGCTGCGCGCGCCAATCGGCCTTGGCCTGTTCGAGCCGGTCTTCCGACGAGGACACGAAATTCCAGAAGATATGGCGCGGGCCGACGGGCTCGCCGCCGATGAACAGCACATTGGCTTGCGAGAGCGCGGTCACGCTCGGCGCGCCGCCGTTCTCGAACACGGCCATGTCGCCGGCGCCCAAACGCACGCCATCGATCTCGACGTCGCCGGAGACGACATAGGCCGCGCCTTCGCTGTGATCGCCCGGCGCGCCGAAGCGGGCGTCGGCATCCATCTTCGCATGCACGTAGTGCAAAGGCGATTTGGTTTTGACAGCGCTCTTGGCGCCGAAGGCTGCGCCGGCGACGAGCCGCGCGCGCACGCCTGGCGCATCGAGCGCGACGAGATTGTCGACGCCATAATGATCGAATTCGGGCGCGATCTCTTCCAGTTCGGTGGGCAGCGCGACCCAGATCTGCACGCCGTGCATCGGCCCGCCGCTCGCGCGCATGCCGTCGAAGCGCTCGGAATGGGTGATGCCCTGCCCGGCCGTCATCCAGTTGACCTCGCCGGGGCGGATGATTTGCGTGACGCCGGTGGAATCGCGATGCGTCATCTCGCCTTCGAAGAGATAGGTGACGGTCGAAAGCCCGATATGCGGGTGCGGGCGCACATCGGCGTCGTGCGGCACGGGCGCGGACATGGTCATCGGACCCAGATGATCGAAGAAGATGTAGGGCCCGACCATGCGGTGCGCGTGGAACGGCAGAACGCGGCCGACCTCGAAGGCGCCGAGGCTGCGGCGGCGGGCTTGGATCACGAGTTCAACCATGAATGCCTCTTCGCTTGACGCGTTCGTCACCTCGTCCCACGCTTGGGCCAAGACGACAAGATGAAGGGAGGCCGCCGGTGGAGCGCGCTTACGATCTCGTGATCCGCAATGGAACCGTGTTTGACGGCCAGGGCGGGCCTGGCGTCGAGACCGATGTCGCCGTGAAGGATGGGCGCATCGCGGCCATCGGCGCGGTGAACGGGCGCGCCGCCGAAGAGATCGATGCGCGCGGCCAGATCGTGACGCCCGGCTTCGTCGACATCCACACGCATTATGACGGCCAGGCGACCTGGGACGAGCGCATGCAGCCCTCGTCCTGGCACGGCGTGACGACCGTGGTGATGGGCAATTGCGGCGTCGGCTTTGCGCCGTGCAAGCGCGAGGACCACGATCGCCTCATCAAGCTGATGGAGGGCGTGGAGGACATTCCCCATCCGGTGCTGGCGCAGGGCCTGCCTTGGAATTGGGAGAGCTTTCCCGACTATTTGGACTCTCTGCAAACACGCCGCTTCGACGTCGATATCGGGTCGCAGCTGCCGCATGCGGCGCTGCGCGTCTACGTGATGGGCGAGCGCGGCGCCAATCGCGAGCCGGCCAATGAGGCGGATATCGCGGCGATGGCGGCGCTGGCGAAACGCGCGGTCGAAGCCGGCGCGCTTGGCTTCTCGACCTCGCGCACGCTCAACCACCGCACCAGCGACGGCCAGCCGACGCCGACGCTGACGGCGGGCGAAGATGAGCTGACCGGCATCGCGCTGGGGTTGAAGGCGGCCAATAAGGGCGTGCTGCAAGTCGTCTCGGACTTTCAGGACCTCGAAGCGGAATTCGCGATGCTGCGGCGCATCGTCGAGAAGAGCGGACGGCCGCTCTCGTTCTCGCTGCTGCAGAGCCCGATCAACAAGGATGGCTGGAAGCGACAGCTGGCGCTGCTCGACGAAGCGAATGCGGCGGGCCTGATGATGCGCGCGCAAGTGTGCGGGCGCCCGGTGGGGCTGCTGTTCGGGTTCGAGTTGACGATGAACCCGTTCTCGATGCACCCGACCTATCGCGAAATCGCGCATCTGCCGCTGGCCGAGCGCGTGGCGCGGCTGCGCGATCCAGAGGTGCGCGCGCGGCTCTTGGTGGAAGACCCGAAGGATTCCGGCTGGTCGCGGCGCATCAATGCGTGGGAGCGGCTCATCCTGATGCAGGCCAAGCCGGATTATGAGCCGACGCCCGCGCAGAGCGTGGCGGCGGAGGCAAAACGGCGCGGCGTCAGCGAAGAAGAGATCGCGCTCGATCATCTCTTGGAGAAGGACGGGCGCGGGATGCTCTATTTCCCGTTCCTCAACTACACCGAAGGCTCGCTCGATCCGGCCTATGAGATGCTGCTGCACGCGCATACCGTGCCGGGGCTTTCGGATGGCGGCGCCCATGTCGGCATGATCTGCGACGGCTCGTTCCCGACCTCGAATCTCACGCTCATGACGCGGGACAGAACGCGCGGCGCGAAAATCGATCTGGCGAAAATGATTCAAATGCAGACGCGCGACACGGCGGAGGCGTTGGGCCTCTACGATCGCGGCCGCATCGAGATCGGCCTGCGCGCGGATTTGAACGTGATCGACTATGACCGGCTGACCTTGCACGCGCCGCAAGTGGCCTATGATCTGCCCTCGGGCGGGCGCCGGCTCATCCAGAAAGCGGATGGCTATACGGCGACCATCGTCGCTGGCGAGATCACCTATCGCGATGGCGAACCAACCGGCGCCCTGCCCGGCCGGCTGCTGCGTGGCGCGCAACATGCGCCGGCGGCGATCGCGGCGGAATGAACAGAAGGCGGATCGCGACGGTGGCCTTTGCATTCGACATCAAAGCGAAAGGGGTTTTCTTTCTACTTGATCGGACAACGAGTTCGCCGCTTGATTTGGAAGTAGGCTCTCGGGTCCTGCTACGTCGTCCAGATGGCGCGGAAATGCTTGCGACGGTCGACGCTATTGAGTTCGCGCTTCTCAGCGAGCCTCGTCAGGAGGCGTACGCGCTAGGACTTGGAAATATTGCCGCTGATGCTGCGCCATCGGGAACAGAAGTTTGGGCAGGAGACGTTGGGTAATGCGCGAGCTTGAAAAGCAGTGCGAATGGACCGCTGAGGACATGCGCGATCCGGCTGTGTGGACCGAGCTTCTGGACGCAGGCGAGCAGGCGGAGCTCGATGCGGCGCTGCGCACGGCGCAGCGGGCCTCGGACAATTTCCTGGAGATCGGGGCGGCGGACTTTCCGCTGCCGACTTTGTCGAAGCGCATCGCCAAGATGAAGGACGAGCTCGTCAATGGGCGCGGCGTGGTGCGCATCCGTGGGCTCGACCGCGCGCGCTACGACAATGACGAAATGTGCCTGATCTATTGGGGCGTGGGCGCGCATCTGGGAAAGCCCTGGGCGCAGAACGCCAAGGGCCATGTGCTGGGCGATGTCACCGATCACGGCAAGCCGGTCGATCACAACTCGCGCGGCAATGAGATCGGCGGGCTGAAGCTGCCCTTCCATTGCGACGGCTCGGACCTGGTGGGCCTCATGTGCCTCGATCCGGGCGCGGAAGGCGGGCTGTCGCGCATCGCCAATTGCGTGGCGCTGCACAACATTCTGGTGCGCGAGCGGCCCGATCTGGCCGAAGCGCTTTACGAGCCACTGCCTTACGATTTTCGCGGCGAGAACAAGCCGGGCTCCAAGCCATTCTATTTCGTGCCGGGCTTCACGGACTGGGGCGAGCGGCTCTTCATGCGGCTCATCCCGCCCTACATTTTCGCCTCGCAGCGCCATCCAGACGCGCCGCGCCTCACGGACAAGCAGCAGGAAGCGCTCATCTGGATCAACGACATGGCCGAGAGCGGCCGCTTCAATGTCGAGATGGCGTTCGAAGCCGGCGACATGCAATTCATCAACAATTATCACGTGCTGCATGGCCGCGCCGCGTACGCGGACAAGCCGGGCCAGGTGCGCCATCTGAAGCGGCTCTGGCTCGAAACCGACGCCTACGAGACACGCCCCGCCTATTTTCAGAACAACGTCTCCTCGCACTGGAACCAGACACGCGTGATTTCGCGCATGGACGCCCAGCGCGCGCCTTGAGCTGCGCGCGCGCGAGCGCTTCTATTTTGAATGACTCTCTCTGTCATTCCGGCCGGAGCCGCGCGACAGCGAGGCGCAGAGCCGGACCCCAGGGGATCGAAAGGCAGCGCCTTCGCCCCTGGGTTCCGGGTTCGTCGCTGCGCGACGCCCCGGAATTACAGAGGGGGTCATTGAAAATGGGAAGCGCTCTAGAATCGCTGGGTCCGGCGCTTATCTCGCTTGCGTTGGAATGTGCGCCCGAACGACAGACCGCCGCGCTTGACGGCGAGATGGCATCTTCATAACCATTCGGTTCCGCATGTAGCAGCGTGCGCGCGAGGATGGTGAGCGATGCAGAAGATCACGCCGATGCTCTGGTACGAGACGCAGATGGAGGAGGCGTTCGCCCTCTACGTCTCGGTCTTCAAGGACGGCCGCATCGTCGACATCACCAAGGGGCCGGACGGCAAAGCCTTCTCGGGCGTGATCGAGCTCTTCGGCCAGCGCTTCATGGCGATCAATGGCGGGCCGATGTTCACATTCACGGAGGCGCTGTCGCTGTTCGTGTCCTGCAAAGATCAGGCGGAAGCGGACCGCTATTGGACGGCGCTGACGGCCGATGGCGGGCAGGAAAGCATGTGCGGCTGGCTCAAGGACAAATTCGGCGTCTCCTGGCAGATCATCCCCGAGCGCCTGATGCAGCTGCTGAACGATCCCGATCCCGGCCGGCGCCAGCGCGCGACCGGGGCCATGATGCAGATGCGCCGCATCGTGATCGCGGATCTGGAGGCGGCGGCGGACAGAGGGTGACGCGGGCGTGCGCCCAATGCCAAGGTTTTGTGACGTGGGTTCCGCGTTCTTGAACGCGTTGTCGGCCTGAGGCAATTTGCGTCGGGGACAGCATGATGCGCGGGATTTGGATCGCCATACTCATTTGCCTATTGGCCGCGTGCGAAACACAACCACCTGATCCATCCGCCTTCCGAAGCGTGAATTCGGAAGCGCCGCCGCCTACGCTCACGATTCTGCACGACGATCCCGAAGCTGCGCCCGTCCGCCTGTTTTCCGGCCCGGTTTGCGTTTATGAAATTGCTGCGATCGGTCTTGAGTACGATCCAGTGCGCCCTGGCTTTGCGAATGTGGCCATCGTCACGGGAAAGCGGGACGGGGAACTGGGATTCGGGTGCGCGGGCGTCGCGGCCAATGCCTGGACGGGCCGTGCTGCACTCGGCCAAATCCAATTCGATGAGCCAGACGATCGAGACGCATTCCGCCTCGCGATCGATGTCACCGTCGAAGTGCATGGAGCGGGCTGCCGCGCGGCGCGGTCGAGCAATGCTCTTTCTCTCGCAACCGACGCCAGCGCGACGATGTCGGGCGACAGGCGCGTCATTGTGGACATCGTGAAGGGCGAATATCGCACGAGCTACGCCCCTGGAGACTACTCGGTGACGAACCGCCTGCTTGGGGCGAAGTGCGGCGTTTGCATTTCGCACGCGGATTTTGGCCGCGCAGCTGCGCCCGGCGTGTTCGTCGTCTGCGAACCCGCGCGCCTGCCCACCGGCCCCACGCAAGCGCGTGCGCCCATCGTGACGGTTCTGGTGAACCGGACGCTGGTTGCAACATCGGAATGAACAACCACTTAGGCCTGCGATGACCGACCAGCTCGATCAACTGCGAACATTTCTGCGCGTCCGGTCCGAGGTGCGCCATAATCCGGGAATTGTATTTACGGCCGAGTTCCGCCGCGCCAATTCCCCGCTGGCGTACGCCATTTCGGAATCGCTGTTCGCCGGCATCCTCGTTCAGCTGATTTCCGTTCCGATTAACGCGCTCCTTTTCGAAGGCGGCGGCCTCTGGTCTTCATCGCCGGGGGCCGCACTCAATCAGCTGACGAACTCCCTTATCGTGCTCGCCGCCCCGCTCACATATTCGGCGGCGAACCTGATCCTTGCCTATTTCGTCGCGTGGTTCACGAGTGCGAAGGCGACGAAGGAGGAAATACGGGCCGTTTGGCTCTACTTCGAAGGCGCCTATGGATTTTGGGGCCGCTTTGCGTTCTCTGCGCTGATATATATCGCGAGCATCTACGTCGCCGTCGCTCAGTCCTATCGCGTGAACGCGGACTATCTCGTCGCGTTTGATTTCAATGACGTACGTAACGCCACGGTGGCTGCAATTGTATGGGGTGCGCCGGCAATTGCGTTGTTTAGTTGGCTCTACTTCAGTGTGGTCGATGGAACGTTTGCGATGGTTCGCTCGTTCGTGGGATCAATCCATCCCAGGGCAAGCGCGTTTGAACGCGTCTGGCTCTACGCCAAATCCTTGGTGCTTATCCTTGTTGTGCGGGTCGGCCTCTTTTGGACTGTCCTGGCGCCGCTCCTCTACTTTACGGCGCTGCTGATCGCCTTTGCCTGCTACGAGGCAGGTCATTTCATCCGCCACGAGATCGGATTGGAACCGGTGGGATTTGTTGACCTTGAGGACTTAACAGGCGTCCTTCCTCCCTTGTTCTGACAAGCGTCACATACGGCGCACTAACCCTCTTCCGCAAACTCGCCCGTGTGCTCGCCCAGGCGCGGGGGGTGGCGGCGGATATTGGCGGGGGTTTTTTCGAAATTGAGCGGGGGGCGCAGCGCGATATAGCCGCCGGCTTCGGGATGTTCGTAGCGCTCGAAGAGGCCCACGGCGCTCAAATGCGGATCGGTCGGCAGATCGTCGAGCGTGTTGACCTTCACCACCGGCACGCCGAGCGGCTTCAACGCCTCGATCCATTCCGCCGAGGTCTTGGTGACGGTGGCGACCTCCAGCATGCCATAAAGTTCGCGGATATTGCGCCCACGCGCGACCTGCGTGGAAAAGCGCTCATCCTCGATCAGTTCCGGCCAACCGGCGAGCGTGAAGAAGCCCGCCCATTGCTTCTGCGTGTAGGGCAAGAGGCCGATATGGCCGTCCTTGGTCTTGAACGGGCGCCGATCGGGGTTGGTGACGCGCACATAAGACCATTGCCCCGTCGGCGGATCGTAGACATGGCCGAACATGTGCTCGGCGAGATTGAAGCTCGTCACACATTCATACATCGGCACTTCAACGAATTGGCCCTCGCCCGTGCGGCCGTGATGGAAGAGCGCGGCGAGCACGGCCTGCACCATGAAATGACCGGAGACTTTGTCTGCGATGAGCGAAGGCATGTAGCGCGGCTTGGGATCGCCATCCGTGCGGTTGAGCAAATCGGCGAAGCCGCATTGCGCCTGGATGAGATCGTCATAGGCCGGCAGGCCGGCGTAGGGGCCTTCCGCGCCATAGCCGGCGCCGTGCACGTAGATGATGTCGGGCTTGATGGCTTTGACGCTGTCATAATCGAGGCCGAGGCGCGTCATGCCGTCCATGCGCACGGTCGAGGCGAACACGTCGGCGGAGGCGATAATCTTTTTGAGCACCTTGAGCGCGCGCTCCTTGCGCAGATCGAGCAGAACCGAACGCTTATTGCGGTTGATGGTCATATAGATCGGGCCGAGATCGTGGGGCGCGCCTTCGGGCGTGGCGCCGGTCCAGCGCATGATGTCCCCGCCCTCGCCGCGCTCGGCCGCGGGGCTTTCGATTTTGATGACGTCGGCGCCGAGATCGCCGAGCATCTGCGTGGCGTAGGCGCCGAAGACGACGCTGGTGAGATCGACGATGCGCACGCCTTTGAGCGGGCCGGTCGCCTCGCGCGCCAATTGCTTCGTGTTCAACCCGCTCTCCCTCAAACCGCCAGCGCTTTCAGGCCGGCCTTCAATTCCGAAATGATGAGACGTTCCTTGCGCTCGAGCCGCGATACTGGACCCGCCACGCCGATGGCGAGCGTGCGCTCGAACCCGACGCGCGGCAGCAGCATGGCGATGACGCCCGCCCCGCGCGACACGGAATGTTTGGAAAACACATAGCCCTGCCGGCGCACCTCGCGCACCCGCGCCATCAAGGTCTCGCGCGAGAATTTCTGCGCGCCGCCCGCGGCGTTGATGCGCAGGCGCACCTGTTCGATCTCGGCATCGCTCTTCACGCTGAGCAGGAGCCAGCCCATGCCCGATTGCGCGAGCGGGCGGCGCGTGCCGGGCGGCACGGAAAAATGCAGCGGCTCGTCCGAATGGATGAGATGGAGATATTGCGCGTGCAGATCGCTTTGCGCCGCGAGGATGACGGTCTCGCCGGTGGCGGCGTGCAGGCGCTGCATGATTTCGAGCACGGCGCCGTCGCCGAACAAGGCCTCGCGAACCCAGGCGCCGAGCGCGGCGATCCGCATGGTCGGGAAATAGGCGCGCCGCGCGCGGTCGTAATCGAGATAGCCGAGCGCGACGAGCGATTTGAGCAAGGCCGAGCCGCTGGAGGCGGGATAATCGAGCGCGCCGACGATGTCCTTGAGCGCGAGCGGGCGGCGCTCCCGCTCGAACAATTCGAGGATCGCGAACACGCGCTCTGCCGATTTCACCGCCTCGACCAAGGTTCGGCCTTTTCACATATGTGTAAGTGCGGCCCACGGATAGGAACGCGCTTCGGCCCCGCTATTATCTGTCCCGCGCGCGGCGCACAACGCTATGCTCGCGGTCAACGATTGAGGGAGGACGTCATGGAGTTCGCGCTGGCCGAGGAACACCGCATGCTCCAGGACCTCGTGGCCCGCTTCGTCAAAGACGAGCTGATGCCGCTCGAAAAGAACGTGCTGGCGCGCGAGGCGGCGGGCCAAGGCGCGGGGCTCTCAAAAGAAGAACGCGCCCATCTCGATGCGGTGTCGAAGAAGCTGGGGCTCTGGGGGCTCGATGCGCCGGTCGAGATGGAGGGCCATGATCTGCCCGCGATCGCCATGATCGGCGTCTGGGAAGAGATCGGCAAAACCATTGTGCCCTACACGTTGCCGCCGGACAGTCCGAACCTGCGCATGCTGATGCGCACGGCCAATGAAGAACAGCGCCAGGATTATCTCGCGCCCTATGCGCGCGGCGAGACGGTGTCGGCGATGGGCATTTCCGAACCGGCCGCGGGCGCCGATCCCGCCGGCATGATCACGCGTGCGGTGCGCGATGGCGACGAGTGGGTGATCAACGGCCACAAGATCTGGACGAGCCGCGCGGCGGAGGCCGATTTCACCATCGTCATGGCCGTGACGGACAAGGAGAAGGGCGCGCGCGGCGGCATCTCTGCGTTCATCGTCGACAAGGGCACCAAGGGCTTCAACGTGCTCAGGCGCATTCCGATGATCGGCGGCGCCTTCACTTATGAAGTGCTGCTCGAAGATTGCCGCGTGCCGGCCTCGAAACTGCTTGGCGTCGAAGGGCAAGGTTTTGCGCCGATGCAATTGCGGCTCTCGACGCGGCGCGTGCAGATGGCGGCGTGGAATGTCGGCATCGCGCAGCGCGCGCTCGACATGATGTGCGCATATGCGCCCCAGCGCGTGACCTTCGGGCAGCGGCTGTCGGACCGGCAGGCGGTGCAATGGTGGGCGGCGGATGCGGCGACGAATATCCACGCCTGCCGGCTCATGACCTATGATGCGGCCTGGAAAATCGATGCGGGCCGCGAGGCGCGCCAGGAAGTGTCGATGATCAAAGTGTTCGCCACCGAGATGGCGCAGGAGGTCGTCGACAACGCCATGCAATGCTTCGGCGCCATGGGCATGACCAAGGAATTGCCGCTGCAGCTGTTCGCCAATCAAGTGCGCACGCAGCGCATCTATGAAGGGCCGAGCGAGGTGCACCGCATGGTGATCGCGCGCAATCTGATGGGAGGACGGCGATGAGCGAAATCGGCATAGCCATCGAAGGCCATGTGGCGAGCGTCACGATCGACCGGCCGCCGAACAATCACGTCACCGTGGGCCTCATCCGCGCGCTGGCCGAAGCGTTCGAGCGGCTGGACGAGGACAAGGGCGTGCGCGCTTTGGTGCTGGCCAGCAAAGGCAAGAATTTCTGCGCGGGCGCCGATCTCGTCGCCCCGCAGGGGCTGGCGAACGCCAATGCCGGCGCGGGGATCAGCGATCTTTATGTCGAAGCGGTGCGCCTCTTCTCAACCAAGAAGCCGATCGTGGCGGCGGTGCAGGGCGCGGCGGTGGGCGCGGGGCTGGGCCTGGCGCTGGTGGCCGATCATCGCATCGCGGCGACCGATGCGCGCTTCACCGCCAATTTCGTGAAGCTCGGCTTTCATCCCGGCTTCGGCATCACGCACACTTTGCCGCGTCTCATCGGCGAACGGAATGCGAGCCTGATGTGCCTCACCGGACGGCGCTTCAAGGCCGAGGAAGCCCTCGCGATGGGCCTTGTCGATAAGGTCGTGGAGCCCGATCAATTGGCGACGCAGGCGTTCGAACTGGCGGCGGAGATCGCGGAAAACGCCCCGCTCGCCGTGCAGGCGACGCGCGCCACCTTGCGCGCCGGCATCGCGGCCGCGGTGAAGGCGCAGACCGATCTCGAGTTCAAGGAACAGGGCTGGCTCAGACAGACCAAGGATTTCGCCGAAGGCGTGCGCGCCGTCACCGAACGGCGGCCTGGGAATTTCACCGGAGCTTAGAAAGATATGATCGCCGCCTCATGCCATTGCGGCGCGGTCCAGATCGCGATCGATGCGCCGCCGCCCACCGAGCTCAACGATTGCACCTGCTCGATCTGCCGACGGCTGGGCGCGCTCTGGGCCTATTACGAAGCGCCGCACGTGCGCATCACTGGCGAGACGGCAAGCTATGTCTGGAACCACAAGGTTCTCGCCTTCCACAGCTGCAAGATCTGCAAATGCACGACGCATTGGATGGCGATCGACGCGCGCTATCTGCGCATGGGCGTCAACGCGCGCATGATGGAGCCGGCGATTTTCCGCGCGGCGCACGTCATGCAAACAAGCGGTCCGGGCTAGCGTCAGGGGAGAGACGAGATGGCGATGCTCAAGCGCGATGACGGCGTGGAGATTTATTACGAGGTGCACGGAAGCGGCCCGGCGATCCTGCTGACGCACGGCTATTCCTCGACGGCGCATATGTGGGAAGGCCAGATCGGCCCGCTGGCGAAAGACCACATGCTCATCCTCTGGGACATGCGCGGCCATGGCCGCAGCGACGTGCCCGAAGACGAAACGCGCTACAGCGAGGAAGCGACCGTCGGCGATATGGCCGCCCTGCTCGGTCTGGTCGGCGCCGAAACAGCCGTGATCGGCGGGCTATCCCTGGGCGGCTACATGTCGCTCGCGTTTCGCCGCGCCCATCCCGAACGCGTCAAAGCGCTGCTCATCATCGATACGGGCCCCGGCTTCCGCAATGATGCAGCGCGCGACGCTTGGAACGAGACGGCGCGCAAAACCGGCGCGCGCTTCGAGGAGAAGGGCCTAGAAGGCTTGCGCGGCGCGGAAACGCGCGCGAGCCGGCACCGCTCGGCGCTGGGCCTGGCGCGCGCGGCGCGCGGCATGCTCGCGCAGCGCGACGCGCGCGTGATCAATTCCCTGCCCGATATCCGCGAGCCGTCGCTGGTGATCGTCGGCGCCAATGACGCGCCCTATCTCAACGCCGCCGACTACATGGCCGCGAAAATCCCGAACGCGGAAAAGCTCGTGATCGCCGATGCGGGCCATGCCTCGAACATCGATCAGCCAAGTGCGTTCAATGCGGCGGTGCTGGCGTTTTTGGGGAAGCACGGGATGTAGCGCCGTCTGCTCCTCCCCCTGCAAGGGGGAGGCTGGGAGGGGGTGAGCGACAAGCTCGACCTTTTGAGTGTGTGACTCACCCCCTCCTGACCTCCCCCTTGCAGGGGGAGGAAAAGGAGCTCACCGCGCCAAGAGCTCGTCGATGATGGCTTTGAGTTCGCCGCGCTGGACGATCTTGGTCCCGGAGCGGTCGATCTTGACCCAGCCTTCCTCGGACCATTCGTGCAGTTTGCGGTTCACCTTTTCGCGCGAGGCGCCGATGCGGCGCGCGATTTCGGTTTGCGTGAGCGTGACGCGATCGCCAGCGCCGCTTTCGTGCAGCAGCAGCCGCGCGAGCTTGCCGCCCAAATCGAGCAGCGCTTCGTCTTCGAGCTTGGCGTCGGTGGCGCGCAGGCGCCGGCTCATTTCCGCAACGAGGTCGATCAGCACGGCGGGCTCGGCCTTGAGCGTATCGAGCACGGCGTCGCGGCCGATCTTCAAAAGCCGCGAGCGGCGGATGGCGCCCATATCGGCCGAGCGCGGGCCGCCATCGAGCACGGACATATCGCCGATCACGCTGCCCGCGCCGAGCGCCGCGATGCGCACGTCGCGCCCGCCTTCGCTGGTGGCGCGCACCTCAATCTCGCCCTCGATCACGACGAAGAGCGCATCGCCGACCTCGCCCTTCACGCAGAGCTGGCCGCCGGCCTCCAGCGCCATGATGAGCCCCGCCCCAGCGAGCCGGGCGCGGCCCTCATTCGAGAGACCGCGAAACACGGTGGAGCGGGCCAAAGCGGCCTCCGCCCCGGTGAGATCTGCTGCGCTGACCGCCGCCATTCGGTCCACCCCTGATTTCGCCTGCGCTGACTGTGACCGCGGTCACGGAGCAGAAGCAAGCCTTCGCGCATTATCCGAGAACCGCGCTTGACGGTCGCCCCCAGCGATCACCCCCAGCGACGCGCGGGCAAGGGCGCGGGAGGTTGGCTCACTCCCGCGCCCTTTCGCGTTTCAGTTCAACGTTTTGGCGATGCGGAAGCCGATCTCGCCGACGCGCACGCCGGGCGCGGCGCGGCGGCGATTGGCGGCGCGCAGATTTGTGGCCTGATCGGCAAAGCCGCCGCCCCGGTAGACGCGCGCAGCGCAGCGGGCCGGCGCCACGGCGGAGCCATCGACCGGCGCGCTGGCGTAGCTGGCCGCGTAACAATCCTCCACCCATTCCCAAACATTGCCGTGCATGTCGAACAGGCCGAACGCATTGGCCGGACGGCTGCCGACATCGAGCGGCGCGCGCCCGCCATAGACGGCCTGGGCGCGGCTGAGACGCGCGCCCGTCGCATAGGCGGTCGTTGCGCCGGCGCGCGCGGCATATTCCCATTCCGCTTCCGTCAGCAGGCGATATTGCGCGGAATCGGTGCGCTCATTGAGCCAGCGGACATAGGCTTGCGCATCGTCCCACGACACGCCGAGCACGGGCTTGCGGCCGCGCCCAAAACTGCGATCGGGCGGCGAAAATCCGCCGCAGCCGCCGGAGCCCAGGCAGGAATCCCATTCCTGAAACGTGATTTCATGCGTGGACGCCGCGAACATCGGGACCGCAACCTGATGCTGGGGCCGTTCCGTCGCGAACGAGCCGGGCTCGGAAGCGGCCGCGCCCATCAGGAAGCCGCCGCCGGGCACGACGACCATTTCAGGGCAGGATTCGCAATCGCGGAAAGTTTGGCCTGGCGTCCATCGCGGCCCCTCGGGCGCAGCCAGGACAGAGGCCAGCTGCGCGGCCGTTGCAGGCGCGGCTTGAACGGTCTGCTCCACCGGTGCGCCGCCCAGGAAGCCATGCGCGCGCGCCATCGCGATCGCGGTCGGGGCCAGGAAATAGCCGGCGGCGCCGACGGCGATCACCGCAGCTGCAAGCGCGCCGAAGCCGACGCGTTGCCAGACGCGCGCCGTGCGGCGCCGGCGCGACAGAATTTCGAAGGTCTGCACGCGCTCATCGATGTTTTCGAGCGGCTGGCGGCCCTTGGCGAGGAACGCGGCTTGAGGCGAATTGCGCGCCATGGAGCGGAACTCGCCGGAGACCAGCGCAGAGCCCGGTTCGGCCAGCGATTGCAGGCGCGCGGCCACGTTCACGCCATGGCCGAGCAGATCATTGGTGATGGTGACGATCACATCGCCGACATGGGCGCCCACACGGATCGGCGGCTCACCCTTCGGGCGCTTATCGAGCAAATCCTGAATGGCGGCGAGCGCGGCCCCGGCGGCCGCGAATTCCAGCATGAAGCCGTCGCCCGCCGTGTTGAAAATGCGCCCGCCCTGCGCAGACGCGACCTGTTCGATGCGCGCGCGCAAGGCTTCGATCTGGCGCGCGGCGCGGCGCTGATCGCGTTCGGACAGGCTCGAAAAGCCCGACACGTCGATTGAGACGATCGAAGCAAGCTTGATCGTCTCCGATTGTTGGCCCTCGCTCATTCAGCTCCCCAGCGGCCGAGCGACGGGCCAAGCCGGCCCGCGGCGGTCACTGTCGCGGTCTAACGCGCCCCGAGCAAGCAGATTGTGCGTTGCAGCGTACCGTTCGCCTCAATGGGAGGCGGCGCGGACCGCCGCAACACGCGGCTGCAGGGCGCGCAGGGCCGTTCCATTGAGATCGGCGGCGTAGCCAAGCTGCGTCCACGGCCCATGGACCCGGAACGGGATCGCCAGCAGCGCGCCCTGGGGCACCAGGCGGATGTCCAGGTTTCGCTGCGGCAGGTCGATCACGGAAAGGCCGCGCAGGCGCAGATCGGGCGTGTTGAAGCTGAGCGAATCGCTCGCCATCACGCCATCGGCGATCGCGAACGTCGCGCTCATGCCGGTGAGCGTCGTGTGGGCGCTGGGCGACACCAGCTCATTATTGAGCGCGCGGCGGATCGTGGTGGCCACGCCGCCAAGATCGACGCCGTCGAGCGTGCCTTGCACGAGTTCGAACGACACCCGGCCATCGAGCGCGGCGATGAGCTGGGATTGGGTGCGTCCTTGCGTGCGGACCGCAACGTTCACCTCCGTGCGCCCAGACAACGAAGTGAGGCCGATGGCGGCGGTGAGGAAGCCGCGCGCGTCGAGATGGTCGGCCGCGAATTCCTGCACGATGCGGACATCGGGCGTGCGGGCGTCGATCTCGGTGCGGCCGTGGCCGGAGCCGCCATAGAGCTGCACATTGTGAATGGTGGCGGCGAGATAGCCATCGTTCAGCACGACGGACATTTGCGCGCGCTGGGTCTGGATTTGCTGAACCTTGAGCGTGCCAGTTGTGAGTTCGAGGTCGGCGTTGATGGCCTTGAGGCCGCTGAAATCGAACGGCGTCTCGGTCGGCGCGGTCTGCACGTCGATGGCGCGGCGCGGCGCGGCGGCGGCTTCGGCGATCTGCGCGGCCTCCGCCGTCGGCTGCGTGGCGGCGGCCAGATAGGGGTTGATGTCGAGATCGAAGATTTCGAGCCGGCCGCTGACGTAAGGATGGCCGCGCGATTCCTCGAGCACGAAATCGCCGCGTCCGCGGATCGCGTCGATGCTGAGCGAGGCGTTCTCGAACGCCACTTGATGCGAGCCGGTGGTGAGCTTGCCGTTGATGGTGAAGGCTTCCAGGCCGTAGCCCGCCTGCACCGGCGCGACGAGCCAGGCCAGCATGCGGCGCAGGCTGGGGCCCGACGCTTCCAGATCGCCCTGAAAACCACCCGTGGCGGCGGCCACGCGGCCCGTGAGATGCGCGGTCAAGAGATCGGAGCGAATGCGCGCGTCGATGCCGGTGTCGCGGCCCTGAATCACGGCGCGCGGCGCTTCCAGGCGGGCATCGATGTTCACGACCTGGCCGGCATAGGTGAGCGCCCCCGTCAGCGCGACGGGCTGATCGAGGCTGGTCATCGCGGTGTCGACGGTGACGGCCGATGCGGTCCAGGAGACGGCTTGGCGGGCGTCGAAATAGCTGATCTCGCCATTGCGGACGTGCACGTCCTTGACGGTGAGCTCGCTGGGAGCCTGCGGCGCGGTGGGCGGCGCGCCGGGGCGCGGCGGCGTCGTGGATGGCCGGGGCTGGAGGATCCAGTTCGGCCGGCCCTGGGCGTCGACCTCGAGCGCGATGCGCGGCTGCTCCAGCACGAATTCATGCACGACGATGGTGCGATGCCGCACCAGCGGCCAGGGTTCGACGCCGACGGAGAGCTTCTCGATCGACACCAGCGCCGGGGACCTTCCGCCCTGGACATTGGCGAGGCTGGCGCCTTCGGCGCTGAGGCCCAGCACGGGATAGAACGTCACCCCGACATTGCCCGTAATCGTGAGCTGACGGCCGGTGGCCTGGAGCACGGCGCGCTCGATCTCGGCTTTGGCGTCGTAGCGGGACAGCAGGAAGAAGAGCACGCCCGCCGCCACCAGGAGCAGCGCGACCAGGCCGCCCAGGATGAAGATCACCCAGCGAACGAATGGGTTTTTCATAGGCCCCGCCCTCCCTCAGGCGGGGCCAGATTAGGAGGTATGGGCTGCGGCCGAAAGGGCGATGCGCTGGCGCCGGACGCGGCGCGCGCTATCTAAGGGCGAAGGCCAAATCAGGATTCCCATGTCTGACCCCGTCCCCGTGACCGTGCTGACCGGCTATCTCGGCGCCGGCAAGACCACCCTGCTCAACCGCATCCTCTCGGAAGACCACGGCAAGAAATACGCCGTCATCGTCAACGAGTTCGGCGAGATCGGGATCGACAACGATCTGATCGTCGACGCCGACGAGGAAGTGTTCGAGATGAACAATGGCTGCGTGTGCTGCACGGTGCGCGGCGATCTCATCCGCGTCATCGAGGGGCTGCTGAAACGCAAAGGGCGGTTCGACGCCATCCTGGTCGAGACCACCGGCCTCGCCCAGCCCGCGCCGGTGGCGCAGACGTTCTTTGTCGATGAAGAGGTGCGCGCCAAGACCAAGCTCGACGCCATCGTGACCGTGGTGGACGCCAAGCATGTGGCGCTGCGGCTCGCCGACGCGCCGGAAGCGCAGGAGCAGATCGCCTTCGCGGACGTGATCCTGCTCAACAAGACCGATCTTGTGTCGCCCGAAGAATTGCGCGCGATCGATGCCCGCATCCGCGCCATCAATCCGACGGCGCGCGTCTACCGAACCGAACGCAGCGCAATCGCGCTCGACCGCATCCTCGATGTCGGCGCCTTCGATCTCGACCGCGTGACCGAGCTTGATCCGCATTTCCTCCCGGATCACGACTGCGACAACAGCTGCGATCACCACCACGACCATGATCATCATGGGCATGACCACCATGATCACGACCATGATCATCACCACCACAATCACATCGAGGAAAACGGCGTGGCCAGCGTTTCGCTCAAGAGCGACAAGCTGATCGATCCCAACAAGCTGCTGCCCTGGCTGAACGATTTCACCCAGGCGCGCGGGCCGGACATTCTGCGCCTCAAAGGCATCATCGCCTTCCCCGACGAGCCGAAGCGCTTCGTGGTTCAGGGCGTGCACATGATCATCGAAGGCGACACCCAGCGCGATTGGCACGAAGGCGAGCCGCGCGTGTCGCGCCTGGTGTTCATCGGACGCAATCTCGACCGCGCCGAGCTTGAAGCGAAATTCGCGGCCTGCGCGGCGTGACGGCGCGGGTCTACACGCACGGAACGCGCCTCGCGCTCGGCGCAGCCGCAACGGCGGCGCATTGGATCGGCGAGGCGTGCCTGTTCGCGCTGAGCGACGGCCAGGTGCTGAGCGCGGGCGAAACGCAGACGCGCGCGGCGGCGCATGACGGCGTCATCCTGTGCGCGGCGCCGCACCCAGACGGCGCCTCTCTGCTGACGGGCGGCGATGACGGGCGCATCGCCCGCACAAGCGCAAACGGCGAGACGCAGGACTTCGCCGCGCTCGGCCGCAAATGGATCGACCATATCGTGGCGAGCCCGGCGACCGGCGTGATCGCGGCGGCGCAAGGCAAGACGGTGTCGGTGTTCAAGGCCGGCGAGGCCGCGCCCGCGCATCAATTCGCGTATCCCTCCACGGTCGGCGGATTGGCGATCGACGCGAAGGGCCGGCGCATCGCGGCCAGCCATTATGGCGGCGTGACCCTGCGCTACGCGCTGCTCGCGGAAGACCAGGGCGTCGCGCTCAAATGGGCGGGCTCGCATCTGGCGATCACGCTCTCACCCGATGGCGATTATGTCGTCACCGGCATGCAGGAGACGGGTCTTCACGGCTGGCGCCTGCCGGAGAAAACCGATCTGCGCATGACGGGCTATCCCGCCAAGACGCGCTCCTTCTCCTGGGACAAGCGCGGGCGCTATCTGGCGTCGAGCGGCGCGCAATGCGCCGTGGTGTGGCCGTTCAGCGGCAGGCTTGGCCCGCAGGGCAAAGCGCCCGTGCTGGTCGGCGAACGGCCGGTGCTGGTGACGTGCGTCGCGTTCCATCCGCGCGAAGACATGCTGGCGCTCGGCTATGCCGACGGCGCCGTGCGCATCGAGCGCGTGGAGGATCGCGACATCATCGAGATCGACGAGCCCGGCGAAGGGCCGGTGACGGCGCTGGCCTGGAGCGCGGATGGCGCCAAGCTCGCGGTCGGCGATGAGGCGGGGCGCGGCGCTTTGGTGGCGATCGGCTAAGCGGCGCGCTGCTGCAGCGCCACCCACACCGCCGCGCCTGCAATCGACACAGCGAGCCCGCGGCGCAGCAAAAGGCTCTGGCCCGCGCGATCGAGCAGGCGCCCGGCGCGCGCGGCGCCGCCCACGATCGCGCCATGCACGGCGATGCTCACCACGATATGGCCGCAGCCGAGAATGAGCGCCTGGCGCCAGAACGGTCCATGGCCGGGCTGAACGAAAGCGGGCAAGAGCGTAACGTAAAACACCGCGGCTTTCGGGTTCAGCAGGTTGGCGATCAGGCCGCGCCAGAACGGGCTGTGGTCATCGGCGGCGGCGGCCTCGGGCGCATCGCCGGCGCCGCGCCACGCCTGCGCCGCGAGATAGAAGAGATAAGCGACGCCGGCCCAGCGCAACACGCCATAGGCCAGCGGCGAGGCCGCGATGAGTTCGGTGGCGCCGAACACGGCCGCGAGCATATAGGCCGCCAAGCCGCAGGTGACGCCCGCGACGGCGCGCCAGCCGGCGGCGCGGCCCTCCGCGGCCGCGAGCGCAGCCAGATAGGCCATGTTCGGCCCGGGCGTGAGCTCCACCAGGGCGACCGCGGCCAGAAACGGCCAGAGAATTTCTGGCGCAATGAGCCACGCCGCATCGGGCGCCATCAGCGTTGCGCTTGCGCCGTCAGCACGGCGTCGATCACGCGCAGTACGCTGGACAGGTCGGTGACGATTTTGCGCGCGCGGGCAGGATCGACGAGCGGTTTGAACAGCGAGCCGATCTCGAACAGGTTGCCGCCTTCAATGGCGATCAGCAGATCGCCGTTCTCGAAGGCGCAGCGCAAGCGCTTGCCGTGCAGGCCGGCCTCCAGATCGAGCAGGCGCTCCATGAAGGCGGGATGGACGAGGAAACGCGCCTCGACCTGATCGGTCGCATAGACCTCGAACACTTTCTCGAATTTGGGATCGACGAGGCCGACGCGCTTCAGTTCGCCGAAGCCGCCGAGTGCGTTGAACACGCCCGCGTCGCGCCGCACGACCGTGACGCCGGAGAAATTACGCGGAAATTTGAGGCGGATGAGCTGGCCGCGGAACACCGTGACTGTGCTCGATGATTTTCCAGTCGAGCGATGTTGCTGAAGGTGCGCTTCGTAGAAATCATAGCTCGCGCCGCGATGCGCGCCGGTGAACAAATCCTCGAATTTCGAGCGATTGTAGCCGGGCAGCAGATCGAGCGCCCTGAACCGCGCCAGCGCCGGCGGATCGAAGCCGCCGAGATCATAGGTCGCGCTCATGGCCTCAGCGATGCTGGTCAGCGACTGGATTTTGACGCGCGCGCCGATCTTCTGCAGCGGCGAATACGCGTACCAGCCGACGCAGACCGCCCCGGCGATCGCCGTGATCAGCGAGAACCGCAAATCCCGCGACCAATAGGCCATGATCAGGGTCGCCGCGATCGCGATGCAGCCGCCGATCAGGGCGCGCTGGTAGAATGTTTTGACGGCCTTCTGGCGATCGGCCTCGTTGTCGGCGAAGCACGGCTCGATGCGGGCGGCGTAAAGGCGCGCGAAACCCGCATCGTCGAGCGCGGTAAGATCGAGGGTCTCGGTCGGAGTCGCCAAAGCTAAATGTCCGCGTAGATGTGGGTCTCCGCTTCGGCGCCGGGGTGCGTCACGGCGCCGAGATGGGCGGGGCCGACCTGCTGGGCGTATTTGTAGAGCGCGCCGGAATTGTAATTGGTCCTGCGCGGCGCCCACGCCTTTTTGCGCTCGGCGAGCTCGGCGTCGCTGACCTCGAGATCGATGCGGCCCGTGCTGGCGTCGATGGCGATCATGTCGCCGTCCTTCACGAGCGCGATCGGGCCGCCAAGCTGCGCTTCGGGGCCGACATGGCCGATGCAATAGCCGCGCGTGGCGCCGGAGAAGCGGCCATCGGTGATGAGGGCGACCTTGTCGCCCATGCCCTGCCCGTAGATCGCGGCCGTCGTTGAGAGCATTTCGCGCATGCCGGGGCCGCCGCGCGGGCCTTCATAGCGGATGACCAGCACCTCGCCCGCTTTGTACTGGCGGTTGGACACGGCTTCGAAGCACGCATCCTCGCCTTCGAACACGCGTGCGGGGCCGCGGAATTTGGTGCTGGCGAGGCCGGCGATTTTGACGATGGCGCCATCGGGCGCGAGCGTGCCCCAAAGGCCCACCACGCCGCCATCGGCGGTGAGCGGCTTGTCGATCGGATGAATCACGTCCTGATCGGCGCGCAGCGCCACGCCTTCGAGGTTTTCGCGCAAGGTCTTGCCGGTGACGGTCATCACGTCGCCATGGACGAGGCCCGCGTCGAGCAGCACGCGCAGCAAAGCCGGCATGCCGCCAGCGGCGCCCATATCGCGCGCGACATATTTGCCGCCGGGCTGCAGATCGACCAGCCAGGGCGTCTTCTTGAACACCTCGGCCATGTCGCGCAGCGTGAATTTGACGCCGGCCTCGTTGGCCATCGCGGGAAGATGAAGCCCGCCATTGGTGGAGCCGCCAGTCGCGGCGACCACGATGGCCGCGTTCTCGAACGCTTCGCGCGTGCAGATATCGCGCGGGCGGATGTTCTTTTCGATGAGGTTGACGACCGCGCGCCCGCTGGCGGCGGCGTAGGCGTCGCGCGATTCGTAGACGGCCGGCAGCGCGGCCGAGAGCGGCAAGGCAAGGCCGATGGCTTCGCTCACGCAGGCCATGGTGTTGGCCGTGTATTGCCCGCCGCAGGCGCCGTCGCCGGGACACGCGACCTTTTCTATGTCGTAGAGATCGGCGGCCGACATCGTACCCGCGGCGTGCGCGCCGACGGCTTCGAACATGTCGCGCACATTGACCTCGCGCCCGCGCCACACGCCCGGCAGGATCGAGCCGCCATAGAGGAAGACGCTGGGCACGTTGAGCCGCAGCATGGCCATCATCATGCCCGGCAGGCTCTTGTCGCAGCCGGCGACGCCGACCAGCGCGTCATAGCAATGACCGCGCATGGTGAGCTCGACGCTGTCGGCGATAACCTCGCGCGACACCAGGGATGAGCGCATGCCCTCATGGCCCATGGCGATGCCGTCGGTGACGGTGATGGTGCAGAATTCGCGCGGCGTGGCGCCGGCCTCGATCACGCCCTTGGAGACGGCGTGGGCCTGGCGCATCAGGGCCGTGTTGCAGGGCGCGGCCTCGTTCCAGCAGGAGGCGACGCCCACGAAAGGCTGCTCGATCTCCCGGGTGCCGAGGCCCATGGCGTAGTAATAGGAGCGGTGGGGCGCCCGGGCGGGCCCTTCGGTCACGTGACGCGAAGGCAGCTTGGATTTGTCCCACTTTTGGTTTGTCATAGAGCGCTCGTCAAAAGGAAGCGGGACCCTAAGCATCCCCGCCCTTGACGCAAGATAAAGCCTGGGAGGCGACATGCCCATTTGGAGTCACGCGAATCTCTGGGAGCCGATCGCCAGGGCGCAGCCGGATCATCCCGTCTCGATCCAGGGCGACAAGATCCAGACCTGGGGCGAATTCGACGCCCACGCCGACCGCCTGGCCGCCGACCTGCTGCGTGCGGGCCTCGGCCATCAGTCCAAGATTGCGGCCTATCTCTACAACGGCCCGGAATATCTCACGACCTATTATGCGGGGTTCAAGGCGGCGCTCGCGCCGTTCAACGTGAACTACCGCTATGGGCCGGAAGAGCTGCTTTACCTGCTCGACAATGCGGACGCGGAGGCCGTGGTGTTTCACGCCGGCTTCGCCGACCGCATCGAAAAGATCAAAGCGCGCCTGCCGGGCGTGAAGCGCTGGATCGCCGTGCGCGAGGACGGCGCGGACGTCCCCGCCTGGGCGGCCGATTACGAGGCCATCGTCAATGGACCCGCGCCCAACGCACAGCCGGTGCGCGGGCCGAACGGCGTGTCGAACGACGACATGGTCTTGCTCTACACCGGCGGCACGACCGGCATGCCCAAAGGCGTGATGTGGCGGCAGGAGGATTTCTTCGGCGTCGGCGGCTTCGGCGGCAATGCGATCACGGGCGTCGAGCCCTGGGAAAAGCCCGAGGATGCCGCCGCACGGCTCGGCGCGCAGCCGAGACCGATCGTGCTGGTCGCTTGCCCGCTGATGCACGGCACGGGGCAATTTTCGGCGCTCGGCGGGCTCTCCGGCGGGGGCACCTGCGTCTATCTGCCGAGCCGCAAATTCGATGCGATCGAATTCTGGAACGAGGTCGAGCGCACGCGCGCCACACGGCTCATCATCGTCGGCCTCGCCTTCTGCGCGCCGATGCTGGAAGCGCTCGAAGCCAATCCGGGCCGCTGGGATATTTCCTGCGTGCAGGGCATCGTCTCGTCCGGCGCGATGTGGAGCTATGAGAACAAGCAGGCGCTGCTGTCGCACATGCCGCAGGCGGCGCTGATGGATTCGTTCGGTTCATCGGAAGCCGTTGGCCTCGGCGTTTCGGTCTCGACCAAGGGCGGGGAAGCGCAGACCGCGAAATTCCTGATGGGCGCCAACACGGCGGTGTTCACGGAGGACGGCAAGCGCGTGGAGCCGGGCAGCGGCGAACGCGGCCTCGTCGCCGTCAGCGGCTATATCCCGCTCGGCTATTACAAGGACGAGGAGAAGACCGCGAAAACCTTCCGCACGTTCGAGGGCCGGCGCTGGTCCGTGCCGGGCGATTGGGCGGAGGTGAACACGGACGGCACGCTCAACCTGCTCGGCCGCGGCTCACAATGCATCAACACGGGCGGCGAGAAAGTGTTTCCCGAAGAGGTCGAAGAAGCGCTGAAGCGGCATCCGTCCGTGCGCGACGCCTGCGTCGTCGGCCTGCCCGATGCGCGCTTCGGCGAACGCATCTGCGCGGTGGTGGAGCTGAAGCCGCAAGCGGCGGAGCCCACGCTGCGCGATCTCTCCGCGCATGTGAAGGATCAGCTCTCGGACTATAAAGCGCCGCGCGATCTGGTGATCGTCGACAGCGTCGGGCGCGCGCCGAACGGCAAGCTGGACTATGCGGCGGTGAAGGCGCTGGCGAAGGAGCGGGTTGCGGCGGCGGTGTGAGGCGCCTTCCTCCCCCTGCAAGGGGGAGGAGAAGGGACGCGCTAAACCGCTTTCAAGATCGCCCAGGCGGCGGCGCCGACGCCCCAGAGCGCGACGCTGGCCATGATCGGCATGCCGGCGAGCGCGGTCGCGACGCCCGCCCCGCCGAGCGCGATGCCGATCATGTTGCGATAGCGCTTCTTGCGCGCCATGCGCGCATCTTCGCGCGCCTGTTCCATCATGCGCAGATAGGATTGCGACTTCGCCATCCCTGCAGCATCGCAGAGCGAGGCTCACATCGCGTTAAGGCGCGCCTGTCTTTTGCGGGATTTTCGCGTCGCGGCGATCGAAATCGGTGATGTAATCGCGCCGAATTGGCACAACATCGAGCCGCTTGGCGAGTTGGAATTGATAAACCACGCTCGACCCGACACGGAAGCTCGCTTCGCTGCCGGCGAGGTAGAATTCCCACATCCGGCAAAAGCGTTCGTCATAGAGCCGCGCGATCTCGTCACGATGGGCCATGAAGCGCTCGCGCCACGCGCGCAGCGTGTCGGCGTAATGGATGCGCAGCACCTCGATGTCGGAGATGACAAAACCGGCGCGCTCAATGGCGGGTGCAAGCTCTGAGAGCGCCGGGATGTAGCCGCCGGGAAAAATGTATTTCGCGGTCCAGGCGCTCGTCATGCCCGGTCCATCGGCGCGGCCGATGGTGTGAATGAGCGCGACGCCATCGTCCTTCAGAAGACGCGCCACCGTATCGAAATAGGCTTGGAAATTCGGCGCGCCGACATGCTCCAGCATGCCCACGGACACGATGCGGTCATAGCGCTCGCGCACGTCGCGATAATCGCGCAGTTCGAAGCGGGCGCGCTTAGCAAGGCCCCGCTCGGCGGCGCGCGCTTGCGCTGTCGCGAGCTGTTCCTTGGAGAGCGTGACGCCATCGACCTCCGCGCCGAAATCGCCGGCGAGCGTGAGGCCGAGCCCGCCCCAGCCGCAGCCGATATCGAGCACGCGCGCGCCCGGTTCGATCAGCAGCTTGCCCGCGATGTGGCGCTTCTTGGCGACCTGCGCCTCTTCGAGACTGGCGCCCGGATAAGGAAAATAGGCGCAGGAATATTGCAGATCGGCATCGAGGAAGCGGCGGTAGAGATCGACCGACAGATCATAGTGATGCGCGACGTTGCGCTGAGACGCGGCGCGCGGATTGGCGTAGGCGATCTGCTTGGCGATGGCGGTCTTGATGCGCGACCACGCGCCGGTGCGGCGGTGATGGCGGAAATTGCGCGTGATGATTTCGAGCAGATCGTAGAGCGAGCCGCGTTCGAGGATGACGTCGCCGTCCATGAACGCCTCGCCGAGCGCCAGATCCGGATTGCGGGCGATGCGCAGGCCCGCCTCCGCCGTCGCCACACGCACGACCACAGGCACGTCGCTGCGGCTCTTGGCGCCGCACAGCACATCCACCCCGCCCGGCAGACGGATCAGGATGTCGCCTTCGACGAAATAGCGCTTAACGAATTGCTCGATCATGGCAGGTCTCGCGCGGGACGCTCCAACCTCTTCTAACGTTGGGAGCCCCCGGAAGGTTGCAAGGGCGCGCCCTGAGATTTGCCCGGCCCGCCCGCGCGGGCGTAGCGTGCGGCCAAACCAAGAGGGAGGCGGCCATGACCCAAGCGGCATGCGCGACGGGAAAACTCGAAGGCGTCCGCGCCGGCGCGCATCTGGCGTTCTACGGCGTGCCCTACGCGGCCGCGCCCGTGGGACGCGCGCGGTTTTCGCCGCCTCAGCCGGCGCCGGCTTGGAGCGGCGTGCGCGCGGCGCACACGCGCGGCTTCGCCTCCATTCAAACGCCGCACCCTGCGCCCGGCACCGCCGCCAGCGGCCCGCAGGACGAGGATTGCCTCAACCTCAACATTTTTACGCCGGCCTGCGATGGAGCCGCACGCCCGGTTCTGTTCTGGATTCATGGCGGCGCCTTCACGCACGGCTCCGGCTATGAGCCGCTTTACGATGGCGGCGCGCTGGCCGAGCGCGGCGATGTGGTCGTCGTCACCATCAATTACCGGCTGGGCGCGCTGGGCTTTCTTTATCTCGGCGACATCCTGCCAGGCATGACCGCCAATGCCGGCATGCTCGATTGCATCGCCGCACTCGAATGGGTCCGCGACAACATCGCCGCCTTCGGCGGCGATCCCGAGCGCGTGACGATTTTCGGCGAAAGCGCGGGCTCGAGCGCGGTGCATGCGCTGTGCGCGATGCCGGCGGCGCGCGGGCTCTTTCAGCGCGCCATTCTGCAATCGGGCGTGTGCCGCGGCGTGGAGGCGGAGACGGCGACCAAGGCGGCCGAACGCGTGCTGGATGCGCTGGGCCTCAGGCGCGCCAACGCCGACAAGATTTTCGAAGCGCCCGCCTCCGCCATTCTGGATGCGCAGGTCAAAGCGACGCCGCGCGGCGGCGGCCTCATCTATGCGCCGGTGATCGACGGCGTCACCTTGCTCACAGCGCCGCTGCAGGCCGCGGCGGACGGCGCGTTTGCGCATCTTGATCTCATGATCGGCTCGAACCGCGATGAGACCAAGCTGTTCAACGCCATGACGGTGCGCGAGGAGATCGGCGAAGCGCGGCTGATTGAAACCGTGCGCGGGCAATTGCCGCAGATCGGCGAAGGCGCGGCGCGCGATCTGATCGCAACCTATCGCGCCTCGCGCGAGGCCAAATCGCTGCCGACAAGCAATCTCGACATGCTCGACGCCATCCAATCCGATCTCATGTTCCGGATCGCGGCGACGCAGCTGGCGGCCGCGCAGAGCGCGCATGGCGCGGCCTATCTCTACCTCTTCACCTTCGCCTCGCCCGCCCGCCGCGGCGCGCTGGGCGCGTGCCACGCGCTGGAACTCCCATTCGTGTTCGGCACGTACGAGCAGCCGCTGCAAAAGCCGTTCACCGGGACGAGCGCTGCCGTCGCGCCGCTCTCAGCGGCGATGATGGAGGCGTGGCTGGCGTTCGCGAAGACCGGCAAACCGCGCGCGGATTGGCCGCGCTACGACGCAGCGGCGCGCGCAACGCTGATCTTCGATGCGGACATCCGCGCCGAGCACGATCCGTTCGGCGAAGAGCGGATGGCGCTGGAGCCTTACGTGCAGGCTGTTGGGATTTAACGGGGAGTTCTCGATCTCGAAGCTGGAGGCGTCATCCTTCTCCTCCCCCTGGAAGGGGGAGGCTGGGAGGGGGTGAGCGAACACGGAGAGGATTGAGCTTGTGGCGGGGCCCCCCC
>JBGAGO010000005.1:0-208048 GCA_044226655.1 Caulobacterales bacterium | reverse complement strand
TGTGGCTCACCCCCTCCTGACCTCCCCCTTGCAGGGGGAGGAACAACGTCGGCGCTAGTCCAGCAGCGCTTCGATGCGTTCGAGGGCGGCGGCGAGCTTGGCGGCGGTGGCGGCGGCCTCTTCGCGGCGCTCGCGGTTTTCCTCCACCACCTCTTCCGGCGCGCGCTTGATGAAATCGGCGTTGTTCAGCTTGGCGTCGATCTTGCCGATCTCGGCGTTGAACTTGGCGATCTCCTTTTTGAGGCGCTCGGCCTCCGCTTTGAAATCGACTAGGCCTTCGATCGGCAGCGCGACGGTGGCGCCGTCGAGCACGAAGCTCACGGCGCCGGGCGGAGCTGCATCCGCCGTCGTCGAATATTCGAGCCGCGCCATGCGGTCGATCAGCTCCTGATAGCGCTCGAGGCGCAGCGCCGCTTCATTTGGGGCGCCCACCAGCAGAAGCGGAATGCGCGCGGCCTGCGGCACGTTGAGCTCGGCGCGCGCGACGCGGGTTTCCGCAATGAGGCGGATCACCCAATCGACCTCCGCCGCCGCTTTCTCATCGATCAGCGAGGCCGGCAGATCGGGCCATTTTTCCGTGATGAGCATGGTCTTCCGCTTCTCGCCGAATTCGGTGAGGCGGTCCCACAACTCTTCGGTGATGAACGGCATGAACGGATTGAGCAAAGTGAGCGTGCGATCGAGCACCCAGGCCGTAGTGCGGCGGGTTTCGATCTTGGCGGCCTCGTCTTCGCCCGCGAGCATCGGCTTCACGAGCTCAAGATACCAATCACAGAGCACGTTCCAGACGAACTTATAGAGCGCGCTGGAGGCTTCGTGGAAGCGGCGCGCTTCAAGCTCGCGCGTCACCTCGGCGGCGATCTTGGCGGTCTCGCCGATGATCCAGCGATTGACGGTTTCCTTCGCCGCGGCGGGATCGAACTCCTCCCAGCTGGCGCACTCGTTCATCTGCGCGAAGCGCGAGGCGTTCCAGAGCTTGGTGCCGAAATTGCGGTAGCCCTCGATCGATTTCTCGGAGAGCTTGATGGAGAGCTGGCCCGAGATCATCGCCATAGTGAGGCGCACGGCGTCGGCGCCGTATTTATCGACGAGATCGAGCGGGTCCATGACGTTGCCGCGCGTCTTGGACATTTTGGCGCCCTGCGCGTCGCGCACCAGCGTATGAATGAAGACCTCGCGGAACGGCACATCGTTCATGAAGTGCAGCCCCATCATCATCATGCGCGCGACCCAGAAGAAGATGATGTCGTTGGCGGTGACGAGGATGGAGGTTGGGTAGTAGCGGTCGAGCTCGGGCGTCTTGTCGGGCCAGCCGAGCGTGGAGAACGGCCAGAGCGCGGACGAGAACCAAGTGTCGAGGACGTCTTCGTCCTGCGTGAGCACGACGTCCTTGCCGTAATGCGCGATGGCCGCTGCGCGCGCTTCGTCCTCGCTCTCTTCGCTGAAGATGACGCCGTCGGGCCCGTACCAGGCCGGAATCTGATGGCCCCACCAGAGCTGACGCGACACGCACCAGGGCTGGATGTTCTCCATCCAACGCTCATAGACGCGCCGCCATTGCTCGGAGGCGAACCGCGTGCGGCCATCGCGCACAGCCGCCAGCGCGCGCTCGGCGAGCGGCTTCACATTGAGATACCATTGCACGGTGATGCGCGGTTCGAGCACGACCGATTTGGTCTTCTCATCGTGCGGCACGCTGTGCGTGATCGGCTCGATCTTCTCGATCAGGCCGAGCGTTTCGAGATCGGACACGATCTGATCGCGCGCGGCGAAGCGGTCCAGCCCGCGATAGACCGGCGGAACGCTCTCGTTGAGGCGCGCCTTCTCGTCGAAAATGTCGATGACCGGCAGATTGTGGCGCTTGCCCATCTCGAAATCGTTGAAATCATGGGCCGGTGTGATCTTGACGGCGCCGGAGCCCTTCTCGCGATCGACGTAATCGTCGGCGATGATCGGGATGTCGCGCTCGGCGAGCGGCAGGCGGACCTTCTTGCCGATCAGCGCCTTGTAGCGCTCATCTTCGGGATGCACGGCGACGGCGGTGTCGCCCAGCATGGTCTCGGGCCGCGTGGTGGCGACGACGATGAACTGATTGGGATCATCCGAGAGGGGATAGCGGATGTGCCAGAGATGGCCGCGCACATCGATGGATTCGACCTCCAGATCGGAGAGCGCGGTTTCGAGCTTCGGATCCCAATTGACGAGGCGGCGATCCTTGTAAATCAGGCCTTCCTTGTAGAGCTGCACGAACACTTTGCGGACGGCGCGCGACAGGCCTTCGTCCATTGTGAAGCGTTCGCGGCTCCAATCGGCCGAGCAGCCGAGCCTGCGCAGCTGATGCATGATGCGCCCGCCGCTTTCGCCCTTCCATTTCCAGACGCGCTCGATGAAGGCGGGGCGGCCCATGGTCTTGCGATCCATGTTGCCGCCTTCTTCGGCGATCTGCCGCTCGACCACGACCTGGGTGGCGATGCCGGCGTGATCCAGGCCAGGCTGCCAGAGCACGTCCTTGCCGCGCAGCCGCTCGAACCGGACCAGGATGTCCTGAAGCGTGTTGTTGAGCGCGTGGCCGATATGCAGCGAGCCCGTCACATTGGGCGGCGGGATCATCAGCGAGAATCGCTCGCCATGGCCGCTAGGCTTGAACGCGCCGGACTTTTCCCAGGCCTCGCTCCAGCGCGGCTCGACGGATTTTGGATCGAAGTGAGTTTCGAGCATCTTTTCTGGGATATGGAAACGAAAACGCCGCCGGACAGGCCGGCGGCGCTTCCTCTATCATGTTTTCAGGGGCTGGCGACCTTGGGGGCGCCTAGCGCGCCAGGCGGGCGATGCGCTCGAGCTCGGCCTCGACGCGCGATTCCACGATCGCGGGCAGGTTCTGATCGAGCCAATCCTTCAGCATCGGCTTCAAAAGCTCACGCACGACGCCTTCGACCGTCTGGCCGGGCTGTTCCGCGATGCGCAGCGAGCCGGCGAGCCGGGTGAGCGCGGCCGACGCCGCCGTGACCGCAGGCTGCGACACGATAGAATCGGTCACCACCGGCGGCGGCGCATGATGCACGGCTGGCGCGGGGCGCGGCGCAGGCTGGGGCGCGACAGCGACCGGCGGCGGCGCAGGCGCCGGCTCCTCGGCGTCGAACACCATCAGATCGTCTTCCGGCGGCGGTGCCGGCTGAGACAATTCAAGCGGCGCGGCCGCCTGCGTCTCGGGTTGTTCTTCTTCGGAGATGATCCGGCGGATCGACGCCAGGATCTCCTCCATGGAAGGTTCCGGCTGCGTTTCCTTGAGCGCCATTATCAAGCCCCGCTTGCGCACATCGAGTCGTGCGACTCAAACCCTAACGTTGCGCGACGATTCGGGTCCATCGCCCGCGTGCAATTCCTCAACGCCCCCGGAGAGGAATGTCCGCCGGATCTGTGGACAGAAATGTCCGATTCACCGCGCGGCCATGCTCTTCTGGATCGTATAATGGGGCGTTAACGGCCAGCATCGCGCCATCGAGACGGCCGATGGCGCGCAGGAGGCCGTGCTGCGCCACATAGACATCGCGTTCGGCGCCGACGAGCGCGAGGCGCGAATCGAGCAGCTCTTGCTGCGCATTCAAGACGTCGAGCGTCGTGCGCAGGCCGACGGTGCGCTCCTGCTGGACGCCATCGAAGGCCAGTTCGTTCGCGGAGACTTGCGCGCGCGATGAATCGACCACGCGCTGCGCGGCGAGATAATCGTTCCAGGCGGCCGTGACGGTGGAGACGACCTGGCGGCGCGCGACCTCCGTCAATTCGGAGGCGCGCCGTTCGTTGATGCGGCTCTGGCGCACGCGCGCGCGTGCGAAGCCGCCTTCGAACAGAGGCACGCTGAGACGCGCCGCGGCTTCAACCGAATCCACTTGCGTTCCCGGCGCGCCGACATCGCGGCCCTGATCGTAGTTGCCCTGCAAAGTGAGCTGCGGCAGCAGCGCCGAGCGTTCGATGCCGGTTTGCGCATGGGCCGCGTGTTCGCCCTGCAGGGCTTGGCGCAGAGCGGGATTGAGCGACAGCGCTTCCTCGACCGCCTCTTCCAGGCTGCGCGGAATGTCCGGCGGCGGCGGCGGCGCTTCAAGCTCTTGCGGCGCGACGCCAATGATCTCGACAAAGCGCGCGCGCGAGGCCTCCAGCGCCGCTTGCGCTTGCGAAAGGCCCGAGCGCGCGCCGGCCAGCCGCGCATCCGATTGCGCGACGTCGGTGCGCGTGATGTCGCCGACCTGGAAGCGCGCCTGCGCCTCCTGCAATTGGCGCTCAAGCAGGTCGACATTGCTCTGGCGGATGCGCATCGCCTCTTCATCGCGGCGCACGTCGACATAGGCCGCGATCACCGAGAGCAGCACGTCCTGTTCGGTGGACCGCAAATCTTCGCGCGCGCCCTGCACGGCGGCCCGCGCTAAGGCGCTGCGGGCGCGGCGATAGCCGCCCGTGTAGAGCGATTGGCTGGCGCTGAACTCGACGCTCGCGGGATCGAGATCGGGATTGTCGACATCATTGGTTTCGCTGCGGCGCACGCCGTAAGAGCCCAGGACATCCACGCTCGGCAGATAATTGGCGCGCGCCTGCGCAGTTTCTTCATCGGCGGCCCGCGCGGACAGGCGCGCGGCCTGCAAGGTCGGATTGTGCAGATAGGCCTGCGTCAGCGCGTCGTTCAGCGTTTCCGCGCCCGCGCAGGGCGCCATCAGCGCCAGCACCGCCACACTCGTCCAAATCCGCATGCGCCGCCCTTTGCGCCGGCGCCGCCGGGCGCGCGGGGCCGGCGCGTCAGAACGAAAACGCCGGCGGCCGCTCGAGGCCCGGAACGATTGGCGGCGCCGAATCGAACGCCACACGGTACGAAACAGAATCTTGCGAACGTGTGTAAATGCGGGCCCGCCCGGCCGCGCCTTCCCGCACGATGACGCCGAGCCGGCCGTTCGGCGCCAGCTGCGCGAACCAGGCGTCCGGCACGATCTCCGCCGCGCCGTTGAGCACGATCAGATCGTAGGGCGCAGCGTCCGGCCAGCCGCCCTCGATGGTCGTCGAGACGGTCTTCACCGAAACGATGCCAGAGGATTCGAGCGCGGCGCGGGCCGCGAACGAAATCTGCCCGTCCGGATCGAGCGACACGACCTCGCTGACGCAATGGGCCAGCACCGCCGCGCCATAGCCGGTCGCGCCATTGATCTCGAGCGCGCGCTCATGCGCCTGCGGCTCCAGCGCCTGGAGCAGCTTGGCCAGATCGCGCGGCTTCAAAAGGTAGCGGCCCGGCGCGACCTCAAGCTCGATATCGGCATAGGCCAGGCTGCGCAGATGGGCCGGCGCGAAACGCTCGCGCGGCAGCGCCCGCATGGCCGCGACGATGCGCGGATCGGTCACGTCGCTGGGACGGACCTGGCTTTCAACCATGGCATGGCGGGCGCGGGCGAAATCCATGCGCGCTGTTAAGCGGTTCCGGGGCGGGGCCGCAAGCGGCCCGAAGGTCGCTGCCGGCGCGGTTCCGGCGGACGCCGCCCGGCGCGACAGATCGGATGGGACCGGCTTGGCGGGATGGGGCGCGTCTGTTATCTGCTCGCCCCCGCGCCGAACGGCCGGCCTCGTGGCGGAGTGGCTACGCAGAGGACTGCAAATCCTTGCACCCCGGTTCGATTCCGGGCGAGGCCTCCAACCCCTTTTGAGCGGCCCAGCCCAAAACACGCGACACCAACACCAAGCCACGAAAAAGTTTACTAGGAGCAACGCCTTGTTGGTTAATTCGTTCCTGAAACGGTTTAGCCCGGCGGTGGTAGCCCTATTCTCCCGCCGGTTGCGGCGGATTTGTTGAGCGGGCGCCAACAGGCCGATTGGATACCAACACGGCAAGCGGGCCCTTAACGCATCAACCCTGCGCGCCGCGCCAAGCGAGCCGCCTTACGCGTATTGCGCAAGCCCGCAAAGAAGATCGGCGCTGCGATCCTGCCAGCGTCGCGCATCTAATTCCATCCATTGCGTGATGTAGGAGCCGGGGTGTTGGGAAGCTGACGTTCCGCCTCATCCCACTCGCGCTCAAGCTGGCGCCCCATAACGTCCACCAATTCTGTCTCGAACGGCGTCCGATTTGCGAGCTTGATGGCGGCGCGGTTGTAGATGCTCTTCAACAACGCTTCACCCGTTGGCGTCAGCGTTGACCAATCTGTTGCCATGCCTTTGGCAGCGAGTGCCGCGATTAGTTCCGGGCGCGTGCCTACGGGTTTGAAGCCGCCGTGAAATTTTAGCGCGGCTAGCGCCCGCAACTCGTTCTCGGTGAGATCGTTTTCGCTCATTGGTCCTGCCTTAAGCGGCCTTCCGCGTGCTTTGCTCCGCCAACCGATGATCCACGATAATTCGATGGCGCTTGAACTTGAGTCGGAGCGCCGGCAGTTCGCGGACCTCGAGTCTACGAAACCACACTTCGCCGCCGGCGCCGGCGGCGCCAGCAATGTCGTAGCCGTCTCGCTGGCGCCAATTGTCGCTCACCTTGTTCACGTCGTTAAAAGAGACGCGACACGAAACGCCGCGAATGTAGGCGAGATGCCGACACAGCCGGCGAAAATACTCCGTCTCACCGTCGTGCAGGAACGCCACCACAGCACCGTCGCGCGCAGCGTCGATTGCCGAGATTAGCAAACGTGAAGATGCGCCCTGCTTTGAAACCACGGTTTGCCTCCGAATCGAAATTCAGCCCTATGCTTGTTCGTTAACGAATGTCTTAGTGGCCGACCTAGCCGGTCCCGAAACGTATCTGGAGCTTCATGTGAGTGTTCGTTACGCAGTGTTCTGCGCTGATCCTCTGAATCCGAAAGCCGCTGAACCTGACTTCACCGTGGAGGTTGCCGCCGCGCGAGAGGCGGGATTCTCACCTGTCCTCATTGAGCACGACGCGCTCGACCATCGTCTCGACGCCAAGGAGGCGGTTCGCAATACCCGCATCACAGAGCCTGGCAGCGCCATTTACCGAGGGTGGATGCTTAGCAGCGAGGCATACCGGGCTTTGCATGACGAACTGCTGACACGTGGCGTGCGCTTGTTGACCGCCCCGGGGAGCTATGATGCATGCCATCACACGCCCGGATCGTATGATGCGCTCAAGGCATTTATGCCCGACGCAGTATGGGTGACAAAGGACAAGCTGGACGACAAAGCCGCGATCCACGAAGCGCTAGCGCATTTCGGCGCCTCAGCTGTTGTCATCAAGGATTGGGTCAAATCGCAAGCAGCGGGGTATTGGGCGGACGCCTGCTTCATTCCCGACGCGCGCGCGACCGAGCAAGCGTCGGGCGTTGTGGAGCGGTTCCGCGAACTCCAAGGGGACAGTCTAGTGGGCGGGGTTGTTTTCAAGCACTACGAACCGCTGCTCCCGCTCGGTCAGCGAGCCGACGAATATCGGGCGTTCGTAGTTCGCGGGCAGCCGGTAGGTTGCTGGCCGCGTTCTCAGGCGGCCAGCAACCGCAGCGGGCCCACGAACGAACTGCTTCGAGAGGTCGCATCGAAAGTTCCTAGCCCGTTCGCTTCCGCAGATTTCGGGGTAGATGGCGAAGGAAAATGGTGGCTGCTTGAGGTCGGGGATGGGCAGGTTTCGGGTCTGCCGTCCGACGCCGCGGCGAAACCGCTGTATCAAGCGCTAGCTGAGACGGCGTAGCGCCTCAGAAAAGGGCTCAAATCGGCCGCCGGGAATCGAACCCGTGGTAGGTTTCGATTCCGTGGGGCGTTGGCGCCGATACCAACACCGTTTAAGGCTAGGCCTTACAGGCCAAGGCCCGCAGATTCCGGGCGAGGCCTCCAGCGCGGACGCACGAATACCCTCTTCGCATCGATGTTTCGTGTTTCCCCGCCCTTGATCTCAGTATGATTCGATAATACTGGAAATATCGATGAATGCTGCGGATGCAGTCGAGGCGCTTTCGGCGCTGGGCCATGAGCACCGGCTGGCGATCTATCGTCGGCTTGTTCAGAAGGGGCCTGAGGGCATGGCGGCCGGCGAGATCGCGGCGGCGCTCGATATGGCGCCGTCCTCGCTGTCGTTTCATCTCGCGCACATGCGGCGCGCCGGCGTGATCGTGCAGCGGCGCGAGAGCCGTTCGCTGATCTACGCGGCCGATTTCGACGCGATGAACGCGCTCGTCGGCTATCTCACCGAAAATTGCTGCGGCGGGCGCGCCTGCGCGCCGGCGGCCCCCTCACGGAGAAAACGCGCGTGAGCCAACGCCCCTTCAATGTCCTCTTTCTCTGCACCGGCAATTCCGCGCGCTCGATCATGGCCGAGGCGATCCTGACGCGGCTCGGCGGCGACAAGTTCAAAGCCTACAGCGCAGGCTCGCAGCCCAAAGGCGCGGTCAATCCGTTCGCGCTTCGGCTGCTGCGTTCGCTCAACTACAAGACCGATGGGTTTCGCTCGAAATCCTGGGACGAGTTCGCGCAGCCGGGCGCGCCGGCTTTGGATTTCGTGTTCACCGTCTGCGACAACGCGGCCAACGAAGTCTGCCCGATATGGCCCGGCCAGCCCATGACCGCGCATTGGGGCGTGCCCGATCCCGCCGCCGCGACCGGATCGGAGGCGCAGATCGCCGCGGCGTTCGCAGACGCCTATCGGCAATTGCAAAACCGCATCACGATTTTCACGGCGCTGCCGCTCGCCTCGCTCGACAAACTCTCGCTGCAGCGGCGGCTCGACGATATCGGCAAGAGCGCCGGCGCCGCGAAATGATGCGCCGCGAAATGATGCGCCGTCTGGCCGCGGAGGCGCTCGGCGCGCTGCTGCTCGCGGGAACCGTGATCGGGTCCGGCATCATGGCGAGCCGCCTCTCGGGCGGCGATGCAGCGATTGCGCTGCTCGCGAACACGGCGGCGACGGCGGCCATTCTGTTCGCGCTGATCGCCGCGCTCGCGCCGGTCTCGGGCGCGCATTTCAATCCGGCGGTCACGCTCGCGATGGCGCTGGACGGCGAGATCGGCGCGGGCGCTGCGCTCGCCTATGTCGCCGCGCAGGTCGCGGGCTGCGTCGCCGGCGCCTTGCTCGCGCACGCGCTGTTCGCGCTGCCGCTGCTGCAAGTGGCCACGCAGGCGCGCGCCGGCGCCGCGCAGGCGCTTTCGGAGGCGGTCGCGACCTTCACGCTGGTGCTCGTCATCTTCGGCGCGCGGCGCCATGGGACGCTGGCCGTCGCCAGCGCCGTCGCGCTCACTATCGCGGCCGGCTATTGGTGGACGCCGTCCACCTCCTTCGCCAACCCCGCCATCACCATCGCGCGGGCGCTGTCCGATACGTTCGCGGGCGTGCGCCTCGTCGACGTTCCAGGATTTCTCGGCGGACAGATCGCGGGCGCGTTGGCGGCGTTCGGGGCGGCCCGCACGCTGTTCGGCCGCGCCATGGCCAGAGCCTGAGCGCCGCCGGCCGCCATGGTTGAGGCCGCGGTCACGAACCTGAACGAGCCGTTTTCCATTAACCGGCTCTTTACGGCTTTGGGGGATATTTCCGTCGTCTTCCCTTGGAGACACCCCACCATACCCAACGCCTTCGAGGGGCCCCTAGCGGGCCCCTCTTTTTCTTCTGATTGCGCCAAAGCAGCGCGCAGCTTTCCCCTTTCAGGCTGGCGCCGATCTTGATAGAGAGCGCCTCGCGCGTTCCTCGGTAGCTCAGCGGTAGAGCAACCGGCTGTTAACCGGTTGGTCGTAGGTTCGAATCCTACCCGGGGAGCCAGCGGCCCTAAGGTAAGTTCCTGACAATTCGGATGTTTTGAACGCAATCGGCCGAAACGCCGAGCCGATGCGCTGCGTCGTTCGTCGTATTTCGCGTCGCCGCGCTTGACGGCACGACGCTTTGGCTCAATAGTTCGCCATATGGCAAAGCTTCCTGCCCCTGGCCTGGACCGCACGTTTGCGGCGCTCGTCGATCCGACGCGGCGGGCGATTCTGGCGCGGCTGGAGCGGGAGGGGAGCGTGTCGGTGTCGGCGCTGGCCCAGCCCTTCGCGATCAAGCTGCCGGCGGTGATGAAGCATCTCGACGTGCTCGACGAGGCCGGCCTCATCACGCGCGCCAAGGCGGGGCGGACGGTGACGGTGCAGCTCTCGGCCGGCCCCATGGAGGACGCGATGGCCTGGCTTGCCCGCTATGAGCGGTTCTGGTCGCGCCGCCTCGACCGGCTCGCGGCACACACCGAAGCGCGCGAGCGCGAGGTTCGCGCCAGCGAAGAGCCCGCGCCGGGAAAGAAAGACACATGACCAGCCTCACCCTCGTGCGGCGCATCGCGGCGCGCCCGGACATCGTGTTCGCCGCGGTGACGACGGCCGAAGGCATCGCGCATTGGTGGGGGCCGGATGATGAGCCCGTGCTGTTCGCCGAGTCCGATCCGTGTCTCGGCGGCGCATTTCGCGCACGCTTCCGCACCAAGGACGGCGCCGAGCATGAATGCGCCGGCGAATTCGTAGAATTCATTCCGCCGCTGCGCGTCGCCATGAGCTGGCGCTGGACGCATGGCGGCGAGCCCGAAGAGCGCGGCGAGGTTTCACGCGTTGAGATCGCGCTGACGTCTATCGCAGAGGGCACGGAGCTCACCTTCACGCATACGCGGCTCAAGACCGAACGCTCGCGCGTCAGTCACGAGAGCGGCTGGATCGGCGCGCTCGACAAGCTCGTCGCACATTTCGCGGGCAGACCAGGAGAAGGCCCATGACACACGCGATCGTCTCACAGGAAGAATGGCTCGAAGCGTCGCGGGCGCTGCTGGCCGAAGAGGAGGCGCTTCTCGATGCGCAGGCGCGCGTCAAGGCGAAGCGCCGCGCGATGCCCTGGGTGCGCGTGGAGAAGGAATATGTGTTCGAGGGCGCGGAGGGGCCGGTGAGCCTGGCCGATCTGTTCGACGGGCGCTCACAGCTCCTCGTCTACCATTTCATGTTTGCGCCTGAATGGCAGGAAGGGTGTCCCGGCTGTTCGCTGCTCGCCGATGGCGTCGATGGCGCGCGGCAGCATTTCGAGCATGTCGATGTGAGCTTCGTGGCGATCTCGCGCGCGCCGTTCGCCAAGCTGGAGGCCTATCGCCAACGCATGGGCTGGAAATTCCGCTGGGTTTCGTCCGCGGCGAACGCGTTCAATTACGATTTCCACGTCTCGTTCCCGAAGGAAACGCGCAAGGACGGCGTGTTCTACAATTTCGCGGAGCAGCCCGATCCCGGCACGGACGATCTGCCGGGCGCCAGCGCGTTCATTCGCGATGAGAGCGGCGCGATCTTCCACACCTATTCGGTCGCGGGACGCGGCGGCGGGCTGCTGGTGCCTGCGCATGCATGGCTCAACATTGCGCCCGACAGCCAGGGCTTCGAGACTCATGATTGGGTGCGCCGGCGCGACGCCTATCCGGATGACGGGCGCCGCTTCGCGGAGAAGACCAAGACTGGGCAAAGCGGATGCTGTGCTGCGGCGTCGTGAGCCTGCTCGCCGCCGCAGCTTTGATGCTGTGGCGGCGGCTGCGGACCGCGCCTTGGGCATTCGCGGCATGTGTGACGGGCGCGCTGTTGGCCGGGCCCGCGCTCGCGCTCATCCTCGCGGACCATAGCCATCTCACGCGCGCCGAATGGCGCGCCTATGGCCTGCAGGCGTTCTGCGGCGCGCCTTAGGCGGGCGGCGTTGCAATTGACCGCCCGGTCAAGGGTCGGCAAGGTCTGACCGTCTGGTCAAATTAGAAGAGAGGCGGGAAGGTGGAGACGCCGAAACATTGCGCGTGCGGTCGCATCGACGTGCACGCGCATTTCATTCCGCCCTGCTACGCAGACGCGCTCGCCGCCCATGGCATGACCACGCTCGATGGCGGCTTTCCTGTGCCCGCGTGGAGCGAAGACGCCGCGCTCGCGGCCATGGACCGGCTCGATATCGCCACGGCGATGATTTCGCTGTCTTCGCCGTCCACGCATTTCCTGCCGACGCCAGAGAAGCCGGGTCTTTGCCGGCAGGTCAATCTTGCGGGCCAGGCGCTGATGCGCGCGCACCCGGACCGCTTCGGCTTCTTCGCCAGCCTGCCCCTGCCCGACATCGATGCGGCGCTGGCCGAGATCGCCTTCGCGTTCGACGATTTGGGCGTCGATGGCGTCATCCTGGAAACCAACATCAACGGAATCTATCTGGGCGCGCCGCTGTTTCTCCCGATCTTCGCGGAGCTGAATCGGCGCAAGGCCGTGGTCTTCCTGCATCCGACGAGCCCGACCTGCCTCGATGCTCTATCCGGCGGACGGCCGGCGCCGCTCATCGAATTTCCGCTCGATACGACGCGCACTCTGGTCGATCTGCTCTATGCGCGCACGATCCAGACCCATCCCGACATTCGCTTCATCGTGCCGCATGGCGGCGCCGCGCTGCCTGCGCTGGCGCCGCGGATCGCGGCCTTCGCCAATGTGCCGTTCATCAACCCGCGGCCGAGTTCGGAAGACGAAGTGTTCGAGGCTTTGCGCGGGCTTTATTACGATGTCGCGCTGTCGGGCCATCCCTTGGCGCTGGGCGCGCTGATGCGGTTCGCGCCGATGTCGCAGATTCTGTTCGGCAGCGATTGGCCGTTCACGCCGGAACCGGGCGTGGCCCGCAATGTGCGGCAGATCTTTCAGGACGGCGGCCTCAGCGAAGCCGATATCGCGGCGCTGGCGCGCGGCAATGGCGAACGCTTGTTTCCGCGTCTGGCGCAAGCGGCGCAGCAGGACAAGCCGACCTAGCGACTTTTGGCGCGCACGGCGCCACAATAATTTCGTGATGCGTTTCGCGATCCTCTTCTTGTCGTTCACCCTGCTCGCAGCGTGCGGACGCGAGCCGGCCGCGCCGGCCCTGCACTGCCGCGCGCCGGATGCGATGGCTGCGCTGGTGCGCATCGACGCCGGCCCCGTTCGGCGCGGCCAGATCGCCTTTCAGCGCGAGGAGCACGTGGGTGGCGAGGGCGCAGTCGCGGCCTTCAGCATCGATACTCATGAGGTGACGAACCAGGATTTCGCCGCCTTTGTCGCAGCAACAGGCTATGTCACGCGCGCGGAGCGGGCCGAGGCGGATGGCGCGCCGTTCGGCGCAGCGGTGTTCGATCCGCGCGCGCATCAATGGCGCATCGATCGGCACGCGGATTGGCGCCATCCCTCGGGCGCGGACTCCTCGATCGAGGGCCGCGATTTCTATCCCGTCGTGCAAATCGCCTATGAGGACGCGCAGGCGTACGCGCACTGGCGCGGACGGCGTTTGCCCACGGAGCTTGAATGGGAGCGCGCCGCCCGCGGCGATACGCCCGCGCCCGACGATCTGCTCGCGGAAGCGCAGACTCATGACGGCGGCGCGCGCGCCAATATCTGGCACGGCATTTTTCCGATCGTCGATCAGCCCGAAGACGGCTTCGCGGGACTGGCCCCGGTCGGTTGCTATGCGCCGAACCAGGCGGGCCTCTACGACATGATCGGCAATGTCTGGGAATGGACCAGCGATTGGTACGCGGAGGACGCAGCGCCCGCGACCGAAGCGCAAGCGCGCGCCGCCGATCCGAACGGAATCGCCGAACGCGTCATCAAGGGCGGCTCATTCCTGTGCTCGCGCGATTTCTGCGCCCGCTTCCGCAGCGGCGCGCGCCAACCGGCCGATCCGATGCAGGGCATGTCGCATATCGGGTTCAGAACGGTGGGACCGCCTTGAGAGCGCCGACACTTTCCTCCCCCTGCAAGGGGGAGGTGCGCCGCGAAGCGGCGTGGAGGGGGTGAGCCCCACATGATGTATTCCTCGCCGGGGCGTTGCGGCACGCCCAGCGGGTGATCGATGAAGATCGGGCCTTGCAACAGCGAGGGCCAGATCGGCGCGACTTGCTCACGATCATGCGCGGCGAGCAGCGCGCGCAATTGTGTAACGACGCCGGGCTGCGCCTCGACGAGATTATGCTGTTCAGTCGGATCGTGGGCGAGATCGTAGAGCCAGGCGCGGCCATTGCAGGCGCCGCAGACTTGCAGCTTCCAATCGCCGTGCAGCACCGTTTCATACTGACCCGAGCGCCAGAACAAGGTTTCGTGCGGTCGTCCCTGCGCGGCGCCCGTCAGGAACGGCAGCACGTTCACGCCGTCGATGGGACGATCTGTCGGCAATTGCGCACCTGAGGCGGCCGCGGCGGTTGCGAAGATATCGAAATGGCTGACCGGATACGGATAGCGCGAACCGGGCTGGATCCGCGCAGGCCAGCGCATGAAGAAGGGCGTGTGGATGCCGCCTTCGAAGAAGCTCGCCTTCCAGCCGCGATAGGGCCGGTTGATATCCGGCAGGCCGATGTAATAGGCGCCGCCATTATCACTGGTGAAGATCACCAGCGTGTTGCGATCGAGCCCCTCATCGCGCAGCGCCTGCAGGATACGCCCGACGTTGCGGTCAAGATTGCGCACCATCGCGCCATAGACGCGCAAGCGGTGATCCTGGATTTGCGGCAGCGCGTCGAAATCCTCGCGCGTCGCCTGTAGCGGCGTGTGGATCGCGTTGGGCGCAAAGTAGAGCAGGAACGGACGATTGCGGTTGGCGTGAATGGCGCTCACGGCCTGATCGGCCAGGTAATCCGTCATGTACCTGTTCGGATGGAACCAATCCGCGCCGTTGTACTGCACGCCGAACGGCAGATTGGCCCACAGGAAACGATCGATCGGATCGAAATCCTGGCGCGAATTGACGACGTTCGGATCGTTCACCGGCAGATAGAGCGAAGCGCCGGGCATGAAGCCGACGGATTCATCGAAGCCCTGTTCTTCCGGCCGCATGCCGGGAGAACCGCCCAAATGCCATTTGCCGAGATGGATAGTGTGATAGCCGCGCGCGTGCAGCACCTCGGCAATGGTGACTTCGCTCGCGGGCACGCCGAGCGAATTGATCGGCGGCACCTCGCGCATGCGATTGGCGAAGAAGCGCGGCGGGACGATATCGCCCGGCTCGGTGTGCGTGCCGACAATAGCTTCGAAGGCGGGCGGCGCCGGCGTGAACTCGAAACCGAAGCGCGTGGGATAGCGCCCTGTCATGATCGCGGCGCGCGACGGGGCGCAGGTGGCGTTGCCAGCATAGCCATTGACGAAGCGCACGCCGTCGCGCGCGAGGGAATCGATGCTCGGCGTCGGCACGGCGCCATTGGCGACGCCGCCGCCATCGGCCGTGATGTCGTTGAAGCCGAGATCGTCGGCCAGAATGAACACGATATTGGGCGGGCGCTGATCGACCGGCTGGGCGGGCGCATCCGGCCCCGCCTGCCAGGTCACCTCATGATAAGGCGCGATTTTCGGCGCGGTGAAGCGGCCGATATTGAGCATGATCTGCTCACGCCCGAGATAGATGCCGCCGACGATGAGCGCGAGCACAAGCACCGCTCCGCCGAGCCAACGCAGCACATTCATCGCACGCCTCCCCGCAGTCCCCGTCTGGCGGCCTGCATATTATGACACCTTTCGTGCCATTTGGGCGTGCAGCGATCAAGTCCTAACCGGCGAGCGCCGCGATCATGTGGCGCAGCACTTTCGCGGCCGCTTTGGGGGAAAGGCCCTGCTCCTCGCGCAGCCGCCGCCAGGTCTCGATGCTGAGCAGCGCGTCGAACGCCTCCAATTGCACCGGATCGTCTTTGATCTGTTTGGGCAGCACGAACAGCAACATGTCGCGCAAGGTGCGGACGGTTTCGGCGTGCGTCTTCCGCAGGAAAGGCGACCGGTAGCGGTGAATATCGCCCGCGGCCTTAAGCGGCATGATCTCTTCGAACAGCCGCACGCGGCGATCGATCAGATGATCCAGGCGCTCGCGCCAATTGGCGCCGTGGATCGGCATGCGTTTGATGTCTTCGATGCGCTCGAGCACGGCGGCGTGCATTTCGCTGTAAAGCGTATCCATTTCCTTGAACCGGCGGAACACGGTGCGCCGGCCCACGCCCGCGCGCTCGGCGACGCTTTCGGCGCTGGGCGCGACATCGCCTTCGCGCGCGAGCTCCAGCATCGCCGTGACGATGCGCTGGCGCGAATCATCCGAGCGCTTGCGCCGCCCGTCTGCGCTGGGCGCTTCGTCGACTTTCCGCCGGGCCGCTTCCGATCTCGCCACGCCTTCTTCCTCGTTCCGCTTCACACCGGGCCAGATAGCACGCGCCGGCCCCTCAGGGTTGACCCATGGCGCCGCACTCCATAATTTGGCACTCATAGTGCCTAAAAGATAAGCGCGCCTCGCAGGCGACGCTTGGGGAGGCGGCATGCGTCGGATCATCCTGGGCGTTGCGGCGCTTGTCATCGCGCTTATCGGCGCGGGACTGTATTTCGGGCGGGACGCGCTGGCGGTGCGCCTCTTCACACACGCGGTTGACGAAGGCGTGGGCGCCTCCACCTTCACGCAATTGCCCGACGGGCTGAGCGCCGCCTTCTGCGGCACGGGCTCGCCCTTGCCGGACCGCACACGGGCCGGGCCTTGCACGGCAGTGATCGCGGGCCCGCACATGTTCGTGTTCGACGCCGGCGAAGACGCCGCCGAAACGCTCAACCTCATGGGCCTCTCGCCCGCGCGGATCGAGGCGGTGTTTCTCACCCACTTCCATTCCGATCACATCGATGGATTGGGCGCGCTGGCGCTGCAGCGCTGGGCCGGCGGATCGGCGCACACGCAATTGCCGGTCTATGGCGGCGAGGGCGTCGCGCACGTCACGGGCGGGTTCAACGAAGCCTATCTGCTCGACAGCGGCTATCGGGTCGCACATCACGGGCCTGAGGTCGTGCCGCCGGAGGGCTTCGGCATGGCGCCGCACGCCTTCACGATTCCCGACGGGCAAGAGCGGCTGGTGGTTTACGATCAGGACGGCGTGCGCATCACGGCCTTCCGCGTCGATCATGGGCCGGTGCATCCCGCCGTGGGGTATCGCGTGGACTACAAGACCCGCAGCATCGTCATCAGCGGCGACACGGCGCCCTCACCTTCGCTCGAACGCGCGGCCCAGGGCGCGGATCTGCTCGTGCACGAAGGCTTGCAGCCGCGGCTGGTCGCGATCATGGGCGAGGCGGCGACTACCTCGCATCAGCCGGGCATCGCCAAGATCATGCACGACATCCCCGGCTATCACACCGCGCCAGAAACCGCCGCCGACATTGCGCAGCGCGCGCATGTCGGCGCGCTTGCGTTTACGCATATCATCCCGCCGCTGCCGATCGGCATTCTGGAGGGACCGTTTCTTGGCGATGCGCGGCGACGGTTTTCAGGGCCGCTCTGGGTGATGCGCGATGGCGACATCATCGCCCTGCCCGCCGCTGGCGGCATGACGCGGCTCCATGTGTTGAGGTGATGCGATGACTGAAACGCCCTACACGCTCTACGGCGCGCTCGGCTCGCCCTATTCGATGAAGATGCGCGCGGTGCTGCGCTATCGGCGCATTCCGTTCATTTGGGTCGAAGGCGGCAAAGCGCAGGAGATCGCCGGGACGATGAAGGCGCCGGTGATCCCGGTGCTCGAATATCCGGACGGCGAACGCCGCAATGACTCGACGCCGCTGATCTATGATCTTGAAGCCCGGCATCCCAATGGACGCGAAATCGTTCCGACCGATCCGACCGATGCGTTCCTTGCGCTGCTCATCGAGGATTTCGCCGACGAATGGGTGACCAAGGCGATGTTCTCCTATCGCTGGCTGCGGCCGGTGGACCAGGAGCGCATGAGCACATGGCTGTCGTTCGACGCGCTGCATGGCGGCGGGCGCGAGCGCTTCGAACGCCGGGCGCAGGCGTTCCGCGATCGGCAAGTTGGGCGCATGGCGCTGGTCGGCTGCACGCAGGCGAACGCGCCGCTCATCGAAGAGAGCAATCGGCGCCTGCTTGCCGCGCTCGATCGGCACGTGGTCGATAGCTATTATTTGTTCGGATCGCGCCCCTCGCTCGCGGAATTTTCATTGTTCGGGCAGATTTCGCAGCTGGGCACGGACCCGACCGCGCAAGAGATGATGCGCGCCGATTATCCCTACGCCTATCGCTGGCTCGCCCATATCGACGATGCCTCCGGCGTGGACGGCGCGTGGCGCAGCGCGGATGCGCCGCGCCCAGCGATCATCAAAGAGATTCTCGATCTCGTCGGCGCCGTCTATCTGCCGTTCCTGCGCGCGAATGCGGCGGCGAACGAGGCGGGCGCGCAGGAAATGTCGTTCGAGGCGCTTGGCCTCAGCTATACGCAAGCGCCGTTCCGCTATCAGCTCAAATGCCTAAGCCATTTGCGCGCGGCCTATGCGGCGCTCCCCGCCGATGCGAAGCGCGCGCTCGCGCCGCTGCTCGAAGAGACCGATTGCCTCGCGACTCTCTCAGCCTGAGGCCTTCGCCACCTGCGCCGCGAGCGCGCCGATGAGGCCGACAGCGCCCGCGTCCTTCGGGATCACGGTTTCGATGTTGAGCTGGCCGGCAAGGCCAGCCGTGCGATGAACGGAAATCTCGCGCCATTCGGGCGACATCGACATGCGCACCATCGCCGCGCGTTCTGGATAGGCCGCGATCGCGATCTCGTCCCACAGCTCTTCGACACGCCCGAGCGAGAGATAGGTGACATCGGCGGAGAACACCGCGACGCCGCCGAATTTCGGCAGCAGCTCCGCCACGGCGCGGCCATAGATCATATAGGCTTCGCGGCCGCTGAGATCGGTCTTACGGCCGTCTTCATAGTCGGCGCGCGCTTTGAACTTGAGCAGATTGACCATGTAGATCGGACCTTCCGGCCCCTTCTGCATCAGCCCCTGCACCTGCTCCGGCGATGACGGCATGACATCGTTGAAGACTTGCATGCGCGCCCGCCCCTTTGCTCGTGCTTGACGCGAAGCGTACGTGATAGGCACTCATAGTGTCAATTTATCGGGTGTCCGCGGCGCGCCGTTTTGTGGCGCGCGTGGCGCCGCAACGACGGAGGGCGGCGTGCGCATTATTTTGCGGGCCTTGATCGGGCTGACGGGATTGGCGGCGTGCTTCATCGCGCTGCGCATCTGGATGGCGCCGGATGAGGTCGCGGCGCGGCTTGGGCTTGCCGCCGCCTCGCCCTTGGGCGCGGCCACTTTGCGCGCGGATTTCGCGGGCTTCTTCGCGGCCGGCGGCGTGTTCTCCATCTGGGCCGCCGTGCGCGATGCGCGCCGCTTGCTGACGCCGCCGCTGCTGCTCATTGGCTGCGCGCTCGCGGGCCGGCTGCTCACGCTCGCCCTCGGCCCGCAAACGCCCGACATGGCGGCGCCGATGGCGATCGAAGCCACACTCGTCGTGCTGCTCGCGATCGGACGGCGCTGGCTTGGCGAAGGAGGCGCACATGCAATTGCTGCCGCCTAGCACCAATGATCAGGCGCGCAGCGCAACGATCTCGTCTTGGTTTCTCGTGCTCGCCGGCGCGCTCACGATCGCGCCCGGCTGCATCCACTATTTCCTGCCCGATGGCGGCGCCGGCGTGATCGCGCATCTCGATCTTTCGCAGAGCCGCGACACGATCGTTGCGGTGTTCGCCTGGTTCGGGGCGCTGCAAATTCCGCATGGGATCGCCGAAATGATCGTCGGCCTGCGCTATCGCACGCTGACGCCGCTGTTCCTGCTGCTGCTTCTGCTCGAACGCGGGCTGATGGCGGTCGATGGCTGGCTGCTGAAGGGCGCGGGACGGCATCATCCGCCGGAGCACTACGCCAGCCTCGTCACGATCGTGCTGGCCGCGGTCTTCCTGGCGCTGGCGCTGCGGGCCAAATCGGGCGCGCGGGCATCGTAACCAGGCCGTTTACTCCTCTTTAGGTTGTATTCTGATAGCTCTGCAGACTTGAAGCTGTGGAGCGGGACATGCGCGGCCGCATTACGAGCGCGCTGGCGATGCTGGGTCTGTGTGCGCCGGCCTATGCGGCGACGGATCAGGACAGCTTTCTCGTCACGGCGACCGTCATTGCGAGCTGCGATGTGATCGCGAACGATCTGGCGTTCGGCTCCTACGATCCCGTCCTCGCCACGCCGACCGACGCCACCTCCACCATCCTCGTCACCTGCACGAACGGCACGCATTACGATGTCGGCATCGACGAGGGCGCGGGCTCCGGCGCGACGGTGGCCGCGCGCAAGATGACGGCGAGCTCCAACACGCTGACCTATTCGCTCTATCGCGACGCGTCGCACAGTCTCGTCTGGGGCAAGACCATCAACACCGACACGCTCTCGGGTACGGGCAGCGGCGCGCAGCAGACGCTGACCATGTATGGCCGCGTGAGCGCGCAACAGACCGCGCCCGTGGGCTCCTACAGCGACACGGTCACCGTAACGGTGACGTATTGAAGCGCCTGCGCGCCCTGCTCGCCGCGGCGCTGTTGGCGCTCGCCGCCGCGCCGGCCTTCGCGCAGTCCGTGGGCGGCGTGCGCGTCAGCCCTGTTTCGCTCGCCATCGGCCGCCAGGGACAGACCACATCGTTCCGGCTGGTCAATCTGAGCGGCCATGCGCGTGCCTTCGAGGTCTCGCCGCGTGCGTGGTCGCAGGACGATGGCGCGGACGTGTTGGCGGAGACGGCGCAGCTGATCGTGACGCCCGCCGTGTTCGAATTGCAGCCTGGACGCACGCAGATCGTGCGCGCGGCCTTGGCGCCGGGCTTCGCGCGCAGGGCCGAGGAAACGTGTTTTCGCCTGCTGGTGCACGAGTTCACGCTGGAGGACGCGCCGCGCGCGCAGGGTTTGCGGCTGACGCTCGATCTGTCCTTGCCCCTCTTCGTTGTTCCCGATGGCGCAGCGCGTCCGGGCGCGCTGGCGGCGCGGCGGATTGGCGATGCGGTCGAGATCGCCAATGTCGGCGGCGCGCATCTGCGCCTCGTGGAAGTGCGCGCGGGCGCGGCCCTGCTCGCGCAGACGCCGCGTTATCTTTTGCCGGGCGCGCTGTTTCGGCGGCCGGCGGGGCCGGGAGAGGTGAGCGCCCTGGCGGCGCGCGACGATGGCGCCATGGACAACATCGTGCTCGCCGATGCGCCGGATCAGCGCAGCGGCCGCTAGCCTCGTGCTCGCGGGGCAGGCGCAGGCGATGACGCCGTTCGTGGCCGCGTTCCGCGTCGATGGCGGCGCACGCGAGGTGACGGCTTTGGCCTGGCGCGAGGGCGCGGACGTGTTCGTCGATCGCGCAACGCTGACTGGGCTCGGTCTGCGCACGCCCGAGGGCGCGGGGCCTTTCCGCTTGCAGGATGTGCCCGGCGCGCGCGTCGCGGTCGATGAGGCGCAGGCCGCGGTGACGATCATTTGCGCCGCACAATGCTTCGCACCGACCGCCATCGACGCCAGCGCGCGCGCGACATCGCCGCTCGCGGCGGCCGCGCCCGGCTTCTTCCTCAACACGGATACAAGCGTCACCTATCAGGACGGCGAGCGCGATCTCGCCGCCGCCTTCGATTTCGGCGCGTTTCGCGGCGGCGGCGTGCTGGAGACGACGTGGATCCAGGCGGGCGCGCCGGTGCGCCTCGAAACGCGCTGGACGCGCGATGATCCCGATGCGCGCACGCGGCTCAGTCTCGGCGATGCGCTGTCGCGCGGCGGGCCAGGCACGGCGCCGCTGCATTTCGCGGGCGTGCAATGGGGCATAGATTTCGCGCTCGATCCGTCCTTCGTGACGTTTCCCGCGCCGAGCCTCACCGGCGATGCGGCCGCGCCCTCCGTGGTGGATGTCTACATCGACGATTCGCTGCGCTATCGCACGCGGACGGACGGCGGACCATTCTCGCTCGAAAATGCGCCGGTCGTAGAAGGCGCCGGCGTGGCGCATGTCGTGGTCACCGATGCGCTGGGGCGGGAAACCACATTCGCACAGCCGTTCTACGCCAGCCCCTCCATGCTGCGTCCGGGGTTGAGTGAGTACTCGCTATCGCTCGGCGCGCTGCGCGAGGCGTTTGGCGCCAAGAGCAACGACTATGGCGATGGTTTTGCGAGCGCCTTCTACCGCCGCGGGCTGACGCCCTGGCTGACGGCGACGGCGCGCGGCGATGTCGGGGCGGGCTTGGAAGCCCTCGGCGCACAGGCGTCCTTCACCCATGCGCTTCTCGGGCAATTCGATCTTGGCTTGGCGGCGAGCCAATCCGCGCGCGGCGCGGGCGCGCAGACCATGATCGGCTGGACGCGCCTCTCCAATCGCGCGTCGTTTTCGGTTTCAGCCGATGCGGCGAGCGCGGATTTCGCGGTGCGCGGCGAGGATGGGCCAGCGCGGCGGTTCGGACTGGCGCTGGCGGCGGGCTGGCAGGATGCGCGGCTGGGCGCGCTGTCGCTGTCCTATGCGCGGCGCGAGCGCGACGCGGACGAGGCCTCGGTCTTTTCCTTCACCTACGCGCCGCGTGTGGCGGCGGATTCCGATCTCGCCTTCACGCTGCTGATCGCAGAGGGCGAGAGCCGCCTGGTGTCGTTCGGCCTGACGCTGACGCGCCGCACGGAAGATGGCGATGCGCGCACGCTCGCCCTGCTGCGCGAAGGCGGCGCGCTGTCGGCGCGGGCCGAGGCCCGCGGCGGCTCGCTCGATGTGGGCGCCTTGTCCTGGCGCGTTGGCGTGAGCGAGGGCGCGCGCGACCGCATCGATGCGGCGTTCGCGGCCGCCACGGATGTCGGCGAAGCGCGCTTCGAGGTGAGCCGCGTCGATCAGCAGACGGGATTGCGCGGGCGCTATGCGTTCGGCGTCGCGCTGCTCGACGGACGCGGCTTTCTGGCCCGGCCGCTGCAGGATGCCTTCGCGCTGGTGAGCGTGGGCGCGCCGGGCGTGAACGTCTGGCACGACGGGCGCAGCATCGGCCGCACCGATGCGCACGGCGTGCTGCTCGCGCCATCGCTGCGCGCCTATCAGGACAATCGGCTGAGCGTCGATATCAACGAATTGCCGGCCAATGCGGATGTCGGCGGCGATGCGGTGGTCGTGCGGCCGCGCGCGCGCCAGGGCGTGGTGGCGGCGTTTCCGATCCGGCTTGCAGCGGCGAGCGCGGCCCGGATCGTCGACGAAGACGGCGCGCCGCTGCCGCTAGGCGCAGTGCTTATCGATGGCGACGGCGCGCGTTTTCCGGTAGGCGCGGACGGCCGAATCTCCCTGTTGGATTGGGGCGGCGCGGGCGCGTTGCAGCGGCTGGGCGGCGATTATTGCCTTGTGCGCGTGAGCCGCGATGCGCTCGCCGCGCAAGCGCCGCTCATATGCCGGGCCACGCCATGAAACGCGCCCTGCTCTCCGCCGCCGCCCTCGCGCTGACGGCTCTTGCGGCGCCGCGCGCGGATGCGCTCTGCCTGCTCTGTTCGTGCGACATCGATGTCGATACGGCGCTCGCCTTCGGCAATATCGATCCGCTGCTCGGCGCCAATTCCGACGCGGTGGCGAACATCCATGTCGATTGCGTCACGACGGTTTCGATTTCCGCCAGCAACGAAATCGAGCTGACGACCGGCGCCAGCGGCGCCTATGGCGCGCGCACGATGTCGGACGGACTTGGCCACACCTTGCCCTACAATCTCTACCTCGACGCCGCGCATTCCATCGTGTGGGGCGACGGTTCGGGCATATCGCAGACCTATTTCCGCAGCGGCTTCACGATCTCGGTTCTGAGCGGCTATTCGTACAATGTGCCGATCTATGGACGTGTGCGGGCGGCCGATCAGGTCGGCGCGCGGCAGGGCTCCTATTCGGACTCGATCACCGCCACCATCATCTTCTGATCATTCCGCCGCCACGCCCAGCGGATCTTCGGCCTGCATGCGCCAGAGCGCGGCGTATTCGCCGTCGCGCGTGATGAGCGCGGCATGCGCGCCCTGCTCGACGATGCGGCCCTCCTTCAGCACGATGATGGAATCGGCGCCCGCGATGGTCGAAAGCCGGTGGGCGACGACCAGCGTCGTGCGCCCGCGCGCGGCCTCGTCGAAGGCCTGCTGCACATCGGCCTCGGTGATCGAATCGAGGGAGGACGTCGCCTCGTCGAGAATGAGAATGCGCGGATCCTTGAGAATGACGCGCGCGATGCCCACGCGCTGCTTTTCGCCACCGGAGAGCTTCAGGCCGCGTTCCCCGACGCGCGTATCCCAGCCAAGCGGGAGGCGTTCGATAAAGCCAAGCAGCTGCGCACGGCGCGCGGCGTCTTCCAGCTCTTCCTGCGTCGCATCGAGCCGGCCATAGGCGAGATTGTAGCGGATCGTGTCGTTGAACAGCACGACATCCTGCGGCACCAGGCCGAGCTGGGCGCGCAGACTTTCCTGCGTAACGTCGCGAATGTCTTCGCCGTCGATGGTGATGCGGCCGCGCTGGGGATCGTAGAACCGGTAGAGCAATTTGAGGATTGTCGACTTGCCGGCGCCGCTGGGGCCGACGATGGCCGTGGTCTTGCCGGCCTCCGCCGTGAAAGTGACGTCCTCCAGGCCCACGATGCGCTGCTCATGCGCAAAACTCACATCCTCGAAGCGCACCTCGCCGCGCGGCGCGGCCAGCACGCGCGCATCCGGCGCGTCGGCGATCTCAGGCGCTTCGTCCAACAGCGCGAACATCTTCTCGACGTCGATCGCCGATTGCTTGATCTCGCGATAGGCCATGCCGAGCATGTTGAGCGGATTGTAGATGTTCATCATGTAGAGCATCACGGCGGTGACATCGCCCGGCCCCATCTCGCCGCGCACGGCTTTCAATCCGGCGAAGATGATCATGGCCGCCAGGCCGATATTCATGATCGCGCCCTGGATGATGTTCAGCAGCACAAGCGAGGCATTGGCCTTCACCGCCGCATCGGCATATTGCTTGAGCGCCTTGTCGTAGCGCGCCACCTCGCGCTGTTCCGCGCCGAAGCTCTTCACGGTTTCAAAGTTGAGCAGCGAGTCGACCGCGCGGCCGGTCGCTTCGGTGTCGGCCTCGTTCATCACGCGGCGATGCTGCAATCGCCATTCTGTGATTGAGAGCGTCAGCCACGCATAACAGGCGATGGTCGCGGCCGCGATCAGCGAGAATTGCCAGCCATAGAAATAGGCGAGCACGCCGGCGGCGAGCGCAAGTTCGACCAGCGTGGGGCCGATGTTGAAGCCGAGAAAGCGCAGCAGGAAATCGATGGCGCGGATGCCGCGTTCGATGGTGCGGTAGAGCGCGCCTGTGCGCTTGGATTGGTGGAAGCGCACGGACAAGGAATGGACGTGGGCGAACACTTGCGCGCCAGCGCGGCGTTGCGCCTCCTGGCTGACGGGCGTGAAGACGGCGTCGCGCAATTGCGGCAGCCCGGTCGAGCCGAAGCGCAGGCCGGCCCAAAGCAGCACAAGGCCGATGAACAGAGGCGGCAGGCCCGCCATGTCGCGATGCGCCAGCAGATTGATGCCGCGCGCCAGCACCAGGGGCGCGGCCACCGCCAGCAATTTTCCGCCCACCGTCAGCGCCAGCGAGGCCCAAAGGCGGATCTGGATTTCGCGGTCTTTAAGGCCGCCGATGAGCGCCGAAATGCGCGCCATGGCGCGCGGCACGCTGGGCGAAACCGCCCCATCGTCTTCGGGATTTTCGCTGAGAACGCCGGGCGCGGCGTTGCGGAGCCGAAAGGGTGGAGCCATGCGTTAAGGGTAGGAAGCGCGGCGGCGGGGCGCAATCGGCCGGACGGTGGCGCCAGATGTGAAAGCGGTTCATGCTTGCGGCCAACCTTGCGCCGCATTGGCGGAGCCAAGCTGGACCCATGCCCGACACCACGCGCCCCACCACCGCCCCCGCGACCGGCGGCGGCCTTCGTTCCGTCTGCGTCTATTGCGGCTCCTCGGAGACGACGCGGCCGGATTATCTGGACCTCGCCGACCGGCTGGGGACGGCGCTGGCGCAGCGCAAAATCCGCCTCGTCTATGGCGGCGGCGGCATCGGCCTCATGGGGCGCGCCGCGAAGGCGGCGATCCGCGGCGGCGGCGAGGTGCTGGGCGTGATGCCGCGCTTCCTGGCGCGCCGCGAAATCGTGCTCGACGCGGCGCCGACGATCATGGTCGACACCATGCATGAGCGGAAACGGCTGCTGTTCGACGAGGCCGATGGCTTCATCGTGCTGCCGGGCGGGATCGGCACGCTGGAAGAGGTGGTGGAGACTTTGTCCTGGCGCAGGCTCGGCCTCCACGCCAAGCCCGTGGTGTTTCTCTCTGAAGACGATTTCTGGGCGCCGTTCTTCCATCTCGTGCAGCACACGATCGACGCCAATCTGACGCCGCCCGCGTTTAACGAGGCGCTGCTTGCTGCCAACTCGATCGATGATTGCCTGGAAGCGCTGGAGGCGCGCGTCAGCGCCTAGCGAAACCGAGCCGGCGCGGAGGCCGTATTAGGAGCCATGCTGCTCACGCCCACACGCCGCATTCTCTTTCTTGGAAGCGCCGCGCTCTTCCTCGGCGCAGCCGCGCACGCACAGCCCGCGCCGCGCGACCGGCGCTTTGCGGACGATCCGGTGCGGCGGATCACCGATGCGCAATGGCGGGCGCAGCTCTCGCCAGACGCCTACGCCGTGCTGCGCCATCAAGCGACCGAGCGGCCGGGCACGAGCCCCCTGCTCGACGAGCACCGCAACGGACAATTCGTCTGCGCTGGCTGCGCGCTGCCGCTTTTCCAATCGGCGTGGAAATACGAGTCCGGAACCGGCTGGCCGAGCTTCTTCCGGGCCATCGATGAGAATGTCAGCACGCGGCGCGATCTCTCGCACGGCATGGATCGCGTTGAATATCACTGCGCCCGGTGCCTCGGCCATCAGGGCCATCTGTTCAATGACGGGCCGCGCGTCTCGGGCCTGCGCTATTGCAACAATGGCGTGGCGCTGCGCTTCATCCCGGCGTGATCATTTGCGCTCGGAGAAGAGGACGCCGCCCTTGGCTTTGTCCGTCGCCGGCGCCTCCACGATCTGAATCGTGATCGCTTCCGGCGCGGCGCCGAAATTCTTCGACACGGCTTCGGTGATATCCTTCACCAGCCCGCGCTTCTGCTCCAACGTGCGCCCTGCAAGCGCGTATACGATCACTTCCGGCATGGTGCGCTCCTTCAAGGACCATCAAAATCGAATGGCACTTCAATCTTAGCGCCCGTCCACAGAATTTCGTGGGCGAAACCGCCGAACATGGTGCTGGCCACACTGGCGGCGGTCGCGAAGAGCTCGTCAGGCGCCGGCGTTTTTGGGCGGCATTCCAAAGCGAGCGCCGCGTTCGCTTCGCACAAGACAGTCACCTTGCCATGCAGGCCCGAGAAACCGAACAGCGACAGCGCGTCCGTCGAGGGTGCAATGGTCTCAAACGCATCATCGGCGGGCCGATAATGGCCAAGCATGATCGGCACTGGCCGAAGCTCCGCAGGGCCGCCGATCAGGATCGGCAGATAGATCGTATCGCCGACATTGAACTTGCCCGGACCGATATCGTTTGCAGACACGCGGAAATGCGCTGACAAGGCGAGTGCGGACGTGACGGCCGCTTCCGCGCCGGGCGTGGCGCGATGGCGCTCACAAGCCAATCTTCGGTCTTGGCCAATCACGCAACGCAGGAGCGCCAGCGCGGCCCGGTGGACTTCATCCATCGTCGCCGAAGCGGTCGTCATTTGGGCGTAAGTCGGAGCGTCATCCCACAGCGGCAGGCGCGCGCGGGGCGACGTCGGAGAATCTCCCAGTCTGAAATTGATCGGGACGCGCACGGCGCCGTCCGCGACGGGATGACCGTTGATGGTGGCGGGGCTCATCCTAAAGGTCTGCGAGATGAGAACAGCGCCAACGCCGAATCCCCAGCCCTCAGGTTGTTCGGAGACCACCCGGCAATCGGTCGTGGTGTCCAGCTGAACGCGGCAGTCCAACAGGACGCGGCCCTCGACGGATTGCGACATCGCGGCGCGTGGGTAGTTTCGGACAAAGTCGGCGCCGTTTGGCCGCTCAAGCCAAGTCGCATCCGTATGATCCTGCGCAAGGGCGGACCCCGCGCATATTGCGGCCAGGATCAGAAAGGCGCAGACGCGCCAAATCACGCCGCTTCGCCCATCAACCGCGCTTTCGCTTTGTCCGGGCCGATGAGTGCGAACAGGGGCGCCATTTCGGGGCCGTGGTCCATGCCGGTGAGCGCTTGGCGCAGCGGCATGAAGAGCGCTTTGCCCTTCGCGCCGGTCTTGGCTTTCACCGCATCGACGAAGGCGGGCCAGCTCGCTGCGTCGTAGGGGCCGCTGGGCAGCAGCGAGGCCGCCGCTTCCGCGAACGACTTGTCGGCGATCACGGGCTCGATCGGGCCGTTGATGACATGCGCCCACGCCCGCACCTCGGGCAGGAGCGAGAGATTGGCGCGCACGGCCAGCCAGAACGCTTCGCCGAAATCGGCGCCGAGCGCAGCAAGGCGCGGCTTGACGGCCTCATACGGCGTTTGATGCAGCACGGCGGCGTTGACCCGTTTCAACTCGTCCGGATCGAAGCGCGCGGGCGCGCGGCCGATCTTGTCGACGCTGAACTCGCGCACGAGATCTTCAAACGACGCGCGAGCCTCGATCGGATCGGAAGTGCCGATCTTGCCGAGATGGGAGAGCACGGCCATCGGCTCATAGCCCTCCTCGCGCAATTGCGCGATCGAGAGCGAGCCCAAACGCTTGGACAGACCTTCGCCATCGGCGCCGACCAGCAGCGGAAAGTGACCGAACGCCGGCGCCTTGGCGCCGAGCGCGTGGAAAATTTCAATCTGCACGCCCGTGTTCGTGACGTGATCTTCGCCGCGCAGGATGTGCGTGATGGCGAAATCGACGTCATCGACCACCGAGGGCAGCGTGTAGAGGAAGGCGCCGTCGGCGCGGATCAGCACCGGATCGGAGAGCGAGGCGGTGTCGATCGATTGCGGCCCGCGGCAGAGATCGTCCCAATCGACGCGCGCGCCGGAGAGCTTGAAGCGCCAATGCGGCGTGCGGCCTTCAGCTTCGAGCTTGGCCTTGTCGGCGTCGGTGAGCGCGAGCGCGGCGCGGTCGTAAACCGGCGGGCGGCCGCGGCTCTGCGCGATGCGCCGTTTGCGCTCCAGCTCCTCCTCGGTTTCGAAGCACGCATAGAGCAGGCCCGCGGCCTTGAGCCTGGCGGCGGCGGCTTCGTAGCGATCGAACCGCTTGGACTGGTTGTCGCGCAGCGCCCAATGGAGCCCGAGCCATGTCAGGTCATCCTCGATGCCCTGCTCGAACTCGGCTGTGGAGCGCGCAAGGTCAGTGTCGTCGATGCGCAACAGCATCTCGCCGCCCGCCTGGGCCGCGAACAGCCAATTGCGCAGCGCGGTGATGATGTTGCCGACATGGAGCCGCCCCGTCGGGGACGGCGCAAAGCGAAGACGCGTGGTCATGGGCAGCGCTTATGGGCGGCTGCGCTTGCCCCAGCAAGACGGCGAAAGAGGCGCCCTGCGCTGAATCGTGACGTCAGGCGTCACCTTTCTGATAATTTATGACGGTGCGTCACTTTTGCGCTTGTTCAGGCGTAGCGAACGCTACTACGCGAGGATCAACAACAAGGAGGCGACGTTTCGAGGGGCCAACTCCAACGGAGAAGTCCCAATGCGAACCCTCTTTTTGGCAGTCGGCCTTTCGGTTCTTTCGTTTGCGCCGCTGGCGCAGGCCGAGGAAATCCGAATCCCCGTGATGGCCGCGGACGTGCAATCGGACGCGGCGGTGGCCGCGCTCTATGCCCGCATCGAAGCGGCGGCGGTCCAGATCTGCCATCTCGACACGCCCTCGCCGCTCGAAATTTCGCGGGCGCGGCATTCGTGCGTCAGCGCGACGGTCGATCAGGCTGTGCACGACGCCAACATCGCGCAGCTGACGGCCTACCACGCCACGGAAACCGCGCCTGCGGCCCGCAGCGCCACCCTGGCTTCGCGCTAAGCCGGCTTGCGGAGGCGCGTTCGCGCGCCTCCGCCTCGCGCCCCGTAAACTAGCGCAAAGGCGCGTCCGCCTTTAGACTGGGTTTCCGAGCGAGGAGACCCTCCATGAGCACGAAATCCCGGGAAATACGGCTCAAGAGCCGGCCTGTTGGCTTGCCCAAAGCGTCGGATTTCGAGCTGGCGATTGTCGATCTGCCCGATCCGGGACCCGGCCAGGCGCTGGTGCGCAACACCTGGATGTCGGTCGATCCCTATATGCGCGGCCGCATGATGGACCGGGAAAGCTATGTGCCGCCCTTCCAGCTCGGCGAAGCGCTGCAGGGCGGCGCCATCGGCCAGGTCGTGAAATCAAACGATCCGGCGCTCAAGGAAGGCGATCTGGTCAACCATTTCCTGGGCTGGCGCGATTATGCCGTGGGGCCGGCGGCGATGTTTCAGAAACTGCCGCCGCTCAACGCGCCGGCGGAAGCCTTCCTCAACGTGCTCGGCATGACCGGGCTCACCGCTTATGCCGGGCTGCTGCGGCTGATCGAGCCCAAGCCGGGCGATACGGTGTTCGTGTCGGGCGCCGCCGGGGCCGTGGGTGCGGTCGTCTGCCAGATCGCCAAGATCAAGGGCGCCATTGTGGTCGGCTCGGTCGGCACGGACGAAAAGGGCCGCTGGCTCAAGAACGCCGGGGTCGATCACGTCATCAATTACAAGACGGCGGGCGATCTCACGGCCGCACTGCGCGCCGCAGCCCCGCAAGGTATTGACGGCTATTTCGACAATGTCGGCGGCGATCATCTTGAGGCGGCGATGGAAGCGGCCAAGCCGTTCGCACGCTTCGCCGAATGCGGGATGATCGCACAGTACAACGCGACCGAGCCGCCGCCCGGCCCGCGCAACATGGCCAACATCGTCGGCAAACGGCTCAAGATTCAGGGTTTCATCGTGTCCGACTACGTGGACATGAGACCGGCCTTCCTGAAGGACATGTCGGAGTGGATCGCGGCCGGCAAAATCAAGTCGGAAGAAACGATCGAGGCCGGCCTTGAGAACGCGCCCAAGGCGTTCATCAATCTCTTCTCCGGCGCGAACACGGGCAAAATGCTCGTCAAGTTGAGCTGATGGCGCGTCTTTTCCACGCGTATGTGATGGTCGATTGGAGCGCTGCGGCGAAACCGTCGAGCGGCGCCGATTCCATTTGGATCGGCGTCTTGAAGCGCAATGTCCGCTTTCAGCTTGCCTATGAAGCGCACAATCCCTCGACGCGCGCAGAGGCGGAGAAGATTCTCATCGCCGTGCTGGACGAATTGCAGCGCAAGAGCGAGCGCGTGCTCGTCGGCGTCGATTTTCCGCTCGGCTTTCCGCGCGGTGCGGCGGCGGCGCTGAAGCTCAAAGGCGATCCCTGGGCGGCGATGCTGGCGTTCGTGGCCAAGGAATCCAAGGACAAGCCCGACAATTCCAACAACCGCTTTCAGGTCGGCGCCAAGATGAACCGGCTGATGACGGGCGAGCCGTTCCCGTTCTGGGGCTGCCCCGCGCGCGATGAGCAGACCATGCTCACGGCCAAACGCCCGCGCGATCATCGCGACGGCGATCTGCCGGAATTCCGCTACGCGGAATCGCGGCTCAAGAACCCGTCCTCGATCTGGAAGCTCTATTATCAGGGCTCGGTCGGCGGCAAGACGCTGACAGGGCTGCCCATGATCAAGCGCATCAAGGATGCGCGCGGCGACGCTGTGAAGCTGTGGCCGTTCGAATTGGGCTGGAAGCCGGCGGCGGCGGCCGATCTCGACGGCGTCGAGGTCGTGTTCGCGGAGACCTATCCCAGCATGGTCGAGGCGCGTACGCAGCCCGGCGAAGTGAAGGATGAAGCGCAGGTGCGCGCCGCGGCGCAGCACTTTGCCAATCTCGACGAGAAGAACCAGCTCGCGCAATTGTTCGGGCCGATGAAGGACGATCAGCGCCGCAGCGCCGTCGAAAGCGAAGAAGGCTGGGTGCTCGGCGCTATTCCATAGCCTCGCGGCGCGCCAGGACAAACACGCGGATCAGCAGCACGCCGAAGCTCAGCACGCTGGCCCAGAAGATCGCATACATCAGGCCCGCCACGCCCATGCCCTGCATCTCGGCCAACCAATAGCCGAGCGCGGGCATCGCAAACACGTAGGCCAGGATATGGCTGAAGGTGGGGAACCAATTGTCGCCGCGCGCGCGCAGCACGGAGGCCGCGACCACCTGGCCGCCATCCGGCGTCAGCACGAGAGCGGCGATCGGCGTGAGCGCTGCAACCATCAGCGCGATGCGCGCATCCGCGGTGAACGCATGCCCGATCGGATGCGCGAACAGAATGATGGCGATCGCCGCGCCGATCATGCCGGCCGTGTTGAGCCAAAGCCCCGTGAATCCGGCGCGTGACGCGTCGCGCGGCGCTTGGCGCCCTGTCGCCTCCGAGACCAGCACCGCCGTCGCCGTCGCGAGGCCAAGCGCGATCATGAACACGAAGGCCATTTGCTGGAGCAGAATTTGATAGGTCGCGACGGCGGCCTCGCCGAGGCGGCCGGCGATCACGGTCATCGCGGAAAAGGCGCCCGCCTCCGCGATCTGGCTCACCATGGCGGCAGCGCCCACGCGCAGCAAACCGCCATAGCTGGGCGCGGCCGCGCGCACGCGCACGGCAAAGCGTTCGCCCTCGCGCAGAAACCAGATCCAAAGCGCCGGCGCGGCGGCGAGGAAAAGCCGCGCCAGCACGGTCGAAATCGCGGAGCCTTGCGCGCCCATGTGCGGCACGAGCGCGAGATTGCCGACGAGGTTGACGATGTTGGCGAGCCACATCGCGATCGTGGAGGCCATCGGCTTCTGGATGGCTTCGAGAAACGAGGTGTTCGCTGTGTAGATGAGATGGAGCGGGATGGAGAGCGTCAGGATCGCCAGCACGGGCGCGGCGCCGGCGACCAGCGCCTCGGATATGCCAAACGCGCGCAACGCTTGCGCCCCGAAGGCCAGCAAGACGAACGAAAAGAGCGCGCCGGCGATGAGACCGATGATGATGCCACGCCGCCAGGCGCCGCCGGCCTGCGCCGGCGCGCCCGCCCCGATGCCGCGCGCGCCGAGCACTTGCACGCCCGTCAGAAGGCCGATGCCGCCGACCAGCGCGACACCCGTGGGCGCCCAGCCGAGCGCCTGGAAGGCGAGTTCATGCGGCGCGAGCTGGCCCACGACGATGACATCGGTGATGCCCATCGCGATGATGCCCAGCCGCGCCAGCGCGACAGGCCAAGCAAGGCGCAGGAGCGCCAACGCGTCGTTGCGGCGGACCATGGCGCGCTCAGCTCGGCCGCAAGCCGCGATAAATGTAAGCTGAGAGCCCTGCTTCAGCGGCGTAGATCACCATCGACATGACGGAGAACACGCCCACCAGCGGCAGCCCCACCCAAGAGGGCGCGCCCGCGCGCAGCAGCAGCTCCGCGCCTGCCTGGGCGAACACCAACACAACCATGCCCGACCAGATCAGCAAGATGCGCGCGGCGGCGATCCGCAGCATGGCGCCTTTGGTCCAGGGCCAAGTCTCGAACACGCGGATGCGCCCTTCGGCGATGGTGGCGGGCGCGACCAGATAGAGCCGTGAGGTGAGCGCCATCCAGGCCGCCGTGAAGATCGCCACGAGCGTGAATGTCGGCGCGGGATTTTCTTCGAGGATGCGGGCGGCCAACGCTTGCGTGGCGACGGGATCGTCCTGCGCGGCGGCCATGTCAGCCTGATAGGGCGCGAGCGTCGAGGCCAGCGCCATGAGGCCGACCATCAGCCCCAACAGCGCCAGCAGACCAAGAAAGAAGGAGAGGATGGTCATCGCGCCGAGCAGGCGCAGCGAATCCGCACCCAGTTCGGCGCGCGGCGCATCCTTCTTCAAGGCGAGCGTCAGAAACGAGGCATAGGCCGAGCCGACGACGATGAGCTGCAGCGCCATGCCCGCGATCAGCAAGCCGGACGAGCCGCGCGCCGCGCCCGCAATCACGCTGCCAAGCGCCAGGCCAACCGCCCCGCCGAGAATGGGGCCGAGCAGCGCCCGAAAATTCTGCACGACGAAGGCTGCGCCGGCGCGGACACATTCCAGAACCGGCACTTGTCCGGACGCAGCCGGCATGTCGAACCCTCCCGCGGCGCGGGCTTATGCATCAGTTCGCCAGGTGAAGCGAGCGCTGCGCTGAGGAGCGCACGGCTTTACGAACGGGGCGCTGGGGCCAATAAGGCCGGGCGATGAGCGCCTCTCCTTCCCCGGTTCATGTCGTCGGCGGCGGGCTCGCCGGCTCGGAAGCCGCCTGGGCCCTGGCCGAAGCGGGCGTGCCCGTTGTGCTCCACGAAATGCGCCCCGTGCGCATGACGCCTGCGCACCAGACCGGGCGTTTGGCCGAGCTCGTCTGCTCCAATTCGTTCCGCGCCGACGATTGGGAGGCGAACGCGATCGGGCTGCTCCACGCAGAATTGCGGCGCTGCGGTTCGCTCATCATGCGGTGCGGCGACGCGGCGCAAGTCCCGGCCGGCGCGGCTTTGGCGGTCGATCGCGACGTGTTCTCCGAAGCGGTGACGGCGGCGATCGTGGGCCATCCTCTGATCGAGATTGCGCGCGAAGAAGTGAGCGGTCTGCCGCCCGCCTCGTGGGGCGGCGTCATCCTGGCGACGGGGCCGTTGACGTCACCCTCCCTGGCCGAAGCGATCCGCGCGGCGACCGACGAGGACAGCCTCGCTTTCTTCGACGCCATCGCGCCCATCGTGCACGCGGACTCCATCGACTTTTCGAAGGCGTGGCGCCAATCGCGCTATGATAAGCCCGGGCCACACGGCGACACCGCCGCTTACGTCAATTGCGCGCTCGACAAGGCGCAATATGAGGCGTTCGTCGCCGCGATCATCGCCGCGCCAAAAGCGGAGTTCCGCGATTGGGAAAAGGACACGCCCTATTTCGAGGGCTGCCTGCCGATCGAGGTGATGGCCGAGCGCGGCCCTGAAACGCTGCGCTATGGACCGATGAAGCCGGTCGGGCTCACCAATCCGCACAGCGCTGAGAAGCCCTACGCGGTCGTGCAATTGCGGCAGGACAATGCGCTGGGCACGCTGTTCAATCTCGTCGGCTTCCAGACCAAGATGAAGCATGGGGCGCAGACGGATATTCTCCGCACTATTCCCGGCCTGGAAAACGCGGTGTTCGCGCGGCTGGGCGGCGTGCACCGCAACACGTTCCTCAATTCGCCAAAGCTGCTCGACGCGCGCTTGCGTTTGAAAGCCGCGCCGCACATCCGCTTCGCCGGCCAGGTGACGGGCGTCGAAGGCTATATCGAAAGCGCGGCGATGGGCCTTTTGGCCGGGCGCTTTGCAGCGGCGGAGGCGCTCGGCCGCCTGGTCGAGCCGCCGCCGCAGACGACGGCGCTCGGCGCGCTTCTGGCGCATGTCACCGGCGGGCACATCGCCCATGGCGCATCGTTTCAGCCGATGAACATCAATTATGGCCTGTTCCCGCCCGTGACGTTTCCGAAAGCCCGCGGCAAGGACAAGGCGCGCGCGAAGAAGAAGGCGATCGGAGACCGGGCGCTGGCGGATCTCGACGCTTGGCTCACACCTTCCCCAGCGCGCTCGCCATCACCAGCGTGATCTGGCGCGTGATGAGCGGCAGCGATTGCTGCGCGTTGGGATCGCTTTCCGGCATGGTCAGCGCGCGCAGATAGCGCGGCGTGAGCGCGAGATAGCCGATAGCTGGAAACGATTGCGCGGGCAGCACGCTCGCGAGGTCCTGCGCTTCGCGATAGGCGTGGCGCGCGCGGTCCACAACGGCCATCGCCGCCGAGCGCAGCGCGTGCGAGGATTCCCCCGCGATCAGCGCGGCGTGCGACAGGCCCACATGATCGAGCAGACGCTTGGGGAAGAAGGTCGCGCCGCGCTGGGTCCAGAACGGCAGCGCGCGCACCAGGCCGGCATAGCCCCAGACCTGGCCGGCCTTGGCGGCGAAGGCGCCCAATTGCTTGTGGCGCGCACCGCTCTCCAAAGCGGCCTCGATGGCGATGCTGAAGACGCTGCCTGCGGTGGCTTCGACATAGGTCTGCAAATCGGTCCAGGTCTCGAAGGGGGCCGCTTCCAGATCGGCGGCCCGGGCGTCGATCAGCGTGTTCCAGGCGGCCAGCATGGCGTCGTTGGGGGCGGCGGCGGCGTAGGCGTCGAGCGCGGGATGGGCGCGCGCGCTCTTGCCGGCATGGATATCGGCGATGGCGTCGCGCCAGAACGCCAGGCGGATATCGCCGAGCGTCTCGTTCTTCACGGCCCATGCGGTGCGCGCGATCTCATAGTTCAGCGCGTAGACCGCGTTCAGCCGCGGGCGAATCCCCCGTGGCGCGAATCTCGCCGCCAACCAACGGTCTTCATCAATCCGCCGGACCAGTGCGTCGAGATCCTCGGCCATCACCCTTGCTTAGGGGCTCCGCCCGCCGCCGCAAGCGACGGCGTTAACGACGCGAACCCCAGGGGAATTCTCACCCGAGCGTCTGCGCGCCCGTCATGGCGATCAGCATCGGCACTGACAGGAAGGTATTGGTGCGCGAGAACAGCATCGCGCGGCGCGCGAAGGAGGCGCGGTCGGTGAGGTCGGGGAATTTGTTGTCGATGTTGAGCGCACGCTGCTGGGCCGGCCAGATCACGAACCAGACATTGAACCACATGATGATCGCCAGCCACATGCCGATGCCGATGAAGACATGCTTCGTGACGGCGAAGGCCGGATCGTCGGCTGCGCCGAGCGTGAGCGCCTGGATCAGATAGCCCTGGTTGATCGCGAGCAGCAGGCCGAACACCAAAGTCGACATCGCGCCCCAGCGGAACCAGAACAACGCGGCCGGCGCGATCACCTTGGAGATCGCGGGGCCGCGCGCCTCTTCCGGGATTTTCGGCACGTTCGGGATTTGGACGAAATTGAAATAGTAGAGCAGCCCGATCCACATGATGCCCGAGAGCACGTGGATCCAGCGCAGCAATGCTTCCCAGAACAGCGCGTCGCGGAACTGATAGCCCTTCGCGCCGAGCGCGTAGATCAGCAGGAACAGGACCGCGGCGGTGACGCCGGCCCAGGCGACGTAGCGGATATTGCTCAGAAACGCGCCCATCTCTTCCTCCAGGCCCCTTGATTTCGTTCAACGATACCGTGCTTCGGCGGCGCGGTCAGCCAAAAACCGACTATCCTTCTCGGTCAATCAGCCGAGCGCTCCGCCATGGCCGGACGGGACGGCGCCCTGCCCGGCCGCTCGCCGACCAGCGGCAGCGCGGGTGCGGCGATGTAGATCGAGGAATAGGTCGCCACGACGATCCCGAAGATCATGCAGATCGCGAACGGGCGCAGCGCTTCTCCGCCAAAGATGTAGAGCGCGATCGAGGCCATCAAGGTGGTGGCGACCGTCATCAGCGTGCGCGACAGCGTCTCGTTGATCGACAGATCGATCACCTCGGTCGACGCCATGGATTTATATTTGCGGAAATTCTCCCGCATGCGGTCGAACACGACGACGGTGTCGTTCATCGAATAGCCGATCACGGTGAGCAGGCCGGCGATGACCGGCAGCGTGAAATCGATGCGGAAGAAGGAGAAGACGCCCAGCGTCAGGATGGCGTCGTGGAACAGCGACAGCACGGCGCCGAACCCGAACTGAAAGTCGAACCGGAACCAGATGTAGACCATCACCAGCAGCATCGCGAGGCCGAGCGCGGTGAGACCCGAGGTGAAGAGCTCGCCTGAGACTTTCGGCCCGACGACCTCGGTGCGCGTGAAGCGCGCTTCCGGCGCGACGCGCAGCACCGCGCCGCGCACACGCTGCATGGCGGCTTCCTGGCCGTGTTCGGGCGGGAAGAAGCGCACTTCGAGATGGCCAGCGTCGCCGCCTATGGTCTGCACTTGGATGTCGCCGAGATCGAGTTCGCTCAGCACCGTACGCAGCCGACCGACATCGATGGGCTGCACGGATTCGATTTCCTCGAGCGTGCCGCCCTTGAAATCGATGCCGAGATTGAAGCCGTGCGACAGGATCGTGCCGATGCGCTCGATCGGCGTGCCGCGCGCCTGCTCATAGACGGCGATCGGATTTTCGCGGAAGCCCGCAGTGAACATCGAGCCGAACGACAAGAGCACGGCCAGGATCGAGCCGAAGGAGGCGAAATAGGCGAACCGGACGAATTTGAAATTCGTCTTGCGCGGCAGAAGCTTGATGAGCGGCCAGGGCATAGGCGCGTCTCCGGATCAGATCGGCAATTGCTTGGGCCGCACGGCGCGGAACCAGAGCGCGATAAAGTATTGCGTGACGATGGTGGCGGTGATCACGGAGGTGACCACGCCGATCGACAGCGTCCAGGCGAAGCCGCGGACCGGCCCATGGCCGAACTGGAACAGGATGAGCGCGACGCCGATCTGCGTGAGGTGCGAGTCGATGATGGTCACCAAGGCGCGGCTGAAGCCCGCGTCCAGGGCCATCGCCGGCCCCCTCCCGAGGGCCTGTTCTTCGCGCATGCGCTCGTAGATGAGCACGTTGGCGTCGACCGCCATCCCGATCGTGAGCACCAGGCCCGCGATGCCGGGCAGGCTGAGCGTCGCGCCGCTGAGCGACATCGCCGCGATGATCATCGCAACGTTGATCACTAGGGCCAAACACGCGAACACGCCGAACAGGCCATAGGCCAGCACCATGAACGCGACCACCGCGACGCTGGCGACGATGCCCGAGAGCGAGCCGGCGTTGATCGCGTCCTGGCCAAGCTCAGGCCCGACCGTGCGCTGTTCGACCACGCTGAGCGGCACAGGCAAGGCGCCGGCGCGCAGCAGCAGCGCCAATTCGCTGGCGGTCTGTGCGGTGAAGCTGCCGTCGATCTGGCCATTGCCGCCGCAAATCGGCTCGCGGAACACCGGCGCGGTCAGCACCTTGTCGTCGAGCAGGATGGCGAAGCGGCGGCCGGTATATTGCGTCGAGATGCGGCAGAACACGCGCGAACCGGCAGCGTCGAATTTGATCGTGATGGCGTATTGGCCGGTCTGCGGATCGTTGCGGGCGCGCGCATCGGTAAGATTCTCGCCGGTCAGCGAAGGACGGCGGCGCACAAGTTCTGGTGCAATATCGCGCGCATAAGGCTCGGCGACCATGTCGCCCGGCGGAATGCGGCCTTCGGAGACGGCCTGCATATCGGCCTGATCGTCCACCAAATGGAACGTTAGTAGCGCGGTCTGGCCGATGCGCTGTTTCAGCAATTCAGGATCGCTCTCGCCCGGCGCCTGCACGGAAATGCGGTCATCGCCCTGGCGCGCAATGGCGACCTCGCTGGCGCCCGTAGGGTCGACGCGGCGGCGGATGACTTCGATGGAGCGCGCCACAGCATCGCGCGCCAAAGCGCGCTCCGCCTCGGGCGTCAGGCGCGCTTCGAACGTCCCGTCGGCGGCCTGCGTGATGCGCATGTCGGGCACGCTGCCGCTCAGACTGCGAGTTTCCACTTGGCCGATAATGCCGCGCAGCGCTTCAAGCGCGCGGGGCGCGTCGGCGGGATCGAGCACGCGGATGCGGGCGGCGTCGCCCACCACGCCGCGGCCGGCCGAGTTGATGCGCGGATTGGCTTCACGCAGCGCATTGACCATCGCATCAGCGATGTTCTCGAGCCGCTGCCGCTTCAGCGCGGCGGAATCGATTTCCAGCAACAGCGAAGAGCCGCCGCGCAGATCGAGGCCAAGATTGACCGTCTTCTGCAGGAAGGGCGGGAAATGTTGGCGCACGGATTCGGGCACAAGGTTCGGCGCGGCGAACAGGAGCCCGAAAATCGAAACGATCCAAACCGCGAAGACGCGCCAGCGCGCACCTTGAAGCATGCGAATTTATCCTAGCGGAAACGAGGTCAGCGAAAGCGCGCGGGCGGGGCCGCGCATATCAGCCGTCCGTCTTCTTGGTGTCGTTGGCGGGCGCAGGATCGCTCTTGGCGCGCACCTCTTGGATGGTCGCGCGCAGCACGCGGACCTCGACATTGGGCGCAAGCTCAAGCCGCGCTTCGGTATCATCGACGCTGCGCACCTTGCCGATGAGGCCGCCCGAGGTGACGACGGTGTCGCCGCGCTTCAGCCCGGAGATCATCGCCTGATGCGCTTTCATGCGCTGCTGCTGGGGACGGATGATCAGAAAATAGAACATGCCGATGATGAGGGCGAGCATGCCGACTTGCGGCAGGATCGCGGACATCGGATCGGCGGCCGCGCCGGTGGCGGCTTGCGCGAAAGCGGGCGAAGCGAACATGAACTCCCCGGAGAAAGGCGGCGCGGCGCCTTCTGGCCGCTGCCTGCGAAGGCCGGGTCTTCCCCGGCCGCAAGGGGGCGGACTATATCGGCGCGCGCCGCCAATTCAACTTCGGGTCCGCACCGCCGACATGACTGACGAGACCCCGATTTTGACGCGCATCGCAGAGGCGCTGGAGCGGTTCGCGCCGCGGCCGTTCCGCGCCGATCTGGCGGGCGCAGCCTGCTTCCGCTGGGCCCCGCGCGAGGCGGCGCTCGCCCCCATCCCGCAGCCCAAGACCACGCCGCTCGACCTGCTGCTGGAGGTTGATCGCCAGAAAGAGGCGCTGCTCGGCAATACGCGCCGTTTCGCCGCAGGCGGGCCGGCCAACAACGCCCTGCTCTGGGGCGCGCGCGGCTGTGGAAAAAGCGCGCTGATCAAGGCCGTGCATGCGCAGGTCTCGGCCGAGGCGCCCGATCTGAAGCTCGTCGAGGCGCCGCCCGATGCGCTCGACCGCGTCGGCGTGCTGATCGATGCGCTGCGCGCGCAAGGCTCGCCTGTGATCCTCTTCTTCGACGACCTTTCCTTCGCGGGCGGCGAGGACGCGCTCAAAGCGCTCAAGCCGGCGCTTGACGGAACGCTAGCCGGCGGCAGCGGGCGCCTGATCGTCTATGCAACGTCCAATCGCCGCCATGTCGTGGCGCGCGATGCGCGGGAGAACACGCCGGAAGATTTGATGTGGGCCGATACGGCCGAAGAGCGTCTCGCGCTCGCCGATCGGTTCGGGCTTTGGCTGGGCTTTCACGCGCTGGATCAGGCGCAATATCTGCGCATCGTCTCGTCCTATGCGCAGCGCTTCGCCCTGCCGCTCGCGCCGGAGGATTTGGAACGCGAAGCGCTGCTCTGGTCGCGCACGCGCGGCGCGCGTTCGGGCCGCACGGCCTGGCAATTCATTCTCGATCTGGCGGGCCGCACCGGCAGAGACATCGCGTTCTGATCAACCGGCGCCGAGCAAAGGCAAAGGATCGGCGGCGCTGCGGCCCTGGCGCACTTGAAAGAGAAGCTTGGCCGCGCCGTCATGGCGGCCGACCTCACCCAACACATCGCCCTGGCGCACGCGCTGGCCTTCGCGCACGGCGGCGGTGCGCGCATAGCCATAGGCGGTGACGAAGCCGTTCTCATGGCGCACCAGAATGAGCGTGCCATAGGCCGGCAGATCGGCGCCGGCATAGACCACCTCGCCATCGGCCGCGGCGCGGATGGGCGCGCCCTCCGCCGCCGCGATCTCGACGCCATCGGAGCGGCGCCCGTTCGGCTGCACGCCGAAGCGCGTCAGCACATCGCCGCGCACCGGCCAGGCAAGCGCGGCGGTGCGCACCGGCGTATCTGGAATTTGCGCAGGCGGCGCTTCAAGCGCGCGCGCCATTGCGGGCAGCACGATCTGATCGCCTGGCCGCACCGCGTAAGGCGGCGCCATGCGGTTCATCAGGCCGAGCGAACGCAGATCGACATTGTAGGCGCGCGCGATCGCTTCGAAGGTCTCGCCCTGCGCGACCTGATGCACGCGCGGCGGCGGAATTTCGAGCGTCTGTCCTTCTTCGAGCGCGAAGGGCGGTTCGAGATGGTTCTGCTCGATCAGCGCGCGCAGCGGAACCTGGTAGCGCGAGGCGATGGCGTAGAGCGTGTCGCCCGGCGCGACGCGATGTGTGTGCGGCGGATGAGCTGGGTCGAACGGATGCGCCTCCTCCGGCTGCAGCGCGTAGGCGATAAGCGGGGTCCCGCCCGTCGAAGCGTCGCGCGGACGCACGACGCGCGGCGCGGGCGTTTCCACGCGCGCGGCTTGCGGCGGCGTCACAGCCGGCGCGCCGCCATAGGAAATCTCCGCCGGCTGGCCCGTGGCGCAGGCGCTGGCGCACAACGCGAGGAGAAGAGCCGTTCGGCGCACGCAGGCTTTGTCCGCCCGAATCGGGGGCGTGCGCAATTTCCGCTTAGCTTTCGGCGCCCGGCTCCAAGGCCGCGAATTTGATTGGCCCGAGATCCTCGCGCGCGCCGTTGCGCAACCGGATCAGACGCTGGGTCTCGCCGCCGACGGGCGTGACCAGCACGCCATCTGGCGCAAGCTGCGCGATCAATGCGGGCGGAACCTCCGCGACGGCGGCGTTGATCACGATGCGATCATAGGGCGCGTGCTCGGGCCAACCCTCGGCGCCATCGGCGAGATGCGCGTTGACGTGCATCAGCCGAGCCAGGCCGAAGCGCGCGCGCGCATCGGTGACGAGCGTGCGCCAGCGATCGAGCGTCGTCACCCGCTTGGCGCGCAGCGACAAGGCCGCGGCCTGATAGCCGGAGCCGGCGCCGATTTCGAGAATGTTCTGGCCGTCCTTCAAATCGAGCGCGGCGAGCATGCGGCCGACGAGCGAAGGCTTCGACATTTGCTGGCCGTGCGGCAGCGGCAGATTTACGTCGTCGAACGCGAGGCTTTCCAGATGGGCCGGTGCGTAATGCGCGCGCGGCGTGCGTTCGAGCGCGGAGAGCGCGGCCGGATCGGTGACGCCGGCCTGCCGCATCTCCAGCACGAAGCGCATGAGCGTTTCATCGGTCATGCCCGCGGCGGCGCCCCGCCGAGAACGCCCTTCAGCTGGTGCAGCGTTTCGCGATGGGTGAGATCGACATGCAGCGGCGTCACCGAGATGGCGCCATTGTAGATGGCGTGGAGATCGGAGCCCGGCGGCGGATTGGAGCGCGCATTGCGATAGCCGATCCAATAATAGCCATTGCCGCGCAAATCGGTGCGCTTCTCGATGTGGCGCACATCCGTATCGCGCACGCCCTGGAACGTCATCTCAACCGCGCGGACATCGTCGGCCAAGCGATCGGGAAAATTGACGTTCATCACCACCTCACGCGGCCAGCCATGATCGACCAGCGTTTTGATGATGCCGGGCGCATAGCGCTCCGCCGTCTCCCACGGAATGTCTTCGTCCGGTCCGCGATAGCCGCGCGCCTGGCTGAGCGCGATGGAAGGAATGCCGGCGGCAAGGCCCGCGAGCGCACCGGCGATGGTGCCGGAATGGGTGACATCGTCGGCCATGTTGGAGCCGCGGTTGACGCCCGAGAGCAGCAGATCGGGCTTGGCTCCCTCGATCAGATCGCCGAGGCCCAGAAGCACGCAATCGGTCGGCGTGCCGGAGACGGCGTAGCGCTTGGCGCCGGCTTTGCGCACGCGCACCGGCACGGTGAGCGTCAGCGCGCGCGACACGCCCGATTGCTCGCTCTCCGGCGCGATCACCCAGACATCGTCCGACAGCGCGGCCGCGACCCGTTCGAGCACGGCGAGCCCTTCGGCATGGATGCCGTCATCATTGGTGCAAAGGATGCGCATGGACCTTTGCTAACAGGGCGCGCGGCCTACTTCCAGGCGCCGAGAATGGCGCCCGCGACGCCGTAGGTGATCAGGTAGCGGGCGAAATCGATCGCCAGATAGAGCTCCGTGTGCGGCCCGTAGACATAGCCGTACATGCGCGAGCCGAAGCCGAACACGAGCGCCATGATGAGCCCGGTCATCGCGCCCGCACTCATGCCCAGCGCGCCGCGCCATTTGATGACGAGCGAAAGCCCAATAGCGGCGAGCAGCGGCATGAGGATGCCGAACGGCATGCGGCTGGCGCCGATGGCGTTTCCCTGGGCTTCGCTCATGCCGGACATGGCCATGAATTGCGCTGGCGAAATCAGCACGGCGAAGATCACGAATTCGATGGCGTAGATGGCGAGCGCGGCGACCAGGATCGCCAGGATGTTGTGGCCTTGATAGCGCATGGACGCCCCTCCCGTTTTGGAGAGAATAGCGCGAGTCCGACACGGATGCGTCCCTTCTCTCCCGAGAAGACGCTAGCGTTCAATCCGCTCCGCGCCGCCCATGTATGGGCGCAGCGCCGTGGGGATCGTGACGCTGCCATCCTGGTTCTGGAAATTTTCGAGGATGGCGACGAGCGTGCGGCCGACCGCGAGGCCCGAGCCGTTGAGCGTGTGGACGTAGTCGATCTTCTTATCGCCCGCGCGGCGGAAGCGCGCCTGCATGCGGCGGGCTTGGAAGTCGCCGCAATTCGAGCAGGAGCTGATTTCGCGATATTTGTTCTGGCTCGGCAGCCAGACTTCGAGATCGTAGGTGCGGCGCGCGCCGAAGCCCATATCGCCGACGCAGAGCAACATGCGGCGGAACGGCAATTCGAGACGCTTCAGCACTTCTTCGGCGCACGCCGTCATACGCTCGTGCTCATCGGCCGATTGCTCGGGCGTGGTGATCGAGACGAGTTCGACTTTGCGGAATTGATGCATGCGGATCATGCCGCGCGTATCGCGCCCTGCCGCGCCGGCTTCGGAGCGGAAGCACGGCGTGTCGGCTGTCATGCGGATGGGCAGCTGCGCCTCGTCGAGGATTTGTTCGCGCACGAGATTGGTGAGGGAGACTTCGGCGGTGGGGATGAGCCACAGTCGATCCTTATACCAATCTTCTCGTATCTTACGTTTTATCTCGGCTTCCGAAGCGGCACGCGCCAGCGCTCCGAGTACGCCCGTTCGGTTAGGCAGCGCCAGATGAGCTTCGAAGTCGACCCGTACTCTCTCCAAGTTCAAGTTGTTTGTTTCGAATAGGTCCTCTTCGAACTTGGGCAATTGGCCTGTGCCAAAGGCCGCATCATCCTTCACCAGCAGCGGCGGGCTCACCTCCGTGTAGCCGTGTTCCTGCGTTTGCAGATCGACCATGAAATTAGCGAGGGCGCGCTCCATGCGCGCTAACCCGCTCTTGAGCGCCACGAAGCGCGAGCCGCTGATGCGGGCGGCGGCTTCGAAATCCATCATGCCGAGGCTTTCGCCGATGGCGACGTGATCGCGCACATCGTTGCGCAAAGACGGATCGGCGCCGCTGGGCGACCAGCGCGCGCGCTCGACATTGCCGTGCTCATCCGCGCCATCCGGCACATCGTCGAACGGCAGATTGGGCAGCGAGGCGAGCACGCCATTCATGCCCGAGAGCTGCGCCTGCACATCGGCTTCGCGCGCGCCTTCGCGCTCGATCACGTCCTTCAGGCGCGCGACCTCGGCCATGAGGCGTTGCGCCTCGTCCTCGTGCTTCTGCGCCTTGGCCTGCCCGATCAGCTTGGAGGCCGCATTGCGTGCGGCTTCGGCCTCCTGCTTGGCGGTCGTGGCGGCGCGGAGATCGCGGTCGAGATCGAGAATGCTTTCGGCCTTCGCCTTGTCGGACTCGGACAAGGACCGGCGGAAGAGCCTCGCCTTGAACCCCTCGAAATCGTCCCGGATGGCGCGGATGTCGTGCATGGGGAGCGCATAGCGGGGGAGCGGAGTCGAGGGAAGCACGCTCAGTCATTCCGGGATCGCGGAGCGATACCCGGAACCCAGGGGCCAAGGGCGCATCGGTGGCCCCTGGGTTCCGGGTTCCGCCTTCGGCGGCCCCGGAATGACTGAGGTGTTTTGCGGCTAAGCGGCCGCCGCCGCTTCGCCCGCTTTGCCGCGCTTTTCGATCGCCCACACGACCCAGATCGAAATCTCGAACAGGAGATACATCGGCACGGCCATGATGGTCATGGAGAGCACGTCGGGCGGAGTGACCAGGGCGGCGAAGGCAGCGATGCCGACGATGGCGTAGCGGCGGCCTTTGCGCAGCATGGAGGCCGTCACGATGCCGACGCGGGCCAAAAGCGAGAGCACCACCGGCAGCTGGAAGAAGAGCCCGAAAGCCAGCACCAGCGTGGTGACGAGGCCCAGATATTCCTCGACCTTGGGCAGATAGCTGACGCGCACGCCGTCGCGCACCGTCTCCTGTTGGAGCGCGAAGATGAGCGCGGCGGGCATGGCGACGAAATAGACGAAGGCCGCGCCCAGCAGGAACATGATGGGCGCGGCGATCAGGAATGGCGCCACGGCCATGCGCTCACGTTTATAGAGCCCCGGGGCGATGAAGGCGTAGGCCTGCCAGGCGATGATCGGGAACGCCACGATGATCGCGGCGAACAGCGCGATCGACATCTTCACGCCGAAGAAGCCGAAGGCGCCGGTGTAGACCAGATTGATCGGATCGTGCGCGCGTTCGGGGTGGACGCGGATCATCGCGGCTTTGAACGGTTCGACGATGTAAGTGAACAGCGGATCGGCGAAGGCAAAGCAGATGCCGAACGCGACCATCAGCGACACCAGCACGACAATCAGGCGCGAGCGCAGCTCCGCCAGATGTTCGAGCAAAGGCGCGCGCGAGGCCTCGATCTCGTCTTCGTCACTTTGCGTCTGGGCGCTCACGGGGCCGTCCCGCTGGCGCGCGGCGCAGGCTCGGCTTCAGCGGCGGGCGATGGCGGCGGCGCAGCCTCTTCGATGACAGGCGCAGCCGGCGGCTCGATGCTGGGGAGCGGTATCGGCTTGGTCAGCTCGTGCTGAATATCGCTCAATTGCGTCGAATGGCGCAGCGCGTCGACCTCTTTGCGCAATTCGTCGAGCTCGGCCTGGCGCGCGAGCTCGTCGAAACCGGAGCGGAATTCCTGCGCCATGGCGCGCATCTTCGCGGTCCAGCGGCCAAGCTCGCGCAGCATGCGCGGCAAATCCTTGGGGCCGACGACGACAAGCGCCAAGATCGCCAGAACGACGATCTCCTGAAAGCCGAGGCTCGGCAGCATCGAGGCTTAGCTGCTGGTGCGGTCGCCGTCGCGCGCGTCGGACGTGACCTGGCGCGGCGGCTCTTGGGCCGGCGGCGGCGCATCGCCTTCCGACAGGCCCTTGCGGAAGCCGCGAATGCCCTTGCCCAAATCTTCCATCAGGCCGGAAATGCGGCCCGGGCGGCCGAACAGCAAAAGCGCCAGCCCCAGGACGATGAGCAGCGTAATCAGGCTCGGGGCGTGCATATCATCTCCTTCAAGAGGGCCGCAGCCGGCTCACTCTTCCCGATCTTCGTAATGATCTACGAAAAACCCTTCTGAGTCCTCGCCAGAAGACAGCGGCTCTTCGTCGCCAGCGGGACCGTCGCCGGGGCGCGGCACGTCGATTTCGGCGGCGGCGCGGCCGTCGATGAGGCCGAGCGCCTTGAGATCGTCCTTCCCCGGAAGCGCGTCAAGCGAGGCCAGACCGAAATGAACCAGGAATTCAGGGCTCGTGCCGAAGGTCAGCGGGCGGCCCGGCGTGCGGCGGCGGCCGCGTGGGCGCACCCAGCCGATCTCAAGCAGCAGATCGAGCGCGCCCTTAGAGAGGGACACGCCGCGGATGTCTTCGATTTCCGCGCGCGTCACAGGTTGGTGATAGGCGATGACCGCGAGCGTCTCCATCGCGGCTTTGGGCAGTTTCCTGGGCGCATCGCGCACGTCGATGAAGAGCGAGGCCAGATCGGGCGCGGTCTGGAACCGCCAGCCGCCGGCGACCTCTTTGAGCACCACGCCGCGGCCTTCGTAATCGGCCTTGAGCCGCATCAGCACGGCCGCGATCTCGACCTCAGGCCCGAGCTTCTCCGCGAGCTGCGCGGCCGTGATCGGTTCGGGACTGGAGAACAAGATCGCTTCGGCGGCGCGCAGCGCATCCTCGCTCGGTTCGCGATGCGGGCTCTCGGAAAACGCATCCTCGATGCGGCGCAATGCGTCGGCGATCGGCGGTTCGGGCGCGCGGCGGCTCATCGCGGCGCCTCGCGCGCACGCACGAACAGCGGGGCGAACGCTTCTGCCTGACGCAGTTCGGTCTTGCCTTCGCGCGCCAGTTCAAGCGCAGCGCCGAACACGCTGGCCAAGTAAGAAGCCGGCGGCGGCGCTTCCGGACCGGTCTCCGGCGCGGGCGCCAATTCGCCAATCGGCTTCCAATCCTTGATCTGATCAAGCAGCCCTTCGAGGCGCTTGCGCGCTTCCGCCAAGGGATAAGCGCGCCGTCCGCGCGGGCGATGCACGCGGCGCAAGGTGCGCGTGCGGTCGGCGCAATAGGATTTCAGCAGATCGTAGAAATCGGCCTTCCACATCACGCGCTTGGTCACCGCGATGAATTGCGGCTGGCCGTTGACGAACACTTCGCCGTTCAATTGCGGCAACGCGCGCAAAGCTTCGGCGGCGGCGCGCGCTTGCTGCAGACGCAGAAGTTTCAGACGCAGCGCCGCCGACAGCGCTTCGGGATCGGGCTCATCGTCCGCCAACACGGGCCTAGGCAGCAGCAGACGCGATTTGAGATAGGCCAGCCAGGCCGCCATCACGAGGTAATCGCCGGCGAGCTCCATCTGCTGGGCGCGGGCGCTGTCGATGAAGGCGATGTATTGATCGGCGATCTCGGAGATCGGCACGCGCGTCAGATCGACTTTGCGGGCGCGCGCCAACTCGAGCAGCAGGTGGAGCGGCCCGTCGAATGCGTCGAGCGCCAGCACGAGCGCTTCGCCCGCATCGGCCTCCTCAGCGGCGCTGAGATCCAATTCGAGAACGTCGTCGTCGTTCACTTACCTGCTCGCTGGGCCGAACCCCGGCCCCATCAGCGCCCTGAACCGCCACCAGCCTTCGGCGGCGTCGAACGACGCTGGCGCAGCCTTGGCGATCGCGGAGACGGCCGCGGCGCGCCGGGCCGCCTCACCCGCGAGCGCCGGACAGCCCGCCGCAACCGCCTCCATATCCGAAACCACGCCGGAGCATTGCAACACAAGATCGCAGCCGGCCGCGAACGCCTTCTCCGCTTTGGTTTGCAGGGGCCCCGCAAGCGCCTTCATGTCGAGATCGTCGCTCATCAGGAGGCCGCCGAAGCCGATCTCCCCCCGGATGGCCTCGGAAATCACCGTCTTGGATTGGGTGGCGGGCGCGGCCGGATCGAGCGCGGTGAACACGATATGCGCCGTCATGGCGGCCTCGGCGCCCTTGAGCGCCCGAAAGGGCGCTAAATCGGCCGCCAGCGCGGCGCGGGCGGCCTTCACCACGGGCAACGCGACATGGCTGTCGGCCTCGGCCCGCCCGTGACCGGGCATGTGCTTGATGCAGCCGGCGACGCCGCCGTCGTGAAGACCATCGAGCGCGGCCTGGGCCAGGGCGGCGATGGAATCAGGATCGACGGCGAAGGCGCGGTCGCCGACGATCGGATCGGAACCCGGCGCAGGGAGATCGAGCGCCGGCGCGAAATCGCCGTTGACGCCGATCGCCTTCAACTCATGCGCAATCAGCCGATGGCCGAGCCGCGCGGCCTCAAGCCCCTTCTGCGCATCCTGCGCATGGAGCGCGCCATAGCGCGCGGGCGCCGGCCAGATCGGCCATTCGGGCGGCTTCAGCCGCGCCACGCGCCCGCCCTCCTGATCGATCCAGATGAGCGCGTCGTGGCCCGCGGCCTCGCGTAACGCGGCGCATAATTTTGAAACCTGCGCGCGCGACACACAGGCTTCGCGAAAGAGGATGAACGCCCATGGGCGCGCGGCCCGGCAGAAGCCGGCGAGCGCATCGTCCAAGGCCGGCTGGCGAATGCCGAAGGCGGCGGCGCGTTCGCTCAGCGGCGCACCGCGATGCAATCCTGGCCCATGGCGCGGATGCGGTCGCAGAACCGCGCCACTTGGGTTGCGTCCGCGAAATAGCCAGCGCGCACGCGATAATAGACGCCGCGCTGGCCAAGATCGGCTCGTTGCACGTCCAGATGGGCCTCTGCAAACAAATCCGGCGCGCGCGAAGCGAGGCGCGCCCACGCCTGCTCCACCGCCGGCTGTGAACGCAGCGCGGCGACCTGCGCAACATAAGGACCATTGGCGGCGAATTGCGGCGCGGCGGTGAGTTCCGGGCGCGCGCCAGGCGCGGGCGCCTGCGGCGTCTCGGCGATCGGCGCTTCGGGACCGGGCCGCACCGCGACCGGCCCGTCCGCCGCGGGCGCGCCGCTCATCACGTCGTCGACCGCGCTCGATTCGGCGGCGTCGGGGGCCTGCGCCTGCGGCGCGATCTTGTAATAGGGCGTGGGCGGAACGATGCGCGGCGCTTCGGGTGCGCCGAAGAAATTCCACACGAAGGCGCCGAACGCGAACAGCGAGAGCGCGCCCAGCAGATAGATCATTTCACGCCGCAGCGGACCCGGATCGTCACGCTCTTCGCGCGCGTGCGGGCCTGCGAATCGCCGTTGGCGGCTGGCCATTGCGTTCATGTCCTCAATCAGAATCGGCGTGACGCAAAGAGCTTAGCATTTCGTAGCGAGGCGCGCTGTGGGCGATCACAGCCGCTTAACCACGCCGGCGCGTCAGAAGAGATAGGTGGCCGTATCCGATTCGCGCATGAAGGCGCCGAGTTCGTTCAGCAGCACAAGTTCGGTCTGGCGCACGCAGGCGGCGAACTCCTGCGCGCTCTCCGCACGCTGCACCTCGCCGGCCATGCGCGTCAGCGCGACGCGCAGATCGGTGTAGCGCTCGATCGCAGGCTGATCGCCGCGCCCGCGCTGATAGACGAACAGGATCGCGCTCGCCACGAACAGGAACAGAGTCAGGAAATGGCGCCATTCCTCGCCGCCGCGCAGGAAGGAAAGCGGCGGCGCAGCGAACAGAGGCAGCGCGAGCGCGAGGTCGAAGAACGATACGCACGCCGCCGACCAGAACGACACCTCGGAGAAGGAAGCCGGCAAGCGGCTCTGCTCATGCAGATGATCCATCTGCGCCACGATATGGCGCAGCTGAAAATCGATGCGCAGTTCCTGATAAAGGCTTTTGAGCCGATCGAGCCACGCCGTATCGGCCTGCCCAATGGGCTTGGTTTCGGGGATGTCGAGCCATGCGGCGGGCTCGAACTGGCGAAACGCGCCGCGCCCGTTCGACAATTGCAGCTCCAGCTGTCCCAAACGGCCGGCGGTGAATTTTCGGATGTCTTCGCCGACGCTATCGGGCGTGGACGCCGCCGCGGCGGCGAACGCCTCGAACTTGATGCTGCGCGCGCGCTCGGCGCCGAAGCGGCCGATCAGCCAGCGGCTCTTGATCCGCCAGATGATGAGCGCCAGCTGCGCCACCAGCGCCAGCGCCCCCATGAGAGCAAGGCTGCCCGAAACCAGCGGATTTTCGCGCAGGTCCGAGCCCAGCGTCAGCGCCCAGATGAGCGAGGTCATCGCCAGACCTGCCGCCCCGAGGCTCAGCGCGCCAATGCGATTATACCAACGCTTGGCGGAGACGGCCGCCTTCTCGTAACGCACGAAATGTTCAACAATGAGGGAATTGCTGAGCAACGGGGCTGCCGGCGCGTTCGCTTCGACGAACCGCTCTGGCGGCGAAATATCGCCATTGGCCTCCATGCCCCGTCTCCCTCGCGGCGGAGCCTAGCAAAGCCGCCCTGCCTTGTCGCGCTAGCTCGGGCGATCGAGGCTGTGCAGGCGATTGTGCTCGTCGATGGCGTAATCGTCGGTCATGCCGGCGATATAATCGCAGATGCGCCGCGCGGTGCGCTGGCCGCGCGGCCCATCGCCGCCTTCCTGCCAATTGGGCGGCAAGGTCGAGGGGTCGTCGAGAAAGATGTCGAACAATTCCTTGAGCACGGCCTTGGCGCGCGCGCGGCGGCGATTGACGCGCCAATGGCGATACATGCGCTGCATCAGAAAGCGCCGCAGCACAGCCTGCGATTCCGTCATCACGATGGAGAAGCCCGCGAGCCCGGCGGCATGCGCGCGCACATCCTCCGCGCTCTTCGGCTTGGCCGCCGCGAGACGATTGGTCGTCTCCCACACAATATCATCGACCCAAACGCCGATCAGGCGGCGCACGGTCTCCGCGATGGCGCGGCTTTCTTCGAGGCCTGGATAATCCTTGTCGACCGTCGCGGCGACGCGCTCGACCATCGGCACGTCGGCGCGCACCTCGGCGAAGCTGAAAAGCCCAGCGCGCAGCCCGTCGTCGAGATCGTGATTGTTGTAGGCGACATCGTCGGCATGCGCGGCGACCTGCGCTTCGAGGCCCGGCCACGTCGCCAATTCGAGATCATGGGTGGCGACATATTCCTGAATGGCGACGGGAAGGTCTTTGAGCGCCGCGCCATCGCGCGCGATCGGGCCATTGTGTTTGACGACGCCTTCAAGGCTTTCCCAGGTGAGATTGAGGCCGTCGAAAGTTGGATATTTGCGTTCGAGCTTGGTGAGCACGCGCAGGGTCTGCGCGTTGTGATCAAAGCCGCCATAGCCCGTCATGCACTCGTCGAGCACATCTTCCCCGGTGTGGCCGAAGGGCGGATGGCCGATGTCGTGCGCAAGCGCCAGCGCCTCGGCCAGATCGACGTCGAGACCCAGGCGGCGCGACACGGCCCGGGCGATCTGCGCGACCTCCAGAGAATGGGTCAAACGCGTGCGGAAATGATCGCCCTCATGGGCCACGAACACCTGCGTCTTGCCCTTGAGGCGGCGGAAGGCGCTGGCGTGGACGATGCGGTCCCGGTCGCGCTCGAACGGGGAACGGTGGGCGCTTTCGGGTTCGGGATGGAGCCGGCCCCGCGAGGCGGCCGGATCGGTGGCGTAAGGCGCGCGGGCGACGTCCCATGGCCGCCCGCTTTTCGTCCCGGCCATGGCGAGTCACTCCACATTCAGCCCGGTGCACCTATATGGAGCTTGGCCGGATTGAGAAACCGCCTGCTTCCGCCGAAGATGGGTCCCGATGACGAGCGTCACCCTTTCCCCCGCCGCCGCCGCCCGCATTAAGGCGATCGCCGCGCCCGAACCCGACGGGGCGGGCCTGCGCGTCGCCGTGGAAGGCGGAGGATGCTCGGGATTTCAATATGATATCGGCATAGATGGGGCGGCCAAGCCGGGCGATCTGGTGGTCGAGCGCGATGGCGCGCGGCTGTTTGTCGACCAGGTCTCCCTGCCCTTTCTGCTGGGGGCGGAGGTCGATTGGGTCGATGAGCTGATCGGCGCCTCGTTCAAGGTCCGCAACCCGAACGCCAAGTCGAGCTGCGGCTGCGGCGTCAGCTTCTCCGTCTAGAAATCGGTGTTCGGCGCCCGCTCCCCGCTGGATCGCGGGCTCGACGCTTTCGGCAAAAAGCGATGGAAGCCGGCGCGCGCGGCGTTTGACGAAGCCGCGCTCGATGGCGATCGCAACGCCGCCTACCATCTGGGCCTGCTGCATTGGCGCGGCCTCGGCGGGCCGGTCGATCGCCAGGTCGCCGTCTATTGGTTCCGGCGCGCCGCCGAGGAGGAATTGCCGGCCGCGCAGGACGCGCTGGCGGTCGCGCTGCGCAATGGCTGGGGCGCCGAAAAGAACATCGAGGAAGCGCGCCGATTGTTCACGGCCGCCGCGCAGCGCGGCTTTGCGCCGGCGATGTCCAATCTGGCTTCGCTGTGCGAGCCGGGCGATGCGCGCCGCTGGCTGACACGCGCGGCGGAAGCGGGACACACGCCGGCGATGCGCGCGCTCTGCGACATGATCGAGGACAAGGAGCCGATCGAGGCGCTGGGCTGGCTCTACGCGGCGGTCGCGCTCAGCGGCGATGAAGCTTGCGTCCGCCGCGCCAAGCAGCTCGCGCGCAGCGTGCCGGCCGCCGGCATCGCGGAGGCGCAAAAGCGCGGCCGCACGCTCGCGCGAAAGGCCGAACTTGCGCGGCGCGCTTTGACCTGACGCGGCGCGATGGGCTCACACAGGCAGGCCGAGGAGTTTTCATGAACGTCGATGACGCGCTCAAAACCCGCATTTCCGTGCGCCATTTCAAACCGGACCCGCTGCCGGAAGCGCTGGTGCGCGAGATTCTGGATGTGGCGCGGTTCGCGCCATCGGGCGGCAACACGCAGCCCTGGAAGGTGATCGCGGTCGCGGGCGCGGAACGCGACGCCGTTTGCGCCCTCGCCAAGCAGGCCGCCGCCGCCCATCCCGACGGCGAGGAAGGCGATCGCCCGATCTATCCCGCCAATCTCTGGGAGCCCCATCGCTCGCGCCGCTTCAAGATGGGCGAAGACATGTACGCGCTGCTCGGCGTGCCGCGCGAGGATCGCGCTGGGCGTTTGGCGTTCTTCTCTCGCAATTTCGATTTCTTCGATGCGCCCGTCGGTCTCTTCTTCATCATCGACAAGCGCATGGGCCATGGGCAATGGGCGCATCTGGGCATGTTCATGCAATCGATCGCGCTCGCCGCGATGGAGCGCGGGGTATCGAGCTGCATGCAGGAGGTGTGGGCGCGCGTGCGCGCGACGCTCGGCGAGCATTTCGCCGTGCCCGAGAGCGAGATGGTCTATTGCGGCATGGCGTTGGGCTATGCCGACGCTACCAAGCCGGTGAACAGCCTGCGTAGCGAACGCGCGCCGGTGGATGAGATCGCTGTGTTCAAGGGCTTTTCGTGATGGACGCTGGCGCGCCGGCTTGACCGCGGCGTCGGCGCGCGCCTTGGTCCGCCCATGCCCAGTTCGATCTTCGATCTCCGCGCCACGCACAATCCGAACCGCTGGTACCTGCCGCTCGAGGACCGGCTGTGCGTCGGTCCGCAAGGGCGCAATTTCATGTTCGGCGGCGTGGGCCTCGCCGCCTCGATTCAGGCGCTGGAGCGGACCTATGAGCGGCCGCTGATCTGGGCGACGGCGCAATATCTCTCCTATGCGCGCCCGCCCTCCGTGGTGGATTTCGACGTGCGCGCGCCGAACGCCGGCAAGTACACCACGCAGGCGCGCGTCATCGCCCATGTCGGCGACAAGGAAATCCTGACCGTCAACGCGGCTTTGGGCGCACGCCCGCGCACGGATTCCATCGCCTGGGTGAAGGCGCCCGCGGTCGCGCCGCCAGAGGATTGCCCCGCCGTGGAGCATTGGCGTGGCGATGATGGCGGGCTGCACGGCCAGATCGAATTGCGTGTCGCCAAGGGCTTCTATGGATTCGAGAGCGGCGCGCCGCGTCCGCCCAGCGAAGATGGGCGGCTGATCCTCTGGATGCGCGCCAAGGATGGGCATGCCATCGACGCTAGCACGCTGGCGATTTTCGCCGATCACGTGCCGTCGGGCATCGGCAACGCGCTTGGCTACGCCGCCGGGGGCAACAGCCTCGACAACACCATCCGCATCGTGAACCTTGCGCCTACCGATTGGGTTTTGTGCGATATCGGCATTCACGGCATCCATGCCGGCTTCGGCCATGGCGCGATGCGCATTTTCGCGCGCGACGGCGCGCTGATGGCGACGGCGAGTCAATCCGTGATCGTGCGCGACCACCGCGATCGGGAAGAATAAGACGCTAGATCGTCGGCGGCTCGTCGCGCACGCGGCCATTGCCGAGCACGCCGTCCTCCGCGAAATCGACGACCGCAAACACGACGCCCATCAGCAGCAGCCAGGCGATCGGCGCCAGGATGATCGGCACGCTGTCGAGCCGGCCTTCGTTGAAATGCTGCCAAGCGGTGACGACGCCGGCGAACGCGGCGGCCGGAAACGTCCAGGCCAGGAAGGCCGCGATCGTCAGCAAGCGCTTCGACCGCCAATGGCGCCGCTCGGTCCGCGTCGCCAGGCGCATCGCGGTCCCGAGGCTCGCGGCGGCGATCACCATGTTGAAGGCGCTGAACGCCCAAAGCAGCACGACCATGGCGCGCTCCTATCACAAAGCCGCGCGCATGGCTTTCCCTCGCGCCGCAAAAGGCGGACATTTCAGGATGGCGGGGGCGGAGGAACGCCCATGACAGCACGTCGCGTCGGCGGCCATGTCGAGATCGAAGCCGAGGAGGCCCGCGCGGGCCAGACCGGGCTCCATGCCCGCTATATCCTGGTCTATTCCATGATCCTGGTGGCCGCCGGCATGGGGCTGGCGGCGCTCATCGCTCCGTTCTGGTGAAACGCCGGCCCGCGCGCTAAGCCTCGCGCGATGGCCCAGCTCAGCATCGCCACTTGGAACGTAAATTCGATCGGCGCACGCCTGCCGACGGCGCTCGCCGTGCTGAAGGAATTGGACGCCGACGTCGTCTGCCTTCAGGAAATCAAATGCGAGGACGCACGCTTCCCGCGCAGCGAGATTGAAGACCTCGGCTACAACGTCGAAGTGTTCGGGCAGAAAACGTATAACGGCGTGGCGTTGCTGTCGAAACATCGCGTGAGCGATGTGGTGCGCGGCGTGCCCGGCCTCGATCACGACCAGGCGCGCTATATCGAAGCCGTCATCGAGGCGCCCGAGCGGCCCTTCCGCGTCGCCGGCATCTATTGCCCGAACGGCAATCCGCCCGGCACGGACAAGTACGATCTCAAGGTCAATTTCATGGACGCGCTGCAGGCCCATGCCGCCGCCCTGCTCGCGCTCGAAGAGCCGACCGTGATCGCCGGCGATTACAACATCATTCCGCGCGAGGAAGATTGCTGGGACCCGCGCGCCTGGGAGGGCGATGCGCTGTTCCTGCCGCAATCGAAAGCGATGTACCGGCGCCTCGCCAATCTCGGCTATGTCGATGCGTACATGCAGGCCGATGGGCGCGCGCATCAGTATACGTTCTGGGATTATCAGGCCGGCGCCTGGAACAAGGATCACGGCATCCGCATCGACCATCTGATGGCGTCGCCGCAGGCGGCCGATCTGTTGCAAAGCGTCGAAATCAAGCGCGCCGCGCGCGCCAAGGAAAAGCCGAGCGATCACGTGCCGGTCGTCGGCGTGTTCAAGTTTTGAGGAACGCTGGATGCCGATAACGTTCTCACGCCGCGCCGTGCTGATGGGCGGCGCGGCGCTCGCAGCCTGCGCCACGGCGCCGTCGGAAGGGTCGCCGTTCGCCGGCAAGCTTGAGAGCTGGACGCGCACGGTGCTGCAGCAAAGCCCGGAAGACGCCACGAGGGGCGGCTATCCCGAGACCTATGCCGGCGTCTTCAAGGACCGCCTGGATGACCGCTCCGCGAGCGCCGTCGCGCACGAACGCGCGCTCGCGCCGCGCCTGCTGGGCGAGCTGAACGCCATCGACCGCGCGGGCCTCAGCGATGGCGACAAGCTCACCTATGACGTGCTCAAGGCGTTCTGGACCAATCAAGTCGGCCGCGCGCAGTTCGACTATGGAACCTTCTCCATCGGCGGCGGCGCGCGCCCTTATGTTCTGAGCCAGGGCGCGGCGTTTTTCGGCCTGCCGGATTTCTTCGACAACGCCCACGCCGTGAATGATCTCGACGATGCGAACGCTTATGTCGCGCGGCTCTCGCAAGTGGCGCGCGCGCTCGATAGCGAGGCGGCGCGCGCCCGGGCGGATGCGGCGCGCGGCGCGGCAGCGCCCGATTTCATCACCGCCAAGACGCTGCGCGCCATCGAGGGCGCCGTGGCCATCCCCGTAGACCATCAAATCTATCTCACGGCACTGCGCCGCAAACTCGACGCGCTGGTCGCCAATGGGAGGCCCCAAGCGCGCGCCGACGCGATCCTGGCGCGAGCTGAGCGGATCGTGCGCACCGATATTCTTCCCGCGCACCAGCGCACGGCCGAATATCTGCGCGCCGCTCAAGGCGCCGCCACGCATGATGCAGGCGTGTGGAAATGTCCGCGCGGGGATGAGTATTACGCCGCCGCCCTGCGCTATGCGACGACGACGGCTCTGAGCGCCGACGAGGTTCATGAAATCGGCCTTGCCCGCGTCGCCGAAATGCAAGCGGCGGCCGACGCCGCCTTGCGGCGCGAGGGCTATACGCAAGGGTCGATCGGAGACCGTCTCACCGCGATCAACAATGATCCGGGGCGCCATTATTCGAACGATGACGCCGGCCGCGCGCAGATCATGGCGGATACGCGGGCGCGGATCGCGCGGGTGATGGCGGTCGCGCCACAATGGTTCGCGCACCTGCCGCGCGCGCCGCTTGAGGTGCGCCGCATGCCGCCCGTCATCGAAGCCGTACAATCGGCGGCGTATTATTTCGCGCCGGCGCTCGATGGCTCGCAGCCGGGCGCGTTCTACATGACGCTGGCCGACATGACGAAGGTGAGCCGCGTCGATCTCGCTACGGTCACGCACCATGAAGGCGTGCCGGGGCACCATTTCCAGATTGCGCTGGCGCTCGAACGCGACGACATCCCGCTGCTGCGGCGCGTGACGCATTTCACGGCCTATGTCGAAGGCTGGGCGCTCTACGCGGAACAATTGGTCAACGAGCAGGGCTTCTACAACGCCGACAATGAAAGCCGCGTCGGCTATCTGCGCTGGGCGCTGTGGCGCGGCTGCCGGCTCGTGGTCGATACCGGGCTTCATGCCAAGCGCTGGACGCGTGAACAAGCGATCCAATACATGCAAGACAATCTCGGCGGCGCCGATCCGACCACGATCGTCAATGAGGTCGATCGCTATGTCGCCAATCCGGGGCAAGCCTGCGCCTATGAGATGGGCCGGCGCGAGATCGTGCGGCTGCGCGAGGAGGCGCGCGCCGCGCTTGGGCCGCGATTCGATCTGCGCGGCTTTCACGACGCGGTGCTGTTGCAAGGCGCGCTGTCGCTCGACGTGCTGGGCCAGCAGGTGCGCGCCTGGTCGGCCAGCGTGCAGGACGCATAGGCATGATCAAGCTCACCTTTTGCCTTGTGCGCCTGCCTTCGCTCACACGCGCGCAATTCCAGGATTATTGGCTGAACACGCATGGGCCGCTGGTCGCCGGCGTGAAGGACGTGCTGCGCATTAAGCGCTATGTGCAGCTGCACTCCTTCGAGGATGCGCTCTCCGCGCCGATCCGCGCTTCTCGCGGCGCGCCGCCGCAATTCGACGGCGTCGCGCAGCTCTGGTGGGAGAGCTGGGAGGAATTGGGCAAGCTCGCAGAGGATGCGCGCGCCGCAAAAGCGGGCCGCATGCTGCTGGAAGACGAGCGCCGCTTTATCGATCTTGCGCGCTCGCCGCTCTGGTACGGCGAAGAGCATGAGGTTTTCGCGCGCTAGCGCGCGATGCGCCCTCCGGTCATTGGCGTGGGCGCGCCCGTTGTTTCAGGAAAGGTGAGCGGCAATTCACGCAGCCGCCGCGCGGCGAGGAAGGCGAAGGCCTCGGCCTCGATCGCATCGCCGCGCCAGCCGAGACTATCCGCATCGCACACGGCGACGCGCGCGCGCGTTTCGACCTCGCGCATCATCACGGGATTTTTCCGGCCGCCGCCGCAGACGATCAGCGTGGACGGACGCGACGGCAGGATGTCCAAGCCGCGCCCGACACTCGCGGCGGTGAACGCTGTCAGCGTGGCTGCGCCATCAGCGGGCGACATGTCGGCGACCAGCCCGGCGTTGAAATCGTAGCGATCGAGCGATTTGGGAAAGGGGCGCGCGAAGAAGGGATGATCGAGCCAGCGCGCGAGACGCGCTTCGTCGACACGGCCGGCCGCCGCGAGCGCGCCATCGCGGTCATAGGCGCCAAGGCCGCAGCGCTCGCACCATTCGTTGAGCGGACCATTGGCGGGGCCGGTGTCGAGCGCGACGAGGCGCGCGCCATCGCTCCAGGTGACATTGGCGACGCCGCCGAGATTGAGCGCCGCGCTTGCGGCCGGGACCTTCGACCAGGCGAGCAGCGCCGCGTGATAGATCGGCGCCAGCGGCGCGCCCTGCCCGCCGGCGGCGACATCGGCGGCGCGAAAATCGAAAACAACGGGAATGCCCAGCTCACGCGCCAGCCATTCGCCATCGCCGATCTGCAAGGTGCGCTGCAACGGCGCCTCGGGCCGGTGCAGAACCGTGAGACCATGCAGGCCGATCACGTCGATGTCCGATACGCTTAGGCCCGCATCGGCGCAGAGCGCGCGGACGGCTTCGGCATGCGCGGCGGTGAAATCGCGTTCGACATCCGCGAACGCCTGCGGCGGCGGGCCATCGAAGGCCCAGACCCGCGCGGCGGCGACGGCGCGCGCCAGCCGGCCGCGCATCTCTTCGCCATAAGGGTGCAGCCGCCAGGCCCCCAGCGCGGCGATCGTTTCGCCGTCGGTCTCCAAAATCGCCGCATCGATGAATCCATCGAGCGCCGTGCCCGTCATCAAGCCCAGAGCGCGCATCGCGCTTGACTGCCATGGGCCGCGCACACTAGCTAGCGCCCATGTCGCGCCGCCCGGCCTCTCTTTTGAGCTATTACCGCTCGCTGTAGCGAGCGGCGCGATTCTGCACGCCGCGTTCGAGCCGGCGTGCGCTCCTGGTGAGACGCCGCCGGCAGACCACATTGGAGCCTATCGTGACCGCCCTCTCTTCCGATTTCCTCCGCGCCATGACCGCGCGCGGCCATGTGCATCAATGCACGGATACGCCCGGCCTCGACGCCGCGGCGGCCAAGGGAATCGTGACGGCCTATATCGGCTACGATCTAACGGCGCCGAGCCTGCATGTCGGCAATCTGGCCACGATCATGATGCTGCGCCGCCTGCAGCAGGCCGGCGGCAAGCCGATCGTGCTGATGGGCGGGGGCACGACGCGCGTGGGCGATCCCTCCGGCAAGGACGAGACGCGCAAAATCCTCTCGGTCGAGACCATCGCGGCCAACAAGGAGAGCCAGCGCGGCGCGTTCGCGAAATTCCTGCGCTTCGGCGATGGACCGACGGACGCCGTGCTGGCCGACAATTCCGACTGGCTTCTCGGCCTCAACTACATCGATTTTCTGCGCGATGTGGGCCCGCACTTTTCGATCAACCGCATGCTGACGATGGATTCGGTGAAGCTCCGGCTCGACCGCGAACAGCCGCTCTCCTTCATCGAATTCAATTACATGATCCTGCAGGCCTACGATTTTGTGGAGTTGAAGAAGCGCCTCGGCGTCACGCTGCAAATGGGCGGCTCCGACCAATGGGGCAATATCATCAACGGCGTCGAGCTCGGCCGGCGTATGCATGGCTTCGACCTGTTCGGCCTCACCACGCCGCTGCTCACCACGGCCTCGGGCGCGAAGATGGGCAAGAGCGTGTCGGGCGCTGTGTGGCTGAACCCCGACATGCTCTCGCCGTTCGATTATTGGCAATTCTGGCGCAACACCGAAGACGCCGATGTCGGCCGCTTTCTGAAGCTCTACACCGACATCCCGCTGGATGAGATCACGCGCCTCGAAGCGCTCGAAGGCGCCGAGATCAACGACGCCAAGAAGGCGCTGGCCAACGCCGCGACGGAGATGCTGCACGGCAAGCAGGCGGCGGACGAGGCCGCGGAAGCGGCGCGTGCGACGTTCGAAGGCGGCGGCGACGCCTCCGGCCTGCCGACGATCTCGGCGCCGCGCGCGGACTGGATCGGGCTGCGCGTGACGGCGGCGTTCGAAAAGGCAGGGCTCGTCGCCTCGCGCGGCGAAGCCAAGCGCCATATCGCCGCCGGCGCGCTGCGCGTGAACGATGTGGCGATCAGCGAAGAGACCGCCGTGCTGCGCGCGGACGATTTCGAAGCGGGACCGGTCAAGCTCTCGCTCGGCCGCAAGAAACACGTGCTGTTGAAAGCGGAGTGACGCTCAGCCGCCGCCGGAGCGCGCGGTTGGCGCTTCGCGGCGGCGCGGCGCTATGGGCTCGAAGATGCGGCGCAGAATGCCGGGCGTCAGCGCTGAGAGCGGATTGACGCCGACGCGCGGCGCGGCCACTGGGCCGTTGACGGCGTAGGTCATGCCGATGACGCCCTCGCCGCGGCGCGAGGTGAGCAGATTGCCGAGGATCGGCACGTTGCCGAGAACGGAATTGAGTCCATAGCTCGGCACCACGACGCCATCGACGTCGAGATCGTCATGGCCCATGTTGTAATTGCCGTTGGCCGTGAGCCCAAGCGTGGGGCCGGCCATGCGCGCCTGTTCGAACGCGACGGTGTCGGCGTTCATCGTCACCGGCGCGTCGAGCGATGAAAAGCTGATGCCCTCGCCGTTCAGCATTTCGACAAAGCCGGTGAGTGAAGCGACCGAGCCTAAGAGATGCGCCATCGCCGGCACGCGCACGACGCGGAAATCGCGCATGTGCAGATTGAATTGCGCGATGCTGGGCGGGCCCATGCGCCATGTGCCGTCCGCGGTGGCCGAGCCGCCCACGATATTGTCGGCGCCGGTGAAGGCTTTCCACGCGAAGCCCGCGTCATCGGCGCGGAAGGCGATGCGGCCCTGCGGATCGCTGGCGCGGGGCCCGAGCGCCAATTGCAAAGCGCCGCCGCCGGGCGAGCGGCCTTCGGCCACCAAAGTCTGAAGCGCGAAGCTCGGCGAGAGCACAAGATTGGCGGTCCCGTTTGCGAGCACAGCGCCGCCGCGCATTTCGATGCGATCGGCCGTGACATTGATGCGGATGGGCCGGGGCGTGGGCGCCGGTTGGCCCGGCCGCTGCGCGATGGCCGGCGCCGTCTGCGGCGCGGAGGCGGCGTCGAGGAACGGCGCAGCATCAAGCAGCGGGCCGCGCGCGTTCACTTCGAGAACGCCATCGGCGGCGCGCCGCGCGGAGATCGCAAGATCGGCGCGGCCTTCGGCGGTGAAGCGCGAAATGTCCATCTGGCGCACGCGGCCATCGGCGAACAGCCGCACATCGCCTTGCGCGGAAAGACCCGCCCCGCGCGCCACGATATTGGAGAGCAGGTAATCGCCCTCCTCGGCGGCGGCGACGTCGAAGGTGACATTGGCCGGGATGCCGGATTCCTTCGTCCAGAAATTGCTCGGGAAGAAGACGCGCGCGCGCGTAAGGTCGAGCGCGATCTGCGCGGTGGAGACGTGGAAGCCTGCGCCCTCGCCCGTCACCGTCACGCCGATGCGGCCTTGCGAGACCGCCGGCGCGGGATAGCCCAAGGCCTCAAGGTCATTGGCGTCGAACAGGCCGGAAATCTGATAGCGCGAGGAATTGGCGATATTGGCGCCAAGCCGCTCTGTCCAGGACACGTTGACGGTGGACGAGCCCAGTTCGGCGGGCCCCGAAATCGTGATGGCGCGCTGGTCGCCGCGCACGCGCAAACTGCCATTCGCGAGCCTGAGGCCGCTGTCCTTCATCACGCCGCCGACATTTTCGAAACTGCCGTCGACCGTGAAGCGCAGCGCCTCGAAAGGGGTCTCGGAAAGATTGGGGCGCTGCAGATTGAAAGTGGCGGCGCCGCGGCCAGTGATGCTTGTCGGCTCGATCGGCAGGCGCGGGCCGATCGAGATCGGCTCCTGCATCAGCAGCGCGATGACGGAGCGCGCTTCGCCTTCGGCGCGCACGTTCACGCTCATCATCTCGCCCTTGGGGTTGAGCCGCGGAAAATCGACTGCGCCGGTCGTGGCGAGGCCTTCGAGGCGGCCATCGGCGACATTGAGATGGAAGGCGTTGCCGGTGAGGCGCGCATCGCCGCGCGCCGCCATCAGCGGCGACATCGTATCGATGAACCGCACCGACGCGTTCGAATAGCTGAAGCGGATGTCGAGGCTGGGATCGTTAAGCTGGTGGGCCGCGATCTCCTGCGGCGAGGCGTTGATCTTGACGCTGGCGTTGCTGATCGCGCCGCCGAGCAGCGCATCCTTGAGATAATCGCGCGCGCTTTGGATGAAGCCGATCGGCCACATCACCAGCACGGTGCGCGGATCGGTTTCGCCGGTGATCGTGGCGTCGAGCGAGATGCCGGGATAGAGCCGCCGCTCCGCGCCCAGCGGCATGAAGCGCACGAGGCCGGTCGCCGCGATATGGGCCTGCCCGCGCGTGGCTTCGACGCGCGTCAGCCGCACCACGCCGCGATCGAGCGCGCCCGATATCCGAACGCGCGATAGATCGAACGGCTGCTCGAATACGCCCGGGATATCGAGCGCCAGGGTCGGCATGACCAGATCGAATTCGGCCGGCGCGTTCGGATCGGCCTTGAACAAGGCCGACGCGTTGGCGAGCCGGGCCTCGCCGCGGATATGGGTGCGCGAGCCGGTCAAGGCGACCTCATCGACGGTGAGGACGTCCTGGGCCAGGTCGTAGCGGCCATGGATGCGACCGCCGTCGAGGCTGAACCGCTCCCCGTTCATTTCCGCGCCGCCGCGGCCGACGACGACGTCGCCTTCGAACTTGTTGACGCCGATGCGCCGGTCGAGGCCGACATCGATGGCCGCGGTGATCGGCGCATCGACGCTGGCGAAGACGCCCAGCATAGCGGGCGAGAACAAAGCGCGCGGGCGCGCGTCGCGCGTGGTCAGCTGAATTTGCGCGGCGCGGAAGCCGGTGTCGGTGGTGACGCGCAGCGCCACCGGCGCGCCGCCTTCGGGCCCTTCGACCCGCGCATCGACCGCCAGCGCCAGCGCGCGGCTCGAGCGCGTCAGCGCGACGATGGCGCGTTCGGCCGTCCAGCGCGCGCCATTACCCTCATCCACCATCTCGATATGCGCGCCGCGCAGCGAGACAGACCGGAGCGAGCCGCCGGCGCCGACGGGACGGAAGGCGCGCGCCAAACCGTCCAGCAGACGGTTGACCTTCTGCGACAGAGGCTCGGTGGAATCGCCGCCGGGGATGACGATATCGGGCGAAGAACCGATCGGGCCGAAGGCGATTTCGGTCGTCCCGTCGCGCTTCTTGGTGATGGAGATGTCGCCGCCGTCGAAATCGGCCCGCACCACGGCGATGCGGCCGATCAGAAGCGGCAGTACGCCCAGGCCGATCTCGGCGTTGCGGTAGCGCGAGATCACCTTGCCCTGGCCGTCGAAAATGCGGACATCGCGCGCATGGAGCTGCAGAGCGCGGGGCTCTCCCGACCAGGACAGTTCGACGGAGGCGATATCGACGGGGCGCCCGTCGCGCATGCGGCTCAGCTCGGCTTCGAACTGATGTTCGAGCGCCGGCAGGGCGAGCGGGCCTGCCGACAGGCGCCACCATGCCAGGCCGAAAGCCACCAGCACCACGGCTGCGACCACCAGCGCCGCCTTGCCGGCCCAGAGGGAGGCGCGTTTGATCACGCCCCGATCGCCTGCCCACTGGCGCAAGCCCTGGCGTTCACGCACACGCGCCTGACGGCCACGGCCGGCGCGCAAGGAAAGCGATCAATGACCAAACCGCTCCAACCTGGCGATCCCGCCCCCGCCTTCGATCTGTCGAGCGCCGGAGGCAAGCGCGTCAACCTTGCTCGCCTCAAAGGCAAGCGTGTGATCGTCTACTTTTATCCGAAGGACGACACGACAGCTTGTACCCAAGAGGCTCTAAACTTCACTGAAAACGCCGCCAGATTCTCCAGGGCGGGCGCGGTCGTCGTCGGCGTCTCCAGGGATTCCATCCCCTCTCACGATAAATTCGCGGCCAAATATGGGCTCAAGGTGATTTTGGCGTCCGACGAGGACGGCGCGGTCTGCGAGGCCTATGGGGTCTGGGTCGAGAAAAAGCTCTACGGCCGGGTCTATATGGGCGTCGAGCGCGCCACGTTTTTGATCGACGCGAAGGGCCGCATCGCGCGGATCTGGCGGAAGGTCCGGGTCAAAGGACATGTGGAGGAAGTCTTGGCCGCCCTCCGCGAGACCTGAAGAAAAGTGTTAATTTCTTCGGGCGTTTTGCGCCGATCTTGGCCTGTTTCTGGCATATTCGACGGCAAACAGGCCGTTAAAGCTGAAATTCCTGTAAACGGGCGCCGTCTCATGTTGCATTCAGGTCCCGTTTCGGGTTTTGGTTAGGGTGGGGCTTACGGTGAAATTGGTCGTCTAGCGGGCGGTGAGCGAGCAATGAGCCAATTCGGTGCGAACGCGCGATCCTTCTTCAATCGCGTCTTCCCGGAGCGCCAGATTTACCATCGCAGCGGTGGTCAAGTCAGGTACGTATCCCTTTCGCCAGCGCGCCAAGCGCTGTTGGCCATGGGCGCGGTCAGCGTGGCTGGCTGGTGCGTCTACGCGACGGCCAATATCCTCCTGGAAGGCCCCCAGCATTCGGCCCAGACGGCTGAAGTCGAGCGGCTGCAAGCCAAATATGATCGCTGGCTGAGCGAAGCGCGGGCCCAGGCGGCCGCCTCCCAGGCCCAGCTGGACGAGCGCACCACCGCCTTCGAGCGCGCCACCGCCGAATTCGAAAGCCGCCACGAAGTCCTGCGCTCGCTGCTGGAATATGCCGGCGGATCGAGCCTGACCGCTGCGGCCCGCCCGATCGAGCGCGACGGCGCCCGCATCCTGATGCAGGCCTCCATCGACGAGGCCGAGCCGCGCGTCTCCCGCGCCCTCACGACCGAGAATTATCAGGTGCAGACCGTGGGCTTCCGGGCCCGGGTGGACCGCCTGGAGGCCGATCAGGCTTCTGCGCTGTCCGAACTGGAAGATTCCGTCGTTCAGCGCAGCGAGCAGGTCCAGGGCGTGCTGCGCCTGACGGGCGTGAGCATGACCCGGCTGACGGATTCCGATGGGTCCGAAGGCCAAGGCGGCCCGCTCGTCCCGCAGGATTTGGTCGATTATCTCCGCAATTCGAACCTCAATCCGGCGTTCGCCCACCGCGTCAGCCAAGTAGCGGCCCGCGTTGCGGAATCCCGCCGCCTTGAGGCGATCGCCTCCTCGACGCCGCTGGCCCCGCCGCTCGCTGTGGAATACCGCGAAACCAGCGGCTTCGGCCCGCGGGTCGATCCCTTCACCGGCCGCCCTGCGTTCCATGCCGGCCTCGACATGGCCGCGTTCGATCGCGCCCCGGTCGTCGCGACCAGCCCTGGCGTGGTGTCGTTCGCTGGCGTCCGCAACGGCTACGGCTATGTCGTCGAAATCGACCACGGCCATGGCTTTAAGACACGATACGGTCACTTGCGTGACATACAGGTGAGCCGTGGCCAATCCGTCGCGATTGGCCAACGCATCGGCTCCATGGGGTCCACTGGGCGCTCCACGGGCACGCACTTGCACTATGAAGTGTGGTTCCGCGGCCGTGTGTATGACCCCGTCAATTTCTTAAGGGCTGGACGACATGTTTACGAACAAGGGTAAGCCGCCGGAAAACGCTGTCGCGCTTCCGGATCCCGCCCTTCGTCGCCAAATGGGCGGCCGCGCGCAGATCGCCTCCATCATCGCCAGCGGCGTCAAGATTATCGGCGCGATCGAAGCGATGGACGCAGAGCTCCAAATCGATGGCGAAGTCGAGGGCAATGTCCGCGGCGGCGCCGTGACGATTGGCGAAACCGGCCTCGTGAAGGGCGATATCGCCTCCGAAAGCGTGACCGTGCATGGCCAGATCGAAGGCTCGGTGCGCTCGCGCAAGGTCCAGCTCATGCGCAATGCGCATGTGAAGGGCGACATCATCCACCAAAGCCTCTCGATCGAGATGGGCGCGGTGTTCGAAGGCCAATGCCGCTACCTGCAAGACCCGCTGCGCCAGGAAGGCCCGGGCACGCCGGCGCAGCCGCAAATGGTCGATCCGCGCAGCAGCGACAGCTATTCGGGGTTCGGTGAACCTTCTGATAACTCTGATGGGCGCATGGTCCAGGGCGTGATCGTCACGGGCGCGTCGAACTGAGGAGTTTTCGAGCTTTCTTTGTTTCTTGATTTTGGGTTGGGAATACCACACTGGGCCGACGCTGATGCGCCGGCCCATTTCTTTTGTGGCTTGGCCGGCTGGGCGTGCGCGGCAAGGATGGCTGCCGATGCGAAACATCCTGCTTCTCGCCGTCGCGGCGCTGCTCGCTCTGCTGGGCGCGCCGGCGCGGGCGCAGACGGCCGACCTCGTCCTCACCGGCGTGATCACGCGCGCGGACAACGAATCCTATGTCGAGGTTCCGTTCCGGACGCCGCGGGGCCTCCACGCGATCACCATCGCGTTCGAGTACACGACGCGCGACCAGCACACGACGATCGATCTCGGCGTCATGGATCCGGACGGGCTGCGCGGCTGGAGCGGCGGCAACAAATCGACGGTGGTGATCGGCGAGGTCAGCGCGACGCCCTCCTACCGCGCAGGGCCGATCCAGTCGGGGCGCTGGCGCCTGCTGTTGGGCGTGCCTAACATTCGCGAGGGCGTCGCCGCGACCTACACGGCGCGCATCACCTTTCATCGCGACGACGAGCCGTCCTTCGCGGCGGCGCCGCTCATCGAAGAAGCGCGCTGGTATCGCGGCGATCTCCATGCGCACACGGCGCACAGCGATGGCGCCTGCGCGAGCCAAAGCGGCGCGCGCGTTCCCTGCCCGCTCACGCGCACGCTCGATGCGGCCGTGGCGCGCGGTTTGGATTTCATCGCAATCAGCGATCACAACACCACATCGCAATTCAACGAGCTGCGCGGCCTGCAGCCCTATTACGATCGCCTGCTGCTGCTGCCGGGGCGCGAGATCACCACCTTTCAGGGTCATGCGAATGTCTTCGGCGTGATCCGGCCGATCGATTTTCGCGTCACGCGCGGGCGCGCGATGAATGATCTCTTCGCCTCGCTCGGTGGCGCGTTCATCTCCATCAATCACCCTGCCGCGCCCTCTGGCGAAGCCTGTCTCGGCTGCGCGTGGACGGCGCCGGACACGGATTATGCGCGCGTCGCAGCGATCGAGGTGACCAATGGCGGCTTGGCGGCCGCGCTGACGCAAAGCGCGGAGGGTCCGTTCTCGGGCCTCGCCTTCTGGCGCGCGCGCCTGAACGAAGGCCATCGCCTCACCGCCATCGGCGGCAGCGACAATCACGACGCCTCGATCTCGCTGGAGCGCTTTCCCGCGATCGGCCGGCCGACGACCGTTGTGTTCGCGCGCAATCTTTCGCAGGCGGCGCTGCTTGAAGGTTTGCGCAGCGGGCGCGTGTTCGTGGACGTCGATGGTTCGCGCGATCGTGTGCTCGATATGAGCGCGCGCGCGCGCGATGCGGCCGCGGATATGGGCGGGACGCTTGCGGCTCCGACCGGCGTTGCGGTGCGCTTCGTCGTGCGCGTGCACGGCGTGATCAATCCCCACATCGAAATCTATCGCGATGGCGCGCTGCTCGGCCCGCCGCTCACGACGGAGACGGAGGGCGACGACATCATCGGAGATTTCTCTGTTGAAGGCGACGGCGCGCGCCATTGGTTCGCGCCACAGGTGCGCGATGCGAGCGGCCGGCTCGTGCTGATCGGCAATCCGATCTACGTGAACTGGCCGGGCCGCTAATTCTCCGGATAGACCAATGGCAGCACCAACGCGCTCGGATGGGTGCGGTCGAGGAAGATGGTGTTGAGCGCTGTGCGCGGGCGGGCGTTGGGCGCATCGCCCGTGTTGGGGTTCACCTCGAAACGCGGCGCGCTCGATGAGGTGATGTGCAGGGCGATGCTGTGGCCGCGTTCGAACGTAATCGCCGTCGACCAGAGATCGATGCTGATATGCGTCGGCGCATTGGGAACCATCATCGCGACGTCCTCGGCGCCGAAGCCGTTGCGATAACGCGTGCGCAGCGGCGCATCGAGCACGATGGCCTCGTAGCCGTCGGGATAGACATCGACGAGCTTGACCATGAAATCTGTGTCCGGCCCGTCTGTCGCCACCCAAAGATCGGCCCGTACATCGCCGGTGATGACGACGTCCTCGGTGAGCGGCGGCGTCTGGAAGCGGAGATAATCCTGGCGCTGCGGGATCGCGCGCTGATCCATGGGTCCGCGATCGAAGGTGAGATTGGCGCCGCCAACGGTCGGCACGGGGCTGGCGGGATTGAAGCGATAGGAGATGCGCGCGCTTTCCACCGTCGGCGCCGTGCGCGCGAGCGAGAGATTTGGGCCTAGATAGAAATTCGTCGCGCGACTCGCGGGCGGCCAATTGGCGGCATGCAGGATGCGGTTGCGCACGGAAGCCGCGCCCTTCCGCGCCGCGCCCATCATGAAATATGTCACGGGCGGTTCGGCCATGATGCCGTTGTCCACGCCCTTCAGCCAATAATCGAACCAGCGGATTTCTTGCGTGCTCTGCAGCGCCAGCCGATCGAAGCCGGGATATTCGAGATCGCCGGACAACGGCCCGTGCCCGAACGGTCCCATGAACAGTTTCTGATTGCCGCGCGCGCCGGGCAGGCCGTGGTTCTGCAGGAATTCGAAATTGCCGACCGCCCCTTCGGCGAAGATGTCGTACCAGCCGCCGACATTGTACATCGGGATGTCGATAAAGCGGCGTCCGACCTGCATCTCATTGGCCTCGTCGATCTGGCCGTCGCGCACACGTTCGCGCGCCCGCGCGATAATCTCTTCGGACACGCCCTGCTCGCGCAGCCATCCGGAATTGTCGGCATCCTTCGAGACGCCGCCGATGATGGAATCGAGACGCCGCCCGCTCGGCGCGACGATGACATAGGCGGCCACGAGATGCGGCGGATTGGCGACGGCGGCGAGATTGGTGGTGATGCCCATGGCGGAGGCGCCGCTCATGCCGACGCGGCCATTGCTCCAGCTTTGCTGCGCGACCCATTCGACCGTGTCATAGCCATCAGCCATGTCGTTTTCGAACGCGCGGTAGAAGCCTTGCGAATGGCCTTTGCCGCGCACGTCCTGCTCGACGAAGACGTAGCCGGCGTCGGTGTAGCGGCGCCAATGTTCGGGCGCGAGATAGTGATCATTGTCCTTGATGTAGGGCGTACGCGTGAGGACCACAGGGCACGGGCACGGAATCGCTGGCATGTAGACATTGGCGGCCAATTGCACGCCGTCGCGCATCGGGACCATGACCTCGTGCATGTTCGCCGGCGGCGGCGCGGCGGCATGTTCGGCCTGCTGCGCCAGCGTCGAGGCGCAGGGCGCGAGGCCCGCCATCACCGCGACCACAAGCGCGCGCCAGACCGACAATTTCTTCATCGCGATTTCCCCCCGGAAATTCCGTGTGCGCGTACGATGCGGCGCGGACGCGGCCCGCGCAAGGGCTGCGCTAGTCGATGTCCTCGACCACTTTGTCGCTCGCGCCGCTGACCCGCGCAGCGAGCGAAGCCGCCATGAACTGATCGAGATCGCCGTCGAGCACGCCGGCGGTGTCGCTTGTTTCGACGCCCGTGCGGAGGTCTTTGACCATCTGATAGGGCTGCAGCACGTAAGAGCGGATCTGCCGACCCCAGCCGATTTCGGTCTTGGAATCCTGCAGCGCCTGCTGCGCGGCTTCGCGCTTTTGCAATTCCTGCTCGTAAAGGCGTGCGCGCAGCATGTCCCATGCGGCGGCGCGGTTCTTGTGCTGCGAACGTTCGGCCTGGCAGGCGACCACGATGCCGGTCGGGATGTGCGTCAAGCGCACGGCGGAATCGGTTTTGTTGATGTGCTGGCCGCCGGCGCCGGAGGCGCGATAGGTGTCAGTGCGCACGTCCTTCTCGTTGATCTCGATTTCGATCGCGTCGTCGATCACGGGATAGACCCAGGCGCTGGCGAAGCTGGTATGGCGGCGCGCATTGGAATCGAACGGCGAGATGCGCACCAGGCGATGGACGCCCGCTTCGGTCTTCAGCCAGCCATAAGCGTTCTCGCCCTTCACCAGGATGGTCGCGGATTTGATGCCGGCCTGTTCGCCGTCCTGATATTCGAGTTCCTGAACCTGGAAGCCGCGCGAATTGGCCCATTTGATGTACATGCGCAGCAGCATGGAGGCCCAATCCTGGCTCTCCGTGCCGCCGGCGCCTGAATTGATTTCCATGTAGCAATCATTGCCGTCTGCTTCGCCGGACAGCAGCGCTTCGAGTTCGGCCTTGGCGGCGCGATCGCCCAGCTTTTTGAAGCTGGCCTGCGCCTCATCAATCAGGCCCTCATCGCCTTCGGCCTCGGCCATTTCGGCGAGTTCCAAAAGATCGGCGCGTTCGCGCGTCAGCGAGGTGATCGCCTCGATGCCGCCGGCGAGCTTGTTGCGCTCGCGCATGAGCGATTGCGCGCGCTGGCTGTCGTTCCAGAAATCGGGCTGTTCGGAGCGGGCGTTCAGCTCATCGAGACGTTGGACGGCGCGATCCCAGTCAAAGACGCCTCCGCAGCAGGGCGACCGTCTGTTCGATCTGGTCCGCGGAAGCGAGGATTTCGGCGCGCATGGTGTTCGGAAGCCTAAAATTGTGAGCGGCGTATATGGCCTATGCCTTCGCGGATTTCCATCAGGGCATGGCGAATGCAGTTTTAACCTATCTTCTCAATCCGATAGCAAGCCGGATGGGTTAAGACGGCCTTCAATCGCGATGGCCTCGACGCCCTTCTCTCCCTCCCGCCGCCTCGTGCTGGCCGGCGCGCTCGCGCTGCCGGCGACAGCCGCGTTCGGCGATGAGCCTGTGCTGGTGCGCGGGCTCGATGTGGCCGCCGCCGGTGACGGCGCACGCCTTTCCGTCGCGCTGTCGCGCAGCGCCGCGCCGCGGGCCTTCTTCCTGGCCGGCCCGGACCGCTTCGTGGTCGATATCCCCAATGCGCGCTTTGCGCTGGGCCGCGAGCCCGCCGCAGCCGGCCCGGTCTCACGCGTGCGCCGCGCCGTGCAGCCGGATGGCGCCGCGCGCATCGTGCTGGACCTCGCCGGCCCTGCGCAGCTCGGCCGCCAGGAGATCGGCGGGCGCCGCGAGCCGGGCTTCAGCTTCGATCTCGTCGGGGCCGACCGCAGCATTCCGCTGACCGCGGCCGCAGCCGCGCCCCCGCTGCGGCGCGTGGACGATGGCCGCCGGCGCGTGATCGTGGTCGACGCCGGCCATGGCGGCCACGACCCGGGCGCGCTCGGCGTCACGGGCCTGCGCGAAAAGGACGTGGTGCTCGACACCGCGCTCAACCTGCGCGACGCGCTGGAAAGCCGCGGCCGCTACCGGGTGGCGCTGACCCGCGACGCCGATGTGTTCCTGCCCCTGCCCGAACGCGTGCGGATCGCGCGCGACCAGGGTGCGGACCTGTTCCTTTCCCTCCACGCCGACGCCAACGCCAACGGCCAAGCCAGCGGGGCCTCGGTCTACACCCTCTCCGAACGCGGCGGCGCGCGGGCGCGCGGCATGATCGACGCCCAGGATTGGGCGGTCGATCTGGGCGAAGCCCCCCGCAGCGGCCTGGTGACGCAGATTTTGACCGATCTCACCCAGCGCGAGACCAATAACCGCTCCGTCACGTTCGCGCAGACCCTGATCACGGGCCTCGATGGCGCCGCCCCCCTGCTCGGCAACACCCACCGGAACGCCGGCTTCTACGTGCTCCTGGCCCCCGACGTGCCGGCGGCTCTGCTGGAAATGGGCTTTCTGACCAATGCGCAAGACGAGCGCCGCCTGGCCGACCAGCGCGCCCGCTTGCGCATGGCGGATGCTGTAGCGTCCTCGATCGACCATTATTTCGCCCAGCACGGCGTCTACCTCGCACGCGCCTGATGCGGCGTGCGGAGAATCCGTCGACACCGCCGGGCCGGCGGGGCAAGCACGCCGGGGTGAGAAAAGGCGTGGCTCTTTCGGGCCGCGCGGCTTAGGCGCGGTCGGGATGAGCAGAGACCTCTGGGACGAAGATCGCGACGATGACGGGCGCAGCGGCCTGTTACGCAAAATCGCGATCGGCATCGCCGCGGCCGCAGGGCTCGTTGCGCTCAGCACGATCGGCTTCCTGGTCGTCGCCTTCCAAGGCCTGCCGAGCCTGCGCGACCTTCAGCATTACGAGCCGCCGATCACCAGCCGCGTGCACGCGGGCGATGGCGCGCTGGTGGCGGAATTCGCCGAAGAACATCGCTTGTTCGTGCCGATCCAGGCCATCCCGGACCATGTGCGCGAAGCGTTCGTGGCCGCGGAAGACCAGCATTTCTTCCAGCATTCCGGCGTCGATTTCACCGGCGTGCTGCGCGCCATGGTGTCGAATGTCGGCAACATCGTGCGCGGACGCCGGCTTGAAGGCGCCTCCACCATCACCCAGCAGGTCGCGGGCAATATGCTCACCGGCCGCGCCGCCAATTGCTCGGACGAGCCGGGCGTGCAGAAGCTGTTCTGCGCGGTTTATACGAAGGTGCGCGAAGGGATCGCGGCCCAGCGCATCGAGAAGGCGCTCGATAAGGAACGCATTCTCGAACTCTATCTGAACCAGATTTATCTGGGGCGTCGCTCTTACGGCGTGGCCGCGGCGGCGCTCAACTATTTCGACAAGCCATTGTCGGAACTTACGCTCGGCGAAACCGCTTTCCTCGCCGTGTTGCCGAAGGCGCCCAATCGCTACAATCCGAGCGACGAAAATGGCCTCAGGCGCGCCATCGCGCGGCGCGATTATGTACTGGGGCGCATGGAAGAACAGGGCTTCATCACCCACGCCGAAGCCGAGGCCGCGCGCGCCGAACAATTGCACAGCGTCGACCGTCTGCGCGGCGATCAATACATCGCTGCTTCGCATTTCGTGGAAGAGGTCCGGCGCATCGTGTCCTCGCAATATGGCGATGACGCGCTGCTGCGCGGCGGGCTCTCGATCCGCTCCACGCTCGACACCAGGCTGCAATTGACGGCCGCGCGCTCGCTGCGCGCGGGCTTGGAAGAATATGATCGCCGTCACGCCTGGCGCGGCCCGGTGGGCTCGGGCCAGGCTTCAGGCGATATCGGCGCGCAATTGCGGCAGGCCGCTGCGCCGCCCGCGCTGACGGGATGGCTGCGCGCCATGGTGACAAGCGCGCAGGGCTCCACCGTCCGCATCACCACCGAGGCCGGCGATCAGGGCAGGCTGGCGGACGCTGATGCGCAATGGGCCGCGCAATATGCGCGCGGCAACAATCGCGCGCGCGCGTTGACGCCGGGCTCAATCATCTATGTCGAGCGGGTGGCGCGCACGGATCGCTACAAGCTGCATCAAGTCCCGGAGGTGCAAGGCTCCATCGTCGCGCTCGACCCGCACACGGGCCGCGTGCTGGCGATGATCGGCGGCTATGATCTGGTGACTCACGGCTACAACCGCGCAACGCAAGCGCGCCGCCAGCCCGGCTCTTCGTTCAAACCGATCGTCTATGCGGCCGCGCTCGATTACGGGCTGACGCCGGCCACTTTGGTCGATGACGGCCCGCTGGCGATCGAAGCCGGCGACGGCACAGTGTGGTCTCCGGAAAACTATACGCAGCAATATTACGGCCCGACGACCTTGCGCCGCGGCCTCGAACTATCGCGCAACGCGATGACGGCGCGCGTGGCTTACGAAATGGGCATCGACCGCGTCGTGCAATACGCGCAGCGCCTGGGTGTCTATGACGCCAACATTCAGCCCGTGTTCGCGCTGGCGCTCGGCACCGGCGAGACGACCTTGCTGCGCATGACCACGGCCTATGGCGAATTCGTCAATGGCGGGCGGCGCATCCAGCCGATCTTCATCGACCGCATCCAGGACCGCAGCGGCCGCACCATCTTCCGCGTCGATCAGCGCCAGTGCCAAGGCTGCAACGACGCCTGGCATAACCAGGGCGCGCCGCGCATCGCCGACACGCGCGAACAGATCCTCGATCCGATCACGGCCTATCAGATCGTCTCGATGGCGGAAGGCGTGGTCGAGCGCGGCACGGCGGCGCAAGCCGTGGGCACGCTCGGCATTCCGCTCGGCGGCAAGACGGGCACGACGAACGATTACCGCGACGCCTGGTTCGTCGGCTTCTCGCCGGACCTGGTCGTGGGCGTCTGGGTAGGCTTCGACACGCCCCGCTCCATGGGCGATGGCGAAACCGGCGCGCGCATTCCCGCCCCCATCTTCGCCAGCTTCATGCGCTCCGCGCTCGCGGACGTGCCGCCGACGCCGTTCCGGATTCCCTCCGGCGTGCGCCTCGTCCGCATCGACATGAATACCGGCCTGCTGCCGGGACCGAACACGACGCAGACCATTCTGGAGGCGTTCAAGCCCGATACCGAGCCGACGCAGGGCGAAGGCGGGGGCTCGCCCTTCGTGTTCGGCGGCACCGACCCGATCGACCCGCGCATGCTCACGGGCCTCGAGCATTATTCCGTGCCGACCGAGACGGCGGCCCAAGGCGCGCAAGGCGCTCAGGGGGCGCAACCGCCGGCCCAAGGCGCCCAGCCGCGCGCTTCCACAGGCGATGAATCCCTCAACGGCCTCTATTGAAGGCGCCAAGGACGCCTGTCGGGGGCAAAGCGGCTGCGCGCGCTTCCTTTTCTTAGGAATTTCGTGCAATCTGACTCGTGGCGGCCGCTGGTTCTGAGCGCAAATCAGGCTTGCGGCGCTACACGCTCCCCCATCGCGGATCGGCCCGGCCGGCCCCGCGCGCCGCAGGATAAAACGCGGCCCGCATCAGGGATTTAGGCCCCCGCCCCAAGCCAGGGAGCATCAGCCCAGGCGCCCATCTGCGGCGCCCACCGGAGTCCGGCATGGCCCTCGCGCGCCTTCCGTCGTCACGTTCGCCCGCGCCCCAGCGCGGCGGGCAGACGCGCGGGCGCTTGGGCCTGCCCGCTCGCCCCCTCTTGCGTCGCCCGAGGCCAGCCCATGCCGGCGCCCGCGACGCGCTCGGAGCCCTGAATGCCCAAGAAAATGCTTATCGACGCAGCCCACCCCGAGGAGACCCGGGTCGTGGTGCTGGACGGCCAGCGCGTTGACGATTTCGATTTCGAGACACAGAGCAAAAAACAGCTTCGCGGAAATATCTATCTCGCCAAAGTCACCCGCGTGGAGCCTTCGCTCCAGGCGGCATTCGTGGACTATGGCGGCAACCGCCATGGCTTTCTCGCCTTCTCGGAAATCCATCCCGACTATTACCAAATCCCGCTCGCCGACCGCGAAGCACTGAAGGCCGAGTTTGCGGCGGCCGAAGCCGAAGCCTCGGACGACGAGGAAGAGGATGAAGCTGCGGCGGATGAGCGCCGCCGCCGCGTGCTGTCGCGCCGCTACAAAATCCAAGAAGTTATCAAGCGCCGGCAGATCATGCTGGTGCAGGTGGTCAAGGAAGAGCGCGGCAATAAGGGCGCGGCGCTGACGACCTATCTCTCGCTCGCCGGCCGCTATTGCGTGCTGATGCCCAATACGGGGCGTGGCGGCGGCATCTCGCGCAAGATCACCAGCGCGCCCGACCGCAAGCGCCTCAAAAAGATCGCGCAGGATCTCGATGTCGCCCAAGGCATGGGCCTCATCATCCGCACCGCGGGCGCCAAGCGCACCAAGACGGAAATCAAGCGCGATTACGAATATCTGACGCGCGCCTGGGAGACGATCCGCGACGAGACGCTGAAGAGCATCGCGCCGGCGCTGATCTACGAAGAAAGCTCGCTGGTGAAGCGCGCGATCCGCGATCTTTACGACAAAGACGTCGACGAAGTGCATGTCGGCGGCGACGCGGCCTACAAGGAGGCCAAAGATTTCGTCCGCATGCTGATGCCGAGCCACGCCAAGCGCGTGCATCATTGGCGCGATCCCACGCCGATCTTCAACAAATTCGGCGTCGAGAAACAGCTCGACACGATCTATTCGCCGGTCGTTCATTTGAAGAGCGGCGGCTACATCGTCATCAACCAGACCGAAGCGCTCGTCGCCATCGACGTGAACTCCGGGCGCGCCACGCGCGAACGCGGCATCGAACAGACCGCACTCAAGACCAATAGCGAAGCGGCCGACGAAGCCGCGCGCCAGATGCGTCTGCGCGATCTCGCCGGCCTCATCGTGATCGATTTCATCGACATGGAGGAGAGCAAGAACGACCGCATCGTCGAAAAGCGCATGAAGGACAATCTGCGTTTCGATCGTGCGCGCGTGCAGGCCGGCAAGATTTCCGGCTTCGGCCTGATGGAAATTTCGCGCCAGCGCCGCCGCACCGGCGTGCTGGAAGGCTCCTCGCACATTTGCGCGCATTGCGGCGGCACGGGCCGGGTGCGCAGCGTGGAATCGAGCGCGCTGGCCTTGCTGCGCGCGCTCGACGAGGCGAGCCAGAAGAACAGCGGCGTCGTCATCGAAGCGCGCGCGCCGAGCGAGGTCGCGCTCTACATTCTCAACGAAAAGCGCCAGACGCTGGCCGATATGGAATCCGCGCGGCGCGTGCGTCTGCGCATCACGGCAGCGCCCGGCCTTCTGCCGCCCGATTTCGAGATCGAGATCACCGGCGAAGCGCGCGGCGATTTCGAGGATCTCCGCCCGCCGGCCCACGAGATCGCAGCCCCGATCGAGGACGATGCTGACGATCTGATCGCCGACGAGGAGGAGGAAGAAGAAGAGGTCATCGAAGCCAGCGCCGAGGAGGCTGGCGGCGAAGAAGGCGACAGCGAACGCCGCCGCGGCGGCAATCGCCGCCGCAGCCGGCGCGGCGGACGCGGGCGCAGCAACGGCCCGCGCGCTGAAGGCGCCGCCGTCGCCGCCGAGGAGCCGGAGGATCGTCCCGTCCCCGCCCCGCGGGAGGCCGCCGCCGAGCGCGCCAATGACAGCCGCCGCCGGCGCCGCCGGCGTGGCCGCGGCCGGCGCCCGTTCGAGGTCGATGGCGGCGAATGGCTGGACTTCGCGGGCACCGACGCCGGCGCCTATCTGCGCCGCCTCGAACGGCCGGAGGAGCCCGCGGCGCCCGAGCCGATTGTCGGCGCTCCCGCTCACGTGGAGGCCCCGCCGGCGTTCGCGCCGGAGCCCGTCGCTCAGGTCCTCGAAGCGCCGCCCGTCGTCGCGCCGGCGCCCGAGCCGGTGCTGGAAACGGCCGCCGCCGCAGAGGCCGATGCGCCCGCGCCGGCTTGGACCATGCCCGCCTATGAGCCGGATCAGGAGCGCCGCGACCGGTTCTTCTCCCGGCTGAACCGCTGGGGCAAAAAGGCGTAAGGGCTTGCGGGGCCTTGTTTGCGCCGCAAAGCCTACGGAAACGGGTCAAGGGTTGGCGACCACGCGTTTGGATGGAGACGGCATGAGGCCGCTGAAGACGCTCGCCCGTCGCATGCTCGCGATGCTCGCGATCGCGCTGACCGTTCTTGGCGCGGCGCCGCGCGCCTACGCCGCGAATGGCGGCCTGCTGCGCGACAGCGAGATCGAAGCGATGCTGCGCGATTTCTGCACGCCGATCTGGCAAGCGGCCAATCTGCGTCCGGACGACATCCACGTTTACATCGTCAACGATCCTTCGCTGAACGCGTTCGTGGCGGGCGGTGAAAACATCTTCGTGCACACCGGCCTCATCACCACCGTGCAATCGCCCAATCAGCTGATCGGGATTCTGGCGCACGAGACCGGCCATATCAGCGGCGGCCATTTGGCGCGCTCGCGTGAAGCGATGCGCCAATCCATGGGGCCCGCGCTGATTTCGATCGGCCTCGGCGTGCTGGCGCTGCTCGGCGGCGCGCCGGATGCGGGCGCGGCGTTGATCGGCGGTTCGACGGCGTTCGCGCAGGGCAATTTCGTGCGCCACACGCAGGTGCAGGAAAGCTCCGCCGACCAAGCCGCGCTCGAATATCTCGAAGCCACCGGCCAATCAGGCGAAGGACTGCTCGATTTCTTCAATCGCGAACTGCGCCGCTACGAATACGATATGCGGCGCGCGCCGCCCTATCTGATCACGCACCCATTCACCTCAGACCGCGTGCAGGCGCTGCGCGAGCGCGTGGAATCGGCTCCGCATTTCCACGCCGTCGACTCGCCGGAGAACATTCATCGCCTGCAAATGGTGCAGGCCAAAGTGTTCGGCTATCTGATGACGGAAGCGCAGACGCTCGGCCGCTATCCCACGTCCGACACCAGCCTGCCTGCCCGCTACGCGCGCGCCTTCGCCTATTATCGCGCGGTCGATGTGCCGCGCGCGACAGCGGAGATTACGGCGCTGATCACCGCGGAGCCGAACAATCCTTATTTCCACGAAATCTATGCGCAGCTCCTGTTCGAGAACGGCCGGGCCGCGGAAGCCGTGCCGGAAAGCCGGCGCGCGGTGCAGCTCAAACCCAATGACGCGCTGCTGATGGTGGCGCTGGCGCGCGCGCTGGTCGCGACCGAGCAAGGTCAGCCGCGCGCTGGCCCTGCAACCGCCGAAGCGATCCGCCTGCTCGACGGCGCGACGGCGATCGAGCCCGACAATGGCTTCGCCTGGCGCGAACTGGCGTCCGCCCATGATTTCCGCGGCGAGGAAGGCTTGGCGCGCCTCGCCTCGGCCGAACAATCCTACGTCACCGGCGATTTTGGCCGCGCCATCAGCTTCGCTGAGCGCGCGCGCCGCATCCTGCCGCAAGGCCAGCCTTCCTGGCAGCGCGCGACCGATATCGTGACCTATAGCCAGACGCAGATGCAGGAAGAGCATCGGGGCCGCTCGTGATGAAGCGGCTCGCTGGGCTCCTGGCGCTTGCGCTCGCGGCGTGTTCGCAGGCCTCGGCGCCGGTGAATATCCAGGATCGCGATCAGGTGCGCGCCGTCGTGCGCGAGTATTTGGTCAACGATCCGCACCTGCTCGACGAGGCGCTGGCGGCGCGCGCGGAGCGGCGCGCGGCCGAGCGCCTGGTGCAGATCCAGACCGATCCGCATGATTTCGTGATCGGACGCGCCGATGCGCCGGTGACGATCGTCGAGTTCTTCGATTATCGCTGCCCCTTTTGCCACGCGGCGATGAATTGGGTGTTCGAGACGGCGGCCTCGCGCAATGACGTGCGCGTCGTGTTCAAAGAATACCCGATCCTCGGGCCGGATTCGCTCGAAGCCTCACGCGCCGCAATCGCCTCGATCAAGCAAGGCCGCTATCAGCCCTTCCACCGCGCGCTGATGGAATTCCGCGGTGAGCTGAGCTCACAGGCGATCGATGCGATCGCGCAGAGCGTCGGCATCGATGTGGCGCGCCTGCGCCGCGACATGGCGGACCCGGGCGTCGACGAAATCATCAACCGCAATCACGATCTGGGCGCCCAGGCCGGCATCAATGGCACGCCGACTTTCTTCATCGGCGGCGAGCAATGGGCCAGCGGCTTCGATCCCGGCGCGATGCGCCGCCGCATCGATGAGGCGGCGCGCGACAGCCGGAGCTAGACCAGCTCGGCCATCAGCTGCGACTCCAGCTCTTGGCGCATATAATCGGGAATGTCGGTGGCGCGGCGCGCATCGAGATCGAGCGCGAGCGAAACGCCATCGATTACAGCGAGCAGATCGCCGGTTTCCGTGTTGAAGGTCCAGCGCCGCATCTGCTGCGTCTTGGCGCCGAGCTTCACGGGCGCAGACAGCGTGGTGACATGATCGCCCACGCGCGGCGTCGCCACCAGATATTGGCGGTTCTCCAGCATGGCCCAGCCGATGCGGCGCCCATCGGGGCCGGCTTCGATCGGCGGGCCCATGCGCATGCCGGCGGCGCGCGCGCGGGCGGCGAAGGCCGAGAACATGATGTCCTGCGCCGAGGTGAGATTGAGAAAGCCGAACGCGTCGCACTCGTCGGCCGGAACATCGATGTCGCCGCGGCCGAACGGAAACGACGTGCTGCCGATGCGGCGCTCGACATCGGCGTAACGAGCGTCGGTGCGCGGCGCAGCCAGATCGATCGAGCGTGGCATGCCATGCGGCGGCACATCGACGATCAGCTTCTCCGCCGCATCCAGCAACGCGCGCGGCATCGGCGCCGGCGCGCGGGTTTCGCGGACATAGAGCTTCGGCTTGGTGATGAAGGTCGCGGCGCGATCACCTGTCGCCTGATTGATGAGCTCGAGATAGAGCGACAGCCCATCGGCGCGCACATCGCAGACGCCGCCATCGACGATGAGCGTCGCGCCCGCGAACTGCTCCTTCAGATAATGATTGAAGCAATCCTGCGCGACCAGCGTGAGCCCGCCGGCGGCCATCTGGCCCGCGTCGAGGCCGAGCCGCGCAAACAGCGCCAGCGTCGCAGCATGTGCCCGGGCGCCGTAATAGCGCATATTCATGTGGCCGAGGCTGTCGATCTCGTCGGGACCGACAGCTGCCTCGTGCAAGCGAATCATGGGGATAACCAGCGTTTCGAGGAGACGGTATGGAGTAGACAGGCGCCCCGGCGTCAGATCAAGCCCGCGTGCGGATGATGGGCGGACGGGGTCATCCCTGCTAGGGAAGAAGGCGCGGAAGCGCGCAGCGGCGCGCTTTCCGGGCGGAGGCGCCGATGACCATAGGAATCCGGTACATCGTGAACGATGTGGACGCGGCCGTGCCGTTCTACCGGGACTTGCTAGGCTTTTCGGTGGACATGCACCCCGGGCCGATGTTCGCGGCGCTGTCGCGCGATGGCGTGCGCCTGTTCCTGAACAAGCCTGGCTTCGGCGGCGCGGGTCAGCCCGATTCCAGCGGCGCCATACCCGCGCCCGGCGGCTGGAACCGCATTCAGATCGAATGCGCGAATCTCGATGAGACCGTGGGCGCCGTGCGCGCCGCCGGCGCAAAAATGCGCACCGACATCATCCAGGGCAATGGCGGGCGCCAAGCGCTCGTCGAGGACCCGTCCGGCAATCTGGTCGAGCTGTTCGAACCGCGGCGCTAGATCAGGCCGCCGAGCGGGCTCGACGGATCGGCGTAGCGCTTCTTCGGCATCCGGCCCGCCAGATAGGCTTCTCGCCCGGCGATCACGGCGTGCTTCATCGCGCGCGCCATGCGGATGGGGTCTTTGGCCTCGGCGATCGCCGTGTTCATCAGCACGCCGTCGCAGCCAAGCTCCATGGCGAGGGCCGCATCGGACGCCGTGCCCACGCCCGCATCGACGATGACGGGCACACGGGCTTGTTCGACGATAAGCCGGATGTTGAGCGGGTTCTGTAAGCCGAGACCCGAGCCGATCAGCGACCCGAGCGGCATGATGGCGGCGCAGCCGACATCTTCCAGCTTGCGCGCATAGACGGGATCGTCGCTGCAATAGACCATGACCTCGAAGCCCTCTTTGATGAGGAGCTTGGCGGCCTTCAGCGTTTCTTCCATTTCGGGATAGAGCGTTTTCTGATCGGCCAGCACTTCGAGCTTCACGAGCGACCAGCCGCCCGCTTCGCGCGCCAGGCGCAGCGTGCGCACCGCTTCATCCGCCGTATAGCAGCCAGCCGTGTTGGGAAGGTAGGTGAAGCGCTTCTGATCCAGATGATCGACCAGCCGGTCTTGCCCAGGATCGGCGACATTCACGCGACGCAGCGCCACCGTCACGATCTCCGCGCCCGCTTCCTCCGCCGCGCGCGCGTTCTCGGCGTAGCTCTTATACTTGCCCGTGCCGACGATGAGCCGGGAGGTGTAGGCTTTTCCCGCAATGATCAGCTTATCTTGCTCAGACATTTGCGGTGAGCCTTTTCTTCAAGTCCGCCGCGACCTGTGTGAAGAACGTGCGCGCGGCGCCATTCGTGATGCCCCAATCTCTACAATTGCGATTGAAGAGTGCTCGCAAATCGGTGTCGTCAATTCGAGGCTCAGCGAGCAGCGTTTCAATATATTGCAGTAAAAGCGCTGTCTCGGGCCGATCCAGATTGGCTCCCGCCAAACTCGAAAGCGATTCTCCAGCTTCCAATTCATAGCGGATGTCCTGATGGAACATCATCAGCGCGCGCGGGAACACTTCGGGAGGCTGCCGCAGCAAGCGCTGAACACGGTTCATCAACCGCCCCCGACGAATTGGACGATCTCCAGGCGGTCTTCGGCCGCCAGGGCGGTCTCGGCGAAGAGCGATTTGGGGACGATTTCGAGGTTGCGTTCGACGGCCACTTTGAGGGGGTTTATGTCCAAACTTTCGAGCAGGGCGAGGAGGGTTTGCCCCGCTCGCGCCTCGCGCGCTTCGCCATTGACCCAGAGCCGCATCGGCTGTCCTATCGCGCCAGCCCAATCCCGAGGGCTTGAGTTAAGTCTCTCGCGCCCCCGGCGCAACGGCCCATTCCGAGACCCTGATGTCCGCCTCCGCAAAGCCGCTCTACGTGCTGAACGGCCCCAATCTGAACCTGCTCGGCCAGCGGGAGCCGACCGTTTACGGCTACACGACCCTGGCCGAGATCGAGGCCCGGTGCGCGGCCCAGGCCCAGGCGCTGGGGCTTTCCATCGTCTTCCGCCAGACCCAGCGCGAGGGCGAACTCGTCGAATGGCTGCATGAGGCGCAAGACAGGGGCGTCGCGGTTGTACTAAACGCCGCCGCCTATACGCACACATCGGTGGCCCTGCACGACGCCGTGAAGGCCATCACGATCCCAGTTTACGAGGTGCATTTGAGCAACCCGCATGCACGCGAGGCGTTTCGCCACGTGTCCTATATCTCCGCCGTCGCCAAGGGCGTGATCGCCGGTCTTGGGCCGCTCGGTTACGAGCTCGCGATCCAGGCCGCCGCAGCCGAATTGAAACGCGCGTGAGCCGGAGACCGACCATGCCCGAAAAAAAGAATGGCGGCGGTATCGAGCCTGATCTGGTCCGCGAATTGGCGGCGATCCTGAGCGAAACAGGCCTAACGGAAATCGAGGTCGAACAAGGCGAGCTGCGCCTGCGGCTGGCCAAGACGGTGCAGGCCGCGCCCGTGGCGCATGTCGCTCATATCGCGCCGCCCGCGCCCGCGGCGGCTGTGCAGCCCGCGCCGTCCGCAGCGCCCGCCCCGGCGGCCGCGCCCGCCGCCGCCGATCATCGCAGCAATCCGAACGCGGTGCTCTCGCCGATGGTGGGCACCGCCTATCTTTCGCCCGAGCCGGGCGCGCCCGCTTTCGTGAAGGTGGGCGACAGCGTCGCGGAAGGGCAGACCATCCTCGTCGTCGAGGCGATGAAGACGTTCAATCCGATCCCTGCGCCGCGCGCCGGCAAGGTCGCCGCCATCCTCGTCACCGACGCGCAGCCCGTCGAATTCGGCGAAGCGCTGCTCATCCTCGAATAAGATGTTCGAGAAAATCCTCATCGCCAATCGCGGCGAGATCGCGCTGCGCGTCCATCGCGCGTGCAAGGAAATGGGCATCGCCACCGTCGCCGTGCATTCGACGGCCGACGCTGACGCCATGCATGTGCGCTTGGCGGACGAGAGCGTCTGCATCGGCCCGCCCGCGGCGGCCAAGAGCTATCTGCATATCCCGTCGATCATCGCGGCCGCGGAGATCACGGGCGCGCAAGCCATCCATCCCGGCTACGGATTTCTCTCGGAAAACGCGAAATTCGCGGAGATCGTCGAGAAGCACGGCCTGACCTTCATCGGTCCCAAGCCCGAGCATATCCGGATGATGGGCGACAAGATCACGGCCAAGCAGGCCGCGCGCGAGTCGGGCATGCCGTGCGTGCCGGGTTCCGATGGCGGCGTCGCCGATGAGGACGAAGCGCGCAAGGTCGGCAAGAAGCTCGGCTATCCGGTGCTCATCAAGGCCTCGGCCGGGGGCGGCGGGCGCGGCATGAAGCTGGCCCGCAGCGCCGACGATATCGGCGAAGCCTTCGCCACCGCTCGCGCCGAAGCGCGCGCCGCGTTCGGCGATGACACGGTCTACATCGAGAAATATCTCGAACGGCCGCGCCATATCGAAATCCAGGTGGTCGCGGACAGCCACGGCAATGTGATCCATCTGGGCGAGCGCGATTGTTCGCTGCAGCGGCGAAACCAGAAGGTCCTCGAAGAGGCGCCCTCGCCCGCGCTCAACGCCGAAGACCGCGCCAGGATCGGCGACATCACCGCCAAGGCGATCAAGAAGCTCGGCTATCTCGGCGTCGGCACCGTCGAATATCTCTACGAGGACGGCGAGTTCTATTTCATCGAGATGAACACGCGCCTGCAGGTCGAGCATCCGGTGACGGAGGCGATCACCGGGCTCGATCTGGTGCGCGAGCAAATCCGCATCGCCGATGGCGCCCCGCTTTCCGTGAAGCAAAGGGAAGTGACGTTCGAAGGCTGGGCGATCGAGTGCCGCATCAATGCGGAAGACCCGCGCACCTTCCGGCCCTCGCCGGGCGTGATCACCGCTTATCACGCGCCGGGCGGGCCGGGCGTACGCATCGATTCGGCGATCTATTCCGGCTACGCGATTCCGCCGAATTACGATTCGCTGATCGGCAAGCTCATCGTGCATGGGCGCGACCGGCCCGAGGCGCTGATGCGCCTGCGACGCGTACTGGCGGAGATGTATATCAGCGGCGTCAACACCACGATTCCGCTCTTTCAAGAGCTGGTGACGCAGCCCGACATCATCGACGGCGCCTATCACATCCATTGGCTGGAAGAGTTTCTGCGCGGCGAAGAGGCGTGAACGGCGCACAAAGGCCTCTCTTTCTTCGTCGCCTGCGCTAAGCTGGCCCTATGCCCTCCTTCGGCATCGACGATCTGATCGGCTGCTATCGGCGCGGCGTCTTCCCGATGGCGGAATCGCGCGACGATGACGAGTTCTTTCTGGTCGATCCGGAATGGCGCTGCGTGTTTCCACTGGAGCGCTTTCACGTGCCGCATCGGCTCGCGCGCACCATTCGTCAGGACAAGTTCCGGTTCACCATCGATCGCTGTTTCAGCGAGGTGATCGCCGGCTGCGCTGCGCCGGGCGATGGCGAGCGCAAAGAGACATGGATCAGCCCGAACCTGCGCGCGCTTTATATCGCGCTGGCGCGCCGGGGCCATGCGCACAGCGTCGAGACCTGGGCGGGCGATGACCTTGTCGGCGGGCTTTACGGCGTCTCGCTGGGCGGCGCGTTTTTCGGCGAAAGCATGTTTTCACGCGCGCGCGATGCATCGAAGGCCGCGCTCGTGCATCTGGCGGCGCGGCTCGCCGCAGGCGGCTACAAGCTGCTCGACGCGCAATTCACCACAGCGCATTTGGAGCAATTCGGCGCGGAGACAATTTCACGCCGGCAATTTCACGAGCGGCTCCAGGCTGCGCTCGCCGCGCCCGGAGATTTCTTCAGACTGCCTCAGGATGCGCCCGGCGCTCAGCTTCTGCAGTCGATCGCCCAGATATCGTAGACGGGGTGTTCGAGGGCGTTGAGCCCGGGGCTCGACGCAAACAGCCAGCCATGGAAGATTTCCTGGCGCACGGCGGTTTGGCCCTCGGCAGCCGGCGGCGTGTCATAGATTTCAACGTAGATCGACACTTCCGGCGTTTCTTCGGCGGGCCGCTTGTTGCAGGCGCGCGCGACAACTTCGAGCGAGCCGAACCGCACAGGCCGCCCGATCGCCGCATCGAAATCGCGCGCGTGGCCGGTCACTTTGTCGAGCCCGCGCAGAACGGCGGTCGCAGCGCTCGCCGGTGCGGCGAACAGCATGAAGGAGGCAAGCGCGGCGAAGAGGATGCGCATCATGGCGTGTGTTCAGCCTCCGAATGATCGGTTTGGTTTCCCCCGCCCATGCTCTGCGCCGCCGACGCCAGCACCGTCAGCAGATCGACCGAGCCCTGCGTGTTCACGATCTCGCCGCCCGGCGGGATCGGATCGACGCCGGTCGGTTCAATTGAAATGTAAGCGCCGCCGAGCAGGCCGTCCGACGAAACGCGCGCGACCGAATCCTCCGGCACTTGCACGCTTTGATCCACGGTGAGCGTGAGCTTGGCCATGTAAGTGGCGGGATCGAGACCGATGGTGCGCACTGCGCCGACCTTCACGCCCGATACGCGCACGTCAGAGCCGACGCTGATGCCGTCGACGCGCTGGAAGCGCGCGAAATATTCAACGCCCCCGGTTTGCCCGCCGCCGGCGCGCGCTTGCGCGGCGGCAAAAATGAAGAAACCGACCGCGATGACGGCGACGATGGCGCCCAGCACGGTCTCGGCGAGACGCTCGTTCATCGCTCGCCCTCCGGCGTCCAGGCCTCGTAATCGCCCGTCGCATGGGGGCGGTCGCCGCTACGCGCCAGCGAGCCCGGCGGGCGATAGGCGTAAATCGTGCCGGTCAGATTGGGCTGATGGGGCTTTTCCCAGCGCTGGCGCTTCAGCGGCGCGATTGTGGGCGGATCCTCGATCGTGTGATGGATCCAGCCGTGCCAGTCCGGCGGCACCAGCGAGGCTTCCGCGAGGCCAGAATAAACCACCCAGCGGCGCTTGCGGCCGTCGAGGCTGGGCCGGCGCTCCTCGTAATATTTGCTGCCCCGCTCGTCCTCGCCCACGAAAACGCCCCGTCGACCGATATCGAACAGCGCGCCAAGCGTGGCGCCGTTCCACCAGGTAAAAATGCGCGCGAGCATGGCGGAAATACGAGGTCCTTTGAGGCGGTGATGCGGCGCGGACTATGGAGAAACGCGCCGTGCGCGTCCAGTGCGCCTGCGAAACAATATATTGGGATAAGGCGACCTCACGAGCCACTAGATATTGATGCGATGCGCGGTTCGCGGCAAGACTCGTTGCGACTGCAAGCGGAGCCGCCATGAGCGCCTTGGACGTCGACGACGACATCATCGCCCCGGAAGGTTGGAGCGCGGGCATGGCCGCCCAGGCGGCCGCGGATGGGCTGGCGCAGGCCGATGCCGACGGCGTCCCGTCCATCGAGGAAGGGCTCGCCCTGCTCGAAGCCGCGTTTGACGATCCGGAGCTCATCGCCCTCTTGCGCGCAGGCGAGGCCAGCCTCGACGCGGCGGTCGTGCGCAGTGCGATCGAATGCGCCCCCGCGCCGTCGCTGCGCCGGCTGGATTGGACGGGGCCGGAATCCCAACTCGTCTCCGCCGCGCAGCGCGCCCTCAACCTTGGCGCGCGGCTGGCCATCTCGGGCGCGCCGAGCCCGGCCGCTATCGACGCGCTCGACGCCAGCGCGCGGCTCGCCGATCCGTCCGGCGCACTCGGCGCAATCGTGCTCGTCGCGGCGCCTGCCGAAGCAGGCGAAGAGCTACGCGCCGCGGAGGCCGCACGTCAGCGCGCGGGCGCAGCGCTGAGCGCAGGCGCGCGCTCGCTCGATGCGGCTTTGGCCGATCTTGCAATCGAGAGCGTGCGCAGCGGGCTCGATGCGCGCCAGCCCAGCGTCATGCGCAAGGCCGCGGCGGCGCGCATGGCGGGCGCGCCCGACGCAGACATTCTCGCCGCGCTCTCGGGCGCTGCGCAACGCGGCGCCTATGCGGCGGCGATCGACGTGCGCCAGGAGCGCCGGCGCGTGCGCATCGCCGCCGCGTTCGACGAGGATGGCGAGTTCTGCGTAGAGCACGCGACCGATGCGACGGGCGCGCTTGGCGAAAGCGATGAGGCGCTCGGGGCCAGCCTCGCGCTGACCAAGTTCTTCGATCGCGCCTTCGACGCGCCGCGTTTTGAAGCGGCGGTCCGAACGCTGGTGCGTGCGCTCGCGCCCCATGGCGCCGTCACGCTCCGGCTCGAAGGCTTGGCGCAAACGCTGATGCGCGCAGGCCTCGGCTATGACACGGACGACGCGCGCGCCGCCGCCGCGACGCTCGCAGCCTTGGCGCAGGCGGCCGCGCTCAGCGAATCCGTCGGCGAAGATCAGGCTTTCGAGGCCGCGAAGGCCGCTGCAGCCGCTTTGGACGCGCCGCCGTCCGCGTTCATGCAGGCGCATGGACGCGCGCAGGCGCTGTTCGCCGCCTTGCCGCAAGACAACACGCCGCTGACGCAGCCGGTCCGCATCGCGTTTGCACGCGATGGCGCCAGCGCACGTCGCCTCGACGCCTCCTGCGGCCTCGCGCCTGTGGCGCGCATCGCAGCTTTCACGGCGGACGAGGATGGCGCGTTCCGCAAGCGGCTCAACGCCGATGTCGAAGCAGGACTGATCGCGCGCGGCGCAGCGCCGGCCGCGATCGAGGCGGCGCGCGCGCATATCGAAGGCCGGCGTACGCTGCGCGGCTCGCCCGGCGTCAATGACGAACGCTTGCGCGCCAAGGGCCTCGACGACGCCGCGCTCGAAGCGATCGAAGAGGCGCTCGCTGAAGCCTTCACTCTGCGCGCGGCCGTGCATCCGCTCGTCATCGGCGCGGATGTGTGTGAGCGCGTGCTTGGCCTGCCGGCCGACATGGCCGCCGGCAAGCGTGGCGATCTGCTCAAGACGCTCGGCTTCAGTGAAGACGATATCGCGGCGGCCGAGGCGTGGCAGCTGGGCGCCGACACGCTCGACGGCGCGCCCTTGCCTGCCGATTTGGTCGCCGCGTTCGCGACCGAATTGACGCTTGGGCCCGATGCGCGCCTCGCCATGGCGGAGGCGACGTCTCCCTTCGCCCAAATCGCGCTTGATCTCTCCTTGTCGACCGCGAATGCGGCGCGGCGCGGCGAATTCTGTGCGCGGGCGGCGCGGGCGGGCGTCGCCCTCCTCACCATTCGCGCCCAGGCGCCGGCGGCGGCGCTGGTGCTGCCATCGCTCGAAGACGAAGAGCCGGAAGCGGCGCCGCAGCCGGCGCCGATCGCGCCGGCGTTGACGGAGGCCGCGCTCGCCGAACGCCGGCGCCTGCCCGACCGCCGCAAGGGCTACATCCAGAAAGCGACGGTCGCAGGCCACAAGGTCTATCTGCACACCGGCGAATATGACGACGGCGCGCTCGGGGAAATCTTCATTGATCTGCACAAGGAAGGCGCGGCGTTCCGTTCCTTGATGAACAATTTCGCGATCTCGATTTCGATCGGCCTGCAATATGGCGTGCCGCTCGAAGAATATGTCGATGCGTTCCTGTTCACGCGCTTTGAACCTGCCGGCGAGGTCAAAGGCAATGACACGATCCGTCACGCGACCTCGATCCTCGACTACATCTTCCGCGAACTGGCCGTGTCCTATCTCGATCGTCGCGATCTCGCGCACATTGATCCGTTCGATGCGCGCAGCGATGGCGTGAGTTCGCGCGCCGTTGAAGCGGAAACGGCGGCGCGCCTCATCAGTCACGGCTTCGCGCGCGGCGGCGCCACGCCCGACAATCTCGTCGTCTTGAAGCCGCGCGCGCCTGAAGCGAAAGAGCGCAAGGAGCCGCCGAAGCCCGCTGCACAGAAGGCGCATTCGGGCCCGGCTTATCGCGCGGACCCGTGTCCGAACTGCAATTGCTTCACAGTTGAAGCCGCCTCCGGCGTTTGCGCTGCATGCGGCGCGCAAGAAGCGAACGGCTAGGGTTGCATTGGCGCGCATCCCTGCGCGACAAGCGCGGGATGACAATCATTGATCGGCGCCGATGAGACGCACGCGCATACATCGCGAACACCATCTCGTTGAACGCGTGGGCTGGCTGCGCGCGGCTGTGCTCGGCGCGAACGATGGCATCCTCTCGACGTCGAGCCTCATCGTCGGCGTGAGCGCGGCGCAATCGGGCAAAGAGGCGATCCTCGTCGCCGGACTCGCTGGCTTGGTCGCGGGCGCGATGTCGATGGCGGCGGGCGAGTTCGTCTCCGTCAGCTCGCAAGCCGACGCCGAGCGCGCCGATCTCGCGCGCGAGAGACGCGAGCTGGCGGAGATGCCGGAGGCTGAACGGCGCGAGCTTGCGGGCATCTATGTCGAACGCGGCTTGACGCCGAGCCTGGCGCAAGAAGTCGCGGCGCAATTGATGGCGAAGGATGCGTTGGGCGCGCACGCGCGCGATGAACTCGGCATTTCCGAAGTCACCACCGCGCGGCCGATCCAAGCCGCGTTCACCTCGGCGGCGACGTTTGCGACCGGCGCGGTGCTGCCGCTCCTCGCCGCCTACCTCGCGCCACACGCGCAACTTGGGCTGGTCGTGACCATCGCCTCGCTCGCATCGCTCGCTTTGCTGGGCGCGATCGGCGCCAAGGCGGGCGGCGCGAAAGAGCTTGTCGCCGTAGCGCGGGTGACGTTCTGGGGCGCTGTCGCGATGGCTGTCACTGCGGGCATCGGCGCCCTCTTCCACGTCGCCGCCTAGGCGCAATTCCGCGCGACGGCCGCGCCATTCCTAAGCCCTTCATTGTTGAACGGTTTTCACTGGCGCGCTGGTGAGAACGGGACTATTGGCTCGCGCCATGACAATTTCCCCCCGCTCGGCGCTCGTTGCGCTCGCCCTTCTGGGCTTGAGCGCGGGCGTTGCTGCGGCGCAGGGGGAAGTGGTGCGGCTCGCGCCCGCCTATGGCGGCATGTGCGAAGGCTGCGATCTTTCGGGGCGTCTGCTCTCCGGCGCGCGGCTGACGAACGGCGTATTCCGCCGCGCCGATTTTTCGCGTGCGGTGATGGCGCATGTCGACGCGACGGGATCGGTGTTCGAAGAGGCCGATTTCAGCAATGCCGATCTCACCCAGGCCCGGCTGATCGGCGCCAAATGCGCCGAGGCGCGTTTCGCCGATGCCGTATTCAATGATGGCGACGCCAGCCGCGCGGAATTTTCCGGCGCTGATTTCACACGCGCGGAAATGAACGAAGCCAGCTTCGATCAGGCCGATTTGGAAGGCGCCGTGTTGGCCGCGGTCGAAGCGCGCGATGCAAGCTTTCTCGGCGCCAATTTGCGCAATGTCTCGTTCCGCGGCGCGCATCTCGTCGGGGCCGTGTTCGACGGCGCAGACATGACGGGCGCGGATATGCGGCGGGCCAATCTCTCGCGCGCCGATCTTTCGGCGGCCCGCGGCGTCACGCGCGATCAGCTGCGCCACGCCTGCGGCGACCGCGAGACCCGCCTGCCGCGCGGGGTCACGATCCAGCGCTGTTCGCGCTGACGCTCAGGCCGCTTCGCGCGGCGCGATTCCGCCTATTTCCGCGCTGATCTTGCCCGCCGCCGCACGCGGATCGGGCGCGGCCGTGATCGGACGGCCGACGACTATATGGCTTGCGCCATTGCGGATGGCCTCGCTCGGCGTAGCCGAGCGCGCCTGATCATCCGCCGCCGCGCCAAGCGGGCGCACGCTGGGCGTGACCACCAGAAAGCCCGGCCCGCCAACGCGCCGTGCGATATGCGCTTCGTGCGGGCTGGAGACGACGCCGTCGGCGCCGGCGTCGATGGCCTGGCGCACCCGCCGCTCCACCAGCGCCTCGAGCGGCATCGCATAGCCGATCTCGCCGAGATGCTGGCCATTGAGGCTGGTCAGCACCGTGACGCCGAGCAGCTTCATCGGAGCGCCGCCCCGGCCGCGCGCGGCGGCGGCGAGCACCTGCGGCTCGGCATGGACGGTCAGGAAATCGCAGGCGCCGGCGGTGGCGAGCGCGGCGGTCGCTTTCTCAACCGTGGCGCCGATATCGTGCAGCTTCCAATCGGCGAACACGCGCCTGCCGCGCGCCTTGAGATCGCGCGCCATCGCCATGCCTTCGGTGGCGAGCAGCTGAAGGCCGATCTTATAGAAGGAGACGGCGTCGCCGAGGCGCTCCACCAGGGCTTCGGCCTCGGCGCGCGTGGGCACATCGAGCGCCACGATCAGGCGATCATCTGCGGATTGAACTGTCATGCTGAAGACAGTCCGCTACGCCCGAATCGGCGCGGCGCCAAGTCCCGCTATTTTTGCTCCACCACGCGAATGCCAAGCTCGCGCAACTGCTTGGGCGTCACCTCGCTCGGCGCGTTCATCATCAGATCCTGGGCCTGCTGATTGAGCGGGAACGCGATGACTTCGCGGATGTTCTCAGCGCCGGCGAGCAGCATGACGATGCGGTCCACGCCCGGCGCCATGCCGCCATGCGGGGGCGCGCCGAAGCGGAACGCGTTCAGCATGCCGCCGAATTTCTCCTCGACGAAATTGGCGTTGTGGCCGGCGATCTCGAAGGCTTTGAGCATCACGTCCGGGCGGTGGTTCCGGATCGCGCCCGAGCACAGCTCAACGCCGTTGACGACGATATCGTATTGATAGGCGTTGATGGTGAGCGGGTCCTGGGTTTCGAGCGCTTCGAGTTCGCCTTGCGGCATCGAGAACGGATTGTGCGAGAAATCAATCTTCTTCTCGTCCTCGTTCCATTCGTACATCGGGAAATCGACGACCCATACGAAGTTGAACACGCCCTGTTCGATCAGGTTCAGCTCATTGCCGAGCTTGGTGCGCGCCAGGCCCGCGAATTTGTAGAACGCGTCCGGATCGCCGCCGACGAAGAACACCGCATCGCCGACCTTGAGGCCCATCTGCTGGCGGATCGCTTCGGCGCGTTCCGGCCCGATATTCTTGGCGATAGGCCCCGCTCCGCCTTCTTCGCCCTCGCGCCAGAACATGTAGCCGAGGCCCGGCTGGCCTTCGCTTTGCGCCCATGAATTCATTTTATCGCAGAACGCGCGCGAGCCCGCGCCGGGACCGGGAATGGCCCAGATGGCGTTCTTCGGGCTTTCCAGCATGCGCGCGAACAGACCGAACCCACCGCCGCGGAAATGCTCGCTGACGTTCTGAATGATGAGCGGATTGCGCGTGTCCGGCTTGTCGGAGCCGTATTTTTGGATTGCGTCGCGATAGGCGATGCGCGGGAACGGATAGGGCGTGACGGTCTTGCCGTTCGCGAATTCCTCGAACAGGCCATGAAGCACGGGCTCCATGGTGGAGAACACGTCTTCCTGGGTGACGAAGCTCATCTCCAAATCGAGCTGGTAGAACTCGCCAGGCGAACGATCGGCGCGCGCGTCTTCATCGCGGAAGCATGGCGCGATCTGAAAATAGCGATCGAAGCCCGCCACCATCAGCAATTGCTTGAACTGCTGCGGCGCCTGCGGGAGCGCGTAGAACTTTCCCTGATGCACGCGGGACGGCACTAGATAATCGCGCGCGCCTTCCGGCGAGGACGCGGTCAGGATCGGCGTCTGAAATTCGGTAAAGCCGGCGCCGACCATGCGATTGCGGATCGAATGGATCACCTTCGAGCGCAGCGCGACGTTCCTGTGCAGCGTTTCGCGGCGCAGATCGAGGAAGCGATATTTGAGGCGGATGTCTTCCGGATAATCGGGTTCGCCGAAGATCGGCAGCGGCAGTTCGCCCGCTTCGCTCAGAAGCTCGGCGTCGCTGACGCGGACCTCGACCTCGCCGGTGCCGAGCAGCGGGTTCACGGTGTCGGCGCTGCGCACGATCACCTGCCCGTTGACGCGCACGACGCTTTCGGCGCGCAGGCGCTCGAACACCGGGAACGCGGCCGAGCCCGGGTTCGCGACCAGCTGGGTGATGCCGTAATGGTCGCGCAGATCGATAAAGAGCACCCCGCCCAGATCGCGTTTGCGGTGGACCCAGCCGGAAAGCCGGACGGCCTGGCCAGCATGGGTGGGGCGCAGTTCTCCACAGGTGTGGCTGCGATAGGGGTGCATCTTCTGCTCCAAAGGCGCGAATCCGCCGCGCGCGGCCACCTGGCGCCAAACCCGGACGGCGGACAAGGCGTAGAAGCAAGCCGCGTGCGCGCTTTGGCCGATCAAGCCTTGACCCCAGGGGCTTGGGGCCCCATTCCGCGCCCGCTCATGCGTCTCATCACGGAACCGGCCGAACTTACCGACATCTGCCATGCCCTGGCGGCCGGCCCCTTCGTGTGCGTCGACACCGAGTTCATGCGCGAGACGACCTATTGGCCCCGGCTCTGCCTCATTCAGGCGGCCGGGCCCGGCGGCGAGGCCCTGATCGACCCGATGGCTCCGGGCGTGGATCTGAAGCCGTTTCTGGACCTGCTGGTGAACCCTGCCGTTCTCAAGGTCTTCCACGCCGCGCGCCAGGACATCGAAATCTTCTTCAACCTCTTGGGCGGGCGCCTGCCCGGCCCTGTGTTCGACACGCAGATCGGCGCGATGGCGACCGGCCATGGCGATTCTATCGCCTATGACGGGCTGGTGCAGGCGATGCTGAAGCGGCGGATCGACAAATCCTCGCGCTTCACGGATTGGAGCCGCCGGCCGCTGTCGGACGCCCAACTCGCCTACGCGCTCGCCGACGTGACGCATCTGCGCGATCTCTATCCCAAGATGGCGGCCGATCTGGCGCAGAGGGGGCGCACGCATTGGCTCGATGAAGAGCACGCCGCGCTGCTCGATCCCGACAATTACGACACGACGCCGGAAAACGCCTGGATGCGGCTCAAGCTGCGCAAGGCGACGCCGGATTATCTGCTCGCGCTGCAAGTCGCCGCAGCCTGGCGCGAACGCCAGGCGCAAAGCCGCGATTGCCCGCGCGCGCGCGTGTTGAAGGACGAAGCACTTTACGAAATCGCCGAGCAGCGGCCGCGCAACGCCGACGCGTTCGACCGGTTGCGGGTGGTGCCGCGTGGATTTGGCCGTTCGCGCGCGGGCGCCGAGCTGATCGCGGCGCTGAACGAGGCGTTCGACGCGCCCTTTCGCCCAACCATTCAGCGCGAACGCGGCGCGCCACCGCCACAAGGCGTGGGGCCGACCACGGAATTGCTGAAAGTGTTGTTGCGGCTCGAGGCGGAAGATCAGGGCGTCGCGCCGCGCTTGATCGCCAACGCCGCCGATGTGGAAGCGATCGCGGCCTCGGACGATGCGGATGTCGCCGCCATGCGCGGCTGGCGGCGCGACCTCTACGGCGAGCGTGCGCTGGCGCTGAAGCACGGCAAGATCGCGCTCACCTTGCGCAATGGCAAAGTCGCGATCGAGGATGTCGGCTAGACTTTCTCGATGACGGCCGCCAGGCCCAGCGCATCGCCCAGCGCTTCAAGGCGCCGGCCTGCCTGATCGGACAACAGGCTCTGCTCGGACGAGCGGCCGCGCAGCGCCAGCGCCCCATCGGTCACGCTCAGCGAAAAATGGCCCAGCAGCTCTTCGGAACGGCCCGACAAATCCGCGCCGAGCCGCAGCGCGGCGCCGACGGCCACTGCTGCGGCGCGCGCAGCGGGATCAAGCAGGCTCGTATACGCTTCCGATGAAAGCGGCGGCTGCTTCGCGTAACGGTGATGGACGGCGGCGGCCAGGAAGGCGCGCTCGGCATGGCTGATCGCGGCGAGCGGGGCGCCGACCACAAGATCGTAGATGATCGCGCCGCGCTGATCGGGATGGAGCGCTGCGCCCAGATCGGCGAGCCGCGCCGCGGCGGCGCGCAGGCGCGCGTCACGTTCTGCAGTGAATACCGGCTCGCGCCCGTCGAAGGCCGGCGCGATCCAACGGTCGAGCGCACGGCCGAACGCGCGGGCCCGCCCGCTCGGGCCCGCCAAAGCTTCGGCGCCCGCGATCAGCGGGTGCACGGACAGCGCGCTCGCCGGCATGCGGTCGAGCAGCACGCCTTCACGCAGCCCGAAGGACGAGATGATGACGCGCTCGAACCCGCCCTTGAGAATGAGCCGTTCGAGCACGGTGGCGGCATAAGGCAGCGCGTCGGCGCGCTTGGCGGCGGCGTCTTCCAATTGCGCGAGCGAGCGCTTGCTTTGACGGCGCACGAAATCGACCACGCGCAGAACATCCGTGCGCGGCATCTCGAAATGGTGGAGCACGTGCAAAGGGTGATGCGCGAGCGTCATGGCCACGCGGCCGATGGCGCGCCATGCCCCGCCGACGGCGTAGAGATCGCGCCCGTGCGCGCCGAGTTCGGCCATCCGGTCGAGCTGCGCATCGGCCAGCGCGGCGATGCGCGCATAGTCGAACCCGTCCGCGCTGGTGAGCGCCAGCGGCCCGAGCGCGAAAGTTTCGCCGCGCCCCGCGACGCCTTTGTAGACCTGGACGAGTTCGAGGCTGGAGCCGCCGAGATCACCGACGACGCCTTCCGCCTCCGGCGCGCCGCCCAGCACGCCCAGCGCCGACAGCCGCGCCTCCTCAGCGCCCGACAGCACGTCGAGATGAAAGCCGGTCTCGGCCGCGATGCGGCGCACGAAGGCGGGGCCATCTTCGGCCTCGCGCACGGCGGCGGTGGCGACGGCGCGCACGTCGCGCACGCCCAGCGCGCTGATGAGGGCCCGGAAGCGTTTGAGCGCGCGCACGGCCGCGTTGGCCCCGCCGTTCGAAAGCTTGCCCGTGCGCGCGAGGTTGCGGCCGAGGGCGGCGGTCACCTTCTCGTTGAGCGTCGGCACCAGAGCGCGGCCATCGACGCGGTAGACAACCAGACGGACAGAATTCGAGCCGACATCAATGACGGCGGATTCGTGCGTTTCGACGGCGTCCGCGTCAGTGGGCGCGCGCGCCAATGTGGTCGAAAGCGGATGGGGCATCGCTTACGATCGCCTTGCCGCGGCCGGACAGGCTCGGATTGCGCATGAAGTACTCATGCGCCGAGAACGGCTCGGCGAGGCCGCTGGTGTCCACGCGCTTGAACGATCCATCAGGCGCCATGTACCAGCTTTGGGCCTCATCGTTCAAATTCGCGACCATGATCTGGTTCAGGACCTGCTGGTGAACGGTCGGGTTCTCGATCGGGCACAGCACCTCGACGCGGCGCTCCATGTTCCGGGGCATCCAATCGGCCGAGGCGATATAAACCTTGGCGCCGGGGTGCGGCAGGGCCGCGCCCGCGCCGAAACAGACGATCCGCGAGTGCTCCAGGAAGCGCCCGACGATGGATTTGATCCGGATGTTCTCCGAAAGGCCCGGCACGCCGGCGCGCAGGCAGCAAATGCCCCGCACCACCAGATCGATCTGCACGCCGGCGTGGCTGGCGCGGTAGAGCGCGTCGATGATGTCGGGATCGACGACGGCATTGAGCTTGGCCCAGATCGCGCCGGGTCGGCCGGCCTTCACATGCGCGATTTCCTCTTCGATGTGCTGCAGCAGGGTCGGCTTCAGCGTGAGCGGCGACATCGCGATCTTTTCGAGCGTCTCGGGCTTGGCGTAGCCGGTCACGTAATTGAACACGCGGCCCGCATCGCGGCCGAGTGCGGGGCACGCGGTGAAGAGCGACAGATCCGTGTAAATACGCGCGGTGACGGCGTGATAATTGCCGGTGCCAAAATGCGTATAGGTGCGCAGACCTTCGGCCTCGCGCCGCACGACCAGGGACAATTTGGCGTGGGTTTTGAAATCGACGAAGCCGTAGACGACCGCCGCGCCCGCGCGTTCGAGATCGCGGGCCCAGCGCAGATTGGCCTCTTCATCGAAACGCGCCTTGATCTCCACCAGCGCGGTGACGTTCTTGCCGGCCTCGGCCGCCTCGATCAGCGCCGCCACGATCGGCGAATTGGATGAGGTGCGATAGAGCGTCTGCTTGATCGCAACGACCTGCGGATCGGCAGCGGCCTGGCGCAGAAAGCGCACGACGGCTTCGAAGCTTTCGTACGGATGATGGACCAGCATGTCCTTGGCGCGGATGGCGGCGAAGGTGTCGCCGCCAAAATCGCGGATGCGCTCGGGAAACCGCGGCTCGTACGGCTTAAACAGCAAATCCGGCCGGTCGCTCGAAATCAGCTGGGACAATTGCGCCAAGCCCAGCATGCCATCGGCGAGCACGACATTACGCGGATCGGCTTCGATCTCGCGCACGATGAAGGCGCGCAAATCCTCAGGCATCGAGGCTTCGATCTTGAGCCGCACGATATCGCCGAGACGGCGCTGTTTCAGCGCGCGCTGGAAGCCGCGCACCAGATCTTCGGCTTCTTCCGCGACTTCGATATCGCTGTCGCGCACCACGCGGAACGCGCCCATGGCGACCGGCGTGTGGCCCGGAAACAGCCGTCCCATGAACAGCATGATCGCGGATTCGAGCGTGACATAGCGCCGGTCGAGCCGATTGGCGCCGTCGCCGATCTCGATGAAGCGCTGCGCCTGCGTGGGCACCGGCACGACCGCGTTGACGATCTCGCCGTCTTCCTCACGTTTCAGCTTGAGCGCGATGGCGAAGCCGAGATTGGGGATGAACGGAAACGGGTGCGCCGGATCGACGGCCAGCGGCGTCATCAGCGGGAAAAAATTGTCCATGAAGAACGGCTCGAGCCGCGCCCGCTCTTCTTCGGTCAGCTCTGCCGCTTCGACGAGCGCAATGCCCGCTGCGCGCAGCTCGGCGCGCAGATCGAGCCAATGCGCCTGCTGCTTGGCGAGCAGTGCGCTCGCATCGGCGTGCACGCGCTCCAATTGCTCGGCGGGCGTCAGGCCATCGAGCGACAGCGTCGTCACATGTTCCTTGACCTGCTCATGCAGGCCCGCCACCCGCACCATGTAGAATTCGTCGAGATTGTTCGCCGAGATCGACAGGAAGCGCAGCCGCTCAAGCAGCGGGTGATGTTCGTTCTCGGCCTCTTCGAGCACGCGGGTGTTGAAGGCGAGCCAGGACAGTTCGCGGTTGATGAACCGCGACGGGCTGTCCATCGCGATCGTTTCGGCTTCGACAATCTTCGCCGCGGGCGCGCTGCTCTTGGGCATGGCGCGGGCCGAGGCCCGTTTGCGCGTTCTTGCGCCGCTCATTCTCCGATTTCCCTTTCCGCCGCCGCCAGCGCCCGGCGGGCTTGGGCCGCCGTGACGGGCTTCGAACCCCGCACCACCATCTTGTCCAGCGCCTCGGCCACGGCATGGGCGGCCGCGAAGCTTTGGCCCATGTTTTCCAACAGGAACCTCACCCCATCTTGCCTGAGTTCTATGAATCTTTCCCGACAAAGCCGGCGCAAAACCAGCTCCAACAGCGCTTTATCGGGCTCGCCGAGGGCGGCGACCGCCAGGGCGGCCAGCCGGGAGCGCAAATCGGGCAGCGCGGCGGGCCAGGCGGCGGGAGCACCGGCGCCGACCAGAAGCACGGCCCCGGCCCGCGACCGGGCCAGATCGAGCAGCCGCGTCAGCGTCAGATCGGAGAAGCTGCGGTCCGCATCGTCGGCCAGAACGCGCCCGCCGCTAGCCTCGAACAGAGCCGCCGCCGCCTCGGGCGGCGCATCGGGCGCCAGGATGCCTGCGCCCGTTTCCACGGCCCAGGCCAGCGCCAAATGGGTCTTGCCGGCGCCCGGCGGACCGACCAGCGCGAGCGCGCCATTGGGCCAGGCCCGCCAATCCGCCAGCAAGCCTGCGGCGGCGCGGTTGGCCTCGGCGAGAACCAGCGTTTCGGGCGCGCGCTCGCCCATCCGGAATTCAAACAGGCGCGGCTGCTCGCCGGGCTTGGCGTCGCTCAAGCCGCCTTATCTCCGCGCGGCGGCGCGCAGCACCGGGCCGTAAGCCGCGTTTTCGAGGCTGACGCCCTGGCGGCGCAACTCGGCCACCAGATCGTCCTGGCCGCCCGTGTAGGAGAACGACACCAGCGCGCCTTCGCGGCCCACGGCCTCGATGCGGATTTCGGAAATGCGGGTGGTCGCCGCGCGCTCCAGCGCATCCTTGATGCGCTCCCATTCGGCCTGATCGGCGTAGAGCGCCGACGCAGAAATCCGCCCGCCGGTCGACGCGAGCGAGGCCGCGCGCAGCTTGTACTCGCCCTGGATGGCGTCATTGGCCTGCGCGACCAGCGCGGCGAAGGTCGCCGCCTCATCACCCGTGATCGCCGCGGATACTGTGCCCCGATCGCGGCGCTGATTGTTGGGACCGACCTCGACGATGGCGGCGCTGGCGGTCGAGCCGCGAACCGAGAGCGTGGCGAACAGCGCGCTCGCCGCGCCGCGCGCGAAGGGCGCCGCGGCGCCCCAATCGGCCGGACCATCCACAGGTTCAGGAACGGTGATGAGCGGGGAAAGCTCGCGCTGATAGCCGCTGGTGGTCCACGCCGCGCGCCAGGCGGCGGCCGTGTCCGCATCCGCGCCTGGGGCCTGCGGGAACACCGCCATGGCCGGGCCAGTCGCCTCGATCAGGGTGTAGCCCGCGCCGCGCAGCGCAGCGCGAACCTGGGTGGGGTCAAAGCGCAGCGTGACGCGCGCCATGTAGCGCGTGCCGGAGCGCCGCTCCTCTTCGACGTCAACGCTCGATACCATGTTCTCGAGCTGCTGCGGGGTCAGCGCCGGAACGCCGATGCGCGCGAAATCGGCGGCGGCCGTCAGGCGGCGCGTCAAGCGCTCGAAGCCGATCTGATTGGCGCTCGCCAACGCGGCGGTGCGGGCCTGCGCCGAATTCGCCGCTGTCGAATCCGCGACCACGCTGATGGCGAAAATGGCGTCGCGGGTCTGTGCGCTTGCCGCCGGCGCCAAGACAGCGCAGACAAGCGCGAACACAGGCGCGAACACGAGCGCTGTCAGGGCTCTCATCTTGGAATTCCTCGTTTCCCGGATCGGCGGGACCTTACCGGGCCCGCTCCCTCACCGAAACCCCGCTTGCCCAGCGAATGTGGCCAGATGACGAACGCCAAGAAGAACGGCCTGACCTACGCCGAGGCCGGCGTGGATATCGATGAAGGCGAACGGCTCGTTGCGTTGATCAAACCAGAAGCGAAGTCCACGCGGCGCCCGGGCGCGGACGCGGCCTTGGGCGGTTTCGCCGCAGCCTTCGATCTCAAGGCCGCCGGCTTCAAGGATCCGGTGATCCTTGCAACCACGGATGGCGTCGGCACCAAGCTCAAGATCGCCATCGACGCAGGCCGCCATGAGCATGTCGGCATCGATCTGGTGGCGATGTGCGTGAACGATTTGCTGGCGCAAGGCGCCGAGCCGCTGGTGTTTCTCGACTATTTCGCCACCGGGAAACTCAACGCCGATGAGGCGATCGTGGTCATCCGCGGCATCGCCGACGGCTGCCGTCAGGCCGGCTGCGCGCTGGCCGGCGGCGAGACGGCGGAAATGCCCGGCATGTATGCCGGCGGCGATTACGACCTCGCCGGCTTCGCTCTGGGCGCAGCCGAGCGTGGAACGCTGTTGCCCAATCTGGCGGCGCAAGCGCCAGGCGATTTGCTGATCGGCCTCGCCTCGTCGGGCCCGCATTCGAACGGCTATTCGCTGATCCGCCGCATCGTCGCGCATGTCGGCGCGGATTGGGAAGCGCCGGCGCCGTTTTCGCCTAAGCAAAGCCTCGCCGAAGCGCTGCTGGCGCCGACGCGGATTTACGTGAAGAGCGTGCTGCCGCTGATCCGCGACGGGCTCATCAAAGGCGCCGCGCACATCACCGGCGGCGGGCTGATCGAAAATCCGCCGCGCGCCATCGCGGACGGGCTCGCACCGCGATTCGATTGGAACGCCTGGCCCCTGCCACCCGTGTTCGATTGGCTGCAGCGCAGCGGCGGGGTGGAGGACCACGAGCTGCGGCGCACCTTCAATTGCGGCGTGGGCATGATCTTGATCGTCGCGCCGGAGACGGCCCCGGCGGCGCTCGCGCGGCTGCAGGACGCGGGAGAGACGGCGTTTGTCTGCGGGGCGCTTGCGGCGACGCCGTGAAGCTCGCCTTCCTCGCCACCAACAATGGCAGCGCCATGCGCGCGATCGTGGAGGCCATCGCCCGCGGCGAATTGGCGGCGCAGGCGCTTCTGGTCGTGTCCAACAGACAAGCAGCGCCCGCGCTGGCTTTCGCGCGCGAACATGGCGTCAGCACGCTCTGGATTCCCACGCTCAAGGATGAGGACGGCGCCGATGCGGCGCTGTGCGACGCGCTGCGCGCGGCCGGCGCCGATCTCATCGTGCTCTCCGGCTATCTGCGCAAACTTGGGCCACGCACGCTGGGTGCGTTTCGCGGGCGGATCCTAAACGTGCATCCCGCTCTGCTGCCGCGCTATGGCGGCCAGGGCTTTTATGGACGGCGCGTGCATGACGCGGTGATCGCCGCGCGCGAGACGCACTCGGGCGTCACGATCCATTTGGTCGACGAAGAATACGATCACGGCGCCATCGTCGCGCAGCATCAAATCCCGATCGACCCGATCGACGATGCCGAGACATTGGAGCGCAAAATTACAGCGGCGGAACCGCCATTTTTCGTCGAAACGTTGAAGAAGATCGCGGCCGGCGAGATTGTGCTGCAAAAGCCATAAAGCGGCCTTTTGGACCGCCCATTGCAGCACTTTAATCGCACGTTCAGCACATGCGCTTAAAAGCAAGCGCTACAGAGACTCGAATCGTCCGCCATGCACGCCGTCGCCTCTTGGTTCTTCAGTTGGAACGATGTCCTCCGCGGCCTGCGCCGTCGGTACAAGCGCGCGCTCGCGCATCGGCTCGCCGAAGCGCGGCTCGAGGAACGTCGCCTGCGCGACAACCTCCCGCGCGGCTGAATCTCTTTTTTGAAATTGAACGACGTGCGCTGCGCGCTCAGCCGACGATTTCGTCCGGCTTGAAGAAATACGCGATCTCGATCGCGGCGTTCTCGGCGCTGTCCGAACCGTGCACCGAATTGCTCTCGATGTTGGAGGCATAGCGGCGGCGGATCGTGTGCGGCGCGGCGTTGTAGGGATTGGTGGCGCCCATCACTTCGCGATAGCGCGCGATCGCATTCTCGCCTTCGAGCACCTGCACGACCACTGGGCCGCTGGTCATGAACTTGACCAAATCCTTGAAGAACGGGCGCTCCTTGTGGACCGCGTAGAAGCCCTCCGCCTTGGCGTCGTCCAGCTTGACGCGCCGTTGCGCGATGATGCGCAGGCCGGCGTTTTCGATCAGAGCGTTGATCTCGCCCGTCAGATTGCGCGCGGTCGCGTCGGGCTTGAGGATCGACAACGTGCGTTCGACGGCCATTTTACGGGGCTCCAGGCGAGGAAAGAGCCGGGTCTATAGCGGGCGCTTATGACAGCGCCAAGCGCTTCCGCCCTTTAGCCGCACCGCATCGAGGCGACGCGGCCATCTTCCGTCAGGATGATGTTCAAACGGTCTGGACGGAAATCCTGCGTGACCACGCAGGAGGCGCAGATGACGCGCGCGCCCTGGGGCAATTGATCCCGCGGGATCGCGCTTTCGGGTTGCCCGATCAATTGGCCCCAATGCGAGAGGCCGCAGCGATCGGCCTCGGTCGCGGCTTGCGAACTCGCGCCCGTGTCGCGCGGCTGGGCTGCGCACGCCCAGGTCATCGCCGCCGCGGCGATCATGGCGATCCGGATCATGCCTGCTTCTCCCATTTGCCCCGCGCCTTCTCTTGCCAATAGGACGCGTCCAGCCCTGCGTCTCGCGCCCGCTTCCATTGCGCGCGCGCCGCGGCCAAGGCGCCTTCGTCGCGCCCGTCAAACAGAAGGCAAGCCCGCTCGAACCCGTCCAAATCGCCCGGCTCTGCGCCATCGACCAGAAAAAGCGCCTGGGCGTGGTTCGGGTTCCCCATCTCCGCCGTGATCAGAATCGGCTGGCGGCCCGGATCGCCCACGCCCTGGCGGGCATGGGGCAGGAAGCTTTCCTCTCGATAGGTCCAGAGCATTTCGTCCAACTGGCTGAGCCGCTCCTCTTCGGTTCCGCGCACCAAAGCGCGCCAGCCGCGCTGCAGGCACTTCTCCAGCAGCGGCGGCAGCGCCTGCCCCAGTTCGGACCGCTCCAAATGGTAGAACCAGAGCTCGGTCATCACTCCTCGTACTGGTTGGCCACCAGACGGTTCAGCAGACGCACGCCATAGCCCGTCGCCCAGGCGGGGGAGAGCGGGTCTTCGTAGGGGCCCGGCTTCCAGGCGGTGCCGGCGATGTCGAGGTGCGCCCAGGCCACGCCGTCCTTGATGAACCGCTTGATGAAGGACGCGCCGACGATCGAGCCCGCCGTCGGCTTGCCGGAGATGTTTTTCATGTCGGCGTTAGGCGTGTCGATCATCTTGTCGTAGCCGGGGCCGAGCGGCATGCGCCACACCGGCTCGCCTTCGGCGGCAGCGGCCGCGCTCAACGCGCCGGCCAGCTCATCGTCGTTGCAGAACATGCCCGCGTAATCATGGCCGAGCGAGGTGATGATGGCGCCGGTCAGCGTCGCCAGATCGACGATCGCGGTCGGGTTATGCTTTTCCTGGGCGTACCAGACGACGTCGGCCAGCACGAGGCGGCCTTCGGCGTCGGTGTTGAGCACTTCGATGGTCTGGCCCGACATGGTGGTGACGATGTCGCCGGGGCGCTGGGCATTGCCGTCGGGCATGTTCTCCACCAGCCCGACCAAGCCGACCACGTTGGCTTTGGCCTGGCGCATGGCCAGCGTCATCATGGTCCCGGCGACGGCGGCCGCGCCACCCATATCGCCCTTCATCTCATCCATCGCCGCGCCGGGCTTCAGCGAAATGCCGCCCGTGTCGAACGTGACGCCTTTGCCGACGAGCGCCAGCGGGCGCGCGTTCTTGGCTTTAAGGCCGGTCCATTTCATCACCACGAGCTGGGTTTCGCGCGAAGAGCCCTGGCCGACGCCCAAGAGCGCGCCCATGCCCAGCTCGGTCATTTCCTTCACGCCCAGCACCGTCACTTCGAGGCCCAAAGCCTCCAGCGCCTTGAGCCGCTTGGCGAATTCGACCGGATAGAGAATGTTCGGCGGCTCGTTGACGAGATCGCGCGCGAAGAACACGCCATCGACGATCTGCGCCAGCTTGTCATGGCGCGCGCGAGCCGCCGCCGGCGCTTCCAGCGCGATTTGGATGTCCGTGAGCGAGGGTTTGGCGTCCGCCTTCTGCTTGGTGCGGTAGCGGTCGAAGCGGTAGGAGGCGAGCCGCGCGCCGATTGCAGCATGGGCGCCGCCTTCGGCGATCGCCACCTGCGGCAGCGCATCCGGCGCCAACACCAGGCGTTCGGCGCCCGATGTCAGTGTGCGGCGCACGGCGTGGCCCGCCCAGCGCTCGACCGTGAGCGCGTCGGCGCGGTCTGCATCGCCGACGCCGATCACCAGAACGCGCTTATAGGGCAGCCCCGCCGGCGCCAGCAGATCGACGGCTTGTCCCGGCGCGCCGGAGAAGCGCACCGCGCCCAGGGCCTTCGAAAGCGCGCCATCGCTCTTTGAATCGAGCGCCCGCGCCGCCGGCAGCAAGGCCGGCCCCTGCGCGGCCATCACCGCGATCGCATCGCCTTCGCCATCCGCAACAAAATTTATGTCCATTGAGTCTCGCCTTGGAAAACCGCCGTCTTGCCCATAGCGCGGAAAGCCTGCCCATGAAAACGGCGAGGCGCCCGCGGCGTCTTGCCAACCCTCCCGCCGCCGCTTAGCCGAGGCGTCCGATGAACACGCTGGCCGCCTACATCTTCCGCCAGGGCCTCGGGCCGCTGCTGGCGCTGCTGGGGGGCCTGGCCGCGATCTCTCTGCTGACGCAGGGGCTCAACAATCTCGACGTCATCGTTTCGGACCGGCAATCGGGCTTCGCATTCGCCTGGGTGACCGTGCTGGCCACCCCGCAGCTGATTTCGCTCATTCTGCCGCTCGCAGTGTTTTTCGCGGCGCTCTATGCGGCCAACCGGCTGCAGACCGAGAGCGAAACCGTGGTGATGTATGCGTCGGGCTTTTCCAACGCCCGCATCGCGCGGCCGATCTTCACCCTGGCGCTGGTCGCAGCGCTCGGCCATCTCGCGCTCAACACGCTGGTGCAGCCGGCCGCGAGCCGCGAAATGCGCGAGACCATCCACGCCATCCGCACCGATGTGGCCGCGAGCCTGGTGCGCGAAGGATCGTTCACCTTCCCGAGCCGCAATCTCACGCTCTATGCGCGCGATCGCGGGGCCGGCGGCGAGATGCGCGATCTGATGATCAACGATGCGCGCACGAACCCGCCCGTCACGTACACGGCGCGCGCGGGCGTGGTGGCGATGGTGGAGGGCAAGCCGGCCATCGTGATGCGCGACGGCCAGGTGCAGCGCCAACGCGAGAACGGCACGCTCCAAGTGCTCGATTTCGTGCAATACGTTCTGCAGCTGGACGGCCTGTTCGATCCGCCGGGCGACACCGTGCTCAAGCCATCGGACCGCTTCCTGATGGAATTGTTCTATCCGGACCTCACCAATCATTTCGACCAGCGCAATGTGGCGCGCTTTCTGGCGGAGGCGCATCAGCGGCTGGCCGCGCCGCTGCTCAATCCTGCCTTGGCGCTGATTGCGCTGGCGGGCGTGCTGTGCGGCGATTTTCAGCGCCACGGCTACGGCCGGCGCATCGCGCTGACGGTGGCGACGGCTATGTTCGTGCGCTTGATGGCGCTCGCCATCCAGGCCGCGGCGGTGGATGAGCCCTCGCTCAACATCGCCCAATACGTGTTCCCGATCGTGGTCTGCCTGATCGCAGGCGCGCGGCTGGTGAGCGCACGACCGCGCCGAGGCGCGCCGGCATGAGATTTCTGCTCTCCAGCATCGGCCGCTACATCTTCTGGAATTCGCTGCGCGGCATCGGCATTGCGCTGTTCGCCGTGCTCGCTGCGATCCTGCTGATCGACATCGTCGAAGAGCTTCGCTCGCTGGGCGACCGGGTGGAGCTCTCCCTGTTCGGCGCGGCGCGCCTCACCTTGCTGAAGGCGCCTTCTCTGATCGAGCAGACCTTGCCGTTCATCGTGCTTGCCGGCGCGATGATCGCGATCGTCCAGCTTAACAGGTCGAGTGAGCTGATCGCGCTGCGCGCCTCGGGCATCTCCGCGTGGCGTTTCCTCGCCCCGCCCGTGCTGCTCGCCTTCCTGATCGGCGTGTTCGTCATCACCGTGCTCAACCCGATCGGGGCGGTGAGTTATGCGCAGTTCGAGACGGAGAAGGCGGCGCTGCTTTCGGAGACGCCATCGCAACCCTTCGCCAATGGCGTCTGGATCCGTCAATCCACACCGCAGGGCCAAGTCGTCATCCATGCGGACCGGTTCACCAATGACGGCGCTTCGCTGCGCGACGTCACGCTGATCTTCTTCACCGCACGCGACGGCGCCCTGCGCTTCACGCGCCGCATTCAGGCGGCGGAGGCCGAGCTGCGGCCAGGCTTCTGGCAGCTGACCAATCTTGTGGAGGCCACGCCGGGCGGACGGCCCGAGCGCAGCGAGCATTTGGCGCTGCCGTCCAATCTGGACCCTAGCGAGCTGCTGGATCGCTTCATCGCGCCGGCCACGCTATCGTTCTGGCGCCTGCCCGGCTTCATCGCGGAGGCGCGGGCCTCGGGCCTGGCGCCCGTGCGCTATGAGCTGCGTTGGCAGGGCCTGTTGGCCTACCCGTTCATGCTGGCGGGCATGGCGGCTCTGGGGGCGGTGTTTTCGCTGCGGCTCCAGCGGCTGGGCAATGTCGCGCGCTGGTGCGCCTTCGGGGCCGGCATCGGCCTCTTCCTGTTCTTCTTCAGCCAGCTGGCCTCGGCCTTTGCGGTGGCCCAGGCCGTGCCGCCGCTGGTGGCGGCCTGGAGCCCGCCCCTGGCCGGCGTGTTCGCGGCGCTCGCCTTCGTGGCGTATCTCGAAGATGGCTGAACCTGTGTCCCGCGTGCGCTTTACCAGCGCGCGCCGGGCCGGCTAGGTAAGGACTGGGGAATCGCCGGAGGGAAGGCGGGAATGATCCGTTCGGAAGATCGGTTCGCCGACCGGAGGCCCGGCTGGGCTGTCCTGGCCGCGGCGCTCGCCGTCACGCTTCCGAGCGCGGCGTTCGCGCAGACGCCGCAGACCCCCGCCGCCGAAACCCAGGACGACGCGGTCCTGCTCGAAGCCGACACGCTCGACCAGGACGACGCCTCCCACACGCTCACCGCCGAAGGCGACGTGCAGGTGCGCCATCAGGGCCGCTCCGTGCGCGCCGACCGGCTGACCTACGATCTTCAGACCCACATCATCCTGGCCGAAGGCCATGTGCAGATGGTGTCGCCCGATGGATCGGTGACCTACGCCGATCAATTGCAGCTCGACGAAAATCTCGGCGTCGGCCTCATCACCAACATGCAGGCCCGGCTCGCCGACAATGGCCGGCTCGCCGCACGCACCGCCGCGCGCCGCCCCGATGGCCGCGATGAGCTGAGTCAGATCATCTACACCAGCTGCCCGGTCTGCGAAGACGGCGATCGTCCGCCGACCTGGGCGCTGCGCGCGCGCCGCGCCGTGCGCGATACCGACAAGCGCGTCATCTCCTATCAAGGCGCCGCGCTCGAAGTGATGGGCGTGCCAGTGCTCTATCTGCCCTGGTTCGCGCACCCCGATCCGTCGGCCGGGCCGCAATCGGGCTTCCTCGCGCCCGACATCGGACGCAATCGCCGCCTCGGCACGTTCTACGAGCAGCCCTATTATTGGCGCATCTCGCCATCGTCGGACATGACGCTGTCGGCGCGCGTGCACAGCCAAGTGCATCCGCTGATGGGCATCGACTATCGCAAGCGCTTCTGGTCGGGCGAAGTCGCATTCGATACCAGTCTCACTTACGAGCAGGATTTCGATTCCAACGGCGACACGTTCGGGGATGAAACCTTCCGCGGCCACATTTTCGGACGCGGCCTGTTCCGCATCGACGATTATTGGCATTGGGGCTTCGGCCTGGAACGCGCGTCCGATGACCTCTATCTGCGCCGATACGACATTTCCGGCGCCGGCGAAGCGCGCGGGCCTTATGTGGGCGACAATGCGCGCCTGGTGTCGCAGCTCTACGCCATCGGCCAGGACGACCATTCCTACGCCGCGGTGAATTTCATTTCGTTCCAAGGTCTGCGCGAAACCGATTCCGCGGCGCTGATGCCGCTCATCCTGCCATCGGCGGAATATGAGCGCGTGTTCCGCGATCCGTGGCTGGGCGGCCAGATCAAATGGACGAGCAACACGGCGATGCTGTCGCGCTCGGGCGGCGATTTCGATGCGCGCGTCTCGACGGGCCTCAGCTATTCGTCGCAGCACGTCGTCGGACCCGGCCTGCTGCTGACACCGTTCGCGCAGGCGCGCGGCGATTATTTCCACGCCGACACATCGACGACGCCCACGGAAGATTTCGGCCGCGGCGTCGGCCTGGTCGGCACGGAGCTGTCCTGGCCGATGATGCGCCCCGGCGAAAACATTGACCTCATCGTCGAGCCGGTGGTGATGGCGGCCTATGGCTCGCAAGGCGGCGACGATCCGCGCATCATCAACGAAGACAGCCTCAATTTCGAACTCGACGATTCCAATCTGTTCCGTCCGAACGCCGCGCCGAACTACGATTTGTGGGAGCCGGGCGGGCGCATCTCGGCGGGCTTCCGCGCCACCGCGCGCGCCCATGACGGCAAGAACGCCAGCTTCATCTTCGGGCGCCGCTGGCGCAGCGAAAACGCGCCGCTCTTCACGGCGGAGAACAATCTCGAAGATCAGGCGTCCGATTACGTCGCGGCCGCCCAGGTCGATCTTGGCCGGCCCTTCGGCGCCATCGTCCGCACCCGGCTCGACGACCGCAACCTGGATATCCAGCGCATCGATGCCGAGGTCCGCGGCGCGGTGTGGCGGCTCGAAGGCTATGCCCGCTATTACTCGATCGACGGCGCGCTCGCCTCGGGCGACCCGTCCGAGGAATTGACGACCTCGATCGGGGTCCAGCTGGTGCGCGGCTGGCGGGTGCAGTTCGGGGTGCGCCGAGACCTGGATTCGGACGTGAATCTGACCCAGGAATTGCGCGCGATCTACGAGGACGACTGCACCTTCCTGGAGCTGGCTTATACGCGGTCCGAAACGGTGGATCGCCGCCTCGGCCCGGACGAGGGCTTCCAAATCCGCATCGGCCTGCGCACCCTGGGTGTGCTCGGCGGGGGATAAGGCCGCAGGCGGCGTCCAAAACACGACAAAATCACGGCCTAGAGCGGCGCTGGCCCTTGGGCCCGGGAGCACGGGATGAGCTTGAAACAGGTATTGGCGGCGGCCGCGCTGGCGGCGGCGATCGCGACGCCCGCGGCCGCGCAATTGGCCGAGGCGGTGGCCGCCATCGTCAATGACGAGGTGATCTCGACCTATGACGTGCGCCAGCGCGCGACCCTGCTGCTCGCCTCGTCCAATATCGAGAACAATGCGGACAATATGCAGCGCGCCAGCGCGCAGGCGCTGCGCGATCTCGTCGATGAGCATCTCCAGCTTCAGGAGGCGCGCCATTTCGAGATCAACGTCACCAATGAGCAGATAGAATCGACGCTCAACGACATCGCCCGCAGCAACAACACGACCGGGCCGGAATTGCTGCGCCAGCTCGCCTCGTCAGGCATCAACCCGAACACGTTGCGCGACCAGATCCGGGCCGATATCGCCTGGCGGCGCCTGATCAGCGGCCTTTACGGATCGCGCGTGCGCATTTCCGACGCCGAGGTGCGCGACACGCTCGCGCGCATCGCGCAGGGCGCGCAGCACGCGCAATTTCTGGTCTCCGAAATCTTCCTGCCTGCGCAGAGCGAGCAGGAATTCACCGACATGCAGGCCGGCGCCCAGCGCCTGCTGCAGGAAATGCAGCGCGGCGCGCCCTTCCCGCTGGTCGCACGGCAATTCTCGGCGGCGCCGACGGCGGCGTCGGGCGGCGATCTCGGCTGGGTCGATTCCGGCGAATTGCGTCCCGAGGTGCAAGCCGTGATCGACCGGCTGCAGCCCGGCCAGGTCTCCAATCCGATCCGCACGCCGACGGGCGTCTATCTGGTGGCGCTGCGCGAAAAGCGCGAAGGCCGCCCCGTCGACACCACGATCCGCGTGGGTCTGCGCCAGGTGAGCGTGCCGATCGCGCAGCGCGGCAATCTGGATCGCGCGCGCGCGCGCGTGACGAGCTGCCAATCGCTGAACGACGTCGTCGGCTCCATCACAGGCGTGGAAGTCACCGACCTTGGCCAGACGGCGGAATCCGATCTCTCGGATACGGTGAAGCAGCAAATCCAGGGCGTCGGCTCGGGCCAGGCGACGGGCGTCACCGAAGCGGGCGACCGCGCGGCGATGCTGGTGGTGTGCTCGCGCGACGCCCAGACCGAAGGCCTGCCCTCGCACGATGAAATCGAGAGCCGCCTGTTCGAGCAGGAGCTGGCGCTTCTGTCGCAACGCTATCTGCGCGATCTGCGGCGGGAAGCCACTATCATCACGCGATGAGGCCGCTCGCGGTCTCGATGGGCGATCCCGCCGGGATCGGCCTTGAGCTGATCGCGCGGATCGCAGCCGAAGGCGGCGCGCCGCCCTTCTTCCTGATCGCCGATCCGGGCGCGTTTTCGCGCGCGGCCGCGCGCGCCGGCGTCTCGGCGCCGGCCTTCACGCTGATCGGCAAAGCCGAGGATGCGCGCGAGGGCGAGTTTTCACTGCTGTCCCAGCCGCTCGCCATGGCTGAAGAGCCGGGCGCGCCGGACCCGGTGAACGCCGATCCGATCCAGGACGCGATCCGCCGCGGGGTCGAGGCATGCCTCTCCGGGGGCGCATCCGCGCTGGTGACGCTGCCGATCGCGAAGGCCGCGCTCTATGGCGGCGGCTTTGGCTTTCCCGGCCACACCGAATTCATCGGCGATCTCACCAAGGACATCCCATGGCCGCACGCGCGCGGGCCGGTGATGGTGATCGCCAGCAAAGCGCTGAAGGTCGCGCTCGCGACCATCCATACCCCGCTCGCCGCCGTGCCGAGCCAGATCACGCGCGCGCGCATCCTCCATGTCGGGCGTGTGGTGCATGAGGCGCTGCTGCGCGATTTCGGAATAGAAAAGCCGCGCATCGCCTTGTGCGGGCTGAACCCGCATGCGGGGGAGAGCGGCGAATTGGGGCGCGAAGAGATCGACATCATCAATCCCGCCGCCGCGCTGCTGCGCACGGAGGGCCTCGACATCAGCGATGCCCGGCCGGCGGACACGCTGTTCCACCCAGAAGCGCGCGCGGGCTATGACGCGGCCATCGCGATGTATCACGATCAGGGTCTGGTCGCGGCCAAGACGATCGACATCTGGGGCGGCGTGAACGTCACCATCGGCCTGCCGATCATCCGCACCTCGCCCGACCATGGCACGGCGTTCGATCTGGTCGGCAAGGGCATGGCGAAAACCGACAGCGTCCGCGCCGCGCTCGATCTGGCCTGGGAGATGGCCAAGCGCCGCGCGGCATGAGCACGCCGTTCGCGAAGAAGAGCCTCGGCCAGCATTTTCTGCTGGATCCAAATCTATGCGCGAAGATTGCGCGCGCCGCCGGCGACATCAAAGGCGAGGCCGTTCTGGAGGTCGGTCCCGGCCCGGGCGGCCTGACGCGCGCGCTACTCGATGCGGGCGCAGCGCCGCTGATCGCGATCGAAAAGGATGCGCGCTTCATCGAACCGCTGCGGGCCTTATCGCCCGCCCTCATCGTCGAGGAAGCCGATGCGCTCGACGTGGACGAGGCGGCGCTGCTCGCGCAGCACGGCGCAGCGCGCGCGCAGATCGTGTCGAACCTTCCTTACAATGTCGGCACGCCGCTCTTGGTGAAATGGCTGAAGGCCGGCGCCTGGCGCGGGCCGATGACGCTGATGTTTCAGAAGGAAGTGGCCGAACGCATCGTCGCCCAGCCGAACACGAGTGCTTACGGGCGCCTCGCCGTGCTGGCGCAGGCGCGCTGCGAAGCGCGCATCGTGCTCAACGTGCCAGCGCGCGCGTTCACGCCGCCGCCCAAGGTCGATTCCGCCGTCGTGCATCTCAGCGATCTCGACGCGCCCTATCCGCATCTCGATGCGATCGAACGCGTGACGGCGGCGGCGTTCGGCCAGCGCCGCAAAATGCTGCGCGCGGCATTAAAAGGCCTGGGCGATTCCGGGACGCTCTGCGCGGCGGCGAACATCGATCCGACACGGCGCGCGGAAACACTCTCCCAAGACGAGTTTCGCGCGCTGGCGGATTCGTGGCGCGCCGCGCAAAGCTAAAGCGCGCTGCATTCCTTGATCAGCTGCGCCACGTAGGCGTCAAGCCAAGGCTGGCGCAGCCGCTTCAAGCGCTCGGCGGCGATGATCCGTTCGAGGCGCTTTTGGGTCTCCTCGAAATCGGCGTTGATGAGCACGTACTCGTATTCGGTCCAATGGCTGATCTCGGCCGCGGATTTGCCCATGCGGCGGCGGATCACCTCTTCGCTGTCCTGCGCGCGCGCGCGCAGACGCCGCTCTAGTTCTTCCGCCGAGGGCGGCAGTACGAACACGGCCACCACATCCTGCGCGGCCGCCGCGCGCAGCGCCCGCGCGCCCTGCCAATCGACGTCGAACAAGACATCGCGCCCCGCCGCGAGCGCATCTTCGACCGGCTTGCGCGGCGTCGCATAGTGATGGCCGAACACCAGCGCACTTTCGAGAAACTCGCCGCGTTCCTCGGCCTCCTCGAATTGTTCGCGCGTCATGAAATGATATTCGCGCCCGTCGCGTTCGCTGGGGCGCGGATCGCGCGTCGTGGCGGAAACCGAGAGCGTGAAATTCTCGTCCGTCTCCAGCAGGCGCTTGGCGAGCGAGGATTTGCCGGCGCCGGAGGGGCTCGACAGCACCAGCATCAGCCCGCGCCGATTGGGCGCTTCATTCGACATTCGCGGCCTGCTCCCGGAATTGGTCGATGACAGTCTTCACGTCGATGCCGATGCGCGTCAGCGCCAGCTCGCTCGATTTGGAACAGAGCGTGTTGGCCTCGCGCGTGAGCTCTTGGGACAGAAAGTCGAGGCGCCGGCCCGCGGGTTCGGGCTTGCCGATCATGGCGCGCGCTTCCGCGGCATGCGCCGCCAGGCGCTCCAATTCTTCCGCCACATCCGCCCGCGCCGCGATCAGCGCAGCTTCTTGCGCGAAGCGCTGCGGATCGATGACCACTTCCGGCGCCACCGAAGCCAGACGCTGACGCAAGCGCTCAGTGATCGCGGCGGGCGCGATTCCCGCCTCCGCGCGCGCAGCGGCGATGAGCGCATCCAGACGATCGATCGAAGCGGCCAGCACGCCGGCGAGCACGCGCCCTTCCTGGCGACGGGCTTCCGCCAGAGCGTCGAACGCCGCGCCGGCGCCCGCGATCAGCGCCGTCTCGAACGCCGCGCGCGCCTCTTCACTCAGGGCGCCGTCCTCTTCCTGAACGAACGCTCCGCGCAGCGCGAGCAGACCGTCCCAGCGCGGCGGCTCGACATCGCCGCGCGCCACATAAGGTTTGGCGGCCGCAATGACCGCATCGATGAACGCCTGATCGAGCCGCGCGGCGGCGATCGTCTCCTCGCGCTTGAGGGTGAGGCCAACTTGCAACGAGCCTCGGCGGAAACGCTGCGCGGCGGCCTCGCGCACGGCCGGTTCGATCGCGTCGAAGCCCGGCGGCAGGCGCAGCTTCACATCGAGCCCGCGCCCGTTGACGCTCTTGGCCTCCCAAATCCACCGCACCCCGGCCAGCGCGCCTTCCGCGCGCCCGAAGCCGGTCATTCCCGAAACCGCCATCTCCGCTCCTTGCTGCGCCCCTTAGCAGAGTTCGCGCGGCGGTGCGAAAGGGGCGGTCAGTGGGTGGAAAAACCCATGCGCTGGAACACGCGCCGGGCGGCCGTGCTGCGCAGGAAGGTCTGGAAGGCGCGCGCCTCCGCGGCATTGCCGCCGCTGACCGCCGCCATCGGGTAGGAAATGCGCGGATAGCTCGATTGCGGAAACTCATCGACGACCTGCACGCGCGGACCCGACGCCATCGCATCGGTCAGATAGACGATGCCGACGGCGGCCTCGCCCAGCTCCACGAAGCGCAGCGCGGCGCGGACATTCTCGGCGCGAACGACCGCGGGCGATACCCGCGCCCAGACGCCGAGGCTTTCCAGCGCGGCGCGCCCGTAGCGGCCAGCCGGCACGCTGTCGGGGTCGGCCATGGCGAGGCGCCCGCCATGGAGGGCGCCGAAGAGATCGAAATTGCGCCGGATGCGCAGACGGATCGGATGATCGGCGGGCGCGATCAGCACCAGGCGATTGCCCAGAAAGCTGACGCGCGTCGCCGGCGCGATCAGATGGCGTTCGGCCAGATAATCCATCCATTGCTCGTCGGCCGAGATGAACACGTCGGCCTCAGCGCCCTGCTCGATCTGGCGCGCCAGTGCGGAGCTGGCCGCATAGACCAGCACGGGCGCGGGATGGCCGGTCTGCGCATAGATCGGGCCGAGTTCGTTGAGCGCGTCGGTGAGGCTGGATGCGGCGTAGACGCGCACGGGTTGCGCGGCCGGCTGGGCGAAGGCGTGCGGCGCTGCAAAGAGCGCAAAAGCGGCGAACGCCGCCAGAAGCGCGCCCGCAAGGCGCCGTGTGAACGTGCGTGTCATCGGCTCGGTCTCCACCCTTGTCTGCGGCCACGCGATCAGATCGTGTGCGCCTTCACGACGGCCCACACCGCGGCCCCTTCGCTCAGCGCCAGATCGCGTGACGCATCGGCGGTGATGCGTGCGAACACTGCGCCAAGAGCGGCCGCCATTTCAACCAAGACGGCGCCGTCGGGCTCGGCGGTTACGCGCACCACGCGCACTTCCCAGATATTGCGGGCGGACAGGCCTTGCGGCCGCTGTGTGGCGATCAACACGTGGTCGGCGCGCACCCACGCGGCGATTCCGCGATCCTCGCCCAAACCCGTCATATCACGCGTGCGCACCGGCGCGCCGATATCGCGGGCGTCGAGCAAAGCCTGAAAGGCGGGAGAGACGAGCGTCTGCGCGCTTGGGCCTTCGGCCACCACCGCGCCGGCGCGCAGGCCAATGACATGATCGGCGAGCGCGGCGACGTCATCGATCTGGTGCGTGACGACGAGCATGGGCAGAGCGTAGCGCTCATGCGCCGCGCGCAGGCTGGCGAGGAAGGCGCGGCGGCGCACGCCGTCGAGCGCGGCGAACGGCTCATCGAGCAGCAGGAAATCCGGCGCGCTCAGCAGCGCGCGCGCCAAGGCGACGCGGCTTTTCTCGCCGCCCGACAGATGCCGGATCGGCCGGTCCATGAGCGCTTCGATGTCGAATTGGGCCGCTGCTTCTTGCAGGCTCGGGCGCGGTTTCCCCGCCGGCGCGCGGCGCGCCGCATAATCGAGATTTCCGCGCACGGTGAGATGCGGCAGCAAGCGCGCGTCCTGAAAGATGAGGCCGATTCCGCGCAGGTGCGGCGGAATGAAGACGCGCGCGTCCGGCGCATCCAACACGCGGGCGCCAAGCGCAATGCGGCCGGCTTCGAGGCGCTTCAAGCCGGCGAGGGCCGAAAGCAAAACCGATTTGCCGGCGCCGGAGGGGCCGAACAGAGCTGTGACGCCATCGCCTGGCGCTTCAAAGCGCGCGGCGAGCGCGAACGCGCCGCGCCTCAAGTGCACGTCGGCGCTGAGCACGCTCATGTCTCGCGCCGGCGCCGCGCCCAGGCCTGCAGCGCCTCCGCGGCGGCGAGGCCTGCGATCGCCAGCGCGAACGACACCGCCGCCAGCCGCAGCGCCCGCGCATCGCCATCGGGCGATTGCAGCGCGGCGTAGATCGCCATCGGGATGGTCTGGGTTTCGCCAGGAATGTTGGACGCGAACGTGATGACGGCGCCGAATTCGCCCAGGCCCGCCGCAAACGCCGTCACTGCGCCGGCCAGCACGCCCGGCGCCGCCAGCGGCAAGGCCACGGAAACGAAGCGATCCAGAGGCGAAGCGCGCAACACCGCCGCCGCCTCCAGCACGCCGCCATCGATGGCCTCGAACGCCAAGCGGATGGCGCGCACCATCAGCGGAAACGTCATCACAGCCGTCGCGATCGCGGCGCCCGTGGCGGTGAACGCCAAATGCACGCCGAACGCCGAGTCGAGAAAGCCGCCGATCGCGCCGCGCCGGCCGAGCGCGAGCAGAAGTAGATAGCCGATCAACACCGGCGGCAGCACCAGCGGCAGATGCGCGGCGCCGTCGAGCAGGCTCTTGCCGGGAAACCCTGGCCGCGACAGCGCGAACGCGACGCCGATGGCGAAGGGCAGCGCGCCGAGGACGGCCCAGATCGCGATCTGGAAGCTGGTGGCGAGGACGGTGAGTTCGTCGCCGCTCAGCATCGCTTAGCGCGCGCTTGCGCGCAGCCTTTCGATCGCGCGCCAGCGCGCCACATTGCGCTGATGCTCGGCGAGCGTGGCGGCGAACACGTGCCCGCCGGAGCCATCGGCCACGAAGAACAATTCATTGGTGCGCGGCGGGTTGAGCACGGCCTCGATCGCGGCGCGGCCGGGATTGGCGATCGGCCCCGGCGGCAAAGCGGGAATCCGATAGGTGTTGTAGCCGGTGTGCAGATCGAGCTCACTCTGGCGAATGCCGCGCGGATTGCCGCGCTCATCGACCAGCCGGCCATTGGCGCAATGCGAGGGCCGCGCTTGGCAAACGCCGTAGATGATCGTCGGATCGCTTTCGAGCGCCATGCCGCGGCGCAGACGGTTGATGAACACGGCGGCGACACGCGGCCGCTCGCTCGCCACGCCGGTTTCCTTTTCGACGATCGAGGCGAGCGTCACCGCTTCCTCCGGCGAGGTGAACGGCAGGCCCGGCGCGCGCCGGGGCCACAGCTCCTCGATGAGATCGGCCTGGGCCTGATGCATCTGCGCGATCAGGGTCGTGCGGTCCATGCCGCGCTGGACTTGGTAGGTCTCGGGCAGGAGGGAGCCTTCCACCACCGCCGCCGGCGCATCGCCGGTGAGCACATCGGATTTGGTCACGATGTCGAGCACCATCTGGCTCGTCAGCCCTTCGGCCACCGTGATGGGGTGCTGCACGGCGTGGCCTTGCGCGATCATGTCGATGACGGCGCGCAGCGGCGCGTGAGCCGGAATGAGATATTCGCCCGCCTGGAGCGGTTGGCCGCCCGCGTAAATCGCCTTGGCGGCGCGGAACACGATCGCAGAGCGGATATGGCCCTCGGCGCCGAGCGAGCGCGCGATCGCGGTGACGCTGGCGCCGCGCGGCACGACGAAGGTCGCATCCTCCTGCGTCGGCCCCGGCCGATTGGATTCGATGATGAAGGCGAGCGCGACGACAAGCGCGACGGCGACCGCCGTCATTACGGCTGAGGAAATCAGCGAGACCCAGCTGAAGACGCTGCGCTTGGCCTTGGTCTGGCGTGCGCCACGCGACGGACGGGCGCCGGATTTCCGCGTCCCGCCCCGCGTCTGCGCCCGGCTCACGTCGTCTTCGACAAAATCAACGCGGCGTTCGTTCCGCCGAACCCGAAAGAGTTCGACATCGCTGAGCGGATGGTTTTCTTCACCGCCGTCTTCGGGGTGAGGTTGATCGACGAATCCACGGAAGGGTTTTCGAGGTTGAGGGTTGGCGGGATCACGCCATCCCGGATCGCCAGCGCGCAAAAGATCGCCTCCACCGCCCCAGCCGCGCCGAGCAAATGGCCGATCGCGGATTTCGTCGAGGAGACATGCAAGCTCCCCGCCGCGCTACCGAACAGACGCTCTATCGCTTTGAGCTCAATCTCGTCGCCCAAGGGCGTCGATGTGCCGTGAGAGTTAACATAGTCGATATCGGCGGGCGATAGGCCGGCGCGCTTCAGCGCAGCCTGCATCGCACGAAACCCGCCATCGCCGTCTTCGCTCGGCGCCGTGACGTGATAGGCGTCGCCCGAAAGCCCGTAGCCGATGACTTCTGCGTAGATCTTCGCGCCGCGCGCCTTGGCGTGTTCATATTCTTCAAGAACGACAACGCCCGCGCCCTCGCCCATGACGAAGCCGTCGCGGTCTTTATCGTAAGGCCGCGAGGCCTTCTCGGGCGTATCGTTAAATCCCGTGGAGAGAGCGCGCGCCGCGGCGAAACCCGCCATGCCGATCCGGCAGATCGCCGCCTCGGCGCCGCCAGCCACCATCACATCCGCATCATCGAGCGCGATGAGGCGCGCGGCGTCCCCGATCGCATGTGCGCCGGTGGCGCAGGCCGTGACGACGGAATGGTTCGGGCCCTTGAGCCCGTGCCGAATTGAGACTTGTCCCGAGGCCAGATTGATCAGCGCCGAAGGGATGAAGAACGGGCTGACTTTGCGCGGCCCTTCCTTGTCGAGCAGCAGCGCCGTCTTGGCGATGGCGTCGAGCCCGCCGATGCCGGCGCCGATCAAAACCCCGGCGCGATATTTCTGCGCTTCGGTTTCAGGCGTGTAGCCGGAATCGGCGATCGCTTCGTCGGCGGCCGCCATGCCGTAGAGAATGAAATCATCGACGCGGCGCTGCTCGCGCTGCGACATGGTCTTGTCGGGATCGAACGAGTCCGCAATGTCCGGCCCGCCGCCGCCGCGCCCATCGACGCGCGGCACCAGCCCGCCGATGCGCGCCGGCAGATCGTCCACCTTGAAATGTTCGAGCTTGCCGATGCCGGATTGGCCCGCAGTCAGCCGCTTCCAGGACGCTTCGCGTCCGTGGGCCAGCGGCGTGATGAGGCCCATGCCGGTGATGACGACCCGCCGCATCGCGCGCGCGCTCAGCCGGCCTTCTTCTCTTCGATGAATTTCACGGCGTCGCCGACGGTTTGAATCCGTTCCGCCGCGTCGTCCGGAATCTCGATGCCGAATTCTTCCTCGAACGCCATGACGAGTTCGACATTGTCGAGACTGTCAGCGCCCAGATCGTCGATGAAGCTGGCCTTCTCCGTCACCTTCTCAGGCGGCGCTTCGAGGTGCTTCACGACAATGGCCTTCACCTTCTCAAAAACGTCCGACATGCACGCCTCGCTTTGCGGGGGATCGGTCCTTCCGACCGTCGCCACTGACTGAAACTCAATTCCTGGTTAGGAGAGAAATGTCGCCTAACATATCCTTTTGGACATGGCCAGAAGCGCGCCTCAGGCGCGAATCGGGCGTGAATTCGATCGCTAGATCATCGCCATTCCGCCGTTCACGTGCAGCGTCTGGCCGGTGACATAGCTCGCCTCGTCGCTGGCCAAATACACACAGGCCGCCGCGACATCGCCGCCTTCGCCCAGCCTTCCGGCGGGAATGCGGCCAAGCAGGGCCGTCTTCTGGGCGTCGGCTAAAGCATCCGTCATGGGCGATTGGATGAAGCCGGGCGCAACGCAATTCACCGTGACGTTGCGGCTGGCGACCTCCTGGGCGAGCGCCTTGGAAAATCCGATCAGCCCGGCCTTGGACGCAGCGTAATTGGCCTGGCCCGGATTGCCCATCACGCCCACCACGGAGGTGATGGCGATGAGCCGTCCGTGACGCTGTTTCATCATGCCGCGCATGGCGGCGCGCGCCAGCCGGAAATACGCCTCCAGATTGATCTTGAGGACGCTCTCCCAATCCTCGTCCTTCATCCGCATCAAGAGGCCGTCCTTGGTGACGCCCGCGTTCGAGATCAGGATATCGAGCTTGCCGAGCGCGCTTTCGGCCTGACCCGCGAGCGCATCGACCGCCTTCGAATCCGCGAGCGAGCACGGCAGCACGACGGGCTCATGCTTGAGCTCTTTCGCGAGCCCCTCGAGCGCGGACACACGGGTGCCCGAGAGCGCGACGCGCGCGCCCTGCGCATCGAGCGCCCGCACGATCGCGCCGCCAATGCCGCCTGAAGCGCCCGTGACGAGCGCCGTCTTGCCGGTGAGATCGAACATGTCGGGCTTCCTTGCGCGATCGACTAGATGCTCTTCGCAAACGCTTCCAGATCGGCGGGTTCGTTCAGCGCCGCGGTTTCCGCGTCGGGCGCGTTGCGCTTGACCATGCCGGACAATTGCCTGCCCGCGCCGATTTCTACGAATTTGGCGACGCCGCCGTCGCGCGCCATCCATTCCACGCTTTCGCGCCAGCGCACACGGCCGGTGACCTGCTCCACCAGAAGCGCGCGGATGCGGGCGGGCTCGTTCACCGGGCGCGCCAGCACATTGGCCACGAGCGGGACCGCCAGGGGAGAGATCGACGCGGCGGCGAGCGCCGCCTCCATCGCCTCGGCGGCCGGCGCCATCAGCGGCGAGTGGAACGGCGCCGACACCGGCAGCGCGATCGCGCGCACGCCTTTTTCCTTCGCGAACGCGATCGCCGCATCGACAGCGGCCTTTTCGCCCGAGATCACGACATTGCCGACATTGTTGTCGTTGGCGACCACAACCACGCCCGCGCTTTCGCCGCCCTTGGCGATCTCCTCGGCGAGCGCGAGATCGACTTTGCCGATGAGCGCCGCCATCGCGCCCTTGCCGACGGGCACGGCCGCCTGCATCGCTTCGCCGCGTCTGCGTAGCAGCTTCGCGGTCTCCGTGATGGAAAAGGCGCCGATCGCCGCGAGCGCGGAATATTCGCCGAGCGAATGGCCCGCGACGAAGGCGGCCTTCGTCACTGGCGTCGAAAACTCCTGCGCAAGCGCCCGCACCGCCGCGAGACTGACAGCCATCAGCGCCGGCTGGGCGTTCGCGGTCAGCGTGAGCTGATCCTCGGGGCCCTCAAAGATGAGCTTGGAGAGCTTCTCGCCGAGGGCCTCATCAACTTCCTGAAACACTTCCCGCGATGCGCCGAAAGCGTCGTAAAGGCTCTTGCCCATGCCGGGCGTCTGGCTCCCCTGGCCGGGGAAGATGAAGGCCAATGTCATGGAGGCGCGGGTTAGCGGAGGCGCCCCGCCGCCGCAAGCGCCGGCGCGATTGGGAAGGGAAAGCGCATGGGTGTGGAGGTCCGTCTGCTTGGCCCGGGCGACGAGGCTTTGCTGGCCGCTGTGGCGGACGACGTATTCGACAGCCCCCTCGATCCAGCGGGCGCGGCCGCGACCCTGGCGGACCCGCGCCATCATCTGGCTGTCGCCATCGCGGACGGGCGCATCGTCGGCTTCGCCTCCGCCGTCCACTACGCCCATCCGGACAAGCCGGCGCCGGAGCTTTGGATCAACGAGGTGGGCGTGGCGGAGCCTTATCGACGCCAGGGGCTGGGGCGGCGCCTGCTGGAGGCGCTGTTTGCGGAGGCGCGCCGGCTGGGGTGCACGGAGGCCTGGGTCCTGACCGAAGAGGAAAACGGCCCGGCGCGGGCGCTCTACGAGGCCCTCAGGCCCGCCCGGCCGCCCGAACCTGCCCTGATGTACACGTTTTCCCTCGCGCCGGGCTTGCCTTAGGGGCGCTGATCCGTATTTTGCGCGGCTTCGCGATCGGCGGTCCCAGAGCATTTCCGCATCTGGGGGCCATCGTCTTGGGCGGTCCTTCCCCGCCCTGGGCGCCGCCGGTCCTGGGAAGGGGAGAAGCATGGCGTTTTACGAACACGTCCTGATCGCGCGTCAGGACATCTCCCAGCAGCAGGTCGATGCGCTGGTCGAAGATCTCACCCGCACGGTCGGCGAGCTCGGCGGCGAGGTGAAGAAATCCGAATATTGGGGCCTCAGAAACCTCGCCTACCGGATCCGCAAGAACCGCAAGGGCCATTATTGCCTGCTCAACCTCGACCTGCCCAAGGCGGGCGTCGTCGAACTCGAGCGCCGTCTCAAGATCAATGAAGACGTCATCCGCTACATGACGATCTCGGTCGATGCGCTCGAAGAAGAGCCCTCGCCGATCCTGGCGCGCCGCGACCGCGATGAGCGTCGCCGCGCCCGCCGCGAAGGCGAAGACGGCGGCGAGATCGATGGCCGTGACGGTCGCGACGGCCGCGAAGATTAAGGGACCAGGCTCATGGCTCAGAAATTCAACATCGCGAACATTCCCGCGCGCCGTCCGTTCGGACGCCGGCGCAAGGTGTGCCCGTTCTCCGGCGCCAACGCCCCGAAGATCGACTACAAGGACGTGAAGCTGCTGCAGCGCTACATCTCTGAAAAGGGAAAGATCGTGCCCGCGCGCATCACGGCCGTCTCCGCCAAGAAGCAGCGTGAACTCGCCGTCGCCATCAAGCGCGCGCGCGAACTCGCTTTGCTGCCGTTCGCCGTTCAGTAGGAAGCGCCCCATGCAAGTCATCCTGCTTGAACGCGTCGAAAATCTCGGCGGCATCGGCGACGAAGTGAAAGTGCGCGACGGTTTCGCGCGCAATTTCCTGCTGCCGCGTCACAAGGCGCTGCGCGCCACCGACGACAACCGCAAGAAGTTCGAATCGCAGCGCGCCGAGATCGAAGCGCGCAACGCCGCGAACCGTTCGGAATCGGAAAAGGTCTCCGCCAAGATCGACGGCAAGAGCTATGTGCTCATTCGCCAGGCCGGCGAAGGCGGCCAGCTCTACGGTTCGGTGTCCGCGCGCGACGTCGCCGATGCGATCGTGGCCGAAGGCGCGGACGTTCCGCGTAGCGCCGTCGCGCTCGACAAGCCGATCAAAGCGATTGGCGTCTATACCGTGAAGGTGCGCCTCCACGCCGAGGTCGCGGCGACGGTCACCGTCAACGTGGCGCGCTCCGCGGACGAAGCCGAGCGCCAAGCGCGTGGCGAAAACGTGATCGAATCCGCCATCGCCGAAGAACGGGCCGAAGCCGAAGCGCGCTTCAGGGAAATCGCGGCGGCCTCGGTCGCCAACGAACCGGGCGCGCGCGCCGAATAAACGACGCCGCATCGTCCAAGATCACCCCGGCCGCGGCCTGCCCGCGGCCGGGTTTTCTTTGGCTGCAGCGCCGCTGCAACGCTTTCGTTTCGTCTCCCCAACGCGCTGCGCCGGCGGAAACGTTTCGACAGCCGAATCGCTGCACTCTCCGCCTTATGTCCGCGGATGGCGCCCTCGCCGCGGCGCCGGTCCGCACGGCGCCGCATAATATCGACGCCGAAATGGCGCTGCTGGGCGCCATCCTCTACGACAACGAGACCTACAATCGCATCACGGCGAAGCTGAAGCCGGATCATTTCTACGAGCCGGTTCATGGCCGGGTCTTCGCGGCCTGCGCGGCGCGCATTTCGGTGGGCGCGCTCGCCGACGGCGTGACGCTGCGCGAGCAATTCGCGAAGGACGGCGCGCTCGCGGAAATCGGCGGGGCGGCCTATCTCGCCACCCTGCTGCAAAACGCGACGCCGCTGCGCGAACACGCCCAGCAATATGCCGAGCTGATCCATGATCTGGCGCTGCGGCGCGAACTGATCCGCGTCGGCGGCGAAATCACCGAACTCGCCGAAAACCCGCCCGAAGAAGCCGACGCCGCCGACATCATCGAAGAGGCCGAGCGCACGCTGTTTTCGCTCGCCGAAAGCGGCACGGCGAGCGCGGGCTTCGCCCCGTTCACGCGCGCCGCGACCGCCTCCGTCAACATGGCCGCCGCGGCCTATGAGAACAAATCCGAAGTCACCGGCATCTCCACCGGCTTCATCGAAATCGACCGCATGCTCGGCGGGATGCATCCGTCCGATCTGGTGATCATCGCCGGCCGTCCCTCGATGGGCAAAACCGCGCTCGCCGTGAACATCGCTTACAATGTCGCGAGCGCGCGGCTGAAGGCGCTGCGCGAAGGGCTTGAGGAGTCCACGAACAAAGGCGGCGTGGTTGCGTTCTTCTCGCTCGAAATGTCGGCCGAACAGCTGGCGACTCGGATTTTATCCGACGTCGCGAGCATCGAGAGCAGCCGATTACGGCACGGGCAAATTCAGAAGCAGGAATTCGAGAAGCTCTCCGCCGCCGCGGCCGAATTGCAGCAATTGCCGCTGCATATCGACGAATCCGGCGGCATCTCGATTGCGCAATTGCAGGCGCGCGCGCGTCGCCTGCAGCGCACGGTCGGCCTCGACATGGTGGTCGTCGACTATCTCCAGCTGGTGACCTCCTCGACGCGCCGCAGCGATGGGCGCGTCCAAGAGGTGAGCGAAATCACCGGCGGCCTCAAAACGCTGGCCAAGGATTTGAAAGTGCCGGTGATCGCGCTGGCCCAGCTGTCGCGCCAAGTCGAACAGCGCGACGATAAGCGCCCGCAGCTCTCGGATCTGCGCGAATCCGGCTCGATCGAGCAGGACGCGGACATGGTGCTCTTCGTCTATCGGGAGAGCTACTATCTTGAGCGGTCGCCGCCGGCGGAAGGAAGCGAAGGCTATCTCGATTGGCGCCGCCGCGTTGACGAGGTCTACAATCAAGCCGAAATCATCATCGGCAAGCAGCGCCACGGCCCCATCGGAAACGTAAAGCTCTTCTTTGACGGACGCTTCACCCGCTTCGCCAATCTCTCCGACCGCGGCCAGCGCTGAGCGGCGCCTCGCGCGCGCGCATGTCGACTATGGCGCCATCGTTTCCAATTGGCGGGTGTTTCAGAAACTGGCGCCGGGCGCGGATTGCGCCGCCGTTCTGAAAGCGGACGCTTATGGCCTCGGCGCCGATGCGGTGGGACGCGCCCTCCTGAAAGCCGGCTGCCAAACCTTCTTCACCTCCAGCATCGGCGAAGGCGAAGATCTGCGCCGCGCGCTTGGCGCGGGCCCCGTGATCTTCGCGCTCAACGGGCCGTCCTCGCCGCGCGATGTAGACGCGCTGCGCAGCGCGGGGCTCACGCCGGTCATCAACACGCGCGCGCAAGCCGCGCTCTGGCCGGACAAATTTGCACTCCATATCGACACCGGCATGAACCGCTTCGGCTTGCCGATGAGCGAGGCGCCGCTCGTTGCAGCGCGCGCCGATGATGTCCTTCTTGTCATGAGCCACCTCGCCTGCGCCTTCGAGCCGGACCACGCGCTCAACGCCCGTCAGCTCAGCCGTTTTCACGCCGCCGCGGCGCTCTTTCCCAAGGCGCCGCGCAGCCTGGCCGCGACGGCCGGCGTGCAATTGGGCGCGGATTATCATTTCGATCTGGCGCGGATCGGCGTCGGCCTCTACGGCCTGCCGGACCGCGCCGACGGCGTCGCGCTCACGCCCACGGTGACGATCGATGCGCCCATCCTGCAAATCCGCGACGTCGCGCCGGGCGAGAGCTTTGGTTATGGCGCGAGCGTGGTGGCGGAAAAGCCGACGCGCGCCGCCGCCGTCGCGCTGGGTTACGCCGACGGCTTCTTGCGCAGCGCTGCCGGGCGCGGCTATGGCGTGCTGGCGGGATCGAAGCGCCCCATCCTCGGGCGCATCTCGATGGATTTGGTGATTTTGGACGTGACGGATTGTCCGGACGCCCAGGTTGGCGCGCGCGTCGAATTCTTGGGGGCGCATGCGCCGCTCGAAGAGGTAGCGCGCGCGGCGGGCACGAACGGCTATGAGCTTTTGACGACGTTCGCGGGGACCGTGCGGCGCATGGGCATGCGCGCATGACGCCGTTTCGCGACATCGGGCGCGCCACCATCGCCGTGTTCGGCGAGTTCGGGCGCTATGCGAAATTTGCCGGCCAGGCGGCCTATGCGGCGGTGACGCCGCCGTTTCATGTGGGCCAGCTTTGGCGCCAGGCGGTGCAGGTCGGCTATTTCTCGTTGCCGGTGATCGGGCTCACGGCTGTGTTCATCGGCGCGGCGCTGGCGCTCAACATCTATGTCGGCGGCTCGCGCTTCAACGCGGAAACCTTCGTGCCGAACATCGTGGTGCTGGGCATCACGCGCGAACTGGGGCCGGTGCTGGCGGGGCTCATGCTGTCCGGGCGCGTGGGCGCGGGCATCGCCGCGGAAATCGGCACGATGCGCGTCACCGAGCAGATCGACGCGATGACGACGCTGTCGACAGATCCGATGCGTTTCCTGGTGGCGCCGCGCGTGCTAGCCGCGGTGCTGACCTTGCCGCTGCTGGTGCTGGTGGCCGATACGATCGGCGTGATGGGCGGCTATCTGGTGGCCACCGGCTCGCTCGATTTCAACGGCGCCATCTATCTCAAGAACACGGTCGACTTTCTGGAGGCGGCCGATGTCATGCTGGGCGTGATCAAGGCGGCGGTGTTCGGCTTCATCATCGCCTCGATCGGCGCCTATCAAGGCTATGGGTCGTCGGGCGGCGCGCTGGGCGTCGGCCGCGCGGCGACCAACGCCGTTGTCGGCGCGACGGTCCTGATCCTGGCCTCCAATTATCTCATCACGGCGTTCTACAACGCATGAGCCCGCCCAAACTCGAACTCCGCGGCGTGAAGAAACGCCTCCGCAATCGCCAAGTGCTCGACGGCGTCGAGTTCACGCTGGAATCCGGCCGCTCGCTTGTCATCATCGGCGGGTCGGGCACGGGCAAGAGCGTCACGCTCAAATGTACGCTCGGCCTGATGAAGCCGGACGAGGGCCAGGCGCTGGTCGATGGCGAAGTGTTCTCCGGCCGCGGCGCCGATCCGAAACGCCGCCACGACATTCAGCGCAAATTCGGCATGCTGTTCCAGGGCGGCGCGCTGTTCGATTCGCTGACCATCTGGGAAAACATCGCGTTCAGGCTGATCTATGCCGACGGCATGGCGCGCAAGGATGCGCGCGAGCGCGCCATCGAAACCATGCGGCGCGTGCGGCTTGCGCCCGAAAACGCCGACCTCCGCCCGATCGAATTGTCCGGCGGCATGCAAAAGCGCGCCGCGCTGGCGCGCGCCATCATCGCCAAACCGGACATCATCTTTTTCGACGAGCCGACCACGGGCCTCGACCCCATCACGGCCGACGCGATCAACGATCTGATCGTCGAGATGACGAAGGAACTGGGCTGCGCCGCGCTTTCGATCACGCACGACATGGCCAGCGCGCGTAAAATCGCCGACGAAATCGCCATGCTCTATCAAGGCAAGCTGATCTGGCGCGGGCCGGCGGCAGACATCGACCACAGCGGCGATGCGCGGGTCGATCAATTCGTCCACGGCCGGGCCGACGGGCCGATCCAGGCAGTGGTCTAAGAGCCCGCTTCACGCGGCCCCGCGCCCGCGCGATAGTGCGCCATGACCCAGCGCTTCCTCACCACACATGCCGGCTCGCTGCCCAAGGGCGCAACGCTCGCGGCCATGCATGCGCGCAAAAGCCGGGGCGAAGCAGTCGATGATGCGGCGTTCGAGGCCGCCATCGACGCCTCGCTCGCGCATGTTCTGACCCAGCAGATCGCGTCGGGCGTCGATATCGTCAATGACGGCGAGGTCGGGCGCGAGGGTTTCTTCAGCTATGTGCGCACGCGCTTGAGCGGGTTCGACGGCCAGCATCCGCGCCCGCCCATGCGCGATCTCGTGATGTATCCGGGCTTCCTTCAATATCTTTCGCGCACCCTGCCGGCCGACAGCGTCAGCCTGCTGGCGACGCCGGCCTGCACAGCGCCTGTGCGTTACCTCGATGAGCGCCCGCTGACGGTCGATCTCGCGCGCTTCGCGAGCGCGCTGGCGCCGCGCAAAGCGGATGTGGCCGCGAGTTTCGTAACTGCGCCCTCGCCCGGCATCGTCGCGGCGGCGATGGCGAACCAGCACTATGCGCGCATGCAGGATTACGTCGAGGCGCTCGCCGCCGCGCTTTCGGTCGAATACCGCGCCATTCTGGCGGCAGGCCATATCCTGCAGATCGATGCGCCCGATCTGGCGATGGAGCGGCACACGCTGTTCGCCGATAAATCACTCGACGAATATCGCGCTTTCATGCGCCTGGTGATCGACGCGCTGAACACGGCGTTGCAGGACGCACCGCGCGACCGCCTGCGCCTGCATGTCTGCTGGGGCAATTACAATGGCCCGCACGAATGCGACGCGGCGCTCGATGAGCTTTGGCCCGAACTGGCGCGGACGCGGATCGGCGCGCTGGTGCTCAGCCTCGCCAATCCACGCCACGAGCATGAAGTGTCGTTCTTCGAGGGCGGCGTCCTGCCGAAGGATGTGACGCTGATCGCCGGCGCGATCGATACGACGTCGAACTATGTCGAGCACCCGAAACTGGTGGCGCAGCGCATCGAGCGCGCCGCCGCCGCGCTGGGCGATCCCGCGCGTGTCGTCGCCGGCACCGATTGCGGGTTTGAAACCAGCGCGGGCTTCGTGCTCATCCCGGAAGACGTGGTGTGGGCGAAGCTGCGCGCGCTGCGCGATGGCGCAGCGCTGGCCAGCGCGCGCGTCTTCGGTTCAGCAGCCTAGCCGAGCGCCGCTCTGAGCAGGCCGGAAAGCTCGGCCAGATGCCGTTCGGCGGCGTTTTCGTTGTAAACGGGCTGGTCGCGCATGGTCCAACCATGGCGCGCGCCTTGCCAGATTTCGGTGCGATGCGTGAGGCCCGCTCTGTCGAAGGCTTCAATCAGCAGCGCATGCTGTTCCGGCGTGTGGCCTGAATCGGCTTCAGCAGCAGCCACGAGCACTTGCGCCTTGATGCGCGGCGCAAGCTTGTGCGGACTGGTTTCACTATCGGTCGCCAAACGGCCGCCATGGAAACTGGCGGCGGCGGCGACACGGTCAGGAAACGAGGCCGCGACGGTGATCGCCATCGAGCCGCCCATGCAATAGCCGGTGACGCCGATCTTGTTGGGCTTCACGTCGGGCAGCGCGTCGAGATAGCCAATGAAGCTCTTGGTGTCCTCGACGACCTTCTCGACATTTGTGGTCAACACATAGGTCTTCCAGAAGTGCTCGCGCTTGGCGGGATCGCCGAACACCTCGGTCAGGACGATCGGCTCATAAGGGCCGGCGCGGTAGAAGAGATCGGGCAGCAGCACGAGATAGCCAGCATCGGCGATGCGCTGGCACATTTCGAACAGAACCGGCCGGATCGCGGGCGCATCCATGTAATAGATCACGGCGGGCCACGGCCCTTGGCCTTCGGCTGGGCGAAACACAAAGCTGCGGCAATCGCCGTCGGCCGTCTTGATCGAGATGTCGGTCTTGCTCATCGCGGCGTCCCTCTTGTTGTTGTTCCGTCATGCAGCGGCGGCGGCGATCTTGGCATCCAATTGTTCGGGCGTCGCCGTTGGGCCGAACCGGCCAAGGATTTCGCCGTTCCGGCCGATCAGGAATTTCGTGAAATTCCATTTGATGTTGCTTGTGCCGAGAATGCCCCGCTTGGCGCGCGTAAGATAGGCGTAGAGCGGATGCGCCTTCGGCCCGTTGACATCGACCTTCTGAAACATCGGAAAGGTGACGTCATAGGTCAGCGAGCAGAAATTCTTGATCTCTTCGGCGTCGCCCGGCTCCTGCTGGCCAAATTGGTTGCACGGAAAGCCCAGCACCTCGACGCCTTTGTCAGCGTATTTGCGATGCAGCGCTTCGAGCCCTTTGTATTGGCCGGTAAAGCCGCATTGGCTCGCCGTGTTGACGATGAGCAGCACTTTGCCGCGATAATCGCTGAGCGACCGCTCCGCGCCGTCGATCGCGCGCGCCGAAAAATCGTAAACCGTCGTCATCAAGCAGCATCCACTGTCACGCGCCGCATATGGCGCCGTTGCCCTGGGTAATCGTTGAGCGCGTAATGCCACACGGCGCGATTGTCCCAAAACGCCAGCGATCCCTTCTCCCAGTGAAACCGGCAGGTGAAGGCCTCATAGCGGGCGTGATTGAACAGAAAATCGAGCACGGGCTGGGATTCGCGCGTCGACCAGCCTTCGAACTTCGTCGTGAAGGCGGGATTGACGTAGAGCGCCTTGCGCCCCGTTTCGGGATGCACCTTCACGACCGGATGCGCATATTCGCCGACGAAGCCATCGGCCTCCGCGACGTTCATAGATGAACGCTTCTGCGCAGAGGCGCCGCGCGATGAATATTCCCGCGCCGAAGAATGGATCGCGCGCAGCCCCTCAAGCGTGCGCTTGAGGCCCGGCGAGAGCGCGTCATAGGCGGCGTATTGGCTCGCAAACAGCGTGTCGCCGCCGACGGCGGGCACCTCCATCGCATAGAGGATCGAGCCGATCGACGGCGTTTCAAGGAAGCTCATATCGGAGTGCCAGCCGCCGCCGAAATTGATCTTGTCCTCCGGCTCCTTGATGATCTCCATGATCTCGGGATGATCCTTCATCCCTTCCACGTAGGGGTGGATGTTGAGCTTGCCGAAACGGCGGCCGAACGCCTTGTGCTGGTCGGGCGTCAGCGTTTGATCGCGGAAAAAGATCACCTGATGATCGAGAAACGCCTGGTGGATATCGTCGAAGGTTTCGTTGTCGAGATCGCGCGCGAGATCGACGCCGCCGATCTCGGCGCCGAGCGCGCCCGCCAACCGCTTCACGCTGATTTTCTTGGTGCTCATGGCCTCTTTCCTAGCCGACGAAGCTAGCGGGCGGCGCGGGCGCGCGCACCGGCTAAAGCGGCGCCCCCGCCAATAGTTTTTCTGCATCGGCGCACAGCGCCCGCACGATCTCGCCGGCGGGCGCAGCGCGCGCCAACGGAAAGGCTTGCCCGGCCCAGAGCGGCGAAAAACCCGCGTCACCCCTGGCTTCCGCGGCGCGGCGCAGCGGGGCCATGGCGATGGCGGCGTTCGGAAAGGCGGGCGCCGCCGGGTTCATAGGCCCTAATTCGCGCATGATGCGGTTGACGAGGCCGCGCGCGGGCCGCCCCGTGAAGAGGTTCGTCAGCGCGGTTTCGCCGGGCGCTTCCAGCAGCGCGCGATGCAAAGGCGCGGTGTCGCATTCGGGCGCGCGCATCAGCGCTGTGCCGATCTGCACCGCGTCCGCGCCCAGCAGCAAGGCCGCCGCCGCACTTCTCCCGTCCGCGATGGCGCCGGCGGCGATGACCGGAACGCGGACGCGCCCCGCGATCAGCTGAACCAGCGCCATCGTTCCCATCTGCGTGGAAATATCCTCGCTCAGGAACATGCCGCGATGGCCGCCGGCTTCGACGCCTTGCGCGATGATGGCGTCGACGCCGCGCGCCTCAAGCCAGAGCGCTTCCGCCAAAGTCGTCGCCGACGACAGCACTTTCGGACCCGCAGCGCGCACGCGCGCGACAAGCTCCGGCGCAGGAAGGCCGAAATGGAAGCTCACGACCTCCGGCTTCAGCTCTTCCACCACCGCGCACATCGCGGCGTCGAACGGCGCGCGCGAGGCTGCGGGCGCATCGCCCGTCACGCCAAGCTCGTGCGCGAACGGCGCCAGGCGTGCGCGCCACGCGGCCTCGCGCGCAGGGTCTGCCTGCGGCGGCGCATGCGTGAAAAAGTTGAGATTGATCGGCGCGGAAAGCTGCTGGCGAAAACTCTGAACGCTTTCACGGATTTGATCGGCGCTCAGCATCGCGCACGGCAAAGCGCTGAGCCCGCCCGCTTCAGCTGCCGCGACCGCAAGGCGCACGCCCGAGGTTCCCGCCATCGGCGCTTGCAGGACGGGCAGCGCAACGCCCAAAAGATCAGCCACGCGGCGCGGCAAGCTCATGGCCCGCTGTACCAATCCGCGCACGTCTGCGCGAATCGCGACAAGGCCCGTCCCATGGCGAAGGACCACGTCTTCACCTGCCAAGCCTGCGGCGCCATCCATCCGAAATGGCTGGGCAAATGCGAGGCCTGCGGCGGCTGGAATACGCTTGTCGAAGAAAGCGTGCAGCGCACGGCGACGCCCGGCGCGCTCGCCGCGCCGAGCGGCAAGAAGGGCCGCGGCGCCAATTTCGTGGATCTGTCGGGCGCCGAGGCCGCGCCCGAGCGCCTGGCCACCGGCATTTCAGAACTCGACCGCGTATGCGGCGGCGGCCTGGTGCGCGCCTCGGCGCTGCTGATCGGCGGCGATCCTGGCGTCGGCAAATCGACCCTGCTGCTGCAGGCCGCGGCAGCGTTGGCGCGCAGGGGCGCAACCGTCGCCTACGTCACCGGCGAAGAAGCGCTGGCGCAGATTCAGGATCGCGCGCGCCGGCTGGGCGTTGCGGATGCGCCGGTGCGGCTCGCGGCCGAAACGGATTTGCGCCAGATTCTCGATGGGCTGAAGGCGCTCAAGCCTGATGTCGTGATCGTGGATTCGATCCAGACGCTGTTCGCGGATGGGCTCGACGCCGCGCCGGGCACGGTGGCGCAAGTGCGGGCCTGCGCGCACGAACTGGTGCGTTTCGCCAAACGATCTGGCGCCATCGTCGCCCTGGTCGGGCATGTCACCAAGGACGGCCAGATCGCCGGTCCGCGCGTGGTCGAGCACCTCGTCGACGCCGTGATCTATTTCGAGGGCGAGCGCGGCCACGCCTTCCGCATCCTGCGCGCGGTGAAAAACCGGTTCGGCCCGACCGACGAAATCGGCGTGTTCGAAATGGCCGAAGCGGGCCTCAAGGAAGCCCCCAACCCGTCCCTTCTGTTCCTGGGCGAAGAGGAGACCCGGGCCAGCGGCGCGGCCGTGTTCGCCGGCGTCGAGGGCACGAGGCCCGTGCTGGTCGAAATCCAGGCCCTGGCGGCCCCGGCGGCCTATGGCACGCCCCGGCGCGCCATCGTCGGCTGGGATTCGGCCCGCCTCGCCATGATCCTGGCGGTGCTGGAAGCGCGCTGCGGGCTTTCCTTCGCGGGCCGCGACGTGTACCTCAGCGTGGCTGGCGGTCTGCGGATAACGGAGCCAGCGGCCGATCTCGCGGTCGCCGCTGCCCTCATCTCAGCTCTCAGCGACGCGCCCTTGCCGAAGGATTGCGTGGTCTTCGGGGAGATCGCGCTGTCAGGGGATGTACGGCCTGTCAGCCGGACGGACCTGCGCCTCAAGGAGGCGGCGAAGCTGGGGTTCAGGCAGGCGTTCGCGCCGGCCAGTCAAAGGGGATCAGGCGCGGAAGCGGGCGGATTGGATGTCCGCGGGATCGCCCGGCTCGGGGACCTGGCGGCCCTGTTTCCGGCGCCCAGCGAGGGGAGTGGGCGATCATGGAAGGCTTAGGCGTCACCTGGTTCGATCTCGTGGCTCTGGCGATTGTCGCCTTTTCCGGGATCATGGCGTTCGCGCGCGGCATCATCCGCGAGATTTTTTCGATCGTGGCGTTCATCGGCGCAGCCATCGCGGCGGTGTTCCTGGCCGAGCGGGGCCGCCCGATCGTGGAGCAATTCACCTCGATCGAGGGCAGTCTGGCGACCGTTGCGGCGGGCCTGCTGATCTTCCTCGTCGTCTTCTTCCTGATCATGTTCCTGACCTCGGTGGTGGCCAAGACGGCGCACCAATCGACCGAGATCGGGGCCTTTGACCGGGCCGCGGGCCTCGCGTTCGGCGTGCTGCGCGGGGTCCTGGTAGTGTCGCTCTTCGTGTTGCTTATGCGCCAGACGACGGACTCCCCTGCCATTTCGCCGCAAGCGACCATGCCGGCGGCGATTGCCAACGCCCGCACCTACCCCATTTACGAGGGTGTCGCGGTCGCCCTGGAGCGGCTTTTGCCGCGCGCGCGGGCCCGCGCGTCTGATATTATCGACCGCGCCCGTCACCGCGATTCGCCGGCGACGCCGGCGACATCCAACTGAGGCGCCCCATGGCTCATCCCGCTCCCTGGTTCGATCGGTTCACGGACGAGGAGCGGGACAGGCCCGATTGCCTGAACGAGGAATGCGGCGTGTTCGGCGTCTTCGGCAGCGAGGACGCCGCCGTTTTGACGGCCCTGGGCCTGCACGCGCTCCAGCATCGCGGCCAGGAAGGCTGCGGCATCGCCACCTATGACGGCCAGCGCTTCCACACCGAACGGCATCTCGGCCTGGTCGGCGACAATTTCAGCGGCGAGGGCCTGCCCGAGCGCCTGCCCGGCCACATCGCCATCGGCCATACCCGTTACGCCACCCAGGGCGGCACGATCCTGCGCAATGTGCAGCCGCTCTTCGCCGATTTGGCGCTCGGCGGCTTCGCTGTCGGCCACAACGGCAATCTCACCAATGCGCGCCTGCTGCGCGAACAGCTGGTCGATGACGGCGCGATCTTTCAATCGACGTCAGACACGGAATGTCTGCTGCAGCTGATCGCGCGCTCGCGCCGGGCTAAGGTGATCGACCGGTTCGTTGAAGCGCTGCACCAAATCCAAGGCGCCTACGCCTTCGTCTGCCTCACCAACAATATGCTGATCGGCGCGCGCGATCCGCTGGGCATTCGCCCGCTCGTGCTGGGCGACCGCAATGGCGCGCCCATTCTCGCATCCGAAACCTGCGCGCTCGACATGATCGGCGCGAAATTCGTGCGCACGGTGGAGAACGGCGAGGTCGTCGTCGTCACCCAGGGCAAGGACGGCGCGCCGCAGATCGATTCCTATTTCCCGTTCGCGCGCCAGCCGGCGCGGCCCTGCGTGTTCGAGTTCGTCTATTTCGCGCGGCCGGATTCGGTCATCGACGGGCGCAGCGTTTACGAAGTGCGCAAGCGTTCGGGCCAGAGGCTGGCCAAGGAACAGCCGGTCGAAGCCGATATCGTGGTGCCGGTGCCCGATAGCGGCGTGCCTGCGGCGATGGGCTTCGCGGAAGCCTCGGGCATCCCCTACGAGCTCGGCATCATCCGCAACCATTATGTCGGGCGCACCTTCATTCAGCCGAAGCAGGAAATCCGCGCTTTGGGCGTGCGCATGAAGCATGCGGCCAACCGCGCCATCGTCGAAGGCAAGCGCGTGGTGCTGGTCGAGGATTCGATCGTGCGCGGCACCACGGGCGCGCGCATCGTTCAGCTGATGCGCGAGGCGGGCGCGCGCGAAGTGCATTTCCGCATCGCCTCCCCGCCGATCAAATATCCGGATTTCTACGGCATCGACATGCCGACGCAGGAACAGCTCATGGCCGCGAACATGACGCTGAAGGAGATGCGCAAGACCTTGGGCTGCGACAGCCTGGGCTTCATCTCGGTCGAAGGGCTCTATTGGGCGATGGGCGAGAAATCGCGCGATGCGCGCCAGCCGCAATTCACCGACCACTGCTTCACCGGCGAATATCCCACCGCGCTCGTCGATCACGACGCCGACCGCGCCGCCAAGGATTTCCAGCTCTCCCTGCTCGCGGAAAGCGCCGCGGAATAGCGTGACTGAGCAAGCGCGCATTGTCCTCGTCACCGGCGCATCGCGCGGCATTGGGCGCGCGGTGGCGCTGGAATGTGCGCGGCGCGGCTGGCAGGTGATCGCGCTGGCGCGCGCGCAGAAAGCGCTCGAACAGCTCGACGACGAAATCCGCGCCGAAGGCAAAGGCGCCTGCGCGCTCGTGCCCGCGGATTTGAAGGATGGCGACGGGCTCGATCGCCTGGGGGCGGCGCTCTATGAGCGCTATGGCAAGCTCGATGCGCTGGCCGCGTGCGCGGGCACTCTCGGCCCGCTGACGCCCGCACATCAGGCCACGCCCAACGTGTTCGCCGAAGTGCTGGCCGTGAACCTCATCGCCAATCAGCGGCTCATTCGCTCATTCCATCCGCTGCTGCGGCAAAGCGAGAACGGGCGGGCCGTGTTTCTCACCTCCGGCGCCTCGCTCAGCGCGAAGGCTTATTGGGGGCCGTATGCGGCGAGCAAAGCCGGCCTCGACGCATTCGTGAAAGCCTGGGCCGCCGAATGCGCGATCACCCCGATCCGCGTCAACCTGTTCGATCCCGGCGCTGTGCGCACCGCCATGCGCGCCAAAGCCTATCCCGGCGAGAATCCCGAAACCCTGCCGCCGCCCGAAGAAATCGCGCCGCATATCGTCGATATGCTGGAGCCGGGCTGGAGCGAGAACCGCGTGCGCGTGCGCTATGATCGCGACGCGAAACAGGCAGTGAGCACCTAACGCTCCCTTCTCCCCCGAGAGGGGGAGAAGGGACGCTAACTCTCGTACGGGTTCTTCGTATTGCTGCGCACGATCAGCCGGATCGGCGTGGCGTGCAGATCGAAGGCGTCTCGGATGCTATTGACGAGGTAGCGCTTGTAGCTCTCCGGCAAATCCGAGGCGCGCGAGGAAATCAGCACGAACGTCGGCGGGCGGGCTTTGATCTGGGAGATGTAGCGCGGTTTGATGCGCCGTCCGCCTACGGCCGGCGGGGGATGGCGGGAGACGGCGTCTTCCAGCCATTTGTTGAGGTCGCTGGTTTTCACGCGCGCGTTCCAATCGTTGAACGCGACCATCACCGCCTTCATCAGCCGATCGAGGCCGACGCCCGCTTGCGCGGCGATGGTCACCAGAGGCGCGCCGCGCGCGGTCGGGAATTTCTCACGCGCCGACAATTTCAACTCTTCGAAATGCGCGCCGCCGTTCTCGACCTTGTCCCATTTCGCAAAGCACATCACGAGCGCACGGCCTTCGCGCGTGACCAGATCGGCGATCGACAGATCCTGATGTTCGAGCGCCTCGGCCTCGTCCATCACCAGCACGCACACATCGGCGAAGCGGATGGCGTTGATGGTGTCGCCGACCGAGAGTTTTTCGAGCTTGCCGTCCACCTTGGCCTTGCGGCGCATGCCGGCCGTATCGATGAGGCGGAAATCCTGATCGCCCCAGCGCCAATCGATCGAAATGGAATCGCGCGTGATGCCGGCTTCCGGCCCGGTGAGCATGCGCTCATCGCCCAGCAGCGCATTCACCAGCGTCGACTTGCCGGCGTTCGGACGGCCGATGATCGCGATCTTGATCGGGCCGCGCGGCCGTTCCGTTTCCGCCTCGTCGGCGCCGTCCGCAACGCTTTCGTCTTCGGCCTCTTCCTCAGCCGGCGCGACCTGCTCATAGGGCAAGAGCGCGGCGTAGAGATCGCTGAGGCCATCGCCCTGCTCGCCGGAGATCGGGATCGGATCGCCAAGGCCCAGCGCATAGGCCTCCGAGAGCCCGACATCGCCCGCCCGGCCCTCGCATTTGTTGGCGGCGAGCACGACGGGCTTATCCGCGCGGCGCAGCAGATCGGCGAAATGCTCATCGGCGGGCGTCACGCCAACGCGCGCATCGATCACCAGCAGCACGACGTCCGCGTCGCCGATGGCGGCCTCGGTCTGCGCGCGCATGCGCGCCTGAAGGCTCTCATCGGTGACGTCTTCGAAGCCGGCCGTATCGATCAGCGTCAGATCGAGATCGGCGAGCCGGCCCGGCGCCTCGCGGCGGTCGCGCGTCACGCCCGGCGCGTCATCCACCAGCGCGAGCTTCTTGCCCGCGAGGCGGTTGAACAAAGTGGACTTGCCCACATTCGGGCGCCCGACAATGGCGAGCTTAAGCGGCATGGCCCTTATCTAGGACGTACGGGCCTGTCTGTCGCGCCGGGCCGTTAATGCAGCGCGATCAGGCGCGCATCGTCGGTGACGACGTAGATCTGGCCGCTGGCGGCGATCGGCGGGATGAATACGGGCGAGCCCACATCCCGCGTGGTGCCGATATCGCCGGTCTGCGGCGCCACCGTCACCACCTCGCCCAGCGAATTGGCGAGGTAGAGGACATTGCCGACCATGATCGGCCCAGTCCACGCCACGCGGCCGCGGCGATCATGCTCATCCTCGAAGCGGCGCAGCTGTTTGACCCAATAGACATTGCCGTTGGTGCGGTCGAACGCCGCCAATTCGCCGTCGGTGTTGATGGCGTAGAGCACGTCGCCGGAGATCCAGGGCGTCTGCGTCGAGGCGAAGCTGCGCGCCCACATGCGCTGGCCGGTGCGCAGATCGATCGCCGCCAGCACGCCCGAATGGCTCGCGGCGTAGACGACGCCGTTCTCCACCACCGGCCGGCCCGCGATGTCGTTGATCGCAGAGAGCGAGGTGAGCCGGCCCGTGCGCGACAGCGCATCGACCCAGAGGCGGCGGCCATTGGCCGTGAGCAGCGCCACGACCTCGCCCGAGGCGAACGGCGCGATCACGCTGTCGCCATCGACCGCGGGGCTCGACGCCGCGAGGATGCGCGCCGGCTCGGCGATGGCGGAATAATTCCACAGGATGCGCCCATCGCCCGCATCGACCGCCAGCAATTGGCTGTCGTTCGACACCGCATAGACGCGCGCGTTGAGCACGGTGGGCGCTGAATGGAACGGCGCATCGCCCTGCACGCTCCAAACCTGATCGCCGGTATTGGCGTCGAGCGCGACCAACGTGCCATAGCCCGTCGTCACGAACACGCGGCCGCCTTCGGCCGCCACGCCGCCGCCGATCGCGTTGCGGTCGCGCGTGTGTTCGGGCCGCATGCGATGCGACCAGAGGCGGTGGCCGTTAGAGACGTCGAGCGCGACCACCTCTTGATCGGCATTGAGGAAGAACAGCTTGCCTTCGGCGATCACCGGCGGCGCGGACAGGCGCGTATTCTTGTTCGATCCCGCGCCCAGGCTTTCGCGCCAGGCGATCTCGAGCCCGCCCGAGCCGATGCTGTTGCCCGGCGAATTGTCCGCCGTGCCGCCCGGATTGTTCCAGCTGTTGAGCGTGATGGGCGCGGGCGGCACGATCGCGTGGCCCGACAATTCCGGCGACGGCGCCAAATCCTGCTCAAAGGTGAGGATCGAGATTCGCCCGTCTTGCGGCACGCTCGGCGATGCGGCCGCGCGATCGCCGCCATCGAACGGGTTCACGGCGCTGGCCACACGGCCGACGCTGGAGCAGGCCGACAATGCAGCAACCGCCGCCATCAGGGCCAAGGGAGAAAGGCGGCTCATTTCGTATCTCCGGGACGGGGCGCAGGCGGCGCTTGCGCCGGCGTTGCGGGCGCGGCGGGTTGTTCGGGCGCGGGGCCCATCACGTTGAGCACCAGCTGCGCGCGCTGACGCACCGGATCGGGCGCATCGAAGGCGAGCTGCAAATTCTCGAGCGTCGAGCGCGCCAGCGCAGTGTCGCCGGCCTCCCAAGCCTCAACGCCGAGCAGCTCCTTGGCCATGTACGAAATCGGCCCGCCCGCATCGATGAGCGGCTGGAGGCGCGCGCGCACGGCCTGGAAATCCTGCGTCTCCGCGGCGAGATAGGCGGCGCGCAGGCGCGCACTGTCGCGCAAGGTGTGGTCCTGCGCGGCTGCGGCCGCGGCGTCGAATTGCGCCAGCGCGCCCTGCATATCGCCTTGCGCTTCGAGAGTGGCCGCGCGGTCCATCATGGCCATCACGCGATAAGTTTGCGGGCCGGTTTTCGACAGCTGATCGAACGCGGCGCTGGCGCCCTTGGAATCGCCTTTGGCGAGCAATTGTTCGGCGGCGGCGAAGGTGTCGGCGTGCTGGCGCGCCGAATTCACCTGCCAGCTCTGAAAGGCGCGCACGCCCAGAATGCCGAGCAGCACCGCAACCACGCCCGCGGCGATGAGAAGGCCGTATTTCCTGAAGAAGGCGAGGTAGCGATCCTGGCGCAGGCTTTCTTCGACTTCCTCGAAGATCGTGTTGTCCTGATTGGTCACGCGCCCATCCCTTGCCGCCCCGGCTCAGCGCTCATCCTCGGGGACGAAGCGGGCGGCACGCTAGCGGCGCCCGCTTCCCCGGGCAACGCGCCCGAGCTGTTCTTGCCTGCGGTTAAGCGCGCGCTGCGGCAGGAAAACGGCGGCGCATGCGCCGCCGTCCAAATTACGCAAATTTTGCAGGTGCGAAGGCTTAGGCCCGGTCGCTGAACAGATAGGCTCCGCCCGCCACAGCGGCGACCAGGAGGAGGACGCTGGCGCCGCCGCCCAGAGCCGGCACGCCGCTCAAATTCACATCGGCGAACGCCTTGGAGATTTCGGCCACGATGGCCGTGAAATTGGTGGCGGCCAGGAAGGCGGCGACCGCGCCGCCGGCCCAGGCCAAGGTGGTCACCCGGGCTTGCGTCCGCGCCGTATGGTCCGACACCCGGCCCATGACGCCCTGCACGAACGTCTCGTCGCCCATGGGCGCACGGGCGGCGTCCGCAAACAGGGACTGCAGCAAAGCTTCATCGCGGTCTTCGCTCATGACGCTTCCTTTTCGCGCAGCGCGGCGAGCATACGCTCCCGGCCTCTTAAAACATGGGACTTAACAGTCCCCAATGGCAAGCCCAAAGCCTCAGCAGCTTCAGAATGGCTCATGCCTTCCCCGTAGCAGAGCGAAACGGCCGCCCTTTGCTCCGGCGAGAGCACTTTCATGGCCCGTTCCAGGTCGATCCTGGCCTCCACGCCGGCCCCTTCGCTGACCTCCTGGTCCATTTCGGCGAAGGCCGCCGTGTCGCGCCGGAGCGCGCTTTGCGCCGATCGGCGGTTCTGGAGGAATTGGGTGTAGGCGATCCGGCACAGCCAGCCGCGGAACGACCCCTTTTCCTCATAGGACCCGATCTTGCGCCAGGCCATTACGAACGTCTCCTGGGCCAAATCGTCGGCGGTGGCCGCGTCCGGCGCCATCCGGCGCAGGAAGCCGCGGACGAGGCTCTGGTTCCGCCGCACGAGGCTTTCGAATGCGCGCTGCGACCCGCGCTTCGCCTCTCGCGCCAGTTCCTCGTCGGGCCCACTCACCCTTCCTTCTTAGGCTGACGCAGCAAACCGGCAATGAGCTGGCCTACGCCAATCGAGCCAATAATCACGGCCGCGATGAAGAAGCCGAACACGCCGTCGCCCTCCCCGCCGCCGCGGTTGAAGTAGTAAATGCCGCCCGCCGCCACGAAGCCGAGCGCCAGCGCGCAGAGCACGACGCCGCCCCGGAGGTCCTGCGCGGCCGCCCTGGCCGGCCGGTAAAGCGCGCTGATCGTTTCGGGATCGAGCGTCTGACCGGCCTCAATGGCCTTCTTGATGGCGTCGGCGGCGGCCCGGCGGTTCTGCACCCCGCCCCAGACCGACGCGAAAACGATCGCCGCGATCATGCCGAACAGCGCGATCGGCACCACAATTCCTTCCATCTCCCGTCCTCCCCAGGCCCGGATTTACGACCGAGTCCACGTCATCAGGGCCAACGGCCCCACGAACGCAGCCGCCATCAGCAAAAGCATGACATAGCTTTCGATAAACATGTGAGTTTCTCCGGTCTCTCGTTCCGCGCGGCCCGTTTCAGCCGCTTCATCCAAAAGATGCGGGCCAGGCCCCGTTTGGATGCGCTGCGGCGAAAATGAGGCGGGTGGGCGGTCGGGCGGCCCGGCGCGCTAGGCCAGGACGTCCGCAGCCTGGCGCGGACCATCGGGGTCCATGCCCTTTTCTTTCATGGCTTCGCGGATCTTTTCCTCGATCAGCTTGCGGATTTTGTCCTCGATGGCGGCGCGCTCGTCCGGCGCCATGGCGGCGAGGCTGTCCTCGCTAAGCCCGAGGCTGCCGAGCACCTGATCGCGCAGCCGCTCGATCGGCGATTTGTGCACGTAATCCAGAAATTCCTGGCGCGTGCGCTCGGCCGGACTGGGCTGCTCGGCGGCGGCGAGCTGAGTCTGAACGGAAGCGGCGGCGCCAGCATGCGCGTCATAGAACACCTGCGCCGCATCCGCGGCTGGGCGCGCCGCGTCCTTGCTCTCCGCCGCGATCGCGAAATCGCCGACGCGCGCGAGCGGCGGCGTGATGCTGGTGAGGTTCAGTCCCGTCAGCGCGGTGAGATCGCCAATCGCCATCGCCCCCAGCGCCCGCAATTTCCGCGCCGCCAGAAGAGGCTTGATTTATCAGCGCCGCGCCGCTGCGCCCGCGCCAACAGCCGGCAGCTCTCGCCGGGCATGCACGCAAATCTTGCCTAGTCCGCTTTGAAAGCGGCGGCGTAGATGTCCGGCTTGAAGCCCAGGATGCGCGCGCGGCCGATGTCGAGCACGGGGCGCTTGATCATCGTCGGCTCGGCGAGCATCAGCGCGATCGCCTTGGCGGCGTCGAGGGTCTGCTTCTTGCTCTCCGGCAGCGCTTTGAAGGTCGTGCTGGCGCGGTTGAGCACTTTCTCCCAGCCGAGCTCCTTCACCCAGCGCTCGAGCCGGGCCTTGTCGATGCCCTCAGCGCGATAATCATGGAACGCGTACGCCACGCCATGCGCGTCGAGCCAATCGCGCGCCTTCTTCATCGTGTCGCAGGTTTTGATTCCGTAGATCGTGACCGCCATAAGCAGGAGGCTAAATGACAGAGCGCAGGCTTGACCAGAGCCGCCGCGCTTTCCAATTCTTACGTATCAAAAACCAATGGGTTATTTAATGCCCGCACAATCCGCCCGCCTCGACGCCACCTTCGCCGCCCTCTCCGATCCGACCCGCCGGGCCATTCTGGCGCGGCTGGCCAAGGGCGAAGCCACTGTCACCGAACTCGCCCAGCCCTTCGCGATGAGCCAGCCGGCGATTTCCAAACATCTCAAAGTGCTTGAGCGCGCGGGCCTCATCAGCCGCTCGCGCGAGGCGCAGACGCGTCCGTGCAAGCTCGAAGGCAAGCCGCTCGCCGAAGCGAACGCCTGGATCGAAGCCTATCGCGCGCATTGGGATGCGCGCTTCGATCAGCTGGACGCGCTGCTCGCCGGCCTGCAGGCGCCGGCGAAGCGGACGCCCAAGAAGAAGCGGAACTAACCCTGCAGCGGCCAGCGCGCGAGGATGACGTGCCGCCCCTGACCACGCAGGGAATGCACAAGCGCAAACTCCTTTGCGCGCCATCCGATCGGCGCGACGGCGCGCTCGGCGACGAGTTGATCGTCATAGAGCAGCGTCATATGCGGCGTATACGACTTGCTCCGGTGCACGAACCCCGCCTTCGCCATCGCGGCGCGGAGCGTTTGTTGAAATGCCGCGATGCCGGCGGTTCCTTCGTCGCCCAACAACACGAAAGGCCTGTTCGCCGGCTTGCCGACGAAACTCGCCGCGCGATCGAATGCGATATGGAACGATGCGGCCGCAACGAAATCCCCCGCTTGCCGCACAGCGGCGACCAAGTCGCGCGGCAAACCGTGATAATTGCCAAGATAGTCGAGCGTGACGTGCAAGCGATCGGCGTCGATCAGCTTGCCGCTCAATCCATGCCTTTGCTTGAGCGCACGCCCGATCACCGCAATGCGCGCGGCGCTCGCCGCGTCCGGAACGAGCGCGAAGAACAACCCGTCCCGGCGCTTGGTTTCCTCGAAACCCTCGAAACCCTCGAACAAGAATTGCTGCATGGGCATCGCTCCCGCCCGTCCATGAAGCACATCGCCGGCGCCCTTCCTAGCGCTGGCGCGGGCCTCATAGCCACATGCCGCCGGAGACCTCGATGCGCTGCGCGTTGACCCAGCGATTGTCCTCCGACAGCAGCGCGGCGATCATCGGGCCGATATCGTCGGGCACGCCGGCGCGGCCGAGCGCGGTGTGGCTCGCCACCATTGCGTTGACGCCAGGATTGTCGCGCACCATCCCGCCGCTGAAATCCGTGGCGATGGCGCCCGGCGCCACCACATTGACGGCGATCTTCCGGTAACCGAGTTCCTGCGCCATGTAGCGCGTCAGCACTTCGACTGCGCCCTTGATCGATCCATAGGCGGCGCGGCCGGGCGAGGCGAAGCGCGTCAACCCCGTTGAGATATTCACGATCCGCCCGCCATCGTTGATCAGGGGCGCAAGCTTCTGGCTGAGGAAAAAAACGCCCTTGAAGTGCACGTTGTAGAGCGCGTCGAGGTCCTCTTCCGTGGCGTCGAGAAAGCCCTTATTGGAGGAAATTCCCGCATTGTTGACGAGGAAGTCGAAGCGCTCAGCGCCGAGCGCCGCCAGCGCCTCTTTGACGCGCGCGACGAAGCCGTCGAACGCGCGCGTGTCGCCTGTATCGAGCTGGAGCGCGATGGCCTTGGCCCCCGCTTCAGCGGCCAAGCCGACCACCTTGTCCGCTTCGGCCTTGTTGGCGTTGTAGGTGAAGATCACATCGGCGCCGCGCCGGGCGAGGCTCTCCACCGTGCTGCGCCCGAGGCCGCGGCTGCCGCCGGTCACGATCGCGATTTTGCGTTCAGTCATCTCGGATGTCCCTTCGTTTGCGCCTGCGCGTCATCTACGCTTGCGCCCGCGCGAGACAATCCGGCACAATCGGCACAGCTTGTGCGGCGTGACGAACAATGACCATCGAACCTGCGGATTTGAGCGCGTTCCTTGAGGTCGCGAAGGCGGGCGGCTTCCGGGACGCCGCCCGCCAGACCGGCCGAAGCGCCTCGGCGCTCTCGGAAACGGTGCGCCGGCTGGAGGATCAGCTCGGCGTGCGCCTGCTCAACCGCACCACGCGCAGCGTCGCGCCCACAGAGGCCGGCGCGCGGCTCTTAGAGCGGCTGACGCCGGCCTTCGCCGAGATCGACGCCGCGCTCGATCTGGTGAACGGCTATCGCGACCGGCCCGCCGGCGCCTTGCGCCTCAACGTGCCGACCGTCGCCGCGCAGCTCGTCTTGCCGGCGATCGTTCCGCGCTTTCTGGCGGCCTATCCCGACATCCGGCTCGACGTGCTGGTCGATGAAAGCTTCAGCGACCTGCAAGCGTCCGGCTGCGACGCCGGCATCCGTTATGAGGAGCGGCTCGATGCGGACATGATCGCCGTGCCGATCGGGCCGCGCACGCAGCGTTTCGCAACCGCCGCGGCGCCGAGCTATCTCGCGCGCCATGGCGCGCCGCATCATCCGCGCGATCTGCTGACCCATGCCTGCTTGCGCTATCAGTTTCCGAGCGGCGCGCTGGCGCCGTGGGAGTTTGAGCGCGACGGCGAAGAGGTGCGCGTCAACCCGACCGGCCCCTTGCTGATGCGCGGCGGCGCGGCCGGCAATCTCGGGCTCACTGCGGCCATCGCCGGCATCGGCATCCTTCACGCGTTCGAGGAAGGCGTGCGCGCCCATCTCGACAGCGGCGCGCTCACGCCGGTGCTCGAAGAATGGTGGCAAACCTTCACGGGCCCGTTTCTCTACTATCCGAGCCGCCGCTTGATGCCCGCGCCGCTCCGCGCCTTCGTCGATTTCATCAAAGCGTAGGCGGCGCGGCCGCTGATCATTCCGCCTCGATGATCAGGCGCTCGCGTAAATGCCCGGGCGCGCCTTCGGCCCATTGCAGCATGGCGTTGAGCGCGGGGCAGAGCTGCTGGCCCCATTCCGTGAGGCAATACTCGACCTTTGGCGGCGCCTGATGATGCACGATGCGGCGCACGATGCCGTCCCCCTCCAATTGGCGCAGATGCTGGATCAGCATTTTCTGCGACACGCCCGGAATGGCGCGCTCGAGATCCGAAAAGCGCCGCACCTGGCCGTCGAACAGCTGAAACAGGATCACCAGTTTCCACCGCCCATCGAGAAGATGGAGCACATTCTGCGCGCTTCGCGCGGCGCCTGCGCGCGTGTATGTGGCCGGCTTACTTATTGGTTCGTACCTTACTTTTTCGTCGGTTCTTGCCGTTCGCGAAGCCTATCGCCAGCTTGCATGCGTCGCAATCAAACAGCCGAGGGCAAGACGCGTGGCGAACGAGGTCGATCGCACAGAATTCGAAGGGCGCCGCGTGCTGGTCACCGCCGGCACAAAGGGCGTGGGCCGCGCCAGCGTGGCGCGCTTCCGGGCTGGCGGCGCGCGCGTGATCACCGCAGCGCGCGCCGCGCCGGCGGAGCCGAGCGGCGCGTTGTTCGTCGAGGCAGATCTGACGACGGCTGAAGGCGCAGCCGCGCTCGCCGAGGCGGCGATCGCGCAGCTCGGCGGCGTCGATATTCTCGTTCACGTGCTCGGCGGATCGACGGCGCCGGGCGGCGGCTTCGCCGCACTGAGCGATGATATCTGGCGCGCGGAACTCGATCTCAATTTGATGCCGGCGGTGCGCCTCGATCGGGCGCTGGCGCCGCAAATGATCGCGCGCGGCGACGGCGCCATCATTCACGTCTCGTCGATTCAGCGCACGCTGCCTTTATACGAATCCACCACCGCTTATGCGGCGGCCAAGGCGGCGCTGACCACATACAGCAAAGCGCTGTCCAAAGAGCTTGGGCCGACGGGCGTGCGCGTCAACGTAGTGTCGCCGGGCTGGGTCTATACCGAAGCGGCTGACGCCTTGTTGCGGCGCCTCGCCGACGCCAATCGCACCAGCATTGAGGACGCGCGCGCAGATGTGCTCAAAGCGCTTGGCGGCATCCCCATCGGGCGCCCTGCGGAGCCTGCGGAAGTGGCCGAGCTGATCGCGTTCCTGGCTTCGCCGCGCGCCAGCGCCATTCACGGCGCCGACTATGTCATCGACGGCGGCACGATCCCAACCGTCTAAACCCAGAGCCAATGCGGCGCGAACGTCGCGCACGACTCTAAGGCGTCTGCGCGTCGAACGCGCGCGCAGCGGCGGCCGTGTCGAGCGCTTCGCGCAGTAGCTTGATCTCGCCGCCCTCTGCGATCAGCAGGCCGGCATAGGTCTGGTGATAGATCTTTCCCGTCGCGGGAATGAGCGCTTCGACCTGATATTCGGCGAACACTCTGTCGGGCGTCTCGATCCAGACTTTGAGATTCTTGAAGCCGAATTCCGGAACTCTGCCGAGAATGCCTTTGACGAGCGCCTCCACTTCGGCGGGGCCTTTCGCGTGCGCATTGACCCAGGGCAGTTCGAGCACGCCATCGGCGGCGAACAGCGCGGCGGATACGGCGGGCGCTTGAATGTTGGCGAGATAGGCTTCGAGCAGTTCGCGTGCGGATTTCATGATCGTGATCCTTTCTTAGCGGCGGCGCGCATCGAAGCTGAAGCGCCCCGCGCCGAACGCCGCCACTTGAAGCAGGCCGCCGGCCATCGCGAGATTTTTGAAAAAGTGAATGAACTGGTTCTGATCGGCGAAATGGGCGTGGAACAAAGCCGCCGTGGCCACGCAGAAGAGCGCGAGCAGCGTGGCGGCGAAGCGGGCGCGAAACCCGATCAGCAACGCCAAGCCTCCGCCGATCTCGACGGCGATCGCGAGCACAAGGCCCACATTCGCGAACGGCAGGCCAATGGAGGCGATGTACCCGGTCATCGCATCGGCCGCGGCGATCTTGTTCGCGCCGGAGAGCAGAAAGATCAGCGCGACCAGGAACCGCCCGGCCAACGCCGCGCCGGCGGCGAACGTTGATGAGGAAGGCAGATTGGCGGGCGCAGTTATCGCGGTGGCCATGTCGATATCTCCTCGTGCGCGGGGTCAGGCCGTTTGGCGCGGTTGTGTGAGCAATTGGTTTTCCCAGGCGAGCGCGACGCCGCTGCCCCCGCCGTGTTCGGCGAGCAGCGCCGTGAGCGCTTCAAGATGCTCGGTGCGCGCCCAATCGCGCTGCCATTCGGACAGCAGAGCGAGCCAGGTCATCGGATTGGCGCCGGCGGCGATCATGCGCTGAACGGCCATATCGTGCGCTTCGCGGCTGACGCCGCCGGAGGCGTCCGTCACGATCGTCACGTCCCAGCCTTCGCCAAGCGCGTGGATGACAGGCATGGCGAGACAGATTTCCGTCCAGAGCGCGGCCACGATGAGCCTACGCCGGCCCGTGCGCTTGACCGCCTCGACCACGCGCTTGTCTTCCCAGGTGTTGATGAAGGTGCGATCGATCGGCGCCTGATCGGGAAACACGGCCTGCACTTGCGGAAGGAGCGCGCCGCCGCGCGCGGCGAGGACCGTCGTCAGAATGGTCGGCACGCCAAACGCCTTCGCGCCTTTGGCCAGGCCCACGACGTTGTTTACGATCATCGTCGGCTCATGGCTGTGCAGATTGGCGAATTGGAAGGGCTGATGATCAATCAGCAGCAGAACGGAGTCCTGCGGCGTCAGCAGAGCCTCGCGGCCAGTCTTTCGGGTCATTGGAATGTCTCCTTTCAGATTGTTGCGGGGCCGGCGTCGACCAGGACGAATTCGCATGCGTCGCGCGCGGAGAGGGTGAGCGATGGCTCGTCGGTGATCGCGACGCCGTCGCGCGCGGCGATGCGCACGCCGTTGACGTCGAGCGCGCCGAGCGTCGGCACGAGATAGGCGGCGCGACCGGCGCCGAGCGCATAGGTGATGGTCTCGCCGGCCTTCAGCGTGGCACCCAGAACGCGCGCGTCCGCGTCGATCTCGAGCGCCTCCGCGTCCTCCGCGAAGCCGCTGGCGAGTGCGACCAGACGGCCGGCGCGATCGGCTTTCGCGAACGGCTTCGTGGCCCAGCGAGGCTCAAGGCCGCGATGGCGCGGCAGCAGCCAAATCTGGAAAACTCTGAGCACGTCGTCGTTGGGATTGTACTCGGCGTGTCGGATGCCGCGGCCGGCGCTGATCGCCTGGACATGGCCGGCTTCGATCCGGCCGCCGCCGCCTGCGTCGTCGCTGTGCGCGACGGCGCCTTCGCGCACATAGGTGACGATCTCCATGTCGCGGTGGCCGTGCAGCGGGAAGCCGGCGTGCGGCGCGACCTCGTCGTCGTTCCAAATCACCAGGCAGCCGAGCGGGCCATGCGGGCCCTGCCCGTCCGGCGCGAAATGATGCTTGGCCTTGAGCCACCCGCGGTCCCCGCCGCTGAGCGAATCCCTGCTGCGCACTTGAAGCACGGGGCGCCTCCTCCTTGGGGGCGCTCACGATCGCGCCGACACGAGCAAGCTAATGCCGCAACAATCTTCTATTCAGATGGCTGGATAGAACGCATAATTGCTCGGAATAGAACAATAAGGCGATCCGGCATGGCCCCGATCAAGGACCTGAACAACCTCTATTTCTTCGCCAAAGTCGTGGAATGCGGCTCCTACACGGCGGCGGCGAGGGCGCTGGGGCTGCAGACCTCCAAGCTCAGCCGGCGCATCGCAGATTTGGAAGCCGAACTCGGCGTGCGGCTGATCAACCGCACCACGCGCCGGCTTTCCCTGACCGACGCCGGCGCCATCTTTCATCGCCACAGCGCCGCCCTCGTCGAAGAGGCGCGCGTCGCCAAGGAGGCGATGAGCCACATCCTCGCCGCGCCGCAGGGCTTGCTGCGCATCGCCTGTCCCACAGGCTTGCTGCAGGCCGGCGTCGCCGATCTCCTCCTGGACTTCCTGGCGCGCTACCCGGACGTGCGCATCTCACTCGACGCCACCAATCGCCGCGTCGATCTCGTGCACGAGGGCGTCGATGTCGCGCTGCGCGTGCGCCTGCCACCGCTTGAAGATTCCGATCTCGCCATGCGCGCGTTCGGCCCTTCCGACATCATCCTGGTCGCCAGCCCCGCCTTCGTCGCCGCCCGTGGCGCGCCGCGCGTTCTCGATGATGTCGCGCGCGCGCCGACGCTCTCCATGGGCCATGGCGGCGAACGGACCGTCTGGCGTTTTACGAATGACGAGAACCAGCCGATGGAAGTCGAGCACACGCCACGGCTCAGCACGGACGATCTTCACGCGCTGCGCGCTGCAACGCTCGCCGGGCTCGGCGCCGCGTGCCTTCCGTCCATGTTTGTCGGCGAGGATATCGCCACCGGCGAGCTCGTGCGCCTGATGCCGATGCTGCGCGCGCAATCGGGCATCGTGCATGCGGTGTTTCCGAGCCGCCGCGGCATGGCGCCGGCCATGCGCGCGCTGCTCGACCTGCTGGCGGAGGGCTTCGCGACGCGCCCGAACCTCATCTCCGGCGATGCCCGCGCGAGCGCACGGTAGATCAGGCGCTGGACTTGCCCTCGTCGCCGAACGCGCGGCGCATGGGCGCGTGATCAATACGGCTTTTCGCCCACGCCGATTACGTACGGCGATGTCGGCGCCGTAATGCCGTTCACGGTGGCGCCGCCATGGGTGATCGAGGGCGCGGCGGGCAGCATGCTCTGCGGGAAGCCGATCACGGGTTTGGTGAGCGCATCGAGCCGCGCGATCTCGTCGGCGCTGAGCACGACATCGAGCGCGCTGACATTCTCATCGAGCTGCGCCAGCCGGCGCGCGCCGATAATGGTCGAAGTCACGCCCGGCTTGGCGTTCACCCAGGCGAGCGCGACGGCCGCCACCGCTGCGCCGCGCGCCTTGGCGATGCTTTCGAGTTCATCGACCACGGCATAGGCCTTCTCCGGGATCACGCCGCCGAAGAACGCCGCGCGCCCTTCCTTGACCGCATCGGCATTGCCGCGCGTGTATTTGCCGCTGAGCAGACCGCTCTTCAGCGGCGACCAGGGCGTGATGCCGAGGCCGAATTCGAGCGCGAGCGGCACGAGCTCCTGCTCGATGCTGCGCTCCATCAGCGAATATTCGACTTGCAGGGCGATGAACGGCGACCAATTGCGGAACTGCGCCATCGTGTTGGCCTGCGCGATCTTCCACGCGGGCGTATCGGAGACGCCGATATAACGCACCTTGCCCGCGCGCACGAGATCGTCCAGCGCAGCCATCGTTTCGTCGATCGGCGTATTCTGATCCCAGATGTGCAGCCAATAAAGGTCGATGTAATCGGTCTGCAGACGGCGCAGCGAATTCTCAGCGGCGTTGACGATGGCTTTGCGGCCAGAGCCGCCGCCATTGGGATCGCCCGGATAGAGATTGCCGCTGAACTTGGTGGCGATGACAAGCCGGTCGCGGCGCGCCTTGTTGCGGCCGATGTGATCGCCGATGATCTTTTCTGAATGGCTCTTGGTGTAGAAATTGGCGGTGTCGATGAAATTGCCGCCGAGCTCGATATAGCGGTCGATGATCGCTTGCGATTCCTCGACCGAGGAGCCCCAGCCCAAATCCTCGCCGAACGTCATGGCGCCAAGGCAGAACCGGCTGACGCGAAGGCCGGAGCGGCCGAGCGTGACGTAATGGTTGAGCGGCATGGTGTGATCCCCTGCTTGCGTTGGATGGGAAGCGGCCTGCCTCCCTCGGCACGACATCTGGGCGGCCGCGCCCCGTCAATCAGCCCCGATCGGCTCGATTTCTTGCCTATTCCTCTCAAGGGCTAGCGCAGGCGCCTTGCCGCGGAGCGCCGCCGGGCCGATGTCTCGGCCATGCAACGCGCCCTCGATCAGATGCTCGCCGCCGCCATGCGCCATGCCCGCGAACCGCGGATCGCCACGCCCATTCCGCGGCTCAGCATCAACATGTGCTTTACGACGACGCCGAAGGTCTCGCTCGTCTACGAGCCGGTGCTGTGCATCGTGCTGCAAGGCGCCAAGGAGGTCACGATCGGCAATCGGCGTCTTCGCTATGATCGCGCCGGCTATTTCATCGCCTCGCTGGATGTGCCCGCCACCGGCCATATCGCGGAAGCCAGCCGCGAACGGCCTTTCGTGTCGCTGTGCATGTCGCTCGATCGCGAGGGGCTCGCCGCCCTCATCGGCGAGACTGCGCCGAACGCAAGCGGCGCCGATTCCAGTTTCGCCGTCAGCCCGATCACCGAAGCGCTGCTGCAGCCGTTTCAGCGCCTCATCGATCTCCTCGATGCGCCGCACGATATCCCCGTGCTCGCGCCGCTGATCGAGCGCGAAATCTATTATCGGCTGTTGCAGGGCCCGCAAGGCGGCCTGCTCCGCCAGATCGCTTCAGCCGATAGCCGCCTCAACCAAGTGCGCCGCGCCATCGCCTGGATCCGCGGCAATTTCGATCAGACGATGCGTGTCGATGCGCTGGCCGAGCAGGTCGGCATGAGTTCGGCGAGCTTTCATCGCCATTTCAAGGCCGCGACGGCGATGAGCCCGCTGCAATTCCAGAAAATGCTGCGCTTGCAGCGCGCGCGACAATTGCTCGTCGCCAACGAGGACGCGGCGCGCGTCGCCTTCGCCGTGGGCTATGAAAGCGCTTCGCAGTTCAGCCGCGAATACGCCCGCCTCTTCGGCGCGCCGCCCGCCCGCGACGCCTCGCGGCTGCGCAGCGCCTACGCCGCGTTCACGGACGCCGCGACGTTCTAACGGCCGACGCGCACGTCGATCACTCCCACTCAATCGTGCCCGGCGGCTTGCTCGTAACGTCATAGACGACGCGGTTGACGCCCTTCACCTCGTTGATGATGCGCGTGGCTGCGCGGCCGAGGAAATCCATTGGGAACGGGAAGAAATCGGCGGTCATGCCGTCGGTCGAGGTGACGGCGCGCAGCGCGCAGACGTGGTCGTAGGTGCGTCCATCGCCCATCACGCCGACGGTGCGCACGGGCAACAGCACGGCGAAGGCCTGCCAAATCTCATCGTAGAGGCCGGCCTTGCGGATCTCATCGAGATAGATCGCGTCGGCCTGGCGCAGGATATCGAGCTTCTCGCGCGTGATCGCGCCCGGAATACGAATGGCGAGGCCTGGGCCGGGGAACGGATGGCGGCCGACGAACGCATCCGGGAGGCCAAGCTCGCGGCCCAGCGCGCGCACCTCGTCCTTGAAGAGTTCGCGCAGCGGCTCGACCAGCTGCATGCGCATGCGCTCGGGCAGGCCGCCGACATTGTGGTGGGATTTGATCGTCACCGACGGGCCGCCGATCGCGGAGACGCTTTCAATCACGTCAGGATAGAGTGTGCCCTGCGCCAGAAAATCCGCGCCGCCGATCTCGCGCGCCTTCTCTTCGAACACGTCGATGAAGAGCTTGCCGATGGTCTTGCGCTTGGTCTCCGGATCGTCGACGCCGTCGAGCGCGGTCAGGAAGCGCGCGCTTTCGTCGGCGTGGATGAGCGGGATGTTGTAATGATCGCGGAACAGCGAGACGACCTCTTGCGCCTCGTTCGCGCGCATCAGGCCGTGATCGACAAACACGCAATGCAGCTGATCGCCGATCGCTTCATGGATCAGCACCGCCGCCACGCTTGAATCGACCCCGCCGGACAGGCCGCAGATCACTTTGCCGGCGCCGACTTTCTGGCGAATGCGTGCGATCGCTTCGTCCTTAAATGCGGCCATCGTCCAATCGCCGCGCAGACCGGCGATGGTATGCGTGAAATTGCGCAAGATCTGCGCGCCGTCCGGCGTGTGCGCGACCTCCGGATGGAACATGGTCGAATAGAAGCGGCGCTTTTCGTCGACGGCGATCGCGAAGGGCGCATTCTCGCTGGTGGCGACCACCTCGAAGCCGGGCGCCAATTCGGTCACGCGGTCGCCATGGCTCATCCAAACCGGGTACCGCCCGCCGACGCGCCACACGCCGTCGAACAGCGGGCTCGGCTTCTTGATCTCGATATCGGCGCGCCCGAACTCGCGCGCATGGCCGCCTTCGACCACGCCGCCCAATTGCACCGCCATGGTCTGCTGGCCGTAGCAGATGGCGAGAATGGGAACGCCGAGCGCGAACGCTTCCGCCGGCGCGCGCGGGCTTTCGCCTTCCGTGACGCTGGCGGGGCCGCCGGAGAAGATGATGGCCTTTGGCGCGTAGGCGGCGAGGAAGGCGGCGTCGATCTTGTTGTAGGGGTGGATTTCGCAATAGACGCCGCTCTCGCGCACCCGCCGTGCGATCAGCTGCGTCACCTGCGACCCGAAATCGATGATCAGGACGCGGTCATGGTGCGGTGTCTGAGGAAGCGCCGACGTGGCGGCGGATGCGGGCGCGGGTTTCTGCGCGGGCTTGGACTGGGCCATGGGCTGAGATGAACTGCGTCGGCCCGGGATTCAAGACGCCTGCGCCGGCCACTTATCCACAGGGCCGTCCCGCCGAAGCAACCGCCTCACATCCCCCACCTCCCCGCCACCAGCGCCGCCAGCAGTTTCGGGGCGAACCAGAAGCGGGCGGCGCGGGCCATGAGGACGTCGCGGACCCAGGGATAGAGCGCGCCGTCGCTTTGATAGGCGGGCGTGAAGGCCCAGCTGGCGGCTTGATAGATCCAGACATGCAGCGCGCGCAGGCGGGCATATTCGGCGAGCGCGAGGCCGACATCGTCTTGCGCTGCGAGCGCCTGCGCGAGCGCCGCGGCGTCGAGCAGCGCCATATTGGCGCCCTGCCCGAGCTGCGGGCTCGCGCAATGATAGGAATCGCCGACGCGCGCCAGCGCCGTATCCACTGGGCGCGGATGAGTGCGATGCGCATAGCGTGCGAACACCAGATCGTCGTGCGACGAGATTTGATCGAGCAGCGGCGCGGTTTGCGGCCAGAGCGCGCGCGCCTCGTCCTTCCACGCATCGAGTGGGGCTGCACGCCATGCGGCGTGGTCCGCGCCGCGGAGACTCCAGAAATAGGCAGCCTGCCCGCCGCCGATCGGCATCACGCCGGCCATTTTGCGCGCGGCCTCGTAGCGTTGTTCGAGCGCGTCAGCGGCGAAGCCATCGCGCCAAGCAAGGTTCGCCCAGAGCGCGCCGAAGCGCAGCGGCGCGGCCGCGCGCGACAAGGGCGACCGCACGCCTGCCGCATCGAGCACCAGATCGAAGGCCGGCGTCGCCGTTCCGTCCGAAAACGCGATTGCGCGCCGGTCACCGCTCATCAGCGGCGCGGCCACCGCTTCGCGGCGTGCTTCGATCTCGACGCCCGCGGCTTGCGCCGCCTCGAACAAAGCGGAAAACAGCGCGCCGCGATGCGCGCCGACGCCATAGGCGCTTGGCGAAAGCGCGGCGTAGCGCACGTCGAGCACGGGCTTGCCGCGCGACAAGCCCCAGAGCCGCGCCAGCCGCGCGCCCTGGCCTTCGACGCACGCGCGCACGCCAAGCGTTTCGAGCACGGCCAGGCCGACCGGCTGCAGGATAAGGCCCGAGCCGATCGGCGATGGCCGCTCCAGCCGGTCGAAGATCACAACGCGATGACCGGCGCGCCTCAGCAGCGCGCCGCAGGCGAGCCCCGCCACGCCCGCGCCCACAATGCCGATGTCCAGCGCCCGCATGGGCGAGGCTTAGCGCGCCGCCCTCACGCGCGCGATGCGCGCCCTGACGCAGCTCAGAGAAGGCCCCAGGATGCGGTCGCGACCGCGTAAGCCGCGATGACGCCGTTCGAAGCGATATGCGCGGCGATCGGGCCGCTCACGCTTTTGCTGCGCACCAGCACCAGCCCGTAGGCCGCGCCCGCCAGCGCGCCTGCGAGCCAGCGCCCGTGCATGGCGCCGAACAGCACGCTCGTCGCGATGAGCGCGGTCCAGGAAAACGCGCCGGGCGCAGCCTCCTCAAACCGGCGCGCCGCGAGCGCGCGATAGAGATAGCCGCGGAACGCCAGCTCCTCCGCGATCGGCACGATGAGCGCGAAGCCAGCGATGCGAAGCGCAAGCCAAAGCGTGCTGTCGAGGGGCGTTTGCGCGGCCAGCCAGGCGCCGAGCGGGGCGTTGGTCTTCGCAGGCTCCGTCGCAATCCAGATCGCGCCGACGACAAGACCGACCGCCACGTCTTCCAGCCGCACGCGGCCCAATTGCGCGCGGATCGTCGCGCGGAAGGCGATGAGCGCGGCCGCTGGCGCAAGCATCGCCAGCGGGCCGGCCCAGTGCGCGCTTGGGCCGAACAGCGCAGCGACGATCCGCGCGACCATCAATGCCGCGAACGGCGCGATCAGACTTGCAGCTAGCAGCACGGCGGGATCGGCGGCGCGCTTGACAGCATCCGCGCGGAAGAACGGCGCTGCCTGGGCCAACGCCATGATCCCCACGGTCACCGCCACGAAGGCGATCCAGCCCGCCTGCGAATGAAAGCCGTGCAGCGCGAGATCGGGCGAGACATGCGCGCCCAGCAGTACGAGCGCGGCGATGCGCACGGCGTTCAGCGTCCACACGGCCGCCCCGCCCAGCGGCAGGAGCAGCCACGCGTTCGGAAACCGAAGATTGTTGCGGAACACGATCAGGTAAAGCGCCAAAGCCGCGAGCACGAGACCGACGCCCTCATAGCCCGAGCAATAGGAATCGATGATGACGTCAAAATCGCCCACGCCGATCAGACGATAGGCCGGCGCGATGTGCGCATCCGGCTCGACCGCGGACAACAGCAGGTAAGACGTGTTGAGCGTTGCGTCGGCCAGCAGGTTCCAGGAATCCTGCGCCAGCCAGCTCGCGCCGGCGATCAGCACACCCGCGGCGCCGGCCCAGGCGATGTCCCTGGCATGACGCGTCAGCGCTGCGCGCCAATAGGAAACCGGCGCGAGCGTATAGGCGAGCAGCAGCGCCATGACGCCGACCCCGCCCGCCCAAGCCGCAAAGGCGCCCCATGGCGCCGAGCCCCTGGCCGCGCTCATCAGCGCGGCGGCGAAGGCGAGCGCCAAAAAAAGCGCGATATTCGCGATCAGCGCGCCGCGCCAAGGATGCGGCCCTGCCGCGCCGGCCCATTCCCCAAGCAGCGCTCGCCGCTGCGGCCACACCAGCATCGCGAAGGCGAGCAGCGCGTAGAGGCCGGCATAGGCGACGAATTTCACGACCGCGTTGATATTCAGCCAATCGGCGCCGCCGGCCCCGATTGCGCGCACATCGTAAAACAGATCGAGCCCGATGATTTCGAACGGGAAAAGCAAAAGGAGCGCGCCGCCACGTGCGGCGACGCGCCATATGTTACCGTGTCCTTCGGCTGCGGGCGACAGGCTCATGGCCGCGCCATCATGCAAGAATTACGCGCGCTGGGCGCGGCGCACGCTCCATTCGCGCGCGATGAGAAGCGCGCAGGCCACGATCGCCAGAGCCGCGAGGCCTTGGGAGGCGTCGATCTCCGGCGCGTGCGGCGTCGACGGCGACGGTTGGAAAATCGGCGGCAGATCAAAGCAGAAACCAAACAGGCAGATCGTGTCGGCGGCCGCTTGGCTCGCGCCGAACGCGACCACGCCAGCCATTGCGACCGCCGCCTTCACAAAACCCTTCACCATCACGCGCTCCCCGAGCGCGCGCTGCCTCGCGCGCGTCGCCGCACAATGGCGCATGGCGTTTCACACGCCACGAGATTCTGGCCACACACGCATGCGCGCGCTCATTTCGCCGAGAGCGTGCGATGAATATGCATCACTGGCGCATAAGCCGCGCATGCGCGCATGACCAACCAGCGCGCCGCAAGCGGGGAGGCGCGCGCTGGAAGCGTGGTCTAGCGAAGCGAGCGATGTTTGCGGGCGTAAGCTTCGCGCAACAGGAGCGCGACGCACGCGACAATCGCCAACGCCGCAAACCCTTGAGTCACATCGATCTCAGGCGCATGCGCCGTCTCGGCCGGCGGCGGATCATTGCCGCCGCCTCCCCCGCCCAGACACAGAATGATTAAGCACACCTCCGCGGACGCGCGTGTGGCGCCGACGATAGCCAGCGTCGCGACAGCGGCGGTGGTTTGGAAGAGCTTCTTCAGCATCTTCTTCTCCCACTCACGTTTTACGGAGCCGCCGCCTTTCCTGGCCCGTAGCGCGAGTTTCGTACGCCGTCGCGCGCATCCGCCACGTCATTCAGCCAAACGGCATAGTTGTATGACCAAACTCGCGCGCCGCGCGATTTCAGGCGCGCCGTGTAAACGCAGCGACGAAGAACCCGTCGCAGCCCAGCCTGCGCGGCGTCATCTGAATGGCCTCGCCTTGGCGCAGCGCGCTTGCGGCTAATTCTGACGCCAGCGTCAGCGGCGCGGGTGCGAAGGCGCCATTTTGAGCCAAAAACGCCGCGCACGCGTCCGCGTTCTCTTCAGGCAATACCGAGCACGTCACATAAACCAGACGCCCGCCGGTTTTCACCAAAGGCGCGCCGAGCGCCAGCGCTTCCTGCTGCTCGCGCTGGCGCATCGCCAAGGCGTTCGGCCGCAGCCGCCATTTCGAATCCGGATTGCGCCGCCATGTGCCGGACCCGGTGCATGGCGCATCGACAAGCACGACATCCATGCGTCCGCGCAAATCCTCCAGCGCGTCGCGCGTCTTCGACGGCGCGCGGATTTGGATGTTGCGCGCATGTGCGCGCTCGGCGCGCTCTTTGAGCGGCGCCAGGCGGCGTCCATCCGCGTCATGCGCATAGATCTGGCCGGTGTTGTTCATGGCGGCGGCGAGCGCGAGCGTTTTGCCGCCGCCGCCGGCGCAAATATCGGCGACCTGCATGCCCTCGCGCGCGTCGCACAGAGCAGCGGCGAGCTGGCTGCCTTCGTCCTGCACTTCGAACCAGCCTTTGAGGAAGCTCTGGTCCGTGCTCCACGGAAAGGCGCGCCCGCGCATCCAAGGTAAGCGCACGCCATGCTCCGCGAACGGCGTCGGCGCGGGCGGCTCCTGCAGGTACGGGCTCTCCGAGAGGGCGGCGATGAGCTTGTCGCGCGTCGTACGCAAGGTATTGGCGCGCAGATCGAGCGGCGCGGGCCGCGCCAGGCTCGCGCCCTCTTCGGCGCGCGCGTCCGCGAAAACGCGCGCCAAGCTGGCGTCCAGCCATTCCGGATAATCGCCGCGTACAAAAGCCGGCGCGCCGCCGAGGCGGCTGTCCGGCGTCTCCTCCTGCAGCGCACGCAACTCACTCTCGCTCAGCACATCCGGCGCGTGCGGATCATCGGTGAAGCTTTGAATGATCGCATCGGCGCTTTGGCCAAAGCCCCAACGCACCGCGCCGAGCACCCAGGCGCGCGGCGCATCTGCGCTGAAGCGCCATGCGCTCGACGCGCGCCAGCGCAGCGCGCCGAACACCAGATCACCGATCGCGGCCCGATCTTTCGAGCCGGCGAAGCGATGGGTCTGCATCCAATCCTTGAGCGCATCCGCCGCCGGACGCTTGCGCGTTTCGAGATCGCTCAGCACCTCGATCGCGGCGGCGAGGCGCGCAGCCTCACGCATACTCACCCGCCCAGCGGATAATTCGGCGCTTCGCGCGTGATCGCGACGTCGTGCACATGGCTTTCGCGCAGGCCGGCCGCGGAGATGCGTACGAAGCGCGCCTTTTCGCGGAATTCCTTCAGATCGTGCGCGCCGACATAGCCCATCGCGGCGCGCAGACCGCCGACAAGCTGATGCAGGATATTCGCCACCGGCCCTTTGAACGGCACGCGGCCCTCAATGCCTTCCGGCACCAGCTTCATCTGATCGGTGACTTCCTTCTGGAAATACCGATCGGCCGAGCCGCGCGCCATGGCGCCGAGCGAGCCCATGCCGCGATAGCTCTTATAAGAACGGCCCTGATAGAGGATCACTTCGCCAGGCGCCTCTTCGCTGCCCGCCAAGAGCGAGCCGATCATCCCCACCTCGGCGCCCGCCGCGAGCGCCTTGGCGAGATCGCCTGAAAACTTGATGCCGCCATCGGCGATGACCGGCACGTCGGCCTTGCGCGCGGCATCCGCCGCGTCGAGGATCGCGGTGAGCTGCGGCACGCCAACGCCGGCGACGATGCGCGTCGTGCAGATCGAGCCCGGCCCGATGCCGACCTTCACCGCGTCCGCGCCCGCATCGATCAGCGCCATGGCGCCGTCACGCGTGGCGATGTTGCCGGCGATCACCTGCACGCGATTGGACTCGCGCTTGATGCGCGCCACGGCGTCGAGCACGCCTTTGGAATGGCCGTGCGCCGTATCGATCACGAGCACATCCACGCCTGCATCGATCAGCGCGAGCGAACGTTCATAGCCGGCATCGCCAATGGTCGAGGCAGCGCCCGCGAGCAAACGCCCCTGCGCATCCTTCGCGGCGTTTGGAAAAGCCTGCGCCTTCTCGAAATCCTTCACCGTGACGAGGCCCACGCAATGATAGCCTTCATCGACCACGATCAGCCGCTCGATGCGGTTCTTGTGCAGCAGCCGGCGCGCTTCGTCTTCCTTCACGCCTTCGCGCACGGTGACGAGCTTTTGCGTCATCAGATCGGAAACGCGTTCGTGATCTTCCGCAAAGCGCATGTCGCGATTGGTGAGAATGCCGACGAGCTTCTTGGTCGCCGCATCGACCACCGGAAAGCCAGAGACCTTGATCCGGTTCTTCAGCTCAAGAACCTGCCCGATCGACATATCTGGCGAGATCGTCACCGGATCGATCACCATGCCGCTCTCGAATTTCTTGACCAGCCGCACGGCGGCGGCCTGTTCGTCCGGTTCGAGGTTTCGATGGATGACGCCGAGGCCCCCGGCCTGCGCCACGGCGATCGCCAAAGGCGCTTCCGTGACCGTATCCATCGCTGCCGAAATGAGCGGAATGTTGAGGCGGACCGAGCGCGTCAGCCGCGTGCGCGTATCAGCGTCAGCGGGCAGAACCTCGGACGCGCCCGGCTCGAGCAGCACGTCGTCAAAGGTCAAAGCATCGCGGATTTCCATTGACGGGGGATAGAGATTCGTCCCGCCGCGCGCAAGAGGCGCCGTCAGGCCGCCGCACGGCGCGTGCAGGCCGATAAGCGTGCGCGCGCGCGGCGTCTCGGCGCGCGCTTCGGCTTCGGGCGTCGCCTGCGAGACCTCGGCTGTGGTGAACACGCGCTGGGCGATGTCGCGCCGCCCGTAATGCGCCTGCAGGAAGAAACGGCGCCAGCCCGCCTGCGCTGGCGTGCCGCGATGCCAAACATCGGACGCGAAGAAGATGGCGTCGCCCGCCTTCGCTGGGAGAAACACCGCCGTCTTGTTGTCGAAAGTCAGATCGAGATCGAAAGGGCGATCATGCGGCGGCAGCCGGCCCGAGCGATGCGAGCCCGCCAGCACGGCCGTTGGCCCCGCGTCGAGCGGGCAATCTTCCAGGAAGATGTGCACGCCGATCGCGAACACGGGATAGGGAATGGACTCGGGCCATTCCACGCCCTCATCGCGCGGAATGTGCGGGCCTGCGTCGCAATGCCAGGGGCCGCCCTGATGGCCTTTCGTGTTGCGCCACGCCGTGTTGGCGATGACGTGGCAATCTTCGCCGAGCAGCGGCTCGATCACATCAAGGATCGCGCGCTTGCCGATCGCGGCCTGCGACAGCGGCGAACGGTTGAACATGCCATGGCGGAATTCGTCGCGCGCATCATGGTCGCGATCCTTCTGCGTGGCTTCGAAGATGTCGTTGATCTCGGTCCACAGCGCGGTGATTTCATCGGGGCCCAGCACGCCGCGCACATGCGCATAGCCTTCGCGCTCGAGGTTCGCGGACGCTGCCGGAACCGCGCCGCGCAACAGTTTGAGATTGCCGCCTGCCCGCCGGATCATGCGTGAAGGCTAGGCGCGCGCGGCCGGCGCGTGCAAGCGAAAAGCGGCTATCTGCGTCCGGTCGCGACGACGTAGACTTCCACGCTTTCGGCGCGGCTGGCTTTGGGCTTGGCGTGGCGGACCTGCGCGAAATTCCGCTTGAGTTCGGCGACCAGCGCCGCATCGAGCCCGCCCTGGAAGGCTTTCGTCACGAATGCGCCGCCCGGCGCGAGATGGGCGAGCGCGAAGCCTGCGGCAGCTTCGGCAAGCGCGCCGGTGCGGATTTGGTCGGTTCTGGCGTGGCCGGTCGTGTTGGCGGCCATGTCGGCCAATACAAGGTCCGGCGAGCCGCCCAGTGCATCGAGGGCGCGCTGCGCGACGGCGTCGTCCGTGACATCGCCCTGCAGGATGGTCGCGCCGGCCAGCGGTTCGATCGGGAGGAGATCGACGCCCACCACCGCGCCCGCGCCGCGCGCCAGCGCCACCTGCATCCAGCCGCCGGGCGCAGCCCCCAGGTCGATCACCCGCGCGCCTTTCGTGATGAGGCCGAACTGATCGTCCATCTCGATCAGCTTGAACGCCGCGCGTGAGCGCCAGCCCTCCGCTTGCGCGCGCTTCACATAGGGATCGTTGAGCTGACGCTCGATCCAAGCGCGCGACGAGGGCTTGGTTTTGCGCCCCGCTTTCACGTGCTCGACGAGCGAGCGCGTATCCGTCGGAGCCGACGCTTTGGGCCCGCGCCAGCGGCGTTTGCCGTCATCGCTCATGGCTGCGCGCCCTGATGGCGTGCGATCAGCGTCATCAGCACGCCCTCGCGCAGGCCGCGATCGGCGACGCGCAGGCGCGTCACAGGCCAAACATCGACGACCGCTTCGAGGATCGCACAGCCCGGCACGACGAGATCGGCGCGATCGGGCCCGATGCAGGGATGGCGCGCGCGTTCGTCCAGGCTCATGGACCGCAGCTTTTCAGTGGCCGCACGCACATCGTCCGCGGTCAGCCAGACGCCATCGACCTTCGAGCGCTGATAGCGCGGCAGGCCGAGATGCACGCCCGCCAAGCTCGTGATCGTGCCCGATGTGCCAATGATATGGGCCCGCCCGCGGGCGAAGCTTTCGCGCACATGGGCGGGGGCCGCGATCGGCGCGATGGTCTCACGCAGACGCGCGACCATGTCGGCGTACCAGGCCGCGTTGTCGCGCGGCTCGGCGGTATGTTCCGCGAGCGTCACGACCCCGATCGGGGCGGACGACCAGGCGAGGATCGGCGGCGCGGCCGGCGGTCTCGGCTCGTTCAGCGCGCGCGCATCGACCCAGGACAGCTCCGTGGAGCCGCCGCCGATATCGACTACCAAGGCGGCCTCGGCATCGGGATCGACCAGCCCGGCGCAGCCCATCACGGCGAGGCGCGCTTCCTCTTCGGGCGTGATGACGTCGAACGTCAGGCCGATCTCGTCAGCCACCCGATCGAGAAACGCCTCACCGTTCTCAGCGACGCGGCAGGCCTGGGTGGCGATGCAGCCGATGGCGGCGGGCCGACGCTTGGCGATCTTGGCCGCGCAGGCGCGCAGCGCCTCCATAGTGCGCGCCATGGCGGCGTCCGACAGCCGGCCGGTCGCGCCAAGGCCCTCGCCCAGCCGCACGATCTGCGAATAGCCGTCGATGACCCGAAAGCCGTCCCGCGTCGGCTCGGCCACCAAGAGGCGGCAATTGTTGGTCCCGAGGTCGAGCGCGGCGAAGCTCGCGGCGCGCGCACGCTCCGGACCGGGCCGCCCGCCGCCAAAGCGGTTCGGGCGCCCCCCGTGGAAGCGTCTCATCGATCGTTCTGGCAGCCGGAGCCAAGGCAGGCGGCTGCAATTTCCCTTCGGCATGATGCTAGCAAGGCACGGCCTTCCCGTGAACTGGGCGTTATCTTGCGTCCAGGTTTGGGGGTTCCTACCTTTTCAGGCGAAGCCAGGGACAGGGAAGGAGCAAGAGGAGGAGAAGATGCGGAAGGCAAAATTCTCCATTGGGCAGGTGGTTAAGCACCGCATTCTGCCGTTTCGCGGCGTCATTTTCGACGTCGACCCGGAATTCAACAACACCGAGGAATGGTGGCAATCGATCCCGGAGCATATTCGCCCGCGCAAGGATCAGCCGTTTTACCACCTCCTCGCCGAGAACTCGGACAGCCATTACGTGGCCTATGTGTCCGAGCAGAACCTGCTCTCCGACGCTGCCGGCGGCCCTGTGGATCACCCCCAGATCGACGCCCTGTTCGGCGAACTCTCGCGGGGGAAATATCAGGTACTGCCGCACACGCTGAACTAGGCGGCGCGCCCTCAGGAAGACATCGCGGCCCCGGCGCAAGCCGGGGCCGTTTGCGTTTCGCTAGCCCCGTTGAAACGGGTAAAAATCCGCGCCGAGCGGAAGGATCGCGGTGAGCGCATCGAGGGCGGCGCGGGTCTCGTCGATGAAGCGCGGATCGCGCAGATCGTCGAGCGCGAGCGTTTCGCGATAATGCGCGCGCACCCAGGCCTCCAGCGCGTCGGCGAGCGCGGGCGTGAGATAGAAGCCGCGCGTCGAGGCCGCACGCTCTTCCTTCGTCATGGCGATGCGCAGCCGCAGGCAGGCCGGTCCGCCGCCGTTTTGCATGCTCTCGCGCACATCGGCGAACTCGACCGCGCCGATCGGGCTTTCGGCGAACGAGATCAGCTTGGCGATATAGCCGGCGGTGCGGTTGTTCTCGCGCGCTTCGGTCGGCGCGATCAGCGTCAGCCGCGCAGCGCCCGGCAAGCGCGCCAACTGCGCATTGAAGAGATAAGACGACACCGCATCCGCAAGCGGTACGTCCGCATCCGCGACCTCGACGAAGACCGGGTTGAACAGGCCTTCCGCCGCTTTGCGAATATCAGCGTAGGTCTGATCGCGATCCTCGAACGCGTGCTCATGGTGGAACAGCACCGCATCGTGTGAGACCGCGACGACATCATTGTGAAACGCGCCGGCGTCGATCGCGGCCTTGGCCTGACGGACATAGACCGTGCGCGCAGGATCGAGCGCGTGCCGCCGCGCCACCGCCTCGCCCGCTTCACGCGTTTGCCGCGCCGGGAAGCCTTCGCGCGTCTCCCCGGCGTCGCGCCCGTAGACGAAGACCTCAACGCCCTGTCCGCCGGCGCTCAGCCGCATGTGATTGGCCGCGCCTTCGTCGGCGAAGGCGGCATGCGCGGGCAGCGCGTCGTGCACGGCGAAACGCTCATTGTCCGCCATGAGGCGGCGCAGCGCGCGCGCCGTCTCGGCATGCTCGATGGAGCGATGGAGCATGGTCAGCAGATTGGCCGGCGTCGCGTGCAGGCGCCCGTCGGCGCAATCGGCGCTGGGCGAAACCGTGGCGGCGTTCGCGGCCCACATTGAGGACGCGCTGGTGGCCGCAAGCGCCAAGCGCGGCGCCGTGCGCCACGCGCTCTCCCACATGTCGGCGTCGCTTCCCGAAAAGCCGAGCGCGCGCAGCAAAGGCAGGCTCGGCCGCTCCTGCGGCGGCAGCACGCCTTGCGGCAGGCCGAGCTTCGCCAGCGCGCGCATTTTGGCGATGCCCTGCAGCGCCGCGGCGCGCGGCTTGGCGATCAACCCTTCATTCTTGGTCGCCGCGAGATTGCCGAACGCGAGGCCCGCGTAATTGTGCGTCGGACCGACAAGCCCGTCGAAATTGATCTCTTCGATCATTCCGGCAAGCCGGGCGCGGGAATTTTCCGCGCGCTCTCTGCGGCCTGCGTGGCGACGGGATAGGCCGCGTAATCGGCCGCGTAATAGGCGCTTGGGCGCAGCGATCCCGATAGGCCCGGCCCGCCGAACGGCATGGCGCCGGATGCGCCTGTGGTCGGCCTGTTCCAATTGAGGATGCCGGCGCGCATTTCCTGCTGCGCGCGCGCCCACAATTCCGGCGCATCGCTGATAAGCCCGCCGGCGAGGCCAAAGCGCGTCGCGTTGGCGATGTCGAGCGCATCATCGAAGCTTTCGGCGCGGATGATCTGCACCAGCGGACCGAAGCATTCCTCATCAGGCGCCGCCACGCCCGTCACGTCGAGCACGGCGGGATGCACGAACGCATCCGCGCGCTTCACAGGCACAATCTGACGTGCGCCGCGTGCGACGAGATCCTGTTCGAATTGTTCAACGGCGGCGCCGGCATTCGCGCTGATCAACGGCCCCATGAACGGCTCGGGCGTTGCGTTCCAAGGCGCCGGCGCGATCTTCTTGGCCAGTTCCGCCAATGCGTCGCTGACGAGATCGCCGTAATGATCGTTCGGCACAATCACCCGCCGCGCGCACGAACAGCGCTGCCCGCTGGTGATGAAACTCGAATGCGCGATCAGGTTCGCGGCCGCTTCAAGATTCGCCTCGGGCCACACGATCAACGGATTGTTGCCGCCGAGTTCGAGCGCGAGCAGCACGTCCGGCCGACCCGCAAAATGGCGATGAATATGCGCGCCCGCATTGGCGGAGCCGGTGAACAGCACGCCGCTCAGCATGTCCGCATCGAGGATGGCGCCGCCCGTGTCGCGTCCGCCCTGCAGCAGATTGAACACGCCCGGCGGCAGGCCCGCGGCCTCCCAAGCCTCGGCCATCAGCGCGCCGACCGCCGGCGCCAACTCACTCGGCTTGAAGAGCACTGCATTGCCCGCCAGCAGCGCGGGGACGATGTGTCCGTTCGGCAAATGGCCGGGAAAGTTGAACGGGCCGAACACGGCCAGCACGCCGTGCGCGCGATGCGCCAATTGCATGCGCCCGAACGGCGCGGCGTCATCGCGCACGCCCGCGCGCTCACTCTGCGCGCGGATCGACAGCGGAATCTTGCCGACCATCGCTGCGACCTCGGCGCGCGAATCCCACAGCGGCTTGCCCATGTCGCGGCTGATCGTTTCGGCAAACTCCGCCGCACGCGATTCCACGATTTTCGCGAACGCTTGCACGATCGCGATGCGCGCCTCAAGCGGTTCGCGCGACCACGCTTTGAAGGCCAGGCGCGCGGCGCGATTGGCTTCGGCAATGTCGGCTTCGTCCGCGGCATTGCCGCTCCACACCACCGCGCCGCTGGCGGGATCAAACGATTGAAACGCCGGCCCGCGCCCGCTGCGCCATTGGCCGTTGATGAAAAGATCAGGCCGCATCCGCAATCCACGCCAAACAGATATCGCCGTCCTTCAGCCCGAGCGCGGCGAGCGTCTCGGGATGGACGCGCGTCACGCCGTCTTCGTGCACGGCGCCTGCCGCCGCGCAGCGAAAATCCTGCACCTGCGCCGTCGCGATAAGCGCGCGGCGTGCGCCGCTCAGCTGATCGCTCGCTGTCAGCGGCGCGCGGCGCGTTTCGCGCAAGGTCCGGATCGCATCGCGCGACACGGAAACGAGCGGACCGCCATCGAAAATGTCGACGACATTGTCGAAGCGGAAGCCCTCCCATTCCAGCAGATTGCGGGCACCGCGACCGTCCGGATGGGTCTGTCCGATCACCGCGCGCGCGCTCTCCGGCAAGAGGTCCGCGTAGATCGGATATTTCGGCATCAGATCGAGGATGAACTGATTGTCGGTCTGCGCGCTCATGCGGTCGGCGTCGGCGAAATCCATCTTGAAGAAATGGCGCCCCAGCGCGTTCCAGAATGGCGAATGCCCGTCCGCGGAAACGACGCCGCGCAATTCCGAGACCACCCGATCGTTGAAGCGCTGCGGATCGGCGGCCATCAGGAGGTAGCGCGCTTGCGCGAGCGCGCGCCCTACGCCATGCGCGCGATGTTCGGCGCGCACGAACAGCGAGCCGACCTCGGTGCAGCCGGTGAATTCGTTGACCAGGATCAGCACGTCCATGTCGAAGCGGCGGCCGGCGGCGGCTGAGGCCTGCGCCACTTTCAGAACGCGAAAATTGAAAAAGGGCGGGCTGTCGCCGATGGTGGCCTTCACGCCCACCGAGCCCGCCACTTTCTGTCCGCCGATCTGTTCGAGCGCGAGCATATAGCGCTCCGCGCCGGGCCCGTGCGGGCGCGCGCAAAAGCTCGTTGCGGACTTTTCGAGCCGCGCGCGCAGCGCCGCATCATCGACCATGAAGCTGGTGAAGCCTGGCCCGGCGAGCGTGCGCAGATCGAGAAAGCCGTCGAGATCGTCCGGCCCCGCGGCGCGGATCAGGTAGAGAGGGCGCGCATCGATCATGCGCGCAGGGCCCGCGCGTCGAACAGCCCGCTTTCAAATCCCGCCAGCAACATCAACGACAATTTGGCGCGCGGCGCGAAGCTGCTGATCAGCGCGAATTCCTGGTCCGAGTGCAGCTCGCCGCCGCAGGGGCCGAGCGTGTCGATGTTCCAGCAGCCGGCGGCGGCGAGATTGTTGCCTTCGCAGACCCCGCCCGTCGGCGCGAAGGACAGCTCCTCGCCGATCGCGCGCGCGCTCGCCTGCGTCCAGCCGATCAGCTTCTGCAATTGCGGCGTGAGCGCTTTGGGCGGACGGGTGAAGCCGCCATGCAGATGCGCGTGGAGGCCGTCCTTAGCGTTTACGCGCGCGACGATCTTGGCGAGCTCCGCTTCGATCCAGGCGCGCGCGGCTTCGTCGGGCGCACGCACGTTGAAGCGCATCACCGCGCGATCCGGCACTTGATTCACAGGTCCGCCGCCGTCGATCGAACCCACGTTGAACGTGACCTCGTCATAGCGGCCATTGAGGGCGAGCAGCGCCAGCGTCGCCTCGGCGGCCGCTTCGATCGCGCTGCGGCCATCGGCGAAGGCGCGCCCGACATGCGCGGCGCGGCCGTGGATCGCGAGCGCGAAATTGCCCGAGCCCTTGCGCGCGCTCACCATCGCGCCATCGGGCAGCGCCGGCTCATAAGTCATGCCGACATGTGCGCGCGCGCCCAGTTCCGCCAGCAAAGGGGCCGAGCCAAGCGAGCCGATCTCTTCGTCCGGGTTGATCAGCACCGTGTAGCCAACGCGCCCCTCGCGCGGCAGCGACTCAAACGCCTGCAACGCGGCCAGCATCAGCGAGAGGCCGCCTTTCATATCCGCGCAGCCGGGCCCATGCAGCACATCGCCAATGCGCTCCGGTGTCTGAAAGGCGTGGGCGGCAGGGAACACGGTGTCGTAATGGCCGGTGAGCGCGATCTGGACCGGCGCCTCGGGCCGCACCCGAATCCGCAGCGATGCGCCGTGCGGATCTTCGGCGATCGATCCATCCGACTTGACGCGCTCGGCCGGCTTGAGCGGCAGAATTTCGACATCGCCCGGCAAGGCCGAGAACGCGTCGATCAAGGGCCTGCGCATCCGGGCCAGACCATCGAGTTCGCGCGAGCCCGAATTGATTCGCGACCAGGCCTCAGTCCGCGTGATCACGGCCTCGGCGCCATCGGCGAGGCTAGCGAACGCATCCGCGAGCGAACCGGCGGGCGCCGGCGCCGCTTCATCGCCTGTTACGAGTGGAGCCATGCGCCCTCCTTTGCGCCGCGCCACGCGCGCCAGCAAGACCGCCGGCCGCGGCGCCGGGCTTCACGAACGCGTTGACCCCAAAAGCAATGGGCCCGGCTTTCGCCGGGCCCACGCTTGTTTCGCTCTGGCGTCGCGGATCAGCGGAAGCTGATCGTGACAGCCGTACGGCGGTTGAGCGGTTCGCGGACGCCGTCGCGGGTGGCCCGCGCCAGTTCCGTTTCGCCGCGCGCCTGCGCCGTGATCGCCGCAGACGGCACGCCGCGCGCCACGAGGGCGTCGCGCACCACCGAAGCCCGACGTTCCGACAGGCCGATATTGTATTGGGCGGAGCCCGACGTGTCGGTGTGGCCGACGACGGTGACGCTTCCGAGGTTGCAGTTCCGGGCCCGCGCCACAGCCGCGTCGATCGTTTCGAGCGCCGCTTGGTTGAGGTTCGCGCGATCCCATTCGAAGTAGACCACAAAATCCGCGGCCGGGCAGACCGCCACAGGCGGGGGCGGCGGAGGCGGCGGGGGCGGCGGGGGGGGAGCCGGCGGCGGCGGCGGCGGCGGCGGAGCCGCGAACTGCCAACGCAGGCCGACCGTCACCGCGTGATGGTCATAATCCGCATCGAGCGTGCGGGGCGTCACCACCGTCGTGGAGCCCACGACCGACGTGCGCGACGTATATTCGAGGCCCGGCACCGCGAAATAGCGATAGCCGATGTCCAGGGTCAGCTGCGGGCTGAGCGCAAAGCCCAAGCCGGTCAGGAATTGATAGGCGAACGCCGAATCGTCGTCGTTGAACGCGCTCGCGCCACCCGGACCTGCGTCCGAACCCTTGGCCTTCACCTGGGCGTAGCCGACGCCGATGCCGGCGTAAGGCTGGACCGTGCCGCCATGGTTGAAGTCATAGATCAAGTTCAGCATCGCGCCCCAGGCGTTGGTGTAACCACCGCCATCGAGCGTGGGCGATTCATCGAGCGGATTGGTGCGATAGCTGAGTTCGCCTTCGAGACGGAACCCATTGCTGAAGCCATAGCCCAGCGAGAGCGCGCCCATCCAATCGTCGGAGAAATCAGCGTCGCCGCCGAAACCCGGCGCCGAAGGCGGCGCCGTGACCGTGTCGATGTCCAGACCGCCGTCGAAGCTGTAGCCAACCGTACCTTGGCCGTACCAGCCGTCCGTCGCGTGCGCGACCGTCGCGGTGCCCGCCATAAGGGCGGCGAGCGCGACCGTCTTTGACAGTTTCAATGTCATGCTTCCCTCTCTTCCGAAACATCCCAGGCGCCGGCCGGACCAACACACGGGAGAGCCGGACCCCTCGATCCGCCTCTGCGTCGGTCGCCACCATGGCGCTCCAAAGCTCAAAAGTCCATTAACCACGTCCAAAATCCGGCGATATCCGCACCCTTGCGCCCACTTTTTTTCAGAGTGTGGCCAATGGGTCAGCGAGATCGACGGATGAAAACGGCGCAATCTTCCGCAAGAGCGCAGCTCCAGCGTGGAAAGCGTCGAATCAGCGGCTTCAGTCCCCTCTCGTTTCCTTCATGGTCCTAACGCCCAATTTTGGCCGCCAGTTCCGCACGGTCCCGTCGCATCGCCTCGACTATCGCGCGATCATCGCGGGCGCGATCAGTTTCGCCTTGCCGTCGCCTCGGCACATCGTGTGCGCGAGCTCTCCTCAAAAGGAGCGGGGCCGCGACGCCCCCCGGCGACGCGGCCCCTTTCCCCTCAGCGCCCCTCCCGCAAAACCGATCGCCGATCAGCGCGCATGCCTGTGCACGGCGAAACTTCAACGCGATCATAAGGATAGAGCCGGGACAGATCCTCCAACGATCCTGTGCGCCTGTGGCGCGCCCCCTTGCCCGGCGCGACCTAAGCAAGCCGCGCGGCGCAGCGCCACCATCCAGCGCCGTTTTCGCCGCAATCGCCGGACGCATGTGGCCGTGCGGCCACAAGGAGCGTCGCGAACGCTACAGCTCCATTGGGTCCATCGCGTGTTGGAAAAGTCGCCGCTGGAATGGTGAGCCCGCCGGGATTTGAACCCGGGACCCTCTGATTAAAAGTCAGATGCTCTACCGGCTGAGCTACGGGCTCCCACATGCGCAGGCGCGCGGGGACGGTCCCGTTACGGCCTCATGCGCGCGGGCGCAAGGCGCAACGCCGTTACGCCGCGACGGCGACGCCATCAATTCGCGCGCGCGCCGTTTTGTATTCGCGCTCAAATCGATCGACCAGCGTGGCGACGGGGACGATCTTCTCCAGCGCGCCGATGCCTTGGCCGCAGCCCCAGATGTCCTTCCAGGCTTTCGCCTTGGTGTTGCCGCCCGAGCCGAAATTCATGCGCGAGGGATCGCTTTGCGGAAGATTATCCGGATCGAGGCCGGCGGCGATGATCGAGGGCTTGAGATAATTGCCGAGCACGCCGGTGAAGAGGTTCGAATAGACGATGTCTTCGGCCGCGTAATCGCACAACATCTGCTTGTAGCGCGGATCGGCGTTGGCCTCTTCGGTCGCGATGAAGGCCGAGCCAATATAGGCGAGATCGGCGCCCATGGCCCGCGTCGCCAGCACCGCGCCGCCATTGGCGATAGCGCCCGAGACGAGCAGCGGGCCGTCGTGGAATTGGCGGATTTCCTGCACCAGCGCGAACGGCGAGAGCGCGCCCGCATGGCCGCCGGCGCCGGCGCACACCGCGATGAGGCCGTCCGCGCCCTTTTCGAGCGCCTTCTTGGCGTGCGCAATCGAGATGATGTCGTGCAGCACGATCCCGCCATAAGAATGGATCGCCTCATTGAGCCAAGGCTGCGCGCCGAGCGAGGTGATGACGACCGGCGCTTTGTATTTCACACACATCTCGACGTCGTGCTGCAGGCGGTCATTGGTTTTGTGCACGATCTGATTGACCGCGAAGGGCGCAGCGTCCGGATGATCGGCGAGTTCTTCCGTGATGCGCTTCAGCCAATCTTCCAGCACGGGCTCGGGCCGCGCGTTGAGCGCCGGGAATGAGCCGACGACGCCGGCCTTGCATTGCGCGATCACCAGCTCCGGCCCGGAGATGATGAAGAGCGGCGAGCCGACGATGGGCAGGCGCAGATTTTGAAGCACGGGCGGCAGCGACATGGGGCGTTCCTCTAGTCTTGAAGGCTGACGACGGCGCCGACATCGGGCGCAATTTTTCCGTCACGCACGGCGGCGTAGATGCGGTCGAGGCCCGCACGGTCTCGGGCGCTCTCAATCTTGAGCCAGGGCTTCACGAAGCCCAGAAAATCGCGCCAGGCGGCGGCGAGGCGGCGCTCAAACTCGGCCGCGCCCCATTCCTGGTTGGCGAGGCGGATTTCATCGGGCGCGAAGAATAAGGTCGGCGCGACGCCGATGGGCGGCGGCCCGCCCGCTTCGCCCCAATGCGTGACGCCGATGATAAGGCTCTTGGCCAGCGCATCGCCGAGATGCGCGTGCACGGCGTTGCGCACCCCACCCGCGCCCGCATAATCGATGAACACGGACGGCGCACGCGCGATCGAGGCGATTTCGTCGTACAGCACAACGGAATCATAGACGCCGAGCTTTTCAACGAAGGCTCTATTGGCCCGCGAGGTGAGTCCGATCACCTTGGCGCCCTTGCCGTGCAGGAAGAACGCGGTCGACAGCGCCGTCTTGCTTGATGCGCTCGACAGGATGATCTGGGTTGCGCCGTAATTCTGCGCGGCGGCGAGATGGCGGTGGATCACGAAGCTGGTGGTGAAGAGCGGGCGGAACAGCGCCTGCTCGGCCTCGCTCACGGCCGTGTAGAGCGGATCGTGCGCGGCGCGCACATAGCCGTTGTACACCGGCGCGCGCTCGGCCCGGTGCGCGCTCACGTCGACAAACCCGCTCGCGCTCGCGCGCCCAACCTCGACATTGAACGCGCCCGCCATCGGCAGATAGCCATAGACGCGTTCGCCAACGCCGAACTCGGCGCTGCGCGTTTCCACGACATCCGCGAAACCCCAGACCGGGATCATGCCCCAGCCTTCCGGCGCTGGGAAAAACGCCCAATAGCCCAGCTGATCGCCCAGCAGGCCATAGGTGATGTTGTTCGAGGTGAAGGAGAAAAGGCGCACTGCCAGGCGCGCCTGCCCCTCCTTGAGCGGCGCGGCGGCTTCTTCGCGCCAGCGCGTCTGCGCCAAATCGCCCTTCCGGATTTCGAAGCGCCAGCTTTCGCTCATGGCCTCGTCTCGCTGTTTCGGTCCGCTCTCTTGCGCGATACCGGGCGGTACTGGTAGAGTACCCGCCGGTATCGGGTCAAGAGAAATTTAACGCCCATGGCGCGCGCCGCGCTCAAAGCAAAACCGCAATCGCGCCGTCCGGGCTGGCTGCCGCCGGTCGATGATCCGCGGCGCGAAGCCGTGCTGCTGGCGGCCTTCGACGTGTTCATGGAGCACGGCTATGAGCGCGCGACGATGCTTGAGATCGCCACGCGCGCCAAAGTCTCCAAGCTTACGCTCTACGCGCTCTTCAAGGACAAAGAGGGCCTGTTCGAAGCGCTGGTCTCCTGGGGCAGCGCGCGCTACCAGCTGGACGCCGAGGCGCTCGGCGCAGACGAAGACCCCATCGCCGCGATCACGCGCTACGCGATCTCCTTCGCGCGCGTCATGCTGCGCTGGCAATCGATGGCGCTCTTCCGCATCGCCGTCTCGCAGGCTCATGCGCGCCCGCATGTCGCACAGCTCCACGCCGAACTGACGCGGCGCGAACGCCAGGCCAATCTGCGCCGCTTGGCGCGGGATTTGGCGAAAGCGGGGCATATCTCCACAAACGACATCGACGAATTCATGGACGATTTCATCGCGCTGATGCGCGGGGAATTGTTTTACGAGGTGCTCGCCGGCCAAGCCCCGCCGCCGGCCAAGGCAGACGTCGAACGTCACGCGAAACGGGCGATCGCGCGCCTCCTCAAGGCGTATGCGCCGGCGCCCGCTCGCGCGCGCAAGCGTCCCTCTTGACGGACGCGGACACGCGCGGCTCATGTCGGGCCTATGAGCGATTTCGCAGATGCAACAGGCTTTGACGCGCCGGATGAGAGCCGCTGGCGCGCGATCGCGGAAAAGAGCCTCAAGGGCGCCCCGTTCGACAAGCTGACGGGCAAGACGGCGGACGGGCTGGCGCTGAAGCCGCTCTATCGCGAAAGCGACATCGCCACCGCGGACGATCCCGAAGGCCAGCCGGGCGCGGCACCCTTCGTGCGCGGCGCAGCGGCGGCGCGCGATGCGGCGTTGCCTTGGCAGATACGCCAAGCTTTCGCGCATCCAGATCCCGTCCAGACCAATTCCGAGATTCTCGCCGATCTCGATCGCGGCGTGAGTTCGATCGAATTGCAGATCGATCCGGACGGCTTCAACGGCGTCGCCATCGGATCGGCGGCGGATTTCGATCGGACGCTGGCGGGCGTGCATGTCGATCTCGCCGCCGTGTCGCTCGATGCGGGCGCTTACGGGCTGTGGGCCGCGGAGCTGCTACGCGCGCGCCTCAAAGGCCTCGCCGCCGCACAAACCGCGTTTAACATCGATCCGATCTGCGCGCTGATGCGCACGGGCGCGATGGGGCGCGACGACATCGCCGCCGCCGCGCGCTTCGCCGCGTCGCTGCGCGAGACGCTGCCGATCGCCACAGCGCTGCGCGTCGATGCGCGGCCCGTGCACGAGGCGGGCGGCACGGAAGCGCAGGAATTGGCCGCCGCGCTCGCGGCCGGCGTCGCCTATCTGCGTGCGCTCGGCGAAGCGGGCGTCTCGATCGACGAAGCGGGCGCCACGCTGCTCTTCACGCTGTCGATCGGCGCCGATGTGCTGATCGAAGCGGCCAAGCTGCGCGCGCTGCGCCTGTGCTGGGCGCGCGTGATGGAAGCCTCCGGCGCCAAGCCCGAAGCGCGCGCAGCGCGGACGCATGCCGTCACCTCGCGGCGCATGCTCACCAAGCGCGATCCCTGGTCGAACATTCTGCGCGCCACCGCCTCGTGCTTCGCCAGCGCCGTCGGCGGCGCGGAGGCCATCACCGTGCTGCCGCTCACCGATGCGCTCGGCCTGCCGGCGGGGTTCGCGCGCCGCGTCGCGCGCAACACGCAGATCACGCTGATGGAGGAGAGCCATATCGGCGCGGTGATCGATCCCGCCGGCGGCGCCTGGTTCGTCGAAAAGCTCACGCGCGATCTCGCGGAGGCCGCGTGGACGAAGTTCCAGGCGATCGAGGCGGAAGGCGGCATCGTCGCCGCGCTCGCATCCAGCGCCTTACAGAAAGAGATCGCCGCCGCGCGCGACGCGAAGGCGAAGGCCTACGCCACGCGCCGCGACGCCATCACCGGCGTCTCCGATTTCCCGTTGCTAGAGGAGCGCGTTCCCGAAACGCTGGGGTTCGATTTCGCCGCGCGCGTGGTTGCGCAGCTGAACGCAGAAGCGCCCGCACCGAAAGCTGATATCAAAGGCGCTGCGCTCGCGCCCATCCGTTGGGCCGCGCCGTTTGAAGCGCTGCGCGACAAGGCCGAGCGGGTCTCGCCGCGCCGCGGAATCTTTTTCGCGAATCTCGGTCCGCTCGCGGAATTCTCGGCGCGCTCGAATTTCGCGCGCAATCTGTTCGCCGCCGGCGGCGTCGAGGCCATCGAACCTGAAGCCGTGTATGATCACCTGCCCGCGCTGTGTGCGGCCTGGGCCGCAAGCGGCGCGCCCGCTGCTGTGCTGTGCGGGACCGATAAGCGCTATGGCGACGAAGCGGCCGAAACCGCAAGCGCGCTCAAGGCGGCGGGCTGCGCCCATGTCATTCTTGCGGGACGTCCTGCCGATGAGGCCGCCCTGCGCGCCGGCGGCGTCGATCAGTTCATCTTTGCGGGTCAGAGCGCGCTCGACGCGCTCGCCGAAATCCACGGCGCGCTCGGCCTGCCGGCATGAGCACGCGCCGCGCCCTTCTGATCGCCGCGCCCGTGGCATTGCTCGCGGGCGGCGCGGCGATGGCCGGCGGCTGGTGGACGCCGTGGGCGAACGGCTTCGTGCAGGGCGTCGATGTTTCGCATCATCAAGGCCCGATCGATTGGCGCGCGCTCGCCGCCGATCAGATTTCATTCGCCTACATCAAGGCCAGCGAAGGCGGCGATTACATCGATCCGCGCTTCGCGGAGAATTGGCGCGCGGCGGCCGAGGCCGGCCTGCCCCGCGGCGCCTATCATTTCTTCACGCTCTGCAAACCCGCCGACGCGCAGGCGGCGCATTTCATCGCGACGGTTCCACGCGACGCCGCCGCCTTGCCACCCGCCGTTGATCTCGAACACATGGGCCCGTGCCGCCAAGGGCCGATGATGACGGATGTCGCCACCGAAGCGCGCCGCTTTCTCGATCTCTTGCAGGCGCACTATAGCGTGCGCCCGATTCTCTACACGACGCGCGAATTCCACGATGCGCACCTGACGGAATTCCGCGGCGAGCGCTTCTGGATCCGCTCGTTGTTCGCCCGGCCCGATTTCCGCGAACGCGATTGGATCATCTGGCAGCACCACAATCGCGGCCACAAACGCGGCGTCGCCGGCCCCGTCGACCTCAACGCCTTTCGCGGCGACGCGCGCGCCTTCGCCCGCTTCGCCCAAGCTTCAGCAGCAGAGCTTCGCCCATGAGCCTTCCTGATTTCACCAAGATCACGCTCGGCGAGCCTGACGTCGCAAAAGCGCCGCCGCCGCAGGGCGAGCCCTGGCTCACGCCGGAGGGCATTCCGGTGAAGCCGCTTTACACGGGCGCGGACCGCAAGGGCCTCGACTTCATCGATGGCTTCCCCGGCATGGCGCCCTTCGTGCGCGGCCCGTACCCGACGATGTACGTCAACCAGCCGTGGACCATCCGGCAATATGCCGGCTTCTCGACCGCGGAAGATTCCAACGCCTTCTATCGCCGCAATCTCGCGGCGGGGCAGAAGGGGCTTTCGGTGGCCTTCGATCTCGCCACCCATCGCGGCTATGACAGCGATCACCCGCGCGTGCTGGGCGATGTCGGCATGGCGGGCGTGGCGATCGATTCCATCTACGACATGCGCACCTTGTTCGCCGGCATCCCGCTCGACGAGATGAGCGTGTCGATGACGATGAACGGCGCGGTGCTGCCGATCCTCGCTCTCTATATCGTCGCGGCCGAAGAACAGGGCGTCCCGCCCGAGAAGCTCGCCGGCACCATCCAGAACGACATTCTCAAGGAATTCATGGTGCGCAACACCTACATCTACCCGCCCGCGGGCTCGATGCGCATCGTCTCGGACATCTTCGCGTACACCGCCAAGCGGATGCCGAAGTTCAATTCGATCTCGATCAGCGGCTATCACATGCAGGAGGCCGGGGCGACGGCCGATCTCGAACTCGGCTACACGCTGGCGGACGGCGTCGAATATGTGCGCGCCGGGATGGCGGCGGGCCTCGGCGTCGATGCGTTCGCGCCGCGGCTCTCCTTCTTCTGGGCGATCGGCATGAACCCGTTCATGGAGATCGCGAAAATGCGGGCCGCGCGGCTGCTTTGGGCGCGCTTGATGAAGCAGTTCGATCCGAAGGACGACAAATCGCTCGCGCTGCGCACGCATTGCCAGACGAGCGGCTGGAGCCTCACCGCGCAGGACGTGTTCAACAACGCGGTGCGCACGTGCATCGAAGCGTTCGCCGCCGCTTACGGACACACCCAATCGCTGCACACCAATTCGCTCGACGAGGCGCTGGCGCTGCCGACGGATTTCTCCGCGCGCATCTCGCGCAACACGCAGCTCTTCCTGCAGAACGAAGCGGGCGTCACGCGCCCCGCCGATCCCTGGGGCGGCTCCTATTATGTCGAGCGGCTCACCGCCGATCTCGCCGCGAAAGCCTGGGCGCATATCGAAGAGGTCGAGAAGCTCGGCGGCATGGCGCGCGCAATCGAACAGGGCCTGCCTAAGCTGCGCATCGAAGAAGCCGCCGCACGCACCCAGGCGCGCATCGACACCGGCGTGCAGACGGTCGTCGGCGTCAACAAGTTCAAGCTCGACGAAGCCGAAGACGTGCCGGTGCTCAAGGTCGACAACGCCACCGTGCGCGCCATGCAGATCGACAAGCTGAAGCGCCTGCGCGGCGAACGCAAAGAGGCCGAGGTCGCCGAAAAGCTCGCAGCATTGGAGGCGGCCGCCAAGGGCAAGGCGAACCTGCTCGAAGCCGCGGTCGATGCGGCGCGCGCCAAAGCGACAGTCGGTGAAATCAGCGCCGCGCTTGAACGCGTGTGGAACCGCCACCAGGCGAAAATCCAATCGATCAAAGGCACCTATGCGCGTGAAGCGGGGCCGGACGATCTCGTGGCCCGCGCCAAGGCCTTGGTGCGCGATTTCAAGGACGCGGACGGACGCGCGCCCAAAATCCTCGTCGCGAAAATGGGTCAGGACGGCCACGACCGCGGCCAGAAAGTGATCGCGAGCGCGTTCGGCGATCTGGGCTTCGAGGTCGAAATCGGCCCGCTCTTCGCCACGCCCGAGGAAGCGGCCGCGCAGGCGATCGCGGAGGATGTGCACGTGGTGGGCGTCTCCTCGCTCGCCGCCGGCCATCTGACGCTCGTGCCCGCGTTGCGTGACGCGCTCTCAGCCAAGGACCGCAGCGACATCATGATCGTCGTCGGCGGCGTCATTCCGCCCGACGATGTGCCGACGCTGAAGCAAATGGGCGCGAGCGCCGTCTACCCGCCCGGCGCCATCATCGCGCAGGCGGCGATCGATCTCCTGACGGCGCTCAACGCGCGGCTGGGCTATGCGCAGGTGGTGCAGAAGGCGGGGTGATCTGCTAGGATGCGCCCATGAAAAAAGGCGACGACCTCACCCCAAGCCTGCGCGAAAACATCCGTCGCGACGTCGCGCGCGGGCCGTTTCAGTCCGCCTCCGATCCGCGCGATCCCCGACGGATCAAGATTGTGCATAGCGACGGGCGAATCACATCAAAGGCGGCGTCCGGCAAGCTCGCGCCGGGCTACGACAAACCCGCGCGCAAAAAGTGAGCGTGCCGCGCCTCGTGCTCATTGCCGGTCCGAATGGCGCCGGCAAGAGCACTTTGGCGCAACAGATCGCCCCACATTGGATCAACCCCGATACCTTCCCTGGCGCTTCCGATGTTGAACGCGCGCGCGGGGTCATCGCAGCGACGCGAGCCAACGTCGCCGCAAATCAATCGTTTGCTCTGGAGACGACGCTTTCTGGCAGATGGACTTACGGGCTCGCGCAATTCGCCCGATCGTCGGGCTACGATGTTGACCTTCACTTCGTGGCTGTCGCCTCAACAGATTTGGCTGCGATACGAATCGCCGCGCGCGTCGAGCGCGGCGGACACGATGTTCCGCGGACAGATCAGGAGCGGCGTTTCGACCGTTGCTTCGCTAACGCCGTAGCAATCAGCCCTCTCTGCTCATTGCTCATGCTCTACGACAACAGCGGCGCGGCCTTGTCCAAGTCAGAACATCGTATCGTCGGCAGGCGCCCGCCCGGCAAACGGCTCTGGCTCGCCAAAGACGCCCCACCCTGGGCGCGACTCTTCCTAAAGAAACTCAAGTGACATTTGATCTCCCCGCCGCCCGCGCCCTCCTGCAGCGCATCTTCGGCCATGCCGATTTCCGCGGACTGCAGGCGGATGTGATTTCCGAGGTGCTGGCTGGCCGCGACGTGTTCGCGGTGCTGCCGACGGGCGGCGGCAAATCGGTTTGCTATCAGATCCCGGCCATCCTGCGCGACGGTGTGGGGCTCGTGGTTTCGCCGCTCATCGCGCTGATGCAGGATCAAGTGGCCGCGCTGAACGCCGCCGGCGTCGCCGCGGCGCGGCTGGATTCTTCGATCGCGCCCGAAGCGCGCGCCGAGATTTTCCGCAAGCTCGAGGCCGGCGCGCTCGACCTGCTCTATGTTTCGCCCGAAGGGCTCGCCTCGGGGGCCATCGTCGAGCGTCTCAAACAGGTCCCGCTCGCGCTCATCGCCATCGACGAGGCGCATTGCGTCAGCCAATGGGGCCATGATTTTCGCCCCGATTATCGTGCGCTCGGCAGGCTGGCGGAGACCTTTCCGCACGTGCCGCGCATCGCCGTCACCGCCACCGCCGATACGCCCACACGCGCCGACATCGTCGCGCAGCTTCATCTGGAAGACGCGAAAATCTTCGTCGCGAGCTTCGACCGCCCCAATCTCGCGCTCGCGGCGGAGCGCAAGGCCGGCAAGTCGCAGCAGCGCGTGATCGATCTAGTGCGCGCGCGCGCCGGCCAATCGGGCATCGTCTATGCGGCCACGCGCGATGGCGTGGAGACGTTGGCGCAGGCGCTCGCCGATCACGCCGTTCCCGCGCTCGCCTATCATGCCGGCCTCGATGCAGAGACGCGCGCGACCCGCCAGCATCGCTTTCAGAGCGAAGACAATCTTGTCATGGTCGCCACCGTCGCGTTCGGCATGGGCGTCGACAAGCCGGACGTGCGCTTCGTCATCCACGCCGATCCGCCGAAATCGATCGAAGCGTATTGGCAAGAGGTCGGCCGCGCGGGCCGCGATGGCGAGCCGGCCGAAGGCGTCGCGCTCTACGGCCCCGCCGATCTGCGCCGCTCGATGCGCTTCATCGAAGACGGAGACGCCAGCCCCGAAATCAAACAAGCTCAAATGCGCAAAGCGCGCGCGCTGTTCGCATTCATGGATGGCTTCGTCTGCAGGCTCGCGGCGGTGCGGCGCTATTTCGGGGAGGAGAATGTCGAACCGTGCGGCGCGTGCGATATCTGCGCGTCGCCGCCCGCCTCAATCGACGCCACGGAAATGGCGGCGAAGGCGCTCTCCGCTGTGATGCGCCTGGGCGAACGCTATGGGCGCGGGCGCATCATCACGCACCTTTTGGGCAAAGAGGGCGATGCGGTTGACGCGCGCCACGCGCAGCTTTCCACCTTCGGCATCGGCGCCGATGTCGACGAGCGCGAATGGCGGCGCGTGATCGATCAGCTGCTGTTCGACGGCGTACTGCGCGAGGACGAAACCGATATGCGCCCCGTGCTGAAGATTGCGGACGGCGAAGAGGTCCGCGCCATTTTCCGCAAGGAGCGCATTGTGCGCCTGCGCGAGGCCGCGCCCTCGGGCCGCCGCAGCAAGGAGGAGCGGCGCGCCGGCAAGCTCGGCCGCACCGCCGCGCGCGAAGAGCTCGACGCCGATGCGCAACGCCGCTTCGCGCATTTGCGCGAATGGCGCCGCACCGAGGCCGCCGCGCAGAACGTGCCGCCTTATGTGATCTTCTCGGACAAGACGCTGATCGGGCTCGCGCAAATTCGCCCGCGCCGGCTCGATGACCTCACGCTCGTCAGCGGAATTGGCGAGGCCAAGCGCGCCCGCTATGGCGAAGCGTTGCTGAAGCTGCTCGACGAGACCGACGGATGATCGCCTATTCCACGTTCGGCGTGAACGACATGGAGCGCGCCATCGCCTTCTACGATGCGGCGTTCGCCCCGCTCGGCGCCCAGCGGTTCACCACCAGCCCGACTTGGACCGGCTATGCGCGCGAGGGCGAGCGCACGCGCTTTTTCCTTACGCGGCCCTGGGACCGTCAAACCGCCACCCACGGCAACGGCGTCATGCTGGCCTTCCTGGCGGCGGACCGCGCGGCCGTCGATGCGTTTCATGCCGCCGCGCTCGCCCAAGGCGGCGTCTGCGAGGGCCCGCCCGGCGTGCGCGAAGGCATGAACCCGGTGTTCTACGCGGCCTATGTGCGCGATCCGGACGGCAACAAGCTCTGCGCCTTCGTGCGCAAATAGCGCCGCCGACCTGCTGCCAGAGCGTGGCGGCAGCCCGCGCTAAGTTCTCTTTTTGTTCTTGACCGGCCATATCCGCGCGCTAGCTTGGCGGCGCGGAGGACAAACTCATGCTCGGATACGTCACCATCGGCACCAACGACATCGACCGCTCGGTCGCCTTCTTCGATCCCGTGCTCGCCGCGCTCGGCGCGGAACGCACGTTCAAGGACGGCAATTGGGCCGGCTACAAGCGCGGCGGCGAGGAGATCGACATTCTGATTTGCGCGCCGTTCGATGAGAAGACGGCCAGTTTCGGCAACGGCTCGATGCTCGCCTTCAAAGCCAATTCCCGCGGCGACGTGGAGGCCTTCCACGCGGCCGCGCTGAAAAACGGCGGCAAGGATGAGGGCGCGCCGGGCGTGCGCGGCGAGTCCGAACCACCCTTCTACGGCGCCTATGTGCGCGATCCGGAAGGCAACAAATTCTGCGCCTACTTTAAAGGCTAAGGCCTAGGCGTCTTCGCGTTCGACAAGGCGGCGCGCGCGGATTTCCCCGCGCGCGAGCGCGCTGGCCTGCTCCACCCAGCGCTCGCGCGACATGCGCCCGCGCAAGCGCAGATATTGATCGACCCAGGCCAGGTTCGCCGGCGTCCACGCTGCGATCTGATCGAAATGGAAGACGCCCAGCGAGTGCAGCGTCGATTGCTGCATGGGGCTGACGCCATCGATCAGCGTGAGATCGTCCGGCGCGCCCGAACGCGCGGCGGGCAAGGCCTGCGGACGCTCCTCGCGGCCGGGCGGCACCAACGGCGCGGGCGCGGCCTCTTCGGCGTCGTCAGCGAGCGGCTGGGGCGCGGCGGCGGCCGGCTCAGGCGCGCGCGCGAGGCGCTCTTCGAGATGGCGCACGCGCGCATCGAGATAACGTGCGCGCCAGCCGAGGCGGCGGCGCTGCTGATCGGCCTCGGCGCGGGCGGCGCGTTCGGCGGCGAGCCCGGTCTCGGCCAGCGCCGCGCGTGCGCTCATCTCGCCGACGCGTTGAGCCTGGCCGTCGCGCGCCGCCACCAGTTCGGCCTCCCGCGTATCGTGCGCGAGCCGCATCGCGTCCGCGCGCTCGTCGAGATGCGCAAGGCGGGTTTCCAGATAGCGCGTGCGCCAGCGCCGCCTCTTGGCCTCTTCCTCTTCATTGGCGTCGAGCGGCGCGCGCACCGGCGCGCCGGCGTCGGGGCCTTCAAGATAGCGCACGCGCGCATCCAGATAGCGGGTCTGCCAGCGATAGCGGTTGAGATCGTCGGCGCTCGCGCCGTGCGGGGCCGCTTCCAGCGCGCTTTCCAATTCCGCGATGCGCGTCTGCGCGGCGGAGAGATCGGCCGCCAGCGGGCTCGCCGCAGCTTGGCCTTCGAGGTGCTTGACGCGCGATTCCAGGAAGCGGATGCGCCAGCGCGCGCGATCGGGGTCTTGCGGTTCGGCTATCACGTCGATGACGCGCTGTTGCTCGCGCTGATGCGCCTCCGCCTCGGCGCGCAGCCGCGCCAATTCCTCGGCGTGCTCATTGCTCACGCCGCCGCGCGACAATTCCGCGATGCGCGCCTGCGCGTCGCCGTTCGAGGCGCGCAATTGCTCGACCTGGCGCTGCAGCTCCGCGATCCGGCCGTCGCGCATCATCACCAGGGCGCGCTGCGCGTCGGCATCGCGCGAGGCGTCGGCCGCGCCTGAATCGACGCCGCCTTCAACCAGGCTCACCAAATCCTTCAGCAAGCCCTCGCGCTCGGCGTCCAGCCTGTCGCTCTCCTCGTCGCGCCATTTGTGCCAGGCCCAGCCAGCCACGCCCGCGGCGATGGCGGTGATGAGAAGCCAGAACAGCTGCTGATGAATCAGGTAGAGCATCGCGCCTCGCTAGCCCCGCACCGTGAACACGATGCGCCGATTGGCGGCCTGGCCTTGCGGCGAGGCATTGGATTGGATCGGCTGGTCCGGCCCATAGCCCATCGCGTGCAGGCGCTCAGGCGCGACATTGAGCGTTTCAAGATAGCTGACGACGGCCTCGGCGCGCCGCCGCGACAAATCCAGATTGAGATCGCGCGGGCCTTGATTGTCGGTGTGGCCCGAAACCTCGATCTCGAAGCGGTCGCAGCGCAGCGCGACCGAGGCGAGATTGTCGAGCAGCGGTAAGCTTGAGCGGTCGAGCGCGGCCGATCCGCTTTCGAAATTGATCACATTGTGCGCCATCAGGCGCTGAAACGCGGTTTCGCACACATTCGCCGCCGCGTTGCTGAGATCGAGATCGGCGAGTTCGGGAATGGGCAGCGGCTCGCCGCGCACGTTGACGTCGGCGCGCGCGCGGAAGGGGCGGGCCAAGGGCTGATCGTAATGCGCGCGCAGACGGGCGACGGCCGCGCGCTCGCCCTCGCCGATGACGACGAGATTGCCATCGTTGAGCCGGGCCTCCCCGCGCGACAGCGTCGACACCTGCGCCACCGCGTCGAGCGCCACATCGCGCCAATGCGACGAGGGCGCGCCGCCGAACACGGCCATCTGATCGATGACCTCCGCGTTCGGCAGCAGCGCGCGCGCCCGCGACAGCAGCGCGCCGCGCACGTCCGGGCTGGGCGCTGCGCCGTAGAAGGTGATGCGCCGATCGTCCTTAACGACGCGCCAGGTGAACGGGCTCGCCGTTTCGCCGACGCGCACATCGCTCACATCCGCGGTCGTGACGCCGCCGCTCCAGATGCCGCCGGCGCCGGATGAGGTGAGCGCCGCGCGCCGCGCCGCATCGATCGCGCCCTGGTTGGCGACCACGCCCTGCACGATCGCGCGTTGACCATCCATGCGCACGTCGAGCGCCGGAAGGCCTGCGCCCACCAGCGCCTCTTCGGCGTGCGCGCGCAGGGTTTGCGGCATGCGCCACACCGAGCCGTCATGCGGACCGAAGAGGCCGAACAGGGCCGCGATCAGCGCCGCGGCCAATCCGCCGAAGAACAACGGACGGGCTTCGTCTTCGCGCTCCATGCCGGATCAGGCTCCGCGCGCGGCGCGGCGCACGCGCGCCTCGTTAACCGCATCGCGCATGTCTTCAATGTCGGCGCGGGCGGCGCGCACGTGTACGGAAGCTGCTTGCGCGCGCAGGCGCCAGCCCGCCGCAAAGCCCAGAAGGCCCGCGGCTGCGAACAGCACCAATTCCGAAAAAATTAAGCCGATCATGGGGATTTCACGATCTCCGGCGCGCCCTTTTCGCTTCTAGCCTTGATCGCGAGGAGCGAAAACCGGAATAGCCATAGAGACGAACCCTCAACCCGCCCCGCCCCCAATGCCGCATCTCGTGACGAGCGCGCAGAACCCGCTCGTGAAAATGCTGAAATCTCTCCACGCCAAGAAGGGCCGCGCCGAGACGGGGCTGTTTCTGGGCGAAGGCGCGCGCCTGGCCTCCGAAGCGGCCGATCTCGGCGTGTGGCCGGACGTGCTGGCCTTCGCCGCGGAGGGATTGGAGCGCAGCCAAGTTCGCGCCCTGCTTGAAGCGGCCGAAGCGCGCGGCGTGCGCTGCGTTGAAATGAACCAGGATCTGCTCGCGCAGATCGCGAAGCGCGACAATCCGCAGACGGTGATCGGCGCCTATCGCCAGCGCGTGGCGCCGCTTGAGGCGCTGCGCGGCGATTTCTTCGTCGCGCTCGAAGGCGTGCGCGATCCAGGCAATCTCGGAACCATTCTGCGCACGGCGGATGCGGTGGACGCTGCCGGCGTCATCCTGATCGGGCAAACGTGCGATCCGTTTTCCGTGGAGGCCGTGCGCGCCAGCATGGGGTCGATCTTCGCCATGCCGTTCGCGCGCGTGACGTGGGATGATCTTCTCGCCTGGAAAGCCGCGCGCGGCCTCGCGCTCATCGGAACCTCGCTCAAAGGCAAGCTGCCGCATGATGCGTTCGATGCGGAGAGGCCCGTGATCGTGATGATGGGCAATGAGCAATCCGGGCTCTCGCCGGAGCAAGAGCATGCCTGCGACGCGCTGGTGCGCATTCCGATGCGCGGGCGCGCCGACAGCTTGAACCTGGCGGCGGCGACGGCGGTGATGCTCTACGATGTGTGGCGGAGGCGCGGCTATGACGGCGCCTGAGCTCAGCGTACGCATCGCGGACGATTGGACCGATTACGCGCTCATCGATTCCGGCGATGGCGAGAAGCTCGAACAGGTCGGACCGTATCGCTTCATCCGGCCCGAGCCGCAGGCGCTCTGGCGCAAGGCGCATCCCGATCAATGGGCGAACGCCGATGCGATCTTCGCGCCCAGCGGCACGGAAGATGATGAAGCGGGGCGCTGGCGCTTCACCACGCAGCTGCCGGAAACTTGGCCGCTCAGTTGGAACGGCCTCACCTTCCTGTCGCGCCCCACACCGTTCCGCCATCTGGCGTTCTTTCCGGAACACGCCGTGCATTGGCGCTATGCGCAGGCCGCGCTCGCCGCGCGCGCCAAGGATGCGCCGCAGGCCGAGGTGCTGAACCTCTTCGGCTACACCGGCCTCGCCTCGCTCGCGGCCGCGCAGGCCGGCGCGCGCGTGACGCATGTCGACGCTTCCAAGCGCGCCATCGGTTACGCGCGTGAAAACCAGGCCGCCAGCGGACTCGCTCAGGCGCCGATCCGCTGGATCGTCGATGACGCGCTTACCTTCGTGAAGCGCGAGGGACGGCGCGGGCGCCGCTATGACGGCATCTTCCTCGATCCGCCGAAATATGGCCGCGGGCCGAACGGCGAAACCTGGCGGCTCGAAGAACAGCTTTCAGAGCTGTTGCGCGCGTGCGGCGCTATCCTGGCCCCGGAGGGCTTCCTGATCGCGACCGTCTATGCCGTGCGCCTCTCGGCGCTGGCGCTGCAGCAGGCGGCGGCGGATGCGCTGCCGGGCCGCACCTGGGAGACGGGCGAAATGTGCCTGCCGCATGCGACGGACGCGCGGGTCCTGCCGACCGCGATCTTCACGCGCACGGGCGGGGCGTAACCCGGTTTCTTCGCGCGCCGCGCTTCTGTACATTCGCGACAAAGAACGACTCCCGGGGGGAAGAATGCATCTGCTTCGCGCGGTCTTGGCGCTGATGAGCGCCATCTTCTTGTGCGCTGCGCCCGGCGCGGCGCAGCAGGCCCGCCCGCCGCTCGATCGGGCGCGCGTCGCCGCCTTCGTCGATGGCGCGGTGGCGCAGGCCATGCGCACGCAGCACATCCAGGGCGTCAGCGTCGCCATCGTCGATGCGCAAGGCGTGGTGCTGACGCGGGGCTACGGCCTTTATGCGCCGGGCCAGGCCGAAGACGATGCGACCTTGGTGCGCGTCGCCTCCATCTCCAAGACGCCGACCTGGATCGCGATCATGCAATTGGTCGAACAGGGCAAGCTGACGCTAGACGATCCGATCAACGATCATCTGCCGCCCGACCTGCGCATTCCGGACGAAGGATTCTCGCAGCCCATCCTGGTGCGCCATTTGCTCACCCATTCCGCCGGCTTCGAAGATTCCGCGCTCGGCCATTTGTTCGTGGGCGATGCGTCGCGCCTTTCCTCGCTCACCGATTATCTGCGCCGCTATCGTCCGCACCGCGTGCGGGCGCCGGGCGTGCTCTCGGTCTATTCCAATTATGGCGCAGCGCTCGCGGGCGCCATCGTCGAACATGAGAGCGGCCAGCTCTGGCAGGATTATGCCGAGCAGCACATTTTCCGCCCACTCGGCATGACCTCCGCGACCTATCGCGAACCCTATTCGGACGCGATCGCGCAGCAGCATCATCTCGCCGCGCCGATGGCGCCGGAATTGGCCGCGCGGGTCAGCTCCGGTTTCCTGTGGTCGCAGGCCGCGTTCCGGCAAATGCCGTGGGAATATGCCGGCCAGATTGCGCCAGCGGGCTCGCTCTCGGTCAATGCGCGCGACATGGCGCTCTACATGCAGGCGCTGCTCGATCCGCGCATTTTGGAGCGCGCCGGCGTGCTGCGCGCCGCGACCGCGCTCGAAATGCGCGAACCGCTGCGCTCAAACCTGCCCAATTTCGGGCCGAACCGGCATGGCTTTCTGGATTCCACGGCCGCGCGTCCGCTGATGGGCTTCGGCCATGATGGCGACCTCATCTACCAGCACTCACTGATGTCGCTGATCCCCGATCTGGGGCTCGGCGTCTTCATCTCCGTCAACACGCCGACGGGCACGCCGCTGCGCGCCACTTTGCTCAACGACATTCTCAAGGAATTCTACGGCATCGAGCGGCCGCCGATCACGCGCGTCGCCGATCCGCGCGCGGAATCGACAAAGTATGCCGGCGAATATCGCGGCCTGCGCCGGCCGTTCTTCCGCACCGAGCGCGCCGTGTTCTCGCTCATCCCATCCGTCTACACGGTCGCGGACAATGGCGATCTGATCGCGCAGGCCGGGCCGTTCTCGCGCCGCTTTGCGCCGGTGGGCGATGGCGTGTTCGAATATGTCGATGGCCCGGCGCAGATTCGTTTCGCGCAAGCCGATGATGGCCGCATGCGGCTTTACGATCCCTACAGCGCCGGCCCCGCCGAGCGCGTGACCTATTTCGAAAGCTCGAACTGGCTGCTGATCGCGGTCGTGTTCGGCGCGCTGGCCGCGCTCGGCTTCGTGCGCGGCGCGACGTTCCATCTGATGCGCCGGCGCGCGGATGCGGCCTCGCTCGCCTTTGGCGCGCTGGGGCTGCTCTGGCTCATCGCCGGGGGCGTGACGATCGCGGCGCTGCTGCCATGGGCGGGCGAAGATCAAGGCGTGGTGCTGCTCGGCTATCCGGGCAAGCTCTTTCCGCTCGGCTGCTGGCTCCTGCTGATCGCCGCGATCGCGACGCCGCTTGTGATGCTGGCGGTCGCGTTTCCGCTGCGGCCCAAGACCTGGGCCTGGCATCGCTGGAGTTTTGCGGGGCTCGGCTGCGTGCTGGTGCTGGCCATGGCTGCGACGCTTTGGGACAGAGGCTTCCTCGGCTTCTCCGGCTTTTGATCGCTTGGCGCGCGCGGCGCACGGCGCTAGGTCTGCGGCGGCAGTCACAAGGCTTCGTACCTCCCCATGTCCACGCGCACAGAAACCGACACATTCGGCCCCATCGCCGTCGAGAGCGACAAATATTGGGGCGCGCAGGCGCAGCGCTCGCTCGGCAATTTCAAGATCGGCGAAGAGAAGATGCCCAAGCCGATTATTCGTGCTTTGGGGATCATCAAGCGCGCGGCGGCCGAGACGAACATGGAATTGGGCCGGCTTGATGCGAAGCTCGGCGCCGCCATCATCGCCGCAGCCCAGGAAGTGATCGACGGCAAGCTCGACGCGCATTTCCCGCTCAGCGTCTGGCAGACCGGATCGGGCACGCAATCGAACATGAACGCCAATGAGGTGATCTCGAACCGCGCCATCGAAATGCTCGGCGGTGAGATGGGCTCGAAAAAGCCCGTGCACCCGAACGATCACGTCAACATGAGCCAATCGTCAAACGATACGTTCCCGACAGCCATGCACATCGCCTCGGCGGAAGAGATTCATCACCGCCTGCTGCCGGCCTTGCGCAAGCTGCACGGCGCGCTCGCCGACAAGGCCAAGGCCTGGACGCACATCATCAAGATCGGCCGCACGCACACGCAGGATGCGACGCCGCTCACGCTCGGCCAGGAATTCTCCGGCTATGCGCAGCAGGTCGAGAACGCCATTGCGCGACTCGAGCAGACGATGCCCGCGCTGATGCAACTCGCTCAGGGCGGCACCGCCGTCGGCACAGGCCTCAACGCGCCCATCGGCTTTGCCGAGAAAGTCGCCGCCAACATCGCCGCCATCACCGGCTTGGGCTTCACCACGGCGCCGAACAAGTTCGAAGCGCTCGCCGCGCATGACGCAATGGTGATGAGCCACGGCGCCATCAACACGGCGGCGGCCTCGCTCTTCAAGATCGCCAACGACATCCGCTTTTTGGGCTCGGGCCCGCGCTCGGGCCTTGGCGAATTGTTGCTGCCGGAAAACGAACCGGGCTCCTCGATCATGCCTGGCAAGGTGAACCCCACGCAGTGCGAAGCGCTCACGCAGGTCTGCGTGCAAGTGTTCGGCAATCACGCCGCGCTCACCTTCGCCGGCGCCAGCGGCCATTTCGAGCTCAACGTCTACAATCCGGTGATGGCGTACAATTTCTGGCAATCGACGCGGCTCCTGGCCGACGCCGCCGTGAGCTTCACCGACAATTGCGTCGTCGGCATCCTTCCGCGCGAAGACAATATCAAGGCCGCGATGGAGCGCTCGCTGATGCTCGTCACCGCGCTCGCGCCCAAGATCGGCTACGACAACGCCGCCAAGATCGCCAAGACAGCGCACAAGAACGGCACGACGCTACGTGAAGAAGCCGTCGGCGGCGGCTACGTCACCGCCGAAGAGTTCGATGCGCTGGTGCGCCCAGAAAAGATGATTTCGCCGGGGTGAGCAGGAGATCGCCATGGACGCACAGGTCGCAACCGTCCTCGCCGACTATCAGGCGCGCTATGAGCGTGAGCTTGCCGAGATGCAGGCGCCCGCGCATGACCGTACGCTCAACATCGACGACCTTCTCATCCCTGTCGGTCCGCTGGTCGGCCAGTTCCTCAACGATTTGATCAAGGCGCAGGGCGCGAAGGTCATCCTCGAACTGGGCATGAGCTATGGCTACACGAGCATCTATCTTGGCGAAGCCGCGCGCGCGACGGGCGGCAAGGTGATCACCACCGAAATGCATCCCGGCAAGATCGCCTATGCGCGCGCCATGCAGGAAAAGGCCGGGCTGACGCCCTATATCGAGATTCGCGAGGGCGACGCGCGTGAGACGCTGCGCGCGGCGCGGGAGCAATTCGATTTTGTGTTGCTGGATATCTGGAAGGATATCTACGTCGAATGCCTCGATCTGTTCTATCCGAAATTGGCGCCGGGCGCTTACATCGCCGCCGACAACATGATCACGCCGCCACAGGCGCGCGCCGATGGGCTGATCTACCGCAATGCGATCAAGGCCAAGCCGCACATTGACACCGTGCTGCTGCCGATCGGCAGCGGCATCGAGCTGAGCCGCTACAATGCCGGCCTCGACCCGCAAGGCATCGCCCCGGTTTAGCTCAAAGCCGCAGCCGTCGAGACAAGCGATGATCCAGATTGTGCGCGTCGGCGCGGATTTGCCGGAGGGCTTTCAAGAGCTCCGCGCCGCAGCGGAGGCGGAGAATTACGCGCACATGGAACGGCTGGCGCGCGATTGGGAGAGCGGCGCGGAACGGTTCGACAAGCCCGGCGAGGCGTTGTTCGCTGCCTATGTCGATGGCGATCTCGCCGGGATCGGCGGCGTGACACGCGAGCCGAGCGACCCGGCGGGCGATGTCCTGCGTGCGCGGCGGCTCTACGTCCTGCCGCGCTTTCGAGGTCAAGGCGCCGGCGCCGCCCTGGTTGCGGCGATCGTGCAGGAAGCCTTCCAGTCCGTGTCGCGGATCACCGTCAACGCCGGGCGCGATGCGCCGGTGTTCTGGGACCATCAGGGGTTCGCCCGCACTAGCGCGCCGCACATCACGCACGAACTCCACCGCGCGGCGGGGTGACGGCGTAGACGGCCGCCAGAGCGCATAAGCGAGCCTCGCGAAACGCGTTGGTTATGTATTGGCCTTGGACGCGGCGCTGGCCTATGTCCGCCTATGCAGGCATCGCCGCCGCCTGCTTGCCGCCCGCTGCGGCGAAAGAGGTGCAGGATGACGGACATCGTGAACCTTCGGCTCGCCCGCAAAGCGCGCAAGCGCGCGGAGGCGGAAGCAGAAGCCGCCGAGAACCGCGCGCGCAGCGGACGCACCCGCGCCCAGAAGGATCGTGATGCGCGCGAGGACGCTCTCGCGAAACAAAGACTCGACCAGCACAAGCGCGACAAGCCGAGCGAATAAGCCGGCGCCCAATTGTTAAGCGTCAGGTATTGGGCGACCGGCGCGTGAAAGACTTTCTTGAACTCGTAGACATAATCGAGTGAGCGGTTACCGCGGAACTGCGTTCTTTGTCGGTGCGACGCAACAAACGCTAGCGCGCCCACCCCCGACGCAAGTTATATGTCGTCTGTTGCATCTCTGCCGCACGAAAGTGCGTCGGAGGTCGGCGATCGCGCAAAGCCAAATTTGCGCGGTGGGGGATCGAGTATGACTCTAATCAAGCGGTCGATGACCATCGCCGCGCATAGGACCTCTTTGGCCTTGGAACCGGAGTTTTGGAAAGTCCTGGATGAATGCGCCAAGCGGGAAAATATAAGCCTGCCGGCGCTGATCGCGCGTATCGATAAAGAGCGTGCGGATAAACACCCGGATCGCCCATTGGCGAGCGCGGCGCGCGTCCATGCTTTGCTGGATGCGTTGAAGCGACCGCCCGAGTAGACGGCCAAGATGTGAGTTGGCGTGGTTGCGCGGCGCGAGGCTCTGCTTCGCGCCGCGCTGCTTATCGACGCTACGGCGCTTTGGGATCCGGCCCGAATTGATTGGCGTGCGGCTGGCCCGGAATGAACGCCGCAAAGAAACTGATGAAGAACAGCCAGCCCGACCAGCCGAGGTCGTGCACGCGCCGGATGCCGACGCAGATCAGCGGCGCGAGCAGCGCCAGCACTGTCAGGTTCGTCACGATGTAGGTTGGCTCTCCATAGCCGCCGGTCGATGCGTAGGCGAAGCCGTCGATGACGCCGGCGATGAAGCACGCGATCACGTAGAAAAGGAAGAAGCTCCAATATTCCTTGCGGCGCGCGCGGCCCTGGCCGTTCACGTAGAGCCGCAGGCATTTGATGAAATAGCCCCACAGCGACAGGTTCTCGCCGCCCTGCGCCACGGCGCCGCCGGGCGCCGCATAGGCGTGCTGCTGGCCATAAGGCGGGGCTGTGTAAGCGGGTTGCGGCGGCGGCGCGGCGGCGCGCGGCGGCAAGGGCTGAAACTGGGGCGGGCGCGCCGTGCCGCGGCCGGACGGGCCGCCCTGCTGATCGACCTTGGCGCGCACGCCGCCGATGAAGCGTTGCCAGGCCGGATCATCGCCGCTGCCGGTCCAGCGCGACAGATCGGCCGTTTGCACCTCGCCGAAGCCGAAGGGCGGGGCCGCATCGTCCAGCATCACCGGCACGAGCTTGTTCTTGTCGCGCCCCATGCGCGCTTCTTCGCGCACCCATTGCGATTGCGTGGACGCGCGCGACCACAACACGACGAGCGCCTTGCTCTGCGAGAGCTTGCTTTCGATGTAATCGGCCCAGGTCTGGCCCGGCGGGATTTCGCTGTCCCAGAACACTTCGAGCCCGGAATCGGCCAGGCCGCGCGCGATCTGCTCGGCCCAGGCCTTGTCTTCGCGCGCGTAGGAAACAAACACATCCGCCATCGAACACCTCAGGCTTTGTTGAGTGCGGCTTGCGCCGCGGCGAGCCGCGCGATCGGCACGCGGAACGGCGAACAGGAGACATAGTCGAGCCCGACGCTTTCGCAGAACGCGACCGAAGCGGGATCGCCGCCGTGCTCGCCGCAAATGCCCAGCTTGATGCCGCCGCGCGCCGCGCGACCGCGTTCACTCGCCAGCTTCACCATTTCGCCGACGCCGTCGACATCGATCGACACGAACGGGTCCTTCTCGAATACGCCCTTGTCGACATAGGTTCCGAGAAACTTTCCCGCGTCGTCACGCGACAGGCCGAGGGTCGATTGCGTGAGATCATTGGTGCCGAAGGAGAAGAAATCTGCCGCCTCGGCGATCTCGCCGGCGCGGATCGCGGCGCGCGGCAATTCGATCATGGTGCCGACGAGATAATCGATCTTGGCGCCCGTCTCCTTCATCACCGCGGCGGCCACGGCATCGACGCGCGCGCGCAGATCGGCGAGCTCCTTCTTGGCGATGACGAACGGGATCATGATTTCCGGCACGGGCGCGGCGCCCGTCTGCTTGGCGTGTGCGGCGGCGGCCTCGAACACGGCGCGCGCCTGCATTTCGTAGATTTCCGGATAGACCATCGCGAGCCGGCAGCCGCGGAAGCCGAGCATGGGATTGACCTCATGCAGATCGCGCGCGCGCTGCAACAGCGCCTTCGGATCGAGCCCCGTCGCCTTGGCGACATCGACGCATTCTTCCTCCGTGTGCGGCAGAAATTCATGCAACGGCGGATCGAGGAAGCGGATCGTGACCGGCCGCGCGCCCATGATGCGGAACAGGTCCTGAAAATCCGCGCGCTGGAACGGCAGGATTTTCGCCAGCGCCGCAATGCGGCCTTCGAGCTTCTCCGCGAGGATCATTTCGCGCACGGCGGAAATGCGCTCGGCGTCGAAGAACATGTGCTCGGTGCGGCAGAGCCCGATGCCTTCCGCGCCGAAGCGTACAGCGGCTTCCGCATCTTCCGGCGTTTCGGCGTTGGCGCGCACTTTGAGGCGGCGGGCTTTGTCGGCCCAGGCCATTAGCGTCGCGAAATCGCCGGTAAGCTCCGGCTGCACCATATCCGCCGCGCCCGCGAGCACCTCGCCCTTGGCGCCATCGACCGTAATCACATCGCCCTTCTTCACCGTGCGCCCGCGCGCGGTGAACACGTCGGCGCCCGTATCGATGCGCAAATCCATCGCGCCGCAGACGCAGGGCCGCCCCATGCCGCGCGCCACGACGGCCGCGTGGCTCGTCATGCCGCCGCGTGCGGTGACGATGGCCTTCGCGGCGTGCATGCCGTGAATGTCTTCCGGGCTCGTCTCATCGCGCACGAGGATGACGTCCTCGCCCGCCGCGGCGAGCTCCACCGCCTCGGCCGGATCGAACACCACCTTGCCGACCGCCGCGCCGGGCGAAGCCGGCAGGCCCTTCACGATCACGTCGCCTTCATAGCCATCGGCGATGCGCGGATGCAGCAATTGATCGAGCGCCGCCGCATCGATCCGCAGCACGGCTTCGTTTTCGGTGATGAGGTTTTCCGCCGCCATATCGACGGCGATCTTGAGCGCGGCCTTCGCCGTGCGCTTGCCATTGCGCGTCTGCAGCATCCAGAGCGTGCCGCGTTCGACCGTGAACTCGATGTCCTGCATGTCGCGGTAATGGCCTTCGAGGCGCTGATAGACCTCGACCAATTGCGCATACGCCTCCGGCAGCGCCTCTTCGAGCGAGAGGCCCTTCTCGCCCATTTCTTCGCGCGACAGCTTGGTGATCGGCTTGGGCGTACGGATGCCGGCGACGACATCTTCGCCCTGCGCGTTGATGAGATATTCGCCGTAGAAGCGCTTGGCGCCGGTGGACGGATCGCGCGTGAAGGCGACGCCGGTGGCGCTCGTCTCGCCCATATTGCCGAACACCATGGCCTGCACGTTGACGGCCGTGCCCCAGCTTTCGGGAATGTCGTTGAGCCGGCGATAGACCTTGGCGCGCTCGCTCATCCAGGAGCCGAACACTGCACCGATCGCGCCCCAGAGCTGCTCCATCGGATCGGCGGGAAAGGGCTTGCCCCATTCGCGCAGCACGGCCTTCTTGTATTCGGCGACAACCTTCTCCCAATCGGCGGCCGTCATATCGGTATCGTATTCGTAGCCGGCGGCGTCCTTATGGGCGCCGAGAATGTCCTCGAACGCCGAATGATCGAGGCCGAGCACCACGTCGCAATACATCTGGATGAAGCGGCGATAGGAATCGTAGGCGAAACGGCGATCGCCGGAGAGGGTCGCGAGCCCTTCGACGGTCGCATCGTTGAGGCCAAGATTGAGCACCGTATCCATCATGCCCGGCATCGACGCGCGCGCGCCCGAGCGCACCGAGACGAGCAGCGGATCGCGCGCATCGCCGAAGCCCTTGCCGACCTTCTTTTCGAGCGCGGCGAGCGCGGCCTTCACCTGCGCATCAAGGCCCGCGGGATATTTGGCGCCATCGGCGTAATAGGCGTTGCAGGCTTCCGTGGTGATGGTGAAGCCGGGCGGCACGGGCAGGCCGAGCTTGGCCATCTCCGCCAGATTGGCGCCCTTGCCGCCGAGCAGCACGCGCATGGACGCATCGCCCTCGCTGTCGCCGCCGCCAAAGCCGTAAACCCAACGCGTATCACTCATCGACAGACTTCCACATTTCAGCTGCGTCCTTCTCCCCTTGTGGGAGAAGGTGGCGCGAAGCGCCGGATGAGGGGTGCGAGCGCAGCATTGCAAACGGCCGCGCCGTCACCCCTCACCCAAGGTGCGCGGCGAACATCGTCGCGGATTGCACGCCCTCTCCCACAAGGGGAGAGGGACGATGTGCGCCGCATCCAAGGTGGTTGCGCCCCCCTCATCCTTCCACCTTCGAGAAATCCGCGACCGCGTTCATCGCATCGCGCATGCGCGCGAGCAGCGTCAAACGATTGAGCCGCAGCTTCTCCTCCGGCGCGTTCACGAGCACGCGCTCGAAGAACTTGTCCACAGGCGCGCGGAGCGCGGCAAGGGCGCGCATCGCCGCGTCGAAATCCTCGCTTTGCATGGCTTTTTCAGCGGCGCCGCGGGCCTTGGCGACCGCATCGGCCAGCGACTTCTCCTCAGCCTCTTTAAGTTGAGCGGAGTCGATTTCGCTTTCCTGGAGTACTGTGGATAGGTTCGCGTTCTTCTTTTCTTCCGCCCGCAAAATATTCGCCGCGCGCTTATAGCCGGCGAGCAAATTCGCGCCGTCTTCCGTCTTCAAGAACCGATCCAGCGCTTCGACGCGCGCGACGATGCGCACGAGATCGTCATCGACTTCCTTCGTCGTTGGATTGGGCGCGAACACCGCATCGACGAGATCATGCCGCTTGCCTTGGTCGCGCAGCTGAACCTTGAGGCGATCGGCGAGGAAGGCGAGGAGATCGCGGAGAACATCGCGCCGTAGCCCCTCGACAGCAGCTAAGTCTTCGCTCGCAACCCCGCGCGTTGGAACAGAACGCAGGTTGTCATTGAACGAAGGCGCCCAAGCCCGCCGAAGGTAGCCATAAAGCGACTCCCCTCCCCCTGGGGGGAGGGGTTGGGGGTGGGGGGCGTTCCGGATAGAGCGCGACGGCGCCGTTGGCGCTTCATCTTGAACGCCCCCTCCCTACCCTCCCCCCCAGGGGGGAGGGGGCGCGAAAGTGAATGGCGTTTGTCAACACGATGCGAACGAAGCCGAGCGCTGCGCGCCGCAATCCGTACGCGTCGCTCGATCCCGTCGGCTTCTCATCGATCGCCCAGAAGCCGACGAGCGTATCGAGCTTGTCCGCGAGCGCGAGGGTGACGGCGACGGGATCGGCGGGCGTGCGGTCATTGGGGCCGAGGGGGCGGTAGTGATCTTCGATGGCCTGCGCGACGCTGGGATGCTCCTTCGCCGCCAGCTCCCGCCCGATCTGGCCTTGCAGCTCCGGAAACTCGCCGACGGTCTCCGTCACCAGATCGCATTTCATCAGCGTCGCGGCGCGATCGACCAGCACTTCATCCGCGCCTGTGACCGAACACAGCTCCTTCGCCAGCGCGCGCACGCGCTCGACCTTGTCCCACACGCTGCCCAGCTTCCGGTGGAACACGATCTTTTCGAGCTTGGCTTTGCGCTCCTCGGTGAAGAGCGAGGTTTTACGATCCGCATCCCAGAAGAAGCGCGCATCGTTCAGCCGCGCCGACAGCACGCGCGCATTGCCCGCCGCGATCGCATCGCCGCCATCCTTCGCCGCGATGTTGGCGACCACGATGAAATGCGGCGCCAGCGCGCCCGTCTTCGGATCGCGCACCGCGAAATATTTCTGGTGCGTACGCATCGAGAGCCGGATCACCTCGCCGGGCAAATCCAGAAAGCGCTTGTCCATATCGCCGAGCAGCACAACCGGCCATTCCGCCAGGCCGCACACCTCGTCAAGCAGGCCCGGGTCTTCCACCAGCTCCAGCTTGCGCTGCGCGCAAATCTCGCGCGCCCGTTCGAGGATCAGCGCCTTGCGCGCCTCGCGGTCGATCAGCACATGCGCGCCGCGCAGCGCGCCTTCGTAGTGCGCAAACGACGACACCTCGATCGCGCCTTTGGAATGGAAGCGATGGCCCCAGGTGATCGGCTCGCTCTTCACGCCCGGCAGCGTGACCGGCACATGCTTGCCGCCAAACATAACCAGCACGTTTTGCAGCGGCCGCACCCAGGTCAAATCCGCATCGCGCGAGCGCATGCTCTTGGGCCACGGAAACGCGCGCACGATCTCGGGGACGATGGCCGCGAGCACCGCCGCCGTCGCCTGCCCCTTCCTTGCGATGCGCGCGATGTAGAAATCGCCCTTCGGGTCCTGCTGGATTTGGGCCTCGGCCAGCGAGGCGAGGCCCGCGCTCTTCAGAAAGCCCTCGACCGCCTTCTCCGGCGCGCCCACGCGGGGGCCTTTGCGCTCCTCGGAGACGTCCGGCGTCGCTGCCGGCAGATCGGCGATCACGGCGGCGAAGCGGCGCGGACCGGAATAGGTCTCGACCTTGGCCGGCTTCAGCCCCGCAGCGCCCAGCTTCTCGCCCAGCAGCCGCGCCAAATCCTCTTCCGCGCGCTTTTGCATCCGCGCGGGGATCTCCTCGGAAAAGAACTCGATCAGCAGTTCGGGCATCGGGCGCCCTGACTAGCGAGCGCCGCCCCGGAACGCAAAGCGGAAGCGCCCTCTCCCCCGAGAGGGGGAGAGGGCAGTCGAGCGCAGCGAGACGGGTGAGGGCCGGCGCACGCCCTTTCGAGGTCGCGCCGCCCCCTCACCCCATCCCTCTCCCCCTCTCGGGGGAGAGGGCGCGCGAACAATTTGCACTCGGAGAGCCAATTGTTTATCCGCGACCCATGACGCTCGCCTTCGATTATTTCTTCTCGTTCCGCAGCCCCTATTCCTATCTGGCGGCGCCGCAGGTGGCCGCGCTGATGGAGCGCTACGACATCGCGCCCAATCTGCGCGTGGTGATGCCGATCGCTGTGCGCATTCCCGGCTTCTTCAAGCAGGTGAACCCGCTCTGGCCGCCCTATCTGATGCGCGACACGCTTCGCATTTCTCAGATGACCGGCATTCCCTATCGCTGGCCGCGGCCCGATCCGATCGTGCAGACCGCGCCGGGCGAGGTCGCCGCCGATCAGCCCTACATCTATCGCGTGAGCCGCATGGGCGCGGCCGCCGCGCGCGCCGGCAAGGGCTTCGCCTTCGCCTACGCGGCCGCGCGCAAGATCTGGTCAGGCGAGATTGATGATTGGCATCTCGGTTCGCATCTCGAAGACGCCGCGCGCGAAGCCGGCCTCGATGGCGCGGCGCTGTCGCGCGAAGCGGATGAGGACGCCGCCGCGCTCGATCCGCTGATCACCGAGAACGAAGCCGCGCAAAAGGCAGCCGGCCATTGGGGCGTGCCGCTATTCGTGTTCAACGGCGAATGCTTTTTCGGCCAGGACCGGCTCGATCATCTGATCTGGCGCATGCAGCAGCATGGGCTTACCGCGCGCTGATCACGAAGCCGCGATACCGTTCGCGCCGCCGCCTTTGCGCCCCGATGATGACTGCATCCTTCATATTAAGGCGGAGGATGGAGCATGGAGGAAGGCTACACGCTGCACGCCGTCGAACGCATGCAGCAGCGGTCGATTTCAGAGCAAGCCGTTGACCTCATTACGGAGTTCGGCAGAGCCATTCGGCATAAGGGGGCCGACGTCTACGCCCTGGACCAGCGCGGCCGCGACGCCGTGCGTAGAAAGCTGGGCGCCCTGCGCTATCTGCGCCTCGAACATCAGCTGGGCGCCTATGTCGTGTTTGAAGACGGGTACGTGATCACCGTCGGCCACAGGTTCGGCCGCCTCAAGCGTTGAGTAGCGCCCTTCCTCTCCTTATTGGGGAGGGAGGACGCCTTTCGTCTGACGCGCGGCGCCGTTCGTCGCAGACCTCTCCGCCAATCGCGCGTCCGCCGCGCCTGATCGTTTAGCGCTGCATCCGCGGGCCCGGCGCGGTGCATCTTGAGATCGACGTGTTCACCCACGTCGAACCTTCATATCCAAGACCTGCGCGGCGACGCCCTCACGTCGCCGCGCAATTTTTGTCAGTGAAGCCTGCTCGGGAGGGCTACTCGCCCCGGGCCTTGAGTTCAGCCAGAACGCGCGGCGCGTAGGCGCGGCTGACGGCGGTCTCCGCGCCATTATCGAGCACCGCGAAGAGGCGCCCGCTGCGGTCCCGCCGCACGGCCTTGAGCCGCGCCCAGCTGACGAAGGTCGAGCGGTGCACGCGCAACATCACATCCGGATCCAGCCGGCCTTCGAGGTTCGACATGGTCTCGCGGTAGAGCAGCGTACGCCCTTCCCAATGCAGCCGCACATAATCGCGCTCCGCCTCGATGCGATCGACGTCGGCGACCGGCACGCGCAGGAAGCGGCCACGGTCGCGCACCCAGAGCTCGCGATCGTAGCGCGGGCCGTCACGGCCGCGCGCTTCCTTACGCAAGGCTTCGAGCACGCCCTGCAATTCTTCCGCGCGGCGCCCGGCGTCCTGCGCTTCGCGGCGCGCGCGGGCGCGTTCCAGCGCAGCGGCCAGGCGATCGAATTCGACCGGCTTCAGGAGATAATCGACCGCGGAGGTTTCGAACGCGCGCAGCGCGAAGGAATCAAACGCGGTGACGAAGATGATCGCCGGCGCGGCCATGTCCTGCATCGCCTCGACCACCTCGAAGCCATCCGCCAGCGGCATCTTCACGTCGAGCAGGATCACGTCCGGCGCCAGCGAGCGCGTCAGCGCGATGGCCTTGGCGCCGTCGCCCGCCTCGCCGACGACCTGCACATTGGGCATCGCCGCAAGGCCGAGGCGCAGGCGGCGCAGCGCCAGCGGTTCATCGTCCGCGATCAGGATGCGCAAGGGCGGTGCGACGTGGACCCTGTTGTGGCTCTGCGTGGGCGCGGCGACGGTCATGACCTTCATTCCTCGTACGGCAGATGGAGTTCGACGACGCAGCCGGGCCCGCCCGCCTCCGCCGTTTTGCTGGAGACGGTGAGCCCGCCGCGCTCGCCATAGAGCAGCGCCAGCCGCTCGCGGGCATTGGCGAGGCCGAGACCCCGGCGGTCGCTGCGCGCGCAGGCGTCTAGGCCTGGCCCATCATCCTCAACGCGGATGCGCAGCAGATCGTTCTCGCGCCGCGCCTGCACCACGATGCGTCCGCCCGTGGCGCGCGGCGTGATGGCGTATTTGATCGCGTTTTCGAGGATCGGCTGCAGGATGAGGCTTGGCACGCGGGCCTTCAGCACGCTCGGCTCGACATCGAAATCCACCACCAGCTTGTCGCCGAAGCGCATCTGCTCGATGCCGAGATATTGGCGCTGCGCGTCGAGCTCTTCCGCGAATGGCGACAGATCGTTCGGATTGCGATCGAGCGAATAGCGCAGGAAGGCCGAGAGCCGCATCAGCATGCGTTCGGCCGCCGGCCCGCGGCTTTCGAGCACCAGCGTCGAAATTGCGTTCAGCGTGTTGAACAGGAAATGCGGATTGATCTGATAGTGCAGCGCCTTGAGCTGCGCGTCATAGGCCAGCGAGCGCGCGCGGGCGACGGCGTTTGCTTGCTCAACCACCTGCAGGTGATAGCCGATCAGCGCCTGCGAGGCGCCCCAGAGCGGCAGCACCCAGCCCATCTGGAACATGTAGGAGATGAGCGGATAGACGTTGCGCTCTTCGCCCGCGAGGATCGACGGCCAGAATTCTTCGAGGAATTGGCCGACCGGCATCACGATAAAGGCGCCAAGCAGGATCGCGATATTGGCGTAGCGCCTGTGCTCGGGCCTGCGCGCCAAGCCGACGGCGCCGAGCAACGCGGCCGTCAGCAGCGCGTAAGAGACGACGACGAGCGTCCTGTTCAAGAAGAACGGGAAGTGCGCCCACTCCGGAGAGGTGGGCATCATATCGTTCGCTTCAGCCGCGGCCGTGCGCGCAAAGAGATACACACCCCAGAACCCGGCGTGCGCGCCCCAGCGAACCAGCGCCGGGCGCCGGATCTGGGGTTCTGCTTCTCTTGGCGCGGCGGCCGTCTGGGCGCGGCGACGTGAAAACAAGGGCGCTGTTTCCAGCATTGGCGTGGATGCTAGCGGAAAGCCGGCCGCGCACTACGCCGTTCGTCGCGCGGCTGTGCTTGCTCATCGCATTCTCGCCTCGCCCCGTCGATTGTGAGGCTGAGCGCCCTAGCCCAGGGCGGCGCGGATCGAGTCCGCGATCGGCGTCGTCGGCCGCCCAATCAGGCCACTCAGCTGGCGGCCGGGCTCGTAGAGCGCGCCCTTGGCCGCCCAGGCGTCCGCGTCGGCCAGGCTAGCGGCCAGCGCATCGGGCAGCCCCGCGGCGACCAGAACGCCACGATAATCCGCCTCCGTCAGGTCCTGATAGGCGATCTCGCGGCCCGATTGGCGGGATATCTCTGCCGCGTAGTCGGCCAGGGTGAACGCCTCGTCGCCGGCCAGCTCATAGACCTTGCCGGCATGGCCCTCGGCGGCGGCGAGGACGGCCGCCGCGGCTTCGCCGTAATCACGGCGGGCGGCGGCGCTGATGCGGCCCTGGCCCGCCGCGCCCGGCAGCGCGCCATGGGCGAGCACCGCGCCGATCGCGCCGGTGTAGTTCTCGCTGTACCAGCCATTGCGCAGGAAGACGTAGGGCAGGCCGGAGGCGCGGATCAGCGCCTCGGTTTCACGGTGCTCGGGCGCCAGCGCCATCTGGTTGGCGTCGGCGTGGAGAATGCTCGTATAGGCGAGCAGACCGACGCCCGCGCGCGCAGCGGCTTCAATGACATTGCGGTGCTGCGGGATCCGTTGGCCGACCTCGCTGCTCGAAATCAGCAACGCCTTGCCGACGCCGGCGAAGGCCCGATCGAGCGCGGCCGGATCGCCATAGGCTCCCTGGCGCACATCGACGCCGCGCGCGGCCAGGTCCTGCACGACGGCCGGGTTGCGCGCGAGAACGGCGATGCGCTGTGCCGGAACCGTGCGCAGCAGCGCCTCGACCACGAACCGGCCGAGCTGGCCGGAGGCTCCTGTTACAAGGATTTTGTCGTTCGTGGTCATGTCGGCCTCCTGGCTGGTCTCGCCTGATAGCCAGGTCTAGATATGAGACCGCACAGCGGCGCGTAAGGAGGCAGAATTTCGTGCCAAGGTCACCTCAGGAGAACCTGGATCGGCTGTTCGAATATTGGAGCAGCAATCAGTTCGATCTGGCCTATTGCCCGGTCCGCACCCTGCTGAGCCAGCTCGGCAATCGCTGGACGACGCTGGTGGTGATCGCGCTGTCGCGCCGGCCGCATCGCTTCAACGAGGCGCTGCGCGCGATCCCGGACATTTCCAAGCGGATGCTGACGCAGACCCTGCGCGATCTGGAGCGCGACGGGCTGGTGGCGCGCACGGTGTATCCGACCAAGCCGCCGACGGTGGACTATCGCCTCACCGATCTCGGCCGCTCCCTGCTCGATCCGCTCGCCGCGCTGATCGCCTGGGCCGACGAAACCCAGGAGACCATCCTGGCTTCGCGCATCGCGTTCGATCAGGCGGAGGCGACGTGATCTTCCGAGACCTACAAAGGCCCGCCTGAGCCGCTGGGCCTTTGTATGCGGTCGGTAGGTACTGGCGGCGCACACGTTGATGTCCGCCGCCAGTTCCCCCTACCGCTAGTGCAGCAGGAATAGAGTGATCAACGCGATGAGGATGCGTTGATCGATCCTTAGCGCCAAGACCATGGTCATGGTGCGCTTTCTAGTAGTCAAACGAGAAGTCGCGCGAGAACTCGCGCGCGAGAGTGCCTCAACCGTGTTCGGCCCGGCGGGCATCGTCCGTTGCGGGGCATTTGGCTCCGCAGTTCGGGATCGTTCGCACAACATAGTTGAAAAATGCGAAAGCCCGGCGTCGCCGCCGGGCTTTTCGATGTGATGGGTGCGGGAATAGGATTTGAACCTATGACCTTCAGGTTATGAGCCTGACGAGCTACCGGGCTGCTCCATCCCGCGTCAGACACCGATGGCCGTTTCGCGCGGCCAAATAGGTACGCGGCCCGAGGGCCGCCATTGCAAAAGAGGGTTCGCGGATCTTCGTTCTGCGCGCGCCGGGCAGACCCGGCAGCGACCTACTCTCCCACGCCTTAAGACGTAGTACCATCGGCCCTGGGGGACTTAACGACCGAGTTCGGGATGGGATCGGGTGGGAAACCCCCGGAATGGCCACCGAGTCGACCAGGCGCGCACACAACAACGAACTGACATCATCGCGAGCTTCGATCACACGGCGCAGTCTTCGCCATGCATGAACGCCACTTTTCAAAGTAATCAAGCCTATCGAGCGATTAGTACCAGTCAGCTTCGCGCCTCGCAGCGCTTCCACACCTGGCCTATCAACGTCCTAGTCTTGGACGGCTCTCATGGGAAACCTAGTTTTGAGGAGGGTTTCACGCTTAGATGCTTTCAGCGTTTATCCCGTCCGCACATAGCTACCCTGCTACGCGGCTGGCGCCACGACAGGTGCACCAGAGGTGCGTCCATCCCGGTCCTCTCGTACTAAGGACAGATCCTCTCAAGTTTCCAACACCCACGGTAGATAGGGACCAAACTGTCTCACGACGTTCTGAACCCAGCTCACGTACCACTTTAAATGGCGAACAGCCATACCCTTGGGACCTGCTCCAGCCCCAGGATGTGATGAGCCGACATCGAGGTGCCAAACGACCCCGTCGCTATGGACGCTTGGGGGTCATCAGCCTGTTATCCCCGGAGTACCTTTTATCCGTTGAGTGCCGGCCCTCCACACGCGGGACCGGCAGATCACTATGACCGACTTTCGTCTCTGCTCGACTTGTCAGTCTCGCAGTCAGGCAGGCTTATGCCATTGCACTCAACAGCCGATGTCCGACCGGCTTGAGCCTACCATCGCGCGCCTCCGTTACTCTTTGGGAGGCGACCGCCCCAGTCAAACTGCCCGCCACGCAGGGTCCCGGGCCCAGTTTCATGGGCCGCGGTTAGACGTCACCGAAAATCAGGGTGGTATTTCAACGTCGGCTCCCCTCGAGCTGGCGCCCAAGGTTCAAAGCCTCCCACCTATTCTACACAAATCGTCGATAACGCCACTGCGAAGCTGCAGTAAAGGTTCACAGGGTCTTTCCGTCTAGCCGCGGGAACCCCGCATCTTCACGGGGAATTCAATTTCGCTGAGTCTGCTGTCGAGACAGTAGGGAAGTCGTTACTCCATTCGTGCAGGTCGGAACTTACCCGACAAGGAATTTCGCTACCTTAGGACCGTTATAGTTACGGCCGCCGTTCACCGGGGCTTCGATTCAAAGCTTGCACTTCTCCTCTTAACCTTCCGGCACTGGGCAGGAGTCAGACCCTATACGTCGCCTTGCGGCTTCGCAGAGCCCTGTGTTTTTGATAAACAGTCGCCACCCTCTGGTCTGTGCCCCTGGCGCCCACTTGCGTGAGACCAGGCCCTCTTCTCCCGAAGTTACGAGGGTAATTTGCCGAGTTCCTTAACAGCAGTTCTCTCAAGCGCCTTGGTATACTCTACCAGACCACCAGTGTCGGTTTCGGGTACGGTCTCTGCTGGGGCTATTTCCTGGAACGCTTGGGCGGCCTTCGGAATCCGATAACCTCCGACCACTTTCCGCATTCGTCACATCCCAGCTGGCCCAGGAATATTCACCTGGTTTCCATCGACTACGCCTTTCGGCCTCGCCTTAGGGGCCGGCTAACCCTGCCCTGATTAACATTGGACAGGAACCCTTGGTCTTTCGGCGAGAGTGTCTCTCACACTCTTTATCGCTACTCATGTCAGCATTCTCGCTTCCGATACCTCCAGCAAACCTCACGGTTCACCTTCACAGGCTTACGGAACGCTCCGCTACCACTTCCGAAGAAATCCGTAGTTTCGGCGAATGGCTTAATCCCCGCTACATTTTCGGCGCAGGCGCGCTTGACCAGTGAGCTGTTACGCTTTCTTTAAATGATGGCTGCTTCTAAGCCAACATCCTGGTTGTCTATGCACGCCCACATCCTTTACAACTTAGCCATTACTTGGGGGCCTTAACTGACGGTCAGGGTTGTTTCCCTCTTGACGACGGACGTTAGCACCCGCCGTCTGTCTGCCAGACTGAACTTCCAGGTATTCGGAGTTTGGTTGGGTTTGGTAATCCGGTGAGGACCCCTAGCCCATCCAGTGCTCTACCCCCTGGAGTAATGATCTGACGCACTACCTAAATAGTTTTCGCGGAGAACCAGCTATCACGCGTTTTGATTGGCCTTTCACCCCTACCCACAAGTCATCCCAATCTATTGCAACAGATACGGGTTCGAGCCTCCAGTGCGTGTTACCGCACCTTCACTCTGCTCATAGGTAGATCAACGCGTTTCGGGTCTAATACGACGAACTCAAGCGCCCTGTTCAGACTCGCTTTCGCTGCGCCTACGCCTATCGGCTTAAGCTTGCTCGCCACATTAAGTCGCTGACCCATTATACAAAAGGTACGCGGTCACGCTTGCGCGCTCCCACTGCTTGTAAGCATTCGGTTTCAGGGTCTTTTTCACTCCCCTCGTTGGGGTGCTTTTCACCTTTCCCTCACGGTACTTGTTCGCTATCGGTCGCTTAGGAGTACTTAGGCTTGGAGGGTGGTCCCCCCATGTTCAGACAGGATTGCACGTGTCCCGCCCTACTCGAGTCCTTGTCTAGTTTTACCGCTACAGGGCTATCACCTGCTAAGGCTTGGCTTTCCAACCAATTCGCGTTGACGTCGACAAGGCGCTGGCCTGGTCCCGGTTCGCTCGCCACTACTACGGGAGTCTCGGTTGATGTCCTTTCCTCCGGGTACTGAGATGTTTCACTTCCCCGGGTTTGCTTTAGATCCCTATGAATTCAGGACCTAATACCTTCATCTGAACTTGGAAACCAAAGCGCAAGCCGAAGCTTGCGCGCGGCAAATCCCGAAGCTTGCGCTTCGATATCCAAGTTCGAAGGTGGGTTGCCCCATTCGGAAATCTGCGGGTCTAAGGTTGCTCGCACCTCACCGCAGCTTATCGCAGCGTGCCACGTCCTTCATCGCCTCTAAGCGCCAAGGCATTCCCCGAATGCTCTTCCAATTCGCTTGATTAATTCTCGCAACGTCCATGCACGGTGAGGACTGCGCCGCGCACGCCCGAAGGCGCCCGCGTCTCGTCTTCAACCGCCATGATCGTCTGCTAGACGATAATGTCAGTTCAGATCCAACCTGCGTCTCGATCGACGGCGCATACGCGCACGGCTGAACCCTCTTTCACGATGTCATAGAAATCAGCGCCGCCCGCGAAGCGATGCGGCGATGAACCTTGGTTTCTCCTGATGATCCTGGGGCGACATCCCGCGCGAGCCGACGGCTCAAGCGCGAAACCTGGTGGAGCCAGACGGGATCGAACCGACGACCTCATGCTTGCAAAGCACGCGCTCTCCCAACTGAGCTATGGCCCCGATCCTATCCTGTCGCTTGGTCGAGCTGGTAGGCCCGGACAGACTTGAACTGTCGACCCCACGCTTATCAAGCGTGTGCTCTAACCAACTGAGCTACGGGCCTATTGCCCGCAACGCGGCCGCCAAAACGCCGCGCCCCGACAGGGCTCGCCCCCAACCACAGCCGCATGCGGCCGGGTCAGAGATCAGGAGAAGAGAAACGGAGACGGCGTCGTCCCGTATTTTGCGCTTGTGAGGAGCCGAAGCTCATCCAAGCAATATCTAAGATGATCGCGAAGAGCAGGCGCGCATGCCGAAGCAGCGCGGGCTCACTCGAAATCAATCCTTAGAAAGGAGGTGATCCAGCCGCAGGTTCCCCTACGGCTACCTTGTTACGACTTCACCCCAGTCGCTGACCCTACCGTGGTCGCCTGCCTCCTTGCGGTTAGCGCAGCGCCTTCGGGTAGAACCAACTCCCATGGTGTGACGGGCGGTGTGTACAAGGCCCGGGAACGTATTCACCGCGGCATGCTGATCCGCGATTACTAGCGATTCCAACTTCATGCCCTCGAGTTGCAGAGGACAATCCGAACTGAGA
>JBGAGO010000004.1:0-297355 GCA_044226655.1 Caulobacterales bacterium | reverse complement strand
CTATCGCATGCTGGCGAACGGGCGCGGCGGCTTCCTCCATCTCACCGATGCGATGGAAGGCTGGCTGATCCCTGGGCGCAATCCGTTCGGGCTTTATCTCTACGCCGACGATGTCGATGCGCTCGCCGCGGGCTTTGCGGGCGAAACGCTCGAAAACAACGGCCCCGAGCACAAGCCGTGGGGCATGTACGAATTCTCGCTGTCCGATCCGGATGAAACGCTCGTCCGCGTCGGCTGGCCCAGCCGGTTGATAAAGCCATGACCGAAGAGATCGAACGCTATCGGCGCGAGCGCGCGCGGCTTGAGGCGGCGGGCGTTTATCGCGCGGCGGATGAGCGCGATGCGTGCGGCGTGGGCCTTATCGTGGCCATCGACGGCGCGCCGCGGCGCGATGTGGTGACGCTCGCCATCACGGCGCTCAAATCGCTCTGGCATCGCGGCGCGGTCGATGCGGACGGCAAGACCGGCGACGGCGCGGGCATTCTGGTGGCGGCGCCGCAAGATTTCTTCCGCGACATCGTCACGCGCACGGGCCACACGCCGAAAGAGGGGCCAATCTTCGTCGGCCAAGTGTTCCTGCCGCGCGCCGATCTGGGCGGGCAGGAGCGCGCGCGCACCATCGTCGAAAGCGAAATCCTCAAGGCCGGTTTCGCGCTCTATGGCTGGCGCCAGGTTCCGGTGAACATCGCCGCCATCGGCGAGAAGGCGAATGCGACGCGGCCGGAAATCGAACAAGTGCTGTTCTACGATCCGCAGGCGCGCGGCGCGGACGCGGTGGACCGCGATCTCTTCCTGTGCCGCCGCCGCATCGAGAAGCGCGCGCTGGGCGGCAATATCGATCTCTATATCTGTTCGCTCTCGGCGCAGACGCTCGTCTACAAAGGCATGTTCCTGGCCGAACAGATCGACGAATTCTATCCGGACCTGAAGGATGAGCGTTTCGTCTCGGCGGTCGCGATCTATCACCAGCGCTATTCGACCAACACGTTTCCGGAATGGCGCCTGGCGCAGCCCTTCCGCATGCTGGCGCATAATGGCGAGATCAACACGCTGAAGGGCAATATCAATTGGATGAAGAGCCATGAAATCCGCATGGCCTCTGAAGCGTTCGGCGCGGCGCAGGAGGATGTGAAGCCGATCATCCAGCCGCCACCGAGCGATACGTCGAAGCTCGACAACGTGTTCGAGGTTCTGGTGCGCGCGGGGCGGGCAGCGCCGATGGCGAAGAGCCTGCTCATTCCCGAAGCATGGGCCAAATCGCGCACGATGAAGACCGCGCACAAGGCGCTCTATCATTATTGCAACGCGGTGATGGAGCCATGGGACGGGCCGGCGGCGCTGGCCATGTTCGACGGGCGATGGGCGGTGTCGGCGCTCGACCGCAATGGATTGCGGCCGCAACGCTACGCGCTGACGACCGATGGGCTCTTGGTGGCGGGCTCGGAATCGGGCGTTGTCCCGCTCGACGATGCGCGCGTGATCGAACGCGGCCGCATCGGCGGCGGCAAGATGATCGCCGTCGATACGCTGGAAGGAAAGCTCTACCAGCATGACGAGATCGTTGATGCGCTGGCGGCGCAGCATCCCTATGAGCAATGGCTGGAAAACGTCATCGATCTCGATGCGCGGCTCTCGGGCGCGGAGCCGCGGCTCTACGAGACGCGCATCGAGCTGATGCGGCGCCAGTTTGCAGCGGGATTCACGCTCGAAGATTTCGAACTCATCCTGCCGCCGATGATCGAGGAGGCGAAGGAGGCGATCGGCTCGATGGGCGATGATGCGCCGCTCGCCGTGCTGTCCGAACAGCGCCGGCCGCTCGCGCATTATTTCCGGCAGAACTTTTCGCAGGTGACCAATCCGCCGATCGATCCGTTGCGCGAAGACCGGGTGATGAGCCTCGCCACGCGGTTCAAGAATTTGGGCAACATCCTGGCGCAAGACGAAACGCAGACCGACGTGTTCGTGCTGCAAAGCCCGGTGCTCACCAATGGCATGTCGCAGCGCATGATGGATGTGCTGGGCGATGCGGTGGCGGTGATCGATTGCACGTTCGAAAATCCTCCCCCGTTCACGGGGGAAGTGTCGCCGCAGGCGACGGAGGGGGGAGCCGCCGCTTCCCCCCTCAGTCATGCTGCGCATGACAGCTCCCCCGTGAACGGGGGAGCATTGCGCGCGGCGATGGATCGTATCCGCGCGGAGGCGGAGGAGGCGGTGCTGTCCGGGCGTAGCCATATCGTGCTGACGGATGAAGCGCAGGGGCCGGGGCGCGTGGGCGCGCCGATGATTTTGGCGACGGGCGGCGTGCATGCGCATCTGGTCGCCAAGGGGCTGCGCTCGTTCTGTTCGATCAGCGTGCGCGCGGCGGAATGCCTCGACGCGCACGCGTTCGCGGTGCTGATCGGCTGCGGCGCGACGACGGTGAACCCCTATCTAGCGCTCGATACGATCGCCGACCGCGCCGCGCGCGGGCTGACGGGCGGCTTGAGCCGCGAAGAGGCGTGCGCGAACTACAAGAAGGCGATCGAAGCGGGCCTGCTCAAGATCATTTCAAAAATGGGCATCGCGGTGATCTCGTCTTATCGCGGCGGGCTCAATTTCGAAGCGATCGGGCTGTCGCGCGCGCTGGTGGACGAGTTCTTTCCGGGGCTGACGAGCCGGATTTCCGGCATCGGTCTGGCGGGGCTGGCCTATGAGGCGGCCTCGCTCAACGAAGAGGCGTGGGATGGCGCCACGCGCGCGCTGCCGATCGGCGGGCTCTACCGCGCGCGCGCCAAGGGCGAACGCCACGCGCTCGAAGCGCAGCAAATCCATCAATTGCAGAGCGCGTGCGATCGCGACGATTACACAGCTTACAAAGCGTACTCGGAATCGGTGCGCGCGCGGCGGCTGGGCGAACCGATCCAGCTGCGCGATCTGCTGGAGATTCGCATCGAGGGCCGCGAGGCCGCGCCGCTGCATGAGGTTGAAAGCGTCAACGAAATCCGCAAGCGCTTCGTCACGCCCGGCATGTCGCTCGGCGCGCTGTCGCCGGAAGCGCATGGCGCGCTCAATGTCGCGATGAACCGCATCGGCGCGCGCAGCGTGTCGGGTGAGGGCGGGGAAGACCCGGCGCGCTACACGCCGCTGCCCAACGGCGACAACATGAATTCCGCGGTGAAGCAGATCGCGTCCGGCCGCTTCGGCGTGACGGCGGAATATCTGAACAAGTGCCGCGAAATCGAGATCAAAGTTGCGCAGGGCGCCAAGCCCGGCGAGGGCGGGCAATTGCCCGGCTTCAAAGTGACCGAGCTGATCGCGAAGCTGCGCCATGCGACGCCGGGCGTGATGCTGATCTCGCCGCCGCCGCATCACGACATCTATTCGATCGAGGATTTGGCGCAGCTGATCTACGATCTGAAGCAGATCAATCCCGATGCGAAAGTGTGCGTGAAGCTGGTGGCGCAATCGGGCATCGGCGCGGTGGCGGCGGGCGTCGCCAAGGCCAAAGCCGATACGATCCTGATCTCCGGCCATGTCGGCGGCACGGGCGCGAGCCCGCAGACCTCGATCAAATTCGCCGGCGCGCCGTGGGAGATGGGGCTCTCGGAAGCGCATCAGGTGCTGATGCTCAACAATCTGCGCCATCGCGTGACCTTGCGCACCGATGGCGGGCTGCGCACGGGGCGCGACATTGTCGTCGCCGCCATGCTGGGCGCGGAAGAGTTCGGCATTGGCACGGCCTCGCTGGTGGCGATGGGCTGTCTGATGGTGCGGCAATGCCATTCGAACACCTGCCCCGTCGGGGTATGCACGCAGGATGAGGCGCTGCGCGCGAAATTCACAGGCACGGCGGACAAGGTCGTGCGGCTGATGAGCTTCGTGGCGGAAGAGGTGCGGGAGATTCTGGCGCAGCTCGGCTTCCGCTCGCTCAACGAGGTGATCGGGCGCACGGATTTGCTGACGCAGATCAGCCGCGGCGCCGAACATCTCGACGATCTCGATCTCAATCCGCTGCTGGTGCGCGTCGACAGCCCCTATCCGCCCTATTGCACGCGCGAGGGGCGCGTGGAGGTGGCCGATACGCTCGATGCGCAGATGCTGCGCGATGCGGCGAGCTTCTTTGCGCGCGGCGAAAAGCTGGAGCTCGACTATTCCGTGCGCAACACGCAGCGCGCGATCGGGGCGCGGGCGTCGTCGGCCGTGGTGCGCCAATGGGGCATGAAGGGCTTGCCCGAGGCGCGGCTTTCGGTGCGGCTGCGCGGCTCGGCGGGACAGACGCTGGGCGGATTTCTGGTGCAGGGCATCGCGCTCAACGTCATTGGCGACGCGAACGATTATGTCGGCAAGGGATTGTCGGGCGGGCTCATCAGCGTGCAGCCGCCGGCGGAGAAGGCGGCGCGCGCGCGCGACAATGCGATCATCGGCAACACCTGCCTTTATGGCGCGACCAGCGGCGCGCTCTTTGCGGCGGGGTTGGCGGGCGAACGCTTCGCGGTGCGCAATTCCGGCGCGGACGCAGTGATCGAAGGCTGCGGCGCCAATGGCTGCGAATACATGACGGGCGGAACGGCCGTCATTCTTGGCCCGGTCGGCGAGAATTTCGGTGCGGGCATGACGGGCGGCATGGCCTTCGTGTTCGATCCGGAGGCGCGCTTCGAGCGCATGGTCAATCCGGGCACGCTTGTGTGGCGCAGGCTGGCCAGCGCGCATTGGGAAGGCGTGCTCAAGGCGCAGATCGAGGCGCATGTGCGGCATACGAATTCGGCATTGGGCGCGGAGCTGCTGGCCGATTGGGCCCGCGCGAAGGCCGCGTTCTGGCACGTGGTTCCGCAGGAAATGCTGGCGCGGCTGGCGCATAAGCTGAGCGACGCGCCCGAAGCGGTGGCGGCGGAATAGGCGCGCGCGTAGAGCAGGCGCATGGAAGGCCGGATCAAAGAGCGCGCGCGCGCTTTGGGCTTCGACGCGGCCGGCGTGGCCGATGCGCGCGCCGCCTGGGAGGCGGGCGCGCGGCTGCATGAATTCCTGGGCGAAGGCCGCCATGGCGACATGCTCTGGCTGGCCGAAACCGAAGCGCGCCGCGCGCATCCGCAAGCGCTGTGGGCCGAAGCGCAGAGCGCCATCATGGTCGCCGCCAATTACGCGCCGGAGGATGATGCGCTTTCGTTGCTTGAGGCGCGGCGCGACGGTCTCGTCGCGGCCTACGCGGCGCGGCGCGATTATCATGACGTGATGAAGGGGCGGCTGAAGCAGCTCGCGCAATTCGTGGCGCGCGAAACCGCTGCGGATGTGAAAGTGTTCGTCGACACCGCGCCGCTGATGGAGAAGCCGCTGGCGCAGGCGGCAGGGCTGGGCTGGCAGGGCAAGCACACCAATCTGGTGTCGCGCGATTTCGGCTCCTGGCTGTTTCTCGGCTGCGTGCTGTCGGCGGCGCCGCTCGCGGCGGATGCGCGCGAAGGCGATCATTGCGGGCAATGCCGCGCCTGCCTCGACGTGTGCCCGACCAACGCGTTTCCCGCGCCCTATCAGCTCGATGCGCGCCGCTGCATCGCCTATCTCACGATCGAATTTGGCGGCCACATTCCCGAAGCGCTGCGCGCGCCGATCGGCAACCGCATCTATGGCTGCGACGATTGCTTGGCCGTGTGCCCGTGGAACAAGTTCGCGCAAGCGAGCCACGATGCGCGGCTGGCGATGAACCGGGCGCTGCGGATGGCGCCCCTGGCCGAGCTTGCGGCGCTCGACGATGCGGGCTTTCGCGCCCGGTTCGCCGGCACGCCGGTGAAACGGACAGGGCGCGACAGATTCGTGCGCAACGTGCTCATCGCGATCGGCAATTCGGGGGATGCCGCGCTCGCGCCGTGCGCCGAATCGCTGCTTGGGGATGGCTCGCCCCTGGTGCGCGCCATGGCTGTGTGGGCGTTGCGGCGCCTGCTTGACGGGGCGGCGTTCGCGCGGCTCAAACTCGCCCATGCCGGGGACTCGGACGGCGCCGTGCGGGAGGAATGGGGGGCGTGAGCGACGAGCCGGTCGACGGGCCTTATGACGGGGCCGAGCCTGACATCGCCTTCCCGGGCGAGGACCCGCGCCGTGCGGTGCGCGGGCGCATGGCGCGCCGCAATCTCGACGCCGATCTGGGCGCGATCAAACGCAAGAAGCGCTTCGGCATTCCGCTGCTGATCCTGGGCGTGCTGCTGTGTGCGCTGTTCCTGGCGCCGATCACCTGGGTCGCGATTTACCGGGTGGTGGAGGCGCCGGGCACGATCCTGATGCTGGCGCGCGCGGCGGAGGGCGAACGCATCCGCCACCAGCCGGTGTCGATGGAGCATATCTCGCCGCATCTGGTGCGCGCGGTGATCGCGGCGGAGGATGCGCGCTTTTGCGAACATGACGGCTTCGACGTCGAAGCCATTCAGGAAGCCATGGAGCGCAATCAGCGCGGCGGGCGCGTGCGCGGCGCTTCCACCGTCAGCCAGCAGACGGCGAAGAACCTCTTCCTCTGGCCGGCGCGCACCTGGCTGCGCAAAGTTCCCGAAACCTATTTCACCGTGCTGATCGAAACCATGTGGCCGAAGCGGCGCATCATGGAAGCGTATCTGAACGCGGCCGAATGGGGCGATGGCATTTTCGGCGTAGAAGCGGCGGCGCAAGCCCGCTTCGGCGTCTCCGCGGAAAACCTCACGCCGCTGCAGGCCGCGCGGCTGGCCGCGGTGCTGCCCAATCCGAATGTGTGGCGGGTAGATTCACCCGGGCCTTACGTGCGCCGCCGCTCCGCGACGATCCTGCAGCGCGCGCGGATCGTCGGGAATGAAGGCTTGGCCAATTGCGTGCTGCGGCCGCGGGGATTTGAGTAGCGTGGTGCGCGTCCCTCTCCCCTTGTGGGAGAGGGAATGCAGCGTGAGACGATTCCATTGCGCTGACCTGGGTGAGGGGTGTCGGCGCGACCTTTGGGGCGTGGCGTCAACACCCCTCATCCGGCCCTGTGCGGCGGGCTTCGCGGACATTGCCGAGCACGAGGCGCGCATCGACATCCATCGGCGTGAGAGCCACCGCGGCTTGCGCATCGGCTTCGGCCAGTTCGAAGGCGCGCTGCTGCATCCGCGCGGTGGCGCGCAGGCGCAGCGCGAGCGAATCGTCCGCGCGCAGATCGAGCGCGTGGGAGAGATCTTCTTCCGAATGGCGCCAATCGCGCTCCATGGCGTAGGCGCGGGCGCGGTCGATCAAGAGATCGGGCAGAGCCTCGCGGTCGTCGCGCATCAGCACGATGGCCTGCGTGAACGCCGAGCGCGCGCGGGCGGCGGCGTGATCGAGCAGATAGGCGTTGCCCGCTTGCGAGAAGAGCGCGGCCTGCACGCCCGTGCCATTCGAAGCCGATTGCGCCGCGAGGGATTCCAGGCGCCGCGCGCCTTCATCGATGCGGCCTTGCGCGATGAGCGCCATGGCGGCGCAACGATAGGCGTCGGTCTCATGCGCATCGGCTGCCCAGGCCATGGCTTCTTCGTAGGCGTGCGCGGCGTCGGCATCGATCTGCGCGACGCACTGCTCGAGCCGTGTTTGCGCGACCGGCGCGGGGGGCGCGACATCTGTGGCCTGGAGGAGCGCGAACGGCAGCAGGAGAGGGGCGAAGCTCATCAGAGGGCGATGCAGGGCCGGCGCGGCGAAAGCATGGCGAGACGTCACCCCCTCCCCGCGAGGGGAGGGGGCAGGGGGTGGGGTGAATCACCCAGCCAAAGGACATTGGCGTCGCGCCGCGCGAAATCCGGGAGCTTGGACAGAGTCTGAGACGGCGGGCTTCACCCCACCCCTCGATCCCCTCCCCTCGCGGGGAGGGGACCATGCGCGTCTTCTGCTAAGCGCAGAGCCGCCCCAGCTCTTCCGCCGTCGCGATCAGGCGCGCCAAATCTTGTGGGCGGGAGAGGCGGTGGTCGCCGTCTTTGATGAGGGAGAAGAGGACGTCTTCGCTTTCGAGATCGTCGATGAGGCGCAGCGCGTGGCGCCAGGGCACGTCGGGATCGGCCTGGCCTTGCAGGATGCGCACGGGACCGCGGAACGGGATCGGTTTGCCGAGCAAAAGATGGCTGCGGCCCTCTTCGATCAGCGCGCGGGTGATCGGGTAGGGCGCTTCATAGGCCGACGGGCGCAGCCATTGGCCCTTGGCCATGATCTCGGCGCGGGCGTCTTCGCTGAGCTCGGCCCAGAGCAGATCTTCGGTGAAATCGGGCGCGGGCGCGATCAGCAGCAGACCGGCGACGCGCGCCGGCCGCGCGAGGGCCGCGAGCAGCGCCATCCACCCGCCCATGGAGGAGCCGATCAGGACGAGCTTGCCCGCGCTTGCGCTGTCGATCACGGCGAGCGCGTCATCGCGCCAGCGGCCGATCGTTCCGTCTTCGAAGCGGCCCTCGGAGCGGCCATGGCCTGAATAGTCGAAGCGCAGGAAAGAGCGGCCGGTCTCGGCGGCCCAGCGCGCCAGATGGGCGCCCTTTGTACCGTTCATTTCGGAATGGAAGCCGCTGAGGAACACGAAGGTCGGCCCCGCGCCCGTGACGCATTGGTAAGCCAATCGTCCCCCGTCGCCTCGGTCGATTGTCTCGATTTCGCCCAAAGCCGCCGCCAAGACGCTGGTTTCCGCCTGCTGAATGCGGGCTTGGGGATGCGCGAAACGGCGAAGCGTTGCAAGAAAGTGTGATGTATTCCGTGCTGCAGGTGACGCCGGCCTTGGACGCTGGCGGCGTCGAGCGAACCACCATCGAGGTGGCTGAAGCCATCAGCAAGGACGGCGGAACCGCGCTGGTGGCCTCGAGCGGCGGGCGGCTTGAGCCCGATCTGGCGGCGGCGGGCGGTGAACTGATCCGGATCCCGGCGGATACCAAGAACCCGGCCATCGTGGTCGCCAATTCGTTTCGGCTGGAGGAGGTAGGGCGGGCGCGGCGCGTGAACCTCATCCATGCGCGCTCGCGGGCGCCGGCCTGGAGCGCGCTGATGGCGGCGCGCCGGCTCAACGTGCCGTTCGTGACCACCTATCACGGCATCTACAACGGACGCTCGCCGCTCAAGACCTACTACAATTCGGTAATGGCCAAGGGCGATATCGTTATCGCAAACTCGGAGTTCACCCGCGCCCACGTCCTACGGGCGCACGGCACGCCGCCGGAGCGCGTGGTGACCATTCCGCGTGGCGTGGATTTGGATGCGTTTGATGCGGACAAGGTCGATCCTGCACGTGTGGAGGCCCTCAGGCAGAGCTGGGGCGCGGACGGGCGCTTCCTGGTGCTGCTGCCGGCGCGGCTCACGCGCTGGAAAGGCCATCGCGTGCTGATCGAGGCGGCCGCCCTGCTCAAGGCCGAAGGCGCGCCGCTGCGTCTGGTGTTCGCCGGCGATGCGCAAGGGCGCCGCGGCTATCAGGAAGAATTGACGGCGCAAGCGGAGGCGGTGGGCCTTGCCGACGAGATCGTGTTCGCCGGCCATGTCGCGGACATGCCGGCGGCGCTGCTGGCGGCGGATGTGGTCGTGACGCCCTCGATCGAACCGGAAGCGTTCGGGCGCGCCGCGATCGAAGCGGCGGCGATGGGCCGGCCCGTGATCGCGAGCGATCTGGGGGGCTTCGCCGAAACCGTGGCGGACGGCGAAACCGGGCTCTTGGTTCCGCCCGCCGATCCGCCGGCGCTGGCTGCGGCGCTGCGGCGGATCGCGGCCATGAGCGGCGCGGCGCGGGCGGCGATGGGCGCCGCCGGCCGGGAGAGGGTTAAGGCGCGCTATTCCAAGGAAGCGCTTCAGGCCTCGACCTTGCAAGTCTACCACCGGCTCATAGGAGGCCAGGGTTGAACCCGTTCAAGAAGCAACGCGAAGCCGGCTGGCAGCCGGCGCCGAAGAACGCCAAGCGGGTGCTGGTGATCAAGCTCGGCGCGCTGGGTGATTTCATCCAGAGCCTGGCCGCCGCGAAGGTGATCCGCGATTACCATGTCGGCGCGCGCATCACCTTGCTGACGACCGAGCCGTTCAAGGCGTTCGCGGACGAGTGCCCGTATTTCGACGTGGTCGAGGATGATGGCCGCCCGCGCGAGCCGCAGGCGGTGACCCAGCTCATCCAGCGCATCCGCGCCGCCAAATATGACATGGTCTATGACCTCCAGACCTCGGGCCGGACGACCAATTATTTCCACGCCTTGCGGCCGTGGCCGCCGCTCTGGTCCGGCATCGCGCCGGGCTGCTCGCACCCGCACGCCAATCCGCATCGCGCCGAGATGCACACGCTCGATCGCCAGGCGGAGCAGCTGACCTATGCCGGGCTTGGGCCGCAGGGCGGTTACCCGCCCGGCGCGGCGCCCGGGCCGGATCTGTCCTGGATACGCACGGCGCTGCGCGATCCGCCGCGGCTTTCGCCCAGCTATTTCGGCATTCGCGGGCCCTATGGGCTGATCGTGCCGGGCGCCTCGGAGCATCGGCCCGACAAGCGCTGGCCGGAGGCCTGCTATGTCGCGCTGGCCAAGAAGCTGGCGGCGCGGGGCGTGACGCCCGTGGTGATCGGCGCCAGCGCGGAGAAGGATGTCGGCGCGCTGATCGCCAAGGAGGAGCCGGCGGCGAAAAACCTGGTCTCCCGCACCGATCTTTTCCAGATCGCGACCTTGGCCTCGCGCGCCCAATTCGCCGTGGGCAATGACACCGGCCCGATGCACATCGCCGCCGCCGGGGGCGCGCCCTGCGTGGTGCTGTTCTCGTCCGACAGCGACCCCAACCGGGTTGCGCCCCGCGGTCCGCGCGGCGTGCTGACGCTGACCGCGACCAATCTGGCCGACCTGCCGGTCGATCAGGTGCTCCAGCAGATCGGCAATTTCGGCGTCTTCGCCCGCTCAGCGCACGCTTGAAGCGGCGCGCGGCTCGCGCGATATTGGGAGTGCCGGCGCGGGCGCGCCGGCACGGTTTTGTCATGCACAGGAGAGAAGCATAGCCCGTCGTCCGTATGCCGCGCCGCCGCCCACCAAGGATGGGCCGCGCGTGAACGAAGAAATCCGCGGGGTCGCCCGCGTCCTGCTCATCGATGAAGATGGGGAGAAGCAGGGGGAGATGCCGCTTAGCGCGGCGCTGGAAGCGGCTCGAGAAGCGGGGCTCGACCTCGTGGAAGTCTCGCCGAATTCCAATCCGCCTGTCTGCAAAATCCTCGACTACGGAAAATTCCGCTTCGAGGAGCAGAAGAAGAAGGCCGAAACGCGCAAGAAGGCCAAGCGCATCGAGCTCAAGGAAATCAAGGTCCGCCCGAATATCGACGACCATGATTACACCGTGAAGATGAAGGCCATCCATCGCTTCTTCGAGGAAGGCGACAAGGTGAAGGTCACCCTGCGCTTCCGCGGCCGCGAACTCGCGCACACGCATATCGGCATGGAATTGCTCGAACGCATGCGCACCGAACTCGACAGCATCGCCAAGGTCGAACACGAACCGCGCTTCGAAGGCCGGCAAGTGGTGATGGTGATGGCGCCGCGCGCGTAAGCGCGGCGCTCCGCCACGGTACGGCCCGCCTTTCCAGACTCGCCATCCGATCGAACGTCGGCGAGCGCGCACGCGCGCCAATGACGCTCGACATTTCTTTCTATTTGCATATAGTTCTTAATTGCATTTAGGGGGCGATGATGGCGCAAGAGCACTCACTCATCCATGATCCGAAGGTGAGGGGCGTGCTCGATGGCCTCCATCGACGCGCCGGCCGCCAATTGCCGGGCGTCGTCGCGCACCTCGCTGGCGGCGCGCTGGGCATGATGTTTGGCCAAAAGTCCGCGGAGGACGTCGGCGGCTATTATCGCGACAAGCTGATCCCGATCGATCGCCGACAGGGCGGGCTGATCTATCTGCTGTGCCGAAGCCTCCGCGCGACGCGTGTGGTCGAGTTCGGCACCTCGTTCGGCGTCTCGACGCTCTATTTGGCGAGCGCGCTGCGCGACAATGGCGGCGGTTCGGTCATCGGTACGGAGCTTGAGCCGTCCAAGGTGCGCATCGCCCGCGCCAATTTCGAGGCCGCCGGCCTTTCCGCGTTCATCGATTTGCGGGAGGGCGACGCGCTAGAGACGCTGAAGGATTGTGGCGGCCCGGTTGATTTTCTGCTGGTCGATGGCTGGCCGAAATTGGCGTTGCCGGTGCTGCGGCTCGTGACGCCGCAACTCCGCGCCGGCGCGATCGTGTTCTGCGACCAATCCGGCCACGCCCCGGCGGATCGCCACGCCTATAGCGCTTTCATGCGCGATCCCGCCAACGGCTTCGTATCAGCGCATTTTCCGCTCTACGGCGGCACCGAGATTTCGGTGAAAACCTAGCGCGCCTCAGCGCGCAACCCCGCGTGAACATCTGCCGGATCGTCATGGCGCCGCGGAGAGAATGCGGCGCTCGCGCGCGGGTGCGAAGGCGAGACAAGCGCGGCGGAGGTAGGGCGCTGGAGGCCTGCGATGTGCTGTCAGCGCGGGCGGTTCTCTTTGCCGTGCCAGATGCGGGTCACGATCACCGCGTCGTCCGTCACGCGATAGCGGATCAGATAGCTCGAACGTCCGAACTTGATTGTGCGTTCACGCGTATCCGGTTTGGAGCCGGGACGACCAAGGAATGGGCGCGCGCCCAATATTGCAATTTCTCGCGAAGCTCTCGCGCGCGCTTGACGCCCGCGCGCTCGTCCATGTTCGCGACGAAGCGCGCTAGGCGGTCGAGGTCGCGTTCCGCCGCAGGGCGGAGTTCGACCCTGCGGCTCATTTCTTCTGCGCGCGCAGGCTCGCAATTTTGGCTTCAAAGCGATCGAACGCTTCGTCCAGCGGGACATTCTCGCCCGGCTCTTCGAGGCGGCGCTGGTCTTCCTCCCAGCTGAGATCGTCGTACGCGCTGTCGGGCGCGACGCTCTCGGCGAGTTGCTCGCGGACGTAGTCCTCCGGCGTCATGCCGCGCGCCTCGGCCGCGGCGCGTACATCGTCGGCCAAGGGGCCGTCGAGCGAGATGGTGAGCGTATCGGCCATCGACGCAAATCTAACATCGCTGCGTCCGTGCGCCAAATGCGTGCGCCCGCCGCCTCTATTCCTGCGTCGCCGTCAGATTGGAATCGGCGTGGATCGTGGGATGGCGTTTGTATTGGCGGGCTTGGAGATAGAGCGTCCACACGAACAGCAGCGCGAACAGGGCGAAGCCGATGCCGTTGAACCAGGCCGGCGCCCAGGGATTTTCATCGAAGAATTGCGCGATGGCTTCGGGCGCGCCGTTGCGCATGGCGGATTTGCCGGCTTCATCGGCGAGTTCGCCGACGCGGCCGAGTTCGAGCGGCGGCAGGCCGATCTGCACAAGCGAGAGGCCCGCGAGCGGGGCGGGCTCGTCCTTGTTGAGCAGCAGCTGGCAGCCGAACGTGATCGCGAAGGCGCAGGTTACCGCGATCGCCACGCGTGAGCCGAAAAAGGTGCGCACCGCTCCGCCGATGCGGGCCGGGGTTCCGAGGACCTCTTTCTTGGCGTCGTCGAAGGCGGACATGGGCGCAGCTTAGGGGAAAGCGGTCGGGACGAATAGGCATTAGGGGACGAGCGGAAGAGGAGCTGTCATTCCGGGCGAGGCGCGTTGCGCCGAGACCCGGAACCCAGGGGCAACGAACGCTGGGCGCCCCGGCCCCTGGGTTTCGGATCGCGCTCCGCGCGTCCGGAATGACTGCCCCAACCCCTCGATCCCTAGCTCCCCGCCCGCCGGCTTGCTCCGGCCCGGCCCCCATGCTACCTGCCCGCCTCTTTTGGCCGCCCGGCGAAACGGCATGCCGTGGCGGTCCATCCAGCTTGTCTTCGGGCGAGCTTTTCCCAGGAGGGACAAATGCCGAAACTGAAGACGAAGAGCGGCGTCAAAAAACGCTTCAAGCTCACCGCGTCTGGCAAGGTGATGGTCGGGGCTTCCGGCAAGCGCCACCGCCTCACGCACCATTCGGGCAAGTATATCCGCCAAAACCGCGGAACCTCGGAACTCGCAAAGCCGGACGCCATCCGCGTCAAGCTTTGGATTCCTTACGGCCTCGACTGAGCGGGAGCGGATAGATGGCGCGAGTCAAAGGGGGCGTGACGGCGCACGCCCGGCACAAGAAAGTCACGAAAGCCGCCAAGGGCTATTACGGCCGGCGCAAGAACACGTTCCGCGCGGCGAACGCCGCGGTTGAGAAGGCCGCGAAATATTCGTATCGCGACCGGCGCGTGAAGAAGCGGAATTTCCGCGCGCTCTGGATCCAGCGCATCAATGCCGGCGTGCGCGAGCACGGCCTCACCTATTCGCGATTTATCAGCGGGCTGGTGAAGGCTGGGATCGAACTCGACCGCAAGGTGATGGCCGATCTCGCCATGAACCAGCCGGAGGCCTTCAAGGGCCTCGTGGAGAAGGCGCGCGCTGCTTTGAGCTAAGCAGGCGCGCGACGCTCCCAGGATCGTTTAGTCAGGCGTGTAGGCTTGCAGCGGGCGGCGTTCAAAGGTCGCCTTGTCTGACGGTGCAAGCACGCCGCGGCCGGACATCAGGCCCATCGCGATGTTGAGCTGAAGGTAATAGGTCTCGCCTTCTTCCACTTCGAAACGCGCAGATTCCCCGCCGCGAATGCGAAATTCGTGGATGCCTGGATCAACAGGGACCGCGATGTAGCGGCCGTTCGACAAGCGGCCGAGTTCGTTGTCGCCTTCCATGGCTGTAAAGGTGATAGCTCCGCCCGCCATCCTGCTCGGTCGAAATACGATGACGAAGCTCTTGTTCGCTGGCGGCGGGCCGACAACCGTCGCGGTCGTTTCGCTGGCTGGTGCGGCCGGAGGCGTAGCTTCCGGCGCGGTCGGAGTCGCAGCTCCATCCGCGCTGGGAGCCGCCGGGACCGCCTCGACGCTTGAGGGCGTTTGCTGCGCCGCCGCGAACGGGACAGCGAATGAAAGTGCGAGGACGGCGCCGATGGCGAACGTGCGTAGATATGTGTTCAATTTTCCCTCCCATGATTGTTCGTTCTTCGGCGGACTAGTGGGCCGATTGCGCGACCTCGGGCGCTTGTGGCTGGCTGTCGGCGGCGTTGATGTCGTCGATTTCGACGGTCTCGCCGATGCGCGCTGACGCCAACGTTCCTTCTGGAATCTGGATTTCTCCGCCCGTCACGAGAAATCCGGCAAATCCGCCGATGGGCGCCGCCGCTCCCATAACAACGGAAGCAGCGAGGGCCGAGTTCGATCGATTTTCGCCGTTCGAAATGAGCTGCAGAGAGCGAATTCTTACCTGCCGCCCACGCACTTCAAGAGAGCGCGCCGCAAGAATGAGTTTTCCGGGGCGACCGCCCCAACCTGATCGGCCCGCGTCCAGGACCTCGCCTAACCCCCTCGCGCCAATGGGAGCGACTTCGATGCCATCGACAACAAGCGGTTCCGCCAGCTCCAGTTCGAACACGTCGCCACGATGGTTCGTCTGCGATCCAAGAGCGCTGACAGTTCGGACGCGGATGAGCGTGCCGGACAAAACTTCTAGGGCATGCGATTCAGGCGATACGATCGGTGCTGTCTGTTGTTCGGGCGGCGGCGCTTGCGCTTGCGCGTAAGGAGTCGCGCACATCAGCAACGCAACGACAAAAAGCCCGCGCATTAGCTCCCCCCGAAGCTGCCTGTTCTTGTTTGACCTTGCGAGAGACCAAAATGACGGGCGTCAACTTCACCTCTATGATATCAAAATCTACTCAGCTAGACAGCGGAAAATGAGCGCGTTTGATCAGGATATAAGTGTGTTGGAGAGCGAGACGCTGTCTCGCTTGAGCGCTGCGGATTCGGAAGCAGCTTTGGAAACGCTGCGCGTGGAAGCGCTCGGCAAGCAGGGCTTTGTTTCGCAATTGATGCGCACGCTGGGGCAGATGAGCCCGGATGAGCGTCAGGCGATGGGGCCGAAGCTCAATGGGCTGAAGGATCGGCTCACGGAAGCGCTGGCGGCGCGTAAGGCCGAGCTCGCGGAAGCGGCGCTTGAGGCCAAGCTGCGCGCGGAAGCGGTCGATGTGACCTTGCCGGCGGCGCGTGTGCGCGTCGGCGCGATCCATCCGATCAGCCATGTGATGGAGGAGCTGGCGGCGATCTGCGGCGAGATGGGCTTCGTGCTCGAAGAAGGGCCCGACATCGAAACCGATTTCAACAATTTCACCGCGCTCAATTTCCCGGACAAGCATCCCGCGCGCGATGCGCACGACACGTTCTTTCTCGGCCGCACGCCGGGGAACGATCCGAATGCCCCCGCAGCGCCGATGGATGCGCGCGCGCGCAAGCTGCTGCGCACGCACACCAGCCCCGTGCAGGTGCGCACGATGCTGAAGCAGAAGCCGCCGATCCGCATGATCTGCCAGGGCCGCACGTATCGGGTCGATTCAGATGCGACGCACACGCCGATGTTCCATCAGATGGAAGGGCTGGTGATCGACCGCACGTCGACGATGGCGGACCTGAAGGGCACGGTGACGGCGCTCGCAAAAGCGTTCTTCGAGGTCGACGAAGTCGAGGTGCGCTTCCGCCCGCACTTTTTCCCGTTCACGGAGCCGAGCGCGGAGATGGACGTGCGCTGCGATCGCAGCGGCGGGCAATTGAAGATCGGGCAGGGCGAGGATTGGCTCGAAGTGCTCGGCTGCGGGATGGTGCATCCCAATGTGATCAGGAATTGCGGGCTCGATCCGAATGAATGGCAAGGCTACGCGTTCGGCTTCGGCGTCGATCGTCTCGCCATGCTGAAATACGGCATGCCCGATCTGCGCGACGTGTTCAGCAACGATGCGCGCTGGCTGAAGCATTACGGGTTCTCGCCGTATTTGTTGCCGGGCTTGGCGCAGGGCGTTGCGACATGAGCGCGGCCTTGTCCCCCTCCCCCTTGCGGGGAGGGGTTAGGGGTGGGGGGCGTTCAGGACAGAGCGCTTCGATTGCGGCCGTCCGCAACCTCTTCGCCTCATCCTGCACGCCCCCCCACCCCAACCCTCCCCCACAAGGGGGGAGGGAGAGAGTCGCGCCATGAAATTCTCTCTCTCCTGGCTCAAGGATCACCTTGAGACCGATGTCGATCTGCTGCGTCTTGTCGAGGCGATGACGATGGCGGGGCTTGAGGTGGAGGAGGTGAGCGATCCGGCGGGCAAGCTCGCGGCGTTCTCCGTTGCGCGCATTGTCGAGGCGAAGCGGCATCCGAATGCAGACAAGCTGCAGGTTTGCCAGGTCGACACCAAGCTGGGGCGCTTGGAAATCGTGTGCGGCGCGCCAAACGCGCGCGCGGGGCTTGTCACGGCGTTTGCGCCGATCGGGACCTATGTGCCGGGCAGCGGCATCACGCTTGAGGCGCGGCCGGTGCGCGGCGTGGTGTCGAACGGCATGCTGTGTTCGGGCGCGGAGCTTGAGCTTGATTCAGACGCCGATGGCATTCTCGAACTCGATGCGTCGCTGGCGATTGGCGCGCCGATCGCGGAGGCGCTGCATCTCAACGATCCGGTGATCGATTTCGAGGTGACGCCCAATCGGCCGGACTGGCTGGGCGTCGTCGGCATCGCGCGCGATCTTGCGGCGGCGGGCGTGGGCAAATTCACGACCAAGGCCGTGCTGCCGGTTCCGGGCCGCTTTCAATCGACGGTGAAGGTGGCGACCGAGGATGCGAAAGCGTGCCCGGTGTTCGCGGGACGGCTGATCCGCGGCGTGAAGAATGGGCCGTCGCCGGATTGGCTGCAGCGCAAGCTGCGCGCGGTCGGCCTGCGTCCGCGCAATATCCTTGTCGATCTGACGAATTATCTTTCGCTCGATCGCGCGCGGCCGCTGCATGTCTATGATGCGGGCAAGCTCAAAGGTCCTGTGCGGGCGCGCATGGGCAGGGACGGCGAAAGCTTCGTCGCGCTTGATGGCAAGACGTATGCCGTGACGCCGGCGATGTGCGTGATCGCCGACGATAGCGGCGTGATCGGGCTTGGCGGCGTGATGGGCGGGGAGACGACCGGGTGCAGCGAGACGACGACGGACGTGTTGGTTGAAAGTGCGTGGTTCGATCCGCTGATCACGTTCCAGACCGGGCGGGCGACCGGCATCAACAGCGATGCGAAATATCGCTTCGAGCGCGGCGTCGATCCGGGCTTCGTCGTGCCCGGCATCGAGCTGGCGACGCGGCTTATTCTCGAATTGTGCGGCGGCGAGCCGAGCGAGGTGATGGTTGCGGGCGACATTCCCGCGCCGCCGGCGCCGGTCGTGTACGATCCTGAGCGCGTGCGCACGCTGGCGGGCTTCACGGTGACGCCGACGCGGCAGCGCGCGATCCTCAAAGCGCTCGGTTTCGAAACCTCGCCCGAAGCGGCGGGCAAGACGCTCATCGTCACGCCGCCGAGCTGGCGTCGCGATGTGGAAGGGCAGGCCGACATCGTCGAAGAGATCGCGCGCATCGAAGGCTATGGCGCGATTCCGATGAACGAGCCGCCGCGCGCCAAGGGCCATCGCGCCCCGCCGGCGAGCGTGGGTGAAAGCCGGCTGCGCGTGGCGCGGCGCGCGCTGGCGGGCGCGGGCTGGCTGGAGGCGGTGACCTGGAGCTTCATGCCGCATCGCTTCGCGGCTTTGTTCGGCGGCGGCGCGCAAAATCTGCTGATCGCCAATCCGATCGCGGCCGATCTCGATTGTATGCGGCCGACGGCGTTGGCGAATCTTTTGCAGGCGGCGCAGCGCAATTCCGATCGCGGGCACGGCGATATGCGCGTGTTCGAAGCCGGGCCGATCTATGTCGGCGATGGCGAAGCCGATCAGCACCGCGCGGTCGCGGCGGTGTGGCTGCCCAAGGCGCCGCGCTCATGGCGGCAGACGCCGGCGCCGGACCTCTTCGATGTGAAGCGCGATTGCCTGATGCTGCTGGAGGCGCTCGGCGCGCCGGTCGCGTCGATGCAGACGAGCGCGGAGGCGCCACCCTGGTGGCGGCCGGGACGCGCGGGCGTGTTCAAGATCGGGCCGAAGGTGATTGCGGCATACGGGGAAATCCATCCGCGCGTGCTCGATGCGATGGGCGTGGGCGCGCCGGCTTTGGCGTTTGAAGTGTTCGTCGACGCGCTGCCGGCGCCGCGCGGCAAGCCGACGCGCGCCAAGCCCGCGCTGGAGCTTTCCGATCTGATGCCGCTGACGCGCGATTACGCGTTCATCGTGGATGATAAAATCGCCGCCGCCGATCTGGTGCGCGCGGCGATCGGCGCGGACAAGCAGCTGGTGGCGGATGTGACGCTGTTCGACGTCTATCGCGGGCAGGGCGTGCCGGAGGGCAAGAAATCGCTCGCCATCGAGGTGACGATCCAGCCGCGCGACAAGACGCTCACCGATGTCGAGATCGAGGCGCTGTCGCAGCGCATCGTGGCGAATGTCGCCAAGGGCACGGGCGGGGTGTTGCGGGCGTAAGGCGCCGCGATCACCCATTCCCGGACGCCGGCGAAGCCGGCGCTCCGGGACCCATAAGCGCTTTCGTCCGACGATGATTTGGCGTCCCTTCGGCTACGCCCGTCCTGCAAACAATGGCGGCTATGGGTCCCGGGATCGTCGCTTCGCGCCGCCCCGGGAATGGGTGGGCCCTTGGCGGCGATCCCGCCAAGGGAGGGCTCGCTTGCGGCCCACTCGCGCGCTCGCTTTACTGCGCGCGGGAGAGACGACGTGCCGCTGATCAAGCGCAAACATTCCACGCTGCGCGCCTATGTGCATGATTGGCTCGAGCCGGACGATGTCGATCAGTTCAATTTTCTGACCTTCGGCGTGGTCGTGCTGGTGCTGGTGAGCCTGGCGGGGCTGGCGCTGGAAACCGAAGCGGCCGAGCCTGACACGCCGCTTTCGGCCGGCGTCGCGCAATGGGTGTCGGGCCTCAACATCTTCATCGTGTGGGCGTTCGCGATCGAGTTTGCGCTACGCTTCTGGTCGGAGGGCGAGAACCCGGCGCATCGCGGCGTGATCGGGCGCATGCGCTTCATGACCACGCCGATGGGGATCACGGATTTTCTGGCGTTCGGGCCCGAGCTGTTTGCGCTTCTGTTCCTGCCGCACATCACGGGGCCGTGGCTGGCGGCGCTGCGCGCGCTGCGGCTCTTCCGGCTCTTCAAGCTGGCGCGCTACGTGCCGGCGTTCGCGATCGTGGGCAATGCGGTGCGCCGCGCCGGCGCGCCCCTGTTGGCGACGGCGTGCGTCGCGGCGGCGCAAATCTATGTCGCGGCGCTGATGCTCTATTTCATTGAAGGGCAATCCAAGCCCGCGGCGTTCGGCTCGGTGCTGCGCGCGCTCTGGTGGGCGGTCGTGACGCTGACGACGGTGGGCTATGGCGATGTCTATCCCGATACGGTGCTGGGCCGCATCGCCGCCGCACTGGTCGCGCTTGCGGGCATCGGCATCGTCGCCATGCCGACCGGCATTCTCGCCTCCGCCTTTGCGGAGGAATTCCGTGAGCACAGTGAACGGCGCAAGCGCGTCATCGATCCTGCGCGCGATGAAAAGGAAGACGCCTAGAACGGCAGGCCGTAGCGGCGGCGCGAATAGGCGAGGTAGCCGATGTTCGCGCCGGTGCGGAAGCCGACGCCCGCGCGCATGGGCGCCAGCGTGATGCCTTCGGCGCGCTGATAATTCACGCCGACGCCGCCGATGAAATAGGCCGAGCCTTCGACGCCGGGAAAACGGCGATAGATCTGCTCAGGATCGCGCATGCCGTAAACCAGCGTGAACACGCGCGCCGCATTGCCGCCGGCGTCGAAGCCGACGCTCGGCCCGCGCCAATAGATTTTCTCCGGATAGCGGCGGCGCAGCAGCGTGAGATCGCCCGAGCCGATGCGCAGGCCGACGCCAAGCGCGCCGGCGCCTTCGCCGCCCGTGATATAGCCGACGGGGCGGCCATTATCGCGAAACACGCGCGCGACGATGGCGGCGATGCCTTCCGCGCCCGCGCCGAAAAAGTTCGACGCGGCGCGCACGATCTCCGGTTCGCTGTAATCGCCGTCAACGGCGAAGGCGGGCGAAGCCAGCGCGGCGGCCGCGCCGGCGACCAGTCCGCGCCGGGTCCAAGATTGCAGGTCGCTCATCGCTTCGCCCTCCCTGACAATGGCGGCGCGCCGATGAGGCCGGCGCGCTACTGGAATTTCACCTTGAGGATTTCGTAGCTCTTCGGACCGCCGGGCGCCATGACCTCGACCACGTCGCCTTCTTCCTTGCCGATCAGCGCGCGCGCGATCGGCGAAGAGATGGAGATCTTGCCGGCCTTCACATCGGCCTCATCCTCGCCGACGATTTTGTATTTCGCCTTGGCGCCGGAATCCTCGTCCTGCACTTGCACCGTGGCGCCGAATTTCACCGACGAGCCGGAGAGCTTCGATGGATCGATGACTTGCGCGCGCGCAAGCTTGTCTTCCAGTTCGGCCAAGCGGCCTTCGATGAAGCTCTGACGCTCTTTCGCGGCGTGGTATTCGGCGTTTTCGGACAAATCGCCGTGCGAGCGCGCCTCGGCGATGGCGGCGATCACGGTGGGCCGTTCTTCCGTTTTCAGACGCTTCAGCTCAGCTTCCAGGGCGGAATAGCCCTCAGCTGTCATCGGTACTTTATCCATGAGTGCAATGCGCTTTCGTAACGCCAGGATCGGAAAGTTGAATACGCAAATCGGAAACCGTCAAGCGTAGGCTTGAAGCGCGCGCACATCCAATTCGCCGCTGGTCAGGCAGGCGATGGCCTGCACCGCGGCGCGGGCGCCTGAGACGGTGGTGTAATAGGGGATATTCTGCGCCACGGCGGTGCGGCGGATGGAATAGGAGTCGCGATAGGATTGCGCGCCCTCGGTGGTGTTGAACACCAGTTGCACCCCGCCATTCTTCATCGCGTCGACAATGTGCGGGCGGCCTTCGGCCACCTTGTTGACGCGCTCGACCTGAAGCCCCGCCGCTGCGAGGTGGGAAGCCGTGCCCTCAGTTGCAAGGATGCGGAAGCCGAGCGCGATCAAATCGCGCGCGGGGGCGACCATGGCGGCCTTGTCGGATTCCTTCACCGAAATGAACACGCAGCCGGCCGTCGGCAGGCCGGCGCCTGCGGCGATTTGGCTCTTCGCGAAGGCGACGGCGAAGCTCGCATCGAGGCCCATGACTTCGCCTGTGGAGCGCATTTCCGGGCCGAGAATCGGATCGACGCCGGGAAAGCGCGCGAACGGGAACACGGCTTCCTTCACCGCCACGTGCGGGCGCAAGGGCGCGGCGAGGTTGAGGTCCTTGATCTTGGCGCCGGCCATCACTTTCGCGGCGGCGGCGGCGATTGGCTGGTGAATGGCTTTGGCGACAAAGGGCGCCGTGCGCGAGGCGCGCGGATTGGCTTCGAGGACGTAGATGTCGTCCTCCTTCACGGCGAACTGGATGTTCAGCAGACCTTTGACCTTCAGCGCGCGCGCCAGCTTGGCGGTCTGCGCCTTGATCTCGGCGATGATCGACTCGCTCAGCGAATAGGGCGGCAGCGCGCAGGCGGAATCGCCGGAATGGATGCCGGCTTCTTCGATGTGCTCCATCACGCCGGCGACGAACACGTCTTCGCCATCGCAGATCGCATCGACATCGACCTCGATGGCGTCGCGCAGATAGCGGTCGATCAGCACGGGGCGTTCGCTGGAGGCCTGCACGGCTTCGGTGATGTAGCGGTTGAGGCCGTCTTCATCGTGCACGATTTCCATCGCCCGTCCGCCCAGCACGAAGGAGGGGCGGATGACGATCGGGAACCCGATCTTGCGCGCGCCGGCGAGCGCTTCTTCGGCGGAGCGCGCCGTGGTGTTGTCGGGCTGTTTGAGGCCGATCTTTTTCAGGAGCGCCTGGAAGCGTTCGCGGTCTTCGGCGAGATCGATGGCGTCGACGCTGGTGCCGAGGATCGGCGCGCCTTCGTCTTCGAGCTTCTTGGCGAGATTGAGCGGCGTCTGCCCGCCGAATTGGACGATGAGGCCTTCGACCTTACCGCGCGCCTTCTCGGTTTCGAGAATCTCCAGCACGTCTTCGGCCGTGAGCGGTTCGAAATAGAGCCGGTCGGAGGTGTCGTAATCGGTGGAGACGGTCTCGGGATTGCAATTGATCATGATCGATTCGACGCCGATCTCCGCGCACGCAAAGGCGGCGTGGCAGCAGCAATAATCGAACTCGATGCCCTGGCCGATGCGGTTGGGCCCGCCGCCGAGGATTATGATCTTGTTGCGGTCCGACGGATCGGATTCGCACTCGGGCGCGAGCTGATCCGCCTGCGCGACGGCGCCGACGCGCCACGCGCCGGTTTCGTACGTCGAATACATGTAGGGCGTGGAGGCCGCGAACTCGGCGGCGCAGCTGTCGATGCGCTTGAATTGCGGACGCACGCCGAGCTTGCGGCGCGCGGCGCGCACGGCCTTCTCTTTGCCGCCGGTGAGCTGCGCCAGACGCGCATCGGAAAAGCCCATCGCTTTCAGCGCGCGGAACGGTTCGGCCGCTTTCGGCAGGCCGTCTGCGCGCACGCGCGCTTCGACGTCGATGATTTCCTTGATCTGGCGGATGAACCAGGGATCGAAATGCGCGGCGGCGCAAATCTCTTCGACGCTCAGGCCGCGGCGCAGCGCTTCGGCGGCGACCAGCAGGCGATCGGCTTTCGGCGTGACCAGGCGCGCGCGCACGGCGAGCTTGCCCGCATCCTCATCGGCTTCGCCTTCGATCTTGATCTCGTTGAGGCCCGTGAGGCCGATGTCGAGCGAACGCAGCGCCTTTTGCAGGCTTTCATGGAAGGTGCGCCCGATCGCCATGGCTTCGCCGACGCTCTTCATCGAGGTGGTGAGCGTCGTATCCGAGCCGGGGAAGCGCTCGAACGCGAAGCGCGGAATTTTGGTGACGACGTAGTCGATCGTCGGCTCGAAGCTCGCGGGCGTGGCGCCGCCGGTGATGTCGTTGGCGATTTCGTCGAGCGTGTAGCCGATCGCGCATTTGGCTGCGACTTTGGCGATCGGGAAGCCCGTCGCCTTCGAGGCCAGCGCAGACGAGCGCGACACGCGCGGGTTCATCTCGATGACGACGATGCGGCCGTCCTTCGGATTGATCGCGAATTGCACGTTCGAGCCGCCGGTTTCGACGCCGATCTCGCGCAGCACCGCGATCGAGGCGTTGCGCATGATCTGATATTCGCGGTCGGTCAGCGTCAGCGCGGGCGCGACGGTGATGCTGTCGCCCGTGTGCACGCCCATCGGATCGATGTTTTCGATCGAACAGATGATGATGCAATTGTCGGCGCGGTCGCGCACGACCTCCATCTCATATTCCTTCCAGCCGATGATGCTCTCTTCGACCAGCACCTCGCCGACGGGCGAGGCCGCGAGACCGCGATCGGCGATCTCCTTGAACTCTTCGAGATTGTAGGCGACGCCGCCGCCAAGCCCGCCGAGCGTGAAGCTGGGGCGGATGATCGAGGGCAGCTGCACGTAGTCGAGCGCGGCGAGCGCGGCGTCCATGCTCTTCACGAGCCGCGAGCGCGGGCTTTCGAGCCCGATCTTATCCATGGCGTCGCGGAATTTCTGGCGATCCTCGGCCTTCTCGATGACATCGGCGCGCGCGCCGATCATTTCGACTTTGTATTTCGCGAGAACGCCGGTCCGCTCCAGGGTGAGCGCACAATTGAGCGCGGTCTGGCCGCCCATCGTGGGCAGGATCGCGTCCGGCTTTTCCTTGGCGATGATCTTCTCGACCATCTCCGGCGTGATCGGCTCGATATAGGTGGCGTCCGCCAGGCCCGGATCGGTCATGATCGTGGCCGGGTTCGAGTTCACCAGAATCACCCGGTAGCCCTCGGCCTTGAGCGCCTTCACCGCCTGCACGCCGGAATAATCGAATTCGCAGGCCTGGCCGATGATGATCGGGCCGGCTCCGATGATCAGGATCGAGGAGAGGTCCGTGCGCTTGGGCATGCGTTCTCCGCGGCGCGGGACGGCCCGCCCGGCAAAAATCGCGCGTGCTTAACGATGACCGGGGCGGGGGGCAAGGGCCGCCGACGCGCAGCCCATGGTAAATTTCGGATAAATACTAATCAAGTATTGATTCAGAATAACGCTCTTCACCATTCAAACTTATCAGAAGTTTACGCCGATTTGCTAGGACGGGAGGCTAAATAAGGCGGAATTCGGCATCATGAGCCTCTTGAGTTCTATTCTGCGCGGCAGGTTTCTCACGCGTTTCCGGCGCAGCCGGAGCGGCAACGTGGCCATGCTCTGGGCCCTGGTGGGCACGGCCCTGGTCGGCACGGTGGGGCTCACCATCGATTTCACGCGCGCCCAGTCGATCCGCACCCAGATGCAGAACGCGGCCGATGGCGCCGCGCTGGTGGCCGAGCGCTCGTCCAATCTGACGTTGGCGCAGCGCACCGACGCGGCGCGCGCCTATTTCGACCAGAGCTTCGGCGCGCATCAGCCGATCGAGGGCGCCATCAATTTCCGCGTCGTGCCGCTGGAGCATGGCGGGCACCGTGTCGAAGCCAGCGGGATGTTCGACAACGGCCTGTCGCTGGTGGCGCGCCTGCTCGGCAATTCGGCGGCCGGCAATTGGACGATCAGCGTCGCCGCCGAGGCGATGGCCGATGCGAGCCCGCCGATCGAGGTCGCGCTTGTGCTCGACAATACGGGCTCGATGGCGAACGACATGACGGCGCTGCGCAGCGCGGCGACCGATCTCGCCAATTCGCTTTACGATCTCGGCGGGCAGAGCGTGTCCGTCGCGCTCGTGCCGTTCGTGGCGCAGGTCAATATAGGCAACAACGCCACCACGCGCCAATGGATGGATCTGAACGGCAACGCGCCTTACAACGGCGCGATCTTCGAAGATCGCCAGATCGGGCGGCGCACTTGGGCGTCGAGCTCGGGCGCCTCTTGCCAAAGCCTGAATACGCTGCCGTTCACAGGCTATAGCGGCCCTTATCGCATTCGCTGGATCCGTCAGACCAGCGTGCTGCAGGGCGATACCTGCCGTGCGTTCACGCCGCTGCAGATCAACTATTTCGACCTGTTCTCGCTGGTGCCGAATGCGCCTTGGGGCGGCTGCGTCGAAGCGCGGCCTGAGCCCTATGACGTGACGGACGATCCGCCGTCGTCGGCGAATGCGTCGACCCTGTTCGTGCCGTTCTTCTGGGCCGACACGCTGGATTCGACCTACAACAACAACAATAACAGCTCGAACAATTATCTGACGGACTCGTCCGGCAACATCACCTCAGTGACAAGCCCGAGCGTGACGATGACGGACGGCTACAGCACGAATCCCGGCAATAACACCGGCGAGAAGCGCCGCGCCATGTTCTTCAACATCTTCAAATATCGCGGCAATAACGGCTCGCTCGACACCACCTATCCCGATACGGTCGGCCCCAACAAAGGCTGCCCGACGCCGATCGTGCCGCTGACGCTGACGCGCAACGACATCCTCACCGGCATCTCCAATATGCGCCATTGGAACGGTGGCGGCACCAATCAGGCCGAAGGTCTGGCTTGGGGCTGGCGCGTGCTGTCGCCGGGCGCGCCGTTCACGCAGGGCCGGCCGTATGACGATCCGAACAATCCGGTGCGCAAGGTCATCGTGCTGATGTCGGACGGGCAGAACACCAATGTCGGCTCGGATACCGTGATGTCGTCGGATTATTCGTCCTACAACCATCTCGGTCTGTGGACGCAATATGCGGACGGCTCGCTGCTGAGCGGCCTCTACGGGCTCATCGGCGGCATTCTGCACGGGCTGCTGCCTGAGCAATTCCGCCGGCCGATCACCTCGTCCGCCGATTTCGTCGATTACATCAACGATCGCGAACGCGCGGTGTGCACCAACATCAAGCATCAAGGCGTCGAGATCTACACGGTGATCTTCCGTGAGACGGACGGCGACACGCGCGATCTGATGCGCTCATGCGCGACGGACAATGATCACTATTTCACGGCCAACAACCAGCAAGAGCTCGCGCAGGCGTTCCACGCCATCGGCTCCGGCATCGGCCAGCTGCGCCTCACGCATTGACGAAAGCCGAGCCGCTTCGTCCTTCTCCCGCGCGGGGGGGAAGGACGAAGCCGGCCAGCCTGTCGCCGCTATTGCGGGCGGAAGGTGATGTTGAGATTGGCGCGCGCGCCGATGGCGCTGGCGCCGTCATCCAGCGTCGGGCGCGCACGGTAGGAGCGGGCCACGCGCAGCGCCGCATCGCCGAAGCCATAGCCTTGCGGCGTTTCGCTCAGGATCGAGCAGCTGGCGCGCAGATCGCTTTGTACCACGCATTGCAATTGCACCCGGCCTGCGAGGTTCGAGCGGCGCGCGCCCTGCGGATAGGCTTCGCCGAACTGCGCGGCCGAGGCGCGCGTCACCCAAACCACTTGGCCCGGCGCCACGATCACTTGCGGACGAATGGCTGACGGCTCGACGGCCGCCAATTGTGTCGGCGCCGGCGCAATCGGCTGGGGCATGAGCGCCGTCGCCGGCGCGCTGCCGCCGCCGAGCGGCTCGAAGCGCGGCGCTTGGGCGCGTGCGGACTCGGTCTGGCGCGCTTCCGCGCGCTGCGCCGGCGGGGCCGGGCGCACGTCGGACCGCGCGGTCAAATCCGGGCTTTCATCAACCGGGCCGCCGATCGCGCCGCCGGGCGAGGCCGGCGCGTCGATCGGATCGGCGGTCGCGACGGTTTCTTCTTCCGGCACGGGCTGGGCGGGCTGGGCGTCGGCGATCGAGGTTTCCGGCGCGCTGTTCATGCGCACGCCATTGGCCAGGTACCAGCCGCCAGCCAGTGCGCCGCCGCCGAGGATCAGGACCAGCAGCAGGACGCGGCCCGCGCCGCCGCTCGCGCCGCGGCGGGCGCGCGGGGGCGCATAATCGCGATAGTCGCGTTCCGGCGCGGGCTCGGCCGCGCGATAGGCGGCGGCCGGCGGCGGCTCGCGCCGGGCGGCCGGAAGCGGCGTGGGTTCGGGCGCGGGCGCGCCGCGGCGCTGCACTTGCTGGTCCTGCGCGACGGCGCGCGCAGCGGCTTTGAGCGGCGTCGCGGTCGAGTCCTGCAATTGCTTGAGGCGCAGCTCGGCCAGTTCGGAGAACGCGCCATCGGGGCCGTATTCGGCCAGATAGTGCAGGAACGCGGCGGGGTCGCGGCTGTGGCGGATCGCTTTCCAGCGCAGCGCCTCGGCGCTGACCGGATCGGCGCCGTCATTGGCGGGCGTCGGCGGCGCGGCGGCGCGGCGCGGGCTGGGTTGCGCCGCGGGCTGCGGGAAGCCGGGCGGTTCGTAGCGCGGCGGCGGCGGCTCATAACGCGGCTGGGCCGATGTCGTGCGCATGCGCGCATAGGGCGGGGGCGCGGCCTGCGCGGCCGGCGGCGGTTCATAGGCGGGCTGGCGCGGCGCCTCGGGCCGGACGCCGCGGGCGAGATTCACCATGCGATCGACCGCGAAATAAAGCGGATCGACCATCGGATCGTCGGCGCTGCCGTTCCATGCCTTGAGATCGAAGCACGGCGATTGGTTGAGGCTCGAGGCCGGCGGCGCATCGATCAGGCAGGCGACCACGGCCTTGCCTGCGTTCACCGTGCGCTGGGCCGCGTCGAGGAAAGGACGAGAGCGAATGCTGGCCTGTGACCAGATGATGACGACGGCGCCGCTCGATTTGAGGGAGCCCTCATCCGCCGGCGCGCCGCCGACGCTCATGCCCTCCCGCTCGAACAGATCGGCGAGGGCCTTAGCCTGCACTTCGTCTTCCCGCACGCAGACGATAAGTACGTCCGTCATCGCGACTCCGACCGCCCCCCGGTTTCCGCCCGCCGGTTGTGGAGAAGGCGTCTCTAGCATGATCAACGCCGCTCGCCAGCCGGGGCAAGCGATTTCGGCGCCAAATCTTTTCTTAATCTACGGGATGAAATGCGTCGGTTTGAGGATCGTAAATCTCCAAACCGCCGTCGGCGATGCCATAACGGGCGCCAACGAGGGTGAGGCGCCCAGCTTCCGCGCGTTCGGCCACGAACGGGAAGGTCATCAGATTGCCCAGCGTGGTGCGGATGCCTTCGTATTCGAGGGCGAGCTGGGGCACGAGCGGGCTGTCCTTGATGCGCGCCACCGCGGGATCGAGCAGGCTGACCCAGGGGCCGATGAAGCTGTGGGTTTCGTGCGTGTCGTGCTGCAAAGCGGCGGCTACGCCCCCGCATTGGGCATGGCCGAGCACCAGGATGGTGTCGACCTCCAGCACGGTGACGGCGAATTCGATGGCCGCACTGGTGCCGTGATAGCCGCCGCCGAGCTCGAACGGCGGCGCCAGATTGGCGACGTTGCGGATCACGAAAAGCTGGCCGGGCGCGGCGTCGAAAATGGTCGCGGGATCGACCCGGCTGTCGCAGCAGCCGATCACCATGGTGCGCGGGTTCTGCCCTTGCGCGAGTTCCGCATGGAGGCTGCGCAGTTTCGGCCACGCCTCCGAGCGGTAGCGCCGATAGCCTTCGATCAGGTGCTGCATGGGGCGCGTCGGACCATAAGGCGGGCGCGAGCGCAAGCACGCGCGCCTGAGGGGCATCGCCTTGAAGCGCCGGCGCCTGTTTGGTCATCTCTGCGGCCAAGGGGAAACGCCGCATGAATTGGGCGAAGCGCATTGTGGTTTTGGCCGCCATCGGCGCGCTGCTGGGCGGGTGTGCGAGTTCGGGGCTTGGCGTCTCGGCGCGTCGCGATTTCGTCACGCGGCGCATCGCCGACGATGCGAGCGCCTTCAACGAAGCCTATGGGCAAGCGGTTTCCGGGCAGATTCTGCTGAACATATTGCGCGGCCGCGATCGGCTGCCGCGCTTCTATCTGTCGATGACCGGCATCAATGACAGCCCCAGCCTGCGCGAACGGCAAGCGCTCGGCATCGGATCGATCCCGCTCGGCGAAGGCGGCGCGCCCTGGGGCTGGGGTTCGCTCTCGGGCGAACGCGAAACCCAAAGCCGGCCGACCTATTCGGTGCAGCCGTTCAGCGCGGATACGCTGACGCGCACCGCGTTCCAATCGCTCGCGCCTTACGTGTTCGCGCATTATTGGGACAGCGGCTGGCCGCGCGATCTGCTGACCTATGTGCTGATCGATCATATCACCGTCAGCGGGCCGGACGGCGAGCGCGACTACGACAACGAAGCCAACAACATCGCCGCCGATTGCGTCGAGAGCGTGCAGACCAGCGGCTGCGCCTTCGTGCGCGCGGCGCGCGCGATGCTGTCAGAGCTTGGCGGACAAGAGCCCGCGGCGTTCGCCGCCGATGGCGCGCCCGTGTGCGGCCTGATCGAAGCCTATGCGCCCACGCAGCCGGTGCGCCCGACGCCGGGGCCGGAGGGCCAAGCGTGCGCGCCGCGCATCATCGTTGGCGCACACACGTACACGCTCTATCTGCGCTCGCTCGACGACGCGATCTATTACGTGGGCGAGCTGATGCGCGCAGGCGCCATGGTGGCGCGCGAGGGCGGGCCGATCGAGGCGCAGCTGACGATCCGCGCGGCGGGCTTGCGCGGCGGCGGGCGCGGCGTGCCGCTGTTCCGCATCCTGCCCGTGCACGGCGAGGGCGCGCCCGTTTACGCCGCGAGCGTCAGTTATGGCGGCGTGCGCTATTTCGCGGGCCCCGCGATCGGCCGGTCCTGCGCGGAGGCGACGGCGGATGGCGTGTGCCAAGATGATGCAGCGCATGGCGACCGCTCCTCATCCGTGCTTTCTCTCTTGGCGGAGCTGATGGCGCTCAACCAATCGCCGGACGCGATAAGGGCGCCGAGCCGGTTCTTTGCCGAGTAGCGGGCGGAGGAGAGAAATGCGCGGACAAATCCTGGGCGTGGAAAACGGCGCCGGTCTCTTGCTCGGCCCGCAGGACGAGCGGCGCGCGTTTCCGCTGTCTGAGTGGAAATCCGCCGGCCAGCCTGCGCCTGGCCAATGGGTGGATTTCGTCGCGGAGGGCGAGGGCGCCAAGAGCGTTTACGCGATCCCGGCGCATACGGGCGCGCCGGTTCTGGCGCCGACCTCGTCGAGCTCTGTGCTGCTGGGCGGCATCGGCGTGGGCTGCCTGGTGTTGAGCTTTGTGGTGCCGTTCCTGCCGGCTGTGGTGGCGTTCATCTTCGGCGTGATCGGCGCGGGCCGCGCGCATGAGGAGCACGACACGACCGGGCTCACGCTGTCGCGCATCGCCTGGATCGGCGCGCTGGTGCTGATGGGCCTCGGCATCTTGGCGCTGATCGTATTGCTGACCTTCTTCGGCGCGCTGGCGGGCTTCTGGTTCAATTGGGCGCCGGCGGTGCACGCCTAGGGCGCGTCACTCTCTCTGCGCGAACGCGTCTGCAACGTCGCGCCAGTTTGTGAGCACGCGCAGGGCGCCGGCTTCGCGCAAGACCTCGCCATGCTGCGGCGGACAATGGCCGCCGCCCGTGAAGCCCCACACCGTCATGCCGGCCGCAAGGCCCGCGCGCACGCCGTTGAAACTGTCTTCGATGACGAGGCAGCGCGCGGGCGCAGCGCCCAGCTGCGCGGCGGCGTGCAGGAAGATATCGGGCGCGGGCTTGGCGGCGGGGACGAGATCGGTCGAATAGACGTGCGGATCAAAATGCGGCCAGAGCCCGGTGCGCTGCAGCTTCACTGCAAGCCAATGCGCCGAGGACGAACTGGCGACCGCCTTGGGCGCGGCGATGGCGGCGATGGCGTCGTGCGCGCCGGCGATGGATGTAAGCCGGTCGGTGTGCAGGAGGTCGTGGTAGCGCGTCTTGGCGAGCGCGGCGAACTCATCGATGCGCGCGGCGACGGCGGGAAAATCCTCCGTCAGCGCGGCGAGCCAAGCCTTGTTGTCGAGGCCCATATAGCGGCGCGCATAGGCTTGAGGATCGGGCTTGGCGCCGAACTCGGCGAGCGTGGCGTATTCGACCTCGAAGGCCAAAATCTCGGTATCGACCAGCACGCCGTCGCAATCGAAGATCACGGCATCGAACATGGGACGTCTTTGGCGAGCGCCGGACGCGCGCGTCAAGGCTGACGCTGCGGCCGCTTGTTCCGGCCCTCGAAGGTTCGGTATGCTCCCGCCCGATCAGGGAGAAACGATATGGCCGATGGGGTTTTCGCCAAGGATGCGCTCGCGCAAGTGCCGGCGGCGCTGCAGGGCGTGGTGGATGCGGGCGATTTGAGCGGGTTCGTCACGCTGGTTTGGCGCAAAGGCGAGATCGTGCAGCTCAACACGGTCGGCAAGCGCGATGTCGAACGCGGCCTGCCGATGGAGCGCGACACCATCTTCCGCATCGCCTCGATGACCAAGCCGATCACCACGGTCGCGGCGCTGCAGCAGGTGGAGGAGGGCAAGCTCAAGCTCTCCGATCCGATCAACAAATGGATTCCGGAATTTTCGAACCTTCAGGTGCTGAAGGATGCGAAAGGCCCGGTCGATCAGACCGAGCCGGCCAAGCGCGACATCACGGTCGAAGATCTGATGACGCATCGTTCGGGCCTCGCCTACGATTTCTCCTCGCAGGGGCCGATCGCCAAGCTGATCACCGAACGCTTGGGCTCGCCGATCGCCAATGCGCTGGCGCCCGATGAATGGCTGAAGCGGCTGGCGGCGATCCCGCTTTCCTATCAGCCCGGCGAGCGGATGCATTATTCGCTGTCGACGGATGTGCTGGGCTTTTTGGTCGGGCGCGTGGACGGCAAGCCGTTCCGGCAGTCGCTGATCGACCGCATTTTCACGCCGCTCGGCATGAAGGACACCGATTTCTGGGTTCCGCCGGAAAAGCGCGCGCGCGCGGCGCTGCTCTACAAGCTCGACGCGGCGGCCAATAAGCTGGCGCCCGCGGCCTGGGCCGCGCAGCACCCGGAGGCTGCGCCGGATTTCTGCGGCGGCGGCGGCGGGCTGCTCTCGACGGCGGACGATTATCTCAAATTCGCGCGCATGCTGCTGAACGATGGCGCGGTCGATGGCGTGCGCCTCCTCAAGGCCGAGACAGTCGCGGACATGCGCACCAATCGGCTGACGCCGGCGCAGCGCGAAATTCCGTTCCTGGGTTTCCCGTTCTGGTTTGCGAGCGGCTTCGGGCTCGGCGTGTCGGTCGTGCTCGATGCGGAGAAGCACCAGCTGATGGGCGCGGGCAATGCGGGCTCGTTCGGCTGGCCGGGCGCGTTCGGCACCTGGTGGCAGGCCGATCCGGTCGAAGACATGGTGCTGATCTATCTGATCCAGAACGAGGCGGATTTGTCGCCCGAAGGCATCGCCGCGCTCGCCACCGGCCAGCGCATGGGCGGACGCATGGCGCTGCCGGCGTTTCAGAAGGGCGTTTACGGCGCGCTTTCGTAGGGCGTGGTCCCTTCTCCCCCGCGCGGGGGGGAGAAGGGTTAGCGGCGCACGGCGTCGAAGGTCATCACGCGGTCGCCGTCGCGCAGCGCGCGGCGGCGATCGTAATTCCCGATCACACGAAGGTCCGTGAAGCTGGCGCGCGTCAGCGCCAGGGCGGCTTCCTCCGCGCCCCAATAGCGCTGCGACATCAGCTCGATCTGACTCTCGATCAGCACGCCGTCGCGCCAGCGTTCATAGCGATAGCGGGTGCGCGCGCGCTGCTTCAGCCAGTCGGTTTCGATGCGCCGGCCTTCGCAGGTCAGCAGATCGCCGTTCGCCGCCGTCCATTGGCGCAGATCGTCACCAGCGCCGCGCAGGAAAGAGAGCGGCTGGATGTCGAGGATGAGACGGCCGCCCGGCGCGAGCGCATCGCGGAAACGCGCCAATACGCCCAGCGCGACAGCGAAATCATCGATCAGCGTAAACGAGCCGACGGAAACGAGGATCGCCGCATAGGCGCGTGCCGCCGTGAAATCCTCGAACCGTGCTTGTTCAAGGCGCGGCGCGTAGCCCCCCGCTTCACAGCGCGCGCGGCAACGGGCGAGCATCTCCGCGGACGGATCGAAGCCGTCAGCGTCATGGCCGGCCTGCAGAAGCGGAACCAGCGTGCGCCCGGAGCCGCAGGCGGGCTCCAGAACGGGGCCGGAAACGCCGGCGAGATTTTCAAGATGAAACGCCGTATCCGGCAATGCGCCGAACGGTTTGTCGATGTCGTAGATTTCCGCGCAGATGGAGGCGTAGCGATTGGTGATGGAGTCGGATGGCATGCAAGGCTCCGCGCACGGCCTGGGCCGCGCGATGGATGGAACAAAGAGGAAAGCGCGCAGCGGCGCTGCGCTTTGGAATCGCCTGCGATGAAACGCGGCCGAGAGGGAGCCTAGCCCTTCATAGTGCGTTCATGATGGCGCGGGGCGTTGGGTTTGGCAATCAGGCCTTGAGCGCGGCGCGGGCGTGTTTGAGGAACGCGGCGCGCTCTTTCTGCGTCGAGACGCGGAAGCGGTCGAAATCGCCGTGCGCGGCGCGGATGTCGGCGAACAGGCCCGCCGGGTCTTCGTGAAAATGCAGGAACGCCTTGGCGCCGCGATAGAACACGCCGCGCGATTTCTCGGTGAGCCCCGGCAGCGCGCGCAGCGCCGCGATCAGGTCATCGAGATCATCGAGCGCTTCAGGACGGGCGTGGCGCATGCCTCACCTCTATAGCGCTCCACTGCGCGACGAAACCGCGACGTCCCCCTCCCCGTGAGGGGAGGGGGCAGGGGGTGGGGTGAAGCCCGACTTCGCAAGGCCATTGCGCGTTGTACGTCGCTGCGCAATTTCGCGCGAAGCGTGAAGCGTTGGGATTCACCCCACCCCTCGATCCCCTCCCCTCGCGGGGAGGGGACCATGCGCTTCGACACGAGCAGAGCCCGGCGTTCAGCGGTCGCGCCATTGAGCGCGCGTGAGGGTCATCACGTAGGATTCGATATGCTCGGGATTGCTGGTCAGCACGCCTTCTTCGACGAAGCCGAAGCGGCGATAGAGATTGGCGGCGGGATTGCCGACGCGGCAACGCAGTTCGAGCTTCTGGCTGTTGGTCTCCGCGAACAGCCAATCAAGCAGCGCCGTGAGGAACGGTGCGCCATCGCCGCCGCCGGGCCGGTCGGTCGCGATGCGGCGCAAATAGGCGCTGACGCCCCGCATATCGTCGAGCCGCTCGAAGATCGCAAAGGCGCGCAGTCGCGGCCCATCGCGCCACACGAAATAGCGCGTGCCCGGGCGCGCCATGGAGCCGAGGTGCTCTTCTTGCGACCAGGAGCCGATCTTGCCGGCATTGTCCGGCCGCGCTTCGAGCGCGCGGATGGCGGGCAGATCGGCGGGCGCGGCGTTCTCCAGATTCATGCGCGGCCTTGTGCGTCCGCCGCGCGCGGCTGACAAGGCGGCGCATGATCCGCTCGCTCTTCGCCACGCAGCTTTATCAGGCCGATCTCGCCGAGCCGGCGTTGACGACAGAGGTCGCGCGCGCCTGCTTGGCGCTGGCGCGCGACGATGGCGCGGGGCGCGCCTGGTCGAAGGCGAATGGCTATCGCGGCTACACCTCCTACGCCTCGCTCAACGATCTGCCGAAGCGCGATCCGGCGTTCGCGGCGCTGAAGAAAGCGCTCGATCCGCATGCGGCGCGGTTTGCGAAGGAGCTTTGTTTCGATCTCGGCGGACGCAAGCTGAAACTGGATTCGCTGTGGGTGAACGTGCTGGAGCCCGGCGGCGTCCATAGCGGCCACATCCATCCGCATGCGGTGCTGAGCGGCACGTTCTACGCCGATGTTCCTGCCGGCGCCTCCGCGCTCAAGCTCGAAGACCCGCGCCTGCCGCTGATGATGGCCGCGCCGGCGAAACTGGAAGACGCGCCCGAGGAGGCGCGCGCGTTCGTCTACGTCACGCCGCGCGCCGGCGAGGTGCTGCTCTGGGAAAGCTGGCTGCGCCACGAAGTGCCGGCGAATGGCGCGAAGCGGGCGCGGGTGAGCGTGAGCTTTAATTACGGGTGGTAGGTTTCTTCTTCTTCGGCGCTGCCTTCTTGGCGGGCGCCGCTTTCTTCGCCGCCATCGGCGCGGGCGTCGGCTCGTCCGGCGCTTTGTGGTCGGGATCGACGCGCTCGATCATGGCCATGGCGGCGGCGGGGTTGGTGTGTTTGGCGCCGGAGATGAAGAAGGCGAACACGTCGCGCGTTTTGGCCCAGTCCTTGAACGTGGCGGCCCAGGCGTCGAGCTCCTTCTTCGGATAGCCGGTCTTTTCGCCTTCGCGCGTGCGCTGCAGACGGCAATAGGCGAAGTCGGCGGTGGCGATGTCGGGCATCGGCCAATCATCGTCGTCGGCGGAGACGCGCGCGCAGCCATGCTTGCGCAGGAGATCGGCGAATTGGGGCGCATCGAAGCTGCGGTCGCGCACCTCGATGGCGTGGCGCAGACGCAGCTTGTCATGCTCTTTCGGCAGCGCGCCGAGGAAATGCTGGAAATACTCGGCGTCGAATTTGCGCGACGGATGGAATTGCCAATTGATGGCGCCGAGGCGGTCGCCCATTGCGGTCACGCCGCTCTTGATGAAATTGTCGATGGCCTGCTTCATCTCCGGCGCGGTCTTGCGGCTCATGCAGAAATTATGCGCCTTCACGGTGAAGACGAAGCCGTCCGGCGTCTCATCGGCCCATTTCTTGTAGGTGGCGGCGTTCTGCAGGCGATAGAACGTGCCGTTGATCTCGATCGCGGTGAGATGGCGCGAGGCGTATTCCAGTTGGCGCTTCTTGGAGAGGCCCGCGGGATAAAAGCTCTCGTCCCACGGCTCGTACGTCCAGCCGCCGATACCGACGCGAATGGGATGGGGCATGGCGCGCTTGTCCTTCGATCGAACGCCGCAAACTGGCGGATTTTCCGCGCGCCGACAATGCGCGCGGGGCGCGCGAGGGCGTCGGCGCGGATGTGACGCGCGTCACGGAGCGGGCGCGCCGCACGGCCTAGATGAAACCACGAGCCGGCCCGGCGTGTTGAGGGCCTGAAGGAGTTTCATGATGCGCAAAATGTTGATCGCGTGCGCCGCCGTCCTGGCCAGCGCCGCCGTTTCGCCCGCAATGGCTGAAGACGCGCCCGCGCGCTGCGAAGCGCAAGCCGTGCGGGTCTATTTTGCGCCGGGTTCGACGACGCTCGATAGCGCGGCCACGGATATGCTGCGCGTCGCGCAGAGCCACATGGCCGATTGCACGCATGCGGAGCTCAGCGTGCGCACGGATGCTTCAGCCGTATCGCAAGAGCGCGGCCGCGCCGTGCTGGCGGCGATGCAGGGACGTGCGTGGGATGTCGCGCAGACCGCGCCGACGATGACGCAACGCGTGAGCGTCGGACCGGCGTTCGTGGATGTGGTGATGACGCCGGATCGCCTGCCGGCGGTGGAGATGCCGCACGACGATACGGGCGTCTGAGCGCAGCGATTGCCGCGCCCGCGCGATGCGGACGAGCGATCCGGAATGATGGTGGTTATCGCCCCGGGTAGATAACGTGCTCGTCGCCAATTCGATAGCCGCCGTCCTCGGTTCGCGGCAATTCGACTGGGACGACGCCCTCGGGCAATCGATCCACCTTCCGAAGGATCAAATTGCCTTGCTGCACGACCATCGCTTTGGGAGGCGGATACGGCCTACGCTCACGACGCTCTTCTTTGAGAATATCGAAACGCACGAACTGACTGAGCCGAAGGATGGCGAGCGGTCCGCCATAGTCGGTCCACTTCAATGCTGTGCCGTTAATTTCACGCGTATCCAAGCGGACGATGTTCGCCACCTCGAGTACCCGATCTCGGCAGTCTGCGTCGATGGACCAAATCGGATTGACGGGATCGTGTGTGAAGGCGTTTCGGATCATGCGGGCGATTTGATAGGCGTCACGAATGTTTGGATCAGCGTTGTTCTTGGCGTCCCCAACGGCGGCCAAGATGGCGCCGCGGATCGTGGTCGCCATTAAGAACGTCGCTGATCTTTGTAGATGCTGCGCGGCGACCTCGGCCTGATCGGGCCTGAGGGCAATTTCGTCGTAGCGCACCGTGTGTTTGCCGTGCGTCCATTCCGTAGGCAGGTCTAACGGCTGCTCACCGAGCGATGTTGCAAGTCGGACTGCAGACGCGAGGCGAAACTGAACCTCGGCAATCATCAGTCGATGAATCTGATCGATGTGCTGGCCGCCCACTACTGCAAAACTCAATTATCCAAAAAGCTCCGCAGCTTCCGGCTGCGGCTCGGATGCTTCAGCTTGCGCAGCGCTTTCGCTTCGATCTGGCGGATGCGTTCGCGGGTGACGCTGAATTGCTGGCCGACTTCTTCGAGGGTGTGGTCGGTGTTCATGCCGATGCCGAAGCGCATGCGCAGGACGCGTTCTTCGCGCGGCGTCAAGGACGCCAGCACGCGCGTGGTGGTTTCGCGCAGATTGCTTTGGATGGCGGCATCGACCGGCAGGATGGCGCTCTTGTCTTCGATGAAATCGCCGAGGTGCGAGTCTTCCTCGTCGCCGATCGGCGTTTCGAGGCTGATCGGCTCCTTGGCGATCTTCATCACCTTGCGCACTTTTTCGAGCGGCAGGCCGAGCTTTTCGGCCAGCTCTTCCGGCGTCGGCTCGCGGCCGATTTCGTGCAGCATTTGCCGCGACGTGCGCACCAGCTTGTTGATCGTCTCGATCATGTGGACCGGGATGCGGATGGTGCGCGCCTGATCCGCGATGGAGCGCGTTATGGCCTGCCTGATCCACCACGTCGCATAGGTGCTGAACTTGTAGCCGCGGCGATATTCGAACTTATCGACGGCCTTCATCAAACCAATGTTGCCTTCCTGAATGAGATCCAGGAATTGCAAGCCGCGATTGGTGTATTTCTTGGCGATGGAGATGACGAGGCGGAGGTTCGCTTCGACCATTTCCTTCTTGGCTTGGCGCGCTTCGCGCTCGCCCTTCTGCACGGCGTGGACGATGCGGCGATATTCGTCGATCGGCACGCCGGTTTCCTGCGCCAGGACGCCGATCTCGCTGCGCAGATCGTTGACGCCGTCGCGCTCGCTCTCGATGAACGCGCCCCAGGGCTTGGAGCGCGCGGCGACCTTGTCGCACCATTTCGGATCGAGCTCGCTGCCCTGATAGGCTTCGAGGAACATGAGGCGCGAGACGCCGTTTGCTTCGGCGAGGCGCATCAGTCGCCCTTCGAGCGAGATCAGCTTCTTGTTGATCGCGTAGAGCTGTTCGACCAGGCTTTCGATCCGCGCATTGTTCAGCTTGAGCTTCTTCAGGCTCTCGATGATCTTGTTCTGCGCGTCCTCATAGGATTTGGCCTGCGCTTCCGGCAGCGCCTTGCCCTTGAGGCGCTGATCGATGCGCTTTTCCTGCAGCTTGCGGAATTCTTCGAAATTGGCGGCGATGGCGTCGAGCGTGGCCATCACGCCTTCGCGCAATTCCGCTTCCATCGCCGACATGGAGATGGCGGCTTCGTCATCGAATTCGCTATCGCTGTCGCTGTCGGCCTCGGCGGCGGCTTCGCCGGGATCCTTCTCGTCGTCATCGGCGCTGGCTTGGCCGGGGATGACGGGGGCGGGGATCGTGGCGCCGGTCTCGATCGAATAAGTGGCTTCCAGATCGATGATGTCGCGCAGCAGGATTTGCTGGGCGCGCAATTCATCGCGCCACACCATGATGGCTTCGAAGGTCAGCGGGCTTTCGCAGAGGCCGCGGATCATGGCGTCGCGGCCGGCTTCGATGCGCTTGGCGATGGCGATTTCGCCCTCGCGCGAGAGCAGCTCCACGCTGCCCATTTCGCGCAGATACATGCGCACCGGATCGTCCGTGCGGTCGGCGTCTTCGCGGGCGTTGGTGACGGGCGGCTTGCCGTCCTCGCGCGTGGCGACGGCGCGGCCGGTGGATTCCTCCTCGGCTTCGGCGGCTTCTTCCTCATTGTCGACGACGTTGATGCCCATCTCGTTGAGCTGGGACATGACGTCTTCGATCTGATCGGCGCTGAACTCCTCGGAGGGCAGCACCTTGTTCAGCTCTTCATGGGTGACGAAGCCGCGCGATTTCGCGAGCTTGATCATCTTCTTCACGGCGGCGTCCGAGAGATCGAGGATCGGCCCGTCGGGGGCGTCTTTTTCTTCGGTCTGGGCTTCGTCGGTCTTGGCCATCGGGTCTCCGTTCACGCGGAACGTCAGAAAAAAGGGTCTCTACTTATAGGGGGCTCAAGCGAGTTCGCTTTCGCCGGCCTCCAAAGCATGGGCTTTGAGGGCCCTGGCCTCGCGGCCCAGCGCCTGGAACAATTCGAACGCCGCGGGATCGCCCGCGTCCGCCTGGGGCCGCACGGCCGCCATTTCGTCTTCGAGCACGGGCAGGATCACTTCCAGCGTCATGCGCGCCAACCAATGCGCCTGCTCAGCCTCGCCCCCCGCTGGGACCGCTGGCGCAGGCCATCGCGACAAGCGCGCCGCAGCGCGCTCCTCCCCAAGCCTCGTCAGATGGAGGCTTATGGCCGCTCGGTCAACACTCCCAACCTCAGCTTCGGCATGGGAAAGCGCCTGGATGGCGCTTCTGATGGCGCCGAGCTCGGGGTCGCGCAGGGGCAGGCGGTCGATCCATTCGCCGGCGCCTTCCAAAAAAGCGGGGCTGTCGATGGCGGCGCGCAGGAAATCCTCGGCGCCGAGTTTGGCGCGGACGACGGCGATCTTGGCCTTGAGCTCGGGCCGGAGCGCGGGCGGGGGCTGGAACTTGCCGCGGAATTGGCCGGGCGCGCGCGGCGGCGGGCGCGTCAGCGCATCGGCGCGGGCCAGCAGCTCGCGCAGATAATTCCGCTTGGTCTCGTCGTCGGCGATGCGGAAGGCGGCCTGGCGCAGGCGCTCCTTGAAGGCGGCCTTGGCCTCCGGCGTCGTCAGCGGGCCGCGCTGCTCTTCGCGGGCGAAGAGGGCGTCGGAGGCTGGCAGCGCGGCGCCGATCAGCGGCAGGAGCGCTTCAGGGCCGGCGCGGCGGAACACGTCGTCGGGGTCTTCGCCCGGCGGCAGCACCGCGATGCGCACGGTTTTTGACGGGCCAAGATGCGGCAGCGCGAGATCGAGCGCCCGATCGGCCGCCTTGAGGCCCGCCCCGTCGCCGTCAAAGCACAGGATGGGCGAAGGGCCTGCGCGCCAGGCCAGCGCCAGCTGGTCCTCCGTCAGCGCGGTGCCGAGCGGGGCGACGGCGGCGACGCCCGCGCGCTCGAACGCGATCACGTCGAGATAGCCTTCGGCGATGACCAGGCCCTGCGCCTTGGTCTTGGCCAGCGTCTCGCGCGCCTGCTTCAGGCGGTAAAGCGTGCGGCCTTTGTGGAACAGCGGCGTTTCGGGCGAATTCACGTATTTGGCCGACGCCTGAGGATCGAGGGCGCGGGCGCCGAACGCGATCACCCGCCCGCTGGCGTCTGCGATTTCGAACGTGATCCGGTCGCGGAACACGTCGATCGGGCGCCGGCCATCCTCGCCGCCGCGGGCGAGGCCGGCTTCGATCAGCGCGTCCATGCCGGCGCCTTCGGCCTTCAGCGCGTCGATGGCGAAGGTCCAGCCGGCGGGGGCATAGCCGATGCCGAACCGGGTCCAGATGTCTTCATCTAGGCCACGGCCCAGCAGATAGGCGCGGGCGGCCTTGCCGTCCGGGCCGCGCAGGGCGCGGGCGTAGAGCTTGGCGGCCTTGTCGATAACGCCCTGCAGGACGCGCCGGCGGTCGGACGCGCCGCGATCCTCCTGTTCGTCGGCGGGCAGGGGCACGCCGGCCAGCTCGGCGATGCGCTGGACCGCTTCCGGAAAGGAGACACCCTCCAGCCGCATGGCGAGGCCGAACACATCGCCCTTCTCAGAGCAGCCGAAGCAGTTGAAAATACCTTTCCCGTCAAGCACGTGGAAGGAGGCGGACTTTTCGTTGTGGAACGGGCAGCAGGCCCAATAATCACCCGCCGCGGGGCGCGATTTGCGCTTGTCCCAGGTCAGCTTGCGGCCCGCATAGTCCGCGATCGACACGCGGTCGCGCACTTGGCGCAAAAAGGCGTCTGAGAACCGCAACGACCCGACCGCTCCTGGGAAGCCTCTATTTTACAGCGATTCGCCGCTGCTGATTCGTTGTCGGCCGCGCATGGCTGTGGTATATACACGTATATCCAAGGCGATTGAGATGACCACGGCCCGCACCCGCACCTTCCGATCCGGCAATAGCGAGGCGATCCGCCTGCCGCGGGAATTGGCCTATGGCGAGGGGGTCGAGCTGGTCATCGTGCGCGCCGGCGACGTGATGACGATCTATCCCGCCGCGCGGTCGATCCCCGAGATGATCGCCGATCTCGCCGCCCTGCCCGCGCCCCCGCAGATCGAGCAGCGCGAGGGCGAGGAAAGCGACGAACGCGACGGGCTTTGAGCCGTGCCGATTATGCTCGACACCAATGTCGCGATCCATTTGCGGGACGGCGATCCGGCGGTCACAGGCAAGATCGCGGCGCTGGGCGCGGGCGTTCTGATGTCGATCGTCACGCGGGTGGAATTGGAGGGCGGGGTCTACCGCGAGCCGGCCTATGCGGGGCTGCGGCGCGCCAGGCTCGATGCGATGCTGGCCGCGATCCCGGTTGTGGCGTTCGATGACCTTTCGGCCGCGACCTATGGCCGGATCGTCGCGCAGGCCGGCTATTCCCGCCGCAAATTGCTCGATCGCATGATCGCCGCCCAGGCCCTGGTGTGCCGCGCTGCACTGGCGACCCAAAATCCGGCGGACTTTCAAGACGTGCCGGGATTGACGCTCGAAATCTGGTGATCGGCGGCGACGCTCAGGCGGCGGGCGCTGCTATTCGTCGAAAAATCCTTTCCTGGCCGTCATTTCGCCCCGCTTCTGGGGCGAAGAGCGGGGCCAAGGGACAAGACCCAGATCGGGAGTTTTCAACCATGCGTATCGCCGCCGCCGCAGCCCTCGCGCTGTTGTCCAGCACTGCGCCCGCCGCGCTTGCTCAAACCAGTGAACAGCACCGCGAGGTTCAGATCGTGCGCACAGGCCCGCTGGGCATCGAAGGCACGATGCTGTCGCTCAGCGCGGAAGGGAAAAGTACGGCGCGGCCGGATATGGCGACGGTCAATCTCGGCGTCGTCACCGATGGGGCGACAGCGCAGGCCGCCTTCTCAGCAAACGCGCAGCGCATGACGGCGCTGATCGCGGCGCTGCGGCGAGCGGGCGTGGCCGAGCGCGACATCCAGACCGCGAACATCTCGGTCAACCCGCAATACGTCTATCAGGAAAACCAGCCGCCGCGTCTGACGGGCTATCAGGCGTCGAACACGGTCACGGCCAAGGTGCGCAATCTCGATCGCGTGGGCGCGACGCTCGATGCGGCCGTGGGCGCGGGCGGGAACACGCTCAATGGCGTCTCGTTCTCGCATCAGGATCCGGACGCGCAGCTCGATGCGGCGCGCCGCGATGCGATGAGCGAAGCGCGCCGCCGCGCGGAGCTTTACGCCAGCGCGTCGGGCCTGCATGTCGGCCGCATCATCTCGATCAGCGAAAGCGCAGCCTATGCGCCGCCCGTGCCGATGCCGGTCTTCGCCGCGCGTGCGATGGATGCGCAAGCGTCGACGCCGGTGCAGCCGGGCGAGATCGATACGAGTGTGCAGCTCAACGTCGTGTTCGAACTCAACTGAAGATGAGGCGCCGCATCGTCGCGCGATGGCGATGCGGCAGCCTGTTCTCAAGTGTTGAAGTTCGGCGACACTCGCCGCGCGAAACAGCGCCATCACCCATCGCGGCGATGACGCGTGCGCGCTTTGCTTCTAGAGGAAGGCTTCATCCGAAGGGGCTTCGGATGAAGGGAGCGGCCGGTCCACGGTAAGAATCCCACGGCGCGCCCGGGGGGGAGCGCCTGCCTTCAGCGACGACGCTTCGTGCGTCGTCTCTTTTTTCTTCAGAACATGAAGAAAAGTTACGCCCGCCGCTTCAGAGTCCGCTTGCTTCTGCTTACGGCTTGAAAAGACGCGGCGTTGTCGCTGCACGGCGCGTGCCCGCCGCTTGAGGGCATCAAGCCAAGCGGTTGTGGCGGCAATGCGATAAGCGTGCGACAGCGCGATGAAATGTGGGGAGGAGCGCATGAACTTTTCGTTCGAGGGCGGCTGCTTGTGCGGCGCCGTGCGCTTTCGCTGCAATGCGGCGCCGTCGCTGGTGAGCTATTGCCATTGCCGCATGTGCCAGAAGGCGAGCGGCAGCGCGTTCTGGCTCAGCGCGAATTTTCCGCGCGACGCGGTCGCATGGGAGGGCGCGCCGACGCTGCGGCGCTCAAGCCCGTTCGCGGTGCGCGGGTTCTGCGCACAATGCGGCTCCCCGCTCAGCTTCCAGTACGACGACGCCGACCATATCAGCCTCTCCGTCGGCTGTTTCGATGAGCCGGCGCTGTTCGAGCCGATGCAGCACGTGGGGATCGAATCCAAACTGCCCTGGCTCAACATTGTGGACGATCTGCCCATTGAACGCACCGACGACGATCCCGATTATCAGCGTCTGGTCCGGCGCGCCGGCTGGCGCCCGCCCTTCGATTGAGACTGCGCTGATTGCGCCTCTTCAAAAACCCGGACGATTGCGCTACGGGGACGCCCCCGAGCGCGCCTAGGACATCTCATGGCTTTCAAACACGACAAGGATTTCGGCGACCGCATGGATGCGCAGCAGAAGGCGCGTCAGGCCCTGGTCGAGCGCTATCGCGCCAAGACGACCGAGAACGCCGATCCGGATGCGGCCAAGAAGCTGCAGGACATTGCGGCCCAGCGCGCCGCGCGCGATGAGCGCCGTGCGCTTTCCGAACAAATCCGCCGCGAACGCGTCGCCAAAGAGCGGGCCGACCGCATCGAGGCCGAGAAGAAGCGCGCCGCCGAGGAGAAGGCCGAAGCTGCGCGCCGCGCGAAAAAGGCCGAAGCCGAGCGCCGCGCCGCCGCGGAAGCGGCCCGCATCGCCGAATCCGAACGTCAGGCCGCGCGCGATCTGCAGGCCGCGATGCAGCGCGCCCAGCAGCGCCGGCGCGGCTAAGCTTTCCGGGCCTACGCTTTCACTGGCGTCTTCACCGGCTCGCCGGCGAAGAACAGGCGCACATTTTCGAGCGCGAGCTGGCCGGCGGCGATCAGCGATTCGACGGAGCCGCCGCCGATATGCGGCGTCATGGTGATGTTCTTGACATTCGCCCAGCGCGCGGCGGGCGTCGGCTCTTGCGCGAACACGTCGAGGCCCGCGCCGCCGAGTTCGCCCGCATTGAGTGCGGCGATCAGCGCGTCTTCATCGACCAGAGAGCCGCGCCCGATATTGACGAAAATGCCTTGCGGGCCGAGCGCTTTGAGCACGCGCGCGTCGATCATTTTCTCGGTGCCCGGCAAAGCGGGATTGGCGGTGACGAGAATATCGGCCCATGCCGCGAGCGCTTCGAGATCGGGCTCGTAGGGATAGGGCGCATCCGGCTTGGGGCGCGGCCCGGTCCAGCGCGTCTCCAAGCGGAAGCCTTGCGCGCGCTCGGCGATCGCGCGGCCGATGGCGCCGAGCCCGACAATGCCGAGCTTGCGGCCGCTGAAGCGGCGCGGCGTTGACAAGCCTTCGCGCCACACGCCGGCGCGGATGTTGCGATCGCCATGCGCGATGTGGCGCGCCGTCGACAGCATCAGCCCCATCGCGACGTCGGCGACGTCTTCGTGGTTGATGTTCGGACAATTCGTCACGGTGACGCCGCGCGATGCGGCGAATGCGACATCGACGCCGTCATAGCCTGCGCCCATGCACGCGATCAGCTTCAAATTCTCAAGTTTGGTTAGCGTTTCGTTGCTGAGGCCGACGCCGCCGATCACCAAAGCGGCAGTGATGTCCTTCGCGCGGGCTTCATCCTGTGGCCAATGCACCACGTCGTAGCTTTCGCCGATGCGCGCCTCAAATCCGCCCAGAGCGGGATTGACCAGAAGCGCCGGCTTCATGCTGCTTGCGCCTTCGCTTTGGCCATGGCGGCGGCGAAGCGCTCGAACAGGTAATGCGAGTCTTGCGGGCCGGGGGACGCCTCAGGGTGATATTGCACCGAGAACACCGGTTTGCCGTCGATCGCGATCCCGCAATTGGAGCCGTCGAACAGCGAGACGTGGGTTTCCTTGACGCCCGCGGGCAAGCTCGCGCGGTCGATCGCGAAGCCGTGGTTCATGGAGACAATCTCGACTTTGCCGGTGGAGAGATCCTTCACCGGATGGTTCGCGCCGTGATGGCCTTGCGGCATTTTCAGCGTCTTGGCGCCGAGCGCGAGGCCGAGCATTTGGTGGCCGAGGCAGATGCCCATCACCGGCTTGCCGCTGGCGACGAGCTTCTTGATTTCCGGCGCCGCGTAAGCGCCGGTCGCGGCCGGATCGCCGGGGCCGTTGGAGAGCACGATCCCATCGGGATTGTGCGCGAGCACGTCATCGGCCGTCGCGCTCGCGGGCACGACGGTGACGCTGCAGCCGACATCGCCCAGCCCGCGCAGGATGTTGCGCTTCACGCCGTAATCGATGAGCACGACGTCGAAGCGCGGCTTGGTTACGGGCGTGACGCCTTCGGGCCAGCGCCAGCGATGTTCGGCGACGACATAGGTCTGCGCCGTCGTTACGTCCTTGGCGAGATCGAGGCCTTCAAGGCCGCTCCAGGCTTTGGCCTTGGCGTGCAGCGCGGCGAAATCGAACGCGCCCTTGGGGTCGTGCGCGATCACGCCATTGGGCATGCCATGTTCGCGAATGCGTTTCGTGAGCGCGCGCGTATCGAGCCCGGCGAGGCCAATGACGTTGCGTTTTTCCAGCCAGCCTTCGAGCGAATCCTGCGCGCGCCAGTTCGAGGGCGCGGTCGGGACGGCGCGGAAAATCGCGCCGCGCGCGGCGGCCGCGGCGGCCGGCGAGCTCTGTTCGATATCGGCGGCGTTGGCGCCGACATTGCCGATATGCGGGAAGGTGAACGCGACGATTTGCGCCGCGTAGGAGGGGTCGGTCAGGATCTCCTGATAGCCCGTCATCGCGGTGTTGAAGCACACCTCGCCCAGGGCCTCGCCCACGGCGCCAAGGCCTTGCCCCAGAAAGACGGCGCCGTCCGCCAGCACCAGCGCGCCGGTCGGCTTCGGCGAGGCCTCGGATTTAGGGGCTTTCGCCAAGCAGATGGCTCCTTGTGGGCAAACGGCCGTCACTTAGGAAGCGTTGCTTCCCCTGTCAAAGGCCGCGCGCCGACATGGTTGACGGCTGGGCGCCGTGCCGGTTTGCCGGCGGGGGCGAATTCGTTAAGGTCTCTCCATGGTCGGGGAGCCTAGAATGAGGCGCAACGCCAGGGCGTTCGCGCTCGCGGCCCTCGCCCTTTTTGCAGCGGCCTGCTCGCGGCAGACCGCGTCCGCGCCGGTGCCGCCGCCGGTCGCGCCGCCGCTGCTGCTGCGTGCGAACCTGTTCGGCGAGCCGCTGCGCTCGGACGCGCAGATTTCGCCGCGCGGCGACCTGATCGCCTTCCTGGCGCCGCGCCCGCTGGAGACGGGGCCGCTCAATCTCTGGGTGGTGCCGACGGCGGCTTTGGGGGCGGCGCGGCCGATTTCGTCGGGCCTGTCGGTGCGCGGCTATCAATGGGCGGCCGATGGCCACACCATCCTAGCGCTCACCGATAATGACGGCGACGGCGATAAGAGCCTGAGCGCGATCGATGCGCTCACGGGCGACGCACGCGTCCTCACGGACGAAGCGAATACCGAGATCGTCGGCGTTTCGGGCGCCGATCCGGGCGCGGTGATCGTGGCGTGGAATGCGCGCGCGCGCGCCTGGCCCGATCTTTATCGCATCGATTTCGCCACCGGCTCGCGCACGCTGATTGAACGCAACACGCGCAGCTTCTTCCGCTACGTGCTCGACCGCGAAAACAGATTGCGCCTTGGCCTCAAGATGAACGCGACGGGCGCGCTGGAGATTTGGAAGCGCAGCGCGGAAGGCGAGTGGTCGAAGCTGAGCGAAGCGCCGTTCGAAGATGCGCTGCTGTCCGCGCCGATCGCGTTCGAATCCGGCGGACAGAGCTTCCTGATGTTCGATTCCACGGGGCATGACCGCGCCGTGCTGGTGCGCGTCGATGCTGAAACCGGCGCGCGCACCGTGCTGGGCGAGAGCGACCGCGCCGATGTTGTCGATGCCTGGCGCGATCCGGGCACGGGGCAGCCGGAAGCGTTCGCGGTCGAATATCTGCGCCGCGAATGGCGCGCGCTCGATGCGGAGGCGCAAGCAGATCTCACCTATCTCGACGCGCAGCTCGAAGGCGAGCCGCGCGTCGTCAGCCGCACGCTGGACGACAAAGCCTGGATCGTCGTCGAAGAGGGACCGACCATTCCGGCGCGCACTTATCTCTACAATCGCAGCGATCTGGCGAGCCGCTCGCTGCGCCTCCTGTTCCACAATCGCCCCGCGCTCGAAGGCGCGCCGCTGCAGCAGATGATCCCGGTCGAGATCGAAGCGCGCGATGGGCTGACTTTGGTGTCCTATCTCACGCTGCCGATCGCCTCGGATGCGAATGGGGATTCGCGGCCGGATTCGCCGGCGCCGCTGGTCGTCATCGTGCATGACGGGCCGTGGTCGCGCGCGCGCTTCGGGTTTGATCCGCTGCACCAATGGCTCGCCAATCGCGGCTATGCGGTGCTGTCTGTGAACTACCGTGGCTCAACGGGTTTCGGGCGCGCCTTCCTCAACGCGGGCAATCGCGAATGGGGCGGCAAGATGCAGGAAGATCTGCTCGACGCCGTGCAATGGGCGGTCGAGGAGCGCATCGCGCAGCCCGAACACATCGCGATCTTCGGTGAAGGCTATGGCGGCTATGCCGCGCTCAACGGGCTTGCGTTTACGCCGGAGCGGTTCGCGTGCGGCGTGGATGTCGCCGGGCCGGGCAATCTCGAAACCTTCATCAACAATACCCCGCCGAGCGAGGAATGGGCGCGGCCGTCTTACTATTTGCGCGTGGGCGATCCGCGCACGCCGGGCGGGCGCGATTTCTTGGCGCAGCGGTCGCCGCTGTCGCGGGCGGCTTCGATCGCGCGGCCGCTGCTGATCGCGCAGGGCGCGCGCGATCCGCATGTGATGCGCGCGGATTCCGATATGATCTCGATTGCGCCGCGCGCGCGCCGCGCGGGGCTCGTTTACATGCTCTATCCCGATATCGCCGCGCTCGATCTGCGCGCCGCGAACTGGATTTCGTTCACCTCGGTTGCGGATCATTTCCTCGCGCATTGCCTGGGCGGGCGCGCCGAGCCGATCGGCCAGGCTTTCAGCGGCGTGCGCGCGCAGGCGCTGATCGGCGCGGCGCATGTCGACGGTTTGGCCAATGTCGCGCCCGCGCCGTTGGTGCCGACGGCGCCGGCGACGGCGGTGACGCCGGCCGCGGAACTCCCGCTCGCCGCGCCGCCGATGCTGGAAGACGCGCCGAAAACGCCGTGAGGCGCTCTTCCTTCGCGTTTGCTCACCCCCTCCCAGCCTCCCCCTTGCAGGGGGAGGAGCGGAGACAGATCACACCCGCAGCAAATCCGCACAGATGGCTTCGAGGCCGGCCTGGTCGATCGCGTCGAACGCGTCGAACAGCGTGGAATCTACGTCGAGCACGCCGGCGAGCGCACCGTCCGGCGCGAAGATGGGCGTGACGATTTCGGAGTTCGAGCGGCTGTCGCAGGCGATATGGCCGGGGAAGGCGTGCACGTCCGGCACGATGATCGTCGCGCGCTGTGCGGCCGCTGCGCCGCAGACGCCCTTGCCGAACGCGATGCGCAGGCAGCCGAGCGTGCCCTGATAGGGGCCGACGACGAGTTCGGTCGGCTTTTCGGGATCGACGAGATAGAAGCCCGTCCAGAAGAAGCGCTCGGGAAAGGCGTTGGCGAGCATGGAGGCCGCCGTTGCGTAGCGCGCGGTGATGTTGCGCTCGCCATCGAGCACGGCGGCGATCTCCTGGCGCAGCGCGCGATAGCGCTCGGCTTTGTCGGCAGGCAGATCGAGCGCGGCTTCGGCCATCAGGGCGCGCGTCGCCGCGCGGCCATCATATCGATCTCGACCATGGCGCCGGGCGCGGGCAGCGCGACCACTTGCACGACCGTGCGCGCGGGCCGGTTCGGCTGATCGGCGCTGCCGAAATAGCGGCCGAACGCCTGATTGAGTCCGTTGAAATCCATCCGCCCGCCATTGGCCGGATCGCCGACGAGGAAGACGCGCGCCTGCACGACATCGGCGAAGGTGAGATGTTCGGCGGCGAGCGCGGCCTGCAGGCGCTGCAGCACGGATTCAGCCTGCGTGCGCGTATCGCCATAAGCGGCGGGCGTGCCCTGCGGCGCTTCGGGATGCGCGACGGCCGGGATCATGCCGGAGATGAAGACGAGATCGTAGCCTTCCGGCACGGAGACGGAGGTCGCGATCGGCACGGTCATCGCGGGATTGACGATGCGGCCCACTTCGGGCGGCGCGAAATCGTCCGCCGTGGTCTGCACTGAGACGCAGCCGCACAGCAGCGCCGCCAGCGCGCCCGCAAACATCGCATTCCGCATCCGCTTCTCCCTCATCCGTTCGCTGCGACCGCACGCTGGGCGATCATGGCCACGGCGCGCCGCGCCGATGCGGCCGCGCCTTCCTGCCAGCCGGAGACTTTGCTCAGCCAATCGCCGGCCAAATGCACGCGGCCTTCCGGCTCGTTCAAGCGGTCATAGACCTGGCCTTGGCCGCCCAGCAACGCCCACGGGCCTTCATTGTAGGGCATGTCATGCCAGGCGATGGAGACGGGGTTTTTCAGAAGCGCGCTCTTGCCGGGATGGGCCATCTCGACGGCGGCGCGGCCCGATTCGATGCGCGCTTCGATGGATTGCTGGGTCAGCGCCTGCGCCTGTGGGCCGGCATTGTAGCAGGCCAGCAGCACGCCCTCGTTGCTGAACAGGCCGGACGATGGATACCAGAGCAGGCGCGAGCTGTGTTCGAGATAGGAGATGCCGCCGTAGATGCGGTCTTCCGTTTCCCAGAAGCGCGGGGCCTGGAAGGCGAGCTTGGTGGCGTAGTCGAGCCGCACGGCGCGCAGCGCATTGGCGCAGCTGGTGGTGAAATTGGTTGAGACGCGCGTCAGCAGCGGCGCCGGCAGCGTACACACGACGTAATCCGCGTGCGCCGTGCGCGTGTGGCCGGCTTCGCGCCATGCGATATCGACGCCGTCGCTGCGATTGCGCAGGCCGCGCACCTCGCAATTCAAACGAATGCGGTCGCCCAACGCATGCGCGAAGGCTTTCGGGATATGGTCCATGCCGCCGACCGGCTGAAACATCGTCGGCTGCATGTCGTATTCTTCGTCGTAGATCGCGGCGGTGATGTAGTGCGGCTGGAACAGATCCGCGCGCGGGATCGCCGGCAGATGCTCGCCGCCATCCTGCGCGGCGCCGGGCGGGGTGACATAGCCGGCGCGTTCGCTGCCGCGATAGGCGAAAGTTTCAGGATCGAGATCGCCCCAATGGGTGAGGAAGGTCTTCGCGTTCGCACGCTCGCCCTCCGGCACGTCTGCATTGAACGCGCCGCGATCGAGGCCCTTGACGACGAGTTCGGCGGCATAGCCGCGCGTATCGTGCACGAGCTGCGAGAGGCGGATGCGCTTGCCGTCGGCGGTCGCGACATAGGCGTGGCGGCTGGTGTTGACCTCGACCTCGAGCGCGACGCCGAGCTCTTTGCAATAATCGAGGATGGTCGTGTGGTGACTCGGCAGGCGCGCTGGGCCGCAATTGAAATAAAAGCCTTCGTCGAACACGACGGTTTGCGCGGGACCATGCGCGTGACGCACGACATCGCCGCCGCGCACCGTCCAATTGCGCCCGCCGACGCGGTCGCGCGCTTCGAGCACGGTGACATCGAAGCCGGCCTGCACCAGCTCATAGGCGGAGACGAGGCCCGCCATGCCGGCGCCCAGCACGATCACTTTGCGGCCGCGCCCGATCGAAGGGTCGCGGGGCGCCGCATCGGCCGCGCAGGCGGGCGCAGCGCCGATCGCGTGCGCGAGACTGAGCGCGGCCCCGCTATAGGCGGTCCGTTCGATGAGTTCCCGTCGCGTGATGCGCATGCCGCCCTCCAGACCGCGCGAGCTTAACGGCTTTGACCGGCGCGCGGCACGATCTGCGCGGAAACGGCGATTTTTCGCCGGCAGCGCCTGTCCTAGCGTCACGGCTTGCACGCTTTACGCGCACGTAAGATATATTTGCGCAAAAGGGAGATGAGGCATGGCCGAGTTCACGACGAGGCTCGCGCCGCAGGACGAATATCCGCACACGCCGGATGCGGCCGCGAACTACAACGAAAGCATGTATTTCAACATGTTCGATCCGGCCAAAAAGGTCGGCGGCTGGTTCCGGATCGGCAACCGGCCGAACGAGCATTACGCCGAGATGAGCGTGTGCCTCTATCTGCCCGGCGGGCGCGTGGCGTTTATGTTCAAGCGCGCCGAGATCAGCGGCAACACTGAGATGAACGCGGGCGGGCTCAAGATCGACGTGATCGAGCCGTTCAAGCGGCTGAACCTTTCCTATGACGGCAAAGTGCTGGTGCTGGATAAGCCCAACGACATGGCCGATCCGGCCAGCGCGTTCAAAACCAACCCGACCGTCAAGGCCAAGATAGACCTCGCTTTCGAAGGCGTGTCGCCGATGCATGGCGGCGAGATCGTGCGCGTCGATGGCAAGCCGATGAACATCGATCCGGAAAAGAGCTTCGCCAAGGCGCATTACGAGCAGCACATGGCCGCGCAAGGCCGCTTCACCGTGGGCGAAGAGAGTTTCGAGGTGTCCGGCTTCGGCCTGCGCGACAAGAGCTGGGGCCCGCGCCATTGGCAGGCGATCAATTGGTATCGCTGGTGCCCGATGAATTTCGGACGCGATTTCGGCATCGTGCTCTCGATCGTGGGCGGACGCCCCGGCGGCATGGTGCTGAAGGATGGCAAATACGAAAACATCACAGAGCTTGCGATCGACAGCGCCTGGGATGAGCATTGGCACCAGAAGAGCCTGAAAGCGCGCTTGAAGACGCAATCGGGCGCTTCCTATGAGGTGGAGGGCGACGTGATTTCGCTCATTCCGCTGCGCAACCGGCGCAAGACGCCGCAAGGCGAGGAGCTGATGACGCGCATCACCGAAGGCTTCACCGAATATCGGTGCAACGGCATGACGGGCTATGGCCTGTCGGAATATCTCGATCAGATCGTGGACGGGCGCCCCACCGGCGCGGACGTGAAATAGGAGAGACGGATGGGCGAAGCTTACATCATCGACGCGGTGCGCACGCCGCGCGGCATCGGCAAGATCGGCAAGGGCGCGCTGGCGGATATCCATCCGCAACAGCTCGGCGCCACGGTGCTGAAAGCGCTCAAGGAGCGCAACGAGCTCAACACCAAAGAAGTCGATGACGTGATCTGGGGCACGTCTTCGCAGCGCGGCAAGCAGGGCGGCGATCTCGGCCGCATGACGGCGCTCGATGCGGGCTATGACATCAAGGCCTCAGGCATGACGCTCGACCGTTTCTGCGGCTCCGGCATCACGGCGGTGAACCTCGCGGCGGCCTCGATCATGTCCGGCATGGAAGATTGCGTCGTCGCCGGCGGCTGCGAGATGATGAGCTATACGGCCAGCCAAGCCGATCCGAACAACATGTTCCTGATGGATGGCGGCAATATGCGCCTGCGCGCGCGCCATCCGCAGACGCAGCAAGGCATTTGCGCCGATGCGATCGCCACGCTCGAAGGCATCGATCGCCGCGCCGTCGATGAACTCGCGCTCGAAAGCCAGAAGCGCGCCGATGCGGCGATCAAGGGCGGCCATTTCAGCAAGAGCCTCATTCCGGTTTACAAGGAAGATGGCGCGCTGGCGCTCGACCACGAAGAATTCCCGCGCCCGCAAACCACGATGGAAGGGCTCGCGGCGCTGAAGCCGTCCTTCGAAGCGATGGCGAATTTCGCGATCGACAAAGACGGCACAACGCTCGGCGGCCTCATCAGCAAGGTCTATCCGGACCTCAAGATCACGCACATCCACCATGCCGGCAATTCCTCGGGCGTGGTCGATGGCGCGGCCGCGCTGCTGCTCGCCTCGCCCGAATATGCGAAGAAGCACGGCATGAAGCCGCGCGCGCGCATCGTGGCGACGGCGAACATGGGCGACAGCCCGACCTTGATGCTCAACGCGCCGGTGCCGGCGGCGAAGAAGGTGCTGGAAAAGGCGGGCCTCAAGCTCGAAGACATCGACCTCTTCGAGATCAACGAGGCGTTCGCGGTGGTGGCTGAGAAGTTCATCCGCGATCTGAAGCTCGACCGCGCGAAGGTGAACGTGAATGGCGGCGCGATGGCGCTCGGCCATCCGATCGGCGCCACGGGCTCGATCCTGATCGGCACCGTGCTCGACGAACTGGAACGCCGCGACCTGAAGCGCGGCCTGGTGACGATGTGCGCTGGCGGCGGCATGGCGCCGGCCATCATCATCGAACGCGTGAACTAAGCGCGCAGCATATGCGCATGAACGGGCGGGGCCGGCGCAAGCTGGCCCCGTTTGCGTTTGGGCCGCGGCCCGTCCCCGCAGGTGAATGGCGGGGCCCGCGCCGCCCTCGCTCACGTATGGCCTTGAGTCACCCTCGGGCCAGGGGGTAATGCTCGTTACGAGCCATGCTGACCAGTAAAGCCAAGTACGCGCTCCGCGCGATGATCGACCTCGCGGCGCAAGAGGGGGAAGAGCCGCGCCGCCCGCTGTTCATCGGCGATATCGCGGCGCGCCAGGACATTCCGCGCCGGTTCCTGGAAAACATCCTGCTCGAATTGCGCAAGCATGGGCTGGTGGTCAGCCATCGCGGCAAGATGGGCGGCTATGCGCTGGCGCGCGCGCCCTCCGAGATCACCTTCGCGGACGTCATCCGCGCCATCGACGGCCCGCTCGCGCTCACGCCCTGCACCAGCCGCACCGCCTATCAGCGCTGCGAGGATTGCAAGGACGAAGCGACCTGCGCGGTGCGCAAGACGCTCATCCTGGTGCGCGACGCCACGGCCGGCATTCTCGAAGCCACGACGCTCGCCGGGGCCATCGGCCAGGCCGATGCGCCGGCCCAGAAATGGGCGGGCGCCAGCTCCTGAGCGGCCCTGCATGTGGCTGACGGCGCGGGGGTTTTGGCGCCTCTGACGGCTCCGTTCGCGCCAAAGCCCTTCTGACAGGGGCTTTAGAAATCTCCCGCGCTCTTGACCCCAAACTCGATTGACTTGGTGGGGTCACGCAACTCAAGTCGGCCCGCTGGCGCGCCCGTCCTCCTTGGGGCTCCAGCCGCGGCGCTTCGTCCCCGCCGTGATCTCGGGCCGCCTCCGCGAGGAGGCGGCGCTTTCTCGTTGGTTTGGGATGCGGGAGTTGGGGAATGAGAGTTCGGACCGCCGCGGCGATGGGCGCTGCTTGGCTGGCGTTGGCCGGCGCCGCTTCCGCGCAGAGCGCGCAAACCGCTCCGGCGGACGCGCGCGATGCGCGCATTCAGGAGCTTGAGGCGCGGCTCGCGGAGATCGAGTCGCAGCTCAACGATTTGAAGGAAAGCGTGGCGGCGGAAACCAGCGATATTCGCCGCGTGCAGAGCGATGCGCCGGCGGTGACGCTGGCCAATGGCCGCCCGACCATCACCACGTCCGACGGCAATTTCCGCGTCGCGTTCCGTGGCGTCTTCCAATACGACGCCGCGCAGTACGAGCAGGACGATCCGTCCGCGGTCGATAATCGCCGCGCCGATGTCGCCAATGCGAGCGATCTGAGTTCGGGCGGCAATTTCCGGCGCGCGCGCATCGGCATCGACGGCACCGTGTTCCATGATTGGAATTTCGCGCTCTGGTACGAAATGGGCGGCTCGGGCGTCGAAGCGGCGCAGCTGAACCAGGCCTATATCGAATATGCGGGCTGGAAGCCGTGGGAGACGGCCGCGCCGCTGCGCTTCCGGATCGGCGCGTGGGCGACGCCCGTCAATCTGGAAGACGCGACCTCGAACACCGAAGGGCTGTTCCTCGAACGGCCGGCGATCGCCGAGCTCGAGCGCAGCATTTCCGGCGGCGATGGCCGCACGGGCGTCGGCGTGTTCGCCAATGGCGACCGCTGGTATTGGAGCTCGGTGCTGACCGGCGCTGTGGTCGGCAACAGTTCCGAATTCGACGAACAGACCGGCTATCTGCTGCGCGCGGCGTTCCTGCCGCTGCGCGGAACGACTTATGGCGTGCATGTCGGCGCCAATGTCACCGGCGTGCTCGACGTCGCCGATACGGATGCGACGGTGCTCGATCAGCAGCGCGTGCGGCTGCGCGAGCGGCCTGAACTGCGCGTCGATGGCGCGCGCTTCGTCGACACTGGCAACATCAACGCCGATGGCGTGACGACCTATGGCGTCGAGCTCGGCGGCTTCTGGAAGAACCTTTACGCCTCGGGCGAATACATCGCGATCGACGTGGATCGCCACGGGCTGGGCTCCGATCCGTCCTTCTCGGGCTGGTACGTGCAGGGCGCGTGGACGCTGACGGGCGAAGCGCGCCGCTGGAACAGCGCCAATGGTGGCTTCCAGGGCGTGCGCCCGGCCAACGCGTTCGATCCGCGCAACGGCCATTGGGGCGCGTGGGAAATCGCGGCGCGCTACAGCGATCTCGATCTCAACTATCACGAAGGCGTGCAGGGCGCGGGGCCGATCGTCAACGACAGCGTGCGTGGCGGCGATCAGCGCATCACCACGCTCGGCCTCAATTGGTATCCGAACAATTCGGTGCGGTTCCTGCTTGACTACCAATGGGTCGAGATCGATCGGTTTGATCCCGAGGATTCCTCGATCCCCACGGCGGTTCCGGGCCTCGGCGCGCAGATCGGCCAGGATTTCCAAGCCATTTCGCTGCGCACGCAAGTCGCGTTCTAAGCTTCGCGGAGCATTCTTATGACGAACAATATCACGCGGCGGGGCTTCGCCATTGGCGCGGGCGTCGGCGCGGCGGCCTTCGCGACGGGCGCCAATGCGCAGCCCGCGCCCCGCACCTACAATCTGCTCAACGTGTCCTACGATCCGACGCGCGAGCTCTATGAGCAATACAATCGGCTCTATAGCGAAGCCTATGCGCGCGGCCATGGCGGCACGGTCGTGCATATCGACCAATCGCATGGCGGCTCGGGCCGGCAGGCGCGCTCGGTGATCGACGGTCTGCGCGCGGACGTGGTGACGCTTGCGCTGGCGGCGGATGTCGATGCGATCGCGCAGCGCGGCCTCATCGCGCGCGATTGGATCGGCCGTTTGCCGAACAATTCCGCGCCCTACACCTCGACGATGATCTTCCTAGTGCGGCGCGGCAATCCTTGGCGCATCCGCGATTGGAACGATCTGGTGCGGCCGGGCATCAGCGTGGTGACGCCCAATCCGAAGACGTCGGGCGGGGCGCGCTGGAATTATCTGGCGGCATGGGCGTTCGCGCTGCGCCAATCGGGCGGCACGGCGCAGACGGCGCAAGCCTTCGTGCAGCGGCTCTATCGCAACGTGCCCGTGCTCGACACCGGCGCGCGCGGTTCGACGACGACGTTCGCGCAGCGCCGCATCGGCGACGTGCTGATCACCTGGGAAAACGAAGCCTATCTCGCGCTCAACGAGTTCGGCGCCGACAATTTCCAGATCGTCTATCCCTCGATGAGCATCCTGGCCGAGCCGAGCGTCGCGGTGGTCGACCGCGTGGTCGATCGCAAGGGCACGCGGGCCGTGGCGGAAGATTATCTGCGCTATCTCTATTCAGATCCCGCGCAGGATCTGATCGCGCGCAACCATTATCGGCCGCGTAATCCGGCGGTGGCGCAGCGCTATGCCTCGTCCTTCCCGAACATCCCGTTGGTCACGATCGACGACACGTTCGGCGGCTGGACGGCCGCGACGCGCACGCATTTCGCGGACGGCGCCATCTTCGACCAGATCACCCGGCGCAGCTGAATCGATAGACCTTCTAAATTCACAAGCACATTATTTCCGTTGACCGGGTAGGGATTGTTCGGCGTGATCCGCCCGTTCCGCCGTTGAGGAGGACCGGGTGGGAAGCGTGCGCCGTCTTGTTTTCGCCGGGCAAATCAGCGCTCCGGCGCAGCGTTTCGCGCGCCTTGGCGCCAGCGCGCTCCATGCGATGACGGGCGGGCGTGCGGCGGCCGGGCGGGCGATCGCGGGTCGCCTCAGGCCGTGAGCAAAGCGGGCCGTCCCTGGCGTTTCGTCGAGCCGAGCGCGCTGGCCGGCTTCGGGCCGACACTCGGCTTCACGCTCATCTATCTCAGCTTCTTCGTGCTGCTGCCGTTGACGGCGCTGGCGCTGCGGCCCTGGGAAGCGGGGCTGGATCACATCTGGCGCGTGATGAGCGATGAACGCACCGTGCTGGCGCTGCGGCTCAGCTTCGGCGCCTCGCTGATTGCGGCTTGCATCAACGCGGTGTTCGGCACGCTCGTGGCCTGGGTGCTGGTGCGCTACGAATTTCCCGGCCGCAAATTGCTGGATGCGTTCGTCGATCTGCCGTTTGCGCTGCCGACGGCGGTGGCGGGCATTTCGCTGGCGGCGATCTATGCGCCGAACGGCATGGTCGGCGAGATCTTCACGCCGCACGACATTCCGGCCCTGCAGGACGGGCTGTTCGCCGATCTCTACAACAGTTTGGTGCGGCCGATTCAGCTGGCTTTGGCCGCGCTCAACATCCGCATCGCCTATACGCCGCTCGGCGTGATGATCGCGCTCATCTTCGTAGGCTTTCCGTTCATCGTGCGCTCCATCCAGCCGGTGCTGGAGGATTTGGACGCCGACGTCGAAGAAGCCGCGGCTACGCTGGGCGCAACGCGGTTCGAGACGATCTGGAAAGTGGTGGCGCCGTCCATCCTTCCGGCGCTGCTGGCGGGCTTTTCGCTCTCCTTCGCGCGGGCTGTGGGCGAATACGGCTCAGTGATCTTCATCGCCGGCAACATTCCAAGCGTGTCGGAAATCGCGCCGCTGCTGATCGTCATCCGCCTCGAAGAGTTCGACTATGCCGGCGCGGCGGCGGTCGGGCTCATCATGCTCATGTTCTCGTTCGTGTCGCTGCTGTTCTTGAACATGCTGCAGAGCGCGTCCGCGCGCAGGGGCGCGGCATGAGCCGCCGTTCGCTCGCGCGCCGCGATCCGCCGTGGCTGGTCGTGGCGCTCATCGTCGTCGCGGTCGCCTATTTCGCCATCGTGCTGGCGCTGCCGCTCGTCACCGTGTTCGTGGAAGCGTTCCGCAAGGGTTTGGCCACCTATTTCCAAGCGATCACGGATCCCGATGCGCAATCGGCCATTCGGCTCACCATCCTGGTGGCTGGGATTGCAGCGCCGCTGAACACGGTGTTCGGCGTAGCCGCGGCCTGGTGCGTCACCAAATTCGAGTTCTGGGGCAAGAGCGCGCTCGTCACGCTGATCGATTTGCCGTTCTCGATTTCACCGGTGATCTCGGGGCTGGTGTTCGTGCTGCTCTACGGCGCCAATGGCTGGCTGGGTCCGCTGCTCGATCATTACGATATCCAGATCATCTTCACGGTGACGGGGCTGGTGCTCGCCACCACGCTGGTGACGCTGCCCTTCGTGGCGCGCGAGCTGATCCCGCTGATGCAGGCGCAGGGCGCCGATGAAGAAGCCGCCGCCGCGACCTTGGGCGCCGGCCCCTGGCGCACCTTCCTGTTCGTGACGCTGCCAAACATTCGATGGGCGCTGATGTATGGCGTGCTGCTCTGCACGGCGCGTGCGCTGGGCGAATTCGGCGCCGTCGCTGTCGTGTCCGGCCATATCCGTGGCGAGACGACGACGATGCCGCTGCAAGTGGAAATTCTCTACAACGAGTATAATTCGTCGGCGGCGTTCGCCCTCGCGTCTCTGCTGGCGATGTTCGCCCTGGTCACTTTGGCCGCCAAAACCTTGCTCGAAGCGCAATTCGCCGACGAGCTCGCCGCGCAGCGCGCACGCTGAAGGTCGCCATGTCTCTCGAAATCTCCGGCATCACCAAACAATTTGGGCGCTTCCCGGCGCTGAAGGGCGTTTCGCTGTTCGCGGAAGAGGGCGAGTTTCTGGCGCTGCTCGGGCCGTCCGGTTCGGGCAAGACGACGCTTTTGCGCGTCATCGCGGGGCTTGAGACGCCGGATGCGGGCGCGGTGTCGTTCCGCGGCGAGGATTTGCTGGCCACGCCCATCCGCAAGCGCGGCATCGGCTTCGTGTTCCAGCACTACGCGCTGTTCCGGCACATGACGGTGGCGCAGAACATCGCCTTTGGCATGCACGCGAAGGGGCGCGATGCGCCGCCGCGCGCCGCCATCCGCGCCAAGGTGGAAGAGCTGCTCGGCCTGGTGCAGCTCGACAATCTCGGCAAGCGCTATCCGAGCCAATTGTCGGGCGGCCAGCGGCAACGCGTGGCTTTGGCGCGCGCGCTGGCGATCGAACCGAAAATCCTGCTGCTCGACGAACCGTTCGGCGCGCTCGACGCCAAGGTGCGGCGCGAATTGCGGCGCTGGCTGCGCGATCTGCATGAGCGCACCGGGCTCACCACGATCTTCGTCACGCACGATCAGGAAGAGGCGCTCGAACTCGCCGATCGCGTCGCGCTGCTGAAGGATGGGGCGCTGGAGCAGGTGGGCACGCCGGAAGAACTCTACCATGAGCCGGCGAGCGCCTTCGTGTTCGATTTCCTGGGCGACACCATCAATCTGCCGTGCCGCGTGGAAGGCGGGGTGGCGATCATCGAGGGCGTGGGCGCGCCGATCGTCGGCCCGCACCCGACCAGCGGGGAGCACATCGCCTACATCCGGCCCGACGGCTTTGCGGTCGAAACCGGCGAAGGCCCGGGCCTCAAGGCGCGCATCCGCAATCTGGTGACGGCCGGTCCGGATGCGCGGCTGGATTGCGCGCTCGATGATGACGGCGCCATCGAAGTGCGGCTCTCCCATGAGGAGGCGCGCGCCTTTGCGCCGAAGGACCGGGTGCGCCTGGCGCCCAAATCGGTGCGCGTCTGGGGCTAGGCTTCCGGCGCTAGGGCTTGCTTTGTTCTAGTTTTGTTCTATTATCCCGGCTGCGAAATGCAGGCCGAGATGCAGCTCTCGTTCGATCTCTCCCGCGCCCAGGCGCGCGCGCCCCGTCCTAGCCCGGCCCCCAGGCTGGCGCTGGCCGCGGCGCCCGCGCCAGAGCCCTCATCACCGCCTCTGGAGGGCGCAGCGGCGCTGAAAGCCCGCATCGCCCGTTTGGAGCGGGAGAGCGGGCGGGCGCCATGGGGCGCTGTTCCGTTCGGCGATGCGCGGATCGATGGGCGCTTACCGCTCGGCGGGCTTCAGCTTGGCCATTGGCACGAGATCGGCGGGGATGGGCTGGAGCGTGAGGCGCCCGCCGCCGTGACGGGCTTCGCAGCAAGCCTCGCAGCGCGCGTCGCCGGCAGCGGCATGGTGATCTGGGCGCTCCGGCGCGACGATGCGCACGCGCCCGGCCTGCAAAGCTTCGGCCTCGATCCCGCGCGCGTCATCTTCGTGCGCGTCGACAGCGATGCGGACGTGCTCTCTGTGCAGGAGGACGCGTTGCGCACGCGTGGCGTCGCTGTCGTTCTCGGGGAACTCGAAAAGATCGATCTGACGGAAGGCCGGCGCCTGCAGCTGGCCTGCGAGCGCTTCGGCGCGACGGGCTTCGTGCTGCGCCGGACATTGTTCGGAACCCGGCGCAATGCGCCGCGCGTACAGGCCGCCTCCGCCGCCACGCGTTGGCGGATCGCGCCGGCGCGCAGCGCCTCCGATCAGCCCAGCCTCGGCGCGCCGCGCTTGGCCGTGCATCTCGAACGCGTGCGCGGCGGCCGGCCGGGCGCTTGGATCTTGGAGACACAGCATGAAACCGCGTCGGCGTGCGCTTTCACTGTGGTTGCCGAATTGGCCGATCACACGTCTCAACCGGAACATGAGCGTCCCGCACGCGACGGGCCTGGCCACGACCCTCGTGCAGGACAACGCGCGGCGTCTGGCGGCGGTTGACGATGTCGCCGCCGCGAACGGGCTCATGCCCGGGCAGAGCCTGACCGATGCGATGGCGCTCTGTCCTGAGACGCGCTTCGTCGACGCCGATCCCGAGGATGACGCGCGCGCCCTGGCCGGGCTCGCCGATTGGTGCCTGCGCTTCAGCCCCGCCGTCGCGGTCGATGCGCCCGATGGGCTTTTCATGGACATCGACGGCTGCGCGCATTTGTGGGGCGGGGAAGAGGCGATGGCGCAGGCGCTCATGGCGCGGCTCGCGGCGCAGGCCATTCCCGCGCGCCTCGCCATCGCCGATGCGTTCGCCGCCGCTTGGGCTTTGGCGCGTTTCAGCGGCGAGGCGCTGACGATCACGGCCGGGGACGATGGGCGAAGATTGGCGGCGCTGCCGGTCTCGGCGCTGCGGCTCGAAGAAAGCGTGGCCGCGCAACTGCGCCATCTTGGCTTGAAAACGATCGGCCATCTCACGGCGCTGCCGCGCCCGGCTTTGCGCAAACGCTTCGGCGCAGGGCTGCTGCTGCAGCTCGGCCGCGCTTTGGGCGAAGAAGATATCGCGCTCGATTTCCGCACGCCGCCCGCTTCCTGGAGCGAACGCGCGGTGTTTTTCGAGCCGATCAGCACGCCGGAGGATAAAGCGCGCGTGATCGCTGATCTCGCCGCGCAGCTGTGCGACAAGCTCGATGGACGTGGCCTCGGCGCGCGCCGCTTCGAAGCTGTGTTCCACCGCGTCGATGGCGATTCCGTGTGGCGCAGCGTGCGCGCGGCGATGCCGCTGCGCGACGCGCGGCGCCTGGCGGCGCTGTTCGCGCCGAAGCTGGACAGCGTCGATCCGGGCTTCGGCATCGAGATCGTCACGCTCACGGCGCGGCGCACGGAATTTCTCACGCCCGCGCAAACCGATTTCGAACGCACGCAGGCCGAAGCCGCCGATATCGCGCCGCTGGTCGATCGCTTCGTCAACCGCTTCGGCGCCGAGCGCGTCTGGCGGGCCGCGGTGCAGGAAAGCCATGTGCCCGAGCGGGCCGTCGCGCGTGTCGCGCCGCTGACGCAGGATGGCGGCGCGCGCTGGGCGGAGGATCAGCCGCGCCCGGTGCGCCTGTTCGCGCGCCCGCTGCCGATCGAGGCGATGGCGGTGGCGCCGGACGATCCGCCGTTTCTGTTCCGCTGGCAGGGCCGCACGCATCGCGTGCGCATGGCCGAAGGGCCCGAACGCATCGCCGCGGAATGGTGGCGCAAAGCCTGGGACGATAACGAGATCGACCGCGTGCGCGATTATTATCGCGTCGAGGATGAAAGCGGCGCGCGCTTCTGGGTGTTTCGCACCGGATTCTATGGCGGCGAGCGGCCCACGCGCTGGTTCCTGCACGGCCTGTTCGCATGAGCGCGCCCGCCTATGCCGAACTGCATGTCGCGAGCAATTTTTCCTTCCTGCGCGGCGCCTCGCACGCGGCGGAATTGGTGGAGGCGGCCAAGGAATTGGGGCTTTCCGCGCTTGCGATCACGGACCGCAACACGCTCTCTGGAATTGTGCGCGGCCACGCCGCCGCCAAGCGCGCGGGGCTGCGCTTCATCGTCGGCGCGCAGCTCGATTTCGCGGATGAAACGCCGAGCCTGCTGTGCTTTCCGACCGACCGCGCGGCCTATGGGCGGCTGACGAAATTGCTGAGCGTTGGCCAATTGCGCAGCGAGAAGGGCGCATGCGCGCTGTTCTACGAGGATCTGCTGGCCAATGGCGAAGGGCAGGTGTTCGTCGTGCTGGCGCCGCGCGATCTTCCCCCTCCCCGCGAGGGGAGGGGGTTAGGGGGTGGGGTGAATCACAACGCTGATCGCTTCCGGCCCGCTTTAGCTGCATCCGATGAGGATCACCCCACCCCCTGCCCCCTCCCCTCGCGGGGAGTGGGGGCGTTTGCGCAACAGCTCACGCGCATCGCGCGCGATTTCGCGGGTTCGGTCTATCTTGCGGCGGCGCGGCGCTATGGCGCGCAGGATTTGAAGCGTCTGCATGCGCTCGATGCGCTGGCGCGCGCGGCGGGCGCGCCGATGGTCGCGACGGGCGATGTGCTCTACCATCACCCATCGCGCCGTGCGCTGCAGGACGTGCTCACCTGCATCCGTGAAAAATGTTCGATCCAGGACGCGGGCTTTCGGCTCGACGCCAATGGCGAACGCCATCTCAAGCCGCCCTACGAAATGGCGCGCCTGTTCGCCGCTTTTCCCGATGCGATCGCGCGCACGATGGAGATCGCGGCGCGCTGCACGTTTTCGCTCGATGAATTGCGCTACGAATATCCCGACGAGCCCGTGCCGAAGGGCAAGAGCCCGCAACAGCATCTGGAGGACCTCACCTGGGCGGGCGCCGCCCGGCGCTATCCCGGCGGCGCGCCCGAGAAGGTCGTCGTGCAGCTGCGCAAGGAGCTCACGTTCATCGCAGAGCAGGCCATCGCGCAATATTTCCTCACCGTGCACGACATCGTCGCCTGGGCGCGCGATCCGGAGACGAAGGACAACAAGAAGGCGATCCTGTGCCAGGGCCGCGGCTCGGCGGCGAACAGCGCTGTGTGCTTCTGTCTCGGCATCACCGCCGTCGATCCGACCGAGACCAAGCTTCTGTTCGAGCGCTTCCTGTCGAAAGACCGCAACGAACCGCCGGATATCGACGTCGATTTCGAGCATGAGCGGCGCGAAGAGGTGATCCAGTACATTTACGAACGCTATGGCCGCCACCGCGCGGCGATCTGCGCGACGGTGATCCATTATCGCCAGCGCAGCGCCATCCGCGATGTCGGCAAGGCGCTGGGCCTCACTGAGGATGTCACCGCCGCGCTCGCCAGCACGGTGTGGGGCTCGTGGGGCCATGCGCCGGGCGAAGAGGGCAGTGGCGGCGAAGGGCAGATGCCGGATTCGCAGGTGCGCCAGGCTGGGCTCGATCCCGCCAATGAAGATGTGCGCCGCGCCGTCGATCTCGCCAACCAGCTGCTGGGCTTTCCGCGCCACCTCTCGCAGCATGTCGGCGGCTTCGTGCTGACGCAGAACCGGCTCGATGAAACCGTCCCGATCGGCAATGCCGCGATGGACAAGCGCACCTTCATCGAATGGGACAAGGACGATATCGACGAGCTCGGCCTGATGAAGGTGGATGTGCTGGCGCTCGGCATGCTCTCCTGCATCGCGCGCGCGTTCGAACTGATGCGGACGCAGCACAATGCGCCGATCCGCGATCTGGCCGACATTCCGGCCGACGATGCGGCGGTCTATGACATGCTCTGCAACGGCGACAGCGTGGGCGTCTTCCAGGTCGAAAGCCGCGCGCAGATGTCGATGCTGCCGCGTCTTCGGCCAAAGAATTTCTACGATCTCGTCATTGAGGTCGCGATCGTGCGGCCGGGCCCGATCCAGGGCGATATGGTGCATCCCTATCTGCGCCGGCGCGACGGGCTCGAAGCGGTGGTCTATCCCGCGCCGGCGCCGGAACACGGCCCGCCCGACGAATTGGAGCAGATCCTGGGGCGCACCATGGGCGTGCCGCTGTTCCAGGAGCAGGCGATGGCGATCGCCATCACGGCCGCGAAATTCTCATCGGAAGAAGCCAATGGCCTACGCCGCGCGATGGCCACGTTCCGTGGCGACGGCAATATGCCGAAATATCGCGAGCGCTTTGTTTCAGAAATGATCAAGCGCGGCTATGAACCTGATTTCGCGGCGCGCTGCTACAGCCAGATCGAAGGCTTCGGCTCTTACGGCTTTCCGGAAAGCCATGCCGCGAGCTTCGCCAAGCTCGTCTATGTGTCGTCCTGGATCAAATATCATTATCCGGACGTGTTCTGCGCCGCGATCGTGAACAGCCAGCCGATGGGCTTTTATCATCCGGCGCAATTGGTGCGCGATGCGCGCGAACACAGCGTGGAGGTGCGCGCGCCGGATGTGCGCTTCAGCGATTGGGATTGCACGCTCGAACCCGCGGAGGCGGGGCCATTGCGCGCGGTGCGGCTGGGTCTGCGCCTGGTCAATGGCCTGCAGCGCGACGAGGCCGAGAAGCTGATCGCGGCGCGCGCCGGCGGCGTGCAATCGCCGGAAGAGATCGCGCGCAAGGCCGGCCTTGCGCGCGGCGTGCTGGAGCGGCTGGCGGAGGCCGATGCGTTCCGCGCGCAGATGATCGATCGGCGCAGCGCGCTGTGGCGCGCCAGCGGCCTCAAAGGCGAGCGCACGCTGGAGCGTGAGGCGCCCTTGCTCGCCGCGCTCGATGCGCCGAAGGACGACGATCTCCTGCCCGCGATGCGGCTCAGCGAACATGTCGCGGAGGATTACCGCACCATCGGCCTCACGCTGAAGAAGCATCCCTGCGCGTTCTTCCGCCGCGGCCTGCAGGAGCGCGGCGTGTTCGCGGCGGCCGAGCTGGAGGAGGCGCGCATCGAGAACGGCCGGCGTGTGCGGACGGCGGGGCTCGTGCTCAACCGCCAGCGTCCCGGCACGGCCAAGAACGTGATGTTCGCCACGCTCGAAGACGAAACCGGGATCGTGAACCTCGTCGTGTGGGACCGCATCTTCCAGGCCCAGCGCCGCGATTGGATGACGAGCCGGTTCATGCTGGTCGATGGCATCGTCCAGAAGGCGCATGGCGTGACGCATGTCGTCGCCGACCGCGTGACGGATATGAGCTATCTGCTCGCGAAACTGCGCGACGATGGCGAACAGCACACGCTGCAGCGCAGCCGCGATTTCCACTAGCGTTGGAGCAGGCCGCCCCGCGTGTCGGATTGGGAGGGCTGCGTAACTATTCCAGCCCGCACGCGGCGTCTGGATCGTGTTTGTTTCCGGCTTAATCGTATCCGCACCCCCTCCCCGTGAGGGGAGGGGGCAGGGGGTGGGGTGAAGCCCGCCGCACGAAAGACAAACGCGCTGATCGAGCCTTTGTGATCAAAACAAAAGCACTGCGCGCGCGTGCGCGAACAACCAACGCCGTGATTCACCCCACCCCCAACCCCCTCCCCTCGCGGGGAGGGGGAGGCGTTCTCATCTCAAGCGAGCACGCTCTAATAAGCCGTCGCCCGGTTTTCCTCGCGCCATTTCTGTTCGGTCGGCGTGTTCGGCAGTGGCGGGCGAAGGCCTTCGATGGTCCAGAGCGAGAACGGCGTTTCGTCGACATGCATTTCCCAGCGCAGGCCGCGCGCGCTGGTAAAAGGCGTGATGACACGCGCCACGGCGCTCAAGAACCGCTCCTTCATCGCTTCCTCTGCGAATTGCCGCGCGATGTGATCGACCCAGATGCGCACGAAATCATTCGCCGGCTCGCCGCCGATATAGAACGAATCCTGCGGCACTGGCTGAAACACGACGCCGACATAAAATTTCGGCAGGATCGAATAGATTTTCGTGATCCCCGTCGCGATCTCTTTCTTGTCGGCGGCCGAATACGCGGTCTCCGGATGATAGACTTTCCAAAGCGGCATGAGGAATCCTCCCTAGATGTGATAAATCAGGCGATTGCGTAGCGCGCTGCGGGCGCGCCGCTTTGCGTGATCGCCTTGGCGAGGCCCGCGCGCGCATCGTCGAATGCGCGCCATGCGCTTTCATCCTGCAGCGTCGGGAACGAAATCAGCTCGCCGGAATCGAGCGCGGCGAGGCCCGCTGCGGCCAGCGTCTCCGACGACATGAACATGTGATCTGGAAACGGCGCCTTGCGGTCGCCGAAGAATTCGGAGCGCACCGGCCCGGGCATCACGGCCTGCACTTTCACATCTGTCTTGGCGAACTCCGCCTGCAGCGCGCGCGAAAAGTGCAGCACATAAGCCTTTGAGGCGGCGTAGGCCGCCCCGCCCGGCGAGGGAATGATGGCGAGCACGGAGGCGATGTTGATTAGCGTCCCGCGATTGCGCCGTGCGAAACCGGGCGCCGCCGCGAGCGCCAGCCGCGTTAGCGCCAGTACGTTGACGCGCAGCATTGCATCGACCTCGCCGGCATCGACGCTGGCGCTCGGCCCCAACGCACCAAGGCCGGCATTGTTGACGACGATGTCGATGTCATCGCGGCCGCGGATCAACGCTTCGATGCGCGCGAGATCGTCCTCGCGGCTGAGATCGGCAGCGACGATTTCCACAATGCGGCCATGCGCGCGCCGCAGCTCCGCGGCGAGGCTTTCGAGCCGGTCGCGCCGCCGCGCTACGAGAATGAGATCATGGCCGCGCGCCGCGAGCTGCGCCGCATAGGCTGCGCCAATGCCGGACGATGCGCCTGTGACCAACGCAAACCCGCTCATGCACGCCTCCTCCGCATAACCATTGCAGAAAGTAGTTACTCTAGGTATTGTAGTTACACAAGCGGATTTTGTGTGATGCTGCGGAAAACACAGACGCCGCCAGCGATGCGGCGGTAAGGTGAGGAACACGATGCGGACCAAGAGCTTCGAGGGCATGGTGTGTTCGATCGCCGGCGTGCTCGACGCTGTCGGCGATCGCTGGGGCCTGCTGATCCTGCGCGATTTGTCGTTCGGCATCAGCCGCTATGACGATCTGCGCAAATCGACGGACGTCACCAACGCAACGCTTTCTGACCGGCTCAAGCATCTGGAGCGGCACGGCCTGATCGAGCGGCGGCTCTATCAGACCGCGCCCGATCGTCACGATTACGTGTTGACAGCCAAGGGCCGCGATCTCGGCCTCGTCACGCTGGCGCTGCTGCAAGTGGGCGACAAATGGAGCGTGGCGGGCGAGGACGGCCCGCCGCTGAAGTTCATCAACAAGAACACCGGCCGCGCTGTGAAGCTCGCCGTGGTGGATGAAAAATCTGGCGAGCAAGTGCGCTTCCGGGACATCCGCCCACAGCCCGGCCCCGGCGCAGACGATCTGGTGCTGTGGCGCCTCTCGAAGCTCGAATCCAAAGCGACCTAGGCTGGCGATTCCGCGCGCGGGCGGATGGATGCCGACGCGCCGTGCGAAAAGCGCGGTGCGCGCGACTTGAGCGGCCCTCGCACGCCGGCGCGAACGCCGCGGCGCCGCGCAATCAATGGCTGCTCGCGTTGGTCGGGATCGGAAGCAGACTCACAATCCGCCAATCATGGCCCGTGCGGCGCCAAAGCTGCGTCAGCAGGAAAGTGGAATCGGTTGCTGGTCCGTTCGCAGGCCCGATGCTGAACGTCACCGGCGCGACGAGCTGAACAGTGTGCGCGTCGATGACGAAGACCTGGGGCGCGCCCGTCGGCGTGAGGCGCCAAGTTCCTTGATAGAGCGAGCGGAAGCGGTCCGTAGCGGCGTCCGCGCCCTGCACGACGACGCCGCGGGTCACCCAAACAAACGCGGGACCGTCGGCCAGCATGGATCTGACATTCGCAAGATCGTGGGCGTTTTGAGCGGCCACGAATTGCTGAAACCTGGCTTCGACATCGTCACGCGGCGCGGCGGCGGCCCAACCGGTGGACAGCATTGCAGCGAAGGCGACCAGGGCGAGGAAATATCTCATTGCTTTACCGCCTTCGTTTTTTGAAGCCACGCAAGATACGACGATTTCGGGCGCCGACATTAGCGGAATCATCAACGGATGGCGCGCGGGGCTATTGGGAGCCGCCCGGAAAGCGTGGGCCGGGGAGAGCAAAACTGAGCGCTGGGTTTTGGCCGTGGCGGCGCCGGAGCGCGCGCCTCGAAGGCGTCGCGTAATGCGGACGAACACTATCAGCTCGCGCGTAGCGCCGGATGCGCCGTAGATCATCCATTGCTTTGGTCGGATTCCCTGCGTTCACCGATGCGCCGCGCCGCCGGAAACAAAGGCGCGAGATAAGCCGTGGTCGCACGCACCGCCTCGGCGCGGATCGTGGGCGAGATAAAACGGTCGCGCACGTAGCCCCAGCGCAGACACGCGAAGGCGATTTCGATCGCGATTTCGATCGCATCCGCACGCGCATCGCCGAGGCCGAGACGGACGCGAAATAGCTTGGCGAGTGCGTTGTCCTTCGCGATTTGGGCCGCGCGATCGGCGCTGCCAAACGGCCCCATCAGGATCAGGATCGCGGCGACCGCGTTGGCATTGTAGAACGCGGCGCTGGCGTCGATCGCGATGCGGACCAGCGCCCGCCAGTCGGCATCTTCGGCGCCGGCCGCGGCTGCGCCGATGGCCTCGCCGATCCGCCGGTGCTGGCTTTCGGCCATATGGGCGAACAGCGCGTATTTGTCCGGAAAGTATTGGTAGATCGTGGCGCGCGGCACGTCCGCCCGAGCGGCTATTTCCGGGATCGACGTCCGCTCCGGCCCCATTTCCATCAGCAGCTTTTCAGCAGCGGCGAGCGCCGCCTCGATGCGCTTTTGCGAACGGGCCTGAACCGGGCCGCGTCGTTGTGTGCTGATCTTATTGGAGATTTCTGCGGCCATAAGCACAATCCGACAGATGTTGCTTTTTGTTTATATTCAACATATGTTGGATTTGGTGCGAAAAGCAATCGGGTTGTCGAGATGAGCGATCAGCTTTCAGGCTACGAGGGCCAACAGAACTGGCGGACGATCCAAGCCTTCCTGCCGGCGGAATACCGTCTCGGCCCCGGCAATATGCCGGTCGAGGATTGGTGGGCCTGGCGCGGCCACAGCATTCACCTCGACCGCTTTCCCAATCGCGACGCCGCGATCAAGGTGATCCTGTTCCACGGCGTCGGCACCAATGGCCGCCAGATGTCCACCATCCTCGGCGCGCCGCTGGCGCGCAGCGGCTTCGAGACGGTCGCGACCGACATGCCGGGCTATGGCGTCACCAAGGTCGCGCGCGGCGTCACCGTCACCTATGGCGACTGGGTTGCGGCGGCGAATGATTTCATCGACGCCGAGCTGGCGCGCGATCCGCGCCCGATCATTCTCTATGGGCTGAGCGCAGGCGGTATGCTGACCTATCACGCGGCGGCGCTGAATCGGAAGGTCAAGGGCATCGTCGGCATGACCTTCCTCGACCAGCGGATGCAGCAGGTCTCCGACGAGACGGCTTATGGCAAGGCGATGAATCGGATCGGCATGCCGCCGGTGCGGCTCGCGGCGCGCACTGGCCTCGGCTCAATGAAGGTTCCGATGCGCATCGTCAGCAAGATGCGCGCGCTGGTGAACGATAAGGCAGCGTTGAAGGCTTTCTACGCAGACCGGACCTCGGCGGGCAATTCGGTGTCGCTGGCCTTCCTGACGAGCTATGCCGGCTTCGCGCCGGCGATCGAGCCCGAACAGTTCGACGTGTGTCCGATCTTGCTGACCCAGCCGGCGCAGGACCATTGGTCGCCGCTGCATCTGAGCAATCTCTTTCTCGACCGCATCGTGAAAGCGCCGGTGCGCAAGGTGATGCTGGAGAATGCCGGGCACTATCCGATCGAGCAGCCGGGTCTGCGGCAGATGCACGACGCTATTGCTCAATTCGCTCGTGCGTGCGTTGCGAAGTGAGGCCGAGACGCGCTCTTCAGCTTTTTCGGCCTCAGAGATCGGACAAGGGAGCTATCGGGAGAGCTCCCGGACAATTTGTGCATCATCTGAAATGCGTGGGCCGGCGAGAGCAAAACTGGGCACTGGGTTTTGACGCTGCCCGCGCCGCCAAAGCCGGAAGGTGCGCCGCGGCGGCGCCCCGCCGTTAGGCGTCCAACATAGTTTCCGCTCATGGCCCGAAGCGGACGCGCGGCCTTGACCGGAAATTGGCCTATGGCGCACGGTCACGCGCATGGCGATTTGGCAGTTCACGTTCTACTGGGTGCCGCGCGACGCCGTCGAGAAATTGCACGGTGCTGACGCTCTTGTCCTCGCGGCATTCGCCCCGATCGACCCCGAAACCTGGGATGAGAACGCGGAAACGCCGAACTATTGGGAAGGCCGAAATCCCAAGTCCTATGGCCCCGCCATCGAAGCACTCTTGCCGCCTCGCAAGTCATGGAGCACCGACGCGCTGATGTTTGGCGACGAAGAAGGTGATGGTGTCGAGCTTTGGGACGATGACGTTCGACTTCGCCTGGATATCCGACAATTCAACGAACCCCTTGCCAGGGGGCTCGTGAGTTTGGCGGCGCGTGACGATCTAAAGCTAGCTATGGGCCAGACTGGACGACTAATTCCCCCGGCATACGACAAGCTCGCGCGCGAGATATCGAATTCCCGCGCATTGAAGTTTGCGTTGGACCCCCTCGCCACGTTGCAGATGATTGGACGCGAGCAGAAATGACCGCCTCCGGCGAAAAGCGGAAAAAGAGACGACACCCGGAATTCCGGGAAACGCCCGGAATGCGTGGGCCCGGAGGGATTCGAACCCCCAACCAAGCCGTTATGAGCGGCCGGCTCTAACCGTTGAGCTACGGGCCCTGTTTTCGCCTAGCATGCGTCGTGCGGATTTCCCAAGCGGGCGGGCCGCGCTAGGGTCGCGCGCCGGAGCGATGAGGGCCGGAGAGATGAGGGGAGCCCGATGCGCCTAGTTTTGTTGGCCGCGATGATTGGCGCGCTGGCGGGCTGCGCGACGCCGTGCCCGCCGCAGGCCGGGCCGAGCACGCCGGTCACCACCGCCTATGCGTGCGAAAATTCCGACATCACCTTCACCGCGACGTTCCTGCATAATCCGAACCAGGTGACGATCGCCGAGCCGGGTTATCCGGACGTCACGCTGCCGGCGCAGATTTCCGGCTCTGGCTTCCGCTATGGCGCCAATGGCGTCGAGCTGCGCGGCCGCGCCGATGAAGCACGCTTGGCGCGACCGGGCGGCGGGGAATTCTTGTGTCACGCGCAAACGGCGGCGCGGCAAAGCCCCAACTGATGTGGTGCGCGCTCATCGAGGCCACAATCTCGCCCCGATAGGCTCCGACAGGGACGCCAGATTTCAGGACGGCGCGAAGGAGTTCGCCCATGCGTACGAAAGTTTTGGCGCTCGCGCTGGCGAGCGTGTTTGCGCTGAGCGCGTGCGAAACCACGGGCGGCGCTTACGGCTCGAACGGCTCCTATGGCGGGGGCGGCACGCAATTGTCGCGCTGCATGCGCCAGGCGCTGATCGGTGTTGGCGTCGGCGCCGTGACGGGCGCGCTCATCGGCAGCGAACACAATCGCGGTGAGAACGCGGCGCTTGGCGCGGCGCTCGGTGGGGCGGCGACTTATGGCGTGTGCCGCTGGATGGATGCGCGCGATCAGGCCCGCGTCGAGCAGGGCTATCAGCGCGCGCTGACCAGCAATTCCGGCTATTCTGATCATTGGCAGAGCGACCAGGGCGCGCCGCGCAGCCTGGTCGTCGATCGGCCGGTCGTGGCGCAAGGCCGCCCCGAGTGCCGCACCGTGAACGCCGCCGTGACCGACCAGGAGCACGGCCATCAGCCGCTGCCGGCCGAAACCTTCTGCCGGAATCCGGATGGCAGCTGGGCGCCGGTGTAAGCGGGCGCATGCGCTGATGATGAGGCGTCGCCACGCCGTCGTGTTGCGCGCAGCGACGATGCAACATCCGACGATGAGCCACGCGGGTTGGCGCTGAGAGCCGCGCGCTTGCTCGGCGGCGCGGATGGGGTCACGGTGGCGGCGTCGTAGGGGGAGGCCGCCATGCAGCGCGTAATGCTGATCGGCGCAGGCGCGATGGCGGCGGCGGTTTTGATCTTTCTGGTCGCCGGCCGCGCGCTGGTGGCGGCGCTGGTCGGCGCCGGGGTGTTCGTGATGCAGTTCGTCCTCGCGCTCTTGCCGCTGCACGGCTGACGCCCTCGACGCCTGGGTCCCGCATCGCTATATCCGCCGCTCTTCCCGACACGAGAGCGCGCGCATTCATGGCTCAGCCGGCCCAATATATTTTCACGATGCAAAGCCTGACGAAGGCCTATCCCGGCGGGAAAAAGGTCTTCGAGAACATCTGGCTGCAATTTTTCCCGGACGCCAAGATCGGCGTCGTCGGCGTCAACGGCTCGGGCAAGTCGACGCTGCTCAAGATCATGGCCGGGCTCGACAAGGATTTCACCGGCGAAGCCAAGCCGATGGCTGGCACGAAAATGGGCTATCTGGAGCAGGAGCCGCAGCTCGATCCCAAGCTCAACGTGCGCGAAAACGTCGAGAGCTGGTGCGCGGAGAAGCAGCTCGTCGCGCGCTTCAACGAGGTCTCCATGAAGGTCGCGGAAGAGTATTCCGACGAGCTCATGGAGGAGATGACCAAGCTCCAGGAAGAGATCGACGCGGCCGATGCGTGGGACATCGACAGCAAGATCGACATGGCGATGGACGCGCTGCGCTGCCCGCCGGATGAAGCGGGCGTCGAGAAGCTGTCGGGCGGGGAGCGGCGCCGCGTCGCGCTGTGCCGCCTGCTGCTGTCCAAGCCGGACATGCTGCTGCTGGACGAACCGACCAACCACCTCGACGCCGAAAGCGTCGCCTGGCTGCAGCATCATCTCGAGAATTTTCCGGGCTGCGTGATCCTCGTCACGCACGATCGCTATTTCCTCGATCAGGTCACCAAATGGACGCTCGAACTCGATCGCGGCAAGGGCATTCCGTACGAGGGCAATTATTCCGCGTGGCTCGAAGCCAAGGCCAAGCGCATGCAGCAGGAGCAGAGCGAAAGCGAAGCGCGCAAGAAGAGCATCAGCCGCGAATTGGAATGGGTGCGCCAAAGCCCGCGCGCGCGGCAGGCCAAGTCGAAGGCGCGTCTGGCGCGCTATGAGGAATTGGTGGCCGAGGCCGAGCGCGAGAAGCAGACTTACGCGACCATCCAGATCCCGCCCGGCCCGCGGCTCGGCAACAATGTCATCGAGGTGAAGAACCTCAAGAAGGCCTATGGCGATAAGCTCCTGATCGACGGGCTGTCGTTCAAGCTGCCGCCGGCGGGCATTGTCGGCATCATCGGGCCGAACGGGGCGGGCAAATCCACGCTCTTCCGCATGATCACGGGCCAGGAGAAGCCGGACGAGGGCGAGGTGATCATCGCCGAGTCCGTGCAGCTCGGCTTCGTCGATCAATCGCGCGACGATCTGGATCCGAAGAAGAATGTCTGGGAAGAGATTTCCGGCGGGCTCGACATCATGGAAGTGAACGGCCGCGAAGTGCCGACGCGCGCCTACACGTCGTCGTTCAATTTCAAAGGCGGCGATCAGCAGAAGAAGGTGGGGCTGTTGTCGGGCGGTGAACGCAATCGCGTGCACCTGGCCAAGACCTTGCGCCAGGGCGCCAATGTGCTGCTGCTCGACGAGCCGACCAACGATCTCGACGTCGAAACCTTGCAGGCGCTTGAAAGCGCGCTCGAAGATTTCCCCGGCTGCGCCGTGGTGATTTCGCACGATCGCTGGTTCCTCGACCGCCTCGCCACCCACATTCTGGCTTTCGAAGGCGACAGCCATGTCGAATGGTTCGAAGGCAATTTCGAAAGCTATGAAGAAGACAAGAAGCGGCGCCTCGGCACGGATGCGCTGATCCCGCATAGGATCAAGTTTCAGAAGTTTGGGCGGTAGTCGTGCATCGCACCGCCGTTTTTATCATATTGTTTGTCGTGCTTGCGACCTCGGTGCGAGCCCAAGACGAGCAGCGATGGACTGATCGCGAGGGTCGATTTAGTTTGGCGTTTAGGTCGCTCGGTTGGACCGAACTATCTCCGCCCGACGATGATCCAGGTTCGCTTCTCGATATCGAGCATCGCGCATTTCAGCGGACCGGTCGGATGCGGACGTGTACTGTTACCGAGCGCCACCAATCTGTCCCGAATGATGCCCGGCTCACACAAGCAAATCTGAACGCGATCACAACAAGGATCGGGCTAGGCGGGCTAGCACGCTCCTTCGGCGCGGACCCAATGCGCGGCGACGTGATCACGATCGATGGCGTGTCCGTAATCGATGCTGTGTTGGACTCGCCCACGCGAATGTACGTGCGCGTATTTTACATCAGGCGTGGCACGGAAATAGCGCAGATCATCATTGACTGCGGCGCAAGCGTGCCTGTTGAGCCGGAAGTTGAAAGCAACATCGTGTCGATGCTCCAAACATTGCGGATTAACCCGGAATAGGAGGCCCCCTCCTTTCACCACGGGATCGTCGCGTTCTCCCAGCGCGTGAACGTGCCCGACGGATCGTCCGGTCCGAAGAGCGCGACGCGGACGACTTCGCGGGAGCCTTCTTCGATCGATTGCGTGCCTTGAAAGCCGTTGAGATTGGTTTTCGTGAAGCCGGGCGAGACCAGATTGATCTTGATGCCGCTGCCTTCCAATTCGATCATCATCGCCAGCGTGATGGCGTTGAGGGCGGTTTTGGAGGCGGGGTACACCACGCTGAACGAGGCGTGATAGGGATAGGCGGGATCGGCGTTGAGGTTGAGCGAGCCGACGGCGCTGGAGACGTTGACGATGCGCGCGTCCGAGGAGAGGCGCAGCAGCGGCAGCATCGCCTGATAGACCGCGAGCACGCCGAACACGTTTGTGTCCCACACGGCGCGCATTTCCTCTATGTCGACGATGCTGGCGCGCGTGCTGTCGCGATAGGCGTCGAGCGATATGGCGCCGAGGCGCGTGTTGGAGATGGCCGCGTTGTTGACCAGCAGATCGAGCCGCCCGGCCTCGCTGCGGATGCGCGCCGCCGCGGCCGCGATCGAGTCTCCGTTGGTGACATCGAGCTGGAGCGCGATCGCCCCCGCGCCGATCTCAGACGCGGCGGCGATGCCGCGCTCATGGTTGCGCGAGCCGACAAAAACCGTGGCGCCGTTCGCCACGAGATGTTTGGCGACCTCAAGCCCGACGCCCTGATTGGCGCCCGTCACCAAGGCGATGCGATTCTGCGGCATGGGCCGGCCCTCTCTTTGCTTGCGGGGATATGCCGAACCGTCGTAGATGTAAGCGGAACGGCATTCCGTTTATACGGAGCGATGTTCCGTTTAGCAAGAGGCTCGCTGTGAAAGGCAAAGCGCCAGCCGCGCAAACCAAAGCCGAGCCCTCCAAACGGGCGGACGCGCAGCGCAACATGGATGCGGTGCTGAAAGCCGCGCTGGCCGTGTTCGCGAAGGCCGGCGTCGATGCGCCGGTGCGGGACATCGCGGAGGAGGCCGGCGTCGGCGTCGGCACGCTCTATCGCCATTTTCCGCAACGCGCCGATCTGATCGCGGCCGTGTTCCGGCGTGAGATCGATGCGTGTGCGGAGGCGGCGCAGATATTGGCGGCGAAGCATCCGCCGTTTGAGGCGCTGTCGCGCTGGATGCAGCGCTATGCGGCGTTCGTCGCGACGAAGCGCGGGTTGGCCGCTGCGCTGCATTCCGGCGATCCGACCTATGATTCACTACCGGGCTATTTCGATGAACGGCTGCGCCCGGCGGTGCACGCACTGCTCAACGCCGCCGTTAAAGCGGGCGAAGCGCGCGCGGATGTCGACCCAGACGATTTGATCGGCGCGATCGCGAGCCTCTGCATGTCGCCCCGCAACGCCGAACCGGGCCGCGCCGAACGTATGGTGGCGTTGCTGGCTGACGGGTTGCGCCATCGCGCGCCTTGAGGACGGCAGGGAGGGCCAGCGCTTCGTGTCGCTTAGTCCCGCGCGAGCGTGAGATGGCGCCAGGCTTGAGGCAGGAACATGAGGCCTGCGCTGATGCCGGCGAGGCCTTCAGCAAGATGATCGACGACCTCGTCGTGCTGACCGGCGGCGAGGCCGTAAAGGCCGTAGGCGAAGAGCACCAGGCCGATCCCGCCAAATCCGACGGCGCCGGCGGCCGAAACCATCGCCGCGTTTGGCAGTTGAGCGAAAGGCCGAAACGTCCGCGATCTTTGCGCAAGCCAGAACGCCGCCAAGAGGAGCAGGCCGAACAACCCGACCGCCAACGGCGCAGATGCGAGCGTTTCAATCTCGCGCGCTGCCGCTGATTCATCCGCGAGGCCGGCGAATTGTTCGAGCGGCGCTTTGAGCAAGCCCATCGTGCAGATGACGAGGCAGGCCGTTGCGCCCATGAGCCATGCGGCGGCGAAAATGCGCGTCAACGCCGCTTGCGGCGACAGCGCGCCGAGCTTGATGGATGCATGCGCGATGTCCTCGGGCGCGCCAAAGCGCGCGATGGCGGCGCGCTCTGCTTCGGCGCGGCTGCGCCCCGCCGCGACGCCTAGCGCGGCCGCTTCTTCGAGATGTACTTCCGCTTCGGAATAGAGCCGGCGGCCCAGCGGGCCGGAGCCGGCGAGAAGGTCGAACAGGCGATCGAGATAGCCGTCAATCGTATCGATCATGCCTTACTCCCAAGCCAGGATGGCTTGAACGCCCAGCGCGGTGCGCCTCCAGGAGTCCGCCTTCTTCGCCAAAGCCGCGTGACCTGCGCGTGTGAGCCGATAGATGCGGCGCTTGCGCGCGCCATCGTGCTCCCATTCGGACGCCACAAGCGACTCGCGCTCCAGCTTCTGCAGCGCCGGATATACCGTGCCTTCCGGAAAATCGCACACGCCGCCGCTGCGCTCGCTCAGCGAGGAGACGATCGCGTAGCCGTGCGCCGGGCCTGTCTTGAGCACGGCGAGCAGCAGCAAATCCAAATGTCCGCGGGGGTTTTCATTCATGCCTAGATGATCTAAGTATACGTTGCAAAGCGTCAAGCGGGGATTCTATAGGTGTCGAAACGGAAAATCCCGTATGCCGTCGCCGCGCTTTGCTTCGCTTTGGCCGCGCCTGCCTATGCCGGGCCGCCCTTTCTCACCGATGATCCAGATCCCACGCCGTTGGGAACCTATGAGATTTACGGGTTCGCCGCGCGCGAGCACGCGCGGGACGGAAATAGCGGCGCCTTCGGCGTCGATTTCAATTATGGGGGCGGCGCGCATCTTCAGCTGACGGCGACCCTGCCGATCAATTGGGAGCATGCGGATGGCGAAGAGGCTCAACACGGCCTCGGCAACATAGAGCTCGCCGCCAAATATCAATTCGTACATCAGGAAGAGTCAGGCTGGAACGTGGCGGTGTTTCCGCGACTCTTCCTGCCCACGGATTCCGATCTCGGCGATCATCACGCGGCTTTGCTGCTGCCGATTTGGGTGGGACGAAACGGCGAGACTTGGTCGACCTTCGGCGGCGGCGGCTGCGCGCTCAATCGCGGCGGCGGATCGCAGGATTATTGCCAGCTGGGTTGGGCCTACACGCACAGCATCGGCGAGCATCTGCGCCTCGGCGGCGAGGTGTTTCATCAAACCGCGGACGTGAAGGGCGGGGCTGCGTCCACAACGCTGGGCGTCGGCGCGACCTATGATGTGAGCGAGCGCCTGCACGTGCTCGGCTATCTCGGCCAAGGCGTGCAGCATCGCGACGAAACCGCGCGAACGGCGCTCTACACCTCCATTCTCCTCACTTTCTAACGCGGAACGGCCATGGACGCGCAAAAAGTACTGAGCAAAGTGCCGGCTGTTACGCTCGGCTTCTGGATCATCAAGATCATCGCGACGACGCTGGGCGAAACCGGCGGCGATACGCTGTCGATGACGATGAATTGGGGCTATCTGGCGAGTTCGGCGCTGTTTCTGGCCGTGTTGATTGCGCTTGTGTTCGCGCAGATCAGGGCAAAAGCGTTTCACCCTTTGCTGTATTGGGCGACGATCGTCGCATCGACGACGGCGGGCACGACGATGGCCGATTTCGCCGATCGTTCGCTGGGCGTTGGTTATCTCGGTGGCTCGACGCTCTTGTTCTTCTGCGTGCTCGCGAGCCTCGGCGTTTGGTATTGGTCGGAGCGCACGATCTCGGTCGATACTGTCAACACGCCGAAGGTCGAGATGTTCTATTGGACGACGATCACGTTCTCGCAGACGCTCGGCACCGCGCTTGGCGATTGGATGGCGGCGGGCGCGGACGATCCTGCTGCGACGACCGGCGCGCTCGATCTTGGCTATTTGGGCGGCGCGCTTCTGTTCGGAAGCGCCTTGGCGATCCTCGCGGCGCTTTATTTCTGGACCAGGATTTCGCGGGTCGCGCTGTTTTGGGCGGCCTTTATTCTCACGCGCCCGCTCGGCGCCACGGTCGGCGATTTTCTGGACAAGCCGCTCGATCATGGCGGCCTCAATCTCAGCCGTCCGTTAGCGTCGCTTGTTCTCGGCGCGGCGATGCTGGCGTTGATCCTCATTCTGCCGCAGCGCCCGGGCGAGCATCCCGGCGCGAAAACGCCGGCCTGACGACGCGCGCTCAGCGCGCATCGCTCCGCATCCGAATCGATACAGACCGATTCTATCCCCAGGGGGCAAATCAGTTTATGTGACAGGACCCGGATGCCGCTGGTGCGGTGGTGCGGGAGCAGGTCGGTGCGCAAGTACGAACCGTTGCAGGCTCATTTGGAGCGTCGTCGCGGCCGGCCGGAAATGCTGTCGTTCGAGGAAATCGAAGAGATTATCGGCGCCAGCCTGCCGAAAAGCGCGCACGTGCATCGCGCGTTCTGGGCCAATGACAATCCGGGCCATCACAGCCACGCGCAAGCATGGATGAAAGCGGGATACCGCGTCGCTTATGTGAGTCAGGAATCGGGCGTGGTGCGCTTCGAGCGCACGCACTAGAGGCGCCTTAGCCTTTCGCCGCCCGGATGCGCGTCGCGATATCGTCGAGCAAAACGAGGCGCTGGCGCTCCAGCTGTTCGCGGCGCGCCTGTTCGGCCGGCTCCAGCTGCGCCTGGATTTTCTGAATCTCCGCCCAGAGGAAATGATTGCGCTCCATCAGCTCGCGAAACGCGGCGTCGCGCGTCTTGAGCTGGTGGATGGTTTCTTCCTCGCCGGCGAATTCTTCTGCCAGGGCGCGGTCCAGATGATGTTCGCTCATGTCCTGCTCCTCGGCTCATCGCAGCAAAACGCGCCGTGCGCGGCATTGATCCCGCGCAAGCATGCGCGCCCGCGCCGCACGCCAAAAGCCCGCCGCTCAGCCAAGCCCCATCGTGCGGAGCGCGACGTTGAGCGTCTGCTTGCGCCAGCCGGTCTCCTGGCCGGCATCGGTGAGATAGCCGCGGTTCTCGTAGAGGCGCCGCACGGCGCTGCCGCTGAGATCGGCGCGGACCCGCGGGCCGTCGGCGCGGGCGCCCTGGCCGCGCAGACGCAGCAGCAACGTGTCGTTGCGCGTGTTGCGCAGCGGGCCGTTCACCGGGTCCTGGCCGGCGACGCATTTGCCGAGCTCGGTATCGGGCGTGCGCTTGAGCTTGAGGCCCGCGCGTTCGGCGCCTTCCGCGATCCAGAGCAGGGACGCGTTCGACAATTGCCGGAATTCCCCGCCGCCGCCGACCGAGCCGTGATCGCCGGGAAACCAATCCTGTTCGACGCGCTGTTCGCGGTGAATGGCGTTGATTTCGGCGATGCTTTCACGCGACCACAAAGTCGGTGCGAAGGCGGTGCGATATTCGTCGATCGCGACGGCGTGGCGCGCGTATTCGACATGGCGCGACAGCGCGCAATCATGGAAGCGGTACTTGTCCATGAAATGGCGCGACAGCGGCACGAGCTCGGGCACGCCGAGCGCGCCGACCGTGTCCCAGATGCCGAGATAGCGCACGCGCAACATGTGCGGATTGGACTCGCCGCTTGGCTGATCTTCGCGCCGCGCCGCGATCAGCGCGGGATCGACGGAGGCTTCGGCATAGCGGGCGCGAAAATCGCGGGCGCGCTGGGTGTCCGGTCCGCCGCCGCGCTGGCGATAGATTTCCATGGCTTCGGCGGCGCGCTCGACATTTGCGCCGCTGAGCACGCCGCAAGTGCGCATGAGGCCCACGAGGCTGCGCGCCGTGTAGGCGCCGCGGCTGAAGCCGAACACGAAAATATCGTCGCCGAGCTGATAGGCCCCGCACAGCCAGCGATAGGCTTCGAGCACTTTGAGATCGAGGCCTTCGCCCCAGATGCCGCCGCTCAGCACATTGGTTTGCACGCCGACGCCGGGGAAATAATGGTGATGCTGCTGAATGGCGCCGTCGCTGTCGGCGACGCATTGCGACAGGAAATAGACGTTCGTCGGCGTCGGGCTGTTCGGCTCGGCCCAGGTGCCGTCGCAAAAGATCGCAATGCGCTTCATGCGCCTCCCCCTGCTATTGCGCGCACTCTATCAGAGCGCGAGGAGGTGTCCGATAGATTGAGGCCGCCGGCGAAGGGCCAAGCGCGCGTCTGCGGCGGCCGCCTCGTTGCGAGGCGGCGCGCTCTGGCCTGACCTAAACGGAAATCCGGCCCGCCGGGCTCAGACGTCTTCGTGATCCTGCGGGGCAGGGCGGCGGAAATTGGTCGGCTTCGGCGGCGAGAAGGGCTCGCCATAGGCGAGCGCGGCGTCGATGTCTTCGCGCGTCAGCTGTGGATAAACCTTCAGCAGCATGTCCTTCGACATGCCGGCGGCGACATTGCGCTTGATGAGGTCCACGCCGATGCGGGTGCCGGTGATGCGCGGCAGGCCCGTGAGGGTCTCCGGGTCCTTCGAAATGCGGGGGTGTCCAGTGAGGGGTGGCATGACAAGCTTATAACATGGACGAGGGTAAATGGCGCCCCCGGTTGCACAAAAGTCGCATCCGGAAACGCAATTCGGCGCATCTCTCTGGCGGAACCCAGGATTGGAGGCGGAGCCATGCGGGTGTTTGCGATGGTGTTGGCGGGCGCGCTCGCCTTGGCGGGGTGTTCGGGCCAGACGACGGGGCCGACCAGCCCGCCCGTGCAGGGCTTTACGCTCCAGGTCGTCTCGGACGGCGCGGACGTCGTCTATCTGGTGACGCATTCGGATGGCCGCGCGGTCGCGGCCCGCACGCATGAGGGCGCCTCTCAGCTTGTGGATGTGGCGGACGCGCGCCAGCGGGTCGACGCCCAGCTCGGCGTCATGGGCCCGTCCTCCGAGGCCCCGGTCTCGGTGCGCCTGCCCGGCTTCGAGTTCTCCATCGTCGGCCAGGACCATGGCGAGAACGGCGACCGCGTTCGCATCGCGCTCAACACGGGCGGCAAGGAGGTGCTGATCGACGCCGAGGACACCAATGGCGACGATCACGGGACGGCGGAGGCCGCCGCCAAGATCAACGACCACGCCCATATCAATATCGACGACGCCGACCGCGCCGTGGTCCGCATCGGCGGCGCCAGCGAGGCCGAGGCCCGCGATTTCATCAACGACGCCGACGATCTGAGCGCGGAAACCAAGACGCAGATGCTCACGGCGCTCCACTTGTAAGGGGTGGGCGGCTTCATTGAATAAGGGGCCGACGCCCTTTAGGGTCGCGCCCCTTATGCCGGACCAAGCCCAGGCCAATGCGCGCAACGCCGCGCCGGCCGTCACCTATGAGCAGATTGTCGAAGCCGCCCAGCGCCTTGCGGGGCGGATCGAGCGCACGCCGATGCGCCCGTCCCATACTTTGGCGCGGATTACCGGCGCGGCCGAGGTCTGGCTCAAATTCGAGAACCTGCAATACACCGCCTCCTATAAGGAGCGCGGCGCCCTCAATCGGCTGCTCCAGCTGACGGCGGAAGAGCGCAAGCGCGGCGTGATCGCCGCCTCGGCCGGCAATCACGCGCAGGGCCTCGCCTATCACGGCCAAAATCTCGGCATTCCGGTCACCATCGTGATGCCGGTGAACACGCCGTTCGTGAAGGTGCAGCAGACGCGCGAACACGGCGCCGAGGTCGTGCTCAAGGGCGAAACCTACGACGAGGCGTATCAGTACGCGCTCGAAATTCGCGACGCGCGCAATCTGGTGTTCGTGCACGCCTTCAACGACCCGGACGTGATGAGCGGGCAGGGCACGCTGGCGCTCGAAATGCTCGCCGATGCGCCCGATCTCGACGTGCTGCTGGTGCAGATCGGCGGCGGCGGGCTGATCTCGGGCGTGTCGACCGCGGCGCGCCATTTGAAGCCAGACATCCGCATCGTGGGCGTGGAGCCGGCGATGTATCCCTCGTTCACGGCGCGGATGCGTGGGCAGACGCCGCGCGCCGGCGGCCAGACCATCGCGGAAGGCATCGCCGTCAAGCAGGTCGGCGATCTGGCCTATGAGGTCGCGCGCCCGCTGATCGACGAAGTGGTGCTGATCGAGGAGCCTTATCTGGAACGCGCGATCGCGCTCCTGTGCAATGTCGAGAAGACCGTCGTCGAAGGCGCGGGCGCGGCCTCGCTGGCGGCGCTGCTGGCCTATCCCGACAAATTCCGCGGCAAGAAATGCGGGCTCATCCTCACCGGCGGCAATATCGATACGCGGCTCTTGGCCAGCGTGCTGACGCGCTCGCTGATCCGCGATGGCCGCATCGCCAATCTGCGCTTCACGGGCGACGACCGGCCGGGGCTCTTAGCCAATGTCTCGCGCGTGCTCGGCGAAGAGGGCGCCAACATCATCTCGGTCGAACATCGCCGCTATGCGCTCGACGTGCCGGCGAAGGGCGCCGAGTTCGACATCGAGATCGAGACCCGTGACGCGCATCACACCGAAGAGATCATTCAGGCCTTGACCCGCTCGGGATACCCGCCAAAGCGGCTTTAGAGGGCCTTTCGTTCAGCGGGCGCTCATGACGGGATCGCAAGAAATCTCGGTGACCGTCCGGGCCGACCATGCTAACCCGGCTCTTGAGGACGGTGATCCGCCACGCACGCAAAGCGTGGTCCTATTGGGGAAGGGCGATGAAGAACCAACTGAAACTCATAATCGCGGCGCTCGCCGCCACGCTTGCGGCCGGCGCTGCGAACGCGCAGCCGACGGCCACCCAAAGCACCACGCCGCAGGTCCCGCATTGCTCGCGCAATCTTGGCACGGTTTCGATCCAGGACGGCGACAGCGCGGGCTGGACGGCCTACCGCCTCCAGCCGCCCGCGGCGCTGCTGCGCGTCGTGGTGCAGCAATCGGGCTGCTTCACGGTGGTTGAACGCGGCCGCGGTCTCGACGCGGCGATGCGCGAACGCGATCTCGGCAGCGGCGGCCAGCTGCAGCGCGGCTCGAACATGGGCGGCGGCCAGATCCGCGCCGCCGATTACGTGCTGCTCGCAGACGTCGTTGCGCAGGACAACAATTCCGGCGGCGGCGGCATGGGCGGCGCGCTGGGCGGCATGCTTGGCGGGCGCTTCGGCGCCGCGCTCGGCGCGGTGCGCACCCAATCACAGACGGCGCAGACCACGCTCTCGCTCACCAATGTGCGCACGACGGAGAGCTTCTCGGTCGAAGGCAATGCGCGCAACCGCAATTGGAGCTGGGGCGGCGTCGGCTTCCTCGGCGGCGGCGGCGTAGGCCTCGGCGGCTACACCGATACCGATATCGGCCGCGTGGTGACGATGGCGTTCATCGACGCCTATTCGAACCTGGTCGTGCAAGCCGGCGGCGTGTTGGATTCCAACGCTTCCGCGGCCGCGCCGCGCCAGACCTTCGTCACGACCGCGGCGGCGCCGCTGCGCTCGCGGCCGAATGGCGGGCAAGTGCTGCGCACGCTGCAAGTCGGCTCCATCGTCTATCCGACCGGCGAGCGCGACGGCATGTGGTGGCGCGTGGCCGACGAGAACGACAACGAAGGCTGGGTCAACAACGACCTGTTGCGCCCCGCGCACTGATCGTCCCAAGCTGAGAGACAAGCCGCCGGCCGATCCCGCATCGGCCGGCGGTTTTGCGTTTGGGGCGCTTGGCCGCCTTGATTTGACGGGCGATCTCGCGGCAAGTGCGGCCATGCCTGTGCTCTCCATCGGCAACAAGAATTACTCGTCCTGGTCGATGCGCCCCTGGTTGGCGCTGACTTGGGGCGGTGTTGCGTTCGAGGAGCGCGTTCTGCCGCTCGGCATGCGCGGCTACGGGAAATCGCAAATGCCCGACATTCTGGCGGCGAGCCCAAGCGGGCGGGTGCCCGCGCTCGATCTCGGCGGCGGCGTGGTCATCTGGGACAGTCTGGCGATTTGCGAATGGGCGGCCGAGCAAGCGCCGTCGCTGTGGCCGGAAGATGCGCAGGCGCGGGCGCTGGCCCGTTCGGCGGCCGCGGAAATGCACGCAGGGTTCGCCGGCCTGCGCCGCGAAGCGCCGATGAATTTGCGCCGCCGCTCCAAGACCGCGCCCGCGTTGAGCCATGAAGCTCAGATGGATATCGCGCGCATCGAAGAACTCTGGATCATGCTGCGCCAGAAATATGCGAGCGACGGGCCCTATCTGTTCGGCATGCGCACGATCGCCGATGCGTTCTATGCGCCGCTGGCCTCGCGCTTCCGCACCTACGCGCTGCCGCTCTCGCCGCTCTGCCAATCCTACGCGAACACGCTGTTTGCGGATCCCGCCTATCGCGCATGGGACGAGGCCGCGAAGGCCGAGCCCTGGGCGCAAGCCGACATCGATGAGATTTGACATGATGCGAAGATTGATTCTGGCGTTCGCCGCGCTCGCGCTGATGAGCTGCGGGCAGACCGAAAGCGTGATGCAGCAAATCCAGCGCCGCGAGGCGGAAGATGAAGCGGCGTCGCAGGCCAATGCGACGGCCGCCGCCGCGTTCATGCAGGAGGTGCGCGCGCGTCCGGGCGTGACGGCGCTGCCCTCGGGCCTCGCCTATGAATTCAACACGCATTCTTCGAATGCGCGCCTGCCGCGGCCGACGGCGGCGGCGACCGTGCTCGTGCATTACGAAGGCAAGCTGCCGAACGGCGAGGTGTTCGATTCCTCGTTCCGCAATGGCCAGCCCGTGCGCTTCGGCGTGCGCGAGGTCGTGCCCGGTTTCGGCGAGGCGGTGACGCTGATGCGGCCCGGCGATGAGATCACGGCCTATATTCCGCCTGAACTCGGCTACGGCCCGCAGGGCAGCCCGCCGACGATCCCCGGCAATTCGCCGCTCATTTTCCGGATTCGTCTGCTCGCCTTCGATCCAGGCAATGGCCATCTCGTCGAGGCGCCGCGCGGATGAGCGGGGCGGCGCGCGACATCCTCTCGACGCTGGTGGCGTTCGATACGACGTCGCGCAATTCCAATCTCGCACTGATCGAATGGGTCGAAGCATTCCTGAACGCGCGCGGAATTTCATCGCAGCGCGTCGCCAGCGATGACGGCGCCAAAGCCAATCTGCTCGCGCGCATCGGGCCGGAGGCGGAGGGCGGCATCGTGCTCTCGGGCCATACCGATGTCGTGCCGGTCGATGGCCAGGATTGGCGCACCGATCCGTTCGTGGTGACCGAAGCCGGCGGCAAGCTTTATGGGCGCGGCGTCGCGGACATGAAGGCGTTTCTCGCGCTCGCGCTGGCCTACGTCGATGACGCGCGCGCGGCCAATCTCAAGAAGCCGATCTGGCTCGCGTTTTCTTATGATGAAGAGGTCGGCTGCCTCGGCGCGCCGCGCATGATCGCGCAATTCGCCGCGCTGCCGAAGCCGGCCGCCGTGGTCGTGGGCGAGCCGACGCTGATGCGCGTGGTGTCCGGCCACAAGGGCATCTCGGTGTTCCGCGTCGAGGTGACGGGCAAAGAAGCGCATTCGAGCCAGACCGGGCAGGGCGTTTCCGCGGTGATGGAAGCGCTGAAGCTGATGCGGCTGGTGCAGGACATGGCCGATGAAGCGCATGCGCAAAGCCATGATCCGATTTTCGAACCGCCAGGCCCGTCAATGACGATCGGTCAAGTGAACGGCGGCACCGCGTCGAACATTCTCGCGGGGCGCTGCGAGTTCATCTGGGATTTGCGCTGCCCGCCGGGCGTCGATCCGGAAATCTATGCGTCGCGCTTCATGGATGCGGCGCGCGCGCTCGATGGCGAGATGAAAGCGCGTGCGCCGGAAACGGGCGTGGTGGTCACCCGCCGGTCGAACACGCCCGCCTTCGCGCCGGAATGGACGAGCGAGGCCGAGGCGTTGGCGCGCGCGCTGACGGGCGACAATGGCAAAGAAGTTGCGGCCTATGCGGCGGAAGCGGGCCTCTTCCAGCAGGCGGGCTTGCCGGTCGTGATCTGCGGACCGGGCTCGATCCTGCAGGCGCATCAGCCGAACGAATGGATCGAGCTGAGCCAGATCGACGAAGGCGCCCGCTTCATGCAGCGCCTGATCGCACGGCTCTCTAGCTGATTTCGGCCAGCGCCTTGCGCGCGGCGGCGAGCGCCGCTTCGTCCGAATAGGCGATGAAGCCGCTCACCAGAAATTTGGTCGCGGCGCTGCCATAGGTGAGCGGCGCGCCGGCGAGCGTGATGATGCCGCCGCCCGCGGCGCGCAACACGGCATGGCCGGCGGCCGCATCCCATTCGCTCACATCGCCGAAGCGCGGATAGATGTCGGCGTCGCCTTCCGCCAGCCGGCAGAACTTGATCGATGAACTGGAAGACAGCCGCTCGCCGCCCAGCGCTTCGCAGAATTTGTCCGTCTTCGAATTTTTGCCCGAGCGGCGCGAGGCGATGACGCGCCAGGCGCCGGCGCGGCGCGTCCGGATCGGGGTAAGCGCAGTGATCAGTTTCGCGGCGCGCGCATCGGCCTCAGCTTTGAGCGCGCGGCCCGGTTCGCCCGCATAGAGCGCGCCCGTCGCGGGCGCGAGCACGACGCCCATAATCGGCAAGCCGTCTTCGATGAGCGCGATGTTGACGGTGAACTCGCCGGTTTCGCCTTCGACGAAATCGCGCGTGCCGTCGATCGGATCGACGCAGAAGAAGCGGGCGCCAAGGCTCGGAATGCGTCCATCGGACACGGCTTCCTCACCCAGCATCGGCACGCCGGGCGCAAGCTTGGCGAGGCCCGCCTCGATCACGGCTTCGGCGCGCTGATCGGCGATGGTGACGGGTGAGCCGTCCGCCTTATCCTGCGCGGTGAAGCCCTGATCCTTGACGGCCATCACCTCGCGCCCGGCGTCGAGCGCCAGTTGAATGAGGTCGTCGAGGGCGGGGCGTTGGGACATGGCGCCATCAAGCCGCTGTGACGGGAAGCGTCAACCGCGTGCAATTGACTTGGCGCCTTCGCTGGCTAGCTTGCGCGCACGGATTGGGCCGACATGCTGCTTTTGACCGGCGCGGCCGGATTCATTGGATTTCACGTCGCGCAGCGCCTTTTGGCGGCGGGCGCCGATGTGGTGGGCGTCGATGAGCTGAACAGCTATTACAGCCCTGCGCTGAAGCAGGCGCGCCTGGCGCAGCTGCAAGCGCATCCCCGGTTTCGTTTCGTCAAAGCTGACATTGCGGAAGAGGGCGCGCTCGCGGCCGCCGCGCCTGTGGAAAGCGTGACGCATATCGTGCACCTTGCCGCGCAGGCGGGCGTGCGCCATTCGCTCAAGGCGCCGTTCTCCTATGAGCACGCCAACGTCAAAGGCCATCTGGCCGTGCTCGAATATGCCCGCGCCGGGCGCGATTTGAAGCATGTGGTCTATGCGTCATCGTCGTCGGTCTATGGCGATCGCGATGACGGACCGTTTCGGGAGACCGACCGCTGCGATGCGCCGACATCGCTTTACGCGGCGACCAAGCGCGCGAGCGAATTGCTGAGCCAGACCTACGCCAGCCTGCACCATCTGCCGCAGACCGGGCTGCGCTTCTTCACGGCCTATGGGCCGTGGGGCCGGCCCGATATGGCGCTCTGGCTGTTCACCGATGCGGTGCTGAAGGGCGAGCCGATCACGCTCTATGGCGGCGGCGAATTGGCGCGCGATTTCACCTTCATCGGCGACATCGCGCCGGCGATCGAAAAAATTCTCTACGAGCCGCCGCCGGGCGAAGCGCCGCACGAGATCTACAATCTCGGCAGCGCGCGGCCTTACAGCGTGAACGAGTTCGTCGCGGCGATCGAGCAGGCGACGGGGATGGCGGCCAAGCGCGTGTTCGCGCCGCGCAATCCCGTCGAGGTGACGACGACGTTCGCGGATATTTCAAAGGCGCAGGCGCGCTTCGGGTTCGCGCCGAGCACGTCGTTGGCCGAAGGCGTCGCGCGGTTCGTGGACTGGCGCAAAGCGCATCCGGAGTTTTGAGAGGCGCGCATCGAGTCCGTTCATCGCGCGACGGCGCATGCGGGTCGCCCTGCTCCCCCTTGATGGGGGAGCTGTCGCGCGCAGCGCGACTGAGGGGGCGGCGGCGCTTCGTTCTGAACTGTTGCGCTCCCACCCCGCCCGGCGCTTCGCGCCACCCTCCCCATCAAGGGGAGGGAGGGCGTTCGCGCGATCGAGTGCGTTACAGTTTTTCCGGCGTGTTCTTGCGCAGCTCGGCAAGCCACACATCGGCGCTCGCATCTGAGGGCGCGCGCCAATCGCCGCGGGGCGAAAGCGCGCCGCCGGTGACGATCTTCGGACTGTTGGGCACGGCGCTGCGCTTATACTGGCTCTGCGCGAAGAAGCGCGTGAGAAAAACACCGAGCCAATGGCGGATTTCTTCGTAGGTGTAAGCGCGCCGGTCGGCGTCGGGGATATGCGGCGGCCAATCGCCCTTCGCGCCGCTCCAGGCGGACCAAGCCAGAAACAAGGTCTTTGATGGCCGGAAGCCCCAGCGCGCCGTGCAATAGAGATTGAAATCCTGCAGCGGATAGGGGCCGATCACGGCTTGCGTGCTCTGCGGCTGATCGCCCGGCACGAGTTCGGGGCTGATCTCGGTGTCGAGCACGCGCTGCAACGTGTCGCCGACGCGCGCGTCGAACAGATCCGCGGCGATCACCCAGCGGATGAGGTGCTGGATCAGTGTTTTCGGCGCGCCGCCATTGACGTTGTAATGCGACATGTGATCGCCGACGCCGTAGGTGCACCAGCCGAGCGCGAGCTCCGAGAGATCGCCTGTGCCGATCACGAAGCCGCGCTCCTGCGTGGCGAGGCGGAAGAGGAGATCGGTGCGCAGGCCGGCCTGCACATTTTCGAACGTGACGTCGTAGAGCTTTTCGCCTTTCGCCGCGGGGTGGCCGATCTCGGCCAGCATTTGCTGCGCCAGCGGCACGATGGAAATTTCGCGCGCGTCCACGCCCAGCGCCGTCATCAACGCCCACGCGCTTTCTTTCGTGCGCGCGCTGGTCGCAAAGCCAGGCATGGTGACGCCGACGATGTTCTTGCGCGGCAGGCCTAGAAGATCGAAGGCGCGCGCGGTCACGATCAGCGCATGGGTGGAATCGAGGCCCCCGGAAATGCCGATGACGACGCGCTTGGCGCCCGTCGCCTCCAATCTCTTGGCGAGGCCGGAGACCTGGATGTTGTAGGCTTCGAAGCAATCCTGATCGAGCTTGGCCGGCTCGTCCGGCACGAACGGAAAACGCGCCACGGCGCGCGACAGCGGCAGCGCGCCGGCCGGCGCGTCGAGCGCGAAGGAGACGTGGCGAAACGCCTTCAGCGCGTCGCGCGCACGCGCGACGGAATCGCGGAAATTCGAGACACGGCGGCGTTCCTGCTGCACGCGCTCGAGATCGACATCGATCAAAGTGAGCGTCGGATCGCGCGTGAAGCGCGCGGCTTCGGCGATCTTGTCGCCCATCTCATACGCGATGACCTGGCCATCCCAGGCGAGATCGGTGGTGCTTTCGCCCACGCCCGCGGCCGCGAACACATAGGCCGCCGCGCAGCGCCGCGATTGCGCATCGCAGAGAATGGCGCGGTCTTCTGCCTTGCCGATCGTGATCGGCGAGCCGGACATGTTGAGCAGCAAGGTCGCGCCCGCGAGCGCGGCCAAGGTCGAAGGCGGCTGCGGCGCCCAGAAATCTTCGCAGATCTCGACGTGGAAGGTGATATCGCGCGCGTCGTCTGCGCTGAACAGGATGTCGGCGCCGAAGGGGACGCGCTCGCCCAGAAGGTCGATCTCGCGCATCGGCGCATCGGCGGCGCTGGCGAAATGGCGCTTCTCGTAGAATTCGCGGTAGTTCGGCAGAAAGCTCTTGGGCGCCACGCCCAGTACGCGCCCGCGCCGGATCACGATGGCGCAATTGTAGAGCGCGCCGTCCACGCGCAGCGGCGCGCCGACGACAAGGATCGGAAACAGCTTCTCGCTGTCGCGCTTCAATCGCGCCAGCTCATCTTCGACGGCGTCGAGCAGCGCATCCTGCAGCAGGAGATCGTCGATCGCGTAGCCGGTGAGCGAGAGTTCCGGCGTCAGCAGCAGCGCGGCCTTGGCCGCATCCGCCTCGCGCAGGAAGCGCGAAATCTCCGCGCCATTGCGCGCGGGATCGGCCGGCGACACGCGCGGCGCGATCGCGGCCAGGCGCACGAAGCCGTGCGCGTAAAGTGACTCGAACGGCAAGCGGGCGGCCATAGCTCAAGCTTACCCCATAATGCTCAATTTGACTATAAGTGCTTAGCCCTTGGCTTTCTGCACAAGCGCCGTGGTGGATTGGCCGGCGGTGAGATCGGCCAGCACGATGCGCCCGCCCCACGCCTTCACAAGGTCGGCGCCGACCACTTCATCCTCTTTGTAGTCCGCGCCCTTAACCAAAACATCCGGCGCCAAAGCGCGGATGAGTTCGAGCGGCGTATCTTCTTCGAACGCCACCACCATCTCCACGCCCTTCAGCCCCATCATCACGGCGGCGCGCGAGTCCAGCGGCTGGACGGGCCGCGTCGGCCCTTTGAGACGACGCGTGGAGCTATCGGAATTGAGCGCGACGATGAGACGGTCGCAGGCCTGCGCGGCTTGCGCGATCAGCGAGACATGGCCGGCGTGCAGCAGATCAAAGCAGCCATTGGCGAAGCCGACGACCAAGCCTTCCGCCCGCCATTTGTCGCGCTGCTGCAGCGCGCGGTCGATCGGCGTGACGGGCTCTTGCGCCGGAAGAGTGGGGCCAGGGCCGCGGCCCTGCGCGCGCATCGCCACGGCGAGTTCGGCGGGAGACACGACCGCCGTGCCGATCTTTGCGACGACGACGGCCGCGGCCGCGTTGGCGACGCGCATGGATTGTTCCGGGCTGAGGCCGGAGGCGAGGCCGAGCGCGAGGCTGGCGACCACCGTATCGCCCGCGCCGGAGACGTCGAACACTTCGCGCGCTTCGGCGGGCAGCATCACAGGCGGCTTGTCCGCGCGAAACAGGGCCATGCCTTTTTCCGAGCGCGTCAGCAGGATCGCGGCTCCGCTCGCCGCCATGGCGGCGGCGGCGGCGCTGGCGGCTTCCTCGTCGGACTCGCACGGCAGGCCGGTGGCGTTGGCCAATTCCTTGCGGTTGGGCGTGATGTAGCTGGCGCCGCGATAATCCGAGAAATTCATCCGCTTGGGATCGACGATGGTCTTGCGTCCGCTCTTGGCGGCGAGCGCGAAGATGGCGGCGAGCACGTCATCGCTCAGCACGCCCTTGCCGTAGTCGGAGAGCACGACGAGATCGCTGGTGGCGACCACGTCCTCGATCTCTTCGAGGAGGGCCTCCTGCGCGGCCGCGGGGGGCTGCGCCACGAGTTCATAATCGACGCGGATCAGCTGGTGCTGGCCGCTTAGGTAGCGCGTCTTGGTGATGGTCGGCCGGTTCTGGACGCTGACCAAGCGGGGCTCGATGCCCTTTTCGGCCTGCAGCGCTTCGACCAGCCGGCCGCCCGCCTGATCATTGCCCACCATGCCCACCAGCAGGGCCCGCCCGCCCAGGGCGGCGATATTGGCGGCCACATTGGCCGCCCCGCCCAGCGCCCGCCGCTCGGACTGAACCAGCAAGACGGGCACCGGCGCCTCGTCCGAGATCCGGCTGACCTTTCCGACGATGTGGGTGTCCAGCATCACATCGCCGATCACGGCGACGCGCGCGCCACGAAAACGGTCCGTAAGCGGCGATTGGGAGGGCTGGGCTGCCATTTTCGGCTTGGGCATAGCGTCTCTGCGCCTATCTGTCAGGTCTAGGGCGCCTGCAAAACGCCTGCCGCTTCAAAGGATAGCAACCGGTGGGTAACCACGTCCTCACACGCCGCCTTAAGGCCGAGTGCGCTTGACTTGCCCGGTCCTGGCCCGTCCCTATGCGGCTGGCGTTTTTCAACTGGCGCGCGAATTGCTGGGGATTCGCGCAAGATCCGCGGCGGCGGCCGCTACGGCAGGCGCAGCCCGCGCACAGCCGGTCCTAGAAGGGGACGATCGAGCATGATGGGACGTGTCGTCGCCGAGTTCGGGCGCGCCTGGAAAGCCGTGCTGGCCGCGACAGCTCTGTGCGCCGCCGCGGGCGCCGGGATGGCGTTCGCCGGCTCGGAAGGCCTGCTCGGCGATGCCTTCGACACCACCGGCGCCAGCGTGAGCGCGCAGCGCGACGCCGCCGCGCGCGCCGCCGAAGAACTCGCTTTCACCGAAGCCAATCGCGCCCAGCGCGCCTGCGAGCTGACGGTGGGCCGCGGCGAAACCTTCGCCGCTTTGCTGATGCGCGCGGGCGCGAGCCCGATGGACGCGCAGCGCGCCATCCAATCCATGTCCGACGTGTTCAATCCGCGTGCGCTGCGCACGGGTCAGGCGATCAATCTGGTGTTCGCCGGCGATACGGAAGAGCGCCTGTCGGGCATCGCCTTCCGCGCTGAGCCGGGCGTCTCCGTAACGGCCAACCGGGTGCGCGACGGTGAGTTCCAGGCCCGCCAGGTGATGATGCCGGTGACCTATGAAATCGCGCGCATTGCGGCCCCCGTCGAGGGCAGCCTTTATGCAAGCGCGCTGCGCCTCGGGGCCACCGATCGTGAGATCAGCGCGCTGGCGGATGCGTTTTCGTACGACGTCGACTTCCAGCGCGATGTGCGCCCAGGCGATAAGTTCGAACTCGTGTTCGAGCGCTTCTATGACGATGAAGGCAACACGGTCCGCACCGGCGATCTGTTGTTCATCTCGCTCGAAAGCCGCGCCGGCGCGCGCCATTTCTATCGCTTCCAGCCGCCCGGCGAAACGCGCGCGGATTGGTACGATTCAGACGGCCGCAGCGCGCGCAAATTCCTGATGAAGACGCCGATCAACGGCGCCCATTTGTCATCCGGCTTCGGCATGCGCCTGCATCCGATCCTGGGTTATTCGCGCATGCACCGCGGCACCGATTTCGGCGCGCCGGTCGGCACGCCGATCATGGCGGCGGGCGACGGCGTGATCGAGCGGGCGGGGCCGTTCAGCTCCTATGGCAATTACGTGCGCATCCGCCACGCCAATGGCTATGAGACCGCCTACGCGCACATGTCGCGCTTCGGCCCGGGCATCAGGACGGGCGCCTCCGTGCGGCAGGGACAGATCATCGGCTATGTCGGCACGACCGGCCGTTCGACCGGCCCGCACCTTCACTATGAGGTGATCTTGCGCGGCAACCAGATCAACCCGATGGGCTTGCGGGTCGCGACGGGACGCAACCTCACCGGCCATGAACGCGATCTGTTCGAGGCCGAACGCGTGCGCATCGACACGCTGCGGGAGGCGCGCGCCCACGAAACCGGCGTTGCGGTGGCCCGCGCGACGACGCTCAGCACGGCTTCCAGCACCGTTCGCTAAAGCAAATCCAGCACGAGATGCGAACCAATCCTAGTACTTATCTGTTGAGTACCTGCGCAGTCCGTCCCATGATTGACGACAGATTGGTAAAGGCAGAGTCGCGCGCCCATGGCCTCGACAGCACTCATCGCCGACGATCACGAGCTGTTCCGGGATGGATTGAAACTCCTTCTGCTGGATGCGCTCGGCATTGATCGCGTTATCGAAACCGGCACTTTGGATGAGGCCATTGAAAAGCTAAGCGAGCAGGAGCGCGTCGATCTCATCCTGGTCGATCTGCGCATGCCGGGCATGGCGGGCGTGGAATCGCTGACGGCGCTGATCGATGGCTTTCCCGATTCGCGCATCGCCGTCGTTTCGGCGTGGGAGGAGCGGGCCGACATTCTCGCGGCGCTCCAAGTCGGCGTGCACGGCTACATTCCGAAGTCATTGAACAATGTGCAATTGGCCGACGCCATCAGGCAGGTCCTGGCGGGCGGCATTTATGTGCCCGCTTCGCTCGGCCGCCGTGACGCCGGCGCGGGACGCGATCCGGGCGCGGCCAGTTCTCCGGCTGTCGACGGCATGCATTTCACGCAGCGCCAGCGGGACGTGATTTCCGAACTGCGCCGCGGGCGCTCGTCGAAAGAGATTGCGCGCGCGCTCAACATCGCCGAAGGCACGGTGAAGATTCACCTGGCGGCGATCTACCGCCAGCTCGGCGTGCGCACGCGCGCAGAGGCGATCGTCAAACTAAGCGCGGCGAACTGAGATCGCGCGGGCGCGGCGGCAGCCGGCCCTCCAGCACGTTGAACGCGCCGCTCGCCAACGGTCCCCACGCCATGCTCGCCGCGATCGCGACGGCGCCCGTCAACTCGGTTGGCGAGACAGGCTTGGTGAGCCATGAGAATCCGGATTCCTGCAGAAATTGCAGCGTCTCGGGCGCGGTGTCGCCCGTCACGATGATGGCCGCCATCGCATAGGGCGAGCGCGCCCGCGCCGCCCGCGCCGCCGCGACGCCCGCCAATTTGCCGTCGAGCCGCAAATCCATCACCAGCACATCGGGGAAGGCCGCCTTGTCGAGCAGGCTGTCGAGCGCGGCGACGCTGCTCGCGGGCTCCGCTTCGGCGCCGGCGTCGCGCAGGATTTGCGTGCTCGCGCTCAGCGGCAGGGGCTCGTCATCGATCACGATGACGCGCACGCCCTGCAGCACGTTGGGCGGCAAGGCCACGTTCGCCTCCGCTGCGCTCTCGCCTTCGGCGGCGCGCGCCAGCGGCGCGAGCACGCCGAACAGCGCGCCTTGGCCGGGCGTCGATTCGACCACCACTTTGTAGCCGAGCCGTTCAGCCGTGCGCTTGACGATGGTGAGGCCGATGCCGAGGCCCTCCGATTTGCTGCCGTCCAGCCGCGTGAATTCTTCGAAGATGTCGTTGACCTTGTCGGGCGGGATGCCCGGGCCTTTATCGACGACGCAGACCAGCACTTTGTCCTGCTGCACACGCGCTTCGATGCGAGCCCATCCGCCGCCGTGCTTGAGCGCGTTCGACACCAGATTACGCAAAATGCCGTCGAGCGCGCGCATGTCGGCGCGGATCGCCAGCGTCGTGGGATCGACCTCGACCGGCTGCGGCGCGAACTCGGCGGCGATGCGCTCGAAATTCGCCTGCAGCGGAAACGCTTCAATGCGCGAATTGACGATTCCGGATTGGATGCGCGCGAGATCGAGCAGCGAGGCGAACATGTGCGTCATGCTCTCGGTCGCGCGCTCCATGTTGCCGACGATGCGCAGCAATTCCTGTGACGAGACGCGCCGCCGCAGCGCGCTGAGATAGAGCGAGAGCGCATGCAAAGGCTGGCGCAGGTCATGGCTGGCGACGGCCAGGAAGCGCGTCTTGGCGGCGTCCGAGGCGCGCGCTTCCGCGTTGGCGCGCGTCAGGGCGGCGTTGGCCTCTTCGCTCAGCCGATAGGCGCTCGCCCAGGAGCGCCGCTCCCGCACGACGGCCCAGCCGGTCACGGCGCAAGCGGCGGCCGCGACCAAGGCGAGCGCCAGGGCGAGCCGATCCGACACCGAACGCTGCTCCAGCGCCTGGCGCGTCAGGTTCGTCGAGCGTTCTTCGGCGGCTTCGACGAAATCGAACAGCGCCGTGCGCGCGGCGGAGGAGGTCTCCGAGGTGCGCGCGCTCAAAATCATGGCGCGCACCTCCTGTACCCGCCCGGCATGGGCGAGCGTGACGACCTGGGCGCAATAATCGACACGTTCACGCACGCGCGCGATGGCCGCCGCGCCGCTCGCGGTCAGCGCGGGATCGGCGTCGGCGCGGCTCTTGAACCAATCGAGCGCCGTCGCCGTTTCAGAAACCGCTTCATCAAACCTGGTTTGCGCGCGCGCGTCCGTACTGGTGAGCACGCCGCGATAGCGCGTTTCAACGCCGCTCACCGCTTCCAGCACGGCGAACGCCGCGTGCGAATCGGCGCGCGCGCTTTCCACCCGCGCCAGCAGGCGCGCGCTTGCGGCCTGGCTGGTGATGAAGATCGCGATGAGCACGCCCATGGTGGCCGCGATGGCGACCGCGCCCGCGATCAGGATGGCGCTTGCGCGCTTGCGCCGCGCTTGGAGGCGGTTCGGCATGGCGCATTAGCTGTGACCGAGCGCGGACGCCCCGGCAAGCGGCTAGCGGGCGTAAATCCAAGCTTCGATGGCTTCGGCGCGCGCGGGCTTGAGCATCATGTCGAAACCGGCGGCGGCGGCGGCGACTTCGCCGCGCTTGTGAAAGGTTCCGGTCAGAATCAGCACGCGCAGGTCCGGGCAGGCGGCCAGCAATTCGCGCGCGGCGTCGACGCCGTTGGGAACATCGCCCAAATTGAAATCCGCGATCAGGTGCGAGAGACGGCGCTCGGATGCGAGCGCAAGCACGTCGGCGGCGGTCAGGGCATGAACGGAATCCGCGCCGCAATCGCTGATGATGAGGGACAGCGCGTCGGCCGATGGCCCGTCGTCTTCAAGAATTCCCACGAGAGGCGGCGACGACATGGCTGATTTCCAGGAGAATTCCTGGAACAAATCACCACGCTTCAAGGAGGGTGGCGAGCCTAAATGGCGGCTTAGTCCGTACGGACTAGAAGGTTAGCGACTCCGGAGACTAGGCCGCCAACTGCAACTTATGTGCAATTTTTCCTCCGCTGGTTCTTTGGCACACCACGCCATCTTCAGAATGAGCCGTCCGGCGGAGATTTGCCTTGTCCTTTGCTTTCGCCACGTCGTCCCGGGATGATGCGGATTATGCCGACGCGGTTTCGTCCAGCGCGTCGATGGCGCTTGAGCCCGGCGAGTCGGATTTTTGCACGCGTGACGGCGCCCTGGCGCTGAAGGCCAAGATCGAAGCCTATTGGCGCGACCGCGGCATGGACGTGATGATCACGATGCAGAACGTGGGCTTCCACCCGGCCATTCGCGCGGCGCGCTTCGATGTGCGCAGCGATATGGTCAACGGCATGCCGCGCGGCGCCGGGCGCGCCAAGCGCTGACATGCCGGCGCTGCTGCACGTTGTTGGGTGTTAGACGGCGCCCTTGGCGGCGAGCACGGCGGGGATCGTCATGACGAGGATCCAGATGTCGCGCCGGAAGGACCAGTTTTCGAGATATTCGCGGTCCAGCTTGATCCGCGATTCATAGCTTGAATCGGATCGGCCGGTGACTTGCCACAGCCCCGTGATCCCCGGACGGACCAGGAGATAGAAACGCCGCGCCTTGGCGTAGCGGTCGAGTTCGACGCGCGTGATCGGGCGCGGGCCAACCAGGCTCATCTCGCCCATCAGCACGTTCCAGAATTGCGGCAGCTCATCGAGGCTGGATTTGCGCAGGAACCGGCCGAGCCAGGTGATGCGCGGGTCGTTCGTCAGCTTGTGGTGGAGGCGCCATTCCTCGGCCGCATCGGGATTGTCGGCGAGGTATTTGTTCAGGATGCCTTCGTTGTCATGGATCATGGTGCGGAATTTGAGGCACCGGAAGATCCGCCCATGCCGGCCGACGCGCGGGTGGGCGTAAAGGATCGGGCCGCCGTCCTGCATGCGCACGAGCAGGGCGACCGTAAGAATAAAGGGAGAGAGAAAGATGAGGCCGAACAAGGCGCCCACGATGTCGATGCCGCGTTTGACGAAGCCATTCGCCTTGCGCGCCAGAAAAATCAGCCGCGGATCGGTGACGCGACTCGACTTTTCTCGCGGACGGCCTACGCGAATCGGCGTGTTGTGACGGCTCGGCGACAGGAGCCGGAATCCCGACCCCGCGCCGACGGTGCGGATCGCCATCTAAATAAACCCCAGCCACGTAATGGCGCGGAGCACTAGGCATGGCGCGATTGTGCAATGCAAACAAGTTCTCGCGAGAAGCGTATCGTGACGCCTTTGCAAGCGGCGCCGGCGTGACGAAGACCCCACTAAGACATTGTAACCATTTTGGAGGGCAGGCGCGCTGTGCGCCAGCGACCTTTTGATGAAATCCCGAGGAAACGCCAGGACTCAACCGGTACGGTTCTCAACGGAGACGCTAAACGAGAGGCCGCAGACAGCGCCGTCCCCGCCGCGTGAGCGTTATCCGGGTTGGATTATTGTATCAGGACTTCTGATTTACTGCGCGCTTGGCTGGGGCCTGATCTTTACGCTTGTGGGCGCTGCGGCGAATTGGTTGTTACACTGACCCTCGATCTGCGCTCTCAAGCGGCGCCGCGCTCAATTCTTGCTCATTTGTGAGTCTGCTGCGGCGCCCACTTCGCCATTATGGTGAACGCGGCGCGCGCGTCCGCCAGCCTGAAACTTGCATTGGCCGGGGCCTTCGAATGCGCTAGGCCGCCGCCCATCGACTCAGGACGGCGAATTGAGTGGGGCGCGCCGGCCCTAGGGGAGTCAGCTCAACGATGGACGCCGTTTGGCTCGGCATTGGGGTCCTGCTCGCTGCGATCGCGGCGACGGCCCCCATGCGCTGGGCGGTGGCGATGGAGCGCGGCGCACCGTCCGGCGCCCGCCTCAGCCCGGCATGAGCCGGCTCGACGCCGCGCGGCGCGCTCAGGAACGTGGGCGGCGCATCTATGCTGTCGGCGATATTCACGGCCGCGCCGATCTGCTCGATGCGCTGATCGCCAAAATCCGTACCGATGCTGAAGCTATGGGCGAGCGCGTGCCGGTGGTGTTTCTCGGCGATTACGTGGATCGCGGTCTGGACTCCTGCGCCGTGCTCGATCGGCTGTTGGATTTCACCGCCGACGCGCGCTTCAGCCCGCGCTTCTTGAAAGGCAATCACGAAGCCGCGCTGCTCAATTTCCTCGCGCAGCCGGAAGCCGGCGGGCCCTGGCTTTCTTATGGCGGGGCCGAGACGCTCTATTCCTATGGCGTGGAAGCGCCCGCGCCGGCGGGCGGCCCCGAGGCGCTGCGCAAGGCGTCGGAAGCGCTCAAGCGGCGCCTGCCGGCGGCGCATCTCGACTTTTTGACGCATCTCGAAATCTGGACGCGGCACGGCGATTACGTGTTCGTCCATGCGGGCCTGCGGCCGGGCCGCTCGCTCGAGGCGCAGAAGGAACGCGACCTTCTCGAGATCCGCGACGCGTTTATCGACAGCCGGCACAAATGGCCGTTCACCATCGTTCACGGCCACACGCCGGTCGATGCGGTCTATAAAGACGCGCGGCGAATCTGCGTCGACACTGGCGCTTACATGACCGGCCGGTTGTCTGCGGTCTGCCTTGAAGGCGGCGAGGTTCGGGTTTTATCAACGTGACTGCGGCGCTATGCGGGGAGGCGTAGCGAAACTCTTGCATCTCTGTTAGCTAGCGGCGCGCACGAGGGATGTCGCGAATCGAGGGTGATTTGTCTCGCATTTTTCGTTTTCTCCTCATCGTCTTAGCGCTGTTCGGTGCGGGCTTCGCCGCGATCTCGTCGTCCGCCCAGGCCGCCCCCCCAGCCGAAGCGCCAGCCGTCACCGCGCAGCCGGATCAAGCCGCGCCCCCGGCGACGGCGAGCGTCGGCGTGCGCGACGGCGATTATCAGCTCGGACCCAATGACCGCGTGCGCGTCAGCGTGTTCGGGGAAGATGCGCTTTCAGGCGAGTTCATCGTCGATGGCACGGGCCATATGGCGCTGCCGCTGGTGGGCGAGGTGGCGGTGCAGGGGCTGACCATCCGCCAATTCGAGCGCGCGTTCGAAAGCGCGCTGGAGCGCGGCCAGTTCCTGAACGAGCCGCGTGTAACGGCGGAAGTCCTCAATTTCAGGCCGTATTACATTCTCGGCGAGGTCGCGCGGCCGAACCAATATCCGTACGCGACGGGCCTCAGCGTGTTGAATGCAATCGCGACGGCGGGCGGTTTTACGCCGCTGGCCGATCAAACTCGCGTGTTCATCCGCCGCGCCGGCTCCGACAGCGAGGTCATGGTCGCGCTGACGCCGGAAGCCATCGTGATGCCGGGCGATACGATCCGCGTGGCGAAGGGCGCCTTCTACATTCTCGGCGAGGTCAATCGCCCTGGCGAATATGCGTTTTCGCCAGGATTGACCGTGTTGAACGCGGTCGCGACGGCGCAGGGCTTCACCTACCGCGCCAATCAATCGCGCGTGTTCATTCAACGTGCGGGCGAGGATGAAGAGCATTCTTATCGGCTGCGGCCGAACCTCGTCATTCAGCCCGGCGACACGATCCGCATCGGCGAACGCTTCTTCTGACCGAAGAGACACAGCGCGCGAAAATTCGCGCGGTGCGCGACCTGAGTTCCTTGAGCGCGCGCGCTTAAGGAATTAAGACTTTCTTAATAAGAAAATTGGCCGGGGGGCCATCGCGAAATGGGGTGAGCGTTGGGCGGTTGCGGCCGGCGCTCTTCGCATTCCCCTTTTGGCACACATCGCCTTGCCTAAGGGCAAGGTTGTGCGCCGATGAAAAGCATCTGCGTCAAGCGGACGCCGGTGCAAAAGGGGCGGAGCGATGGGCCGAGCGAAGGGGATGAAGCCGCATGTCGCGGCGTTGGCGATTGGGCTGCTGGTGATGCAAAGTCCGATAGCGTACGCACAGGCCACCTATGATCGCGGCGCCAATCAGAGCGTCGCCGAACGCGCGCACCCCGAATACGATCCGCTGGGCCTGCGCTGGGGCGGCTTTGACGTCCATCCCGCGCTCGACGTATCGGCCGTCTCGAACGACAACGTGTTCGCCGATGAAACCAATGAGCGCTCGGATGTGGCCTATATCGCGCAGCCGCGCATCCGCGCCGATTCCCATTGGTCGCGCCATCATCTGGGCGTCGAGGTCGGCGGTCAGATCGAGCGGCACCAGGATTTCAAATCGGAAGACATCGGCACGAGCTACGCCAATCTGGATATTGGCCTCGACGTGCGCCGCGCCACGCAGATCGGCGTGCGGCTTGGCGTGGCCGATCTCGCGGAAGCGCGCACCGATCCGGATTCGCCGGCCGCAGCGATCGAGCCGATCCACTACCAGACCAACAGCGTCACGGGTTATCTGCAGCAGCAATTTAACCGTGTTCGCCTGTCGGTGATCGGCGGGCGCACGCAGTTCGATTTCGAGGATGGGCGCGACGGGCTCGGCAATGTGATCGAGCAGGACGATCGCGATCGCGACGAGAGCTATGTCACCCTGCGCGGTGAGATCGCGATGACGCCGCGCATCGCGCTCTTGGTGCAAGGCAGCTTCGACAAGACCGACTATGACCTCGTTTTCCCCTCCGTGCCGTGGAATCGCAATTCGAACGGGCAAACTTACCTCGTCGGTGCGAATTTCGACTTGACCCGTCTTGCGAGAGGGCAGGTCGCGATTGGTTACTACAACCGGGATTGGAAGGACGCCGCGCTCGGCAATGACGGGGGTCTGGCGGTTGACGTTAACGTGGATTGGTTTCCCACGCAGTTGACCACCGTGACTTTGACAGGCGTGCGCCGCGTCGAGGATTCGGGCGAAGCCTTCGCGGCGTCGTTTTTGCATTCGCAGGCGGGCGTGCGCGTCGATCACGAATTGCTGCGCAACGTCATCTTATCGGCCGGCCTCAGGGGCGAGCGCCGGGAATATCGCGGGATCGAGCGGGACGATGATGTCGTCTACGGCGATCTCGGCCTTCGCTATGCGCTGGGGCGGCGCGTGGTTTTGGGCGGCGGGTACCAGTACGAGCACCAAGACTCGGACGGCGCCAACCGCGACAGAAGTTTCATTACGAACCGGTTCGTCCTGTCGATCGGTCTCAGGATTTAGATCGGGCCGGGCCGGCGGCGCGAGTGGTGGAGTGGGATTGCAATGTCGGACGTGTCACTGCGCGACAAATGGGATTTGACCGCGCCGCTCCCGGCCTTGCCCGAGGGCGAAGACAGCGGCCTCAAGCGCATCATCGACGCCTTCCGGCGCCGCATGTGGGTGTTCGCGCTGACCACCGCGATCGTCTTCCTGCTGGTCGCGTTCTCGACGCTGACGGCCACCCGCCTTTACACCGCCGTCGTCGATATCCAGCTGGACGTGCGGCAGACCAGCCTCTTGGGCCGGGACGTCCAGGAAGTGTTCTCGGGCCTGCCGCCGGATAACGCGGCGGTCGAAACCGAAACCGAAATCCTCCGTTCGCGCGCGCTCGCCTCGCGCGTCGTCGACGATCTCAACCTCGTGCGCGATCCGGAATTTGCGCCGATGCCGGGCCCGCCCAGCCTGATGAACCGGCTGCGCAGCCTGTTCAGCCGCGGCTCGACCAACGCCATCGATGAAGCGCGCGAGCGGGCCAGCCGCCGCGAATCCACGATTGCGGCCCTGATGAGCCGCACCGAGGTGAAGCGCCACGGGCCGACCTACATCCTCAACGTCTCGGTGACCTCGGCCGATCCTGAGAAGGCCGCGCGCATCGCCAATGCATTCGCCAACAATTACCTGACGATGCAGCTCGAGACGAAATACGAGACCATCGCCACCGCCAATGAATGGCTGTCCAACCGCCTCGCCGCGCTGCGCGACGAGGTGCAGACGAAAGAGCGCGCCGTCGCCGAATATCGCGCCTCCTCGGGCCTCCTCGAAACCGGCACGACAACGCTGACCGAACAAAGCGTCGGCGCCGTCAACCTCGATCTGGTGCGCGCGCAGACCGAACTCGCGGCCGCCCGCGCGCGCCTGCAGGGCGTCGCCACGGGCGCGTCCTCGCAAGAAGCGCTCAGCTCGCCGGTGGTTGCCGCGCTGCGCGCGCAGCAAGCGGATCTCGCCCGCCGCCGCGCCGAATTGTCGACGCGCTATGGTCCCCGCCACCCGGAAATGCTGCAGATCGACCGCCAGACCGCCGATTTGCAAGGCCAGATCGACGCCGAAATCGGCCGCATCACGCAGATGATCCGGACCGAGGTGAACATTGCCGCACAGCGCGTCGCCTCACTGGAATCGAGCCTCCACGGCCAGACCGACACGCTCCAAACCAACAGCGAAGCCTCCGTGCAGCTGCGCGAATTGGAGCGCGACGCCGAAGCCAGCCGCACGCTCTACGAAGCCTTCCTGAACCGCTTCCGCCAGGTTGCGGAAACCAGCGGCATCGAACGCGCCGATGCGCGCATCACCTCGGAAGCGGTGGCGCCGCAAGGGCCGTCCTCGCCGAAGGTGAAGATCAATCTGCTGCTGGGCCTCTTGATGGGCCTCGGCCTCGGCGCGATCGGCGTGTTCATCGTCGAACTGCTCGAGCAAAGCCTGCGCACGCCGGAAGATGTGCAATCGCGCATCGGCGAGCCCTGGCTGGGCGCCATCCCGTTCATCGATCGCCGCGCCCGCACGATCGATGGCGAGCTGCTCTCGCCGGAAGAGTTCATCATCAAGCGGCCGCTCTCGTCGTTCGGCGAGGCGCTCCGCTCGCTGCGCGCGGCCGTGTTCTATTCGAGCCCGGACCGCCGGCTCAAAGTGCTCGCCGTCACCTCGGCGCTGCCCGAGGAAGGCAAGACCACGACGGCGATCGGGTTGGCGCGCATCTCCGCGCTCGCCGGCTCGAAGACCGTGCTCGTCGATTGCGACCTGCGTCGTCGCTCCGCCACCCATTGCCTCGGCATCGAGTGCGAAAAGGGTCTGACCGAGGTGCTCTTCCGCACCGCTTCGCTCAATGAAGTGATCCAGAAGGATCTCGGCAGCGGCGTCGACGTCGTGCCGCTGGCGCAAGCCGAATTCACGCCGCGCGACCTGTTCAGCTCGGACGCGATGAAATCGCTGATCGAGGCGCTGCGGGTGCGCTACGACATCGTCATCCTCGACACCGCGCCGGTCATGCCGCTTTCCGATACGCGCGTGCTGGCGCCGCTGGCAGATGGCGTGCTGTTCGTGGCGCGCTGGGGCCGCACGCCGGCTTCCGTCGTGCGCAATGCAGTCGACCGCGTGCGCGGCCATGGCGCCAAGATCGCCGGCGTCGTGCTGGAAAGCGTCGAAAGCAGCCTGGTGTCGCGCCTGCTCTACGATCGGCCTGATTATTACAGTGAGCTCTACCAAACCTACTACATCCGCTGATCGCAGCAGCGGCGGCGCGCTCATCGTGAGCGTCGTCGCCGTGCTGGCGTTCGGCGTGGTGGCGCTCTCGGCGCGCGACGCCTCTGGCGCGGTGCTGCGCGCGTTTGGCCTTGAAGCCGCGCGCGACGCGCTCTCCATGCCGATCGGCGCCGCGCGCGATGCGCGCCTTGACGATGCGCAGAGCCTGCTGACCGAGGCGCTGTCCACCCACGCCGACGATTCCGAAATCTGGGGCTCGCTGGCGCAGACGCGCTACGTGCAGGCCACCGGCGCGCAAGTGCGCACGGTTTCGCCGGCGCTGGTCGCCGCTTCGCTGGCCGCCGCGCGCCGCGCCGAAGCCTTGGCGCCGGACGATGCGGCCGCGCAGGCGCGCCTGGCTGCGGCGCTCTCGCTGGTGCGCGGGCGCCAGATGGAAAGCGCCGACGCGCTCAACCGCAGCTATGACATCACGCCGCTGAGCGCGGAGCTGGCGCAAATGCGCATGGAGACGGCCGACCGGGTCTGGAGCCTGCTCGATCAGCGCGCGCAGACGGCCGCGCTCGCCGAAGCCTGCATCGCGCGCCGCACGGGCGCGCAGCTCGGGCCGTCATTCGCGGCGATCAGCGCGAACCCGACTTGCGCTTCCCAAGGTCGAAATAGCTCGCCGACAAGCCCGTAATCGCGGCGAACAGCACGCCGACGGAGGCGGAGATCGCCGCCGGCGCCAGCACAGCCGTGATCAGCGCATAGGCGGAAACGCCGAGCAGGAGCGGGCCCCCGCGGCTCGGCGCGCGGCCGCGGTCGTTCGAAAACGTCAGCGTGATGAAGAGCGCCAGCAACGGCGCGGCGGTCAACGCGGCCAGTGCGGGGTCGGCCGTCACCAAGGCCTGCGCTGCGCTTTGAATGTCGATGCTCGGCGTTTCTTCGCCGACGCCGGTCGCGAAGGCCGCGCTCACGCCGGCGAGCCCGGCGGCGAACAGGCAAAGCAGGCCAAGCGCGGGAAACAGCGCCGCCCCGATGCGCGCGCGCCGCATGCGCGGCCAAAGCGCCGCCGCGTAGCACAGCCCGCTCGCCGCCGTCGCGGCCAAGAACACGGCGCCGCTCGACATCGCCATCATGGCGAAGCCCGTCAGCATCGCGGCGATCGGCGCGAACAGGCGGCGCATCAGCGGGCGCAGCTCCGGTTCGCTGGGGCTGCGCCGACGGCGCAATTCGTCGGCCGCGACGTGGATGGCCAGCACGACGTAGAGCCCCCAGCCCGCGGCCAAGGCCGGCTCGCTCAGCGAAGAGGCGAGGCGGCCGAACGCCGCGTCGAGATCGGCGCGGTGCGCCGCCAGCGTCAGCAGCGCGAGCGGCACCGACGCGATCAGCAGCGCCGTCGCCAATTGATTGCGCCCATAGGCCATCGAGACAGCGCCGGCGCCGAACGCCACGAGCGCGATCCCAATGAACGCGGCATAGCCGTTGAGCGCATTGCCCGGCGGCCACACGCCTTGGGCCGGCAGGCGCGCCGCCAGCACGCTCGCCAGCGCGATCAGCGCCAGCACCGCCAGCCAATGCTGCGAGACGAGACGGACGAGATTTTTGCGCGCGCCCGGCGCGATCAGCACGGCCAGCACGTAAAGCCCGGCGCCCAGCGCAATGATCGGTCTAAGAACGACGGCGTCGAGGCCAGACATGGCCAGCGCCCAGGCGGCCAGCAGCGCCGTCAGCGTGATGAGGCCCATCTCCCACCGCCTTCCCTCGAGGCGCGACTGAGCCGCAAGGCGGCGGCCGGCGCAAACACGCGCACGTTAAAAGCGCGTCCCAGCCCAAAACTCGCGCACGGCGCGGCGCTTTTGTAAGGCCAAAGGCAGCGTTTTGACGGCGGAAGAAACAGCGCTAGCCTTCCGCTCGCATGAGGAACGATGACGCGCAGGCCAGCCAACCGGGCGGGGCCGAAACCAAAGAGGGGCCGCTGGCCGTGTTTCGCGGCGCCGCGCCGCCAGCGCCGGCTTGGTTTCCCGAGGCGCTGAAACGCACGCCCGAACGCAGTTTTGTTGCGGTCGCTGGCGCCCAGATCGAATGCCTCGCCTGGGGCGAGCGCGGCAAGCCTGGGCTCTTGCTGATGCACGGCAACGCGGCGCACGCCGATTGGTATTCGTTCATCGCGCCGTTCTTCGCTGATCGGTTTCGCATTGTGGCGATGAGCTGGTCGGGCATGGGCGGTTCGGATTGGCGCGAGCGCTATACGGTCGATCTGTTCGCGCAGGAGGCGCTGGCGGCGGCCGAAACCGGCGGCGTGTTCGCGGGGCCGGGCAAGCCGGTCTTCATCGCGCATTCGTTCGGCGCGCTCACCTTGCGCTATCTGGCTGTGCACCATGGCGACAGGATCGCGGGCGCCGTCGTGCTCGACAGCCGCACGGACATGATGGGCCGTCCGCCGCCGCGTCCTGGCGAGGACCCGCGCCGTCCGGGCCCGCCCGACGCGCACACCCGCACGCGGCCGAACAATGTTTATCCGAGCTTCGAAGCCGCGCTCGCCCGCTTCCGGCTGGCGCCGCCGCAGCCGTGCGAGAACCTCTATCTCGTCGATTACATCGCGCGCCGGTCCTTGAAGCAGGCGCCGCTGGCCGATGGGTCGGGGCAGGGCTGGACCTGGAAATTCGATCCCTTCCTGTTTCGCAATTTCTCGGTCGAAGACCCCGCCGCGCTTAATGGCGCGCCGACCTGCCCGATGGCGATGATCTGGGGCGCCAGGTCGCAGATCATGCAGCTCGATCGGCTCGCGACCATCCGGGCCATGGATATGGGCGGGCCGATGATCGAAATTCCGGATTCGGGCCATCACCTCATGCTCGACCAACCCTTGGCGCTGGTGACGGCGCTGGATGCGCTGCTGCAAACCTGGCCGCGCCGGTAGCGCCCCCGCGGCCGGGCGCCGCGACTGGGCGCCCGCTTGCTCCAAGGGGCGGTGCGGTTTAGCTAGCCGCTCGACCTTTGGAGGGCTTGATGGCGGAAGCGGCGCATAGCGGCCATGGCGCGGAAGAGCATGGCCACATGGACATCGTGGAGCAGAAAGGCACGTTCGACGGCTTTCTGGTCGCGACCGTGTGGGGATGTGCGCTGGTGGCGATGGCGGTGGCGCTGTTCACGCTCGCTTTCGCGATGAACCTTGGCTGGTTCGCGGGGCTTGGCGCTTTTGTCGTCATCGGCGTCGGCGCCGGCCTCATCTTCCGCCTGAGCGGCGCGTGGTGGGCGATGCTGATCGGCACGACCGTGCTGATGGTCATCGGCGGCGGCATCGTTCCTCTCATTGCGAGCCTCGCGAGCTAAATGCGCATCGCGGTCCTCAAGGAGCGCCTTCCCGGCGAAACGCGTGTCGCGGCGACGCCGGAGACCGTGAAGAAGATCATTGGCCTCGGCCATGAGGTCGTCATCGAAGCTGGCGCCGGCGTGCTCGCCGCCCAGCCCGATGCGCTGTTTGAAGCCGCAGGCGCCAAGATCGCGGCGGACGCCAAGGCTGCGGCGGCGAACGCCGATCTGGTTTTGAAAGTGCGCGCGCCTGGCGCGGACGAATTGGCGGCGATCAAGCCCGGCGCCGGGCTTGCGGCGCTGCTCGATCCTTACGCGCATCGCGATGAGGTCAAAGCCTACGCGACGGCGAAGATCGACGCGCTGGCGATGGAATTCGTACCGCGCATCACGCGCGCGCAATCCATGGATGCGCTGTCGAGCCAAGCCAATCTCGCCGGCTATCGCGCGGTGATCGAAGCGGCGGAGCTTTATGGCCGCGCCTTCCCGATGATGATGACGGCGGCCGGCACGGTGGCGGCGGCGAAGGTGTTCATCATGGGCGTGGGCGTGGCGGGCCTGCAGGCGATCGCGACCGCGCGCCGGCTCGGCGCCATCGTGACCGCGACCGATGTGCGGCCCGCAACCAAGGAACAAGTCGCTTCGCTCGGCGCCAAATTCGTCGCGGTGGAAGACGACGAGTTCAAGCAGGCCGAAACCGCATCCGGCTATGCGAAGCCGATGAGCGCGGAATATCAGGCCAAGCAGGCCGTGCTCGTGGCGGAACATATCGCCAAGCAGGACATCGTCATCACGACGGCGCTCATTCCCGGCCGTCCGGCGCCCGTGCTCGTCACCGAAGCCATGGCGCGTTCGATGCGGCCGGGCTCGGTGATCATCGATCTCGCGGTCGCGCAGGGCGGCAATTGCCCGCTGTCGAAACCGGATGTCGTGGTCGAAGAGGGCGGCGTCAGAATCGCCGGCTTCTCCAATCTGCCGGCGCGGCTCGGCGCGGACGCCTCCGCGCTCTACGCCAAGAACCTGCTCGCGCTCCTGCCGCTGCTGACCGACAAAGAGAGCAAAGCCTACGCGCCGGCCTGGGACGATGAGATCATCAAAGGCGCCATGCTCACGCGCAGCGGCGCAATCGTCCATCCCGCGCTCGCGCCGGCCGCGGCGCCAGGCGCCTGATGCGGCCGAGCGATTCAGAGCTCGCCGTGCGCTGGTATGCGGCGTGGAATGCGCACGATCTCGACGCGATCCTGGCGCTCTATCACGACGACATCGAATTCGCCTCGCCCTATGCGGCGGCGCTTGGCTTCTCCGCGGATGGCGTCGTGCACGGCAAGGTCATGGTGCGGGCCTATTTCGAGAAGGCGCTGGCGCGCGCGCCGGAGCTGCGCTTCGCGCCGGAAGCCCTGTGCGTGGGCGCGCGCGGCCACACGCTGATCTACCGCAATCATCGCGGCGAACTCGCTGCAGAATCGCATGAGCTGGACGCTATCGGCCGCATCACGCGCGCGGATGCGACCTATCAAGCCGACGCCTGAGGAGGGCGCCCATGGAAGCCGTCTCGCCCTTCATCTTCTATCTCGCGATCTTCGTGCTCGCGATTTTCGTCGGCTATTACGTCGTCTGGTCCGTGACGCCGGCGCTGCACACGCCGCTGATGTCGGTCACCAATGCGATCTCCTCGGTCATCATCGTCGGCGCGCTGATCGCAGCGGCCGCGGGCGGGGCGAGTGAAGCCGGCTGGTTGGCGAAAGGCTCGGGCGGGCTCGCGGTCGCGCTGGCTTCGGTCAACATCTTCGGCGGCTTCCTCGTCACGCAGCGCATGCTCGCCATGTACAAGAAGAAAGAACGGCCCAAGGCATGACATTCGCCGATTGGCGCGCGCTGCTGGAAGCGTTCGTCGATGGGCGCATCGGGCCGGACGCATTCCAACGTCGCTTCATGGAAGGCTGGCGCGCGGACAGCGCGTCGGGCGCCGGCTCGCCGCGCGCGATCGAAGCGCTGGTCGATGTCGTGCAGGCCTATCAGCCGGACTTTGAAATCCGCAAAGACGGCGATTCCGACGAGCAGGAGCTGGAGGACGCCGCCCGCCGCGCGCTGCGCAATCTCACGGAAGAGGGCGCGCTCAGCAGCGGCGCGCGCACCTATGATCGGGCCCGCACGCGCGAAGACATTCGGCGCTTTCAAATCCAGATGAACCAGCTGGTCGGCTTCGGCTGCCTGATCGCGCTGGTTTGGGTAGGCCTGTGTGCGCTGCAAGTGTTCGCGGTGTCGGACCAGATTCAAAGCATGCTGCATTGGCCCGCGGCGCCGGCGACATTCGCCGGCGTGGTGCTCGCCTTCGTGCCCGTGATCGGCAACGTGCTGGCCTTCTTCGGCGCCACCGATGTCTGGCATTGGAACCCATGGGCCGCGGGCGCGATCTTCTTCGCGGCGCCGGCCGCAACGATCTTTTCAGGATGGATGCGCTGGTGGCGGCGCACTTGACGCAGGGAGCGCCGCACCGCAACGACGGGCGGCGCTGAGAGGGGCTGGAGTTTTATGGAAAGCAACGCAACCGGGCTGGCCTTGAGCGCCGATTGGGCCTCCATCCTTTATCTCGTCTCCGGCGTGCTGTTCATCCTGGCGTTGCGCGGCTTGTCGAGCCCCGAGACCAGCCGGCAGGGCAATACGTTCGGCATGATCGGCATGGCGATCGCGATCGCCACCACCTTGCTGCTGGTGCAGCCCGATCCGACGACGATCGGCATCATCCTCGCGGGCGCCGCGGTCGGCGGCGGGATCGGCGCCTATCTCGCGCGCAACATCCAGATGACGCAGATGCCCCAGCTGGTGGCCGCGTTCCACTCGCTGGTTGGCCTCGCCGCCGTCGCGGTGGCGGTCGCCGCGCTCTACGCGCCGACGAGCTTTCACATCGATGACGGCATCGGCAATGTGCGCATGCAGAGCCTGATCGAGCTTTCGCTGGGCACGGCGATCGGCGCGATCACGTTCACGGGCTCGGTCATCGCGTTCGCCAAGCTCAACGGCAATATGAGCGGCGCGCCGATCATTCTGCCCGCGCGCCATCTCCTCAACATCGCGATCGCCGCGGCGATCGTGGTGCTCGTCGTCATGCTGGTGCAGAGCGGCGGGCAATTGAAATGGGCCTATTGGGCGATCCTCGGTCTCTCTTTGCTGATCGGGATCACGCTGATCATTCCGATCGGCGGCGCGGATATGCCGGTCGTCGTGTCGATGCTGAATTCGTATTCGGGTTGGGCCGCCGCCGCGCTCGGCTTCACGCTCGAAAACGTCGCGCTCATCATCACGGGCGCGCTGGTCGGTTCTTCGGGCGCGATCCTCTCCTACATCATGTGCAAGGGCATGAACCGCAGCTTCATCTCCGTCATCCTCGGCGGCTTCGGCACGGCCGATGGCGGCGCGGCGAGCGGCCATGTCGAAACGCGGCCGGTGAAGCAGGGCAGCGCGGATGATGCCGCTTTCATCATGAAGAACGCGTCGAAAGTCATCATCGTGCCGGGCTATGGCATGGCCGTCGCGCAGGCGCAGCACGCCGTGCGCGAAATGGCCGACATGCTGAAGAAGGAAGGCGTCGAGGTGAAATACGCCATCCACCCGGTCGCCGGCCGTATGCCTGGCCACATGAACGTGCTGCTCGCCGAGGCCAACGTGCCGTATGACGAGGTGTTCGAGCTCGAAGACATCAACAATGATTTCGCGCAGGCCGATGTGGCTTACGTGATCGGCGCCAATGACGTGACGAACCCCAGCGCCAAGACCGATCCCAAATCGCCGATCTTCGGCATGCCGATCCTGGACGTCGAAAAGGCCAAGACAGTGTTGTTCGTGAAGCGGGGCATGGGCAGCGGCTATGCCGGCGTCGAAAATGAACTCTTCTTCCGCGACAACACCATGATGCTGTTCGGCGATGCGAAGAAGATGACGGACGAGATCGTGAAGGGGCTGTAGTGCGCTGGGCCGCCCTTGTCCTCGGTGTCGCCGCGTTGGCTGCGTGCGGGCGTAGCGGCGGCGGGGCGCAGGGCGGATCGACGGCGATCGCGCCCTGTTCCGTGGTTGCCGACGCGCGTGAGGCGTTTCGGCGGCCGGCTGTGAGCCAAGCCTTGCCGGCGCTCAACGATCAGGAGATCGCCTGCGCGTGGTCGAGCGAGGATGGGGTGATCGATGCGAGTCTGATCACCTACGCCGCGGGCGGCGCGGAAGCCGCCGAGGCGCGCATGACGCAGCTGGTGACGGAATGGAGCGCGCGCTCCTACATCCCGCCCGAAACGCTTGAGGGCGTGGGCGACGCCGCGGTGCTGGTGAAGCAGATGGGCGGCAATCAGAGCCAAATTGTGCTGCGCAAGAACGGCGCTGTCGCGCTGATTCTTGTGAGCTCCGGCGATTCCGCTTTGACCAGCGACGCCGCGGCGCGGCGCCTGGCGCAGGCTGTGCTGCGCGAATGGCCGGGCGGCGGCTGAGGCGATCGATCTATGCGCTGGGCTCTTATCATCGCCTTTGTTGTGCTTGCGCTGGCCGGCGCCGCTTATATCGCCGTCAACCAGATCGCGGCGCGCTACACCTATCGCACGGATCCGACGCACGTCGCGCCCGATCTGCCCGGCGTCGAGGAAGTGCGCCTGCACACCGAGGATGGCGAAACCCTGATCGCATGGCGCCATGCCGCCGCGCCCGGCCAGCCGACCATTCTCTTCTTTCATGGCAACGCTAGCACGCTCATCGGCGGCGATGATCGCTACCGCGCGATCATGGCGCATGAGGCGGGCTTCCTCGCCGTTTCGTATCGCGGCTATTCGGGATCGACCGGCCGGCCGAGCGAAGAGGGATTCCGCAAGGATGCGCGTGCGGCCTATGATTTTCTCATCGCGCAGGGATTGCGCCCCGGCGACATCGTCATTCACGGCCATTCCTTGGGCACGGCGGTCGCGGCGCGGCTGGCGTCCGAGCGACCGGCGCGCGCGCTCGTGCTTGAGGCGCCGATGACGGCCATTATTGACATTGCGCAAGCGCGTGCGCCGGGCGCGCCGCTTGATTTGTTCATGCGCGATCAGTTCCGCACGCGCGATATCATCGCGTCGATCAACATGCCGTTGCTCATCGTGCACGGCGATCAGGACAACGTCATTCCGATCGCCATGGGCGAACGCCTGTTCGCGCGCGCGCGGGAGCCGAAACGTTTCATCCGCGTCGAAGGCGGCGGCCATAGCGATTTGCCGGCGCATGGCCTCTACGATGATATTTTCGCCTTCTTGGGATCGTGACGATGGCTGCTGCGCCAAAGACCCAGAAGAGCACGGCCTCCGTCGCTGCGTTTCTGGATGCGGTGCCCGATGAAACGCGGCGCAAGGATGCGAAAGCCGTCGCAAAGCTGATGGCGAAGGTCACCGGCGAGAAAGCCGCGATGTGGGGCGGCGCGATCGTGGGCTATGGCGCCTACGCGTCGAACACCGGCGAATGGCCGATCATCGCCTTCAGCCCGCGCAAGGCCAACCTCGTGCTCTATGTGCTGGGGGATTTCAAAGAGCGCGACGCGTTGCTCGCCAAGCTCGGCAAGCACAAGACCGGCAAGTCGTGTCTCTACATCACCAAGCTCGCCGACGTGGATGAGGCCGTGCTGGAGAAGCTGATCGCGCAATCGGTTGCGCATATGAAGAAGAAGCATGGCTAGGACTCGTCCTTCTCCCCTTGTGGGAGAAGGTGTCATCGCGCAGCGATGACGGATGAGGGGTGCTTGCGCCTATCTTGCGGGATGTAACGCCGTCACCCCTCATCCGTCTCGCCGCTTCGCGGCGATCCACCTTCTCCCACAAGGGGAGAAGGACGATGCCTGATGCCTTCGGGATCGGCTCTCCGCCGCCGTCACTTTTCCTTCACGCCGCCGAGTTTGCAGACATGCTTCCACTCGGCATCCGTCACGGGCTGTACGGAGAGGCGAAAGCTCGTCACGAGCGACATCGCCGCCAGCTTCGGATCGGCCTTCACGGCGGCGAGCGTCACCGGCTCCGGCACGGGCTGCACGGCCTTGAAATCGACGACGACGAATTTGCCTGTCGCATCTGTCGGATCGGGATAGTGCTCCTTCACGACCTCGACGATGCCGACGATCTCTTTGCCGTCGCCGGAATGATAGAAGAAGGCGCGGTCGCCTTTCTTCATCTTCATGAGGTTGAGCTTGGCGGTGTGATTGCGCACGCCCGTCCACGCTTCGCCCTTGGCGCCGGATTTGACTTGCTGATCCCAGGACCACGCCTCGGGTTCGGATTTCACCAGCCAATGCGCCATCACTTCGCCTTTGCGCCAAACATGCGTCCCGCGAGATAGGCCGCAGCGCCCGTTCCGGCAATTGCGGCCGCCCACATCCAGAGCGGATGCGGGATCATCGCCATCGTCCACACGCCCACCGCCAGAAAGACCGCGCCGATCGTCCAGGCCGGCCAGGCGCCGCGCCGCGCGATCCAGGCCGCGAGGCTTCCGCCTGCGAAGACGCCCGCCGCCCAGGCGATGAGCATGCCGATCTTGGCGCCAAGCGGAATGCGTCCCGTGATGGCGCGCATGGCGGCCCCATCGTGCAGCGATGCGCCGTCTTGGGGCGGGAAGAGGGCGTGGCTCGCGCCTTCGAGCAGCACGATCGCCATGGCGCTGACGGCCAATCCCGCCGCCAGGCTGAAAACGGTGCGCAGCATCATCGGCTCCTCAAGCCATCGTCGCGGGCGATCTTCGCGCGGTCAATCGCGTGCGAGGCAAGCGCGGTTGACGCTTGATCCGCCGCCGGATTGTTTGCGAGGTGATGAATGTTGCGCCGCAGACCAAGAAGCAGGCCGTGCTGCTGATCCACGGCATCGGCGAGCAGCGCCCGATGGCGACGCTGTGGAAATTCGTGGAGCTGGTCTGGCTGAAGGCGCCCGCGCCCCGCGGCGCGCCCGAGCGCAAGGTCTATTCCGAGCCCGACGAAGTGTCCGGCGTGTTCGAACTGCGCCGGCTTTCGACGAACTACAACGCCCACGGCAAGCGCACCGATTTCTACGAATTCTATTGGGCGCATCTGATGCACGGCAATGTACTGAGCGATGTGCTGGGCTGGTTGGCGCTGCTGGCGATGCGGCCGCGCGATTCGGTGCCGCCGCAATTGCAGAAGGCGTGGCGCGCCTTGCGGGTGGCGGCGGGCGCGGTGGCGTTCTTCATCGTGTTCGGCATGGCGACCAGCCTGCTCGTCGGCCTGTCCGGACAGCTCATTCCGTTCGCCGCCTTCGCGCTCGCCTTCGTCGCCGGGTTCGCCGCGCTTGCGGTGGCCGATCAGATTTTCTTTTCGCCGGTGCTGGGCGATGCGGCGCGCTACCTTCGGCCCGCGCCGAAGAACATCGCCTGCCGCCAGCAGATCCGCGAAGAGGGGCTGCGCCTCATCGATGCGCTGCATAAGAGTGGCAAATATGATCGCATCGTTCTGGTCGGCCATTCGCTCGGCGGCGTCATCGCCTACGAATTGGCGCTGCATTATTGGGGCCGGCGCAACCGGCTGATGGACCGCGAACGCGCGCAGCTCGAAATCGCGGAAGCCGAGGCTGCGGCCTTGGCGATCGATCAGGACGGCGGCCAGGAAAAATGGCGCGCGGCGCAAGGCGCGCTGTTCGAAGCGCTGCGCGAGGAGACCGACGAAAACGGCGCGCCGCTTTGGCTGATCAGCGATCTCGTCACGCTCGGTTCGCCCTTGGCGCACGCCGAAACCCTGCTCGCGCACTCGCCCGATGCGTTCGCGCAAATGCTCGATCGGCGCGAACTCGCGGCCAATCCGCCGCTGATGGAAATCTTCAAGAACGGCGCGCGCCGTTTCTCCTATTGCCGCACGCCCGAACTGGCGGACGATCCGGACGCCGCGCCGCGCGCGCTGCACAACGCCGCGCCCTTCGCGGCGATGCGCTGGAGCAATCTCTATTTTCCGATGCAGGGGATTTTACGCGGCGATCTGGTGGGCGGGCCGTGCGCGCCGACCTTCGGCGCCGGCGTCAAGGACGTGGCCTGCTGCGCGCCCGAGATGGGCGGCTGGTTTCCCCACATGCATTATTTTCGATTGGAGCGCGACGCGCCCTGGGGCGATCCCGCCTGGGCCGACCATCGCAGCGCGCTCCGGGCCGCGATGGCGCTGGAGAGCTGAGCGCGCTTACTTGCGGGGCAGGAGGCCTTCGCGCTGGGCGCGCTTGCGGGCCAGCTTGCGGGCGCGGCGAACCGCCTCGGCGCGCTCGCGGGCGCGCTTTTCCGAAGGCTTTTCATAATGGTTCCGCCGCTTCATCTCGCGGAACGTGCCTTCGCGCTGCATCTTCTTTTTGAGCGCCTTCAACGCCTGATCGACGTTGTTGTCGCGGACGAAAATCTGAACGATGGGGCACTCTCCCGGACGGCTTGCTTGGGCCTTGGCCAGCTGAATCTTGAAGGGCGGGCAGATACCAAAACGGCCCGCCGCTGTCACCCCCTCCCGTCCAAACGCCGGCCGGCGTAGAGTGCGGCCATGCCAGACACCCCCTCCCAGCGCCTGCGGACCCGCCTTTTGGCCGCCTTTCCGGCCCATGCGGCCGAACTGGGCTGGACCCAGGCCGCGCTGGACGCTGCGGCCAAGGACGCCGGGCTCAGCGAAGGGGAGGCGCTGCTGGCCGCCCCGCAGGGCCTGAGGGACATGGCCGACGCCTTCACCGAAGCGGCCGATGACGAAATGCTCGCCCATCTGGCGGGGCTCGATCTCAAGACTATGCGCATCCGCGACAAGGTCCGCGCCGCCGTCCGCGCCCGCCTCAAGGCCCAGGCGCCGCACAAGGCGGCCGCCCGCGCGCTGACGCGCTGGCTCGCCCGGCCGGACCGCACCCAGCTGGCGCCGAGCCTGCTCTGGCGCACGGCCGACAAAATCTGGCGCGCGCTGGGGGACGCATCGACCGACGAGAATTTCTACACCAAGCGCGCCATCCTCTCGGGCGTGCTGGCCAGCACCTATGCGCGCTGGTTCGCCGACGACAGCGAAGACCAGGCGCCGACGTGGGCTTTCCTCGACGCGCGCATCGAAAACGTCATGCAATTCGAGAAGGTCAAAGCGCGGCTGAAGCCGCTTGGCCATTTCGCGCAAAGCGCCGTCAGCGCCGCCGCGCGCTTCCGCTACGGCGCGGGATAGGATCATGCCCTTCTCCCCTTGTGGGAGAAGGTGGATCGATTGCGCAAGCAATCGAGACGGATGAGGGGTGTTGGCGATTCCTTTCAAAGAGAGGCGCTATCACCCCTCATCCGGCGCTTCGCGCCACCTTCTCCCACAAGGGGAGAAGGACGAGGTCCCGCTCAGGCTTCGTTCTTGCCGCTCTTCTCGCGTGAGACGCGCGCGGCGTCGCCGTAGACGCCGCGCGACATGAGCGAAGCTTCCTGCTTCATGCGCGCTTCGTAGACATCGGCGCGGGCGCCGTGGGCGACGCGGCTCTCGGGATCGGCGAGCGCGGCCAGTTCCGCGAAATGGCAGGCGAGGCGATGATCGCCGGCTTCGCTCAATTCCTTCGCGCGCTGCGCCAGCGCGTCGGCGCCGCCGGCGAGCTTGGCGGTTTCACGCGCGATCGCCTCATCCGGCGCAGGTTTCAGGCGCGCGGGATTGCCGTCATACCAGCCGCCATAGAGCCGCCAGATATTGCGCACCACGAATTCCGGCTCGTCATAGATCGGGCGCAGATAGGGGCGCTCCAGCAGCTCCTTGGGCAAGCTCACCTCATTGACGATCACGTCGAGGCGCGCGCCCTCGTTCATCAGCTTCAATGTCTGTGCGCACAGCGATTCCAGCGCGCCGGCGATCTCATCCAGCACGCGCGCGATGCGCGCTTTGCCTTCGATCGGCAGGCCGTGCGCGGGCAGCAGCAATTCCGGCTCCAGCGCCGCCATCTCGCGCAGCGCCGCCGCCCATTCGACGGGATAGCGCTGCACCTTTTGCGGATTGCCGGCGTTGGGAAACACCCAGGTCAGAAAATCGCCGACCACGACGGCCTTGGTCTCTGGGATCCAGGCCCAGAGGTGATCGTCGGTCTCGCCTTTGTCGTGGCGCAGCTCGAAATGAAGGCCGCCGCATTTGCAGCCCATGCGGTCGGTGAATTCCGTATCCGGCGCCACCCATTCGGCCGGGCCGAAGCGCTCGGCGGCTGCGCCCATCAGGCCGCCCGTGCGCTGGCGCCCGCCGCCGAACTGGCGCGCATTGATCGCGGAATTGTAGCCATTGGTTTTGACGTAGCGATGGAAGCGCGGCGCGACGTTGGCGTGGCCGATCACCTGCGGACGCGTGTGATTGGCCTCGCGCGCTTCGTGCACGATGGCCGCGCAGCCGCCGACATGATCGATATGGCCGTGCGTATAGGCGACGATGCGCACGGGGTCCTTGCGCCAGGAGCGCAGCGAAGTGACGATGGCCGGGCCGAATTGTTCGAGGCTGGTGTCGAACAGCACGAGGCCGTCGCCCGTATCGAAGCACACCACATGGCTGAACGCCTCGATCATCGCCACGCCGGGCGCGACCTCGGAAAGCTTGCCGCTCATCATCTCGCCGAAGCGCGGCGCCACGCCGCCTTCGTCCACGAGCTTCGACGACAGCTTCAGAAGATCGGACATGACACTCCCCAATCGTGTTTGAACGCGATTGAAGCGCACTTCCGTCAGCAAGGCGAGCGCGCCTCAACTCCGCGGCTTAAGCCGCGTCACATGGCCCATTTTGCGGCCTGCGCGCGCGGCGCGTTTGCCGTAGAGATGCAGCCGCGCCTCCGGATCGGCGGCGAGCGCTTTCCAATCGGCGATGTCGTCGCCGAGCAGATTGCGCATTTCGACATCGGCGAGGCGATCTGTGGGCCCGAGCGGCCAGCCTGCGACGGCGCGAATGTGCTGTTCGAACTGGCTGGTGAGGCACGCCTCCGCCGTCCAATGCCCGCTATTGTGGACGCGCGGCGCCATTTCGTTGGCGATCAGGCTCCCATCGCGCATCACGAAAAACTCGATCGTCAGCACGCCGACATAATCGAGCGCATTGAGGATGGTGCGCGCCACGCGGCGGGCTTCCTCTTCGATCCTGGCGGGCGCGCGGGCCGGCGCGCGCGTCACGGCCAGAATGCCGCGCGCATGGGTGTTTTCGCAGAGATCGAAATAAGCGATGGCGCCGTCCTGGCCGCGCGCGGCGATGATCGAGACCTCCATGGTGAAATCGCACAGGCCTTCCAGGATCGCCGGCGCGCCTTTGATCGCCTCGCGATAGGCTGCGCGCGCTTCCGCCAGCGAGGAGACGCGCGCTTGCCCCAGCCCGTCATAGCCGAAGCGCCGCGTCTTCAGGATGCCGTGCGCGCCGATCTTCGCCACCGCCGCGTCGATATCGGCTTCGCTCGACACCGGCGCATGCGGGGCGACGGCGACGCCGTAATCGGTGAAGAAGGTTTTCTCGCTCAGCCTGTCCTGCGCGATCTCCAGCGCGCGATCGTTTGGATGGGCCTTCGCGCCGGCCGATTTGAGCGCGGCCACGCTCGCGGCGGGCACGTTCTCGAATTCGTAGGTGACGACATCGACGGCGCGTGCGAACGCCGTCAGCGCCGCTTCGTCTTCGTAGGGCGCGACCGTCGCGTGCGCCGCCACGCGCGCGGCGGGGCTGTCGGTTTCCGGCGTATAGACATGCACGTCGAACCCAAGCTCGGCCGCCGCGAGCGCCAGCATGCGGCCCAGCTGGCCGCCGCCCAGAACGCCAATCCGCGCGCCCGGCGCCAGCATCATGTGGGCTCGTCCGCCACGGCCTGCGTTTGCGCGGCGCGGTAGGCGTCGAGCCGGGCGGCCAGCGCATCGTCGCCCAGCGCCAGAATCGCCGCCGCGAGCAACGCCGCGTTGGCCGCGCCCGACTCGCCGATCGCCAGCGTCCCGACGGGCACGCCTTTGGGCATCTGCACGATCGAGAGCAGGCTATCCACACCCGCCAGCGCGGCGCTTTTCACTGGCACGCCGAGCACCGGCAGCGGCGTCATCGCGGCGGCCATGCCGGGCAGATGCGCGGCGCCGCCGGCGCCTGCGATGATCACTTTGAGGCCGCGGCTCTTGGCGGCGCGCGCGTACTCGTAAAGCCGCTCCGGCGTGCGATGGGCCGAAACGATCTTTGATTCGTGGGGAATCTTGAGCGCGTCGAGCAGGTCCGCCGCCGCGCGCATCGTCTCCCAATCCGAATTGGAGCCCATGATGATCCCGACGAGCGGGACGGAATGTGGCGGCGTCACAGAGGGCCCTCGGCCAACGAAGCCGGCATCATAGGCGCCTCGGCGTTCGAATCCAGCGTCGCGCCGGCTGCGGAACGAACGCGGTGAACGCGGGCGAAACCGGTGTTAAGCCGCTCTTTACGACGCCGCGTCATAGTCCGGCGCATGAAATTATGGCCCGCATCTCGCGCGAAAGCGCCGGCGGGCGATCTCGAAAGCGAGGTCGCCGCGCTGCGCGCGCGGCTGATGGAGCTGGAAGATTTGGCGGTGCGCGACACGCTCACGCCCTGCCTCAATCGCCGCGGCTTCATGCGCGAATTGCACCGCACGCTCTCCGTGGTCGAGCGCTATGCGCGCCCGGCGGCGGTGCTCTACATCGATCTCGACGGCTTCAAGGCCATCAACGACAGCTATGGCCATGCGGCAGGCGACGCCGTGCTGAAGCATGTGGCCCGCGTGCTGGTCGATCATGTGCGCGAATCCGACGCCGTCGGCCGCCTGGGCGGCGATGAATTCGGCGTGCTGCTCAACGATGTTTCGCCCGATGAGGCGCGCCGCAAGGCCGACGCCTTGATCGAGGTGATCGACGGCGCGAGCTTGATCTATGAGGGCATCGCGCACCGCGTGCGCGGCTCGGTCGGCCTCCACGTCATGACGCGCAGCGAAGAGCCCGAGATCGCGCTCGCCCGCGCGGACGAGGCCATGTACGCCGAAAAACACTGGCGCCGCACCCGCGCGCAGGCATTCGAAGCGTTCTGATCGCTACGCGATGATGTCGGGCGTCAACTGGTTCTCGATCCAGGAAATCTGATCTTTCAGAAGCAACTTCTCGCGCTTCAGCCGCGCGGCCTGGAGCTGATCGCCGCCGGCTTCGACCAAGGCCATGATCGCGGAATCGAGCGCGCGGTGCTTGTCGCGCAATTCCGCGAGCCGCAGCTTCAGCGCCCGCTGCTCGGGACTATCCTCGATGTCGAAGCCTTCTTCGTCCACCGGCATGCGTCCAAGGTTGCAGATTCGGCGAGGGCGCGAGCTAAGCCACGCCCGTTCGCGCCTGTAAAGCGTATCGCGCCGGCCCGGCGCCGCGTGCTGAGGCGCCGCTGCGCTGTCACGCACACGTGCGCGGGCATGACGTCTTCGTAACGGATTTTGATGGGACAGGACGCCGATCTGGCGCCAGGATCAATTCGCCTAAGAAAGGAGTCGTGCATGGCTCTCGAATCGCGCATTCGCGAACTTGATCTCCGGCATCGGGATCTTGATTCAGCGATCCAAAGTGAGGCGTCCCATCCGTCGAGCGATGCGGTCCGCATCACGGAGCTGAAGCGCCAGAAGCTGAAGATCAAAGAAGAATTGGAACGGCTGCGATCCAGGAATTAGCGGCGCCAGGCGCATGAAGCGCCGCGTCATTGCAGATCGCGCATACGACCAGAACTTGGCCGCGCATTTTCTCATCCTATCCTTTGCGCTGTGGATATCTCTATCCGCTAGCGCGTGCCTGCCGCGCCAACGCGTTTGAACGCGCTGGGCGGCCTGTGCGCAAAGGATCAGGCTTCTTCGTCTTCGTGTTCCGGCTCTTGCTCGTAAGTTTCCTGCGGCACGGTTTCCTGCGCCGGGCGCAGGCTCGCGCCTTGGGCCTTACGCTGTTTGGCTTCTTCCTTGGCGCGCTGCGCGGCGGCGTCCGACACCACGCCATCGAGCTCGATCTGCGAGCACAGGCCCAGCGAGACGGGATCGACCGGCTTGATGTTGCTGGAATTCCAATGCGTGCGGTTGCGCACTTGCTCGATCGTGGCCTTGGTCGTGCCGATCAGCTTGACGACCTTGGAATCCGGCACTTCCGGGTGGTTGCGCAGGAACCAGGCGATGGCGTCCGGGCGGTCCTGCCGGCGCGCGATCGGCGTGTAGCGGGCGCCCCGCTTCTTCACGACCGGCACATCGACACGCTTCTGCTCCAGCGGCTTCAGCCGATAGCTCTCGTCCTTCTCGCCCTTGGCGATCTCCTCGCGCGACAGAAAGCCCCCGGCGATCGGATCGACGCCGCGGATGCCCTTGGCGACGTCCTCATTGGCGATGCCCTGAACTTCGAGATGGTGCAGGCCGCAGAAATCCGCGATCTGGACGAAGGACAAAGAGGTGTTTTCGATCAGCCAGACGGCCGTCGCCTTGGGCATCAATACGTTGGACATGTCCGTTCTCCAGAAAAGCGAAAGCGCCCGGCGTTTCGCCGAGCGCTCCGTCTCAGGTCCACGAGCGGCGATCATCGGACGCGATCAAGCCAGCTGGCGCCCGCTATAACCGCCCGGCGGCCAAAAGGGAACGCCTAAACGCCGGGCCGGGCGGCGCAAATCTGGCATGCCAGCCGCCCAAGGATTGACCGCACGCCCATCCGCGCCTGAGGGAAGAAGATGAGGGGAGGGAGATGACCGACGAAGCCGCCGCCCCCGCCGTCCTGAAGGCCCCGCCCGCGGCGCCGGAGGCGGTGATCAATGGCCGCTTCCTGGCCAAGCCGCCGACGGGTGTGACCCGGGTCGGGACCGAGCTTCTGCGGGCTGTCCTCCTCGAACTGGCCGCGCATCCGGGCGCCGGGATCCGGCTCGCGCTTCCGACTGGCGCCGACATCCCGGGTGCGCCGCCGGCGCGTCTCCACCTCACGCCCGGCTGGGGCGGCAATCTGGGTGAGCAAATCCTGCTGCCGCTTCGCTATCCCGGCGCGACCATTCTCAGCTTCTGCAATTCGACGCCGCTCTTGGCGTCGCGCGCGATCGTATGGATTCACGACAGCCATGTGTTCGACGGCGCGGACGCCTTCAGCCGGCCCTACCGGCTTTGGCACAAGAGCATTTTCGCCGTCGCGCGCGCGCGCAGATTCCAGATCGTCACCGTGTCCGAACATTCGCGTCAGCGTTTGATCGCGCATGGCGCCGATCCCGCGCGCATCGAGACCATCTACAATGGCGGCGATCATCTTCAGCATGTCGCGCCGGATGATAGCGCGGCGCGCGATGCGGGGCTGCTGGACGGGCGCTTCATCCTCATCGTCGGCTCGCGCGCCAAGCACAAGAATGTGCCGTTCGCCGTCGATGCGCTCTCAACGCGTCTGCCGCAGGACATCAAGATCGCCATCGTCGGCATGGGACAGGAGGGCCCCTATGGCGCCGCGGCGCAGGATATGAACAGCGCGCGCGTGATCCAGCTGCCGCGCATCAGCGATGCGCAGTTGCGCGCGCTCTACCAGCATACGCTCTGCGCCGTGACGCCGAGCCTGCTCGAAGGCTTCGGCCTGCCGGCATCGGAGGCGCTGTGGGAAGGCGCGCCGCAGGCGCTGTCCGATCGTGGTTCGCTTCCGGAAGTCGGCGGCGAGGCCGCAACCTATTTCGATGCCCGCAACGCCGAGCAGATGGCCAGCGCCGTGATGGACGCCATCGCACGCAAGGATGAGCTGCGCGCCAAAGCGCTTGTGCAGCGCGAAAAATTCCAATGGCGCTTCGCCGCGCGCCGCGCGCTTGAACTGGCGGCCTTAGGCTAGGTCGAGAGCGCGCCGGTGTCGGCGCGGCGCGGCTGCGGCGCAGCGATCGGCGCCACCACCGTCACCAGCGCGCCGCCGGAGGGCGCCTCATCGGCTGTCACGGTTAGGTTCAGGATCGCCGCCATTTCGCGCACGATGAAAAGGCCGAGGCCGACGCGTGCGCCTTCGGGCGCGCGGCCGGCCAGGATGGCGCGCAGCACATCGACTTGCGGATCGGCGCCGCTATCGCTCACCTCGATGGTGGCCGCGCCGATGCCGTCGCGCACGCGCACCCGCACTTCACCGGCGCCGGACGCCTTCACAGCGTTGCTGAGCAGATTGCGCACGATGGCTTCGAACAATTGCGGATCGCTGTTGATCCAGAGCGGCGTCTCGTCGAGCGCGACATGGCCGCCCTGCGCGCGCGCGATCTCATGGGCTTCGTCCACCAATTGCGTGAGCAGCGGCTGGAGCGCGAACGGATGCATCTCCGCGCGAACCACGCCGGCTTCCAGCCGCGCCACGTCGAGCAGGGACGAGAACAGCCGTCGCAGCGAGCCCGAGGCCTGTTCGATCTTGCCGAGAATGTCCTTGGCCTCATCGGTGTCGACGCGCCGTTTCAGCGCGGCGACAAACAACGACAAAGCGTGGAGCGGCTGGCGCACGTCATGGCTCGCCGCCGCCAGCATCAGCGATTTGGCCGCCGCGGTTTCAACCGCCATATCGCGCTGCGCCTTCGCGATCTCGGCGCCGTGGGTGACGCGGCGCCAATCGGAGATCAGCAGCCAGATCGAGAGCAAGGTGCTCACGGCCAGGATGGGCGCGATCAGCCAGACGATCATATCGCCCTGCGAATCCACGTCATCGCCGCCGGCTTCGAAGCTCCGCGCTTGCGCATTGGCGGCGCGCACCAGATCGAGCGCGGCCTGGTCCGCGCCGACCAGCCCGTCGCGGCCGCGCGCGCCAAGCGCCGCCGAAAGCGCCAAAGCCGGGGAGGCCAAAGCCGGATCGTCCACGCCCAATTGGGTGAGGTTCCGCTTGGCTTCGTCGAGATCGACGGCGTTGCGTTCGCGCAGCGCCGACAGGCTTTCGATGGACAGGCGCGCGGCGGTTTCGGCCCGGGCCGCCGCGAGATCGGCATTGGCCTCGGCATGGATCGACAGATCGAGCCGCCAGCCCAGCACCAAAGTCAGCGCCAGCGCCGCGATCGCCGTCACGGCCAGCGACGTCCAGCTTCTCAGCGTGATGTTGACGCGGCCCAAATTCGTCTCCGGCGGAGCACTTTAACGCGCGCGGCGCGCCGGCTCAATTCGTCCCGCGCCCTTGCGCCGCAAGGGCGACGCAGCCCATGTGCAAACCCATGATCCGCGTCACAGATTCCATTGCGCTGGACGAGGACGAGATCGAGGAGCGGTTCATCCGGGCCAGCGGGCCGGGCGGACAGAACGTCAACAAGGTCTCGACCGCGGTCGAATTGCGCTTCGACGTGCGGGGCTCGCCCTCGCTGCCGGAGGGCGTGCGCGCGCGGCTCGAAACGCTGGCCGGGCGGCGGCTCACCGCCGACGGCGTGCTCGTTTTGCAGGCGCAGCGGTTCCGCAGCCAGGAGCGCAATCGCGCCGATGCGCTTGAGCGCCTGTGCGAACTGATCCGCGAGGCGAGCTATGTCGCGCCGCCGCGCAAAGCCACCAAACCCACGCTCGCCAGCAAGACGCGGCGCATGGATTCCAAGGCCAAGCGCGGCGACGTCAAAGCCATGCGCAGCCGTGTGCGCGGCGGCGATGATTGAGCGCTAGATTTTCAGGATGATCTTGCCCGCATTGGCGCCTTCCGCCATGCGCGCTTGCGCCTCTTCCGCCTGAGCGAGCGGGAAGATTGCATCGATAACGGGCCGCAGCTTGCCGGCCTTCACCCAGGGCCAAGCGAGCTTTTCGACGGCGGCGGCGATGCGCGCTTTGTCGGCCACGGGCCGCGCGCGCAAGGTCGAGCCCGTCAGCACGACGCGCTTCATCATCAGCCGTCCGAGATGAAGCTGCGCTTCCGCGCCCTGCAAGGTCGCGATCATCGAGATGCGCCCGTCCTGCTTCATCAGGTTCACGTTCTTCTGCAGATAAGGCCCGCCCACCATGTCGAGCACGACATCGGCGCCGCCCGCATCGCGCAGCACCGTTTCGAAATCCTCGGTTTTGTAATTGATGCCGCGATCCGCGCCGAGCTTCTCGCAGAGCGCGACCTTCGCCGGATCGCCCGCCGTCGCGAACACGCGGCAGCCATGCGCTTTGGCCATCTGGATCGCCGTGGTGCCGATGCCGGAGGCGCCGCCATGGACGAGGAAGGTCTCGCCCGGCTGCAGCTTGGAGGCTTCGAACACGTTCACCCACACCGTGAAGGCCGTTTCCGGCAGGCCGGCCGCTTCTTCGAACGACAGCCCCTCAGGGATCGGCAGCGCACAGCCTTCATCGGCCACGGCGTATTCGGCGTAGCCGCCGCCGCCCAGCAGCGCGCAGACCTTGTCGCCTGGCTTGTAGCGCGCCGCGCCCGCGCCCAGCGCCGCGACCGTCCCCGAGACCTCAAGCCCCATCGTGGCCGGCGCGCCGGGCGGAGGCGGGTAGAAGCCCGCGCGCTGGGCGAGGTCCGGCCGGTTCACGCCCGCCGCCGCCACCTTGATGAGGATTTGTCCCGGACCGGGCGCGGGGCGCGCCATTTCGACCAGATCGAGCGGTTTGCCCTGCTCATGGTGAACGGCGCGCATCGTCTCGGCCAAGCTCAATCTCCTAGGTCTCGTCGCCCCGGCACGGTAGAATGCGCCAAGAGGTTTGCCCATGCGCGATGATGACGATCCGTTCGCTTCGCCGGCGCGAAAGCCGGTTCCGCTCGCCGTTCAGCTGGAAAACGCGTCGATCGAAGATCTCGAGAAGCGCATCGTTTCGCTGCGCGAAGAGATCGCTTTGTGCGAGGCCGAGATCGGCAAGAAGCGCGCCCAGCGCGGCGCGGCTGACGCTTTCTTCACCACCAAGCGTTAACGCGGAGGGTGCGGCCCGGGTCTTGCGATACGGAGAGGTATGAACGAACCGGCGATCCCCACGGCCTTCGACACCCAGCGTGTGCTCGATTTCGCGCGCTCGGAGGTGTTCGAGCGCACCTTCAAAGAGGGCATGGCCCTGGTTGAGGAAACCGCCGCCTATCTGGACGGGCCCGGCCGCGCCGCCGCCAAGCGGCTGCCGCGCGGGGCGAGCCTGGCCTATGCGGGCGAGAGCATGCGCCTCACCACGCGGCTGATGCAGGTGGCGTCCTGGCTGCTGGTGCAGCGCGCCGTGCGCGACAACGAAATTCCGCTGACGGAAGCCGGCACGGCGAAATATCGGCTGATCTCCCGGCAGGACAATTCAAGCCCGATCGCGGGCGCTGACGAATTGCCGGAAGCGCTCAAGGCGCTGATCGCCCGCGGCGCGGCGATTTTCGAGCGCGTGCAGCGGCTCGATGAAAGCATGTATGGCGGCGAAAGCGCCCCGATCGGCAATGTGGTGGGCGATCAGCAGGCGCGCCTGGCCGCGGCCTTCAACCGCGGCTGAGCGGGAAGGGCGCTTAGCCCTTCTTCTTCATGAAGCCGCCGAACTTGTCGTTGAAGCGCGACACGCGCCCGCCGCGGTCCAGCATGGTCTGATTGCCGCCGGTCCAGGCCGGGTGGCTCTTGGAATCGATTTCCAGATGCAGATCGCCGCCGTCCTTCCCGTAGGTCGAGCGGGTCCGATAGGTCGTCCCGTCCGTCATGTGGACGGTGATGAAATGGTAGTCGGGATGGCCTTCGGACTTCATGGGACGGGCTTTCGCGCGGGAATTGGAAGCGCGGGCTGATAGCGGAAAGGGCCGCTCCAGTAAAGGCGGTCCTGGCAAGGCGCACTTGACCAAACGGCGCCCGCTTGTGAAATGGGGCGTACAACAAATTCGAAGGGGAGGTATGCCCGCTTGGGCCGTCCACTCCCCGAACGATGGCGGCGCCCTGCGCCGCGGGGAGGTCGCGCGTGGATGATTTGATGACCCGGCTCCTGGCCGCCGCCGAGCACGGCATGATCCCGGCGGTCTGGGCGCAGGTGCAGCCCGACAAGCCGGCCGTGTTCGACAAGGACGGCGTGCGCAGCTTCGCCGAGGTCAACGCCCGCGCCAATCAGCTGGTCCGCGCGCTGCGCCGCCTCGGCCTTAAGGCCGGCGATAGCGTCGCCCTGGTCTGCTCCAACCGCGCCGAATGGATCGAGACCCTGGCCGCGACCTTGCGCGGCGGCTTCCGCCTCACGCCGGTCAACTGGCACCTCACCACCGACGAGATCGCCTACATCTACGACAATTGCGAAGCCAAGGCCGTGATCGTGGAGACGCGCTTCGGCGCCGCGGTCGAAGCCGTCGAGCGCGCGCCGGGCGTCAAAGCCAAGATCAGCATTGGCGCCACGCCCCCCGGCTATGTCGATTTCCACGCCATCACGGCGGCGGAAGACGGCGCGGACATTCCCGATCCGGTGCACGGCAATTCCATGCTCTACACCTCGGGCACGACCGGGCGGCCCAAGGGCGTCTATCGGCCGAACCCGGTGCCGATGATCCCGCAGCTCGCGGGCGCGGGCCTGCGCACCAATTACGAGCCGGGCCTCGACGTGCAGCTTTGCGCCGGCCCGGCCTATCACGCGGCCCCGCTCGCTTTCGATATCCGCGCGCCGATGGCGTCGGGCGTGCCGACCGTGCTGTTGGAGAAATGGGACAGCGAAGGCGTGCTGAAGGCGGTTCAGGATTACAACGTCACCCATGCGCACATGGTGCCGGTGATGTTTCAGCGCCTGCTCGCGCTGCCTGAGGAAACGCGCGCCAAATACGATCTCTCCTCGCTGCGTTATCTGGTGCACGGCGCGGCGCCGTGCCCGCCCGAGGTGAAGCAGGCCATGATCAAATGGCTCGGGCCTATCCTGATGGAATATTACGCGGGCTCGGAAGGCGGGGCGGGCTATTTCATCACCGCGGAAGAATGGCTGGCCAAGCCTGGCAGCGTCGGCAAGCGGCCGGTGCTGGCGCGCACGCGCATCCTCGACGATGACGGCAATGATGTGCCGAACGGCCAATCCGGCAATGTCTATTTCGAGGTCGCCGCCGCCAATCCGTTCAACTACCACAAGGACCCGGACAAGACGGCCTCCTCGCATCGCGACGGCTTCTTCACGCTCGGCGATTTCGGCTATTTCGACGCGGACGATTATCTCTTCCTCACCGGTCGCACGGCCGAGTGCATTATCTCCGGCGGCGTCAACATCTACCCGCAGGAGATCGACAACGAGATCCTGAAGCATCCGGCCGTGGAAGACAGCTGCACCGTCGGCGCGCCGAACGAGGAATTCGGCGAAGAGGTGAAGGGCGTCATCAAACTGAAGCCGGGCGTCGCGCCCAATGATGCGCTCAAGACCGAGATCATGACCTTCGCGCGCGGCCATCTCGCCGGCTTCAAAGTCCCGCGCTCGATCGATTTCGTCGACGAAATCCCACGCACGACAACCGGCAAGCTCCTGCGCAAGGATGTGCGCGCGAAATATTGGGCGGGGCGGCAGAGGCAGATTTAGCGCGACGAACGATCGGCCTATAGAACCTCCGCGCCGATCAACGTTCGCGAGCGGCCGATCTATGCGCAATGGGTTCATCAAACCGCGCACGGCGTATATCGCCATAGCGTGCGCCACGATCCTTTGGCTTTTGGGCGCATGGCTGGGTGGAAGCCTAGGTTTTGGCCCCCAACATCCGATGACCGGAGCTCCCGATCTCGCCTACCAGACACGAGTTTCGCCCAGAGATATGAGCCACTGCCTTTCGAAAGACTACGACAACAAGCTTCATCTCGCGTTTGCCGCGTCCCCGATGCCAGGCGTTACGCGGCTTCGAACGCCGATGTTCGGCGATGTCGTCGTGGACATCGCAAGCGAAGGCGGCGCAACGACAGTCAAGGTCTACAATTTGGGTAGGCGTTCGCTTTCTCAGGCCGTGCGACCGGCAATTGAAGCTTGCCTCACCTAAGGCGCCTCGCGCTGGCGTCGGAGGCGCCTGCTTCGCGGGTCCCGCCAACAAAGAACTTGGCGCTGTTGCTCCTCCCCCTGCAAGGGGGAGGCTGGGAGGGGGTGAGCGAACACGAAGAGGCTTTGAGCTTGTGGCGTACCCCCTCCTGACCTCCCCCTTGCAGGGGGAGGAAGGGCGCCGCTCCCTGCGTCGCCCGGTTTTCTTAATCCTGAAATGCCATTTAGGATCGGGGCGAGGGGCAGAGGCGGGCCAAAGTGACGATGCGGAACACGCTCAGAACGCTGTTCACCTTCACGATCTATGTGGGGATGATCGTGCTGTGCATCGCCTGGCAAAACGCCGGCGGGCTGGGCGGCATTATCGGGGGCGGGGTGGGCTTCCTGCTGCGCTTCTTCGAGGGCGGCCAGCGCAGCACGGAAGAGCGCTTCGGCAATGGCTATGCGGGCTCGCTGATCGGCCTGCCCATCGGCTTCATCATCGGCGCCGCGACCTTCTATGTCGCGGCGCATTGGCATGAATGGGTGGGCGCTTAGACCGCTGGCAGGTCGCGCGAGGCGCGGCCCGCTTCGTAGGCGGCGCGGATCGTCTCGGCATAGGCGCGCTTTTTCTGCACGCCGCCCCAGACCATGGCCGCAATCACGAACGCGATCATCGCAAAGAACGCGATGGGGACGAGGATGCCTTCCATCTGAAAATCTCCGCCTGATGCTTGCGTTACGAGCGGCTGACGGTCAGCGCCGCCAGCGGAACCACGATCGTCAGAACCATCGCGATCAGAACCAGGGTCGTCATGTTGATCTCTCCTCAGGGCGGCCTCATTGGCCGTTTGGTGGAGAGATGCCGCCTGCACCGCGCGCGGATGCGGCGCCGCACAAGAAAAATTCTAGAGCCGATTTTTAGAGTCCGGCGGCGCTCAGTGCGGCGGCCTGGCGTGTGGCCAGCGCGTCTTCGGTGAAATCCGCGATCGAGTCCTGGAACATGCGCGCGAAATTGAGCCGCGCGCGCAGATGCAGGAACGCCGCGCCAAGGCCGATCGCGGCGCGGTCCATGAACACGAATTCGCGCGGCACCAGGACGGGGCCGAGCGTCTTCAAACGCCGGCGCACCTCCATCAGCTCGCGCCGTCCATATTCGGCGGGGGAGATATCGTCGGCGATGGTGCGCTCGCGATCGTCCATCAGCGGGCCATAGATGAAGCGCGCCCAGATCGTGAGCGCATCGATCAATTCGTTGTTGAGGTTCTTGAAGCCCCAGCGTTCGTACGCGGCGGCGACGCCGTCGCGATCCTCCGCGCGCAGCGCCGTGTAGAGCTGCACCACGCCCGCGACGAAACCAGGCGGAAAAATCCGCACGCAGCCGAAATCGAGCAAGTGCAAATGTTCCGCGCGCGGCGTCAGCGCGTAATTGCCGAGATGGGGATCGCCATGGATCACGCCGAAGCGCGTCATCGGCCCCCACCAGGCGGCGAACAGCATCTGCGCGATGCGATTGCGCGTCGCCTGATCCTCATCGACCCAGGAGAGCAGGCCTTTGCCTTCGAGCCATGTCATGGTGAGCAGGCGCTTCGTCGAGAGCACTTCAACGGGTTCGGGCGTGATCACCCGCGGCTCATTGGCCAGCATGTGCGTGAACAGGCGCATGTGCTTCAGCTCGCGCCCGTAATCCAATTCTTCGCGCAGCCGATCGCCGACCTCGATCACGGCTTCTGAAGAATCGAGCGCGCCATCCATGCTGCGCACCAAAGCGAGCAGGGCGCGCAATTGTCCAAGATCGGCTTCGACCGCGCTCGCCATGTCGGGATATTGCAGCTTGCACGCCAAAGCGCGGCCATCGAGGCCCTGCGCGCGATGCACTTGCCCCAGCGAGGCCGCAGCGGCGGCCTCATGCGAAAAGCTGGCGAAATGCGTCTGCCATTCGGCGCCAAGCTCGGCGCGCATGCGCCGCTGCACGAACGGCCAGCCCATCGCGGGCGCGTTGGATTGCAGCTTGCGCAATTCCTCTGCGTAGGCGCTCGGCAACAGATCGGGAATTGTCGCCAGCAATTGCGCGACTTTCATCAGCGGGCCTTTGGAGCGGCCGAGCGCGTCTTTCAGCGCGCGCGCGAGCCGTTCTTCGCCACCGCCCATCAGCCGCGCGGCCGCCGCGCCCGTAAGATTTGCGCCCACGCTCGCCACCCGCCCGATGCGCGCGGAGAGCCGGTCCCGTTCGGGATCGCGCGGATCGCTCATGCTGGCGCGCTTACGATTTGGACACCACGTTTTTTCATCTCGGCTCAACACATAAGGGCGCGCGGGCGGCGAAGAAATTGTGCCATTTTAACGCGACCTGAACACCTCCTGCCTAAGGTCCGGTCAAACGCGACTGCAAAAGCAGCGTGCATATGGTGGTCCAAGGCAATGAAGACGATCCTGATCGTTGATGACGATCCGGCTCAACGTCGCCTGTTGCAGGCGTCTGTCGAGCGCAACGGTTTCCGCACCCGCACCGCCGAGAACGGCCAGCAGGCCGTCGACGCCGTCGATGCGCATCCCGATATCGATCTGGTTCTCCTCGATCTCGTCATGCCGGGCCTCACGGGCCAGGAAGCGCTGCGCGAAATCCGCGCGCGCCGCCCCGCGCTGCCCTCGATCGTGCTCACGGCCTCGGGCGGCATCGACACCGTCGTGCAAGCCATGCAGGCGGGCGCCGCGGATTTCTTCGTGAAGCCGGCGAGCCCGGAGCGCATTCTCGTCTCCATCCGCAACGCGCTGGAGCTCTCCAATCTCAAAACCGAAGTCGTGCGCCTCAAGAAGACGGCCGCCGGCAAGCTCGGTTTCGAAGACATGGTCGCCAACGCGCCGGTCATGGCGCCTGTGGTGCGCATGGGCCAGCGCGCGGCGAAATCCAACATTCCGGTGCTGATCACCGGCGAAAGCGGCGTCGGCAAGGAATTGCTCGCGCGCGCCATCCAGGGCGCGTCCGACCGCGCCGGCAAGCCGTTCATCACCGTGAACTGCGGCGCCATTCCGGAAAATCTCGTCGAGAGCATCCTGTTCGGCCACATGAAGGGCAGCTTCACGGGCGCGACGGAAAATCACGCCGGCAAATTCGCCGAAGCGCATGGCGGCACGCTCTTCCTCGACGAAGTCGGCGAATTGCCGCTCGATATGCAGGTGAAGCTGCTGCGCGTGCTGCAAGAAGGCGAGGTCGATCCCATCGGCGCCAAGCGGCCGACCAAGGTCGATGTGCGCATCATCAGCGCGACCAACAAGGATCTCGCCAAGCTGGTGGAAGCCGGCCAATTCCGCGAAGACCTGTTCTATCGCTTGAATGTGTTTCCCATCGAAGCGCCGCCGCTGCGCGAACGCAGCGAAGATATTCCCGAACTCGTCGCCCGCTTCATCGCGCGCTTCAACGCCGAAGAAGGCCGCACGGTGAAAGGCGCCAGCGCCGAAACCATGGCCATGCTCGGCGCCTATGATTGGCCCGGCAATGTGCGCCAGCTCGAAAACGCCGTGTTCCGCGCCGTGATCCTGTGCGAAGGTGATCTGCTGCATCCGGAAGATTTTCCGCAGATCTCGGGCTTGAAGCCCATGCTCGGCGTCGCCAATGACGTGCGCCCCGCCGATCTGCCGGTTCCGGCCAATGATCACGCGGCCGCGCTCACGCAAATCATCACGCAGGCCGCGAGTGTCGAAACCGCGCAAGCCATCCGCATCTATGATGAGGCCGGCCATTTGCGCGCGCTGGAAGCAGTCGAACGCGATCTCATCGAACTCGCGATTGAGCACTATGCCGGCCATATGAGCGAAATCGCCCGCCGCCTCGGCATTGGGCGCTCGACGCTCTACCGCAAGCTTCGCGAATACGGTCTCGACCCAGACGAACGCGCCCGCGCGGAAGGCTGACGAGAGACCTGCGCGGCAGCGATGCAGCGCAACCCTGGCGCCCAGGCCGATCGCACCCTCGGCCTCGGGCGCCAGTTTTGTTTTTGGGCCTTCTCTCCTTCGCGTCCGCACAGCTAGACTGCGCGGCAAAAGCAAAGGGGAGAGAGTATGGGCGCCGCGCCAGACGAAGTGATCCGCCTGTGGCCCGATGGCCCGCCGACGCATCTCGAAGATGTCGGTCCCGAGATCGAATATCGCGCGCCGCTGGGCGTTGCGGTCGACACGGTGATGTTGCGCAACGTGTCGGAGCCGACGCTCAGCGTGTTCAAGCCGGCCAAGCCCAATGGCGTGGGCGTGATCGTGTGCCCTGGCGGCGGCTGGCGGATTCTGGCGTGGGAGCATGAGGGGCTCGATGTCGCCCATTGGCTCACGGCGCGCGGCTATACGGCCCTTCTGCTCAAATATCGCGTGCGCGCCACGCCGCCCTCGCAAGCCGAGTTCGACAAGAGCCAGGCGCGCCTCGCGGCAGGCATCGATCCCGCACGCAAGGGCAAGAACGCCTTCCGCGCCATGAGCGATATCGTTCCGCCCGAAGCGATCCGCGCCGCGCGCGAAGCGGCCGCCGATGATGGCCGGCGCGCGCTTGCGATCGCGCGCGAGCGCGCGGCGGATTGGGGTGTTGATCCCGCCAAGATCGGCATGGTCGGGTTTTCGGCGGGCGCTTTTCTCGTCGTCGATGCGGCGATGGAGCCGCGCGGACGGCCCGCCGCGTTTGTCGGCGCGATCTATGGCGGGGAAACGCAGGGACGCCCCGTCGCAGCCGATGCGCCGCCGCTCTTCACCTGCATCGCGCAGGACGATCTCTTGCTCTACCGCGTGGTCGAAGGCGTCTATTCGGATTGGAGCGATGCGAACCGCTCCGCGGAATTGCACATCTATCGCCGCGGCCAGCACGGTTTCGGCATGGTCAAGCAGGGCTTCCCGTCAGACCGCTGGATCGACCAATTCCACGCCTGGCTGGTCGATCTCGATTTCGCGTGAGCTTTAGTCCGGCGCCTGCAAGCGCACCCACGTCCCGCCGCCATCATCGCCGCGCTCGGTCTCATAGAAGCCATGCGCCGCATAGAACGCCTGCGCGCGTTCGTTCTTCGCCTGCGTCTTGAGCGAGAGCGGTTCGCGGGCGCAGTCGCGCGCGATCTTGAGCAGCGCGCTGCCGACGCCGCGCCGATGCACGCTCGGCCAGACATAGAGGTGATGCAGAAAGCTCTCGGGTTCGTACACCGCCGCAAAACCCAGGATGCGGCCCGCGCGCTCGGCGACAAACACCGTCTCGCCCTCCGTCTCCGCGAGAAAGAGCGCGACATCGACCTTGCGCCCGCCGCCGGTGAAGGCGCGCTTCCAGCCATCAGCGAGCACTTTGGTGAGCGCCGGCGTATCCGTCGGCCGCGCGCGGCGGATGATGAAGCCGATCATGACGCGTCCGGCTTGGCGCGCAGCGGCTTGCGGCGCGCCAAACTTGCGCGGCGCTTTTCTTCACGCTTCTCGGCTTGTTTCTTGGCCTTGCCCGACGCTTTCGCGGCGATCTCTTTCAGCTTCTGCGCCTGCAGCCGCGACACCGCATCCTCGCGCGCGCCCTTGGCCAGATCGTGAAACGCCGAGCCATATTTATCGAGGCGCTGGCCGACCTCGTCGAGGAAATCGCCTTCCCAATCCGAAAGCGGCTCCTGCGCCGTTTCGGCCGTGCGCTTCAGCCGCTCGACAAGGCGTTGTGCTTTGCGCGTCCTGCGTGGATCGACATCCCGCGCCAATCGGTCCCTCGAATTTCCCTGCTCAAATCTCTCCGAGCGCGAGGAGATAGAGGTCCATCACCTGCTCCTGCTCCGCGCGTTCTTGCGCGTCCTGCTTGCGGTGGCGAATGACCTTGCGCAGGACTTTCGTATCGTAGCCCAGTCCCTTGGCTTCGCCATAGACCTCTTTGATGTCGGCTGCGATGCCGGCTTTTTCCTCTTCCAGCCGCTCGATGCGCGCCACGATCTGCTTCAGCTTTTCCTTGGCGGAGCTGGTCAGCGCCTGGGGGGCGGCGACGGTTTCGGAAGATGCGCCGAAATCAGCGGGCATGGGGACGTCTCGCTCTCGAATCGTTTGGACTGATCGAAGGTTAGCGAGAGGCCGGCGCCTCCGCCATCGCCGCCGCCCGCCGCAGCGCCTGCGCGATCAGATCGGGGCGCCGTTTCTGGGGAGAGTGGCCGAGCTTCGGCGCCGAGATGAGCTCGGCTGTGGGCAAAGCCGCCATCAGATCGCTGACGCGCGCGGGATTTTCCTCGACGATGACGGCCGGCGGAAAAGCGATATCCGCCGCCGCGGGCGCCGCCGCTTTCGGGGAAACCAGCACAAGCGCGCGCACCTGGCCCTTGGCGGCGAGACGCAGCGCGCGGCGCGCCGCCGTCGCATGCGCGAGCACGATCGGCTTGGCGCCTTTCAGGGGCCGTGTGTCGAAACCGAACTCCTCAGGCGTCTCACGCGCCAGTTTGCGCACGGCGGAGCCTGGATCGCCCGGCCAGAGCACCAGCACGGCCTGGCCCCGGCCGGCGCGAATGGATTGCGGCTTCTCCATCACGTGCATCGCGATGGCGAGAAGGAGGGCGGCGCCGATGCCGAGCGCCGCCAGGGCGGCGGGGGTCACGCGTCCTGGCCCTCGACGCGCGGCGCCAGCCGCTGCACGCCGCGCTTGGCGGCTTCGTAATTCGGATGGATCGCCAGCGCCTCGCGGAACGCTTCGAGCGCGGCGCGGTCCTGGCCGAGTTCTTCGTAGATCATGCCGAGCCCCGCCAGCGCGCCGAAATGGCGTGGCTCGCGCCGCAAGGTTTCCTGGATGGCTTCGATGGCGCCGCGATAATCATGGGCGGAATACGCCAAGCTCGCCCGCCGGTTCCATGGCTCGGCGAATTGCGGCGCCAATTCACTGGCCTGGGCCAGGAATTCGATGGCGCGGTCATTGTCGCCCGCTGACTCCGCAGCGGCGGCGCGTTCGAGCAGGATATCGACCGTGGGCGAGCCGCTTTCGGCCCAACGCTGCCAGATTTGCTGTTCGATCGGCTGGGCGGCCTCGGCGCTATGCGCTTCGCGGAGCGCGGCGAACAGGCGGTCAAGCTGCGGATCGCGCGGCGGGGCGTTCGCCGCGGGTGCGCAGGCGGCGAGAAAAGCCAACAGCAGAGCCGCGATCAGCGTGCGCACTGGATTCGTCCCAAAGCGCGGGAACTTTAGCCCAGAAGTCCTTCCCCGACGAGCGCCGCGCGCAGGTTTTCAGGGCTGGTGAAAAGGTGGGTGCGCAAGCCGCAAGCGGCCGCGCCGTCGATATTGCGTTGCGAATCGTCAACGAACAGCACGTCCTCGGCCGTCCGCCCCATCCGGGCCAGGGCGTGCGCATAGATGCGCGCGTCGGGCTTCTTCATCTTGAGCGGGCCGGAGACGATCACGGCCTCGAACAGATGCAGCCGGCTGAACGGCGCGAAGCAGGCCTCCTGCTGATCGGCCGGCATATTGGTGAGGAGCGCGAGCGGCGCGCCCGCCGCGGCCAGATCGTCGAGCACGGCGATCGAGCCCTCGATCTCGCCGCTGATCATCTCGCCATAGCGGGCGCCCCAGGCGTGGATGAGCTCGGCGTATTCGGGATAGAGCGCGGCGCGCGCGGGCAGGGTGTCGGCCATCAGCGCGCCGCCGTCATGGGCGTCGTTCCAGCTGAGCGGGCAGATTTCAGTGAGGAAGCGATCAAGCTCGTCCGGATCGGGGATCAGCTTGGCGTAAAGGGTCCGCGGCGACCAGCGGACGAACACATTGCCGTAATCGAAGAGTACGGCGCGCGCGGCCAAGGTCAGCCTTGCTTGGCCTTGTAGCGCGGATCGACCTTGTTGATCACGTAGACCCGGCCCTTGCGCCGCACGACCCGGCACGCGCGATGGCGCGCTTTCAGCGATTTGAGGGAGCTCTTGATCTTCATGGTCCGGCGTCCGGGAAATTTGAAGCGCGGGGGATAAGGGAGGGACCGTCGGAAGTCAATCAGGCGTGACCCAGGCCGTCGCGGCGCCGCAATTGCCTCTTAAGGCCCGGTCATTAACGTCTAGAGCCATGAAAATGAGGGTGATCTTGAAGGCAGCCGTGGTCACGGCGGCGGCTCTGGCGGTGATTTGCGTCGCCTGCGGGCCGACCAGCGCCCAAGCGCCGGCGCCGGCTCCCGCCGTCACGGCGGTTGAGGTCCCGAGCTTTGAAACCTCGGGCAATGCCGATTTCGACGCCTGGCGCGCCGATTTCGCCCGCCGGGCGCTGGCCCAGGGCCGCAACCGCGCGGTGCTGGCGACAGTGCTGACGGGCCTCACGCCCGATCCCCGCGTTATCGATCTGGATGGCCGCCAGCCGGAATTCGTCAGCCCGGTTTGGGATTATGTGACCACAAGGGTCAGCCAGCAGCGCATCGACGCCGGCCGCCAGGTGAAGGCCGAAATGGGCCAGACCCTCACCGATATCGGCCAGCGCTACGGCGTCGATCCCGATATCGTGCTCGGCATTTGGGGCTTGGAGAGCAATTACGGCACGGCGCCCTTGCCGCATGACGCGGCCCGTTCGCTCGCCACGCTCGCCTTCGAAGGCCGCCGCCGCGAGGCGTTCGAGCGCTATCTGCTGGCGCTGCTCGAAATGGTCGAGCGCGGCTATGCCAGCGCCAGCGAATTGAAATCGTCCTGGGCCGGCGCGCTGGGCCAGCCGCAATTCATGCCCGACGCCTATCTCTCGCTCGCCGTCGATTGGGACGGCGATGGCCGGCGCGATATCTGGACCAATCGCGGCGACGTCGCGGCCTCGATCGCGCACTATCTCCAGCAACGTGGCTGGCACGCCAACGAGCCCGTGTTCGATGAGGTGCGCCTGCCGGATGGCTTCGATGTGTCGCTCGCGGACGGGACGACGCGCACCATCGCGCAATGGGATCAGCTGGGCCTCCGCCGCATCGACGGTTCAGCCTGGACCGAAGCGGACCGCGCCATGCAATCGCAGCTCTTCCTGCCGGCGGGCGCGACGGGGCCCGCGCTTCTGCTGCATCCGAATTTCGCGGTGATCCGCCGCTACAATGCATCGGACCGTTACGCGCTTTCCATCGGCCTCTTGGCGCGCGGCTATGAGGGCAGGGCCGGCCTCGTCACGCCCTGGCCGCAAGGGCTGGGCACGCTCAACCGCGATGAGATGCTGCAATTGCAGATTCTGCTCACCAGCCTCGGCTATCAGCCGGGCCTCGCCGATGGGCAATTCGGCTCGAATACGCGCCGCGCCGTCGCCGCGTTCCAAACCGCGCAGGGGTTGAGGCCCGACGGCTACCCGACGGCGGCTTTGCTCCGCGCCGTGCGCGTGCGCGCGGGCGTCGATGTCGCTGAGCCGCCGGAAGCGGCGCGGCCCTTGCCCGCCGCGCGGCCGCTCGATCGCGCTGGCGTGCGCAATCTGCAGCGCCTGCTGGCGCGGCTCGGCTATTCGCCGGGCAGCGCCGATGGCCGCATTGGGGAGCGCACGCGCGACGCCATCCGCGCCTTCGAACGCGATCAGCACCTCACCGTCACCGGCCGCGCCACCACGCGCGTGCTCGAAGCCGCCCGCCGCGCGGCGCGCTAGCGCGGCGTGAGCACGATCACATCGCGCGCAGCGCGCTCGATGGCGCCGCGCGAATAGAGCAGCGGGAAATAATCGCCCGAGGCCCAGAGCGGGAAGAGATCGCGATAATGCGCGCTCATTGGATCGCCCGATTGGCCGGGCGTGTTCACGGCGACGCTCTGATCCCAATCGCCGACATCGAGCACCATGCGGAAGGACGCGCCCGCGCTGGCCGCGAAATCGGACGCGCGCGGGCTCGCCGCTGCGGGCGTCGAGCTTGAGCCGCGCACTTGCAGCGGGCCGATGCGCATCTGATCGGCGAGCGCGGGCGGCGCCAGGCGCGCGATCGCCGGGGTGAACAATGCGCGGTGCAGATCGCCCCAGCGCCAGGCGGCGGGATCGGGGCCGAGCAGGCGTTTGGTCTCCGCGAACGCCGCCGCAAGGCTCTGCGTGATGACGTCCGCGCGCAGAGTCGGATCGGCATGTTCGAGATATTCGATCACCGCTTGCGCGGCGCCGGAGCCGACGATGGCGCGCGCCGGTTCAGGCGTGACGCGCGCCACCAGCGTGCGCCCCAAATGCCGCGCGGCCCACACCTCGTAGAGCGCCGCCGGCCCGCTGCCGACACTCTCCACGCAATCCCAGCCGCGCAGCATCGCCAGCGCGCGCTGTGTTTCAGGATCAGCCGCGCGCGCGGGCAGCAGCGCCTTCATGCGGCACGCATCGGTCGAATAGGCGTCCATCTGCAGCGCCATCGAATCCGTGATCGACACATGCGCATTGGCGCCCAGCACGGCCTTGATGCGCAGCGCGCGCGTCGGATTGCTCCATTCAAAGCCGAGGCGGCGCTCATTGATCGGATAGCCGTCCGGCAGGTTCATTTCGTTGGCGCTGGCGAACCAGCCTTGCGGCGGATTGTAGAGGCTCGGCAGCTCGTCGCCGGAGAGGAAGCCGTCCCATTCATAGCGGCCATCGCCGGGCGCGGGCATCAGGCCGTCCCAATTGCGCCGCCGCGGCGCGCGGCCCGCGCCGATCCAGCCGATATCGCCGGACGTGCTCGCGAAGATCATGTTCTCGGACGGCGCGCCATAATGCGCCATGGCCGTGCGGAAGCTCGGCCAATCGGGCGCGTCCATATATTCGATCGAGCCGAAATAGGCCGACGTGCCCGGCTCGCTCCACACCGTGCGCATCGCGAAGGCGCGATGATGCTCCGCATCGACCTTCAGCACGGGGCCGTGGCGTGTGAACAGGAGATCGACCGTTTGCGCGCGCCCGCCCTGCACGCGAATGGTCTCGCGCACGCGCCGCATGTTTTCCCAGCCGCCTTGATAGCGGTATTGCAGCGGGTTTTCGGGGTTGAGTTCGTAGACGTAGAGATCTTCCTGATCGATCGAGAAGATGGTGAGGCCGAAGGCGATCGTCGGGTTGTGCCCGATCGAAACGCCCGGAAGCGCCGGCTCGCCGGCGCCGATCACGTCGAGGCCCGGCGCGTTGAGATGCACGATGTAGCGCAGCGAAGGCGCGCCCAAAGTGCGGTGCGGATCGTTCGCCAGGATCGGGCGCCCGGTTGCGCTGCGCGCCGGGGAAATCACCCAATTGTTCGAGCCCTCGTTCAGCGCGCGGTCGCGCAGCGCCGCGAGCCGCAGCGTCGCATCCGCATTGTCGGCGCGCTGCGCCAATGGATCGAACGACACATCGCGCGTCGCCAGATCGTAATCGGCCAGCACATCGGCTGGTACCGCGCAGGGATCGAGGCCGTCCGGGATCGTGGGCGTCCAGGCCGGCTCCAGAAAGCGCCGCAGCCGATCCGCTTCAAGGCCCGAGGCGCAGGCCACGCGCGCGCGCTCGACCTCCGAACTCACATTGCGCGTCAGCGCGTGGCTGCGGATGCGCACGATGTCTTCGGCGCGCCAGCGTTCGGGCAGGGAATGGGTGAGCGTGAATTCGACGGGCAGCGGCCGCGCGCCGGCGCGCACTTCGTCGACGAAGGCGTTGACGCCATCGGCGAAGGCCTGCGCGCGTTCCTGCGCATGCGGGCCATAGGCCGCCCATTCGCGCGCCATGTCGCCGCGATAGAGGAAGAGGCGCGCGGCGCGGTCCTGCGCGACATAGGCCGGCCCGAAGCTCTCGGCCAAGCGGCCGAGCCCGCGCTTGCGCCACAGATCGATCTGCCAGAGCCGGTCGCGCGCCGCGTTATAGCCCTGCAGGAAAAACGCGTCGCGCTGGCTGGCCGCGTAGATATGCGCGACGCCCCATTGATCGACGAGGATCTGCGCGGGCTGGGCGAGGCCGCGAACGCCGCGGGTTTCTATGCGCGCGCCCGGCGGCGGCTCGGCCCAGGCGCCCGCCGTGAGCGCCACCCAGGCGGCGAGAGCGCCGATCCAGCGAACCAATCTCACGTTTCCCCCAATCATGTTTTTGTGTCGGGCGAGCTTAGAAGCGGGCGCCGCGCGCGCAAACCCTTGTCGTGGCGCCATTTTCTCATGGAGGCCTGGTTCAAGGTTAAGGAATTCGCGGCCGATGCGGATTAACGGGAACGATTGCGCCGCCGGGCGATTGGGTCATCATCGGAACCAAAGCCGGCGCGCAGACGCTGGATGGGAGTTTGACGTGCGGACCGAGCAGGGCGTCAGCTGCGCATGGTTTCTGCGCCTCGCCGGCGCGGCGGCAGCCGTGCTGCTGGGGCTGGCGAGCCCCGCCTTTGCCCAGAGCGCCGCGCCCGTCGCCGACGCCCGCTGCGCGCAAGCCGATCGCTCGGCCGCGGCCGCGCTTGATTGCCCACTGCTGCAGGCGGAGAATTTTCCGGTCCTCATCGCTATCCCGATCGAACTCAGCGCGCGCCAATTCGCGGCCTCGCCGCTGTGGCTGAGCGCGCGGCGCGATCGTCCGATCGTCGAGCCGCTGGGCGGGCCGTCGAATTATGAGGTGCGGTTCGCGGCGAGCGCCTCGGGCGCGCCGCTGACGTTCGAATTCACCGGCGCGCCGTTCCGCTCGTCGGATGCTGAGCCCGGCCAGGCGCGCGATCGGTTCTCACGGCTGGTGATGCGCTATAGCGGCAATGTCGAAAGCGTGCAGGGCTGGTACCTGTTCGCGGCGTCGAACGATGAAGCCATCGCCTGGGCGATGGATCGCGATTCCTCCAATGCGCGGCGCATGCAATATCAGGAAGGCCGCGTCGATATGGGCGATCAGATCGGATTCGGTCGCGATCTCGGCGGCTTCCAGATGGCCGTGTTCCTCGGCGAATACGACATTCACACGCGCGAAGGCTCGACCGGCAATGACATGGTCGGCTTCACGCTGTCGCGGCGGCGCTGACCGGCGGGGGCGGCGCCAGGCGCGCGCCGCATTGTTCGGCGATGTAGTCGCCTATCAAATCCGCGACCTCGGGCTGATCGAAATAGGTGGTGTGGATCAGGCTGTCCCAGGTCATCGCATCGGTGGCCAGCTGGGAGAGCGCGCCATTGGTCTCATCGCCGATGGTGAAGAGCGCCCAGCGATATTTGTCGATCAGCTTGTTGGCGGCTTCGTTGGCGGCCTGTTGCATGCGATCGGCCAGATCGCCGCCAAGCACTTCGGCGCGTGCGCCATAGGAGTGCGAGACGGGCGAGACATGGCCGATGTCCTCGTCGCCATCGCGCCCGAAGGCCATGCCGCGCAGCGCGCCGCTGATCCAGCCATTGACGCGCTCGCGCGCGCCATATTCGAAGCCGAAGCCGCCGATCACGCGCCACAACAGATAGGCGATGCCGAACAGAACCGGCGCGCCGGCGAGCGCGAACATGAACGCCGCCACGCCCACGAAAATCAGCGCCTCCGAAGAAGGGTTCTGCGACAGCGAACGCTGCATGCAATCGGCCCACACCGCTGCGATGCAGAGCAGCAAAATAGTGATGGTCCAGCCCAGGGTCGAGCGCAGCGCGTAGGGCGAATTGAACGCGTAGATGCCGGCGACCATCGCCGAGATCAGCAGCAGGAACAGCGGAAACGCCGTCCAGATCGTCACCGGGATCGGCCGCAGATCGAGGCCCGATGTGATCGAATAGGCCACAAAGCCGATGATGATCGCGGCGAGAGAGCCCATCGCTGTCCACACCACCGCCCGCACGCCCGCCAGCACCGCCGCGGTTTGCGAGCCGCGCAGCAGCGAGCCGCGCGGGAACGGCTCGATCTTCAGCGTCTCGACCTTCTGCAGGAACGAGATCGCTTCGTCATTGCTGTGCCAGATGGAATAGAATTCGGCGTCCGGCATGCGGCGCATGCGCGCCAGCAGAATGCGCCGGACGCCGGAAAAAGCCAGCGGCGCCACGAACGCCATCACCACCGCGCTGATCGTGACGGCGACGAAGAGCGCCGCGAACAGCGCGCCTTCATTGCCCAATTCCTCGCGTGTCGAGGTGAAAAGCGCCGCCCCGCCGATGATCGCGAACAGGCCCGCGGCGACGATCAGCAGCATGTTGAAGATCGTGATGGTCAGGAACGCCCAGCCGCCGAAGGATTCCGCGCGCGAGAGGGCGCTCTTGAAGAAGGGCGTGCCGACGGTGGTGACGCTCGTGATCGCGCCCGAATAGCGCGCCAGCGGCCCTTGCCGGCGCCAGCTCAGCGCACGCGCGGCGGTATCGGCGACATTGCCGCCATGGCTGTGGCCGATGACGTGGACGCCATCAAACTCCTGCGCGTGGACGCGCACAGCGCGCGCAAGCTGGATGGCGGCGCGTTCGCGCGCCAGCGCGCTGTTCGCGCCCGTCCACAGATAGGGGATGATCTCCGCATCGACGCCGTAGGAGCCGAGACGCTGTTTCAGCCGGTCGGAAAAGGTCGAGCCGCGCTGATACCATTTCGCGCCTTCGAGCGATTCCGCGGAATCGTTCGTGCCGTGCACCGTGACCACCGCGATGCGGCCGGCCTGCGCTTTCGTGCGCGCCATTCTCGCTCCCTCCATTCCCCGTTAACCATACTTGCCTTCCTGGCCGTGGCTCGGCAACGGATTTTTAGCCTTGATCACGAAATCAAAACTGAAATCAGCGCTTTAAGGGCAACGCGCCGTTAAGTACGGCGCCATCATAACGGGCTTCCTATTCGCGCTTAGAAGAAGCTCGGCCGCTCGATGTTTCCGATCATTGGCATCGTCATGGTGTTCGCCATGGTTTTCGGGGTGTTCATCCTCGAAGGCGGCAGCTTTGAAGTCATCGCCGAAGCCGCGCCGATGGAATTCCTGATGATCTTCGGCTCGGCCTGCGCTGCGCTGGTGATCGGCCAGGACATCGGCGTGCTCAAGGGCATCGGCGGCGGGCTCGGCCAGATCATCTCCGGCCCCAAATGGAAGAAGCAAGACTATCAGGATTTGCTCGCGCTGCTCTTCCAGCTCACCAAGCTGATGAAGACCAAGGGCGTCGTGGCGCTCGAAGCGCATATCGAACGGCCCGAAGAAAGCGCGATCTTCCAGAAATATCCGAAGCTGATGAAGGACCATTTCGTGGTCCATTTCATCTGCGACACCTTGCGCATGATGACCATGAATTTGGACGATGCGCATCAGGTCGAAGACGCGATGGAGAAGCAGCTCGAAAAGCACCATCACGAGCACATGGCCGCGCCCACCGCCCTGCAGAACATGGCCGATGGCCTGCCCGCGCTCGGCATCGTCGCGGCGGTGCTCGGCATCGTCAAAACCATGGGCGCCATCAACGAGCCGCCGGAGGTTCTGGGCCTGATGATCGGCAAGGCGCTGGTCGGCACCTTCCTGGGCGTCTTCCTGGCCTATGGCCTGGTCGGCCCGATGGCCCAGCGCCTGTCCGGCATCGTCGAGCAGGATTCCCAATTCTATAAGATCATCCGGGACGTCCTGGTGGCGCATCTGAACGGCAATGCGGCCCAGGTTTCGGTGGAAATCGGCCGCGGCTCGGTGCCTTCGACCATGCAGCCGACCTTCAATCAGCTCGAAGAAGCCCTGACGACCGCCGTCGAGGCCTGACAACCGTCGGTTTTCCGGATTCCCGCCTCAGCCTATGCATTTTTGCATTCCCCCCGCTGTGAGCGGGTGCTTGCCATCATGGTTTATCCCGTTCTAAGTGGCGCCATGCGTCGCTCCTGTGACGCTGGGACGAGGGGTATATACCTATGACCAAGATCAAGTTGGGCCTCGCGGCTGGCGTTGCGGCCATTCTCGCGTTCGGCGTTGCTTCGTGCGGCCAAACCACGGCCGTCACGGAACCCGCGGAAACGACTGCGGCTGAACCGTCGTCGACGACGGAAGCGGCTCCCCCGTTGGATGCCGTGACCCCGGCTGACGCCGCGACCGCGCCGTCCACCGGCGCCACCCCGGCTCCGTAATCGAATTCATTCGATTTCAGGTCGACGGGCCGCTCGAAAGAGCGGCCCGTTTGCTTTTGTAAGCCATGCCTCGCCTGCCGCCCGCGCCAGATCTCGCATGGGAAGATGATCGGCCCCGGGCGCGCGCCTTCGACGATTTCTATTTCTCGCGCGCCGGCGGCCTCGACGAAGCCGATGCGGTGTTTCTACAGGGTTGCGGGCTGCCCGAAGGCTGGCGCGCCGCGCCGCGCTTTTCGATTCTCGAACTCGGCTTCGGCGCTGGCTTGAACGCGCTGGCGACGTGGCGGCTGTGGCGGCGCACGCGCGCGCGCGGCGCCATCCTGCACTTTGTTTCGATCGAAGCGTTTCCGATGGCGCGCGCCGACGCCGCGCGCGTGCACGCTGCGTTTCCCGAACTCGCCGCGCTTTCCGCCAAGCTGTGCGCCCGCTGGCCCGCGCGCGCCTACGCGCCGCAGCGGCTGTGGTTTCCCGAGGACGGCTTTGCGCTGACCGTGCTGCACGGCGAGGCCGGCGCCGTGCTCGACGATGTCGTCGGCGCGTTCGATGCGTTCTTCCTCGATGGCTTCGCGCCGGCGCGGAATCCCGCAATGTGGTCGCCGCAAATCGCTGCGCGACTCGCTGCCTTGGCGCGGCCGAACGCGCGCGCGGCGAGCTATTCCGTCGCAGGCGATGTGCGTCGCGCGCTCGCGGAGGCTGGCTTTTCGGTCGAAAAGAAGCCCGGCTTCGCCGGCAAGCGCGAACGATTGGAAGCGCGAATTGTCGCGCCGCCGGCGCAGAGCCATCCACTCTATCCGTATTCGGAACGCGCGCCGCGCAGCGTCGCCATCGTCGGCGGCGGCATTGCGGGCGCGAGCATGGCGCGCGCCCTTGCGCGCCGCGGCGTGGGCGTCACGCTGTTCGAGCGCGCCGCCGCGCTGGCCTCCGGCGCCAGCGGCAATGACGCAGCGCTGGTGATGCCGCGACTCGATCGCGGGCGGGGGCCGGTGCAACAGCTCTTCCTTGCCGGCTTTCTCGACGCGGTCGACGCCTATCGCGACGACGACCTTTACGCGGCGTGCGGCGCCGTCGAGTTGGACCGCGCCGATCTCATCGCCGATCCGCCGTTGCCGCCCGATTGGCTGGCGCCCCAGAGCGGAGACGCTGTGCTGCATGTCCATGCCGGGCTGGTGCGGCCGCGCGATGTGATCGCGCGCTGGACGCGGGCGGCGGAGGTCCGCCTCTCGGCGGACATCGCCGCGATCGAACCATCGCCGAACGGCGTGACGCTTCGCGGCGCGGATGGCGCGGCCTTAGGCGTGTTCGACGCTGTCGTGCTCGCCAATGGCGCGCGGCTGAACGGCTTTGCGTCCACTGAGTGGCTCACCGTGCGCCGCACGGCGGGGCAGGTGGAGCGCGCGGATTTGAGCGGCGCTGCGCTGGCGCATGCGCGCGTCGGAGACTCCTATGTCGCGCCGCTTGACGACGGCGTCGTGTTCGGCGCCACGTTCGAGCGCATCGAGGCGAACGAGGCCGAGGCGTCGCAGCAAGCGCGCGCGGCCAATCTCGCGGCGCTGCGTGCGCTCGCGCCCGACCTCGCCGATCGCATCGGGCCTGCGCATTCGCGCGCCAGCGTGCGCGCCGCCGCGCCCGATTATGCGCCGCTGGCGGGCCTTCTGCCGGATGCGCAGCGCTGGTTAAGCCAGCACGCCGGCATCGCGCAGGGCCGGCCGCCGGATGTCTCAAAACGGGCGCCGGAGACCGCCGGCGTTTACTGTCTTGGCGGGCTCTCCGCGCGCGGCTTTGCGCTCGCGCCATTGCTCGCCGAACGGATCGCCGGCGAGATGTTCCTTGAGCCGCAAGCGCTCTCGCGCGCCGTCATCGAGGCCGCGCATCCGGCCCGCTTCCTGCATCGTATGCTGAAGAAGGGCTTAACCATGCCCGCTTCGGTTAAGAGCGACGATGCGCACTCATCATGAATTTCTGGGACTCGATTTCGCTAATATGGGGCTCGACGAAGCGCTCGCCGCGGTGAGCGCGCGCGCGGCGCGGCATGAGCCGTTCGCCTATGTCGTCACGCCCAATGTCGATCACATGGTCGGCCTCGCGCGCGAACCGGCGCGCAAGGCGCTCTATGAAGGCGCGTGGCTGACGCTCAACGACAGCCGCGTGCTCGAAGCGCTGGCGCAGGCGGGCGGACGTTCGCTGCGCGCTGCACCCGGCGCCGATCTCGCCGCGCGCCTGTTCGAAGAAGAAATCTCGCCGCACGAACCGATCACCATCATCGGCGGCGAACGCGCCATGATCGATGCGCTCGAACAGCGCTACGGCCTCAGCAATATCCGCTGGTTCGATGCGCCGATGGGCTTGAAGCGCGATGCGCAGGCCGTGGCGGACGCCGCCGCCTTCGTCGCTGCGCATTCCTCGCGCTTCGTGTTCTTCTGCGTGGGCGCGCCGCAGCAGGAGATGATCGCCTGGGCCGTCGCGATGCGCGGCGATGCGACGGGCGTAGGCCTGTGCGTCGGCGCTGCGCTCAATTTCCTGGCCGGCCGCACGCAGCGCGCGCCCGGCTGGATGCGCAAGGCGGGCCTTGAATGGCTGCATCGCCTGGCGTCCGAGCCGCGCCGCCTCGCGCGCCGCTATCTGATCGAAGGCCCGCGCATCCTGGCGCTTTACGTGACCTGGCTGCAGCGCGCCTGAGCATCCTCTTCTCCTCCCCCTGCAAGGGGGAGGCGGGAGGGGGTGAGCAAACGCGGAGTGAGTTGAGCATTTGGCTCACCCCCTCCACGCCGCTGCGCGGCGCACCTCCCCCTTGTAGGGGGAGGAAAGCGGTCACACCCCGCGCACAGCCTTCGTCAGCGGCGCGATCAGGCGTTCATTGGCGGCGATGATGTGGCCGGTTTTCAGGAAATCAGCACCGTCGATCTCGCGCGCGACGCCGCCGGCTTCGCGCACCAGCACGACGCCCGCGCCGATGTCCCACGGCGCAAGGCCCCGTTCCCAGAAACCGTCGAAGCGGCCCGCAGCGACATAGGCGAGATCGAGCGCGGCCGAGCCGAAGCGGCGCACGAAGGGCGTGGCCTTGAGCACGCGGCCGAGCGCGTCGAAATCTTCGAGCTTGCCGGTCGAGATCATCGCATTGGTGAGATCGGTGCGCGCGGCTACGCGCAGGCGGCGATCGTTCAAATAGGCGCCGGCGCCTTTCTCGGCCCAGAACAATTCGTCCTTGATGACGTCGTAGATGACGCCGGCCACCAGCACGCCTTCACGCTCGAGCGCGATCGAGATCGCGAAATGCGGCGCGCCGTGCATGAAATTGACCGTGCCGTCGAGCGGATCGACCAGCCAGCGATGGGTCTTGTCCGAGCCTTCCACGGCGCCGCGCTCTTCCAGCAGGAAGCCATAGCCCGGGCGCGCCTTGGACAGCTCCTCGAACAGCGTCTTCTCCGCCTTGAGATCGGCGGCGGTGACGAAATCGACCGGGCCCTTCATCGAAACCTGCAGGTTTTCGATTTCCCCGAAATCGCGCGCCAGCGCGCGCCCGGCCTTGCGGGCGGCGGCGATCATCACGTTTACGAGGGCGGAGGCTTGCGGCATGGGGCGTGCGAGGTATCAGCCGCGCGCGCCGGCGGCAAGGCGATGCGTGTTCATGGCGTGACAACCGCGAAATTCGGCGACAGCGGTTCGATCAGGCCGACGAACGCCTCGTAGAGCGCGGCGTCGCCTTCTACGCGAATGGCGCCGCTTTCGATTAGGGGCGCGGCGGGCGCGCCGGCGAACAGCGTCATCAGCAGCAAGGGGCGCGGCAGCGATACGGTTGCGCCCGCTCGCGCATCCATCACGCCGGCCTCGTGCACCAGCACGCCATTGCCGACCGAGATGAGATGCGTTTCGTCGCGATCGGTGAGGTGGAGATTGATCTTGAATGGGCGGATCGCCTTCTGCGGATTGACGCGCACGGCGGCGAAATCGAGCAGCATTGGCGTCGTCGTCGCGGAGAGCACGTCCGGGCTGAAGCCTGCGGCGGGGAGGGCTGCGGGTCCTTTGCGCAATTCCTGCGCGCCGGTGAGATAGATGTTGCGCCATGTGCCGGCCTCGGCCTCGAAGCCCAGGCGCGTGTAGATGTCGGCGAGCTTGTCGCGCGCATCCGTGCGCTTTTCGTCGGCGAACACGACGTGATTGAGCAGCGTCGCGGCCCAGCGCAATTCGCCGTCCTTCACGGCTGCATCCGCGAGCGCGATCACTTTGTCTGCGCCGCCCATCGCGGCGACGTATTTCTTCGCGGCGGGCTCCGGCGGCAGCGGATTGAGATTGGCCGGATTGGCGTCGTACCAACCGAGATAACGCTGATAGATGGCTTTCGAATTGTGGCTCATCGTGCCGTAATAGCCGCGATTGAACCATTGCTTGCGCAGCACGTCGGGCAGTTCGAGCTCTTCGGCGATTTCGGGCGCGGTGAGCCCGTTGTTCATGAGCCGCACGCTTTGGTCGTGCAGGAATTTGTAGGCGTCGCGATGCTTGCCCAGGAAATCCACGATCTCGTCGCGGCCGAAACGCGGAATGCCGTGCGCGGCGAACATCACATCGCTCGCTGCGCCGAAGAGGCGGATCGCTTCGGTGAGATAATCGGCCCAGGCCTTGGCGTCGCGCACCAGCGCGCCGCGCGCGGGCAGCAAATTGTGCATGGTGAGATTGGCGTTCTCGGCCATGAACACGGCGCGGAATTGCGGCAAATGAAAATTCATCTCCGCCGGCGCCTCCGTGCCGGGCGTGAGCTGAAACACCATGGTCACATCGCCGATCGTGATTTCCTGGCCCGTTCTGGTGACGAGATCGGTTGGCGCGATCAGTGAGAGCGAACCGAGCGAAGGGCGGGGGCCGAGGCCCGAGGTGATTTCGCCATCGGCGCAGCAGGGCAAGGTGTGGCCGAACTGAAACCGCGCGCGCCGGAACATGGCCGGGCCCGCGATGATGTTCTCCGAAACCGCGTGTTCGAGAAAACCTTCCGGCGCGATGATCTTCACTTTGCCGGAAGCGGCGTCCTCGGCCTTCGCCACGCCGCCGACGCCGCCATAATGATCGACATGGCTGTGCGAATAGATGACGGCGATCACCGGCTTCTTCGCCACATGCTCTTCGACAAGCTCCAGCGCCGCGCGCGCGACCTCGACTGTCGTCAGCGGATCGACCACGATCCAGCCCACGCCCGCATCGATGAACGTCGCCGTTGACACATCGAAGCCGCGCACCTGGTAGATGCGGTCCATCACTTTGAAGAGGCCGTGCTTGGTGAGGATCTGCGCCTGGCGCCAGAGGCTGGGATTGGCGGTGTCGGGCGCTGCGCCTTCGAGGAAGGCATAGGCGCGCAGATCAAAGGCGGGACGCCCATCCGGGCGCGCGATCACAGGGTCCGTGCGCGTCGCGATGAAGCCGCGTTCGGCGAATTCGAAATCCTTGCGGTCGTCCGCGGCGACCAGCGCGCGCGCTTCTTCCAATATCGGCATTGTCCGCCCCATCTTGTTCTTGTCGCGTCGTCACTCTGGCGCGTGGCACACCGCTTCGAGCTTGTTGCCGTCCGCATCGCGCACGAAGGCGGCATAATAGCTCGGATGATATTCCGTGCGCAGACCCGGCCCGCCTTCGTCGGCGCCGCCCTTGTCGAGCGCGGCGAGATAGAAGGCGTCGACCGCCGCGCGCGTGGCGCTCGCAAACGCGATGTGCATGCCGTTGCCCATGCTGGCCGCGCGCTGATTGAGCGGGAGCTGAATCCAGAAGGTCGGCTTGTCCGGCGTGTCGCCATAGCCGACAGCGACGAGCGCGCCGCCGATCTCGACGGGATAGACCGGCGCCATGCCCAGCGGCGCCAGCGCGGCGTCGTAAAGCGCCTTGGCCTTCTTCATGTCGGTCACGCCGACGGAGACGTGGTCGAGCGCCATGTGCTTCTCCTCAGAGCTGTCCTGTCCGTCCTGTCATGGCGCAAGCGGGGGAAAAGCGCCATGCGGGCGGCGGCGTTCGTCGGAAGCGCATGGACGGTCGGGGCGATCGGCGCCTATCCTCATGGGAAACACAAGCGGGAGGGAACGATGCGGCTCGGTTTTTTGGGCGCGATCGCGGCGGCGGCCTTGCTTGCGGGGCCAGCGGCGCTGGCGTCGGACGACGACATCATCGTGCTCGCGCCCGATGCTTTGGTGATCACGGCCGATGAGACGGGTCGTGTCACGGCGCCGGTCTACATCAACGGCCAGGGGCCGTTCGAGTTCATCGTCGATACCGGCGCCAACCGCTCAGCAGTGTCTTCGACGCTGGCGCAGTCGCTGGCGCTGCCCTTGCGCGGCGAAGCTGACGTGCACGCACTGACCGGCGTGTTTCGCGCGCCGATGGCGGAAGTCGATCACTTCCATGCCGGCACATTGGATTTGCGCGCGACCCTCCTGCCTGTGATCGACGGGGGCGTTTTGGGCGAGGCCCAGGGCGTTCTCGGCGTCCAAAGCATGGATGGCCGGCGCCTGATCGTCGATTTTGAGCATCGCCAATTGATGGTTTCGAACGCGAGCGAACGGCTTCCCGATCGTCGTTGGCGCACGTCGCCGGCGCGCGTGCACTTTGGCGGCCTCGTCGATGTGCCCGGCGCGATCGGGGGCATCCATATGCGTGTCATCCTCGACACCGGATCGAGCAATTCCTTCGTCAACGTGCCGCTACGCGATGCGCTCCGGCGAATTTCCCGATCAAACGAAGCGCTCGTCTCCTGGCATACGCTCAACATTTATGCGCCGACGGTTGCGACGTCCGCAGTCTACCTTCCAGAAATGACGCTGGGCGGGGCGACGATCCGGGGTGTCCACGCCGGCGTCGCGGACATGTATGCGTTCGATCTCTGGGGCCTGGGCGATGAGCCGGCCATGGTGCTGGGTGCGGACGCACTGCGCCAAGTGCGGGCGCTGGCGATCGATTACGACCGCAGCACGGTGCACATGCTGCGCTGAGACCTACGCGTTGAAGCGGAAGTGCATGACGTCGCCGTCGCGCACGATGTAGTCCTTGCCTTCGAGACGCATCTTGCCGGCCTCCTTGGCGCCGCTTTCGCCGCCGAGCGTGACGTAGTCGTCGAAGGAGATTGTCTCGGCGCGAATGAAGCCTTTCTCGAAATCGGTGTGAATGACGCCGGCGGCGCGCGGCGCGCTATCGCCTTTGTGAATAGTCCAGGCCCGCGCCTCTTTGGGGCCGACGGTGAAATAGGTGGCCAAGCCCAGCAGGTCATAGCCGGCGTGGATGAGCTTGGTGAGGCCCGGCTCATCGAGACCGGCGGCGGCGAGATATTCGGCCTGTTCCGCGTCATCGAGCGCGGCGAGATCGGCTTCCATCTGCGCGCAGATCACAACGCAGGCGGCGTGCTCGGCGGCCGCGCGCGCGGCGACGGCTTCAGATTGCGCATTGCCGCTTGCGGCGTGCGCTTCGTCGACATTGCACACGTAGAGCACGGGCAGGGCCGTGAGCAGCTGGAGCTGGCGGAAGGCGGCTTCTTCATCGGCGGCGCGCTTGGCGAGGCGCGCGGGCTTGCCGTCCTCCAGGAGCGCCTTGGCGCGCTGCACGAGATCGAGCGTGGCTTTCGCTTCCTTGTCGCCGCTCTTGGCTTTCTTTTCGAGATTGGTGATGCGCTTTTCGAGGCTTTCGAGATCGGCGAGCATCAATTCGGTTTCGATAATATCGAGATCGGCGATCGGATCGACGCGGCCTTCGACATGGGTGATGTCGTCATTCTCGAAACAGCGCAGCACGTAGGCGATGGCGTCGCATTCGCGGATGTTCGCGAGAAACTGATTGCCCAGCCCTTCGCCCTTCGAAGCGCCGCGCACCAGGCCCGCGATGTCGACGAAATTCATCCGCGCCGGAATGATCTCTTTCGACTTGGCGATTTCCGCGAGCTTGCCCAGACGCGGCTCGGGCACGGCCACCTCGCCGACATTCGGCTCGATCGTGCAGAACGGATAATTCGCCGCCTGCGCCGCGGCGGTGCGCGTCAGCGCATTGAAGAGAGTCGATTTGCCGACATTCGGCAGCCCGACAATTCCACACTTAAACCCCATGACGACTGCATCTCCCGCGGGACAACCCGCGCATTAACGATTGACTTCAGAGAGACTCTTGGCGCTCAGCGCGAACACATGTACCGCCTGTGGATAGACGAAGGAACGAAACGAGAGGCGTTTCGATGGCGCGCGGCCGCACACGCTATGCGATGGACTGGGATATGCCGTTCGACGCCGAGCTGATCGAGCCGCCTCTGGCGCGCCGGCGCCGCCTTGATGCGGCCGCGAAAGACGGCAAGCGCGCGTACGAGGTGGATCGTTCCGGCTCCGTCATTCACATGGAGCGCGCGGCGAAACGATTGGGCGCCAAGAACGTCGCCGATCGGGTTTTGCGCGTCCCGCACTGGGATATGGAGAAGGCGATCGAGGCGATGGAGCGCGCGGGCGTGCGCGGCCGCGTCACCAACCTCGGCGATTCGGTGCAGAAGCGCGCCAAGACGCGGCGTCCTCTCTCGTAAACGCATTCAGGCGCGGCCGATCGCACGCGCCGCCATGTCACGCCATGGCCGCGCTTCGGCGCGCAACGCGGGGCTGATCTTCGCGAAGCGCCGCTCGATTTCGCCGAAGCCGGTTTCGGCGTCGGCCTTGCGGCCGGTCTTGGCGAGAAAGGCGACATAGCGCGCGCCGGCTTCGAGGCCGGGCACGCGATCAGCAGCGAAGCGATAGGCTTCGTCGGCGTCGTTGGCGCGTCCAAGACCTTCGCAGGCGCGTCCATACGCCAGCGCGACGCTTGGCGTTTCGCCCACTTTGCCCAGCGCGCGCAGCGCATCGAGCTTCTTCAGCGCATCATCGAAGCGGTTCAATTCCAACAGCGCATTGGCGTGGCCGAGCAGGATCGCAGGATCGTCGGCGAAATGGCCCTGGCCGGCTTGCGTCCACGCAGCTTCCGCTTCCTGCCAGCGCCCGACGGCGGCGGCGGCCTGCGCGAGCTTCATCTGATTGCCGACGGTGGGCGTGTCATCGAGCGCGCGCTTGGCTTCGCGATAAGCGCGTTCCGGATCGAGCGCGTGGCGCGCAGCCGAGCCGAGCTTGCGCGCCGTGCGCCCGCCCAGCATTTCCGGCACGATCTCCGCGAAGAAATAGATGATCGGCCCGAGGCCAGGCGCGATCACCAGCACGAACAGCCAGAGCTGCGCCCGCCCGGTGCGCACGGCGTGGATGCCCGCGATGATCGAGGGCAGGTAGAGCATGATCAGGTAGAGCATCGGTCAGCCCGCCCCTCGCATGGCCGCGCGCGCCCCGCAAGCGGCGAGCCCCGCCGCAACAGAACTAGGCGAGCACATCGTCGGGCGCGGTGACGAATGGATCGATGATCTTCAAGCCCTCGATCACCGGTGCGGACTGGCCGTCTTCCGTCAAAAGATGGGTGCATTTGGCGGCCAGCGCAGAGGCGATGATGAGGCTTTCCCACCAGGAGAGCCGCCATTTCGCATTGAGCTGCAGCGCTGTGCGCACCTCTTCGGCGCCATAGGGCGCGGTGCAGAACGGCAAGAGGCCGAGGACCGCCTTGGCGGCGTCCCCGGCCTCAATCTTCAGCTTTTTGACCGCGACGCTTCGCGCCTCGGCGCACACTTGCGGGCTGATCGTGAGCGAATTCCGCTCCGCCGCCCGTTTCAGCCACGCGAGGCAGCGCGCCTGCTTCGACGGCGCGCGCGGGTCCAAACCGTAGATCACCACGCTCGTGTCGAGAAACAGCTTCGTCATAGATCTCGTCGCGATCAAATTTGTGGGGCGCGCCGGCGAGCTTCACGCTCTTGGCGACTTCGAAAAACGCATCCATCGCCGCCATCCTTTCCGTGCGCAATCGCTCCTGCTCGGCCGTGACCAGATCGGCCAGATAGCGCGACAGGCTCTTGCCCTGCCGCTCGGCTTCCTGGCGCGCCTCGGCCAAGACCGCGCCTTCCAATGTGACGGTCACATTCGCCATGTATCCGTGTATACGTGTGTCAGTGTATCCGTGTCAAGGCGCGTCCTCGGGGCCCTTGCGCGGATCGGCTTTGACGGCGGGGGCGAGGCGCATCACTTCGGCCTGGTATTTGTCGTCCTCGCCTTGCGCGAGCAGGGGGGCGGCCTTGGCGGCGGCGTCGAGCAGCGCGGCGACCCAATCGGCTTCGCTTTTGGCGAAATCGCTCAGCACGTGGCCCATCACCTTGTCCTTATGGCCCGGATGGCCCGTGCCCAGACGCGCGCGGCGGAAATCGTCGCCGAACCAGGCGGTGATCGAACGCACGCCATTATTGCCGGCTGCACCCCCGCCGCGCTTCATGCGGAAGCGGCCGGGCGCCAGATCGATCTCATCGTAGAACACCACCACGTCATGCGCGGCGAGTTTGTAGAATTTCGCGGCCTCGGCGACGGCGTGGCCGCTGTCATTGTAGAAAGTCTGCGGCTTCAGCAGCAGGGTTTTGACGCCGGCGATGGCGCCTTCCGCGGTCTCGCCGCGGAACTTCTTCTTCCACGGGCCGAAGCCATGGGCGCGGGCGATCGCGTCCACGGCCATGAAGCCGATATTGTGCCGATTGCCTGCGTATTTCGCGCCCGGATTGCCGAGCCCCACCAAGAGCAACATGACCCGATCCTACCCGCACCGACGCGCGGGAGGATAGAATCGCCGTGCGTCAGCTCTTCTTTTCGCCGTCAGCCGGCGCCGCGGCGGCGGCGTCAGCGGCAGGCGCCGCCGATTCAGCCTCTTCGGCGAGGCGTCCGGCGATGGTGGCGACGGTGAGATCCTTTTCACGCGTCAGCGGCGTTGCGCCGTCCGGCAGCGCCAGCGCCGACAAGTGCACCACCGCGCCGATATCGAGGCCGGTGAGATCGACCACGATCTCTTCCGGGATTTTCAGCGCCGGCACGCGCATTTTCAGCGTGTGCGCGACGATGTTGAGCACGCCGCCGCGCTTGAGGCCCGGCGAGGCTTCCTGATTCTTGAAATGCACCGGCACTTCGACGTCGATCTCGGAATCCTCTTCCACGCGGTAGAGGTCGATATGGATCGGCTGGTCGGAAACCGGGTGGTATTGGATCGCCTTCGGGATCACCGGCTGGCGCTCGCCGCGGTGATTGATCTCGATCAGGTGCGACACGAACTTGCCCGAGCGGATCGCCGTCAGCACTTCGTCCTTCTTGAGCTCGATCGGGATCGCGCCGCGCGCGCCGCCATAGAGCACGCCCGGCAGCAAATCCGCGTTGCGCGTGGCGCGCGCGCCGCCCGTGCCCAGGCGTTCACGCTTCTCGACGTTCAAGACAATGCCGGCCACCGGAGGCCCCTTTGATGTTCGGGTCTGAAAAGGAAGCGGCGCTCTTAGCGGAAGAGCGCCAGAGGGGCAAGGCGGGGCAAGGCGGGGGAGTAGGGCGGGGCGGCTCAGCCCGGCGCGGGGGCCGCGTTCGCCGCGTCCGACCGCGCCATGGTCCCCTCGAACGCCCCGATCAGCGCCGGCACGCAGCAGGCGTTGAGGAAATGATCCCCGCCGGGCGCGGTGACGAATAGGGCGTGGACGCGCTGGGCGGCTTGTTCGGCGCTGGCGATGGGCACGAAAGTGTCCCGGTCGCCATGGATGAAGGTGATCGGGACGCGCAGGCTTTCCAGGGCCGTCCAAGCCTCCGGCAGCTGGGCGGGCTGGGCAGAGACCTCGGTGACTGAATTCCTGAAATCGCGCGGCAGCGCCCAGCGCACCAGCCGGCCGACGCCGAACAGACGGTTCGCGGTCGCGCCGCGCACGCCGAAATAGCTCGACACCAGCACCAGGCCCTTCACCCGGCCCGGATGGGCGCCGGCCATGATGGCCGCGATCGGCGCGCCGAAGCTCTGGCCGACCAGCAGGACGGGCCGGCCGTCCGGCGCATCGAGCAGGGGGGCGATGGCGTCGGCCTGGCGGCGCAGGCTCGGCACCGCTTCCTGCGGTTCGCTGGTCGAAAAGCCAGGCCGCGCGACCACGATCATTTCGACATCGTCCGGCAGGGCCGCGATCGTGGGGGCCCAATAGGCCGGCCAGGACGGCGTGCCGGAGACCACCACGATGCGCCAGCCGAGATGGGCGCGCGGGCCGGTCTTCAGATAGCTCAGCCGCCAGCCTTCCGGCGCGCCCGAGACGAAGCCGCCTTCCTCCATCACGCCCGGCGGATAATCGCGCGGCACGGGGAAGCGCTCGCTCGGCGGCGGCTGGGGGGCGGCGCAGGCGGCGAGCAGGGTGAGGGCGGCGACGGTGGCCAAGGCGCGGATCATGGGGTTGCGGGAGAAATAGCGCGGGCGGCGTGCCGGGCCAACGCGCGTTCGCTTTCTGCGGAAGATGCGAGAGGCCGCGGGCCGGGATTGCGGGCGCGCGTCGGACGGGTTTTGGTTCGGCCATGAGCGAAACCGATCAGCCGAGCGCCGGGCGCATCGAAGGGCGCACGCATTTCCTGCCGGTGCGCATTTACTATGAGGACACGGATTTTTCCGGGGTCGTCTATCACGCCAATTATCTGCGCTATTTCGAGCGCGGACGGAGCGATTTTCTGCGCGTGGCGGGCATCGCCCACGCGGCGCTGCTGGAAGAGGAAAACCCCACCGCGTTCGCGGTGAACCGGATCACTCTCGATTTTGTGAAGCCGGCGCGGATCGACGACGCGCTGGTGGTTCGCACCCGCTACGACGAGGTGCGCGGTCCGCGGCTGCTCATTTCGCAGGCGCTACTGAAGGCCGGCGCGGAGATCGCGCGGGCCCAGGTCGAGGCCTGTTGCATCTCGCTCACAGGCCGCCCCAAGAAGCCGCCGCCGCTGCTGGTTGAGCGGCTTAAACCCTTCCTTGAACCCTCCGCGTCCACCTTTTGACAAACTCCTCCGCCCAATGACCCGGCGGCTGGAGGCGGGGCGATAGGTCCCCGGGCGGGGCGGGAGCGCGGATGGAAGCGGCGGCGGATCAAGTCACGATTTGGAGCCTGTTCCTGGGCGCCGACCCGATCGTGAAGGGCGTGATGCTCGTGCTCGCCATCGCCTCGATCTGGACCTGGGCGATCGCGGTCGACAAATGGCTGCTGTTCGGCGATCTCGACGCGCAGGCGCGCCGCTTCGAGCGGGCGTTCTGGTCCGGCCAATCGATCGAGGAATTGGATGACCGCGTGAGCGATCGCCCGCGCGATGCGCTGGGGCGCGTGTTCTCGGCGATGTCGCGCGAATGGCGCGAGGCGCGGCGCGCGGCCTCGTTCACGGAAGCCGCTGCGGCGCTGCTGCAATCGCGCTGCGACCGCCTGATGCAGGCGCAGATCGGGCGCGAATTGGCGCGCGCGGGGCGGGGCCTCGGGCTCTTGGCCACGGTGGGCGCCGTGTCGCCGTTCGTGGGCCTGTTCGGCACGGTCTGGGGCATCATGAATGCGTTCGCCGACATCGCGAACCAGGGCCAGACCAATCTCGCCGTCGTGGCGCCGGGCATTTCGGAAGCTCTGTTCGCCACCGCGCTCGGTCTGGTGGCGGCGATCCCGGCGGTCATCTTCTACAATTATTTCACTGGCAGCCTCGACCGCTTCGGCGATCGGCTTGAGACCTTCGCGGATGAAGCGGCCGCGCGGCTGTCGCGGCGCATCGGCGAGCGCCTCTGATGGCGATGGGCATGCTCTCCGCGCGCAATGGGCGCGGGCGCCATCGCCGCCGCGGGCGCCTGGCGGAGATCAATGTCACGCCGTTCGTGGATGTGATGCTGGTGCTGCTGATCGTGTTCATGATCACGGCGCCTTTGCTGCAAACCGGCATCGAACTCGAATTGCCGCGCACCAGCGCCAAGCAATTGCCGTCGGAAACCTCGCCGCTGACGCTTTCGATCCGGGCGGACGGTTCGATCTTCCTGCAGGAAACGCAAATCCAGCGCAGCGAATTGCTCGGCCGGCTGCAGGCGATCGGGCGCGAAGGCTATGACCGGCGCGTGTTCATCCGCGCCGATGCGCAGGCCGATTATGGCCGCGTCGCCGATGTGCTGGCGGTGATGAAGCAGGCGGGGCTCACCAATATCGGCCTCGTCACCGACACGCTGAACGCGCCTGCGCCCGCGGCGCCTGAACGGCGCGAGTGAGATGCGCCCCGGCTGGATCGTCTCCGCGATCGGGCACGCCGGCGCCGTGATGCTGACGCTGGTGGCCTGGCCCGCCGCGCACAGCGAATTGGCGCCGCAAGGCAATGTCGTGCCCGTCGAAGTGCTGAACATTTCCGACGTCACGAATGTGAGCGCGACCTCGCCCGATCCTGAATCACAGGCGCCCGATGCGCCCGCGCCGCAGGAGCAGCCGGTCAATGCGCAGGAAGCCGAGCCGGAGCCGGCGCCCGCTCCGACGCCGCAACGGCCGCGCCAGCGCTATGAAACCGATTTCGCGGCGCTAGAGCGCGAGCTCATGCTCGACAAGCAGCGCCCGAGCGATGCGCGCCAGCATGTCGATCGCGCGCAGCGCGGCGATACGGTGCGGCGCGGGGCGGGGCTGTCTTCGGCCGAGACGGCGCGCATCCAGGATCACCTCGCGGCCGTGGCGCGCGCGCATATCGACCGCAACAATTGCCGCCGTTCGCTGGCGGATATGCGCGATCCCGATCGGCTGGTGGTGACGCTCGATATCGAATTCGACCGCAACGGCCATCTGCGTGGCAATCCGCGCGTGGTCTCGCCGACCTCCTATCAAGGCGATCCGGAAATGCGGGTCGCGGTTGACTATGCCTTGCGCGCCATGCGCCAATGCGATCCGTTTCCGTTTCCCGACGATCCGATCCTCAGGGATCATTACGATATCTGGCGGGAAATGACCTACACCTTCCATCCGCGAAATCAGTGATCATGAGCGCACACACCCGTCTCACGAACTTCTCCCGCGCGGCCTTGCTGTGCCTGTTGGCGCTGGCCGCCTTTGCATCGTTGCCGCAGCGCGCCTTCGCGCAAGCGCATGTCGATATCTATGGCGGGCACATGAATCCGATGCCGATCGCGGTGCCGGATTTCCTGGGCCAGGATCAGGCCTCGTCGGGCCTCGGCCATGACGTCTCGGGCGTCATCCGCGCCGATCTCGAACGCTCGGGTCTGTTCCGCTCGATTGATCCGGCCGCGTTCATCGAACGCATTCAGGGCGTGGACGTGCCGCCGCGCTTTCCCGATTGGGCCGCGATCTCGGCGCAGGCCTTGGTCGTGGGGCAGGCCACGATGCTGGCGGATGGGCGGCTCAGCATCGAGTTCCGGCTGTGGGACGTGCTCGGCCAGCAGGAGATGGCGGCGCAATCGTTTGCGACGACGCCGGATAATTGGCGCCGCATCGCGCACCGCGTGGCCGATCAGATCTATGAGCGGCTGACGGGCGAGCGCGGCTATTTCGACAGCCGCATCGTGTTCGTCTCGGAAACCGGCCCGCGCGGGCGGCGCGTCAAGCGGCTGATGATGATGGATCAGGATGGCGCTAACCAATCCTTCCTCACCGGCGCCAATGAAAGCGTGCTGACGCCGCGGTTTTCGCCGTCGAACCTGCTCATCACCTATATGGCGTTCGACGATGGCGTGCGCGCGCGCGTCTATCTCTACAATCTCGAAACCAATCGCCGCGAGGTGCTGGACTCTTCCGCGAGCCTTTCGTTCGCGCCGCGGTTTTCGCCGGATGGCCAGCGTGTGATCATGACGCGCGATCTCAACGGCAATTCCGAAATCTTCGCGATGGATTTGCGTACGCGCCAGGCGGTGCGGTTAACCAACCATCCCGCGATCGACACCTCGCCGTCCTATTCGCCCGACGGCGCCCAGATCGTGTTCACCTCTGACCGCAGCGGCGGCCAACAACTTTATGTGATGGGCGGCGATGGTTCGGGCGCGCACCGCATCAGTTTTGGGCAGGGCCAATATTCGACGCCGGTCTGGTCGCCTCGCGGCGATTTGATCGCGTTTACGCGCCAGAGCGGCGGACGGTTCGCGATTGGCGTGATGAAACCGGACGGCAGCGATGAGCGCATCCTGACCGACGCCTATTTTGAAGAGGGGCCGACATGGTCGCCCAATGGCCGCGTCATCATGTTTTTCCGCGAGGAGCGGCCGGGCGGGCCGCCGCGGCTGATGTCGATCGATCTGACAGGACAAAATTTACGCGAAGTCGCTACGCCGACGGACGCTTCGGATCCGGCATGGTCGCCTTTGCTCCCATGACGCGTGCGCCGTTGAATTGACATTGAGATTGGCTATCGTCCTCCTTCGCTATTGAGGGGCGGCCCCGTTAACGACGAGACCGAGGAGAAAAACTGTCATGCGCCAAATCGCCATTTTCGCAGCCTTGGCGGCAGCGACAGCCTTGGCTTCCTGCGCCAGCCATCCGCGCACTGTAACGGAAGTCCCGACCGGGCCGAGCGGCCCGGTGCAGCCGGAAGCGCCGCGCGGGCCCACGCCGGGTTCGGTCGAAGATTTCCGCGTCAGCGTCGGCGATCGCGTGTTCTTCGGCCTCGATCGCTCCGATCTGTCGATGGAAGCGCGCCAAATTCTCGAACGTCAGGCCGCCTGGCTGCAGCGTTATCCGAGCGTGCAAATCCTCGTCGCCGGCAATTGCGATGAGCGCGGCACGCGCGAATACAATCTCGCCCTCGGCGCCCGCCGCGCCGCCGCCGCGCGCGATTATCTGGTCTCGCTCGGCGTCTCGCCGAACCGCATCCAGACCATCTCCTACGGCAAGGAACGGCCGCTCGATCCGCGCTCGAACGAAGAGGCGTGGTCGCTGAACCGCAACGCCCATTCGCAAATCGTCAGCGGCGCGGTGTCGTAAGGCTGTTGCGGCGGCGCAACTCGGCGCCGCATTTTTGCCGAGCGGGTCGCGTAAGCAGATTGTCATGAAACCCAGTCTGCCCACGGCCCTGGCAATCGCTTTCGCGTGCGTTTCGCTGGCCGCGCCCGCATCCGCGCAGAGCCGGGACGGGCGCGACCGCGCAGCGCCCATCACGATGCCCGCGCCAGCCGATGTCCGGCAGGACCGGATCGAGGAATTGGAGCGCCAGCTTCAGGAATCGACCGCCGCGCAGGAAGATTTGCAGCGCCAGCTGATCGAAGCGCAGCGCGAAGTGGCGCGCCTGCAGGCTATGGTGAACGATCTCGCCGTGGTGCGTGACGCGCATGATGCGGCGCAGACTGGCCAAGGCGGTGGCGGCGCAGCGCCCGCATCTCCGCCGACGGCGCCCGTTGATCAGGCGCCGCCGCCGCGCGCGCAGGCCGCGCCCCCGCCAGCTTCGCCGCCGCCCGCCACGCCGCCGCCCGCGCAAGTCGGCCAGCTCGGCACGCTGCCGGCGAGCGATCTGCCCGGCGATGCGGGCGAAGCCTATTCGCGCGCACGCACGCTGCTGACCAATGGCCGTCTCGCGGAGGCGGAGGCCGCGTTCCAGGATTTCCTGACCCGCTTCGCCGATGCGCCGACAGCGGCGGATGGGCGCTTCTGGTACGCGTTCACGCTGCTGGCGCGGAACAATTATGAGCCCGCGGCGCAGGGCTTTCTCGATTATCTGCGCCGCACGCCGAGCGGGCCGCGCGCGCCGGAAGCCTTGGTGCGTCTCGGCATGGCGCTGGGCGGCATGGACCGCACGGATCAGGCCTGCGGCGCCTTCCGCGATCTGCCGCGCCGCTATCCGCAAGCTGCGCAAGCCGTGCGCGACCTCGCCGCGCGCGAAAGCCGCGCGCTCCGGTGCCCCACAACGTAGAGGCGCCCGTACCGCCGGCTTCCAGCCGGCAGTCAGCGCTATCTGCCGGCTGGAAGCCGGCGGTACGAAAATTCGAAATCTCGATTAGCTTCGGCGCGTGGCCGATGCGTTCCCCGTTTCCGAACCTGCGCGCGCCGCGAGTTTCGCGGCGGCGGGGGATGGCCCGTTGTTGCTGGCGCTGTCCGGCGGCGGGGATTCCACGGCGCTGTTGCATGGACTCGCCGGCCGCGGGCCGCTGATCGCCTGCGTGGTCGATCACGGCGTGCGCGCGGAGGCGGCGGCGGAAAGCGCGCTTGTAGCGAACCGCGCACGCGCGCTGGGCGTGGCGGCGCGGGTGGTGCGGCTGAGTGGGCTGGGGGCGGCTCCTTCGCAGGCGGCGCTGCGGCGGGGACGCTATGGCGCACTGATCGATGTGGCGCGCGAGGCTGGCGCGCGCGCCATCGCGCTGGCGCACACGCTGGACGATCAGGCCGAGACTTTGATGCTGCGCGCGCAGGCGAACACGGGTTGGCGGGGGTTGGCGGGGATGCGCGCGCTGGCGCCGGCGCCGCTCTGGCCGGACGGGCGCGGCATCGTGCTGACGCGGCCGCTGCTCCGCGCGCGCCGCGCGGCGCTGCGCGCGTGGCTCACCGCGCGCGGCGCGGCCTGGATCGAAGATTCGTCGAACGACAATGCGCGATTTGCGCGCGTGCGCATACGCCGGCTGCTGCAGGGCCTCGAAGCGCAAGGCTTCGATCTGGCGCGCTTCGGCGCGATCGCGGATCGGATCGGTGCGGCGCTCGATGAAGAAACGCACGCCGCGCGCGCCTGGCTGGCCGGCGCCGTAAATGAGGCCGGCGCGCTGTCGCTGACGTGGACGCCCGCGCCGGAGGCCGTGCGCGCGCGCGCCTTGAGCGCGGCGTTGATCGCGGCTTCGGGCGCGCAGCGTGCGCCAAGCGCCGAGGCGGTGGTGCGGCTGGCGCGCGCGATCGAAGGCGGCGGCTTTCGCGGGCGCACTTTGCATGGCTGCCGGATCGCCGAATCCCGTGGGCGGATCGTGCTGACGCGCGATCCCGGCGCCATTGCGGGGCGGGGCGGCGGGCCGGCCCAGCCGGCGCTCACCCTCGCGCAAGGGCAGGCGGCGGTCTGGGACGGGCGGCTCGCCGTGCGGTGCGGCAGCGAAACAATCGTGCTGCGGCCCGATCCCGCCGGCCGCGGCGCGCCGCTGGTGGAGACGCAAGCCGGCGTGCTGAGCCTGCCTGAAGCGCGGGCGGCCGGCGCGCTGGAGGCCGAATGGCTGATCGCCGCGCGGCTTTCTGACATCCTGTTCACCCCGCCTTGACCGGGCGCATGGCATAAAGGGGTGTTAATGGGACGTGACAGTCCTATGTAGCTGAGGACGGCCCGCCGGCGCGGGCCGAAGAGGTCCAACCCCGATGCAAATTCGTACGCCGCTGATTTGGGGCATCATCGCGCTGGTGCTGGTCGTCATGTTCATGGCGTTCCAGAACCCGAGCCGCACGCGCGGCGTCGAGCCGTGGACCTACAGCCAGCTCATGGAAGGCGTGCAATCGGGCCGCGTGGCGTCGATCCAGACCCAGGGCGAGACGATTCACGGCCGCACCAAGACCAACGAGAATTTCGTCACCTATACGCCGGACGGCACGATGTCGACGATCGTGAACGCGGCGCAGCAGGCGGGCGTTTCCGTCTCGGCGCAACAGCCGAAGACCGGGCCGACCTTGCTTGAGATTTTGGTGTCGTCGCTGCCGATGCTGCTGCTGATCGGCGTGTGGCTCTTCTTTATGCGCCAGATGCAGGCGGGCGGGCGCGGGGCCATGGGCTTCGGCCGCTCCAAGGCGCGCCTGCTCACCGAGGCCAAGGGCCGCGTGACGTTCGATGACGTCGCGGGCATCGACGAGGCCAAGGAAGAGCTCGGCGAGATCGTCGAATTCCTGAAGGACCCAGGCAAGTTCCAGCGCCTCGGCGGCAAGATTCCGAAAGGCGCGCTGCTGGTCGGCCCGCCCGGCACGGGCAAGACCTTGCTGGCGCGCGCCATCGCGGGCGAAGCCAATGTGCCGTTCTTCACGATCTCCGGTTCGGATTTCGTGGAAATGTTCGTCGGCGTCGGCGCCAGCCGCGTGCGCGACATGTTCGAGCAAGCCAAGAAGAACGCGCCCTGCATCATCTTCATCGATGAAATCGACGCGGTGGGGCGCCATCGCGGCGCCGGCCTCGGCGGCGGCAACGATGAGCGCGAACAGACGCTCAACCAATTGCTGGTCGAGATGGATGGCTTTGAAGCCAATGAAGGCATCATCCTGATCGCGGCCACCAACCGGCCGGACGTGCTCGATCCCGCGCTGCTGCGTCCGGGCCGTTTCGACCGCCAAGTCGTGGTGCCGAACCCGGACGTCGTCGGCCGCGAACGCATTCTCAAAGTGCACACGCGCAATGTGCCGGTGGCGTCGGACGTCGATCTCAAAGTGATCGCGCGCGGCACGCCGGGCTTTTCGGGCGCCGATCTCGCCAACCTCGTCAACGAAGCGGCGCTTCTGGCCGCGCGGCGCGGCAAGCGCGTGGTGACGACGCGCGAATTCGAAGACGCGAAGGACAAAGTGATGATGGGCGCCGAGCGGCGCTCTATGGTGATGAGCGAGAAGGAAAAGAAGCTCACCGCCTATCACGAGGCCGGCCACGCCATCGTCGCGCTCAACGTGCCGGAAGCCGATCCGGTGCACAAAGCCACGATCATCCCGCGCGGGCGCGCGCTTGGCATGGTGATGCAGCTGCCGGAAGGCGATCGCCTCTCCATGAATTACAAGCAGATGATGGGCCGGCTCGCGATCCTGATGGGCGGGCGCGTCGCGGAGGAATTCACCTTCGGCAAGGATCAGATCACGTCGGGCGCGTCGTCCGACATCCAGGGCGCGACGCAATTGGCGCGCAACATGGTCACGCGCTGGGGCTATTCGGACGCGCTGGGCCTCGTCTCCTATGGCGACAATCAGGAAGAGGTCTTCCTCGGCCATTCGGTGTCGCGCACGCAGAACATCTCGGAAGAGACGGCGCGCAAGATCGATGACGAAGTGCGTCGGCTGGTGAACGAAGGCTACAGCGAAGCCAAGCGCATCATGACCGAGAAGGCCGAAGACCATAAGCGCCTCGCCGAAGCGCTGCTCGAATACGAGACGCTGTCGGGCGAGGAGATCGCGGCGGTGCTGCGCGGCGAGAAGCTCAACCGGCCGGAGGACACCCCACCCGCGCCGCTGCCGCCGGCGCCCGCGCTGCCGGTGACGGACGAAGAGCCCGAACCGCGTCCGCGCGGCGGCTGGGGCAATCCCGCGCCCCAAGGCGCGTAAGCGTCGCTTCGAATTTTCCAAACGAAGGCCCTGGCGCATGCCGGGGCCTTTTCGTTTGTGCGGCCGCGCAGTTCAGACGCCACAAAACCTTGGGTGGCGCACGACCTCCCGGATTGTTAGCCTCGCGCCGCAGGGGAGAGGGCGATGACGACGATTGCAGCGCCCGTTCCGCCCAAGGCGGCGGCGGGACGGCGGTTCTATTTCTTCATGGCGCTGGCGACGCTCGCCGTCGCGCTGGTCGGTTTCCTGCCGACCTATTTCATGCCCTTGGCGACCGGCCAATCGGTGGGGCCGGGCATCCTGCACGTGCATGGCGCGCTGTTCTTCGGCTGGTGCCTCTATTTCTGTTTTCAGACCTGGCTGGTCGCCAACGGGCGCAGTGCGGCGCATCGCGAATGGGGCCTCGTCGGCGTCGCGCTCGCGGCGATGATGGTGCTCATCGTGCTGGTGACGATGGGCGTGACGATCAATCTGCGCACGGCGCACGGCAATCGCGACGCCGCGCTGACGTTCAGCTGGGTGCAGGCCAGCGGCATGTCCTTCTTCGGCGCGTGCGTGTGGGCCGCGGTGGCGCAGGTGCGCAAACCGGAAATCCATAAGCGGCTGATGCTGCTCGGCGCGGTCTCGCTGCTCGATGCGCCGATCGCGCGCTGGACGGGGCCGATCCTGGGCATGATGGCGGGAGAGGCGGGGCCGCCGCCGCCCGGCTTCGTGCCGCCATTTCCGGGCGTGATCATTGCCGGCCTGTTGGCCGATCTGCTGATCGTCGTGGCGATGACCTATGATTGGCGCACACGAGGGCGCCCGCACGACATCTATCTCTGGGGCGGGGCGGCGCTGCTGCTCATGCAGCTGACGCGCCCGCTAATCGGCGCCACGGCCCTTTGGCACGCCATTGCGGCCTGGGTGGCCAGCGCCGGCGCCTGAGCGCGCGAACGCGGCTTGCGCTGCCGTTGCGGCGGGCCTCATCCTCCGCGCACAAACGAGGAGGAGCGCATGACGAAGGCGCCGCAAGAGATCGTTGCAACGATTGTCGACCCCAAAGCCCATGCCGAGCCGGCGCGCTTGAACGCGGCCTATGAATGGCTGCGTAAGAACGATCCGATCGCGCGCGCGGAGCTGCCGGGCTTCGATCCGTTCCACATCGTCACCAAGCACACCGACATTCTCGAGATCAGCCGCGACAACACGCTGTTCCCGTACGGCGATTTCCCATCGACGCTGGCGACCGCAGATGGCGTGGCGCGCGGACGCGAAGCGCGCGCCCAGGGCCGCCCGTTGCTCTACACGCTGGTGCAGATGGATGAGCCGGATCACATGAAATACCGCGCGCTGACGCAGGCGTGGTTCATGCCGCAGAACGTCAAGAAGCTGGAAGAGCATGTGCGCCGGCTGGCGCGCGAGGCGGCGGACCGGATGGTCGCGCTCGGCGGGCAATGCGATTTCGTCAACGAGGTCGCGCTGCATTTTCCGCTGCGCGTGATCATGGAGATTCTCGGCGTGCCGCGCGAGGACGAGCCGCGCATGCTGAAGCTCACGCAGGAGCTGTTCGGCGCCACCGATCCGGATTTGAAGCGCAAATCAGAGGCCACGACGCCGGAAGAACAGATGGCGGAGGTCCAGAAAGTGCTGATGGACTTCTTCAACTACTTCAACGCGCTCACCGAAGATCGCCGCGCCAATCCGCGCGAGGACGTGGCCAGCGTCATCGCCAACGCCAAGATCGACGGCAATTTGATCTCGGCGTTCGACGCGGTGTCGTACTACGTGATCATCGCCACAGCCGGCCACGATACGACGTCGTCCTCGACCGCCGGCGCGATGTGGGCGCTGGCCGAGCGGCCCGATCAATTCGCCAAGGTGAAGGCCGATCCCGCGCTTATCCCAGGCCTCATCGATGAGAGCATCCGCTGGACCACGCCCGTGCGCCATTTCATGCGCAGCGCCGCGCGCGACGTCGAGTTGCGCGGGACGCAATACAAGGCCGGCGATTGGTTCATGCTGTGCTATCCGAGCGGCAATCGCGACGAAGAGGTTTTCGAAGACCCGTACGAATTCCGCGTCGACCGCAGCCCGAACAAGCATCTCGCATTCGGCTATGGCGCCCATCTCTGTCTCGGCCAGCATCTGGCGAAAATGGAGATGCGCATCCTGTGGGAGGAATTGCTGCCGCGGTTGAAATCGGTCGAACTCGGCGGGCAGGCGCAGCTTTCGGAAGCCAGCTTTGTCAGCGGGCCGAAGAAGCTGCCGCTGCGCTATGCGCTGAGCTGATCGCCAAAAAAGGTCCGCCCCCCCCGGCGGGGAAGCCGGGAGGGCGGCGCACGCCGGACATCCGACGCGCTTCGCCTCCGAACCTCGGCCCAAGGCGGTAGACCGGGTTCAGAGACGTCGCCACCCCCAGCCTGGAGCGCGGGCCCGCGGGGTGGATTGGTGCGGCGAAGCGGGGGCTCGCCTAACCTGTCGATTGGCGTTAGACGCGAGCGCGAAGGGGATTCAGTTCCGCCGACGAGGGGCAGACGTGACCGCGCTCTACATCATTCTTGGCTTTATCGTGCTGATCTTCCTCCTCAATCTGGTGGAGTTCCGCCGGCTCGACTGAGCCGGTAGCGGCGGTCAGAAGGGCGATCTGTTCGGCGAGCTTCGCCGTCTCGATCGGCTTCAACAGAAACGCGTCCATGCCTGCGTCCGACGCGCGCGCGCGCAGTTCGGGCGCAGCGCTGGCGGTGGCGGCGATAATCGGAATGCCGGCCCAGGGCCGGGGCAGCGCGCGCATGCGCTGTGCGGTCTCGAAGCCGTCCATGCCCGGCATGTGCACGTCCATCACGACGAGATCGAAGCGCCGTGCCGCCAGCGCCGCGAGCGCTTCCGGCCCGCTGCGCACGGCGCTTGGCCGATGGCCGAGCGCGCTTAGCAGCGTCAGCGCGACGCGGAGCGCTGCGTCATTGTCATCGACCACCAGCACGTCGCGGGCGAGCTGCGGGGCCAGCGGATCCTGCGCGGCCGGCAGCGGCGCGAAGGCGTGCGCGGACCAGACGTCGCGCGTCGCGGCGCGCGCCACCAGCACGCCGCCTTCGCTCTCGAGCATGGCGCGCGCCAGGCGGAACGGCTCGTCGGTCCAATCCCTGCCGCCCGCGCCGAGGCCGCGCGCTTCGACTTGAAGGGCCAGGCCTTCGGAATCGTGCGCGGCGGTGAAGACGACGTCATCGGCGCGCTGCGCCGCGGTTTCGAGCAGCGCGAACGCGATCTGTTCAACGCGCGCCGGCGCGCCCAGCACGAACGGATGCGCATCGCACAACAGCCGCGCCTCAAAGCGCGCGGATGGCCGTGCTTCGCGCGCGCTGCGCAACGCAGAGTCCAGAACCGGCGCGAGACGAAACGATTCCGGCGCCTGCGCGTCTAGCAATTCACCGACATGGGCGACACGCGCCATGAACGCGTCGCAGGCCGAAACGGCGTCGCGCGCGTCCTCGGCATAGTCCGTCTCGGCCGCGGCCAGCGTGCGCAGACGCGTGCGCGCGGCGCGCAGCGGCTCCACCAAGGAACGCGCGGCGCTGGCGTAGAGCGCGCGGCGGGCGCGGGCGCTGGCCTCGATCTCGGCGCGCGCCGCGACGAGCGAGCGGTGCGCGCGTTCTTCTTCGCTGACGTCCAGCAGCGCCAGCGCGGCGGCGGGCGCGCCGTCCCAATCGATGCGGCGGGCCAGGAACTCGACCCGGAAGAGCGCCCCATTGCGCCGATTGAACAGGCGCCGGCCGAACACTGCGCCATCGGCGCCGATCAGCGTCCGCCAGGCCTCGTCCGGCGCGGCGCGGGTGTCGGCGTCGAACAGCGCCAGCAACGAGGATTGCCGGAGCACATCGCCGACATCGTCATAGAGAAACATGTCGGCGAACGCGCCATTGGCCCAGAGCGGGCGATAGGCGCGGTGGACCAGCTTGGCCTCAAGCGTGGTGCGCGTCAGCGCGTCCCAACGCGCGGACTCGGCATCAACAACCTGAACGGACGCTCCCTCCGACATACTACCTTAGGTAGCAATCGTAGGTTGCGGAGTCGTTAAGAGGCGAGTGCGGTCCGCAGATACCGGGCGGCGCTGAACAGCGCGAGCAGGGCGGCGGTCCAGATCAGGGAGCGGGCCAGCCAGACCAGGCCGAGCAGCAGGTAAGGCGGCGCGCCCAGCACGCCGGCGGCCTGGAAGGCGAGGTAGAACGCGACGCCAATCATCGCCGCCGCAGCTTTGACCTTGCCGAAGCCGTCGACGGGGAGCTTGTCGCCATAGCCTTCCCTGAGGCCGGAGACGGCGAGATCGCGCAGCACCAGCACCAAGGTCGCCACGATCAGATCGAGGGGAAACACGGTGGCGGCGAGCGCGATCATGGCGCCTGCGGTGAGCAACTTGTCGGCGATGTGGTCGAGCGCGGCGCCGAGCGGGGTGACGGCGTTCAGGCGGCGCGCCAGCATGCCGTCGAGCCAATCGGTGAGCGCCGCGATGACGAAGAGCGTGGCCGCCGCGCCATAAACCAGGCCCGCGAAGATGAGGCCATGCCGGAAGACGCCATAGCCGGCCCACACGATGAGGCCCGCCACAACCGGCGCAAGAATGAGGCGCGCGATCGTCAGCATGAGCGGAACCCGCGATGGGCGCGCGCCGGAATCAACGCTTGTCGTGGAAGAAGTCATAGATGCGTTTGGCCAGTTCGGTGTTGACGCCGTCAACCGCTTCGAGCTCGGAAATGTTTGCGGAGGCGACACCGCGCGCCGAGCCGAAGCGATCGAGCAGCGCGCGTTTGCGCGCGGGGCCGACGCCGGCGATGTCGTCGAGCGGGTTCTTGGCGATGTCGGCCTTGCGCTTCTGGCGATGGGCGCCGATGGCGAAGCGGTGCGCTTCATCGCGCAGGCGCTGGAGATAATAGAGCACCGGGCTCTTCTCATCGAGGCGGAAGGGCGCTTGGCCCGGTATGAAGAAGCGTTCGCGGCCCGCGTCGCGATCGACGCCCTTGGCGACGCCGACCAGCACGATCTCGTTCAGCAGACCCAGATCGCGCAGCGCATCGCGCGCGGCGGCCAATTGGCCTTCGCCGCCATCGATCAGCACGAGATCGGGGCGGGCGGCGAATTTGGAGTCGCGCTCGCGCGTTTCTTCTTTGGAAAAATCGACGCCGCCATCTGTGATCTGGCCGGGAGAGGCGGCGAGCGCCTCGTCCCTCTCCCCTTGTGGGAGAGGGTGGCCTTCGCGAAGCGAAGGACGGGTGAGGGGTGTTGGCGCCTCGCTCTCAAGCGTCGCGCCGTCACCCCTCATCCGGTTCTCGCTCACGCGAGAACCACCTTCTCCCACAAGGGGAGAAGGACTTTGCGCCTCATCTTCCGCCCGCTCCTTCAGCATGCGGGCGAAGCGGCGGGAGAGCACTTCGCGCATCATGGCGTAATCGTCGCCCGGCGTGAGCTCCGTGCTGCGGATGTTGAATTTGCGGTACTGGTTTTTGATGAAGCCGTCGGGGCCGGCGACGATCATGGCGCCGACGGCGTTCGTGCCCTGGATGTGCGAATTGTCGTAGACCTCGATGCGTTCGGGCCGTTCGGCGAGGCCGAAGGTTTCAGCCACGCCATCGAGCAATTTCGCGACGCTCTGCGTTTCCGCCATGCGCCGGCCGAGCGCTTCGCGCGCGTTGAGCGCGGCGGCGTCGACGATCTCGCGCTTTTCGCCGCGCTGCGGGCAGCGGAGCTCGACCTTGCGGTCGGCTTTCACGGCGAGCGCCTGTTCGAGCAGATCGTTTTCCGTGATCTCGATATTGGTCAGCACCAGCGGGGGCGGATCGCGCTCGTCGTAGAATTGCGCGATGAAGCTTTCGAGCACTTCGGGTTCGGGCGTCTGCGGGTCGTGACGCGGGAAATAGGCGCGGTTGCCCCAGTTCTGGCCGGCGCGGAAGAAGAACACTTGCACGCAGGTGTGGCCGCCTTCGCTGTGCGCGGCGAACACGTCCGCTTCGGTGAAGGTCTGCGGGTTGACGCCCTGCACGGCGCGCACCGAGGCGAGCGCCCGGATGCGATTGCGCAGCCGCGCGGCTTGTTCGAATTCCAGCGCGTCGGATGCGGCCCGCATCTCGCCCGCCAGGCGATCCTGCAATTCGTCGGAGCGGCCTTCGAGGAAATGCTCCGCATCGCGCACGAGGCCGTTGTACTCGCCTTCGCCGACAAGGCCGACGCAGGGCGCCGCGCAGCGCTTGATCTGATAGAGCATGCATGGCCGCGTGCGCGCGGAATAGACGCTGTCGGAACATGAGCGCAGCAGGAATGCTTTTTGGAGCGTGTTGAGCGTGCGGTTGACGGCGCCGGCGGAGGCGAAGGGCCCGTAAAATTTGCCTTTGAAATTCTTGGCGCCGCGATGCTTCATCAGGCAGGGCGCGGCGTGATCGGTGCGGATCGCGATGTAGGGAAAGCTCTTATCGTCGCGCATCAGCACGTTGAAGCGTGGCTTCAGGCGCTTGATGAGATTGGTTTCGAGTAACAGCGCTTCGGTTTCGGTGGCGGTGACGATGAATTCCATCGCCGCCGTGAGCGCGATCATCCGGTAGATCTGGTTCGCGTGCGCGCGGCCCTGCGCATATTGCGCGACGCGGTTCTTCAGATTGCGCGCCTTGCCCACGTAGAGCACGGCGCCATCCGCGCCGATCATGCGATAGACGCCGGGTTTGGCCGGCAGGCGCGCCAATTCATCCTTGATGACCTCGACGCCGATCTTTTTCGGCGCCGCGGCTTGCTCGCCGGGCAGGCCGGCGAGATCAGGCAGGATTGGCTTGTCGGCGGACGACATGGGTTACAGATAGGCGCTCGGGCAAGGCTTTATCAATCCAACTTAACGCATTGTTCAAGCAGGAATTTTTCGGCTTCCTTTACCTTGAACGCCTAGCTTGTGCCGAATTGGCGCGGGCGAGGCGGATATGAACGAGGCGGAAATCAGCGCGGAAGCGCACGCAAAGGAGATGGAGACCGAGGAGCGGCTGGATGCCGGCGATCGCTCGCGGCTGCCGCGCCGCATCAGCGCTGCGCTGACGACGCTCGCGATCTCCTATTGGGTCGGGCCTTGGGCGATCGCCTGGTTCGCGCTCTATCTCGCGATGGAATTCTACGTGAACCCCTGGTTCATGCGTACGCACATCACGCCCTATCTGAAGAGCGACAGCGATCACGCAAGCCGCGCGGCGATGGTGAACATTTTCATCGGCGCTCTGGTGTTTGCGCTTGGCTGGGCCCCGGCCTGGCTGATGGGCGGTGAACAAGCGAGTTTCGTGGCCGCGCTTTATCTCGGCGCCACCTTGCTGCACGGCGTGGTTTATTTCGGCCGCGACCGCGACAGCTTCATCGCCTGCGTTGCGCCGGCTCTGGCCTGCGGCCTCGTCATTCCGTGGTTCGTGGCCTCGCATTGGATCGCGGCGCTGGTGTCGCTCGTCACGCTCGGCCAAGTGTGCCTGAGCATGATTCAGGCGCGCCGGGACCGGAACGGCATGCTGCGGCGGCTGCAGACCCTGCAAACACGCGCCAAGGCCGCCGACAATGCGAGCCTCGCAAAATCGCAATTCCTGGCGACGATGAGCCACGAGCTGCGCACGCCGCTCAACGCCATCATCGGCTATGCCGAAATTCTGGAAGAGGATCTGAGCGACGATGGCGCGCCCGACCGCGCCGAGGATGCCGCGCGCATCCGGCGTTCGGCGCGCGATCTGCTGCTGCTGATCAACGAAATTCTCGATTTCTCGAAAATCGAAGCGGGCCGCATGGAAGTGTCTCTGGCGCCGGCGGATGTGCGCAAGATCGTTGCCGATGTGATCGAGACGACGGCCCATGTCGCCAAGGCCCACGGCAACGAGGTCAAGCTCGACATTGAAGAGGGCGTTGGCGAGGTCGTGACCGACGGCCAGCGGCTGCGTCAATGCCTGCTCAATCTCGTCTCCAACGCCTGCAAGTTCACCGATGACGGCGTGGTTGCGGTGACGGTGGCGTTCGAACGCAATCATGGCCATGAACATCTGCGCATCGACGTGCGCGACAGCGGCTGCGGCATTTCCGAGGCCGATGGGCGGCGCCTGTTCAAGCCGTTCGTGCAAGCCGATGGCACGCTGACGCGCTCGAAAGGCGGCACCGGGCTTGGCCTGGTGATCACCAAGCGCCTCGCGGAATTGATGGGCGGCGACGTCACCTTCGTCAGCAAAGAGGGCGAGGGCTCGACGTTCACGCTGCGCGTGCGCGCCCACAGCACGCAATCGCTGCAGACGGCGCAGGGCGATGGCCCGACCGTCCTGGTGATCGAGGACGAAGCTTCGGCGCGCGATCTGTTCCGCCGTTCGCTGGGCCGCCTGCCGCTCAACATCGTGGAAGCGACGACGGCGGCGGAAGGTTTCGCGCGCGCCAAGAGCGTGCATCCCGCGCTCATCGTGCTCGACATCTACCTGCCCGATCGCTCGGGCTGGAATTTGCTGGCCGAGTTCAGGGCGCACCCGACGCTGCAGAGCGTGCCGGTGCTGGTGGTCTCGACCGACGATGACCGCGCACGCGCGATGCGGCTCGGCGCATGCGAGCATTTCGTCAAGCCGATCGATCGCGAGACGCTGGCCGCCACTGTCATCCGCTACGCGCTGGCCGATGCGCCCCGCCTGGCGGATGCGCCGCGGCGGAGCGACGAAGCCGCCGCTTAGGCGCGCAGGCCGCGCTCTTGCGCGCCCGGGGAGCGGGCGATAGGCCTAGGCCGAGGGCCTTAGGGTGCAGGGATGCGGTTCGTTCTCGTAATATGCGCGGCGCTGATGGCGCTCAGCGCGGCGCCGGCGGCGATGGCGCAGGATTTTCAGGCGCAGGTGCGCTCCTATCTCGATCGCGGCATGGCCGTGCATAGTGCGCGCGGCTATCGGCGCGACAGCGCCGTGCAGGATGTGATCACGCCGCTGCGCATCGGCGATGCGCGGCTCATCGTGCTCAACGTGCAGGGCGGCCAGAACTATCGCATTTACGGCGCCTGCGATCAGGATTGCAGCGACGTGGACATGGAAGTCTACGATTCGGACGGCAATCTGGTCGAACGCGATATCGGCTATGACGACACGCCGTTCGTGCAGATCACGCCGCGCGCGAGCGGGCGGATTTATGCGCGCATCTGGCTGGCGGCCTGCGAGAACGAGCCGTGCGTCGTCGGCGTGCGCGTGCTGCGCGGGGGCGAACCGGAAGTGCGCCAAGGCGAGGGCGTCAGCGGGCCAACGGCCGATGGCGGCGATTATGCACGCGGCATCGAATCCCTGCTCGAACAGGCCGGCGCCGGCTTCGCGCGCGAAGGCTTCATGCCGCTGACGGGCGGGCCGGCGACGCCGATCGCACCGGTGCTGATCGAAAGCGAAGGCCAGACCATCACCTATAATCTGATCGCCAACCGCACCTATCGCTTCGCGGCCGCCTGCGATTCCGATTGCAGCGATCTCGACATCGAGGTGCGCGATTCCGGCGGCCGCCAGGTGGCGAGCAATGTCGCAGTCGACAACCCGACCACCGTCGATGTCACGCCGCGCGCGTCGGGCGCGTTTGCTGTGCGGATTTGGCTCGCGACGTGCAATGTCGAGCCATGTTATGTCGGCCAGCGCGCGTTTATCCGGAACGGGCGTTAGCGGGAGAGAACATGGCGCGATTTCGTTGGATGGCGGCGGCGCTGGGCGCGCTCGCTCTGGCCGCGACGCCGGCTTCGGCGCAACCGCAGCGCGGCGGCGGCGGCGGCGATTACACCGCGCAAGTGCGCGGCTATCTTTCCGATCAGGCCAGCAAGCACGTCAGCGAAGGTTTCCGCCCGGATTCCTCGATCCAGGATTTCATCCGCCCGCTGCGGCTTGACGGCGGCGCGCTGTGGCCGATCTCGCTGCGCGCGGGCGTGACCTATCGCGTGTTCGCCGTGTGCGACAATGATTGCTCGGATGTCGATCTCGAAGTGTACGACGCGACGGGCGGCTTCGTCGGCCGCGACGTGGCCGTGAACGACACGCCTTATGTCGAGATCACGCCCGCCGCTGATGGCACTGCCTATGCGCGGGTGTGGCTGGCGGCGTGCGAGCATGAGCCTTGCTATGTCGGCATGCGAGTGTATCGGCGCTAGCCATGTTTGAAGCGCCCGATCCTGAAAGCTGCGCGGCCATGACCGAGGTGCGCGCCGGCGTCGATGAAGTCGATCGCATGCTGGTGAAGCTGATGGCGCGCCGGCAGCGCTACATGGATGCGGCCGCGCGGATCAAGCCGTCGCGCGCTGTGGTGCGCGATCTTACGCGCGTCGAACAAGTGGTCGCGCGCGTGCGTGAGGCGGCCGCGCGCGACGGGCTCTCGCTCGCCATCGCCGAGCCGGTGTGGCGCACGCTGATCGAACGCTGCATCGCCTATGAGTTCGGCGTGTTCGACAGCGCGGCCGAGGCCAAGGCGCGGGCCGGCGCGGAAGGCGCGTGACGCCTCAAAGCCGCCCGATTATGGTGAACAACGGGTCTTGCTGGGGCGGCGTCGGGGATGACGGCCGCAAAGAGGCGCGCAGCGTTCACGCCGCGCGCGAGGGCGTCTCGGCCTGTGCGCGGGACAAACGCCGTGCGTAGCCGAGGGCGCGCCCTGATGCTAAGCGTCGTCGCTTCTCCCGGGCGGAGGGGTGAATGAGGGTCTTTGTCTGGCTCGTGATCGTGCTCGCGCTGATTGGCGGCGCGCTCTACGGCGTGGGCTATTTCCTGCTGCCGAATGCGCTGGACGTGAGCCGCAGCGTGCAGATTGCGCGCCCGCGCGCGGCCGTGTTCGCGATGTCCAACGATCTGAAGATCGTCAAGGAATGGTCGCCCTTCTACGCGCGCGACCCCAATGCGCAGTTCACGTTTTCAGGCGAGGGCCCCGGGCCCGGCCAGGCCATGAATTGGGCGAGCAATACGCGCGATGTCGGCAATGGCCGCATGACCATCGTGCGCTCGCAGGCCAATCGCGAGATCGACACGATCCTGCAATTGGGCGAACGCGCCACGCTGAACGGGCGCCTGACGATCCAGCGCACGGAGCAGGGCTCCGCCGTGATGTGGAAGGTGTCGGCCGAATGCACGACCGGGCCGATCAACGTGCCGTGCCGTTACATGAATCTGGTGCTGCGCCGCTCGATCGAGACGGAGCTGGATCAGGGCCTTGCGCGGCTCAAATCCTTCGCCGAGCAATTGCCGAATGTCGATTTTGAAGGACTGCGGCCGGAATTCGTGCAGGTCCCGGCGATGCCGTTCGTGTTCGTGGAGGCCAGCACCTCTTCGCACCAGCAAGCCGAGGTCGATCGCGCGGTGCAGGAGGCGATTGGCCAGGTTCGAACATACATGGCCAACTACGCCATGACGGCTGCAGGCCCGTTGCAGCGTGTCACCACCAGCTGGAATGCGTCGGAGCAGCGCATGAGCTTCCGCGTCGGCTATCCGTTCGATGGCCCAGCGCCGCTGACCATCGTGGGCGTGCAGATCGCGCAGACGCCGTCAGGCGCGGCGATGAAGGTCACCCATGTCGGCCCGCGCGCCACGGTGCAGGATACCTACGCGGCGGCCTACGCCTATCTGCAGGCCCATCGGATCCCGCTGCGCGAAGAGGGCCTGCCGTGGGAAGTCGTGCGCGATGACGGCATGGAAGATCCCAACAACGCCAACATCGACATCTATATTCCGCTTCAATAGCGTTCGCGCCTTCGTTCGAGGAGGCGCGCGCACATGTCGATGGATCAGGGAACCTGGCGCCTCATTGCGCCGGTGGCGATGCTGTTCTGCTCGAACATGTTCATGACCTTCGCTTGGTATGGGCACCTCAAATTCAGGAGCGCGCCGCTGCTGCTGGCGATCGTGAGCGCGTGGGGGATCGCGTTTTTCGAATATTGCCTGGCCGTGCCGGCCAACCGGATCGGCTACGGCGCCTATAGCGCTGCGGAATTGAAGACCATTCAGGAGGTGATCACGCTGATCGTGTTCGCCGGCTTCTCCGTGCTGTATCTGGGCGAGAGCCTCAGCTGGCGCCATGCGCTCGGCTTTGCTTTCATCGCCTTAGGCGCCGGCGTGATTTTCCTCGGCAAGAGCGGCGCGTAGGTTCTCGCAAACAAAAAGGGCCTGCGCAGCGGCAGGCCCTTTCGAAGCGTTTTGAAGCGGCCGATTACTCGACCAGCTTCAGGTTCACCGCCTTGGGGCCTTTGCCCTTGGTGTCCGGCAGCGTTTGATAGTTGATGCGCTGGCCTTCGGTCAGGGCCGGCAGGCCCGCCCGTTCGACCGCGCTCACATGCACAAACACGTCGGCGCTGCCGTCATCCGGCGTGATGAAGCCGAAGCCGCGCGCGGCGTTGAAGAATTTCACCGTGCCGTTTTGCGGATCGCCGAGAGGCGCGCGCGGGGGCCGATCGCCGCCGCCAAAACCTTCGCCGCGCGGCCGGAAACCGCCGCCGCCGCCACCGCCGCCACGGAAGCCGCCGCCACCGCCGCCGCCATAACCGCCACCGCCGCCGCCGCGATATCCGCCGCCGCCGCCGCCACGATCGCCGCCGCCGAAGCCGCCGCGGTCACCGCCGCCGCCGCCACGATAGCCGCCGCCACCGCCGCCGCCGTAACCACCGCCGCCGCCGCCGCGATATCCGCCGCCGCCGCCACCGCCGTAGCCGCCGCCACCACCGCCGCCGCGATAGCCGCCGCCACCGCCGCCGAAGCGATCACCGCCGCCGCCGCCGAAACGGTCGCCGCCGCCACCGCCGCCGCCGAATTCCGGCGGGGTTACTTCTTCGCGATGCCCGCGTCCCGGACGCTGCTTCTTCTTCTTGTCTTCGTTGTCGTTGTCGTCGTCGCTAAAGTCGTCGTCAAAACTCATAATTCTTGTCCTACTTGGCCTGCACGGCCGTGCTCTCCCGCGGACGCGAACGTCCGCAGCTCCACGCGATCTTCAGCTTGCTGGGGGAAAGAAATTCTGCCGCACGTCGCGGAACATCGCACCTTGCCGGCACTACGCCAGCTACGTGCTTGGCTTATGAGCCCGCGCTGTCCCCAAGGCAAGGCGGAATCCACTCGATTGCCGGGGTTTCATGCGCGCTCAGCGCGCTTCGCGCGGCGGCCCGAAGCGGGACAAGGCCCAGCTCTCCAAACGCGAGAGCAGGAAGTGCAGCGCAATGCCGAGCAAAGCGAGGGCGGCCAGGGCGGCGAACATCGAGGCGGTGGCCAGACGATTGCCGGCTTCGAGAATGCGCCAGGCCAGACCTTGGGCGGCGCCCGTGCCGGCGACGAATTCGGCGACCACCGTGCCGATCAGCGCCAGTCCGCCCGCGATTTTCACGCCTGCCAGGATGTAAGGCGCCGCCGCCGGCAGGCGCAGCCGGAACAGCCGCGCGACGGGGCCGGCGCGATAGAGCCGGAACAGCCGCTCCAGATCGGGATCGGCGCTCGCCAGCCCGCTGAGCGACGCCGAAAATACCGGAAAGAACGCCACGATAGCGGCCAGGATGAGGATCGCGCGCTCGGCGTGCGCCAGGCCCACCCAGATCACCACCAAAGGCGCGATGGCGACCACGGGCGTGACCTGGAGCGTCACCGCCAGGGGCGCGACGGCGCGTTCGAGGAAGGGCGACAGGCTGAGAATGAGCGCAAGGCCGAGCCCCGCCACGATCGCGATGGCGAGCGCGATCAGCGAGACGCGCAGGGTTTCCCAGGCGGAGGTCAAGAGCAGCGGCGCGTTGCGCGCAAGTTCAGAGAGCACGGCCGACGGCGGCGGCAGGAAATAGGCCGGCACGTTGAGCGCGCGCACCAGCCCCTCCCAGAGCAGGCCGACAACCAGCACGCCGATAAGCGCGGGCGCGATGCGGGCGAGCGCCGTCATGCTGAAGCGGTCTCCACCAGTTTCTCCGTGACGCGCTCGACCGTGTCGCGAAAGAGGGCCTCCGCGCGGTAGCCGTGCGGGCGGGGAAACGGCGCGCCGGTTTCGAACTCGGCGACGATCTGGCCCGGCCCGCGGCCCAGCATCAGCACGCGTTGCGCCAGATAGACGGCCTCTTCGACATCGTGCGTTACGAAGAGGACGGTCGGGCGCCGCTCGCCCCAGAGCGCGAGGAGATCATCGGCGAGCGCGCGGCGGGTGAGGAAATCGAGCGCAGCGAACGGTTCGTCGAGCAGCAGCAGGCGCGGCTCGGTGACGAGGGCGCGCGCCAGCGACACGCGCATCGCCATGCCGCCGGACAGCTGCGCGGGCCGCAGCGCGGCCGCGTCGCCCAGGCCGACCTGCGCGAGCAATTGCTTGGGCCGATCGCCCGCTTCGCGGCGCAGCAGATCGAGCGGCAGGGCGACGTTCGCTTCCGCGCTCGCCCAGGGCAGCAGGTTCGGCGCCTGGAACACCATGGCGGTTTCGCCCGGCGCGGCGGCGTCGCTCTCGACCTTGCCTTCGCTCGGCGCCTCAAGGCCCGCGACGAGGCGCAAAAGCGTGCTCTTGCCGCAGCCGGAGGGGCCGACCATGGCGATGAAATCGCCGGGCTCGAACGCGGCGCTCACCGGGCCGACGCCCGCCGCGCGCGCGCCATAGCGCCGCGCCGCGCCTTCCAAACGGACGCGCGCTCCCGTCACTGCGCCGGCGCCGCGCCGATGAAATCGAGCGTGTAGGCGGCGCGCCAGTCGAGATTTTCCGGATAGACGAAGCGGCCGGCGGTTTGGAAAAACGCGCTCCAGCGCGCTTCGGTCATGTAGCCGATGCCATGGGCCTGTGCGTCGCCGCCGTCGACGATGCCGTATTCGTTCATCTTGGCGCGCGCCTGGGTGAGGATGTCCGGCTTCATCTCGGGATTGTCGCGCAGGATGAGCGCATCGGCCGCGCTCGCATCGCCGTGCAAATAGTCATGCCAGCCGATCGCGGTGGCTTCGACGAAGGCGCGCACGGCGGTCGGATTTGAATCGATCAGCGTCTGAGGCGCGAGCGCCATTGCGGCGTAGCCGGGATAGCCGGAATCGGCGAGCAGGAAGACGCGCGGGCGCAGATGCGCGGTCTGTTCGATCGTGTAGGGCTCGCTGGTGAGATAGCCCTGCTGCACCGCCGTGCGGTCCGCCAGGAACGGGCCGGAATTGAACGTGTATTTGCGCACTTGCGCGTCGGTGAAATTGTAGCGCGCCTTGAGCCAGACCCAGAACGCGGTGACCGACGCGTCGGAAAGCAGGATCGGGTGGCCACGCATATCGGCCAGCGAATTGATGCCCGCGTCGGGGTGCGCGAGCAGGACCTGCGGGTCCTTCTGGAAGCAAGCCATCACGGCGCGCACCGGCACGTGCTCGTTGGCGAGATTGAGCGCGATGAAGGCGTTCGAGCCGAGGCCCATCTCGACCTGATTGGTGGCCAGCAGCTGCGGCACGTTCACGCCCGGGCCGCCCTGGATGATCTCGACGTCGAGGCCGCGGCGGCCATATTCGCCGCTGGCGAGCGCCTGGTAGAAGCCGCCATGCTCGGCCTGCGCGCGCCAATCGGTGGCGAAGCGGATGCGCGTGCGGCCCTCGGTCGAGGCGGGCTGGCCTTGCGTCTGGCCGCAGGCGGAAAGCGCGGCGAGCGATGCGGCCGCCGTCAGAAAAGTTCGCCGTTCCACGGACACCCCCGAGTTTCTGCGCCGGTCTATCGACAATGGCGAAACGCTTCAAACTGTACCGCCGGCATCTTGCCGGCAGACGAGGCCTGCCGGCTGGAAGCCGGCGGTACAAATGCTAGCCACCGACGCGCCAGAAGCCGCCCGGTCCGATGGCGAGGCGTTCGGCGAGTGCGGGCAGGGCCTCGCGCAGGGCGGGTTCGAGGCCGAAGGGCGGGTTGCGGATGAGGAGGCTGGAGGCGGCGAGGCCCTTGCCGGCGGCCGGATCGGCGATGGCGAGATCGGCGCGCAGGGCGGTGCCGATTTCGGCGTCGGCCGCGGTCAGATCGAAGGCGCGCTTGAGCGGGCGCCACCACAGGATGATGGCGTTGGAGAAGCGCGCGCCGATTTCGCGGATGGCGGCGACGGAGGCTTCAATCTCGTCGGGCTTCTCATAAGGCGGATCGATCAGGATGAGGCCGCGCCGTTCCGGAAAGGGCGTCAGCGCCTTGATCGCCTCATAGCCATCACGCTGATGGATTTGCGCATTGGGAAACATGCGCAGCCGGTCCTTCAGCGCCCGCGCCTCTTCAGGATGGAGTTCGCAGCCCAGATAGCGATCCTGTGCGCGCAGGGCGTGGAGGCAGAGCAGCGGCGAGCCGGGATAGGTCTTGGGCGCGCCCAGCGCGCGCACGGTTGCGAGGTAAGGCTGGAGCGGCGCGGGCGCCTCGGTCCAATCGAGCAGCTTGCCCACGCCGTCGCGCCATTCGGGGCTGCGTTGCGCCTCGGGGCTTTCGAGATCGTAGAGGCCCGCGCCGGCGTGCGTATCGAGCACAGCGAACGGCGCAGGCTTTTCAAGGAGGCGCGCTAGGATGAGCGTGAGCGCCAGATGCTTTAGGACATCCGCGTGGTTGCCGGCGTGAAAGCCGTGGCGATAGTTCATCTCTGTGGCTTAGAGGCGGAGGAACGCATGGCCAAGGTGTTGGGTCTCGGCGGCGTGTTTATCAAGGTGCGCGATCAGGATGCGCTGCGCGCCTGGTACAAGCAGGTGCTCGATCTGGATATCGAATCCTGGGGCAAGGTGTTCGAACCCGAACCGATGGCGGCGCATCCGGGCGCGGCGACAGTGTTCAGCTTCTTCAAGCCTGAGACGGATTATTTCGATCCGTCGAAGAAGGAGTTCATGATCAATCTGGCGGTCGACGATCTGGCGGGCGTGCTGGCGCGCGCCAAAGCGGCGGGCGTCGAGCCGGTGCGCACCTTCCCCGACGAAGCCAATGGCCGCTTCGCCCACATCGTCGATCCCGAAGGCACCAAGATCGAATTGTGGGAGCCCAAGCCGATGTCGGAGTCATGATCCGCTTGCGCCGTGCGATGGCCGCAGATGCGGCGGCCGTGACGGCGGTGTCGTACGACACCTTCGAAAGCACGTGGCTGCCGCAGCTGACGGCGGAAGCGGCGCGGCGTTTTCGCGAAGAGGATCGACCGGCGGCGTATTTTGCGGCGCGCGGGCATTTGTTCTGGGTCGCGGAGAAGGGCGGCGAGATCGTCGGCTTCGTCGATTGGGACGGCGATTTCATCAATGCGCTGCATGTGCGCGGGCGCGATGCGCGCGCGGGCGTCGGGACCGCGCTGATGAATTTTGCGGAAGGCGAGATCGCGACAGCGGGATTCGCCTCTGCGCGGCTGGAGACAGATACGTTCAACACGCGCAGCCAAGCGTTCTATCGCGCGCGCGGTTATGTCGAGAAGGATCGCTATCCCGATGAGGAATGGGACAGCGGGCTGACGACCTTGCTGTTGGAAAAGCCGCTGCGTTGAGTGGTCCGCATACAGATGGACCTGCGCGATCCTGCTCCCCCTTCGATGGGGGAGCTGTCACGCGGCACGCGTGACTGAGGGGGTGGCGGCGACAGGTTTTGCAGGCGACGAGCAGCCACCCCACCCGTCATCGCTGCGCGATGACACCCTCCCCATCAAGGGGAGGGAGGTCTTAATTTCAGGCGGTGGCGAGCAGCGGCGCCGGCGCCGGCGCGACTTTGGCGTCGCCCATGGCGATCTTCAAAAGGCCGCGCAGCTGCAGCGCGTCGATCGCCCAGGGCTCGACCTTCTTGCGCATCACGCGGTTCCAGGCGGCTTCGACCTTCATCTGATCGCACACATAGGCCATGCCCCAGGCAGGGTAGGAGGGGGCGGCGATCTCGGTCATCTCGACGAGGATCACGCCCTTATGGCGCCGGTCGCGGCTGATCTGCTGGAAGAGTTGCGAGACCGCGCCGCGCGGGCCTTCGAGAATCTGGATGAAGCTGGCCTCGTCTGCCATCAGAAGGCCGGTCACGCCGCGCACTTTGTTGCGGGCGGCGGCTTTCGCCATGATGGTCTCAATCGAACGTTCGCTGCATTTGCGCTCGCTGAAATAGACGAGCCGATTGAGCATGCCCACCTGACGCATGAGGCGTCTCCCGTCCCCGCCTCGGTTCGGAACCGGCGAGGTTTGTTATAGTTTGACCCAACAGGCGAGCCGACGCTAACGCCTTGACCAAAGGTAGCGGACGGCTGTTAACGCCCGGTGCGCCGACAAGGTAAGCCAAAGATGAAGGAGCGCGAGATGAGCGCCGTGCGCGACAATCCGGCCAAGAGCCGCTTCGAGCTGGAAGAAGAGGGGCTGGTGGCGTTCGCTGATTATCGCCGGCGCGACGATGTGCTCACCATCCCGCATGTCGAGGCGCCGATGGCGCTGCGCGGCAAGGGCACGGCGGGACGGCTGATGGAAGGGCTCTTGGCCTATGTGCGCGCCAATGGGCTGCGCGTGCGGCCGACCTGCCCCTACGCCGTGGCCTATATCGCCAAGCACAAGGAATATCAGGATCTGGTGGCCTGAGGGAGCGCGCGCATGATCGAACGGCAGGTCGAGATCGAAACGCCCGATGGGACGATGACGACGTTCATCTATCATCCCGAGGAGGGCGGGCCGTTCCCCATCGTGCTCTATCTGATGGATGCGCCGAGCATCCGGCCCGCGCTCAAGGAAATGGCCTCGCGGCTGGCGACGGCGGGCTATTACGTGATGCTGCCCTTTCTCTATCATCGCGGCTCGCCGTTTCGCGAGTTTGGACAGAGCGATGAGGACATGCATGCGCGCCGCGATCTGATGATGTCGGTGACGAAGGCCAATGTCGTGCGCGATGCGCAGGCGTTGCTCGCGTATGCCGATGGCGACGCGGCGGCGGGCAAGGGCGAGGTCGGCGCTGTGGGTTTTTGCATGAGCGGGCCGTTCGTGGTGGCGCTGGCGCAGGCGCTGCCCGAGCGCGTGGCGGCCGCGGCCTCGCTGCACGGCGCATGGTTCGTGACCGACAAGGAGGATTCCTCGCATCTCAATGTCGATCATATCCGGGGCGAGCTCTATTTCGGCTGGGCCGATGAGGATCCGACGGCGCCGATCTCCGATATGGAGGCGATGGAAAGCGCGCTGAAGGCCGCCGGCGTTCTCTACACGATCGATTATTTCAAAGGCGCGCAGCACGGCTTTGCGCCGCGCGGGCCGCGCTATGATTGGTATGCGTCCGAAAAGCATTGGGCGCGCGTGCACGCGCTGCTGCGGCGCACGATCGGGTGAACTTCGTACCGCCGGCATCTTGCCGGCAGAGAACCGCTGCCGGCTGGAAGCCGGCGGTACGTGTTTCGTCCAACCCCTCCGTTAGCGGGGGAGGCGCTATTGCTGCTGCTGTTGTTGCTGCTGCTCGTCCGGAAAGGGCACGCGGTCCCAGGCGGTCGCGAGCGGGCGCGGCGGTTCGACGAAGAACACGTCGCGCAGCACGTCTTCAGCCTCGCGCGCGCTGGAGAGGATGCGTTTTTCTGCCCTGCCTTGCTTCGGATAGAACGCCAGCACCCGGTTGTTGAGCGAATAGCGGCCCTCTTCGGCGGCGCGCGCGAGGATGAGCTGCGAGCGGAAATGCGAGTTCGGGTGCGTCGAGAGGTAATGGTTGTAGATGAAATTATCGAGCGGCGGCTCGGGCGCGAGATTGAAGCGATAGAGCACGCGCCATTCGTCCTTCACGCACGCTTCGATCATGTAATCTTCGCCCATGCGGCCGATGCGGTTGTCTTCGTGCGGCGTCTTCTGCACGAGGCCGGGCTCGAACAGCAGCGGGCCGGTCTGCGTCAGCGACCCAAGCCCCACATCGCAGAGATAGGCGCGGCCCTCGCACGTCACGTGCAGCAGCGCATGGCCGCGCGATGTCTCCGCGCCGGGCGGCAATTGATAGAGGAAGCGCGCCGAGAGCCCCGTCACTTCGAAGCCGAGCGCGCGCAGCGCGTGCGTGAAGAGGCCGTTCTGCTCGAAGCACCAGCCGCCGCGCTTGGAGCGCACCAGCTTGGCTTCGATCGCACGCGGATCGAGGCTGACCGTCTCGATATGGAAAAAGGCGTTGAGCGCTTCGAAGGCGATGGCCTGCGGCTGCAGACGATGCAGCGCGGCGAGCGTGTCATAGCGCGGCGTGGGCGGGCCATCATAGCCGATGCGTTTGAAATAGGCGTCGAGATCGATGCGATGCTCCATCACACGCGCTTGACCTTGGCGACGCTTTCCAGCACGCGCATCGGATTGGCGAAGGGCGAGGCGGGAACGATGTAGCCTTCGGCCGTACGCACACCGCGCATGCTCATCTGCAGGGCGCGGAACTCGTTCCAGGTCTTGATGCCGGGCGTGATCTCTTCGGCGGCGCGCTGGGATTCGTGCACGGCGATGGCGGCGGCTTTGGCTTCCCAATGCGCGCTGGTGTCGATGAGCAGATTGGGCGCCTGGGTGAGGCCGTAGATCGGTTCGAAATAGATGAGGCGCTGATTGGGATCGATGCGCGCGGTGACGAGGCGGCTCATCTCGCGGTGATCGCGGTGCGGATCGTTGGCGTGGTGCGTGACGACGAGATCGGGCTGATGGCGTTCGAGCGCGGCGTTGATGGCGGCTTCCGCTTCGCCGGCCATGGAGAGGTAGCCGTCGCGGAACCCCAGCATTTCAAGTTCAGCGCCGATGATGGCGGCGCCGGCCTTGGCCTCCTTGGTGCGCGTGGCGGCCAGTTCATCGTTCGAGGGATAGCCGCCGGAGAGCGAACCGTCCGTGCCGATGACGATCGTGACCTTCGCGCCCGCGGCTTTGAAGGCGAGCAAGAGCCCGCCGGCGAAAATTTCGCTGTCGTCGGGATGGGCGCCGAAGCAGAGGATGTGGAGCGGTTTGGGCATGGATGTCCTGCGTTTCGCGCCCAAGCGTAGCGAGAGGCGGGACCCAGGAGCAAGCGGCAAGCGTCCCAGTTCAGCGCCTCCATCGATTGCGCAATCGGTGGGAGCGCGTGTCTACCCGATCCGCACCGACATGCCGCCATCGACCGGCAGCAGCGCGCCGGTGATGAAGCCGGCTTCGTCGCTGGCGAGGAAGAGCGCGGCGTAGGCCGTGTCCCAGCCCGTGCCCATCTTGCCGCGCAGGGGCACGCGCGCATTGCGCGCCGCGCGTGTCGCTTCGACCGTGCTGCCGCTCGACGTCGCGATGCCGACGACGGCCATGGGCGTATCCATAAGGCCCGGCAGGATGGCGTTGCAGCGCACGCCATACTTGGCGTTGGCTGTCGCGACCGAGGTCGTCAGGCGATTGATCGCGGCCTTCGAGACCTCGTAGGCGATCTGGATGCCGCCCGCGAGCGAGGCGAGCGAAGAGATGTTCACGATCGCGCCGCCGCCGTTTTCGCGCAAAGTCGGCACCGCCGCGCGCGTGACAAGCCAGGCGCCTTTGAGATTGACATTGAGCACGCGATCGAACGCCGCTTCGTTGGCCAGATGCGCCGGCCCGTCGCCGTCCTTGCCGCCAATGCCGATGCCGACATTGTTGATGACGATGTCGAGCCCGCCGAGCTTCTCCTTCGCTTCCGCAATGATGGCGACGGCCTGATCGGCCTTGGTGATGTCGGCGGCGAAGGCCAAAGCCTGGCCGCCCTCGGCTTTGATGTCGCCGACGGTTTCCTGCGCGCGGCCGAGATCGCGATCGACGCAGAGCACGCTGGCGCCTTCGCGCGCAAACAGAGTCGCGATGGCGCGGCCATTGCCGATGGTCTCGCCCGGCGTCTGGCCGGCGCCGACCACGATGGCGCGTTTGCCTTGGAGCCGCATCTCAATAGCCCTTCAGATCGGGATCGAGACTTTGGCCCTTGTCGAGCTGCACGCCGAACGTGTTGAGCATCATCGAGACCTGCGTGTACTGGCCCGCGGTGAAGACGACATCCATGCATTGCTTGTCGTCATAGTGCTGCTTGAGCGCGGCCCAGGTCGCATCCGTGATGAATTGATCGGCGTGGAGTTCGTCGCAGGCCTTGAGCAGCGCCTTCTCGTTCGCTTTCCACGCGGGCGCGCCCGCGCCTGTTTTGATCGCGACGATCTCGTCTTGCGTGAGGCCGGCGGCGAGGCCGATGCGCGTATGCTGTGTGAACTCGTAGCCGGATTTGCACAGAAACCCGATGCGCAGGATCACGATTTCGCGGTCGCGCTCGGAGAGGCTGTTGCGGCGCGACAGCACATAGCCGCCCCAATCGAGAAACCGCGTCAGCGCTTTTGGCGCGCGCGCGAGTGTGCGGAAAATGTTGAGCGCGCCTGCGCTCCTGCCGCCGGACGAGAGCGCGAGCGCGGCGCGCTGGTCGTCGTCCATCTCATCGTCTTGCAGCGGGGCGATCCGGGGCTCTTTGAGGCGCATGGCGTTTCCTTGGCGTGGGTCGCCCGCATAGTCGCGCTTTGCCGCAGGCGGGCAAGCGCGCGGCTTGATTTGGGTCAAATCGTAAATCTGACGCTGGCGTCATCTTCGGCCCGTTCAGAAGGACGGGGAAGATGCTGAAATTCGGATTGGCGGCGGCCGCGACCATGGCCGCGATGGCGTTCGCGGCGCCGGCGCAAGCGGGCGTGCTGCAACATCTGCAGGTGAAAGTCGGGATCAGCGATATCGCGCCCGATGAGAGTGCGGACATTTCTTTGATCGGCGGCGATGTCGATATCAGCGACGAGGTCGTGCCCACGGTCGCGCTCGAATATTTTCTCAATGACAATGTGTCGCTTGAACTGCTGTGCTGCGCGGCCAAGCATGACGTGCAGGCGGTGAACACCTCGCTCGGCCGCGTCGATCTCGGCACCGTGTGGCACAGCCCGCCGACGCTGACGGTGAAATATCGCTGGACCAATCTGGGCGCGTTTCAGCCCTATGTCGGCGCGGGCGTGAACTACACGCATTTCTTCAGCGAAGATCTGCCCTCGGGCGGCCCGGTGACGGACATTTCCTATGACGATTCATGGGGCGGCGCGCTGCAGGTCGGCGCCGATTATCGCCTCAACGATCACTGGGCGATCAATCTCGACGCGCGCCGCATTTGGATCAATTCCGACGTGACGATCCATGCCGGCGCCACGCGCATCGACGCCAATGTCGACGTCAATCCGTGGGTGTTCACCGCGGCTGTCGGCTATCGGTTCTAGGATAGCGCTTCACGTTCCTCTCATTGCAGAGGGAGGCGAGGAGGGGGTGAGCTGCAAGCTCGCCCCCTTTTTGCGTGTTCAATCTAACGCGTAACCTTCGTACCGCCGGCTTCCAGCCGGCAGACGGCGCTGACTGCCGGCTGGAAGCCAGCGGTGCATTGCACTCACGCGCCGCGTTCTTCGCGTTGCTGCAGCATCAGCGTCAGCCGCTCGACGGCGGCGGCGAGCGCGGCGATTTCACCTTCGCGCATCAGGTCGATCTTCTGATGCAGGGTTTCGATTTCGAGCTCGGCCTTCTGATTGATCTCGAAATCCTCGATGCCGCGCCGCCGGTCGATATCGGCCTGACGGTTCTGGCTCATCATGATGATCGGCGCGGTATAGGCGGCCTGGAACGACAGCAGCAGGTTCAAGAGGATGAACGGAAACGGATCGATCTTGTGCTGCGCGATCGAATTGTAGACCAGCCACGCTGCCAGCAATGCGCTTTGACCGATGACGAAACGCCAGGAGCCGACATGGGCGGCGACGGCGTCGGCCGCTTTCTGCGCAAAGCTTTGCGGCGGGTCCTCCGCTTGCGGCGATCGATGCCAGCGCGCGCGGGCGCGGGCGCGCAATTTGGTGAGCGTTTCAGCGAAATCGGTGGTCATGCTTGGTCTCCGACGGAGACTTTAGCACGCTGCGCGGTTCACTCGATGAATTCCGCCGTCGCGACGACAGCGCCGGTGGGCCCGCGCATCTCCCAGCTTTCGCCGACTTCATGCGTCGGCGCGAACGGCAAGCAGAATTGCGCGCCGCCCTCCGGCGTGAGGCAAAGCCGCCCATCCGCCAGCGACCAAGCGCCCTGCACATCGCCGCTCGCATAGCGGCCATCCTCCTCGAAGCGATAGACCGTCGCCGCGCCATCGGGCCGCGTGAGCTGCAAAGCATGGCCTGCAGGCGAGGCGATCGGCGCCGCCGCGGCTGCGTTCGCGAACGCGACGGCGAAGAGCAAGACGAACAAGGCGCGCATGGCGGCTCCGAGCATGAAGGCCGCAGTCTAGCGCGCGCCGCGCGATGGCGAAACGCAATTTCCGATGCGCATACGGCGCGAGCCTTTGCGACACGTCGCAGTCATTCCGGACGGTGCGCAGCATCGATCCGGAACCCAGGGGCCGCAGGCGCGAGACTGCCCCTAGGTTCCGGGTTCGCGCTCCGCGCGCCCCGGAATGACAGAGGTGTTGGTTTGTGGAGTGATCCTTGTGAGCCCTAAGGCCCCTTCCGCCGCCGCCCCCGATACGGCGGCTTCCCGCTTTTCTTCGTCGGCATCCCGCGGCCCGCGGCTACGCCATCGCGGCTGCGCACGGCGGTGGCGGCTTCTTCGCGGACGCTTTCTTGGCGCGCGAGGGGATCGTCGGCGATGAGGAGTTCGGTTTCCTGCAGGCGTTTGACTTCGTCGCGCAGTCTTGCGGCGGTTTCGAATTCGAGGTCGGCGGCGGCTTCGCGCATTTGGCGCTCAAGATCGGCGATATAGGTTTTGAGGTTGTGGCCGATGAGGCTGGGCTGAGCTTTGCCGGCCTTGTCGAGCTTCTTGAAGCCGAGCGGATCGCCGACATCCACGGTGAGCGAATCCTTTTCATAGGCGCTGTCGAGAATGTCGTTGATGCGCGAGCGGATGCTTTGCGGCGTGATGCCGTTGTCGAGATTGAATTTGGCCTGTTTCTCGCGCCGGCGTGAGGTTTCGGCCATCGCGCGCTCCATCGAGCCGGTGATCTTGTCAGCGTAGAGGATGACCTTGCCATCGACATTGCGCGCCGCGCGCCCGATGGTTTGCACCAGCGAGGTCTCGCTGCGCAGAAAGCCCTCCTTGTCGGCGTCGAGGATGGCGACGAGGCCGCATTCGGGAATGTCGAGCCCTTCGCGCAACAGGTTGATGCCGACCAGCACGTCGAACACGCCGAGCCGCAGATCGCGGATGATCTCGATGCGCTCGACCGTGTCGATGTCTGAGTGCATGTAGCGCACGCGCACGCCCTGCTCGTGCATGTACTCGGTCAGATCCTCGGCCATGCGCTTGGTCAGCACGGTGACGAGCGCGCGCAGGTTCTGCTTGGCCTTCTCCTTCACCTCGGCGATGACGTCATCGACCTGGCTCGCGCCGCCTTCGCTCACAGGGCGCACCTCGACCGGCGGATCGATGAGGCCGGTGGGGCGGATGACCTGTTCGGTGAAGACCCCGCCCGTGCGTTCCAGCTCCCAAGGTCCGGGCGTCGCCGAAACGTGCACGGTCTGCGGCCGCATCACGTCCCATTCCTCGAATTTGAGCGGGCGATTGTCCATGCAGGAGGGCAGGCGGAAGCCGAATTCGCTGAGCGTGTGCTTGCGGTTGAAGTCGCCGCGATACATGGCGCCGATCTGCGGGATGGTGACGTGGCTTTCATCGGTGAAGATGATGGCGTTGTCGGGGATGTATTCGAACAAGGTCGGCGGCGGCTCGCCCGGCTTACGCCCCGTGAGATAGCGCGAATAGTTTTCGATGCCCGCGCAGGAGCCGGTGGCGAGCATCATCTCCATGTCGAAATTGGTGCGCTGTTCGAGCCGCTGGGCTTCGAGCAGCTTGCCTTCCTGGCGGAATTGATCGAGGCGCTGCTTCAACTCGTCCTTGATCGAGGAGACGGCCTGGTTGAGCGTCATGCGCGGCGTGACGTAGTGCGAGTTGGAATAGATTTTCACCGCATCGAGCCGGTCGGTGCGCTTGCCGGTGAGCGGATCGAATTCCTCGATCGATTCCACCTCGTCGCCGAAGAAGGAGAAGCGCCAGGCGCGGTCCTCCAAGTGGGCGGGGAAGAGTTCGACATTGTCGCCGCGCACGCGGAAAAGGCCGCGCGCGAAGGCCTGGTCGTTGCGCTTGTATTGCTGCGAGACGAGCGCGCGGATGAGCTCCTGCTGGCCGAACGCTTCGCCCTGCTTCACTGTCACGGTCATGCCGGTATAGGCCTCGACAGACCCGATGCCGTAGATGCAGGACACGGAGGCGACGATGATGACGTCGTCGCGTTCGAGGATCGCGCGCGTGGCCGCGTGGCGCATGCGGTCGATCTGTTCGTTGATGTTGGATTCCTTCTCGATATAGGTGTCCGTGCGCGGGACATACGCCTCCGGCTGGTAATAGTCGTAGTACGAGACGAAGTACTCGACCGCGTTCTCCGGGAAGAAATTACGAAACTCGCCGTAGAGCTGCGCCGCGAGCGTCTTGTTGGGCGCGAGCACGAGCGCGGGGCGCTGCACCGCCTCGATCACCTTGGCCATCGTGAACGTCTTGCCCGAGCCGGTGACGCCGAGCAGCACCTGGTCCTGCTCGCCGCGTTGGGCGGCGTCGACGAGCTCGGCGATGGCCTGCGGCTGGTCGCCGGCGGGCGTGTAATCGGAAACCACTTTGAAGCGCCTGCCGCCTTCGAGCTTCTCCCAGGCGCGCTGGGGCCGATGCGGCGTCCAGATCTCCGCGGTCTTGTCGAACACGAAGCCGGCGGCCGGCGCCTCGGAGACGCCGCGGGTGGGAGAACGGGCCATGAACGGAAAATAGGCGTTCCGCGCGCGCCTGCCTAGCCGCCGCGGCGCGCTGCTGACAGGCTTGCTGACGCGGCGAATGGCGTGCGCCGATCTGCGATGCGCGGGCGCGGCGCGACGAATGGCGTGGGCGCGCGGATGCACGCGTGACGTTGCTCGCGGATTTCTGTGCGTTCGCCGTGTGGAAAAGAGGCGGCAGGCGCGTTTGTCGAAGGCTTCGGCGCATCCGTCGCAAGCGTGACGAAACTGCGTTCGCAATCGGTAGCTTTGGCGACAGGAGCGTCCGCCGTAGGGCTCGCAAGAGCCGCTTCGATGACGATCCGGGTTGGATGGTTCGCTCAAGTTGTAGGGAGGCTTGGGCTTTGAAACGTCGGTCCCGTCCGACGAATCCACCGGCCGCGTGAAGCGGCGGCGGGCGCGCGAAGAGGGGAACTCGACGATGATTACGCGCAAACCCGCGCGCGCTGCTGCGCGCCTCAAACTCACCTCGTCCGTGCGGGCGATGACCTGGCTCGTCGGCGCCGCAATGGCGTCTTCGGCGCTGGCCGCGCCGGCGCTCGCGCAAGAGGGCAATGAAGAAGAGATCGTCATCACCGGCACGCGCATTCCGCGCCCGGATTATGAGTTCTCAAATCCGGTCGTCTCTGTCGGCGCCGACGCCATCGAGTATTCGGGCGCCACCAATCTGACGGATTTCGTCTCTGACGTGCCCGCGCTCGTCGGCTCATTCGACAGCGAGAAATCTGCGGACACGTCAATCGGCGGGCTCACCGGCATCAATCTGCTCAATCTGCGCAATCTCGGCGAGGAACGCACGCTGACGCTGGTGAATGGCCGCCGCCACGTCGCAAGCCAATCGGGCACGCAGGCCGTCGATGTGAACACGATCCCGATCGGGCTGATCGACCGTGTCGAGGTGCTGACAGGCGGCGCCTCCGCCGTCTATGGCGCCGACGGCGTGACCGGCGTCGTCAATTTCATCTTGAAGGACGATTACGAGGGCCTCGAAGGCCGCTTCCAAATCGGCGGCGCCGAGCAAGGCGGCGGCGGCAACACGTTCGCGAGCATCATCGGCGGGCGAAATTTCGCGCAAGGGCGCGGCAATATCGCCTTCTCGTTCGAATATTCCGGCGATTCACCGGTGCTGCGCGATCAGCGCGATTTCACGCGGCTCGGCAATCGCCGCATCTTCGTCAACAATCCCGACGATCCGCTCGACGATCCGAACCTTCCCGATCTCGTGCCGCTCAACAATATCCGCTACATCGACACTGCGCCGGGCGGCGGCGTCATCACCGATCTCGATTTCGGCGATTCGCTGAGCGGCGAGGATTTCCAGGGCGACGGATCGCCCTGGGTCGATGGGGTCGACACCGGCAATTTCACCATGCAGGGCGGCTCCGGTTCGCCGCTCGATCTCTTCACGGATGAATTGCTGCCGGCGCTCGATCGCTGGACCTTCAACCTGATGGGCCATTACGATCTGAACGCCAATTGGCGCATCGAAGCGGAAGCCAAATGGGCGCACATCGAATCGACCTTCGAGGCGCAGCCGACCTTCGATTTCGGCCTCTTCGTCCCGATGGACAACGCCTACATGCCCGCGAGCATCCGCGATGATGCGTCGCTGCCGGGCAATATCGCCGACGCGATCGGCGGCGTGCTGGTGTTCCGCGACAATCTCGATCTCGGCGACACCTATCACGACGTCACGCGCGACACCTATCGCACCGTGCTCGCGCTCAACGGCAAGATCGCCGAAGGGCTCAATTTCGATCTCTCTTACGTCTGGGGGCAGACGGATACCGACGACCGCTACCGCAACCGCAACAATGAACGCTTCTTCGCGGCCATCGATGCGGTGGACGATGGCTCCGGCAACATCGTGTGCCGGTCCTCGATCAGCGGGCCGGGCTACATCCCCGACAACGCCGATCCGGCCTCGTTCGGCTCGACCTTCACGCCGGGGCCGGGCGATGGCTGCGTGCCGGCCAACATTTTCGGGCCGAACATTTCGCAAGCCGCGCGCGATTGGATTTCGGTGGATACGTTGCGCACCAACACGATCCGCCAACAGGTCGTGACGGCGTATTTCTCGGGCGACAGCCATGCGCTGTTCCAATTGCCCGGCGGGCCGATCGGCTACGCTTTGGGCGGCGAATGGCGGCGCGAGGAGAGCGAGGATTTCGCCGATCCGCTTGAGAAGCTCGGCGCTTCGCTGGGCAGCGACATCGTGTGGGCAGGGCAGAACCTCGACACGCTTGGCTCGTTCGAGGTGCGCGAAGCGTTCGCGGAATTGAACGTGCCGATCGTGCGCGATCTGCCGCTGTTCAAGGAATTCAGCGTCGACCTGGCCTATCGGCTCTCGGACTATTCGACGTCGGGACAGACCGAGACCTGGCGTTATGGCGGCCTCTGGCGCGTCAGCGATGCGTTCCTGCTGCGCGCCACCCACGCGCGCGCCGTGCGGGCGCCGAACATCTTCGAACTGTTCACGCCGCCGCTGCAGACCTTCGAGCTCATCACCGATCCGTGCGATGGCGATGAGGTCGATTTCGGCACCAGCCAGCGTTTGGCGAATTGCACGACCGAGCTGGGCTTTGATCCGCACACCTTCGACAACACGACCTCGGACGCGGTCGAAGGCGTGCTGAGCGGCAATAAGGATTTGCAGCCGGAAGAGGCCGACACCATCACCTGGGGCTTCGTGCTCCAGCCGCCCTTCATCCGCGGGCTGACGTTCTCGGTCGATTATTACGACATCTCGCTCGAGCAGGCGATCCAGCGCTATGACGCGCAGACCATCGTCGACAAATGCTACGACCTGCCGCAGCCCAACGATTTCTGCGGGCTCCTATCGCGCGATCCGACGACGCATTTCGTCGACGGCTTTGTGCAGCGCTATCTCAACGTCTCGTCCTACACGACGTCGGGCTATGATTTCACGATCCGCTACGATTTCAGCCCGGAAGATTGGGGCTGGGGCGATTGGGGCGATTTCGCCGTGCAGCTCATCGGCAACAAGCTCGACGATCTGACCTTCGTGGAAGTGCCCGGCGCCGAGCCCGACAGCGATGTGAGCGATCCGGACGCGCCCGAATGGCAGGCCGTGCTCGACGTGACCTGGCGGCGCGGCAATTGGCTCGTGAACTACGGCTATTCCTGGTACGACAAGACGCGCCGCTTCGAAGACCGCGAATTCGTGGTCGAGCCCGACCGCGCCTCGCCGCAATATCATTTCTACGAAGACCGCTCGGTGCACGACATCTATGTGCGCCATGATTGGGGCGATCGTTTCTCGGTCTATGGCGGCATCAACAACATCACCAATCAGGAGCCGGAGCCGGACGATTACAACGTCCCGGTCTCGCCGCTGGGCCGGTTCTTCTTCGTGGGCGCGCGGGCGCGCTTCCACTGAGGATCGATATACCGCCGGCTTCCAGCTGGCAGAGGAGGCCTGCCGGCTGGAAGCCGGCGGTACGAAGGCCGCTGCTTTTGACGCGCCGCGTCACGCCCAAGTGAGTGGCGCGTGCGCCGCCGCCTCGCCATCTAGGCGGGACGGAGGCTGTCATGAAGCGGTTCCTATTGGCCTTGGGCTTGTGCGCGTCCCTGTTCGGCGGCGCGGCGCTCGCGAAAGAGGATCGGCCGGCCGCGCCGGTCTATGCCGTGGTGGACGAGGATGCGCGCATCGCGTTCTCCGACCACACCATCGTCGGCTACGAAGTAGGCGAGGATCGCTCGCTGCTGATCCGCGCCGTCGGCGGCCATTGGTACCGCGCGACGGTGTGGCCGCCCTGTGCGCACGACCTGCGCTTCGGCGATCATATCGGCTTCGTCACCCGCGGCACGGACACGTTCGATCGTTTCGGTGAGGTGATCGTCGAGGGCAATCGCTGCCCGGTGCGGACTTTGGACGAAATCGCCGCGCCCGTGCGGCGGGAAAGCTAGGATTTTCGTCCTGAATCGCTGAGCACGCCGGCTTTTCCCGGCCGGCGGCGCTCTGTATGGTCCGCCGCCCTTAGCGAAGGACCAGACTCACATGGAAGCCCCTGTCTCGGCCGCCCTCAGGCGGATCAAGCCGTCGCCGACAATGGCGGTGACGGCCAAAGCGCGCGCCTTGAAGGCCGCGGGCCGAGACGTGATCTCGCTCGGCGCCGGCGAACCCGATTTCGATACGCCCGAGAACATCAAGGAAGCCGCCATCCGCGCCATCCGCGAAGGCAAGACCAAATACACCGATGTCGACGGCATCCCGGAGCTGAAGGACGCGATCTGCGCCAAGTTCAAACGGGAGAACGGGCTCGACTACAAGCGCACCCAAGTGAACGTCTCGCCTGGCGGCAAGGCGGTGATCTTCAACGCCTTCATGGCGACCGTCGATCCGGGCGATGAGGTCATCATCCCGACGCCTTATTGGGTGAGCTATCCCGATATGGCGCTGCTCGCGGGCGGGACGCCCGTGTTCCTCGAAACCCGCATCGAAGACGGCTTCAAGATCAGGCCCGAAGCTTTGGCGCGCGCCATCACGCCGAAGACCAAATGGATCATCCTCAATTCGCCGTCGAACCCGTCGGGCGCGGCCTATACGCGCGCGGAGCTCGAAGCGATCGCGGGCGTGCTGATGATCTATCCGCATGTCTGGATCCTGACGGACGACATGTACGAGCATCTCGTCTACGGCGATTTCCAGTTCACCACGATCGCGCAGATCGAGCCCAAGCTTTACGACCGCACGCTGACGATGAACGGCGTCTCGAAAGCCTATTCGATGACGGGCTGGCGCATCGGCTATGCCGCGGGGCCGGAAAGCCTCATCAAGGGCATGGCCAACATCATGAGCCAGTCGACGTCGAACCCGTCGTCCATTTCGCAATGGGCGAGCGTGGAGGCGCTCAACGGGCCGCAGGATTTCATCCGCCCGAACGCGAAGCTGTTCGAAGCGCGGCGCGATCTCGTGGTGTCGATGCTCAATCAGGCGCAGGGCCTGCGCTGCCCGACGCCGGAGGGCGCGTTCTATGTCTATCCGTCCTGCGCCGGCGCCATCGGCCATCGCGCGCCGAACGGGGCGGTGATCGCGACCGATGAGGATTTCGCGCGCGAGCTGCTGGAAGCGGAGGGCGTCGCCGTGGTGCATGGCGCGGCGTTCGGCGCCAGTCCCTGCTTCCGCATCTCCTACGCGACCTCGACCGAACTGCTCGAAGACGCCTGCGCGCGCGTTCAGCGGTTCTGCGGCAGCTTGACGTGAGCCGCGCCCTCTCCTCCGAGAGGGGGAGAGGGATGGGGTGAGGGGGCGGCGCGCACGAAAGCTCTTTGTGCGCCGGCGCTCCTCGTTCCACTCTCCATGCGCGTGCGCTTTCCCCTCACCCGCCTCGCTATGCTCGATCGCCTTCTCCCTCTCTTGAGGGAGCGGGCCTAGTGCCGCTCGCCGCCATCGCCGCTGCGCTGACGTCGGCGCTCATCCACGCGTCGTGGAATGCGCTCTTGAAGAGCGGGCGCGACAGGCTGTTGGATTCCGCGCTCGTGGCTGTTGGCTGGATGGCGCTGGCGGCTGCGCTGATCGCGTATTTCGGCTTGCCGCCTCAAGCGGCCTGGGCGCCGATGCTGGCGAGTGGGGCGGTGCATGCGCTCTATTGGGGCGCGCTCACCAAGGGCTATGAAAGCGGCGATCTCAGCCATGTCTACACGCTGTCGCGGGGCCTTGCGCCCGCGGTGGCGGCGCTGCTGGCGTTTTTGATCGTGCGCGAAACGCCGTCCGCGCTGGCGCTGGCGGGCATCGCTTTGGTGTGCGGGGGCGTGCTGATCGTGGGCGTCAGTCCCAACGCGCCGCTCAAAGCCACGCTCTGGGCGCTGCTCACCGCCACGACCATCGGCGCCTACACGCTGTTCGACGCGCTCGGCGCGCGCATCACGGGCAATGCCGCGCATTATCTGGGCTGGAGTCTCCTGGTGTCGGGCGCGCCGATCTTCGTGTTCGCGCTGGCGCGGCGCGGACCGGCGGCGCTCGTGCGCGATGCGCGGACCAATTGGCGGCGCGGCCTGGCGGCGGGCCTCGTCAGCGGCGTCGGCTATGGGATCGTGCTCTATGCGCAAACACTGGCGCCCGTCGCCCAAGTCACGGCGCTGCGCGAAACCTCCGTCGTGTTCGGCGCGCTGATCGCGTGGGCGCTGCTGCATGAAAGGCTCGGCCCGCGCCGCTGGGCGGGCGCGGCTCTGGTGGCTCTCGGCGCAGGGCTGATCGCGGCCGGCTAAGCGGGCGAGAGGGGCGCGGCATCGAGCCCGCGCACGGCGACGCGCATCATCGTGAAGCCGCCGATCACGGCGATGACCGAGAACAGCGCGAGTGATTGATAAGAGCCTGTCGTGTGGATGAGCGCGCCGGCAAGCGCGGGCGTCGCTGCGCTCACCAACGCGTTGACGCCGCCCGAGCCCGCGTTGAGCCCGCCGGTGCGGTCAAGCCGCACGCCGATCACCACAAACAGATTCTGCATGAACACGAACGTCACCGCCATCGCGGCCAAGGCGGCGATGAGCAGGATCTGCGTCGGCGCCAGCGGCAGGCAGGCGGCGGCGGCGCCGCACAACACGATGGCGCCCAGCGTGACCGGCGTGACCGCGCGATCGGGCAGGGCCGCCGCCGTCATGCCCACGAGGCCCGCGCCGATCGTGACGAACGCGATGAGATCGCCCGCATGCGAAGCCGGAATGCCGCGCAGAGCCGCGATCTGCACGAAGAACGGCCACATCGCATTGAGTCCGAGGAAGGCCAGGATGCCGGCGATCACGAACGGCGAACGCGCCAGCGCGACGAACGACGCCAGCGTCACCTGCGGCGGCGCGGTCGCCGGCCTGTCCTTGCGCACGCCGGGCGCGCACAACAGCAGCGGCAGCGCGACCAGCGAAGCGGCTGCGTAAACGCCGAACACGCCGAACTGGCCATAATGATCGAGCAGGCGCCCGGCGATCACCGGCGCGGCGATGATCATCGCCATCTGGATCGCCATGCTGGCGCCGAGCAGGCGCTGCGGGCTGTGCACGCGCGCGGCCAGTGCGCTCTGCGCGTTGGCGATGCAGCCGATGCCGGCGCCGCGGATCGCGAAGAACAGAATGAGCGGCCAATAGGAGGTCCCGATCATGCCGCCGACATTGCCGATCAGCATCAGCAGCGCGCCGCCGACGCCCAGCAGGCGCGGGCTCAAATGCGCGATGCGCGTGGAGAGAAAGATCGTCGCCAGCGCGTTGGCGAGCAGATCGAAACTGAACGCGACGCCGATTTGCGCTTCATTGATGTGGCGCGCGCCCATCGCCGCGGTGGTCATCAGCGGCGTGAGGCCGACGCTCGCCGCAGTGGGCGCGACGGCGCCGAAATAGCCGATCCACACACGCCATGCCGGCTCGGAAGGCGCCTCGCTCACTTAGCCGGCCCAGCCTTGCGCCTGTTCGATCAGGAATTGGCGGAACGCCGCGATCCGCTTCGAGCGTTTGAGATCGCTCGGATAGATGAAATAGACGTCGAAGCTCGGCCCTTCGAGATCGGGCAGCACCTTCACCAGGCTCTCGTCGCCGCGCGCCATGTAATCGGGAATGCTGGCGATGCCGAACCCGCTCTCGACCGCGCGCAACATGCCATAGACATTGTTGACCTCGAGCAGCGGCGCGCGCGGGCGGGCGTCTTCGCGGCCCGCGCGCACGGCCCAATCGAGTTCGCGCATCGGCGTCGGCGCCGTGTTGGAGGAATAGGCGATGATGCGGTGCTTATCGAGATCGTCGACGTTCTTCGGCGCGCCGCATTTCGCGATATAGGCCTTCGACGCATAGAGGCTGACCTGCACTTCCAGGATTTTGCGCTGGATGAGATCGGCGTGCGTCGCGGCCCAGAGCCGGATCGCGCATTCCGCTTCGAGCTTCAGGAGATCGAATTCGCGGTCATCCAGCAGCAATTGCAGGCGCGTTTCCGGATAGGCGTTGGCGAAATCGACCACGCGCGGCGCAAGCCAAGTCGAGCCGAAGGCGACGGGCGCGGTCACCTTGAGATCGCCCATCACCTTTTCGCGCGCGTCCTTCAGCGTGGATTCCGCGATCACGGCGGCTGCGCTCATCTCGCGCGTGAATTCGCGCAGCGCCATGCCGGGGCCGGTCAGCAGCAGGCCGCGCGCGTGGCGCTGAAAGAGCGGCACGCCCATCTCGCCTTCGAGCGCGGCGATCTGGCGGCTGACGGAGGATTGGCTGACGCCGAGCTTTTCCGCAGCCGCCGTCAGGCTGCCGGTCTCGGCTGCGAAATGAAACGTCTTGAGCTTGTCCCAGTCCATGGCCGCCCTGCTGGCGCGGGGCGCCTTACCAGAATGCAATGCATTATTGCATAGCTGCAGCGCCCGGTCGAGGCGCCTCGCAGCCCTGGCGCGACCTTTGGGCCTCAGGCCGCTGCGACGTTGGCGCTGTGTTCTTCCACGGCGAGGAAGCGGTCAGCTTCGAGCGCGGCCATGCAGCCGAGGCCGGCGGCGGTGACGGCCTGGCGGAAGGTTTCGTCAGCCACGTCGCCGGCGGCGAACACGCCCGGGATGTTGGTCTGCGTCGTGCCGGGAACGACCTTGATGTAGCCGTTCTCCTTCATGTCGATCTGGCCCTTGAAGAGCTCGGTCGCGGGCGCGTGGCCGATGGCGACGAAGAGGCCGTCCGTCGCGTGTTCGCTCAGCGCGCCGGTCTTGAGATTGCGCAGCATGATCGCGGTGACGCCGAGCGGCTCTTCGCCGCCCTTCACCTCTTCGACTGCCGAATTCCAGATCGTCGCGATCTTCGGATGATGCAGCACGCGCTCCTGGTTCATCTTGTCGGCGCGCAATTCGTCGCGGCGATGCACCAGCGTGACCTTGCTGGCGAAATTGGTGAGATAGAGCGCTTCTTCGACAGCCGTGTTGCCGCCGCCGACCACGAACACTTCCTTGTTGCGGTAGAAAAATCCGTCGCACGTCGCGCAGGCGCTGACGCCGAAACCCTGGAATTTCTGCTCGCTCGGCAGGCCCAGCCATTTGGCGCTGGCGCCGGTGGCGATGACCAGCGTGTCAGCCGTGTAGACCGCGCCGCCATCGCCGATCAGCGTGAACGGGCGCTTGGAGAGATCGACTCTCACGATCGTGTCCGACACCGTCTCTACGCCGAGATGTTCGGCCTGCTTCTGCATCTGCTCCATGAGCCAGGGGCCCTGGATGGTTTCGGCGAAGCCCGGATAATTCTCTACATCGGTCGTGATCGTGAGCTGGCCGCCGGGCTGGAGCCCGCTGATCAGCAGCGGCTTGCGCATGGCGCGCGCCGCGTAGATCGCGGCGGTATAGCCGGCCGGACCGGAGCCGAGGATGACGATGGGGGCGTGTTTGCTCATGGGCGCCTTCGGAATCGCAGGCCCTCAATATGGCGCGCCCACCCTCTCCCGCAAAGCGGGGGAGGGTCGTCCCGGACGTGATCCGGGACGGGGTGGGGGCCCTCTCCCAGCCTCTCCCCCACTCTGCGGGGGAGAGGGGCTTGGTGCGCTAGGCCCATTCCTTCGGCACGGGCGTGGCGCGCTGATTGGTGAGCAGCTTGGCGCGGCGGGCCTTTTCTTCGTCGCTGAGGGAGGCGGGGTCTTCCGTATCGCCGTGGGCGACATTGAGGCCCTTTTGCAGGCCGGGACGGGCTTCGAGCCGCTCCATCCAGCGCTTCACGTTCGGAAACTCGTCGAGATCGATGTTGCGCAGCTTCCAGCCCGCCGCCCACGGATAGCAGATCATGTCGGCGATGGTGTATTCGCCCGCAGCCAGCCATTCCTTGTTGTAGAGGCCGAGGTTCATCACGCCGTAGAGCCGGTGCACCTCGTCGGCGAAGCGCTTATTGGCGTAGGCCAGATCGCCGTTTTCGGGATTGGCCGAGGCGCGCGCGAAATGGCCCTGTTCGCCCATTTTCGGGCCCTGATTGGACATCTGCCAGAACAGCCATTGCACGACATCGTATTTCCCGCGCGCGTCCTGCGGAAAGAAACGGCCTTCTTTCTCCGCGATGTACATCATGATCGCCGCGCTCTCGAAAATGCGGATCGGCGCGCCGCCGCCTTTCGGCGCATGATCGACAAAAGCGGGCATCCGGTTGTTCGGCGAGAATTTCAGAATGTCCGGCTTGAACTGATCGCCGCGGCCGATGTTCATCGGCGTGACCGTGTAGGGAACGCCCAGCTCTTCGAGCAGGATGGTGACCTTCTTGCCGTTCGGCGTCGGCCAGTAATGCAATTCATAGCTCATCGGCTTCCTCCCATGGATGCGCCAAGGTGGGTGCTCAGGGCCGCGGGCGAAAGCCGGAATTCCTAAAAACGCGCTCAGCGGAGCCGGGGGCGTTCCCATGACCGAGCCCTGTCGTTAGAGGGGCGGCGATGGCGAGGCTACCCAATGCGGGGCGCGCGGAGATCGATCTGCGCAAGCTCACGGACTACGTCCTTGACCCGCTGCACCGCACCGGGCGGCACAAAGCCCGCGTGTTCGCGGCAGCGCTGGGGATCGGGCCAAGAGACGCGCAGATGCTCGCCCAGGCCTTGCGAGACGCCGCAGCCGCGGAAGACGCAGAATTCGTGCGACGCGATCACCACGGCGACCACTACCGCCTCGCGTTCACGATGCATGTTGGACGACGATCTGCTATGATGCGCTCGTTATGGACGGTCAGGGCCGGCGAGGATTTTCCGCGGTTCGTTTCGGTGTTTGTGCAGAAGGAGGCTGAGGGCGATGGCTGAGCGTACGGCCAAATTGCTCGACGTGGTGGCGCTGTTGCGCGATGCGCCGGAGCACGGGCTCGTGCGCGGCCAGGTCGGCACGGTCGTGGACCTCAGCCCGTCGGGCACGGCGTTGGTGGAGTTCGCCGACGGAGAGGGCGAGACCTTCGCCTCGCCGGCCTTGCCGGTGACGGATTTGCTCGTGCTGAATTACGAGAACGTCGCCGCCGAGTAGCGCTCAGGCCAGCGCCGCGATCTCGGCGCGCAGCTCGGGCACGCCCAGGCTGGTTTCGGCGCTGGTGGCGATGACCGCCGGGTGCGCGGCCGGACGTTTGACGAGCAGGGCGGCGGCGCCCGCGACCATCGGATCGACCTCGTCGCGCTTCAGCTTGTCGGCTTTGGTGAGCACGATCTGATAGACCACGGCGGCCTTGTCGAGCGCGTCCATCACGGCGCGGTCATTGTCCTTCACGCCGTGGCGCGCATCGACCAGCAGGATGACGCGCTTCAGCGGCGCGCGCCCGCGCAGATAATCGCGCATCAAAGCCGTCCAGCGCGCGATTTCGGTCTTGGGCGCCTTGGCGTAGCCATAGCCGGGCAGATCGACGAGCCGCAGCTTGTCGCCCAAATTGAAAAAATTGAGCTCGCGCGTGCGGCCCGGCTCTGCGGAGGCGCGCGCCAGCGTCTTGCGCCCGGTCAGTGCGTTCACGAGTGAAGATTTGCCGACATTGGAGCGGCCGGCGAACGCGATCTCGGGCAAATCGCCGTCGGGCAATGCGTCGAGCGCGACGACGCCGCGTTCGAACGTCACCGGCCCGGCGAACAGCAGGCGGCCCGCTTCAAGATCAGGCGCCGCGTCCATGCCGCTACTCGGCTGCGCTTGCGGTTCCGCGCCCAAGCCGCTTCGCGATGAACCTGTCGAGTTCGGTATCGACGCCCTGCGAGCGCATGATGACATATTGCTGCAGGATCGAAAGCAGGTTCGACCAGGTCCAATAGATCACCAAGCCCGCCGGGAAGGCGGCGAACAGGAAGGTGAAGAGGATCGGCATGAAGCGGAACACGACCGCCTGCGTCGGATCGGTCGGCGGCGGGTTGAGCGCCTGCAGCGCCCACATGGTGAGGCCGTAGCCGATCGCGAGCGGGCCGAGATGCAGGAAATGGCCGATCAGCGGCACGGTCGTCGGATCGTAGGGCAAGAGGCCGAACAGGTTGAAGAGGTTCAGCGGGTCCGGCGCCGAGAGATCGCGGATCCAGCCGATGAACGGCGCATGGCGCATTTCGATCGTGACGGTGAGCGTCTTGTAGAGCGCATAGAACACCGGGATTTGCAGCAGGATCGGCACGCAGCCCGCGATCGGATTGATCTTCTCGGTCTGATAGAGCCGGATCATCTCCTGTTGCTGGCGCTGCTTGTCCGCCGCGAAGCGATCCTGAATCTCCTTCATCTTCGGCTGAATCTTGCGCAGCTTCGTCATCGCCACATTGGATTGGAAGACGACGGGGAAGAGCAGCGCTTTAACGACGATAGTCGTCAGCAGAATGCCGATGCCGAAACTGCCGACGAGCTTGCCCAGCGGATGCAGCAGCCAATCGAAGTAGGGCCGCGTCAGGATGAAGAAATTGCCCCAATCGACCGCCTTGTCGAAATCGGGGATGGCCTGGTTCGGACGCGTATCGTGCTGGTAGGCGCGCAGCACATCCACCAGCTTGGCGCCGGCGAACAGGCGCTGCGAATAGGTGATCTCGGCGCCCGGTGCGATCTGGCGCCACGCGCCGCGATAGGCCGCGCGATAGCCGACATGCTGGCCCTCCGCGCGCGCATCGTAATAGCCGGAAATCGTTTCGCGCTGATCGGGCACGAGCGCGGTGAGCCAGTAATGGTCGGAGAGGCCCAGCCAGCCGCCGCGGCCGGAGAGTTCGAGAATGCGCGCGTCTTCGCCGCGCCGGCCATTGGCCTTTTCATCGGCGAATTTCTTGGCGTTTTCGAAGCGCGTTTCATGCAGGCGCGGATCGGGACCGAACACGCCCGTCATGCCCTGCTGCACGATCGGCGAAACTTTGTAATCCGCCGGCAGATCGAGCCGGCGCACGGCGCCGAAGGGCCGCACGTCCTGCGCGCGTGCGCCGCTGTTCACGACGCGGTCCGTGATCGTGAACATGTACTGATCGTCGAGCGCGATGGTGCGCGTGATCGTCAGCCCGTTCTCGGTCTGGAGCGTCATGGTGATGGGCGTTTGCGGCGTGAGCGCGCCGTTCGATGTCAGCGTCCACAGCGAATCCGAATCGGCCATGGAAGCGCCGTCGCGCGCTTCCCAGCCGAAGAACGCATCCTGCGAATTGGGCGTGCCGTTGGGCGCGAGCAGCGTCACCTCGGGGCTTTCGGGATCGACCGTCTGGCGGAAGCGCCGCAGGCTCAGATCGTCGATGCGCCCGCCTTGCAGCGCGATCGAGCCGTCGAGCGCGTCGGTGTGGATCTGCACGCGTGCGGCGGCGCTGCGCGCCAGCGCGTCTTCGCGCGTCTCTGGCCGCGCCTGCGCTTCCGGGGCTTCGGCCTGCGCCTGCTGGGCGGCCTGCGCGCGCTCAGCCGTCTGCTGACGCGCCCGCTCCTGCGGGGCGAAGAAGAACTGGTTGAAAACCAGGAACACGGCCATGGCCAGGACCGCGAACAGGATCAGGTTCCGGGTTTCTTCCGGTCCCTGACCGCCAGGGCTGTTCTGCATGCCCTCAATCGCTCTCTGTGGAAGGGGATGGGGCCTCGGCCCGCAAATCGGCGCGGAGCCTTATCAGCGCGTTTCGCAAATCGTCAAGCAAGGCGGGCCAGGCGCGCGAAAGCGCCCCAGGCCGGGCCACAAAGACGTAGTCCACGCCGGGCTCTCCAAGCGACGGCAACAGCACGCGCGCCGCCTCCCTGAGGCGCCGCTTGGCCCGGTTTCGGATGACGGCGCCGCCCAGGCGCTTCGTGGCGGTGAAGCCCACGCCGATGACGCCATCGGGCGCACGCCGACGCGCTTCCACGCTCGCGCTGGCGCGCGCAGCCTTGAAGCCCTTTTGAACGAACAGAAATTGGGGCCGCCGGGTCAGGCGGCGCAGGACGCTCAGGCGCTCAGCTTGGCGCGGCCCTTGGCTCGGCGGCGGGCCAGGACCTTGCGGCCGCCCGCCGTCGCCATCCGCGCGCGGAAGCCGTGCCGGCGCTTGCGCACGAGCTTGCCCGGCTGGAATGTCCGCTTCGTCGCCACGGGGGGCCTCGTCCTTCATCGGGTTCTAAAAGAGCGGGGCGGATAGCACCGGGACGGGCGCAAGGTCAAGGCGGGCGCTCGCGTTCTAGGGTGAGGGCGGGGGCGCGGCCGCGATCAGCGCGCGAATCCGTTCGGCCTCTTCCGGCGTGGCGGGATTGTAGATCAGCAGGCTGAGGTCGGGCCGTCCATCGACGGCGAACGAGGAATATTCCAGCACGATATGCCCCAGCGCGGGATGGCGCAGTTCTTTGACGCCGCCGCCGCCGCCGATCACGTCATTGTCGCGCCACATCGCCGCGAATTCGGGGCTGCGCGCGCTGAGCTCCGCCACCAAAGCCTCCGCCCGCGCGGAGGCGCCGGCGCGGGCGACGTCGGCGCGAAACGCAGCCACGACGTGGCGTGCGACCGTCTCCCAATCATATTGCGAGGTGCGCACGCGGCGATCGAAGAAGATCCGGCGCAGAATGTTGCGGTCCGCCGGATCGGCATAGCCGCCCAGGACAACGCCGGCCGCGTGGTTCCAGGCGACCACGTCCCAGGTCGCGGTGCGCAACAGCGCGGGGCTGAGCGGCAGCGCATCCAGCACGCGCTGCAGGCGCGGCGAGACGCCCTCGGACGTCTGATATCGCACCTCCGGCGGGCGCCCCAGGCCAAGCAGGAACAGATGCTCACGCTCTGCGTCGGTCAGCATCAGCGCGCGGGAAATCCGGTCGAGCACATCGGCGGAGGGCGCGCCGCCGCGGCCTTGTTCGAGCCACGTGTACCAGGTGGCGCTGACATTGGCGCGGTTCGCCACCTCTTCGCGGCGCAGGCCGGGCGTGCGCCGGCGCGAGAGCGGCAATCCGAACGCGGCCGGATCGAGCTTGCCGCGGCGATCCTTCAGGAAGCTCCCCAGCTGGTTTTCGTTCACGGCGGGCATCGCGATCCTGTCAGTTATTATACCAGTATATTATACCGTCTTTACCAGCATAGCAGAAGGATCGAAGAAGCGCGCCTCTGAAATGGAAAGGCGGCCCGATGGCGTCTCTGAAAAATCAGCGCGTGCTCGTCGTTGGCGGCGGCTCGGGCATCGGCCTAGCCATCGCCAAGGGGGCGGCCGAGGAGGGCGCCGCGGTTACGATCGCCTCGCGCGACGAGACGAAGATCGCAGCGGCCGCGACGCGCATCGGCGCGGCGGCTTCTGTCATCGACGTGCGCAGCGAAGCAAATGTCGTGGCGTTCTTCGCGCGGCAGAGCGCGTTCGATCACATTGCCTTCACCGCCGGCGATTGGGAGGGCATCGTTCCAGGGCCGATCGCCGATCTCGATCTTGCAGCGGCGGCGGAGAGATTGACGACGCGCTTTTGGGGCGCTGTCGCGGTGGCCAAGCATGGCGCGACGCGCCTGCCGCCAGGCGGCTCCTACACCGTCACCAATGGCATGCTGGCGCGCCGGCCGATGAAGGGCATGCCGACCGTGACGGCGAGCGCGTGCGCCTTGGAAGGCTTGGCGCTTGGCCTCGCCGTCGACCTGGCGCCGGTGCGCGTCAATTGCGTGTGCCCCGGCCTGATCGAGACGGAGATGTGGGATCGTTTTCCTTCGGGCTATCGCGAAGGCCTCGCCGCCATGGCGCGCGGCCAATTGGTGCCGCGTCCCGGCCAACCGGCCGAAGCCGCGGAAGCTTATCTCACCTGCATGCGCAACACCTTCCTGACCGGACAGGTGATTTGCGTCGAAGGCGGCGGCGCGCTCGCCCGCTGACATCAAGAATTACAACGCAAAGGAGCTTTCTCATGCGTGTTTTCGTGACCGGCGCCGCCGGGTTTATCGGCAGAGCGGTTGTGCCCGAGCTGCTGAGGGCGGGCCATTCTGTGGTGGGGCTCGCGCGTTCGGACGCAAACGCGGCCGTGCTCGAAAAGGCGGGCGCGGAGGTCCATCGCGGCTCGCTCGAAGATATCGACAGCCTCAAGCGCGGCGCCGCGGAAGCGGATGGCGTCATCCATCTCGCGTTCATCCACGATTTCGCGAAGTTCGCGGAGAACGGCCAGATCGATAAGCGGGCGATCGAAGCCATGGGTGAAACGCTGTCCGGCACGAACAAGCCGCTCGTCGTCACATCGGGCGTCGCCATGCTTGCGCCCGGCCGGCTCGGAACCGAGGAAGACAAAGCGCACAATGAAGGTTCGCCGCGCGTCTCCGAACATGCAGCCTTCGCGTTCGTGGATAAGGGCGTGCGCGCGATGGCGGTGCGGCTGCCGCAAGTGCATGGCGGCGAAGGCAAGTGCGGCCTGATCGAATATGCGCTGAACATTGGGCGCGAGAAGGGCGTGGTGGCTTATGTGGGCGATGGCGCCAATCGCTGGGCCGCGGCGCACAGGCTGGATGTCGCGCCCGTCTATCGCCTGGCGCTCGAAAAGGGCGTGGCCGGCGCCAGCTATCACGCCGTCGGCGAGGAAGGCGTGGCGCATCGCGACATCGCGGAGGTGCTGGCGCGCCATCTCAATCTAAAGACCCAATCGATTGGCCCGGATCAGGCCGGCGATTATTTCGGCTGGCTCGGCATGTTCGCGGCGATCGATTGCCCGGCTTCGAGCGCGCTAACGCAGCAATGGCTGGGCTGGAAGCCGACCCATTCCGGCCTGATCGCCGATATCGGCCAGCCCGGCTATTTCAGCGTCTGAGCCGGTCCCGATGCCGGCCCTGGGGCCTATCTAGCTGCGGAGGGGTGCGCCCGGCCTCACGGCTCGTGCGTTATCCCGCCGCAAACCCTAGATAGGCCTCATGGGGACCCATGACCGAGGCCGCGCCAGTTCCTGACAGCCTGCCCGTCCCAGGCGGCCTCATCGTCCGGGCCAGACGCTTTATGAGCGGCCTGGCGGGGCGCTTGCTCGCGCTGTCCGCCGGCGTCGTGCTGCTGGCGGAATTCGTCGTGCTGGGCCCGGCGCTCGCCAGCTATCACAAGAATTGGCTGCTCGATCGGATCAATCTGGCGCAGACGGCCACGCTCGCGCTCGAGGCCGCGCCCGATCATGAAATCCCCGCCCCGCTGCAGGCCGAATTGCTGGAGAGCGCGGAGGTCAAGCGCATCGCGTTCAAGCGCGAAGGCGAGCGCATCCTGCTGCTCGAAGAGCCCTTCACCAATTCGAGCGGCTTGCGTCTGGCGACCTATGATTACACGCATTCCAACGGCCTCTTCGAATTCGCCTGGGCGGTGGAGACCTTGTTCGCGCCGCGCGGGCGGGTGATCCGCGTTCTGGCGCCGCCGCGGTTCGAACGCGGTGAGTTCGTGGAGATCGTGCTCAACGAAGCGCCGCTGAAGCGCGCGACGGTGCGCTTTGCGCTGCAGACGCTGTTCACGTCGACGGTGATTTCGCTGCTGGTCGGCGCGCTCGTCTATGTCGTGCTGATGTTTGCGTTCGTGCGCCCGATGCGGCGGCTGACGGCCTCGATCGAACGCTTCCGCGATCATCCGGAAGACGCCTCCATTCCGTTTCAGCGCTCTTCGCGCGCCGATGAGATCGGGCGCGCCGAGCACGCGGCCGCGGAAATGGCCGAACAGATCCGCACCAATCTGCGCCAGCGCGAGCGCTTGGCGCTGCTTGGCGGCGCGGTGGCGCGCATCGCGCACGATCTCCGCAATATGCTGGCGACGGCGCAGATGGTGAGCGAGCGCCTGGCGGCCTCGGACGATCCCAAAGTGCGCCAGATCGCGCCGCGGCTCGAACGCGCCATCGGCCGCGCGGCGGGGCTCGCCTCAAGCACAGCGCGTTTCGGGCGCGTCGATGAAGAAGCGCCGGTGCTGAAGCCCGTGAAGCTTTCCGAAGCGCTGGCAGAAGCGGCGGCGGATGCGCTGATTTCGTTTCCCGCGGTCGAAACGGCGATCGAAGCCGATCCCAATCTGGTCGCCATCGCCGACAGCGATCACGTGCATCGGATTCTGGTGAACATCATGCGCAATGCAGGGCAGGCGATGGCCTCCTGCGCCAGTCCGCAGATCAAGCTGCGCGCGCGCCTGCGCCGCGGCGCCTGCGTGATCGACATCACCGACAACGGGCCGGGCGTGCCGCAGACCATGCAGGAGCGCCTGTTCGAACCGTTCGCGAGCTCCGGTTCTTATGGCGCCGGTCTTGGCCTCGCGATCGCGCGCGAGCTGGCGCGCGCGCAGGGCGGCGATGTCGAGCTGGCGCACGCCGGCGCCGAGGGCTCTTGCTTCCGCATCACCTTGCCGAGCGCCTAGATCATGGCGCGGGCAGCGCGCGCGCGACGCCTTCGCGGCGCGGATCGGCGCCGCCGTCGAGGCCTTGCGGCGTGACGCGGATGCCGTGCAGGCCGCTTTCCTCGGTCTGGATCGCCGCCAAATTCCAGCCGCGCGCCGTGAGCGCTTCCTGGAGGCCCGGCGCCAGACGGCTGGTTTCGATGCGCGCATTGGGCCCGCTCGCCACCACATTGCCGGTGCTGATCGCCGCCTGCATGGATTGGCCCCACGCGAGATTGCCGATCAGCGTGCGCGCGACATAGGCGATGATGCCCGACCCGCCGGGCGAGCCGACGACGGCGACCAGATGGCCCTGCTGATCGGTGACGATGGTCGGCGCCATGGACGAGCGCGGGCGCTTGCCGGGCGCGACGGCGTTCGCGACGGCCTGCCCGCCGAGTGTCGGCGCGAGCGAAAAATCCGTCAGCTGATTGTTGAGCAGAAAGCCGGACGCCATGCGTTGCGAACCGTAAGGGCCTTCGATCGTGGCCGTCATCGCGAGTGCGTTGCCATAGCTGTCGACGATCGACATGTGCGTGGTGCCGGGCCGATCCATGGTGCGGTCGCGGCCCCAGCGTTCCGCCAGCGATGGGCCGCCGATGATCGTGGACGGATCGCCGCGGATCACCGCGCCGGGCGCGTGCGCGAGATCGATGGCCTGCGCGCGCGCATCGAGATAGCGCGGATCGATCAGCGCCTGCGTCGGCACCGGCACGGCCGTGTCATCGGCCAGGTAATAATCGCGATCGGCATAGGCGAGGCGGCTGGCCCACAGGAACGCGGCCCAATCGTCGGGATTGGCGGCGTCGCCGGGCGTTGGCCGCGCGCGCTGATAAAGGCCCAGGATCGCCAGCACGGCTTCCCCGCCCGAAGACGGCGGACCCATGCCGCAGACCCGATACGCGAAGAACGCGCCGCACACGGGCTCAAGCCGGCGCGGGCGATAGCTTTGCAGATCGGAGAGCGCCAGCGTGCCCGCGCGCGGCTCGCGATGCGCGGCGGCGATGATCGTGTCGGCGATAGCGCCATGCGTCAGCGCATCGGGGCCTTGCGCCGCAATCGCGCGCAGCGTGGCGGCATACGCAGGATTGGTGCGCAGAAAGCCGACGGGCAGCGGCTCGCCGTTCTCCGTGAAGAAATAGGCGCGCGCGTCCGGATCGTCGCGCAGCCGCCCGGAAGCGCGCACGAGCGAATTGTGGAAGCGCTCGGAGACAACGAAGCCATGCTCCGCCAGTTCGATCGCCGGCGCGAAGAGATGCGCCCAGGGCAGACGGCCATTGCGGTCATGCGCGAGCTTCAGCATGGCGATCAGCGAAGGCGTGCCGATCGAGCGCCCGCTCGCCACCGCGTCGCGGAACGGCAGCGGCGATCCATCCGGCCCCAGGAACATGTCGGGCGTGGCGCCCATCGGCGCGCGCTCGCGGCCATCGAAGGTTTCGATGCGCTGGCCGTCGGCGAGATAGGCCACCATGAAGCCGCCGCCGCCGACGCCGGCCGATTGCGGCTCAACCAGGCCCAGCACCATCATCGCCGCGATCGCCGCATCCGTCGCTGTGCCGCCCTCGCGGATCATCTGCAGGCCGGCCTCGACCGCGCGCGGATCGGCGGCGGCGACCATGGCTTCGCTGCGCGGCCGCGCGCTTGGTCCTGTGGCGCAGGCGGCGAGCAGAATGGCGATCGCGAAGCCGATGATTTCGCGGCGGAAAGAACGCGGCTTGTCAGTCATGGCGTGACTTCATACACGGCCAGGGAGGAATGCAAGCATGGCGCGGCCAGGACCCAGAAATGCGCTCACCGACGTGGCCGGCCTCAAAGTCGGCTGCGCCGAGGATGCGGATGTCGCGACCGGCGTGACGGTGATCGTGCCCGACGCGCCCGTGGTGTGCGGCGCGAGCGTGCTCGGCGGCGGGCCTGGCACGCGTGAGACCGACGCGCTCGAGCCGCACAACATCGTCGAGACCATCGATGCGGTCGTGCTGGCGGGCGGCTCGGTTTACGGGCTGGCGGCGGCGGATGCGGTGGCGAGCGCGCTGGGCGCGGCGGGGCGCGGCTTCAAATTCGCGGGCCGCCCGAACGCGCCGCCAGCGCCGATCGTGCCGGCGGCCATTCTCTACGATCTCGGCAATGGCGGAGACAAAGCCTGGGGCGAGGCGCCGCCCTATGCCCGCTTGGGCCGGGAAGCATTCGCGCGCGTCTCGCATGACGTGCCGCTCGGCAATGCCGGCGCGGGCTATGGCGCGCTGGCGGGCGCGCTCAAGGGCGGGCAGGGCGCCGCAAGCGTGATCGCCGCGAACGGCGTGACGGTGGCGGCGCTCGCCTGCGTGAACGCGTTCGGCTCTGTGGTGGCGCCGAATGGCGCGGCGTTCTGGGCGTGGCCCTACGAACAAGACGGCGAATTCGGCGGCGTGAAGCCGGAGCCCGGCGCGTTCGATCTCGACGCCTGGGGCGAGTCCAAAGCCGATATGGCCGCGCGCGAAAACACCACGATCGCGGTCGTCGCGACCGATGCGGCGCTGACCCGCGGCGAAGCCAAGCGCGTGGCGCAGATGGCGAGCGCCGGCTTCGCGCGCGCCATCCGGCCGGTGTTCGCGCCCGGCGACGGCGACGTCGTGTTCGCGCTCTCGACCGGCGCCATTACCTTGGCCGATCCGCGTCCGCTGGCGATCGCGCGCATCGGCGCGCTGGCGGCGGATTGTCTCGCGCGTGCGGTAGCGCGCGGCGTTTACGAAGCCGCGCCCTTGCTCGGGCGCCCGTGCTGGCGCGAATTCGCGGCAAGGTAACCGAAAAGTATCCATTCCCGCTTTTAGTCCGCAACGGAGGGCGGGCGCGGCGCATGGCGGCTCAAAAAGGCAAACGCGACCTATCGCTCATCCGCGAAAGCGGATCGACGTCGCGCGTGCTTAACCTCGCCCTAACGTTTCAACGCTTCGGCGACACGCCGGAATATGCCGAGCGGCCGCTGTTTCTCAATCCGCGGCTCAATCGCGCTTTGATCCTGAAGCATGCGCTGCGCGCCTCGGAGCGCGATCTGATCGTGCGCGGCGGGGCGACGGCGACCAAGGTTGTGCTGCCGTTTGCGACCTCCGATCTGAGCCTCGGCGGCTCGAGCTTCTTTATCGGCCAGCGCGATCTGTCGCGCGTGCTGAAGGCGAGCGTCGGCGGCTATGGCGACGATGCGCATCTGACGCATGACATCGAGGTTCTGCAGATCATCGACGAATTGCCGTCGTTCGATCCGTTCCTGCTGCGCGAACGGCTGAAGCGCACGGGCCACAATCCGGCGCGCTGTTATTTCGATCTCACCGAAGCCGACATGACGCGCATGAAGCAATTCGTGGAGCGCGAAATCGGCCGCCTGGTCGATCTCGCCTTCGGGCCGGGCACGCCCACGCCGGGGCTGTCCGCGCGCCTCGCCGAAAAGCTCATGACGGATGAAACCGCCAAGAGCCTCGAGCCGCTGCGCCAGACGCTGCAATTGTCTGGCGACGAATATCGCGAAGGCGTGTTCGCGTGGAAGGGCTTCCTCTATTACAGCTGGATCATCGGCGAATCCGCGGCCCGCATCGCCGATCTCGCGCGTCAGATTCTTGCCGCCAAAATTCCGATGGCGACCGGCGATGAGCGCATGCAATTCGCGCAATCGCGCCAGCGCATCGTCGATCAGCTGAGCGTGGCCACGACGCGTGTGCGCGAAGGCCTGAAGGCCTATTCCACGGCGTTCAACGAATTGGCCAGCGGCAAGCCCGGCGCGTTCCGCGATTTCCTTTTGCGCGCGCCGTCGCTTTTCCTCTCAGTCGGCGAGGCGGTGAGCATGGTGATGCACATCGAATCGTTCTGGCGCTTCCGCTTCCCGGCCGGCAAGCCGCTGCTGCTCGAGCCTGAAGAGGCGAGCGAGATGTTCCACGAATTCGAATCGACGCTCGGCGCCGACGGCAAGTAAGCGAAGCCATTTGACGCGCCCTGCACATCGTGTTGCAGGCTCCCGCACGGAGTGAGCGATGCGGCGCGATTGCGATGTTCTGATCATCGGGGCGGGGCACAATGGCCTCGTGTGCGCCGCCTATCTCGCGGCGGCCGGCCTCAAAGTGACGATGCTGGAGCGGCGGGGCGTCGTGGGCGGCGCGGCCGTCACCGAGGAATTTCATCCAGGCTTTCGCAATTCCGCGGCGTCCTACACGGTGTCGCTGCTCAATCCGACGGTGATCCGCGATCTCGATTTGGCGCGCCACGGCCTGCGCATCGTCGAACGCAAAGTGTCGAATTTCCTGCCGCTGCCGGATGGCCGCTTTCTTGAAACTGGCGGCGGCCGCACTGAGCAGGAAATCGCGAAATTCTCGCAGAAGGACGCCGCGCGCTTTCTCGCCTATTCCGCGCGGCTCGATGCGATCGCCGATGTCGTGCGCGCGCTGGTGCTCGAAACCCCGCCCAATCTGGTCGAAGACGGCTGGCTGCGCGCCGCGCCGCAATTGCTGCACAGCGCGCGCATCGCCGGCAAGCTCACGGGCCTCGATCTGACGCAGAAGCGCGATCTGCTGGATTTCTTCACCAAGAGCGCGGGCGATTGGCTGGACTCGTGGTTCGAGAGCGATCCGATCAAAGCGGTGCTGGGCTTCGATGGCGTGGTCGGCAATTACGCGAGCCCCTATGCGGCGGGCTCGGCCTATGTGCTGCTGCATCACGTGTTCGGCGAGGTGAACGGCAACAAGGGCGCGTGGGGCCACGCCATTGGCGGCATGGGCGCGATCACGCAGGCCATGGCGGCGTGCTGCCATGAGCGCGGCGTCGATATTCATCGCAATGCGGGCGTCGCGGAGATTCTGGTTGAGCACGGCCGCGCAATGGGCGCCGTGACGGAGACGGGCGATGTGTTTCGCGCGCGCGCCGTGGTCTCGAACCTCCATCCGAAGCTCACCTTCGAAAAGCTGATCGATCCGGAGAGCCTGGCCGCGGACTTTCGCGAACGCCTGACGCGCTATCGCAGCGGTTCGGGCACGTTCCGCATGAATGTTGCGCTCTCCGAGCTGCCGCGCTTCACCGCAAAGCCGCAGGCGGGCGATCATCTCACGGCCGGGATCATCATGGCGCCGAGCCTCGTCTACATGGAGCGCGCTTACATGGATGCGCGCGCCGGCGGCTGGTCGAAAGCGCCCATCGTGGAGATGCTCATCCCCTCGACGCTGGACGATTCACTCGCCCCGCCCGGCCAGCATGTCGCAAGCCTCTTCTGCCAGCACGTGGCGCCGGTTCTGCCGAACGGCGCCAGCTGGGACGATCATCGCGAGGAAGTCGCCGACCTGATGATCGCGACCGTCGATGGCTTCGCGCCGGGCTTCGCCAAGTCCGTGATCGCGCGCCAAGTGCATTCGCCGCTCGATCTTGAACGCAAGTTCGGCCTGGTCGGCGGCGACATATTCCACGGCGCGCTCAGCCTCGATCAGATGTTCTCGGCGCGGCCGGTGCTGGGCCATGGCGATTATCGTGCGCCGATCGGCGGACTTTATCTGTGCGGCGCGGGAACCCATCCCGGCGGCGGCGTCACCGGCGCGCCGGGACACAATGCGGCGCGCGAAATCCTGCGCGATCTGAAGCGCTGATCAAGCGCCGTCGTCGTTGCGCGCGGCTGCGATCACGGCGCCGGGCGAGGGGATGACGAGCGCGGGATCGATATGCGGCGCCTGCGGCGAAGACAGTTCGACATGCACGTGATTGGTGATGCCGCGATAGCGCTTGGTGAGGTCTTCAGCGAAGCCAATGAGATCGCCGGCCTGGACCGCATCGCCGATCCGCACCCGCGAATCCATGTAGAGCACGCGCGCGATCAGGCGCGTATCCGGATTGCGCAATTCGACGAAGCGATAGCCCGAGTGCGGGCCATAGACCGTGCCGAGCTTCACCACCTCGCCGGAAATCGGCGCGCGCACGACATCGCCGGGTGCGGCGACATAGTCCGAGCCATGATGATGGCGCCGTCCGCCATCGCGCGAGGCGTCGAATGCGCCCGAGCCGTAGGCGTCGCGACCGCGAATGATCCCATGCGTCGGGTTGGCGACATCGGCTTTGCCGTCGCCGTCGAGATCGAGCGTCCAATTGAGCGAGGTGAGGCGCACATGCGCGCTGGCGGGCGCGGTGTTCGAGAACGGCAGGCGCGGATCGAAATCCACCGTCATCGCGGCGGCGAAAGCGGCGCCTGCCGCCAGAGCCTGCAGGCCAATGCGGCCGGCCTTCATGACCGCGCGGCGCAACGGCGCGAGGCGGGCGTGGCGAGCGGCGGCGCGCAGCCCGACGCGCTTCTTGCGTTTCATCTGTGACTTGGCCCTTGGCGCTGCGCGCGGCGGCCCGATCGCCGCCGCGGCCGCCACTTGTGTGTCCAACGGCGCCGAAATCTTGGCGATTTCCCGTTTTTGGCGTGATCTGGGGATACAACGTCAGTTACGATGCTGTTGGATGGGCGCGCAGCGCGCCTCACGAAGGCGGGGGGCCTTCCATCAGCTGGATCAGCTCGGAGGTCCCGTCACCGGCCACGGCCAGAAATTCTTTGACCATCTCGATGACGGCCTCACGCGAGGGCGCATCGAGAATCGCCCAGCCGGCTGCGCCCATCAGCACGGAGCCGGTGGAGAAGGGACCAAGAGCGATGTCATAGGCGCCGCGCGCCAGCTTCACTTTGGCGCCCGTGGCGCTGGAAAGCACGCCGCCCGTCATCACCAAGGCGCCGGTCTTCATCATGCGCTCCATGAGGGCGCCCATTTGCTGCATATGCTCGGCCGAGGGCGGGCCGCTCGGCGGCTGCGCGGGCGTATAGAGAGTGAGAAAGCGCATCTGTCGGGCTCCTTCGATCAACGGCGTTCGACGAGGGCGGCGCGCCGCTGTCTTCTAAAAGACGCCGCGGCGGATTTGGCGCCGACGGCGCGGCGAAAAATATCAGCCGGAATCCGCCGCGAGCTGATCGAGCTGCGCGCGAATGTGTGCGGCTTCCGCCGGCGATTGCGCGAGCGCGATGGCGCGGCCCAGCGCTTCACGCGCTTCAGAATTGCGGCCAAGCTGTTGCAAAAGCGCGCCGCGCAGACCGTGGAAATAGAAATAGCTCGAAAGCCGCGCCTCCAGCGGCGCGATCATCTCAAGCGCCGCCGCCGCGCCGCGCGCTTTCGACACCGCGACGGCGCGGTTGAGCGTGACGACCGGCGACGGCTGCAGCTCTTCGAGCGCGGCGTAGAGCAAATCGATCTGCACCCAATCGGTCTCCGCGGCTGTATGCGCGCGATCGTGCAGCGCGGCGATCGCGGCCTGGATTTGGTAAGGGCCGCGCAGCCGGTGGCGCATGGCTTTGTCGAGCAGGGCGAGGCCCTCGCTGATCTCGCTCTGATCCCATCGCGCACGGTCCTGCGCGTCGAGCAGCACGATATCGCCCGCGGCGTCGAACCGGGCGGCGCTGCGCGCATGCTGCAACAGCATCAGCGCGAGCAGGCCCATGATCTCGGGCTCGGCCGGGAAGAGCTGCAGCAGGAGCCGCGTCAGCCGCATGGCTTCCGCGCACAGTGGCGCGCGCGCCTCGGCGTCGCGCGAAGCAGCGGAATAGCCTTCATTGAACAGCAGATAGAGCATGGCCGCGACGGCGGCGAGGCGGGCGGTGCGTTCGGGCGCCGCTGGCGCTTCGAACACGGCGCCGGCTGCAGCGATCTTGCGCTTGGCGCGCGTGATGCGCTGCTCCATCGCGGTTTCCGACACCAGGAATGCGCGCGCGATCTGGCCGACGCTCAAGCCCGAAACGATACGCAGAGCGAGCGCGATCTGCTGCGTCGCCGGCAGATCGGGCGGGCAGCACACGAACATCAGACGCAGCACGTCGTCGCGATAATCGCGCGCGTCCAGCGTCTCGGCGAGCGCGCCCTCGGCGTCGCCGAGATCGGAGAGCTGGTCTTCTTCCGGCAGATCGGTTTCGCGGCTTTTCTTGCGCACGGCATCGATGCCGGCATTGCGGCCCACGAAGATGAGCCAAGCCGCCGGATCGCGCGGCGGGCCGTTGTTCGGCCAATGCTTAAGCGCGCGCAGGCACGCCTCCTGATAGGCCTCTTCGGCGATATCGAGATTGCGGAAATGGCGCAGGAGCGCGCTGACAGCTTGTGGGCGCGCGGCCGTCAGCGCCGCGGCGATCCACGCGGTTTCGCTCACGCGGGCGCCAGCGCGTCGTCGGAATAGCGCACGGGCCGGATTTCGTAGGCGCCGCCCGGATTGGCCTTGCCCAGATCGCGCGCGATCTCGATTGCGTCCTCGAGTGAGGCGCAATCGATCACATAGAAGCCGAGCAGGGCTTCTTTGGTTTCCGCGTAGGGCCCGTCGAGCACGAGGTCCTTTTCCTTGATGAGCGTGGTGGCCGCCGTGGTCGGCATGAGCCGGAGCGAGCCGCGGTATTGGCCGGACGCTTTGAGCTTTTGATGGACGACGTCCAGGCGCGCCATGACGGCGTCATCCTCCTCTTTCGACCAGGCGGTGACGACGCGCTCATTGTTGTAACAGAGGAAGGCGTAAAGCATGGGGGCCTCTTTCCCGAAGACGGTTTAGCTCCGCTCTATCCGACAGACAGGAAAAGAAAAATGCGCGGCGCGTGCCGGCCATTGAGCGCCGGCGGGCGCGCCGGCATAGTGGGCGCCAGGTTCCATAGGAGCGGCCGCCCGTGCCACGTCCCCTCATCCGCCGCCTCACGCCCACGATCGGGGCCGTCATTGAAGGCGTCGATCTGTCCAAAAAGCTCGATGAAGAGCAGATTCACGACGTTCGCGAGGCGCTGCTGAAGCATCACGTGATCTTCTTCGAAGATCAGCACATGACGCCCACGCAGCACCGCGATTTCGCGGCGCGGTTCGGCGCGCTCCACACCCATCCGCTCTATCCCGGCGTGCCCGAGGCGCCGGAGCTGTTCACGCTCGACAACCACAAGGAAAACCCGACCGACAATGATGCGTGGCACACCGATGTCACGTTCATCGAAACGCCGCCGCTCGGCGCCATTCTCTATGCGCGCCTGCTGCCGGCCGATGGCGGCGATACCTGCTGGTCGAGCATGAAGGCGGCGTACGAAACGCTGTCGACGCCGTTCCGGGATTTCCTGTCTCAGCTCGACGCCGTGCATGATTTCGCGCGCGGCTTTCCCCAGCGCGGCGTGGTGGCCAAGCAGGCGGGCGCCGAGAAGCATGCCGCCGCGGTCGAAGCGCACCCGCCCGTGCGCCATCCCGTCATCCGCACCCATCCTGAAACCGGCGAGGATGGCCTGTTCGTCAATTTCGCTTTCACCGAGCGGATCGCGGGCATCAAGCGCAAGGAGAGCGACGCGATCCTCTCCATGCTGTTCGAGCACATTCAGAAGCCGGAATTCCAAGTGCGCTGGCGCTGGAAGGACAATGCGGTCGCGTTCTGGGACAATCGCATCACCCAGCATTACGCCGTGAACGATTATCTGCCGAACCGGCGTGTGATGATCCGCGCCACCATCCTCGGCGATCGGCCCTATCACCGCTCGCGCAAGCCGGCCTGAGCGTGGCGCAGACATGAAAACGGGGCCGCACGGCAAGTGCGGCCCCGCTCCAATTCGCGATGGCGCGTGCTTAGACGGCGGCGAGCGATCCCGCAGACATCTTGCCGCTGCGCTTGTCCTTTTCCAGCTCGAAGCTGATCTTCTGGCCTTCGTTCAGCGTGCGCAGGCCGGCGCGCTCCACGGCCGAGATGTGGACGAACACGTCCGCGCCGCCGTCATCCGGCTGAATGAAACCAAAGCCCTTTTGGCTGTTGAACCACTTCACGGTCCCAGTCGTCATAAGTCGTGCCTTACTATAGGTGCACGCAGCAGAAATGCGCTGCGTGATCGCATCGAAATGTTGGTGAAGGGCAGGCCCGGCAGCGGGGCGTTCAGCGAACGCAGCAGGCTTGGTGGCGCGCCGACCCAAGAACGAGTGATGGGGCTGCGTACCAAGGAAACCGCCCAGGGGCAACACGCGATTTGGTGATGGCTGCAGCCCCTCAATAGAGCAGGAAAGGCCGCCGTTCCTCGGCCCAGGCGCCCTCATCGGGCGCGGCCAGCGCGTCGAGATCGCCCGGCGCGGCGTCCGAATCGTCCACCCAATCCTTGAGCGCCGGCCCGCCATTGATGACGTTGATCGGCAGCTTCCCGATTTCGTACTCGTAGGGAAAATCGCGCCAGAGGTCGTAGCCCGGAGCGAGCCGGCGGATCGCCTTGAAGGCGAGCGCCTGCACCCGCCAGGGCTTGAACGCGGCGTGATCGTAATGCGCGGGATCTTCGGTATGGATCTGCACGCCGCTGCACAGCTTGCCGACATGTTTGTGAAACGTCGGCTCGAACCAGCAATCGCGCAGGCGGCAGCCTTGGAGCCAGTGCGGCGCGAGCGCGTGCATCTCCGCGATCACGCGGCGTGCATCGATATCGGGCGCGCCGAAGAGTTCGAGCGGGCGCGTCGTGCCGCGGCCTTCCGAGAGCGTGGCGCCTTCCAGCATCACCGTGCCGGCATAGGCGCGCGCCATGAAGAGGTTGGGCGCGTTGGGGCTCGGATTGACCCAGGTGCGCTCGCCGAGCGGCCAGCCGAAGCCGGGCGCATCGTCCGGGCGCCAGCTTTCCATCGCGATCACGCGATAATCGACGTCGAGCTTCAAGCGCTTGATGAACCAATGGCCGAGTTCGCCAAGCGTCAGGCCATGGCGCATCGGCATCGGCCCGGCGCCCACGAAGCTTTCCCAGCCGGCGCGCAAAGTCAGCCCTTCGATCGGCCGCCCGACCGGGTTCGGCCGATCGAGCACCCACACCGCTTTGCCATGCTGCGCCGCCGCTTCGAGCGCGTAGCGCAAGGTCGTGATGAAGGTGTAGATGCGGCAGCCGAGGTCCTGGAGATCGACGAGCATCACGTCGAACGTCTCCATCGACGCATCCGTCGGCTTGCGCACCTGGCCGTAAAGGCTGAACACCGGCACGCCCAGAACCGGATCGTTGAAATCCGGGCTTTCGACCATGTTGTCCTGCTTATCGCCGCGCAGGCCGTGCTGCGGGCCAAAGGCGGCGGTGAGATTGAGATCGCCCGTCGCCGCCAGCGCATCGAGCGCATGCGTGAGATCGCGCGTGACGGAAGCGGGGTGCGCCAGCAGCGCCACGCGCTTGCCCCGCAAAGGCGCGCGCAGGCTGGGCTCTTCGAGCAGGCGGTCGAGGCCGAATTTCATTGGTGTTCACCGACCATGAGCACTTGATAGTAGGTCCAAACGTTGTCCTCGGACCCATTGCTCAGGCGACCAAAGACTTTGCTCCAGGGCCAGAAAAGCGCACATGAGTTTGACCCTTGGATTCCGGGGAGTGCTTCGCCGTTGACCGACGTCATTCCCCACGTAGCGCCGTGATTTCTGCGGAAGACCTCGCCGATATAGCTTCCGAACGCCTTCGCAACAGTCCAAACTTGGTCTTCTGAAGGACGCGCGACACCGCGCTGCGTGTAGAGTTCCGCCAACATGTCTTCGACGGACGAGACGCTTGCATCACTCCAATCAAGTGTATTGCCAAAGTTATCTCGGGCAAGGTCGACCGCGTCCAATGCATATGCTTCGGCGATTTGCTGCACGTGAGCGTCCACTTCAAACTGTTCCGATGCTGCACAAGCCGTCGAGTTGCTTTGTGCAAAAGCTGGCGGAGTCAAAAGCAAGGCAGCTACTAGTAAGAATTTCTGCAATTCAGACGCTCCCTTATGGCGTCGGTCTCATAGAGATAGCACGAGTGAGAAGCTATCGGCGTGATGAAAATCGGGCCGGCCGGGTGCGTGTTGCGCCGCCCAATAGGAGATGGCGCCGCCGCGCTCTTCGATGACGGCGGAGAGGCCCACACGCCACGCGCCGTCCTCGACGCCGGCTTTGCTCAAATCGAAGGCGGCGCGCAGCTCGAAGCGATCATCGCCGCTGCGCGTGATCGCAATGTCGGGCGCGCCGAGTTCACCGGCGTTGCGCATGCCGGCGCGATAGTCTGTGAACGCATAGGCGGCCCATTGGCGCGAGGGCGCGAGGTTGAATTCGAAATAGCGGTCATCGCCGAACGGTTTGAGGAAGGCTTCGAAGCAGGTGTGCTTCCAGAGTTCGTCCGCGCGCGCCGGCGCGGCCGGTTGCGGCAAGGCGAGCGCGGGGAGCGAACCATCGAGTGTAAAGCGGAGCAGAAGAGTCGACGGCGTGGGCCGCGCGATGTCTGCGTCGAGCGCGCTGACGGGCGCACATTGGAACGCGGGATGGAGCACAAGTGCGCGGCGCATGACATAGATATAACGGACGTGCGCGTTAACATCGCGTACACTTTTCAGCGCTGGCAAGGGGCGCGAACGGCTTGATTGAGGGATAGATGGCCGAGGCGGAATGCCAGCTCACGCTGCAATTGGCGCTCGATCCGCTGTATTGGCGCGCGGACGATAAATCGGGCTGGGCCGAAAGCCTCGTCGGCGCTGTCGAAGCCGCCGCGCCGCGCCTCATCAGCGTCGAAGGTTACGAAATCCGGGATACGTTGCTCTATGTGCGTCTGCGGGGCCGGCGCTCGCGCACGATGATGCAGAAGCTGCTGCACCAGGATGACGGCCTGCGCCGGCTGCGCGCCCGCCTCGCCGATATGGGTGCGCGCGGCGAATTCGAAGTGTCGCGCGCCCGCCGCCGCTAGGCCGCGAGCGTAAAAGGGGATGACAGCGGACCGTCCACGCGCTTCCATGCCGGCAAAACAGCGGATCGGGAGCATGTATGACGGCGTTTGCGGGCGTGCGGGTGTTGGATTTCGCGACCCAGGCGCCCGGCTCCCTCGCTGCCATGCTGCTGGCCGATTTCGGGGCGGACGTGGTCAAGCTCACGCCGCCTTCGCCGCGCGATCCGCCCGATGCCGCGATGTGGGGGCGCAATAAGCGGCTCTATGCGCTCGATCTTGACGCTGCGGCAGGCGCGGCCGAAGCCGAGCGCCTGCTGGCCCGCGCCGACGTGGCGGTGTTCGATCTCAGTCCGCGCACGCTGGCGCAATCGCCGTTCGCGCCCGACTCCGTCCTCGCGCGCCATCCGGCGGTGATCCATGCCTGGCTGCCGCCCTATGGCCATGCCGGCGAAGAATCCGAATTGCCGCCCTCGCATCTTCTGCTGAGCGCGATCTCGGCCGTCGCGTTCCGGCAGGGCAGTTTCGCCGACCAGCCTGTGCATCTCATCGCGCCGCTTCTGCACTACGGGCAGGGCGTGTTGGGCGCGGCCACGATCGCGGCGGCGCTGATCGCGCGGGCGCGCGATGGGCGCGGGCGCCGGCTGCGTGTGTCGGGGCTCGACGCCGTCGCGCAAATGAACGGCTCGACCCGCGATGTCGGCGCCTCTGCGATGGCGACCGCGCGGCCGACGGGCGGCGCGCCCAATTACCGGGTCTATGAATGCGCCGACGGCGTCTGGATTTTCCTGGGCTCTCTGTTCGAGCCGTTCATTTCGAATGCGCGCGAGGTGCTGGGCTTGCCGCCGCGCGGCGAAGATATGACGCCGGACGAGCCGCTCTACATCGCCGCGTTCAAGACGCGGTCGCGTGCCGATTGGCTCGATGCGCTGCGTGCGGCCGGCGTGCCCAGCGCGCCCGTGCGCGACAACGAGAGCTGGTTCGAGAGCGAGCCCGTGGCGGCCAACAAGATGGCGGTGCGCATTCACGATGAGGCGCGCGGCCTGGTGGCGATGCCCGGCATCTGCGCCGATCTCAGCGAAACCCCCGGCGCCGTACGCGCCGCGCTCACGAGATCGGAGGCGCCCGATTGGAGTGCATCGCCGGCGCGCGCGGCGACAGATAGCGCCGCGGCGCTGCTGGACGGCGTGCGCGTGCTGGACATGGGCGTGGTGATCGCCGGCGCCTCGACCGGCGCGATCCTGGCCAGCCTCGGCGCCGATGTGATCAAGGTCGAAGGCGCGGAGGGCGATCCGTTCCGCTCCTCCGGCCTGGTCAGCGCGGCGTTCAATCGCGGCAAGCGCGCGCTCGCAGTCGATCTCAAATCGGAGGACGGCCGCGGCGTGTTCCATCGTCTCGCCGAGCGGGCTGATGTCGTGCTCGATAATTTTCGGCTGGGCGTGCGTACGCGGCTCGGCATCGACTATCCCGCGCTGCGGGCGCGCAATCCGCGCATCGTGTCCTGCTCGATCACCGCCTATGGCCGCATTGGCGAGCGCGCGCCCTGGCCCGGCTTCGATCCGCTGGTGCAGGCCGAAAGCGGGCTGATGCAGCGCCAGGGCGGCGCGGGCCAGGCGCCGGTCTATCATCAGATCGCGGTCAATGACGTGGCCAGCGCGGCCGTGTGCGCGTTCTCCATTCTCGCGGCGCTTTACGCGCGGCTGCGCACGGGCGCGGGGCAGGAGGTCGTCACCGCGCTGGCGCGGCAAGGCGTGTTTTATCAGGCCCACGCGTTCACGCGCTACGACGGCGCGCCGCCGCCGGATGATGGGGATCGCGATTGCCTGGGCGTTACGGCGCTGCGCCGGTTTTATCCCTGCCGCGATGGCTGGATCGGGATCGATTGCGTTACGCCGTCCGCGGCGGCGGCTTTGGCGCAGGTCTTGAAGCTTGAAGATTTCCCAGCCGATCCCGCGCACGCGCTGGCGGCGCCGCGCAAGGGCGCGCTGAGCGAATGCCTCGCCGCGGCGTTCGCCGCGCGCGATGCCGAACCGACGGCGCGCGCCTTACGGCAGGCCGGCGCGCCCGCCGCCCGCGCGCGCCGCGCCGACGACACCTATCAAGACGCGTTCCTGGCCGAGAACAGCTATTTCGAACGCTATGACCATGCCGATTTCGGGCGCGTGTTCGGCGTGACGGCCTATGGCGCAAGCGACGGCGCCGCCCACGGCTTCACGCGCCCAGCGCCGCGCATCGGCGAACACACCGGCGAGCTCTTGGCCGAAGCCGGCTATAGCGAAGCCGAGATCGCGGCGCTCTATGCGGCGCGCGCGGTGTTCTGAGCAGGCCCGGCCTGACGCGCGCCCACTGAAACCTTAGTTACGCTTCCGCGCGCGGTGCAACCGTCTTGCGAGGCGAAACACGACGGTGTTAGCTCGCGCGGCGAGGGTGGGGAGGCTTTCCGTGAAATGGCATGTTCTGATCGCGGCTGCGTTTGCGGCCTGCATGGCGCTGACGCCGCGCAGCGATGCGCAAACAACGGCGGCTGCGCCGCCGCCGACGTCCTACGCCAATCTCGTCGATCAAGGCCTGGTGGCTGCGCGGCCGCGCGGCTGCGCCCGCCCCTCGGAGCTGCAAACCGATGAGATGATCGCGATCTGCGCGGCGATCGATCTGGGCCGCATCGCTTTCGTACGCGAGCCGATGAGCCGCTTTCCCTACGCCGAGACCAATGATTTCGATGTGCGCCTGTCGCGCGCCATGCGGTCGAACCACAATGTCATCTCCGTGACGTTTCCGGGAGCGGACGGTGTGTCGATTTCACGCCAGCAGATCGAAGCGTTTCGCGAAGTCACGCCGGAGACGCAACGCATCGCCGTCTGGCTGAACCGGATCAATTCGAACGGCGGCAAGGTGATCTTCTGCACGCGGCAGGCCGATGGCAGCTATCAGGGCCTCAACATCGTCACCTGGATTCTGCGCCTCGTCATCCAGGCGCTCAATCGCTGGACGCTCTATGGGCCGACGCGGAATTTCCATGCGCGCGTGCTGCTGGCGCCGGTCGAAGGCTCGACGACCGTGGCGGTTTCGGAGGTGCAGTTCATCAAGCGCGGCCAGGTTTCCGCTGAAGCGCTCACCTGCGCGTGGCGCCCGCATTGACCACAGCGGAAGAAACAGCGTCGCCGGAAACGCTCGTCGCCAGCATGCTCGCGGCCGCGCCCGGCGATCGCGCCGCGTCGATGAATTCGGCGCTGGCGCTGCTGGAGGCGATCGCCAGCCTGCCCTGGGATGAGCGCACGCCGTCCGCTGCGCGCTGTCTGGGTGCGCTCTACGAAGGCCGCCGGTTCAGCGCCGTCCGCGCGCTCAGCGACGTGCTGCTGCAAGATGATGAGACTCAATTCATGGGCCGGGCGGGCGCTGCGCCTTCGGTTGATGATCTGCAGGCGCATCGCGCGGAGAGCTTCCGGCGCGTGCTGGGTGCGCGCGGCCTCTTGATGCGCGTGCGCGCGCTGGTGGAGACAGGCGATTATCTGGAAGCCGACCGCCTGTCGCGCGCTTTTCGCCAGATCATGGGTGACGACCCCGAAGCGACCGATGACGTCAATCGCGAGGTCGTCGGCTTGCGCGGCGACGCCTATCGCGCGCGCTACGTCGCGTGCGCCGCGCGCGGCGAGTTCGAACCGCAATGGCTGCAGCGCGCGGTGGAGGCCTATGCGGAGGCCTACGCGCAACCTTCGCCGAAATCGCTGGCGCACGGCGTCGACCTGTTGGCGCTGGTTACGCGCGCGGAGGAGGACAATGTCGGCCTGCCGCCGACGGCGCGGTTCGACCGCAACGCGTTGGCCGATGAACTCGTCGCCCTGGCCGACGATCCCGCGCGGCAAAGCGATCCCTATCTGTGCCTGTCTGCGGCGGAAGCCTGCGTCGCGCTGGGCCGCTGGGACGAGGCGCAGCGGCGCCTGGGCGATCATCTGGCCCCGATTCTGGGCACGCGCTGGGGCGCCTACGAGGTCGATTGCACCATCAAAGAATTGCGCGATGTCTGGCGGCTGGAGCGCAAGCCGGTGGGCGATCCCGCGCGTGCGGTGCTGGAGGCGTTGGAAGCGGCCGCGAGCCGCGCGGTCGGGGCCGCGCCCGCGCCCGTGCCTCAGGCGCCGCGCGCCAATCCGCTGCAGGATCAGCTCAGCCTGCGCCTCAACGAAACCCGCGCGCCGGGCGCGCAAACACAAACCTTCGTTTGGGTCGAGCTGTTGAGCGCGCGCGGCAAGGCCGTCGCACAGGTTGTCGATCGGCAGACGCGGCGCGGCTTCGGCTCCGGCTTTCTGGTGCGCGGCGGCGATCTCTTCGAACCTTGGGGCGATGCGCCCGTGTTCGTGACCAATTATCACGTGGTCAACCGCGTCGGCGGCCTGGTGGGCGGCGACAGCGAAATCCTCTCCCTCAAATATCAGAACGCAGCGGCGCATTTCACGCGCAGCGACAGTGACGAGCCGATCGCGTTCGAAGAAATCCTGTGGCTGTCGCCGGCGTCGGCCTTGGATGTGTGCGTGTTGCGTCTGGCCTCGGCGCCGATCGGGGTGCGCCCGATCCCGGTCTCGCCGACATGGGATGTTGCGCCGAGCGCCGTTACCGTGATCGGCCATCCGCTGGGCGGCGAATTGGCGCTGTCGCTTGAAAATCTGGAAGTCGTCGAGATCGTCGATGCGCAGGGCCCGCGGGGCTTGTTGCGCTACACGGCGGCGACGGCGGGCGGATCTTCAGGCGGCCCCGTGCTCGATTGGTGCGATCTTTCGCTCGCCGCCATCCATCACAAGGGCGCGGTGACGGCGTCCGCGCCGGCGGTGCGGGAAGCCGCCCCCCCGACGCCGAGAAGCGCGGCGCGGCCGCCGCGGATATTCATCGGCGGGCGGCGCGCGGATCAGGATGCAGGCGCGCCCGCGAGCCGCCGGCGCCGCGAAGAGGCGCCGGCTGTCGCGCCGAGCCATGCCGAGGACGCGGCGGCGCTGGTCGTCAACGAAGGCGTGCTGATGGGGTCGATCATCGCCGCGATCGCGGCCAACCCCAGCGGCGCCTAACCGATCACGGCGCGATCCTGAAAGTCGGCGCGCGCAAGCTCGAAATGCATTCCATCGACGGGATCGGTGAAATGGCCGCCCCAGGCGAAGCCTTCGGCCTCGAAATGGGGAACCAGTTCGTGCACCGAACCTTCGGTTCCAGGCGCGGCCGGCGGGCCGTTCACCGGATTCCAGCGCTCGTTGATGTCGAGCGCGACGCCCCACGAATGCGGCGAGATGCCGTTATGCGGATTCCATGATTTGTGGCGCGGAACCCAGGTTCCGTTACACACGCGCACCAGATGCGTGAGGTTGGCTTTCGCGATGCGCGCCATCGCGCGGCGCAACGGGCCGACGGCTTTGCGGTGCAGATCGAGCTTGCGGCCCGGCCGCGTCAGCCCCGGCATTTCGATGCTGACGATATTGGCGCGCGCCCATGCGGGATCGAGCGTGATCTCGCCATCGCGCGGGCCTTCCTCGAAGGTGAAGGCGCCGAAACAGGCGTTGAGTTCGTCATGGGCGAGTGGGAAAAGGCCGGTATTGGCGCGCCGTTTCACACGCATGGCCGATGTCGGCGCCTTGAGCGAGGGCGCGGACGAATTGAACAGCGCGCGCCAGGTCTCCGCGCCGATGGCGCCGTCGACGCGCAGCGGCCTATTGGCGGCGTCCAGCGCGGCGGCCTGAAACTCCGCGACGGCGGCGGCCATGTTGGCGTCGTAAACACTGGGCGTCAGGATGAGATCATCGAGCAGATCGGCGAGCCGGGCCTGCGCGGCGTTGATCTTCGGCGCGTCGCGCTCGCCGATGCGCAACACGCCCCCCGGATAGGGAGCCGCGAGCGCGCCGTCGAGCGCAGGCGCGGGCTGCGCCGGCAGCGCAAGCGATTCCAGCGCCTCGGCGTCGGCATAGCCTTCGAAGGCGCCATCGCCGGCGATATCGGCGAACACCCAGAAGAAGCGTTCGTTCCAGATGCGTTCGTCCAGCCGCGCCACGATTTGCCCCTGGGACAAATCCGCAAGCGTCGGCGAGGCCCAGTCCGGCAGCGCGCCGAGACGAAGTGTAGCGCCGCGAACACGATAGGAGCGTGCGGTCATGGCCCCCCGCCACAACGTTTGGTTTGCCTGTGGATCGTCGCCGATGATAGCGTTTCAGTCAAACATCAGGCGGTGGGGATGCCATGAATGTTGTGACGGGCCTGGCCGCCTTCGCGGGCACGATGGCTGTGCTTTCGACCGTGGTGACGGTGTTCGTGCAACTCGTGCACAAGGTGATGGCGCTGCGGCTCGCGGGCCTGCACGAAATGCTGCGCGCGATTCATGACGACATGCTGCAGCGCCTGATGCCGGAAGACCAGCGCGCCGAGCAAGCGCCGCGTGCGTCGAATGCGGCGGTGTCGTTTGCGCGATCGATGACGACCGCGCCGAGCGCGAGCGTGCGGCCCTGGTACGTGCGCACCTGGCCCATCCTCGGCTATCTGACGAGCCCGCGGTTCGAGCGCATGTCGACCCTGCAATTCGTCGAGCAGCTGGCGCAGACGCCGCAAGGCCGACGGCTTGCGCAATTGGACGGCGCTGCGCTGCGCAGCCGCCTGGTCACGCTGGCCTATCAATTCGAACGGCTGGGCGAATCCCAGCTCGACTACTTTCGCAAGCGCGCGCAGGTCGTGTCGGTGCTGGTCGCGGTCGCGTTCGCGGCCGCGGCCAATGTCGACGCCTTCACGCTGTTCACGCGCTTCCTGAACAATTCCGAACAGGCCGCCGCCGTGGTGGCGCAAGTGCAGGATCAACGCCTCGACAATCTCACGGTCGATGCGCGGCTCGCCATCGCCAATCTCGAAGCGCGTGTCGATAGTGCGCAAGACGGCGCGCCGGCGAGCGCGGCGGTGCGCGAGGATTTGCAATCCCTCGGCGAGAGCTTGCGCGCGATTCAGGGCGTCGGGCGCGAAGCGTCGGAATCGGGCTTGCCGATTGGCGGCGTGATGTTTCCGTTTTGCGGCGCGCCGAGCATTGCGGCGGCGGCCTCAACGCCTGGACAATCTCATCCGGACGCGCGCTGCGCGCCGTTCGCCGATCACGTGATTTTGCCTTTGGCCTGGGACAAGCTCGCCTGGAAGCTGGAGCACGGCTGGTTGCCGACGCCGGATGTGAGCCGCGTCAGCGCGCCGGCGCCGGAATTCCTGCGTCGCATGTTCAGCTGGGACGGCGCTACCTGGTTCTTCGGCGTGATTTGCGCGGCGGGTTTGCTCGGCCTCGGCGCGCCGTTCTGGTTCGACATTTTCCGCACGCTGGCGGCGCTCGCCGGGCCGCGCGCCGGCCCGCGGCCCGAACAAGCGGCGGAAGAAGATCGGCCGGACCGCTATGGCCGCATGGTGCGCGATGCGCGCGCAAGCGACGCCGATACGCTGCATCGCGGCTTCCTCATCGCGATGGGCGAGGCGCCGCCCGATCGGGATTCGCCGCAACCCGGCGGGCGCGTCGGTCCGGCTTCGGCGGACGCTGCGCCGCGCGCGGGCTGAGCGCGCTTGGCGGCAGCGGGGCGCTGGGGCACATTGCGTGCGTGACGACGCACCGAAGCTTGCCCGGCTGGCTCTACACCGATCCGCGATTCTTCGACTTGGAGCGGGAGAGCGTGTTTCGCGCGGCCTGGCACATTGTCGGCCACGCCAATGAGGCGCCGCGGGCCGGCGATTACATGACGCTTGATCTCTTGGGCGAACGCGTCGTGACTGTGCGCGGCGGCGATGGCGTGCTGCGCAGCTTCCACAATGTGTGCCGCCATCGCGCCGCCAAGCTGGCGCCCGAAGCGCGCGGCGCGTGCGGGCGCCGTCTGGTGTGTCCCTATCACGCGTGGAGCTATGACCTCACAGGCGCGCTTGTCAGCGTGCCGAAATGGCAGGGCTTCACCGATCTGGATGCCAGCGCGCATGGCCTCGCGCCCGTGGAGCAGGAAATCTATCACGGCTTCGTCTTCGTGCGCTTCGCGGCCGGCGGGCCGAGCATCGCGGAAATGATGGCGCCCTATGAAGACGAGATCGCGGCCTATCAGCTCGAGCGCCTCATCCCGCATGGCCGCGTCACCTTGCGGCCGCGCGGCGTGAACTGGAAAAACGTCGCCGACAATTATTCGGACGGCATGCACATTCCCGTCGCGCATCCGGGCCTGACGCGTCTGTTCGGCGCCAGCTATCGCATCGAGGCGCAGGACTGGGTCGATCGGATGAGCGGGGAGCTGCAGCAGAACGCGTCGCTCAATTGGTCCGAGCGCGCTTATCAAAGTCTGCTGGGAAGCATGACGCATGTGCCCGCCGAACGGCGCCGCACATGGCTCTACTACAAGCTCTGGCCGAATGTCGCGTTCGACATCTATCCGGACCAGGTCGATTTCATGCAATTCATTCCGGTCTCGGCGACCGAGACCATGATCCGCGAGGTCGCCTACGTCTATCCCGAGCGCAATCGCGAGATCGACGCCGCGCGCTATCTGAACTGGCGCATCAATCGTCAGGTCAATGCCGAAGATACGCGCCTCATCGAGGGCGTGCAGGCGGGCATGAGTTCGTCGTCCTATGCGAGCGGGCCGCTGTCGTCGAACGAGGTCTGTCTGCTGTCGTTCGCGCAGCGCCTGCGCCGGCTGATTCCGGAAGCGAACCTGGAGCGGCCGGCCCTGAGCTGAGCGCCTAGAGCGGCGCGGTCGATTGCGTGTGCGCGGCGGCGGCGCGGCGGAACAGCGCGTAGAGCGGGGCGCCGGCGAGCGTCAGCACGATCCCCCAGATCAACACTTCAAGACCTGATCCCAAGGCGGCGAACAGCGTGTAGGCGCAGCCGATCGCCGCGACTGTGGCCCAGGCCCGCGCCGACCGCCGCGAGGCGCGCAGCTCCGCCAGCGCGCAGAAGAAATAGGGCAAGAGCGTCGTCACCGTCGCCATCATCAACAGGAAGGTGAAGGCGCCGATCAGGCCGCGCGAATAATTGGCCAGCAGGAGGATCGAGGCCAGACCCGCCGAGACAAGCAGCGAAATGTGCGGCGCGCCGCCCTTGTTGGTCGCCGCGAGCGCCGCCGGCGCCAGCTTGTCGATGGCCACCGCCATCGCGGTTTGTCCTGAGACGAAGATGAGCCCGTTGAGCGTGCCGGCTGTTGAGATGAGCGCGCCAACCGCAACCGCGAACGGCCCCCAGGCGCCGACGACGCGCGCGGCGTCGGCGAACGGCGCCGTTGAGTGCGCCAGCACCGCCGGCGGCACCAGCAGCATGACGGCCATGGTCGCGGCGAGATAGATCGCGGTGACGGTGAGCGTGCCGATGATGAGCGCGCGCGGCACCGTGCGCGCCGCATCCTTCACATGGCCCGCGGGCAAGGCGCCCATTTCAAATCCGGTGAAGGACCATAATGCGAGCAGCGCCGTCGCCGCCAGCGTGGGGATGATCGACGCGTGCGTTGGATTGAAGGCCGGCAGGTTGGAGACATGGCCCGCGGGAATGGCGAGCATGATCACGCCGATCAACGGCACGATTTTCAGCACCGTCATCGCCAGCTGCACCAGGCTCGCGTCCTTGAGGCCGCGTATGTTGACCAGGGTGAGCGTCCAGATCAGCGCCAGCGCGATGGCGGCCTGCGCCGGCGGATTGGCGCTGAGCGCGGGAAAGAACACGGTGAGATAGCCGACGAAGCCGATCGCGACGACCGGCAGCCCGCTCCAGTTCGATACCCAATAGGTCCAGCCCATCAGGAAGCCGGCGAAATCGCCGAAATGCGCCTGCACATAGGCGTAAGGCCCGCCGCTGCGCGTGGTGCGCGCCGCAAGCCGCGCAAACGAAAGCGCCAGCGCGATCGAGCCGCACGCCGCGATCAGCCAGCCGCCAAAGCTCAAAAGGCCATAGGGCGCGAGCACGGTCGGCAGCAGGAAGATGCCCGAGCCGATCATGCAGCCGACGGTCAGCGACCAGCAGGACCAGAACCCGAGCGGCTTATGCGTTTCATCCATCTCGTCCCCGTCAGGTCGGGAGCTTGGCACGCGCTGCGCGCCTGGGCCAGCGCCGGGCCGGTCATGCGTTCCCTGTTTCGCCGGCCCGCCGAGGTGCGATAAGACCGCGCCAACGCGCCGATGAGGCGCCGGCGAAGAAGAAGGGCGGAGCCATGCCTCCAGACGACGCGCGCGTGCGGATGTGGTCGGACGCGCTGGAGCTGATGGCGCGCGCCGAGCGTATGCAGCGTCTGCTGTTCGAACCGCGGCGCGCGGCGCCAGGCGCGCCCAATTGGTCGCCGCCGGTCGATATGCTGGAAACCGACGAAGAGGTGATCGTGCTCGCGGCGCTGCCCGGCGTCGATCCCGACGCGATCGATGCGCGCATCGAGGGCGGGGCGCTGCTGATCGCCGGCCAGCGCGTGCTGCCGGCGGAGGCGCGCACGGCGATCATTCATCGCCTGGAATTGCCGCAGGGCCGGTTCGAGCGCCGCATTGCGCTGCCCCCGGGCGCCTATCGCAGCGTGTCACACGCGATGGCGAATGGCTGTCTCGTCGTTCGGCTTGAGAAGGCGTGAGGCGCGGCCATGTCTGAGAGCATTCAAGCAACCCCGAAAGAAACGCCCGCGCCCGCCGATCATTTGCTGATCGTGCCGGTGCGCGGTTTCGTGCTGTTTCCCGGCGCCGTGATGCCGCTGACCATCGGGCGCGCGCGTTCGGTGGCCGCCGCGCAGCAGGCCGTGCGCGAGGGCCGCCCGATCGGCCTTCTGCTGCAGCGCGATCCCGATATCGCCGATCCGCTGCCCGGCGATCTCAACACGATCGGCGTCGTCGCGACGATCCTGCGCTACGTGGCGGGGCCGGATGGCGAACATCATCTCATCTGCCAGGGCGAACAGCGCTTTCGCGCGCGCGAGTTCGTGCAAGAGGCGCCCTACATCGCCTGCAAGGCGGACATGCTCACCGAATCGGACGCCAAGACGCCCGAAATCGAAGCCCGCTTCCTCAATCTGAAGGCGCTCGCGACCGAGGTCGTGCAATTGCTGCCGAACGCGCCGCCGGAATTGCAGGCCGAGGTCGCGCAGGCCAATTCGCCGTCCGCGCTGGCTGATCTGGTCGGCGCTTTGATCGACGCCACGCCCGACGAGAAGCAGCGTCTGCTCGAAACGCTCGACATCAACGCGCGCATGGAGGCCGTGAACGCGCTGCTCGCGCATCGCGCCGAGGTGCTGCGCCTGTCGCGCGAGATCGGCCTGCAGACCAGGGCGGCGCTCGACGAACGCCAGCGCGAGGTGCTGCTGCGCGAACAGATGGCGGCGATCCAGCGCGAGCTGGGCGAAGGCGATACCCGCAGCGCGGAGATCGCGTCGCTCAACGAAGCGATCACGAAGGCGAAGATGCCCGCGGAGGCCGAACAGGCCGCGCGCAACGAGGCGCGAAGGCTCGAACGCTTGCCCGAAGCCTCCGGCGAATACGGCATGATCCGCACCTATCTGGATTGGCTGATCGAGCTGCCCTGGGCGCTGCCGGAAAGCGCGCCGATCGACATCGCGGCGGCGCGCGCGATCCTCGATGAAGATCACTACGGGCTCGAAAAGATCAAAGAGCGCATCATCGAATATCTCGCCGTGCGCAAGCTGGCGCCGGGCGGCAAGGCGCCGATCCTGTGCTTCGCGGGGCCGCCGGGCGTCGGCAAAACTTCGCTCGGCCAATCCATCGCGCGCGCCATGGGCCGTAAATTCACGCGCGTCAGCCTCGGCGGCGTGCATGACGAAGCCGAGATCCGCGGCCATCGCCGCACCTATGTCGGCGCGCTGCCCGGCAACATCATTCAAGCCCTGCGCAAAACCGGCGCGCGCGATTGCGTGATGATGCTCGATGAGATCGACAAGATGGGCGCGGGCGTGCAGGGCGATCCCTCCGCGGCGATGCTGGAGGTGCTCGACCCGGAACAGAACGTCGCCTTCCGCGACAATTATCTCGCCGTGCCGTTCGATCTTTCGGCGGTGGTGTTCATCGCCACGGCGAACATGCTGGATTCGGTCTCAGGCCCCTTGCGCGACCGGATGGAGATCATCTCGCTCTCCGGCTACACCGAGGAAGAAAAATTCCAGATCGCGCGCCGCTATCTGGTGCGCCGCCAATTGCAGGCCAATGGGCTTTCGCCCGATCAGGCGGAGATCGAAGACGACGCGCTGCGCGTCATCATCAACGGCTACACGCGCGAATCCGGCGTCCGCAATCTGGAGCGCGAGATCGGCAAGGTTCTGCGCCATGTCGCCGTGGCGGTCGCAGAGAAGCCCGCGACGCGGCGGCGCATCCGCGTGGGCGATCTCGCCGAGGCTCTGGGCCAGCCGCGTTTCGAGAACGAGGTGGCGATGCGCACCAGCGTGCCGGGCGTGGCCACCGGGCTCGCCTGGACGCCGGTCGGCGGCGATATCCTTTTCATCGAAGCAGCGCTTACGCCCGGCCGCGGCGGCCTCACGCTGACGGGGCAATTGGGCGATGTGATGCGCGAGAGCGCGCAGGCCGCGTTCAGCCTGGTCAAAGGCTCGGCCGCCGCGCTCGGGTTCGAGCAGTCGCTGTTCGAGAAGAACGACATTCACATCCACGTGCCGGCGGGCGCCACGCCGAAGGACGGGCCGAGCGCGGGCGTGGCCATGTATATGGCGCTCGCTTCACTGCTGACGGGGCGCACCATCCGCAGCGACACCGCGATGACGGGCGAGATCAGCCTGCGCGGCCTCGTCCTGCCTGTCGGCGGCATCAAGGAGAAAGTCGCCGCCGCCGCGCGCGCGGGCCTTACGCGCGTGCTGCTGCCCGCGCGCAACAAGCGCGACTACGACGACATCCCCGCCGATGCGCGCGAAAGGCTTGCGATCATCTGGATCGAACGCGTCGAAGACGCCGTCCGCGAAGCCCTCGATCCCATCGAAGCGCCCAGCAAGACAGCGCGCGCGTGCTGAGCGCGCACAGAAAAGGGCACGGGGAGAGCCAAATCCCCGCGCCCTTTCCTTCTTCGTACCACCGGCTTCCAGCCGGCAGAGACGACCTGCCGGCTGGAAGCCGGCGGTACAGAATTCTAGCTGCTGCCCTTACGCGACGATCTGCGCGGCTTGATGCAGCACCGGGGCGGCCATCACGGCGACGAGGAGGGCGGCGGCGAAGGAGAAGAATTTGGTCATTGGATTGGCTCTCTGAAATCTGGGTTCGAACGGATCAGGCGACGATTTGGGCGGCTTGGTGCGACACCGTCAGCAGCACCGGGACCGCGATCACCGCGGCGATCATCAGGCTCATCAGGCGGGTCTTGAAGGTCGTCATCTCTGGCTCCGTTTGGCTCGGTGTTGGCTCATCGCGTCGTTGCGATGATCAGACCCTAGAGCCGGCCCGGCCGGGCCGCTGTGACGAAGGTCACGCGTTGGGGTCACGGGGCCGAAACCGGCGCGGATCGGGCCGGTGGAGCCCTCACGCTTGAACCGCCAGCCGCCCCCCGCTATAGGACCGCTCCTCGCGCGCCCGTAGCTCAGCTGGATAGAGCATCAGACTACGAATCTGAGGGTCAGGAGTTCGAATCTCTTCGGGCGCGCCATCCTTCCGATTGGTTCCGGTTCAGCGTCGCCCGCCCGCCGCCGCCACCAACGCCTCAAACAACGCCGCGCCGGCGGGATCGTCCCGCTCAGGGTGCCATTGCACGCCGATAGCGAACGCCGCGCCGGGAAACTCGATGGCCTCGATGACGCCGTCCGGCGCGCGCGCTGTGATGCGCGTTCCGTCGCCGACGCGCGCGACGTCTTCCTTGTGTGCCGAGTTCACGCGGTGGACGCCGGCGCCGAGAATGGCGGCGATCGGGCTCCCTGGTTCGATCGTCACGTCGTGATAGGCGATGCCCGTCGCGGGATCGCCGTGGAGAATGGCGCCGCCAGGCCGCGCTACGTGGCCCCAATAGGCGATGCGCCCGCCGCGCGCGGCGGCCATCACCTGCATGCCATTGCAGATGCCGAGCAGCGGCGCATCCGCATCGAGAATGCGCGCCGCGGCCTTGATCTCGAACACGCGCCGCTCGCTCGGCGCAGCGCTGCCGGGCGGCGGCGGCCTGTCGTACCAATCCGGCGGAAAGCGGTAATCGCCGCCGGGAATGAGCCAGCCGTCGCAGCGCGCGAGATAGGTCTCGAGCGCGTCTTCTTCATAAGGCACGCCGATCGGCGCGCCGCCTGCGCGCGCGACGGCGCGGAAATAATCCATACGCAACGCATAGAAGGGCCGGCGCGAAAACGCCGAACCGTCCGCCGGCGGATCCAGCACCTCGTCCAGCACGATGCCGATGAGCGGTCGCTCCGTCATGGGGACTCCAAAAGTGCGCGCGGGCGGGTTTGGCGATAGAGCGGATGCGGCTTGTGTCAATTGCGGGGTGAGCGATGCGCGTGGAAGGGATCAGCACAGTTCTGCCGACGCCCGATGTGGCGGAGGCGGCGCGGCTCTGGACCGAATTGCTGGGCGTTGCGCCCACCTTCGTCGATGGCGCGCGCTGGGCGCAGTTCGATGTGGGCGGGCGCCGCATCGCGCTGGCGGGGACCGACCGGGTCTCCGATCAGGCCGGCGTGATGATCAAGGTCGATGCGCTGGAGGAGGCGCGGGCGCGGGCGCAGGCGCTGGGCTTGGCGCCCGGCGCCATCGAGGAGGGGCCGCACGAGATGCGCTTCGCCGCGACCGCGCCGGGCGGCTGGGCGCTCGTGTTTTACGCACCCAAGACGCCGCCGCGCGCCTGACGCGGCTGCGGCGGCAGGCGGCGTCCGCAGCCGGCGCCGGCCAGTGGCGGCGCGCGCGCTTATGGTCTAAGCGCCTCAGGCAAGGTCAACAGGGGTGACGCGCCGCATGAGCAGCCGCCGGAAGAGCTATATTTTCACCAGCGAGAGCGTGTCAGAGGGCCACCCGGACAAGGTGGCGGACCGGATTTCGGACACGGTCGTCGATGCGTTCCTGGCCGCCGATCCGGTCGCGCGCGTGGCCTGCGAAACCATGGTGACGACGCAGCGCATCATCCTCGCCGGCGAAGTCCGCGCCGAGGACGACAAGCTCAAGGGCCTGATCGACGGGCTCGAAGAGAAGGTGCGCGAAGCCGTCAAGGACATCGGCTACCACCAGAAGGGCTTCCATTGGGCCACGGCGCATTACGAGTGCCATCTGCACGCGCAATCGGCCGATATCGCGATGGGCGTCGACGCCGGCTCCAACAAGGACGAGGGCGCGGGCGATCAGGGCATCATGTTCGGCTACGCCACGAACGAGACGCCGGAGCTGATGCCCGCGACGCTGCAATATTCGCACAACATTCTGAAAGTGCTCGCCGAGGCGCGCCATTCCGGCAAGGAAGCCGGGCTCGAACCCGATGCGAAAAGCCAGGTCACGCTGATCTATGAAAACGGCAAGCCGGTGCGCGCCGCCTCCATCGTGCTTTCCACGCAGCACAAGGAAGGGCTCACGCCGAAGGACGTCGAAGACATCGTCAAGCCGTACATTCTGAAAGTGCTGCCGGCCTCGTTCGTCGATGCGAACACGGAATGGCACGTGAACCCCACCGGCAATTTCGTGATCGGCGGGCCGGACGGCGATTGCGGCCTCACCGGGCGCAAGATCATCGTCGACACCTATGGCGGGGCCGCGCCCCATGGCGGCGGCGCCTTCTCCGGCAAGGACCCTACCAAGGTCGACCGCTCGGCCGCCTATGCCTGCCGCTATCTGGCGAAGAATGTGGTGGCCGCCGGCCTCGCGGACCGTTGCACGATCCAGATCGGCTACGCCATCGGCGTCTCGAAGCCGCTCTCCTTCTATGTCGATCTGCACGATGGCGGGAACATTGATCCGGCCAAGCTCGAAGCCGTGCTGCCCGAGCTGATCGGCGGCTGCACGCCGCGCGCGATCCGCGAACATCTCGGCCTCAACAAGCCGATCTACGCGCGCACCGCCGCCTACGGCCATTTCGGCCGCACGCCCGACGCCGATGGCGGCTTCTCCTGGGAAAAGACGGATTTGGTCGGGGAATTGAAGGGGCTGGCCTAACAGCGGCCCCTGTGCGGCGCCCTCTCATTGTGGCGCCGCACACAAATTGTCGCGGGGCGCCGCATTCCTAAGCGCCTGGCCGCGATAGAATTTCCCTATAAGTGTATCCACCATTTCAATTTGCGCTTCGCATCTGCAAAAACGACAAGGGGCCTCCGGCTCATCGGACTTGCAGGAGAAGCGTTTATGTTGGGGATCGGCGACAAGCTGCCCGTGTTCAAAGTCACCGGCGTGAAGCCCGGCTTCATGCAGCACGAGGAGGGCGGCGTTTCGGCCTTCGAGGAGATCACCGAGGCCTCGTTCCCCGGCAAGTGGAAGGTGATCTATTTCTACCCGAAGGATTTCACCTTCGTCTGCCCGACCGAGATCGCCGAATTCGCCCGCCTCGAAAAGGATTTCGCCGACCGTGACGCGGTCGTGCTCGGCGGCTCGACCGACAATGAATTCTGCAAGCTGGCTTGGCGGCGCGACCACAAGGACCTCGCCAAGCTGCCGCAATGGCAGTTCGCGGATTCGACCGGCGCGCTGGTCGATGGCCTGGGCGTGCGTTCGTCCGAAGGCGTGGCGCTGCGCGCGACCTATGTGGTCGATCCGCACAACGTCATCCAGCACGTCTATGTCACCAATCTCAATGTTGGCCGCAATCCATCGGACACGCTCCGTGTGCTCGATGCGCTGCAGACCGATGAACTCTGCCCGTGCAATCGCCCCGTCGGCGGCGAAGTCCTGAAAGCGGCCTGATCGCGGATGCGAGGCGAGGCTGGCGTGTTCACGCCGGCCTCGCGCGCCGCGCTTCACTTAAGCAGAAACGAGGAAGACATGGCTTTCGACGCCGTCGGGTTCGATGCGCTGCGCGATGCGCTCCCTGACTACGCCAAGGATATCAAGCTGAACCTCGGCTCGCTCGCGAGCGATCAGGCGTTGAGCGAGCAGCAGAAATGGGGCGCCTTCCTCGCCTGCGCGCACGCCGCGGGCGAGCCTGCTTTGATCTGCGCCATCGCGGCCGAAGCCGATGCGAAGCTCGCGCCCGAGGCGCGCAACGCCGCCAAAGCCGCCGCCGCCATCATGGCGATGAACAATGTCTATTATCGCGCGCTGCACCTCATGAAGAACGAGGAATATCGCACCTTGCGCGCTGGCCTGCGCATGAACGTGCTCGCCAATCCCGGCGTCGACAAAGGCGATTTCGAGCTGTGGAGCCTCGCCGTCTCCGCCATCAATGGCTGCGGCATGTGCCTGGACAGCCATGAGCACGAGCTGCGCCAGCGCGGCTTCTCCAACGTGCAGATCCAGGCCGCGCTCCGCATCGCCGCCGTGGTCAACGCCGCCGCCGCCGTGCTGCGCGCCGAAGCGGCGCTGGCGGGCTGAAATCCGGCCCGGTTGTCAGCTTCGCCGGCCTTTGCTATCTCCCCCGCGCGCCAAGGAGCGTTGCGACGGACTTAGAGGTCCGCCAGGCTTGGCGCGTTTTCCCATGAGAGAACGACGCTCGCGAGCTTTCTTCCTGAAGGAGGGCGCGCGATGAGCGCTGATTATGTGGTGAAAGACATTTCGCTTGCGGAGTTCGGCCGCAAGGAAATCGAGATCGCGGAAACCGAAATGCCGGGCCTGATGGCCACGCGCGCGGAATATGGCCCGAAGCAATCGCTGAAGGGCGCGCGCGTCGCCGGCTCGCTGCACATGACGATCCAGACCGCCGTGCTGATCGAAACGCTGAAGGCGCTGGGCGCGGATGTGCGCTGGGCTTCGTGCAACATTTTCTCGACACAGGATCATGCCGCCGCCGCGATCGCGAAGGCCGGCACGCCCGTGTTCGCCGTGAAGGGCGAAAACCTGCTTGAGTATTGGGAATACACCCATCGCATTTTCGAATGGGGCGATGGCGGCTATCCGAACCTCATCCTCGACGACGGCGGCGATGCGACCTTGCTGTGCGTGCTCGGCCCGAAGGCGGAGAAAGATCCCTCGCTCATCTCCAAACCGACGAATGAGGAAGAAGAAGCGCTCTTCACGGTGATGAACCGCTACCTTAAGGAAAAGCCCGGCTTCTATTCCGCGATCCGCGACGCCATCAAAGGCGTGTCGGAAGAAACCACGACCGGCGTGCACCGGCTCTATCAGATGGCGACGCGCGGCGAATTGCCGTTCCCCGCGATCAATGTCAATGACAGCGTCACCAAGTCGAAGTTCGACAATCTCTATGGCTGCCGCGAATCGCTGGTCGATGCGATTCGGCGCGGCACGGACGTGATGCTCGCGGGCAAGGTCGCGGTCGTGGCCGGCTATGGCGATGTCGGCAAGGGCTCGGCCGCCTCGCTGCGCCAAGGCGGCGCGCGCGTCGTGGTGACGGAGGTCGATCCGATCTGCGCGCTGCAGGCGGCGATGGAAGGCTATGAGGTCGTCACCATGGAAGACGCGGCCCCGCAGGCCGACATCTTCGTGACCGCCACCGGCAACAAGGACGTCATCCGCATCGAGCACATGCGCGCGATGAAGAACAACGCCATCGTCTGCAATATCGGGCACTTCGATTCGGAAATTCAGATTGCGGCGCTGCGCAATTTCAAATGGGACAAAATCAAGGATCAGGTCCATCACGTGGAATTTCCGGATGGCAAGAAGATCATCGTGCTGTCGGAAGGCCGCCTCGTGAATCTCGGCAACGCCACCGGCCATCCGAGCTTCGTGATGAGCGCAAGCTTCACCAACCAGACGCTGGCGCAGATCGAGCTTTGGACCAACGGCAAAAGCTACGAGAAGAAGGTCTACACGCTGCCGAAGCATCTCGATGAAAAAGTCGCGATGCTGCACCTCGAAAAGCTCGGCGCGAAGCTGACCCAGCTGTCGAAGGACCAAGCCGATTACATCGACGTGCCGGTGAGCGGCCCGTTCAAGCCCGATCATTATCGGTATTAATCTGCGCCGACTCGTCCCTCTCCCCTTGTGTGGGAGAGGGACGAGCGCGCGCAACGATTGCGAACACGCGACGCAGGGTGAGGGGTGTCTGCGCGTCGTCTTCGGCGAACGCGCCATCACCCCTCATCCGTCATCGCCTTCGGCGATGACGCCTTCTCCCACAAGGGGAGAAGGGCGAGAACTGCGTCGTTAGAGATTCAATCCGAGCGCCGCACGCTCCAAATTCTCCGCAGTGCGCACAAGCTGATCCGCCAGCGGCGCCGTGCGGTCGCTGATCTCAATCGCCTCGTGCAGTCCTAACGCCGCCATCTCTTCGCGCGTCGCATCCACGCGGCCGCACAGCGCGATCACCGGCTTGCCCATCGCGCGCCGCGCGACCGCCGCGACGAGCTTGCCTTGCGCGGTCTGCGCATCGAGCCGGCCTTCGCCGGTGATGATGATATTCGCGGCGCGCACGCGCGCATCGAACCCGATCGCATCCATCACGGCGTCCGCGCCCGGCTTGAGCGCGCCGTTGAAGAACGCCAGCACGCCGAACCCCGCGCCGCCCGCCGCGCCCGCGCCGGGAACCTCCGCGAGCCCATCTCGGCGTAATTCGCGCGCAACCACGCGCGCCAGATTGGCCGCGCCGGCGTCGAGTTCAGCGATGGCCGCATCGTCGGCGCCCTTCTGGCGCGCGTAGACGTGCGCAGCGCCCTGCTGTCCCGTCAGCGGCGCGCGCACGTCGCAGAGCGCGGTGAGTTGAAAGCCGGGCAGGGCAGGAACGTCGATGTGCGCGATCGAGGCGAGCGCGGCGCCGATGGGCGCGACCTCGTTGCGCGCCGCATCGAGAAAGCGCCAGCCCATCGCCGCGGCCATGCCGATGCCGCACTCATTGGTGGCGCTGCCGCCGATGGCGAGATCGATGCGCCGCGCGCCGCGCGAAATCGCATCGGCGATCATGCGGCCGACACCGAGCGTCGTCGTGCGCAGCGCATCGCGCTCCTGCGCCGCCAAGAGATCAAGTCCCGCGGCGGCGGCGAGTTCGATCACTGCGTAATCGCCTGCCATCGCATAGGCGGCGCGCAGCGGCCGCATCAGCGGATCGACCGTGTCGATGTCGACGCGGGCAAGGCCAAGCTGGGCGCTCAGCACCGCCGTCGCACCTTCGCCGCCATCGGAGAGCGGACATGGATCGATCTCTACGTTCGGAAAACGCTCGCGCAGGCCGCGCGCGATCGCGGCGACGACATCTTGCGCGCTCAGCGCATCCTTAAACGAATCCGGCGCGATCAGAACGCGCATCAGCGCCCCAGCGGCAGAACGTCGACCAGCGCGCCCGTCGCCAACGCGGGCGCGTTTCCAGCAACGCGAATGAGCGCATTGGCGTCGCGGAAAACGGCGAGCAGAGAGGAATCCTGCCGTTCGAACGGCGTGACGCGTGCGCCGCCGCCTTCGTCGATGGAGAGCGCGGCGCGAATGTAGTGCTCGCGCGGCCCGTTCGCCGGCAGCTCGCTGGTGAGCGTCGCGCGCACAAAGGGCAGGGCCTCGTCCGCGCCCATCATGTGCGCGATGAAAGGCTTCAAGAAGAGATGCGCGCACACCAAAGCCGAGGCCGGATTGCCGGGCAGGCCCAGCACAACGCCGCGATCCGTGCGGCCGAACCAGACTGGCTTGCCGGGCCGCATATTGATGCGCTCGACCGCGAGCTTGAGCTGCAAGGTCGCCAGCGCGGGCTTCACCAGGTCATGATCGCCGACCGAGGCGCCGCCAATCGTGACCAGTAGATCGTGCGCCGCCAACGCCTCTGCGGCGGCGCTCGCGAGCACGGAAACGTCGTCCGCGCGTGGATGAAGGCGCGTTGCGACGCCGCCCCAAGCTGTGATCAGGGCGGCGAGGCCAGTGCTGATCGAATCGTAAATCTGATGCGCGCCCGGCTCCGCGCCTGGCGCCACGATCTCGTCGCCTGTCGCCATCAGCGCGATGCGCGGGCGCGCCCGAACCTTGAGCCTTGTGCGGCCAGCCGCCGCCGCGAGCGAAAGCGCGACGCCGTCCAGCCGCGCGCCCGCCGGCAGCAGCATCGCGCCGCGCACGAAATCCATGCCTTGTGGGCGCACAAATTGGCCGCGCGGCGTGGCCGGCGCGTGCAGGATATCGCCATCGCGCGTCACCTCTTCCTGGATTGCGACAGCGTCGGCGCCGATGGGCAGTGGCGCGCCGGTGAAGATGCGCGCGGCCTCGCCGTCTTCAAGCGCGCGCGTAAATCCACGCCCCGCTGCGGATTCGCCGACGATGCGCAGCTGCACGGGCGCATCCGTTCCGCGCAAGGCGTAGCCATCCATCGCCGAGGCGGAAAACGGCGGCTGATCGCGCTCCGCCACGATCGCTTCGGCGAGCACGCGTCCCGCGCCATCTTCGAGCGCGACAGTCTCGACGCCATTCACGATCGGTGCGCCCGCAATCATGCGCGCGCGCGCTTCTTCCACGCCGCCATTCACGAGCACGTCACCGCTCACGCACGTAATCTCCCGATGCGCCGCCGCGCTTTTCAAGCAGACGCACGCCCTCGATCGTCATGGCGCGGTCGGCGGCCTTGAGCATGTCGTAGATCGTGAGGCAGGCGATGGCGGCGGCGGTGAGCGCCTCCATTTCAACGCCGGTTTGTGCCGTCGTTTTCACGCGGGCCGTGGCGACGAGCGTATCCGCCTCGGCGCGCACGTCCACCTTGATGCTGCTCAGCGCCAGCGGATGGCAGAGCGGAATGAGATCGCTGGTGCGTTTGGCCGCCATCACGCCGGCCAGCTCCGCGGCGGCGAACACATCGCCCTTCTTGGCGTTTCCGTCGCGCGCCAGCGCCAGCGCTTCAGCGCTCATGCGCACGCGGCCTTCGGCGATCGCTTCGCGCGCGGTGACCGGCTTGTCGGACACGTCGACCATGCGCGCGCGGCCTTCGGCGTCGAGATGGCTTAGCTTGGTCATCGCTCGTTCAGCCGCGGCATGAGCTCGACCATGTTGCACGGCATGTGCCTGCTATCGAGCTGCCATTTGATCACCTTGTCCCAGCCGTCCTTGCAGGCGCCGTTCGAGCCGGGCAGGGCGAAGATGAACGTGGCGTTCGCGACGCCCGCGCAGGCGCGCGATTGCAGCGTGGACAAGCCCACGCTCTGATAGCTCACCAGATGCCAGATCACGTTGAAGCCGTCGATTTCCTTCTCGAACAGCGGGCGCAGCGCTTCCGGCGTCACATCGCGGCCTGTGATGCCGGTGCCGCCCGTCGAAATGATCACGTCCACATCCGGCGCCGCGATCCACGCTTCGGCCTGCGCTTGAATCTCGCCGACATCATCCTTCACCCAGGCGCGCGCGGCGAGGATATGGCCGTCCGCCTTGATGCGATCGGCCAGCACTTGGCCGGAGGTGTCGCTCTCTTCGTCGCGCGTGTCGGACACCGTCATCACGGCGATGCGCACTTGCTGAAACGGCCTGCCTTCGTCGATCTTGCCGCCGGGCGCGGGGATCGTGATCGTCATTTCTTTGTCTCCCAGCCGGCGCGCGCGGCGCGATCCTCCGCCCGCGGTTCGATCCAATGGCCGCCGTCCGCGCGCATTTCGCGCTTCCAGAACGGCGCTTCGGTCTTGAGATGATCCATCATGTAGTCGACGGCCTGCAGCGCGGCATGGCGACGTTTCGCAGCGGCGCCGACAAACACGATGGCTTCCCCAGGCTTCAAGGCGCCGTAGCGATGCACGATGCGCGCATCGATGAGGCCGAAGCGCGCAAAGGCGTCCGCCTCGATGCGTGCGATCTCGGCCTCGGTGAAGCCTGGATAATGTTCGAGCACGAGCTCGCGCGTCTCCCCGCCGCGCACCAGGCCGATGAAGCTCGCCACGGCGCCGGCGTCGCCGGCGCTCAGTGCGGCGAGTTCGGCGGCGGCATCGAAGGGCTCGGCTTGCACGCGGATCATCTCAGCCTCCGCTCAGCGGCGGCATGAACGCCACCTCATCGCCAGGCGCCAAAGCAATGTCGCCGGTCGCGACAATCTTGTTCACCGCGGCGCGCACGCCGGCCGAGAGCAGCGCTTGCGCCAGGATGGGATCGACCTCCGTCAGATAATCGCGCAGCGCGGCGAGCGAGGCGATGTCGTCCGGCGCTTCGCGCGTACGTCCGCCCGCGATCTCGGCGAGCCGCCCGAAGAACAGCACGCGCATCAGCCGCCCGTCGTCGCCATGGGCCGCGCGACGGCGGCAGGCCCGCGGCGCGCGATCACGAAATCATGGCCCTTCGGCTTCAAGCGCATGGCCTCATCGATGGCGGCGTTCAGCGCCGAATCGGTCGCGTCCGCGCGCAGCGGCGCGTGCAGATCGACGGCGTCATCCTGGCCGAGGCACATGAAGAGCGTGCCAGTGCAGGTCAGACGCACGCGGTTGCAGCTTTCGCAGAAATTATGGCTGAGCGGCGTGATGAAGCCGAGGCGCCCGCCGGTCTCCTCGATGCGCACATAGCGCGCCGGCCCGCCTGTCTGGTCCGGCAGATCGGTGAGGCGCCAATAGCTTTCCATGTCGCGCCGTACATCGGCGAGTGACAGAAATTGCGCGCTGCGATCGACGCCAATTTCGCCCACCGGCATCGCTTCGATCAGGCAGGCGTCATGGCCCTCGCGATGCGCCCATTGGATGAGATCGGGCAATTCGTCTTCGTTTTCGCCCTTGAGCGCGACGATGTTGATCTTCACGCGCAGCCCCGCCTCCTTCGCCGCCGCGATGCCTTCCAGCACCGCGTCCAGCTTGTCGCGCCGTGCGATGCGCGCAAAGCGCGCCCGGTCGCGCGTGTCGAGCGAGACATTGATGCGGCGCATACCGGCTTTCGCCAGCGGCGCGGCCAGCGGCGCGAGCGCGACGCCATTGGTCGTCAGCGTCAGCTCTTCGAGCGCGCCCGAATCCAGATGGCGCGACAAGCGCTCGACCAGCCAGAGGAAATTCTTGCGCACCAGCGGCTCGCCGCCTGTCAGCCGCAGCTTGCGCACGCCGCGCGCGATGAACGTGCTGCACAGACGGTCGAGCTCTTCCAGCGTCAGCACATCAGCTTTGGGCAGGAAATGTTGGTCTTCCGCCAGGCAATAGAGGCAGCGCAGATCGCAGCGATCCGTCACCGAAACGCGCAGATAGGTGATCGGGCGCAGAAAGGCGTCAACCAGCATCGCCGGTGCAGCATAGGCTATTCGCGCGGTGGAAACGAGGGGCGCCGCTCAGTCCTCGTCGAACTTGCAGAAATGCAGAAGCACGCCGGCCGGATCGGTCACATGGCACACGGTCGCGCCGTAATCCTGATGGTGCGGCGCCCGGATGCGGACCTCATCGAAGCCGCCCTCGGCCTTCACGCGCTCGGCGAGCGCGAACCAGGCCGCAGGGTCTTCGACCGTGAAATGGAGCATGGTATTTTCCGCCCATTCCTTCTGGTAATAGGCCTGCAGATAGAACGAGGCGCCGTCGCGCGCGATGAGGGCGATGTCGTCGCCCTTGAAGAGAATCTCCCAGCCCAGGCGCGCATAGAAATCGAGTGAGCGCGCGTAATCCTTGGCGGGTATGAAGGGGCGCTGCTCGCTGAACGCCGGCATGGACGTCTCCTTCAATAGACCACAACGCTTCTGATGCTTTCGCCGCGATGCATGAGATCGAAGGCGTCGTTGATCTTTTCGAGCGGCATCACATGCGTGATGAGATCGTCGATGTTGATCTTGCCGTCCATGTACCAGTCGACGATCTTGGGCACGTCCGTGCGGCCGCGCGCGCCGCCGAAAGCGGTGCCTTTCCAGACGCGGCCCGTGACCAGCTGGAATGGGCGCGTGGCGATTTCCTGGCCGGCTTCGGCCACGCCGATGATGATCGATTCGCCCCAGCCGCGATGGCAGCATTCGAGCGCCTGGCGCATCACGGCCGTATTGCCCGTCGCATCGAAGGAATAATCTGCGCCGCCGCCGGTGAGATCGATGATCGCCTGCACAACCTTGTCGGCGCCGATCTCCTTCGGGTTGATGAAATGCGTCATGCCGAATTTTTCGGCCATCGCCTTCTTGGCGGGATTGACGTCTACGCCGATGATCTTGTCTGCGCCGATCATGCGCGCGCCCTGGATCACGTTAAGCCCGATGCCGCCGAGGCCGAACACGGCGACATTGGCGCCGGGCTCGACGCCGGCCGTGTAGATCACCGCGCCGATGCCGGTGGTGACGCCGCAGCCGATATAGCAAACCTTGTCGAACGGCGCGTCTTCGCGGATTTTTGCAACGGCAATCTCCGGCATGACGCTGAAATTCGAAAACGTCGAACAGCCCATGTAGTGCGCGACCGGCTTGCCGTTCAGCGAAAACCGGCTCGTGCCGTCGGGCATAAGGCCCTTGCCCTGGGTGGCGCGGATCGCGGTGCAGAGATTGCTCTTGCGCGACAGGCAGGTTTTGCACTCGCGGCATTCCGGCGTGTAGAGCGGGATGACGTGATCGCCGATCTTCACGCTCGTCACGCCCGGCCCGATCTCGCGCACGATGCCCGCGCCTTCATGGCCGAGGATCGACGGGAAAATGCCTTCGCTGTCTCTGCCTTCGAGCGTGTAGGCGTCGGTGTGGCACACGCCCGTCGCCTTGACCTCGACCAGCACCTCGCCGGCCTTCGGTCCCTCAAGATCGACCTCGACGATTTCGAGTGGAGCGTTGGGGGCGATGGCTAAGGCGGCGCGCGTTTTCATGGATGGTTTCCTTAAGCCCTCTCCCCCGAGAGGGGGAGAGGGGTTGGGTGAGGGGGCCGCGCCAGCGCTTGCGCGATCGCGATGGTGACGCCGCTTGGGTCGGACAACACCTGATCATTGCTCACGCGCAGCATGGGCCAGCCCGCAGATTCGAGATGAGCCGTGCGGTTCGTATCGAACACGCGCTGTTCTTCAAGCGCGTGGTTGAGCCCATCAACCTCCACGATCAGCTTGGCCTCCACGCAGGCGAAGTCGACAACAAAAGGGTCAATCGGATGTTGCCGTCGAAATTTCGCGCCGGCGAGCTGGCGGTCGCGGAGGAGCTTCCAAAGCGCCTTTTCCGCAGCGCTTGGCTCTGCGCGCAAGAGCACGGCTCGCACTTGGCTGCGTGTGGCTTGGCGCATGAAATCCCCGATCGTCGCGCTCACCCCCTCACCCTAACCCTCTCCTCCTGCAAGGGGGAGAGGGGACGATGTCACGCGCCGGCGGCTTCGATAGTGTCGGCATAGCGCGCGTGTTGCGCTTCGCGTGGGCTGCGCCAAGCGATGTGGCCGGCGTCACGGCGCGCCGGCGCGGGCGGCTCTACCAAGCGGCCTGCGCAATTCAGCGCAGACCCAAAAAGGAGCCAGAACATGTCTCGAAATTTCACCGCGCCGAGGCGCGTCTCATTTGTGCGGATCGTCGCGCAGTACTGAATCACGTTTACGCAACGATCCAGAAACAGGACCCATCCATGTTGGAGAAATATCGTGTTGCAGCCTCTGGTGCTGCGCATCGCGTCGATTTTGTTTGGGCTGATCACGACGGTTTCCGTCGCGATGCCCTTCATCGAAAACGGCCAGCGCACGCTGACGGGTTGAGACGGCAACGTCAGGCCCGCCGGGATTAAGGCGCGGGGAGATCGCTCTCCGCGCCTTTTTCATGTCAGCCGCCGTAGACCAGCGTTCCCACGGCGATGAGGCCCGCGAGCGTGAGAGCGAGAATGAGATAGTCGATCCATTTGAGCGTCCAGGCCGCCTCGGCCGCCGCGCCCGGCGTGCGGGGAAGCTCCAATTCTCGCGCGATCATGAACAGCGGGAAGGTCACGCTGATGGCGATCAGAAAGCCGCCCAGAATGTAGAGCCACACGAAGCCGACGCCCAAGCGTCGCGCTTCGATCACCATGAAGGCCGCCGCCGCCAGGAAGAAGAAGCCGATATCGACCGTGATCGATGTGGCGGCTGGATTGGCGCCCGTCAGCCGCCAGAAGTGCGCAAATCCCTCGAAAAACCCGCCATTGCCCAGAATTTGGAGATTTTGGCTCCACGTCGCGTAGAGCGCCGCCACGGCGACCAACGCGTAAAAGGCGCAGAGAGCGGTTTGCAAAGGGCGCATGTCACGCGCCCGTAAATTTTGGCGGACGCTTCTCGATGAAGGCGTCGATGGCTTCGATATTGTCGGCGGTTTCGTGCGCGATGGCCTGATAGGCGGCGGAAAGCTCCAGAATGTCGGCATAGCGCGCGTGTTGCGCTTCGCGCAGCAGGCGCTTGGTCATGCGGATCGAGCGCGGCGGGTTGACCGCGATGCGGTCCGCCAGCGCGCGCGCTTCCTCCATGAGCTTGTCGGGCGCGACCGCTTTGGAGAAGAGGCCCATCTCGACCACTTGCTGCGCCGTATATTGCTCGCCCGTCAGCGCCATTTCGGCGGCTTTCGAATAGCCCATCGCCTTCTGCAGCACCCAAGCGCCGCCATCGCCCGGCACGATGCCGACCTTGACGAAAGAACACGCCACGCGCGCCGTCTCCGAGATGATGCGCAGATCGCACAACACAGCGAGGTCGAGCCCCAGCCCGATGGCGTGGCCGTTGACTGCCGCGATGGTGGCGATTTCCAATTCCTGCATGGCGCGCGCGATGGCGTGGACGCCGCGCTTGTAATTCTGCCGCGTATCCGCGGGCGTCGCGAGCGGGCCGATGCCCTTGCGCTCCTTCATGGCCTTCAAATCGCCGCCCGCGCAGAATGCGGAGCCCGCGCCGGTGACGATCGCGACATTGATGTCCGGATCGTCATTGGCGCGCTGGAACACCGCGACCAGATCGGCGCAATCCTGATGGCTGGCGATGGCGTTGCGGCTGTCGGGCCGGTTGAACGTGATAATGGCCACGCGGCCGGATTTTTCGTAGGTGGCGAAGGGCGTGGTCATGCGCGGTCCTCAAATAAAGCGGCTCGTCGCCTAACACGGTTGCACCGCCGGCTTCCAGCCGGCAGGCCCGATATGCCGGCTGGAAGCCGGCGGAACGAAAAAATTGGCGATCCGCGGCGGTCTTGGTGTAAGCGGCGGCCCTCAGGGAGAACGCCATGGCCCAGGAAGCCTTCATCTGCGACGCGGTCCGCACGCCCATCGGGCGCTATGGCGGCGCGCTCGCCAGCGTGCGCGCCGACGATCTCGCCGCGCATCCGCTCAAGGCGCTCCAGGCGCGCAATTCGCGCGTCGATTGGGACGCCGTCGAGGAGGTGTTTCTGGGCTGCGCCAACCAGGCCGGCGAGGACAATCGCAACGTTGCGCGCATGGCCGCGCTGCTGTCGGGCCTGCCCGAGAGCGTGCCCGGCACGACGATCAATCGGCTGTGCGCCTCGGGCCTGGACGCTGTGGGCTCGGCCGCGCGCGCCATCCGCTCAGGCGAAATGGCGCTCGCCATCGCCGGCGGCGTCGAAAGCATGACGCGCGCGCCGTTCGTGATGGGCAAAGCCGACAGCGCGTTCTCGCGCAGCACTGAGGTGTTCGACACCACCATCGGTTGGCGCTTCGTCAACGCCGCAATGAAGGCGAAATACGGCACGGATTCGATGCCCGAGACCGGCGAGAACGTCGCCGAAGCGCATCAGATCAGCCGCGACGATCAGGATGCGTTCGCGCTGCGCAGCCAAGCGCGCGCCGCCGCCGCGCGCGCCTTCTTCGCCGAGGAGATCGCGCCGATCACGCTCAAGGCCAAGAGCGGCGACGTGATCGTCGACAAAGACGAGCATCCGCGCGAGACGACGCTCGATGCGCTGGCGAAGCTGAAGCCGATCGTGCGCGCCAACGGCACTGTCACGGCTGGCAACGCGTCGGGCGTCAATGACGGCGCCGCCGCGATGATCCTCGCGTCAGAAGCGGCCGCGAAAGCGCATGGGCTCAAGCCGCGCGCCCGCGTGCTCGGCATGGCCACCGCCGGCGTCGCGCCGCGCGTGATGGGCGTCGGCCCCGTGCCCGCGAGCGAAAAGCTGATGGCGCGCCTGGGGATAAAGATCGGCGATTTCGACGTGATCGAGCTCAACGAAGCGTTCGCGAGCCAGGGTCTGGCCGTGCTGCGCGGGCTCGGCGTGGCCGATGATGCGCCCCACGTTAACCCTCATGGCGGCGCCATCGCGCTGGGGCATCCGCTTGGCATGAGCGGCGCGCGCCTCGCGCTCACGGCGCTGCACGCGCTGGAGAAAAGCGGCGGCAAGCGCGCGCTGTGCACGCTCTGTGTCGGTGTGGGACAAGGCGTCGCGCTCGCGATCGAGCGTGTGTAATTCCTCGATTTTCCGGTAGGAACGCGCGCCATTCGCGCTAATGTCCGCAGCGGGGACGATCTGGTTTGTAGGAAGTCGGATGCTGGGAAAACTGGCAGTCCAATGGGTCGTGCTCGCAGCATGCCTTGCGGTGTTGAACGCATGCGGGCGCAGCGATCCGCCAACACAATCTGCGGCCGCGCGTCCGCCCGTCGCCGCCGACGGCTTCGATCCCGAGCAATTGGATCCGAACCGTCCGTGCACGCTGCTGCGCGAGGTCGATGCGGAGCGCATTACCGGCCAGCCGTTCTACATCACCATGGCGTCCGACCGCGTCGAGGATGAACGCGTGCGCTGCGCGCGCGCCGTCGGCGTCGGCGGGCTCCATTACGTTGTCGAAGCCACCATTCTAAACCCCCGCGCGCACGAAACGGCCGAGCTGCGCTTTGCGGCGCTGTGCCGTGAGCTGGACCTCCAGGCGCCCCCGACGGAGCCGACTGCCGCCGCGAAGACCGTCGATCCGGGCCCCAGCGTGCCGGGCCGCGCCTGCCGGTTGAGCAATGGCGGCTTCGCGATCCTGATGCCCGACCGGGTTCTGCTGGCGATTGTGCGCGGCGGCGCCGGCGAGATCGACGCCGGCGGATCGCAGCGCCTGGCAGCGCTCCTCGCCAGCCGCGTCGCCGTGGGCCGCCGCGCCACCTGATCAAGAATTTGACGCCCCGTCATTTTTCGGGACAATGCCCTCAAACATAACAACGATTTCGAGGGGATATCCGATGGTGGAGCTCGCGGGCTTTGCGCCCGAGCAGCATGGTGAAGCGACAGGCAAGCGCGAACGCGCCAAGGCGGTCAACCGACAGGCCATCCTGGACGCCGCGCGCCGCGTCTTCGCCGAACTGGGCTACGAAGCCGCCACCGTGCGCGACATCATCCGCGGCACCGATCTCGCGGCCGGCACCTTCTACAATTACTTCAAGTCGAAGGAGGAGGTGTTCGAGGCGCTGGCCAGCGATGGCGCGCGGCGCTTCCGGCCGATCCTGCGCCAGGTGCGCGAAACCGCGACCAGCTTCGAGGATTACCTGTCGCGCGCGGTGGTTGAATATCTGCGCTTCATGGTGGAGGAGCGCGCCAAGAGCGGGCGCCCGCTGCCCGAGCGCGGCCCCCATGTGCGCGCCGATACGCCCGAGACGCTGGCCGTCTACGAGGAAGTGCGGCTCGGCGTCGTCGATATGATCAAGCGGGGCCTCGCGCCGCGTGTCGATGCCGGCTACCTCGCCAGCGCCTGCATCGGCATCGCGCAGGAGGTTGGCCATGAGATGGTGTCGCGTCCGGCGCCTGACGTCGAAGAGGCGGCCAAATTCGTCACCATGCTGATCCTGACGGGGCTCGTCAGCGCGCCGCGTCTGCCATAATCCGCAAACGATCAAGACAAGAAGGGAGGCCGATGTGACGGCGTTCACGATGGGCGGTCGCACGCTCGATCCCGCGTTTCAGGCTCTGATGGAGGCGGCGCGCGCGGCTGCGGCCGCCGCGCCTCCGACGGCGCCCAGCGTCGAAGCGATCCGTGCGCAATCTGGCGCGATGGCGATGCTGAGCGGCCAGCCCGAGCCGGGCGTCGCCTGGGAAAGCGTCACGATCCCTGCCGCGGGCCGCGCCATTCCCGCGCGCCTCTACAAGCCGGAGAAGCAGGATCCCGCCCAGCCGCTCTTGGTGTTCTACCATTTCGGCGGCGGCGTCATCGGCTCGATCGAGACCTGCCATGTGTTCTGCACGCTGTTGGCGAAGATTTGCGAAACCGCGGTGCTTAGCATCGAATATCGCCTGGCGCCGGAGCATCGTTTTCCCGCTGGCCTCGATGACGCGATCGACGCCTTCACCTGGGGCGCCGCGAACGCGGCCAGATTCGGCGCGGCGGCGAACAAGGCCGCGGTCGGCGGCGACAGCATGGGCGGAAATTTCTCGGCGATCGTGGCGCAGGAGATGAAGCGCACAGGCGGGCCCGCGCCGGTGCTGCAGCTGCTCATCTATCCCGCGCTCGATATCGCCAGCACTTATCCGTCGATGAGCACCTACGCCGAAGCGTTTCCGCTCTCGGCCGCGACCATGGCCTTCTTCATGGCCAATTATCTCAACCCTGGCGATGACGCGAAGAACGATCCGCGCCTGTCGCCGCTCGCCGCCAAGGATGTGAGCGGGCTGCCGCGCGCGCTGATCTATGCGGCAGGCTTCGATCCGCTGCTCGACGAGGGAATCGCTTACGCCGAACGCCTCCGCGGCGCAGGCGTGGCGGTGACGTATGAATGTTTCGACGCGCTCGCGCACGCCTTCACCGCGTTCATGGGCGCCGTGCCGGCCGCCGACGCCGCCTGCCGCAAGATCGCCGAGGAGACGAACCGCGCGCTGCGGGAGGCGCGCTGATGAAAGCGTTCGTCGTCTCCGAGATCACGGAGGATTTGTCGGGCGCATCCGTCAAGGAGGTTCCCACGCCCGCGCCGGGGGCCGGCGAGGTGCTGATCCGCGTGCGCGCGTCGAGCGTGAACTTTCCCGACGTGCTGATGGGGCAGGGCAAATATCAGCACAAGCCGCCGCTGCCGTTCACGCCGGGCATGGACCTTTCGGGCGATATCGCCGCGCTGGGCGAAGGCGTGACCAATTGGAAGCTGGGCGATGCCGTGGTCGGCGGCTCGCGCACCGGCGGGTTCGCGGAATACGCCGTGGCCAACGCGCTCGCGCTCTCGGCCAAGCCCGCGCCGATGAGCTACGCGCAGGCCGCTTCCTACCCGACGATCTATCTCACCGCCTATGTCGCGCTGGTGCGCCGCGCCAATCTGCTGAAGGGCGAGACGCTGCTGGTGCACGGCGCGGCCGGCGGCACCGGCATCGCCGCCGTCGATCTCGGCAAGCAGATGGGCGCGCAGGTGATCGCGACGGCCTCCAGCGAAGAAAAGCGCGCCTTCCTCAAGGACTATGGCGCCGATCACGTGCTGCCGTCTTCCGGCTTTCGCGAAGCGGTGAAGGATTTCACCGAAGGGCGCGGCGCGGATGTGATCTTCGATCCGGTCGGCGGCGACGTGTTCGATGAAAGCGTGCGTTGCATCGCCTTCGATGGGCGGCTGCTCATCATCGGCTTCACCAGCGGGCGCATCCCGAGCATCAGCGTGAACATGCCGCTGATCAAAGGCTTCTCGGTGATGGGCGTGCGCGCGGGCGAATATGGCCGCCGCTTTCCCGAGCGCGGGCGCGAGAACATGGCCGCTGTGCGCACACTCGCGGCCGAGGGCAAGCTGCGCCCGCACGTGCATGCCGAATTTCCGTTGGAGAAGACGCGCGAGGCGTTGGCCATGCTGGAAACGCGCCGCGTGATCGGCAAGGTCGTCGTGACGCCCTAAGCCGCAGTCGCCTGCCGAATCTTCTTGTCGACCATGCGCGTGAGGCTCTGCGCCACGCGCTGACGTTCGGCGCCCATGGCGTTGGGCAGATGCGCCAATTGATGGAGCGCGGCGATATGCGTGCGCAGCGCTTCGATGTCGAGTGCGGCCGCGCCCATCGTCTCCAGATAGCGCACCAGTTCGACGGCCGCGAGCGTCAGCGGGCCATCGGAAATCTGCGTCGCGACGTCCTTCAATTCGCGCGCGGCCTGGAACACGCGCCGCGCGCTGTTCACGTCATGCTGCACGAAATTGAGCGCCTGGGTTTCCAGATGCGCGATGCGCGCTCTGGCCAGCCCGGCCTTCACGTCATCGTCGTCGGCCGCGACGGCTTCCTCGATCTGATCGTTCAGGCGGCGGCGCGGGCCGAAATAGAATTCGCTGTCATGGCGCCGCCGGCAGGGGCCGACATAGGTCGCGGTGACGATGAAGGGCTGGGGATTGGTCATCACGGCCTTGAGCCGTTGCTGGATGATCAGCGCGGAGAGCGGCTTGCGCAGATAGGCGTCGGCGCCGGCGCGGCGCGCGCCTTCCACATCCGCGCGGGCGCTGCGGTGCGTCAGCAGGAAGATCGGCACGCCGCGATTGACGCTGTCTTCGCTGAGCCGCACGCGGCGCAGCAAATCCGTCGCTTCCATCGGCGGCGCCAGCCAATCGGTGAACACGCAATCGGGTGCGCTCTGTTGAAGCAAATCCCAGGCGTCGGCGCCGTGGGCGGCCTGATGGACCCGGCCCACGCCGATCGCGCGCAGCATGTCGACGGTAATGCCGCGCTCATAATGATTGTCGTCCACGACAAGCGCGCTCAACTTCGATGGATCGAAGATGTCGGACATGAATGACGCGCAGCTCCCCTCGAGCGCGCACGGTAACCCGGAATGCTTAGAAAACGCTGAAATGCGCGCTCTATTATTGCTTAGCGGAGGATGAAGATGCGGCCCGCGCCCGCGCGGCGTCGAGCGCCAGCTTGATCTTCTTCATCAGCGTTTGCCGGACCGCCACATATTCTCCGGCCGCCGCCCAGCCCTGCGCGGTTAAAATTGTCTTGTCGAACTCGATCGCCTTGATGACGACCACGGGCTCGGGCGCGTCTTGAATGCGCGGCTCGCTCTTGAACGCCGCAAGCGCGATGTCGACGGCCTCGGCGGCGGGCGTGGCGGCGGGTAGGGAGAAGTCGAGATCGACGCGGCGGTTGGCGAAGGCCGTGTAATTGATGATCGGCGCGCCCCAGCATTGCGCATTGGGCAGCACGATGCGGGCCTGATCGGGCGAGGCGAGTTCGGTGACGAAGAGATTGAAATCGGTCACGACCCCGCCGCGCGCGTTGAGTTCGACGGAATCGCCGATCCGATAAGGCCGGAACAGGATCAGCATCACGCCGGCCGCGACGTTCGACAGCGTGCCCTGCAGCGCCAGCCCGATCGCCAGCGCCGCCGCGCCGAAGAGCGCGACCACGGAGGTCGTCTCCACGCCAAACCGATGCAGCACCGCGATCAGCACGACCGCCGTCAGCCCATAGCGCACCAGCCAGGCGAAGAACGCCGCCAGCGTTTCATCGATGCGCGGATTGCGCTTGGCGAGCCGGCGCACGGCGCGGCCCGCCCAGGCCGCGATCCAGAGGCCGACGATGAGAATGAGCGCGGCCGCGACCAGATTGAGGCCGGCCGCCACGAGCCGCTCCCCATAGCGGGTCCAGAAGGCTTCCAATTCGGGATGCATGGCGGCTCTTTAGGCGCCGGCGCGCCGTTCGTCGAGTTGACTGATGATCATGATCTTCTGCCAGATCTTGCGGCCGAGATTGCCGGTCAGCGATTCGACGTCGTTCACCGCGTCCACGATGGCCGGATCGCGCACGCTTTCGGCGTAGAGCGCCGCGAGTTTGCCGAGCAGCGCCAGCATCTCCGCGCAATAATCCAGATAGCGCGCCAATTCGAACTCGCTCATCTGCCGCGCTGGCGAAGCCTGCGTGCGCAGATGCGGATTGAGCACGATGGTTGGGTCCTTGGTCAGCTGATGCATGTCGATGACATGCGCCAGGGCGCGCAATTCGTGCAGCGCTTCCAGCACGCGGCGCCGCTTCATGCGCTCTTCGAGCGTGAGCAGAAACCAGATTCCACCGCCGAACAGGATCAGCAGATTGACCGCCGCTTCGAGCCCTTGAACCAGGCCCACCGCATCGAGTGGTCCGCCCTCGACGTGCAGGAAATTGGCGGCGACGATCTGCGCCGCCAATCCCGCGACGATGAGCGCGCCTACGCCGGCGCGAAGCAGGAGATTGGGCTTGGCGATCTCCGCGGCGCGCGCGGCCGTCGCCTGCGCCGTCTGCGTCGCTTCCTTGGCCACGTTCGATAGGCCGGAATTCGGAAAGCGTTCGTCGATGCGCGCTTCCAGGCGGCGCAGGGTTTCGATGATCTTGGCGGCGTCGAGCGTGCGGTACATAAGCCTAGCCGCGCGCCGCCAGATGGTGGACGCGCTGCACGGAGCGTTCGTTGAATCTTTGGGTCAGCGCCGAGCCGCTGATCTCCGTCACGGTTTCCGCCGCAAAGCGCCGCCCGTTCGGGCCCGGCTCGCAGCGGATCGTCATGTTGAAGCGGTCGACGCGCGCGATCGAGGCATGGAAGGGCTGCGCGGCGCTGATGCGGATCAGCGTCACGTCCGGCGTATCGCGCTGCACCGTGGCTTCGCCGCGCAGATAGCGGACAAAAGCTGCGCCCTGCGGGCCGCCGGCTTGTTCGGGCGAGGGCGTGAAGCTGTAGGTGATGGTCTGCGCGTCTTCGCGCGCGATGGCGAGATTGCGGCTTTGGCGCAGCTTGGCGCTGGCGCACCAGATATCGCCGTCCGCATCCTCGCGGACCCGCTGCAGCGTGCGCCGGCCGCGATCGTCCAGCGCGCTTTCCGCCGGCGCGATCATGCGCACGCGCGCCGGCCCGCGCTGGGCCGGATCGAACGCGTAATGCAGCGCGCCGCGCTGGCTTTCGACCGTCACTTCATAGGCGTAAGGCGCCTGCGCCGCGATTGTCTGCGCGATGGCGGCGGCCAAGAGGCTCGGCAGCCCGGTCTGCGCAAACGCCAGTGCAGGCGCGAGCAGGGCGGCCAGGATGACGGCGAGGACACGCATCGTGCGCAAGGTCAGTCTCCCGCATGGCGGAAATGGGACGCCTAAGTCCAAACAGCCTAGGGTGAACCGGCTTAGCAAGCACGCCCGCCGCGCGCTATATTTCCAGCCTCATGAGCTTGCCGGCCCCTTTCGCCGATTGGTTCGCGCGGCGCGGCTGGGCGCCGCGCGCCCACCAGCTGGACCTGCTGGCGGCCGCCGAAGCCGGGCGCTCGGCGCTGCTGATCGCGCCGACCGGCGCGGGCAAGACGCTGGCCGGGTTTCTGCCGAGCCTGATCGATCTGCACCAGCGCGTCTCCGGCCGCGCCCAGCGGCCCCACCGGCTGCACACGCTCTACATTTCGCCGTTGAAGGCGCTGACGACGGATATCGCGCGCAATCTCGAAATCCCCGCGCGCGAGATGGAGCTCGGCCTGCGCATCGAGACGCGCACCGGCGATACGCCGCCCTCCAAGCGCGCCCGCCAACGCGCCCATCCGCCTGACATTCTGCTCACCACGCCTGAACAGCTCTGCCTGCTGATCGCCTCCGAACATGCGCGCGTGTTCTTCGAGGATCTGCGCTGCGTGATCATCGATGAGGCGCATGCTCTGGCGCCGACCAAGCGCGGCGATCTGCTGGCGCTTGCGCTGGCGCGTCTGCGCCGCTGGGCGCCGGCGCATCGCCGCGTCGGCCTCAGCGCCACCGTCGCCGATCCGCCGGAACTGGCGCGCTGGCTGATGGGCGCGGATGCAGAGGGCGACATCATCACCGCGCCGCCGGGGGCGCCGCCGATCATCGAGGTGCTGGATTCGCGCGAGCGCATCCCCTGGGCCGGCCATACCGGGCGCCACAATATGCGCGAGGTCTATGAGGCGATCGAACGGGCCAATCTCACGCTCGTCTTCGTCAACACGCGCGCGCAGGCGGAGCTGACCTTTCAGGAGCTCTGGCGCATCAACGACAACAATCTGCCGATCGCGCTGCACCATGGCTCGCTCGATGTCGGCCAGCGCCGCAAGGTCGAAGCCGCGATGGCGCAGGGCGGGCTGCGCGCCGTGGTGTGCACCTCGACGCTCGATCTCGGCATCGATTGGGGCGATGTCGATCTGGTCGTGCAGATGGGCGCGCCGAAGGGCTGCGCGCGTCTCGTGCAGCGCATCGGGCGCGCCAATCACCGGCTCGACGAGCCATCGCGCGCGCTGCTGGCGCCCGGCAATCGCTTCGAGGTGCTGGAATGTCGCGCGGCGCAGGAAGCCGTGAGCGAAGGCGCGCTCGACGGCGCCTCTTCGCGTGAAGGCGGGCTCGATTGCCTGGCCCAGCACATCATGGGCTGCGCCTGCGGCGAACCGTTCGACGCCGATGAGCTCTACGAAGAGGTGGCGGGGACGGCGCCGTACGCCGGTATCACCCGCGCGCAATTCGACCGCGCCATGGATGTGGTGGCGACCGGCGGCTACGCGCTCAAAGTCTATGACCGCTATCACCGCATCGTCGAAGACCCGAAGACGGGAAGATGGCGCGCGCGCACGCCGATGATCGCGCAGCAGCACCGCATGAATGTCGGCGCCATCGTCGAGATGGAAATGCTCAACGTGGTCTACGCCTCGCGCCGCGCCGATCGGCGCAATGACGGCGCGCGCACCGGGCCCGTGGTGGCGGGGAGGAAGCTCGGCCAGATCGAGGAATGGTTCATCGAAGGCATGAGCCCGGGCGATACCTTCCTGTTCGCCGGCCAGATTCTGCGCCTCGAAGGCATCCGCGAATCCGATGTCCTCGTCTCGCGCGCACAGGGTGATGAAGCGCCGCGCATCCCGAGCTACGCCGGCGGCAAATTTCCGCTCTCGACCTATCTGGCCGAGCGCGTGCGCCGGCTGATCCACGATCCCGCCGAATGGGCTGCGCTGCCTGATCAAGTGCGCGAATGGCTGGAGCTGCAGCGCGATCATTCGCTCATCCCCGCGCCCGATCATCTGCTGATCGAGACCTTTCCGCGCGGCGGGCGGCACTATCTCGTGTGCTATCCGTTTGAAGGCCGGCTCGCGCATCAGACGCTCGGCATGTTGCTGACGCGCCGGCTCGAACGCGCGGGCAAGAAGCCGATGGGCTTCGTCGCCAGCGAATATGCGCTTTCGATCTGGGCGATGGAGCCGATGGACGATCTGGATCTGGCTGCGCTGTTCGATGAGGACATGCTGGGCGACGATCTCGACGCTTGGCTCGCCGAAAGCGCGCTGATGAAGCGCATGTTCCGCACCTGCGCGGTGATCGCCGGCATGATCGAACGCAAAGCGCCGGGCTATGCGGCGAAGACCGGCCGTCAGGTCACGTTCTCGGCCGATCTCATCTACGATGTGCTGCGCGCGCACGAACCCGATCACATTCTGCTCGAAGCCGCCTTTGCGGATGCGGGCTCGGGCTTTCTCGATATTCACCGCCTCGGCGCGCTGTTGCGGCGCGTGCAGGGCAAGCTCACGCATGCGGCGCTCGGCGTGATTTCGCCATTCGCCGTACCGCTCATGCTGGAGATCGGCCGCGAGCCGATTTTTGGCGCCGCCGATGAAGCCGTGCTGGCGGACGCGGCTTCGGGATTGATCGCGGAGGCGGCGGGCGAAAGACACGTCGATGGTTCCGAGAGCCAAGCCGCGCCGCTGGTCTTTCAGCCGGCCGCAGCCAAGCCGCAGCGCGCCGCGCCGCGGCGGCGCTCGCCCACCTGAGCGATCAGCTTTCCGATTTGTAACGGCTGGCTGCTGACTCGCCTCCGCCCGAATCGGCCCTAGGATGGGGCATGTCCTTGTTGTCCGGCGTCCAGAAGAGGGCCGTGTCTCGGCGGCCGCGCCTGCGCGCTCCGCCCTTGGTGTCGCTCGACGGCGCGGCGGCGTGTTTGCGCATTGCGGGCGTGCCGGTGGCGGCGCAGCCCTGCGGCGGGCTCTGGCTGGCGCAAAGCCGCACGCTGATCGTCTCGGATCTTCACCTCGAAAAAGGCTCGTCCTACGCCAAGAGCGGGCAGCTTCTGCCGCCCTATGATACGCGCGCGACGCTTGCGAAGCTGGAGGCCGCCATGGCGCGGCTCGCGCCGGCGCGCGTCGTCTCGCTCGGCGACAGTTTCCACGATCTCGGCGGCCCTGCGCGCATGGATGGCGAAGACCGCGCGATGCTCAAGACGCTGGTCGGCGCCGCAGAATGGATCTGGATCGAAGGCAATCACGATCCGGAAATTCCCGCCGCGCTCGGCGGGACGGCGCACGATGAAATCTCCATCGATGGGCTGACGCTTCGCCACGAGCCATCGCCCGGCGCGCCCTCCGGCGAAATCGCCGGCCATTTGCATCCCTGCGCCAAGGTCGCCGCCGCCGGCCGCGCTGTGCGCGCGCGCTGCTTCGCGACCGATGGCGCGCGGCTCGTGATGCCCGCCTACGGCGCCTATGCGGGCGGGCTCAATATTTGCGACGCCGCCTTTCGCCCCGTGTTTCCCGGCGGCGCGCTGGCCTTGATGATCGGACGCGAACGCGTCCTGCCCGCCGCGCCCGATCGTTTAATCGCGGACGCTTGAACCTAAGACAGGCCGTAAGAACACGACCCTCGTCCTTCTCCCCTTGTGGGAGAAGGTGGCCCGAAGGGCCGGATGAGGGGTGACGGCGCTTGTTCTGAAAGAAGAGCGAAAACACCCCTCATCCGTCTCGCCGCTTCGCGGCGATCCACCTTCTCCCACAAGGGGAGAAGGACAAGCGGCGCGCAGTTGGAATACGCAGGCTAGCTGCGGCGGAACGCGTAGGCCGCGCCCCAGCCGGCGCCGAGCGCCATCGCCACCACTAGCAGGCCATAGAAGAACGGCTCGCCCGTCGCGAGATCGTGCACGCGCCGCTCGAAGCCCGCGCGCGACACGCTCACCGGGCTGCGCTGCGCCGACACCATGCGTCCATTCCGGAACAGATAGACATCGGCCACGTAATCGCCGAGCGGCGCGTTCGCCGGAATGCGGATTTGCGCGCGGAAGAGGCGGTTGCCGCTCAGCATCTCGAGCCCGCGCGCGTTTTCGCTGTAGAGGCCCGCTTCGCTGCGCAGCCGCACCAGCGCTTCGCGATAGGCGCTGGGATCGGCGTCGGGTGGCACGGCGCCGGAAAGCTGCGCGCTGGCGGCGGGATCGAGCTTCAGCGCCCAGATTTCCTGCGGGCTCGCGATGCGCCGCAGCGGGCGCGCGCTGATCACGGCATGGAAAGTCGGCGCCTGCGAGAAATGCACCGGCGGGCCGTTCACCCAGAGGCCGAACCAGCGCCGCTTGCGCTGCACGATCGCCGCGCGATTGGGCCCGCGCACGGCGACCACCACGTCACCCCGCCCATATCGATCGGGATTGAAGCCGAACACGGTGATCGAGAAGCCGCGATAATCCGAATTGACCGCGATCTCGTCTTCCGTGACGGCGGCCGGCAATTCCTGCGCCGCTTGCGTTGCGCCCGTGGAAGGTGCGGCGGCGGTCTGCGCGGAGCTCGCCTCGACGCAGACCAGCGCGATCAACAAGAGCAGCGCGAGCGCCCTCATGCGTGCGGGCCGAGCGTGAAGAGTTCTGCGGGGCGCACCACGAGGTCCCACAGGAATTTGAGGCTCGTGGCCACCAGAATGGCGCCGAGCGCCGCGCGCAATTGCTCCGCGCGCAGCCGTGCGCCGACGCGTGCGCCCAATTGCGCGCCGATCACGCCGCCAAGCATCAGAAGCGCGGAGAGCACGATGTCCACGGTCTGCGTCACGCTCGATTGCAGGATGACGACGAGCGTGGAGACGATCAGTACTTGGAAGAGCGAGGTGCCGATCACGACATTGGTCGGCATGCGCAAGAGATAGATCATCGCCGGCACGAGGATGAAGCCGCCGCCCACGCCCATCACCGCCGCCAGCGCGCCCACGCCGAAGCCCAGCGCCAAAGGCGGCAGGATGGAGATGTAGAGCCCCGAGCGTGGAAACCGCAGCCGCAGCGGCAGCACATGCGCGATCATGCGCGCGCCCTGCGCGACCGGCGAGGGCCGCCCCGCCATGCGCGCGCCGCGCATGGCCGCGATGCTTTCCGACAGCATCAGCCCGCCGATGATCGACAGGAAGATGACGTAGAGCACCAGGATGACGACATCGAGCTGGCCGATGCTCAGCAATTGGTGGAAGAGGCCGACGCCCGACACGCTGCCCAGCACCCCGCCGCAGGACAGCAAAAGTCCCATCCTCCAGTCGACATTACGGCGCGGGATTTGCGGCAAGAGGCCCGAAAAGGAGGTCGAAGCGATCTGGCTGGCGCCCGTCGCCACCGCCACGGGCGCGGGAAGGCCCACGAAAATCAGCGCTGGCGTCATGATGAAGCCGCCGCCCACGCCCACCAGGCCCGAGACAAAGCCCACCAGGCCGCTCACCAAGACGATGAGCAGCACGTTCACCGGCATTTCGGCGATCGGCAGATAAAGGGTCATCATGTCAGAGCATCAGGCGCGGCCTGAAATCGTCCTCGACATGCATAGTGGAAGCGCGCGCGCCCGAGAGCAACGCGCGACATCGCAAGAATTCGCTCAGCTGCGCGCGGGAGATGCGGCCCAAGGACGCGGACCGAATTCGCCGTTCGCGCGTGCACTCGCGGCGCGCGGACGGAAAGCGCTCGCGCGCGCCCGGGCCTGCTCGACCTGGATCGGCTGCAATTGGGATTCGAGCGCGGTTGCGCGCGCGCCCGCGTCCTCATCGCCCTGCCGCGCCGCGACCAGGAACCAGAACAGCGCTTCGGCGGGATTGGCGCCGACGCCGCGGCCCTGCTGGTAGAGGACGCCGAGATTGAACTGGCTGTCGGCCACGCCGAGCTCAGCCGCTTGGCGGAACCAGCGGAACGCGGCGGCCTCATCGAGCGGGGCGCCTTCGCCGCGCGCGAAATAGACGCCGAGATCGTGCATCGCGCGCCGATTGCCGGCGGCGGCGGCGCGTTCGGTCCAGCTGCGCGCCATGTTGAGATCGGCCGGTACGCCTTCGCCGCGCTCATAGAGCTTGGCCAGGCGATATTGCGCCATCGCGAGCCCTTGATTGGCCGATTGGCGCAGCAAGGTCACGCCGTCCTGCGTGCGGCTCGCGGTGAGGCGTTGCAAGGCGAGTTCGTATTGCGCGACCGCATCGCCGCGCGCGGCGGCTTGTTCGAGTGAGACCGAACGTTGCGCGACGGGCGCTGCAACAGCCGTTGCGACCCGCGGCCCTTCGACCGGGTGCGCGTCCGCCACTGGCGTTTGCGCAGGCGCGGCCGCGGAGGCGGGCGCAGCCGAAGCGGGCGCCGCGGCCGGATCAGCGGGCGGCGCAATCGCCGTGGCCTCGGTTGACGGCGCAGCAGAGTCGAACGGTGCCACGGGCGGCGCGGCGGGCGCTGCGTCGAACGATTGCGGCTGCGGCGGCGTGTTATCGACGGTGGAATTGTCGTTGTCGCTGTGGCTCAGCACATAGGCGCCGCCGGAGACCAGCAGCGCGATCGCGCCGGCCGCGCCCCAGAACACGACCCGGCTCGACCCGCGCAGGCTCGGGCTCGCTTCGCGCTTCACGCTCGGCGTTTTCGGCGCCTTGGCGGCCTTCGCCGGTTTCTTGTCCTTGCCTTTCGCGGGCGAGGATTGCGCCTGGGCGGCGCGGCGCGCGGCGCTCAGATAATCGGCCTTTTCGGCAGGCGCGGGCGTTTCCAGCGGTTCGAGCTCGTCCGCGAACAGCGCATCGTCTTCCGCCGCAACGCTGGGAACGCCGTCGGCGGACACGGTCTCATCGCTTTCGGGCGTCCAGAATGGATCGTCGTCTTCCGGCGGCGGCGCGATGACGCGCTCGTCCTCGGTGAACGCATCGAGATCGAGCGATTTGATTTCCATGCGCTGGCCGGGCGCGATCGGGCCCGCGCGCACGGGCGGTTCGGCCGGCGGCTGGAACGAGGCCAGCGGCTCGTCATCGTTCAGATCGTAGTAATCGTCGTCGCTCGGCTCATCGAACGCCATCGGCGGCGGCGGCGTTTCAACGACGGGCGGCGCTTCCTCCAAAGGTTCGCCGAAAATGCTCGGCGGGGGCGCGGCGCGATCTTCAATCCGGCGCGCGGGCGTCGGCATATCGTCTTCTGCGCCATTGTTGTTCTCAAGCGCTTGCAGCCGCGAAGCGACCGTCGACATCGCGCGCGCCACCGGCGTCACGGCTTCGACCGATTGCGCTTCCACTTCGCTCAAGCGATGCATGATGCCGGAGATGGCGTCCGCGATGCGCGCATTGGAACGCTCTTCGCCATCCAACACCCGCTCGCCCAATTCGCGCGCGAGCCCTTCCTGGCGCTGATTGAAGCGCTCGGCCATGCGGGCGACTTGCTCGCCGACTTGCTCGATCGCCTGTGCGCTGCGGCCTTCCACCGCGGCGAAGCGATCTTCGAGACGCTCGGACAGGCGGCCGACTTCCAGGCCCATGCGGTCGAACGCGGCGGCTTCGCGGCGTTCGATTTCCTCGAAGCGGGCTTCGAGCGCGCGGGCCAGGCGCGACACTTCTTCGCGCACGGCGGCGTTCGCGTCGGGATCGCCGTCGCCTTTGGTTTCGACCGCGCGCAGGCGGCGATCGACCGTTTCCGACATGCGTTTGATCTCGATCGAGATCGCTTCGATGGTCTGGGCTTGGCGCCGTTCGGCCGCGGCGAGGCGGCGGTTCACATCGGCGACCGCGCCTTCCAGGCCGTCGATATGTTCGGCGCCGATCTCGCTGTCGCGCGCCGCATTGGCGCGGTCGACGAGCTCCGTGCGCAGATCGTGGATCATCGCCTCGGTGGCTTGCGCCATGTCGTTGAGGCGCTGTTCGAGGACCTGGCGCACAGCTTCGGTCTGCTGCGCCGTATCCGGGCCGGCGGTCTTGGCTTCGACGCTGGCGATGGTCTGTTCGAGTGTGCGGATCGCCGTATTGGCCGTGCTCTCCGTCTCGGCGAGCCGCTCGGCCAGACGATGCAGGCTGTCTTCCAGCGTGCGCACTTGCGCGTTGGAGTCCGAGACGCGGTCATCATGCGCGCCGAGGCGCGACCAGATTTCATCGAGGCGCGCATGCAGCGCGTCATCGCCGGATCCGGTTTGCGCCGTGCGCTCGCTCAGCCGCGCTTCCAGCGCGCCGAGCTTGGCGTCGAACGCGGCGAGCGCGCCGTCGATGTCCGGGCCTTCCGCGCTCTCGACGCGTTCGAGGCGCGCCGCGATGGCGGAGAGATCGGCGTGATAATCGGGTGCGGATTCGAGCTTGGTGAGGCGCTCGGCCAGCGCGGCCTGCGCGTCCTTGAACTCGCTGAAATCGACGCTCGCGCCGGAGGATTCCTCGACCAGCTTGAGCCGCGCGGAGAGACCCAATTGCGCGTTGCGCAGATCGGCGATCGCAGCCCCCGCGGCCTGGCGCAGACCTGCCGTGCCTTCGCGCGAGGCTTGTTCGATGCGCTCCAGGCGCTGCGCGAGGCCCGATTGTGCGGCGCGGATTTCGGTGGCGACTTCGTCGATCGCGAAGCGCGCGCCGGTTTCGAGGCCGGCCAGCCGCTCGGAGAGCCCGTCATAGGCGCGGCGGAATTCGTTTTCGCCGCGCGCAACGCGCGAGGTGATCGCTTCCTGTTGCGTGCGCGTATTTTCGATCGCCGTGGCGACATAGTCGCGCGTATGCGCTTCGCTGTCGCTCAGCCGGCGCGCCATGGTTTCCTGCAGCGCGCGGATTTCTTCGACGGCTTCGCTCGCCGCATGGGCGGCTTCGCGCGCGGCGGCTTCGGCGGCGGCCCGCGATTCCGCGAGACCCACGCCGATGGCGTATTTCGCGTCCGCGTCGACATCTTCGATGTGCTGGCTGAGCGCGGTCGCGCGCTCCTGCAGGTCGCGCGACAGGTTGACTGTCGCCAGTTCCGCGCGGCGAGCGATCTCGTCGGCGGATTGGGCGCGCTGCGTGAGGTCGTCGCGCGTCTCGCCGAGCTCACGCGCGGCTTGCTCCAGCAATTCGCGCGATTGGCGCGCATCGCCTTCGGCGTCGATCAGGCGTCCGCTCAGAACCTCGCCGGCGGCGCGGAATTGTTCGAGCGCATCGGCGATGCGATCGGCGCTTTCGCGCGCCACTTCTTCGGCGTCGTCCACGCGGCCCGCCAGGCCCAGCACCGAGCGGTCGATCGTGCTGACGGCGCGGTCGAGGCCCGTCACGGCCAATTGCGTGCGCCGTTCGATGTTATCCAGCCGATGCGCCATGCGCGCCGGATCGGCGTTGCGCGTCATGTCGGTCGGCGCCGACAGCAGCCAATCGTCGAGATCCTCGACCGGCTGGGACGACACCACGCGCGTCGTCCGTGGCCGCAGCGGCGGGCGCGGCTGAGGCGGCGCATCTTTCGTTTCGATTTCGTGATTGAGCAGTGCTTGGTTGAGATATTCACCGAGGCTCATGCCCTGGCGCGCCGCGGCTTCCCGCACAGCTTCGCGCACCTTCGGATCGATCCCTTTTACGCTCCAGGACTGTGCGCTCATTTCGCCCTCATTAGCGTCGATCCGCGTCCGAACCGAACACCGCCCCCGCACGCATGCAGAATCACACGCGCGCTGTTAGTGTGAAGGAGACTCCGAGCGGTGTTAATGACGCGTAAAATGGTGAACGCACACGCAAGATTGGATAACGCGCATCGTGGCCCGCGTCCGCGCCGCCACACTCACCGGCCGCGCAAGTCGGCCGCGCGCGGCGCCGGTCCAATCTCCACAACGCCGTCATAACGCATCGCGGCGCCACGACTGGGGATGTCTTCATAACGGCGGCGTTTGAAGCGCACGCCGGGCCGCGTGCTCGCTTCGGCGCGCAGCGCGACCGCGTCGGTGAGACGCGCGCCGAGCGGGCGCCAGGTGAATGCGGCGACGCCGAGCGACGCGCGCGCCGCATCAGGCGCAGCGACGATCACCACACGGCGCCCAGATAAGTGCGCAGCCGAAACGAGCATCTGTTCATAAAGCGCTGCACGCGCGTCGCCGTCGCGCTGCGCGTCCGCGTAATCCTCGCCATGGGACGGCGCGGCGGGCAGGGCGACGATCTGCGCGCGCACGCCGGAGAGCGCCATCGCCGCCGCTTCTGTGGAGAAGATGCGCACCGTCTCGCCCCGCGCCTGGGCGAAGCAGGCCAGGATCGCGCCCGCCCGGGCCGCCGCGTCCGGCGCGCCATCGATCAGCACGATGGTTTGCGCCGGCAGGTCCGCAAGCGCTTCCGCCCCTGGCGCCGCCGGGCAAGCGGTCGGCGCGACCAGTGTTGCGGTATTATGAAACCGCATGACCGCCGATCCTGAGAGGAAAAGTGCGAGCAGCAGGGCGATAGGGGCAAAACTCTTCAAACGGCTCTATCCTCGGCTGGCGTCGCGTCGGCCGCGCTTGTATGTTGACGCCCGCGTCACCTTATGCAGAAACTGCGTTACACAAGACCAAAGGGAGGGCTTCGGCCCATGTCGAAGACGGATCGCACATACTCGATCTCCGAACTGGCGCGGGAGTTCGGGTGTACGGCGCGCGCGCTGCGCTTTTACGAAGACAAGGGCCTTTTGAGCCCGCGCCGCGATGGCCTGACGCGCGTCTATTTCGGCCGCGACCGCGCCCGTCTCACGCTGATCCTGCGCGGCAAGCGCGTCGGTCTCTCCCTGCTCGACATCAAAGAGATCCTCGACCTTTACGGCGTTGATGGTGAGAACAAGGCGCAGAACGCGGTGGCGTTGAAGAAATTCAAATCCCGCATCGTCGCCCTCGAATCGCAGCGCCGCGACGTCGATGAGGCGATCGCCATGCTGCAGGACGCGATCACGCGCATGGAAGCGGTCGTCGCCGCCGGGCCTGAGCCTGCGCCGCGCGCCGCCAAAGCGAAGAGCAAGGCGCTCCAAGAGGCGCATTGACGGCGTCTCCCGGCGCGCCGAAAGACGGGCGCGTCTGAGGAGCGTCCGATGCCCAGCTATGCCGCGCCGCTGCGCGAATACCGTTTTCTTTTGCGCGACGTGCTCGAACTGGAGCGCTACGCCAACCTGCCGCGCTTCGCGGATGCGCCGCTCGATCTCGTCGAGCAGATTCTCGAAGAGGGCGCCAAGCTCTGCGAAAACGTGCTGGCGCCGCTGAATGCGGTTGGCGACCGCGAAGGCTGCACGCGCAGCGCCGATGGGTCGGTGAAGACGCCGACGGGCTTCAAGGACGCGTATAAACAAATGTGCGAGGGCGGCTGGCCCTCGCTGTCGAGCGAGCCGGCCTATGGCGGCCAGGGTCTGCCGCGCATCGTCAATCTCGCGTTCAACGAAATGGTGTCGAGCGCCAACATGGCGTTCGGCATGTATCCGGGGCTCAGCCATGGCGCCTATGAAGCGATCCTGCATCACGGCGCGGACGAGCTGAAGAAAACCTATCTGCCCAAAATGGTGACCGGCGAATGGACCGGCACGATGAACCTCACCGAGCCGCATTGCGGCACGGATCTGGGCCTTTTGCGCACCAAGGCCGTTCCGGCCGCGGACGGCTCCTACCGCATCACCGGCCAGAAGATTTTCATCTCCGCCGGCGAACACGATCTCGCTGACAACATCATCCATCTCGTGCTCGCGCGCATCGAAGGCGCGCCGCAGGGCACGAAAGGCATTTCGCTGTTCGTCGTGCCGAAATTCTTGCTCAACGCGGACGGCTCGCTCGGCGCGCGCAACGGCGTCGTGTGCGGCAAGATCGAAGAGAAGATGGGCATTCACGGCAATGCGACCTGCGTGCTCAATTACGATGACGCCATCGGCTATCTCTGCGGCGAGGCCAATCGCGGCCTGAACGCCATGTTCACCATGATGAACGAAGCGCGCCTCGGCGTGGGTCTGCAGGGCATGGCGCAGGCCGAAACCGCGTATCAGAACGCTGTCGCCTACGCGAAAGACCGCCTGCAGATGCGCGCGCTAACCGGCCCGAAGAATCCGAACGGCCCCGCCGATCCGATCATTGTGCATCCCGATGTGCGGCGCATGCTGATGGACGCCAAATGCTTCATCGAAGGCGCGCGCTGCTTCGCGTTCTGGACCGCGCTCTATGGGGATCTTCTGAACGTCTCGCCCGACGATGCTCTGCGCGAGAAGGCGTCCGATTACATGGCGCTGATGACGCCGGTGCTGAAATCCTATCTCACCGATTACGGCTATCTCACCGCCACCGATTGCCAGCAGATTTTCGGCGGCCACGGCTATATCGAAGAGCAGGGCATGAGCCAGTTCGTGCGCGACGCCCGCATCACCATGATCTACGAAGGCGCCAATGGCGTGCAGGCGCTCGATCTCGTCGGCCGCAAACTGATGATGCAGGGCGGGCGTCCGCTGCAAACCTTCATCGCCGAACTCGATGCGTTCATCGCTGCGCAGGAGGGCGATGCGGCGATGAAGGACTACGCCGCCGGCGTGAAGCGCGCGCGCGACGATTTGCAGGACGGCGTCACCTGGCTGTTCGAAAATGCGCTTGCGAACCCAGACAATGCCGGCGCTGCGAGCCATGATTTCTTGAATCTCTTCGGCCTCACCGCGCTCTCCTACATGTGGGCGCTGATGGCGAAGACGGCGCTCGCGAAGAAGGGCGGCGATCCGTTCTACGAGACCAAGCTGACGACGGCCGCCTATTTCTTCGCCCGCAAACTCCCCGAAACCGGCGCACATCTCGCCAAACTCAAAAGCGGCGCCGCGCCGCTGATGGCGCTCGCCGCGGAGGCGTTTTAGAGGGCCTTGCTCCTCCCCCGTTTACGGGGGAGGTGGATCGCGGCGAAGCCGCGAGACGGAGGGGGGAGCCGACGCGATGCGGGAGGGCGAATATCGCTCCAGACCTCATGCGCGGCGCCTGCGTCGCACGCTGACGAACGCGGAGACGATCCTGTGGGCGCATCTGCGGCGGCGCGCGCTCAATCATCACAGGTTTCGCCGACAGCATCCGATCGGCCCCTATGTTGTCGATTTCGCCTGCGTCGCCGCCAAGCTTGCACTCGAGGTCGACGGCGCGACGCATTGGACGCCCGAACAATTGGCGCATGACGAAAGGCGCACGGCCTTTCTTCAAGCCGCAGGGTGGCAGGTGCTTCGCATCACCAACGCGGATATCTATGAGAATCTTGATGGCGTTTGGCTGACGATTGCGCAGCGGCTCCCCCCTCCGGCCGCTTCGCGGCCACCTCCCCCGTAAACGGGGGAGGAAAGCGAACGCGCTTTTTACTTGCATCCAAAGTCCGCCGCGCTCATAAGCCGCGCCCTTATGCGCAAGGACATGGCCAAGGTCATCGTCGAGCGGCCGCGCTACGGCCATTCGGACGGGCATCCCCGCGGGGGACGCACGCGCGTCGTCACCGACGACGATGGCGCGCCTCTGCCTGCGCGCGTCCCCGCGCAAAGGCGCGATTGGAAAACGAAGAACCTCAACGAAAATCTCGCGCCCCTGCGCCGCTTTCTGATGAGCCAGGCCGAGCGGCCCTGGAACAAGGTCTATGCCGAGATTTCCGCGCATCTGAAGCCGACCTCCACCGTGCAGCAGCACGTGCGCGATCACATCGAGGACATCGTCGCCGTGCGCACGCGCATGGCCGATGGCGTCGTGATGACGTCGGGCCGCTGGGGCCGCGAACAGCCGCTCGATCGTGATTGGCGCGCGCTTTACGTGCATCCGCGCACCGGCCTGCTGCGCAAGAATGCGAAGCGATATTCCTACGCGCGTGCGCAGCGCGAGGAGCGCGAAGACGCCGTGCGCGAGCGCGCGGACCGCGTGCGCGAACTCTCCTACACCCGCCAGCTTCACCATCTGGCTGACGGCAATTGGTACGAGGTGGAATTGGCGTCGCGGCCGCTGGCCTATTATGACCGGCGCGGCCCCGGCGGGACGATGCGCAAGGGCGTAACGGATGCGCCTTACGTCGATGTCGTGATCCAGGCGGGTCTCGGCGGCGATAGGGCCGCGGACGTGCTCTACGGGCGGCGCGGCGTCTACGCCGTGCGCAAGCGCACGCTTTCGCGCAAGGAAAAGAAAGCCTACGGGCTCGTCTGAGCGAAGTTTGCGTTACGGCGAACGCGCTTGACGACGAAGAACGGCGCGCCGCTAGCTCGGCCCTCTCAGCGGGAGCGCGCCATGAGCAATCCAGACGCCAGCGTCCTCAAAATCCGCCGTTCGATCCTCATCAACGCGCCGCCGGCGAGGGTCTGGCGCGCGTTTGCGAGTTTCGATGCGATGAATGCCTGGTGGGGGCTCGTCGTTGGAACGCCGGAAGCGGGCGAGAGCCGCGGCCAATATCTGATGGCGTACGAGCCGCGCGTGGGCGGGCGCATCGAGATGGAGGTGAACATGAACGGCGCGCGCGTGCGCTATGGCGGAGACATTGTCACATTCGATCCGGCGCGCGCGTTCACGTTCGAGAACGATTGGATTCCCAATCTCGGCTGGCAGGCGCCGACCTATTTGACTCTGCGGCTGACGCCGGCCCTGGGCGGCGCGCTGGTCGAGCTCTTCCATCACGGTTTCGAGCGTGTCGGCGGCGATGTCGGCGCCGAGCATGAGGGCTACGAGCAGGGCTGGGGCATGCTTCAGCTCTCGGCGCTCAAGAAGGTCTGTGAGGCCTAGAGCATCATCCGAAGAAGTGGATGCCGGTTCTTCGAGAAAGATGATGCTCAATCAAAAATCTAGAGCTTCCGTTCCGATTCCATCGGAACGGAAAAGGCTCTAGAGTGGCGCTCCTGTCTCCACGAAATGTTTGAAGCGCGCCATTTGTTCGGCGAGCACGCCGTCCACGGCGGGCGCGAAAACATCGAGCGTGGAGGTCGAGGCGCCGAGCGCCAGATAGGTCATCGTCACGCGTGTTGATGGCCCGTTCGCGACCAGCGTGAACGTCCACACGGCGTGAATGCCGCGCGCTTGCATCGGCCCCAAAGCCGCATCGAGGCGCAATATGCCTTGCGCAGGCGATGCGTAGATCACGCGTCCATGCTCGACCTCGCCGCCGGACCAGCGCTCGCAGAAACAGCCGCCAGCGCGCACATCGAGCGTCATGTTGCGGGCGTCGCCCGAATAGGAGTGCTCGCCATTCCACCAGCTGCCGATGCGGCCGAGCGCCCGCCAGGCGCGCGCGGGCGAGGCGTCGATCTCGACCATTTGCGTGATCAGCATGTGATCGGACGTCGCTTCGGTGACCTCGGCGCGCGCGGGCGCCGCGAGTAGAAACGCCAGGATCAGCGCCGAGAGAAACCGCATCATCGTCCGCCCCAGATTTGCGCGGCGACGGTGCGCGGGGCGGGCGCGGGCCGTCAAGCGCGCTGCGATGAAACGCAAACGGCGCCGGAGGCTTTCGCCGCCGGCGCCGCTGATGCGCAGAGCGCGCTCCTTATTGGAAGGCGCTGATATAGACCTCGACACGGCGATTGCGCGCGCGCCCGTCCGGCGTTTCGTTCGAGGCGATGGGATTGGATTCCCCCATGCCGCGCGCGATCAAGCGCTCACGGATGACGCCATTGCTGAGCAACAGGCTCGACACCGACATGGCGCGCCGTTCCGACAGCGCCTGATTGTAGGAATCCGAACCGACCGAGTCCGCATAGCCGACGACGTCGACCGTGGTCTGCCGATACTGCGACAGGACCGAGCCGACATTGCTGATCGTCGGCGCGAATTGGCCCTTCACGTCCGCACGGTCGAAATCGAACGTGATGTCGGCCGGGAAGTTGAGCAGGATCTGGCTTTCCGAAACCCGCGTCACGCCCACGCCGGTGCCGGAGAGGCGGGCACGCAAGGTGTGCTCCTGATCGTCCATGTAATCGCCGACGGCCGCGCCTACGAGCGCGCCGATGCCGGCGCCGATGATGGCGTTGCGCCGGTCATCGCCGCCGCCAAGCGTGCCGACGGCTGCGCCGCCGAGCGCGCCGATGATGGCGCCGGTGGCTGCGCGGTTCGGATCGCGTTCGCCCGTCACCGGATCGACGGTGACGCAGCCCGCGAGCAGCGCGGCGGCGCAAATCGCCGCCAAAATCTTCTTGAACATGTCTTCCCTCCGAGAAAGAAACCCCTCCGGCGAAAAGCCGGTTTCCAATCAATCCTCTACGCCCGAACCTGAGCGGTGGATGAATGCGTGGCGGAGCGAGAACGGCTCACCCTGGGGTTTTGATCCATTTGCCGCGCAAACGCGAGGGCGGCGGTGTTTGAGTAACGTTAACTTCACGGAAGCATTGGGCAGGCTCTCATAGCGGGCCATGCGGGCAGATTCGACGCCAGCCCGCCCCTCACGGGGTGAGGACGAGGCGCCCGCGACCGATGTCGCGGCGCTGGCCTCGGCGCGCCGAAAAAATGCCGGCTCCAGAATGATTGGCGTCGCGCTGTCGGGGCTGACGCTGGCCGTCATCGCAGGACATTGGGCGCCGCTGGCCTGGGCCGGCGTGTTCGTGGCCGTGCTCCTGATCGAAGGGCGGGTCTCGGCGGGTCTCGCGGCCGCTGCGGCGGCGGGGCGCGCGCCCTCGCTGACGCCCTACGCCATCTGGACCTTCGTGCAGAGCCTGATCGGGACCTGCTTTGCGCCGCTCGCCTGGTTTCTGGAGCCGCGCCATGGCGACACCATCGCCGCACTCTTTCTCGCCGCCGCCGCGTTCAACGCGGTGGTGACGTTGCGCGCCTCGATGATGTGCTTCATGGCCGGCATCGGCGCCACCACGCTGATGGCCATCGCCTTGCCGGTCGCGGACTATTTCATCAATGGCGGGCGCTTCGAACCGAATGTCGCGATCGTCTTGTCCGTCGGCCTGTTCGCCATGCATGGCGGCTATGTCCTGGCCGATTTGCGCCGCGGCGATGACGCCAACCGGCGCGCGCGTCTGGCGGCGGAGCGGGCGCAGCGCGCTTCGCAGCAGGCCTCCGTCGCGCGCAACGAATTCGTCGAACGGATGAAGCGCGCGGTGCGCACGCCGATGACGGCGCTGACCGGCTCTTCGCACGCGCTTGGCCGCACCGCGCTGCCGCCGGAAGCGCGCGTTCATGTCGATGCGCTGGTGGAGGCGGGCGAGGTCCTGGCCACCGTGCTCGACGATTTGGTCGATCTCGACGCCATCGAGAGCGGGCGCCTGGCGATCAACCCACGGCCATGCGATCCGCGCGCGCTGGTGCGCTCGGTCTCAAACGCGTTTCGCATCCAGGCCGAAGACAAGGGCCTCGAACTGCTGGTCGACATCGCCGCCAACGCGCCGGGCGAGGTGCTGCTCGACGCCGTGCGCGTGCGCCAGATCCTGTTCAACCTGATCTCGAACGGCGTCACCTATACGCAGAGCGGCGGCGTGCGCGTGCGCCTGCAAGCGATGCCGAGCGACAAGCCCGGCCATGTGCGCCTGGGCTTCGCCGTCGCCGATACGGGCCTTGGCATGACGCGCGCCGATCTCGCGGCGCATCTGGGCGATCGCCGCGCGCAAGGGACGCGCAAAGGGCTCGGCTTGTCGATCAGCGCCAAGCTCGCGCGCCTCATGGGCGCAACGCTCGCCGCGAAGAGCACGCCGGGGCAGGGCTCGCAATTCTCGCTCGTGCTCGAGGCCGAACGCGCCGCCGCGCAGCCTGCCGCGCCAGCCCCGCGCCAGGATGGGCCGCGCATTCTCGTGCTCGCTGCGCGCGCCGAAGATCAGCGTGTCATCGGCGCCGTGCTCGAAACCACCACGGCCTCGTTCGAAATCGTCACGCAGGGCGGCCAGGCGCTCGAAGCGCTGCACGCCGAGCAATTCGATCTGGTGATCGCCGATCAGCGCACGCCGGATTTCGATGCGATCGAGATCGCGGAATTGCTGCGTCAGGGCGGCAAGAACGCGGGCACGCCGGTGATGGCGCTGGTCGAGAGCGAAGCCGAAGCCGCGATGTGTCTCGAATCCGGCGTCGACGGCTGCATCGTTCTGCCGATCGCAGCGACCGCGTTCATGGATGAAATCGCCCGCGTGATCGGTGCGCCGCCTCTGCGCGATGAGCGCGCCGCCTAGGCGCGCTTCACCCGCACCGCGTCGAGCCAGAATCCAAGCGCGGCGAACAGCGAATAGGAAATCAGCGCCATCACCGCGAACATCTGCATGTTCGCCGACGGCGGCCCCAGCTTGTCGAACGCCAGCGCGCCCGCCATCAGCGCGGCGACCAGCCAGGGCGCGATCCGTCCGACCGCGCTCTTCGCCGTCGTGGCGCGCATGTAGAGTGCAAAGCCCAGCACGAACACGCCGATTTCGGAGCCGAGCGCCAGCGCGGGCGAGCCCCACCAGCCCAGCCCCACTTTCGGCCCGCCCGGATAGAGCAGCAGATCCGGCGCGTGCACGAGGAAATCCAGAATCCAATGCGAAAACACCAGCGCGCCGATGGTGATCGCCGCGCCCCAGCCGGCGCGCCGGTCGATCAGGCGATAGACGATTGCGCCGAGCACGCTCCACGCCAGCGCGCCGGGCAGCGAATGCGTGTAGGGCATGTCGTAGAGATCGAGATCGCTCATCGCCAGAAAGCCAGGCGTGAGCCGCGCATGTTCGACGCCCGTCAGGATGAAGCCCGACCAGGCGAAATCCATCAGCTGCACCGCGATGAAGCCGGCGCCGAGCGAGGGCGCGTGCTTCAGCGCTTTCGATGCAAACGCCGGCGCGTAATGGCCTGCGAACATGTGATCCTCCCCGCCGCGCGGCGTGTTATTTTTTCAGAAAGCGCGCGAGCGTCGCCGTAAGCGCCGCCTCGTCTTTCATATCGCATTCCCAGATGACAAGAACATGCCAGCCTTGCTCTGCAAGCGATTTCAACGCTGCGGCGTCCCGCGCGCGATTGCGCGCAATCTTGCCGACCCAGTACGCGTTATTGTCCTTGGGCACGCGTGCGCCGCGCTTGCACTCGTGGCCGTGCCAGAAGCAGCCGTGCACGAAGATGCAGGCGCGCCGCCCCGGAAACACCAGATCGGGCTTGCCCGCCAGACCCCAGCCGCCGAGCCGATAGCCAAGCCCAAGGCCGCGCACGATGCGGCGCACCTTCAATTCAGGCTTGGTGTCAGCGCCTTTGACCGCGCGCATCACCGCCGCGCGCTGCTCGACGTCAAAGACGTCGGCGCGCGTCACGCCGCTTCGCGCGCGCGCACGCCGGCCAGCGGCGCCAGCAGATGATCGCTCAGCCAGCGCACCGCGCTCACGCACACGCCATCGCCCAGCAGATGCAGCGCCGCCGTCGTCTGGCGCGGCAGAGGATAGCTGTCGGGCAGGCCCATGAGCCGCGCGGCTTCACGCGGCGCGATCAGGCGCGTGCGCACTTTGTCTTTCTCGACCACGATCAAGGTCTGCCGGCTCGAACCGCCCGCGGGCGTGCGCAAACATCCTGCCAGCCCATCGAAACGCGCCTCGGCGCGCTGGATGCGCCGGCCGTCCTCGATGCGGATGCGCCGGAACAGCGCGCCGACCTCGACCTTGCCGGAATGCCTGAGGCCCAGCACGCGCGCGCGGTGCAGCGGATTCATGATCGCGAGCAGGCGGCGCGTCTTCTCCGGCGCATCCCACTCGACGTCATCGTCGAGCACGTCGGCGAGCGTGGTGTTGCGCGTGGGCGGAACCGGCAAGCGCCACCACAGCCAGCGCGCGCGCGCGTCTTCCGGCAGGCGCGACACCGCCGCGATCAGGCCCGGCGAATGAAACGGCGCGACCGGCGCATCGGCGAGCAAATCCGCGGGCGGCGCAGTGCGCGTCGCGATCACGAACACGCGAGGCCGCGATTGCGGCGTGAACAGAGCCGCGTCGATTTCGAGCGCGCCCGCGCGATAGCCGAGATCGTTGAGCGCGGTGACCAAAGCCGTGAAATCGGCGCCGCCGCGCGAGGTCAGCAGGCCGCAGACATTCTCGAGCGCCAGCGTCTCCGGCGCGCGGCCCTCCGCCGCCAGCGCTTTGATCACTTTCCAGAATCCCCAGAACGCGCCGGAGCGCTCGCCGTCGAAGCCGGCGCGTCCGCCCGCCAGCGACAGGTCCTGGCAAGGGAAGGAGGCCCAGCCCAAAGCGGCGGTCCCGGGCAATTGAGCTGTGGAGAGCGCGCCGACATCGCCCAGCGCGAACAGATCCGTGCCGAACGCGTTTTCATAGGCTGCAGCTTTGCCAGGATCGATGTCGTTGGCGAAAACGCAACGAAAAGCGGGCTCTAGCCCAAGCCGCGCCAATCCGCCGCCTGCGAAAAACTCATAAAATGCGGCGCCGGAATCACGGTTCATAGAACTATGATAAAGGAAGCGGGTGGATTTGGCGCGCACGCGCCATCGGGAGGGGGAGACCTTGGCGCAGCTGACGCGATGCGCATCCTGGCTGAGCCTTGCGGCCGCCGCGCTCCTCGCGGGCGCGGCGCTCTCGGGCTGTAACCGCGCCGCGCCCGATGCGCCGGGCGCGACCACCGAAGCCGCCGATGACGCCGAAGCCATCCAGGCGCAGCAGGCGGCCGCGCAACTCGCCGCCTTGGGCGGCGCGGCCAATGCCGAACAGCGCGCGCTCTATGAGGGCGATTTCCAAGCCTCCGGCGCGCTCGGCGATGTCGCCTTGGGCGAAGGGGCGTGGGAGCTCCAGCTGCTCAGCGACTACGCGCAATTCGTGCGCCCCGGCCTCGGCCAGGACGGCGGCCTGCCCGATGCGCGCGATTTCCATGAGAAGGGCGTGCGCGTCGTCGCCGGCCCGCTCACGATCACGATCCGCCATGAGGCGTGCGAACTGCCGAACGGCGTGCACACCGATTACAACGCCAACGTCCTGTTCGAAGGCGTGTCCTATCAAGGCTGCGCCGAGCGCGGCGTCAGCAATCGGCCGCGCGCGACCTGGGCCTCGGTGGTCGCCGATCTCGTGCCTGCGATCGACGCCTGCTTGGCGCGCGCCACCGCCCCGCCCGCTGTCGTCACCATCGCCAGCGCGCTGGATGAAGATGTCGTCTCAGTGCGGATACGCCAGGCCAATGGGCGGCGCGACGAATGCCTGGTGTCTTCGGATGGCCAGCGCGTCGACGCCTTCGAGCCGGTGGCGGATATGGATCGGCGCAGCGGCGAAGGCGATCCGGAATTCGTGCGTGCGCCCGGCCCGCCGCCGCGCGAACAGCCGTGCCGCGGCGTGGAGCCGGTCGATGCGCCCAATGGCGCCCGGCTGGGCTGGCTGGTGAAGCGGACCTGCTAGCCAGTGAGGGCGCCGATCCAGGTTTGGATGGCGCCGCCCAAATCCTGCAGCGCTTCCCAGCCGACATGCACGGCCGCGATGCCGATGCGGATGCCGAGATAGGCGATCACCAATGAGATGAGCCCGAACGGGATGCTGAGCAGCATCAGCAGCCCGTCGCGCTGCAGGAGCGCCAGCGCCATCACGGCCAAAGTCATCGCCGGGGGCCAATTGCCGCCCGGGATCGGCAGCATCAGCACGAACGCCATGATCAGCACTTCAAGGCCGAACAAAGAGGTGAACGGCGCGCGGGTCAGCACGCTCCAGCGCGGCCGGATATAGCGCTCGATCCGCTGCAGATAGGGCACCGCGGCCCGGATGGCGCGCTGCAAGCCCTCGCGCGGGAACGACCAGCGCCGCACCCGCCCTGGCAGCCAGAGCCGGCTGCCGCCGAGCACCATCTGAACGCCGGGCGCCACCAGAAGCAGGCCGAAGATCGTGGAGATTCCCGGCACGTTCGGGATGCACATCGGCAACGCCAGGATCAGCAGCAGAAGGCCGATCGCCCGGCCCTCCAGCCGGTCGATCAGCTCCGCGACCGTCACTTTCTCATTCGGAAAGGCGTCGTGCAGCTCCGCCAACAGCTCCGACGCCGGCGTGGGGTCGAGCTTGGTGCGAACGGGAAGGGCGACCGAATCCATGAGAGCGATACGATTACCTGGGCGGTGCGGTTTCGTTCCGCCAGATCAGGCAGCCGAATGCGGCGCCCCTGTGTCGTTCACGCATCTGTCGCGCAACGCCTTTCCCGTTCAGCCATCGTCAACCTGCGCGGCGGAAGACGGGGCGTGGTCCGCACCCTGATGATTCTCGCGTTGACCGCCCTGGCCGCCGGCTGCCGCGTCGGCCCGCCCGCGGCGCTCGCGGGGCTATGGAGCGCCGGCCCGGCCGCCTGCGAAGCAGGGTTCGGCCTCGAATTCGGCGAGCGCTCGGTCGATGCGGTCTATCCGGGCCATCGCGAAATCCTGTTCGCCAACGCCCGATATGAGGTGGTGTCGCGCGACGATCCGTTCCGGGTGCGCATCCGCTACGATCTCGCCGCCCCCGGACGCCCGCCTGCGGAGGGCGTGCTGGAATTGGTGGAGCGGGGCGATGGCTGGCTGCGCCCCGTCCGCCAAAGCGTCGAGGACAAGCTGACCGGCGCGGTGCGCATCCCGATCAACCCGGAAGCGTCGGCGACCGCCCTCACGGTCCGGTCCTGCGCCCCCAATGCCTGGATGGGCGAGCTGCGCGGCCGGCGTTCCTGATAAAAAAATGCGCCCGCACGGGAGGTGCGGGCGCAAGTCTTTGGGGAAACGAAAACAGCGCTCAGTTGCGCGCGTTCACGATCTCGCTGGAGCGGGCCGCTTCGTTGCAGCTCGACAGGCGGGTATCGGAAATCGGGGCGGTTTCGGAGCCGTAGGACAGCAGCGTGCCGACTTCGCGGGCCAGCGTGCGGCAGCCCGGCTGGGTCGCAGCGCCCTGGTTCACTTGGGCGTGGCAGGCATCGGCTTCGCAGGTCCAGAGCGCGCCATCGGCGACGACTTGGACGCGCTCGGCGAGCGGCTGCGCCAGGCGGGCGACGAAAGTGCGCTCACGCGCATCGGCGACGCCGGCGAGCGAGACGGTCATGAGGGCCGCGAGCGCGGCCGAAGCAACAAAGGTGCGGATCATTGGGTGAGCCCCTGGGAGACGTGACGGGAGCTGGTCACAGCGCCTTGTTAGCGGGCGCAACAAAGGTCTGACAAGAGAAAAATGAAGAATGCTGAAATTATTCACTGTATGTAATTCAGTGTGAACTGAAACATATGCTACGCGTTACGCCTGGGGCCAAGTCTGGCGACCGCTTCAGGGCGGCTTTGCCGCAGCCGCCGCCCCCGAAACGCGCCTTCTGGTTAAAAAACGCCTTCAGCCGTCGCATTCCTGGGCTATCAAAGGGGAGCCCGGCGGAACGGAGGGGATCGTTTCGGGGCGCCGAGGGGTAGGCGATGACGATTCACAAATGGCTGGTTGGGCTGTTCCTGGCCTTCATCATGGTGAGCGCGCTCGGCGTGAACGCCATGCTTTTCAGCGCACGCAATTTCCAATTCGAGCTTGCGCAGATCGCACCGAACACAAAGGGCATCATCGACGTCCAGGCGCTGCTCGACGCCGAGACCCAGGTCAAAGCCATCAAGGACCGGAATTCCGGAACCTCGGCCGCGCTCACCCAGGCCCAGCAGCAGCTCGACGCGCTGAACGATACGCTCGCGCGCGCCGAAGCCGATCTCAACACCAAGCGGGCCGAGGTCACGGGCGATCTGGCGCGCATCGAAACCGAGGTCGGCGTCGCGGCGCCGGCGTCGGCGGCGTTGATGGATTCGCACGCGCTCGATGCGCGCCTGGCTATGGTCGCGCAGCGCGGCGGCATCAGCGCCGATCATCAGCAGCGGCTCGCCGCGTTGCGCGGACAAGTGTCCCAAGTGGCTGACCTTGAAGCGGCCGTGAGTTCGCGCGACGCCGATCGCGCGGCGCTGATCTCGCAAGTCCGTCTGCTGAGCGGCCAAGCCTCGCAAACCAATGAACAGATCATCGCCATTCAACAGGGCGTGCTGCCGGCCAATCAGTTTGAAAGCGTGTTGAGCGAAATTCACGCGCTCGACCGGTTCAGCATTTTCGGCATCGGCCGCACGCTGGTCGGTCTGCCGCCGACCTTCATGTCGACCATCCTCGTGCTTCAGATGGGCCTGCTCGGCGCCATCCTCTATCTCTTCCCCGCCTATATGAGCCGGCCGAACCCGGTGACGTTCGCCGAGATCGCGGTGCGGATGATCTTCGGCATGTGCACGGCGCTCGCGTTCTACGTGGTCGCCAACGCCACTTTGGCGGGCTTCACGTTCATTCCGCCGCAATCGGATCAGACATCGCTGACGCCCTCGTCCTCGATCAACCCGTTCACGGTGTCCTTGATCGGCATCGTCGCGGGCGTGATGGCCGATGACATCGCGCGCTGGCTGCGCCGGCGCGGCGGCGAATTGTTCGGTGCGGCGCCCGATGCCGTCGTGGCCACGCCGGCCGCGACATCGACGGCGCCCGTCGCGCAGCCGGCGGTCGTTTCCAACCCGGAGCCGGTGAACATTCACGGCGGCCCGATCAACGGCTAAGCGCGCGTTTGCGTCCAGAACGCCAGAAGCCGGCGGTGTCGAACCGCCGGCTTCCAACCGCGTGCGTCCCCAGCAACATGACGTCGCCAACCGCTGCGGCGCCCCAAGAGGCGCGGCCATGCTAGAGTCGGATATCCGAACGCCCTAGGCGCCAAATTATTGATGGGGGATATCAAAATCTCTGAGAGCGACCTTCCGACCGCCGATTGGAACGATCTGCGGATTTTTCTGGTGGCGGCCGAGTGCGGCAGCATCCGCGCCGCCGCGAAGGAGCTGGGCATCTCACAGCCGACGGCGAGCCAGCGCATTCGCGCGCTCGAATTGTCGCTGCGCACGCTGCTGCTCGTTCGGCACGCCAATGGCATTTCGCTGACCGAAGCGGGCCGCGAGGTGTGTGCGCATGCGCGCGAAATGCGCACACAGATGGTTGCGATTCGGCGCGACATCGAGCAGCGCGAGGATCGCAGAAAAGGCCGCGTGCGCTTGTTTGCGCCCGACGGCATCATCAGTCTCTGGCTCTCACGTCATCTGCCTGCGTTCTATGACGCAAATCCGGAAATCGATCTGTCCATCGATGTCGGAATCTGGGTGGGCGATCGGTTGCGCGAAGACGTCGACCTATCCATTCAATTCGATCCCGTCGAAGATGATGACCTGACGGTGACCACGCTCGCGCACATTCACTACATGCCGATGGCGTCGCATGCGTTCATCAGCAAGCACGGCCGCCCTGCGACGCTGGAGGATGTCGGGCTTCTGCCGCGCATTCATCACGTCGCGCAGACGCGCCAGCCCGAAACCTGGCGCAAAGGCGTCGTCGACATCCGGTCTGCGCCGCCGCGCCTCGAAACCAATTCGAGCCCCGCGGTCGTCATCGCTACGGCGGCGGGCGCAGGCGTCGGGCTGTTGCCGACCTATTGCATGCCGGACTTTCCGAGCCTCGGCTTGCTCGCGGATGTTTCGGTCGCGTCCTTGAATCTCTGGCTGGCCCACCAGAGCCAGTTCGGCGAGATCGCGCGCGTGCGCGCGGTGGTCGATTGGCTGCGGGCCTCGTTCGACCCGGCCAAGTATCCGTGGTTTCGGGAAGAATTTATCCATCCTGACGCGTTCGTGTGCGGCTGAAGGGCGCCTAAGGTTTTGAAGACGGCCGGTGAGCCGTTACGACTTGTCCATGGCTGCAACTTTTGACTTTGGACTGCTCCAGCAAATTCTCATCGTTGTCGGCGCCGTCAGCGTCGTCATCCCGCTGTTTCACCGCCTGAAGGTGAGCCCCGTGCTGGGCTTCCTGGCCATCGGCATGATTCTGGGCCCCAACGCGATCGGCGCCTTGCTGCGCTCTCTGCCGGGGCTGAGCTGGGTCGAGCTCACCGATCACCATCAGATCGAAATGCTGGCGGAGTTCGGCGTCGTCTTCCTGATGTTCTCGATCGGGCTTGAGCTGTCGTTCGAGCGTTTGCTGTTGATGCGGCGGCTGGTGTTCGGCCTCGCGCCGCTGCAGACCGTGCTGGCGGCGGCGGCGATCGCGACGGCGGCGATGCTGATGGGCTCGCATCGCACCGAAGCGATCGTGCTGGGCCTCGCGCTCGCGCTGTCGTCCACCGCCGTCGTCGTGCAGGTGCTCGCGGAGGAGCGGCGGCTCAATTCCACGATGGGCCGCACCAGCTTCTCCATCCTGCTGTTTCAGGACATCGCGGTCGTTCCGATTCTCTTCGCGGTCTCCATTATGGGCGATACGCGCGGCGGCGCTTCGCTGGCGTCGTTCGGCCTCGCGTTGGCGCAAGCGGCGGTCGCCGTGTTCGCGCTGATCGCCGCGGGGCGTCTGCTGCTGCGGCCGCTGTTCCGGTCGGTGGCGCGCACCGACAGCCCGGAAGTGTTCATGGCCGCGTGTCTGCTGGTCGTGCTGGGCGCGTCGGTGGCGACGGCGATGGCCGGCCTTTCGATGGCGATGGGCGCGCTGCTCGCGGGCCTGCTGCTCGCGGAAACCGAATTCCGCCGTCAGGTCGAGGTGCTGATCGAGCCGTTCAAGGGATTGCTGCTCGGCGTCTTCCTCATCTCGATGGGCATGACCATCAATCTGCAGGCGATCGCGGCGGCGCCGCTCGCGATCCTCGGACTCTCGATCGGCCTTATCGTGCTCAAGGGCGTGCTCACCTATGCCGTGGCGCGGCTCTTCAACGTGTCGTCGCCGGCGGCGGCGCAAACCGGCCTCATCCTGGGGCCGGGCGGCGAATTCAGTTTTGTGGTGCTCAGCGCCGCCGCAGCCGGCGGCCTGCTTCGTACGGAAGCCGCGGAAACCGCGCTCATCATCGGCGTGGTCACCATGGCGTCCACGCCGCTGCTCTCGATCCTCGGCAAGCGCCTCTTCAAGAAGACGGACGCACAGAAAGCCGCGGCCGCCGCCGCGCTGGGCGAGATCAATCTGGAAGACGGCGCGCGCGTGATCATCGCGGGCTATGGCCGTGTCGGCCAAGTCGTCGCGGAAATGCTGCGCGCCCACAATGTCGATTTCATCGCTGTCGACAGCGATGCCGAAATCGTCGCCGCCGCGCGCAAGCAGGGCGCGTCCCATGTCTATTACGGCGATGCCACCAATCCGCTGTTTCTCGAACGTTGCGGCCTCAAAACCGCGCGCGCGCTGGTGGTGACGATGGATCCGGCGCGGTCCGACGATGTGGTCGCCAGTGCGCGCAAGCAGCGCGAGGATTTGCTGATCGTCGCACGCGCGCGCGATGCGCGCCATGCCGGCCGGCTCTACGCCAAGGGGGCGACCGACGCCGTGCCCGAAACCGTGGAGGCCAGCCTGCTGCTGAGCGAAACCTTGCTGGTCGACATCGGCGTGCCGATGGGCCCCGTCATCGCCTCGATCCACGACAGGCGCGCGCAATTCCGCACCGAAATCCAAAAACTCGCGCCGGAAGCCGAGGTGCGTCCGACCGGCCGCCGGCGCGTGCGCGATTACGGCAAGGCGCGCAGCAATGGCGCGCTGACATCGTCGTCGCCATCCTCGCCGTCATCGTCCGATTTGTCCTGATCCTTCAGCGCATCGGCGTCGGGCACGATGCCTTGGCGCGCCAGATCGAGCATGCGCAGCGCGAAGCGGGCCCTTGCGCCGCCGTGCGGATCGTACGCCATGGGGCGCAGCAGAACCGACGCGTCATCGAAGCGCCGCCGCATCATCAGCCGGATGGCGGCTTCGAGCGAGATTTCCCCGATCTGCGGGGCGAGTGTATGCGCGTGCAGCAGCACGGTCAGCGCATTGTCGTTGTCCGAGCTCTGCTCGAACGTCATGGCGTAGCGCGCCAGCGTCGGCACCGAATTGGGATCGATACGCGAACTTTGCGCGAAGGCGCGGCGCGCTTCGGCCATCAGCGCGGGCGCGGCGCTGGCGTCGGCATGCGGCCCGACGGCTTGGAAGAAATAGGTGAAGCCCTGCAGATAGAGCAGGTCCGCATCGCGCGGATGGGCCGCCAGCAGCGGCGCCAGAATTTCGCGCGCGCGCGCATATTCGCCGATCTCGACCTCGGCGCGCGCCGCCACCGATTGCGCATAGATTTCGTTGGGCCAGCGCGCCGCCTCGCGCCGCACATCGGCGACGACAGCCGGCGCCTCGGCCGGATCGAGCGGATTGCGCAATTGAATTTCGAGCGGCAGCAGTACGTCTGCGCTGCGCGGCAGGCGCGTGACGGTGTAGATATGCTGATCAGTCGCGCGCCGCGTCATGCGGATGAAATTGATTTGGCCGCGCACATAACGCTGCAGAGTTCGCTGGAACTCCTCCGGAGAAACGCCAAACGCCTGCGTGAACGCAGGCACGGGTTCGGCGCCGGTGCGGACCGCGGCCAGGTAGCGGCCGAGCGCGGCCTGCGCCTCTTCATGCGTGAAGCAATAATGTATGATCGCCCAGCTCTGTGCATAGAAGCGCTGCGATTGGACCGTCGAGAGGTCCGCCGTCGATGGGCGGGCGATCATGTCGGCCAAAGGCAGCCAGCGCACATCCCAAAGCCAATCACCGCGCATGTTCAGCGCGCCGCCGACCTCCACGCGATCGTCCGTGATGCGCGCCGTCGACGCGAATTCGGCGAAACCCTCCGTGTACCAGGCAGGGTAGGCTTCGGCGAAATACCGGAACATGAAATGGTGCGCGTATTCGTGAAACAGGATTTCCTGCGCGAAGCCGCCGCTGTCATCGAAGATTGCGTAGGCGCCGGTGATTTCCGTGGTGGCGCTATAGAATCCGGCGATGTCGTCGCTGGCGCCGGGCGCGGCCTGCAGGAAGCTGCCGCGACTGCGGAACAGGTAGATTTCCAGCTTGGCGCCGTGGATCACTTCCGGCGCCTGGGTCAGCCAGCGCAGCAATTCGTCATAGGCTTCAAGATCGGCGACGGCGTTGCGCAAATCCTGCTCGCGCCCATCGCTGTAGACGATGAAATCCTGGGTCTCGATCTTGCGCCAGCGGCCGAATTCTTGCGTCTGTGCGCCGGCGCCCGGCGCGTTCCAAAGAAACAGCGCGCACGCCGCCGCCGCGCAGAAGCGGTAAAGCCCCCGGATCATCCCACCCACCTTCACGTCCCGCGCCGGAGCGCCCTCGCGGCCATTTTCGCCGACCGCCACACAAAGGGAAAGGCCGGCTTCTGCGCGCCTTCGCCTCCCTTCCGCGCGGCAGCCCGGCCCGCTAAGACCGGGCTTCGTCCTTTAGGAGATGCCCATGAGCCGCGCCGTCATCGTGTCTTACGCCCGCACGGGCCTCGCCAAATCGCAGCGCGGCGGGTTCAACATCACGCATGGCGCGACCATGGCGGGCCATGCGCTCGAACACGCCATCAAGCGCGCCAAGATCGATCCGGCTGAAATCGAAGATGTCATTTTGGGCGCGGGCCAGCCGGAAGGGGCGACGGGCCACAATGTCGCGCGCAATGCGGCGATCTGGGCGGGCTGTCCGGTGACGACTTCGGGCGCGACCGTCAATCGGTTTTGCTCCAGCGGGCTGCAGGCGATCGCGCAGGCCTCGCACTATATCCAGAACGAAGGCGCGAAGGTCGCGGCGGCGGGCGGCGTGGAGAGCATTTCTCTCGTCCAGCTCGGCGGCCATATGAACATGGATCACTTCACCGAAGAGAAGCTGATGAAGATTCGCCCCGATCTCTGGATGGCGATGATCGAAACCGCCGATATCGTGGCCGAGCGCTATCATGTGTCGCGCGAAGCGCAGGACGAATACGCGCTGCGCTCGCAGCAACGCATCGCCGCCGCGCAAACCAATGGCATTTTCAAAGATGAGATTGTGCCGCTGGCGACGAAGATGAAGAAGGTCGATCGCGCGACCGGCGCGGAAAGCGAAGTCGACGTCATCGTCGACCGCGACGAATGCAACCGGCCCGACACCACGCTCGATGGTTTGGCCAAGCTACAGCCCGTGCGCGGCCTGGGCCACGCCGTCACCGCCGGCAATGCAAGCCAATTGTCGGACGGCGCGGCCGCCGTCGTGCTGATGGATGAGAAGGAAGCGGAGAAGCGCGGGCTCGCGCCGCTCGGCCTCTTCAAGGGCTTCGCCGTCGCCGGTTGCGCGCCGGATGAAATGGGCATCGGCCCCGTGCTCGCTGTGCCGCGCCTGCTAGAGCGCCACGGCCTCAAAGTCGATGACATCGATCTCTGGGAATTGAACGAAGCCTTCGCCTCGCAATGCCTCTATTGCCGCGACAAGCTCGGCATCGATCCGGAAAAGTACAACGTCAATGGCGGCTCGATCGCGATCGGCCATCCCTATGGCATGACCGGCGCGCGCCTCACCGGCCATGTGCTGATGGAAGGCAAACGCCGCGGCGCGAAACTCGCGGTCGTGACGATGTGCATCGGCGGCGGGATGGGCGCTGCGGGGCTCTTCGAAGTGCTGTGATGCGCGCGCTGGCTGTTGCGTTCGCGCTTGCGGCTTGCAGCGCCCAGCCGGCGCAAACGCCCGCGCCGCCCGCGCGCGTGATGACGATCGGGCCGGATGGCGCCGGCGGGCTCGCCGCGCCGCTCGCGTTCACCCGCGACGCTGTAAGCGCCGCCGCGCCCGGCTTCGATGTGAGCGAGAGCGGCGAGGGCGACGCGCGCCGCATCGTGCTCAGCGCCGATGGGGCGCCGGTCTTCACGCTCGCCGCGCGCGGCGACAAGGTCGGCGAGATCACCACGCGCTCAGCGGCCGCGCGCGGGCCGGCGAACGACCGCATCGGCGTGTCCAAATTCGGCGAGGCGCCGGCTATAGAAGTTCTCTACTGCGCCTCACAAAGTTTCGCTGCGCATCCCGGCTTCGCCTGCGCCGCAACGCGCGACGCGCGCTTCTGGCGACTCTATGTTCTGCCGCAGGATTACCATGGCGTGACGCAGCCTTTCGCGTCGATCGATCCGGACCATGCGTTGAATGCGACGCTCGCCGAAATGCGCTGGATCGCGCCGGAGGATTAGGATGAACCGCAGAGACGTTCTCATCGGCGGCGCCGTCGCCTCGCTGGCGTCGCTCGCGCATGCCCAGGCGCCGGCGCCCGGCGCGGCCGACGATCCGCGCCCGCGCTCTTACGCGCTCATCGATCAGCCGGCGCCGAATTTCGCGCTGCCGAAACTGGGCGGCGGCACGGCGCGGCTGCGCGATTATCGCGGGCGCACGCTGGTGCTTTATTTCGGCGGCCTGTGGTGCCCCGATTGCATGGTCGATGGGCCCTACACGAATGATCTGGCGCACCGCGTCGCCGCGACGCGCGGGCTGGCCTTCCTGCAAATCCATACGCGCAATCGCTTCGGCCGCTATGGCCCGAACGATCGCGACCGGCCCAACGTCTATGACGCCGAAGAATCCGCGACGGCGGTGCATCGCTATTTCACCGAGCGCGGCTTTTCCTATCCCGTCGCATTCGATGCGAGCCGGTCCTGGGCGCATGATGTCTATCGCATCGATTGGAGCCCGAGCTTCCTGATCGTGGATCGCCGCGGCGTGATCCGCCGCTGGCGCACCGATCTCGGCCCCGATGGCGCGGCGCAATTCTTTGCCGAAGCGCAGGCCGTCGCATAGTCCTTGTACCGCCGGCATCTTGCCGGCGGGCGAACGCTGCCCGGCTGGAAGCCGGCGGTACAAGGTCAGTCTTTGTACCGGGCGATCGCGAGATTGATCCGTTCGTGCGCCGCTTCCACGCCGGCCCAATCGCCGACGCTGGCGGCCTTGCCAGGCTCGAGATCCTTGTAGTGCATGAAGAAGTGCTTGATCTGCGCCACCATCAGCGGCGGCAGATCGAGATGCGATTTGACGTTCGAGTAGAACGGATTGAGCGGATCGACCGGCACGGCGAGCACTTTCTCATCGACGCCTTTCTCATCGCTCATCAGCAGCACGCCGACGGGCCGCGCGCGGATCACGGAGCCGGCGACGACCGGCATGGGCGTCACGACCAATATGTCGATCGGATCGCCATCTTCCGCGAGCGTGTTCGGGATGAAGCCGTAATTCGACGGATAGATCATCGAGGTGTGCAGGAAGCGATCGACGAAGAGCGCGCCGGACGCCTTGTCGATCTCATATTTCACCGGTAGCGCGCCCTGCGGAATTTCCACGAACGCGTTGACCTCGTGCGGCGGATTGCGGCCGGGCGGAATCTTGGTGATGTCCATGGGAGGCTCGGGATTGGGGTTTCGGGACTAGGGATTGGGGGATTCACAGAGGCGCGTGTGGAGGCGGTTGAGCATTCGGGAAATGGATTCAGTCGTCTCCAGCGGCGCGCGGATGACAGCGCCGCTCAGGAGATTGGCCTTCTCCGCGAGCAGCAGAAGGGTTTCCAATTCCGCGGCGGAGCCACGGGCGATGCTGACAAAGTGCGCATAATCCTTCCGGGTCGCGCGCGCATGACCCTCTGCGATGTTCGCCGGGATTGAAATGGCGGCGCGAATGAGTTGCGCCGTGAGGCGGTATTCTTCCTGTTTGGGCATGTCCTTGGTCACGGCGTAAATCACGGCTGCGAGGTCCATCGCTTTGGACCACACCTCCAGATCGCGATAGGTTGTCGCCACGTCGGTTGACCCAATTGCCTATCCCTAACCCCTAATCCCGAAAACCCAATCCCGAAAGGCGTCTCATGGCCCGCTATCAAAGCATCCTCGAAACCGTCGGCCGCACGCCGGTCGTCAAGATCAACCGGCTCGCGCCGGCGCATGTGAACCTCTACGCCAAGGTCGAAGCGTTCAATCCGCTCGGCTCCGTGAAGGACCGCCTGGCGCTGGGCATTATCGAGGCCGCGGAGAAATCGGGCGCGCTGAAGCCGGGGCAAACCGTCATCGAAGCCACCAGCGGCAATACGGGGATCGGTCTCGCCATGGTGTGCGCGGCCAAGGGCTATCCGCTGGTGATCGTGATGGCCGAGACGTTCTCGATCGAGCGGCGCCGGCTGATGCGGTTTCTTGGCGCCAAGGTCGTCATCACGCCGGCGGCGTTGCGCGCGGTCGGCATGATCGACAAGACCAAGGAGCTCGCCGCCAAGCACGGCTGGTTCATGGCGCGCCAATTCGAGAACGACGCCAATCCCGCGATGCACGAGCGCACCACGGCGCGCGAGATCATGGACGATTTCAAAGGCGAAACGCTCGACTATTGGGTCACAGGCTATGGCACGGGCGGCACGCTCACGGGCGTCGCGCGCGTGCTGCGCAAGGAAAGCCCCGCGACGAAAATCGTGGTTTGCGAACCGTCCGACGCTTCGCTCATCCAATCAGGCGAGCCGCAGGAACGCAACGCCGATGGCACGCCCGCCAAACCGCATCCGGCGTGGAAGCCGCATCCGATGCAAGGCTGGACGCCCGATTTCATTCCGAAGATCACCGGCGATGCGGTGAGCGAAAATCAATTCGCCGCGCTGCTCTCCATTCCCGGCGCCGAAGCCATCCAATGCAGCAAGGACCTTGCGGCCAAAGAGGGCATTTTCGTCGGCATCACCTCGGGCGCGACATTCGCGGGCGCGCTGCGCATCGCCAAGGATGCGCCGGCGGGCGCGAACATTCTCTGCATGTTGCCCGATACGGGCGAGCGCTATCTGTCGACGCCGCTGTTCGCCGACACCTCGGTCGATATGAACGAGGAAGAGACGGCGATCCTCAAGAGCACGCCGCTCGGCGCCGGCTAAGGCGCGCGCGCCAGCGCGATCGCCGCTTCGATGTTGGCGACGGTTTGCGCGCTCGCGGTCTGATTGGCGCACAGCCGCGCGACGGCGGGCTCAAGCCGCGCGTTGAGCGGGCGCGCATCGGCGCGGCTGGGCGCGGGGCTTGAGCTTGCGTCCGGCAAGAGCCAGGCGGCCTGCAAAATCGAATCCGCGTGCGTGGCGCATTGCACCTCGTGCAAGGACCAAAGCCCTGAGACGGCGCCGTCGACGCTTTGCAGCTGCGCATCCGCGCGCAGCACCAGCACGGACCAGAACCGCACTTTTCCTTCGCCGCGCACCACGCCGTAATCGGAAATGAACGTGCCGCCGCTGCTGGTCAGATAAGCCACGCGCAAGCCTTGCTCAGCCTGCGGCTGGGATGGCTCGGCCTCCTGCGCCAGCGCCGAGGGCGCAAGCGCGAACGCGGCGATCGCCAGCAGAAGCGCGCGCATCAGAGCCCGTCGCGCAGCTTGGCGAGATCGGGATAGACCGGCTCGCGTTTTTCCGCGCGCGCCTTGAACGCTTCGCCCATATGCGGCGGCGCATACATGCCGGCCTGCCAGGTCGCGATATAATCGAGGCCATCGGCGATCGAATGGTCGCGCGCGTAATTGATCATCACTTTCGAGCCGTGCACCGCGATCGGGTTCTTCGAAGCGATCTCGCGCGCTGTCGCCATCACCGCGTCGAGCATCGCATCGGGATCGGCATAGACCTCGTTGACGAGGCCGATTTCCTTGGCCTTCGCCGCCGGCAGGCGCCGGCCCGTATAAGCGAGCTCGCGCACCCAGCCTTCGGGAATGAGTTTGCACAGCCGTGGGAAGGTGCCGACATCGGCGGTCATCGCGATGTTGATTTCCTGGATGCAGAAGAAGGCGTCGGCGGTGCAATAGCGGATGTCGCACGCGCTCGTCATATCGACGGCGCCGCCGATGCAGCCGCCCTGGATCGCCGCCAGCACGGGCAGGCGGGCCTGGTCGAGCGCCGTGAAACTGTCCTGCAAGGTCTTGGCGGAATGGCGCAGCGCCTCGGCGGCCGTGTAGCGATCGGCCGGCGGGGCGCCGCCGCCGCCGGTGAACACGGCCAGGTCCATGCCGGCGCAGAAATGCTTGCCTGTCGAGGAAATCACGATCACCCGCGCCTTGGCGTTGCGGTCGATGTCGCGGACAATTTCGGGCAATTCGCGCCAGAAGGCGGGCACCATGGTGTTCATCGCCTCCGGCCGGTTGAGCCGGATATGGGCGATCTTGTCGGCGATATCGACGTCAAAACACGTGTACGGCATGGGCCTCCCCTTCGTTTCGTCAGCGGTACCACGTCCCGAAGCGGCGGGGGAGCGCGCGCTTCTGGGGAGGAGCAGCGACCGCCGATCTGGACGCGGTATAATGCGCGCGGAGATTCGTGATGCGCCGCCGCCTTTTCCTGGCCGGAGCCTTGAGCGCCGCCGCCGCCCCGCCGGCGATGGCGCAGCGCCTGCTCGATTCCTTGACGCAAGGAGACGCCAGCCGCGGGCTGAAAGAGGCTTTGGGCCTGGCCGCGACCCAGGCCACCGCGCGGCTCGGCCAGCGCGACGGCTTTTTCGGCAATATGCGCGTGCACATTCCGCTGCCGCAGACCCTGGCCCGCATCCAGACCAGCCTGCGCGGCATCGGGCTCTCGGCGCCGCTCGACGATGTCGAACTGCGCATGAACCGCGCGGCCGAAGCCGCCATGCCCGAGGCGGCCTCGATCTTTCTTAATGTGATCCGCTCGATCACCATCACCGACGCCGTGCGCATCGTGCGCGGCGGCGATCATGCGGCGACGGATTTTCTGCGCGACCGCAGCGAGACGCGGCTGACGACGCTCATCACCCCGCCGATGACGCGCACGTTGCGCGAGGCCGGCGCGTTCACCGCGCTCGACGCCGCCGCGCGCGGGGCGGGGCTTTCCTCGATGAGCCGCGATCTGCGCACCAATGTGACGAGCTTTGCGGTCACCAAAGCGCTCGACGGCGCCTTCGCCTATATCGGCGACGAGGAGCGCGCGATCCGCCGCGATCCGGTGCGGCGCACCAGTGACATTTTAAGGCGCGTGTTCGGATGAGCGAGACCGCCGACGATCTGCGGCGCCAGCGCTTCGCACTGCCGGATGGAGAGATGCACGCCATCGCGTTCGGCGACGTGTCGCGCCCGATCGACGTGATCTTCCTGCACGCCACCGGCCTCAACGCGCGCACCTATGCGCGCCTGCTCACGCCTTTGGGCGAGCGTTTTCATGTGCTCGCGCTCGATCTGCGCGGGCATGGGCGCACGCATCTGCCGCCGAAGCTGTGGGGCTACGAATCCTGGAACCGGCACCGCGACGATGTGATCGCGTTCATGGACGCGCATGTGAAAACGCCGGTGACATTCGCCGGCCATTCCATGGGCGCGACGACGAGCTTGCTGGTTTCGGGCCGGCGCCCCGATCTCGTGTGCAGCCTGGCGCTGATCGATCCTGTCATCATGCCGGAAGCGCGCTACCGCATGCTGGACATGCCGTTCGGCACGCTCTCGATGCGCAACACGCCGATCGCGCGCGGCGCCAAACGGCGGCGGTCGCATTTTGCGACGCGCGAGGAGGCGATCGCGGCGCTCACGGGGCGCGGCTTCTTCAAGACCTTCCCGCCGGAGGTGCTGGCCGATTATGTCGGCGATGGCTTCGTCGAGGATCCGAACGGCGGCGTGCGGCTCGCCTGTACGCCGGCCTACGAGGCCGCGACCTTTTCCGCGCAGCGGCACGATCCCTGGCGCGCGCTGCAGAGCTTCGCGGGCCCGATCGTGATCGTGCGTGCGGAGATCGGTTCGACCTGTCCGCCGAGCGTGGCGCAGCGCATCCGCGAGCTGCGGCCGGCCACGCGCGTCGCCGTGGTCGAAGGCGCCACGCATGCGCTGCCGATGGAGCGGCCGGACCGCGTGCGCGCCGCCATAGAAACCGCCGCGCTCATGGCGCGTCCCAACGCCGCGCGCTTTCCGGATTTGGAATAGGCGCGCGGGCTTTCGTACCGCCGGCTTCCAGCCGGCAGTCTCCGTTTCCTCCTGATCCGACGGCAAACATTGAATCGTGGTCTGCCGGCTGGAAGCCGGCGGTACGGCGCGCTCAGCTGGAATCGGTCGGCGCGGCGGTGATGACGCGGAGCGTTTCGGCGCGGAGGGCGTCGATGAGGTCTTTCGGCAGACGCAGCGGATCGGGCCGGTCGATGAAGATGGCCATGGCGGCGTGGGCGTTGCGGGCCAGCACTTTCGCCATGCGGTGGATTTGAGATTCCACATCGTT
>JBGAGO010000003.1:0-413207 GCA_044226655.1 Caulobacterales bacterium | reverse complement strand
TTCGGGTAGAACCAACTCCCATGGTGTGACGGGCGGTGTGTACAAGGCCCGGGAACGTATTCACCGCGGCATGCTGATCCGCGATTACTAGCGATTCCAACTTCATGCCCTCGAGTTGCAGAGGACAATCCGAACTGAGACGGCTTTTAGGGATTAACCCTCTGTCACCGCCATTGTAGCACGTGTGTAGCCCCACGCGTAAGGGCCATGAGGACTTGACGTCATCCCCACCTTCCTCCGGCTTGCCACCGGCAGTTCCATTAGAGTGCCCGGCCGAACCGCTGGCAACTAATAGCGAGGGTTGCGCTCGTTGCGGGACTTAACCCAACATCTCACGACACGAGCTGACGACAGCCATGCAGCACCTGTGCACCAGCCAGCCGAACTGAAGGAAGCCATCTCTGGCGACCAAACTGGGCATGTCAAACGTGGGTAAGGTTCTGCGCGTCGCTTCGAATTAAACCACATGCTCCACCGCTTGTGCGGGCCCCCGTCAATTTCTTTGAGTTTTAACCTTGCGGCCGTACTCCCCAGGCGGAGAGCTTAATGCGTTAGCTGCGTCACCGGCAGGCATGCCTGTCGACAACTAGCTCTCATCGTTTACGGCGTGGACTACCAGGGTATCTAATCCTGTTTGCTCCCCACGCTTTCGCGTCTCAGCGTCACCACACGTCCAGCAAGTCGCCTTCGCCACTGGTGTTCCTGCGAATATCTACGAATTTCACCTCTACACTCGCAATTCCACTTGCCTCTCCGTGGGTCCAGGCCGCCAGTCTTGAAGGCAGTTCCGAGGTTGAGCCTCGGGATTTCACCCCCAACTTAACGACCCGCCTACACGCGCTTTACGCCCAGTAAATCCGAACAACGCTAGCCCCCTTCGTATTACCGCGGCTGCTGGCACGAAGTTAGCCGGAGCTTCTTATCAGGTTACCGTCATTATCGTCACCTGCGAAAGAGTTTTACAACCCTAGGGCCTTCGTCACTCACGCGGCATGGCTGGATCAGGCTTGCGCCCATTGTCCAAGATTCCCCACTGCTGCCTCCCGTAGGAGTCTGGGCCGTGTCTCAGTCCCAGTGTGGCTGATCTTCCTCTCAGAACAGCTACAGATCGTCGCCTTGGTGGGCCATTACCCCACCAACTAGCTAATCTGACGCGGGCCGATCCAAAGGCGATAAATCTTTCCCCTCTCGGGCACATAGGGCATTAGCGCCAGTTTCCCGGCGTTGTTCCCTACCTTTGGGCACGTTCCCACGCGTTACTCACCCGTCTGCCACTCCCCTTGCGGGGCGTTCGACTTGCATGTGTTAAGCCTGCCGCCAGCGTTCGTTCTGAGCCAGAATCAAACTCTCAAGTTGAGTTGATCTGACATAATCCCGGCTGCCGGAGGCTAATCCGACGGCCAGGGGCCGATATATTGGCGTATGCATTTAAAGTAACGGGAACCGACGCACTGACCGAACCGCGTCCGAAGACCGGCCGGTCTGATTGTCGATTATAAGTTCCAGAAAACGCATACCGTCAGAGTCGTGTGACCGAGCAGACCTCCCAAGGGAGGGCCTCGATCGACAGGACAACGCCGCCTGCGTTTCCCTTCTCCAAAATCACGATGTCAAAGAGCGACGAAAACGGACGATCGGCTTTTGGCCTTTCGCCTTATTCGTTACGCCGCCGAGATGCCCCGGCCGGCGAAGAGCGCGCGTTCTATGCGCCCGACTCCACAGTGTCAACGGACTTTTCGGACCTTTTCCACAGCATGGTTTCGACCGTTCACACGCCCGAAACAGAGATATGGAGGCCCGGCGGGCGAGGCGGCGCCGAGGCGCTGACCCATCGATCCGGTGAGCTGGGGAAGATAGCGAATCGAAAGGTTAAAAACAAGCGAAAGACGCGGCGTCCGCCGGGGTTTCTTCGCCTCATTGGGATAAAACCCCCACGCCATCGCCGGAAAGCGCGATCCGCGTCGCTCGCTTCGCGGCTCCAGCCCGCCTAACCTCCCCCGACAAGATAAGGAGGCGCGTGATGGCGGCGATCGAGATTCAAGGCAGCTGCGACCCGAAATTCGCGGCGGTGCGCGAGGCCATGGCGGCCAATTTCGCCTCCGGCGCCGATGTCGGCGCGTCGTTCGCCGCCAGCGTCGATGGCGAGCTCGTGGTCGACCTCTGGGGCGGCCACGCCGATGAGGCCAGCTCCCGGCCCTGGGAGCGCGACACCATCGTCAACGTCTACTCGACGACCAAGACGATGACGGCGCTCTCCGCCCTCCTCCTGGCCGATCGCGGCGCACTCGATCTCCACGCGCCGGTCGCGCGCTATTGGCCGGAATTCGCCGCCAACGGCAAAGAAGCGGTGAAGGTCAGCCATCTGCTCTCGCACGCTGCCGGCCTCTCAGGCTGGGACCAAAAGCTCGAGGCGGAAGCGATCTACGATTGGGACCGCGTGTGTGCGCTGCTCGCGGCGCAAAAGCCCTGGTGGGAGCCGGGAACCGCCTCGGGCTATCACGCCATCACGCAGGGCAATCTCGTCGGCGAAGTGATCCGCCGCGTGTCGGGCAAAAGTGTCGGGACGTTTTTCCGCGAGAACATCGCCGAACCGCTCGGCGCCGATTTTCACATCGGCCTTGCGCCGGAACATGATGCGCGTGTCGCTGATCTCATTCCGCCGCCCGAAAGCGAAGCGCTCGGCGCGGGCAGCGAACCCGGCTCGATCGCGCACCGCACCTTCACCTGCATTCCGCTCAATGTCAGCGCGACGCGCACGCGCGCCTGGCGCGCCGCCGAAATTCCCGCCGCCGGCGGAACCGGCAATGCGCGCTCGGTCGTGCAAGCGCAGACCGTGCTCGCCAATGGCGGCGTCAGCGGCGGCAAGCGCATCATGTCGGCCGACGGCGCGCGCCGCGCGCTCGAACCGCAAGTCAGCGGAACCGATCTCGTGCTCGGCATCCCGGTGACCTTCGGCATGGGCTATGGCCTGCCGAGCGAATTTGTGCCGCTGCCCAACAAGAACGCGTGTTTCTGGGGCGGCTGGGGCGGCTCGATCGTCATCGTCGACATGGATGCGCGCGCCTGCTTCGCCTACGTCATGAACAAGATGGGCCGCGGCACCACCGGCGACGCCCGCGGCTTCAGCATGATCATGCCGATGTACGCGGCGTTGGCTGGAGCGTAGCCTCGCAGCGCGGGAGGCGCCCATGCCGTTCGATCCGATGCTGTTCGTCGATGATGTCGAAGCCTCGTCGCGCTTCTATCAGGCGCTGCTCGGCGCCAGGGGCGCTCACGGCGGGCCGGACTATGAAATGATCGTCGACGCCGACAAGGCGCTCATCCTGCAGCTCCACCGCGCCGACGCCGACGAACATGGCGGCGAGCGGCTTCCCGAGGGCGCGCCCCGCGGCGCCGGCCTGCTGCTCTATTTCAAAGTGCCCGACATTCGCGCCGCCTATGCAAACGCCCTCGCGATCGGCGCGCAGGTCGAGGGACCGCCGACGTTCATCAAATTGGCTGGCCACACCGAATTTGTGGTGCGCGACCCCGACGGCTACGCGCTCGCACTGTGCCAACGCGGCGAGCACTAGCGCGCCGCGATATAGTCCTGCATGGCGCGGGCTTCGGCTTCGACGGCTTCGATCCTGTGCTTCACCAGGTCTCCGATTGAGACGATGCCGACGAGGCGGCCGCTGTCGAGCACGGGCAGATGGCGGATGCGCCGGTCGGTCATGCGCGAGAGGCCGTCATCGATGGTTTCGCTGGGTTCGGCCGTGATGATGACCTTGCTCATCGCCGCGCTGACCCGGTCGCCCAGGCACGAGGCGCCGCGCTGTGCGATCTCGCGCACGATGTCGCGCTCGGATAAGAGACCGGAGACCTTGCCGCGTTCGTCCACCACGACGAGCGCGCCGACGCGCTTCAGGGCGAGTTCTTTGGCGGCCTGTTCCAGCGTCGCGCCTTCATCGAGCGTGTGCACGATCGCGCCCTTGTCGCGGATCACATGGGTGATGAGCATGGGCTGTTCCTCCCTTTTGCGACGATGCGCGCGCTGCGACAATCTGACAAGACGTAGCGCCAACACGGGTGCGCGAGCATTCGCGCGCACTCTTGCCGCGTGTTAACCCACACGCCGGAGAACGCATGCCGAGTTACAAGCAGAAGGTCGCCGCCGACCTCGCGCACTGGATCGATGCGGGATTGGTGAACGCGGACAAACGCGACGAAATCCTCGCTACGATTCCCGATCCGCGCCGGCTCGATGCGGCGAGCGCGCTGGCGTGGATCGGCGCCGTGCTGCTGGGCGTGGCGGCGATCGCGTTCATCGCCGCGAACTGGTCTGACATTCCGCGCCTTGTGCGCTTCGTGCTGGTGCTCGGCGTGTTCGCTGCGGCAGCCGGCGGCGCCGCTTGGTGTGCGCAGCATCAGCGCCCGCGCTACGCCGACGGCTTGCTCACCTTCGCTGCGCTGGTGTTCGCCGCGGCAATCGGTTTGACCGGACAAATCTTCGACATCGTCGGCGATCCGCGCGCCGCGCTCCGTGGCGCGGGCGTGGCCGCGTTTGCGCTGGCGCTGGCGGGCCGCTCGACTGGCGCCGCGATCGCGGGGCTCGCCTTCTTCGGCATGGCGGATTTCTCGCTCGGCGATTGGATATCAACGCGGACGGACGTGCCCTGGCTGTGTTTCGCCGCGCCGTTGGGACTGGTGCTGACACAACAATGGAAGTCCGCGCCGCTTGCGCATGCCAGCGCTGTGGCGCTTCTCGCCGCGCTGGCTTGGACCAGCGCGCGGCTGGAAGCGCATGGCGCCATGCTCTTTCTCACCGCGATCATCCTGGCGGGCGTGGCTCTCTTGGCGCGCCAGCGCTGGCGCCGGGCCGATGGGATCGCGTTCGCATCGGTGTTCTACGGATGGTTTGCGGCCGGCGCGCTGATCTTCTTCGTCATCGCCGGCTATGCGGCGGATACGCCAGGCCTCAACATCGTTCATCGCCTCGCCTGGCTCGTGATCGCGGGCGCCATGGTCGCGCTCGGGCGCAACGATCAGCACAATGCGGTGGCGACGATCGGCGTGCTCGGCCTTATCGGCGCGATCTTCGCCCTGCTAAGCGATCTCGGCCTCAACCTCTTGGCCGCCGCCGGACTCTTCTTCGTGGCGGCCTTGGCGGCGCTGGTGATCGGGCTCATGCTGCGCCAGCGCGCCAAAGCGGAGGCCAAGCCATGATGCGCTTCGCCGCGCCGCAGAGAATCCTCCTCGTCGCCGTGCTGTGCATCGGCGCACTTGTCGGCCTGGTCATTTCCGAAGCGCGGGCGCGCGCGGCGGGCGTCGTGGTGATCCTGCCGATGCAGGCCGTCGATCCGCGCGATTTGCTGAGCGGGCATTACGTGACCATCTCGCTGGCGGAGACGCTGCCGGAAGGCGCGCCCTGCCCGGCGACGATCGAAGGCGGCGGCGCGTTTTCACCCTGGATGGCGGATATGAATGGCTGGGTCGCGCTCGCCGCCGAGGGCGATCACGCGCGCGTCGTCGCTGCCGGCCCTTCGCGCGAAAGCCTGGCGCGCCTGGGCGACATCGCCGCCCGCGGCGCGGCGCATTGTTCGCCGCCGAGCGAAGGCGGGGACGGACGTGCGATCCTGTTCACCGATCTCAATGTCGACCGCTTCCACATCAATCAGCGCGACGCCGAGCGCATCGACCGGCTGATGCGCGCGCCAAATGGAGAGACGCCCGTCGCCGCCATCTTCTCCATCGGCCAAGACGGCAGAGCGCGCTTGAAAGGGCTTCTGGTCGAGAACGAACGGCTGATGCTGTCGATGTTCTAACGCCGCGCTCAGCCCCACGGTCCCGGCGCAACAGCCTGCTTCGGCGCCAGCGCGAGATAGGCCAGGGCGCCGCCGATGAAGCCGCCGAGATGCGCCTCCCAGGCGATCGGCAGAAGGCCCGTCGCGCGCGCCGCGGCGGCGAGCCCGACATTCACCACCAGGAACACGATCGCCAGATTGCGGATCTCTGGCCGCCGCCACGCGTCGCGCCAATTGCGTCCGAGCGCCATGAAGCAGGCAGCGAACACGCCGCACGCCGCGCCCGAGGCGCCGATGGCGGGGATGGTCCCGTGCGGATTGAAGAGGACGTACGCGCCCGCGCCCACCGCCGCCGAAATGAAAAAGAGCGCCAGCAGGCGCCATGGCCCGATGCGCCATTCCACCACCGGCGCGCCCTGCACGAACACGATCGTATTCATAAGGAGATGCGCCCAGCCGCCATGCAGGAAGGCGTGGCCGAACAGCGGGCCCAGCGCCTCGTACCAATGCGTGAATGAGTCCGGCCCGTTGGCGTCAAAGCGCAGCGGGATCACCGCGAAAGTATAGTAAATGAAATTCTTCGCATCGATCGACGCGAACTGAAACGCGATGTGCGCGATGACGAAGGACGCGGCCAAAGCCAGCGTCATCGGTGGAATGCCCCGCCCCATCTTTGGTTAAATTCTCCCCGCCGGCTCAATTCGGCACGCGCCCCGCGCGCGAAAGCGGACCATGGGCCGAGATTGCGCCGCCGTTAAGGCTGCTTGGCCGCGGCGAACACGCGCGCGGCGCTGGCACGCGCATTGCTTTCTCCCCGTCCAGACGAATTCACCTGACGAATTCAAGCGGCTGGGGCCTCGCGCAATGCGGATTGCTTTTCCTTGTCTCGCGGCGCTCGCGCTCGCCTCGGCCACGCCGGCCTTCGCGCAGGCGGCCGAGAGCGTCGGCGCGTTCGAGCGCGGCTACGGCATGGACAATGACAGCTGGGACCAGCCGATCAATCCAAGCACGCGCGATGAGAACGGCAATCGCCTCGTGGTCGATGGCCGCATCATGAACCAATCCACCTTGTTCGGCGGCCTGGGCGATGGCGGCGCTGGCGATTCGCTTAGCGGAACCGCGGTCGGCAACCAATTGGTCGTCGTCACCCAGGGCAGCTGGAACACCGTCATCGTCGACAGCACGCAAATCAACAATGGCGACCAAAGCGTCGTTCTGAATGGAGACAATCAATGAGCCTCCGCGCCCTTCTCGGTTCGGCAGCGGCGCTGGCGGGCCTGTCCGGCCTCGGCGGCTGCGCGACGCCCTACGCCGGCCATGATGGCCTCTACGCCGCGCCGATCGGCGGCGCGCCGGTGACGGCGAACCCGACGCCCTACACGCCCGCGCTGACCTGCCTCGCGGACTTTGCGCAATCGCGCAACATGGCCGCGCCGCGCATCGCCGTGGGCCGCATTCTCGATTACACCGGCACGGTCAACGAAGATGGCGGCCGGCGCATCACGCAAGGCGCCTCGCTGATGGCGATGAGCGCGTTCGCCAAGACCGGCGCGCGCCTGGTCGAACGCTTCGACACCTCCGTCACCGAACTCGAACTGCGCTACGCCAATTCGCGCCTCATCGGACAGGACGGCGGCGCAACGCCGAGCGATGACATTCGCCGCATCATGGCCGGGCAAATCCCCGGCTCCGATTACTATTTCGTCGGCGGCATCACCGAACTCAATTACGACATCCGCTCGCAAGGCGTGGACGCCTATATCGGCGGCGTGAATTCGCGCGACGATCGCGGCAATCTAGGCGGCCGCGTCTATGTGATGAACATCGGCCTCGATTTCCGCCTGATCGATACGCGTACGCTCGAAGTCGTCGATGTCATCTCCTATCAAAAGCAGATCGTCGGCCGCGAAGTGCGCGCGGGCGTGTTCTCCTTCTTCGACGACACCTTGCTCGATCTCAGTGTCGGCGATCGCGCGCTGGAGCCCGTGCAGCTCGCGGTGCGCGCCGGCGTTGAACGCGCGGTCGTCGAAGTGATGGCCAACATGTACGGCGTCGCCGACAGCTCGGTGTGCCACGAAGCGCTGGCGCAAGCTGGCGATCCGATGGGCCCGGCGCAAGCCACCGGCTCGTTCCGCACCGGCCCGTCTTCGCTCGCGCATGACGCCGCCGCGCGCCGCGTCGATCGCGATGCCTGGCACGCGCGCCGCGATGACAACATCCGCGGCACGACCGATGCGCGCACCGGCCATTCGGCGAACGAGCCGGCCGTCATCTCCGGCCCGGAAGCTTCCGCGGCGCGCCAGAGTGCGCCGGCCAATCTGCCGCTCGCGCCGCAAGGCCCCGCGCCGCAGCCGGTCGTCGCGCCCGGCGCGCCGGAAGGCGCACGTCCCGGCCTTCGTTCCTAACGCATCGCGGAGCGCGTGCTCATGATCCGCTTGCTTCTCGCCGGCGCCGCGCTCGCGGCGCTGGCGGCTCCGTCCGCGCTGGCCCAATCGCAGCTCTCCAGCAGCCAAGTGCGTCTCGACGACAGCTTCGCGGCCGTCGATGTCGACGTCTACGACGCCGACGAGGTGAACGCCGTTTCCAACGCCGGCGGCAATTCCTTCTCCGCCGCCGCTTACGACCGCAGCCTGGTCGTGCATGGCGCGCAACGCAGTCAAGGCGATGCGCGCGCGCAAACCAGCGTGCAGAGCGGCGCGGCCTACGCCGTGAACGCCGAAGCCAACGCCAGCGCGAACATCGTCTCCGCCGCCGCCGAAAGCGGCGATCTCACCCTGGTGCAGGGCCAGAGCAATTCGGGCTCGATCGAAGCCAATGTCGAAGCCGATCTTTGCTGCGTCTCAGATGCGGCGACGGCCTCTGCAAGCGCCAGCGGCAATGTGATCGCCACCACCGGCTACACAACGACGATGCTCACGGCGACGGATCAAACCAATTCAGGCGACGGCGTCACGGCGCATGTCGATCTCTATGCGCGCTCCGCCGCTGAGGCGAGCGCGCAGGCGAGCGCCAGCGGCAACGCGCTGACGCTCGACAATCAATGGGGCTATGTGAACGCCGCCGCGCGCCAGGACAATCGCGCCGGCGCGATCGCGGAAGCTTACGTGACGCTCGGCGATGCCTGGCTCGCCAGCGCGGCGGCCTATGGCGTCGGCAATTCCGCCGTCATCACCAATATCGGCTCCGACACGGTGATCGATACGCAGCAGAGCAATAGCGGTTTCGTCGGCGCCTATGCGGCCAGCGTCAATGGCTATGGCGACGCCGACGGCTCGGCGACGGCTTACGGCAATGTCGTCACCGCGGCGCTGTGCAATTCGTGCGGCGAAGCGGCGCTTTCGGCCTCCAACGCGCAAGTGAACGATGGCCGGGTCGAGAGCGTCGTCACGCTGCGCGCGCGCCGCGGCGGCGTCGTTACGGGCAATGCGAACGCCATCGGCAATGCGGCGGCCTACAGCGTCACGGGCGAAGACTAAGCGCTAGATCAGCGCGGGCGCTTCGTCCTCGCGCAGCAATTCGACGCTGGCCAGCGTGATATCGAATTCCTGGAACATCTCGATAGCTTCGGCGGCCTCCATGGCGGCGACCACGCGGCCCTGAAAGCGGAAGCGCCAGAAGCACGCGATATGCTTGATCACGCCGATGGCCTCGCCGATCGGCACGAACAGGCGCGGCGCTTCGATCAGGAAGGCGCGGAAGGCGCTCGCATCGCCGCCCGCCAGGCCCGCGAAGGCCGTATCATAGGCGTGCACCTCATGGGCCACGCGCGCGGCGGCGAGTTCGAGCGCCCGCACGATGCGGATGCGGCAAGTGCGCAAGCTCTCCACTTGCGCGGCCGCGGCGCCGTTGATGCGCGCGCCGAGGATGTCGCGCTTCAGCTGCTCAAGCTCGGCCGGCAGATCGCGCACCAACCATTTGTAGTAGAGGAAGCCCTTCCACGCGAACACGCCCTCGCGATAATCCTCGCCCGTCATGCGCAGCACTTCGCGCAGCGGATCGAGCGCGCGGGCGGTGTCATCGGTCATCAGCTTGTCAGCGAGGCGCTGCGCCAATTCGCGCCCGCCCTCACCGGCGCCCGCGAAGGCTAGACGCACCAATTGCTCAATCTCCGCGCCCGCGAAAGCGCGCATACGCGACACGTCGGCCTCAGAGACGTCGAAGTAGATGCGCGCCGGCTCGGCGCCCCAATGGCGCATGCGCTCGCGCATCAAGAAGGGATCGAACGAGGGCAGCGCATCGAGCAGCTGCAGGAGCTCGCAATCGTGCGCATAATCCTCTTCGCCGTCATAGCCGCCAAGGCCTTCGCGCATGGCCCGGTCGAATCCGATCTGGTCGACCATGAAGCTCACGCCGCCGAGCTGTAATTCGCCCGCCGCGAACGGCAGCACGATCTTGGTGGCCGAGACGCGGGGGCCGCGGAACAGCGGCCGCTCATCGCCGCGCAGGGCGTGTTTCAGCACCAGAGCGCGGTTCAGCCGCTTGTTGCGAAAGAACGGCGCCGCCTCATATTCGGGCTTGTCGCGATGGCGTTCGTAAACGATCGATAAATTGAGCACGCGCGCGGTCGAACCGCTTTCGCGAATCAAGGAGAGGTCACGGGGGCCGCTTCGCGACATGGCGACGCCCACGCTAGAGCGGCGCGGTTAATGGTGTTTGGACGCAGCTGCGGATCGGTGCCGGTCAGATGCCCGGATCGAAGAACCGATGCTCCATCTCCTGCGCCGGCGTCGTGGACTCGCCGCAGCAGGCGCCGCCGACGCGTTTAGCCGGGATGCCCGCCACCGTGCAGCGCGCCGGCACCGGATCGAGCACGACGGAGCCGGCCGCGATGCGCGCCTCCTCGCCCACCTCGATATTGCCCAGCACTTTGGCGCCCGCGCCGATCAGCACGCCGCGCCGGATTTTCGGATGGCGATCGCCGCCGGCTTTGCCGGTGCCGCCCAGCGTCACCGAATGCAGCATGGAGACGTCGTCCTCCACCACCGCGGTCTCGCCGATGACGATGCCGTGCGCGTGATCGATGAAGATGCCCGAGCCGATCACGGCCGAAGGGTTGATGTCGACGCTGAACAATTCGGAGATGCGGCTCTGCAGGTAGAACGCGAGCGTTTCGCGCTCCTGCTTCATCAGCCAGTGCGAAATGCGATAGGCCTGCAGGCCCGCATAGCCCTTGTAGAACAGGAACGGCTGCAGATAGGTCCGGCACGCGGGATCGCGGTCGCGCGCGGCGCGCATGTCGCGTTCAGCCGCGCGTGCAATCTCGGGATCGGCGGCGAAGGCTTCGCGGCAGACCTCGCGCATTTGCAGCGGGTTCATGTCGAGCCCGCCGAGCTTTTGCGCGAGGTGGTAAGAGAGCGCCTCTTCGATCTTGTCGTGATGCAGGATGGTGGCGTGGAGATAAGAGGCCAGCAGCGGCTCTTCCGCGGCGGCCTGCACCGCCTCCACGCGCAATTGGGCCCATACGCCGCCGGACGCCTCAAACAGGCGCGGCTTGGCCGAGGTCTGATCCGCCATTCGGTCGTCTCCTCTGTCGGCCCTGCCCTGGCCTGTCGTTAATTACCCAAGCATGACGCGGGCGAGCGCTTCCGGCAATTCCCCGGTCACCGCCATGTGGTGCGCCCTAAAGAGCGCCGCAACCGTAAGGGAATCGGTAATTTTCCCCTCCGCGGCGCGCGCCAGCAGGGCGCGGAACGGGGCGGTGCGGCGCTTGAGAACCTCCACCTCTTCCGGATTGTCGGGCCCGGGCGTCAACTCGGTGGCGAGATAAAGATCGCATTCCTCGTCGGTGAGCGAGTTGGAGAGGTCCATGGTGAGGATCTTCTCCAAATGCGCGGCGCGCAGGCCGGTTTCCTCCTGCAATTCGCGGTGCGCGCAGGCCGCCGAATCCTCGCCCGGTTCGGCCCCGCCCTCCGGCATTTCCCAGGAATAGCGCGCCAGCGGAAAGCGCCATTGGCCGACCAAATGCACCATGCCCTGCGCATCGATCGGCAAGACGCCCACCGCGCGCCGGCGCACCCGGATCACCCCATAGGTCGCGGGCTTGCCCGCGGGATTGATCCCGTCATGCTCGTCGATCGCGAACCAGCCGTTTTCATAGACGCGGCGCACGCCGTCGATCCGCCAGGGATTGCCGTCTTCTTCCCAATCCTCGCTCATGTGACGATCCTGTTGCAAACGACTCGCAAAGCCTGCGCGAAGCCCCTACATCGCCCAAAACCCGCGCGCCACGCAAAGGACACGCACGCTTGAGCATCCATCCCGATCAGATTCCGCCGAGCCCCGCCGAACACGCGCCGGTCTCAGCCGCGCGCGAAAGCGTCGAAACGCTGGCGCTCCTGGCCGAGCGGCGCTCGACTAAGACGATGTTCCTCGCCGAACCGGGCCCGACGCCAGCGCAGCTCGATACGCTGCTACGGCTCGCCGCGCGCGCGCCCGATCACGGCAAGCTCGGCCCCTGGCGCTTCATCCTGATCGAAGAGGATGGCCGCCAGCGCGCGGGCGAGGCGCTCGCCGCGATTTTGGAGAGCGATGGCGTGGCGGCCGAACGGCTCTCGATCGAACGCAAGCGCTTCCTGCAGGCGCCCGTCGCGGTGATCGTGGTGTCTTCGCCGCTGGCCTCGGCCAAGGTCCCCGAATGGGAGCAAGTGCTGTCGGCCGGCGCGGTCTGCTACGGGCTCTTGATCGCCGCGCACGCGATGGGCTTTGCAGGAACCTGGCTCACCGAATGGATGGCCTATGACGCGCGCGGACGCGCCGCGCTGGGCCTTGCCGAACACGAACGCCTCGCCGGCGTCGTCTACCTCGGCGCCGCCGCCACGCCCGCCGCCGAACGCCTCCGCGCCGACTACGCCGCGCGCGTGACAAAGTTCTGATCGCAGGGCGCAAACGCAGCTGCCTGTCATCGGCGCGTCATCACGGCGCGGTAGGTGGGGGATGTCGAGTTTGAGTGAGTCCCCGTGCCGGAACGCACTGTGCAGGCCTACGCTGTCGCGCTCAGCGATCTTGCCCAAAAAGTTGAACGCTTGGGCGGCATGGCCGAGACGGCGTTGTCGATTTCGGTCACGTCGCTGACGCGCCGCAATTCCGCGCTGGCGCAGGACGCCATAGCCCGCGACATCAAGATAGACGCGCTGCACCGCGAGATCGAACGCGACGCAGTCAATCTGCTTGCTTTGCATCAGCCCGTGGCCGCCGATCTGCGTCACGTGATCTCGTCCTGGCGCATCGCCAGCGAGATCGCGCGCATCGGCGAATTGGCGCGCAACATCGCGCGGCGCGTGCTGATCCTGAATGAAGGCGCGCCGGCGCCGCTGGTCGGCTCCGTCGAGCGCATGGCGAAGATCGTCATGGCGAATTTGAAGCAGGTGCTCGACGCCTACACCAATCGCGACACCTTCTCGGCCATGGCGGTCTGGATGTGGGACGAGGACGTCGACAGCCATTTCAACGCCCTTTTCCGCGAACTCCTTACCTACATGATGGATGATCCGCGCCTCATCACGCCGTGCGCGCATCTGCTCATCATCGCCAAGAATCTGGAGCGGGTGGGCGATCACGCCACCAATATCGCCGAACGCCTCCATTATCTGGTCACCGGCGAGGACATTTCCGGCGAACGGCCCAAGATTTCTTCGACCAGCGACGACTAGGGCGACGACTGAAACCACGACCGAGATGACGCGCGCCGTGGCCGGGGATAAGACGGCCGCGCATGAAGCGCACCACGCCGCTCATCGTCGCCGATCTCCGCTCCTCCGGGCGCCTGTGGGCGTTCGCGTTCGAGGAAGGCGACGCGCGCCCTCTGATCGAGGATGACGCGCCGCCTGGTCATGGCTGGGCCTGGTCGCATTTCGCGCTGAGCGACAACCGCTCACGCCAGTTCATCGAGAACGCAGGCGATATTCCCCCGGCCGTGCGCGCCTGCCTGCTCGGCGGCGAGATCCGGGTGCAGACCCATGTGGCCGATGGCTGGTGCTTTGGCGTGCTGCCCGATTTCGGGCACGCCTTCGAAGGCAATCAATCGGCGCCAGGGCGACTTAATTTCGCGTTCGAGTCCACCCGCCTCATCACGACGCGCCGGCACGCGCTGGAGGTCGTCGACAATCTGCGCCGCGAGATCGAGAGCGACGCGCTGCGCCTCGGCGAACCGGCTGATGCGATCGCCGCCCATGTCGCGCGCTTCATCGATGCGACGGAGCTGCGCCTGCACAAGCTCTCCAGCGCGCTCGACATCGCGGAGGATCATCTGCTGTCGGACCGCGACGACGTCGACGGCATTCGCCTCGGGCCGATGCGGCGCGAACTCTCGTCCTACCATCGCGAATTCGCGGCGTTGCGCAGCGTCTTTCACCGCGCCACCTCGCATCGCGGCGCGGCGCGCGGCGGGCCGTTGGCGGAACGGTTACCGCCGCTTTTGCTGGAGATCGAGGATTTCGACCGCGATCTCGCCGGCCAGCAGGATCGCGCGCGGCTCTTGCATGACGAAGTCGAAGCCAAGGTCTCGGCGGCGGCCAACCGCTCGCTGCGCGCGCTGACCATTCTCTCCACCCTGCTCTTGCCGCCGACGCTGATCGTGGGCGCCTTCGGCATGAACGTGGAAGGCATCCCGTTCGCGCATCAGCATGTCGGCTTCTGGTCGGCGTCGCTGCTCTGCGTCGCCGTGGTCGGCGCGTGCTACGCGCTCTTGAAGCAATTGCGCATTCTCTAGCCGCGCTTGGCCTTTTGCACGAGCGCGTCGAGCGCGTTCAGAAATTGCGCGCGGTCGCGTTGCGAGAACGGCTTGGGCCCGCCCGTGATCTCGCCGAACGAACGCAAATGTTCGCCGAGCGCGCGTTGCGCCAGGGCCGCGCCGATCGAAGACTCGGTGAAGAGCCGTCCCGATGCGCCGAGCGCGAAGCCGCCGGCCTTCAACGCGCGCGCGGCCAGCGGAATGTCGTTGGTCACCACGATATCGCGCGGCGCGACGCGCTCTGCGATCCAATCATCGGCGACATCAGGGCCGGCTTCGACCACCGTCAGTTCGACGCCCGGCGGCACGCGGATGAACGCGTTGGCGACCACGCGCACGGCGCATCCGGTGCGCCGCGCGACCTTGTAGATTTCTTCCTTCACCGGGCAGGCGTCGGCGTCGACGAAGATCGTGGGCGCGCTCAGCTGCGTCCCCGATAGGTTCCCACGCCCTGATCCGGCAGCCAGAGGCCATCGGGCGCGGGCCCTGTCTGCCAGAACACGTCGATCGGGATGCCGCCGCGCGGGTTCCAATAGCCGCCGATGCGCAGCCAAGTCGGCGCTATCGTCGCGACGATCCGCTTGGCGACATTGACTGTGCAATCCTCGTGAAAGGCCCCGTGATTGCGGAAGCTGGTGAGATAGAGCTTGAGGCTCTTGCTCTCCACGATCCAATCCTTCGGCGCGTAGTCGATCACGAGCGTGCCGAAATCCGGCTGGCCGGTGACCGGGCAGATCGAGGTGAATTCGGGCGCGGTGAAGCGCGCCAGATAGAGCACGCCCGGATGCGGATTGGCGGCGCGCTCGAGCACGGCCTCGTCCGGGCTTGCGGGGATCGCCGTCTTGGCGCCGAGCTGGGTGAGTTTGTCCGCCATCGCCCGCGCACCTAATGCGCCTGCGCCCCGCCCGCAATCTCTTGCCCCCGCGCAAGAGCCGCTGCTAGCTGCGCCCCAGCACAAGAGGAGCGCGGCCCATGGGCGATTTCGACGGCAAGATTGTTCTGGTTACGGGCGGAGGCACGGGGCTCGGCAAATCGGTGGCGGTGGGCGCGGCCGAGCGCGGCGCGAAGGCCGTAATCGTGAACTATTCCAAGAGCGCCAAGGAAGCGGAAGAAACCGCCGATCTCATCCGCAAGGCGGGTGCGGAAGCCGGCACGGTGCAAGGCGATGTGGGCGACGACGCCGGCTGCCGCGCGATCGCGGCGGCGTGCGAGAAATATGGCCGCATCGACGCGCTCGGCAACAATGCGGGCGTCACCAAGCATGTGCCCAATCACGCCGATATGGACGGCCTCAGCAAAGAGGATTTTCTCTGGATCTACACGATCAACACAGTCGGCCCGTTCCAGATGATCCGCGCCGCGCGCCCGCTGCTGGAAGCGGCCGGCAAAGCCAGCGTGCTGATGACATCTTCGATCGCGGGCGTGACGGGCATCGGCTCCTCTGTCGCCTACGCCGCTTCCAAAGGCGCGCTCAACACCATGACGGTGTCGCTGGCGCGCGCGCTGGCGCCGAAAATCCGCGTCAACGCGCTCTGCCCCGGCTTCATCGATACGCGCTGGTTCACCGATCAATATGGTGAGCAGACCACCCAGCGCATCCGAGAGAACACCATCAAGAACACGCCGCTGCAGGCCGCCTCCACGCCGGACGACATCGCGGACGCCGGCCTTTTCCTGCTCTCGGATCATGCGCGCCACATCACGGGCGAAACCTTACTGGTCGATGCGGGCCTCCATCTCGGCTACGCGCCTCTGGTGGCGCGATGACGCATCTTCGTCTCGGCCCGCCATGGCGGGAGCAGAATCCGCGACACAAAGCTTAACGCCCCCTTCACTACATCGCGGCACGCTCGCGCCGGGCTAGCGAGGAGCGGGCGCATGCGCGCGGTGTTGGGCGGAGTGATTGCGGCGGCGGCCTTGGCGCCGGCGGCGCATGCGGGCGAATGGTCGGCCAATATCGCGATCACCAGCGATTACACGTTTCGCGGCTACACGCAGAGCATGGGCGAGCCCGCCGTGCAGGGCGGCTTCGATTATACCGCGGAGACCTGGTACGCGGGCGTATGGGCCTCGACGATCGATTTCGGCATTGAAGGCGATCTTGAAACCGATCTCTATGTCGGCGTGACGCCGAAGCTTGGCCCTGTGTCCTTCGATCTTGGGCTTGTCGGTTATTTCTATCCGAACTCGACCAACGATTATGGCGATCTCGATTTCTTCGAAGCGAAAGCCGTCGCGACGATCAATCCGATCGAGCCGCTGACGCTCGGCGCTGGGCTCTATTACACGCCGGAATTCGCGCTGAACGGCGGCGATGGCTGGTATTACGAAGCGAGTGGCTCTTACGCGCTGACCGAAGCCGTCGCCTTGAGCGGCGCGGTCGGCCATCAAAGCGTCGACGCGCCCGGCTATTATTTCGGAATCGACGACGCCTACACGACGTGGAATGTCGGCGTGACGCTATCGGCGGGCGGGTTTGACCTCGACCTGCGCTATCACGACTCCGATCTGGACAACGACATCACCGACTCTCGATTGGTCGCGACGCTTTCCCACGCGCTTTGACGCCGCGAGAATGTGCATAACTGTGCTCAAAATGGCGAGTTTCCGCAGTTTTCCGCCCAGTTTTTGATCTTCAAGGTGCCCGGGCGCGCAATCTTTGGACAGAGCGCCCCTTTGTGTTCGCCGCGCAACGCTTGTGTCTTTTCCTCGCAACATTACTGAGATGTTTAACCCTGTTAACCACTCGTTCACGCTAATACGTGAGCCTCGCTGCGACGCGGCGAGTACCCGCGGGGGAAGAGGATGAAGACCATGAAGAAACTACTGGGGCTCGCCATTTTGGCGGGCGCGGCGACGTCGGGCGCGGCTTATGCCGAGCCGTCGTTTTCCGGCAATGTCGCGCTGACGACGGACTATCTATTCCGTGGCATTTCCCAGACGGAGCACTCGCCGACGGTTCAAGGCGGCTTCGACTATTCGAACGGCATTTTCTACGCAGGCACCTGGGCCTCGGGCGTTGATTTCGGCCTTAATGGCGGGGCTGACGTCGCCTCGCTTGAGCTCGACCTTTACGCGGGCATTAAGCCCACGACCGGCCCCGTGACCTGGGACCTTGGCGTGATCGGCTATTTCTATCCGGATTCCGTCGATCCGGTTGGCACGGATGTCGATTATTGGGAATTCAAGGTCGCCCCGTCGATCTCACCGATTGAAGGCCTGACGGTCGGCGCAGCGCTCTATTATTCGCCGGAATTCACGACCTCGACGGACAGCGCGCTCTATTACGAACTCAACGGTTCGTACGCGATCAGCGACATGTTCTCGGTGTCAGCGGCAGTCGGCCACCAGACATCGGATCAGACCGGCTACTTCGTGCTCGAAGATGCCACGACAACCGATGAATACACGACCTGGAATATCGGCGGCACGCTGAGCGTTTCGGGCTTCGGCATTGATCTGCGCTATTACGACACGGATGAAGACATCACGAACTTCAACGGCGAAACCGTGAGCGACGGCACCGTCGTCCTCGCAGTGAAGCGCGCGCTCTAAGCGGGTCGCAAAACGTAAAAACGAACGGCCGCAGCGTGGGGGCGCTGCGGCCGTTTTGTTTTGCCTTTGTTAGTTTGCGCGTCAGGCCGGTTTCGGGAACCGCCCCGCACGGCTCACCATGCCGGGCGTTTGCTTGCCGAGCGCGGCGGCGATGAATTTCGCGGTCTCGATCGCGGCGTCGAGATCGACGCCCATGTCGAAACCCATGCGGTCGAACATGTAGAGCAGGTCTTCGGTCGGCACATTGCCCGCCGCCCCCGGCGCGAACGGGCAGCCGCCGATGCCGGCGAGCGATCCATCGAGCACGCGTACGCCCGCCTCCACCGCCGCCACAGCGTTGGCGAGCGCCGTGTTGCGTGTGTTGTGGAAATGCGCCCGCAGCTGAACGCCCTTGGTGACCTCGGCGATGGCGCGAAACCGCGCCGTCACATCGCTGGGCGCGGCCACGCCGATGGTGTCGGCCAGGGCAAGCTCGAACGGCGGATGCGCCATGATCTCGGCCACGACACCGGCCATGTGGGCCACCGGCACCTCGCCGTCGAAGGGACAGCCGAACGCGGTCGAAAGGGTCGCGGACAGGCGCACCCCGTCCGCGTTCGCCTTGGCCACGACCCCCGCCCATGGCTTCAACGTCTCGGCCACGGGCGCGCCATTGTTGCGGATCGAAAACCCGTCTGAGGCGCAGAACACGTAGTTCACCTCGCGGGCGCCGGCGGCGACCGCCCGCTCATAGCCGCGCGGATTGAGCGCCAGCGCGATGAAGCTCGCCTCCGCCTTGGGCAGGCGGGCGAACACCTCAGGGCTGTCGGCCATTTGCGGCACTTTGGCCGGATTGACGAAACTCCCGGCCTCCAGACGGCGAAAGCCCGCCGCGAGGATGCGGCCGATCAGCTCCATTTTGACGTCCGTCGAAACGAGTTCGGGCTCGTTCTGCAGCCCGTCGCGGGGGCTGACTTCGACCAGGTCCAGCTTCTCTTTGGCCATGGGTGCCTCCGTCAGACTACCTAATGACGCCTCCAGAAGATCGAAAGAGCGGACAAGCCACCCTCTTCCTATGTAGGCTCAGCGCCGGTCCGGATTGCCCGTGGCCGGCATTCGTGTTTGCAGAGGGCCATGACCGCGCTCCAAGCCACGCCCCCGCCTGAAACAGCGCCGGCGGCGCTGACTCATCTCGCGCGCCTGGAGGCCGAAAGCATCCACATCATGCGCGAGGTGGTCGCCGAGTTCGAGAAGCCGGTGATGCTCTACTCGATCGGCAAGGACAGCGCCGTGATGCTGCACCTGGCCGCCAAGGCGTTCTATCCGGCCAAGCCGCCCTTCCCGCTGCTCCATGTCGATACGACGTGGAAGTTCAAAGCCATGTACGAGATGCGCGAGAAGACGCCCCAGCTCTACGGCTTCGATCTCCTGGTCCACCAAAATCCGGACGCGCTGGCGCGCGGGATCAATCCATTCGATCACGGCTCGGCGCTGCACACCGATCTCTGGAAGACGGAGGGCCTCAAACAGGCGCTCGATAAACATGGTTTCGACGCCGCGTTCGGCGGCGGGCGGCGCGATGAGGAAAAATCGCGGGCCAAGGAGCGCATCTTTTCGGTGCGCACCGCGCAGCACGCCTGGGATCCGAAGAACCAGCGGCCCGAGCTTTGGCGGCTCTACAACACGCGCATCCAGAAGGGCCAGGAGGTGCGCGTCTTCCCGATCTCGAATTGGACCGAGCTCGACATCTGGCAATACATCTATCTCGAAAACATCCCGATCGTGCCGCTCTATTTCGCGGCCAAGCGGCCGGTGGTGAAACGCGACGGCCAGCTCATCATGGTCGACGATGAACGCATGCGGCTGAAGCCCGGCGAAGTTCCCGAGCTGCGCTCGATCCGCTTCCGCACGCAGGGCTGCTATCCCCTCACCGGCGCGATCGAAAGCGAGGCCGACACGCTTCCTAAGATCATTCAGGAAATGCTGCTGGCCACGACCAGCGAACGCCAAGGCCGCATGATCGATCACGATCAGAGCGCAAGCATGGAGAAGAAAAAGCAAGAGGGCTATTTCTGATGCGGCTCGATCTCTTCGCGCTGATCGGCCGCGCCGACGGCTCGCGCATCGAACGCCCGCGCCGCGCCGATCTGACGCGCTTCGAGCAGGATTGCTTCTTCCGCCCGCTGCCGCCCAAGCGCGACGATGAGGCGGCGCTGAAACTCGCGCAGGCCTGCTGATGGCGCACGTTTCCGATCTCATTGCGCAGGATATCGAAGCCTATCTGGCGGCGCATCAGCACAAATCGCTGCTGCGCTTCATCACGTGCGGCTCGGTCGATGACGGCAAGTCCACGCTGATAGGGCGCCTGCTCTACGATTCGAAGATGATCTTCGAGGACCAGCTGGCCGCGCTCGAAGCGGATTCCAAAAAAGTCGGCACGCAGGGCGGCGATCTCGATTTTGCGCTCTTGGTCGATGGTCTCGCCGCCGAGCGCGAACAGGGCATCACGATCGACGTCGCCTATCGCTATTTCTCGACTGACAAGCGCAAATTCATCGTCGCCGACACGCCCGGCCATGAGCAATATACGCGCAACATGGTGACAGGCGCATCGACCGCCGATCTCGCCGTCATCCTCATCGATGCGCGCAAAGGCGTGCTGACGCAGACACGCCGGCATTCCTATCTGGTGTCGCTGATGGGCATCCGCCACGTCGCGCTGGCGGTGAACAAGATGGATTTGATTGGCTACGACCAGGCGCGCTTCGACGCCATCGTGGCCGAGTATCGCGCCTTTGCCGCGCAGCTTGGCCTTGCCGACGTGCTCGCGATTCCGATCTCGGGTTTGAAGGGCGACAACATCGCCGCCGGGAGTGAGGCGACGCCCTGGTATGACGGCCCCACCCTCATGCATCATCTCGAAACCGTCGAGATCGATGGCGAACGTCTGGCGCGCGGCCCGTTCCGCCTGCCGGTGCAATGGGTGAACCGGCCCAATCTCGATTTCCGCGGCTTCGCCGGCCAGATCGCCTCGGGGCGCGTCCGGCCCGGCGACCGCGTGCGCATCGCGCCATCGGGCAAGACCAGCACCGTGGCGCGCATCGTCACGCGCGATGGCGATCTCAGCGAAGCCGTCGCGGGCCAATCGATCACGCTGACGCTGGCCGACGAGGTCGATTGCTCGCGCGGTGACATCATCGCGGCCGCCGACCAGCCGCCCGAGACGGCCGATCAGTTCGAGACCACGATCATCTGGATGGACGAAGCCCCGCTGCTGCCAGGCCGCGCCTATTGGATGAAGATCGGCGCCAAGCTGGTTTCGGCCACGATCACCGAGCCCAAATACAAAGTGAACGTGAACACGCTTGAGCATGTCGCGGCCAAACAGCTCGCACTCAACGAAATCGGCGTGTGCAATGTCAGCCTCGACAAGCAGATCGCGTTCGATCCCTACAAGGACAATCAGGACACTGGCGGCTTCATCCTGATCGATCGAATGACGAACGCGACGGTCGGCGCGGGGCTCATCCATTTCGCCCTCAGGCGCGCGCAGAACATTCATTGGCAGGCGCTCGACGTCGATCGCGGCGCGCGCGCCAACATCATGGGCCAGCGGCCGGCTATTCTGTGGTTCACCGGGCTTTCCGGCGCCGGCAAATCGACGATCGCCAATCTGGTCGAGAAGAAGCTGCATTCGCTTGGACGCCACACCGTCATTCTCGACGGCGACAATGTGCGCCACGGCCTCAACCGCGATCTCGGCTTCACCGACGCGGACCGCGTCGAGAACATTCGCCGCGTTGCGGAGGTCGCGAAATTGATGGCGGATGCGGGACTGATCGTGCTCGTCTCCTTCATCTCGCCGTTCCGCGCCGAACGCGACATGGCCCGTGCGCTGGCGCCGGCGGGCGAGTTCTTCGAGATTTTCGTGGATGCGCCGCTGGCCGAAGCCGAAAAGCGCGACGTCAAAGGATTATACGCCAAGGCGCGTCGCGGCGAATTGAAGAATTTCACCGGCATCGATAGCCCCTACGAGCCCCCGCTCAACGCCGAAATCCGCATCGACACGCTCGCCACGACGCCCGCTGAAGCGGCCGAACGCATCGTGGCCGTGATCACCGGCGAAGGGCTGGAGGGGCACTACGTCGTTTAGGCGCTAAACAACACGCCGTGCTTCCGGCGTCGCGCCGTAGAGCGCATCGAGCGCTTTGGCTTGGCCGAGGATATCGGCGCCTTCCGTGGGGAGCGGGGCGCCGGTTGCGATGGCGGCGCACACGGCGCGCAATTGGAAGACATAAGTATAGGTCTTGTCGCTCTCGATGCGCGTGACGCCCGCTTCGGCTTCGATCGACAGCGATCCGAAGCGCGGCTGGCCGAACGCGGACAAGCGCGTCTTGCCCCTCTCGCCGATCACCCGCACGTCCGCGCGCGGCGGCAGATCGGAAAGCATGTCGCAGCCGATGGCGGCCTCGACGCCGCCGGGAAAAGTGAGCGTCGCCTCCATCGCGGCGTCGACGCCCTCTTCCGTATCGGCGCGCGACAGCACGCGCACGCTCTCCGGTTCGGCGCGCATGATGGAGCGCACCATGTGCAGCGGATAAAACCCGATGTCGCGCAGCGCGCCGCCCGCCAATTCGGGGCGCCAGCGGATTTCATCGGGCGTGCGCGGCGCGGCGGAATCGATCCGCGCCTCGATGCGTTTGACAGGCCCGATCTCGCGCACGGCCTCGAGAAAGCGCGCGACGGTTGGATGATAGATGTAGTGCGTGGCTTCGATCAGGCGTTTGCCGGCGCGCGCCGCGGCGTCGAGCGTTATCTGAGTGTCCTGCGCCGAGAACGAGAACGGCTTTTCCATCAGCACGTGCTTGCCGGCGGCGAGCGCGCGGCGGCCGAGTTCGCCATGGTTCGACGGCGGCGTCGAAATGTAGACGAGATCGATATCCGCGCGCGCCAGCAGCGCATCGTAATCGCACGCCTCGGGAATGGCCCATTGCGCGGCATAGGCCTTAGCGCGGTCCACATCGCGCGCGGCGACGGCGACGATCCGCGCCGGCATGCCTTCGACCTGCGCCGGTCGCAGCAAGGCGGGGCCGGCGATGCGCGAAGCGCCGATGAGGCCGATGCGGATCATTGAACCACCCGCGCGATGAGCAGGCCGTCATGCCCTTTGGCGCCCACGGTCTGCAGCGCCAGCGCCTCCACGCGCGGTTCGGCCGCGACGGCGCCAACGAGGCGGCGCACGCCGAGCGCCTGCGCATTCTTGGTCAGCGGATCGATCACCGCGCCGCCGCGCACGACATTGTCGATCACGATGAGCGCGCCGGGCCGCGCCAGCTTCAGCGCGGCCTCGAAATAGGGCGCGTTGTTTTCCTTGTCGGCGTCGATGAACGCGAAATCGATCGGGCCTTGGACATTGGGCAGAAGATCGAGCGCGGCGCCGGTGCGCACCTCGGCTTTGTCGCTCAAGCCGGCGCGCGCGATATTGCTGCGCGCGACCTCGGCGTGCAGCGGCTCATATTCGAGCGAAACGAGCTTGCCGCCCTCGGGCAGCGCGCGCGCCAGCCAGATCGTCGAATAGCCGCCGAGCGTGCCGATTTCGAGGATGCGCCTGGCGCCGACCGAGAGCGCGAGCAGCTGCAGCAGCTTGCCCTGATTGGGCGCGACCGCGATCTGCGGCAGGCCGGCCTTGTCGCTCGCGGCCAGCGCCGCTTCGAGCGTCTCGTCCCGCGGCAAGAGCGCGCCGTTGAAATAGTCGTCGACCGATGTCCAAAGCTTGTCGTTCATGGCGCGCCTCATTCGTTTCGGCGCCCACCATAGCAGAGCTTTCGAGGCGGGGGATTGATCAGCGCGAAAACGGCGCGCCGCCGAAACGCAGCGCCGCGACACTGAATCCGTTGGGAAGGGGCGCGACGTTTGATAGAGTCCGCGTCATGCCGAGACTCTGGCCGAAACCGCGCGCGGGCGCGCGCTTTCCATGACGGACGGTTCTTCCACCGCCCACACCTATCGCCCGAAGATCGTAACCGTGCTTGGCGAAGGCTATGGCGCGGACGATTTCCGCAAGGACGCGATCGCCGCGCTCACGGTCGCCATCGTGGCCCTGCCCCTGTCGATGGCGATCGCGGTGGCTTCGGGCGTCGGCCCCGAGCGCGGGCTCTACACCGCCATCGTCGGCGGGTTTTTCGTTTCGGCGCTGGGCGGATCGCGCTTTCAGATCGGCGGCCCGGCGGGCGCGTTCATCGTGCTGGTGTCGGCGACAGTCGCGCAATACGGGCTGCCCGGCCTGCTGGCGACGGTGTTCATCTCCGGCCTGCTGCTGACGCTGGTGGGGCTGTTGCGCCTGGGCTCCCTCATCCGTCACATCCCGCACGCGGTGACGGTCGGCTTCACGTTCGGCATCGCCGTGACCATTCTTGCGAGCCAGCTGCACGATCTCGGCGGGCTGACCCTGCAGGGCCATGAGCCAGGCCCGTTCTTTCCCAAGCTCGCCGCGCTCGCCGCCGCACTGCCGACGCTCAACATCTTTGCGCTTGGCGTCGGCGCGGGCTGCGCGGCGCTGATCTTCGCGCTGCGGGCGTGGCGTCCCGCCTGGCCGGGCATGCTGATCGCGGTCACGCTCGCCTCCGTGATCGCGTTCGTCGCGCATCTGCCGATCGAAACCATCGGCAGCCATTTCGGCGACATTCCGCGTCATCTGCCGGCGCCTGCGCCGCCGATCCAGGATTGGGCGCTGGTGGGCGCGATCCTTCCGGCGGCGCTCTCGTTCACGCTGCTCGGCGGCATCGAAAGCCTGCTCTCGGCCAAGGTCGCCGATTCCATGACCGGCCGGAAACACCGCTACAATATGGAATTGGTGGCGCAGGGCATCGCCAACATCGCGTCATCGATCTTCGGCGGCATCAGCGTCACCGGCACGATTGCACGCACTGCGACCAATATCCGCGCCGGCGCGCGCTCGCCCTTCTCGGGCATCATGCACGCGCTCTTCCTGCTCGTGTTCATGCTGATCGCGGCGCCGCTGGCGCGCTATATCCCGCTCGCGGCTTTGGCGGGCGTGCTCGTGGTCGTGTCGTGGAACATGGCCGAGAAGAAGGAGTTCGCCGCGCTGCTGCACGATTGGCGTTCGGCTGTCGTGCTGCTCGCCACGTTGGGCCTCACGCTGGTGATGGATTTGACGGCGGGCATCATCGCGGGCTGCGCGCTGGCGGCCGTGTTTGCGTTCGCGGGCCGGCGCGTCGCCGCCGAAGACGAGACCAAGAGCTGACCGGGTCTTTGGTGCGGGCGGCGGGAGTTGAACCCGCACCGCCTTGCGGCGAACGGATTTTAAGTCCGCTGCGTCTACCAGTTTCGCCACGCCCGCGCCTTGGCGCTCGCTTCTAGCCGCCGCGCGTGCGAGAGCCAACCGCCATGGTTCAGCGCCCGAGCTTCCTCGCCACGCACCCTGCCCTCGCCAGCGGCGTGACGGCCGCGATTCTGGTGTCAGCCTGCCTCTGGTTTTTGCCGAACGCGTTCGGCGCGCCGGCGCGGCTCTTGATCGGCTGGGACGCGCTGACGGCGGTTTATATCGCCGTGCTGTTGATCTCGAAGCGCAAGGCGACGGCCGCGTTCATGGAAGCCAACGCCTATGAAGACGAAGGCCGCCATCTCATCCTCGCCGTCTGCCTCACGGCAGCGGCGGCGAGCGTGTTCGCGATCGCCAGCGAACTGGCGTCGGCGCACGCAGCGGAGGCGCCCGTGCGCAGCGCGCGCATCGCGTTCGTGTTCGTCACCATCGCGCTTTCGTGGCTGTTCACGCACCTCACCTTTGCTTCGCACTATGCGCACGAATATTACGCGCCGGACGAAGATGGCGAGGGCATGCGCGCGGGGCTGATGTTTCCCGGCGGCGACGCGCCGGATTTTGCCGATTTCATGCATTTCGCGCTGGTGATCGGCGTCGCCAACCAGACCGCCGACGTGCAGATCAGCTCGCGGGCGATCCGGCGCACGGTGACGACGCATGGTATCGTGGCGTTTCTGTTCAACACGGTGGTGCTGGCCGTCAGCGTGAATTTCGCGGCGAGCCTGTTTTCGTAATCACTCGTCGAGCAATTCCGGTTCGACGCCGAGCGCGCGCACCAGAGCGACGAGATCGTCCACCGCTGCGCCCAAGCGCGCTTCATCCACGCCGCGTGCGACCAGATGGGCGCCGTGGCCCTCGGGCGAGAACCACGGATAGGAGCCGAAGCCGACCGCGCCCTCATATTTCTTTTCGAGATCGCCGAGGGCCGCAGCCAGATCGCCTTCGCGCAGGCCGCGGCCGCGCACGGTGCGTGCGCGCAGCACAGCGCCGCCTTCGAGGCGATGGGCGATATCATTGAGCATGCCGCGCATGATCGAGGGCACGCCCGCCATCACGAACACATTGCCCAATTGGAACCCGGGCGCCTTCGAGATCGGATTGTCGATCAGCGACGCGCCGTCCGGAATGCGCGCCATGCGCAGCCGGGCTTCGTTGAGATCGACAGTCTTGTAGTGCGCTTCGAGGATAGCGCGCGCATCGGCGCGCACATCGATGGAAACGCCGAAGGCGGCGGCGATGCAATCGGCGGTCTTGTCGTCATGGGTGGGGCCGATGCCGCCGGTGGTGAAGACGTAGCGATAGCGGGCGCGCAGCGCGTTGACGGCGGCGATGATGTCATCGGGGATGTCGGCGACGACGCGCGCTTCCGCGACCTGGATCCCGAGCGGCTGCAGGAATTTCGCGATCGCCTGCAGGTTCACATCCTGCGTACGCCCGGAAAGCAATTCATCGCCGATGAGCAGGACGGCGGCGGTGACGCGGTCGGTGGAGGTCATGGCGCGAACATGCGCGCGCGGCGCGGGCGCGTGCAAGGGGCGAAGGGCGCGCGGGTTTCCGTACCGCCGGCTTCTAGCCGGCAGGCGGCGTTTCAACGTTCTCTATCAGTGCAGGAGGAAACAAAGACTGCCGGCTGGAAGCCGGCGGTACGTCGCTCAGTCCGTGTCCGTCGGCGCGGGGCTTAGGCGGGGCTGCGGGTCTGGCGGGTGATGGCGAGCGCGCCGAGCAGGAAGGGCGCGATGAAGAGGAAGAAGGCGAGCGCGGCGCCCGGCGCACCCGAAAGCGTCAGCCCGCCGCCGAGACGGAACATGTCGCCATGCAGATGGGTGAACGCGTTGTGCGCCCAAGCGCCGCCGAGCGCGACCAGGAAGAGCGCACTGGTCGCTGCGGTGCGCAAGCGCGCGCGGCGGTCAGTCTTGAGCGCGTTGAAGGCGCCGACGACGGCGAGGATCAGCACCCCGCTCGACAAGGCGGCGGCGAGCCAGCCGGGCGGCGCCGAAAGCGCGCCGAATTGGTAGCCCGCGTAGAACGGATCGCCGATGGCGCGGAACGGCGCGGCGACATGCAGACCCGCCACGCAGACATGCGCGAAACCGACGCAGAGCCCGACCCAGCCAGGCTTGGCGCGTGAGGCCGCGATCAGCCAAACCGCCGCCAGCAGCACGGACAGCGCCACGCCCCAGATCGCCCAAAAGCCGTCCTGCATGGCTCATCTCCCGCATTCACTCTCAAGACGGCGCCAAGCCGGCCTTTGGATGCGTTTGGTGAATTTCGATTGTTGAATTAACCATATCGTATTCACGAACAGAATGGAGACGCCTCATGCGCGCCATCGTGGTCGATCGCTCCGCCCCCGGAATTTTGAAGATCGGCGAGGTTCCCGATCCCATGCCCGGGCCGGACGATGTGGTGGTGCGCGTCAAAGCGTTTTCGCTGAACCGCGGCGAGACCAGCTCGGCCCTCCAGCGCGACGCGGACGGCCATATCCCGGGCTGGGATTTCGCCGGCGTGGTTGAACAGACGGCGCATGGCGGCCCGCATGTGGGCGCACGGGTCGTGGGGCTGAAACCTTCAGGCGCTTGGGCCGAGATCGCCACGGCGCCGGCGGCCTTCCTGGCGGAGCTGCCCGAGACGGTGTCGTTCGCTGAGGCAGCGACCCTGCCGGTGGCGGGGCTGACGGCGCTGCATTCCCTGCGCAAGAACGGCGATATCAAGGACAAGACTGTGCTGATCGGCGCGGCCAGCGGCGGGGTGGGCACCTACGCGCTGCAGCTGGCCAATTCCATGGGCGCACGCGTCGTGGCCGCGATCCGCAATCCGGCGCACGAAGCGCTGGTGCGCCGGCTGGGCGCGCACGAAGTCGCGATCGGCTCGGATCTGGAGGGCGCGGAAGCGTTCGGGCCCTACCCGCTCATTCTGGAAAGCGTGGGCGGCCAATCACTGGCCAATGCGATCACGATGCCGGCGCCGGGCGGCATGGTGGTGGTCTATGGCGCCTCGGACACGGCGCTGACGACGTTCGATTTCGCGCGCTTCCGCGTCGGCGGGACCTCCCTCTATGGGCTTTCGCTCGGCTACGAACTGGCGCGGTTCGAGCCGCCAGGCGTGGGGTTGACGCATCTGGCGCGCGAGGTCGCGATCGGCGCGCTCAAGCCCGAGATCGCGGTGGAAGCGCCGTGGGAAGACACGGCCAAGATCGCCGCGGACCTGATGGCGCGCCGCTTCATCGGCAAGGCCGTGCTTCACATCTAGGGCGGGTCGCCCCATCTGGCGGAGTCATGCTAGGCTCGCCGCAATGACCCAACCTGCTGAAGACGATCTCTATCGCGACGGGCGCGCGATCAAAATCCACGGGCCCGACGCGTTCGCGGGCATGGCGCGGGCCGGAAAGCTCGCGGCCGAGTGCCTGGACATGCTGGTCGATGAAACGCGCGAAGGCGTGACCACCGAACGGCTCGACGATCTGGCCCGGCAATTCGTGTTCGATCACGGCGCGCTGCCAGCGTGCGTGTTCTACCGCGGCTATCGCCACACCGTGTGCACCTCGCTCAACCACGTCATCTGCCACGGCATTCCGGGCCCGCGCGCGCTGCGCGATGGCGACATCCTCAACATCGACGTGACGGTCATCGTCGACGGCTGGCACGGCGATACGAGCCGCATGTACGGCGTGGGCGATGTGCCGCGCAAAGCGCGCCGGCTGATGGACATCACCTATGACGCGATGATGCGCGGCATCGCGGCGGTGAAGCCGGGCGCGACGCTTGGCGATCTCGGCCACGCGATCCAAGCTTACGCCGAAGGCGAAGGCTGCTCGGTGGTGCGCGAATTCTGCGGCCATGGGCTCGGCAAAGTGTTCCACGACGCGCCGAACATTCTGCATTACGGCAAGCCGGGGCGCGGCGCGGAATTGAAGCCGGGCATGATCTTCACGGTCGAGCCGATGATCAATCTCGGCAAGCCGGCGATGAAGATTCTAAACGATGGCTGGACCGCGGTGACGAAGGACAAATCGCTGTCGGCGCAATATGAGCATTCGGTCGGCGTGACGGAGACGGGCGTCGAGATTTTCACGAAATCGGCGCGTGGGCTCGATACGCCGCACGCGCTCAGCGAAGCGGCGGCGGCGTAACGCGATGGCGGGGCGCGGGCGCAAGGAGCCAGGCGAAGAACCCCGCGCCGTCGAAGACGCGTCGGGCTTTCTGTTCGCGGCCGATGGCGCCCCGCAAGACATCCCCGCCCCGCTCGGCGCGCCGCGCAAGGCCGCAGCCCCCGACGCCATCAAGCCGCATTATCACGATCATCGCGCACGGCTGCGCGAGCGCTTCGCCACCGGCGGGCCGAGCGCGCTGGCGGATTACGAATTACTGGAGCTGCTGCTGTTTCGCGTCATCCCGCGCCAGGACACCAAGCCGCTGGCTAAGGCGCTGATCGAGCGCTTCGGCGATCTGGCGGGCGTGCTGGGCGCGGAGGCCGGGCGCATCGCGGAGGTGAAGGGCGCGGGCCAGGCGGTGGCGCAGGATTTCAAGGTGATCCAGGCGCTTTACGAGCGCGCAGCGAAATCGGAATTGAAGCGGCGCCCGATCGTGGGTTCGTGGTCGCAGCTGCTGGCCTATTGCGGCGTGGCGATGGCGCATGCGCCGCGCGAGCAATTCCGCGTGCTCTTCCTCGACACCAAGAACCAATTGATCGCCGACGAAGTGCTGAACGAAGGCACGGTCGATCATGCGCCGGTCTATCCGCGCGAGGTGGCGCGCCGGGCGCTCGAGCTTTCGGCCGCGAACGTCATCCTGGTGCACAATCACCCTACTCACTAATTTTCGATCACTGTGAGTAACGCTGCATCCCGCTGAAACATCGAGAACTTTTTCGTTCTTGACGTTTGCACGCCTGAGAACAAAGCGTGTCACAGGGTATAGTAAAAAACGTGAACAAAAGCGCACGACTATACCCTATCGCGGAGACCTAAAGACGTGACGATTTTGAGCGATGGGCTGATCCGGCAAGCGATCAAAAGGGTGCATTCCACAGGCCGCGAAGAGATCCTTCGTGATGGTGAGGGTCTAGGCGTTGGACGTCTCACCCTCATCATTCGGCCGATGCCGAAGCGTGTGACCACCTATTGGATGGCGGTGCAATTTCGAGAGGGAAAACCGGCCAAGGTGAAGCTGGGCGACTACCCGGCAATGAGCCTCGCCCAGGCGCGCGAGGTATTCGAGCGCGACTACGCCGAGCTCATACAAAAGGGTCGGAGCATCAAGACGGCGCGAGACGTGCGCACGGGGACCGTGGGCGACCTTTTCGATGGTTATGCGGAATACCTCCGCATCTCCAACAAGAGCTCCTGGAGGGAGGCCAAGAAGGGCCTCGACAAGATCGCCGACACGCTTGGTCGCCACCGCTTGGCCCGCGAAATTGAGCCCGAGGAGATCACAGATGTCCTTCGTCCGATCTATCTGCGGGGAAAGCGGTCGATGGCTGACCATGTGCGCAGCTACGTGCGCTCCGCCTATTCCTGGGCGATGAAGTCCGAACACGACTACCGGAGCACGTCGCCCCGTCGGTTCGGGGTCTTGCGCAATCCGGCTGCGGGCATTCCTACAGAGCCGAAGGTCGTGGGCACGCGCTGGCTAAACGACGAAGAGTTCGTGCGCCTATATCGCTGGCTGGAAAATCCCAGCAGCCCGGTTCACCCGCCCTATGCGCGCGCTGTCCGCATTCTGATGCTCACGGGCCAGCGCGTGGAAGAGATCGCCTCGCTCAACCGCAAACAATACGATCGTGGCCAGAAGCTTCTGGATTGGTCGACGACCAAGAACCACAAGCCGCACACAATTCCCCTGCCCGGCCTCGCAATTGAACTCCTGGAGGAGATTGAACCGAACCCGCACGGCTGGTTTTTCCCTTCAGCGATGGACCCGGCGAAGCCGGTGACGCACGGGACGCTCTATGCCTTCATGTGGCGGCAGCGGGAGACGGGGGTTATTCCCTACGTTACGAACCGCGATCTAAGGCGGACGTGGAAGACGCTTGCGGGCCAAGCCGGGATTTCCAAGGAGATCCGCGACCGCATTCAAAATCACACTCTTCAGGACGTGAGTTCAAAGAGCTACGACCGATGGAGCTACATGCCGGAAAAGCGCGCGGCCATGGAAAAGTGGGACGCCTTTGTGCGGGCGCTTCTAGCAAAGACCTTTGACGTTCGCGATGTGGCGTGAACGTCGTCGAAGCTCCCGAGATCGTCCCCGCCTGCTTCGTTCACGGCTATGCGGCCGCTTTCGCTACCTCGCTAAACGACTTAACCACACTAGCCGATTTTGGATGCACATGCAGTCTTCAGCACCATAACCGCAATTCGCCAACTCACCGATCATGAGAGCGCAGCAACAATGCACCGGAAGCCTCTCGCTATGACACCGAAGCGCGCCGCTTGGTTTGCTCTTGGCCTTGCGGCCCTCGGCATTGGCGCTGTTGGCGTGATTGTTCCGCTGTTGCCGACCGCCCCTTTCGTTCTCTTCGCCGCCTTCGCCTTTGCGCGTTCCTCGGACCGCTGGCATGCTTGGCTGATGGGCCACCCGGTTTTGGGCCAATGATCCAAAACTGGCGTGCGCACGGCGCGATCAGCCGGCCCGCGAAAACCGCCGCCATAGTCGCAATGGCGGCGGTGCTCGCCATCTCCATGGCCATTGGCGCGCCGCTGTTGATGCTGGCTGTGCAGGCGCTGGTGATGGCGGGACTAGTCGCAGCATGCTTGACTGTGGCGACTCGGCTCAGGCCGCGTGTACCAGCCTCCTGAGCGCGCCGCCTTTCCGGCTAATGTCGGCCAAGCTGACCGCATCAAGCCTCGACATGAACGCATCGCGCGCCGCTTCGAGGGCGATGGCAAGCCCACAGGCAGGCGCGATCACGCACGTATCGCAGTCGGCCAAGCAATCCTCGCCTTCCATGATGCGCACGACGGCGCCGACGCTGATCGTCGCAGCCGGCTTCGCCAAGCGTAAGCCGCCGAAACGTCCACGCTCGCTTTCGACGAAGCCCGCCTTGCCGAGATCGTGCGCCACCTTGGTGAGATGGTTTTGCGAGATGCGGTAGGCGCCCGCGATCTCCGGGATCGTGCAAAGGCGATCGGGTGCAGCACGAGATAGATCAGCGCGCGCAAGGCGTAGTCGGTGTACCGGGTCAGGCGCATGGCAGGCCCATAGAAGGACCTGTTTGGATTTGGAGCCATGCCGGAAGGTTGTGAAATCATCACGGAAGAGACGCTGGCGGAGCTTGTGAAGCTCTTCTACGCGCGCGTCCGCCAAGACCCGGACCTTGGGCCGATCTTCAATGACGCCATCCAGGACTGGCCCCATCACCTCGGCAAGCTGACCGATTTCTGGCACTCGGTGATGCTGACGAGTGGACGCTACAAGGGCAATCCGATGCTCAAGCATCTCATCCATCGTGCGCGCATCACGCCTGAACATTTTTACGCGCTGGCTCGCGCTATGGCGCCAGACCACAAGCGAAGTCATGTCGCCGGCCGCCGCAGCTGAAATGCAGGCGAAAGCCGAACGCATCGGCGAAAGCCTTAAGCTGGCCCTCTTCTATCGCCCCGAAGACGACGCGCCCCGCGCGCCGAAGCAATTAAGGCACCTCGTGACCGCAACCCCGCATGTCGACCTCACTGTCCACCACACCGCCAAAGGCGTCTCTGACCGCTTCGCACTAGGCTTCACCAAACTTCTGCGCTGGTGCGCCGACACCTCCTTTGCAAAGCGCTATGGGCACCGTGCGATCGTGCTTGAAACGGTCGCCGCCGTGCCTGGCATGGTTGGCGCGACGCTCACGCATCTGCGGTGCTTGCGGCGCATGGAAGACGATAAGGGCTGGATACGCACGCTCATGGAGGAAGCCGAGAACGAGCGCATGCATCTGATGACCTTCATCGAGGTCGCCAAGCCTACCTTGTTCGAGCGCTTCGTCGTACTCGCCGCGCAGTGGGTTTTCTATCTCGACTTTTTTTGCGCTTTACCTCGTCAGCGCTAAGACGGCACATCGCGTCGTGGGCTATTTCGAGGAAGAAGCCGTTATCTCCTACACCCACTATCTCAAGGAGATCGATGAAGGCCGCAGCGCGAACGTGTCCGCCCCCGAGATCGCCAAGCGCTATTGGAAACTTCCTGACAACGCCACGCTCCGCGATGTCGTGCTCGTCGTGCGCGCCGATGAAGCCCATCACCGCGATGTCAATCACGGCTTCGCCAGCGAACTCGCCGGCGCGGAAGTCGATCACGGAAAGCATGCGCCCTATCCGGAGCACGCCGCGGAGATCGCACATCTGGGGGCGAAGGCCGCGTGATGACCTCACCCTATCGCTCCAGCCCGGTGTTTGATGAAGTGACGTTACCGGAAGCGCTCAGCCGCGAGCATCGCACCAAGGAAGGCGTCTGGGGCGTCATCAATGTGCTAGAGGGCAGGCTTCGTTTCACGCGGCCCGAGCCTGCGCTCGACACGGAACTGGAGGCCGGCGCGCGCATGATCGTCGAGCCGCAACAGACGCACTTCGTGACGCCGATCGGCACCGTCCGTATGCGGGTCGATTTCTATGACGCGCCGCCAGAGCTCTCGTAGGAGACAAGCATGGACGACTTCGCCATCGCCCGCGCGCTGCATATCCTCGCCATCGTCATGTGGGTTGGCGGCGTTGCGTTCGTGACAACGGTGGCGACGCCGGCCATTCGCACCATGCATCCGCCGTCTGAGCGCCTTCGCGCCTTCCATCAATTCGAGAGCCGGTTCGTTTGGCAGGCGCGCTTCTGGGTGCTGCTCGCCGGCGCAAGCGGCTCTTCGGCAGGGTCTTTGCGCCCATCTTGCGCATGGCGGAGCCCCGGTGGATCTTCACCGTGATCTCGCTGAGCGCCAGATCGCCCGCCACCTGCTTGTTCATCTTGCCGGCGGTGACCAACGCCATGACCTGACGCTCGCGCGCCGTTAGCGCAGCGTAAGCCGTTTTCAACGCATCCAGCTTGCCGCCTTCCGCGCGCTGGGCTTTATCCCGTTCCAGCGCGGCCGCAACAGCGTCCAGCATTTCTTGATCGCGGAAAGGCTTGGCGAGAAAATCCACCGTCCCAGCCTTCATGGCGCGGACGCTCATGGGAATATCGCCATGCCCAGTCATGAAGACCACGGGCAGCCGCACGCCGAGCCCTTCAAGCTTTTGTTGAAAATCAAGCCCGCTCACGCCGGGCATGCGCACATCGAGCACGAGACAGCCCGGCGCATCCGGCAAGGGCGCATTTATGAAGCTGGTGGCGGACTCATAAAGGCGCGTGGCCTGCCCGGTTGAGCGAAACGGGCTATCTAGCGCGCCGCGCAAAGAGGCGTCGTCGTCAATAATGTGCACGATTGGCGCATCCATCGGCGTCACCTAAGCCGCTCTCCTTCTGGCCGCCAACTATACCATGATATGATTTGAGCCAAAGCGAGGAACGCAAGAAGATCACGTCTGGAGATCAATCATGCCAGCCGCTCCGATCCTTACGCCAACGCGCGAGCAATTGATCCACTCGCTCTATGAGGCGGCGGAACTCGAGCACAATCTGATGTGCACCTATCTCTACGCGGCCTTCAGTTTGAAGTATGGCGAGGGTGAAGGTCTCAGCGCCGAAGAGGCCGCCACCGTGAAGCGCTGGCGCCGCGCGATCCTCGATGTCGCGATCGACGAAATGGGCCATCTGACGGCGGTCTGGAATATCACGTCCGCGCTGGGGGGCAGCCCCGCTTTCGGGCGTGACAATTTCCCGCTCGATCCGGGCGGGCTGCCAGGAGGCGTCGTCGTCAAGCTCGCGCCCTTCAGCATGGATGTGCTGCAGCACCTTATCCATCTTGAGCGGCCGGAGGGTTCGGACGAGCCGGATGGCGCGGGCTTCCAGCATCATTTCTTCAAGCGCAATGCGCCCAAGCCGCGCCTGACGCCCCATGGCGATCGATTACGACACCGTCGGGCAATTCTATCAGACCATGGAATTCGCCCTGCAATTCATGGCCAATAAACTTGGCGAGGCGGATTTGTTCTGCGGCGATCCCGCCTTGCAGCTCTCTCGCCGAACGAGATCGATCTCAAGGGCGCCCAGCAAGTGCTGTGCTCAAAGACCGCGATCGCGGCCTGCGCGGCGATCGTCACCGAAGGCGAAGGCGCGAGCGAAGAAAGCCCGAACTCGCACTTCTGTCGCTTCCGCGCGATCCGCGACGAATATCAAGCGCTGAAGAACCCGGACTTCATCCCTGCGCATCCGGCTGCGACCAACCCTGTGCTGCGCCGCCCGCCCATCGCGGAAGGGCGCGTTTGGCTGGAAGACGAGGAAGCTTCCTCGATCGTCGATGTGGCGAACGCGGCCTATCAGACCATGCTGCGGCTTCTCGCCTATTCCTATTCGCTACATGGCCCGAGCGCGGAAAAGAGCCTCGCGGTCGATCTCGGCGTCGATCTGATGAAAGCGATGGCGCTGCTGGCGGAAAGCGCCGCGCGCCGCCCGGCGGGCCCCTCCAATCCGGGCTGCAACGCGGGCATGTCCTTTACGGCGCTGCGCGATTCAGCGCCCTTCCCGCAAGGCGCCAGCGCGCGGCGGTTCTTCGCCGAGCGCATGAGCGAGTTTCGAAATATGCGGCGCGCTTGGATCAAGGCGATCAGCGCGTCGCGCGCGCTGGCGGCCTCCTCAAGGCGCTCGCCGCGCGCGCGCAACGCTGCCACGAAATGTCCACGCCGCCGGCGATGAGCCAAGCGCCCGCCGCGCCGGCCGCCAGGCCCGCGCCGCCCACGGTGTTGATCGACGGCGCCGAAGTGGTGGAAGGCGAAACGCTGCAGATCACGTTCAATGGCAAGCTCTGCATCCATTCGCGCTTCTGCGTCACCGGCGCGCCCAAAGTGTTCCTCGCAAACGTGCAAGGCCCCTGGATCCACCCGGACGATATGGACGCTGAAGAGCTGATGGCCGTCTCGCGCGAATGCCCCTCCGGCGCCATCCAGTATCGGCGCAAGGATGGCGGGCGCGAGGAGCAGGCGCCGCCCGTCAATCTCATCTCAGTGCGCGAAGCCGGCCCCTATGGCTTTCGCGGCGATCTCAGCATCGACGGCAAACCGATCGGCTACCGCGCCACGCTCTGCCGGTGCGGCGCCTCAAAGAACAAACCGTTCTGCGACCGGTCCCATCACGACGCGCATTTCAACGCCAGCGGCGAGCCGCCCACGGGCGACAAGACCGACAAGCTCCCGGTGCGCGATGGACCAGTCGAGGTGTCGCCCCAACTCGACGGCCCCCTCATGGTGCGCGGAAATCTGGAGATCATCTCTGGCACGGGCCGCGTCATCGCGCGCCAACAAGCAGCGCGCCTTTGCCGCTGCGGCCAATCCAACACCAAAACCTTCTGCGACGGCACGCACGCAAAGGTCGGTTTCCGCTCAAGCTAGCGGCGGTCGACTCTCTCTTTAGCTCCCGTTTGCCAGCGCCGGAGCGGAATTGGAGGCGTCAATCTTCAGACCCCGCAACAGGCCAGATCGACGCTCTTGTCTGCGATCTTCGTGCGATCCGATCGCTCGACGAACATTACATCGCCCGCCGCCGCAAGGTTTGGGACGTCCCATTGCGTGCCCGTCCAGCTCTTCAGGAAGGCCGCAATAAACGGCCGCAGACGCGCATGGCCAACGACCGGACCGATCGGCATGCTGTGATAGACGCCGCCCTCGGCGAAGAACTGGACCTGCTCCTCCACATCCAGGCGTGCTCAGGCCGCAACGAACGCGCGCGCCGTTTCGATATTGCTCGGCAACGACCTGTCCTCCGATCGAATTCGCAACCCAGGACCTGTCGATCTCGCGCGGCGAGGCAAGCAATCCGCCATGCAGCGCGACACGCTTGATCGGCGTCAAGCGCCCGAACCAAAGCCGCGCTAGATTGCCGCCTCTAGGGAGCAGGCATGTCGGATCTGGGTGCGCTCGAGCGCAAGGGGAACCGGATCGAGGCGCGGATCACGCGACGCTTTCCGTATCCGCCACAGCAAGTTTGGGAGTTTCTTACGGGCCCCGCGAAACTCGCGCAGTGGCTCGCGCCCGGCGCCATTGACGCCCGCGTCGGAGGCCTGGCGCAGCTCAACTTCGTCGACAGCGGCATCGTGATCGATAGCGAGATTACCGCGTGCGAGCCGCATCGAACGCTCTGCTACTCCTGGGGCAAGTTTGGCGATCCCCCGCGGCCCGTTCGCTGGGACCTGGATCGGGACGGCGTCGGCACACGCCTGACGCTTACGCTGGGCGTCCCAAGTGACGAAGACGTCGCGCGCAGCTGCGCGGGGTGGGAGGCCCACCTGGAAATGTTGGCGGCGGCGCTCGAAGGCGTGCCGATCAAATTTCCGTTCGAGCGCTTCCAGGCGAGCAGAGAAGCCTACAAGCGCATGCTGGCGTAGCGCGCGAGGCACGATCGAGCACGTTTGCGGCGGCGCGCGGCGACGACGTCCGCTTGCGCGGCCGGTGTCGGTCTTCGCCTCACAATCGGCACCGCGCACGCCCGCGCCAGTCATCGCGCCACACGGGCGCGCGCCTGCAGCGTTTGACACGCATCAAGAGAGCGCGCGACATCCGCTAAGAAGTGCGCCGCGTTGTCGCCCTTCATGAAATTTACCTTCGCATTACCTTAGACTCACGAAGACTGGCTCGTGCACAATTGTGATGGAGCATGAGAAATGCCGTTCGACGCCGAAATCTCAGCCGAAATCTGGAACGCGAAATATCGCTTCCGGTCCGATGACGCGTGCGGCGATGAAGACGTCGATGCGACTTGGGCGCGCGTGGCCGCCGCTATTGCCGAGGCGGAGCCCGCAGGAGCGCGGCGTTATTGGCGGACTCAGTTTGAGAGAGCGCTCAGCGACTTTAAGTTTCTGCCCGCCGGGCGCATCATCGCCGGCGCCGGCACGGGCCGCGCGGTCACGCTTTTCAATTGCTTCGTGATGGGCACGATCCCGGACAATCTCGACGGCATTTTCGAGCATCTGCGCGAAGCCGCGCTCACCATGCAGCAGGGCGGCGGCGTAGGCATGGATTTCTCCACCATCCGCCCTGCCGGCGCGCCTGTACGCGGCGTCGGGGCGCAAGCGTCGGGTCCGCTTTCCTTCATGGATGCGTGGGATGCGATGTGCCGGACCGTGATGTCGGCGGGACAGCGCCGCGGCGCCATGATGGGATGCTTGCGGATCGACCACCCCGACATCGAACAATTCATCGACGCAAAGCGCGATCCCGCGCGGCTGCGTAATTTCAACGTATCGGTCCTGGTCACCGACGCCTTCATGGCCGCACTCTCGGCCGATCAGGATTGGCCGCTTCAGTTCGACGGCCTGGTCTATCGTACGGTGCGGGCGCGCGATCTCTGGTCGCGTCTGATGCGCGCGACCTATGATGTCGCCGAACCGGGCGTCATCTTCATCGATCGCGTCAATGCGGAAAACAACCTGGCTTATTGTGAGCAGGTTTCGGCCACCAATCCGTGCGGCGAACAACCGCTGCCGCCCTATGGCGCCTGCCTCTTGGGCTCGATTAATCTGTCGCGGCTCGTGCGGCGCCCCTTTGAGGCCGACGCCGGGATCGACCCTGAAGACTTGGAGCAGTTGACAGCGACGGCGGTGCGGCTCTTGGACAACGTCATCGACGTGTCGCGCTATCCGCTGCGTGAGCAAGAAGACGAGGCCAAATCGAAGCGCCGCATCGGCCTCGGCGTCACCGGGCTCGCGGATGCTCTTATTTTCTGCAATGCGCGCTACGGTGCCGCCGACGGCCTTGCGCTAACCGAAACCTGGTTGAGCGCCATTCGCACGGCCGCGTACCGGGCCTCAGCAAAGCTTGCGGCCGAGAAGGGCGCCTTTCCAGCTTACGACCCAGCTATTCTGGATCGGCCGACGCTCGCCTCACTCGACGCGGAGACGCGCGCACTGATCGCCGAACATGGCCTGCGGAATGGTTGCCTAACCACCATCGCCCCCACCGGCACGATCTCCCTCCTCGCCGGCAATACATCGTCCGGCATCGAGCCGGTCTTTGCCTTCGCCTACCAGCGCCGCGTTCGCCAGCAGGACAATTCCTTCATCGAGGAACCCGTCCAAGATTATGCGCTGACGCTTTGGCGCCGCCTCAGAGGCGATACGCCTGCTCCCGACCATAGCTTCGTCAGCGCGCAGACACTGACGCCCGCCGATCATTTGGCGATGCAGGCGGCTGCACAGCGATACATCGACAGCTCGATCTCCAAGACCGTCAATTGCCCGGAGGACATTCCCTTCGAAGAGTTCTCCGATATCTATGCGCGGGCATTCGAGCTTGGCTGCAAGGGTTGCACGACCTACCGGCCCAACGCCGTCACGGGCTCGATCCTCTCGGTGGAGAAGCCCGATCAAGCCACGCCGGCTGCTCCGCCCGCGACCGCTGCGCTGGCGGCGCGGCCGGAGACCCTGATTGGTTCGACCTATAAGATCAAATGGCCCGAAACAGAGCACGCGCTCTATGTCACCATCAACGATATCGAAGAAAATGGCGTACGCCGTCCCTTTGAGATCTTCATCAACTCGAAGAATATGGAGCATTACGCCTGGACGCTTGCACTGACGCGGATGGTCTCGGCCGTCTTCCGGCGCGGCGGCGATGTAGGCTTCGTGGCCGAAGAGCTAAAGGCTGTCTTCGACCCCCGCGGCGGCTCGTGGCTCAACGGACGCTATGTGCCTTCGCTTCTGGCCGCCATCGGCGATGTAATCCAGCGGCATTTGGATAGCGACGCGGTCGCCGCACCTGCGCCAGTCATGAGCGCGCCGACAAAAACGCGGCCGCGCTTTTGCCCACATTGCAGCGCCGGCGCCCTCGTCCGCACCGAAGGCTGCGACAAGTGTCTGGAGTGCGGCTATTCGAAGTGTTCGTGAGCCTACCCGCCTGTCGCCGCCACGCGGCGGCGGCGGGCCATGAACCGGCGGCCGAGCATTTCAATATCGGATCCGCTGAGACGCAACCGTGCCAACGGGATTATGACGGCGTTCTCAAGCGCCAGATGACGCCACTCGTGTTGTGCAAACGACTTCAATGCCTCCGCGCCGCCTTCGATGGCGTGCGGCGCCTGCCGCACGATCAGGCAGGCATTGAGCACATCGCGCGCACGTTCGGACAGCGCCTTGTCTTCGGCGTGCTCTGTGCCCAATCGTCCGAGAATCTCCTCAATATCGTCTTCTGGCAGACAGCGGCGGCGCAGCAGCGGAAATACGTCTTCTTCTTCGTCGATCACGTGCAGAGTGAGATCAAAGCGGATGAAGTCGACGAGCGAGGTAATCTTTAGGGCGTCGAACTCGGCGCTCTCGGCGAGATCTTCAAGCGCCCTGCACATGCGCCGGTGGTTGAGGTGCTCGGCCAGCAAGAATTCAATCGCATCGCTTGGCGGGACCGGATGCACGCCTGAATCGCGCAGATCGTTCATGAGACGCTCTCCAGATGGAGGCGGAAGGCAATCATGCGCGCGGCGCACGCAGCGCCGGGATCCGTCGCGTCGCGCACTGCGGAGACGAGACTGGCCCACGCCTCCTCGTCTGCCTCCGAGATGAAGTCCGAGACGGCGATACGAAGGAACTGCGCCGGACTCTCCTGGCGGCAGGCCGCGGCCTCGTCGAGACGCGCGGCCGCGTCAGGGTCCGCGGCGCGAAGCCAAGCGCTCAACTGGGCGCTGGACTGTCGCCCCAACGAAATGATGTCGCCCAGCATGAGCTCGCTCATGACGCGGCGGCGCCGCTGAGCGACAGCCCCTCGATCTCAGCGTCCGCAGCGAGCGCTTCAACGTAGCGCGCCGAGGCGGCCACTGCGGAGCGTGCATGCAGTGCCGCGCGAATGTGCTCCTCCACCGCTTCAAACGGCAGGGTGCGCGACGCCGCGTGACGATCAAGACGCAGAACATGCCAGCCATGACGGGTTCTGATTGGCGCCGGGGCCCACGAGCCCGGCGTCAGATGAGCCAAAGCGCCTTCGATTGCAGGCGCGAGATCGCCGCGCACGAATTGCCCAAGGGACCCGCCGTCGGCCGCGCTTGAGCACGAGGAATACGCCCGGGCGCAGGCGGCGAAGTCCGCGCCGGCCAACAGCTCGGCGATCGCCGCGCTCGCACGCTCATGCGCCTCCATCCAAGCTTCATCGCCAGGCGCTCCGGGCTCAAAAAGAATATGCGAGGCTTCGAAGATTTCGGGCGCGGCGAACTTCGCCTTTGACGCATCGTAGACACGGCGGCATTCGGCTTCGGTTGGTTCATCCCCAGGCGCTTCGCGCTGCAACACTTGGCGAACCAACGCTTCTTCCGGTGTTTCTTCCCTGCCAAGCTCGTCGCGCTCGGTGTCGGGCTCTAACTTCAACGCCTCGGCGCGGCGTAACAAAAGATGGCGGATCACTAAAGCTCGGGCGGCGGCCGCACGCGCCTCCGCGGCGGAGCCGGCCGCATGATTTTGCGCTTCCGCGGCGATGGCGGCTTCAGCGATCAAGACGCCGTCCACATAAATAGGAGGCGCACCCTTCTCTCGCCGCGCCGCCGGCGCGGGGCCGTGGCCGCAGCCGGAAAACGCTTCCTGCGGCGGCGGTTCGGAAACAGTGCGAATGAGGGTGTGCTTCATTTGCCGCTCCCCGCCGCCAGGCGCTTGGAACGCACAATCTGCCAGCCGCGACGGTTGAGATACCACACCGGCGCCGAGAGCATGTGCACAAGCCGCGTGAACGGAAAGACAAGGAGGATTGTGAGGCCCAGCGTGATGTGCGCCTTAAATATCCAATGCGCGTCGGCAATATAGTCCGCTGCGCCCGCTCGGAACGTGAAGATGCTCTGCGCCCAATTCATGAACTTCACCATTTCTGCGCCATCGCGGTGCTGCAGCGAAACCGAAATGGTGGCGAGGCCCAATATGAGCTGCGCCATCAGCAGGATGAGGATGGCGCTGTCGCCAAAGCTCGACGTGGCGCGGATGCGAGCGTCGAACAGGCGGCGGTGCAAGAGTAGGCAACCTCCCGCAAGACACAGCACGCCCGCGACGCCGCCAGCCACGATCGCCAGCATTTGCTTGGCGCTGTGCGGCACGCCAAGCGCATCCCAAACCCAAATCGGCGTCAGCAAGCCAACGAAGTGCCCGGCGAAAATCGCCAGGATGCCGAGGTGAAACAGCACCGAGCCAAGCACCAGTTGGCGCCGGCGCAACAATTGCGACGATCCGGTGCGCCAAGTGTATTGCTCACGGTCGAACCTGAGGATCGAACCGATCGCGAGCACTGCGAGCGCCACGTACGGATAAAAGCCGAAGAGAGCCTGATTGAGCCAATCCATCAAGGGGGTCCTCAATAACGGTACTCGACCGCAAACCAGAACTTGGTGCGGTCTGCGAAACGCGGATCTTCGCCATCGAACGCAGCAGCTTTGGTCTCGAGCGAAACGTGCTCGGAGAGCGAGAAGCGCACCGAGGCGTCGACTTCGGATCCAAAATCGACGCCGCCATCGCCGTCCGTGAAGTCGTGAGCCCGCACAGTGAACACGACAGGCTGATTGGCGAGCAATGGTTGGGTCGCATACGACACAGTCGCGTTGAGATCGCGCACGCCATCTGGCGGCGTTGTCAGGAATACGTCCGCCCAACCTTGGAACGCGTGCAGTGTCGCCAGCGGCGTGGTGAAGCCGCGAGCGTCGTTACCTTCAAGGCGTTCGCCGGCGACAGCCACCGTCCAGCGATCGCGGCGCACGGCGAGTTCAGCGTGTTGATAGCCTAGATCGAACGATGCGGGGTTCGAGCCATATTGGCTCTGCGTTGCCGCTTCGAGCGTTAGACGGGGGCGAAATTCCCCGACTGTCCACTCGTTGGACCAGCGAACCCCATAGGTTTGGCTCGACTGCGCCGGTGCGTCATTGCCGAAATCGAGCAGCAAGCCATAAGCGCTGGCTTTGCCCCACGGCAAATCGATGTCGCCCTGCAGGATGTGGGAGTCGCTCTCCCATTCCCCTTGCGGACTATCGTCACCGAAGACGCGCCGAACGTTGGCAATATAGATGTAGGTCAAGCCCACGCGTTCAAACGGATGCGCGTCAAGACGGAGCGCATCGAACGTCTGCTCATTCTGGCGAAAGCCGACATTGCCGACAAAACGGGCGTCGTTGAGGATGATACGTTGACGCCCCAGCACCGCACGCCGGCCTTCTGCGCCTGACCAGGACACCTGAAGGCGATTGAGTTCAAACGCCTCCGGATCGGCGACGATTGCGTATTGGGTGTGGCCATTCACGGTGTCGTTGAAATCATCGGTCACTTGGCCGACGGCTTCGATCTCGCCCAGCAGTCGCAAGCCATGCCAAGCCGGCGTTTCGTAGCCAAGCCGGGTGCGAAGCGTCACGGCGTTGGCGTCCTCAAGGCCCTCTTGGCTGACATTCTCGAAGCGCAGGCGCGCATCGACGATAGCATCGCCATTCGCCGCCGGGGTTTGCGCTGACGCCGCCGACGCCGCCAGCACGGCACTCAGCGCGCTGATAGTGATCGTCGCCAGTTTCAATGCAATTGTGCTCACGACGCCTGCTCCTTAACCCGCGATAACAGCGCAGCTTTGGGACAATCCACTTTGTCCGGTCCGAAAGTCACTTGTTCTTCCGCCCAGGCGCGATCGAGCGCTTCCAAATCGTCCGGATTGTCTTCGGGTTCTTGCAGGAGCGCCTTCAGCGCTTCGGGATTGCGGTCCGCTTCGACCAGCGCCACCAGCGCGTCGAACACGCGCGCATACATTGATTGGCGTTTCTTAAGCCGCTCGCGCAGCGCTTCCAAAACGTGCGCGGCTTGCCCAAGCAGCGCCGCCGCCTCAGCCGGAGGGCGCTGCGAGAGAAATTCCAGGAACACCGGCAAGTGGTCCGGCAATTCCTTGGCCGTGAGTTCAAGGCCGTGCGAGGAATAGAGCTTCAACAACTCCACCATCGCCTGCCCGCGATCGCGGCTCTCACCATGGATGTGCTCGTAAAGCTGGAGCGAGAGCGAACGCGAGCGGTCGAACAGATCGACGTAGCGCGCCTGCGAGTCATAGAGGTCCGCGCCCGACAACTCGTCCGCCAGAGGCGCAAGGCGCTGCACGAGTGCGCCCGGCACAAGCCGCTCGCCGGAAAGCGCATCCATGACCGCCGGCATTGCAGCGGCCGTGTCGGGTGTCGGGTAGCTCAATAGAAGCGCGAGCGCGCGGTAGGTGTAGGCCACGGTCACGCCTCCATCGGATTCTTGGCGGTGCGTTTCTTCACCGGCCCGAAAAGGCCAAGCTCAGTGCGCCCACCCGAGGCCTCATTGCCGAAGCTGAAGCCGCACGCGCCGCGGATGCCATACGCATCCTCCGCGCCCTCGCGATGCGAGGTCGGGATGACGAAGCGGTCCTCATAATTGGCGATCGCCATGATCTGATACATTTCATCGATCGCTTCGGCGGTGAGGCCGACGCGTGAGGCAATCGCGTGATCGATGACGCCATCGATAGTCTTGGCGCGCATATAGGCGCGCATCGCCAGCATGCGCTCAAGCGCCGCGACAACCGGCGCCTCCTCGCCCGCCGTCAGCATGTTGGCGAGATACTGCACAGGGATGCGCAGGCTCTTCACGTCCGGCATCACGCCGTCATGTTCGATGGCGCCGAGCGAGGCCGCAGATTGAATGGGCGAGAGCGGCGGCACGTACCAGACCATCGGCAGCGTGCGATATTCCGGGTGAAGCGGGAACGCCACCCGCCAATCGATCGCCATCTTGTAGATCGGGCTGCGGCGCGCCGCTTCAAGCCAGGCTTCCGGCACCCCATCAGCACGCGCTTGCGCGATAACCCTAGGATCGTTCGGATCGAGGAAGATTTCGAGCTGCTTCTCGTAGAGATCCTTTTCCTCGACGCTTGCCGCCTCTTCGATGCGGTCAGCATCATATAGAATGACGCCAAGATAGCGGATGCGGCCGACGCAGGTCTCAGAACACACAGTCGGCTGCCCGCTCTCGATGCGCGGATAGCAGAACGTGCACTTCTCGGATTTGCCGCTCGACCAATTGTAGTAGATCTTCTTGTACGGGCAGGCCGAGACGCACATGCGCCAGCCGCGGCATTTGTCCTGGTCGATGAGGACGATGCCATCTTCTTCGCGCTTGTAGATGGCGCCTGAAGGGCACGCCGCCACGCACGCCGGGTTGAGGCAGTGCTCGCACAGACGCGGCAGATACATCATGAAGGTGTTTTCGAACTGGCCGTAAATGTCCTTCTGCACCTTCTCGAAATTCACGTCCTTCGAGCGCTTGGAGAACTCGCCGCCCAGGATCTCTTCCCAGTTGGGGCCCCACTCGATCTTCTCCATGCGTTGACCGCTGATCTTCGAACGCGGCCGCGCGGTCGGAAACGCCTGCATTTCCGGCGCGTTCTGCAGATGCGCATAGTCGAAATCGAACGGCTCATAATAATCGTCGATCTCAGGCAGATCCGGGTTGGCGAAGATCTTCGCCAGGATGCGCCACTTGGGGCCCATCTTGGGCTGGAGCTTGCCGCTGCGCGTACGTTCCCATCCGCCGTTCCAGCGTTTCTGGTTTTCCCACTCGCGCGGATAGCCGATGCCAGGTTTCGTTTCGACGTTGTTGAACCACGCGTACTCAACGCCTTCGCGGTTGGTCCAAACGTTCTTGCAGGTGACCGAGCAGGTGTGGCAACCGATGCACTTGTCGAGATTGAGCACCATGCCGATTTGAGCGCGAACTTTCATCGCTAGCGGCCCTCCGTGTCGGCGAGCGGCTTGTCGAGCCAGTCAACTTTTCGCATCTTGCGCATGATGACGAACTCATCGCGGTTCGATCCGACGGTGCCGTAATAGTTGAAACCATAAGCAAGCTGCGCGTAGCCGCCGATCATGTGCGTGGGCTTCAAGACTGTACGCGTCACCGAATTGTGGATGCCGCCGCGCAGCTTGGTGATTTCCGAGCCTGGCGTGTTCACGATCTTCTCTTGGGCATGATACATAAGCGCCATGCCTTCGCGGACGCGCTGGGATACCACAGCGCGCGCGGCAAGCGCGCCGTTGGCATTGAAGCACTCGATCCAGTCATTGTCCTTGATGCCGGCGCGCTTGGCGTCCTTTTCCGAGACCCACACGACTGGACCGCCGCGATTGAGCGTCAGCATCAGGAGGTTGTCGGAGTACGTTGAGTGGATGCCCCACTTCTGGTGCGGCGTAATCCAATTGAGCACGATTTCTGTTTCGCCGTTGGACCTGCGATTGTGCACCGGCTCGACGGTCTTCAAATCGACCGGCGGCTTATAGACGCACAGCGCTTCGCCGAAGGCGCGCATCCAGAGGTGATCTTGGTAGAGCTGCTGGCGGCCCGTGAGCGTGCGCCACGGAATGAGCTCGTGCACGTTGGTATAACCTGCATTGTAGCAGACCTTTTCGCTCTCAATGCCGGACCAGATCGGCGAGGAGATGATCTTGCGCGGCTGCGCGACCACATCGCGGAAACGAATCTTCTCGTCTTCCTTGGAGAGCGCGAGGTGCGTGTGTTCGCGACCGGTTTGTTTGCCGAGCGACGCCCAGGACTTGACGGCGACTTCGCCATTGGTTTCGGGCGCCAGCATCAGGATGGTTTCGCAGGCGTCGATCTCGGTCTCGATCTTGGCCAATCCCTTGGTCGGACCGTCGAGCACGGCGCCATTGAGCGCCTTCAAGTGCTCGACCTCATGCTCCGTGTTCCAGGCAAGGCCTTTGCCGCCATTGCCGACCTTAGTCATCAGCGGCCCAAGTGAAGTGAAACGGCGATAAAGGTTGGGGTAGTCGCGCTCGACGACGCTGATCTGCGGGCCGGTCTTGCCCGGAATGAACTCGCACTCGCCTTTCCACCAATCCTTGACGTCAAAAGGCTGCGCCATTTCGCCGGGGCTGTCGTGTTGGATCGGCGTCAGTACGACGTCCTTTTCGACGCCAAGCACTTCGGGGCAGACATCCGAGAAGGCCTTGGCGATGGCTTTGAAGATGTCCCAGTCTGATTTGCATTCCCACACCGGGTCCACCGCCGCCGTGAGCGGATGGATGAACGGATGCATATCGGAGGTGTTGAGGTCGTTCTTCTCGTACCACGTGGCGGTCGGCAGAACGATGTCGGAATAGACTGCTGTGGTCGACATACGGAAATCGATGGTGACGAGAAGGTCGAGCTTTCCCTCAGGCCCCTCTTCGCGCCACGTGACTTCCACCGGCTTGCGCCGTCCGGTCTCGCCCAATTCTTTGCCGAGCACGCCGTTCGATGTGCCGAGGAAGTGCTTCAGGAAATATTCGTGACCCTTGCCAGATGATCCCAGCAAGTTGGAGCGCCACACAAACATGTTGCGAGGCCAGTTGTCGGGGTGATCAGGATCCATGCAGCTCATTTCGAGCCGCTTGGATTTCAGTTCGCGCGCAGCGTACTCGCGCGGGTCGACGCCTTCTTTCTCGGCGGCCTTGGCCACTTCGAGCGAGTTCTTTTTCAGCGCGGGCGCCGACGGCAGCCAGCCCATCCGCTCGGCCTTGGCGTTGTAGTCGATGAAGGTCTGACACCAATCGCCGTCTGGCGCGGTGGGCGAAAGAATTTCTTTCACATCGAGCGTCTCGTAGCGCCATTGATCGGTGTGCGCGTAGAAGAAGCTGGTCGAGTTCTGCTGCCGCGGCGGGCGCGCCCAATCCAAGGCGAAGGCGAGCGGCGCCCAGCCGGTCTGTGGGCGAAGCTTCTCTTGGCCGACATAGTGGGACCAACCACCGCCTGACTGACCGATGCACCCGCACATCGCGAGGAGATTGATCACCCCGCGATAATTCATGTCCATGTGATACCAATGGTTCATCGCCGCACCGATGATCACCATGGACTTGCCGTTGGTCTTTTCGGCGTTCGCCGCGAAGCCGCGCGCCACCGCGATGACCTGCTCGCGCGGCACCGTCGTCACTTTTTCGGCCCAAGCCGGCGTATAGGGCTCGAGGTCGTCGTAGTTCGACGGGATGTGCTCGCCGCCGAAGCCCTGATCGACCCCATAGTTTGCAAGAAAGAGATCGTACACCGAAGCGACAAGTGTCTCGCCGTCTTTCAGCTTCAACCGCTTTACCGGAATGCGCCGCATCAAAGTGTCCGGGTGATCTGTCGATGCAAAGCCGTTCGATGCGCTATTGGCAAAATACGGGAAAACCACTTCAGCGATGTCATCGTGGGCGCCTTTCAGGCCCACGCGCAATTTCACATCGCCGCCGTCAGCGGTCTTTTCTTCCAGATTCCACTTACCCTGTTCGCCCCAGCGGAAGCCGATCGATCCTGTCGGCACCACCGGATTGCCGGTCGTCTCATCGATGCCGATGGTCTTCCAATCGGGATTATTTTCTTGCGCCAGCGCATCGTCGAAGTCGGAAGCTCGCAGAAGCCGCTCAGGCACATAGCGGCCGCCCTTCTTCACCAGCCGCACCAAGAGCGGCATGTCAGTGTAGCGGCGCACATAATCCTTGAAGTACGGCACCTCGCGGTCGCGATGAAATTCGGTGAGCACAACATGGCCCATCGCCATGGCGAGGGCCGCGTCCGTGCCCTGCTTTACCGAAATCCAAAGATCAGCGAATTTCGATGCTTCCGAATAGTCCGGGCAGATGACGACGGACTTCGCGCCTTTGTAGCGAACCTCGGTATAGAAGTGCGCATCGGGCGTGCGCGTCTGCGGCACGTTTGAGCCCCAGACCAAAATGAAGCCCGAATTGTACCAATCTGCAGATTCCGGGACGTCAGTCTGTTCACCCCAGGTTTGCGGGCTCGCCGGCGGCAGATCGCAGTACCAATCGTAAAACGATCCGCAAACGCCGCCGAGCAATTGCAGATAGCGCGCGCCGGCAGCGTACGAAATCATCGACATGGCCGGGATCGGCGAGAAGCCGAACACCCGGTCCGGTCCGTGCTTCCTTACTGTGTAGGCGTTGGCCGCACCGATCAATTCAGTGACTTCGTCCCACGTCGAGCGCACCAAGCCGCCGCCGCCACGGATGGAGGTGTAGGACTTGCGCTTGGCCGCGTCTTCGACGATCGACGCCCACGCCTGCACCGGTGACAACGATTTGCGCGCTTCGCGCCACAGCTTCAACAGCCGGCCGCGCACCATCGGGTACTTCACACGATTGCCGGAATAGAGATACCACGAGTAGCTTGCGCCGCGCGCGCACCCGCGCGGTTCGTGATTGGGCAGATCGGGACGCGTGCGCGGGTAATCCGTCTGCTGGGTTTCCCAGGTGACGATGCCGCCCTTGACGTAGATCTTCCACGAACACGAACCGGTGCAGTTCACGCCGTGCGTCGAGCGCACGATCTTGTCGTGCTGCCAGCGGCGCCGATACGCCTCCTCCCAAGAACGGTCCTCGTCGTTCGTCACGCCGTGACCGCCTGCATAAAGTTCGGTCTTGCGGCTGAAGAAGGCCAGCCGATCGAGTGTATGGCTCATGTGCGTTCAGTCCTTATTGCGCCGCAACCTTGGCGGGCTGGGCGCCGTGGCGCTTGTTTTCGACGTCGAAGAGAAGGCCTTTCGGCTGAGCGTACACAAACCAAGTGACGGCCAGACACGACACGTAAAAGACAAGAAAGCCCACAAGCGCTGCGGTGGCGCTTCCCGTTTCGGCGATTGAAAAGCCAAAGCTCTTCGGAATGAAGAAGGCGCCGTAAGCCGCGATCGCCGACGTAAAGCCGGTGATGGCAGCCGATTCCTTCTCCGCCTGCTTCAGCTGATCTTGAGGGGAGGCTTGCGGCGCGAGGCGGGCGATCTCCTTGCGCATGATGGCCGGGATCATTTGGAAGGTAGATGCGTTGCCGACGCCGCTCGCGAAGAAGAGCAGTATGAAGCAGGCGAAGAAGCCGGTGAAAGCGCCGGGCGCCGCCTTGTTGGCGAGGAAGTAGATGACGCCGATCGTGCCCAGCATCATCAATGCGAACACAGCAAGCGTCACGCGCGCGCCGCCGAAGCGATCAGATATCCAACCTGTTAGCGAGCGTGATAGCGCACCCACAAGCGGCCCAAGGAACGCAATCTGCAGCACGTTGACACCAGGAAATTGCGTGCTGGTGAGGAGAGGAAACGCCGCGGAGAAGCCAATGAACGAACCAAACGTGCCAGTGTAGAGCCAGCACATGATCCAGTTGTGGGTGCGCGTGAAGATGACTGATTGCTCGGCGAAGGAGGCTTTGGCCGTGGAGAGATCGTTCATGCCGAACCACGCCATGAAGGCGGAAACGACAATGAACGGAACCCAGATGAAGCCGGCATTCTGCATGAAGAGCGTGCCGCCGGCATCGGTCGCCTGACCGGCGCCGCCAAAGCTTCCGAACACCGCCGTCGTGATTGCAATCGGCACCAGAAATTGCATGGCGCTGACGCCAAGATTGCCGAGACCAGCATTGAGCGCGAGGGCGTTGCCCTTCTCGGCGCGCGGAAAGAAGAAGCCTATGTTCGACATCGAACTTGCGAAGTTTCCACCGCCAAGTCCGCACAGCAGCGCCAGACCCAGCATGATCCAGTACGGCGTTTGGGCATTCTGCACGGCAAAGCCTATGCCGAGCGCCGGCGCGAGCAGCGACCATGTGGTCAATGTCGTCCACAACCTCCCGCCAAAGACGGGAACCATGAATGAATAGAAGATGCGCAGCGTCGCGCCCGACAAGCCCGGCAGCGCCGCGAGCCAGAAGAGCTGGTCGGTTGTGTAATTAAAACCAATGGTCGGTAATTTCGCCACGACCACTGACCAAACCATCCAGACAGCAAACGAGAGGAACAGCGCGGGCACGGAGAGCCAGAGATTACGCGCAGCGACCGCCTTGCCCTTGTCCTTCCAAAAGCTTGCGTCCTCCGGACGCCAATCGCTGATAAGGCCTGCCATCGCGGGCTTATGCTTGGCCGGTTCGTGAATGGGCTGCATTTCTGGGAATTCCGGCAACGCCTCAAGCGTCTTGCCGGCGGCGTCGCGCTCCATCTGCCGGATAGCGAAATGCATCCACACGAGCGATCCGGAAACGATGAGGAAGAGCAGCATGAAGCAACTCGTCCAAATCCCGGTGAGATCGTTCAGCACGCCGAAAGCGATCGGCAGCACGAAGCCGCCCAGACCACCGATCATGCCGACAAGGCCACCGACTGCACCGACATCCTTGGGATAATAGACCGGGATGTGCTTGAAGACCGCCGCTTTGCCGAGGCTCATAAAGAAGCCAAGCACGAAGATGATGATTGTGAATCCGACCAAGCCGGTTTCCAGCCGGAACGAGATCGGCCCATCGATCCCATCGATCACATAACTTGTGGGCGGATAGGACAGCAGAAAAGTCGCCGCGATGCCGACCAGGAAGGTCCAATACATCACCTGGCGCGCGCCGACCTTGTCGGAAAGATGCCCGCCATAGATTCGAAAGAGTGACGCCGGCACCGAGAACGCCGCCGCCACCATGCCGGCAGTCTTGAGATCAAGGCCATAGACGCCGACGAGATAGCGCGGCAGCCAAAGTGCTAACGCCACAAAGGCGCCGAACACGAAGAAATAATAGAGCGCAAACCGCCAGACCTGGACGTTCTTGAGCGGCGCGAACTGCTCGATCATCGAGCGCGGGCGAACGCCGTTGCGCCGGCGCTCGATGAGATCGGGATCGTCCTTCGTGAACGCAAAGAAGATGAGCGCCATGACCACAAGTCCGGCGGCCCAGTATTGCGCGACGGCTTCCCAGCCAAACGCCAGCAACACGAAGGGCGCCAGGAACTTGGTGACAGCCGCGCCGACATTGCCCGCGCCGAAAATGCCGAGCGCGGCGCCCTGCTCCGTCACGGGATAGAATTTGGAGACGTAGGCGACGCCCACGGCGAACGAACCGCCGGCGATACCCACGCCCAGCGCGGCGATCAGAAACTGCTCGTAGGTTTGCGCATAGGACAGCAGAAATGTCGCCGCCGCCGCCGCCAGCATCACCCCCAGATTGACCACCCGGCCGCCATACTGCTCGGCCCATACGCCGAGCACGAGCCGGATGAGCGAGCCCGTCAGTATGGGTGTCCCGATGAGCAAGCCGAATTGGGTTTCGTTAAGACCCAGATCGGCTTTGATCTGAACCCCGATGATCGAGAAGATCGTCCAGACAGCGAAGCAGGCCGTGAAGGCTATGGTGCTAAGCCAGAGAGCGCTGTCGGCTCCGCTCTGTTTTGCCCGGTGTTCTTGCGGTGAAGCCATGTCGATCGCCCAATGTCGCGAGCGTCGCCCCACGGAGGCGCGCGCTTGAGCATCAACAGCACCGAGCACGGCCAGATCATTTGATGCGCATCAAGCCGAGCTGACGAAGCGGGCCGACCATTGTAAGCGCAGCGGCGGTTATTGGCTTGGTTTGATGTTTGTCCGGCTTAGGCTTTGATATCCATCGGGCGGTCGCCAGGCTATTATCAAGCCAGCCTTCGGGGGCCGCTCTTTTTCTTGACGTGCATCAAATCGTCGGCCGGAGAACGGCCGACATTGCCCGCATTGGAGGGCGGTTTGCGCGCGAGCGACATCGATCGGGTCAAGCGATTGCCGTTGTTCGCGGACGCCGCGGCTGAGACCTTCCGCGCGGCGACAGCGGGCGCGCACGTGCAGCGTTTCCCTCCCGAGACCGTGCTGCTGCTCGAAGGCGATCCGGTGGACTTCCTGTACATCCTGCTCGATGGCCAGGCCGAACTTCACGGCACCTGGAACGACCATGAAACGGTGCTGACCATCCTGCGGCCCGTATCGACCTTCATCCTCGCCGCCGTCGTGCTCGACGCGGCCGCGCTCATGTCCGCGCGGACCTTGGCGCGATGCGAGATTCTGATGATCCCGGGGGATGCGATCCGCACGGCGATGCGCCTCGATCCGCGAATCGCCATGTCCGTCGCGCGCGATCTCGCCGGCTGCTATCGTGGTCTGGTGCGCAACATCAAGAACATCAAGCTGCGCAACAGCACCGAGAGACTGGCCAACTACTTGCTGGCGCAACGCGCCATCGACCGGTCCGGATCGACCGTCTTTCTGCATCATGAAAAACGCATCCTGGCTTCGCTCCTGGGCATGTCGCCGGAGAATCTCTCGCGCTCCTTTGGCGCCCTGCAAAAGCACGGCGTGACCGTCCAAGGCTCGGTTGTCACGCTGGCCAACATCGCCGCGCTGGAACAACTCGCAAAGCCCGATCCGCTGACCGACAACAGCGCCCCGCGCGGAGGCGACATCGTCGCGGAAGCAGACGCTGAAATCTGGCTGTCGGAACTCTCCCGGGCAAAGCCGCGATGAACCGGCCCGCTTTGATTGACCTCCTCGGGCAGGCGCCTTTGACTGCGCTTTTGCGGGAGGAGCGAACGCGATGACATCGGTACCTGCTGGTGATGACCTGCCCGGCGCCGCCGGCAGAGTCGCCCTCGAAAAGCCCGAACTATGGAAAGCGCTGCAGGCGCTGGGCGCTGCGGCGGGAGAGGCCGGTCCCCTCGACGCCAAGACGCGGCGGCTGGTTACGCTCGCCCTCGCCATCGGCGCCGATTCTGAAGGCGCAACGCACTCGCATGCGCGCCGCGCCTTGGCCGAAGGGCTCAGCGCCGATGAACTCCACCATGTCGCGTATCTCGCCATCACCACGCTGGGCTGGCCGCACGCCATTCGTGCGCTAACCTGGATCGAAGATTACACCCGGCCAAAAGCGTGATCCCGACCGGCGCCATAGGCGGACTGTTGATCGCGGGCGGGCGCTCCACCCGCTTCGGCGCCGAGAAGGCCGTGGCGCTCTTCGACGGCGCGCCGATGATCGACCGCATCGCCCGGCTGTTTGCGCACTTGCCCGGCTTCGCCATCAGCGCGCGGCCGGGGTCGGGCGCCGAGGCGCGCGGACGGGAAATCGGGATCGAGGTTGTGTTCGACGACCCTGCCCTTCCCAGCGGGCCCCTTGCCGGCGTCCTGCGCGGTCTGGCGTGGGCGCGCCGGCGCGGCTTTGCCTTTCTGGCGAGCGCGCCTTGCGACGCCCCTTGTTTGCCTGCCAACCTTGTGGCCCGGCTCGCACAAAGTATTGGCAGCGCGCGCGCGGCCTTCGCCGTGACCGAAGCCGGCCACCATCCCCTCTGCGCGCTCTGGAGCGTCTGTGTCTACGACGCGCTGCACGCGCGCCTCCACGAGGGCCGGCATCCATCGGTGCGGGCCTTCCTGGCCGAGATCGGCGCTGTCCCGGTTCAGTTCGAGGAGGCGCACGCGTTCGCCAACGCCAACACAGCTGAGGTCCTGGCCGCTCTGGAGAGCGGCGCATGACCCCGCTGATCGATCCCTTCGGCCGCGCCATCACCTATCTGCGCGTTTCCGTCACCGACCGCTGCGATCTGCGCTGCCATTACTGCATGAGCGAACGCATGCGCTTTCTGCCGCGCAACGAACTTCTCACCGTCGAAGAACTTGACCGGTTGTGCGCGGCGTTCATCCGGCGCGGCGTGCGCCGGCTGCGCTTCACCGGCGGCGAGCCCCTGGTGCGGCGCGGGTTCCTCGATCTCCTCAACCTGGTGAAACGCCACCTCGGGTCGGGTCTCGACGAAATCACCGTCACCACGAACGGCGTCCATCTCTCGGCGTTCGCCGCGCCGCTCTTCGCGGCGGGCGTGCGCCGCGTAAATGTCTCCGTCGATTCACTCGACCGCGACACGTTCAAGCACATCACGCGCCGCGATCGCCTGCCCTCAGTGCTCGCGGGCATCGACGCCGCCGCGCGCGCGGGCCTTAAGGTCAAGATCAACACGGTCGCGCTAAAACGCGACAACGCACGCGAAATTCCCGATCTCATCAAATGGGCGCACGGCCGCGGCTTCGACATCACGCTCATCGAGACCATGCCGCTCGGGGAGATCGACCAAGACCGCACCGATCAGTTCTTGTCTCTGGCAAGCGTGCGCGAAGATATGGCGAGCTATTGGCGCCTCACCGATCTGCCGGACCGCACCGGCGGGCCCGCGCGCTATGTTCGCGTCGAGCAAACCGGTGGGCGCCTGGGATTTATCACGCCGCTCAGCCACAATTTTTGCGAGGCGTGTTCCAGGGTTCGTCTCACCTGCACGGGCCGGCTCTATCTTTGCCTGGGGCACGAAACGTCCGTCGATCTTCGCAAGATATTGCGCGCGCCAGAGGGGCTGGACGCCCTGGACGCGAGCCTGGACGCGGCGATCACGCTGCGCCCCAAAGGCCACGATTTCCAGGTGGAGCGACTGGGCTCGCCCGCGACGGTGCGGCATATGTCGGTGACCGGCGGATGATTTGTCTTCCTTGGGCTGCGCGACATTGGTCGGCGCGGCGAACGCGTCGCGAGCCGCTGGCATGATCGGCGTTGCTGAGGCGCGCGCGGCAGTACTCTCGTTTGCAGAGCCCGTGGCCTGCGAGATCGTGCGCCTGCGCGACGCCTTGGGGCGCACGCTGCGTGAGGATTTGATCGCAGCGCGCGATCATCCGCCCTTCCGCGCTTCAGCGATGGATGGGTATGCCGTGCGTGCGAGCGACACGCCCGGCGCCCTGCGCCTGATCGGCGAAGCCGGCGCGGGCAGCGCGCTGCAGCGGCCAGTGGGTTGCGGCGAATGCGCACGCATCTTCACTGGCGCTCCGCTACCCGCGGGGGCGGACGCCATCCTCATCCAGGAAGACACCGCGCGCGAGCGAGACGTCGTTACTGCGCCGCCGGTCGTGCAGGGTCGCCATGTCCGCGATGCAGGCGTCGATTTCCGCGCCGGTGCGCGCGTCCTGAGCTCGGGCGCGACCTTGGATGCGGTTTCGATCGCACTTGCCGCGACGCTGGGACGAGCGACGCTCACGGTCTCAAGCCGCCCGGTTGTCGCGGTCCTGGCCGGAGGCGACGAACTCGTAGCGCCTGGCGATACGCCCCTCGCCGACCAGATCTTTGACTCCCTGAGCTTCGCGGTCGCGGCGCTGGTCGAACAATGGGGCGGCGAAGCGAGCACGGTTCCGCCCCTGAAAGACCGCGCTCCGATTGTCGCGAACGCGATTGCGGACAGTTTGGCTACAAGCGACCTCACCGTCATCATTGGCGGCGCATCGGTCGGCGATCACGACCACGCCCGCCCTGCGATACGCCACCTCGGCGGCGCGTTCGTCTTCGAAGAAGTCGCGCTCCGCCCCGGCAAACCGACATGGTTCGCGAGAATAGGAAAACACATGGTTCTAGGCCTTCCGGGCAATCCGGCGTCGACCATGGTGTGCGCACGGCTGTTCTTGCGCCCCTTGCTCGACAAGCTCTGCGGGCGGGAGGCTGTTGAGTCTACCCGCACCATCGCGGCCAGCACCCGCACGCCGCTCGCCGCCAACGGCGCGCGCGAGAGCTACCTCCGCGCGGTGGTCGAAAGCGATGGCAGCGGCCGATTGTGGGCGAAGGCGGCCGCGCAGCAAGATTCCGCTCTAATCTCGGTCCTCGCGGCGGCGCCTGCGCTAATCGTGCGCCCGCCGGATGCGCCCGAGACTGCCGCGGGCGCGCTCGTGGAGGTGCTTTGCCCTTGAGAAGATGCGCGCTTGGGCCGCACCGCCGATTGACCAACGTCAATCGCTTCCAGCCCGGGCGCACCGATCAAGGGACATGGATCCGCACCTTCTGTCTTTCGCGGAACGTCAAGCGCCGCGGTACACGTCGTATCCCAGCGCCAACCACTTCGACGCCCGCGTCGACGCCCCGCTCCATCGGCGCTGGCTCAGCGCGCTGGACCAGTCGACGACTCTCTCGCTCTATCTGCATGTCCCCTATTGCAGCCAGATTTGCTGGTATTGCGGGTGCAACACCTTTCTGACGCGCGGGGGCGATATCGGTGACTTCGTCACCACGCTGATGATGGAGATCGATCTCGTGGCCTCGACGCTGGGGTCGCGCAAGGTCAACGAGATACACTGGGGCGGCGGCACGCCCAACGTGCTGCCCGCCGCCGATTTCCTCCGGCTCGTCCATCACATTGACTTCTGGTTCGACGCGCAGCCAGGCATGCGGCACGCGATAGAACTCGATCCACGCTATGTCACTTCCGAGCTCGCACACGCGTACGCAGCCGCGGGTGTAAGCCGGGTGTCGATGGGCGTTCAGGATCTCAACGCCCACGTGCAGGATGCGATCGGACGCACCCAGCCGTTCGAGCAGGTGCGCGCGTGCGTGCACACGCTTCGCGAGGCGGGACTGGAGGAGATCAGCTTCGATTTGATGCATGGGCTGCCCCGCCAATCGGCCAGAGACCTCGCGCGCTCGATCCGGCTCGCCGCCGAACTCAGGCCCAATCGCATTTCGCTCTTCGGCTATGCGCACGTGCCCTGGTTCAAGCGCCGTCAGCGTCTCATCGACGCGTCCACGCTGCCGGGCGCAAGTGAGCGCTTCGACCAGGCCGAATTGGCAGGACGGATGCTCAATGACCTCGGCTACGTGAGCATCGGACTGGATCACTTTGCGCGCCCGAATGACTCACTCGCTAAGGCGGCACAGGAACGCAAACTTCATCGCAACTTTCAAGGCTACGTTGCCGAGGCCGGCGGCGCGACCGTTGGCTTTGGTCCCTCGGCCATCTCTCATGTTCCCGGCGGCTACGCGCAAAACATCTCCACCATCGGCGCATGGCGCCGTGCGGTGGAAGACAACACGCTTCCCGTGTCTCGCGGTCATGCCGAGAGCGCCGAAGATCTGCGCCGCGGCGGCATCATTCAATCCATCATGTGCAATCTGCAGATCGATCTCGGTCCACTGGGCGGCTGGGAGATGTTCCCGGAAGCTCACGCGGAGCTGAGTCCCTTCGCTGACGCGGGGCTTATCGAGATCTATGGCGATGCCCTCGTCGTTCCGCCGGCCGCACGGCAATTTTCACGTCTCGTAGCCATGGCCTTCGACGCCTATGGCCACCCTTCCTCTCTGGCGCATTCTCGCGCTGTGTGAAGCCCGCCTCATGACTGCCACCACCGCCGAGCGCTACCGAGCATACCGAGGCCTTCCTTTGTTCAGCATGGGCTTTCGGCCGTTCTTTCTGCTTGCGGCGGCCTGGGCCGCATTCGCGGTCCCGCTCTGGATCGCTGCCTTTGCAGGTTGGCTGCCTATCGCGCACTTCAACCGCGCCTGGCACGCCCATGAAATGCTGTTCGGCTATTTGAGCGGCGTCATCGCCGGCTTTCTGTTGACGGCCGTGCCGAATTGGACGGGACGGTTGCCGGTGACCGGTACGCCGCTCATGTGGCTTGTTTTTCTATGGTGCGCCGGGCGCGCGGCGATGCTCATCCCGGGCTTTGCGGCCGCGCCAATCGTCGACAGCGCATTCCTCTTTGCCTTCGCGGCGGTGATCGGACGTGAAATCGTAGCGGGCCGCAATATTCGGAACGCGCCGGTGCTCCTGCTGCTGACGATCTTGAGCTGCGCCAACGTGCTTACGCATTTGCACAGCGTCGATCCCGAGCTGGCGCTGCTGGGCGAGCGCGCGGGCGTTGCGGTTGTCGCCGCGCTCGTGGCGCTGATCGGCGGACGCATCGTGCCAAGCTTTACGCGCAACTGGATGGCCAGGCGCAAGCTTGCGCCCGAGCCCGCCTCCGCGAGCCGCTTCGATGCAATCACGCTCGCGATTGGCGCGGCGGGCTTGGCCATGTGGGCCATCTCGCCGTCGCTGTACGCAGCCGGCCTGGCGCTCACGCTTGCGGGCGCGCTACACTTTGCGCGGCTGGCGCGCTGGCGCGGCTGGCGCACCGCCGACGAGCCGTTGGTGCTCATCCTGCATCTTGGCTATTTCTGGCTCGCGTTGGGGCTGACCTTGCAGGGGCTCGCCGTTCTGGCCCCCACGGTCGTGCCGGCGGCGTCCGGCCTTCACGCCATTACCGCAGGAGCCTTTGGCGTCATGACGCTCGCGGTTATGACCCGCGCCAGCCTCGGGCACACCGGTCAGCCGCTGGCCGCGACACCGCCCATCAGTGCAATCTACGTGCTTGTCAATCTGGGCGCATCGGTCCGCGTGGCCGCCCCATTCCTGGACAAACACTACGCCGTGCTCATGGCGCTGTCGGCGGTGTTCTGGAGCGGCGCATTTGCGTGGTTCGTTATTGTTTACGCTCCGCTTCTTCTGCGGCCGCGCCACACAGCCGCAGCTTGAACGCGGAGGAGGCTCATGTGCGTGACTATGATCTGATCATCGTCGGCGCCGGACCGGCGGGTCTCAGCCTCGCCGCACGGCTCGCCGAAGCACCGCTGCGCATCGCACTTGTCGATAAGTCACCGGCAGCCTCCTTATGCGATCCGGCCTACGACGGGCGCGAAATCGCCCTCACCCGCGCATCTATTGAGCGACTGCGCACACTTGGCGCATGGCAAAACCTGACGGAACAAGAGGTCGCTCCCATTTCGCGCGCCGAAGTGCTGGACGGCGGCTCTTCTTACGTCCTGCCCTTCACCGATCGCGGCTGGCGCGAGCCGCTAGGGGCGCTCGTCTCGAACGCCGCCATCCGCCGCACCCTGTTCGGCAACGTTCGGACGCAAGAAAACTGCGATCTGTTCGCCGGAAGCACGGCACATATCGACGACATCGAGACCAAGAGCGCCAGCGTGCGGCTGCAGAACGGCCAGACGCTCGCGAGCAAGCTTGTCGTTGCGGCCGACACGCGATTCTCGACCCTGCGCCAGAGCCAAGGCATCGGCGCGCGCATGATCGATTTTGGCCGAACCATGCTGGTTTGCCGCGTGCGCCATTCACGACCGCACAACAACATCGCCACCGAATGGTTCGATCGCGGGCAAGCGATCGCGATGCTCCCGCTCTTGGACCGACAGTCCTCGTTCGTGCTGACGCTGTGCACGCAAGAAATGGCGGAGATCAAGGCCCTGCAGAACGAGGACTTCGCGCGCGGCATCGAGCGCCGCACACAGCGCCGCTGGGGCGATATCACACTGACGAGCGATCGCTTCTACTATCCGCTGGTTGCGGTCTACGCCGATCGCTTCATCGCAGCCAGGTTTGCGCTTCTGGGCGATGCCGCGGTCGGCATGCATCCCGTCACCGCGCACGGCTTCAATTTCGGATTGCGCGGCGCCTTTGTGCTCGGGCGTGAGATTCTCGCCGCGAACCGGGAGAGCCGCGACATCGGCGCCGCCTCGGCCCTGGGCCGCTATGAGCGAGAGCATCGCCGCGAAACACTTCCGCTCTTTGCCGCCACCAACGCGATCGCCAAACTCTACGCCGACGAGCGCAGGCTTGCGCGCTGGGCGCGCGGCGCGGGGCTTCGCCTGATGAACACGACGCCAGGCGCGCGCCGCCTCGTCGAAGCGAGCCTCACGGGCGCTCACGCATGACGGCGGCCCACAGCCTGGGCGCAAGCCGGCAACGCTGAATCGACTGATCTCGATCAAACCTGGACCACGAGCGCCAACCTAGACTCGCGTGTGGCGCTGCAAAGGCCCAGGCATGCCAACCGTACGACACTTCGACCTTGGCTGCCGCAACTGCGGAGAGACCGGAGAGCTCTGGTTGAGGTCAGAAGCGCAGACGGATTGGTCATTCATCGCGACAGGATTCATCGGTATCGCCGTGGACCAACATAAACCGGAGCGCTCGCTCCTGCGCTGCATCAGCTGTCACTCTCCAAACGTATCGGTACAACCGCGCCTTTGAGGTCGCTGACCAGCCCCGAGCCCTGCAGCCAAGGCGCCGCCAAGCCCGCATTTTGACGACCCCCTCGCGCCGCGCGCGCGCCGCCACGTCGTCTGTTGAAGCCGACACCTGCGTCAATCGACCGCCGAGGTGTTTGACCGTCGTCAAACGGCTGGGCGCTTGCCCGCGACTAGTATGCCCCACAGCGCCTAGGCGCTACGGGCCAACCGCCAGCACCCCCAGGCGCGGAACGTTGGTTCAGGCAGGCCGCTCCGAGCTCCGTCAGCGGGGGCGGCCTGTTGCCTAGCACGGCCGCCGGGGCGCGCGCACGGGACGCGGCGTTTGCGCGCCTTGCTGAGTTTGCGAGCTGGAGAGGTTCAGCGCTCGACGTGAAGGACGCAAAGATGACGCCGTGGCGCGCCGCCTGGTTTGGGCTTGGAGCAGCGGCGCTTGGCGTCGGCTCCGTCGGCGTGTTCGTGCCGCTGTTGCCGACGACACCGTTTATCTTGCTCGCAGCGTTCGCATTCGCTCGCTCGTCGCAGAGGTGGCACGATTGGCTGGTTGATCACCCCCTCTTCGGACGTGCGATCGCGGATTGGCGCGCCCATGGTGCAATCGGGCGCCCCGCAAAATGCGCCGCCGCGCTCGCGATTGCGTTGACGTTCGCGGTCTCATTCGTGATTCATGCGCCACTGCCGGTGCTGATTTGCCAAGCGCTCGTCATGATAGGGGTGGCGGCGTTCATTGTCTCGCGTCCCATCCCGCCAAAGCGCGCCCGCACCGCGAAGGCACAACGCCGGGATCGCGCGCCCACTTTGGTGAGGTGACGATGCGCCGCCAGATATCTCCAAGGAGAAAAGCATGGACGACTTCGCGCTCGCGCGCGTGCTGCACATCCTTGCCATCGTCATGTGGGTTGGCGGCGTTGCGTTCGTGACAACGGTGGCGACGCCGGCCATTCGCACCATGCATCCGCCGTCTGAGCGCCTTCGCGCCTTCCATCAATTCGAGAGCCGGTTCGTTTGGCAGGCGCGCTTCTGTTCATGATCGTGTTGTTCGTTATCGAACCGCTGGTGCTGCATCGCCGCCTTCTGGCGTCGCCCGTCCCGGAGAAGGATTTCGACAGATTGGAGATCATGCACCGCGCCTTGCTGGCGCTGCTGGCCATCACGTTGCTGGGCGCCGGCCTGGGAGCGCGCGGCGCGCTTTAGAACATTCAGCTTCGGCGAGGGAGGTAACCTTTCGCCTCCCTGCCCCGAAGTCTTCTGCGAGCGCCGAAAAGGCGCAGCCCGATCGCAGGAGCTTCCATGATCATTGTCCGCCGCTTCCTTCTCCTCATCGCTGTGGCGCTCGCCCTGCCGGGCGCCGCGTTCGCGGCTGAGTTTCGTCCCTTCGATCAGGCGGCATTTGCGGCGGCGCAGAACGCGGGGCGGCCGATCCTCGTCGAAGTGGCGGCCGATTGGTGCCCCACATGCCGGGCGCAGGCGCCCATCATTCGCGAGACCGCCGCCGATCCCGCGTTCGCGAACATGATCGTCTTCCGCATCGACTTTGACCGCCAGCGCGACGCCTGGCGCAGGCTCGGCGCACGCCGGCAATCGACGCTGATTGCGTTTGCGGGCGCACGCGAAACAGATCGCGCGGTGGGCGTCACCGATCAACGCCGCATCGCCGCCTTGATGCGCTCCGCCGTTCAATGACGCTGCTGACGCCCTTTCTCGCCTTTCTGGCGGGCGTGCTGACAATCCTGTCGCCCTGTGTGCTGCCTCTCGCGCCCATTCTCGCCAGCGGCGCTATGGCGCAGCACCGCTTCGGCCCCGCGGCGCTCGCGCTTGGTCTCGCGGCTTCGTTCTCGCTGGTGGGGCTGTTCGTGGCGACCATCGGCTACGCCATTGGTCTCGACAATGACACGCTGCGCCTCGCAGGCGCCGCGATCATGCTTGGCGTCGGCGCCGTGCTCGTCGTGCCTCGGTTTCAAATGGCGTTCGCGGGCGCGGCGGCGCCGCTCAGCAATTGGGCAAACGCGCGAACAGCGGGCTTTGAAGGCGCAGGGCTCTTGGGACAGACAGGCCTTGGCGCGCTGCTGGGCATTGTCTGGGCGCCTTGCGTGGGGCCGACCTTAGGCGCGGCGAGCGTGCTGGCGGCGCAGGGCGAAGACCTCGCCGCCGTCGCTTTCGTTATGGCGATGTTTGGATTAGGCGCCGCCATCGTCCTCACCGCGATTGGCTACGGCGCCCGCGCGCTCATCGCGCGCTATCGGGGTCGCCTGCACGCAGTGGGCGAAGGCGGCAAACGCTTCTCGGTTGGGCGCTGATCGCTGTCGGCGTGCTGGTCTTCTCCGGTCTCGATCGCGCGCTTGAAGCTGCGCTCGTTGCGCTCTCGCCGGACTGGCTCACAGCGCTCACCACACGGTTTTGAGGATGCGAACATGAAACTCACACGAATCGCGTCTTGGGTTCTCGCCGCCGGGTTTGCGGCAGCGCTGGTATTCATGGTCGGGCTTCCGAAATTCATCGGCCCATCGCCAAACCCCATCTTCGCGCTCATTGCCGGGCGCTCGGGCGTCGATCTCTTTGAGCCTTACCTCCGCTATCTCACCGGCGCAGGCGAACTCGCCGCCGCCGTCCTGCTTGTCATTCCGCGCACGCGCTTCTTCGGCGCGCTCGTTGCTGGCGCCATCACGCTTGCCGCGATCGGCTTTCATCTCTCGCCATTTCTCGGCACGACGATTCCGGCAATGGATCAGCTTGTTCCGCTGTTGCAACAGGGCAAGAGCGTCGCCGAGATCGATGCGATGAACCTGCCGACCGATGGCGGGTGGCTGTTCATGATGGCGCTTGCGTTTCTCGCAATTGCCGCCGCGTTGCTGTGGCTTGAGCGTCCTCGGCCGAAGGCGGCGTGACGTGCGCGGTGCGGCGCTCGTTGCAGTGGCGTTCTCTGGAACGGCTCGCGCGCCTCGCGCCACGGAGCTACACTTCGACGATGCAGCAGAGCATGATCGTTCGATGACCCGGAGCGAGGCCGCCAATGCGCGGCTCATGCCGCTTTTGGCCGCCGCGCGCGCGGGCGATTCCACCGCCTATGCTACGCTGCTGTCGTCGCTCGCGGCACTGCTTCGTCCTTTCGTGCGCCGTCACCTTCAAAGACACGACAGCGACGTAGAAGACGTGCTCCAGGACGTCCTGCTCGCCATCCATATACGCCGTGAAAGCTATGATGCATCGCGTCAGCCGATGACCGCATGGGTGTACGCGATTGCGCGCTACAAAGTGATCGATCACTTGCGCCGCGAGGGCCTGCGGGCACACATTCCGCTCGACGGCATGGACGCTCTCTTCGCGGCGGACACCGCAGATGCGGGCGATGCACAGCGCGACGCGAACGCGCTGGTGGCGCGGCTCCCGGAACAGCAACGAAGAGCCGTGCGGCTTGTGAAGCTCGATGAACTCTCCGTGCGCGAGGCTGCCGCTGAAACTGGACTGTCCGAAACAGCCGTCAAAGTGAACGTGCATCGCGGGATCAAGAACTTGATGCGCCTCGTGGCGCGGGACGGCAAAGCATGAACACCGACGATTTCATCAACGATCTTTCACACCGGACGCCGCCGCGGGCGCCGCGACGCGCCACGCTTGCGCTCTATGGCCTCGCCGGGCTGTTGCTGGCGGGCATCGCCTTCATCGCCATTGGCGGCGTGCGGCCCGATCTAGAGGCGGCTAGGCTCTCAACCACGCTCAAGATGGGCTTCGGCGCGTTGGTAGTGATGGTCATGCTGCCAATCATGAACCGTGTTGTCGGCAATGACCTTCGCATTGCGCGCGCCACACTTGGCGTGATCAGCGTAGCGGTCGTCGCCGCGGGCGTTTCCATCACAGGAATGGCCATGACGCACGAGCCGCTGCGCTGGACGCTTTGGACCGGCGGCGGCGTGCCGAGCTGCCTCTGGCAAATCCCCTTGATCGCCGCACCGACGGGCGCCGCACTCATACTCGCCATGCGCCGTTTCGGGCCCACACGATTGAGCGTTGCCGGCATGACGGCTGGCGCGGTAGCAGGCGCGCTCTCCGCCATTCCCTATTCCTTGTTCTGCCCGATCGACTTCGCGCCTTACGTGGCGACCTGGTACACAGCTGCCTTTGCAATCTGCGCGGCGCTTGGCGCAACTATGGGCGCGCGCCTGCTCCGCTGGTAAGCAGCGCGCCACGCTTGCGTGCGTCCAATGGGCCGGACGCTTCTAGATCGCGCCGGAGCGCGCCTTCTCGGGATTGTCCACCTGGCGACGGCGTTTGTCGGGGCCAGCGGTCACGATCCCAGCGCGTCGGCAGGGTCCGACATAGACCGCGCTCTCGATGAATGGCCGTGGCCTCGCGAGGACTTTCTTCACAACGCCAGTTAACGTTGCCGTGGACATCGGCTTTGCGACAATGGCATTGGCGCCAGCGTGTCGAAACCGTTCGGCCTGTGCTGCGGTCAACTGGCCCGAAATGATGAGGACCGGAGCCTTTCGAAGCGAATGATCCAGGGCGCGCCGCAGACTGTGCACCCATTCCAGCGCCGCTGTCTCGTTGGCGAGGGACATGAGCACCATGTTCGCGCGCGCGCCGCGAAGCCCTTCGAGCGCATATGCCACATCGCAAAACGTCAGAACGTCGGCGACAGCGGCGTTGCGCAAGAGATCGACGATGATCTGCGCCTCGAACTTGGACGAGGCGATGACCGCCGGTCTCCACTCGCGAACGTCCATGGCGCATGCTCCATGCATCATTGCGGCGATCACGCCGCCGCGCGGTTCTCGCTTTCGCAGATGACGCGGTCACGCCCCGCGCGCTTGGCTTCGTAGAGCGCGGCATCGGCGCGGCGCAGCAACGCCTCTGCGCGCTCGCCTGGCCTCAGCAATGCGACGCCGGCCGAGATGGTGATGTGTCCGATAAGCTCGCCGGACGACTTGCGCGACAACGTGCGCGCGCGCACGCGCCGGAGGAGCTCTTGGGCGATGGTCTCGGCTGCATCGAGATTTGTGCGCGGCAGCAGCAGTGCAAACTCCTCCCCGCCATAGCGTGCGCCGCAGGCCGGTTTCGGCGCCGCAGCATGAATCGCGCTCGCCACATACCGGATGACCTGATCGCCGACGGGGTGGCCCCAGGAATCGTTGATCCGTTTGAAGTGATCGATGTCGCACATGATGAGGCAGAGCGGCGCTGAGCGCTCCGCCGCATCTGCAACCTGACGCGACAGGAGACGGTCGAAATGCCGCCGGTTGGCAAGGCCGGTCAGCCCATCCGTCACCGCCTCCAGCGTCGCCTGACGAACACTGACCTGCAACGCCTCCATCTGTTTGGATGAGGCTTCCATCTGCGTTTCCAGCGTCCGATTGCGCGCAGCGACCTCGCGCGTCTCCGCCACAAGATTTCGCACGAGGGCCTTGATGTGCGACGGATCGGGCGTCGCCTCCATGTCGGACGCGGCGTCTTCGAGTTTGCTCGCGAACGCACCGGCATTGGTGTTGGCCTCGCGAAGGTGGACGAGTGCGCCGACCAGTTCGTGCGCAATGGATTCGCCAGTTTGAACGAGTTGCTCGTAGGAGCGCGTCGGCATGAAAAAGCGCTCGTACAAGTCCTCGCACAGAGCCGGCGTCAGGTCTTCGCCGGCGGCGAGACGCGCTTCGACTTCGCGGTTGAGGTCCGGGAAGGCGCCTGTTTTATAGGTCGCCCACAATTCATAGTTCGGCGGTGTGGGCGCGATTTCCTTGTCGCCAAGTTGATCGACGACCGTGTGGGCGAAGGCGATCCCCGCCGCGCCTGCATAGCCGGTTGCTTCGTCCGCCATCCATGTCCCCACATGGCGCCCGCCCATTTCGCGTCGCCGACGGCGGCATTTAGCGAGCACGCGGTTAATTTTTTGTTTATTGCTCGTCTGGCACAATCTTGCTGTCGCCACTGTCGCGTCAGCCCGAGCATGTCATTCCATGTCCGACCATCTGCTAGCACTTAATCCGCGGAGCGAAGCGGGCGCAGCGCGCGCATGTGTTCGTCGCCTGCCCTACACTGTCGAGCATGTCGCTTCGGGCGAAGGCGGCTTCGACTTCGCCTGGTCCGGCGAGAGCGCTTATCTCGCGCTGCACGACATCGTGCTGAGCGATGGCGGCATGGCGGGCGATGAGGTGGCGCCGGTGCGTCTCCTCGATATGCGCCGGCGTATGACCTTTCTTCCGCATGGCGTGCGCGTTGAAGGCTGGTGCGAACCCGTCGCCCGGAGCAACGCCTTCAGCGTCCTCTATTTCGATCAGGATTGGCTGTTCGACGAATTGGAAGTGCCGCCTTCGCAGCGCTCGCTGCACCCGATGGTCTATTTCCAGAGCAGCGAGTTGATGAACACGATGACGAAACTGGCTCGCCTTGCGCAAACTCCCGGCCGCGCGCCGCAGATTCTGATGGACTCACACGTCATCGCCGCAGGCGCCGAATTGCTGAAGACCGTTGCGACGGACACAGGCGATGGCCGTCTGACCGACGCACAATTGGGCGAGGTGCGCGACTTCGTGGACGCCCGACTTGCCGACGACATCTCAGTGGCCGATCTCGCGGCGCTAACGGGCCTCAGCCTCTTTCACTTCACGCGCAAGTTCAAAACCACTGTCGGCGTGGCGCCCTATCGGTATGTGCTGGAGGCCCGCGTGGAGCGCGCCAAGGCGCTCATCCAATCAAGCGCCCTTCCGCTCGCAACGATCGCCGAGGTGACAGGCTTCAGTTCGCCCAGCCATTTCTCGCGCACTTTCGCAGAGATCGTTGGTTTCAGCCCTGGCGCCTTCAGGCGGTCGCGACAAACATAGGCGGCGGCAACACCACGAGGCAGCGCGATCGATGTTCGGCAAGTCCAAGTCAGATCAAGGCGTCTTGAGCAAACGGCTACGCCAAGTCGTCGAGCAGAACGCTGCGCCGCCGCCTGCGACACACGCTTGGACGCGCAAGGTCGAGCGCGCTGTACGGCAAGCGGTCTTCAGGCAAGGTGCGCTCATCCTGGCAAATGGGGAAAAGCTGCCAGTAGCACTCAAGAACATCAGCGCCACAGGCGCGCGCATCGAATACTTTGTCCGCCGCGATTTGCCGGAACAGGTAATTCTGGTGGAGCCCACGCTGCGCATAAAGGCCGAGGCCCGTGTCGTGTGGCAACGCGAAGGCGTTGCAGGGCTTGCGTTTGTTATATGAGCGCGCGCGTGAGGCGATGGCGTGATCCGGAGGAACGAGCAGCGGTCCGTCCCATCGTGCTCGGCGGCGTCAAGGCACGCTTACGCTTTTCAGCCCTGACGCCGCCTGCGCGCGATGGCATCCTGAGGGTGTCGGGACGCAGGGCTTTGTCATAGCGAGCACCGAGCTTGCGCCTCCGGCGCGGGTCGAACACAGGGCTTCATCCAAACGATGAACATGAGCCAGACTGCCGAAGCCGCAGAACTCCTTGCCAGGGGCGTCGCGATCGGCGCGTTCCTCGGACTTGCCCTGGCTTTGAGCCGTGGCCTGGACGGACGGGCGCGCCTCTCCGGAATCCTGTTCTGCCTGGCCGCCGCTGGGCACACGCTGACGCAATGGCCGATGGCCAATAGTGTGCTGGGCTTCGCCCTTGTCCCGGCCTGGATCTTCTCGGTCGTGGGCGCCGGCCTGTTCTGGGCCTTCGCGCGCGATCTGTTCGAGGATGATGCGCCTGCCTGGAAGCGCTTTGTCCCCGCGCTCCTCCTGCTGGCGGTGGGGGTCTTCGCCGTCCTGAGCCCGCCTGCGGTTCAACCGTTCTTCTGGCTCGCCCACAATCTGATCGGGTTCGCGCTTGCGAGCCACATCGTCTTCCTGATCGCGGCGGGATGGCGCGGCGACCTCGTGGAGAAGCGCCGGCGCCTGCGCGGTCCGGTCCTGCTGGCGGGCGCCGCCTATGCGCTGGCTGTGATCATCGTGCAGACATTCGAACTCATGGCGGGCTCGGCTGAGCGGCTCTCGCCGTTGGCAGCCGCCACGTTGATGCTGATCGCGCTGACATCGATCTGGGCCTTCGGGCGCGTCGATGCCGACCTCTTCGCCGCGACAGCCACGCCCGCGCCAGCGGCGCCAAGCGCGAGGGACACCGGCGCGCTGGACGCCGCCGACGCCGCCGCGGCCGCCGATCTGGACCGGCTCATGCGGACAGAGCGGCTCTACCGGGAAGAAGGACTGACGATCGCGTCTCTGGCCCTGCGCCTGCGGTTGCCGGAGCATCGCTTGCGCCAGCTCATCAATCAGAAGCTCGGACATCGAAACTTCAGCGCCTTCGTCAACCAATGGCGCCTGGAGGACGCCAAGGCCGCCCTCGGTGATCCGACGCAGCGCGATGTGCCGGTATCCACCATCGCGCTGGACGCTGGTTTTGCCTCGCTCGGGCCGTTCAATCGCGCCTTCAAGGCGGACACCGGGCTTACACCCTCAGAATATCGCGCCCAAGCACTCGCCTAGCTTCACACTGAATTTCTGCGCGTTTTTCAGAATCGGCGCGCCGTTTTTGAGATCGGCTAGCCCGTTTTCAAGCGCGGCGAGCGGCGCGTCGGCAGATGGACGAGGTTCCGCCAGCCGGACTGGACCGGCGCAACCGGCGGTGAAGCCCCATGCCTGTCGAATTCGATCTCTGGCGCGAACTGGTCCAAGTCTTTCCCATCATCTTCAGCATCGAGGCCGGCCGCTACATCCTCACGGCGGGGCTCTTCAGTCTGATCATCTGGGCGTTTTGGCGCGCGCATTATGCGTCGCGGAAGATCCAGACCCGCCGAGCCACCGCCGCGGACTATCGGCGCGAAGTATTCGCCTCGCTGCGCACGGCGCTCGTCTTCTCGATCACCGGCTTTGGCATGTACTACGCCAGCCGCGCGGGCTGGCTCACCATCTATGAGGACTTTTCAGTCAGGGGGCCGGTCTATTTCGTAGCCACCCTCATCGCCATGATCGTGGCGCAGGACGCCTATTTCTACTGGACGCATCGGGCGATGCATCACCCGCGTCTCTTCCGCACCTTCCATCACACGCATCACAAATCGAAGACGCCGACACCCTGGACGGCTTACGCCTTCGACGTTCCCGAGGCGATCGTCATGGTCGCGTTCGTTCCGCTCTGGGCGGCGCTCGTGCCTATGCATGACCTCGCCATCTTCACGTTCGTGACCTGGCAGATCGTGCGCAATGTCATGGGCCATGCCGGCGTCGAACTTTATCCGGTGGCGGGCAAGCCCTCGCGCCTGTTCGGATGGTGGAACACCACCACACATCACGACCTCCACCATCAGCACGGCCGCTCCAATTACGGTCTCTATTTCAGCTGGTGGGATCGGCTCATGGGCACCGAGCATCCAGACTATCAGGCCGAAGTCGCCGCCTTCGCGATCTGTCCGTTGCGCCGGACGAAGCCAGCTCGGGCCGGCGCCGCCGCCCTGCTGGTCGCCATCGGCCTCGCGACAGCGGCGATCATTCAAGGCGATGCCTCAGCGCAGACGCGCAGCGACATCGCCGGCAATTGGGCGACGCGCGGCTTCGGCTCAATCGTCCAGTTCCGTCCATGCGCTGGCGCGCCCGAGACGATGTGCGGCCGCATCATCTGGCTTTGGGAACCGAACGAAGCAAACGGAAGCGCGCGCACCGACAGCCACAATCCAGATCGCGCTCTGCGGACACGTTCACTGATCGGAGTCGAGCTAGTGCGGGGCCTGCGCCAGACAGAACCGGGCGTCTGGAGCGATGGCGCGCTTTATAATCCCGACGACGGACGCACCTATACAGGGACAATACGCCTTCGCGGCGGCGCGCTCGAATTGCGCGGATGTGCGCTTGGCGTGTTCTGCCAGACCCAGATCTGGCGCCGGCCCGAGAGTGTGCTCACCGCCGTGCAAGGTCTGCCGCAATGAAGCGTTTCGCCCTTTATCTGCCGCTCGCGCTGCATCTCATACCGACACTTGCGATCGGCTATCTCATCGTCATTCCACAGAGCTGCATCGCCGGCGTGAACGAACTCACGATCGGCTTTGCGGCAGCCAATCTCGGCTTCGCACTCACCTATGTCGCGGGCGTGCGTCTCGCCATGAAGCAGGGAGGCGCCCGTGCGTAGGCCGCGTTTCATCGCCGAACAGGCCCGTCATGCCAAAGGTCCGCTCGGCCGCTTCATCGCCTTCATCATGGCGCGCGAAACGTGGGCGCAGAACGTGCAAGCCATCGATGCGCTGGAAGTCGAGTATGGCGATCAGGTTCTCGACATCGGCAGCGGCCCCGGCCGCAGCATTGCGGAGCTGGCCGCGCGTGCGCCGGGCGGGCGGATCGTCGGCATCGACCCATCCGAACTCATGGCCGACATCGCCGTGCGCCGGAATGCAAAGCTTGTTAAAGCCCGCCGCGCCGAGATCTTGGTCGCCAGCGCCGCATCCTTGCCGTTTGCGGACGAAAGTTTCGACAAGGCGCTCTGCGTCCATGTCATCTATTTCTGGAACGATCTCGATACCGCGTTTCGGGAAATCGCGAGGGTGATGAAACCGGGAGGCCGGTTTGCGCTCCTCTTCCGAACGAGTGCGGACGAACGCGCCGTCTCGGCGTTTCCGGCGGAGGTTTACAATTTTCGCGCACTTCGCGATGTCGTGGCGCCGCTCGAAGCGGCGGGTTTCGCAGTCGATACCCGTCAAGATGTCTGCGATGCGGGCACACCTGCGCTGCTGATTGCCGCCAAGCGGCGCACGCCGACAAAGGACGCGACCGCGCCGCCTAGGATTGTCGGCGCTTGATGCGCCCACTCACGACAGCGGCCATTGCCTTCGCGCCTTCGAGGGGGCCGCTGCCGGGCTCAAACCACGGCAAGCACTCGTTCCCGAAGAATGCGCCGCTCGGCGTCAAATCAGCGGCGCGCTCGAACGCGCCGATGTGAAAATGCGTCTCGCTGGGCAGCTTTGGATTCGTGCACGTTAGTGTCGAGCCGCAGCGGGAACAGAATCCGCGCTCGACGCCCGGGGAGGACATGAACTTCGTGATGTCGCCGCTCACGATCGTCACCGCATCGTCTGCGAACGACACGAACACCGAAGCCGGCGCGCCGCTGTGTCGGCGGCAGCTCTCGCAATGGCACCACAGCACCCATTTGGGCGCGCCGATCGCACGGAACCGGACTGCGCCACACAGGCAACTGCCCTTATATTGCTCGTCCATGGCCAACCGCCGCTCTGGTCAGAACACCAGCACTTTGTCCGCCATCAATGTCTCCTGTGCAAGTTCGTCCATTGTGCTCCGCCGCGCGCCCTCGACGATTTCGGTGTCGCGCAGACCGCGGGCGTCCATGCAGGCGCCGCATAAAAGAACACGCCCCTTGGCAGCGATCACGCGCTTCAGCATGCGTTCGAGATTGTAATAGCCTTCCGGCGTCTTCTGCCTCGCCTTAGCGCAGCCGACGGCGTCCGCCATCAGGAACACAACAATTTCTGTCGCCGCATCCGCTTTGACGACCGCATGCGCGAGCCGAAGCGCGTTGTACGCCTTCTCATCACCATAAGGCGGCCCGTTGAGGATCAGAAGAAATCTCATCACGCCCCCAATGTTGGCGCCGAGTTCGTTCGTTCGGATTGCGTCTGATCAAACATCGGATCTGGCGCGATGCGCGACCGCATGGTTGCGGCCACAATCACCCCTGACAAGAACGTCAGGCAGGCGATTGCCGTGATGGCGGATGCGAGGCCGAACTGGTCCGCGATCAGGCCCGCAGCGAGTGCGCCGATCGCGTAACCCAGATCGCGCCAAAACCGATAGACACTGAGAGAACGTGCCCGCCAGGTTGGATGCGACGCATCCGACACCGCCGCGATCAGGCTCGGATAGACCATCGCGGTGCCGACGCCCAGCAAGATGCTGCCGCCGACCCACCATGTGAAGTCACGCGTCGCTGCCGTGAGAAAGAGTCCGCCAGCCTGCACCCACATACCTGCAACGATGAGGCCCTTTCGGCCCCAGCGGTCGCTGAGCGGTCCGGTCGCCACCTGCAACAGGCCCCACGTCACAGGATAGAGCGCCTTCAGGATGCCGATACGCTCAAGCCCCAGGCCGAACGTGGAATAGAAGAGCGGAAAGATGCCCCAGCTCATTCCGTCATTCAGGTTGTTGACGAGGCCTGCCTGCGATGCGGCGAAAAGATTGCGATCCTTGAACGTCGTTAGCGCGAAGACTTCGCCAAACCGTATCGGCTCGATAACTTGTGCGCCTTTTGTTTCCAGTGCGACATGCTCGCGGGTGTCGCGCACCATGAATATGGAGAGCACCAGACCGGCAATAGCGTAGCCCGCGCCCAGATAGATAGGCGCCGGGCGCAGGCCGTAGCGCGCGGCGAGATAGCCCGTGGCGAGCGCTGTCAAGCCAAGCGCGAGATAGCCGGCGAACTCATTGAGCCCCACCGCGAGGCCGCGCGACTTTGGTCCGACGAGATCGACCTTCATGATGACGGTCATCGACCAGGCAAAACCTTGGCTCACGCCCAGGAGCGCATTGGCGGCGATGATCCAGCCCCAATCCGGGGCGCCGATGATCATGAAAGGGACGGGCAACCCTGCCAGCCAGCCGAGCACCAGCACACGCTTGCGGCCCCAGGTGTCGGCAAGTTGCCCGGACACGAGATTGGCGAACGCCTTCACGACGCCGAAGCTGACAATGAACGACACCACCAGGGTGGTGGAGCCGATGCCGAATTCTTCCGAACCGATTAGCGGGACAACGGTGCGCTCAATGCCGACCATGCCGCCGACAAAGGCGTTGATCAGCACAAGCAGCGTGAATTGAGGCCAATTCTCCTTCAGCCCAAGAGCAACGCCGCGTCCCTCGCCGCCACGCGCCATCGCCTACGCCGCCGCGACAATGCCGGCGTTCAGCGCGCGCAATTCAGCAGCGCCTGCCGGCGCCGGCGGAATATCGCTCACCATTCGGCTGACGAATTCGTTCTCATCTTCGATGCGGAACGCCTTGTTGTGCCGCTTCTCGAAACCGATCGTGGACCAGGGCTTGCCGGACAGGCTCTTGCCGCACACCGAACCTGAGTAGGCGCCCGGCAGAACCTCCACATAATCCGGCAATGCCTTGAGCCGCTGCGCCGTGCGAAAGAGGATACGAGCTCCTTCCGCGGCATCGGTTGCGAGTTCGGTGCGGCCCAGATCCCCGACCATGAGCGTGTGGCCCGTGAACACCATCCAGGGCTCATCGGCGCGTGTCTTGTCACGGACCACAAGCGATATGTGCTCCGGCGTGTGACCAGGCGTGTGCCACACCTCGACGGTCACGTTGCCCAGCTCCAGCACATCGCCATCGCGCACGCCGTGAAACGGCTTTTCGGCCCTGGCGCCGTCAAAGAGAACGTAAGGCGCGCCAACCGCCGCCGCGAGCGCGCGACCCGTAGAAACATGATCAGCGTGAATATGCGTATCGATCACGTAGAGAATGCGCATGCCCGCCTTGTTGGCCGCGTCGATGTAGAACTGCGGATCACCGACAGGATCGACCACCGCGCCGGATTCTTTGCCGCCGCAGCCGAACAGATAAGACGCAGCGACCGGATCGGCATGCAGGAACTGACGTAGGATCATGACGTCCTCCTTGAGTTATGAGTTGAGAGCGGACGCTCCGAACGGCGGGCGCCTAGACCTCGACGGTAATGCGCAAGAAGGTAGCGGGTATGGACGTAGCGCCTGGCTTGGCGCTCGCGTTCTGAGCGTTGAACAGCGCTTCTAGATCGCGCTGCAAATCGTCGGCGCGGCCATTCTTTTCCGCCGCATCGAAGGCGTTCATCGTTGGCCCGTAATACGTCCTGAACACGCCGAGCAGCTCTGACGGCGAACCCGGATAGTTGAAGAAGTACGTGTCCCGGACGAACGTAATCTTGTCCTTCGCCACACCCGCGCCTTCAAAGCGCTGGATCACGTTCTCTTCGACGCCCCAAGTGACGGGACTGATGAAGCCTTCCGGCGGCGGCGGTGAGTAGGCGGCGCTCGTCTTCAGGACCTGCGCGATCAGCGTCGGGTCACCGGGAATCCAGTTCCCCATGACGATCCGGCCGCCGGGCTTTGTGACCCGCACCATTTCCTTGGCCACGTCGAACGGCTTGGGCGCGAACATTGCCCCGAAAATGCTGACAACAAGGTCGAAGCTGTCGTCGGCCAGCTCTTGGAGGTTCGAAGCATCGCCTTCCTGGAAACTGATATTCGCCAACCCCAGTGCGGCTGCCCGCTGATTTCCCGCTGCAACCAGGTTGCTCGCAATATCAACCCCCAGCACGTCGGCGCCGCGTTTGGCTGCGGGAATGGCGGTCGTTCCATCGCCGCACCCGAGGTCGAGCACCTTCAGTCCCTTGGTTATTTCGAGTTTGCCGACCAGGTCTTCCCCGCTGTCGCGCATGCTTGCGGCGATGCGGGTGAAGTCACCCTTCTCCCAAAGCGCCTTGTTCGGGTTCATTGGTTTTTCTCCGTTGTTGACAGCCCCACTCATTCATTCCATTATTTGCTTGATTGATGGAGTGTTAATTTGCCGGAGTCAAGCCGTGGCGTGAAAGCGACCCTGCACGAGAGCTTTGCCGAAGTGGCCAAGGCAGCGGCGCACCCACACCGCTTGGCCCTGCTTGAGCATCTCGCCCAAGGCGAACGCAACGTGGATGCGCTTGCTGAAGGAGTTGGCCTCGCCATCGCCAACGCCTCACAGCACCTCCAATCGATGCGGCGCGCCGGACTCCTGGCCACGCGACGCGAAGGGAAATTCATATTCTATCGCCTGGCCGACGACAGCGTGCTCGCATTGCTCGACGCGATCGGCGCGGTGGCCGCGCAAAACGTGGCGGCCGTGAGGGACGTAGTGTCGTCCTACTTCAACGAACGCGACGCGATGGAGCCGGTGTCTCGCCGCGAACTGCGCCAACGCGTGAAAGACGGGAATGTCACTGTGCTCGATGTCCGCCCCCGCGAAGAGTACGCGTTAGGGCATGTGCCGGGGGCGATCAACATGCCTCTAACTGAGATCAAGCGCCGCCTTTCCGAGTTGCCGCGCAGCAAGGAGATCGTCGCCTATTGCCGCGGACCCTATTGTGTATTCGCGTTTGAAGCGGTCTCAACGCTGCGCGCCGCCGGGTACAAGGCGCGGAGACTTGAGGATGGCATGCCGCATTGGCGCGCTGCCGGCCTGCCGATCGAGAGCCAGCTTTAATCGTCGAAGGCCGCGCGCCCGCAAACGTCTCAAGGGGTCCTCGACGTAACGAGTTTCGAAACGATGGCCCTGCTTTCGCCTATCGTTCTAAGTCCGGGCGAACGCCAACAACAGCGCTATGTCCCCAGCATCCGCGGCTTTTAGCGCGCGGACATAAGCCTGGCGCGTCTCCGACACCGCCACGATCGAGCCCTGCCCCCAGCTGAACCGTTCTTGCCCGAGTTGAAGCGCAAGCAGGTCGGCGGCGAGGCGTGACCATCGGCCATTGCCGTTCGGAAACGGATGGGTGGCGACAAGCTTGTGATGGAAGCGGACGGCGATCTCGTCGGGCGGATAGGTCTGGTGCTCGACCCAATAGCGCGTGTCATCGAGCGCCTGGCGCAGCGCGATTTCGATCGTCCAATGATCGACGCCGAGATTGCGCGCGCTGGTTCGGTACTTGCCGGCCCAGCGCCAGACATCGCCGAACATCCGCAAATGCAGGCGGCGCAGAAACACCTCATCGAGCGCGTCGCGCTTGCGCGACAGCGCCCAGCGTTCGCCGGCGAGCACGTTGAGCGCCTCGGCCTCGTTCAGTTCGTGCCGGAGCGCGACATAGCTGAGCTTGAGATCGAGACGTTCTTCGGGCGTCAGCGGCGTTGCGGCATCGTCGGCCTGAAACGGATCCTCGCTCATGCCCGTCAGCCCCCCAGACTCAACCCCAAAGACGCTTGCCGCCCGCCTTAGCGATGTCGGCGGCGAGCGCCTCCAGCATTTCGCGCTTGTCGCCAGCGCGCACGCCTTGGGCTTCGAGCTCCATGGTGTGAAGCGCGGCGACGAGTTCTTTCTGCGCGGCGGCCCTCGCGGCGTCCTCAACGGTCTTTTCGAGGCTCTGCTTGGGCACGAGCGCATAGACGAACGTGCAATCGAGCGCTTCGGCCGCGCGCTTCAACGTGGCGAGCGTGATCCGCCCGCTTGCTTCGTTCTTCTCAAGCTCGGAGAGGCTTGCGGGGCGGATGTTAAGGCGGCGAGCCAGTTGAGCGCCGGTCAGCCCGAGGGCGTCACGGATGGCGCGGACCCAGCCCATGGGGGGCGGCGCCCCGAGACCGGCATAGGTCTTGATGCGCTCGTCGAGCCGGCGGCGGGCCAGGGTTGGGGCGGCTTTCACAGGGTATGACCTTATCTTGGAGCCGTTTAAGATAGGTTATAGCCTGTCTATAAGCAATCTCATGTCTGGTTATAGCCTAATGATCGCTAGGGCTGGGCGTCGCCGCCTGCGGCGGCCGGGCGCTTGTGCTGCGCACGAAGCCGCGCCGCTTCGCCTGGTCCGGGGCGCGTCTTCGCCCTCCGGGCGGCGCTCCCTGACGCGAGGCCCCTGCCATCGTGCGCGCTGGCGTCAAGGGACGGCATTCGCCTCTTCGCCCTGGACGCCGGCTTGCGCGCGATGGCGATGCGATGGGTGTCGGGACGTGGGAGCCACGTCCCGTCTGCGTTCGACCTCACGCCCTGCTCGGGCCGAGGTCGAACATGGGAGCATGTGCGGGCGATCTGCAGTACCAGTCGTCAGCGCAAAGAGGCTCCGAACATCCGCACATTTCCCGCCGCGTTCACCTTAGTTGTCGGCATGAATGTCGATATCTGCGTCGAGCACGGCGCTCTCTACAAAGGCACCAAGCGCATCGCGCAGCTCTGTATAGATATCATCACTCGGATCACCTGTGCCGATGGTCAACACAAAGACGGCGTTCAGCGCTGGCACCTCGTCCATGTTTGCGTAGTCGTATAGGTAAAGGTCGCGCGCATAGATGCGCGCGTAAACGCGAAGCATGTCGCCGTTGAACGCCAGCCCCCGCTTCGAAAAGTCTTCGCCCAACCCACCATGCTGACGCACCGGGCACCATTTGTGGTCGATGGCGCGAGCTTCTTGTTCGGGCACGCGATCCGTGTCCATGGAGCCTAACAGGTTATCGAATTTGTCCGGTCGCTTCGGATATTGAAGCGCCGTGTTCAACCGCGCGCTGAAGTAGTTGGGACCAGCGAAATCGGAAACCAACGGATGGGGATTCAGAACTGCTGTGAGGCGCCCGCGCCCCCTGAGTTTACCGCTTTTGCGGAGGGAGGCCGGAATGGGCAGCTCCCAATAAAATGCGGCACCCGGCCGAAGTGAGGCTCTCCACTGTAGCGTCACATAACCTGGAGGACATTCCCATGGCAGCGCGTCAACGCTCGGCGAGCCGAAGCCCAGTGCGGGGTCGTAGGCTTCCCCGTTTGCTGCGTGCAAAATTAGCGCCTTGGCCAAATCCGGATCGGCATCGCGCAAACGCATGAATGTGTGTGCAGCAAGCGGCGCTGTCAGCGCACTCGCGAAACTGGAGCCACTGACGACAGTCCCGCCGATCACGCGCACGCGCGAAAAGTGCGACATGTCGGGCTTGAGCATCGATGCTGGACCTGGGCCCGGCAAACAAACGGGGCAAGCATCTCCGTACTCACCATCATCATCATGGATACGGCCGGAGAGCGTGATGCTCGCCTCGCAGTCTGCAGGCGGCTGAATGCACGCGCCGGGTTTATTACCGCCGGAATTCGTAGGCAGGATCTTGTGCTTACGGGCGAGCAGCGCGAATTGATGACCGAGGTAGCTGACCGACTGAAGGTCGCAATCGAACTGCTGGTTCAGCGAGAAATTCCAAACCTTCGTGTCTGGATGCGCTGCCATGACAAGATCCAGGTAGGCGACAAAGTCCTGCGGGTCGACAAATTGACGAGAGTCCTTCCTCGCCACTGCCTGAACTACGCCCACCCGACACGGCAACTCAGGTAAAGCAAGATTGTTGTTCCAATCGTGACCTTGGACAATGAGCGAAGTCACACGATTGCCGTGTAACGCATCGGCGTTAGCACCATTGATAAGTGGCGGAGCCACCCAAGCCTGCGCGGGAAAATACGAACGTGCGGTCAGCCCGCCGTCCACCGCTGCCACAATGGGCATGCTATCCAGTGCTGCTGGTAGCGGCCGATCGGGCTCTGTGCCTGAGCCGGGCGATGTAGAATGAATCAATGGCGCTGGTTCGATCCGATAAACAACGCCGGATGCTAGCAATTGCGAGAGCGCGTCTTGAGTCCGCAAGTATACCGTGGTCACGGCGCGCTTTGTCTGACGATACTCGCGCATCGCTGCACCCAGACGATCACCAGCCGCCGCATACGCGCGGATGGAGCGGGCTATGGTGCCATTTGCATCGTCTTCACTCACGGCCATCGACGCAAGCAGTGGCGGCGCTTGAAGCGACGCATCCCGCAAGCCCTGTAGACGCTCAAGCAGCGCGTCAGCCGCAGCGCTGAAATCAAACGGCGTAAGCCACATTAGGAATGGCCGCGCGCCGTCGACCTCCGGCGCACTGGCCCAGACCTGCGGCACGGTCTTGCCGGCGAGCGCGTCCATCGCGTCAAAAAACCGGACAGATTCCACGCGCGAGATATCTACACGTTGCTTGGCGGCGTCGGTGTCCTGAACCAGAGAAGCCAACTGCGAAAGCGCTGCCGTGTTGAGATCAATGAGGTAGCCAGACTGGTGTGGCGCAACAAGACGGGCGCCAAATTTAGGATCGAACAGATCACCAGGCGTCCAAGTTGGCGCAAGAGAATCGTCAAACATTGACGCGTAGACCAATGCATGCCCCGCGAAGCGAGCACGCTTCGGGGCGTCTACCGCCATGTCACGAAGCTCGCGGGACAACCTCGTGCGCTGCGCATCTAGCCGATCTGTTCGGATTCCTTTCGCTGTCTTGCCTCCACCGGTTATTGCAGCGGCACGCGGATCCTTAGTGAGCCGCAACACTCCCCGCAGAAGCGGACGGCGTGGCGCCTCGTCACTCATCGGATGACTCGCCTATGTATCGGTATGCCATCTGCCGACTGACGCCAATCGCCTTGGCAACATCGGCGACCGGCATCCCGCCCACGGTATGCAGAACGCGCGTGACCTGCACCTTGTCAGCCTTAGTAAGCTCACGATCGCTGAAGAGCCGATGTGCGCCTTGTTTGAAGGACAAGACCGCGAGTACTAACTGAGCGATATCAGGTGACTGGTCTCGAAGAATTGCGCGCCGACGGGCCGCCAGGGAAATGTTCTCGATGTCGGCTCCGCTTAATCCCTCTGACACCGCGGCGAGCGTTCGCGCCAGTCCCGCGTCTCTTCCTTGAAGCAAAAAGTGCATCCACATCGCTTCGCGCACGTCCATGTCGGGCGTACCGAGTTCAACCTTGTAAGGAAAACGCCGCCAGATCGCGGGGTCGAGCAAATGCGGGTGATTGGTCGCTCCGATTGTGACCACGTCATTCGGAAGCGAGTCGAGTCCCTGCAAAACCGTGTTTACGACGCGCTTCAACTCGCCGAGTTCGTGGCGATCATCGCGGAGTTTGGCGATCGCATCCATTTCATCGAGAAACAGCACCGCATTACGCGCGGGCGCGAAATCGAAGATGCCCCGGATATTTTTGGCGGTCTCGCCGAGGCGCGAAGAAATAAGTGAGTCAAGACGCGCGACATAAAATGGACGCTTCAGAACGGCAGCTATGTGCGCGGCAAGAAGCGACTTTCCCGTTCCGGGCGCGCCAAATAGCAACAATCCCAGCCGAGCTGACACGCCGCGGCTCGACAGCAAATCAATGTTCTTCGCGTCTTCGATAAACTGGGCGACCGCGTGCCCAGGCTCCTCATTTAACATCAGGGGCGTCGAGGGCCACACGCCCTCTTCAACTAGCGGGAGACGCGAGCCTGCGTCGCGGGGCAAAGCCTCGGCATAACCGGACGTTTGCAATGGCACGCCTCGCTGGCGAAGCAGGGTCTGCAACGCCTTGGCACCCTCTACATCCTTGGCGTCCAGAAGCGCTTTTGCGATTTGGTTACCGACACGCCGGACATTGGTGTAATCGGCAGAAAGCGCCGCTTCGACCAGCGCCAGTATCGTTTGCCTGTCTACATCCATTGGTCATTTGTAACTCCACTACCTGGCTTTGTCAACCTGATATAGCCATTTGTAAACTCTCGACTTTGGCGAAAGTTGCCATTGGAAGGCCACCCATTGCTCAGATACCGCCCAACGATCAGCCCGAACTAGCGGGGCGACCTGCGCGTAATCAGAAGAGGTCGCGCTGGCGCTCGTCAGGACGGCGCGGGCGCTTGATGCGTTTGGGCTGGGGGCGCGCTTTCGTCATGACGGCAATGCGCTTCGAGCGTTCGCGCTCCTGCTCGAACTTGCCGCGCCCCTGAAATTGCAGCAGCGCGTCTTCAAGCTTGCCGAGATCAGCCTTGCGCCAGAACACCTTGTTGCGGACGATCACCGGCGCGGGGAAACCCGGAAGATTGCTGCGGCGTGCGCGCCAGAGCGTGGCGAGGCTCACGCAGAGATCGTCCGCCACCACCTTCTGCGGCACGAGATCGGCCGGAACCTTCATCGTCGCTGGTCTTGCACGTAGGGACGTAATTGAATGTCGCGCGTCACAAGCAGGCGCACCGACCCGCCAGCGCGGACGCGCAAGGTGGGGCGCACGCTCAACTCGCGATCGACAATGCGTCCGCCGGTGCGCGCCGCTTCCGCCGCTGCCGCATCGCCGACGCTCTGCGCCAACGAGTTTTGATCTTCATCCTCGGCATTGTCGGCGATCACGCTGATGATGGCGGAAAGCCCGATGGCGCCCGCGAGGCGATCCAGATGATTGTCGGTGCGGTCCCTAAGGCCCGCGGCGCCCGTTGGGTCGGCGCCTTCCATGCCGCGCAGTGAGATGCTCCAGCCATTGGGAAAGATGAGCCGGTTCCAGACCAGCACGAGCCGGCGCTCGCCATAGGACGTGTCAGCGTCATACGTGCCGATGAGCCGCGCGCCCTGTGGGATGAGCAGATGCGCGCCTGCGACGCTATCATAGACATTGGCCGTCACCTGCGCGATGGCGCGGCCAGGCTGTTCTGAATTGAGTTCGGTGATGAGCGCGGCCGGCACCACCGCGCCCGCCATAAGCTCATAACGCGAGCGCGGCGGCATGAGGCGCGCGTCGAGACGCGCTTCGCCTTCATCGGCGGCGATGGACGCCGTGGTGCGCGCGCGCCCGTCGAAAATAATCGGCGAAGCGCGCGCCAGAGCTTGCGGATCGGGCGGCGCCTCGCGTGCGCTTGAAGCGGGACCACCACGCGGCGGACCCGCCCACGCTTCATCGGCCGGCGGCTCAAGCGCTGCGGCTTGCGGCGGGCCGTTCTCGCCCCAAAGCATGTCGCGCGGCGCATCGAGTTCAGCGCGCGGCAGATCGCCCGCTGCGTACTGTCCGGATGCGTTGCGGATCGATTCCGGCGGACCGCCCGCCGCCGCTTGCGCTTCGGCCTCGCGCACCTCGCGCTCCGGCCGCTCGCTTAAACCAATGAAGAGCGCGAGCGTGACGATCGATGCGGCTATGATCGCGCCTGCCATCAGCACCTTGCGCGACAGACGCCGCGGACTTGGCGGACGCGCACGGATCGACAGGTCCGGCGCGGGCTCTGATGCTATCTCATGGGCTGCGCTCACGACCGCCCTCCTGGGCGCGCGGGGCGCCGTTGCGTCGTTGCGCCTTCCCGCTCGATGCGCACGATCGTCGGCGCGCGCGTGCCGAGACGCAGTTCGGCGACATCGAAGATGCGGTCGACCATGTAGCGCCTGCCCTGCACGCGATAGTTCACGAGTTCAGCGCCTTCCCCGGTGATTACGAAGAGCGGCGGCAGATCGCTCGATGCGACCGCTTCCGGCATTTCGATCCAGGTGCGCCGGCCGTCATCGAACACCCGCGTCGGCATCCAGTTCGGTCTGCCGCCGCGCGTGGCGCGGACGCGATAGCCGAAATGGAGCTGATCGACGCTCGCCATCCGCGCCTCTTCTTCGGCCGGATAGCACCAGGCGATCTGCGCGGAGTACGCCGACCCCGCCTGCGCGATCGCTTCGATTGTGTAAGTGCGCCGGTCAGTGACAAGCACGATATTGGTGCGCAGCCCCGTCGTCGAATACTTTTCTGAGCAACCAACGCGGAAACAACAAACACGGTGGAAGGCTAGATAAAGGAAGAGTCGTTCTCTACGCCAAGTGGTTGAATGCCATGGCGCAAACGCACCGTGCGGAGCACAATCGCACAGTGCGACGCACGGTGCGCGCACAGCGCTGGCGAACATCGCATCGATGGCTTCCACGACGATCACCGCACCCGCCTTTCGATTCAGTAAATTGCTCCGCGACGCCATGCGCGGCGAGACGTTCTCGCCTGGGTCGCGCTTGCGCATCGCGCGCCCGATCGATGCGGAAAGCCTCACCGGTCGTCACGAAGGACGCGGCCGCAGAAGCGCCAGCGCCACGCCGGCGCTTTCATCTCAATTGCAACAACGCATCGGCTCTTCACGCAAAGCCGCGAAGGGTCTGGGCAAAGCTGGCGCCTTCAAGTTCGACCCACGCCAACGCGCGATCGTGAAGGTCCATTATTTCGGACACGGCGGCGGCGGCGGGGCAGCGCTCGGCGCACACGCGCGCTATGTGGCGCGCGACGCAGCCGCCAAGGCGCCGTCCCCGCCTCTGCCTGGCGAGGATGCGGCAAACAATGGCGAGCGGGATGTCGACGCGTCGGCCAAGGCGCATGCGCGTTATTTGCAGCGCGGGGCCGAACGATCGGTCTTTTACGATGCGCTGGACGACAGCGTCGATGGCGGAGCGCGTGCAGCTGCTTGGGCGCGCGAGGACCGGCGCCACTTCCGGCTCATCCTCTCCGCGGAAAACGGCGGCAGGCTCGGCGATCTGAAGAGCTACACCCGCGAAGTGATGCGGCGGGCGGAACTTGCCCTCGGCACGCGACTGACTTGGATCGCGGTCGATCACTGGGACACGGACAACCCGCATACGCACATCATCCTGCGTGGCCGGCACGAGGATGGCCGCGACCTCGTCATCCCCCGCGAATATGTGAGCCATGGCTTCCGATCGGCGGCGCAGGAGATCGCCACCGAGCGTCTTGGTCCGCGCGGGCGAGACGACGCCCGGCTAGCGCTGGAGCGGGAAGCACGAGCGCATCGCCCAAGCCGGCTCGACCGCATGATTGAAGGACAGCTCGATGAGCAAGGCCGCATTCGCCTTGCACAGCTCCAGGCGCCTGACCGGTCGCCAGAGGTGACCAATGCGCTGAAGGCGCGTGCGCAAGAACTCAAACGCCTTGGCCTCGCGACGGAAGTTGGCCGCAACATCTTTCAGTTCGAGCCGGAATGGCAGGGCCGCCTCAAGGCGATGGAGCTTCATCTCGACATCCGCAAGGCGCTGGTGCGCTCACGCACCCAAGACCCAGCACGACAATTGTCGAAAGCGCTCAAGCTGCCGCCCGGACTGGACCGATAGGGCGCGCATCGCGCTTGCGCCTGTGGCGCACTTGTGTTGGCATGAGCGCATCGAGGATCGGCGTCCGCGCAGGCTGGACGACCAGAAAGTGAATCCGGGAGCCAACCCGGTCGAACCGCAGCGCCTCATTACCTTTCAGGAAATGGCGCCATGCAATTCGACCCGTCCCCGCTCCAGATCTTCCCAACGATCCCGCAGCCCTTCCTTGTCGCGGCCGCAGCATTTTTTGCGCTTTGGGTTCTGATCCGCTGGGGCTCACCGCTCCTTCTCCTCTACGCGCTGACGCGTGCATGTGTTGGCGAGTGGGGCCAAGCCGTGATCGCGGTCGTGTTTGCGATCCTGATCGCGTTCGGGAACGGGTTTGCATCCTGGCTCGAATGGAATGCCCACGGACGCGATGAAGCGCTGCGACTGCGTCGACGCGATCACGCGCATTATTGAACGGGCGCTCCCGACCGTTTCCCACCATTTCCCGGCGTTTCCCGTTCTCTCCGGGCGAATCGCAACGCGAAAGATGACCGCCAAGGTCGATATTGGCCGAGCCATGGAGAACACCATGTCAGACGTCGCTTTCGACGACGAACTTCTTACCGACGACGAGGTCGTGGCCCGTTATAAAGGCCGCATCACATTGGGCACCCTGCGCAATTGGCGCGCACTCAAGCTCGGCCCACCCTACCTCAAAGTCGGCAAAGCCGTGCTCTACAGCCGTTCAGCCTTGCAGGCCTGGGACAAGCGCAACACGGTCAATTGCAGCAAGCTCGCCTGAGGCCCCGAAGAGCTGTTCGCCTTATTCGGGAAAGCTGTGCAGCAGCGCGTCCACCTCGTCGCGCGAGAGTTCGCGTTCGAACGGCGCCCCGCCGACCAAGCGTGCGACGTGTTCCCGGAGAGTCGCCAAAATTTCTTCGGTCATGGCTTCGGGCGCCGGTGTTGCCGGCCACAGCGGATGGCCTTCAGTGCTCAGCATCCCCGCGCACCGTTCGCAAACGGCGCCGCCGGGTGCGGCTTGGGGGCGATTGCCGCATATGATGCACAGGTTCATGGGCGTGGCTCAGCCCGCCAAGAATGCGCCAGGACAACCGCCAAGCAAAGCGGCGGGTTGCTAGGCGCTCGATGCGCCCGCGCGTCCGTGACGGCGCGCCCTATTCGCTCAATTGCCGCCGGTCGGCGCGCCCGCTTCCCGCAGCATATCGCCAATCGCGCGGCCATCGACGCGGCATACCGCGATCACGCGATCATATACGATGACGCGTCCGCGCCGACCACGCACTGCGCGGCACGTCACCTCGCGTCCCATTGCTACCTGTTCGAGAAACCGCTTCGATCGCGGGCCGTCTGCCGAGTGAAGTTCGGGCGCATTGAAATCGCCGAGCCTTACTTCGATCCATGTGCTGGGATCGTTGGAACGGCCGACGCAAAGACCATCGCCGTCGCCGACATAGCGCACCGTGCCGCTGAACGCATCGCCTGCGTGACTCGGCAGCGGCGCCGTACACGGATCAGCGTGCGCGACACTCGGCGCCAAAGCGCAAAACACGACAGCAAGCGATGCACCAACAAGCTTCAACACGCGCGCCCTCCCGCGTCACAAGCATTCTTCGATTCCATTTTGTACGCGATTATGCAAAGACGTGATCGAGCGTGTTTTGCATGTGCTGAGCGTGATGATCGCGAGTGGGCTAAATCAGACTATACCCAATCACGGCGCCCTTTCGGCCTATGTGGACACTTTTGCGCAAGTAATTCAACGGCGAGCGACCTCTTCGGGATTTCTGCACAATCATCCGAGCGGCGATCCCACGCCCTCGGCCGCCGACATTCAGATCACGCGCGAGATCGTCGCGGCCGCCAAGGCCGTGGGCGTGAACGTGCACGACCATCTCGTGATCGGCAAAGGCGGCGCGACCAGCTTCAAGACGCGCGGGCTGCTCTAGGTTCGTACCGCCGGCTTCCAGCCGGTAGAAGGCGCCATGGCTTACGCGATCAAAGCGCATGTGCTGGATTCGGACGCGACGACGTTCGAATTTCCGCGGCAAAAGACGATGTATGGCGGCAAGCACATCGCCGTCGGCGATATGATCTTCGTGTTCGCGAGCGAGAACGAAGGCGGCGCGGGGCTGATCGCGAAGGGCGTGGTGATCGCGGCCAAAGCGGTCGCGAAGACGCCGGGTGTGGACCAGCAGACGCCGCGTGTGAGCATCACGATCCGCCGCGCAGCCCACGCCATACGCCGCCTCGGCCGCGCAGAGCTGAAGCCGTTCAACGTTTGGAACGACGGCCGCCCTGAAACGGAACTCAATTTCAAGTTCTATCGCCAAGCAACGAATAAGATCGCGGGGCTTTCAGACGAGGCGGCGGCCTACCTGGACTCGTTCTTTTAGGCCGGGCGCTCCCGCCCCCTACGCCGCTCCCACTCGCCCAGCGCGGCGAGCGCGGTGACGCCAAAGCCGATCGTGCGTCGCGGCGAAGGGCAAACCGGTGCGCGTGGCTGGCGGGCCTGGCGCGCATCCGCGCCCTGCGCCGGCGGCATCCCTGCGTAGAAGGGCCGCTGCGCGCTTTGGCTAGCAAAGCGCGCGGGGCATGACAGAGTACGGCCAAGCACAAGAACGAAGCACAGGGAGACAAGCGCGTATGGATGCAGAGGCGGCCCCACGCGAGCCCGTCGATCTCGGGCCGCCGCGCGAACAAATTCCCCTGCGTACGCTGCTGGCCTTCGCCGGGCCGGCGATCCCGGTGTCGGCGCTGGGCGTGGCGGTTGCGGTGTACCTGCCGCCCTATCTGGCCGGGCATTTGGGGCTGAGCCTGGTGGTGGTGGCTGCGACCTGGACGACGGTGCGGCTGCTCGATCTGTTCGTCGATCCCGTGCTCGGCCAGTTGATGGACCGCACGCGCACGCCGCTGGGGCGCTATCGGCCCTGGATGCTGGCGGGGGCGCCGATCCTGATGACGGCGGCGGGCGCGCTTTTCTTCGCGCAGCCCGGCATGACGACGACCTTCCTCATCGTCGCGCTGCTGGGATTCTATCTCGGCGCCTCGATCCTTTCACTAGCGCAGAACGCGCTCGGGGCCACGCTCGCCACGCATTACGACGAACGCTCGCGCCTGTTCGGCGTCAACACGATGGTGGGCATTGTCGGCGCGGTGGCGGTGCTGATCGCGCCGAGCCTGGCGAGCCTCTGGGGCAAGAGCGATGCCTGGGCCGTGCAAAGCATGGGCTGGTTCGTGATCTTCACGACGCCGGCTTTGGTGCTCGCCGCGGTGGCGTTCACGCCCGAGCGCGTGCGCCTCGATCTGCACGCCGCCGAGACCGCGCCGATCCGCGATTACATCGCAGTGCTGATGAAGCCCGATCTGCTGCGCCTCGCATTCGCGCAAATCTGCCTGACGCTCGGGCCCGGCTGGATGAGCAATCTCTACCTGTTCTATTTCGGGGACGTGCTCGGCTTCAGCGTGTCGCAAGCCTCGATCCTGCTGGTGATCTACATCGTGGTCGGCCTGCTGGGCGCGCCGGCCACGGCGCGGCTGGCGACGCGGCTCGGCAAACACCGGGCGCTGCTGGTGTCGGCCGCCGGCTATTCGCTCGGCCTCTGCACGGTGCTGGTGCTTCCGCACAATGGCAGCTTCTGGCTGGCCGTGCCGACCATGGCTTGGTGCGGAGCGACCGCGGCCGGCTTCAACATGATGATCCTGGCGATGATGGCCGATGTCGGCGACGAAATCCGCCTCGAACAGGGCAAGGAGCGCACCAGCCTCATCTTCGCGATCAATGGCGTCGCCGCGAAGATCGCCTCTGCGGCCTCGCTCGCGATCGCGTTCCCCCTGCTGAAGCAGATCGGCTTCAATCCCGCCGAGGGCGCGACCAACACGGCGAGCGCGCTGGCCAATCTGCAGGTGATCTACATTTTCGGACCAATCTTCTTCGTGATGCTGGGCGGAGCCTGCGTGCTGGGCTGGCGGCTCGATGCGGCGCGCCATGCCGATATCCGCCGCGAACTGGCCGCGCGCGACGCCGCCGCCGTGCGCTAGCGCGCGGCCGCGATCTCTGCGATAGCGGCGCGCCTGAAGGGGAGCTTGGCGATGCGCGGACCGACAATGGTTTTGGCCATGATGATCGCGGGCGCGCTGCTGGCGGCGTGCGAGCCGCAAAGCCGTGACGCGGAGCGCGCCGAGCCGACCATGGCGCAGGCCGCCGCGACGCCCGCCAGCGCGATCCCGGCGAGCGTCGGCGCCTGCGTGGAGACCAGCGTGCGCCTGGTTGGACCGCGTCTCGAAGGCGTGCCCGACAGCGGCAGCGCCATCGAATACGAGAACGGGCTGACGCAGGTCGAATACGCGGCCGTGCCGGCGATCGATCAATCGAGGCCAGGCGACCGCGTGCGCGTGTGCCTGACGTCGATCCCGGACAATTGCCCGGCTAACGATGAGCGCGGCCGCATGTTCCAGGGAACGAATTTACGCACCGGCGAAAGCTGGAGCGCGCCCAATTCCGAACATTCCTGCGGAGGCGCGTGATGGCGGGCGCGGAAGAACGCTTGAAGGCGCTGGGCCTTGTGCTGCCGCCGGCGTTCGCGCCGCCGAAGGGCATGGAGCTGCCGTTCGCCTGGGTGAACGTGCGCGGCGATGTGGCGTTCATCTCCGGCCATGGACCACAGGAAAGCGATGGCGCGCCGGCCGGCCCGTTCGGCGCCGTGGGCGCTGAGGTGACGATCGAGCAAGCCAAGGATTCCGCGCGCAAAGTGGCGCTCTCCATGCTCGGCTCTTTGCAGCGCGAACTGGGCTCGCTCGACCGCATCACAGGCTGGCGGCGCGTGCTGGGCTTCGTGCAATGCCCGCCGCATTTCCCCAATCCGCCCGCGGTCGTGAACGGCTTCACCGAACTCATACTCGACGTGTTCGGCCCCGAGATCGGTCGCCATTCGCGCGCGGCCATCGGCGTGGCCAGCCTGCCGCTCAACTTCCCGGTCGAGATCGAAGCCGAGGTGATGATCAGGCCGTAATCGTACCGCCGGCTTCCAGCCGGCAGATGGCGCCTGCCGGCTGGAAGCCGGCGGTACGGCCGCTTTCCCCTCGCCGGCGCCCCGGCTCGACCGGCGCCGGTTTTTCTTTACACTCCGCCCCAACGATAAGGGGAGGATGAACCGAATGACCGACGCCGCAGCGCCGGCCGCGCGAGGGGGCGTGCGCCCGCTCTATAGCGATGGCTACAAGACCACCGTCCTCACCCTTCTCGTCATCGCCTACACGTTCAATTTCATCGACCGCACGATCATTTCCACGATCGGGCAAGCGATCAAAGTCGATCTCAAGCTGACGGACACGCAGCTCGGCCTTCTAGGCGGGATCGCGTTCGCGGCGCTTTACACCACGCTCGGCATTCCGATCGCGCGGCTCGCCGAGCGCACCAACCGAGTCAACATCATCTCGATCGCGATCGTGATCTGGTCGGGGTTCACGGCGCTGTGCGGCTCGGCCCACAATTTCCTGATGCTGATGATCTACCGCGTCGGCGTGGGCGTCGGCGAAGCGGGCCTGTCGCCGCCGGCGCATTCGCTGATCAGCGATTATTTCGAGCCGAAGAAGCGCGCCTCGGCGCTGGCGATCTATTCGTTCGGCATTCCGGCGGGCACCATGATTGGCGCGGTCGCGGGCGGCTGGATCGCGCAGCATTTCTCCTGGCGTATCGCGTTCGTGCTGGTGGGCCTGCCGGGCGTGCTGGTGGCGCTGGCGCTGAAGCTGATGGTGAAGGAGCCGCCGCGCGGCCATTCGGAAGCGGAAGAAAAGCCGCTGTCGCCGGAAGACGTGGCGCCCGCCGCGCCGCCCCTGTCGCTGTGGGGCGAACTCAAGGAATTGGGATCGGTCGCCAAGACGCTGTTCGGCAAATGGCCGGTGGTGAACATGGTGCTGGGCGTGACCATCGCCTCGTTCGGCTCCTATGGCGGGGGCGCGTTCGTGCCGCCCTATTATGTGCGCCAGTTCGGGCTCGATCTCGCCAGCGTCGGCCTCATCACGGGGCTGGTGGGCGGCTTCTCATCGGGCATCGGCACGCTGCTCGGCGGGTTCATTTCCGATTTCATGAGCAAGCGCAGCCCAGCCTGGTATTCGCTGACGCCCGCCTTCGGCCTCGCGATCGCGACGCCGATCTACATCATCGCCTATCTGCAAATGGATTGGCGCTGGCTGGCGGCGATCCTGCTGCTGCCGGGCATTTTCCACTACACCTATCTGGGGCCGACCTTCGGCGTCGTGCAGAACGTAGTCGACACGCGCCGGCGCGCGACAGCGACGGCGCTCTTGTTCTTCTTCCTCAACCTGATCGCGCTGGGCGGCGGCCCGCCTTTCATCGGCTGGGTGATCGATCATCTGGCCGATTTCCATTTCAACCATCATGGCGCGATCGGCTTTTTCCAGGCCATGTTCGGAACCTTCTTTCCGAGCGGCGCGGAGATGGGCCATCCGATGAGCTTTGCGCAGATGTGTCCGGGCGGCGCGCCCGCGGATACGGCCAACGCCGAACTGGCCGCCGATTGCCATGCGGCGACGGCGCAGGCGACGCGCCAAGGCATCCTGCTTTCCATCGGCTTCTACGCCTGGGCCTCGCTGCACTATTTCCTCGGCGCCATCGGGCTCGCCAAGGAGATGCGCGCGGCGGCTGCGCGGCAAGCTGCATGAACGTGCGCCTGGCCGCCGCTGCGGACCGCGAAGCCTGGCTCGATCTGCGCTGCGCGCTGTGGCCGCATTGGACGCGCGACGATCTGGCCGCGGATGTTGATGCGTTTCTCTCGGGCGCGGCTGCCGGCGCGGGCGCGCGCGTGGCGGTTTTGCTGTGCGTGCGCGATGACGCCGTGATCGGCATGATCGAGCTTTCCGCGCGCACCTATGCCGAAGGCTGCACGACCAGCCCCGTCGCCTTCATCGAAGGCTGGATCGTCGCGCCCACGGCGCGCCGACAAGGCATTGGGCGCGCGCTGGTCGTCGCGGCGGAGGCTTGGGCGCGCGCGCATGGCTATCGCGAGCTCGGTTCGGATGCAGAGCTGATGAATGTGGCGAGCCAGTCGGCGCATCGCGCGCTCGGCTTCGAAGAAGTCGAACGCCTGGTCGCCTATCGCAAGGCGCTGTGACAAAGGAAAGCGATGCCGTTTCGTCCGTCCATCCTCGCCGCCGCCGCTTTCCTCTTCTCCGGCGCGCTCGCCGCGTGCGCGTCCGATCCGCAGACCGAAGCCCGCATCGCGCAGAAGCTGAGCGCGCAGCCGTCGGCCTGCTATTGGATGAGCAATATCGACAGCCATTGGGAGCCGATGCCATGGGTCGAGACCGAGGCCGCGTGCTTCGCGCTAGACAGTTGCAGCGGCGGTTTGGGCCAGTCCGGCGGCGGTTGCTACAAATGGGCGCTTGGCCCGAACGCACCCGCGCGGCCTTGGCGCGTCAAGATCGCGCCGGAGAGCTATGACGGCGACGAATAAGCCCTGAGCGCCGGAAAGTCGCAGCGGGGAGCGGCGCGGGCGGCTTGCGCGGCGCGGCGCGCGCGCTCACGCTTGGGTGATCGCGGGAGATGAACCGTGGCGCGCAAGAACATCACGCTCGGCGAGCGCATCCGCTACGCCTTCGACACCACCATGGCGGCCGGGCCGGCCGCGCTGATCGGCTGGCTGGCGATCCTTTCCTTCCTCGGCATCGTCGCGGCGGCGATCGTGCTGGTGCTGACGCGGATCAGGCCAGACGGCGCGCCGCCGCTCTCGTTCCCAGAAGCGGCCTGGCAGGCGCTGATGCACACGATCGATTCCGGCGATGTCGAAAACGATCAGGGCTGGGCATTTCGCGGCATCGGCATTCTGATCACCTTCTGGGGCATTTTCGTCGTCTCCAGCCTCATCGGCCTTTTGACCACGGGCATGCAGGAGCGGCTGGGCGAATTGCGCAAGGGCCGCTCGCGCGTGCTGGAGCGCGATCACACGCTGATCCTCAATTGGTCGCCGGCCGTGTTCGACATCATCGAGCAGATTTCCCATGCCGCGCAGGACGAACGCGCGCACCGGCGTGTCGTGGTGCTAGCGCCCAATGACAAAGTCGAGATGGAGGATGCGCTCGCCGAGAAAGGCTATGCGCGCGTGCGCGTGATCTGCCGCAGCGGCGACCCAACCGATTTGCGCGATCTGGCGATGGTGAACGCCGCGGAGGCGCGCGCGATCATCGTGGTCTCCTCGCCGGGCGGCGATCCAGATGCGCGCAGCATCAAGACCGCGCTCGCGCTCATGCAGGCGATCGAGGACAAGAAGGCGCGGCCGCGCATCGTCGCGGAGTTTCGCGACAGCGCCAATGTCGAGGCGGTGCGCGCGATCGGCGGCGGTGGATTGCAAGCCGTGATGGCCGACGATCTCATCTCGCGCATCATCGTGCATGCGAGCCGGCAATCCGGGCTTTCGACCGTCTATTCGGAACTGCTCGATTATGAGGGCATGGAATTTCATTTCGCGCCGCTGGCGCCCTTGGCGGGCAAGACCTTCCGCGACGCGCTCAACGCCTATGACCGCGCCGCGCTGGTGGGGATCTGCGTCGGCGAGGACGTGAAGCTCAATCCGCCGATGGACAGCGTGATCGCGCCCGCCGCGCAGGGCATCTTCGTCGCGCAATCGTCCAGCGGCATTCGCGCCGCCAGAACGCCGGCCGCGATCGATGCGGCGATGATCAACACAGGCTCGCGCGCGGCCATGCGCGCCGAGCGGGCGCTGATCCTGGGCTGGAACAGATTGGGGCCCGCCGTCGCTTCGGAATTGTCGCACTACATGACGGGCGCCTCGGTGCTGACGATCGTGTCCGACACGCCGGGCTTCGCCGATTCGATCGGGCGGCTCTCGGTGGCGAACGGCGATGTGCGTGTCGAGCATATCGTGGCCGATCCGCGCAGCCGCACTGTGATCCGCGGGCTCAATCCCGCGGCGTGCAACCACGCCATCGTGCTGGCGTGCGATGAAGGCGTGGACGCGGAAACCGCCGACACGCATACTTTGGTGTCGCTGATGCACGTGCGCCAGGCCATCCCTGAGGACGCACGCGTGACGATTGTCAGCGAAATCCTCAACGTGCACAACAGCGCGATCGCGCAGGCGATGCGGGCGGACGATCTCGTTGTGAGCAATCGGCTGATCAGCCTGATGCTCACACAGATGTCCGAGAACGAGAAATTGCTGCCGATCTTCAGCGAAATTCTCGATGAGCAGGGGGCGGAAATCTATATGCGCCCGATCGAGGATTATGTGCGCACGGGCGCGCCGCTGAGCTTCGCCACCATCGTGGCGGCGGCGGCCGCGCGCGGGGAATGCGCGTTTGGCTATCAGATCGCCGGCAAGGGCGAGCCGGGCGGCGGCGTGCGGCTCAACCCGGCCAAGACGCGCGCCTTCACGCCCAAGCCCGGCGATTGCGTGATCGTGATGGCCAAAGAACGCGCCGGCGCCGGCTGAGATGGCGGCGGCGAGACGGAGATGGCGCGGGCTTTGACGTTGATCGAGCGTGAGGCCGGCGATGGACGGAACTTCGTCAAGAAAGGCGTGAGCTGGGCGCTGCGCGCCATCGCGCTGAAAGGCCCGCCCAAAGCCGCCGCCGCAGCGCGCGCCCTGGCCGCGAAGCTCGCAACATCGGACGACGCCGCGCGGCGATGGGTGGGCAAGGACGCGGTGAAGACGCTAAAGTGAGGCAATGGGCAGAAGATCACCCCATCCGGAGTTCGACGCGCCGCTGGACGGGCTGACGCGCGATCAAGTGGACGCGCGCATCGCCTATTGGACCATCCGGCTCGATCTCGCCGGCAATGCGATGATGCGCAAGGCGTATCAAAGGCGCTTGGTCTGGCTCGAAAAGGAACGCGCGCGGCTGTTCGGCGTGCCGGCAAAAGGGCGGCGCGCACGGCAAGCAGGATGAGGGCTCGCCCTTCTCCCCCTATGGGAGAAGGCGGCGCGCAGCGCCCGATGAAGGGTGAATGCAAGAGCCATGGACATAGAATGTAGCCCTCTCAACTTCGCCCGCAGCGCAAACCCTCCGTTCGCGGGATCTCGCATCGCCCGCCTTCTGGTTGCTCTGGTTCTAACCGCCTCGATCGGATCGTGCGGCCGCTCTCAACTTAACGAGGCGAGATATCCAAGTCCGGACGGCAAGGCAGCGATCGTCTTGATTCAGCGTCAGAGCGGCGGCGCGGGAGGCTCGATGTACGCGTCGGTTGTTTTACGCTTCAATGGCACGGCTCTGGACTTCCCAGTCACCGAATTTCGTCATGCGAACCGGTTCAACATATCTTGGCGGACATCGGAAGCCGTATCCATTTGCACCGATGCGGCCGTGACATATTTCGCGCGCCGGTTCGACGTCGAAACCCGAAACGGCCCACACTCCATTTCTCTTCTTGACGAGTGCGAAGGCCCCACAATTGCACCTTACGACCATTCGATGCCTTAACTGGGCGCGCGAATCGCATTTCGCGGCGCGCGCGCCTATAACGCCCCCATGATTCCACGGTATGCGCGCAAGGAGATGGCGGCGATCTGGACGGCGGAGACGCGGTTCGGGATCTGGCTCGAAATCGAAACCCTGGCCATGGAGGCTTTGGCGCGCGAGGGCGTGATCCCCGCTTCGGCCGCCGAAGCCTATCGCGCCAAGGGCCGCTTCGACGTAGCGCGGATCGACGAGATCGAGCGCGAGATCAAACACGACGTGCTCGCCTTCCTCACCAATGTCGCGGAGAACGTGGGCGATGAAGCGCGCTTCGCCCATCAGGGCATGACCTCATCCGACGTGCTCGACACCTGCCTCGCGGTGCAGCTCGCGCGCGCGAGCGATCTCCTCATCGCGGGCTGCGAACGCGTGATGGCGGCGCTCAAGGCGCGCGCGCGCGAATTCAAGATGACGCCGACGATCGGGCGCTCGCACGGCATCCATGCCGAACCGACCACGTTCGGCGTCAAGCTCGCGGGGCATTACGCCGAATTCGCGCGCAATCTGGAGCGGCTGCGCGCGGCCAAGAAAGAGATCGCGACCTGCGCGATCTCGGGCGCAATCGGCACGTTCGCGCAGATCGATCCGAAGATCGAAGCCTATGTCGCCGAGAAGCTGGGGCTCGCGCCCGAACCTGTCTCGACGCAGATCATTCCGCGCGATCGGCACGCGGCGTTTTTCGCGGCTTTGGGCGTGGTCGCGGCGGGCGTCGAACGTTTGGCCACCGAAATCCGCCATTTGCAGCGCACAGAGGTGCTGGAGGCGGAGGAATATTTCTCCGAGGGCCAGAAGGGCTCTTCGGCCATGCCGCACAAGCGCAATCCGGTGCTGACGGAAAATTTGTGCGGGCTGGCGCGGCTGGTGCGCAGCGCGGTGACGCCCGCGCTGGAGAACGTCACGCTCTGGCATGAGCGCGATATCTCGCATTCCTCGGTCGAACGCGGCATCGCGCCAGACGCCACCATCCATCTCGATTTCGCGCTGCATCGGCTGGCGGAGGTGGTCGAGCAACTGATCATCTATCCCGAGAACATGGCGCGCAATCTCGCGCTGCTCGGCGGCCTGCACAATTCGCAGCGCGTGCTCTTGGCGCTGACGCAAGCGGGCGTGTCGCGCGAGGACGCTTATCGGCTGGTGCAGCGCAATGCGATGGCGGTGTGGCGGAGCGCGCCGCCGCGCGCGCCGACGGCGCTGCTCGATCGCCTAAAGGCCGACGCCGACATCACAGCGAAGCTCGACGCCAAGACACTCACGGCCTGCTTCGACGACGCGCATCATTTCGCGCAGGTCGATGCGATTTTCGCGCGCGTGTTCGGCTAGCGCGCTCTTCACGGCCTCCAGACACAAAGGCCGGGAGAACACTCAAGCTCAGTCATTCCGGGCGAAGCGCAGCGGAGACCCGGAACCCAGGGGTCAAAGGCGCGGTATCGGCCCCTGGGTTCCGGATCAGCGCTTCGCGCCGTCCGGAATGACTGCACGACCGGATGAGGGCGCGTGTTGACGGCCCATCGCCATAGTGCTTTACATCATAAAGTACTTTGTCGAAGATTGCAGATGCGCATCCGTCCGCTCCTCGCCGCCCTCGCCCTGATCGCTGCGCCGCTTTCGGCGCTGCCCGCCCAGCCCGCCGCGGCCCAGGCGCCGCGCGGCCCGGATCTGGCGGCGCAGCACGCGGCTATGGACCGGCTGGCGGCGCTCATGCTGGGCGATTGGGAGGGCGAAGCGAACGTGCCGGGCCCTACGCCGCGGCGCGTGTTCCAACGCGAGCACATCGAGCGCGATATGGATGGGCTGCTGCTGGTCATCCACGGCCATGGCTTCGCGACAGCCGAGCGCACGGGCGCGCCGATCTTCAACGCGCTGGGGATCATCTCCTATGACGACGCGCGCCAGATCTACGAATTCCGCGCCTACAATGACGGGCGCGCCACCACGGCGACGGCGCGCTTTCTCGACAATGGCGCGTGGCAGTGGACCATGAATTTCGCGCCCATTCTGATCCGCTACACGATCAGCTTCGGCGATGGGCGCTGGACCGAGCAAGGCGAGATGAGCCGCGACAACGGCGCGACCTGGATGCCGACCGTGACGCTGAATCTGCGGAAGATCGGCTAGCTGCGGCCGCGCGCTTCGTCCTCGTCGCGCTTTGCTTGTTCGATCAGCAGCGACCGCTCGGTCGCCAGATCGCCGGTGAGCATCAGCTGCGTGCGCGCCGTGATCTGCGCGGCCTCGGCGATGCGAACCTTCGCCTCGGCCCGCGTGAGCTCGGTATCGGCCTCGATGTGACCAATCTCGGCGCGGGTTTTCGCGGCCTCCGCCTTGAGCTGTTCGGCTTCCGCGGCGACGAGGTCCCGCGTTTCCTTGTTGGCGAGCACGGAATGCTTGATGATGACCGCGACCGTATCCGCGATCGTGCTTCCTTTGTCAGACATCACCCGCTCCCAGCCCAGCAAAGTCGGCGCGCGCTTCAGAAACGCTCTCCAAGAGCGCTTTTACGTCGGTTCCGCTGTGAGAGAGCGTGGCGTCGGCCACCCTGCGCGCCTCCAGCAACGCCTCTTCAATCTGCACGCGCGGCGCATCACTGCGCCGGCGCATGAGAAACCCTTTGATCTCGCCGATCAGCCGCTGATCCAAATTGCTTCGGGACGCGGCGAGCACGGCGTTGCGCCGCAGCGCCGCCCGCTCCTCCGGCGAGGCGCCGGAAATATCGGCCGCCCAGTTCGCCAAATGATAGCCTTGGAGGGCGCGGCCGACGAATTTGCGCGTCGCAGCGGGGCCTTGCGCAAGCGCCTGGGCGGCATTCGCGCTCACGAGCTCTCGCGTCGCGGCTTCGATCTCCGCTTCCGCGCCGGGCGCCTCCTGCGCGCGATGCAGAGCTTGCAGCGCGTCGGCAAGCGCCGCTCTCGCCGCCTCAAGACGCTTTGCTTCTTCGGATTGAAATATCGCCACGGTCCCACCCGTCCCGTCGCGATAATTACGGTTTCGCCCGCGGACTGACAATCACGTTCCGGCGAAATCGAAAAATTGCGCCGCGGATTACCCCGCCGCGATCTGTTTGCGGGCTTCGACCAGCTTGTCTTCCATTTCGCTGCGGATCTGGTGATCGGTGAGCGTGACTTTGGCGGCGTCGAAATCGGCGCGGATTTTGCGGAACAAATCCTCATCGCCCTTCTCGGCGAGGTCGTGGGCGACGACGTCCTTGGCGTAGCCTTCGGCCTCGGCGCCATCGAGACCCATCTGCTCGGCGGCCCACAGGCCGACCAGCTTGGCCCGGCGGGCCTGGGCCCGGAATTCCTTCTCCTGGTCGAGCTCGAATTTCTTTTCGGCGGCGCGCTCGCGATCGTCGAACTGGGTCATGGGGCCTCGCAAATCTCCAGCGCCCGTCTTAAGTCTGCCCCCGGACCGGATCAACGGCCCGGCGCCGCCGCTCACGGCCTCCTTACCGCGCCGCAACATCGCATGATTGTGGGCGGGGAGGCTCTAGGCTAGGGTCCCTCGTCCCGGCGCAGCCGAATCCGTCCACGATGAAGGGGTCGCCGCCCGCGCGGGCCCATTCATTTCGAATATCGCGGTCGATGGAAGGACAGACGATGTCCCGTCGTAAGAAAATCTACGAAGGTAAAGCAAAGATCCTGTTCGAAGGCCCTGAGCCTGGAACATTGATCCAGTATTTCAAAGACGACACGACCGCTTTTGACGCCACCAAGAAGGCTATTCTTGAGGGCAAGGGCGTGGTGAACAATCAGATTTCTGGGTTCATCATGCAGAACCTGAACGCGATTGGCGTGCCGACCCATTACATCAAGACCATGAACATGCGCGAGCAGCTGGTCCGCGAGGTCGACATCATCCCGCTCGAAGTGGTGTGCCGGAACGTCGCCGCCGGCTCGATCTCGACCCGGCTCGGCATCGAGGAAGGCACGCCGCTGCCGCGCTCGATTGTCGAATTCTATTACAAGAACGACGCGCTGCACGATCCGATGGTCGCCGAAGAGCACATCACGGCGTTCAACTGGGCCTCGACCCAGGAGATCGACGACATCATGGCGCTGACCTTGCGCGTGAACGATTATCTGTTCGGCCTGTTCGGCGGCGTCGGCATCAAACTGATCGATTTCAAGATCGAGTTCGGCCGTCTCTACGAAGGCGACATGGTGCGCACCGTGATCGCCGACGAGATCAGCCCCGATTCTTGCCGGCTGTGGGACACGCAGACCGACGAGAAGCTCGACAAGGACCGCTTCCGCCGCGATCTCGGCAATGTCACCGAGGCGTATGTCGAAGTGGCGCGCCGCCTGGGCATTCTCCCCAAGGTGGCGGCCGCCGGCGGCGAAAGCATGCACTGACCGGCCGACGCGGCCCGATCAAAAGTCACGAGACCCGCCTCGATGCCCAATCGCGGCGGGTTTTGTGCGTCTGGACCGCCCTGCGCAGTCGGGACTGTGGCGAAATCTCGACGGACTCGATTCCAGCCTCTACGGTTCCTGGCGGGCAGGATAGGCAAGAAACGGGGGCCGGGATGAAGGCGATCGTGACGGTTGGGCTGAAGCCCGGTGTGCTGGATGTGCAGGGCAAGGCGGTGGCCAATGCTCTGCACGAGCTCGGCTATCCGGCGGTGGATGACGCGCGCGTCGGCAAGGTCATCGAGCTCAATTTGAACCACACCTCGGACAAGGCCGTGGCCGAGGCCCAGGTGCGCGAGATGTGCGAGAAGCTGCTCGCGAACACCGTGATCGAATCTTACAAGATCGAGATCGCTTAGCTCTCATCATCCAGCCGCCACAGCAGCGCGGCGGCGGCGGCGGTGAGCACGATCGAGCCGACGATGATGGCGATCAGCAAAGGCGGCATCTGCGTCCCTCCGCCCTTGGACATACGGGCCGGCGCAGCTTATGTCCAAGCCCATGAAAGCCGCCGTGATCGTCTTCCCCGGCTCGAACTGCGACCGTGACGCCGCCGATGCGCTGGCAAAGCTGAACGGCGTGCGCCCCGCCATGGTGTGGCACAAGGATCAGGATCTGCCGGACGGGCTCGATCTGGCGGTGCTGCCGGGCGGGTTTTCGTTCGGGGATTATCTGCGCTCGGGCGCGATGTCGGCCAAGAGCCCGATCATGCGCGCGGTCGCGGCGCATGCCGCGCGCGGCGGGCTGGTGCTGGGCATCTGCAACGGCTTTCAGGTGTTGACCGAATGCGGGCTTCTGCCCGGCGCGCTGCTCAAGAACGAGAAGCTGCGCTTCGTGTGCCGCGAGGTTCCGCTGGCGATCGTCAACGGCAATACACGTTTCACCCGCGCCTATCGCGAAGCGCGCGAAACGGTGATCCCGGTCGCGCATGGCGATGGCCGCTTCTACGCGGATGAAAAGACGCTCGACGAGATCGAAGGCGAAGGCCGGGTGGTGTTTCGCTATCAGGACAATCCGAACGGCGCGCTGCGCGATATCGCGGGCGTCATCAATGAGCGCGGCAATGTGATGGGCATGATGCCCCATCCCGAACGCGCCAGCGATGAAGCGCTCGGGCGGACGGGCGGCTGGGCCGTGTTTCAAAGCCTCGCCGAAGCCGCGTGACGCGCCGGCCTTCAAAAACAGAAAAATCGGGGACGCCGACGATGGGATTCGACGACGAGGTGGATGCTGCGAAAAAGCGCCTGGAGCAGGCGCTGAGCGAAGATGGCCCCACTTACGACGATCTGGCCGCGCTGCAGGCTTTGGCGCCGCTGCTGCAGGCGCGCATCCAGAGCCGCCGGCTGATGTTCGCGCTGCCGGAAGGCGATGAGGACGACGACGATGCGATCGCCATCGCCATCGTGCATCGCGAAAGCGATGAAGAGCTCGGCTACATTTTCTGCGAAGGCGGCGAGTACGTGTTCGAGAGCAATGTGGACGGCTATTTCGACGATTTCGTCGATGAGGACGCCGAGAGCTTCGTATCGCGGCTTTACGAAACCTTGCGCGCGGATTTGGCCAAGTACGAAATCGAGATGAAGGGCTGAGCGTGGAGATTGTCGTTCCGCGCCAGTTCCGGGGCCCGCCGACCACTGCCAATGGCGGCTATATTTGCGGCCTGCTGGCGCACCGGATGGGCGGGCGCGGACGTGTGATGCTGCGCGCTGGCGTGCCGGTGGATGCGCTGGCGCGGCTCGAAGCGCGCGACGGCGGCTTCGATCTTCTGAGCGCCGACGGCGCGCTGCTCGCGCATGTCGACGCCGACGAGGCGCCGTTCGAAACGCCGCCGCCCTCGCCGGGCGTGGACGCGGCGCGGCGCGCGGCGGCGGCTTCGCCGTTCGCACAGGCCTCGCTCCATCGCGGCTGCTTCTCGTGCTGCATCGAGCGCGCGCAGGGCGAAGGGCTGGGCGTGCATGTCGGCCAGATCGAGGGCGCGGCGCCTGGCGTCGCCGCCGGGCTCTGGGTTCCGCATGCGAATTTCGCCGATGCCAGCGGCGCGATGCCGGATGAGATCACCTGGGGCGCGCTCGATTGCCCGGGCTCAATGAGCTGGCAATTGAAGCTGGGCGTGCGCGTGGGGCTGCTTGGCACGATGCGCGGCCAGGTGCTGCGCGCGCCGCGCGCGGGCGAAACCTGCGTGGTCGTTTCGTGGGCGGGCGAAGCGGAGGGCCGCAAGCATCATGCGGGCGTGGCGCTCTACGATGCCGAGGGCGCGCTGATCGCACAGGCCGCGCAGATCTGGATCAGCTTCACGCCGCGGTGACACGTACCGCCGGCTTCCAGCCGGCAGAAAAGCCTTCGCTGACTCCAGCGCAAACCCAATCGCAGCCTGCCGGCTGGAAGCCGGCGGTACGAATTCGCTCAGCGCACGCGCAGGCCATCGGCTTCGGCGCGCACGGCGGCGCGGTCCTGGCGCATCGCTTCGATGGCGGCGGCGATGTGCGGATCGGCGGCGAGCACGCGCAGCGCGGCCATGGCTTCGGCATTGTCCGAGGAGGCGCCGAGCAAGGCTTCGAGCGCCTGCGCGGGGGTCTGCTGCGCGGGATAGAACCGCAATTGCACGGCCGCATCGGGCTGCAAGCCGGCGAGGACGCGGGCGCGCTGCAGCGCGACATCGAAGCCGCCGATGCGATCGACGAGGCGGCGCTCGAGCGCCTGCTTGCCGGTCCACACGCGGCCGCGCGCAACCTCGCGCGTCTGCGCGACGGTCAGATGGCGGCCTTCGGCGACGAGCGCGAGGAATTGGCCATAGGTGCGATCGATTAAGCTCGCGAAGGTCTGACGCTGCTGCGGCGTGAACGGCGCATCGGCGGAGAACATGGTGACCAAAGGCGAACCGAGCGACACGGTTTCGCTGTGCACGCTGGCGTAATGTTCGAGCGCGGGGCCGAGCACGATCTTGCCGCCGAACACGCCGATGGAGCCGGTGATGGTGGTGGCGGAGGCCACGATCTCATCGGCGTCGGCCGCGATGTAATAACCGCCGGAGGCCGCCATTTCGCCCATCGAGACCACGACCTTCTTGCCGCGCGATTTGGCGATGCGCAGCGCGTTTAAAATCTGATCGGAGGCCACGACCGAGCCGCCGCCGCTCGAAACCCGGAACACGATCGCCTTGACGCTGGAATCTTCCGAGGCGTCGAGCAGCGCGCGGGCGATGGCGTCGCTGTTCATGCTGGCCTCGCCGCCGAAGGGCGATGCCTGATTGGGGCCGGAGACGATCGCGCCCTCGCCCGTCACCACCGCGATCACCGGCGCGCCGAAGTGCGCGCGCGGGCGATAGCGTTCGATATCGACCAATTCGGCATCATGATCGGCGCGCGCCAGCGCGGCGGCCTCAGCGTCTTCCGGGCGCCCGAGGCGATCGACGAGCTTGCGCGTCTTGGCCTGATCGGCCGTCATCGGCGTGGCTTCGATCGCGGCGACCAGCTGGGGCGCCTGCAGGCCGCGATCTTCGGCGATGGCGGCGGTCATCACATCGTAAAGCCCCTGCATGAGGGTTTGCGTGGCGAGGCGATGGGCAGGCGTGAAGCCGGTCTGCGTGATCTCGTTGGGCGCGTTCTTAAACTCTTCGCGCTGCTCGAACTGCGCCTCGACATGGAAGCGGCGGAGCGTGTCGCCCAGGAAGGTGTTCGCCGAGGTGAGGCCCATGGCCTGGAAATCGCTGGCGTCCTGCAGCCAGAGTTCATCCGCAGAGGCGACCGCCATATAGCCCGCGAGCGACAGGCGCACGCCATCGGACTGAATATGCGCGACGACGAATTTGCCCGACGCCTTGAAGGCGCGCAGCGCGGTGCGCAGCTCCTCGGCTTGAGCGGCGGGCATGCCATCGGTGTTGGCGCGGATGAAGATGCCTTTGACGGCGTTGTCGCTGCGCGCGGCGTCGATCTTGGTCAGCACGTCGAGAAAGGCCGCGCCGCCGCCGAGCGCGGCGAACGGATTGGTCGGCCGCTGATCGGGCAGCTCCTCGCGCAGATCGATCGAGAGCACCATCTGCGACGGGTTGGGCGCGGGCCGGCTCACCGCGCCGACCAGAAGCGTGATCAGCACGATCGGCGCGACCACGAAAAACAGCACGAGCCCCGCCAGCACGCCGGCGAATGTGATGAAGAATTGCTTCACGAAACCAACGCTCCCGGCGCGCGATAAGGCGGCTGATGCTAGGGCGTGGAATGGGCTGCGCAAGCGCCCATGGTCGGAGCAGCTGGATTCGAACCAACGACCCCCACGTCCCGAACGTGGTGCTCTACCAGGCTGAGCTATGCTCCGACGGAGGCGCGCTTATAGCGGCGCCCCCCGGACGGCGCAATCGGGTCCTCATTGCGGCCCCTCGCCCTCGTCAATCGGCCGCACGACCTGGAAAACCGCCCCGCCCTCATAGGTGAAATAGAGCTTCCGCTGGGAATAGGCGGCCAGCAGGCGGTGCGCGCGGAGGAAATCGGCGCCCAGGATCATCTCGACGGCATAGACCGGCGAGGCGATCGGCATTTCCATATCGGCGATCCGGAGCTGGGCGTTGCGGATGGTCTCTCCGCCAAGCGCGAACGTGTCGAACGCGCCGAGCCAGGTCTGGTAGCTGTCGCGGCCGATGCCGCCAGTGGTCCGTGCCGGGGCCGAGGCGTCGGGGACGACGCCGACACGCGCAGCGGCGGCGCGCGTGATGAGCGATGTCGGCGCGCCGCTGTCGATCAGGGCGCGGACCTCCTGGCCGTTGATCGTCACAGCCACGCGCAGAGAATTCTCTTCATCGCTGCGCGGCAGCATGTCGACGCTCTGGGCCGCGCTGTTCCAATAGGCCAGCGACCGCCCGCGGCAATCGCCCTGGGGCCGGTAGAACGCGATGAGGCCCGCGCCGAAATTGAGCTCGATGTCGCGGTCGGACAGCACGTCCTGACCCAGCACCATCGCGATGTCTTCCTCGCCCGGCCAATCGAAGCGGATCACTGGCGCCGCCCAATTGCGTACCGTGAAGAGCCCCATCGACAATTCGGTGACGCGGGCGGACAGGACAGGCACGGCGCCGCCGATGCCCATGACGCGCACGCCTTCGAATGGCGCGAGGCGCAGATGGAGCCGGTTCGCGGCATCCTGAAACACCCAGGAGACTGAGGCGCCCGTATCGATGATGGCCCGCATCTCCACGCCGTTAAGGCGCACCGCCGCCAGCGGCCGGTTGAGGCGCCATTCGATGCTGGTTTCGCCGGTCTTGGCGAGTTGGCACTCGGCCCAGGCGGGCAGCGCCGCCAGCAGCGCGACGATCGCTGCGGCCCAGGCTTTCCAGCGCATGCGCACCCCCTTCCACCTAGCCCCTTGGCTAGCCGAGGCGGCGGCGCCGGTCGAGACTTGCCCGGGCGCGCGCCGCGCTCTATGGACGGCGCCTCGCGCTTCGGCGCGACCGCGCTTTGGGGTGTCGCCAAGCGGTAAGGCAGCGGTTTTTGGTACCGCCATTCCTAGGTTCGAATCCTAGCACCCCAGCCACCACCCTTCGCTCGCTTCGCGAGCTTCGGGTAGCTTACGCGTTCAGCGCTGCAGGCGGATGCCGATCGAGGTGACGTTGAAATCGTATTCGCGGCCGGATTGCAGGCCGTCGGAGGTGAGACCGTAATGGCCGTATTGCGTGAACAGCGCGACGGCGCGGTTCAGCTGATAGTCGATCGAGGCCATCGCGCTCCAACGCTCATCGTCGCGGTCGATGGCGGTGTATTCGTCGCGCGCATAGCTGGCGCCGATTCCCAGGATGATGTTGCGCCGCAATTCATAATCGATGTGGGCGTCGGCGCTGTCGGAGACGACGCCGGTGGCGTCGGCGTCGCGCGCATCGATGATTTGGCGTGAAAGGCCGAAGGTCAGCGTGACCAATTCATCTGGGAACCATTGCAGCGACGCGCGGCCGGCGAGACCGGACGTATCCTCCACGCCCGGCTGATCGAATTGCTGCGTGAGATAGCCCACGCCGATCTCGCCACGCGCCAACCGGTTCAATTCGAATTTGGCGCCGACGAGAAATTCCGCGCCTTCGGAATCGCGGTTGATAGGCGCGTAGGGCGGATTAACGCGGTGATCGCGCCGATTGCCTGTCACGGAGACGAACAGCGCTGTGTCCGGGCTGATCGCGTAATCCGCACGGAGGGTGGCGAAGGTCTCATCGAGATCGCGATCGTCCTCATCGAACACGGTGTTGTTGACCAGCAGCGCGTCCTCATAATCGAACTTGTTCAGCGTTGCGTTCGACGAGATCGTCAACCTGCTGAAGGTCTTGGCGAGGCCGACATTGAAGCGGCGGCGCTCATATTGGATCGGCCCGGCGAAATCGATGTTGAGCACATTGCCGGTCAGCGGCTCGTTCAAATTAGCGAACTCGGCCGACGCGGTGAAGGTGAGATTGCGCCGGATATCGACGCGACCATCCACGTTGAAAAGGAGGTCGTTGTAGTTCTGGTTGGAGAAATCCGAATAGGAATAGGATGGCGCGGCCAGCGAGAAATTCAGCGCATGCGTCCCCCAATGCGAGCGAATGGCGATCGTCGGGACGGCTTCGATCGCGAGATCGCTCTGCTCATTGGCGGAGGCCGCGAAAATGTTGTCGTTGTAATTGGCCGCGAGCGCGAGCGAGGGAAACAGCCAGAACCCGCCCAGATTCATGCCGAGCGGCTGATAGCCATCCTCCGAACGGTCGCGCACAGCGATCGGCTCGCCTTCGGGGCCCTGCGCGAACGCAGGCGCCTGCGCAAAGCCCAGCCCAATGGCGAGCGCCGCCAGCGAACCTTCGATCCTCACCCTCGCCCCTCCCCGCCCCTGCTGCCACAGGTGACGTGACGCTCATATCTGACGCGAAATGGTTGTGCGCCCGGCGGGCGAGCGCCTGCAAGGCGAGCCGGCGCGAAACCCTTCGCGGCGTGCTCGAATGCGGCGCGCAGTTGCGCGCGCGCTTCACCCACGCCCGTCCAGGCATAAGCGGATGCCGTTTTGCGCCTACGGCGCGAGTTCGGGCGCTCGGTATTCGCGTGTCACGCGAAGCGTAAACCGCTAGCCTAGGCGAAGGGTGCAAGGAGAGCTGGCGCGCGGAGGATGGGATGAAGCGAGTTGTGATGATCGCGGCGCTGCTGCTGTGCGGCGCAGGGGCTGAGGCCGAGGGCGTCAAAGGCGCGGCTGCGCCGCCGCCCGTCGTCGCAGCGCCAGCGCCGCCGGAGGCGCTGTCCGCGCCGACGCCGGAAGGACATGAGGCCGCGCGCGGCATTGCGCGCACGGTGCTGGTCGATAGCGGCGTGATCCGCACGGCGATCGATGTGGCGTTCACCCAGCGCCTGCCGGAATTGCGCGCGCAATTGTCCCCGGATTTGAGCGGCCTGACGCCGGCGCAGCGGCGCGCCATCGACGGCCAGATCGCAACCTTGCCGACGATCCTGCTGGAAGAAATCGACCGGGTGACGCCCGCACTCATCGAGCGCATGGCGAGCGAACTCGACACGCAATTCACGGAAGCCGATCTCGTTGCGCTCGATGCGTTTCTGGGCTCGCCGGAGGGCCTCTCGGTGCTGCGGCGCGGCGTCGACGGCGCGATCCGCGCGCAAGCCAATGGCGGCGACGCCAACGCCAGCATCCTCTCCAGCATGGTCCGCGGCATGACGCCGGCGGAGATGCAGGCCTGGGCCGCGTTCGGCGACAGCGATGCGGGCCGCGCTTTCGCCGATCATGGCGACATGTTCGGCCAGCGCATGGAGCAGATGGTGCTGGAAGGCCTCATGCCCGCGCTGCCCGCGACCTTGGGCCGGTTCCAGCAGGGCCTGTGCCAAGCACTCGGGCGCGATTGCCCGCAATCGCTGCGCCCACTCTAAACCAGTTCGCGCACCTCGACGCCGCGCGCCTTGCCGATGATGGCGGTGTGGGTGAGGCCAATGAAGAGGCCATGTTCGACGATGCCGGGAATGCGCTTGAGCGCATCGCCCAATTCCTCGGGATCGGGGATGCGCTTGGCCTTGGCGTCGAGAATGTAATTGCCGCCATCGGTGACGAGCGGCGCGCCGGAACCGCCTTCGCGCAATTGCACCTCATGGCCCGTGCAGCCGCACGCGCGCAGCGTTTCGAAGATGCGCTGCGCGGCGAGCGTGAAGCCGAACGGCGTCACCTCGATCGGCAAAGGGAAAGCGCCGAGCGTGTCGACGTCTTTCGATTCATCGGCGATGACGATGAAATGCGCGCTGGCGGCGGCTACGATCTTCTCGCGCAGCAGCGCCCCGCCGCCGCCCTTGATGAGGCGCAGCTCAGGATCGATCTCATCGGCGCCATCGACCGCCAGATCGATCTTCGCGACTTTGTCGATCTCGACCAGCGGGACTTTGGCGGATTCCGCCAGCGCCTTGGTGGCTTCCGAGGTCGGCACGCCAGATATGCGCAGCCCCTGGCGCACGCGCTCGCCCAGCAGACGGATGAAATGGGCCGCGGTGGAGCCGGTGCCGAGGCCCAACGTCATGCCGTCGCGGACATAATCGAGCGCGGCGGCGGCGGCATTGATCTTGGCGAGATCGGCGCTCACGGCTTGTCCTTTTCGGCGGCTTTCCTGGCGCTTTGCACGGCGCGGAATTCATCGGCCCAGCCGGGCTTTTCCTCTTGCCTGCCGCGCCCGATGGCGAGCGCGCCGGGCGCGACATCCCTTGTGATGACGCTGCCGGCCGCCGTATAGGCGCGCGCGCCGATGGTGACGGGCGCGACCAACGCGGAATCCGAGCCGATGAAGGCGTCCTCTCCTACTGTCGTGCGATATTTGAAGAAGCCGTCGTAATTGCAGAAGATCGTGCCGGCGCCGAGATTGGCCCGCGCGCCGACATCACCATCGCCGAGATAAGCGAGGTGATTGGCCTTCACGCCATCGCCCAGCTTGGAATTCTTCACCTCGACGAAATTGCCGATATGCACATGCGCGCCGAGTTCGGCGCCGGGGCGGAAGCGCGCGAACGGGCCGATCGAATTGTCGGGCCCGATCTTGGCTTCGACGAAATGGGAGAACGCGTTGATGCGCGTGCCGCCCGCCACGCTGACGCCGCGGCCGAACACGACGTTGGGTTCGATCACCACGTCGGGCGCGACCTGCGTGTCATATGAGAAATAGACAGTGGCGGGATCGATCAACGTAACGCCCGCCTCCATCATCGCCAGCCGCGCGCGCGCCTGGAACGCGGCCTCCGCCTCCGCCAGATCGACGCGCGAATTGACGCCGAGCACTTCGGCCTCATCGCCGAGCACGACATGGGCCGTAAAGCCCGATGAGCGCGCCAGACCGATCACGTCGGTGAGGTAGTATTCCTGCTTGGCGTTCTCCTTGCGCACCATGGAGAGCAATTGGAACAGCATGGCCTTGTCGGCGACGAGCACGCCCGAATTGCAAATCCTGATGGCGCGTTCTTCGGCGCTGGCGTCACGTTCCTCCACGATGCGCGCGAGCGTGCCGTCAGGGGCCTGCACCAGCCGGCCGTAGCCGGTGGGATCGGCGGCTTCGAAGCCGAGCACGACCAGGCCGCCCTTTTGCGCGCGCGCTTCGAACAGCCGGGCGATCGTCTCGGGACGAATGAGCGGCGTGTCGGCGTAGAGCACGGCGACATCGCCCGCAAAATCCGCCAGCGCGGCTTCGGCGGCGCGGACCGCATGGCCGGTGCCTTCGGGCGGGTCCTGCAGCGCGAAATCGATCCCCGCGCCGGCGCCGACATGGGCCTTGAGCGCGGCCCCGTTCTGCGCGCCGACCACCAGCACGACCCTGCCGCAGCCCAGCTCCGCCGCGCTCGCCAAGGTCCAATCCAGCATGGCGCGCCCGCCCACGGCGTGGAGTGGTTTTGGCAGAGCGGATTTCATCCGCGTGCCCTGGCCGGCCGCCAGGATGACGGCGGCGCGGTCGTTGCGCAGTTTGGGCTCGCGCGCCTCAGCGTCGCTCATCGGTCCTCGCTTGTCCGAATCCGGCCTTGCTTTTAGCTCAGGCGCGCGCCCGGCGCGACCGAGCCCGCAAGCCAAGGAGCCGCCGATGCCTTCCCTCGCGGACGCCACTATCGTGTTTGACCTCGACGGCACGCTGGTCGACACCGCGCCCGACCTGTTGCGGGCGCTGAACGAAACGCTGGATCTGGAGGGCTTGCCGCACCCGCCCCTGCCGCAGGTGAAGAAACTCGTCGGCCAGGGCGCGCGGGCGCTGATCGAGCGGGGCGCGGCGCTGGCCGGCGCGCGCTTTTCCGGCGACCGGATCGATCAGCTGACGGCCGCCTTCATTGAATTCTACCGCGCCGACATCGCGGGCCAGAGCAAACCATATCCGGGCGTCGCCGACGCGCTGACGCAATTGGCGGAGGCCGGCGCCAAGCTGGCGGTGTGCACCAATAAGAGGACGGACCTTTCGGTCCAGCTGCTGGAGGCGCTCGACCTCGCGCCGCGGTTCTCGGCGATAGTCGGCGCCGATGCGGTGCAGGACCGCAAGCCGCACCCCGATCATTATCGGGCCGCCGTGGCGCGCGCCGGTGGCGCGCTCAGGCGCTCGCTGATGGTGGGCGATTCAGCCGCCGATGTCGCCTCCGCGCGCGGCGCAGGCGCGCCCGTGATCGTAGTGCGCTTCGGTTACGCCGACGACGCGCCCGAACGCCTTGGCGCGGACGCGCTCATCGCGCGCTACGATGAACTGCCGCGCACCGCGCGCAGCCTGCTCGCGAGCTAGGCGTTTTCTTTTTTGCGCGCGGGGAAGCCATTGACCATGTCGCTGCGCACATCCGTGCGCGCCGAGCGCATGGCCGCCACGAACGGGGCTTCGACCAGCTTCACATCGACGTCGTAGCCCTTGTCGCGCCAGTATTCTTCGATCTTTTGCTTCAGACGGCGGGCGCCATCGACGTTGCAGAAATCGTGATCCATCACGCCTTTCTCTCCAAGCGTTTGATGCGATCCGCACGCAGGGCTCAGCAGCGCGGGACCAGCTTTCGCGGAACTGCCGCCGCGCCGGCTTCTGCCAATCAATCGTCCCTATGCGCGGCATATTCCTGCCGTGAAACGGCGGCGGTGTGGCCAAGTCGCGGCGTAGAGGCTTGGTTTCGCCTCAATAAGGTGAATTCCGGCCTAGGCCTTCCGACAGAGAATACGCGCCGCCGATCGGGCGCGCTTGAGGGCGCTCAAATGGTTCGCCCGCGCGCTGCGCGCAATGAGGCAAAAGCGCATGGCCGCGCTGCAGGTTCATCGCGCCGCATGACACAATCTTACGGCGCGCGGCGAAGGATGGTGGGCGCGACAGGGATTGAACCTGTGACCCCCTCGGTGTGAACGAGGTGCTCTCCCGCTGAGCTACGCGCCCGGCCAAAGGCCGTGAGGCGCGGAGCAATATAGACCGGCGCCGCCGCGCGCAACCTCGCCCCGGCGATCGCACACGGACTGGCGGGCGCGCGGTTCCGACCGCACAATAGCGCCATGCCGCGCACCATCCCGAACGCCCTTGTTGTGACCGCCCCGCTCACCGAGGTGCGCCCGGGACGGCGGTTGAGCGTGGCAGTCCACGAACCGGCGCAAGCGAATGGGGTGACGCTGTTCTTTTGCCATGGCGCGGGCGGTTCGAAGAACCAATGGCGCGCGCAATGGGTCGCATTCGCGGAATCGGGCTGCCGGCTGGTGGCGTGGGACGGCATGGGCCATGGGCAGAGCCCGCAACCGCGCCGGCGCGAGGCTTATGACGGCGCCGGTTTGGTCGAGGATTATCTGGCGCTGTTCGCCGCCCATCGGGGCCAGCGCAACATTCTGATTGGCCATTCCTACGGCACGCGGCTGACGCTGGCGGCGCTGCTCCGGCTGGCGCCGGGCGATGTCGAGAGCGCGCTGCTGCTGGGCGCGCCGCCGCCGGTGTTCGCCGGCCGGGCGGGACCGCTGGCGAGCTGGCCGCTGCCGCTGCTGATCCTGATGCGCCCGATGCTGAGCGCGGGGTTCGCCAAGACCGCCTGGGCGGCGGCGGCCGATCCCGCGCTGATCGCCTTCGAGCAGAACGAAACCAAGCGCAACTCGCTGTTTATGATGCAATCTTTGATGCGCGGGGCGGCGGCGCTCGATGTCGCGGCGCTGCAGCGCCTGGCGCTACCGATCCGGATCGTGGCGGGCGATGAGGATCAGCTCACCCCGCCCGCGGGCGGCGAAGCGATGGCGCAAGCGCTGCCCAACGCGTCCTTCACCGTGCTGCGCGGCTGCGGCCACCAGATCATGCTGGAAAAGCCCGACGAAACCGACGGCTTCATTCGCGCGGCGCTGACCGGCGCGCCGCTGGCTGAAGGCGCCGGCGCCTAATCCAGGCGCCCTGCCGCCGCGCTAGGCGCCTGGCATGGCCGCGGCCCCGCGGCGCAGCTTGCTTATCCCCATGGAAATGCGCCGCGATATCATTCCGGGAGAGCGACCAAGCTTGCAGCGCGGCCCTTGTTCACGGGCGCGGATCGAAGGGCCGCCAAGGGCCGTTGCAGCGACGCAAAAGTCATGGGAGCAAACACGCATGAGTGCTTCGCCCGCCTCGAAAAGACCGTCGCGCCGGGCCGAGCCCGCTTGGACCAAGCTGAGCGAGCGCGATCTCCTGAAGGTGCGCCTCAAGGATCTGGGTTTGAGCCTGCGCGGCACCTGGATCGAAGACTGCGTAGAGGCGCTCAATGATGAGCTGGCTGCGCGCGGCATCCTGGCGCGTCCGCATGCGTGGCTCTCCGACGAATGGTTCAGCCCGAGCGATACGCCGGGCATTTCCGTGCCGTTCTATCTCGCGCATCCGCGGCTGATGCGGCTCGAACGCAAGATGATGCACGAGGTCGAAGGCGGCGCGCGGCGCGATTGCATGCGCTTCCTGCGCCACGAGGCGGGGCACGTGGTGCAGCACGCTTATGCGCTGCACCGGCGCAAGCGCTGGCAGACTTTGTTCGGGCTCTCTTCGCTGCCCTATCCCGAGCATTACCGGCCCAATCCCGCGAGCAGGAATTACGTGCAGCATTTGCGGCGCTGGTACGCGCAATCGCACCCGGACGAAGATTTCGCAGAGACGTTCGCCGTGTGGCTGACGCCGCGCGCGGCGTGGCGCAAACGCTATGAAGCGTGGCCGGCGCTCGAAAAGCTCGACTATGTCGATGAATTGATGGCCGAGATCGCTGGGCAGAAGCCAGCGCTGACGAAACGCACCTCGGTGGATCCGCTGTCCACGCTGACGAAAACCTTGGGCGAACATTACCGGCGCAAGCTCGAACATTACGCGATCGATGCGCCGACCATTTTCGACCGCGATCTGAAGCGCATTTTCTCCGACGATCCCGCAGATGCGAAGGCGCCGCTCGCGGCCTCTTTCATCAAGCGCAATCGCGTGGAGCTGCGTCGACTCGCCGGCGATGCGTATGAGGTCGCGCGCGAAGCCGCGTTTGACGATATGATTGACCGCTGCCGCGTGCTGAAATTGCGCGCGGCGGGGTCCGCGCGCCAGATGCGGCAGGCACTGGCGACGCTCGCGGTCTCGAAAGCCGTCCTGACCCATTACGGGACAGGCCGCCGCCAATGGTTCGCTGTATGAAACCTCTTCGTGTGCTGGTGTTGATGCATCCGGAGCTGATCCCTCCGGACTCGCTCGAAGGCGTCAGCGAAAAGGAAGCCTTCGTCTGGAAGACCGAATATGACGTCATGTCGACGCTGCGCACGGCGGGCCATGATGTGCGCGCCATCGGCGCCTTGGAAGAGCTGAGCCCGATCCGCGACACGATCGAAAGCTGGAAGCCGGATATCGTCTTCAATCTGCTCGAAGAGTTTCTGGGCGAGACGCTCTACGCGCAGAACGTGGTGAGCCTGCTTGAGCTGATGCGCGTGCCGTACACGGGCTGCAATCCGCGCGGCATGATGCTGGCGCGCGGCAAGGACCTTTCAAAAAAGCTCGTGAAATATCATCGCGTGCCGGCGCCGGCGTTCGCGGTGTTTCCGATCGGTCGCAAAGTGCGTCGACCGAAAGAACTCGAATTTCCGCTGATCGTGAAGAGCGTGAACGAAGATGCTTCGCTGGGCATCTCGCAAGCCTCCGTGGTCGAGACCGATGAGAAGCTGGCCGAGCGCGTGGCGTTCATTCACGAACGCGTCGGCACGCCGGCGATCGCGGAGCAATATATCGACGGGCGGGAAATCTATGTCGGCGTGATCGGCAATGACCGGCTGCAAGTGCTGCCGACATGGGAGATCGAATTCGGCCGGCTCGCCAACGGCCAGCGCCCGATCGCGACCGAACAGGCCAAGCACAATCCGATCTATCAGGAACGCCGCGGCGTGCTGCAGGGGCCGGCGGACAATCTTTCACCCGCAGTGGAGGCCAAGCTGCGCTCGCTGGTGAAGCGCATCTGCCAGACGCTGGAGCTCGACGGCTATGCGAGGATCGATTTCCGCCTCGCCCATGACGGCACGCCCTATTTCATCGAAGCCAATCCCAATCCGGAAATCGCTTCGACGGAAGAATTCGCGCAGGCCGCGCTGCATGCGGGCATCAGCTATCCCGATCTGCTGGAGCGGATTGTGTCGCTGGGATTGAAGCGCGGACGGGTCGACGTCGAGGAATAAGCACTCAGCCGGCGGGGCGGCGGGCCACGATGCGGCGGCGTTCGAGGCGGCCGGCGGCCAGCAGTTTGAGGCGCGCGCGCCAAGCTTCCGCTTCCCAGGCCAGTTCACGCGCGGCCGCGACGTCGAGGCCGCCGCCTTCGCGCAGACCCGATTCAAGGCCGCGGAAGGCTTCGCGCACGCTGGCGATATGCTCTTCCGTGAGATCGTCCTGCGCCTCGATCTTGAGGCCGCTCTCCATCAGGAAATGCGCGATGTCGCCCGCCGCGCGGATATGCGGCTCGGCGAAGGCCGAGGCGAAGGCCGGCGCGATGTCCGAAGACGGCAAGCCGGCATAGCACTCGACCAGCACGCAGCGATCCGGCTTCAGCGCCTTGGCGATCTGATGCGCAAGCCGCGTCGGCTCATCGACAAAAGAGAACTCGTCGAGGCTCCACACGCCGTCGAACTTTTCCGGCTCGAACGTGAGCGTTTCGAGATCGATGCGCGCAGTCGTCACGCGCTCGCCGAGCTTGGCGCGGCGGGTGAAGAAGCCGAGCAATTCGTAGGTTTCATCGCGCCATTCGTGCGCGTCGATCGGGCCGGGATGCGCGCCGGCGAACGCCTGCACGGGGCCGGCGAGGCCGGGGCCGAGAATGGCGATGCGGCCGTCTTCGGGCGCGCCGAGCTGCGCGGGCGCCAAGGCGTCGGCCGTGTCATCGCCCGGCAGGATGCGGCCCGCCCCCCAAAGCCGCGTCAGCGCGGCCAAGCGCGGCGGCAGATCGCGTTCGGGCTCGTTGAAGAGATCGGCCTCGCTGGCCATCTCTGGCTCGCCGCTTTCATTGGCGGCTTCGACGCTCGCCGGATCGAATTCGGCGCCGTCCCACCACGCCTTGAAGCGGGCGCGCGTCTCGGCAAGCTTGCGCTTGTCCAGCAAATTCGCGAGCGGCGACGCCATGGCGGATCGATCCCGAAACAACCTTCGCTTTGAGCTTACACGAGGGGTCTTAACGATTTGCGAGGGTTTGGGCCGGCGGAACGAGCGGCGGCGCGCCTGAGGGCAAGGGCGCGTTCGGGTCCTGCAGGAAAGCAAGGATGTCGGCGAACACCACCTCGGCCTCAAGATCGCGCAGCATCATGTGATAGCCGTTGGCGTAGAGCGCGGTGCGCGCCGTCGATGGCAGACGGCGCGCGGCGGCGAGCGCGGACGCGCGCGGGATCACCATGTCATGCGCGCCGTACATGAAGAGCGTGGGCCCGCGCACATTGGCCGAGCGATCACACGCGCGCTGCATCAGATTGACGAGGCCGTAGACGGCGTCGATGCGCGTTTGAAACAGCATGTTCGGATCGCGCCCGATGCGGCGCAGCATCTCGATATTGTCAGACGGCGTGATGTGGCGCGTGACGACGCGGGGCGGCGTGACGGGGCGGCCGGGCATCAGATGCGCGCTGGTCCAGAGCGTGAAGGCGTACGCATCCGGCAGCGTCGACCAGCCCCAGACGGCGGGCGCGACCAGGATGAGCCGATCGGCGGGCGGGGGATCGTCCGAGCCGAAGGCCGCGATCGCAGAGGCCGCGCCCATGCTTTCGCCGACCACGGCGATGGTCGCATGCGGATAGAGCGCGCGCGCTGTGCGCACGGCGGTGCGCACATCTTCCGTCATCAGGCGTTCGCCGCCCCAGATGCCGCGATTGGGCGAGCGGCCCTGCCCGCGCGCGTCATAGGCGTAGGTCGCAACGCCGCGCGCCGCGAACCACGGGCCCGCCTCTTCGAATGTGCGCGCATAATCGTTCATGCCGTGCAGGCCGATGATCACCGCGCGCGGCTCGCCCTCTGGCAGCCAGGCGGTGAGGCCAAGCGGGGTTCCGTCGAACGAATAGAATTTGCTGGCCGCGACATCGAAATGCGGACCGGCGAAATCGAGCGGCGAGCGCGCAGCGTGCTGCACCGTCGGCGCGCAGGCGGCGATCAGGATGAGGAGGAACGCAGCGAAGAGACGCGCCGCTGAAGCTCCGGGACCAAATCCGCTTCGAACCAGGGATTGCGTTTCAGCCATGCACTGTTCCGCCACGAGGGATGCGGCAGCGGCAAGACGCCTTCCCCATAGGCGCGCCAATTGCGCACCGTGTCATGGAGCGTTCGCCCCGCCTGCCCGCCGAGATGATAGCGGTGCGCGTAGCCGCCGACGAGCAGCGTCAGCTGCACATTTTTCAGTAGGGGCAGAAGGCGCGGCCGCCATAGCGGCGCGCATTCGCGGCGCGGCGGCAGATCGGCCCCATCGACCGTGCCGGGATAGCAAAAACCCATGGCCGCCACGGCGATGAAACGCTGATCGTAGAATTCGTCGTAGCTGACGCCCATCCAGGCGCGCAGGCGATCGCCGCTGGGATCCGTGAACGGCAGGCCGCTTTCATGGACGCGCCGCCCCGGCGCCTGGCCGACGATCAGAACGCGCGCTGCGGGATGCACGCGCAGCACGGGGCGCGGCTCGTGCGGCAATGCGCCGGCGCAGACCCGGCAGGCGCGGATTTCCTCCACAAGCGCTTCGAGCGTTTCGGTGGCCATCGCCGCACCGGTTGCGCGCCGGCGCGGCGATGTCCAGGCCGGCGCTCAGCGCCAGGTCGTGTAGCTGAGCGACAGCAGGCGCGGTGAGAGCGGCGTCAGCGCCGTCACCCGGAACTGGCTGATGCGCCCTTCATTGGTGCGCACGCAGACATAGGAGCCGACGGGCGCGGCTCCGAGCGCGATGCGTGAGGTCGAATAGGCCGCGCGGGCGCAGCCATCACGGCCGCGGTTCGAGCGGTCGCCCAGTGCGATGCGCGCGCCATGGACGGGTTCGAGATAAAGCTCGCGCGCGCTCACGGCGTGGAACCAGAGATCGGCCGCCGCCACGTTGGAGACCTCGGCGCCGCGGTCGAAATCGGCGAACCAGGTCTGGCGCACGCGGAAATCACCCGAGCTGGCGGCTTCAGGCGGACGCGGACCTCCTGGACCGCCAGGGCTTCCGGGACCGCCGGGGCCTCCGGGACCGCCGGGGCCAGGACCTGGGCCAAAACCGCCCGACCGGCAGCGGAAGCCGTCGTTCACCGCCTGGCAGCTCTGGCCGCGCGGCTCGTAGGTCTGAATCTGCCCGCTATCGCCATAGAGGCAGACGAGTGCGTTGCGCCCGCCGATCACCTGCACGCGCGTGCCGGTGAGCCGCGATTGGATGGGCGTGGTCCACCAACCATTGGGCAAACGATCGGAGATCGTGCGTTGGACGGTCTGCAGCGGGCAGCGCAGCGCGCCGCCCGAGCCGATGATTGCGGTGCGCTCGCGGTCATCGTCCGGCCCGCGCTGGGCCTGGGCGGGCATGGCGGCGAGCCCGATCAGGGCGGCGGCGAAGGCGAAAATTCCCGTCTTGAAAAATCCGGATGCGAAAACGGTTCTCATGGGCATCTCCCTCAAAGCGGCGATGGTCTTGGCCGCTGGCGGCTGACGCGCATCTTAGCGCCGCGTTCAGCCCGCATTAAGCCGCCGCGTGACGCCCGTCACAGCCGCCCGGGCCGCCGCTTCCTAAGGTGCATCCATCGCAGCGACGCGCTGCATCAAAGAGCCAAACGGAGCCAGCCATGACCAAGATTTTCTCCTTCGCCGCCGCCGCCCTTCTGGTCGCGATCATCTCCGCGCCGGTGCTGCATCAAGCCGCGCAAATCGTCGCCTAAGTCCCGCAATCCTCTCTTGAAAGCCGAGCCAATGACCAAGCTGTTTTCCTTCGCCGCCGCCGCCCTCCTCGTCGCCATCATCTCCGCGCCGGTGCTGCACCAAGCCGCGCAAATCGTCGCCTAAGCCGCGCGATCATCGCCGCCAACAAAAAGGCGCAACGGGCATGGGGTCCGTTGCGCCTTTTGTTTTGCGGCGCGCTTTGTATAAGGCGCGACGCGCGTCACGGCGCATCGTGCGCCGCGCGCGCATCCTGCCGACATCGTGAACGGTTTGATTTTGGGGGTCGCCGATGTCCTCTGAGGTTGACGATGCGCCTGCCGCGCGCAGCGACAGCGCCGGATGTCTGCTCCTCTCGGGCGTGTTGTTCTGCGTCGTCCTGTTCGGCGTGATGACCACGCAATGCGTTGGCTCCGATGCGCGTTTGCGCGACGCGGCGATCTGGGATGCGCGCGTGCGCGCGACCGAGGTCGCCGAAGAACGTCGTGCGCTGGCGGGTCTGCACTGGATCGCGGCGAGCCTGGCCGCTGCGCCGGCGCGCGATCGGAGCCGCTTCGGCGCCGATTTCGACGCGCTGGTCGCGGCGACGAAGGCGCATTGCGATCGGTTCAATGCGCTCGTCGCGCCGATCATGAGCGATGCGCACAACGCGTCGATGCAAAGCGCGCTTCACTGCAATCCCGAACAGGACATCGCCGAGAGCGCCGCACGCCTGGTGCGCGCCCCTGCCGCGCCGGAAGCGCCCGCCGCGTCCGATGCGATGGAAGCCGCCATCCAAGCGACGATACCGTGGGCCTATCATGCCGACATCGATCCGCGCGACGCGGTATGGATTCGCGACGTGATGGCGGCTGCGCCCGAAGCGGCGCGCACGCCTTTGTGGCGCGGCGGCGCGGAGGCGAAGGTGGCGCGGCGCGACGCGCAGACCGCGCTGGCGTTCGCCGATCAAGCGCTTGCCCGCGCGCGCCGGGACCGGGACGAGGCGCGCGCGGCGCTGCTTGCGCGGATGACGCCGCTGGTGCGCCCGGAAAACGCGGCCATGGTCGCGCCCTTTCTCGATGGGATCGGGGCTGCGGTCGCGGCCGTGCTTGCAGCCGAGCCGCCGGGCGGCGTGGGCGAGGCCTGGAGCGCTGCCTTGGCGCACGGCGCGCCCGCGCCTGCGGATTTGTTTACGCCGGCGCCGTTCGCGGCGGCGCTGCCGCGCGGCGGCGTCGAGGTCGCGACGTTTCGCGACGCCGTCGAGGGCGGACATCGCCTGTCATCGCGCGCGCTGGCGGAGCAGCTGACGGATTTGGGCGCCAGCCCCATTGAAGCGGCGACGCCGCGCAGCGTGGAGCTGGCCACAGCGCATGACGCGCTGGTGCGCTCGCGCGAAGACAGCGCGTATTCGAGCGGCGGCGGTCATCATTTCTTCGCCGTCGGCGGCCGTTCCCGCGGCCGGTTTCATCCGCACGGACGCTGAGCGTTATTTCGCGCCCTTCATCATTTCGCGCGCGATGACGAGGCGCTGGATTTCGCTGGCGCCTTCATAGATGCGGAAGATGCGCACGTCGCGATAGAGCCGCTCGATGCCGTAATCGGCGACATAACCCGCGCCGCCGAAAATCTGCACGGCGCGGTCGGCGACGCGGCCGACCATTTCGCTGGCGAAGAGCTTGGCGCAGGCGGCTTCCATGGTGACGTTTTCACCCGCATCGCGCCGCTTGGCGGCGTCGAGCACCATGGACCGCGCGGCGTAGGCTTCGGTGCGGCTGTCGGCCAATTGCGCCTGGATCATCTGGAACGAGCCGATCGGCTGGCCGAATTGCTTGCGCTCGCCGGCGTAGGCGACGCTGTCTTCGATCAGGCGCTCGGCCACGCCGCAGCAGATCGCGGAAATGTGCAGGCGCCCGCGATCGAGCACTTGCATGGCGATCTTGAAGCCCTCGCCTTCGCGGCCGAGGCGATTGTCGGCGGAGACTTTGACGTCGTCGAAATTGACGTCGCAGATATGGGCGCCCTGCTGGCCCATCTTCTTTTCGGGCTTGCCGACGCTGACGCCAGGCAGGCTGCGCTCGACAAGAAACGCAGAGACGCCGCCGCCGCCTTTGATCTCCGGATTGGTGCGCGCCATCACAGTGAAAAGATGCGCGCGGTTGGCGTTCGTGATGAAGCGCTTGCCGCCCTTGAGCAGGTAATGATCGCCCGTCGGCGTGGCTTGCGTGCGCACGCTGGCGCTGTCCGAACCCGCTTCCGGTTCGGTGAGCGCGAAGCTGGTGACGATCTCGCCCGAGGCGATGCCGGGCAGATATTTTTGCTTCTGCGCCTCCGTCCCGAACATGATGAGGCCCTGGCTGCCGATGCCGACATTGGTGCCGAAGGCGGAGCGGAAGGCGGGCGAACAGCGGCCGAGCTCGAAACAGACGCGGACCTCGTCCTCCATCGAGAGGCCCAGGCCGCCATATTCCTCCGGCACGGAGAGCCCGAAGAGGCCGAGCTCGCGCATCTCCTTCAGGACCTCATCCGGAATCGCATCCTCTTCGGCGACCTTGGCCTCAAGCGGACGCAGCCGCTCTGTCACGAACCGGCGCACGGCATCGATCAATTGGTCGCGTGTTTCGACGTCCATTTTTGTCCCTCTGCTATCTCTCGCGCTGGATCGGCGGCAATGGAGCCTCGCTCCACACGCCGCCGCTGCATCGAATGGCCGTACGCGAATCCGAAGCGCCGCTCTCAACAATTCGGCTGGCGGCTTCCAGAAAACGTTCTTCGTCACGCCGCCGACCGGTTAACGCGAACATGAAAGTGTCGCGACTTGTGACGAGCGCAATAAAGTCTCGCTGCCCCGGCCCGCACCTCGCGGTTTGCGTGAGCGCGCTCGGTGCGAGACCGCTGGTCGCGGACGCTACGTAGATCCGGCCCCTGCCCAATTGCACGATCAACAATTGACCCAAACGCGCGGGCAGATTCGCTTCTGCGAGGGACCAAGCTTCATCCAGGCCAATATGATTGTCGCTCAGCATGTCTGGCGTCGCATATCGGAGCGTCTCTGCGCCGTCGATGGCGACGACTTGGATGAGATCGCCGGTAAACGGCCTCCAAATCAGCGTCATGGCATGGGCGTCCGGCCCCAGATCGGCGGCGGCCTGAGCGGCGTCGTTCAGTATTGCTCGTGGGCGCAGGATAACGACGATGCGAGACCGGACATCTTGCGCATCTACAAGGCTGGATGTCACAGCCCGCGCAAATCGATCGATGATCTCGTTGAGGCTGTCCGGCGAGGCTGAGTATTCGCGGTAGGCGTTGACGAGATTGACGGTGGATTCCGTGGCTCCCGAAACACCGATCGAAAGGGAATCCCTCACCGTGATGTGCGCCGAGGGATCGAGCTGTTGGATGCGGGCCGCAACCGCGTCGCGGAACTGCTCTGGCGACGCAATCGTCTGGGCGCGCGCCCCCGGCGTCGCCAGCAGGCACAGTATCGCCAAAACCACCCAGAAAACGCGCATCACCTGCCCGCCTTGCGCGACCATTCCTAGCATGCCAGCTAGCGCGCTGCACAAGATTGAGGCGCGAGGCGATATGGCGGACGGTGGGAATGAGATTTACGGCACGTCGCGCGAGCTGACCGAGGGACCGTTCAAGGGCTGGCGCACCTGGTATGGCGACGGCGGCGACCCGTTCGAAACCTATATCGGCCCGCTCTGCTACCGCGTGGAGGCCGATGGGCGCGTGCGTTGCGCGTTCGAGCCGCAAATCCATCATTTGAACGGCCACGGCCATATTCATGGCGGCTGTCTGATGAGTTTCGCCGACTTTTCGCTGTTCTGCATCGGCCACCACGCGCTGACGGGCGGATCGAGCGTGACGCTGACCATGAACAGCGAATTCATCGCGGCCGGCAAGCAAGGCGCCTGGGTGGAGGCGACCGGCGAAGTGCTGCGCCAGACCCGTTCGCTCGTCTTCATTCGCGGCCTGCTGACGCAAGGCGGCGCGCCGGTGCTGTCATTTTCCGGCACGCTCAAAAAAATCGGCCAATAGCCCGGCTTTGCGCTTTGTGGAAAAAACGCGCATGAGCCTGCCAATGCGCCAAGAGGCAGAAGCCTTCGATTTGCGCGCCGCGCTGCGCGATGAACTCGCGGCGGCGGAAACGGCGCTGTCGGATATGCCGGGCGCGGCGGGCGTGCATCGCTGCCGCGTCGCGATCAAGCGCGCACGCACGCTGGCGCGCATCGGCTGCGTGGCGGCGCCGGGCCTGGCGGACGTGTTCAACAGCGCTGCGCGCGCTTTGATGGCGGATCTGGCCGCCGCGCGCGATGCGGCCGCGCTCGCCGAGTGCGCGCGCATCGAGGCGCGCAAAGCGCCGACGCAGGCCGCGCAGGCCCTGATGCGGGCGTCCGCGGCGCTGACGGCGCAGGCCGATGCGATTTCGCCGCCGGACGTCGACGCGGCGCGGCGCGCGCTGCGCGGGCTGGCCGCGCTCGCGCAGGTCTGGCCAGACGCAAATCCGTCGCAAGTGAAGCGCGGCGTGAACCGGCTCATCCGCCGCGCGCGCAAGGCCTGCAAGCGCGCCGATGGCAGGCAGAAGCCCGTGCGCCGCCATCGCTGGCGCAAGCGCGAAAAGGATCGCCAATACGCCTCGGAACTCGCCGGCCCGGCCTGGCCGGAGGAGATCAAGCGCCGGCGCGGACGCGCTGCGAAGCTGACGCATGCGCTGGGCGGGGAACGCGATCTTCTCTTGCTGATGGAGCGGCTGGCGAGCACGCCCGATCTGGCCGGGGGCGCGAAGGAAACGGCGGCGGCGCTGGGCGCGTTGCGCAAGGCCCATGTGCTGCGCGCCAAGAAGGCCGATCGACTGGGCCGCCTGCTCCATCGCGGCGGCAATTGACGCGCTAGATTGGAACCTTGCCGGCGGCGCGTTCGCCGATGGCGTCGCGCCAGCGCTTCAAATGCGGAAGATCTTCGCCAGGGCGCCATTTCATCATCTTCGCGAAATCGACACCGCAGGCGGCGGTGATGTCGGCGATGGTGAAGCGATCGCCCGCGATCCAGGGCCGCGTGGCGAGTTCATCGTTGAGCCAGGCGGCGGTGCGCATGGCGTGGCCCTGATTGAAGCTTGCGACGCCCTCGGTCTGGTTCGGCTCGACGCGCGCCATCGCGGGGTGGCCGTGACGCACCCAGAACATCAGCGGCAGCATGAACGCGAGCTCGATGCGGCGATCCCACATTTCGATGTGCGCATGCTCGAACGGATCTGCGCCCATGAGATTGGGATCGGGATGGAGCGCTTCGAGATAGGAGCAGATGGCGCGGCTTTCGGTGAGGCAGCGGCCATCATCTAATTCCAGCACCGGCGCCTGGGCGAGCGGGTTCTTGGCTTTGAATTCGGGCTTGTGCTGTTCGCCATTCGCCAGATCGAGAACGACGGTCTCGATATCGGCGAGGCCCTTCTCGGCGATGAACATCGTCACGCGGCGCGGATTGGGCGCATAGCCCGCGCTGTAGAGCTTCACGTTCCGTCCCCTCGCTCTTATCTCCCCCTGCATATGCACGCGTTCCGCGGCGAGGAGAAGCGAGATGAGCGATGTCTTTCTGGCGCCGGGATTGCGCACGCCATTCGTGCGCGCGGGCGGGGCGTTTGCGGCCAAGACGACGCTTCAGCTTTCCGCGCCGATCGCGGCCGAAATGGGCAAGCGCGCGCGGCCGGATTTCGTGATCTGGGGCCAGGTGATCCCCGATCCGGCGGCGACCAATCTGGCGCGCGAAGTGGTGTTCGAAGCCGGGCTCGATCCGGCCATTCCCGCGTTCTCGACGCAGCTCGCATGCTCGACGAGTTTCGTGGGCGTCATCCAGGCCGCGGGCATGGTGGGCAAAGGCGGAACGCATCTCGCGCTCGTCGGCGGCGCGGAGACCATGAGCCATGTGCCGCTGGCGCTGAAACAAGAGGTCGCCGACGCCATCATCGCGCAATTCGCCAAGGACCCGGCGGGCGCGGCGGCGCGGCTCTCCGCGCTGGGCGTCGCCGATTTCAATCTGCCGCGCGGCTGGGCCAATGCGCGCAGCGGGCGCAGCCAAGGCGATCATACGGAAGATACCGCCAAGCATTTCAACATCACGCGCGAGGCGCAGGACAAGCTCGCGTTCACGAGCCATCAGCGCGCCATCGCCGCGTTCGATGCGGGTTTCTTCCGCGATCTCATTCTGCCGGTCGAGGGGCTCGATCATGACGGCATTGCGCGGCGCGATACATCCTTGGAGAAACTTGCGTCTCTGCCCCTCGCCTTCGACCGCACGAGTGGGCGCGGCACGCTGACGGCGGGCAATTCGACGCCCAATACCGATGGCGCCTCGAGCATCTGGGTCGGCGATCGCGCTGGCGTGGAGAAGTTCGGCGCACCGGCGGTGAAGCTGGTCGATTGGGAAATGGCGGCGCTCGATTTCCGCGCCGCGGGGGAAGGCATCCTGATGGCGCCGGGCCGCGCGATCCCGCGCCTGCTCGCGCGCCACAAGCTGCGCTTTGCGGACATTGCGCTGTTCGAAATCCATGAGGCCTTCGCCGCGCAGGTGCTGGCCAATGTGCAGGCCGCCAGCGATCCGGCCTATCGGCGCGAGAAGGCGGGCGTCGATTGGGATCTGGGCGAATTCCCGTGGGAGCGCGTCAATCCGAACGGCGGCTCGCTCGCCATCGGCCACCCCTTCGCCGCAACCGGCGCGCGGATTTTGTCGCAAGCGACGAAGGAATTGGCGGCGATGCCGGCGGGGTCGCGCGCGATCGTCTCCGTCTGCGCCGATGGCGGGCAAGGCACCGTGGCGCTGCTGGAGCGGGCTTAGCGGGACCTTATCCTTCTCCCCTTGTGGGAGAAGGTGGATCGGCGCGAAGCGCCGAGACGGATGAGGGGTGAAAGCGCAACGCAGCAACGTTAGCGCAAACACCCCTCATCCGGCGCTGCGCGCCACCTTCTCCCACAAGGGGAGAAGGACTCAGCCCCCAAACACGCTCATCGGCAAGCTGGCGACGACGGCGGCCGTCATCAGCGTGGCGGCGAAGCCGGGGAAGAGGGATTTCCAGGCCAGTGCGAGGATTTCGCTGCGGCGTTCGGGCATCAGCACGGTCATGCCGCCCGTCATGATGCCGATGGAGGCGACGTTGGCGAAGCCGCAGATCGCATAGGTAAGGATCATGCGCGTGCGCTCGCTCATCGCGTCGACCGGGATGTGACCGAGATCGATGAAAGCGATGAATTCGGTGAGGAAGAGCTTGGTGCCGAGGATGCCGCCGGCGGCTTGCGACTCGCTCCAGGGGATGCCGATGATCCACGCCACGGGCGCGAACACGTAGCCGAAGATCACTTGCAGCGTGGCGCGCGAGGGATCGATGTCGAGATCGGGCGGCAGCAGCGGATTGAGCAGCGTGGCGACCGGCTGCAGCACGAACGGCAAGAGCCCGTTCACGACCCACACGAAGGCCACGAACACGATCAGGAAGGCCGCAACGTTGACGCACACCATCACGCCGTCCTGCACGCCGCGCGTGATCGCATCCATGGAGGATTCGTATTTAAGCTCGGCGGAATAATCATAGCCGGCCCCGCGCGCCTCTTCCGGGATCATGATGCGCGCGAGCAGAATGCCGGCGGGCGCGGAAATGATCGACGCGACGAGCACATGGCCAGCCGCGTTCGGCAAGGTCGGCCCGAGGATCAGCGCATAGGCCACCATCGTCGAGCCGGCGACGGTGGCGAGGCCGACGACCATCATCAGAAACAGTTCCGCGCGCGACAGCTTGTCGAGATAGGCGCGGATCACGATCGGGCTTTCGACCATGCCCATGAAAATGTTGGCCGCGACCGCGAGCGCCGAGGCTCCGCCGAGGTTCATCGTCTTCTCGAACAGAAGGCCGAACAGGCGCGTGATCCATTTGAGGATCTTCCAATGCCAAAGCAGCGCCGAGAGCGCGGAGATGACGAGGATGAGCGGCAGCACGCGGAACGCGAACAGGAAAGGCGGCTGCCCGTCCGGCGGCGTGGCGGCGTAAGGCTGATCGCCCCCGCCGAGATAGCCGAACACGAATTGCGTGCCGTGATCGGTGGCCGCCGCCAGCCCATCGACCGCGGAGGTGACGCTGGCGAGCACGGCGCGCGAATTGGGAATGGCGAAGAGCGCCAGCACCAGTCCGGCCTGCACGGCGAGCGCGCCGATGGTCAGCCCGACCGGGAATTTCCGCCTGTTCTCCGACAGCAGCCAACTCACGAAAATGATGGCCGCGATGCCCAGAAGGCCGCGCGCGTTCTCTAGCGAATAGGTCAAGCCAGCGCCCCGCTTTGCTTTGGTGCGCGGATGGTTGCGGCAGCGGCGCGCGCGACGCAAGGCCCGCGCCTGCGCAGCGGGCTGGCGTGCTTGTTATGGCGGCGGGTACGGCACGTCATACATGCCGGCCTCGCCGCCATCGGTGGAGGCGAGCAGGCGCACGCCGTCGGGCGTGAAAGCCAGGAAGGTCGCGTTGCGCAGGCCCTCGATGCGGCCGATCACTTGGCGGGACGGGATGTCCCACACATAGACGCGCGCGCCATCGACCGCGATCGCGGCGCGGCGGCCATCGCGCGACAGCGCGAACGCGGTGCTCGGCACATTGCCCTCCGGCGATGGCAGATCGATATCGACGCGCCAGGGTTGCGCCGGGCCCAGGATGAGATGGCCGTAGGTGGTCGCGACGATGCTGCGGCCGTCCGGTGCGAAAGCGGCGAACACGGCGGAGGTGCCGGGCATGGGCAACGCGACCGGTGCGCTCACGTTCAATGGATTGAAGAGATAGGCGTTGCCGACGGAACCGCCGACGAGCAGGCGGTCCCCGCTTGGCGAAAACGCCAGCGAGCGCGGGCTGGCGCCTGTCGGCAAGCGATGCGCGAAGGCAACGGCGGCGGGATCAAGAAGATCGATCGTTCCATCTTCGTTGGCGCGCACGAATGTCTGGCCGCGGAAAAGGAGCGCCGACAGTGCAGCAGACCCGCGGCTCAAGAGGCCCGCGTCCGTCGCGCGTTCGCTGTCAACGCTGATGACCTCGCCATCCGCGCTGGCGACAGCGACCGTCGCGCTGTCGCGCCAGGCGAGCAGCGTGATCGCACTGGACGCCGCATGCTCGACCGCACGGCGCGGCAGCGCGTTCGTCGCATCGTAGAAGCGCACCGCGCCCAGCGCATCGCCGGTCGCGACCAGCGCGCCGTCAGGCGAGAGTGCGGCGATGGTGAACGCGTTGCTGGGCGAGCGGAACGTCATGGCCTGGCCAAGGATCGGCGCAGCCGACGCGTTGGCTTGCTGCGCGTGCTGGAGCGCGGCGTTGGCTTCCTGGAGGTCGGCGGCGCCCGTCTGCTGCCTGCTCAGCGCCCAAAAGCCGAACCCGAGGGCGACGATCAGCACCAGAACGCCGCCGATGGCGAGCCAAGGCGCGCGGCGCGGCGGCTTGGCGGGCGCCGGCGCGCGATACTCCTTCGGCAGCGGCGTGGGCCCGCGCTTAGCGTTGGCGGCGACATGTTCGATCAGGCGGCGCCATTCAGGCGCCGTGCGATCGCCCGCCCAGCCGACGAGATCGGCCGCTTGCGTCATCGTGAAGCCGACAGGCGGATCGACGGGATCGATGCGCGCGGGCGCCAGCGCGCCGCGGCGTTTGCCGAGCGTCGCCTCCTCCTGCACCCATTCCGACGCGATCGATTGCTGCGACCAGATCGCGAGCACGGTGCTGGCGGCCTCAAGCTCGCGCCGGATCGACGTGGCGTAGCTCTCTCCCAGCGGAATCTCCGGATCCCACCATACGGAATAACCTTCGGCTTCGATCGCCTCGGCGATCTTGGCGACGCGCGCCTTGTCCTCGCGTTTGTAGGAAATGAAGACGTCCGCCATCCGTCCCTCCTCGTCGCAGGCGATCTAACACCGCCCTGCGGCGGGGTCGACGCTTGACGGGCGCGCCCCGCGCCGCCACACGAGCGCGACTTTTTGAGGTTTTTGGAGCACGTCCATGTCCGATCTTCGCTTTGACGGCAAAGTCGCCATCGTCACCGGCGCGGGCGGCGGGCTCGGGCGCCAGCACGCGCTGGAACTGGCGCGGCGCGGCGCGAAGGTCGTGATCAACGATCTGGGCGGATCGGTCGACGGTTCGGGCGGCTCCTCGGAAGCGGCCGGCAAAGTGGTCGAAGAAATCAAGGCGTTCGGCGGCGAAGCCATCGCCAACGGCTCGTCGGTGACCGACGATGCAGGCGTCGCGCACATGATCCAGCAGACCATGGATCAATGGGGCCGGATCGACATCATCGTCGCCAACGCCGGCATCTTGCGCGACAAAAGCTTCTCCAAGATGGAAATCAAGGATTTCGATGCGGTGATGGCCGTGCACGTGATGGGCACGGTGAAGCCCGTGAAGGCCGCGTGGGAAATCATGAAGGCGCAGAACTACGGGCGCATCGTGGTGACGACCTCGTCCACCGGGCTCTACGGCAATTTCGGCCAGGCCAATTACGGCGCGGCCAAGCTCGGCCTCATCGGCTTCATGAACACGCTGAAGATCGAGGGCCAGAAGAACAACATCCATGTCAACGCGATCTGCCCCGTGGCGGCCACGCGCATGACGGAAAATCTGATGCCGCCCGCGATCCTGGAAAAGCTGAAGCCGGAATATGTGACGCCGGGCGTGATCTATCTGGTGAGCGAAGAGGCGCCGACGGGCGTCATCCTTACGGCCGGCGCGGGCGTCTTCTCCGTGGCGCAGATCTACGAGACGGACGGAATTTATCTCGGCGAAGGCGGCCTCTCGGCCGAAGAAGTGCGCGACAATTGGTCGAAGATTTCCGATCCCACCGGCGCCCAAGCCTACGCGCAAGGCGGCGAGCAAGCGCAGAAAATGTTCCGCAAGATGAGCGGCGGCTGAGCGCGAGACGGATATTAGGGCTCAAGCGGCTGCAATCGTCCTTCTCCCCTTTGTGGGAGAAGGACGAAGCTGCACCGTCGCTTTTCCTTCTTCGCCTAGGCGCGCGGCGCGACGTAGCGCGCTAGGCTGGGCAGAAAATCGCGCACCTCGCGCTCGCGCGCGGCTAAGGCGACCGCGTCCGGATGTCTTTCGGCATCGTCGGCGAGCGCGTTGATCGCCGCCTCGAAGGCGGCGATGCGGCGCGCATCTTCGAGGGAAAGATCGAAGCGGCGCGCCTCCTTGAGCAAAAGTAGAAGCTCATGCGCGCGGCGCACGATCTCGAAGGCGGCGAGCATGGGCGCGAGCAAGGCGGGATCGTCGCGCCAGGAGCGGCCGGCGAACAAAATCTGCGTCACGCGTTGGCCGGCGCCGTGGCAATCATATTGGACGCAGCCGGAGAAGCCGCGTTCGGCGCGCGTCGTGTGAATGGCGCAGCGGAGCGCGCCGTCGAGATGCGGGCACGGCGCGCCGGCGTCCTTGTGAATGGCGAAACTGTCGCTGGGTTCGAAGGCGAAAGCCGCGCAGCACAAAGCCGCGCAGCGCGCGCAATCGGCGTTGAGCTCCGGCCCGCTCAGCTCCACCTGCCCCGTTCCTGCGCGATCACGTCGAGCCGCGAGGCGTAAAGCGAGATCGCGTGGCGCCGCGCGAACAGCAATTGCCGCGAAAACGGCCACGACAGGAGGCCCCACAGCGCGAGCGCGGTCGCCGACAGCCAGGCGCGCGAGCGCACCACGCGGATGCGGCCATTGCGCAGCAGAAAGAGCTCGCCGGTGTGGCGATAGCCGCTGAGCCAACTCGGCGGAATTTGCGGCACCATGTCGCCTTCGTTGACGACGCGATAATGCGGCGCCTTCACGACGCGCGCGAAACCGGTGCTGCCGACGCGTGGCGCGCCATAGGTGTAAACGGCTGCAATGCGTCCGCCCAAGTGGTCGGAGCCGGAGAAGGCGGCGGAGGCGATGAGCGCAAGGGCGCCGCCGAGCGAATGGCCGGTGAGATAGATCGGCTTGGCCTCATCGGTGCGGTGCAATGCATTGCGCAGGACCGGCTCGACCAGACGGAACGCGTCATAGAATCCGTCATGCACGCGCACATCCTGCGCATGGCCATCGACCTGCACACGCCGCACGCCGATGCGGAAATCCGTCTTGCGGTCGCCGCGATCGGTGGTGCCGCGGAAGGAGACGGCGACGAAGTGATCGGTCTCGACCAGGAAGCATTCCGTGTCGCCGACGGCGAACGGCTCGATCTTGGTGATGTTTGCGGCGGCGAGCGCCGATTTCAGCACCTCGAACGGCATCGGCTCTTCGAACTCGATATAGGCGAGCAGCGCGAGCTTCGACATCACGGCCGACATCCGGTCCGTGTAGGCGGCGCGGCGCATCGGAATGTCGGCGATTTCAGCGGACGCGATCGGCGCGACCTCGGAGAGCGCGTGGCGCGACTCGCTGATCTCTTCCGACAGGCTCGATTCAAAATCGCGGCGGCGCTTCACCTGATCGGCGATCTTGTCGTCGAAGGCTTTGCGCAATTGTTCGTAGGTCTCGAAATACGCGTTCCGCTCAAGGAACAGCGCACGATACCGGTCAGGCTCTTTCCCCGGCATGGCTTCCCTCAACTCCAGATAGGCGAGCCGGCCTCTCCCCAGCGCCGGCCCGATTAGGCTAGCGTCCAGAGCGCCTAGACGCTAATGCGATGGCGCTCGTCAGAACGACCTGGGCGCCCAAGTCGACATGCTCCTCGCTTTACTTCTCATTCTTGTGACCGCCGTGCTTGGCGGCGGGCTCGGCCTTGTGTTGCGCCGGCTGGACGAACTCGCCAACGAAATACGCGAACTGCGCGCATCGCTTGAGGCGCGCCAGCAGCCCGCGCCGCCGCGCCGGGCGCAGGAAGCGGCGCGTGCGCCCGCCTCCACGGCCATGGCGCGGGCAGAGCCCGTGCGTGCTGGCGCAGGCGATGTGATCGAACGGGCGCCGCCGCCGGAGCCCCTGTTTCCCGCCTCCGACGATCCGTTCGACGACGCCTGGGTGAGCGCCGCGCCCGCCGAGGAGCAGCAGCCGGCGCGGCGTGAAGCGCATAGCCCGCCCGCGCCGCTCGCGCCGCAGCGCCAAATCGCAGCCGCCGCGCCCGCCTTCCCGGCGCCGCGGCAGAGCGCGCCCTACCGCCCGCTCGAACCCTGGACCAGCCACCCGCTGGCTCGCGTCGCCGCGGCCGCCGCGCTACTGTCCGCGCCCGCCTTGCCGCTGGGCGCGCCGGCGCTCGTGATCGCGGGCGTCGCGCTGGCGCTGACCTTGGCGCTGCTAGGGTTTTCACTGCGGCGCGGCTGGGGCGCCCTGGCGTGGGTGGCGGCGCTGGGCGGCGGCGGCTGGGCGCTGTGGGCGAGCCAGAGCCTGGCGCAGACGCCGATGATCGCGGCCGCAGGCGTGGCGGCGGCCGGCGGCGCAGCGGCGCTGCATGCGCGGCTCAAATTTCAGGCTGGCCCGGGCCTGGCGCTGGCTGCGCTCACGACCGGCGCGCTGCTGATGATGGCCAATGCCTACGCCGCGCCCGCGCCCGCCTTTGCGGCGCTTGGTCTGGTGATCGCAGCGCTCGCGGTTGCGGGCGCGAGCGCGGAGGAATTGGACAGCCTGCATGTCGGCGCGCTGCTGGGCGCGTGTGCGGGCCTGTTCGTGCTGGGCGGACGTGATGAAGCCGTGATCTGGTTCGCGCCGGCCTGCGCGTGGATGGGTGGCCTCTTCCTGGCGATCGCGGCGGTGCGGGCGCCCGCACTCGGCGCGCGCGGCACGATGACGGCGGCGACCGGCGCCATCGCGCCCATCCTAGCAGCGCTGGCTCTGCATTTTGCGGCGCGCGGCTTGGCCAGCGCCTGGGAGATCGCGGCCGCGCTCGCGTTCATCGCAGCGGCGCTGACGGGCATTCTGGCGCTGGCGGCGCGCCGCGCGGGCGGATTGCGCGTGCTGGGCTGGGCGGCCTTCCCGCTCGGCTTCGGCGCGCCGGCGGCGCTGGCGCTGGCGAGCGGCATCGCTTTGCCGGCGCCGTTCGCGGCCACTGCGCTCGCGCTTATCACCGTCGCCGCGATGGCGGCCAATATGCGCTGGCCGAGCCCGATCTGGCGCTTCGATGCGGCCGTGACCGGCGCACTCGCGGCGCTGAGCGCGTGCGGGGCGTTTGCGATCTTTTCGCTGAGCGAGCGTGACCTTGGCGGCGTGCTGGCGGCGAGTTTCGGCCTGGCGGCGCCGGCGCTGGCGGCGGGGCTGTGCGCGCGGCTGGCGGGACAGCGCGCGCCGATCAGCGCCAATGTGTTCGAAAGCGGCGCATTGATCGCAGGCGTGACGGCGCTGTTCGCGTGCGTGCGGCTGGCCTACGCGCCTGAGCCCTATGCGCCGATCGGGTTCGCCGAAATGGGCCTGCACGCGAGCGTCTGGCTGGCGCTGGCGGCGCTGCTTTGGGCGCGTCCGCAACGCGGCGCCTGGCTGGTGCGGCAATGGGCGGCCGGCGCGTTGGCGGCGGGAGCGCTGATCGCGCTCGCGCTTGGGCCGCTGCTGCTGCTCAATCCGCTCTGGGGCCAAGACCCGGAGCCCGCGCCGGGCTGGCCGATCGCAAATACGCTGGCGCTTGGCTTCGCCTTGCCGGCGCTCGCCGCGCTGGCGCATGGCGTGCTGTGGCGCGGCGATGTGCGCAGCTTGGCTGGCTATGGCGCGGCGGCGATCTGCGGCGCGGTCTGGGGCCTGCTGGAAATCCGGCGCGCTTTTCACGGACCAGCGCTCGCGGGCCCCGCGAGCGCTGTCGAAATCGCATCCTATCTCGGCGCTGCGGGCTTGGCCGTGATCGCCGTGACGCTGCTGCGCTATACGATGAGATCCAATTCCACGATCTGAGCGCGGCCCGCGAGGGTTGGGCCAAGCTTCGGGCCGGCGGCGCGGAAATATTCGGTCTTGCCATGCTCAGCGCGGGCTTCGGGCGAGGCGTAGTGCTCGATCATCACATATTCGGTGGGGTCCACCTTGCTCTTGGTGAGCGTGTAGGTGAGGCAGCCGGGTTCATTGGCGCGCACTTTGGCGACCAGATCGCCCATGACGGTTTCGAACTCCGTCTGCATGCCGTCTTTCACTTTGAGCGTCACCACGAGCCACGTCATCGCATTCCTCCCTTTTGGTCGGCGCGATCATAACGGGCCGCGCGCGAAGCGGAAGCTCAGCGGGCGCGGACCCGGTCCCGTTCGAGCGCCAGCAGGAAGCGCTTGCGCTCAATGCCGCCGGCGAAGCCCGTGAGCGCGCCCCTTGCCCCAAGGACACGGTGGCAGGGCAGCACGATGGAGACCGGGTTGCGCCCGACCGCCGCGCCGACGGCGCGCACAGCAGCGGGCTTGCCGATGGCGGCGGCGATGGCGCCATAGGTCGTCGTTTCGCCAAACGGGATATGCGCGAGTTCAGCCCAGACGCTGCGCTGGAACGGCGTGCCGGCGAGCGCGAGCGGCAAATCGAAGCTCTGGCGGCGGCCCGCGAAATAAGCGTCGAGCTGCTTGCGCGCGGCGTCGAGCGCCTTATCGGCGCCCTCCAGCGCATCCTTCGGCGGGCCGCCGGGCTTGTGGTTTTCGAAATAGACGCCGCTCAGCGCCGCGCCATTCGAGACGAGCGTGAGCACGCCGATGGGCGAGGCGTAGGCGAAGATCGTGCTGGTCATGCGATGCGTCCTTTCTTGGCCGCGCGGCGCCACAGGCGGATCGCGGCGTAGGCGCGCCAGGGGCGCCAGGGATCGGGAGAATCTTTGCCGAGTTCGGCGCGCAATACCGCGTCGCCGGCGGGGAAGGCGTCGGGATCGCCGAGCGCGCGCAGCGCGACATATTCGATCGTCCACGGGCCGACGCCGGAAATCTGCGCAAGACCTGCGCGGCCCGCGGCGATGGCGCCGCGTTCGAGCTTGAGCGCGCCGGATGCGATGGCCTGCGCAACGCGTTGCAATGTCTCCGCGCGCTTCAGCGGCATGCCGAGCTTGGCGATGTCGGCTGCGTTCGCGTTTGCGACCGCCGCTGCGCTCGGGAAGAGGCGCGTGAGGCCCTCAGGCGCGTTCTCAAGGGAAGCGCCGAAGCGATCGACAAGGCGGCCCGCGAGCGTGCAAGCGGCGGCGAGCGTCACTTGCTGGCCAAGCACGGCGCGCGCGGCGATTTCGAAGCCCTCCATGCCGCCCGCGATGCGCACGCCCTCTTCGCCGAGGCGCAGATGCGCATCGATGACGGCGCAATCGACATCGAGATCGAAAGCGCCGCGCGCGGCGGCGACGAGCGGACGCAGCGCCGGCGCGAGGCTTTCAGAAAGTGCAAGTGTGAGGCCCTTGCCGTGCGGCGTCACATCGATCCAGCCGGCCGCGCTATGCAGGGACAGCGTGCGCGCATAGCGATTTTCCGTAGCGATTTCGACGCCGGGCAAGGCGCGCCGCGCCAGAAACTCAAACACCGGGCGATGCTCGTAACGGCCGCGCGCGACGAGCGAGAGTTTGAGCACATCACTCTTCACCGCGCTGCGCCGGCCGCGGATGCGCGCGGGATTGAGGCCATAGCGCTCCTTCACCGTCGCGTTGAAGCGGCGCACGGAGCGGAAGCCGGACGCGAACGCGATCTCGGTGATCGGCAGATCGGTTTCCTTGAGAAGGCGCTTGGCGGCCAGCAGACGGCAGGTCTGCGCGATCTCGATGGGCGAAGCGCCGAACGTCTCGACCATGACGCGGCGCAGATGGCGGTCGGTGACGCCGAGATCGGCGGCGATGTCTTCCACGCCCTGATCTTCGAGCGCGCCCGCCTCGATGCGCGCCAGCGCCTGGTGCGCGAGGCGTTCGGCCGCGTCGATCGGCGCAAGGCCCGGCGCGAGTTCGGGCCGGCACAGCAGGCAGGGGCGAAAACCCGCCTTCTCCGCGGCGGCGGCGGAGAGATGGAACGTGCGGTTGGCGCGCTTGGGCGTCTTGGCGGTGCACACGCAGCGGCAATAGATGCGCGTCGAGGTGACGCCGATGAAGAACAGCCCATCGAACCGCGGATCGCGGGCCTCGATGGCGGCGTGGCAGATCTCTTCGTCGAGCGTCATAGCGCGACTATGGACGCGCCGGCGCCCCACGTCTCGCCGGAATCGGACATGAGGGCGAAGGCGATTTTAGTTGGAACACGCTGTCATTCCGGCCGGAGCCGCGCGACAGCGCGGCGGAGCGCCGGAACCCAGGGGATCAAAGCGCAAAGCCTTCGCCCCTGGGTTCCGGGGTTCGTCGCTGCGCGACGCCCCGGAATGACAGAGGGTGCGCAACGCGATGAGGGAGACGCGCTAAGCGAGGCTCAGCGTCGCGATCCACTTTTCCAGCCGCTGCGCGATCTCCGCCGCATCGCCGGCGAGGTGCAGGACTTTGTTTCGGGTTTGCGCGCCGAGGACGATCGTTACGTCGCGCTGTTTGAGTTTGAGCGCTTTGGCGACGTAGGCGATGAGCGCGTCATTGGCTTCCCCGTCGACGGGCGGGGCGTCGAGCTTGATATGGAGCGCGGCGCGGCCATCGACATCTTCGACAAGGCCGGCAAGTTCGGCGCGCTTGGCCCGCGGCGTCAGCCGCACGGCGAGGCGCACGCCGCCGTCGCGCACGGCGTAAGGCGGCTGGAGCTTGGGCGGCGCGAGCGCGCCCGCTTCGCCGCGATAGACGAACTCCACGAGAAAGATGCGCTCGCCCGCGCCGTGCTTGGCGATCTTCATCAGGTCGGCGACGCTGGCGAAGCCGGAGCGTTTGGCGAGCGCGGGCGTGATGTCCTTGCGCGCGATTTCGCGGAGCGCGGTGATCTCGATGGCGCCGGCGCCGAGCGGATAGCGGCCGCCGAGTTTGACGCGCGGGCTCTGCCAGATGCGCACCGAACACGTCACCTCGCCGCGCATGACAGGCCCGCGCAGGCGTTCGGTGAAATGCATCTCAGCTTGGGCAGGGCGCGGCGCGCAGCTTGCGCGCAGCGGACGGCGGGAATTTCGCGTGCAAGCTCGCCGCGCGCGTCGGACGCGCAAGGAGCGCGCCGGCGCAATTGGGACAGAGGAAGCTCAAGCGCGTTTCCGCGCAGCCCGCACAGAACGTGCACTCGAACGAACAGATGAACGCGCCCTCGCGCTCCGCCGGCAGATCGCGATCGCAGCATTCGCAATTGGGGCGGAGTTCGAGCATGGCGCGGGTCCTTCTCCTCCGCGTCCTTCTCCCCTCGTGGGGGAAGGGCAAGGCGCCGTCACGCCGCTTCGCGCGACAGCGTGGTGTAGCGGCGCAGATGGTGATCGACGGAGCCGAATTGGCTTTCGATCATCGTGGCGCGCTTGAAATAATGGCCGACCTTCATTTCGTCGGTCATGCCCATGCCGCCATGGATCTGGATGGCGTTCTGACCGACGAAACGGGCGGCCTTGCCGATCTGGACTTTGGCGGCGCTGGCGGCCTTGGCGCGCTCTTCGGCCGAGCCGTCGAGCTTCAGCGTGACCATGTAGGTCATCGAAACCGATTGCTCGAGCGCGGTGAACATATCGACCATGCGGTGCTGCAGCACTTGGAACGAAGCGATCGGCACGCCGAATTGCTTGCGGCCTTTGGCGTACTCGATGGTCTGCGCGTGCAATTCTCGCATCACGCCGCAGGCTTCCGCGCCGATGGCGGCGATGCCTTCGTCGACCACGCGCTCGACCAGCGGAAGCGCGTCATCGGCGGCGCCGATGAGATGTTCGGCGGCGAGCGCAACGTTTTCGAAATAGACGTCCGACGCGCGGAAGCCGTCAATCGTGATGTAGTCGCGCGTGGTGACGCCCTTGGCGGCCTTCGGCACGATGAAGACCGAGACGCCCTTTTCGTCGCGCTGGCCGCCGCCCGTGCGCGCGGTGACGACGAAATGATCGGCTTGCGGCGCGCCGAGCGCGACGGCTTTGTGGCCGTTGAGCGTAAAGCCCGCGCCGGCCTTCTTCGCGCTGGTCGTCAGATCGGCGAGATTGTAGCGGCCTTGCGGCTCGGCATAGGCGAAGGCGATGACGCGTTCGCCCGAAGCGATGGCGTTTAAATGCTCTTCCTTCTGCGCGGGCGAGCCGGCGTATTTGAGGAAGCCGCCGCCGAGCACGACGGTCTGCACGAACGGCTCGACCACCAGGCCCTTGCCGAACTCTTCCATGATGACGAGCACGTCGATCGGGCCGCCGCCCAGGCCGCCGAATTCTTCGGGCAGGGGCGCGGCCATGAGGCCCAGCTCTGCGAGCGCGGCCCAAATCTTCTTCCAGCTATCGGCATCCTTCAGAAAGCCGCGGCGCTTGTCGAAATCATATTCGGCGGCGATGAACTTCGCGATCGAATCGCGCAGCATCCCCTGTTCTTCGGTGAAGTTGAAATCCATTGCGCCTCGGGCCTCCTGGCCCCGTTCTACCGGGGCTGGAGCCATGTGCAAGCTTAGCCCCGGGCGGGCCTGCGGCTCCGCAGCCAGACCTCGGCGATCAGGATGTTGGGAACCCAGGCGAGCCAAGCGACGGCGATATAGGCGGGCGTTGGCGGGATCGCGAGGACCGCCGCGAGCGGCAAATAAATACGCAAGGTCACGGCCGCGAGCGTCAGCGCGAAGGAGCGGATCATCCAGCGCTCATGCGCGACGAAATTGCGCTGTGTTGCGGCGCGGTAGGCCGAGAACGTGGCGAACAGCCAGATCAGGGCCAAGGTTAGAAACCCCGCCGCAGCGATCGGTCCCGACGATGCATAGGGCGCGATGAGGCCGCCCGCGATCCCGCCGACAGCGCAGGCCGCAACATAGCCGCGGCCGATCCAGCGGTGCAGACGCGGCCGCTTGGCGCGCAGGCCGCGCAGGAATTGCCAGGGGCCGAGCAGCAGAGCGAGACCCGCGCCCCCCGCGTGCACGATGATCATGTAGGGCCAGGCGAAGTCGTTGGCGGCGACGAAGGGCGGTAGATGGGCGCGGCCGAGCACGAGATAAGAGAGCCCGTGCGCCGCGATGAGGACGGACAGAACCGCCATCAGCCCCCAGAGCCAGGGCGTCTTGGCGCGTGGGCGCGCAAGCGCCGCTTCGCTCGTCGTCATCATCGCCTCCCGGTTCCCGCGACTGCGCGCGGCGTTTGGCTATTTGCGGCGCGGGCGCGCGCCGAACAGCCATTCCCAAAAGGAGAGACGCCGCCGCGTCCGCTTTTGGATGACGGGGCGTGGTACGGCGGGCGGCGATTTCTGCGCGGGCGGCGGCGCCAGCGCCGGCGACGGCGCAGGATTGGCGGCGGCCTGGGCGGCGGCGGCATGCAGGCTTGAGGGCCGGCGCGGCGCATCGCCCTCCTTCGCGGCGTGCAAGCGCTGAGCGACGGCCGCGGCGTCGCCCGTCCAAGTCATGCAATCCTTCGAGGCGATCAGCGGCAGGCGCGCGAGATCGGGCTTGCCGACGAGGAGCGGCACCACCTTCTTCTGCTGCGAGACCTCAAGATTGAGCGCGGCGTTCACCTCCGCAACCGGCCAATCCTTCGTCACCGATGTGGGCGAGATCACCGCGAGCACGATGCGCGCGGCGCCGAGCGCCGTGTTGATCTTCATCGTGAAGCTTTGGCCCCAGCCGATATGCGCTTCGTCCATGAAGGCTTTGAGGCCGAGCGCCTGGCAGGCTTCGAAGATCGGGCGCGCGATCTCGTCCTTGTCTTCGCTCGCATGACTGATGAAGACGTCGAAATCATCGGCGCCGAACGCCATCTGGCGCACGAAGCGTGAGGGATTGGGATCAAGCTCCAGCAGATGCGCGCAGAGCTTGAGGAAGACGGGGTCTTCACGGCCGCGCACCATCTTGATGAAAGAAAGCTCGCCATAGAGTACGTTGCGGAAGGCGCGGCCGGGATTGTTGGGCACATGCCGTAGGCCGCGATGATCGAGGAAATGCGCGCGCGCCGCGTCATCGACGCCATAGCGCTCCCAGGCGTGCAGCATGGCGCGCAGACGGCGGATGCGATTGCGCGTGACGTTGACTTGCGTGTTGACGGAAAGGCCCGTCACGCTCTGGCGCTGGGAATGGCGTTGCAGGCGGACCTTGCGCTGATTGATGGCGAAACCGGCGGCTTCGATGGCGCGCGCCGCAGCATCGCCGACGAACACGACCATGCCGCTCTCGCCCGTCTCCTGATGCGCGATCGCAGGCGGCATGGCCGGCTTGTTGGTGGAGAAGGTGATGTCGTCGGCGTAGCGGGAATAATGCGCGCCCTGCTCGCGTGCGATGCGGGCGAGGCGCCGGTCGAGGCCGTGGGCGATGAAATTGGAGAGCGGCGGGCTGGTGGGCGCGCCTTGCGGCAAACCGTTCTTGTGCGTGCAGAGCTGGGCGAGCACGGCCGCGGCGGCCGGGCCGCACAGAAACGGCTCGGCCATAAAGAGCCCGCGCACGCGGCCGAAATTGATGCTCGGGAAGAAATCCGACAGATCGATATTGAACACGAGACGCTGGCCGACATGGGCCTTGGCGTTCGTCAGGATCGAGCGCTCTTTGATGAAGCCGTGCGCGGCGGGATGGGCGTCGTATTTCTCCTGCAGCACGGCGGCGACTTTGCGCTGCCAGTCCTTCAGCTGCTTCGTCGGCGCATGAATCTGGCGCATGCCGCCGCTACGTTTGGGAATTTCAAACGGCGTGTAGCGCGCATCTTCCGATGCCTTGTAGAGCAGAAACGTCAGCTCGCGGGTGGGAACGCCGAGAAAGCGCGCGACGTCGTCGGCGGTGACGAGCGGCAGACCCTCGTGCAGCCAAACGCGCCGGCCTTCTTCTGAAGGAGATGGCATCCCGCCCCTCGTACCTTAATTGCACCCCTCCCTTTAGGGAGGGGTGCAAAGATCGACATTGCTTGTTCCGCCGCAGGATCAACAGCGGACGTAGAAGGGCGGGACGCCTTGCGCTTGAATTTGGCGTGAGCGGCGCGCGAGTCAATCGCGCGAACGACACAGATGCACAGCGGCGCGCTACATTTCTCATCCCGGCCAAGTGGAGCTTGGGCCGGGAACCAGGGCGGGCGCGCGCCGTTCGATCTCTGGCTTCCGGCTCTAAGGAGCTGATTGCACTGCAGTGCGATCAGCGGCGCGTCTGGGATGAAAGGCGCTCTGGGCCAGAATCTCGGCGAGCGCGGCGCAGAGAACCGCAGCGGCGAGATAGGTCAACTGGGCAGCGACAACGTTTGGATAGACCGCGAAGCTCGCGCCGGATCGGTTCGCGCTCAGCACCTGGACCACGGTAATCACCGCGGATGCTCCAATGAGAAACTCGACCGCCGCCAGACCGCGCAACAACCAAACCAACGCGGCTAGGTAGAGCCGGTAGGCTCTCCTCAAAGCCCCAGCACCATTTTCGAAATGATGTTGCGCTGGATTTCGTTGGAGCCGCCGTAGATCGAGGTCTTGCGCATGTTGAGATAGCTCGGCGCGGCCTCGTGCGCGTAGTCGGGGCCGATAGCGAACTCGTTCGACAGATCCGGCGGGAATAGCCGCGCATTCGGCGCGCCGTAATGGCCGACGGCCTCGAGCGTGAGTTCGGTGAGGCGCTGCTGGATTTCCGTGCCCTTGATCTTCAAGAGCGAGGATTCCGGGCCGGGGCCCTTGCCCTGTTGTTCAGCCGCGAGCGTGCGCAGCTCGGTATATTCGAGCGCGGAGAGATCAATTTCGAGCTCGGCGATCTTACGCTCGAAATCATCGTCGACGATGAGCGGCTGGCCATTGTCGGCGCGTTCGGCGCGGGCGATGGCGCGCAGACGCTCGACGCCCTTCTTCGAGCGCGCGACGCCGGCGATGCCGGAGCGTTCATGCGCGAGCAGGACCTTGGCGTAGGTCCAGCCCTGGTTTTCCTGGCCGATGAGATTTTCGGCGGGCACTTTTACATTGTCGAGGAAGACGTCGTTCACCTCATAGGCGCCGTCGATCAGCATGATGGGGCGCACGGTGATGCCCGGCGTCTTCATATCGATCAGCAGGAAGGAGATGCCTTCCTGGGCTTTGCCTTCCGGCTTGGTGCGCACCAGGAAGAAGCCCCAATCGGCGTATTGGCCGAGCGTGGTCCAGGTCTTCTGGCCGTTGACGATGTAGTGATCGCCTTCACGCACCGCGCGGGTCTTGAGGCTGGCGAGATCGGAGCCGGCGCCCGGCTCGGAATAGCCCTGGCACCACCACACGTCACCCGAGCGGATGCCCGGCAGGAAGCGCTTCTTCTGCTCCTCATTGCCGAACGTGTAGATCACCGGCGCCACCATCGAGACGCCGAACGGCAGGAGCGCGGTGGTCTCGGCGCGCGCGTTTTCTTCTTGCCAGATATATTTCTGCGTCGGCGTCCAGCCGGTGCCGCCGTACTCGATCGGCCAGGACGGCGTGGACCAGCCTTTCTTGCCGAGGATTTTGTGCCAGGCCAGCATGTCGTCGCGCGAGACGCTGGCGCGGTCCGCGTTGCCGCCTTTGAGATGCTTGGGGAAGTTCTCTTCGATGAACGTCCGCACCTCGTCGCGGAAGGCGATTTCCTCTGGCGTAAACTCGAGATTCATGGGCGCGCCTCTGATGGTTTTGGCGGACTATAGGGGCGGCGCGGGCGCGGGCAAGCGCCGCCCTTTTCCGGGCGGAATTGGCGGCGACACAAGCGGCATGCTTCGACGCGCCTTCCTGCTCTCCGCCCCGGCCTTTGGGCTCGCTGCCTGCGCGGCCGCCGCGCCGCCCGAGGCTGCGCCGCCGGGACCGCCGCCTGCGCCCCCGCCGCCGGCCACGCCAGCCTCGTTCGATGTCGGCCTCTATCGCGCCATCGCGCGCGCGCCGGGCAATCATTTCCTCTCGCCGTTCAGCGCGGCGAACGCCTTCGCCCTGCTCTGCCCTGGCGCGCGCGGCGCGACGGCGCGCGAAATGGCCGCCGTGTTCGGCTTCGATGCCGATGCGCGCGCCGCCGCGGTTCGCGTACACGCCGCGGCGCAGACGCTCGAAAGCAGCGGCGAGGGCGCCCTGGCCATCGCAAATGCGTGTTTCGTCGATCGGGGCGTCGCGCTCGACGCCGGCTACCGCCAGGTTGTGCGCGACGTGCTCGCGGCGGTGCTGGAGAGCGTGGATTTTCAGCACGCGCACGAGGCCGCGCGGACGCACATTAATGCCTGGGTGGCGCAGGCGACGCATGACCGCATCCAGGATTTGATGGGCCGCGGAACCGTGACGCCCGACACGCGCCTCGTGCTCGCGAACGCGGTCTATTTCAAAGCCGATTGGGCGCAACCTTTCGTCGCCTCGCGCACCCAGGACGGCGTGTTCCACGGCGCGCGCGAGACGCCGGCGCGGCTGATGCGCCAGATCCTGCACGCCCGCTATCTCGAGCGCGACAGCGTGCAGATCGCGGAACTGCCCTACCACCAGGGCGCGTTCGCGCTGAGCGTGCTGCTGCCGCGCGAGACGACCAGCTTGGCCGCGTTCGAGGCGACGCTGACACAGGCGCGGCTGCGCGCGCTGCTCGATGCACTTGGCGCCGCCGAGCGCCCGAGGCTCGACCTGACGCTGCCGAAGCTGCGCATGGAGGCGACCTATGATCTCATTCCACCGCTGCAGGCGCTGGGCCTCAACGCGGTGTTCACGGGCCAATCCGATCTTTCGGGCGTCACGACGGCGCAGCCGCTCGCCGTGAGCGCCGTGGTGCAGAAGACCTTCCTGGCCATCGATGAGGCCGGCACCGAGGCCGCGGCGGCGACGGGCATCGGCGTGGTCGCGACCGCCGCGCCGCGGCCCGAGGCGCCGCCGATCGAATTCCGCGCCGACCGGCCATTCTTCCTCGTCTTGCACGACCGCGCGAGCGGGACGATCCTTTTCCTCGGACGCGTCGAAACAGTGTGACGAGAAACGGAGCGTGCAATGGAATTGGTGCTGGTGCGGCACGGCTTGCCGGAGCGCGACGAGACGGATGCCGATCCCGTGTTGAGCGCGGAAGGACGCCGCCAGGCGGCGCTCTGCGCACGTTGGCTGGCGCGCGAACGCTTTGACGCGACATATGCGAGCACGATGAAGCGGGCGATCGAGACAGCCGAAGCCTATCTCGCCCATGCCGGCGGTTCGCTCGTGACCGATGAGCGCATCGTCGAATTCGATCGCCACACTGGGCGCTATATCCCGCTCGAAGAATTGAAGCGCACCGACTACCCGGCCTGGAAGGCGTTCGTGGATGGCGAACACGCGGTCGATATCGTGGCGTTCCAGGCGACGGTCGTGGCGTGCCTCGAAGAGCTGATCGCGCGCCATAGTGGAGAACGCATCGTGGTGTTCTGCCATGGCGGCGTCATCAATGTGTGGACGGCGCATGTGCTGGGCATGCCGGCGCGGCTCTTCTTCTCGCCCGATTACACCAGCATTCACCGCTTCCTTTGCGCGCGCAGCGGCCAACGCAATCTCGAAGCGCTCAACGAGCGCGCGCATCTGCTGAGCGATGTCGAGGTGCGCGCTTAACCGGGCGGTTTGCGCGCCCACGCCGGGGTGGACTAAACTGCGGCCATGAGCGGCGTACAGATTTCCTCGCCTTGCATCAAAGTATGCATGGTGTCGGGCCAGACCGGCCAATGCGTCGGCTGCGGGCGCACGCTGAAAGAGATCGCCGCGTGGGGAAGGCTCAGCGAAGCCGAGCGGCTGGCGATCATGGCCACCCTGCCCGCCCGCAAGGAAGGCGCGAAGGTCTGATGCGCGCGCTGGCGGGCATCGTCATTTTCATCGGCCTCGTCGTGGCCGCGTTCGCGCTCTTCTTTCCCGGCGAATTCCGCATGCGGGGCGAGATGGGCGTGGCGGAGATCGTGTGGCTTCTGGGCGCGGCGATCCTGGTCGGCTTCGGCGCGTTCGGGATGGCGGGACGCGCGCAGATCGGCTTTGGGCGCGCGCTGCTCTTTCTTCTCGCCTGGGCCGCGTTGATCGTCGGCGCGCTTTTGCTTTACCAGCTCTACGAAAGCTTCAGCGCCGGCGGGCGCGTCACGACGTAAACGCTTCGCGCAGCATGTTGAGCGCGGTCACCGCCAGGAAGATCGCGAACAGACGGCGCAGCAAGGCGCGGTCGAGCCGATGCGCGGCGCGCGCGCCGAACGGCGCGGTGATCGAGGTCAGCAGCGCCAGCAGCACAAAGCCCACACCGTTGACATAGCCGAGCGAAAACGGCGGCAACGCCGCATGGCCCCAGCCCGCGAAGATGAACCCGATCGTGGCCGGTAGCGCGATGGCGGCGCCGAAGCCGGAGGCGGTCGCGACCGCCTGATGGATCGGACGCCCGCACAACGTCATCACGGCAACGCCGAACGAGCCGCCGCCGACGCCCATCATCGCAGAGAGCAGCCCGATCGCGCTTGCGATCACCGCGCGCAGCCCGCCTATCGGCAAATCCTGCGCGAGGCGCCAGCTTTCCTTGCCGAACCCCATATTGGCCGCGACGAGCAAGAGACCCACGCCGAACACGATGACAAGCACGCTCGTATCGGCGAGGCCCGCCAAGCCCGCGCCGATCAAGGCGCCGAGGGCGATCCATGGGCTCCATGTCTTCAGCACATCGAAATCGACCGCGCCTTGCTTGGCGTGCGTCGCGAGCGAGCGCCACGAGGTCGCGATGATGGTGGACAGCGAGGTGCCGACCGCCACGTGCATGCGCACGCTTTCGTCGACGCCGAGCAGCGCTAGAAGATGAAATAGCGTCGGCACGATCACGATGCCGCCGCCCACGCCGAACAGGCCGCCGATGAAGCCCGCGAAGAGCCCGGCCGCCGTGAACGCTGCAATGATCCAGAAGATTTCGAGTGTCATGCCGCGGCGCGCGCCGTCTCACGCGCGACATGGGCGAGCGCATCGCGCAGGACCTCAACCCCTGCGCCCTTCTTGACCGCGCGCTCCGACAATTCGCGGCGATAGAGCCGCCCGCCCGGCTTGCCGGCGAACGCGCCGAGCATATGGCGCGTCATGGCGTGAAGCGGCGTTCCCCGCGCCAACTCGGCCTCGATATAGGGCATGAAGCGTGTGATCGCGTCGGCCATGTCGGCGCACGGCGCCGGCGCGTCAAAGATGCGCGGATCGACATCGAGCAGCAGGGCCGGCGTCTGATAGGCAGCGCGGCCCAGCATCACGCCATCGAGACCTGCGCCCTCGGCCAAGGCGTGATCGAGATCGCTGAGGCCGCCATTCAGAATGATTTCAAGTTGCGGCCGCTCGCGCTTGAGCGTGCGCACCAGATCGTAGTCGAGCGGAGGAATGTCGCGGTTCTCCTTCGGCGACAACCCGTCGAGCCAGGCCTTGCGCGCATGCACGATGAACGTCGTGCAGCCCTCGCGCGCGCACGCATCGACGAGCGCAAACAGCGCGTCGCGCGGCGCCTGATCATCGACGCCCAGCCGGCACTTGATGGTCACCGGGGTGGCGGGCGCGGCGTCCTGCATCGCCGCGTAAAGCTGCGCGACCAGAAGCGGCTCGCGCATCAGGCACGCGCCGAAGCGTCCCGATTGCACCCGGTCGGACGGACAGCCGACATTGAGATTGATCTCGTCATAGCCCTCGCGCGCGCCGATGCGCGCGGCCTGGGCAAGCTTCGCCGGATCGCTGCCGCCGAGCTGCAGGGCGACGGGATGTTCGATGTCGGAGAACCCGATCAGCCGGGCCCGATCGCCATGGATCACTGCATCGGCCGTGACCATTTCCGTATAAAGCAGCGCCCCCGTCGTCAGCCCGCGATGAAACGCCCGGCAATGCCGGTCCGTCCAATCCATCATGGGCGCCACGCAAAGGCGGCGGTCTAAGCGCTTCATTCTGATTGACTATATCGAGCCTGGCCGGTCCAACTGGATATGGGGGCGGTTTAGTTTGGCGGTGCGCCGTCGGATACTTAGCTCCTCTCATTGGGGCAAGCGGACATCTTGATGCGGGCGAGCGGGGGCGGCGTCCGCCGCTTCGCCTGAACCGGGCCGCGCGCGCCGGGCGGCGTAAGAAATTTGCGGAGGCGTGTCGATTTCCGACAGGCTCGTTCGTCGTTCCTGTAAGGCGCCAGATCAGGCAAGGAGGCAGCGATGCGGGTGATGGTGTTCGGAATGGCCAGCGAGCCTGTAAAAATGGAGGGCCCGCCCACGCCCGAGCAGCTTGCGGCGTTCGCGGCGATGGACCAGTTCACCGAGGATTTGGTCAAGGCCGGCGTGTTCGTCGCCGGCGCCGGGCTGCGCAATGACGCTTTGGCCAGGCGCATCACCGCCGACGGAGCTGGCGCCAAGGTCGCGGACGGGCCGTTCCCCGAGACGCGCGATCTGGTTGCGGGCTTCATGATCTGGCAGGTCAAGGACATGGACGAGGCCGTCGCCTGGGCCAAACGCAATCCCATGCTGAGCGCCAGCAGCGTCGAAATCCGGCCGTTCTACGAAGCGGAAGATTTGGCCGAGTTCATACCGCCCGAGGAGCGCGCCGCGCCGCGCGAAGGCGATCGCGGCAAGCTCGGCGTCGCGTAAGGCGCCAAAGCGCGGCGCGCGGGCGCTACAGCTTCGAAATATCGAGCTGCGCCAGACGATCGCGGCGCGCGGCGTAGCGATCGCCCAAAGCGGCGGTCGTCAGGAACACGCTGAGGATTTTCTCGGCGGTCGCCGCGTCGAGCGTATCGGCGCCGATCGCCAGCATGTTCGCGTCGCCATGTTCGCGGGCCGGCGCGGCCTCATCGGCGGCGTGCAGCAGCGCCGCGCGCATGAACGGGAAGCGGTTGGCGGTGATCGCCATCATCTGGCCGCTGCCGCAAATACCGACCGCGAAATCCGATCGGCCATGTTTGATCTCGGCGGCGAGCGCGCGGGCGTAATCCAACGCATCCACCCGCTCGGCCGCGCCGTCGGCGCCGCAATCCTTCACCGCGTAATCATGCGCACGCAGCCACGCCTTCAGCTGCTCCTTGAGGGCGAAGCCGCGATGATCGGCGGCGATGGCGATCGGCTTGACGGTCAATCTGCGAGTCATCCAGGCAATCTAGCGCGCAGCGCGCTCCAAGCCTACGCGAGCGCGGAGGTGGGCAAGCGCAGCCTGGCGACAAGCCCTTCCGCCTTCCACGTGCGCGCAACCTCGCCGCCGGCGGCGTGCACGATCCGCTCGACCATTTCGCCGCCGAAGCCTTCGCGCCGTGGCGAAGCCGCCATGGGCGGGCCGCCGTTTTCGGTCCAGGTCAATTCGAACGCATCGGCGTGGAGGCGCCAGCGCACGGCGACGGCGCCCCGGTCGGCGCTGAGCGCGCCATATTTTACGGAATTGGTCGCAAGCTCGTGCAGCAGCAGCGCCAGCATCGTGACCGTCTCGCGCCCGATCGCGAGCTGCGATCCGCTTGCGCTGCAGCGATCGCCATAGGGCTGCAGCACCGCGCTGACGAGGCTCATCAGATCGGCAGGCCCTGCCGCGCCATGCGCGTCGTCGGAGAAAGCGAACGCCGTATCGGAGGCGCGCGACAGCGCGCCGAGCTTGCCGCGCAAAATCTTCGTCGCCGGTTCCGGCGCCGTGTCTCTCTGTGCTTCCTTCTCCGACAGCGTGATCAGCCCGGAGACGACGGCGAAGACATTCTTGATGCGATGATGCATCTCGCGCGCGAGCAGCTTTTCACGCGCGATCGCATCTTCCAGCTCCCGTTCGAGCAGCGTTCGCGCCGTCACGTCGCGCGAGACGCACAAGATCCATTGGACGGCGCCGGCCGCCGAGATGATCGGCGTCAGGAGATTGTCCCAATAGCGCAAAGCCCCATCGGCCGAGAGGCTTTCCCCCGGAAACCGCGCGCCCTGCCCCTCTGCGGCCGTGCGCAACGCTTCAAGGCCACAGGCGTGAACGCCCTCCGGCAGCAGCGGCAGCCATGGCATGCCGAATTCGGACTCCTGCGGAACGCCCAAAGCGAGACAGCCCGCCTTGTTCATCGCCAGCAACTTTCCATCGACCGAAAGTATCTTGATGCAATCGGGCGTGGCGTCGAGCATCGCGCGTTGAAGATCGGAAAGATCAAACGACACGCCCGCGAAAGAATTCGATAGAACAACGTCGGCGTAAACGCTGGCGTTCGCCCCCATCGTGCACTCCCACGACAAAATCGTTCCCGCGCAGCGACGTTAGCCTATCGGTTACTGCACCTCAATGCGCCGCGCACGCCAAACAAGCGCTGTTTTCAGTTGAATTTTGTGTCGCCCTCGACGCCGCGCCGCCCTGCTCCGCATACCGTCTCGTTCGTCCAGCGACGAAGGCGGCCTCGTTCACGGCCGGCCGTAGATCACGCCGCGTCGGTGGTCGCTTTCGGCGCGGCGATCGCGGCCAAAGCGGCGCGCGCCGCTGCGAGCCCGGATGCGGCGGCGGCGTCCGCGATCATGCCGTCATCACCCACCCAATCGCCCGCGATGAAGAGGCCGGGCGCATCGGCGAGCGTCACCGCCGGGCGCGCGCGATCCCAACGCGGCAGCCCGTGCGAAACGACCATGCCGCGCAGCTCCTGGCGCTTCACCTCGAACACGCGCCAGCCCGGCATGACCAGATCGGCGACGCGCTCCAATTCGGGAATCGCATCGCGCGCCGGCCCTTCGCCGATCGGAAGATATTTCGCGACGTGGACGACAGCGCCGCCCGCCGGCGCGAGCTTCGCCGACGATGAGTGCAGCGAGAGATAATACGGCGCGTCGATGCCGAGCGCGAAATCGTGCGCGCCCTTGGGCAAGCGTGCGAGCGCGAGATCCAGCGTGTTGGCGCGCACGGGCGTCGCCTCACGTGCGGCCTGGGCAAGCGCTGCGCTCCAGGGCGCAAGCGCCGCGGCCACGTCCGGCGGCGCAGCGAGGATCGCGGCGTCCGCGCGCCGCACGCGGCCATCGGCCAAGCGAAGCTCGACGCCCGCGCCATCCGCCGCGACGCGATCGACCGCACTGCCGGCGTTGAGCTCGGCGCCGGCATCGCGCGCGGCGCGCGCCAAGCCTTCGACAACCGAACCCCAACCGCCATCGAGATAGAGCGTGCCGCCGAGGCCGAGGCGAATTTGATCCAGCATGGCCGCGGCCGAAACCACGGACGATCCGTTGGCGTAGCTCGACAGGCGCCCGAGCGCTTCGAGCGCCGCGCGCAGCGTGGGCGAGAGCTGTTGCGCGTCCAGCCAATCGGCGAAGGCGCCTTCGCTCGCGGCGCCCTCCCTCAGCGCCGCAAACGCGCGCGCGAAAGCGATCTTGTCGCGCAGCCCGAAAAGGCTGGTGGTGATGAGCGTGCGCATCGATGCAGGCAGATCGTGCAGCCGGCCCCGCCAGATCGCCTGGCGCGTGCCCCCGAGCGCGCGGCCGCCGGCATAGGCGACGCCCAGCCGATCGAGCGTCCGCATGAAAGCGCCGTTGATGTAGAGCGCGTGGGGCCCCTGATTGAGGTGGAAGCCGTCGATGTCCTTGGTGCGTGCGCGCCCGCCGAACGTGCTGGCCTGCTCGAACAGCGCGACTTTCGCGCCGGCCCGCGCCAATTCCACAGCCGCCACCAGGCCTGCGATCCCGCCGCCGACGATCACGATCGATCTCGTCATCACACCCCTCCGTTAATCGGATATGTTGTATCCCCTTTAATTCGGATGCTATCTATCCGCAATAGAAAAGATGCGGAGCTCGCGATGCGGATGAGCGAAGGTGTGGAATGGACGGCGCATGCCTGCGTGCTGCTGGCGGCGCTGCCCCCTGGCGTGGGCTTGCCGGCCAATGCGCTGGCGGAGTTTCACGCTTTAGCGCCAGCCTATATGGCCAAGCACATGCAGGCGCTCACGCGCGCGGGCGTCGTGGAATCGGTGCGCGGCGCGCGCGGCGGCTATCGCTTGGCGCGACCTGCGAGTGAGATCAGCCTGTGGGACATCGTGGAAGCCATCGAAGGCGACGAGCGCGCATTCCGCTGTTCGGAAATCAGACAGCAAGGCCCTTGCGTGGGACCGCAGCAGGATTTCCGGCGTCCGTGCGATATTTTCGCGGCCTTCGGCAAGGCCGAAGCGCTCTGGCGCGCGGAACTCAAGGCTGTGTCGATCGGCGAGATCGCGCGTGCGGTCGCGGCCAAGACCTCGGCGCAGCGGCGCGCCTCGCTGGGCGAATGGCTGCAGGACAAGCTGGGCTGACGCCTCCGACGTACTCCTGACCACGTGGTCAAATTCTGCTTGACGCGCCCTGACCATATGGTCAAAACGCGGCCATGAGCAGACGCGCCCTCGCCAAGCCCGGCAGCGACGAAGGCCGCCAACGCATCCTGGATGCGGCCTGCGCGGCATTTGCGAGCTTTGGCTATGAAGGCGCGAGCCTGCGGGCCATCAGCGCGGACGCGCAGGTGCTGCATACGGCTTTGCTCTATCATTTCCCTTCCAAGGACGCGCTTTGGCGCGCCGTCATGGCTGATCTGTTCGAGGCGATGGAAAGCCGGCTCGCCGCGCGCACGGCGGCGCTGCGCGGCGCCGATCCCGAAGCGGTCGCGCGCGCGACCGTGCGCGCCTTCGTGTCGTTCTGCGCGGAGCGGCCCGAACTTCATCGCATCATGACGATCGAGGCGCGCACCCACACCGATCGGCTCGAATGGCTGGTCGAGACCTACACGGCGCGCATTTTTGAGAACGTGCGCAAAACTTGGCGGCGCGTGCCGCAGACGGCCGCGTTCGGCGATCCGATCCGGCTCTATTACGCGATCATCGGGCTTGCCGCCTCGACCTTCACCTTGGCGCCCGAATTCAAACTGCTGTCGGGGCGCGATCCGTTTCGGCGCAAAGAAATCGACACCACCGCCGATCTGGTCGAGACGCTGATCTTCGGCCCCGCCGACAAAAAGAAATGACGAAAGACCGCACCAGGGAGGTCTGAGCGATGAGCATCATCAAGATCGAGGACATCGCGCATGTCCGTTTCACGGCGCCCGATCTCGACGCGATGGCGGGATTTCTGGGCGAGTTCGGGCTGAGCCTCGCGTCGCGCACGGGGTCCGCCCTCTACACGCGCGGCGCGGGCGATGCGCCCTTCCTGCATGCGACCACCCTCGGCGAACCTGGCTTCGCCGCCCTCGGCCTGCGCGCCGAGAGCGTGGACGATCTCAAGCGATTGGCCGAAGCCGAGGGCGCAGCGGTCACGCCATCGGACGCGCCCGGCGGCGGCCTTGTCGTGACGCTCACCGATCCCAACGGAGTCCATGTCGAGGTGGTGGCGGGACAGGCGCCGGCGGCCCCGCTGCCAATCACCGCGCGCGCGCCGCACAATGACGCGCGCGCGAAAGAACGCGTGCGCGCGACTTTGCGGCTTGCGGCAGGGCCCGCCCATGTCGTGCGCCTTGGCCACGCCGTGCTGGAGGTGCGCGATTTCCGCGAGAGCGAAGCCTGGTACAAGGAGCGCTTCGGCTTCATCACATCCGACGAGATCGAAGCGGCGCCCGGCTTCGCGATCGGCGCCTTCCTGCGCTGCGACCGCGGCGCGGCGCCGACCGATCATCACACGCTCTTCCTGCTGCAATCGCCATCCGCGCCGCGCTTCAATCACGCCGCGTTCGAGGTCGCCGATTTCGACGATCTGATGTGCGGCCACACGCATTTGAAGCAAGCCAAGCGCACGCCGGCCTGGGGCGTGGGACGCCACATCCTAGGCAGCCAGATTTTCGACTATTGGAAAGATCCGTGGGGCCACGAACTCGAACATTGGACCGACGGCGATCTTTTCAACGCCGCCGACGGCTCGCGCAAAGCGAGCCTGCATGATCTGCTCGCGGTTCAATGGGGCCCGAGACATCCGATGACACAAGGGAGCGAACCATGAAGATCGCACGCTATGATGGCGGCGGCGGGCCGCAGATCGGCATCGTCGTCGGCGAGGACATCATCGCTGCGCCGTTTTCCGGCACGATGAACGAGGTCGCGGCGCAATGGGCGGAGCTGCGTCCGGCGTTCGAAGCCGCGGCGAAGACGGGCGCGCGCCGTGCGCTCACCTCGGTTAGATTGCTGGCGCCGGTCGCGCGGCCGGGCAAAGTGTTTGCGATCGGCCTCAACTACGCAGACCACATCGCCGAAAGCCGCGCTGAGACGCCGGCCAATCAGGTGTGGTTCACCAAAGCCGTCACCTCGATCAACGGCCCGCGCGATCCGATCCTGATCGGCAAGACTGGCCCCGCCGTCGACTACGAGGTCGAATTGGTGGCGGTTATCGGCAAGGGCGGGCGCCATATCGCCAAAGAGAACGCGGCCGCACACGTGTTCGGCTATTGCGTCGGCAATGACGTGACCGAGCGTGCCTGGCAGATGCGCACGCCGCAATGGAGCCTGGGCAAATCGTTCGATACCCATGCGCCGATCGGCCCGTGGATCACGACGACCGACGAGATTTCCGATCCGCACACGCTCGGCCTGCGCTGTTTCGTCAATGGCGAAAAGCGCCAGGATTCGAACACGAGGCACCTGGTGTTCAATCTCTGGGATCAGATCGCGCATCTGTCGCAAGCGATGACGCTTGAACCCGGCGATCTCATCTTCACGGGCACGCCCGCGGGCGTGGGCGCGGCGATGAACCCGCGCCAATTCCTCAAGGCCGGCGACATCGTACGCTGCGAGATCGATGGCCTGGGCGCGATCGAAGCGCCGATGGCGGCGGAAGCGTGAAATGCCGGCCGCCTTCGATTGCGATGTCCTGATCGTCGGCGGCGGGCCGACGGGCGTCACGCTCGGCTTGCTGCTGGCGCGCCGCGGCGTCGAAACGATCGTCATCGACAAAGAGCCGGACATCTATCCGCTGCCGCGCGCCGCGCATATCGACCACGAGATCGTGCGTATTTTCCAGGAGCTCGGCCTCGCCGAGGCGGTGATGGCGACCAGCCGCACCGCGCGGCGCTACGATTTTCTCACGGCGAACCGCGAGGTGCTGCTGCGCTTCGACGGCAGCGACCGCATCGGGCCAGGCGGCTGGCCCGGCGCCAATATGATCCACCAGCCCTCGATCGAGGCGATTTTGCGCGGCGCAGCGCGCGATGAACCGAAGCTCTCCATAAGAACGGCTCACGCTTGGACCTCAAGCGTCGAGCGCGATGGCGGGATCGACAGCACGATCGCGACGCCGAACGGCGATATCGGCATCCGCGCGCGGTTCCTGCTCGGGTGCGACGGCGCGCGTAGCCCGGTGCGCGCCGCCGCCGACATCGGGTTCGAGGATCTGCACTTCGACGAGCAATGGCTTGTCATCGATGTATTGGTGCAGGACGCATCGCGCCTGCCCGCCGACAATCTGCAAATCTGCGATCCGGCGCGGCCGACGACCTGCGTGCTGATGGGATCGGGCCGCCATCGCTGGGAATTCATGCTGCGCCCCGGCGAAACCGCCGAGCAGATGCTGGATGATGTGTTCATCCAAGATTTGTTGAAGCCCTGGAATGTCGAGGGCGCCGTCGCGATCGAGCGCAAGGCGGTCTATCGGTTCAACGCCAAGCTCGCGACGCATTGGCGCGCGGGACGCACCTTGCTGGCGGGCGATGCGGCCCATCTCATGCCGCCCTTCGCGGGTCAGGGATTGTGCTCCGGCCTGCGCGACGCGGCCAATCTCGCATGGAAACTTTCGGCGGTGCTGAACGGCGCCGACGCGAGTCTGCTCGACAGCTATCAGAGCGAACGCGCGCCGCACGTGCGCGGCATCATCGATCTCGCCATCATGATGGGCCGCACCGTATGCATCACCGATCCGCAGGCGGCGCAGGCGCGCGATGAAGCGATGCTCAGCGCGCGGCGCGCGGGCGCGCAGCCGGCGGGGCCCAGTGCAGCCAAGCTTGCCGCGGGATGTCTGCGCGATGACGATCCGGCCGCGGGTCTCTATTTTCCGCAACCGATCGCCGAGGGCGCGCGGTTCGACGACGCGATTGGCGCGCGCGCCTGTCTGATCTGCGCGGACCGGGGCGATAGCCGCGCGGCGCCCGATCTGAATGTGGTTGCGCTTTCCGCGCCGGAACTGGCGCCGTTCAAGCCGGCGCTCGAACGCTGGCTCGCGGCGCAGGACGCCGCCGCCGTGCTCGTGCGGCCGGATCGTTACGTGTTCGGCGCAGGCGCGGCCCAAGACCTCGCGGCGGCGTGGCGCGCGATGACGCGCTAGGAATTGTCCGCCGGCAGGAAGCGATAGCCGACGCCGGGTTCGGTAAGGATGCGCGCCGGCGCCTCTGGATCGGCTTCGATCTTCTGGCGCAAATGGCGGATGTGCACGCGCAGCGCCTGCACATCCGCGCTCGCGTCGTCTGGCCAGGCCGCCTTCAGCAAATGGCGATGGGTCAGCACCTTGCCCGCATGCAGGACCAGCTGATGCAGCAGATTGTATTCGCGCGGCGTGAGCTTGGGATCGCCGCCGGCGACGCGCACCAATCTCCGCGTCAAATCCACGCTGAGGCGGTCGTCGGCGTAAGCCGCGGCGCCGCCCTGCATCTGCACGCGATGGCGCAGCGCTGCGCGCACGCGCGCCATGAATTCGGCGACGCCGAACGGCTTGGTGACGAAATCGTCCGCGCCGAGATCGAGCGCGCGCACTTTGCGCGGCTCTTCGTCCAGCGCCGAAAGCACGACGATGGCGGGTCCGCCCAGCGCCGCCAAAGGCGCGATGAGATCGGCGCCATCGCCGTCGGGCAGGCCGAGATCGAGCACGATGAGATCGGGACGCACGCTCTCGGCCAGCGCGCGCGCCGCCGCCGCATTCTCCGCCTCGTTCACATCGAAATCCTCGGCGATCAGCGCCGAGCGGAGAAAACGCCGGATCGCCTTCTCATCATCGACAATCAAAGCCTTCAATCGGGGCATGGTCCGGCGCGCTTTCTGCGCCGGTCATGCATTAGCTGACTCCGGAAAGGCAAGCATGAAGATGGCGCCCGCATGGCTGCGGCGATTGCGCGCTTCGATGCGCGCGCCCATGAGATCGGCGAAGCCCTTGACGATGGCCAGCCCAAGGCCCGCGCCGCCGCGGCCATCGCCTCTGAAAAACCGATCGAAGATTTTGGTCTCCGAGCCCGGCGGCAGGCCTGGCCCATTGTCCGACACTTCGAAACTGACGCCGCCATCGACCAGTCGCGCCGCCAGCCGCACCTCGCCGCCATCGACGGCGCGCGCGCCATGGAAGATGGCGTTCTCGACAAGGTTGAACAGCGCCTGGTGCAGCAGCGCCGAATCGGCCCGCAGCAGCGGCAGGCCGGGCGCCACATCGCCATCGAGCCAAACGCCTTCCGCGATCGGCTGCGCGCGCTTCAATACCGCGGCCACGACATCGCCGACGTCGAGCGGATCGGTTTTGGGTTTCACGCCGCCAGCGTCGAGACGGGTCATATCGAGCAGCTTGACCACGTAACGCTGCATACGTTCGGCCTCGCCCTCGATGCCGGCGAGCAGTTCGGCGCGCGTCGCCGGATCGTGCTTGTCGCCATAGGCGCGCAGGCTGGACGCTGCGCCCAATATGCCCGCGATCGGGGTTTTGAGATCGTGTGAGAGCGAGGCGAGCATGGTGGAGCGCAGCCGCTCGGCTTCCATTTCCATGCGACCTTCCTCGTAAGCGCGGGCGATATGCGCGCGTTCGAGCGCGGTCGCCGCCTGATCTGCCATCGCATCCAGGCGGCGGCGCTCGGACGGCGTCAGTGGGGCGTCGCGCGCGATGGCGAGCACGCCAGCGAAGAGACGCGCCGTGCGCATCGGGATGAAGAGCCAGCGCGCGCCCGGCAAGGTGTCGGCGCCGCGGCCGGCCGGGGCCCCCTTGTCCGCCGTCCATTTGGCCGCGGCCATGTCCGCTTCGTTGAGCGCGGCGGCGGCGGGCGCCGCGCCCGCGAGACGCAGATCGTTGACGCCGACGCGCGCGAACACGGCGCATTCGGCGTCGAACGCCCGCGCGGTGAAGGCCGCGCTGGTCTGCGCGACCTCGTTTTCGGAGGCGACGCTGGCGAGGCCCTTGGCGAGGCCGAGCAATTCGCGCGAGGTCTTGGCCTCATCGCGCGCGGCCTGCGTCTGTTCACGCGCGCGCGCCGCCAACAAGGAGACCAAAGTGGCGACGCCCGAAAACGCGATGATGGCGAGCACGTTTTCCGCGCTCGCCACCGTGAACGTGTGACGCGGCTCGGTGTAGAACCAATTGTAAGCGAGCGCGGAGAAGAGGCCCGTCAGCAGGCCCACCCAAAGCCCCCGCGTCAGTGCACTGATCAGCACCGCGGCGAGATAGACCAGCGTCAGGTTCGACACGCTGATGAACGCATCGAGCGGATAGCAGGCCAGCGTCGCCGCCGCCGTCAGCACCGCGCTTTGCAGAACGCCGAGCGGCGTCAGCGCGGGCCAGAGGCTCAAGGCGCCGAGCGGACGCTTCTGCGCGCCCGCGCCCTCTTCCGGCACGACATAGATCGCGATGGTCTCGGCATGATCAATCAGATCGCGCACCACCGAGCCGAACACGGCTTCGAACAGCCAGGGCCGCTTGGCCTTTCCGACCACGATCTGCGTGACGTTCTGCTCGCGCGCATAGGCGAGCACGGTGGCCGCCACGCGATCGCCGGGCAGCGAGGCGGTTTCCGCGCCAAGGCGCGCAGCCAAGCGCATCGTCTCGGCGATGCGCCCGCGCTCGGCGTCGGACAGGCGCGCATCGCGTGCGGTCTGGACATGCGCGGCCACCCATTGCGCCTTGGCGCGATCGGCCAGGCGCTTGGCGTGGCGCACCACCTCCGAGGCGTCGCCGCGATCATCGACGCACACCAGGATGCGCTCGCCCGCCGCCCAGGGCGCGCTTTCGCCTTGCACCTGGCGCAGGCCGCGCATCTGCTGATCGATGCGGTCAGCGGCGCGCCGCATGGCGAGTTCGCGGAGCGCCGAGAGATTGCCGCGCGCGAAATAATTATGCAGCGCGCGCTGGGCCTGATCCGGCGCGTAGACTTTGCCTTCCTTGAGCCGCTGGATCAGCTCTTCGGGCGTGAGATCGATCAGTTCGATATCATCGGCGCGGTCGATCAGGGCGTCGGGCACGGTTTCGCGCACATGCACGCGCGTGATGCGCGCGACGATGTCGTTGAGGCTTTCGACATGCTGAATGTTGAGCGTGGTCCAGACATCGATGCCGGCATCGAGCAGTTCTTCGACGTCCATCCAGCGCTTGGGGTGGCGCGAGCCTTCGACATTGGTGTGCGCCAATTCGTCGACGAGCGCGATGCGCGGGCGGCGCGCCAGCAGCGCATCCAGATCCATCTCTTCCAGCTCTTGCCCGCGATAGCCGAGCTTGCGCTTGGGTAGCGTCTCGAGACCTTCGCACAGGGCCCGCGTCTCCTGGCGACCATGCGATTCGATGACCGCGGCGACGATGTCGACGCCTTCCGCGCGCTTTTTGTGCGCGTCCGACAGCATCTCATAGGTCTTGCCGACGCCCGGCGCGGCGCCGAGGTAGATTTTGAGCTTGCCGCGCGCTTCTTCCTTGGCCTGCGCCAGCAGCGCCTCGGGAGATGGCCGACGCTCTTCGAAATCCGTCATGTCACGCGCCGCGTTGAGCTGCGAGCGAGTCTAGCGCGAGATTGAGCTCCAGCACATTGACGCGCGGCGCACCCAGGAAGCTCGGCGCCGTCGTCTCCGTGTGCGCCGCGATCAGGGCGAGGATTTGATCGAGCGGGAGATGGCGCGCCTGCGCCACACGCGCGGCCTGAAAGCGCGCCGCCGCGGGCGAGATATGCGGATCGAGGCCGGAGCCGGAGGCTGTCAGCAGGTCCACGGGAATGGTCGCCGCCGGCGCATGATAACGCGCGGCCTCCGTCGTGATCCGGTCGGCCAAGGCTTGCGAGGATGGGCCAAGATTCGATCCGCTGGAGGCCTTGGCGTCATAGCCTCCGCCCGCGGCGGAGGGGCGGCCCCAGAAATAACCGTCGCTGGCGAAGCTCTGCCCGATCAGGGCGGAGCCGACGATGTGGCCGTCGCGCGTCAGCGGCGAGCCGTTCGCCTGGGCGGGAAAAGCGGCCTGGCCGATCCCGGTCACCGCCAGCGGATAGAGCACGCCCGTGAGCAGGGTGAACAGGAGGAAAAACACGAGAGCGGGACGGAGCGCCTGAACCATGATGAGCCTCACGCCAGATGAAGAGCGGATACGAAGAGATCGATCAGCTTGATGCCGATAAACGGCGCGATGAGCCCGCCGAGCCCGTAGATCGAAAGATTGCGCGCCAGTAGCTGCCCTGCCGGCGCCGCGCGCCACGCCACGCCGCGCAGCGCCAGCGGGATGAGCATCGGAATGACAATGGCGTTGAAGATGATGGCCGAGAGAATGGCGCTTTGCGGACTGGAGAGGCCCATCACGTTGAGCGCGTTGAGGCCCGGATAAAGCACAGCGAACATGGCCGGGATGATGGCGAAATATTTCGCGACGTCATTGGCGATGGAGAACGTCGTCAACGACCCGCGCGTCATCAGCAATTGCTTGCCGATGGAGACGATCTCGATGAGCTTGGTGGGATCGCTGTCGAGATCGACCATGTTGCCGGCTTCGCGCGCGGCGGGCGTGCCGGTCTGCATCGCGACGCCGACATCGGCCTGCGCTAGAGCGGGCGCGTCATTGGTGCCGTCGCCGCACATGGCCACAAGCTTGCCTTCGCCCTGCTCGCGACGAATGAGCGCGAGCTTGTCTTCCGGCTTGGCCTCCGAGAGAAAATCATCAACGCCGGCTTCGGCGGCGATGGCGGCGGCGGTGAGCGCGTTGTCGCCCGTGATCATCACGGTGCGGATGCCCATTTTGCGCAATTCGGCGAAGCGTTCCTTCACCCCGCCCTTCACGACGTCCTTCAGGTGCACGATGCCCATGAGCTGGCCGCCGCGCGCGACCGCCAAGGGCGTGCCGCCATCACGCGCAATCGCCTCTGCTGCGCGGCGCACATCGGCGGGCGCGGAGCCATTCTGCGCGCGCACGAAATCCAGGACGGAGTCGACCGCGCCCTTGCGGATCGAGACGCCATCGATATCGACGCCGCTCATCCGCGTCTGCGCTGTGAAGGGCAGGAAACGCGCATGCGCCGGCGCCATGTCGCGGCCGCGCATGTCAAAGCGCTCTTTCGCCAGCACCACGATCGAGCGGCCTTCCGGCGTTTCATCCGATAAGGAGGCGAGTTGGGCCGCGTCCGCCAGATCGCGTTCGCTCACGCCGGGCGCCGGGATGAAAGCGACGGCCTGACGATCGCCCAAAGTGATGGTGCCGGTTTTGTCCAACAGCAGCACATCGACATCGCCCGCGGCCTCGACGGCGCGGCCGGACGTGGCGAGCACGTTGAAGCGCACGAGGCGGTCCATGCCGGCGATGCCGATGGCGGAGAGCAGCCCGCCGATCGTAGTGGGAATGAGCGCGATGAAGAGCGAGGCGAGCGCAATCGCGCTGACATGGCCATCGGCATAGGCCGCGAGCGCCGGCACCGTCGCCACCGCCAGCACGAAGATGAGCGACAGGCCCGCGAGCAGCACCGAAAGCGCAATCTCGTTCGGCGTCTTCTTGCGCGCCGCGCCTTCCACCAGCGCGATCATGCGATCGAGGAAGGTCGAGCCTTGCGCGGCGGTGACCCGCACAACGATGCGATCCGACAACACACGCGTGCCGGCGGTGACGGCCGAGCGGTCCCCGCCGGCCTCGCGGATCACGGGCGCGCTTTCGCCGGTGATGGCGCTTTCATCGACCGTGGCGACGCCTTCGACGACCTCACCATCGGCGGGGATGAATTCGCCGGCGACGACCTCGACGAGATCATCGACTTTGAGATCACTCGCGGCGACGGCCGGCTGGACGGCGCCGTTGACGATGCGGCGCGCGGTGAGTTCGGAGCGGGCGCGCCGTAAGCTGGCCGCCTGGGCCTTGCCACGCCCTTCGGCCACCGCTTCGGCGAACGTCGCAAACCACACGGTGAGCCAGAGCCAGAGCGCGATCTGGCCGGCGAAAGTCGCTTCGTCATGGCCGCCCGCGACATCGCGCACGAACAGGATCGTGACGTAGATCGCGACCAGCTCGGTCGCGAAGATCACGGGATTGCGCCATAGCGAGAACGGATTGAGCTTGCGGAAGGCGTCGAGCGACGCAGACCGGAGAATGGCTGGATCGAACAGCGATGTGGGCGTGGTTTTCTGCGTCATGAGACAATCTGCCGATCAGAACAGGCGGCCGGAGACGGTTTCCGCGAGCGGGCCAAGCGCCAGCGCAGGGAAGAACGTCAGCGCGCCGACGATGACGACGATGAAAGCGAGCAGGCCGATGAAGAGCGGCCCGGTTGTCGGAAACGCGCCGACGGAGGCGGGCGCGGCGGGTTTCGCAGCGAGATTGCCGGCGATGGCCAGCACGGGAAGGATCACCAGGAAGCGCCCGATCAGCATCGCGACGGCCTGCGCGTAGGTGTAGAAATCCGTGTTGGCTGTGAGCCCGCCGAAGGCCGATCCATTGTTGCCGGCGGCCGAGGCGAAGGCGTAGAAAATTTCGCTGAAGCCGTGCGGACCGTGATTGAGAACGCCGGCCCTGCCCGCCTCCGTGCTGGCCGCGATCGCCGTGCCGACCAGAATCGCCAGCGGCGAAGCGAGGATCGCCAGCACGGCGAGCTTCACATCGCGCGCCTCGATCTTCTTGCCGAGATAGGAGGGCGTGCGCCCGACCATGAGGCCGGCGACGAAAATCGTCAGGATCGCGAACACCAGCATGCCGTAAAGCCCCGCGCCGACGCCGCCGACGATGACCTCGCCCGCCAGAATGTTGACGAGCGGAACCATGCCGCCGATGGCGGAGAAGCTGTCATGCATAGCGTTGACGGCGCCGCACGAGGCGGCCGTCGTGATCGCTGCGAACAGCGTGGAGGCCGCAACGCCGAAGCGGATTTCCTTGCCTTCGAGATTGTCCGCGCCGGGCGGAATGCCGGCGTGAATCATCGCAGGCGTGGCGTGGGTCTCCGCCCAATAGGCGATTGCAGCGCCGATCAGGAACAAGACGCCCATCGCCGAGAGCAGCGCCCAGCCCTGCCGCTCATCGCCGGCCATGCGGCCGAACATGATGGTGAGCCCCGCGCCGATCGCGAAGATCGACAGCATCTGCACGAGATTGATCAGGGGGCCGGTATCTTCGAACGGATGTGCGGAATTGGCGTTGAAAAAGCCGCCGCCATTGGTGCCGAGCATCTTGATGGCGATCTGGCTGGCGACGGGGCCAAGCGCGATGTCCTGCGTTTGGCCTTCGAGCGTGGTGGCGTGGAGCGCGGCCGCAAAGGTCTGCGGGGCTCCGGCGGCGATATAGAGCACGGCCAGCAGGATCGACGCGGGCAGCAGCACGTAGAGCGTGGACCGCGTCGCATCGACCCAGAAATTGCCGATGCCGCCCGCGCCTTTGCGTGCAAAGCCGCGTGCGAACGCGACGGCGACGGACATGCCCACGGCGGCGGAGACGAAATTCTGCACCGTGAGGCCGGTCATTTGCGACAAATGGCTCATCGTGCTTTCGCCGCCATAGGCCTGCCAATCGGTGTTGGTGGCGAAGCTGACGGCGGTGTTCATCGCAACATTGGGCGCAACGGCGGCGAAGCCTTGCGGATTAAGCGGCAAGAGCGCTTGCAGGCGCAGCAGCGCGAACAGCGCCAACGTACAGACCAGGCTGAAGACGATCAGCGCGCGCGCATAAGCGGTCCAGCTCTGCTCGGCCTTCCCGTCAATGCCGGCGAGCCGATAGATCCCCGCTTCGATCGGGCGCAGCAGCGGATGAAGCCACGTGCCGCGTCCGGCATAGACCGCTTCAAGATAAAGCCCCGTCGGGCGCGCCACGAGCGCGACGAGCGCCGTGAACACGACGATGAGGAGCCAGCCTTCGAGCATCATGGCGCGGGCCTCAGAATCGTTCGGGCCGCACCAGGGCGGCGAGGAAAAGGATGAGCAAGGCGGCCGCGAGCGCGCCGCCGAGGAGCGTGTCGAGGGTCATCGCGGTCAGAGCCTCTTGAGGCCGTAGATCGCGCCGTAGAGCAGCGCGAAGGAAACGACGATGAAGGCGATGGCGCTCAGATCAGGCATGGGGCCCCTCTCTCGGTGTCGCTGAGAGGTGCTCGGCCCGGCATGAAGGATCGAGGCGCCCGGCCCGCGGCGCGCATTAAGAGCGCATTAAGTTGGGCCGCAGGCGCGCACGCTAGTTCGAGGGCATGAACTCGTAGATGACGATATCGAGGCCCTGTTCGATACCTGCGCGCACGACGACTGCCCCCCCCGCACCAAAGGCCTCCCGCGCGCGGGCGACATCGTCCGACGCGATCGAAGACAGCTCGCCGCTGACGTTCTCGAAGATCCAATTCGAGAATGCGCCGTCACGATAGGAAGGCGGGTGACCGATAAGAGCCTCGACCGCCGTGGCCAAATCGGGCCCGCCTGTCGGATGTGAGACCATGCATAGGCGTGTGCCTTGCGGTCTGGGCTGAACGAACATCAACGTATGCCGACCGCCCTCGGCCTCCAGCATGCGCCCCTCGCCTTGCGGACTTGCCGTCCAGCCCGCCGCGTCCGCGCGTCTGAAGGCCTCTTCGGCGTCGCCGCGCGTCTCAAAACAGAATTGGCGCCAATCGGAAACCGCCACGTTCACTTGCGCAGAGGCTGTCACGGCCCAGGACATACACAGCACAATCGCCACCGCGGCCGCGACGAGCTTTCTCACGGGCACCCCCTCGGGGCCTTATGTCGCCCTCCCGCCAACTTTCAGACAATCCCCGCGTACGGGCAAGGGCTTGTTGGAACCGACCGAAGTGCGCTTTGTTGGAAACCTCAAACGAGGAGGAAAAGCGCATGGGCGCGATGGACGGCAAAGTGGTTCTGGTGACGGGCGGCGGCAACGGGATCGGGCGCGATTGCGCGCTGATCGCGGCGGCCGAAGGCGCCAAGGTGATCGTCAACGATCTGGGCGGCAGTCTGAAGGGCGATGATTCTGGGTCCGCGAGCGCGGCCGAACAGGTCGCCGAGGAAATTCGCGCCAAGGGCGGCAAGGCCGTCTCCAATTCCGACAGCGTCACCGATCTCGCCGCGGTCGAGGCTATGCGCGAACAGGCGCTCAAGGAATTCGGCGGCCTGCATGCCGTCATCAATCCCGCGGGCATTTTGCGCGACGTGATGTTCCACAAGATGACGGAAGCCGATTGGGACAAGGTGATCGACGTGCATATGCGCGGCTCGTTCAACGTGGCGCGCGCGACGATCGATCTTTTCCGCGAGCAGAATGACGGCGCCTATATGTTCTTCACCTCGACGTCCGGGCTCTACGGCAATATCGGGCAAGCGAATTACGGCGCGGCGAAGATGGGCATTGCGGGCTTGTCGCGCATCGTGGCGATGGAAGGCGCGCGCAACAATGTGCGTTCGAACTGTATCGCGCCGGTGGCGTGGACGCGCATGACGCAATCGGTGCCCGTGAAGGACGAAGCGCAGGCCGCGCGCCGCCAGGTGATGGCGGAGAAAATCCGGCCCGATCAGCCGGCGCGGTTCTCGGTGGCGATGGTCTCGCCCGCAGCGGCGAAGGTGAGCGGGCAAATCTTCGGCGTCAGCGGCGAGACCATCATCCTCTATTCCCAGCCGCGCCCGATCGAGACGCTGACCAAGGAAGAAGGCTGGACGGTCGACAGCATTCTCACCGAAGCGGTCTCAAAGATGGAGCCGCAATTCTATCCGCTGCAGCGCGCCGCGCCTGCCGCGCCGGCGAACGCAGAGAAGAAACCGGCGTAGCGCGCAGGGGTGAGAAACGCCGCTTTCGTACCGCCGGCATCTTGCCGGCAGAAAACCGCTGCCGGCTGGAAGCCGGCGGTACGAAGCTCGTCCCACCCCCGCCCCGCACGAGGCGAGGCGCAGGCAAGAAGCCCTAGTGCTGGCTGGCCGGGATGGTGACGGAGATGCCGTCGAGCGCATCGGTGAGCTTGATTTGGCAGCCGAGACGCGAATTGGCCTGCACGGCCTCGGCGAAGTCCAGCATCTCGCGCTCCATCGCCGATTGCGGCGGCAGCTTCTCGATCCAGGCTTCGTCGACATAGACATGACAGGTGGCGCAGGCGGCCGCGCCGCCGCAATCGCCGTCGATCCCCGGCACGGTGTTCTTCACCGCCGATTCCATGAGATTGGCGCCAACAGGCGCTTCAACCTCGCGCACAGCGCCGCCGGGCGTGCGATAAATGATCTTCGGCATGGGTCCTCCTATCGGCGCGATGAGAGCTTTTGGAACAATGTTCGAAAAGGCGGACCATTGGTCGCGCGCCGCGCAGCGCATGACGCGCGCGGAAGCCTAGGGCGCGAAGCGATTGCATCCGTATTCAAAACTACATTACTTAGGAGGATAGGGACGAAAGAGCTGACATGAGCGAGCAAACCGAAGAGTTCGACATTCTGATCGTGGGCGCGGGCATCGCAGGCGTGGGCTCGGCCTATCACCTGCTGACGCAGGCGCCCGAGCGCTCCTTCGTCATCCTCGAAACCCAAGCGACGTTCGGCGGCACATGGCGCACGCACCAATATCCCGGCGTGCGCTCCGACAGCGATCTGCACACGTTCGGCTATCGCTTTAAGCCGTGGCGCGGCGTGCCCATCGCCACGGGCCCGGAAATCCTCGCCTATATGGAAGAGGTGATCGACGAAAACGGCATCGATCAGCATATCCGCTACAACACCAAAGTGCTCGCCGCGCGCTGGTCGAGCCAGGATCAGCGCTGGACGGTGGAGGCGACAGACGTGACGAGCGGCGCGACGAGCCGGTTCAGCGTCAAATTCCTCTGGATGTGCCAGGGCTATTATCGCCACAGTGAAGGCTACACGCCGGAATGGGCGGGCATGGAGAGCTTCGAAGGCCAGATCGTCCATCCGCAAACTTGGCCGAAAGATCTGGACTATGCCGGCAAGCGCATCATCGTCATCGGCTCGGGCGCGACGGCGGCGACGCTGATCCCGGCGCTGGCGCCCGAAGCGGGCCATGTGACGATGCTGCAGCGCTCGCCGACTTATTTCTTCCCGGGGCGCAATCGCAACGACCTCGCCGAGACCTTGCGCGAACTCGATATCGACGAGGCGTGGGTGCACGAAATCGTACGGCGCAAAATGCTGTTCGACGGCGCGCAGATGACCAAGCACATCCTGGCCAATTCCGATGCCGTGCGCGACGAGCTGATCAACGGCGTGCGCGCGCAATTGGGCGAGGATTTCGACGTCGCCAAGCATTTCACGCCGCGCTACAAGCCGTGGCAGCAGCGCCTGGCCTTCGTGCCGGACGGCGATCTCTTCAAGGCCATCAAATCCGGCAAAGCCTCTGTCGCGACAGATGAGATCGAGCGCTTCACGCCGAAGGGCATCCGCCTGAAATCCGGCGAGGAGCTGGAGGCCGACATCATCGTCACCGCCACCGGCTTCAACCTCGCCATCCTGGGCGACATCGCGTTCTCGATCGACAACAAGCCGCTCGATCTGGCCGAGACCATCACCTATCGCGGCATGATGTTCACGGGCGTGCCGAACCTCATCTGGGTGTTCGGCTATTTCCGCGCCAGCTGGACATTGCGCGTCGATCTGATCGGCGATTTCGTGCCGCGCCTGCTGAAGCACATGGACGCCAAAGGCGTCGGCTCGGTGCGGCCGGAATTGCGCGGCGAAGACGGCGATATGGCGGTCGGTCCCTGGATCGACGCCGACAATTTCAATCCCGGCTATCTGATGCGCGACATGCATCTGATGCCGAAGGCCGGCGCCAAGCGCGATTGGCGCCACACGCAGGATTATCATTCCGAGAAGGACGAATTCCCCGGCATCGATCTCAACGATCCGGCCTTCGTCTACGAGTGATCGTCAGTCCGGCGCCTTGAGATCGGGCCGGTTGAGCAGGAAGGCCGCGCCCGCCAGCAGGCGCTCGAATTCCTTCTCCCAGGGCGCGTCGCCGGGCGAAGACGACACGATCGCAGCGATGCCGCGCCCCAGCGCCCAGAGCGTCAGCGCGACGTTCTGCTTCTGCTCGGGCGGAAAGCGTTTATCGGCCTTCACCGCGGTTTCATACGCGAGAAACGCCTGATGCTCCGCCGCGCGCAGGGCTTCGTGGCGCGCCAGCAGACGCTCGCTGAACATCAGCGAAAACAGCGCCGGCTTGGATTGCGCGAACGCGAAATAGGCCCGCGCGCCGCCCTGCATCGGCGTGGGGACCTGGGGATCGGATTGCTGCTTGAGAATGTCGCGGCGCAACTCGTCGAAACCGGCGATCGCCAGGCTCAGTAGCAAATCCTCCTTGCTGGCGAAATAATGGTAAATCGAGGCGAGCCCGATGCCGGCATCCTCGGCGATGGCGCGCAGGCTCAGATCCTCCGCCCCGCGCTCAGCCAGGAGCCGCGCGGCCGAATGAAGGGCCTTGGCCTTCAAGCCGCCGATCTCGGTCGAGGGAAGTTTCGCCGCTGGGGACATCACAGACGCACTCTATCATGCTTCCCGGCTTGTCGAACGCCGTTCGATTTGGCTTCGTGTCCCTGAGATGGGGCCAGAGCCCCGCCAAGCTATCCCGAGGAGCGCCCATGGATACCGGTTCGGCCGCAACGAACGCCACGCCCGATGCCCTGTCGGAAGCCCGCGCCCGCGCCTACGCGACGCCGCTGGCCGAGTTCAATCCGGGCCTGCCCGAGCGGTTTCAAGACGATACGATCTGGCCCTATTTCGAGCGCCTGCGCGCCGAAGACCCCGTGCACCTGACCGAGGACAGCGAGTTCGGCCGCTATTGGTCGATCACGCGCTGGGAGGACATCCTGGCGGTCGACACCAATCATGACGTGTTCTCCTCCGCGCAGGGCATCACCTTGCCGAACCTCAAACTCATGGAAACCCAGCGCAAGCTGATGGAGGAAAAGCTCGGCGAAGGCGCGGGCGAACGCCAGCGCCGCCAGGGCGCCGGCTTCATCACCATGGATGAGCCCGAGCACAGCAAGCATCGCAAAGCCGTCACGCCGACCGTGGCGCCCGGCAATATCTCCAAGATGGCGCCGATCGTGCGCGAGCGCGCCGGCCTCATCCTCGACGCCCTGCCCATCGGCAAGGAATTCGATTGGGTCGATCTGGTTTCGAAAGAGCTGACCGCGATGACGCTGGCGACGCTCTTCGATTTCCCGTTCGAGGACCGCCGCAAGCTCACCTATTGGTCCGACGTGATCACCAACATGCCCGGCCACGGCCCCGTGACCAGCTGGGAGCAGAAGATCACGAACATGTATGAGTGCTTCGCGACGTTCCAGAAGCTCTGGGCCGAACGCCAGGCTGCGCCGCCGAGCATCGATCTCATCTCGATGCTCGCGCATAATCCCGAAACGGCGAGCATGGAGCCGACGATTTTCCAAGGAAACGTCGTGCTGCTGATCGTCGGCGGCAATGACACGACGCGCAACACGATTTCGGGTTCGGTCTACGCGCTCAACCAAAACCCCGATCAATACGACAAGCTGCGCGCCAATCCGGGCCTCATCCCATCCATGGTGTCCGAGACGATCCGCTGGCAAACGCCGCTCGCGCACATGACGCGCGTGGCGAAGCGCGATTTCGAGCTGAAGGGCAAGACCATCAAGGAAGGCGACCGCGTCGTCATGTGGTACCTGTCCGGCAATCGCGACGACAGCAAGCTCGACCGGCCGAACGATTACATCATCGACCGTGAGCGCCCGCGCGAGCACCTCTCCTTCGGCTTCGGCATCCATCGCTGCGTCGGCAACCGCGTCGCGGAAATGCAGCTGACGATCATCTGGGAAGAAATCCTGAAGCGCTTCCCGGAGATCAAGGTCGTAGGCGAGCCGACGCGCAATTATTCCGCGTTCGTGCATGGCTATGAAACCCTGCCCGTGGTGATCCCCGCGCGGAATTGAGCGTTGATAGCGTAAGCGCCCTCCCTCCCCTTGATGGGGAGGGTGGCGCCGCGAAGCGGCGTCGGGTGGGGTGGAAGCGCGACATCTCAGAACACAGCGCCGCCACCCCCTCAGTCGTCGCTGCGCGTCGACAGCTCCCCCATCGAGGGGGAGCAGGGCGCTACACGATGAAGCGTCGCGCGACGCTCAGCGCCGATAATCCGGATGCTTGAAGCAGGTCGGCGCGTGGTCGTTCACCAGGCCGGCGGCCTGCATGAAGGCGTAGACGATCGTGGGGCCGACGAATTTGAAGCCGCGCTTCTTTAACTCCTTCGAGATGCGCTTGGAAAGCTCGGTTTCGGCGGGAACTGGGCTCGCGCCGCGGCGCACGATCGGTTTGTCATCGACATAGGCCCAGAGCAGCTTCGCGAAGCCGCCCTCTTTCATGATCTCGAGATAGGCGCGGGCGGAGGAGACGGCGCCTTCGATCTTGGCGCGATTTCGGACGATGCCTTCATCCGCCATCAGCTTCTCGATCTTGGCCGGCGTGTAGCGCGCGATCTTAGCGGGATCGAAGCCATCGAAAGCGCGGCGGAAATTCTCGCGCTTGCGCAGGATTGTGATCCAGGAGAGCCCGGCCTGAAAGCCTTCGAGCAGCAAGAGCTCGAACAGCGCCCGGTCATCGCGCAGCGGCTTGCCCCATTCCTCGTCGTGATAGGCGATGTAGAGCGGGTCCTCGCCGGGCCAGGAACAGCGCGGGCGCGCAGCCTTCTTCTTGGCGGCGCTCATCGCACGATCAACGCGCGCAGCGCGTAGGCCGCAAGCGCCGTCACGCCCAGCCCGCCGCACCAGAGCAGCACGAACCAGATGAGCCGGCGCCCCAAGGGCTGCGGCGGCGCATCGGCCTCGGGCGGACCTTCAATGGTAAGCTTCATCTGCGGGCACCTTGGCGCGGAACAGCCAATACACATAACCCGTGTAGGCGAGGATTATTGGCAGCATCGGCGCTGCGCCCCACAGCATCAGCGCCAGCGCGTTATCGGCGGCGGCCGCCATCGCCGGCGTCATCGCGAACGGCACGATATAAGGCCAGAGGCTGATCGCGAGGCCGAGATAGCCGATCGCGAACAGCGCCACCGCGTAGAGGTAAGGCGCCAGGCGCCACCGGCTCGCGCCGCGCCACAGCAGAAACGCCACCGCGCCGGCCAGAAGCGGCAGCGGCGCAAGCCGGGCGAACACCGGCCAATCGATATGCGTCATGGTCACGCCCCAGCGCGCCGTGACGCGGGGATCGACGTTGAGCGTCGCCAGGCTGACCGCGCCCATGGCGAGCGCGGTGAGCACCACGCCCTGGCGCACCCAGGCGCGCGCCCGCGCCAACAGCGCGCCTTCGCTCTTGAACACCAGCCAGCCCGCCCCGAGCAGCGCATAGCCGGCCACGAGCGAGCCCGCGACCAGCAGCGAAAACGGCGACAGCCAATCGAGTGCGCCGCCCACGAAAGCGCCGTTCTCCAAGCGTACGCCCTGGATGAAGCCGCCGAGCACGAGCCCCTGGGCGATGGCCGCGATGGTCGATCCCACGGCGAAGGCGATGGTCCAGAATTTCCGGCCACGTTCGCGGCCGTGATGACGGAACTCGAACGCCACGCCGCGGAAGACGAGCGCGAGCAGCATCAGGATGATCGGCCCGTAAAGCGCGGGCATCAGCGCGGCATAGGCCTTCGGGAAGGCGGCGAAGAGCCCGCCGCCGCCAAGCACCAGCCAGGTCTCGTTGCCGTCCCAGACGGGCGCGATGGCGGCCTGCATCTGGTCGCGCTCCTTCGCGTCCTTCGCGAACGGGAAGAGGATGCCGACGCCGAGATCGAAACCGTCCAGCGCCACGTAGAGAAACACCGCGACCGCGATCAGCACGGCCCAGATCAGCGGAAGATCAAGCATGGGCCGCCTCCCCTTCACGCGCAGCGCCGAGCGGCGAACCGGGCGGCTCGTCGCTGCGCGGCGGCGCCTCGTCCGTGTCCGGCCCCTTCGCGATCAGCCGCACGATGTAGAGCGCGCCGACCGTGAACACGATGGCGTAGACGATGATGAAGAACAGCAGCGATAGGGCCACCGCGCCCGCCCCGACGGGCGCGACCGCGTCAGCCGTGCGCAACACGCCATAGACGACATAGGGCTGACGCCCGACCTCCGCCGTGATCCATCCGGCCAGCACCGCGATGAAGCCTGCCGGCGAGGCCGCGACCAGCGCGCGGTGAAGCCAGGCGCTCTTGTCCAGCCGCCCGAGCGCCCATGCGCCCGCGCCCCAGAGCCCGAGCGCGACCATGATGAGGCCCAGCCCCACCATGATGCGGAAGGTCCAGAAGATGAGCCAGACAGGCGGGCGCTCATCGGCGGCGAAGGCGTCCAGCCCGCGCAGGCTGGCGCTCGCATCGCCCACATTCACCCAGGAGCCGGCGCCGGGAATGGCGATCTCGAGATGGTTGGTCTGCGCCGCTTCATCGGGCCAGCCGAACAGCACGGTCGGCTGCGGCCCGGTGCGCCACCAGCCTTCAAGCGCGGCGACCTTCGCTGGCTGATGTTCGTGTGCGACCACGCCGCTCTCATGGCCCGCCATGATCTGGACCGGCGCGACGATCGCCAGCATCAGCACGGCCATGCGCAGGCTGACCTTGCTCTCCGCGCCCGGCGCGCGGCGGAGCAGCGCAAACGCCGAGGCGCCCGCCACGACCATCGCTGTGGTGAGATAGGCCGCGAGCACCATATGCGCGAGGCGCGAGGGCAGCGAGGGATTGAAGATCACCTCGATGAAGGACGTCGCCGTCATCGTTCCGTCGTCGGCGATCGTGAAGCCTTGCGGCGTCTGCATCCAGGAATTGGCGGCGAGGATCCAGAAGGCGGAGATCAGCGTGCCGACAGCGACGATGCAGGTCGATGCGAAGTGGAGGCCAGGGCCAACGCGCTTCCAGCCGAACAGCATGATGCCGAGGAACGATGCTTCAAGGAAAAACGCCGTCAGCACCTCATAGCCCAGCAGCGGGCCGATCACGGAGCCGACGCGCGCAGCGAACACGCTCCAATTGGTGCCGAACTGATAGCTCATCACCACGCCCGACACGACGCCCATGCCGAACGAGATCGCGAACACCTTCACCCAAAAGAGATAGAGGTTCTTGAAGTGCGGCTTCTTGGTGAAAAGCCAGAGCCCTTCCAGCACAGCGAGATAGGAGGCGAGCCCGATCGTGAAGCTCGGGAAGATGATGTGAAAGCCCACCGTGAACGCGAACTGGAGCCGCGACAGCAAGAGGGCGTCCCATTCGATCGGCATCGCGCACTCCCCTGCGAAAGCGCTGGGTGAAATCGACCCAAGCATAACCCGCTTCGCGCGAAAAGCGCGGCTGCGGCGCGCGGGGCGGATCGACGCGGCGGGCGCTGGATTCCGGCGCGCGTCTCGACCATGCTCCGGCCGCGCCATGGCAGAGACGACCCTCCCCGCAGAGCCCTCGCCGGCGCAGCGCATGGCGCGCGCGTGGCGCTTGCCGTCTATCCCCAAGCCGCTGCGGCGCGCGGCGATCCTGGCGTTCTATGCGGTGCTCGCTGTCACCTGCGTGATGGCGGTCCAGCGCACTTTGGGGCCGGCAGGCCTCGGCGCGATCATCCCCGCGCTCGCCTCGATGACCCATGTCGAATTGTCGCTGAGCGCGGCGATGGTCGTGTGCGTCTACGCGATCATGTGGGCGATGGAGCAATTCGCGCTGGCCGATGTCGGCGAATGGCGGCGTGCGCGGCGGCTTTACTATGCGCCGCTGATTTCCAATGCGCTCTCGATCGGCGCGGGCTTCGGCGTGTTCTCAGGCGGGGCGCTGCGCGTGCGGCTCTATGGCCGCGTCGGCGCGCCGGCGACGGCGGCTTTGTTCGTAGCCTCGAGCGTGACGATCATGTCGGTGCTGGGCGGGGTGTTCGTGGCGGCGCTCGGCCTGGTGCTCCAGAGCGAACGGCTGGCGCCGGCGGCGGCTGTCGGCGCAGGGACCTTGCGCCTCATCGGCGCGGCGATCCTCGCCGGCCTGGCGACACTGGCGGTGCTGGCCGGAACCAAGGGACGCACGCTGACCATCGCGCGCACCGCCTTCCGCCTGCCCTCGGCGCGCGGCTTCCTGTTTCGGCTGGCGCTGGGCGCGTGCGATTGGATGTTCAGCGCGGCTGCGCTCTACGTGCTGCTGCCGCGCGCTTTGCGGTCGGACTTTCTGTCCTTCGCCTCGACCTTCGCGGCCTCGCATCTGATCGCGATGTCGACGGGCGCGCCCGCGGGACTCGGCGTGTTCGAGACCATCATGCTGGCCGCGGCGCCCGGCCATGTCTCGCCCGACAGCATGGCGGCGGCGCTGATCTGCTATCGCCTGATCAGCTTCGCCGCTCCGATCGGGCTTGCGCTGATCGCGCTCGCGGCGGTGGAAGCGCGCGCTGAGCCGACCCAGCGCGACCAGGCCCGCGCGCGCCGCCACGCCAACAGCGCCCTCAACCGCGCCGTCCATTGGCTGCTGCGCGCGCGCGGCGATGAACGCAGCCAGCTGCTGCAAAACCAGACCAAGGGCGCGCTGTTCGCGCGGGCGCTGCGCATGCCGCCGATCTCCCCGCGCCAGCTGACGCGCGGCGGCCCGCTCCTGGTGATCGCGCCGCATCCCGATGACGAGACGCTCGGCTGCGGCGGATTGATCGCGGCTTGCGCGCGCGCGCGCATCCCCGTGCATGTCGCGATCCTCACCGATGGAGAGCGCTCGCATCCGGGCTCGCGCCATTGGCCGCCGCAGCGGCTTGGCGCGGCGCGGCGGCGTGAAGCGACGATGGCGTTGCAGCGGCTGGGCGTACGCGCCACGGCGCTCACCTTTCTGGGCCTGCAGGACGGGCGCCTGCTCGCATCGGCTGTGGCGCGCGAGGCGGCCATTCGTCAGCTCACGACGCTGGCGCGGCGCCTGCGCGCCAAGCGGATCATCGGTCCCTGGCGCCACGATCCCCATCCCGATCATGTCGCCGCCGCCGAGATCACGCGCGCCATCGCCGATGCGCTGCCGCACGCGCGCGCGCTCTATTATCCGATCTGGGGCAGGTTTCTGCCGGGCGATGTGGCGCTGACCGATCGGCGCTGGCGCCCGCTGCGCATCGACGTCTCGCCCTTCCTGCCGGCGAAGCGTCGCGCGCTGGCCGCGCACCGCACGCAGACCAGCCGGATCATCTCCGATGCGTGGATCGATTTCTCGGCGCCGCGCGCGATGCAGCGCGACATGCTGGCGCCGTTCGAGCTCTACTTTGCGGATTGGCCGCGCGGCTAAGCGAACAAGCGTGAGACGCTGTCGCGCGCCGGCACGCCGGCCTGGGCGCGTTCGAGCAGCCGGCGCGCGCGCGCGATTTCGAGGCCGAGATCGGCCGCGACAATCCGCTGGCGGGCCAGGCGCGGGCTCAGCATCTCGATTTCGGCCCAGCCGGCTTCGAAACTGGGGGCGCCGAGGCAGGCTTCGAGCGCATCGGGCGCGATTCGTAGCCGCGACGCCCACGCGTCGATACGCAAGCGCGGCCAATCGGCCCGCACCGCGGCGCGCAACGCCGTGCGCCGAAAATGATCGCGCGAAGGTTCGAGATTGGCGTGGCACGGCGCATCGGGGCGATGCACGCGTTCGTGCAGATCGTCCGCCCAGCCGCCGCGCGCGCGGCCATCGAGGCGGCACGAAGTCGAAACCCGCGCCGCGTAGCTGTGGCGCACGCGCCCGCCGGCGCGCCGCACACGCGCCACCAATTCCTTGTCCTCGCCCGGCTCCACGATCGGCACGCTATCGACGGCAAGCAGCATGCGCGTCGTGCACGCGAGGCTCGCCGCACTCTCCGTGCGATGACGCGGCCAGGCATCATGGGAGACATCGTCCAGCAGGCATTCGGTTTCGCATTGCGCCTGTTCGATCGCGAATTCCTGGACGCCGCGCTGCAGCACATATTCGGGCAGGCTGACGCTCTCCATCAGATCGGGCGAGATCGCGCCGCAGATGATGTCGGCCTCGGCCAGCGCCGCGAGATTGGCGCCGACCCAATCGGGATCGACGATCGAATCCGCATCCGTCATCAGCACGACGCCATCGGCGCCGGCGATCTCCATGCCGCCATTCACCGAAAGCCGGCGGGCGTGCGCGGCAGGCGTTTCGGAGGCCGGGAACGTCGCGTCGCACAGATGCACGGCGTGCGCCGCATCGCGCGCGATCTCCGCTACGATCGCGGCCGTCGCATCATCGCTGTTGTTGACGAACACGAAGATGTCGAACGGCGTGGCGGTGGTTTGCTGGAATAGCGCCTTGAGGCAGGCGCCGATGCGCTCGGCCTCGTTGCGGGCGGGAATGGCCACGCAGACGCGGCCTTCAACTGACAAATTCAGCGCAGAAAGCGCGCGCGGCGGCATGGGCCGTACGTAAAGCGGCATCAGCGATCGCTCCCTCGCGCCGGGGCCAGGGCCGGACCTTCGTCCGCACCCACCTGCCGCGCCGAGAAATAAGCATGGGAAGACAAGGCGTTCCAGACCCTCTTCGCGCGCTGGCCGGGTTGGGGCCTCGGCCGCGCCTCATCACGCGCACGTCAACGCGCGCGGCGGGATAGACCGGCCCCTTCGTTACGGCAAGGCGCCAAAAGCGGCGCACGCCATTCGCGCATCACGCGAAAGTTCGCGCTGGCCCGCCAAGCGGCGCCGGCGTACGCAAACGGCGGCGATGAAGGAGCAGCGATGGCGCGGGTGATCGCAGTGACGGGCGCGTTCGGCGCGGCGGGCCGTGCGCTGGTGCAGAAGGCCCGCGGGCGCGGGCTTCAGGTCGCCGCGCTCGACGCGAGCGCACAGGCGCCGTCAGCGCTTGAGGCGGATCTCGTCCTACCCGGCGTCAATCTCACGGATGAGGCGGCGGCGGCGCGCGCGATGGCGGCGGTCGCGGAAAAGCTTGGCGGGCTCGATGGCCTGGCCAACATCGCCGGCGGCTTCGTGTGGCAGACCCTGGCCGATGGCGCGCCCGACGCGTGGGACCGAATGTACGCGATCAATGTGAAGACCGCCGCGACCGCGACGCGCGCGGCGTTGCCTCTGCTTCTCAAGAGCGATGCGGCCGCGATCGTGAACATCGGCGCCAATGGCGCGCTGCGCGCCAGCGCGGGCATGGGCGCTTATGCGGCGGCCAAAGCGGGCGTGCACAAGCTGACCGAAAGCCTGGCGGAAGAGCTCAAAGGCAAGGTGCGGGTCAACGCGCTGCTGCCCTCGATCCTCGACACGCCGGCCAACCGCGCCGACATGCCCAAGGCGGACTTCTCGAGCTGGGTGCAGACCGACGAATTGGCGGCGGCGATTCTCTTCCTCCTCAGCGAAGACGCCAGCGCCATCACCGGCGCGCTCATCCCAATCACCGGGCGCGTGTAGCGGGACACCATCGTCCTTCTCCCCTTGTGGGAGAAGGTGTCATCGCCAAAGGCGATGACGGATGAGGGGTGACTGCGCCGACCATCAAAGGATTGCGCCGACACCCCTCACCCACGTTTGCGAAAACGGCGGCGGCGCGCACGGCATGCCCTCTCCCACAAGGGGAGAGGGGCGACGCGCGCCGCATGATCGGCGCTCAAATCACCTCCAGAAAATCCCGCTCCGGCAGCGGCGGGAACGGCGCGGTGGGCAAGGTCTGATACCAGAACGCGCACGATGCGATGTCGTCCTGCAGCGGAAGATATTGGCGGTCGCGGTGCGTGCGCCAGCCGAGCGCCTGGATCGTGATGCGCAGATCGCGCTTGAAGCGCACCGGATCCATGACGTGGAAGCGGTACATGCCAAAGCGCGTCTGCGAGCGATAGACGCCATCCGGCCGCAACACTTGCGGCAGGCCCGCGAACGGCGTGGTGAATTCCTGATAGTGCGAAACCGCGTCGCGGTCGCCGGAAATGCGCTTGCCGATGGCCGGATCGAAATCATAGGCGCCGCAGAAATAATCCTCCGTGCCCGTGCCGCAAATGGTCGGGAAATCCTTATCGCCGTCGAGATAGAATTTGATCTCGCCCTCGCCCCACCAGCCGGCATTGTTGACGCCCCAAGCCATGTAGACGCCGGCATAATGGCCCTGCCCGCTGACGCCATCGAGAATGGTGTAGACGTCCTTATAGGGCAGCGGATTCACGCGGCGGAATTGCGCGTGGAAATAGGCGCATTCTTCCGGCACGGCGGTGAGCGTGTAATTGATCTGGTAATAGACCACGAGCGGCTCATCGGCGAGATTCTGCATCGTGAAGCGCGCGCGCTTGCGGAACGGCATTTCCCAAAAACAATTGAATGCGCGCCCGGGATTGACGCTGACCGGCAGCGCTGAGACTTGCGCGAACTCCTCCCAGCCCACGCAGAAGAAATCGCCCGCCGGCGTTTCGATCGAGGGCTGCTCCTGATCGTCCCAATAGGCGCGCAGAATCGAAAAGCGCCATTTGCCGCGCGCCAGCGTCATCCAGATTTGCTGAATGGCGCCTTGGCCTTCGATATTGGCGAGTTCGAACGTCTCGCCCGGCGGGATGATGACATAGGGCGAAACTTTCCAGCCCTGGCCGAGCCCGCGCGCCGCATTCGCCGCCGGCCCGTCGATCGACGTCCCGCCCTTGCCCTTCTCGCCGGTGAAATTCTCCGGCGAGATCGAGCGCGTCTCCGCATCCGACAGGCGCGACAGCGCGCCCAGATTCATGCCCAGCCCATTGAACGCCATCGTGCGCGCCTCCTCGTTTTGCCCTCCTGAATGGCGGCGCAGAACGCGCACGTCACCTGGGCGCGGCGAGAAAAACTGGTTGCAGGGCGCGCAGGCCGGCGATAGAAGGCGCGCCCCGCCGCGGGCGGGCCCCTCTCTCAGCGAGCGCCGCCATGACCGCCTCGATCGGGCTCGATTTCGGCACGACCAACACTGTCGCCACGGTGGCGGGGTCCGAGGGCGAGGCGCGCGCGCTTGCGTTCACGCACGCCAATGCGGCGCAAAGCGCCTTCCGCTCGGTGCTGTGCTTCTGGAAGGATTTCGACGAGGATTTGCGCCGCCATGAGGCCGAAGCCGGCCCTTGGGCGATCGATCAATTCCTCGAACTCGGCGGCGATTGCCGCTTCATCCAGAGCTTCAAGACGTTCGCGGCGAGCCGCCTCTTCACCGATACGGGCATTTATGGGCGCGCCTATGCGTTCGAGGACTTGCTGGCGACGTTTCTCCAGAAATACGCGGCCCACACTGGCCAGCCGTTTCCGAAACGCGTCGTGATGGGCCGGCCGGTGCGCTTCGCGGGCGCGCGGCCGGATGCGAACCTCGCGCGCACGCGCTATGAGGCGGCGCTGACGCGGCTGGGCTTCGAAGACATCCACCACGTCTACGAGCCGGTGGCGGCGGCCTATTTCTTCGCGCAGCGGCTCAAGCGGGACGCCACCATTCTGGTCGCCGATTTCGGCGGCGGCACCAGCGATTTTTCGATTGTGCGGTTCTCGCCGTCCGCGTCAGGCCTCAGCTTTGCACCGCTCGCGCAGACGGGCGTGGGGATCGCGGGCGATGCGTTCGATTATCGCATCATCGACCATTTGATCTCACCGCATTTCGGCAAGGGCTCGTATTACAATTCCTGGGGCAAGGTTCTGCCCGTGCCCAACGCGTATTTTTCCAAATTCGCGCGTTGGAACCAGCTCTCGATCATGCGCCACACGCGCGATTATCGGGAATTGCAGCGGCTGGCGGCGCAAAGCCTCTCGCCCGAGCGCATCGAGGCGTTTCTGCGTTTTCTCGACGCCGATGCGGGCTATGCGATGTACCGCGCCGTCTCCGATGCGAAGACGGCGCTCAGCCATCAGGACGAGGTGATGCTGGGCTTCCATTTCGGCGGCGTCGATTTGGAAAAGCGGCTGACGCGCGCAGATTTCGAAGCCTGGATCGCGGGCGATCTGGCGGAAATCGGCGCTTGTGTGGACCGGGCTTTGAAGATCGCCGCGTTGGGCGAAGGGGAGATCGACAAAGTATTTCTCACCGGCGGCACGTCGTTCGTGCCCGCCGTGCGCACGCTGTTCGAAGATCGTTTCGGCCCAGCGAAAATCGAAACCGGCGATCAGCTCGTCTCGATCGCCTACGGGCTTGCGCTGATCGCACGCGAGGAGGACGTTTCCGCCTGGACGGCGCCGCCCGACGAGGCGGACGCGGACGGCGAAGCGGAAACGGACGACGCCTGATGGCCAATCTCTACGACGTGCTGGCCGCAGGCTTCCGCCCCGATGCGCCCTGCTTCATCGAAAAGGCGCGCACGCTCACCTATCGCGATGTCGCCGCCGGCGCGGGCCGGATCGCGACGCTGCTGCGCGCCAAGGGCGTCGAACCAGACGACCGCGTGCTGGTGCAGGCGCCGAAGAGCGCGGATTGCGCGATGCTCTATCTGGCGACGCTGAAGATCGGCGCCGTCTTCGCGCCGCTCAACACCGCCTACACCGAAGCCGAGCTCGCCTATTTCCAGCAGGATTGCGAGCCGAAACTGTTCGTGCGCGACGCCGTCGCCCTGGCGCGTGAAGCGGCGGCGCTCGCACCGCTGGAAGAAAGCGCGCCGCGCGCCGACGCCGATCTCGCCTCGATCATCTACACCAGCGGCACGACGGGCCGCTCTAAGGGCGCGATGCTGAGCCACGGCAATCTGGCGGAAAACGCGCGCGCGCTGCATCGGGCCTGGGGCTTTTCCGAACACGACGTGCTGCTGCACGCGCTGCCGATCTTCCACGTGCACGGACTCTTCGTCGCGATGCATTGCGCTTTCCTCTCCGGCGCGCCGATGCTGTGGCTGGATAAGTTTGACGACGACGCCGTGCTGGCGGCCCTGCCGCGCGCCAGCGTGATGATGGGCGTGCCGACCTTCTACACGCGCCTCCTCGCCAATCCGGCGTTCACGCGCGCGGCGAGTCAGCACATGCGCCTCTTCATCTCGGGCTCGGCGCCGCTGCTGCCCTCCACCTTCGCCGAATTCGAAACACGCACCGGCCAGCGCATTCTCGAACGCTATGGCATGTCCGAGGCCGTAATCATCACGAGCAATCCGCTCGATGGCGCGCGGCTCGCCGGCAGCGTCGGCTATCCGCTGCCGGGCGTCGATTTGCGCGTGAACGCGAACGAGGTCATCGAGATCAAGGGGCCGAGCGTGTTTTCCGGCTATTGGCGCAATCCGGAGAAGACGGCGGAGGATTTCACGCGCGACGGTTATTTCATCACGGGCGATGTCGGCCGCCAGGACGAGGACGGCCGCGTCTGGATTTCGGGCCGCGCCAAGGACCTCATCATTTCCGGCGGCTACAACGTCTATCCGAAAGAGATCGAATTGGTGCTCGACGAAATGCTGGGCGTCACCGAAAGCGCCGTGATCGGCGTGGCGCATCCTGATTTCGGCGAAGGCGTGGTGGCCGTCGTGATCGGCGACGGCGAGGAGGCGGCGATGATCGCGGCGGCGCGCACCCAATTGGCGGCGTTCAAAGCGCCCAAGCGCGTGTTCTTCGTCGATGATTTGCCGCGCAACGCGATGGGCAAGGTGCAGAAGAACCTGCTGCGCGAGCGCTTCAAGGATACCTTCACAGCCCGCTGAAGGCGGAACCAGCCGCGCATATCGGCGTTTTCCCAACAATGGCGCGCCGCGCGCCGATGCATTTCAGGGAGATTTCGATGACCGTGCGCAACCGCAAGGCTGTTTCGCTCGCCCTTCTCTTGGCGATGACCGCGATGACAGGTCTCACGGCCTGCAACACGATGCGCGGCGTGGGCCAGGACGTGCAGGCCACCGGCAGCGCGGTGTCGAACGCCGCCAAGGAAACGCAGCACGACATGCACGACGGCAATCCCAACACGCCGTAACGCATCGTTCGACAAAGAAAAGGCGCTGCACGCTCTTGCATGCAGCGCCTTTTAATTGCGTCCGGCGCTCAGCGCCCGGTCGGCAAATCCTTGTAGGCGACGCCCTTATCGACGCGCACGTCCTGCGGCAGGCCGAGCACGCGCTCGGCGATGATGTTGCGCAGGATTTCGTCCGTGCCGCCCGCAATGCGCAGGCCCGGCGCCCACATATAGGATTGCTGGAACATCGCCTCCATCGGCGCGAGCGCGGGATCGGCGATGATGCCGTAATGATCCTCCGCCTCGATGCCGGCATTGCAGATGTCCTGCAGGCGCGAGGCGTTGAGGATTTTGCCGATCGACGCTTCCGGCCCCGGCGTCTGCCCTTTCGACAGCGCCGTCATCGTCCGGAACTTGCCGAGATTGTACCCCTCCGCGCTGACATACCAATCGGCGATGCGTTCGCGGAAGGCTTGATCCTGCAGCAGCGAACCCTTGCCCGTGGGCGACGGCGTGCGGCGCGCCAATTCGATGATCTCGCCATATTCGGGCCCGTTCGAGCCGCCGACGGCGAGGCGCTCATTCATCAGCGTGACGAGCGCGACGTTCCAGCCCGCGCCCACCTCGCCCAGGCGCTGCGCATCGGGAATGCGCACGTCCGTGAAATAGACCTCATTGAAATTGGAGCCGCCGCTCATCTGGTGGATCGGCCGCACCTCGACGCCAGGCGTCTTCATGCTCAGGAAGAACATGGTGAGGCCCTTGTGCTTTTCCTTCTCGGGATTGGTGCGCACGAGCAGGATGCCGTAATCCGAATAATGCGCGCCGGAGGTCCACACTTTCTGGCCGTTGATGATCCAATCATCGCCATCGCGTTCGGCCTTCGTCTTGAGGCCCGCGACATCTGAGCCCGCGCCCGGTTCGGAGAAGAGCTGGCACCAGATTTCCTCGCCGCGCAAAGCCGGCGGCGCGTAGCGTTGCTTCTGCTCGTCACTCGCGAACGTCATCAACGTCGGGATGCACATGCCGAGGCCGATGGCGAACGGGCCGCTCGCGGCTTCGAATTTGGATTCTTCCTGGCCAAAGATGACATTGTAGATCGGCGGCAATTCCTTGCCGCCCCAGCTCTTCGGCCAAGAGAGGCCGACAAAGCCCGCCTCCGCCTTCTTGGCCTGATAGGCTTTCGCGGCCTTCAGCCCTTCGCGATCTTCCGCCGTCACCTCGACGCGCGTCGCAGCGCCGCCTTTGACGGGCACCGTCTTGGTGAGCCATGCGCGCACTTCGCTGCGGAATTGCGCTTCTTCGGCCGTATCGTTGAAGTCCATGATCTTCTCCCTAAACCGTAGCGTGGCGCTGGCGCCTGGATTGTGCAACATGCCGGGACGGCGGCGCGGGGCGCTTATGAAAATTATCGCAGCGATCTTGTGCAGCGCGGCGGCCCTGTGCGGCGCGGCCTTTGCGCAAACGCCCGAGCGGCAGGCGCTCCTCAGCCGGCTCGACGCTGCGATCCCGCCACGCCAACGCGCCATCACGCTCGACGCGGCGCCGGCCTATCAGGCGCTGCGCACGCGGCTGCTTGCGGCGCATCCCGATCGCGCCGCCGACATCGAGGCGAGCTTTGCGGGCATGATTTCCTGCCTCGGCGAACGCCAGGACGCCTTGGCGCACCGCATGCTGACCGCCGCCGTCGATGCGCAGATGACCGACGCCGAAATCGAACGGCTCGACGTGTTCTACGAAGGCGGCGACTATCCGCGCCTCATGTTCTTCGTGGCGACCCTGCAGAGCTCGCCGAATTTGCCGCCCGCCGACGAGCGCGCTTGGGCGCAGCAAGTCATGACACGGCCGGAGATCGTCAAGTTCGGCAATCTCGTCATACAGGTCGGTCGCGACGGTCAGCAATCGCCCGACGTTCAGGCGATCTTCACGCAATGTGGCGACGCCGCGATGGCGGATTTGCGCGCGCATGGCCTGACCGAATAGCCGTTACGCCGCGTTCTTCAATTCAAGCTGCCGCACCAGCTTTTCTTTCCACACGCTCGGGCTGCCGGCCTGCACGGCGAGCAATTTCGAGCGGCGGTAGAACAGGTGGCAATCGACCTCCCAGGTGAAGCCCATGCCGCCATGGGTCTGGATGTTTTCTTTTGAGGCGAAATGAAACGCCTCGGTCGCGGCGCAGCGCGCGGCGGCGGCGGCGAGCGGCAATTCCTTGGCTTCGGTCGAGAGCGCCCAGGCGCCGAAATAAGCGTTCGAGCGCGCCACCTCGATGGCGACGTACATATCCGCGAGCTTGTGCTTGATGGCCTGGAACGAGCCGATCTGGCGTGAAAAGGCGTAGCGGCCTTTGGCGTATTCCACGGCCTCTTCCAGGCAGCGTTGCGCCCCGCCCGTCTGTTCGAACGCGATCAGCACGGCCGCTCGATCCAGTACGGCTTCGGCCAACGTCCAGCCCTCGCCCGCCTTGCCGAGGCGCTCGGCCTTGGCCTTCTCGAAGGTGAGCTTCGCGTGCGAGCGCGTCGGATCGAGCGTCTTCAAGGTTTCGATCTGCACGCCTGCTTGCTTCAACGCGACGACGACCAGCGAATGGCCTGCGCCCTCGCGCGCCAGCACCACGGCGTGGCTCGCGATATCGCCATCCGTCACCGGAATTTTCGCGCCGCTGAGCGTGGCGCCATCGAAGCTGGTCTGGATCGAGGATGGCGACGGCGCGCCCGGCCCTTCTGAGATGGCGAAGGCGCCGATCAATTCGCCGGACGCGATCTTCGGCAGCAGCGCCTTCTTCTGCGCCTCCGAACCGTGCGCGAGCAGCGCCTCGGCGACAAAGTAAATCGTCGATGAAAACGGAATGGGCGCGAGCGCGCGGCCCATTTCCTCGGCCAGCACGCAGAGCTCCAGCTTGCCGAGGCCGAGGCCGCCATATTCCTCCGGGATCGCCGCGCCCAGCCAGCCGAGTTCGGCCACGCCCTTCCACAAAGCGGCGTCATAGGCGGCGGCGTCGTTATCGAGCACGGCGCGCACGGCCTTGATGCTGGATTTCTCGGCCAGGAACTTGCGCGCCTGGTCCTTCAGCATCTTTTGGTCGTCGGAGAAATCGAAGTTCACCGCTTCCCTCCCTGTTATTGCTGGCGCCTTAACGCGCGCGTCAGGCCGAGAAAAGCCCTCACGGCGCGTCAACGGAGCCGCGCGTTCACGAATGGGCAAGACACGGGGCGTTAATTTCCGGCCTTCCGGTCAAGGCGGAGCGGATCAGATGGCCAAGGCGGCGTTCCACAAAGGGCAGCGCGTTTATGTGAAGCCCGTCGGCACTTGGGCCGCGGTCGAGCATGTGATGCCGCAATGGGTCAAGGGCGTGGAGGAGCCGCTGCGCGTCCACTACGACGTTGGCCTGGGCCGGGAATTTCAGGCGCACGAGCTGGCCGCCGAGGAGCGCGAGCCGGACAAGCCCGACCTGATCGAGACCGAATCCTGGCGCATCGTGCGCACGCTGAACAAAATGCGCTCGGAGATCGCCGACGCGCGCCACCCCTTCCCGGGCACATTTCCGGTTGTGGTGACCGATGCGCGCGACTGGGGCGGCTGGCGCGTGCCGATGGCCGAATATGAGCGCGACCCGGACCGGATCGAGCGCCAATCGCGCATGATCGTGAACTGCGTGCGCCTTATCCGCGTGGCCCGCGAACTCATCGAATTCGCCAAGGACCAGCCGCACGAAACCGCGCCCCAGCTCATGGAATTGGCCCAGCAGGCCGAAATCGTGCTGCAGCAAATCTACCGCTCGCCCAACGCCTTGGCGGCCCCGACCATCGCTGCCGAATAAGGCGCGCGGCCAATTGATTTCGGGCCCCGCGGAGCCCAACAACGGCGCTCGCCTTGGAGAGCCGTATGCGCGACGCCGAAACAGCCGCCCCGATCCGTCTGAGCGAGTACCGGGCGCCGGACTACCAGATCGACACGATCGAGATGAGCTTCGCGCTCGATCCGAACGCGACGATCGTGACGGCGCTTATGCGCGTGCGCCGCGTGGGCGCGGATGGCGCGCCGCTGAAGCTTGATGGCGAACGGCTGATCCTCAAGAGCATCGCGCTCGATGGCGCCTCACTCGGCGACGACGCCTATAGCCTTGAGCCGGGCGCGCTGATCATCCCAGCGCCCCCTGCCGCGTTCACACTGGAAATCGTCACCGAGATCGCGCCGGCCAAGAACACGCAGCTCGAAGGCCTTTATCAATCGGGCGGGCGCTTCTGCACGCAATGCGAGCCCGAAGGCTTCCGCACCATCACCTATTTTCTCGATCGCCCCGATGTGCTCGCGAAATACCGCGTGCGCGTCGAAGCCGACAAGGCCAGCTGCCCGACCTTGCTCGCCAACGGCAACCCTGTGGAGCGCGGCGATCTGCCGGGCGGGCGCCATTACGCTGTGTGGGACGATCCGCACCCGAAGCCGTCCTATCTCTTCGCGCTGGTGGCCGGCGGCTTCGACAGCATCGAAGACAGCTTCACCACGATGTCGGGAACCAAGGTGACGCTCGGCATCCATGTCGATCCGGGCGAGGCCTCGCGCGCCTATTACGCCATGGATTGCTTGAAGCGCGCGATGAAATGGGACGAAGAAGCGTTCAAGCGCGAATATGATCTCGACGTGTTCAACATCGTCGCCGTGCGCGATTTCAATTTCGGCGCGATGGAGAACAAGGGCCTCAACATCTTCAACGCCGCCTATGTGCTGGCCGATCCGGAAACCGCGACGGACGCCGATTTCGAAGCCATCGAAAGCGTCGTCGGCCACGAATATTTCCACAATTGGACGGGCGATCGGATCACCTGTCGCGATTGGTTCCAGCTCTGTCTGAAGGAAGGGCTCACCGTCTATCGCGATCAGGAATTCTCCGCCGATCAGCGGTCGCGGCCGGTGCAGCGCATCAAGGACGTGAAGCGCCTGCGCGGCCGGCAATTCGCCGAGGATGCCGGCCCCCTCGCCCATCCCGTGCGGCCAACGAGCTATGTGAAGATCGACAATTTCTACACCGCGACGGTCTATGAGAAGGGCGCGGAAGTCATCCGCATGCTGAAGAGCTATATCGGCGCGGAGGCGTTCGAGAGCGGCATGCAGCTCTATTTCCAGCGGCGCGACGGCACGGCCTCCACCGTCGAGGATTTCATCGCCTGCTTCGCCGAAGCCTCCGGCCGCGATCTCTCCGAATTCAAACGTTGGTATGAGCAGGCTGGTACGCCGCATGTCACGGCCAGCGGCGCCTATGACGCCGCCCAGCGCGTCTACGAATTGAAGGTGACGCAGAAGACGGCGGCGACTCCGGGCCAGCCGGACAAGACCGCGCTCCCCATCCCGCTGCGCGTCGGTTTTTTCGCGCGCGACGGCGCGTTGCTGGCGGCGCGCAAGCCGGGCGATCCGGTGGCGCGCCAGGAGCACACCATCGTGCTCGACGGCGATGCGGCCGTGTTCCGCTTCGAAGGCGTCGCCAAGGCGCCGATCGCGTCCGTGCTGCGCGGCTTTTCCGCGCCCATCGCGCTGCATGACGATCTCAGCGTCGAAGACCGCATCGCGCAGATGGCGCACGACCCCGATCCTTTCACGCGCTGGGAGGCCGGCCAATCGATTGCGCGCGCCATGATCATCGCGTTGGCCGAAGGCAAGAGCGCGGCCGATCCGAAAGCGCTGGCCGATGCGTTGGCGCGCGAGCTCGACCGCGCGCAAGAAGATCCCGCCTTCGCCGCGCTCGCGCTGCGCCTGCCCGATCTGCCGGAGCTGATCCAGGCGTCCGGCGCGCCCGATCCGGACAAGCTGTTCGCGGCGCGCGAAACCGTGCGCAAAGCCGTCGTCGCCCGCATCGGCGACCGGCTCGCCGCGATCGCGGCGCAGCCGAGCGAAACGCCCTTCTCCGCCGGCGCCGATGCGGCCGGGCGGCGCGCGCTCAAGACCGCCGCGCTCGATCTGCTCGCGGCGCGCGGCCCCGAAGCTGAAGACATTCTGCTCGCCGCGTTCGATCGCGCCGAGACCATGACGGAAAGCATCGCCGCGCTCGATGCGCTCGGCGCCAGCGGCGCGCCCGGCTTCGACGCGGCGCTGGATCGCTTCTACGCGCGCTGGCGCGAGAACCCGCTCGTCATCGACAAATGGTTCTCGGTGCAAGCCGGCGTTGCGCGCACGGATTCGATGGCGCGCGTCGCCGCGCTCAAGGGCCATGCCGATTACCAGCTGCGCAATCCCAATCGCGTGCGCGCGCTCGCCATGTCGTTCGCCTCGCGCAACCTTCGTGCGTTTCATGCGGCCGATGGGTCTGGCTACCGCTTCCTCGCGGACATCGTCCGCGCTGTGGATGGCGGCAATCCCGCGCTCAGCGCGCGCCTGCTCACGCCGTTCGAATCATGGCGGCGCTTCGATGCGGGACGCCAAGCGCACGCCAAGGCTGAGCTCGAAGCGCTCGCCGCTCTCCCCAACCTCTCGAAGAACGCACGCGAGATGGTGGAACGAACGCTGGCCTAATCGTTAACGCCGGCTGTGAGTTGTGGAGAAGTGTGGACAGCGCGGCCCCGCGCGCTGTGAATTGCGTTTTGGCCATCGCCACCCCCGCCGCTTCGGTCGTACAAGCGTCACGGGGAAAAGCTGGGCGCGATGCTTTGTTAACTCCACGGACACACTCTTAGGTCTGGACGATTCCAACCGCGTTATGGGGCTGCGGCTCGGAATGCCGAAAACAGGGCGCGACAAGGCTGAGCCGGATACGGCGACGAAAGAGGCTGCGCCGCCTTCGGACGGGCAGCGCTCGATCTTTCTGCTCGTCGTGCTGTTCCTCTGCGCCTTTGTCGTGGCCGTCGCATTGCAGATCGACGCGCGCCGCCGCGCCTCCGCACGCGAGGCGATCGAAACCCAGACGGTGCAAGCTTCTCTGCTGGCCGAACGCATGACGGGCGCCATGGGCGCGGCCTGGGGCGCGGCCTCGGGCGCTGCCGAATACGCGCGCACCAGCGACGCCTTCAACGCCAATCCACGCGTCGTCGCCGAAGCCGCCGCCCATGCGCGCGGCGTGCGCGCCTCCGCGGTTCTCGGCGCCGATGGGCGCGTTCTCGCCATCACCGATCCGCGCCTCAGCCAGCATGTCGTGGCCGCCTTCCACAGCGCGGGCCGCAACGGCGTGTGGGTCGGCGCGCCCGACATGGGCGGGCTGGCGACGGCGCCTGCCATCGTGCGCCGCGTCGGCGATCACGTGATCGTTTCGGTGCTCGACGTTACGCAATTGCTGCCAGAATTCCGGGCCGGCGCGCGTGTCCTGGTGACGGCGCCATCCGGCGCTCTGCTGTTCACGACGCCCTCGCTCGAAGATGCGGGCGCGCGGCTGCGCCAGGCGCTCGTGCATGCCGCGACGCCGCCGGGCGCACAGCGCGGCGGCGCCATCGTCACCGACGAAACCGGCCATGCCTGGGCGGTCGGATCGGCCGCTGAAAGCAGCGCGGCCTTCCGCATTTACGTCTCGCAGGAAACCGCATCGCAGCTCGCGCTGCTGCTGCGCGCCATCGCCGAATTCGCGCTGCTGACGGCCGCGCCGTTTGCGGCCGTGGGCGTGCTCCTGCTGCTGCTGCGGCAGAACAGGCGGCGCATCCAGTTCGCAGAAGCGGAAGCCGTGCGCGCCGAGGAGGTCGGCCGTCTCGCCGCCGACGGCGCGCGCGCGGGCGTGTTCGAATGGGCGCTCGCCAGCGATCAGGCTCAGCTTTCGCAGCAGGCGACGGAATTGCTGCGCGCGTCGAGCGATACTTTGCATGTCATGCAGATGCCCGCGCTCGCCATCACGGAAGATCGCGAGCGCGTGGAAGAGAGCTTCCGCAAGGCGCGCGAAACCGGCGTGCTCGATGCGCGCTTCCGCGTCGGCCACCAGCCGAACCTGGCGTGGATCGAATTGCGCGGCACGCTGATCGAAGACAGCCGCGGCCCCGCGCACGCGCGCCTGTTCGGCACGGTCGTGGACGTCACGGACCGCTATGAGGCGGAAGCCAAGGCCTCGCTGCTGCAGAAGCAATTGCGCGCGGCGATTGAATCCTACACCGGGCCGTTTGCGCTGTGGGATTCCCGGCGGCGCCTGCTGCTGTGGAACAAGACCTATGGCGAGGTCTTCGGCCTCGGCCTGGACCTGCTGCGTCCGCGCGCTTCCTACGCTGCGATCGCAGCGGCCGCGGCCCCGCGCATTCGGCGCGAAAGCGTCAATCCCGGCGAGAACGACAGCCGCGTGGTTGAGCTCGCCTCCGGCGAATGGCTGCAGATCGTCGAACGCCGTACGCCAGATGGCGGGCTCGTCACCGTCGGCGTCGACATCACCGCGCTCAAGCAGAAGGAACAGGAACTCGCGCGCAATGAGCGGCGCCTGTCGGATGCTCTCTCGCGCGCCGAGCTTCAGGAATACGAGATCAAGGCGCTTGCCGAAGAGGCCGAGATCGAGCGCCGCAAAGCCGAAGATGCGAGCCGCGCCAAGAGCGCGTTCCTCGCCAATATGAGCCACGAGCTGCGCACGCCGCTCAACGCCATTATCGGCTTCTCGGAGATCATGGACAAGGAATTGCTCGGCCCGATGGCGAGCGAGCAATATCACGGCTATTCGCACGACATCTGGGAGAGCGGCACGCATTTGCTGCTGCTCATCAACGACATCCTCGACATGGCCAAGATCGAGGCCGGCAAGTTCACGCTCTCGCCCCACCCCATCGCCGTCATCGATATGATCGAGGCCGCCGTGCGCATGAACAAGCCGGGCGCCGACAAGAAGAATTTGCCGGTCATGGTCGATGCGGAGAATCTGCCCGAGATCGAAGCCGATGCCCGCGCCGTCAAACAGATGGTGTCGAACCTGCTCTCAAACGCAGTCAAATTCACCGATCAGGGCATGGTGCTGGTGCAGGGCCGGCCGACCAGCTGGGGCATCGTGATCCGCGTCGCCGATACCGGCTGCGGCATTCCCGAAGAACATCTCAAGGAATTGGCCACGCCCTTCAAACAGGTCGAAACCGAATTGTCGCGCAATCACCAAGGCACCGGCCTTGGCCTCGCGCTCTCCAAGACGCTGGCGGAAATGCACGGCGGCACGCTCAAGATCCAAAGCGAACTCGGCAAGGGCACGATCGTCTCGATCTTCCTGCCGTCCCGCTTCGGCGGACGTCATGACGACGACAGCGAAGGCGGCGTGGATGCGCCAAGCGATCATCCGCAAGGCTCGCCGCGCGGCACGGTGGCCGCATAAGCCTCTTTAGGGCGCGGGCGGCGCACCTTCGCGCTGACGCCGGCGCTCCTGGATGCGTTCGCGGATGCGGTCACGCAGCGGCCCATCGCGCAGCTGTTCGCCGCGCGGCCGCGCCAAAGCGTCGGCGACGGCGCGGCGCTGGGCCGGCGTCATCCGCCCAAACGCATCGGCGACGCTGTCTTGATAGGCCTGCAGGACCGAGCCATCCGCGGCGCGCGCATCCGCAAACGCCTGGCGCATCGCCGCCGCGTCATAGGGTTCCGTGCGCAGAACGTCGAGCGTGCGCTGGCGCGTATCGCGCGCGCGCTCCCGTGCGGGACGTTGTTCGGACCAAGTGCGCACCATTTCTTCTCGCACGTCGCCGCGCACTTCCGGAGGCAATGCCGCCATGAACGCGCGCTGACCAGGTGGCTGGGCAGGCGCCGCCTGCGCCATCGGCTTTTCAAGCCGCACGCCCGCAAGATACGCGCCCACACCGCCGCCGATCAGCAACAGGTTGACGGCGAGCGACGCAAACAGCGTCGTACGCAGAGGAAAGCCGCTCATCCGCCCGCCCAATCGCCGAACACTTCACCGATGACGGCGTCGGCGGCGCCATCTTCCGGCGCGCGGCGCGCGCTTTCATAGCCGAGCGTCAGCCCGATCAGCGCGCACGCAGCCAGCGCCGCAACGGCGCGCCAGGTGATTTCCGCCGCCTTCGGCGCTGCGGCCAGGATCGCCCGTACGCGCGGCAGACTCGCCGGCGCCGCATCGACGTCCAGATCGAGCGCGCCGTCGAGCGCGCGCGCGGCCTTCAAAATCGCAACGGCCTCCGGCGTCGCCGCAAAAGCGCGCGCCGCGTCTCGCTCGGCGGCGGGCCAGCGCGCTTCCTGCGCGCCAAAGGCTTCGACAAGGGCTTCAAACCGCGCGCGATCCATCGCTCATTCTCTCCTGACGTCGCCGACGTCGCCCATCAAATCGTCCACCACATCCGCGAGCGCCGCGCGCAAAGCGCGCCTGCCCCGCGACAACAGCGATTCCAGCGCTTCCACGCTGACCTCCAGCGCCGCGGCCGCCTCGATGTTCGACGCATCCTCGAAATGGCAGAGCGCGATCGCGGCGCGCTGGCGTTCGGGCAAGGCGGCCATGGCGAGGCGCACGCGCTGAGCGCGCTGCTGCGCCAGCCATGCATCGCTCGCCGACGCGCCGGGATCGGGCGTCGCAAGACCGGCCTCCGCATCTGGCGTCTCGCGCCGCCGGCGCAGCCGGTCGTAGCAAAGATTGAGCGTGACGCGGTGCATCCAGGTTTCGAACTTGGCGGCGCCCGGCTTCCAGCGCGGCGCCTCGCGCCACACGCGCAGAAACACCTCCTGCGCCACGTCCTCGGCCTCGGCCGCATCGTTCAGCATGCGCCGCGCCAGCCCTGTGATGCGCCCGATATGGCGCAGCACGAGCGCCTCCGCGGCGCGGGCATCGCCCGCGCCAGCCTTTCGGACGAGGTCCGCATCCGGATCGTGCATCGCGCGCCCGCGCTGATCCGGCGCGCGTCACGTCGGCCCGCCCCTCATTGCGCGAACCGCGCCCGCAGCGCGGCGATCTCGCTGGCGTCGAGCGTGTTGTCATGATTGGCGTCGAAATTGTCGAACGCGCGATAGGGCTGGGCCATGAATTCGGCGCGGCTCACCACCCCGTCATTGTTGGCGTCCGCGCCGGAGCCGCCGCCGCGCCCGCCCATCATCGGCATGGCGGCGCGCTCATCGGCGCTCAGATTGCCGTCATGGTTCGTATCCATGTGCGCGAACATCGCTGCACGCGCGGCCTCGGCTTCCGCGTGGGTTATGGAGCCGTCGTGATTCGCATCCTGGGCGAGCAGCATGTCGAGCATGCGCCCGCCGCCGCCCTGGGCCTCGGCGACGCCCGCCATCGCCAGCGCGGACACAGCGCACGCCGCCCAAATCACGATCTTCTTCATGCAATTGATCTCCATGATGCGCCGTCCCGATAGCCAAAACGCGGCTGTCAGCCGCTTCCGTCGCCATCCTCTGCAATGAGGAGGTCGAACAGGGTTTTCACGGCCCCGCGGGCCGCCGTTAACCGTTGCGTCAGCGCCGCGAAATCGGCCGCGCCCGCGATGGCGGCGAGCCGCGCCTTGAGCGCGTTGGACGCCTCCTGGGGCGCAAAGGCGCCCGTCACGCTGATGCGCAGGGCCTGGTGCAGATCGCTGTGCAGGCGCCAGCCATCGTCCAGCACGGCGGCCTGCGGCCCGCTCAGCGCGCCGATGGCCTTGAGCGCGGCGAGCGCCGCGCCCGTGTTCGGCGACAGCGCCTTAGCGTGCGTCAGCTGCAAGGTCTGCGCAATGAACTCGATGTCGACGAAGCCGCCGCGCGATAATTTGAGATCCCAGAAGCCCTGCGGCGGGCGTTCGCGCGCCATGCGCGCGCGCATATCGGCGGCGTCGGCGCGGAGCTTCGCGGCATCGCGCGGGCGCGCGATCGTGGAATCGCGGATCGCTTCGATGCGCCGCCCGAGCGCTGCATCGCCCGCCACGGCGCGCAGCCGGGTCAGCGCCATCAGCTCCCAGGTCCACGCCTCTTCGGCGTAATAGCGCTCGAACGAAGAAAGCCGCACCGCCGGCGGCCCCTTCGATCCCGACGGGCGCAATTGCATGTCGATGTCGTAGAGCAGCCCCTCTTCCGTCGGCGCCGAGAGCGCGGCGATCAGGCGCTGGGTGAAGCGCGTGAAGAAATCACTGTCGGGCGCGTCGTAGACGATCATCACGTCGAGGTCCGAGCCTTCCGCCAATTCGCGCCCGCCGAATTTGCCGAGCGCGAGCACAGCGAAGGCGCCGGGCGCGGGCCCGAACAGGCGCTCGGTCTCCACGCGCGCCGCATCCGCCAGCACGCGCACGCAGGCTTCGGCGAGATCGGCATGCGCCGCGCCCGCCGCATCCGCGCTGGCGCGGCCTTCGAGCACCTGCATGCCGATGCGGAACGCCTCTTCGCGCTGGAAGCGGCGCGCGATGTTGAGCGCAGCCTCGAAACCCGCCTGCTGCGCCACGCGCTCGCGCAAATCCTGTTCGCGCGCGCCGGGCGCATCGCTCGCGATATCCTGCGCGAAGCGCGGATCGATCATAGCGTCGAGCAGCGCGGGCCGCCGCGCCAGCGCTTCCGCAAGCTTGGGCGACAGGCCGAGGGCGCGCGCCAGCGCCGTCAGCAGACGCGGCTCGGACGCCAGCAGAGACAACGTTTGCACGCCGGCCACGAGCCCTTCGAAGAAAGTGGCGAAGCGCGCGAAGGCCTGATCGGCTTCGCCCGTTTCAGCCAAAGCGCGCAGCAATTTCGGCGTCAGCGCCGTCAGCAATTCGCGCGCGCGCTCGGCCCGCATCGCGCGCACGCGGCCATGATGCCAGCCGCGAATGGCCTGGCTGACGCGCGCGGGATCGGAAAAGCCGAGACGCGCAATGGTGGCCAGCGTTTCGGGATGATCCTCCACGCCGGTGAACACCAAACTGCCCATCGGATCGGCGAGGCTTTCCCCGCGCGCGAACAGCGTACGGTCGATATCGGACACAATTTTGCGCCGTTCGATCAGAGCCGCCTCGAACGTTGTGAGATCGGAAAAGCCGCACAGCGCGGCGAGCCGGGCGCGCGCATCGCGATCGGCCGGCACGCGCTGGGTCTGCTCATCTTCCAGCATCTGAATGCGATGCTCGACATCCCGATAAAAGCGATAGGCCTCGCTCAGCGCGTCGCGATGGGCGGGCGAAACCACGCCCAGATCGGCCAGCGCGGCGAGCGCCCCGGTGGTCGTCGGATCGCGCAACGTCTTGTGGCGCCCGCCGAGAATGAGCTGCTGGGTCTGCGCGAACAATTCGATATCGCGAATGCCGCCGCGGCCCAGCTTTACGTCGAACACGGGATCGCCGAGGTCCGCGCTCTTATGCGTGGTGAGAATTTGGCGCTTGATCGATTGCACGTCTGCGATGGCGGCGTAATCCAGATGCTTGCGCCAGATGAAGGGTTGCAGCGAGGCCAGAAAGTCCTCGCCGAGCGGCCTATCGCCGGCCGGCGCGCGCGCCTTGATGAAGGCCGCGCGCTCCCAATTCTGGCCGAGGTGCTGATAATAGTTTTCCGCCGAGCGGATCGAGACGGCGACGGGCGTCGCGCCCGGATCGGGTCTGAGCCGCAGATCGGTGCGGAACACATAGCCATCCGCCGTCACCTCTTCGAGCGCGCGCACCAGCGGCGCGACGAGCCGCACAGCCACGACATTCGGCTCGCGATTGTTGCGGATCGGCAGGCGCGCGCCATCGAAGAACACCGAGAAATCGATGTCGCTGGAATAGTTGAGCTCACGCGCGCCCATCTTGCCCATGGCGATGAGCGCAAAGCCGGGCGCCGGCCCATGCGCGCCGGTTTCAAAAGCGAGATCGCCGCGCTCTTCGCCGGCGCGCACCGCCAACGCGAGCGCGGCGCGCAAGCTGGCGTCCGCGAACCGCGTCAGCGCGCCGGTGATGTCCTCCAGCGGCCAGGCGCGCGCGAGATCGGCGATGGCGAGGCCGAGATGCACGCCATCCTTGGCGCGCCGCAGCGCGCGCATGCCCTCTTCGAGCGGCGGCGGCGCGGCCTCAATCGCCGCACAAACGGCGCACGCATCCTCGATCAGGCGCGCCGTCCAGGCCGCATTGGGCGTTGTGAGGAGGTCCGGCCGGCGCGCGATGAGGCGCGCGAGATAGGGCGCATGCGCCTGCGCGGCGGCGATCGCCGTCGCGAACGCATTGCCGCCGCCCTGCGGCGCGAGCGCAGCGCCGATCTCACGCATCGGCGCGCCCGCGCTGTTCGCTGCGCGGCAGGACAAGCGTGGCGTCGAGCCCCGGCCTGTCGCCGCTGCCCAGTCCGTCATTCAGCTCCAGCACGCCCTTGTGCAGCCGCGCGACCGCGGACACGAGCGCGAGCCCCAGGCCCACGCCCTGTGAGGAGCGCGCCGATTCGAGCCGCACGAAGCGCTGCACCACCTTTTCGCGATCCTCGAAGCGCACGCCCGGCCCGTCATCCATCACCGAGATGCGCACAAAATGATCGCCGCCGCCGCGCACGCGCACCTCGATGCGCCCGCCTTCGGGCGTATATTTGAACGCGTTCTCGATCAGATTGGAGAGCGCCTGCGTGAGCAAGCCATCCTCGCCGTGCAGCATCAGCCCATCGGCGATCTCGGCGCGGAACGAGATGCCCTTCTCTTCGGCCGCCGGTTCGTAGAAATCGACCAGCTCGCGCGCGAGATCGGAAATGTTCACCGGCTCCAGGCGCCAATTGGCGGCGGTCTCGACGCGCGACAGCTTCAGCACGGCCGCGAACAGCGCCAAAATCTGATCGGCTTCATCGGCCGCCTTCTGCAACGCCTGGCGATCGGCTTCGGCGTCGGGCGGCGCTTCAAGCGCCTGATCGAGTCGTTGGCGAAAGCGCGTCAGCGGAGAGCGCAGATCGTGCGCGATCGCATCGCCCGCCGTACGCGTCGCATGAATGAGCCGCTCGACCCGGTCGAGCATGGCGTTCATGTCTTCGGCGAGCGCATCGAATTCATCGCCCACGCCGCGCACCGGCGCGCGGCTGGTGAGATCGCCGCCCATGACGTCGCGCGCCGTGTTGGACAGCGCTTCGGCCCGGCGCGCGGCCTGGGTGCTCGCGAGCAGGCCCGATGCGACCGAGAGCGCAAAGCCCAGAATGGCGACGGTGTAGAGCACGCGCGTGATGCGCTGAACGATAGCGGCGTTGTCGCCCAGATCGCGCGCGACCAGCAGGATCGGCCCGTTGAGCAGCCGCCCCACGCGCCCCAAGGCGCGGCCGCGCTCGACCTGGTTTTCGCCGACCTCCCGCTCGAACTGGAAATCGACGCGCTCTTCCACATCGCCCGGCACGGCCACCGGCAGGCGGCTGAAATCGCCGGTGATGATCTGCCCCCCTGCATCCGCCAGCAGATAGAGGAACGCGCCTTCGCGCGAGGCGCGCTCGACGACCTCCTGATTGAGCCGGCGGATGCCGCCTTCCGAATAGGCGCGCTCAAGCGCGACATATTCCTGATCCGCCGCCGTCGCGGCGTCACGCGTCAATTGGCCGGCGGTGGCGAAATAGACATAGCCGAGCAGCGCCGAGACGAACGCCAGCACGACGCCCGCCTGCACCAGCGCAAGGCGGAACGTCGTGGTGCGCAGCAGCGCTTCGAGACGAAGCCTTACGCCTCCAGCCGATAGCCCGAGCCGCGGACGGTGTGCAGCAGCGTGCCCGGATATTCCTTGTCGATCTTCGATCGGAGCCTCGAAATGTGGACATCGATCACGTTGGTCTGCGGATCGAAATGATAATCCCATACGTTCTCAAGCAGCATTTTGCGCGTCACCGTCTGCCCGGCATGGCGCATGAGATATTCGAGCAGGCGAAACTCGCGCGGCTGAAGATCGATCTTCTTGCCCGAGCGATGCACGGTGCGGCCAAGCAGATCCATATCGAGATCGCCGACGGTGAGCCGCGTCTGCGGCGGGGCGCGGTCGCGCCCGTGCCAGAGCGCGCGCACGCGGGCCTGCAATTCGCGCGGCGAATAGGGCTTGCCGAGATAATCATTGGCGCCGGCGTCGAGCCCTTCGATGCGGTGATCTTCATCATGCAGCGCCGAAAGGATGAGAACGGGCGTCGATACGCCCTTCTCCCGCAAGGTGCGTACGATTTCGACGCCCGTCTTCTTCGGCAGCATGCGATCGAGCACGATCACATCGAAATTGCCGCTGAGCGCTTTGCCCTCGCCTTCGGCGCCGTCGCTCGCCCAATCGACGACGTGATCGTCGCCTTCGAGCGAGCCGCGCAGCGCCTCGGCCATATCGTGGTCGTCTTCGACGAGCAGGACCCGCATCGGTTCGCCCCTCATCCTTGGCCCGTATCGGCGGCGACGAAGCGGCGCCCGCCCCGGCCTTCGATCTGCAGCAGAAGCGGACGATTGGCGCGCCGCGCGCTTTCGACGGCGGCGGTGAGATCGGCCTCGCTCGCCACCGGCTGGCCGCCGGCGAGCAAGATCACATCGCCCGCGCGCACGCCCTTCTGCGCGAGATCGCTATTGGCGGCGACAGTGACGATGACGAGGCCCTGATCGCGCTGGGTGAGATCGGTGTAGCGCTGGCGGTCCTGATCGGTGAGCGGGCGCACGGTGACGCCGAGCGCGCTGGAGCGCACCACGGGCGGCCCGCCTTGCGCATCGGGATTGGCCGGGCCGGTCGCGCTCGCCAGCACTTGCTCGGCAGGGCGCTCGGCGAGACGGATCGTGACATCGCGCGCCGCGCCATTGCGCTGGATGTGAACGCGCGCATCGCGGCCGACGGCGAACGCGCCGACGCGCTGCGTCAGATCGCGCGAATCGGTGATTTCCGAACCGTCGAAGGTGAGGATCACATCGCCCTGCTGCAGGCCGGCGCGTTCGGCCGGGCTATCGTGGACCACGCTCGCCACCAGCGCGCCATGCGAATTCGCCAAGCCGAGGCTGCGCGCCAGATCGTCATCGAGCGGCTGCACCTGGACGCCGAGCCAGCCGCGCGTCACGCGGCCCGAACTCAGGATTTGATCGACGATGCGCGCCGCGACTTGCGAGGGAATGGCGAAGCCGATGCCGACATTGCCGCCGGTCGGTGAGAAGATCGCGCTGTTCACGCCGATGACATTGCCGCGCAGATCGAAGGTCGGGCCGCCAGAATTGCCGCGGTTGATCGGCGCATCGATCTGCAGGAAGTCGACATAGGCCGAGGAGCCGAAATCGCGCCGGCCCATGGCCGAGACGATGCCGGCCGTCGCCGTGCCGTCGAGGCCGAACGGATTGCCTACCGCCACCACCCAATCGCCAACGCGCACATCGGTGTTGCGGTCGAACGAGACGAAGGGGAAACGGCCGGAGGGATTGCGCACGCGCAGCACGGCGAGATCGGTCGGCTCATCGGTGCCGACGATATCGGCCGGCAATTCGCGGCCGTCGCTGGTGCGGATGGTGATCGATTCAGCGCCTTCAACGACGTGGTGATTGGTGACGATCACGCCGTCGCCATTGATGAAGAAGCCGGAGCCGAGCGAGACGGGCGCCGGGCGCTCGCCATTGGGGCCGCGGAAGAAATCCTCGAAGCCGGGGGGCGCATTGTCGAAATTCGGGCCCTGCGCGCCGGGGCGCTGGCGCACCGAGATCGACACCACGGCGGGACGCACGCGTTCGATCAGATCGGCGAAGCTGATGGGCGCGCCCTGGGGCGGCGCGATGCGAATCTGCTGCGCCTGGGCCGGCGGCGCGGCCAGTACCGGCGCTGCGCCGAGCGCAAGCGCGCCCGCCAGGATCGTGCGTTCCAAAAGCTTTGACTTCGCCATGAGGACCTCAACTAGGGCGCTATCCGGCAGGCCTGCCGGCCCGCCCCCGATGACCCGCCCCATATGAACCGTTTGAGGCGAAGATGCGATCCATACGGGCCGAGGACCGTGACTTTTTCCGGGCGGCCTGATGGCTAGCGGTCGCCTTCCTCGGGCGCGACCGGCGACCGTTCGCCGCGCAGGGTTAACACAGCCGCCGTACCGCCAATGAGCAGCAGGACGAGCGGGGCGCCCCAGAGCAGCCAGGTGCGCGGGTCCAGCGGCGGGCGGAAGAGCACGAAATCGCCATAGCGCTCACGGAAATAGCCACGGATTTCCGCGTCGCTCTCGCCCGCTTCGATGCGTTCGCGCACCACGCGGCGCATGTCCTGCGCGATCTCGGCGGTGGATTGGGAAATCGGTTCGTTCTCGCAGGCGACGCAGCGGATTTCCGCTTCGAGCGCCTGGGCGCGCGCCTCCTCGCGCGGATCGGTCATGGGCGCGAGCGCCGCGGCGGCCAATGCGATCAGCCAGCTCATGGCGCGCGCCGCCGCGCCAGCGCGATGAGGCTCAAGACGCCGCCAAGCGCCATCAGCCCCGCGCCCGCGAACACGAAGAGCAGCAGCGGATTATAGTAGAAGCGCACGGTCCAGGCTCCGCTCTGGCGATCTTGTTCGCCGAGCGCGATGTAGAGATCGCCCAGCAGGTTGGAGAGGATGCCCACCTCCGTCGTCGGCATGCCGGCGCCGGGATAGAAGCGGCGCTCGGCCGAAAGCGTCTGGCCCTCGCCGGTGCGAAAATCGGCGCGCGTGGCGTAGAAATTCGGGCCATCGGCCTCCTCGACCGAGACGAGCTGAATCTCACGGCCCGCAAACGCGATCCCCTGGCCGGGCGCGAGCGCATGCACGGCCTCGACTTTGAACGCGGTCTCGGCGACGGCGCCGAGCGTCAGCACGCCGGCGCCCAGATGCGCGCACGACATCGACCAGACCGCGAGCGGCAGCGCGGCGAGTTTGGCGAGCGTCGCGCCTTCGCCCCGCTTCAGCCGCGTCCACAGATAGATGAGCCCGCCCGCGATCAGCCAGGCGCCGATGGCGAGGCCCAAAGCGGGCCACGCCGCGCCTTTGAACAGCGTGATGGCGCCGACGAGCGCCGCAATCGCGTACGCCGGCCAAAGCTGGATCAGCGCCTTGCGCGCATCGCCGCTGCGCCAGGTCAGCAAGGGCGCGATCGGCAGCACGAGGAAGAGCACCGCGAGCAGCGGCGCGACCGTGAGATTGAAGAAGGGCGGGCCGACCGAGATGAGCCCGCCGCCGCCCGCCTCCACCATCAGCGGATAGAGCGTGCCGACCAGCACCACGCCCGCCGCAATCGCCAGCCCCAAATTGTTGAGCACGAGCATGCCTTCGCGGCTCACGGCGAGAAAACCCGCCGGCCGCATCAGTTTCTGCGCGCGCCAGGCATAGAGCCCGTAGCCAACGCCGAGCGCGATCAGCAGCATCGCCAGCACCGCAAAGCCGCGTCGCGGATCGATCGCGAACGCATGCACCGAAGTCAGCACGCCCGAACGCACCAGAAATGTGCCGAGCAGCGAAAAGCCGAAGCCCGTGATGGCGAGCAGCATGGTCCAGCTCGCCAGCGAGCCGCGCCGCTCCGTCACGATCGCGGAATGCACCAGCGCGCAGGCGACCAGCCAGGGCATGAAGCTGGCATTCTCGACCGGGTCCCAGAACCACCAGCCGCCCCAGCCGAGTTCGTAATAGGCCCAGTACGACCCCATCGCGATGCCGCAGGTGAGCGCGGTCCACGCGATCAGCGTCCATGGCCGGAGCGCGCGCGCCCAGGCCTGATCGGCCTTGCCGTCCAGCAGCGCTGCGATCGCGAGCGAAAACGGCACCGACATCCCGACATAGCCGAGATAGAGCATCGGCGGATGCGCCGCGAGCGCGGGGTCCTGCAGCAGCGGATTGAGATCCCGCCCTTCATAAGGAGCCGGATCGATGCGCGCGAACGGATTGGAGAGCGCGAGCGTGTAGATCATCGCGCCCGCGCTCACGAGGCCTTGCACGCCGATCGCGCGCGCCCACAGCCCAAAGCCCATGCGTCCACGAAAGATCGACAGCGCCGCGCCCGCCGCCGCTGAAACGAGGCACCAGAGCAGCATCGAGCCCTCATGGTTCCCCCACGCGCCGGCGATCTTGTAGATCAGCGGCTTCAGCGTGTGCGAATTCGCGACAACGACCGCGACCGAGAAATCCGAGCGCACGAAGAGCGTGATCAGCAGCACGAACGCGCACGCCGCGCACGCCGTCGCGACAAACGCGCCGGTGCGCGCCACCTCGGCCAAGGGCTCAGATTCGCGCGCGCCCGCGACGAGCCCCGCAATCCCCTGCGCGCACGAGGCGATCAGCGCGAGCGCAAGGAGGAAAAGGCCGAGCTCAGCGATCATGAATGCAATCGCCCTTCTCCCCTTGTGGGAGAGGGAGGAGGCCGCGCACACGCCGCCCCATTATTGCGGTCCCTTCCATTCGCCGCGCTGCTTGATGGCTTCGGCGACCTCGCGCGGCATGTAGCGTTCGTCGTGCTTGGCGAGCACGCGTTCGGCGACGAATACGCCCGCGCCGCGCCACACGCCCTCCGCCACCACGCCTTGGCCTTCGCGAAACAGATCCGGCAATGGGCCGCGATACATCACCGGCATGCTGGCGTGCAGATCGGTGACGACGAAACGCGCCTCATCGCCGCTGCGCGTATAGCTGTGCGTCTCCACGAGGCCGCCCACGCGCACGCGCTGGCCGATCTTGGCCTTCTCGGCGATCTCCGAGGGCGCATAGAAGAACACGACCGAGTCGCGCAGGCCCGCCAGCGTCAGCCCGCCGGCCAGCGCCAGCAGCGCGCCCACGACAACGATAAGAATGAGCCGCTGATTGCGCCGCCGCACGGTGAACTCCTTGTTCCCTTCTTCAAATCCGCACCGGATGACGCGATGCGCCCCGCTCCTCCCCCTGCAAGGGGGAGGCTGGGAGGGGGTGAGCAAACGTGGGCGACGTCTGCGTCTGTGGCTTACCCCCTCCTGACCTCCCCCTTGCAGGGGGAGGAAGATCGGGCGCGCCTCTCGCAAGCGTAGTCCTCTACTCCGCGCCGCACGGCGGCAGAAGCGCCGTGGCCGCGACTTTAACGCCCGGTCTGTGATCCATTGGCCTGGGCCAGCATCCGTTCGGCCATCTGGCGGCGGCGGTCATTGACCGGGAGCAAGCGCAGCATTTCGCGCCACAGCCGGCGCGCATCCTCGGTGCGGCCGTCCTGGGTGGCGGCGAGCGCCTGATAGAAGACGGGTGTGGGATCGTCGGGCTCGGCGCGGGCCGCGGTTTCGAACAGGCGCAGGGCGTCGGGCGTGACGCGGCCCTCGTTCATGAAATAGAGCGCGCGGCCGAGATTGATCATCGCGAAGGCCGAACTCGGATCGCGCCGCAGCGCCGCGTCGAACGCGCGCGCGGCCTCTTCGTAGCGCTCATGCTGCGCGTAGATGACGCCGGTCGCCAGATGCGGGCGCGGATCTTCGGGATGGGCGCGCGCTTCGGCGGCGAGGCGGGCCAGCATCTCCTCATCGGTGTACGTGTCGGGCGCGCGCTGCTTGAGCGCCGCGATGCGTTCGGCATAGGGCGCGTCGGGCAGATAGGGCTTGCCGAGCCAAAGATAGAGCCCGAGCGGCGCCAGCCCCACGAGCGCACACGCCGCGAGCGCCGCCGCGCGCTTGCCTCCGCCCGCGCGTCGATACGCCGCCAGCCCCGCATAGGCCGCAAGCGCTGCGATGAACGCGAACAACGCGAAGAGGATGAAGCCTTCGGTCATGACGTGCGTTCGAATCTCCTCATCGATCGAAGCATGAAGAGCCCCTGCTCCCCCTCGATGGGGGAGCTGTCCCGCGGCACGCGCGACTGAGGGGGTGGTGGCGCTGAGTTTTGCAAGGTCGCGTCTCCACCCCACCCGGCCCTTCGGGCCACCCTCCCCATCAAGGGGAGGGAGGGCGTTCCTATCTGCGGGCTCGCGCCCGCTCAATCCGTGGCGGGAAGCCGCAGGCGCGCTTTGAGCCCGCCCAAGGCGCTGCGCTCGAAGGTGAGTTCGCCGGCGTAGAGCGCGACGGTTTCGCTCAGGATGGAAAGGCCAAGCCCCTGGCCGGGCGTAGCTTCATCGAGACGCGCGCCGCGCGTCATCACATTGGCGATGTCAGCGTCGGAAAGCCCGGGGCCGTCATCTTCGACATCGATCTCCAGCATGCCGTCCCTCGGCGGCAGGAGGCGCACAAGCACGGCGCTGGTTCCGTATTTGCACGCATTGTCGATGAGATTGGCGGCCATCTCCAGGAGGTCTTCGCGCTCGCCGCGGAAGGTCGCGTCCTGCGGCGCGTCGAGCTGAATATCGAGCGCTTTCAGATGATCGTATTTCTGCTCCATCATGAAGACCAGGTCGTTGAGGTTGGTCACGACCGGCGTGCGATAGCCGACAGTGGGCGCGGCCGCCCCCGCGCGCGTCTCGGCGCGGGCGGCCACCCGCGCGCGGCGCAATTGCCGCTCGACGAAGGCCTCCATCTCCTCGACCGATTGGCGCATCACCTCGCCATCCTTCGCCTCGGTCTGCGCCGCGTTCTTCAAGACAGCGATGGGCGTCTTCAGCGCGTGCGCCAGATTGCCGACATGGCGGCGCGCGCGTTCGACGACCTCGCGATTGTGATCCAGCAGCGCGTTCAACTCGCCCGCCAGCGGCTGAAGCTCGGCGGGATAATCTTCTTCCAGACGTTCGGCATTGCCGCGCCGCACCTCGGCGATGTTGCGGCGCAGGCGATGCAGCGGCGCAAGGCCCACGCCCGTCTGCAGCGCCGTCACGCCCACCACCATCAGCGCGCAGAAGCCAACGAACGCTGCGAAGGCGGTAGCCAGCAGATCGGCCGCCGGCTTGATCACCTCATCCGGCGCCACCGCCACCATGAAGAGATAACGCCCGTTCAGTTCCGGATTGGACCAGACCCGTGCGCCGATGCGCAGCGACGCGCGATCGGGGCCTTTGGGCACGTTGATATAGCGCACGCCCGAGGGCGACGGCGCGCTCGCCAGCAGATCGCCCACCAGTTTGGGTTCGAGATCGATCGTTACATCGAACAGCGAACGCGAGGCGATCTGCGGGACCAGCGTGTCGTCGTCGTTGAGCTTGGAGATCTGGTAATAGCGCCCGCCCGTCGCGCGCGTGAAACGCGGATCGAACGGCACGTCGCGCAGCGCGACATCGCCTTCGAGCCCGGGCTCGGCGTTGGTCGTGAGATTGTCGAGCACGCTTTCGATCTCGGGATCGATCAGAATGTGCATCAGCCGCGTGCTGAAATAGGCGTGCGCGAAGAAGCCCACGATCACCAGCGCGAAGGTCGACAGGATCGCGATCAGCGCCAGTCGGCCCGCCAGCGAGAGCCGGAACGTGCGTTTGATGCGGTCCCAAAGCGTGGGAAGAGCTTCGCTCATGCGGCGGGCGCGCGGGCGAAGATCAGGACTGCGCCGCGGGATCGATCAGGCGATAGCCGAGGCCCTTTTCCGTCACGATGCGGTCCTGGCCGATCTTGCGGCGCAGAATGCCGATGAACACTTCGATGGTGTTGGAATCGCGCTCGTGATCCTGCGCGTAGATCTTTTCGGTGAGTTCGGTCCGCGACACGATGCGGCCGGCATGGTGCATCAGATAGTCGAGCACTTTGTACTGATAGGCGGTGAGCTTCACCGGCTGGCCGTTCACCGTCACCTGGCCGGTGGCGCTGTTGAGCCGGAGATCGCCGCATTCGAGCACCGCGCTCGCATGATCGGTGCGCTGGCGCACATGGGCGCGCACGCGCGCGAGCAATTCGGCCATGTGGAACGGCTTGGTGAGATAATCATTGGCGCCGAGATCGAGCCCTTCGACCTTCTCGCTCCAGCGGTCGCGCGCCGAGAGGATGAGCACGGGCGTGGCCACTTCGGCGCCGCGCCAATTCTTAAGCACGGTCAGCCCGTCGACCTTGGGCAGGCCGAGGTCGAGGATGATCAGATCATAGGGCTCGGTCTCGCCCATGAATTGGCCATCCTCGCCATTGTCGGCGACGTCGACGGCATAGCCGGCGTCGGTCAGCGCCGCGGAGAGCTGCTCGCGCAGGTTCCGGTCGTCCTCAACAACAAGCAGCCGCATGCTCTCCTCTAGCCGACCTGTCCCGTCGTGGCGTCGACCCGGAGGTTCACTTCCTCGCCGCTCGGGTAGCGCCAGCGGAATATATAGAAAGCGCGATCTCCGCGCTGCTCAAGACCGCCGACGACGTCGACGAATTGGCCCGGCCGCTGGGACGAGACGATCGCGATCAGCTGGCGCAGCGCCATCACCCGCGCCTGGACGGGCTCGGCCCGGCCCTCGCCGCCGCGATGGGGCATGGTCCAGGCCGGCTGCATGGTTTGCGCCGCCGCCGAGGCGCCCGCCCCGGGGAGGAGAACCAGGCCCAGCCCGACAAGAGCGGCCGACAGGTGAGAGCTTTTGCTCATGGGACGCACCCTAGAGCGCGCGCCGTGAATGTCGCCTGAATAGGCGCCTTAGGCGCTCGGCCGGGGTGGCTTGACGTCCCGCTTGGACCATTTCTTGAGGAATTTCTTGAGGTCTTCGTCGTTGGCGTCGGGCAGGACGATGCTGAGGCGCACGATCTGATCGCCGACGCCGGCCACGCCCTTGCCCTTCAAGCGCAGCATCGCGCCCGTATTGGAGCCGGCGGGCACGGTTAACTGCACCGGCCCTGTCACGGTCGGCACCTGTATTTTGGCGCCCTCCACCGCCTCGGTCAGCGAGACCGGGAGATCGAAATGCACGTCATTGCCGTCGCGCCGGAACAGCGGATGCGGCTTCACGCGCAGCTCCACCAGCGCATCGCCCGGCGGGCCGCCCTGCACGCCCGGCCCGCCTTGGCTCTTCAGCCGCAGCACCTGGCCGCTTTCGACGCCAGCGGGAATCGTAATGTCGAGCGTGCGGCCTTCGGCCAATTGCACGCGCCGGCGTGCGCCCGATGCGGCTTCGACGAAATCAATTTCGAGCGTGAAACGAATGTCGCGCCCGCGCATCCGGCCAAAGCCGCGCGGCCCGCCTGCGCCGCCGGCGCCCGAGCCGAACAGATCGGAAAAGATATCGCCCAGATCGAACGGCGCTTCCGCTGTCGATGGGCCGGCGCCGGCATGGGCGCGCTGTCGCGATTGCGCGCGCGATCCGAACCCCATGCGCTCATTCCCGTCGGCGTCGATCTCGCCGCGGTCGAAACGGGCTTTTTGCGCAGCATCGGTCAGCAGATTGAAGGCGGCGGTGACGCGCTTGAACCGCTCTTCGGCGGCGCGGTCATTGGGGCGCACGTCCGGGTGCAGCTCCTTGGCGAGCTTGCGATAGGCTTTGCGGATGTCATCCGCGCTGGCGGCGCGGGTGACCCCGAGGACGGCGTACGGATCCCAGCTCAAGTCCGAACTTACCCTTCGCCGCCGATCGCCGACGATCTCCGATGATTCTGGCGGCCCTGGACTATAACGGAATTGTCCTAGCCGTCTTCAACCCTGGCAGCCCGTTGGCGCCGATTTGGCCGATTCGGACATTCAGGACGCTCGGCGCGGCGCCGAAATCGGCGATCTGTGCAGCAGCGGAATAGTCATAAACCTCGCCGCCGGCTTCGGCCGCGCGCAGCACGGCGCCCGACCCGTCCAGGATTTCCACCAGGTAACGTTCGCTCGGCTCGCCCAAAGCTGGTTCGCCCGCCGCCCAGCTCAGCCCGCCCAGGCGCGCCTGCCTGATCCAGCTGATCGCGACATCGCCGCTCGCCGCGCGCTTGGCGCGCAGATGCGCGGGCGAGAACGGGCGCTGCGCCACATGCGCGAGCGTGCGCGTTTCGACGGTCGCGGCGGCGTCGGTCGCGGGCTTGGCGGCGGGCGGCGCGAAAAAGGCGAGGCTGGCGCCCCATTCATGCGCGGCGATGTCGAGCCGCGCCAAGCGCGCATCGAGCTTGACGATGCGCCGGCCCGCCGGCGTCGGCGCGCCCATGGCGTGGCCGCTGTCGCAGAGGCCGCGCAGGAAGCCTGAGAGCTCGTACTCATTGGCGCCGACCAGCGTGCAAGTGCGCGCCTGCACCATCTCCCATTCGCCGTCATCGCCTTCCACTGCGAAGGCGTTGGCGCCGGCGAGCGCCTCGTCCGCCGTCACGCTCGAAAGCGCGCCCGCATAGAGCTTGATGCGAATGACATTGCCCTCATCCCATCGCCCAACGGGACCGGGCCAGAGCGCCCACAGCAATTCGCCCATGATCGCGGGTGAAGACGCCTCGCCGCGCTTGCGCGCGCTCGCAGCGTCCGCGCCGGCATAGAGCGCATGCGCGCCGATCCAGGGCGCAGCGCTCACGGCGGCGAGCGGACGGTCATCGTCCTCCGCGCCCGGCAGCGGCGGCAGGTCGAGAATGGCGAGCGCCGGCGCGGGCGCAAACGGCGGTGTGGGCGGCGCGGAGGCTTCGCCGGCGCTCAGCGCGGGCGCCGAGCCCTCCAGCACGCGGCGCAGATCGAGCGTGCGCGCCTCCGCATCTTCGATGCGCGTGATTTCCAGCGTTTCGCCGTGCAGCACGATCCGGTCGCCCGGCTCCAGCGCCAGAAGCGCCGGGCCAAGCGCGATATGCGCGCTCTCCATCCGCGCGCGCGCTTCGGCGAGCACGCGCTCGGCCATGCGCACAGCCTGATCGGCGTCGAGCACGAGCGGCGCATCGAGCATGGCGACGCCGCCCTCCGCCGCATCGCGCCGGCGCGCGCTGACGGCGCCGATATTGTAATCCTTCTCCGCATCGAGATAGCGCACGCGCGCCTCGATCGGCGCATCGGCGATGTCGGCGCGAATCTGGAACGGCGCGGCGACGCTGTTCTCCGTGAGATCGTCGAGCGAAAGCGAGACTGTCTCGGCGTCGTCGCCATGCGCGAACACGATCGCGCCGCCGCGTTCGCGCATGTCGAAACCATAGGCCGCCATCAGCGGTTCAAGCGCGCTGCGCGCAGTCGAGGGCGCATCGACGATGAGCCCGGACACGATGCCCGCCAGCGCGGCCGTCTCTGCATCCGACACGCCGGCGCGCGCGCACAGCGCCGCGGCCACATCCGACAAGGCGGCGATGCCCGCGCGTCCGCTCAGCCAATGGCCGCGCCGCCAGGCGGCGCCATCGGCCCACACATCATCGCGCGCGGGAAACGCCGGGTGCGGGCGCGCATCCCAGCACCAGACGCTCTGTTCGGCGATCATCGGCTGGCCGGTGAGTGTCGAAACGGGATTCGTCGCGCCGCGCCAATAGGCGAGATAGGCTTCGAGCGTGCGGCGCTGGATCAGATCGTCGCGCGCGCCAGAGGAGAACGGCGGCGCAGCGCTTTCCGCGCTCTTATCGTCGATGAAGAGATTCGGCGCATTGGCGCCCTTGCCGATGGCGGGGCAGCCGAGTTCGATGAAGCGGATGGGCTTGGATTGCGCGATCCACGCTGTTTGCGTCGCGCTGCGCACGCCGCCGGGCCGGTCGTGATGCGCATTGGTCCAGAACGCACGCACATCCTTGGCGCGGAACACCCAGGGTTCGTCATAGGCGCCGTCTGCGATCAGCGTGCGATCCTGCGCGGCGCGATCTTCGTCGGACGCATAGTACCAAGCGTAGTCCTCGCCGCTCTCGATGCGCGATGCGAGATAGGCCGGATCGTGATCGCTGCGCGCCAGCGTGGCGTCGAGATGCGTGCGGCCATCGCGCCAATCCGCAAGCGGGGGATACCAGTCAATCCCGACGCAATCGATGTTCGCGTCCGCCCAGAGCGGATCGAGATGGAAGAACACATCGCCCGAGCCATCCGCTGGCTGATGGCCGCGATATTCGCTCCAATCAGCAGCATAGGTGAGCGTCGTGTCGCCGCCGACAATGCCACGCACATCAGCGGCCAGATCGATCAGCGCATCGACGGCGGGAAAGTGCGTCGCGGAATCGCGCGCGGTCGTCACGCCGCGCAATTCGGAGCCAAGGATGAACGCGTCGACGCCGCCCGCCGCCTGCGCCAGCTTGGCATAGTGCAGAACGAAGCGGCGATAGGACCATTCGCTCGGCCCCGCATAGGAAATGACGCCGCCGCTCGCCGAAAAATCGGATGGCGCGGCCGTGCCGAAAAAGCTCGCGATGTGCGCCGTCGCCGCGCCGGTCTTGTCGGGCGTGCCCGGCTGGCCCGGCGCGGGATGCAGCGCGACGCGGCCGCGCCACGGAAACGCAGCCTGCTCCCCGCCGCCATAGGGATCGGGCCGCGCATTGCCCGGCGGCACGTCCATGAGCACAAACGGGTAGAGCGCGACGCGAAAGCCGCGCGCCTTCAATTCCGCGATCGCCTGCAGCACGGTTTGATCCGCCGGCGTGCCGCCGAAGGCGGGGGCGCCCTCGACCTCGCTCACCAGATGTGCGCCAGCGCGATCGACGCCGCCCGCGCGCCACTGAATCGGCCGCGTTGTCTTGCTCGCAATCTCCACGCCCGGCCTGATCTCGCAGACGCCGCAGCGCAGATCATTTCCAAACCAGCTCACGACCAGCGTGACGGACGTGCAATTCGGCAGATCGCATTGCAATTGATCGAGCGCGACGAGCAGATTGGCGCGGTCCTGCTCGGCGTGGACGTTTTCCGCCGTTTCCTGTCCCGGTCCGATCACGCGCAGCACCGGCTCGGTCGCGTAGACGAACTCGCCTGCGCCTGGAACGAGGCAGACACTCTCGACCAGTTCTTCGAGGCGCTCGGCGCCTTGCGCCGCCGGCCGTACGATCTCGAACGACAATTGCGGAATGGCGTTGCCGAAATCGTCGAGCGGCAAATCCTCGAACACGATATAGGCGAGGCCGCGATAGGCGGGCGCGTTCTCGGCGCCTTCGATCGCTTCGATCAGCGGATCGGGCGCCTGGTCCTCGGTTCCGCGATGGAGCCGCCAGGCCACGCGCGACAGATCGAACGCTTCGCCATTGGCCCAGGCGCGCCCGATGCGCGCGATTTCGCCTTCGCAGAGGCCGACGGCGAAGGACAGCGTGTAGCGATAATTGGTGACGCGCGTCGCTGCGCCGCCGCCCTTGCCGCCGCCGCCCACCTCTTCGCTCTCGGCGTGTTCTTTGAAGCGCGCGGCCCAGATGATCTGCCCTGCCAGCCGCGCGCGGCCGAACACAGCGGGGATCGAAGCGCCCTCCGTCGAGCTTTGAATCTGCAGCTCCGCCAGGCGCGGGCCGTCATAGCGCCGCGTTTCGCCGAAGATCTGCTGATCGATGCGCGCGCCGATTGCGGAGCCCGCCGCGCGGCCGAGCGCTGCGCCGAACGCACTAAAGACTCCCGGCGCAATGCGCGAGCCCAGCGCTTCGCCGAGCGTGGAAAGAATCAGCTGGGCCATGGCGCAGCTCCTGGGAACGAAAACGAGGCGGCATGGCGCGCGCGCCACCACGGCGCGAACCGGCTCTCCACCACGGCGCGACCCCAATAGGCGTGGATGATCCGCTCATTCTCCGCGAGGATCGCGGCGTGCTTCATCGGCGCGTCGTCCTGCATGCGAAACAGCAGCACATCGCCCGGCTGCGCCGCGTTGGCCGCGACGAGATGGCGATGGGCGGCGGCGTAGAGCGTCTCTTCGCCCGCACGCTCGGCCCAATCGGACGAATAGGCCGGCGCCTCTTCGGGCTCTGCGCCATAGAGCGCGCGCCACACCCCGCGCACGAGGCCCAGGCAATCGCAGCCGACATGCTTCACGCTGGCCTGATGGCGATAGGGCGTGGCGAGCCAATCGCGCGCTTCCGCGATGATGGAGGCGCGAGGGATCATCGCGCGCTCCCGTCATTGCCGCTCGCCGGCGGGCCGGCCTGCAGAACGTCATTGCCGGGCATGGCCGGGAAACCGCGGAAATTAAGTGCGTTGGCGAATTTGGCGCCGCACGTCGCGAAGCGCTTGTCGCAGCCGGCGGTGATCGAGAAGGACTGGCCGAGCGCGAGCGCAGGCGGCGCATCGAGCAGTTCGATCAGCGCGGCGCCTGCTTCCGCGCGGTGCGTCGAGACCTCGAACATCGCGCCATCCGCGAACGCAACGCGCCCTTTGGAGAACCAGCCGTCCACGAATGCGGAGAGACCGCTGGCGCGGAACGCGCGCGCGCTCACAAGTTCGGTGACGACGCCCGCGCCCGTGAAGTCTTCGAGCGAGACGCCGCAACGCGCATCGCCGAGATCGGCGTCGCAGAAGCGCGAGAAGACGCGCCCGACCGGAACGTTGAGCGGCGCGGCAAGCCCGCGCAGCTCGATCTCGAACGCGTTGGCGCCGCGGCGCGCTTCGCCGAAGCGGCCCGCGAACAGATGCACGCGCAGCGCGGGCGCGCTCCAATCCACCTTGTAGAGATCGACACGCGCGCCATCCCAGAGCCCGCGCGCGAGCTCGTCCGCGTCGATCGCCGCGGAATCGAGCACGCCCACAATGCTCGCCGTATCGATCGCGGCGCCAAGCGTTTTTTCGAGCGCGCCGGCGCTGAGGCCGGTCGCAGGCGCGCAGACGAGATCGTCGAAAACGAGCGCGCGGTCGTGATCGGTGAAGCCAAACGCCTGCCTATCGCACCGCGTGATGCGCCAGACATGCGTGAGCGTCGTCACGCCGGTAGCGAGACGGGCGGAAAGCTCAGGTGATATCTCACGCATCAGAACGATCTCCCGTCCTTCTCCCCTTGTGGGAGAAGGTGGATCGACCGCGTGAGCGGTCGAGACGGATGAGGGGTGTCGGCGTTTTCTTTCGGGATGACGGCGCAAGCACCCCTCATCCAGCGCTGCGCGCCACCTTCTCCCACAAGGGGAGAAGGACGGGGTTGCGCCATCACGGCAAAATCTCCACGAGCGGAATGGAGAGAGCGCGGCCGGCGCCGAAACCGTCGAGGCTGATATCGAGCCGGTCCAGATCGAAGCGCACGGGCGTATCGAACGCGAAACCGGCGGTGATCGCCGCGCCGTCCGGCGGCGCTGCCGCGAAGGTGACGATGCCCGTCGTCTCGTCGACGCTGAACGCGCTCGTCTCCGCGCCGTCGATGGCGATGCGCACGCTCTCGGCGACGGGCTTCACAATCGGGCGCGCATAGGCCGCCTCGCCCGCGCCGTAGAGCTTCACCAGCGGAAATTGCAGCGCCGCAGCGTCGCCTTCGCCAATCATCTGATCCAAAGGCGTGATGGACGCGCTCGGCGCACAGCTCTTCCAATCGAGAAAATCGCGAAAGCGAAAGCCGTGGAGCTTGCCGCGGCGTGCTTCGAAGAACGCGATCAGCGCGTGCAGCTCATCGAGCGTGCGCGCTGCCCCGCCGATGTCGTAGCGCCGGCGCCCATGCGCCCAGGGTGTGTTGCGCGCCTCGCGGCCTGAGCCAAGCGTGACGATGTCGACGCGCCGCTCCGGCCCGCCGCTCGCGCCCAGCGCAAACGGCGCCGGCAGCGAAACCTCGTGAAAGCCGCTCACAGATTGCGTCTCCCGTAAGCCACGGCGCGCGCGACGGCCGCGGCGATCTGGCCCTGATGGCGCGCGATGCTTTGGCTGTCGGCGCCGGCGCCGAGATGGAAATGGATGGCGATGGGCGCCGTGTTGGCCTGCGAAATCGTTCCGGCGCCGTTCGGCGTGAACCATTCCGGTCCGCGCTCGCCGACGAGATAGGCGCCGCCCGCGTTCACCGCGCCGCCCGCCGCACGCGCGCCGAAGAAGGACGCGCTCTTTCCGCCGAGCACTTTGTCGAGCGCGATCTTGGCGAATTCTTCGAGAATGGTTTTCGCCAGCCGCTTGAAGCTGAGTTCGCCGCTGGCGCCCGCGCGCCCGAGCGAACGCGCGATGCGGGCGCCAGCGCGATCGAAGGCGTCGGCCACCTCGTTCGCGGCGCGCTGCGCAGGTCCGCTTGCGAAGGCTGCGAGCGCGGCCTCCGTTTCGTTCAATTGCGCTTGAAAGCCAGAGAAAGGCTCATCGGCCATTTTCGTCGTCCGGAAAGTGCGCGGCGAGCGCGGTGAACGCGGCGCGGTCCAAATGCGCAGCGGATGCTGGCGGCGCGAGCGCGCGCCATTCGCGCACGCTCAGGCGCCAGAAACAGGCGGGCGCGATGCCGAGCTGCGCGGCGAAGGCGAGCCAGGCGCGCCAGGGCGCGGCGTCAGTCATCGTCGAACGCCAATTGGAATGCGCGCGCTACCGCCTCCGCCGCCGCGCGCGGCGCGATGTGCGCTTTGGCGAGATCTGCACGCGACATCGGCTCGCCGCCGCCGGACGCAAGCGCGGCCAAGACGAGGAGAAGATCGCTGGCCGTCAGCGCGGCGAGCCGGCCGCCCAATTCGGCGATCGATGTCACATCGAGCGCCGTCTCAAGTTCCGCGAGCGCGCCGAGCGTGAGGCAGAGCTTCACGGGCCGCCCGTCAATGTCCAAGAGCGCTTCCCCGCGCTGCGCGTTCGCCAACATCTCAGGCGGCCGTGAAGCTCAGCGCGCCGGCCGAGGCGAGCGTGATCGCGAAGCTCGCCTCGCCATCGTGATCGCCGGCATAGTCGAGCGATTCGATCAGGAAGGCGCCTTCAAGCGTGCCGAAATCCGGCAGGATGAGGCGCCAAGTCCGCGCGGTCTGCGCGAAGAAGCTGGTGCGAATCATTGCGTCCGACGCCGCATCCTTGAAGACGCCCGCGCCCGAGACGGAGGCGGATTTGACGCCCGCGCCGGCGATCAGCTCGCGCCAAGCCTCCGGGCTTTCGCCACTGGTGGCGTCGACGGTCTTGGCGTTGAGCGAAATGGTTTTGGCGCGAATGCCGGCGACAGTGACGAACGCTTGCGGATCGGCGCCGTCGCCGATCTTCAACAGAACGTCGCGCCCTTTCTGGCCTGCCATGGATCAGCTCCTCATGCGGGTTCGGTGAGCGCGCGCAGACGCAGCACGCCGTGAGTGGTGCGCCCATCGCCGGCGCGGAACACGTCGGCGTAGACGGCGTAGAGAAGAACGAGCCGACGCCCGTCGACGGTCAGCGCCGCATCGTGCAGCGCATTGCGCAGTGCGCCGATCGCATCGAGCGCTTCGGCGCGCCCGCCATAACGCGACCACACGTGCAGCGTGACGGCATGGTCGAGCGCGTCGACTCCCTGCGCATCGCTGGCGCGGGTTTCGACGCGGCCGAGCGTGGCGTACGGAAAGGCGACATCCGCCGGCGGCTCATCGTAGATGCGCGCGCCGAGCACGGCCTGGACGTCTTCATCCGCGAGCGCGGCCGCGCGCAGGCTGGCGGCCAAAGCGCGATCGGCGCTCATGCCGGCTCCTCCGTGCAGTCGAGTGCGACGCGCGCGCCGTCGATGGCGTGCGCGAGACGCACGCGGAAGGCGCGCGCGCCCCAGATCACGCGCCAGCCGGTCGCGACGTCGTTGCGATGGCGGATCGTGATGGTGCAGCGCAGCTCGGCGGCGAAGCGATCGAATGCGGCGCTCTCGCCGCCGCCTGCCGGCGCGATCCAGGCCCAGACGGCGCCTTCATCGCTCCAGCTCGTCCCCGCGCCGCCGAGCTCATCCTCCGTGCGCACGGGCTTCATCAGCCGCACGCGGGCGCGCAATTGAGAGATCGAGTCGCTCATAGCCGCGCCGGCGCATAGGGCCGCATCAGCACGCGCGCAGCCTCGGGCACGCCGGCGCCGCCTTCACGCGCCTCGTAAAGCGCGGCGATGATGACGAGGCATGCCTGCACCAGCGCGGGCGCCAGATCGACGGGATTGGCCGCCAGGCCCGCATCATAATCGATCTCGACGCCGCCGGTGCTGCGCAGCACGGTGGGCAGGCCATGCTGAAACACGAGCCGCGGCCGGTCGCGCGCGCCGTCGAGGCGATAGCTCGCGGGATCGAGCACGCTTTGCGAGCCGTTATCGGCGATGAGCCGCACCGCGACGATGTTCGTAACCGGCGAGAGCGCCAGCAGCGCGCCATTGCCGACGTCGCGGCGCCAGACGTCGAGCGTTTCGCGCACACGCCGCGTGACGAGCGCGCGGCCCGCGCCATGCTCGACCGCTTCGCGCGCGGCGCCAATGAGGCGCGTGATGAGCGCATCCTCCTCGTCGTGATCGACGCGCAGGAAAAGTTTCGCCGCCGCGAGCGAGACAGGCTCGCTCGCCGGCGGCGTGAGGGTGGTGAGGGACATGCCTTGTTCCTTCCTCCCCCGTTTGCGGGGGAGGTGGCCGAACGAAGTGAGGTCGGAGGGGGCGCGCCGCGGGTGCACGCCGCCGCCCACGCGCTTGGTCACATAGAACAGCACGTAGGGCTTGGCGGTGAAGGGATCGCGCAGCACGCGCACGCCGGCGCGATCGACGATCAGATAGAAGCGCGCGAAATCGCCGAACGCGATGGCGTGTTCGTTGGCGCCGATATCCGGCATGTCCTCGATCTCGGTGATCGGATAGCCGAGGATCGTGGCGCCCGCGCCGCTTTCATTCGGCTGCCAGATGTAGCGGCCATCGCCGTCCTTGAGCTTGCGCACGGCGGCGACGGTCTTGCGGTTCATCACGAAGCGCGCGTTCTGCCGATATTGCGGCTTCGGCGCGTAGATGAGATCGATCAGCTTATCGACCGGATTGGAACTCGCGAACGCGCCCGCCGCGCCCGAAGCAATGTAGCCGATATCGCCCCAGGCATGGGTCGCATCTGCAACGATGTCGTAGTCGAGGAAACCCTTCGGCTTGCTGTCGCCATCGCCGCTGACAAAGGCCGCGCGCTCCTGGCCCGCGAACGCCTCTTCCACCTCGCCCGCGATCCACTCTTCGAGGTTCACGTAGGAATCGTCGAGCAGGGTCTGCGTGGCGGCGAGATTGGCGTAAAGCTCGGCGGTCGGGAATTCGAGCATGGCGAGCGTGGGCGTCGAGGTCTGCGACCGCGCGCCCGTCTCGGCCGCCCAACCCGAGCCGGCATTGGTGAGGCTGATCGGCTTTTTGAACACGCTGGCGCCGGTGGTGCGCACGGTGGCGATCTCGCGCATCGGCGAAACTTGCGCCAGGCGCGTCTCGATCATGCGGTCGAGTTCGGGCGGGGCGAGATAACCGCCGTCCGGATCGGAGCTGACCGACATCGCCTTGCCTTCGATGCGCACCAATTGGCTCACATCGCCGCGCCGCAGATAGGCGCCCCATGCGCTCTTATGTTCGCTCTCGATCGGCTCCGCCGCGAGCGCCGGGCGCCGACCCGCCAGCGCCAGGCGTTCGATCGCGGATTTCTGCTCAGTGAGCGTGCGATCGATGCGATCGACCTTCTCTTCGAGCAGCGCATCGCCGCGGCCGCGTTCGAGCGCGGCGAGGCGCTCATCGTTCGCCTCCTTGAAGCTTTCGAACGCGCGCAAGAGCGCGTCCTGCGCCGGCGGCGGCGCAGCCTTGGTTTCCTTCTGCATGTTCGGTCCTTCCACTTAGCCGGCGCGGGCCAATTCACGCGCAACGGAGAGCCGCGCCAGCGGCTGCATCGGATGAGTGACGATCGAGATCTCAAGCAGCTCGATTTCGTCGAGCACGCGGCCCCGACCCGCCGCGCGCGCCACGACCGGAATGAAGCCGATCGACAAGCCATCGCCGCCGCGCGCGATGAGACGCTTGGCGCGCGCCGCGCCCGGCTGATCGCTGCGAATTTCGCCGCGCACGTAGAGGCCGCGCGCATCTTCCTTGACCTCGCGCCAGATTCCGGCGGCGAGGCGCGGATCGTGCTGCACGAACATCGGCAACGGCGCAGCGCGGCGCGCGAGGCTCAAGCGGAACGCGCCGGCGCGGATCACGTCGCCGATATCGTCGGCGACGCCGAACAGCGACGCATAGCCTTCGATCGTGAGCGCACCGCCGGCTTCCAGCCGGCCTGTCGCTGACTGCCGGCTGGAAGCCGGCGGTGCGAAGGTCATCGTTCCAATCTTTGCTCGATGCGCGCGAGCGCGCGGCGGGCGTCGGCGACTTGCTCTTCGAGGCGGGCGAGACGTTCGGCCACCTCCGGGCTCGCTTGCACGCCGCGTTCGACCGCGTCGAGCCGCGCGGAGGCTTGGCCGGCCCAGATGAAGGCGCCCGCTGTCTGCAGGAAGATCGTGACGATGAGCGCGACGGTGATTTTCGGATCGAAGCTCATGTCGCGCGCTCCGGATCGTCGACGCCGGCGAGGCGGCGCTTTTCTTCCGTGGTCAAAAAGTCCGCCGCGGCGAGGCGCGCCCAATGGGCTTCGCGCTCCGCCGACAACGCAGGCACGGCGTCGAGATCGACGCGCACGGCGGCGGGGCCGGCCTCACGCCAGCGATCGCCGAGCCAGGTTTCGATCGCCGCCGCGGCTTTGAACGCGAGCGGCAGCGCGGTGAGGCGCCAGAAGGCGAGGTTGGCTTCGCGATAGGTCGCGTAGGTGTTGTCGCCCGGAATGCCGAGCAGCATGGGCGGCACGCCAAAGGCGAGCGCGATGTCGCGCGCGGCGGCGTGGCGCGCCTCCATGAAATCCATCTCCGCGGGCGACAAGCTCATCGGCTTCCAATCGAGCCCGCCTTCGAGCAGCAGCGGCCTGCCCGCATTCGACGGGCCGGCATGCGCGCTTTCGAGCTCCGATTTGAGCCGCTGGAATTGTTCCTCGCTGAGCCGTTCGCCGGAGAAGACCAGCGCACCCGAAGGCCGCGCGGCGTTGTCGATCAGCGCCTTGTTCCAGGCGCCGCCGGCATTGTGGATGTCGATGGCGTAGGCCGCCGCCTCCATCGGCGAGAGGCCGTACCAATCATCGTGCGGATGGAAGAGTTTCAGATGCAGGATCGGCGCGTCATTGCTGATCGGATCGCGTTCGAAGCGGCGCACCTCGCCGCCGGCGCGGTGCTCCCAGCCGATCGGCCAGCCATCGGGGCCGGGCACGACGCTCATGCGGTCCGGCCGCAGCACGTAAAGCTCGCGCGGCGGCGCCTCATCGAACGCAGCCGCTTCCAGGAAGGCGTTCCCGCTCACTTGCAGATGGCCGAAGAACGCCTCGAACAATTCAACGCCCGTCTGTTCCGGATTGGGCCGCGCCAAGATCGCGGCGAGCGGATGATCGCTTGGCCCCACGCGCAGCGGCGCGCTGGCGGCGGCTTCCGCGATCAGCCGCACGCAGCGATAGGCGACCGCGTTGCGCGCATAGCCTTCGCGCGCGAACACGGAAGGATCGCGCGCCGACCAGACAGCGCGGCCGGGCGTGTGCCAGGCCATGAGCTTTCGCTCAGCGCGCCCAGCGCCGAGGCGTCTCCACCACTCGAACATGATTGATCCTTAGAGCGCCCGCGCCCGCGGCTCGGCCGCGCGATCGAGCAACAAATCCGTCACCGCCCAGACCAGCGCATCGACGCGGTCCGGGCTGCCGATGAAACCAGGCGCGCCGAACGCGCACATCTGGTCTTCCAAGTCCTTGAACGCGTGCGCATGGGCGACGCGTCCAGCCTCGTAGAGCGCCGCGACCGGCAGCGCGCGGCGGCGCTTGTCGAGCCGCGCATGCGTCAGGCGCACGGGCACATCAGGCGCAGCATCCTTCAGCACGGCGCGCACCATCTCACCGCCATTGTTCGCTTCCGCAACGATCGCGTCGGCGTCGAACGCGGCGGCCTGTGCGGCGGCGCGTTCAGCCCAGCCGCGCGGGCTGAGGCCCTGCACGCTCGCATCAGCCAGCACGATGACGCGCGGCGCGGTCCCGCCCGTGCGCGCGGCCACGATGATCCCACACAAATCGGCCTTCGGGCTGATGCCCGCAGGCGGATCGACCGCCACGATGACGCGCTCGAGCGGCGGCCATTCCGTCACGCGCGCCGCCTCGATCTGCGCGCGCGTCCACAACGCGCCGGGCGGATCGTCGATAAGCTCCGCATCAAGCTCCTGGCGCGCATAGGCGCCCGCGCCGTACTGCGCGCGCGCGGCGTCGATGAAGCCGGGCGCCAGATGGCGCGCATTGTCCTGTGTGCGGGCGCGCGTCACCATCAAGTCGGCGCGCTTCAGGAGCTCGCGCAGCGCCGCGATTGGGCGCGGCGTGGTCGTGAACAATGTCACCGGCCGTGCGCCGAGCCGCAATCCAAGACTCAAGGTCTTCATGGTTTCCTCTGGATCGGCCCAATAGGCGAACTCATCGCCCCAGGCCGCATCGAATTGCGGACCGCGCAGGCTGTAAGGATCCTCGGCGGAGAAGCAGAACGCTTGCGCGCCATTGGCCCACACCAGACGCCGGCGCGTCGGCTCGAAGATCGGCGGCGCGGCTTTGAGGCGCGTGAGCCCCGACGGGCCCTGCACCATCACCTCGCGTGCGTCGTTGAAGGTCGGCGCGATCAGCGCGATGCGGCCGAAGCGGCCCGCGCGCACGCCCTCGTTCACCCAGACCGCGCCCGCATGGGTCTTGCCCGCGCCGCGGCCGCCGAGAAACAGCCAGGTCGACCAATCGCCCTGCGGTTCGCGCTGCGTCGGGTTCAACCAGAACGGATCGCTGTCCAGAATGCATTGGAGGTCAGCTGCGCTGAGGCTCTGGAGCAGATGCGTCCGCCTGCTCGGCCTCAACATAGCTATCGATCCGGCGTTCCAGTTCGGCGCGGAGATCGTCGACATTGGGCTCCTTCGGGGCCGTGCGGATCAGATGTTCCAGCGAGGCGAGATCGTGAACCGCGCGCACGAAGGCGGAGACCGCCTTCGCTTGCCGCTCCGCGACCTGATGATCCCCCGCCGCCAGAATGCCGCGCGCATCTTGGAGGATGGCGTCGAGCGCTTCGAACCAGGCCTTCACGTGAGTTCTCCTTCGGGCTTCGTCGCCTCTTTCGCGACCGTGCCGGAAGATAGGTCCGCGCCAGTGCGGGTCCGATTGATCGGGTGAAACCGGGGCCAAATCCTTGGCGTTCAAGGAGTGCGGCGGCGATAGAGGCCCCCTCTATCCCCGCTTTGCGCCCGCCAGCGGCCTTTCGCAGCCGGGCCCGTCGCCAGAATCTGGCCATAGGTCTATGGGAGGCGGAAGCCTCACCCCGGGAGACAGAAGAGCTTGGCCGAAGACCCTAGCGGCTTGGACTGGGCGAAGCTGCGGGCCGCAGCCGCGCAGGATCATGTCGGCAATCTCCTGAAGCAGCGCTCGAAATTCACGCTCGCGACGGCCGCCGCCGTGGGCGCTGGGCTGGCTTTGCTGGCCGTGATCGGGGTTTGGTTCTGGATCTATTGGGGCCTGCCGCGGGTGCCGGATGCGACCACGCTCTGGTCCACCAACCGCCAGCCGGGCGTCACCTTCATCGACCGGGAGAACCACCAGATCGGCGTGCGCGGCGCCTATTACGGCCGGCGCGTGGCCTTGCGCGAATTGCCGTCCTACGTGCCTCAAGCCTTCCTCGCGATTGAAGACCGGCGCTTCTACGAACATTCGGGCGTCGACCGTATGGCCGTGATCCGCGCCGTCTGGGTCAATCTCTGGGCCGGCCATACGGTGCAGGGCGGCTCGACCATCTCGCAGCAGCTGGCGCGCAATCTCTTCCTCACGCCGGCGCAAACCGTGAACCGCAAATTGCGCGAAATGGTGCTCGCCTCGCGCATCGAGCGGCAACTCACCAAGGATGAAATTCTCGAACTCTATCTGAACCGGGTCTATCTCGGCGATCAGGCCTACGGCATCGACGCGGCGGCGCATCGCTTCTTCGGCAAGCCGGCGGCGGAATTGTCGCTCGCGGAAGCGGCGATGCTGGCGGGCCTGCCGAAGGCACCGTCACGCTCGGCGCCGACGGAGGATCTGGCGCGCGCCACGGCCCGTCAGCGCGTCGTGCTCGACGCCATGGTCAATGCCGGTTTCATCACCGCCGCCCAGGCTGACGCGGCCAAGCGCGAAACCATCCGCGTGCCGCGCCGCGAAAACGTCGAAGCGTCGCTCGGCTACATTTTCGATATGGCCGTCGATGAAGCGCGCCAGCACGTGGGCCGCGACGCGACCGATCTCGTCATCCAGCTCACGATCGATAAAACCGTGCAAGACGCCGCCGCCGACGCCGTGCGCCGCCGACTCGGCAATCGCGCCTTCGGGCGCCGTCCGCTACAGGCCGCGATGGTGCTGGTCGATCGCGCCGGCGCCGTGCGCGCGCTGATCGGCGGCACCAATTACGGCGCCACCAAGTTCAACCGCGCCGTGCAGGCGATGCGTCAGCCGGGATCGAGCTTCAAGGCGTTCGTCTATACCGCTGCGCTGGAGCACGGCTTCGATACCGAAGACGTGCGCTATGACGAGCCGGTCGTGATCGATGGCTGGCGCCCGCGCAATTACGATGAAGGCTATCGCGGCCCGGTGACGTTGCGCACCGCGTTCGCGCTGTCGATCAACACGGTGGCGGCGGAGGTCACCTCCGAGGTGACGCCGCGCGCGGTCGCCGATGTGGCGGCGCGCTTTGGCGTGCACACCATGCCCTCGCGCGCCGATTTCGTTCCGCCCTCGATCGCGCTGGGTTCGGTCGAGGTCAATGTCTGGGACATGACGCAGGCCTTCAGCGTGTTCATGGACGAAGGCGAACTGAACCGCTCCTATCTTGTGGCGCGCGTCGGCAACGCCAGCGGCGAAACGCTCTATCAGCACGTGGCGGTCGCGCCGCAGCGCGTGCTCGACGCGGACGTCGCCCATCGCATGACCAGCATGCTGGGCGCGGTCGTGCTGCGCGGCACCGGCACGGCTGCGCAATTGTCCAATCGCGACAGCGCAGGTAAAACCGGCACCAGCCAGGATTATCGCGACGCCTGGTTCATCGGCTACACGGCCGATTACGCGGCCGGCGTCTGGGTCGGCTTCGACGACCGCACGCCCATGGGCCGCATCACCGGCGGTTCGATCCCCACGCAAATCTGGGCCGACACCATGCGCGTCGCGCACCGCGATACGCCGGCGCATCCCCTGATCGGTATCGAACAGCCGCGCTATTCGCCGCGCGACCTCGAATCCGGCGGCTTCTTCAAGGCGCTCGCCGACGCCTTCGGCACCTCGGATTTGTTCGACCGCGACAAGCCCGACGACTATTACAACAATTGATGGTGCGCGCGGTTTGTCAGGTGAAGGGAGCGCGGCTCGTGCTGGGCGCGACGCCGTTGTTCGACGGCGTCGATCTGGTGCTGCACGAGAGCGAAACGGCCTGCCTGGTCGGCGACAACGGCGTCGGCAAATCGACGCTCATGCGCCTCATCGCCGGCCTCACAGAACCCGACGGCGGCGAGATCGTGTTCGCCAGCGGCGTCACGCTCGCGCTCGCCGCGCAAGAGCCCGACATTTCCGGCCAGGCCACGCTCCGGGACTATGTGCGCACGCCCTCCGTCTCGCGCGCGGGTTCAACCCATGACGTGCCGGCGCATGAGGCGGAGGCGCTGCTTGAAGCGTTCGGCCTTGATCCCGACCGCGCACCGCAGGGCCTCTCCGGCGGCGAAACCCGGCGCGCCTCCTTGGCGCGCGCCTTCGCGGCCGCGCCCGATCTTTTGCTGCTCGACGAGCCGACCAACCATCTCGACATTCCCGCCATCGAAGCGCTGGAAGCGCGGCTCGCCGCGTTCCGCGGCGCCGTTCTCGTCATCAGCCACGACCGGCGCTTTCTCGAACGCGTGTCGAGCGCCACGATCTGGCTGCGCCAGCGCCGCGCGCTGAGCTCGCCCAAGGGCTACGCGCAGTTCGAGGATTGGGCAGAGCGGATCGAGGCCGAGGAGGCCAAATCGCTGGCGCGGCTCGATACGCAATTGGCCGGCGAAGAACATTGGCTGCGCCGCGGCGTCACCGCGCGGCGGCGGCGCAATGAAGGCCGCCGCCGCAAGCTGGAGGAGATGCGCGCCGAACGCCGCGCCCGCCGCTCGCTCGCATTCTCGCCGCGCGCGGCGCTGGAGGCCGAGAAAGGCGAAGCCGCCGCGCGCCTCGTGATCGAAGCCAAGGGCCTCTCGAAAAGCTATGGCGACCGCGCTTTGGTGCGCGATCTCAATTTGCGTATTCTGCGCGGCGACCGCATCGGCGTGGTCGGCCCCAATGGCGCGGGCAAAACCACGCTGGTCGAGCTCTTGCTTGGCCAACGCGCGCCGGACGCCGGCTCGGTGCGCGTCTCCAAGGCCATCGAAATCGCTTACGTCGACCAGACGCGCGCCATCCTCAAGCCGACGGACACGCTCTGGGACGCGCTGGCGCCACAAGGCGGCGATTACGTCACCGTGCGCGGACGCGCGCGCCACGTGGCGGGCTACGCCAAGGATTTCCTGTTTCCGCCCGAACAATTGCGCCAGCCCATCGCCTCGCTCTCAGGCGGCGAGCGCAATAGGCTCGCGCTCGCCGTCGCGCTGACGCGCAAGGCCGATCTCCTCGTGCTCGACGAGCCGACCAATGATCTCGACATGGATACGCTCGACGCGCTCGAAGACATGCTCGCGCAATTCGACGGCACGGTGTTGATCGTCAGCCACGACCGCGCCTTTCTCGACGGCGTCACTACGCAAATCCTCGGCGCCATCGGCGATGGCGTGTGGGCCGAAACGCCGGGCGGGTGGAAGGATTTCGAGCGCGAGCATGGCGGCTTCAGCGCCCGCTCGCAGCGCGAGGCGCCGGCCGCGCCACGCGCCGACACGCGCGCGCCCCGCATCGCGCGCAAGCTCAGCTTCAAGGATGAACGCCGCTCGGGCGAACTCGAAGCGCTGGTGCCGAAGCTCGAAGGCGAGATCGCCGCGCTGGAGCTGACGCTCGCCGCCGACGACGCCTTCGCGCGCGATCCCGACGCGTTCACGCGCAACGCCAAACGCCTCGACGCTGCGCGCGCAGAGAAAGACGCCGCCGAGACCGAATGGCTTGAGATCGAAGCCAAGCGCGACGCCCTTCCCGATTGAAGGCTTTCTTAACCGCATGCGCGCATCCGCGCCTGATGCGCGCTTTGTTCGTTTCCGCCTTCACGTTCGCCCTCAGCGCGGCTGGCGCGTTCGCCTTTGAAACCGGCCAAGCCCGGCCCGGCGGCGATTATCGCAGCGCCGACGCCGCCAGCGCCGAGGCCTGCGCGCGTCTATGCGAGGCCGATACGATCTGCATGGCGTGGACGTTTCGCGCCGGCGCGTGCGCTCTGAAAGCCGTGGCGCCTGCGCCAATCGCCGATGCGGAGTCCATGTCAGGTCTCGCTGCCCGCGCGCCCGGCTTCATGCGCGTGGCCGCCGCCGCGCCGCCCACACCGATCGCGGAAGCCGCGCCGCCGCCCGCCGTCCCGGCGCCGCCGCAAGCCCCCGCGCGGCGCGACGATTACGGTCTGCTCGGCGGCCCCGGCGGCGATGATCCGCCCGCAACAACCTTGCCGATCCGCGCGCGCCTGGACGAAACGCCGCATTCTTAAGAGATCGGCAGCACTCACCACCAAATCTTAACGCCCCGCGCCTACCATCCCGTCCACGCTGGAGCCGGTTTGTATGAACAATTACGCACGCCTGGTCGATCTCGCGCGCACGAAGGACGCCGATCAGCGCCGCGCCCTGCTGCGTGAAGTGACCGACCTCTTCTTCCAAACGCGTCAGACGCGGACGGAAGCGGAAAGCTCGCTGTTCGGCGACGTGCTGCAATTGGTCGCCGCCGAGATGCAGGAAGGCGTGCTGGCCGAATTGGCGCAACGCTTTGCCGGCGCCGAGGATGCGCCGCTGGGCTTGATGCGCGATCTGGCCAACCACGCCTACGAAATCGCCGCGCCCGTGCTGCGCAATTCGCCGGTGCTGAGCGACGATGTGCTGGTTCAGATCGTCAATTATCAAAGCCAGGCGCACATCAAGGCCGTTGCCGAGCGTCCGAAAGTCAGCCCTGCCGTGTCCGAGGCCATCGTGCGCGTCGGCGACGACACCGCGCTCGACGCGCTGATGCGCAATAAGGGCGCCCAGCTGACGCGCGCCAGCCTCGAAGCCGCCGTCGATCGCGCGCGCTCCAGTGCGCAATTGCATGAAGGCGTGGTGCGCCGCGCCGATCTGCCGCTCGATCTCTTGAACGAAATGTATTTCCTGGTCGAACAACGGCTGCGCGAAGTCATCCTAGAGAAGAACGCCTCCGTCGATCCGGCCACGCTCGATGAAGCCCTGTCGCGCACGCGCGAGCGGATGCGCAAGAATGTCGGCCAGGCGACCGAGGAAGGCGCCAAGGCCGCCGCCTTCATCCGCCACAAGAAGCAGACCGGCGATCTCAACGCACGCGTCATCATCGCGCTCCACCGCGAAGGCAAACGCGTCCATTTCCTGCACGGGCTGGCCGAGCTCACTCATATCGATGTCGAAACCGCCGCCGACCTGCTGCGCCGCCAGGACATCAACGCGCTGGCGATGATCTGCCGCGCCGCCGATATCGAACGCCCGCTGTTCGTGACGCTTGCGGTGCTGAGCTGCGGCGGCGATCAGGCCATGAACCGCGCTGAAGAGTTCGGCAAAATGTACAACGCCGTGCCGATCGAAGCCGCACAACGCGCCATGCGCTTCTTCAAAGTGCGCAAAGCCGCCGGCGAAAAGGCCGCCGCCTAGCGCGATCGTTGCGCCCGCGGCGTATCCGGTAAGGCGCGGTTAAGAAGGCGCTGGCACGAGGCGATCCTGCACCGAATGGTCCATAAACGGACTTATAACGTCGCTGTGCAACACTCGGTCGCAACGGTGGCGATCATGGCGGCGCAAGCGTTCAAAGAAGAGCTGAGCCTCAAAGAGGCTCTCGGCGGCTTGGAGAGCGGCCTCAGTGCGGCCGCGCAGATCGCGCGCATCTTGCGCGTCGTGCGCGCCCATCTCGATATGGATGTCGGCTTCGTCTCCGAATTCACCGATGGCCGGCGCTATTTCCGGCAAGTGGATTCAGCGAGCGCAGATGCGCCGATCGCGGTCGGCGGCTCCGATCCACTCGACGACAGCTATTGCCAACGCATTGTCGACGGCCGCCTGCCCGAACTGATGCAAGACGCCTGCGAAATTCCGGCCGCGCTCGAAATGCCGGTCACGAAAGCGCTGCCGGTCGGCGCGCATCTGAGCGTTCCGCTGCGCCTCGCCGATGGCCGCCTTTACGGCACGTTCTGCTGCTTCAGCTTCACGCCCGATCACAGCTTGAACGAACGTGACCTCAAGATATTGCGGGCGTTCGCGGCCATCACCGCCGAACTCATTCAGGCCGAACTCGATTTGCGCCAGGCGCACGAAGAGGCCCGCGCCGAGATCGAGGCCGTGCTGCGCACGCGCCGCGTCGCCATCCTCTATCAGCCGATTTACAGCCTGCGCAGCGACCGCCTCACCGGCTTCGAGGCGCTGGCGCGGTTCGGCGGCGAGCGCACGCCCGATCTTTGGTTCAACACCGCCGCCGCGATCGGCTTGGGCGACGAGCTCGAACATCTGGCCGTGGCGCGCGCCTGCGAAGGCTTGAGCGCCCTGCCGCCGCACACGGCGCTCGGCGTCAATCTTTCCCCCGGCGCGGTGATGAGCCCCGCGCTCGATGCCCTGTTCGCCGACCTGCCGCTCGACCGCATCGTGCTCGAAATCACCGAACATGCCGTGGTCGAAGACTATGCGGCGCTCGCCGCACGCCTCGCGCCTTGGCGCGCCGCCGGCCTGCGCTTGGCCGTCGATGACGCGGGCGCCGGCCATTCGAGCCTGCGGCACGTGCTCGATTTGCGCCCCGACATCATCAAGCTCGACAAGAGCCTGACGGAAAACCTCGCGCACGACGATGCGCGCCGCGCGCTGGCGACCGCGCTCACCACCTTCGGCCAGGCGATCGGCAGCGAGATCGTCGCCGAAGGCGTCGAGACCATCGCTGAGCTGACCGCCTTGCAGGCGATCGGCGTCACCAAAGTGCAGGGCTTCCTGCTGTCGCGGCCGCTCGATCTCGCCGCGGCGCGCGCCACGGCGCTCACCGGCGTCATCGCACGCGCCATGGCCGCACCCGCGCGTTAAGCCACGCGTTCCTTCGTCGTTGTGAAACGCACCTTCAGATTGCGCTCGGCGATGTAATTGATCTCCCAGGCGCTCTTGCCGAGAAAAACCGGCGCGCCGTCGATGTCTTCCGACATTTGCAGGCTGTGCTTTTCGACGAACGCCGTCAGATCCGCGGCGCTATCGGCGGCAACCCAACGCGCGGCCTGATAGGGCGAGGGCTCGAAGATCACGTCGAGGCCGTATTCGTCGCGCACGCGCTCTTCCAGCACTTCGAATTGCAGCGCGCCGACGGCGCCGACGATGGTGTCCGCGCCGATCATCGGACGAAACGTCTGCGTCACGCCCTCTTCAGCCAGCGCGTCGAGCGCCTTGCGCAAATGCTTCTGCTTCAAGGGATCGCGCACGCGGCAGCGGCGCAGAATTTCCGGCGCAAAGTTTGGAATGCCCTGAAAAGCGATCGCGCCATTTTCCGAAAGCGAATCCCCGACGCGCAACGCGCCATGATTGGGAATGCCGATCACGTCACCGGGATAGGCTTCGTCCGTGATCTCGCGGTCCTGCGCCAAGAACATCAGTGGGTTGTGCACGTTGAGCGACTTTCCGGTGCTGGTCTTCAGCGTCATGCCGCGGCGAAACCGGCCGGAGGCGATGCGAAAAAAGCCCACGCGGTCGCGATGCTTGGGATCCATGTTCGCCTGGATCTTGAAGATGAAGCCCGAGACGTTGGAATCGCCCGGCGAGATTTCGTCGGCCGCGCCATTGATCTGCGCATGCGCCGGATGCGGGCCGGGCGCCCAGGCGCCGAGCGCATCGAGCAATTCGAGCACGCCGAATTTGCGCAGCGCCGAACCGAAGAACACCGGCGTCATGTGCCCGCCGCGAAACGCCTGCAGATCGAAGCGCGGCAGCGCCTCACGCGCCAGCGCCGCCGTCTCCACCAGCTCTTCGCGCAATTCGTCCGACATCGCCGCCGTGAACGCGGCGCTGCGCGTCGACAGCCGCTCCTGCCGCGCCAAACCCTCTTCGCCAGCTTCGGGACGATGGAAGGCGAGGAATTCATCGCGCTCCAGATCGAGCACACCCTTGAAGCGCTGGCCCGAACCGCACGGCCAAAAGATCGGCGCTGTGTCCATCGCCAGCTTGTCGTGGATCTCGTCAAGCAGTTCAAACGGATCGAGCGCTTCGCGGTCCATCTTGTTGATGAAGGTGGTGATCGGGATGTCGCGCAGGCGGCACACTTCGAACAGCTTCAGCGTTTGCGGCTCGATGCCCTTGGCCGCATCCAGCACCATGACCGCGGAATCCGCCGCCGTGAGCGTGCGGTAGGTATCTTCCGAAAAGTCTTCGTGGCCCGGCGTATCGAGCAGATTGTAGACGATCTCGTCGCGCTCGAACGTCATCACCGAGGCCGACACCGAAATCCCGCGCTCGCGCTCGATCTTCATCCAATCCGAGCGGGTGCGCCGGTTCTCGCCGCGCGCACGCACTTGGCCGGCCAAATGGATCGCCCCGCCCGCGAGCAGCAGCGTTTCCGTGAGCGTGGTCTTGCCTGCGTCGGGGTGGGAAATGATGGCGAATGTGCGCCGGCGGGCGGCTTCGGCGGCGATGTCAGCGGGCATTGAACAGACTTTGAGAACTGGCAGGCGGACTTAAGCCGTGCGCGCGGTCCGGGCAAGGCGCCACACATGCGCGTTCGCGAGCGCCGCCACAGCGCGTCCGCCGCGCTGCGCATCGGCCAGAAAGGCCAAGGTCGTCAGCGGTGCGAACGCAAACCGCACCGCCACATCGCGCGCCGCCCGCGCCCGCGGCGGACACACGAACAGCGCGCAATTGGCCGTGCTCGACAGCACGATCATGCTCGCGATCGAACGGCGCAAATCTGGATGTGCAGCGGCAAACGCGGAGGATGCGAACGCGGCCTCCTGTCCGCGCGTGATGATGGCGTGCAGAGGCGGCAGGCGCGCAGGATCGCCCGCGCCGCTCTCCAGCAACGTCTCCGCCGGATCGCCAAGATCCAGCACGCGGTCATTCAAGAGGAACAGCACGGCCGTCAGCTTGCGCGGCGGGCGTTAACAAAGGTGAATAGCTTTAGGGTGAATTCGCGTCGACGCGTTCGGTCAAAAAATGGCGCCCGGCGCGATCCTCGATTTCGATCAGCCAGAGATCGGGGTCGGTCTCGGCGCGGCGGCGTGCATAGGCGTCGATCGCCTGTTCTTCGACGCCAAGGCTGCCGGCGGAAAGGTCGAGAAAGATCTGCTCGCCTTCGGCGTTGAGCGCGGGGCCGTAGAGATGGGCGCGGCCATCGAGCGTGGCGACTTTCACCAGCACGGCGCCCGCGTCCGGATCGCCCTTGCGGCTCACGAACGCGCTGGCGCCGCCCAATTCGGCGCGGCGGATGAGGGCGGCGGCCCAAATGTCGGTCCTGAATTCCATACCTTCACTCTATCGCAAGTGCGGCTGCGCTATCGTTCTCAGTATGCGCGCCTTCTTCCTTGCGGCCATGTTTACCTTGTTCGCCGCGGATGCGCTGGCGCAATCGGCGCCCGATGCGCAGGCCGCCTATGGCGAACGCCGCGCCCTCCTCGAAGCAGACCGGCGCTGCCATCTGTTCGACGCCGACATGCGCGGCGCGCTCACAGCCACCGCTGCGCAAGCGCGCGGCGCGCTGCTGCGCGGCGGCTGGACGCTGCTGCGCCTGGATCAGCTTGAAGACGCCGCCGTGACTGCCGCCAATGCGCGCGCCTGCGGCGATCCGCGCACCGAGGCCGCCGCCGACCGCGCGCGGCGCGGCTTCGCCGGCTGGCGGCAAATCCGCACCATGGATTTCCCGGGCGCCGAGCGCCTTTGGGCCGCGCGCCGTTCGCCCGACCCGGTCGATCACTGGATTCTCCGCCAGACGCTGACGGCGCCGCGCCCAGCCGTGTTCGGCGTACGCGAGTTTTCGGGCGCGCATGAGGTGACGCTCATTCTGCCGCTCGGCCGCGGGCCCGCGCCGGGCGCTGTTCAGATGGCCGTGCGCGATGTCGCGCGTGCGCCGCGCAGCCAGATGGATGTGCCGGCGCGCGTTGCGCGCGGCCTGCAGGCCGGCGCGCCCTCTCCCGGAACGGCGCGCGTCTTCCTGCCCGCCGCGCGGCGCGTCGAGACGGTGAACGGCGAGCGCCGCGCGCTCTACGCCTTCGCGCCGGATGCGATCGCCGCCATCGCCGCGCTCGATCCGCGCGAAGCGGTTGAGATCGAGCTCGGCGACGGGCGACGGCCTTTGCTGATCGAGGTCGGCGATTTCGCGGCCGCGCGCGCGTTTCTGGCGCTGCGTTAAACCAGAACTGGCAGCACGATCCGCACCAGCGCGCCGCCGCCCGGCGCATCGTGGAAACTCAGCGCGCCGCCATGCAGGTTGGACAGCGCGCGCACCAGCGCCAGGCCGAGGCCCGTGCCTTCGACACGCTTGCCGCTCGAACCGCGCACATAACGCTCGCCCAGCCGCGCGCGGTCCGCCGCCGCGATGCCGGGCCCGGTATCGATCGCATCGAGCACCAGCGCGCCGTCTTCCGCCCGCGCCGACAGCGTCACCCTGCCTTGCGCGGGCGTGAATTTGATGGCGTTGCCGACGATGTTGAGCAGCATATGGCGCAGCGCGCGCACATCGGCGCGCACCATGAGCGGCGCATCCGGCGCCTGTTCGACCAGCGTGATCTGCTTGGGATCGGCGCCGCCGGCCGAAAGCCGCATCACCTCGTGCACGATCTCGCGCGCATCGAAGGTCTCGTATTCGAGCTCGTAGCGTCCCGCCTGGATCTTGGAGAGATCGAGCAGGCCATTGACCATTTCGAGCAGCGCGCCCCCGCTCGATCGGATGAGGCCCGCGTATTCGACATAGCGTTTGTCGATCTCGCCGAAGATCTGCGCCTGGATCATTTCCGCGAAGCCCAGAATGTGGGTCAGCGGCGTGCGCAATTCGTGCGAAATTTCCGCGACGCGTTCCGCCGTCGCCTGGGCGCGCGCCGGGCGCGAGGCCGAGCGCACCGCCATGAGCCCGCCGGCCACGGCCAGCGCCGCCGCCGTCATGCAGGCAGGCCATACGCCAAGCGCCGGGGCGGAGATTCGCGTCCCGGCCAGCGCGGCCAGGACGTAGGCCGCCACGCCCGCCCCGGCCAGCCAGGGCAGCCGTGGCGCGCCGAGGTGGAACGCCAACGCCATCGGGATCGCGAAACTCGCCGCCAGGGGCGAAGCCGCCCCGCCCGACCCCGCGACCAGCCCGAAGACCGCGGCCAGCCAGGCGGCCAGGCAGCCCAATTTGGCCCAATCCTCCGCTAGGCGCGGCGCCAGAACGAAGCTTGCAAACGCCGGGGCGAGGGCCAGGGCCGCCGCCCCCGCAACGTCCCCCCGCGCCGCGCCAAGCGCCCACGCCGCGGCGCCCGCGGCGCACGCAGAGGCCGCCCAGCCCCAGAGGGCGTAGGCGAGCGCGCGGGACGGCACTGCTTTTGCACCGCCGCTTAACGCTTGTTTCGTTGACACTGGGACGCCGCCCGCGAGTAAAAGCCCGTTAAGACCTGGGGGGTCATGGTGACGCGTGCGGGGCCCGGCGGAAAGCCGACTCGCCCGTTACGGACAGGAGTGAGCGCATGCGCAGTCTTGCGGTCCTTACGACCACGGCCGCGATCGCCCTATTGGGCGTCGCCAACGCACAAAGTACGGATCGCGCCGCCGCGCCGGCCGCCCCTGCAGCGCCCAGCGCTGAAGCCTCCACGGCGGACCCGTTGGACACAGCGCTCGAAGCGTACGCGTCCTATCAGATGGATATTTCCGAGCTCCGCGTGCGTCGCCTCAGCGCAGCGCCCGATCTCGAAGGCGCGATCGATCAAGCGGTCTCGCACAATCGCGACGCCCTCTCGCGAGGCTGGATCGCCTATGGCGCGCAAACCGCGATGCAATCGACGCCGTTCGTCGAAGGCGTGCGTCGCGCCGCGCAATATTACGGCCGTGACGCCGTCATCTGGGCGATGTCCGCCGACACCTCCTATGCCCGCCAGCTCGGCGGCAGCTCAGACGCGGTGCGCCTGGTGCTCGATAGCGCGGCCGCCGATGGCGCGCGCATCATCGCCGTCGCCGATCGCTATCAGGAACAAGCCTATGCGCTGCAGCGCCTGCGCTGGGGCAATCAGGTCGCGCCGCAGCAGGCGCAGCGCGTGCAGCGCGTGCGCAGCCTCAGCTTCTCCGGCTCGGCGTCCGGGCGCTTCGCCTCGATCGCGCCGCGCCTCGCGGTGACGCCGACTTCGCTGTCGCCGATGAGCGATCCGACCGTGTTCGGCGGCCGGCGCTTCTGGGATTCCGTTGGCGGCGGCGCGCAGGTCGTCGAAGCCTCGTCGAGCGCGCCGGCCCATTGGCGCGTGGACGTGCCGCGCGGCGAAGCCGTCAACCGGATGCTCTCGATCGCCGCGATCGAAGCGCTGGACGGCCGCACGCAGCGGATTTCCGCCGTCGATCAGCTGCTCAGCGAACCACGCTCGCGCGATTGCATCGAGATGGCCCAGCTCCAGCTCTATCAATGCATGTCGGCGGCCCGGTTTCGCTATGAGAACGCCTTCTGCCTCGGCCAGCACGCCATGCGTGATGTCGGCCGCTGCATCACGGCGATCGCCCAGCCCGACACCACCGCCATGGCGCCGAACGGCAGCGGCGGCGACCACTGATCAGGCCTTGTGTGCGCGCTGCGGCGCGCGCATGTCCCTGTCATGTCCGAGATTGACGCCGCGGTTGAGGAAATCGCGGACGAGTTTTCATTCCTGTCCGATTGGGAAGAGCGCTACGCGCATCTGATCGAATTGGCGCGCACGCTCGCGCCCGTGACCGAAGCCGAGCGGACGGAAGAGACGAAGGTGCGCGGCTGCGCCAGCCAGGTCTGGCTCGTCATCGATCCGCGCCCCGACGCGCCCGATCGCCTCTTCTTCCGCGGGACCTCGGATGCGCATCTGGTGCGCGGGCTGATCGCCGTGCTGACGCGGCTCTTCAGCGGGCGCAAAGCCGCCGACATCCTGAGGGCCGATCCCAAGGCCATTTTCAGCCGGCTCGGCCTCACCGAAGCGCTGACGCCACAACGCGCCAACGGCCTCTTTTCCATGATGCAGCGCATCCAGCGCGAAGCCGCGGCGCGCGCTTAGCCTTCCGCGAGCTGGGCGAGCGCGAGCTTGAGCGCGACTTTCGCCGACCGCGCGGGCCATCCTTCCGCGCGCTCGAGCGCATCCAGCCCGACATCGCCGAGGCAGACGCGCTCGACCACGCGGCGCAGCATCGGCGCCAGCCCATTCAGCTGGCCATCGACGCGCGCCCGCGCATCGACGCCCGCCGCCATCGCGGCTTCAACGGCATTGCCGGGTCCGCGCGCCCCGCCGCCACGCGGCGGCGCTGTCCAATCCGACCCGCGCGCCAGTCCGGCCTGGCCCTGCTCCCAATCGGCGCGCAGGCGCTGCGCCGCCGCGATTTCCCGTGCGGTGAACCACGGCGCGCCGCTGGGATCCTTGAGACGCGCCAAGCGTAAGGTCGCGCCGCCGCTCACGAAGCCGCGCGCCATGCGGATTGCGCCGTCCTCCGCCAAGGGGCGTGCGGCCATCTCCGCGTGCTGCGCCAGAAACGCATCCTCGCTTGGCGCCTGCTTCCGGCGCACGCGCGCGGCGCCCGCCGGCGACAATACGAACTGATCGTGCGCCGCGCCTGATCGCACCGCGCCGTCCGCCGCCAGCGCGCGCACATCGTCCTGGCTCAGCATCACGCGCGGGCGCGTGCGCCTATCGCCGCTCGTGAACACGCCATAACCGCCACGCGCCGGCGCCAGAATCGCGCGCGCGTCCTGCGCCATCAACGCCAGCGCGCGATTGGCGCGCTCAAGCGACATCGCGGTCCCCCAGCAAGTTTTCGCGCGCCGGCGGCATGTCTTTGAGCGCGGCTTCCAGCGCGCCGATCCAACCATCGAACAGCGGATCTTCGCGCCGATCCTCGATGGCGTGACAGGCATGGCCGACGGTGGACCGTTCGCGTCCGAACGCCGCCGCCACGCGCGACAAGCTGTAGGCGAAACCGACATGGCAAAGGTACATCGCCACTTGGCGCGCAAACGCGACGCGCTGGCTGCCGCGTCCCTGCTCCAAAATGTCCGCCGCCGGCACGTTCAGCGCGTAGCCCGCCAGCGTCGAGGCCAGCTCCGCCGATGCGCGATCCTGCTTCGCGCGCCTATCGATCCACCCGCGCGCCTCCTCTTCCATCCCAGCCTCCATCGCTTCGAGCCCCATTCTGGGACCGAACCGATAGGTGTAGGATAGAATTCCTATCTCTGGGAGATTTTTCTTTCAGTGGCCGCTACATTAACCGCCGCGGCGGGAGGTCCCGAGCCCCATTCGCTTGGCCAGCGCCGAGCGGGCCTTGGCGTAATTGGGCGCCACCATCGGGTAGTCATGGGGCAGCCCCCATTTGGCGCGGTATTCCTCGGGCGAGAGGCTGTAGCGGGTGCGCAAATGGCGTTTAAGCGATTTGAACTTCTTGCCGTCTTCCAGGCAGATGATGAACTCGGGAGTCACCGATTTCTTGATCGCGACCGCCGGCTCCTGGCTGGTCTCGGGCTCGACCACGGGGGCGCCTTCCACCTCGCGCAGCGTCGCGAACACGGTGCGGATCAGCGCGGGAAGCTCTTGGGCGGGAACCTGATTGCCGCTGACATAGGCCGACACGATGTCAGCCGTCAGCTCGACAAGGTCCGACTTGGTTTCCATGAGCCCGCTTGACGCCTTGAAAGTCAAAGTACGGACAATCTAAAGAAACCGCCGCCTGAATCAAGTCCAGCGTCCGTGAGGACCTAAGAATTCTTTGGTCCCTGCGTCCTCTGCATAGGTTTGTGCTGAAGACGTGATGGAGAAGTAATAAAGGAAGCTAGGGCAGCCGAATGGAAAGCGCGGCCAGGATGGCCGCAATTGCGAAAATCGCGACCGCGCCCGTCCAGCTGCCGGCATAGGGCTGATCGCCCAGGCGGGCGAACGCGGTCATCGCGGCGCCCGCGCGCGCGGCGAGCGCGCCGCTCAGCGTCTGCCACACGCCGTAGAGCCGCAGCAGCATGACGCCCAGCCAGCGGCCCGACGCCGCCAGCGGGCCCCGATAGAGCGCGTCCACATCCAGCAGCCGCGCCAGCGCGCCGCGCGGCGTTAGCCGCAGCAGATCGAGCGCGGCATAGACCGCGGCGGACGCCGCGAGCGCCGAAATGCGCGCGCTTGCGCCGACATAGGGCGCTGCGCCCTGCGGCGCGGTCGGCGCCAGCGCGTAGAGCCAGGCCGGCGTCACGCCGATCGCGACGATGAGAAAGCCGCACAACGCAGACGCGAGCGCCATCGGGAAAATCCCCGCATGCGCCTGCAGCGGCGCGCGGCGCGGACCCGCGAGCGCCAGCACGGGCCGCACGCCCGTATGCGCCGCCGCCAAGCCGGCGGTGGCGAAGAGCCCCCACGCCAGCGGCGAGCCCGGCGCCGCTGCGTTCATCAGCAACGAATAGGACACGAAGGCCGCCGTGCCCGGAAAGGGCGCCGCCGCGGCGCAGCCGAGCGCGAGGAGTACGCTGGTGATGGGCGCGGCCGCGAGCACGCCGCTCAGCGCCGAAGCGCGCACGCCGCCGAATTTGCGCGCAACGATGCCGAGCGCCATCAGCACCAGCGCGTAAGAAAACGCGATCGCGAACGCGTGCATCGCGGCCGCGCCGGTCGAGGCCGGCGTGCCCACGCCGATGGCCGCCACGGTCACGCCGATCTGCGCCAGGAAAGAATAGCTCGCCGCGGCGCGCAGATCGTCGGCGGCGCACGCGAAGACAGCGCCGATCGCCATCATCGCCAGGCCGATATAGAGCAGCGAGGCTTCGCCCGGAAAACCGCGCGACAGTGCGTAAACACCCACCAAGGGTCCATAGACCGCGATCGCGACTGCGCCCGCGGGCGAAGCGTGCGCCACCGCGTCCTTCAGCCAGACATGCGCCAGCGGCGCGCCGACGCGGATCGCAAGACCCGAGAGGAACAGCGCCCCGCCAATGGTGCGCGCATCGATGGCGCCGAACGCGCTGCGCAACCCGTCCGAGAGCTGAAACGCGACGCCGGCCAGCAGAAGCAAGCCCTCAAGTCCGTGCCAGAGCAGCAGCCGCACGCCGGCCGCCGATGAATTCGGCGCCGACGAACAGAACACGATCCACGCCGCCGCCAGCCCCGCCAGCTCCGCCGCCGCCACGAAGCTCACCAGATCGCCGACGAACAGAGCCGAGGTCGCCGCCCCCATCAGCAGCATCGTCGCCGCGTTCTCGAAACGGTCGCGCTGCGCGCTGGCGTAGATGGAGATCAGGATCGCAAGCCCGATGAAGGCGATGCCGAAGAGATAGTTGAGGCTGTCGAGCGCCAGCGGCGCCATCGTCAGCCCGATCTGCGCGAACGCGCCGTAGCGGCCGAAATCGGGCGCCAGCAATAGGCCAAGCGCGCCGATGGCCGAGAGCGTCATCAGGCCCGCGCGCAAATTCGACGGCGCCGCGAACACCAGCACGCCGCCGATCAGCAGCACGAAACCGGGATTAAGCGCGATCTGCAGCATGGCGCGCGCTCCTTTCGCCGCGGCCCAGGACGAGCCGCATCAGATGGCCCACGCCCGCCGCCGCGAGGGCGCAGCCGGCGCCGAACAAAGCGGGCGCGCCGGGCCGTGACAACAAGCCGCCGACGCGATGCGGAGCGCCGATATCGAAGCCGACGGAAGCGCCGGCCACGATGATGGCGAGGATCAAAATCACGAGCGCGACGCCGCCGCCGCGTTGGGGCTCTTCGCGCATCATCCGCTCCGCCAGATCGAGGATAGGAAGACGGCGATCGGATCGGCGAGGAACAGCAGCGCTGTCGTCGCCACCGCCGCCACGATCACCGGCGCCACCAGAAGGATCGATGCGCCGTCGGGCCGCCGGAACGCGTTCTCAGGCGCTGGCCCTGCGAGCGCCGCCGCCGCCAGCGGCCCCAAATGCGCGAAGCTCAGCACCGCGCCCAATGCCGCAAGCCCGCCCGCCCAGATGTGATCGGCGTCGGCCGCCGCCGTGATGAGCCAGAGCTTAGCCCATGCGCCGGAGAACGGCGGCATGCCGATGAGGCTCGCGGCGGCGATGGCGAAACCGGCGAAGGTCCACGGCATCAAGCGGCCGAGCCCTTCGATCTCGGCCGCGCGCGTGCGCCCGCTCGCCGCGTAAGCGGTGGCGAGCGCCATGGCGAGCGTGGTCGCGGCGCAGGCTTGCGCGACAATCTGCAGCGCGGCGGCGAACGTGCCCGTCGGCAGCGCGATCATCGCCGCCATCGCCACCGAAGCCGATTGCGCCATCATGCTGTAGGCGAGCCGCTCGCGCAGGTCCTGCTTCGACAAGGCGATCAGCGCCGCCGCGCACATCGTCGCGCCCGCCAGCGCGATCAGACCCTGCGTGGCGAATTGCGCTTGGCCGAGCCGCGCGCCGAACACATAGGTCGCGATCTTGAGCACGCCGACGCCGCCGGCGTTCACCACCGTAATGCCCATGATCGAGACGATCGCGGGAAAAGGCGCGAGGCTCGCATTCGGCAGCCAGCGATGCACCGGCGGCAGCGCGATCGCGGCGACGCCCAGCACGAACAGCGCCAGCAAGACATTGAGCGTCACCGGATCGAGCGGGCGCGCGAACACGCCGCCGACGCGAAACTCAAGCTGGCCGCTGAGCGCATAGGTCCACACGATCGCGGGCAGCAAGAGGCCGATCGAGGCCGTCAGCAGCGTGCCGAGATAGATCCGCGCCGCGCGCCGCGCATCCGCATCGCCGCTGTGTGCGATCAGCGGAAAGGTCGTCAGCGTCAGCACCTGATAGGCCACGAAGAACGCGAACAGATTGCTGGCGAAGGCGAGCGCGGTCGCCGCGAACAAAGCCAGCGCCATGAATGCCTGCATGCGCGCCGGCGCAGGCTCGCTCACCGCGCGCAGAAAGGCCGCGCTGTGAAACGCGTGCAGCGCGCCAAGGCCCGAAAGCAGCACCGCCATCAGCGCGCCGATCGGATCGATGGCGAACGCGAGCTCGACATGCGGCAGCGGTTGGGCCAGCACGATGCGCGCCTCTGCCCCGCCGCGCGCCGCCTGGAAGAGAAGGCAGGCGGCCGTGAAATGCGCCAGCGACAGGCCGATCTGCAACGTATCGCGCAGACCCGGCGGCCGCGGCGCGGCGATCGCCGCCGCGGCCTGTAGCAAAGGCGCGCCGATGCACAGCAAGAGCAGCAGAGCCGCGCTCATGATGGCGGGCCCGTGAGAAAACGCGCAGCGCCATCGGCGGCGCGCAGCAGAATTGTCGGATCGACGCCCCACGCCACCGCGCCGATCGCCGCAAGCAGCGCCGGCGCCGCGAGCACGCGCCACGGCGCGCGCGCGCCTGTCTGCGGCGCGCTGGCGCGCCTGAAATAAATGCGTTCGATCAGGCGTCCGCCATAAAGCGCGCCGGCGAGCGAGGTCACGATTACGGCGCCGGCCGCCCACCACCAACCGCCGCCGACGCCCGCTTCAATGAGGCGCCAGCGTCCGAGGAAACCGAGCGTCAGCGGCGCGCCCATCAGGCTCAGCGCGCCCGCCGCCAGCGCAGCGCTCGACAATGGCGCGCGGCGCACCAGCCCGTCGAGCGCGGCGAGCCCGCCTTGCGCCGGCGCGCCGGCGAAGATCGCCAGCGACGAAACCGCGATGGCGGTGAATTGCACCAGCGCCGACGCAAATCCCGCAGGCGATCCGAGCGCGAGCGCGACAAGCGCGCAGCCCGCCTGCGCCGCAATCGCATAGCCCGCCAAGCGGCGCAGATCGCGCGCGCCCGCCGCTTGCAACGATCCGATCGCGACAGAGGCGAGCCCGAGCGTCAGCAGCGCTTGCGACACGCCCTCCCCCAGCGCCGGCGCTGCTACCGCATAGGCGGCGAGCCGCGCCAGCGCGCCAAGCAAAGCGACAATGCCCAACGCGGCGAACGCGAGGCCCGCGAACGGCGCCGCGCGCCCGTAGAACGCGCCGGTCCACGCATGCAGTGGCGCGATGCCCGCCAGCGAAGCGCACGCCGCGAAGGAGAGCCCGAATCCGGCCAGCGCCGCGCCCGGTGCGACCACTTGCGCCTCAGCCAAATCCGCGAAGGTCCAGCCGCCCATCGCGCGCGCCACCAGCGCAAAACCGACGATCATCAGCGCGGCGGCCGCGACATTCGCCATCAGCAAACGGAACGCGCCATGCAAAGCGCCGCGCTCTTCGTCCGCGCCGAGCGCCGCCAGACCGACCGTGCCCAGCACGCCGATCTGAATGGCGAGAAACAGCGTGACAAGATCGCCCGCATAACAGGCTGCGATCCAGCCCGAGAGCGAAAAGCAAAACAGGCTGGCCGTCAGCGGCGCGGTTCGCTGATTGGCCTGATAGCTTGGCAAAGCCAGCGCCGTCAGCGCGCCGATGATCGCCACCAGCGCCGCCACGAACACGCCCACGCCATCCTGTTGCAGCGGCAGCAGCGCCTGCGCGATCGGCTCAGGCAGGCCGTGCGACAGCGCGCGGTCCGCGAGACGGCCGCCCGATATCGCCGCCAGCGCCGCACCCAGGATCGCAGGCGCGCTCGACCAGCGCCCCGCGGGAACCAGCAAGCACACTCCAGCCGCGATCAACGGCGCGAGCACGGCGATGAGCGCGGCGTTGTTGTCGGCGATGCGCACCAGCAGCGCGATCATGCCGGCCCTGTTCCGATGTCAGCCTCGCTATCGGCGTCGCGCTCGACAGCTTCGATGTCGGCGAGTTCGGCGATGCCGTAGCTCTCCTGCAGGCGCGCGGCGATCGCCGCGCCGGCCAGCACTGTCGCCAACAGCACCGCGATCGGAGCTGCTGCGAAGGCCGGCGGCGCGCCCAAAGCGGCGGCGGCGAGACTTGCGCCTGTCAGCGCGATGACCGCGCCCGCGAGCCGCTTGGTCACCGCGCCCGCGGCGCCGACGAGCGCGAGGCCCGCGCCGAGCACGCAGAGCGAGAGCGCCAGCAGCGCAAGATCGATGAAATGCGCGCTCATCACCAATCCTCCTCGCGGAGGAAGCTTGCGCGCGAGGAGAGCGCCAGGAAGGCGAGCGTGACGGCGAAGGTGCAGAGCGCCGCCGTGGCGCACGCCGCCAGCCGCGCGGCGTAAGGCCAATCGGGCGCGCAGGCGGCCAGCGCCAGCGCAACGATGGCCAGAGCGCCAAGCGCGCGCCACATCGGCTGCGGCGCAGCGCGGCGCGCGGCGGCGACGCCGAAGATCAGCGCATGCGCAACGAAGGCGAGCGCGAACAGCACGCCCGCCGCGAAATCAGCGCCGGCCTCGTCGCGCGCCAGGGCGCCAGCGCCCACCAGGAAAAGGATGGGGCTCAGGGCGCGCGTCGCCGCGCGCAACGCAACGGGATCGCCCTGCTTCATGGCCGCGCGTCAAAGCCGCCGCGCTCGCCGAACGCCAGCAAACCAAATCCGGATAAGCCGCCGCACGCGATCAGCACGCCCAACAGCAGCGATCCGCCCTCCGTCTCGGGCGCGGCCGCGCGCGCCGGCAAATCGCGCGCGAGCCAGAGCGTGAGCCCGATCACGACCGCGAGCCCGAGGCTGGTGGCAATCGCGCGTCCGCGGCGCGCGCGCACGATCCGCTGGGTCAGCAAGGTCGCGCCGAGCAGGATGATCGGCGACAAGATGGCGACGCAGCCGATGATCGCGAAACTCGCCGCGGGCGCGTGCATCGCAAACGCTGCGAGCGCCGCGAGCGCGCCGAACGCGCCCAAGCTCATCGCGACCGCGAACAAAGCGCGCGCGCCGACCATGAACCAGGTCAGGGCGATCAAGCCCGCCAGCGCCAAAGCGGCAAAACTCGCGGCCACGAGAGGAAGCTGCGCGATCATTCGCCTTGGCCCCGGCGCAGTGGCGCGCCCGGCCGCGGCGCGGCGTAATCGCCGAAGATCGGCGCAAGGCCCGCCGCATGCGCCGCGCCCGCCGTGGCGTGCGCGATCATCGGCGCTGCCGCCCAGATCACGATCGCCAGAAGCGCCAGACGCGCGCCGATGCGCCAATCCCAAGCGAGGAGCGCCAGCGCGACGAGCATGATCGCGGCGAACGCCGCCAGCGCGGTCAGCACATGCGCCCGCGTGAACGCGTCAGGAAAGCGCAGCGCGCCGATGACGGCCAGCAGAATGAAAGCGAGACCAAACACGCCGATCCCAGCGCCAGCCAATTGCCGCACCAGATCGAGCGCCGCGCTCATGGCTCGCCCCCGCCCACGCGCGCCATCGGCGCTTGGAACGAGCGCTGGCGAAAAAATTTCAGTGCGGCGATCGCTAGCACGAGATCGCCGATCACGAGCGCGATGGCGAGATCGACGCCGTCGCCGCGGCCACGCGCCACGCTGAACGCCGCCATCGCCAGCGCCGCGAGCAGCACCATGGCGTGGGCCGCGAGCGCGCGATCATAAAGCGTCGGCCCGAGCATGAGGCGCAGCGAGACGAGCCCAAGCGCCGCCAGCAGGCCGATGGCGAGCGCCAGCGCGATCATGCGCCTGCCCCATCGACGGCGCGGATCACATCGCTTTCGAGCCGCGCCAAGGCCGGCCCGTCGAGGCCGTCTTCATGCAGCACGTGCGCGAGCACGCTTTCATTGTCGACATCGATCACAAGGCCGCCCGGATGCGCGCTGACGAATTGCACGAAGGTCGCGCGCGATGCATTGCTTTGCGGGCGGCTGCGCATGCGCACAAGCGCGGGCCGCATGTTGACGTCCGCCGCGATGGCGCGCCGCACCACGCCGCCGGCGCCGCGCAGCTCCGGCCAGGCGCGCCGCAGATGCAAAATCGACAGCCGCAGCAAACGGAAATGGGGCACGCTGTCCGCATCGATGCCGCCAAGTCGCGCCGTGACGAGCACAATCGCGAGGGCGACGAGAATGCCCACGATCGCATCCTGAAGACGCAACGGAGCCGCGGAATATAAAATTATCCACAGGCCGACCAGACCTGCGAGCAAAGCTGCTGCGCGCACAATCGGCCCTCGCGAAAACCAGCCGCGTCTTAGCTTTCGGTTACCGGATTCGCCAGCCGCGATTTGCCGCGCGGCGCTGCTATCTGCGGAACAAGAGCGACGCGTTGCGCCGCGCGACGCTGGCGTTCGCCTCTAACTCAAACGGTTCGCCGCCTGTGAACAACGCATCGGCCGTGAACGACCAATTCCAATAGCGCAGCACGGTTTGCGCCTTCGCCGTCGCCAAAGTGTCAAACACGTAGAGCGTCCGCCCGAGCGGATTGTCGGTCTTTTCCGGATCGCCCGCGGGCCGCTGCAGCGCGCGCCAGAGCGCGGCGAGCATCGGGCGCTTGAGCCCAACCGATTTTGCAAACACCGCGATCGCCTCACCGCCGGGATCGGCGAAAATCTGCGAAGCGGTCGCCGGCTTGATCCCGCCCATGTGAGCGATTTCGTTCATGATTCTTCCGTCGAGCCCGTGCTCAGCGGCAGCGATGGCGCCTTCGATCGAACCGAACGGGCTTTGCTTGGCGGCCGCGCGATTGCGCTGGCGCCGTTCAACGACTTGCAGCGCCTTGCGTGCTTCCGCGTCGGCCCAACCCTCGCGCGCGGCCAAGGAGAACGCCTCGCCAAGTTCCGCCACCAGCACGGAACGGTCGATCGCGAACCGCCGAAGAATTTGCACGCGGGCCGGAAAATCCGCCCACCAGAACAGCATCAGAGCTTCGGAGGGGCGCAGCTCCGGCCGCTGCGTCAAAAGCCCGGCCAGATGGCTGGCCTGCCGCGACCGGGCCACCAAATTGTCCACACCTTGCGCGGAGAACCGCGCGAAATTGTTGCGCAGCAAGGTCTCGGCCGTCGGCACATCGCCGGTCTGCAACAGCGCGTCGGTGACGGCTTCGCTGAGATTGCGGCGCGCCGCGATCAGCCGCCAATGCGCCGTCACGCCGCCGCGCACGGTGGCGATCAGATCCGAATCATCGAAGCCGGCGCCCTGCTCCAACAGCACGCCGGCCACCTGGATCTCATCGCGCGCCAGATAGCGCAGCAGCGCCTTGGGCGCGTCCTCGATCCGGGCCAGGCCCATGGCGCAGCGGCGACGCAATTCGATGCTGGACGTGCGCAGGAGCCCCAAAAGCAGGTCCGCGGCCAACTGGCGCTCGTAGAGCGGGATACGGCTTTCCGGCCACGAAACGACATCCGTCAGACGCTGCACGACGGCCGATCGGGCTTCCGCGCGCACGGCGTCGGTAAGCTCGAGCGGCGTAACGGACTCAGGCGTCGACGCGGGCATCCGGGTGACGTAGGCACGCACCGCGTTAAGCTCCCGTCAACGGGAACCGCCGGAAGGCTTGGCGGCGAGGCTGAGGAAGCGAAGTGGGGTCGAGTTTGTCGCAACGGCCACGCGCAGCCGCCGAGCTCGTGATCTACTACACGCTGGTAGGGCTATATTTTTTCGCCTTCGGGCTCCAATTCGTGCTGTTCCCGGCGCTGGTCACATTCGTGCTGCGCGAACCGCCGGAACAGGTCGGCATCGCCCAGATGGCGCTCTCGGCCCCGATGTTCGCCCTGCTGCTGATCGGGGGGCTGATCGCAGAGCGCTCGCGGGTGAACCGAATCCTGGCGATCCTCCAATTGGGCATCGCGGCCGCGTCCGTGATCCTGGCGCTGATCGTGTTCGCCGGCGGGCTGACCTACCCGATCCTGCTGGTCTACGCGGTCGCGGTCGGCTCCTGCGCGGCGCTGCTCGGCCCGGCGCGGGATTCGGCGCTCAACGGCGTGGTCGCCCGCGTCGCCCAGCAGGGCGGCGCCCCCTCCATCGCGACGGCGGCGGCCATGACCACCTCGGTCCAGATCGGCGCGCAGATCGGCGGCATCATCACCGCGCGCGCGGCCGGCGCCGACACCGGCCCCTATCTCGTGCTGCAGGCGGGCGTGCTGACGGCGGCGGCTCTGGTCGCGCTCTTCCTGCGCACGCCGGCGCCGGAGAAGAAGCCGAACGATGGCGGGCGCTTCAAAGCTGCAATCAAGGATTTGAAGGAGGGGCTGACCTATTCCTTCAATAGCCCCGTGATGGGGCCGATGCTGATCTCGGCGTTCTACTCGGGCGTGTTCATCATCGGGTCGTTTCAGGTGCTGTTCCCGCTCATCATCCGCGAGGATTATGGCGGCGACGCCGATCAGCAATCGAACCTGCTCGGCATCCTCTTTGCGATTTTCTGGGCGGCCTCGTTCGTATCCGCCGTGATCCTCACGCGGCTGCCGCCGCTGCAGCGGCCAGGACGCGCCATGCTGGCCGCGCACATGATCGGCGCGGCGGCGCTGATCAGCTTCCTCTGGCAAAAGCCGTTTGGCTTGTTGGCGTTGATCGTCGCCTTTTGGGGCCTCGCCGCTGGCGTCTGGATCAGCATGAGCCGCACCATCGCGCAGAGCGCGGCGGAGCCGAAATATCTCGGCCGCGTGCTCGCCATCTATTCGATGGGCTTCATGGGCGGCGCCCCGATCGGCTCGGCGATCACCGGCTTCGCGGCGGGCCTGTTCGGTCCGCGCTGGGCCTCGCTCCTGCCGGGCCTCGGCCTCTTCTTCGGCGCCGCCGCGCTCGGCCTCTTCACATCACTCTGGAAACTCGACACGGGCGAAGCGGTCGAGGGCCGCCCGATCTCCTGAGCTTAAGAGAACGGCCGATCAGGCCACCACGGATAGAAATCCGGCATGTCGGCGCTGACTTTCTCTGGAAAGTTCGGCTTCCGCTTGGCCAGGAAGGATTCCACGCCTTCGCGCACATCCTTCGAGGCCCCGCGCCGGAAAATCGCGCGGCTGTCGATCTTGTGCGCTTCCATCGGATGATCGGCGCCGAGCATGCGCCACAGTAGATGCCGCGTCAGCGTGATGGAGACGGGCGCGGCATTGTCGATGATCTCGCGCGCGATGGCGCGGGCCGCGGGCAGCAGCTCTTCCGGCGCGTGGAGCGAGCGCACCAGGCCGCGTTTCTCCGCTTCCGCCGCCGGAAAAACGCGCCCTGTGTAGCACCATTCCAGCGCCGTCTGTGGGCCGACGAGCCGCGGCAGGAAATAGGACGAGCACGCTTCCGGCACGAGCCCGCGGCGCGCGAACACGAAGCCATAGCGCGCCTCGGTCGAGGCGAGCCGAATATCCATCGGCAGCTGCATCGTGGCGCCGACGCCCACTGCCGCGCCGTTCACCGCAGCGATCACCGGCTTCAGGCTTTCGAAAATCCGCAGCGTCAGCCGCCCGCCGCCGTCGCGGATGCGCTCATCGCCTTGCGTGCGCCCGGCCTCGCCGCGCGCCAGCCGCGCTTCAGCGTCGAACGTCGAACCGCCCGCGCCGAGATCGGCGCCCGCGCAGAAGGCGCGGCCTTCGCCGGTGACGATCACCGCGCCGACCGCATCGTCTTTGTCGGTAATGTCGAACGCCGCGATCATGTCGAGCATCATCTGCCCGGTGAATGCGTTCATCCGGTCAGGCCGGTTGAGCGTCAGCGTCGCGACGCCGTCCTCCACGTCGAGCTTGATGGTCTCGAATTCCGTCTTGGCCATGAAAAACGCCTCCCTTTCGCTGGAAAGGGAGGCGCGTTCACCTGACGGACGTCAAGCGCTAGTGGCGGGTGGTCCGCGCATTGTATTCGGTGGCTTCCGCCTGCCAGGCTTGACCGACCGAATTCAGCCGCGAGACCGCGTCGTTGAATTCGCGCACGCGCGCTTCATGCGTGCGGGCCTGGATCAGCAATTCCTCGGCTTCGACGCGGCGGCATTCCAGCACGGTCTGCATTTGCTGGCCCCAGGCTTGATAGGCGGCATCGCCATCGCGCATTTCGCGCGAATTGCGGGCCGTCGCGCCGTCGGGCAGCGCCGGGTTCGCCGGGAAATCCGGACAGCGCGACGCGGGGATCGGCGGCTGGGGGGCAGACGGCGGGGTCGCCGGCGTCGTCTGAGCGGACGCGGTCGACACCAGCATCAGCGCCGCCAGCGCTGCAGCGAACACCTTCATGTCATTCCTCCTGAGTGCGGCGGCGGCGCCCCGCAGTTTATGTCCCTCGCGCTCTTGGCCTGTCGTCGGCAAAACCGGCGAAATTGCGGAGCACGGCCCGCCTTCTGTCCATCCCTGCGGCGTCAATTCCCGAGGCGGAAGGTGATCGGCACCCGCACCCGGCCGCCATCGGTCGGGCGGCCGTCTTCGGTCCGCGGCGAGATCCGGAACACGCGCGAGATGCGGACCGCGGCGGCGCCGAAGCCCCAGCCCGTCGGATCTTCGCTCGCGACCGAACACGCGATGCGGCCATCGGCGCTCACGACGCAATCGAGCACGACCCGGCCTTCCCGCTCCCGCTCCAGCGCACGGTCCGGATATTCGCGGCTGAAATCGCGGGCGTTCGGACGCTCAAGCCAGGTCGGGTTCGTGATGACGGCCGGCGCGGGCGGGGCCGGCGGCGGATCGACCGCAACCGGCACGTCCGTCACGGTCGGCGGCGCTTCCACCATCGGCGGGGGCACGCGCATTTCCGGCGGCGGCGGCGGCGGCGGCCGGTTTGGCGGCGGCGGCGGCGGCGGCTTCTGCTTTTCCTCGACCTGCACTTTCACGGCGTCTTCTTCCTTGAAGATGTCCGTGATGGCGCTGAACTTCGAGGTGATCGCGATATAGGCGATGGCGATGCAGATGAAGGCTGCAAGACCCATCGAGATGAGGCGAAGGCGAACCATGTGTCTTTAGCCTTCCTGCGCCGTTTCCGCGAAGATGCCGACGCCGACGAAGCCCGCTTCCTTGAGCTTGGTCATCACGCCCAGCACTTCGCCGTAAGCCAGTGATTGATCGGCGCGGACGAACACTTTGGCTTCCGCATAAATCTGCGTGGCCTGCAGCGCCCAATTGTTTTCGATCGCGTGGCGCAGAACGACGTCCTCCAATTGTGACAGCGTCGTCGCTTCGCCGTCGACAAAGATGCCGCCGCGGGCGTCCATCACCACCATGGTCGGGCGGATGCCCTCGCGCGGGGGTGACGGGACCGGGTTCGGCGGCGGAAGGTCAACGCGGATATCGACCGTCGGGATCGGCGCGGTGACCATGAAGATGATCAGCAGCACGAGCATGATGTCGATGAACGGGATGACGTTCGGGTCGGAATTCGGCTGCATGCCGCCCCGACGTCCGCCGCCACCCATGGAAATTTTACCAGCCATCGGCCTCGTCCCTCCCGTTACCGACGACGGTCTTCGGCCACCAGGCCGATCTTGGTGAAGCCCTGGTTCTGCAGCTGGTTCATCACGCGCACGACGTTCCGATAGGCGGTGGTCGTTTCGGCGCGGATGTAGATGCGGCAGTGCACGGGCGCGTCAGGCACGAGGCAATCGCGCTCGAAATCCATCGACGGCGTGTTGTGCGACCAGGCTTCGCGCGCCTTCTCGCCCAATTGGTCCATCGGGACTTCTTCTTCCATCACGAACACGCGCACGCCTTCGCCACGGTCCTGGAGCGAAATCCAGGTGGGTTTGGGCGGCCGCTGCGACGGCTTGATCTTGCTGTCAGGGATATCGACCTTGACGTCGACCGAGGCGATGGGGGCCGCGATCATGAAGATGATCAGCAGCACCAACATCACGTCGATGAAGGGAATGACGTTGGGATCGGAGTTGACGTCGAGACGCCCCCTCTTTCCCCCGCCATGCCCTGGCGCCGACAATTTGCCTGCCATCGCAGCGCTCCTTGAGTTCTACGAGGGCTGGATCAGGCGCTGCGGCGGTCCATATCGCGCGACACAAGGGCGATGAATTCGGAGGCGAAATCCTCGAGCTTGTTGCCTTGCTTGGAAATCTGCTTGGCCGCGAAATTGTAGATCAGCACCGCCGGGATGGCCGCGGCGAGACCGGCGGCCGTGGCGAGCAGCGCGCCCGCGATGCCCGGCGCGACGACCGCGAGCGACGTGGTTTGCGTCGAGGCGATGCCGACGAACGCGACCATGATGCCCCACACCGTGCCGAACAGACCGATGAACGGCGCGTTCGCGCCGATCGAGGCGAGGAACGTCATGTTGGAGCCGAGCTCTTCGAGGTGATCGTTCTGGCGCACAGTCATCGCCGCGCTGACGCGCTGCATGGTGTGGTCGCGCGCATCGCGCATGGTGTAGAGGCCGAGGTCTTGCGTGCGGCGGACTTCCGCCATGCCGGCGTCGAACATCGCCTTGATGCCCGAGTTCGGCAGCTTGCGGACGATGGCCTCAGCTTCCTCGACCGAATTGGCTTTGCGGAAGGCGTTGAGGAAGTCGCGCGTTTGGCCCGAGGCCCGGCGCATGACATAAACTTTTTCGAACAGCAGGGCGAGCGCGTAGATCGTGCAGAGCGCCAGGATGATCATGACACCGAGCTCAACCGGGTTGAGCTCCTTGATGAGCTCCATGAGGCTGACTTCGTGCGCGCCAGAGGCCGCGGCCTCGGCAGCTTCCGACGCCTGCTTCGCGGCTTGGATTTGCTCGGCCGACAGCGAAGGCGCGACGGCGGTGGCGGGCGCAGTGGCTCCCGTCGCAGCAGTCTGCGCGGCGCTGGCCTGCGCGAAGAAGGAAAGAAGCGAATGCGTCACCGTCATGGTCTGCCCTTTGTCCCTGTTACAGCTCTTTCATGCGCGAAAATGCGGCGAACTTTGGTCCGCTGTTCTGAATCCCAAAAAAGCGCTTGGCGATCGGCCGCAGGGTCGGGAGATCCGACCACGATGCATCCTCCCACCGGCGCTCCCCCTGCCGCCCTTAGGGGCGATCTCATTCCTTCGGAACGCCCGTAGACGCTGGGTGACTAAATTTTCGGAAAAGGTGCTGTTGTCAACACGCCCCGCGCAGTGCGCGAAACTTCCTGCACCAATCGCGCCCGGCGGCCACTCGCAACGCGCGGCCGGATGCGTCACAAAAGTTGCACGCTTCCCGTGCCCCGGAGATCACGCACGATGCCCATGCATGCCACGGAAATCGAAGCGCTTCTGCGCACCGCCTTTCCGGACGCTGAGATCGAGATTCAAGACCTGGCCGGCGACGGGGATCATTATCGGGCCGTGATCCGGTCCGATGCGTTCGCCGGCAAGGCCCGTGTGGCGCAGCACCAAATGGTGTATGCTGCTTTGCAAGGACGGATGGGCGGGGCGCTCCACGCGCTCGCCCTGGAAACCGGCCCCAAACGCCCATCCGCTTGATGCGCCTGGGCGAAACACCTACCTCCCCTGGATCATCAGGAAGGATGTCCCATGTCTGAGCCGGCCGTTTTTGAGCGCATCCGCAGCGAATTGCAGGGCCATGACGTGGTTCTGTTCATGAAGGGCGTGGCCGAGCGGCCCCAATGCGGCTTCTCCAACATGGTGGTCCAAATCCTTGACCATCTTGGTGTGGAATTTCACGACGTGAACGTCCTGGCCGATGGCGATATCCGCGAAGGCATCAAGCAGTTCACCAATTGGCCGACCATCCCGCAGCTCTACGTGAAGGGCGAATTCGTCGGCGGCTGCGACATTGTGCGCGAGATGTTCCAGAGCGGCGAATTGCAGGCCCTCTTCACCGAAAAGGGCCTGCTCGAGGCCGCCTAGCCCTCGTTCGGGCGTTCCGCCACGCGGAGCTTGAGATGGGCCAATTGCCCATCGCGCAGCACGTCCAGATCGACGACCCGGCCGATCGTCTCCTTGGAGAGGACGCGATGGATGGCGTCGACGCTGGCCGTCGGCTCCCCGTTGAGGCTCAGCACCACGTCGCCGGCGCGCAGACCGGCCGCCGCCGCCGGGCCGTTTTCGGCCACCGCCACGACCAGCACGCCGCCTTCGGATTTGAGGTTCAGCCGCCGCTGCAGCGCCACCGACAGGCCCTGGGTCTGCCCGCCGATCCCGAACCAGCCGCGCGCCACCCGCCCATTGCGCATGAGATCGGGGATGATCCGCTTGGCCGTGTTGATCGGCACGGCGAAGCAGATGCCCTGCGCGCCGCCGATAATCGCCGTGTTGATGCCGACAACGCGGCCCAGCGCATCGACCAGCGCCCCGCCGGAATTGCCGGGATTGAGCGCGGCGTCGGTCTGCACCACGTCTTCGATAAGCCGCCCGGCCTCGCCGCGCATGGTGCGCCGCAGCGCCGAGACCACGCCGACCGTCACCGTCGCCTGCAGGCCGAGCGGATTGCCGATCGCGATCATCATCTCGCCGACGCGCAAGCCGTCTGAATCGCCGAGCGTTGCGGCCTTGAGGCCATTGGAGCTGAGCCGCAGCAGCGCCAGATCGGTGTCGGGATCGGCGCCGACGAGCTCCGCCGAAGAAACCTGGCCGTCATGCAGCACGGCCTCGATGCGGCTCGCGCCCTTGATGACGTGATTGTTGGTGAGCGCGTAACCATCGGGCGAGACGATCACGCCCGAACCCGCGCCATCGAACAGATCGCGCCCGCGCGAGGCGCGCCGCACGCCGATGACGGACGGCGCGGCCGTCTCAACCACGCCGATGACTGTCTTGGAAAAATCGTCGCGAACGCCGCCGCGCGCCTCCTGCAGATCGAGCACGTTCGCAGCGGTGTGATGTTTTGGCTTTCCGAACATGCGCAGAAGATGGTGAACGCGGGCGCGCTGCGCTAGAGCCCCTTCATTCCCCGCGCCTCGCCCTCAAACCCGGACGCCTTATGAGCGCTGCTCAGGACCATCGCGAATTCCACATCTTCTCCTGGGCGCGCAACAGTTTCGCCGCGGGCGTCGCGCTGGTGCTGCCCTTCCTGGTGACGATCTGGGTGGTGTGGGCGGTGGTGGCGTTCATCGACGGCCATGTCGTGCCGCTCCTGCCGCCGAACCTGCGCCCGCTCGCCTCCGTCATCCCCGGCGCGGGCGTCGTGTTCGCGGTCGCGGCGCTGACTTTGGTCGGCGCGCTGGCGGGCAATCTGGTGGGCCGCTTTCTGGTGACGTCGAGCGAGCGCTTCATTTCAAGTCTGCCTTTGGTGCGCTCGATCTATGGCGGCTCGAAACAATTGTTCGGTCAGATCACGGCGCGCGAGCGGCAATCCTTCAAAGAAGCCGTGTTCGTCGAATTTCCGCGCGCGGGGCTCTGGTCCATCGGCTTCGTCACCAATGACGATCCGAAAGAGGTGGTGGACGACACCGGCGAAGCGCTCGTCGCCGTGTTCGTGCCGCACGCGCCGATCCCGACCTCCGGCTTCCTGATCTACGCCCAGCGCAGCACGCTGCGGCCCATCCGCCTCGGCCCCGAAGAAGCGCTGAAGCGCGTCATCTCCCTCGGCATCGTGCGCCGCGACATGGACCAGGGCGGGCCTACTGAATCTTGATCGTCTTGGGATCCCAGCTCGGCTGTGGGTATTGCGGGTCCAAATCCTCAAGCGTGGCGCGCACCACCGACGAGATGATCGCGTTGCGCCGCCATTTCTTGTCGGCCGGCACGACGCGCCAGGGCGCATGCTTGGTCGAGCAGCGCGTGAGCATGGTGTCGTAAGCCTCTTGGTATTCGTCCCAGAGCGCGCGGTCTTCCAGATCGGCGGGATTGAATTTCCAGTGTTTGGCCTTTTCGTCGAGCCGCTCCTGCAGCCGCTCCTTCTGCTCGTCCTTCGAGATGTGCAGCATGAATTTGAGGATCGTGACGTTGTTGTCGATCAGCAGGCGCTCGAACGCGTTGATCTCGTCATAGCGTTTTTCGACCACGTCCGCCGGCGCCAGCTTGCGCACTTTCACGACCAGCACGTCCTCGTAATGCGAGCGGTTGAACACGCCGATCATGCCCTTCTTCGGCGCCGCATTGTGCACGCGCCAAAGATAATCATGCGCCAGCTCATCCTCGCTCGGCTTGCCGAACGGCGTCACGGCGACGCCCAGCGGCCCGCAGGCGTTGAACACGCCGCGCACCGTGCCGTCCTTGCCCGAGGTGTCGATGCCTTGCAGCACCACCAGCAGCGCGCGCTTGCGCTCGGCCCAGAGCTTGTCCTGCAGCGCGTCGATGGCGGCGGCGTTGTCCTTCGTCAGCGCCTCAGCCTCGGCCCGATCGGCGAACAGCGCCCCGCCCTCGCATGAGCGCTTGGCCAAGGCCGCCTTCGCGCCGGGCGGCACAAGCACGAGATCGTCGATGTCTTTCAGCTTCATCAGCATGCTCCGGCGCACACGCTAGCGCGCGGTCGGAAAAGAAAAACCCCGCCGGCTGCGGCCGGCGGGGCTTCCTGACCAAGCGTTCGGCCGATCAGCTCGCGTAATATTCGACGACCAGATTGGGCTCCATCTGAACCGGATAGGGCACGTCGCTCAGCGTCGGCACGCGCACATATTTGGCCGTCATCGCCTTCACATCGACCTCGATGTAATCGGGCACGTCGCGCTCGCCGCTTTGCACGGCTTCGAGCACCATCGCCATGTTGCGCGCTTTATCGCGCACTTCGATCACGTCTTCCGGCTTCACCTGATAGGACGGGATGGTGACGCGCTTGCCGTTCACTTTGACGTGGCCATGGTTCACGAATTGGCGCGCGGCGAACACGGTCGGCACGAATTTCGAGCGATAGACGAACGCGTCCAAGCGGCTTTCCAGCAGGCCCACGAGGTTTTCGCTGGTATTGCCCTTGAGCCGCGCCGCTTCGGCGTAGACGCGGCGGAACTGCTTCTCGGTGATGTTGCCGTAGTACATTTTGAGCTTCTGCTTGGCGACAAGCTGAAGCCCGAAATCGCTGGTCTTGCCCTTGCGGCGCTGGCCGTGCTGGCCGGGCCCGTAAGAGCGCTTGTTGACCGGAGATTTGGGGCGGCCCCAGAGGTTCTGGCCGAACCGGCGATTGGATTTGTATTTCGCTTCGACGCGTTTCGTCATGGCGCGATGCGCCCTTCTTTTCTTCGTGACGGGGACCGGCGGCCTCACAGATGAGGCCGCGACTGCCCTGGCGGTGCGCCCGTCGCCCAGCATGATCCGCCCGGACGGGCCGGCGCGGAAAGTCGGGCCTTTTAGCCGCCCCTGCCCGGAAGTCAAACGCCCTAGGGCTAAAGGGCTAGGTCAACCAAAGGCTGTTGCGTTAACCGGCAGGAAACCGCCCCCGTCGTTGGAATTGCGCGGGAGTGCGCCTATGCCCTTCGCGTTCAGCACCAGATTGGCCCCGTTGAGCCTGCTCAAACTTGAGGGGCGCATCAGCCCTGCCGATCTTTCGGATCTGAAAGCCTATTACCTCGCGAATGCCGGAACGGCCGTGCAGCACGATGCGCTCTATCTCGTGCCCGCGGGCGCGGACTTTTCCGCCATCGCCCCCGGCATGCTCCACGCGTTTCGCGCCGAACTGATCGAAGCCTTCCTGCCGGTCACGCGGCACGTGGTGGCCCGGACCGCCTTCGTCTGCGGCGAACCGAAGGCGCGGCCCGCGCTCGAAGCCTGGCGCGATCTGGCCCGCCCTGATGACGGCATGGCCTCCGAGGTCGGCGTGTTCGATACGCTGGATCAGGCCGCCGCCTGGCTGGCGCTCTCGCCCGCCGAAGGCGCCAAGGCCGCAACGTTCTTTGCGCCCGAGCCCGCTCTCGCGCCCTCGCCGGCGGCCCGCACCGCCTAGCCTCAGGGCGGCAGCAGCCGCGCGCTTACCGGCGCGCGCCCACGCAAAGTCAGCTCCGCCGCCGATTTGGCGACGGCCACGGCATACTCCCCCGCCTTGATCCGCCAGCCACGCGCGTCGACGTCATATTGCGCCAGCAGGCGCGCATCGGCCGTGATGGTCGCGCGCCTGGTCTCGCCGGGCTTGAGCGAGAGCTTGGCCCAGCCGATCAGCCGCATGGTCTCTTCGCCCGCCGCATCGGTGAGATAGATTTGCGCCACCTCCACGCCCGTGCGCGCGCCGACATTGGTCACATCGAAGCTCACCTTCAGCGTATCGCCGCCTTCAACCGCGATGTTGGCGTGATCGAACGCCGTGTAGGTGAGGCCGAAGCCGAACGGGAAGAGCGGCGCGCGTTTGGTCTTGGCGTACCAGCGATAGCCGACATCGGCGCCTTCCGGATAATGCGCGTCGAACTTGGCCTTCTCGATGTTCGCCCCGGGAAGCTGCGGATTGGGCGTATCGGCCTCGCTGCGCGGGAAGGTCAGCGGCAGGCGGCCCGATGGGTCGGCCTCGCCATAGATCAGGCGCGCGATCGCCGCCGCGCCCCGCCCGCCCGGATACCAAGCCGCGAAAACGGCGCCGACCTCGCCGAGCCAGGGCATCGTCACCGGCCCACCGGTCTGCAGAACGACGATGGTTTTCGGATTGGCCTTCGCAACAGCGGCGATCAGCGCATCCTGGCCATGCGGCAAGAGCAGATTGGGCGCGTCGAGAAATTCGGTGGTCCATTGTTCGGCGAACACGATCGCCACATCGGACGCAGCCGCGAGCTTCGCCGCCGCGTCGACATCCGCGCCGCCGCTGAAGCTCGCTTTCGCATAGGCGCCGAACGCGTCCAGCGGCGAAGACGGATGATAGCGTTGGCGCAGGAAGCCCGCCCACATGCTGTTGGACTCTGGCTTCACCTCGCGCGCGAACCCGCCCCACGGCACAACGCTCGATGAGCCCCCGCCCGAAGGCACGCCGACGTCGGCATTGGCGCCAATCAGCGCGATCGTCTTCACATCGCGCGACAGCGGCAGGAGCCCGTCATTCTTAAGCAGCACCGTTCCCGCTTCGGCGGCGCGCTGCGCCGCCGCGAGATTGGCGTCGCTGTCGATGGCGCCGCCAGGCTCGGCGGGACGGTCGATCAGGCCGTGCTTGAACATCGGCAGGAGGATGCGCCGCGCCATATCGTCGAGCCGCTCTTCCGGCACGAGGCCGTCATCGATCGCTGCGCCGAGCTTTTGAAAGAACGGCTCGCGGTCGAGCTCCTGGCCGCTTTCCTGATCGAGCCCGCCGATGGCGGCGGCCACGGTCGAGTGGCAGCCGCCCCAATCCGACATCGTGTAGCCGGCGAAACCCCAATCGCCTTTCAGCACCGTGTTGAGCAGGAAATCGTGCTCTGCGGCGTAGATCTGATTGATGCGGTTGTACGCCGTCATCACCGCGCCCGGATCGCCCTTCTCGATGCCGATCTCGAAGGCCAGCAGATCGCTTTCGCGCAAGCTCGCTTCGTCGATCTCCGCGCTCATCACCATGCGCCCGGTTTCCTGCGCGTTGAGCACGAAATGCTTGATGGTGGCGATCATGTCGTTTGACTGGATGCCGCGAATGCTCGCGCCGACCAGCACGCCGGCCAGCAGCGGGTCTTCGCCGAGATATTCGAAATTGCGCCCGCAGCGCGGCTCGCGCGTGAGATTGCAGCCGCCGGCGAGCATGACGTTGAAGCCCTTGGCGCGCGCTTCGCTCCCGATCATGCGCCCGCTCGCCTCTACCAGCGCCTCATCCCAGCTGGCGGCCTGTGCGAGGCCTGAGGGCAGCGCCGTTGCGCCAAGCCCGTCGTGCAGATTGGCGACGCCGAGGCTCGCATCGGTTTCCTGCTGGGCGGGAATGCCGAGCCGCTCCACGCCGGGCACGAACCCGGCCGAACCCATCGCGCCATCCGGCGGCGGCGCGAAGCCCGGCATCTTGCCGCCGACATGGCCGTTGACGAGCGTCAGCTTCTCGTCGCGCGTCATCTCCGCGAGCACGAGCGCGGTGCGCTGTTCGGGCGTCAGATCGCGGTTCATCCAGGGCAGATCGGACACGGATTCTCCTCGGCCTTTTGCGCGCATTGAACACGCGCCCGCGCAGCCGCCAAGCCCGCCTATTCGCCCGCGCCCAGCCCGAAGGAGATCAAATTTCCATCCGGATCGCTCACCACGAAATCGCGCGCGCCCCAGGGATGGCGTTTGATCGGCTGATGGAAGCGCACGCCGGCGCTCAAAAAGGCCTCGAACAAAGCCTCCAATTGCGCCGCATTCTCGATCCCTATGGCGAGGGCGAGCAAATCCTCTTTACGGCGCGCCGCATCGTCGATGACGCCGGCATCGACATGACGCAGACAGAACCGCGCCAGATCGCGCGCCACCTCCGCGAAGAACGGCGGCTCGCCGTAAACCAGCGTCACGCGGAAGCCGAGCGCATCGCGATAGAATGCGAGCGCGCGCGCCATGTCGGTGACGAAGACATGCGGGATGGCGAAACGCAGAAAGGGATTGGGATCGCCCTCCTCCGCCGGCTCGCCCTGCGCGGGCGCCGCCGCCTTCAACGCGGCCCAGGACGCAAACCCAGCCCGCCGCGCCACCAATTCCTGCGCATCCGCGAGTTTGAAATCCGCTTGAAGAATCTCTCGATCGCTTAGCGCGGCGAATTTCGGCACATGCGCGCGGATGACCGCCGCGACCGTCCACTCGCCATCCTGGCGCCAGCGCAGAAATTGCTTGGCTTGCTTACGATAGGTGTCGAGCGTGGGCATGGGCGTTCCTTGCAATCGCGATTGCGTAGGCGGGCCTCGCCCTTTCGGCCACAACGCCGATGCGCCCTACAGGAACAAGCAAAATTTGCGGCGCGCAAACAAACCTGTCAATCGCTCGCAGAATCGATTTGTACCGCCGGCTTCCAGCCGGCAGCTTCGGCGGAAATATGCGCGAGGTCGCCGAATCCGAAACCAGTCTGCCGGCTGGAAGCCGGCGGTACGGCCGCCTCAATCCCCCGCCTGGGCGTCCAACTCGTACTGGCTTTGCAGGTAGTTCTGCACGCCGATATCGCCCAGCACCGCGATCTGGGTTTCGAGGAAATCGATGTGCTCTTCGGTGTCGTCGAGAATTTCGGTGAGCAGGTCGCGCGAGACGTAATCCTTCTTCGTCTCGCAGAGCTCGATGGCTTCGACGAGCGTGGCCCGCCCGCCCGTCTCCGCCGCCAGATCGGCCTTGAGCCGTTCCTCGACCGCCTGGCCGATGCGCAGCTTGTGCAAATCCTGCAGGTTCGGCAGGCCTTCGAGCAGGAGGATGCGCCGCACGATCCTGTCGGCGTGCTTCATCTCCTCGATCGATTCTTCGTAGGTCTTCTTGGCGAGCTTGCCGTAGCCCTCGCTCTCATACATGCGGCTGTGCAGGAAATACTGATTAACGCTTGTCAGCTCGTTGGTGAGGCAGGCGTTCAGCTTCTTGATAATATCCGGATCGCCCTTCATCGCCTGCCTCTATTCAGCGGCGACAAGAGCCCCCGAGAGAGCGCAGCCGCCGCAAGCATCATCGATTGCGTCGGCGATTTCGGGCAGGCACCGGCCGCAGCAGGGATCGCAGCCATGATGGCCGAGAACGTCCTCCGGGCGGCGCGCGCCCGCGGAAATGGCCTCCGCCACCTCCCGATCGGTCACGCCGTTGCAATTGCAGACATACATGCCCGGATTCCCGAAATGCCAAACCATTTCAAAGCGAGTAACTCGCAGAAGCAAGAATTTAGCCGCGCCCTCCCGCCTTTGCAAGTCATTCGCAGATGGACATGGCGTCGCAATGCAGCAGCCCCGCGCTGCCGGGCGGCCTTCGACCCCGGCGCGGCAGGCTGTTAACTTGCGCCCCGTCCCGCGGCGAAGCGACGGAGAATGCGCATGGTCCAGGCTGTCACGCCGTTCCTCATGTTCGAGGGCGAAGCGGAAGCTGCGATGAACCTCTACGTCGCGACCATTCCCGAGACCCGGATCGTCCGGATCGAGCGCCATGGCCCGGGCGGGCCGGGCAAGGAAGGCGCGGTCGCGAGCGCGACGATTTCGATCGCCAGCCAGCTTGTCCGCTTCTTCGACAGCCCCTCGCCGCACGCCTTCAAGCTCACACCCTCGTTTTCGTTCTTCGTCGACTGCGAGACCGAGGACGAACTGCGCCGGCTCGTCGCCGCGCTGGGCGAGGGCGGCCAGATCTTCATGCCGCTGGGCGATTACGGCTTCAGCCGCCTGTTCGCCTGGGTGGGCGATCGGTTCGGCGTCACTTGGCAATTGAACCTGGCGTGAGTGGCGGCAATTGGTTTGCTGCGGCCTTTGCGATAGAAGCCGCGCCCAATGTCGCTCCGCGTTCCTAAAATCGGCATGGTCAGCCTGGGCTGTCCGAAAGCGCTCGTCGACAGCGAGCGCATCCTCACCAAGCTGCGCGCGGAGGGCTATCGCCTCTCCAACGATTATGCCGGCGCCGATCTGGTGATCGTGAACACGTGCGGCTTTCTCGACAGCGCCAAGGCCGAAAGCCTTGAGGCCATCGGCGAAGCCATAGCCGAGAACGGCAAAGTCGTCGTCACCGGCTGCCTCGGCAAAGAGGCCGACCTCATCCAGGCCGCGCACCCCGATGTCCTCGCCATCACCGGCCCGCATCAATACGAAGCCGTGCTCGACGCCGTTCACGCGCACGCGCCGGCCAAGCACGATCCGAAAATCGATCTGGTGCCCGAGGCGGGCTTTCGCCTCACGCCGCGCCATTTCGCCTATCTGAAAATTTCCGAGGGCTGCAACAATCGCTGCAGCTTCTGCATCATTCCGAGCATTCGCGGCGATCTCGCCTCACGGCCGGCCAACGCCGTGCTCAAGGAAGCCGAAGCGCTGGTGAAGGCCGGCGTGAAGGAATTGCTCGTCATCAGCCAGGACACCAGCGCTTACGGCGTCGACGTGAAATACGCCGAGAGCAAATGGAAGGACCGCACAATCCGCGCCAAATTCTACGATCTCGCGAAGGAGCTCGGCGATCTCGGAATCTGGGTGCGGCTGCACTATGTCTACCCCTACCCACACGTCGATGACGTGATCCCGCTGATGGCCGAGGGCAAAATCCTGCCCTATCTCGACATTCCGTTTCAGCACGCGAGCCCGCGCGTACTGAAGGCTATGCGTCGCCCCGCCAATCAGGACCGCGTGCTCGATCGCATCCGCGCCTGGCGCGCCATCTGCCCCGACCTCACCATCCGCTCGTCCTTCATCGTCGGCTTTCCGGGCGAGACGGAGAAGGATTTCGAAACGCTGCTCGATTTCATCGAAGACGCCGAGATCGATCGCGCGGGCGTGTTCAAATACGAAAACGTTGAAGGCGCGCCCTCACGCGATCTACCTGATCACGTCGAGCAAGATGTGATCGACGAACGCTGGGAGCGCTTCAACGAGGTGCAAACCGAGCTCGCCGATGCGCGTGCGCGGCGCCTCATCGGCCAGACGCTCGACGTCATCATCGACGGCTGGGATGATGAGGAAGACGCCTTCGCGGCGCGCACCAAGGCCGACGCGCCCGACATCGACGGCATCGTCTACGTGCGCACCGAACGCGATCTTGATCCCGGCGATATCGTGCCTGTGACCGTCACAGGCGCGGAAGGCCACGAACTCGAAGCGACAGCCTAAGCCGCCCCCTCACATCGCCCGTCCTGCACGCCACAAGAGCGCGGCCAAAACGCCTTTCACGCGCGGCAGCAGGAACAGCGTCAGCGCCACCGCGAGCGTGAGCGCGACGGCGATCACCAGCGCGCCGTTCAGCTCATACCGCATCGTCGCCATCACGATGCCCGGCACGATGGCGAGGCCGACGAAGAACACCGTCAGATGCGGCGCCACGTCCGCGGTCTCCATGTGCGAAAAGTCCGCGCCACACGCCGTGCAGCGATCACTCAGCTGAAGATAGCGGGCGAACAAGGTGCGCGCCCCGCAGGCCGGGCAGCACAGACGAAGGCCGCGCACCATGGTGCGCCCCAGCGGCGCGGAGGCTTTGGCAGACACGGCGATCTCTTTAGCGGCGGCGGCCCGCGCGCGCGACGCGCTCTATTCCCGCACCTTCAATTCGCCGAGCGTCATGAACACGACCGGGCCCTCGGTCGGCCCGCGATAGGCGCCGGCGGCGGCGTTGACGCGCATGGCGACCGAGGTGAGCCGCCAGGCTTCGCCTTCCGTCACTTTCACGCTGCGTTCGGTGAAATCTTCCAACTCGTGGCGCTCGCCGAACCAGCGCGTGCGCTCGGCGTCGGCGCGCAGACGCACCTTCACGCTCGGATGATCCCAGCCCCAGGTGAACAATTCCGATTTCGGATTCCACGCGCCGATGATCTGCACAGGCGCTGTGACGATCACGCCGTCCGCGCGGTCGAACCGGATCAGTCCTTGATCCTGATCCACGGTCCAATGCGCGGAGGCGAGCTTCAGCCGGCTCGCGAGTTCGGCTTGGCGCGCGCGCAGATCGCTCCACGCCTCCGCCCAATACGCATCGAGATTGACGGTCTCGCCGCTCCACGGCGCGAGCAAGCTCGTCGACGTCGGCTGCGCCGCTTGTTTCCGCCTGATCAGCTTGTCGACCCAAGCCATGAAGACACCCGGATGAACCCTGTGGAGAACCCGATACAGGATTTCTCGCGCGGCGTGAATCCCTAGCGCTCCTCATCCGGCAGTTTTCGTCCGCCCCGCCCGATCGTCAGCGCTTTGAGTACGCCGCGGAAGGTCTGCACCTCCTGCGTCGTCATGTGCGCGCGCAGGAACGGGGCGCGCAGATTGCGCTTCATCAGCGGCGCCTTGTCGAGCGGATGGAAGAAGCGGCCGATTTCGAGTTCGCGCTCCAGATGGAGAAACATGGACTCAAGTTCAGCTTGCGTCGCGGGGTCGCCCTGCGTCTCGCGAAACCAGGGCGGGATGTCGCCGGCCTGACGCGCCTCACCCATCGCGAAGCTGAACAGCGCGATCGCGTTCGACAGATTGATCGAGGGAAAGCCCGGATTGGTTGGGTATGTCAGCACCGCGTCGGCGCGCGACACCTCATCGGTCTCGAGCCCCGCCGCTTCCGGGCCGAACATCACCAGCGGCCGCTCGCCCGCTTCGATCGCCGCGCGGATGTTGAGCGCCGCTTCGCGCGGTCCCCAGACCGGCTTCTCCAGATGCCGCGGCCGCGCGGTCGCGGCCACCACCAGCGTCGCATCCGCCAGGGCCGCGTCCAAACTCCACTCAAGGCGCGCATGGTCGAGCACGCTGTCGGCGCCCGAGGCCACGGCGAACGCCTTCGGATTGGGCCAGCCATCGCGCGGCTCGACGATGCGCATCGCGCTCAGGCCGAAATTCAGCATGGCGCGCGCGGCCGCGCCGATGTTCTCGCCCATTTGCGGGCGCACCAGGCAGATCGCCGGCCAATCCTCTGCGATGGCCGGCGGCATATCCCGGGCGCGAGTCACGTGACCCCCGTCATGCCGGCTGCGCAAAAACGTGCAATGATGCTCTCCGTCGTAGGGCTATCGGGAGAAGGCGCCCATGACGGATGTGTTCATTTCCTATGCGCGCAACGATCGCAAGCGCGTACGCCTGATCGCCCTTGGCCTCACTGCGGAAGGGTTTTCCGTGTGGTGGGATCCGGAGATCAAGCCGGGCGCGCGCTGGAACGATGTGCTGCGTCGTGCGCTGGAAGGCGCAACCGTGGTCGTGACCTGCTGGTCGCCCGAGTCCGCGAAATCGCGCTGGGTGATCGCCGAGACGACGCACGCCAGCAATGAGCAGCGCCTCGTGCCCTGCACCGTGCGATCGTGCCACCCGCCGATCCCGTTCAACATGATCCAGAGCGCCGATCTCTCGCATTGGCGCGGCAATCCGGACGATCCCGATTGGTTGGCGCTGCTGCAGCAAGTGAAGCGCCTGGTCGACGCCAAGCGCCGCATTCCGCCGGCGGCGCCCCCGCCGGGCGAAGCCAAAGCGGATGCGCGCGCGGATGGGCCGGCGCGCTATACGCGCTCGCGCAGCCGCGGCCGCATCGGCTCGCGGCTTGGCCAGACCGCGCTCGCCGTCGTCACCGTCGGCGCGGTGTTCGCGGGCGGACTTTTTCTATCGCAACGCCAAATCTACACGCCGCCCGCGCCGCCCATCGCGACGGAGTCAGGGCCACCGGTTCAAGAAGCCGCGCTCGCGCCGGCCTCCGCCGCAGCCCCACCACGGACGGCGCCCGATCCGCTTCCGCCGCCGCCCCACGCCGATGAGATCGCCGATCCGCCCGCGCCCCTGCCCGATCCCGCGCACCTGGACGCGAAGCCGGCGAGCCCTGCGGCGCCCGCTCCCGCGGCGACGCCCGCCGCCCCCACCGAAACTGGCGCGACGCAGACCGATTTTCAGCGCCTCGCCACGGCCGTGCTGCAGGCCTTCATCAACCGCCCGCGCGATCAGACAGCGCAGCAATTGGACCAATGCCTGTCGCAAATGGCGCAGGCCTGCACCAGCTTCCGCCCGCGCGGCTATCCGAACGATTACGCCGTCGACGGACGCTTCTCGGATGCGGAGATGAGCCTGCTCAACGCGCCGAACTTTCCCCGGCCCGGGCAATCGGCGCCGGAAAACCTGCAATTCTGCCAATCGGCGCTGCGCCAGGGCCAAGGCGGCGTGCGCGCCTCAACGCCGCTCGCCATGGCCTGCGCTTCGGCCATGCCGCGCACGGACCTTGTCATTCGCTAGCGCGCGCCTTGCGCGGACGGGCCGAAGGCGCCACCAACGCGCCCGTCCGTTTAGCCCGAGGCGAAGGTTCATGGCGAAGATCAAGGTTGATAATCCGGTTGTCGAAATCGACGGCGATGAGATGACGCGGATCATCTGGCAGCTCATCAAAGACAAGCTGATCCACCCCTATCTCGACATCAATCTCGACTATTACGACCTCGGCATCGAGCACCGCGACGCCACCAATGATCAGGTCACGATCGATTCCGCCAACGCGATCAAGAAATACGGCGTCGGCGTCAAATGCGCGACCATCACGCCCGACGAAGCGCGCGTGAAGGAATTCGGCCTCAAGGAAATGTGGAAGAGCCCGAACGGGACCATCCGCAACATCCTCGGCGGCGTCATCTTCCGCGAGCCGATCATCTGCAAGAACGTGCCGCGCCTGGTGCCCGGCTGGACCCAGCCCATCGTGGTCGGCCGCCACGCCTTCGGCGATCAATACCGCGCAACCGATTTCAAATTCCCCGGCAAGGGCGTGCTGACGATTAAGTTCGTCGGCGACGACGGCCAAGTCATCGAGAAGGAAGTGTTCAAGGCGCCCGGCGCGGGCGTCACCATGGCGATGTATAATCTCGATGAGAGCATCCGCGATTTCGCGCGCTCCTCGCTGAACTACGGCCTCCTGAAGAATTGGCCGGTCTATCTCTCGACCAAGAACACCATCCTCAAAGCCTACGACGGCCGCTTCAAGGACATCTTCCAGGAAGTGTTCGACGCCGAATTCAAAGCCGAGTTCGACAAGCGCAAGCTCACCTACGAACACCGCCTGATCGACGACATGGTCGCCTCCGCACTGAAGTGGAGCGGCGGGTATGTGTGGGCGTGCAAGAACTATGATGGCGACGTGCAGTCGGACACTGTCGCGCAAGGCTTCGGCTCGCTCGGCCTCATGACCTCCGTGCTGCTGACGCCCGATGGCAAGATCATGGAAGCCGAAGCCGCCCACGGCACCGTGACGCGCCATTACCGCCAGCACCAGAAGGGCGAACCGACCAGCACCAATTCCGTCGCCTCGATCTTCGCCTGGACGCGCGGCCTCGAACATCGCGGCAAGCTCGACGGCAATCAGAAGCTCATCGAGTTCGCGCAGCTCTTGGAAAAGGTCACCGTCGATACCGTCGAAGCCGGCGAAATGACCAAGGACCTCGCGCTTCTGGTCGGCGACCAGCAGAAATGGCTCACCACCGAAGGCTTCCTCGACGCCATCGACGCCAACCTGAAGAAGGCGATGGGGTAGTAGATTGACGCGCCGCTCCGATCTCTCCGGCGCTTGGAGCGGCGCCTACCGCTATCCCGGCGACGCTTGGCCGGAGACCGTGTTCAACGCCGTCCTCCAAGACAGCGGCGGCGTCTTCACCGGTTCAACGCAGGAACCGGATTGGCGCAAGATCGGCGGCGGGGTCATCACCGCCACGATCGACGGCGTACGAGAAGGGCGAGCCGTGTCCTTCACGAAGCACATGGATGGCAGCGGCGGGTTGCGTCATTTCATCCTCTATGAAGGCGCTGCCAACGCCCAACTCACGCGCATCGAAGGCAAATGGACCATTCCCGGCCAATGGTCCGGCTCCTTCTTCATGACGCGCGATGACGCCGACGCGGAAGAAGCCCGCGCCGAACGGGCCGAGGCGAAGGCATGATCATCCGCCCCCTCGCCGCTTCCGATCGCCCGCGCTGGGACCCGCTCTGGCAGGACTATCTCGCCTTCTACGAAACCGCGCTGCCGGAGGATGTGACCGAGACGACCTTCGCGCGCCTCCTCGATCCGGCCGAGCCGATGTTCGCGCTCGTGGCCGAACGCGGCGACGAACTGATCGGCCTCGTCCATTGCGTGCTGCACCGCGCGACCTGGACCAAGACGCTCTATTGCTATCTCGAAGATTTGTTCGTCGCGCCGGAGGCCCGCGGCTCCGGCGCAGGCCGCGCGCTGATCGAAGCCGTCTACGCCCGCGCCGACGCAGCCGGCGCGACCCGCGTCTATTGGCTCACGCAGGAAACCAACGCCACCGCCCGCGCCCTCTATGACAAGGTGGCGCGCTACGCAGGCTTCATCCAATATCGCCGCTAACGAAAGAGTGGGGAGGTCGGCATGAAACGGATCGTAGTCGCCTTGGCTTTGGCGGCATGCGCCGCGAGCGCGCAGGCGGAGCTTTGTCCGGCTTGGGCGCCGGCGCAATTCGTGGGCGACCTTGATCCGGCGCTCATCAACGAAGCCAGCGGCATCGCCGCCTCGCGCGCGTTTCCCGGCCAGCTCTACCACAACAATGACAGCGGCGATTCCGGCCGCTTCTTTGTCACGGGCCTCGATGGCGCCAATGCGCGCGTCGTGAACGTGCGTGATTTTTCGCCGAGCGATGTCGAAGACATCGCCGTCGGCCCCTGCCCGGAAGGCGCGTGCGTCTATCTCGGCGACATCGGCGACAATTTTCACCGGCGCGCGGACGTGACCTTCGTCGTCCTGCGCGAAAAGCAGCGCTACGCCCGGGTCGAAACCGCGCTGCGCCGCATCACCGCCCGCTATCCGGACGGCCCCCATGATGCGGAGGCGTTCGCCATCCATCCGAACGGCGATCTTTATCTCATCACCAAACCCGCTGATTACGTGGAGCGCCGCGTCGCCCCCGCGCAGGTGTTTCGCCTCACCGCCGCGCAGCTGCGCGCCGGCGGCGCGCAGAGCTTCGAACAAATCGGCGAGATCGATCTGCCCTATCTGCTCTGGGATCAGCCCATGCGCGGCATGCTGGCGACAAGCCTCGACTTTGCGCCGGATGGAACGCGCGCCGCGCTCGTCACCTACACGGTCGCGGTCGAATTCGCCTTCGATCCCGCTCAGCCCTGGAAGCCATCGCGCAGCTGGCGGCCGAACGTGGATTTCCGCGTCATCGCCCTGCCGCGCCTGCCGCAGGCCGAAGCGATCTCTTACACGGCCGATGGCGAGGCGCTTTTGGTCGATACGGAGTTTTCCGAAGGCTTCGGGCAAGTCCCGATCTACCGCTTCGACTGCATCCGGCCGCACTAGAGCCGCAGCGATTCCACCTCGACGGCTTCGTAATCGTCGAGCCGGTAAAGCAGATTGCGGTGCACGGCGACGAGCGCGCCTTCACCCCAATCGCGCACCAGATCGGCGTCGCCTTTGCCGAGCGCGCGCCAGCGCGTGCCGTCCTCGCACAGGATCACTTGGCCCTGCGCCAGCACGCTCTCGATCATCGAGACCGAGCCTGAAGCGGCGCCCGCATTCAATCCGACTCGGAACACCGTGAGAATCGCCTCACGCTGCTCCAGATCGAGTCGGCTCCAATCGAGTCGCGTAAACAGCTCCGGCCCCAAAAAGGCCGCGAGCGCATCGTGATGCGTCATCGTCTTCCCCGCCGAATCGGCAGGGTTCAAAAAGCAATTGATTTGGTTGCCGAGACATTACCGGAAGCGGAACCGTGCACCTGACGTACCGCCAGCTTCCAGCCGGCATGGCGCGACTGCCGGCTGGAAGCCGGCGGTACAAACTACGCCTCCAGCCGCTTGCGCATGATGTATTCAGGATCGCGAATTGACCCGACGACGAATTGATATTCGCCGACGATTTCGAACCCGAAGTGAGTGTAAAAGCGCTGCGCGCGCGCATTGCCCTGATAGACGCCGAGATAGAGATCCTGCACCGCCATCGCGCGCGCCTGCGCGATCGTCCAGTCCATCAGCGTGTCGGAAACGCCCTGCCCCTTCGCGTCCGCGATGAGATAGAGCCGGTGCAGCTCCGCCGCGCGCCGCCCGTCCGTGTCGCACGGTAGCTTGAACGCGCCCATTTTTGCGAAGCCGATCAGCGCGCCCTCACATTCGGCGAGTCGGTGACGCGTCTGCGGATCGGCCAATTCCGCCGCTTGAATATCCGCGCCATAGGCGTGCGCGAGAAAATGCTTGAGATCGGCGACGGGATAGAGCGCGCCGAATGTCGCCACGAACGTCTCGCGCGAAATCTCGGCCAGCGCCGCCGCATCCGCGATCGTCGCATCGCGATACGTCACCCGCGCGCGATCGATCACGCCGCGAGCGCTTTCTGGATCGCGCTGCGGATCGCGGCGAGCGCATCGTTCGCCTTGGCGCCTTCGGGCCCGCCACCTTGCGCCATGTCGGGCCGACCGCCGCCGCCCTGCCCGCCGACGATCGCCACGCCCGCGCGCACCAGATCGACCGCGTTCACGCGCGCTTTCAAATCATCGGTGACGCCGACGGCGAGCGCGGCCTTGCCGTCATCGACGCCGATATAGGCGACCACGCCCGACCCGATCGATTTCTTGCCCTCATCGATGAGGCCGCGCAGATCCTTCGCCGGCACGCCGTCGAGCACGCGCGCGATCACCGGCACGCCGCCGACATCTTCAGGCCCCGCCGGCGCGCTCTGTCCGCCGCCGCCTGCCAGCGCCAGGCGCTTCTTGGCTTCCGCCAATTCGCGTTCAAGCTTGCGCCGCTCCTCGGCGAGCTGCGCGACGCGGTCGGGGATTTCCGCCACCGGCGCTTTGAGATTGGCGGAGATCGCCTTCGCCAGACCCGCCTGCGCCTTCAGATGCGCGAGCGCGGCCGCGCCTGTCGCCGCTTCGATCCGGCGTATGCCGGCGGCGACGCCGCTTTCCGAAAGGATCGTGAACAGCGCGATATCGCCCGTGCGCTTCACATGCGTGCCGCCGCATAGCTCCACGGAATACGGCTTGTGATCGCCGCGCACGCTTTCGCCGAGCGTGAGCACGCGCACGCTGTCGCCGTATTTCTCGCCGAACAGCGCCAGCGCGCCGGCCTCGATCGCCTTGTCGGGCGCCATTTCGCGGATCACGCCTTCGGCGTTCTGGCGGATGACGGCGTTGACCTCGTCTTCGACCTTCTCGATCTCCTCGGCCGTCAGCGGCGCGCCATGGCTGAAATCGAAGCGGAAGCGATCTTCTTCGACTAGCGAGCCCTTCTGCGTGACGTGGAGGCCGAGCGTGTTGCGCAGCGCCGCGTGCAGCAAATGCGTCGCCGAGTGATTGGCGCGGATGCGGTTGCGCCGCCCCGCGTCGATCGTAAGCGTCGCCGCATCGCCGAGCGTCACCGCGCCCTTCACAAGCCGCCCGATATGGCCATGCAGCGCGCCCGCGCGCTTCTGCGTGTCCTCGACGACGAATTCGGCGCCGTTCTTGAACCTGATCGTTCCATGATCGCCCGCCTGGCCGCCGCTTTCGGCGTAGAACGGCGTGCGGTCGAACAGCAGCTCCGCGCGCTGGCCTTGCTTTAACGCATCGATCGCCGCGCCATCGGCGACGATCGCGGTGAGCGCGCCTTCGTCCTCATCGGCGCCATAGCCGAGAAACGCCGTCGCGCCCGCGCTGTCCTTGAGCGCCAGCCAGACATCGTCATTGGCGGCCTCGCCGGAGCCTGCCCAGCTTTCGCGGCCCATCTCGCGCTGGCGTTCGAGCGCCGCGTCATAGGCGCCGGTGTCGACCGTGAGGCCCTGGCCGCGCAGAATGTCCTGCGTGAGATCGAGCGGAAAGCCGAACGTGTCGGAGAGCTTGAACGCCACGTCGCCGGGCAGCTTCTCGTTCCTCTTGAGCTTGCGCACTTCCTCTTCGAGCAGCGCCAGGCCGCGGCCGAGCGTGCGGCGGAAGCGCTCCTCCTCCTGCTCCAGCTGATCGAGGATCACCGGCTTGGCGCGCACCAATTCCGGATAGGCCTCGCCCATCTCGCCGATCAGCACCGGCGCCAGCTGGTGCATCGCCACCACTTGCGGATTGAGATTGTACGCATGGCGCATCGCCCGGCGCATGATCCGGCGCAGCACATAGCCGCGGCCTTCATTGGCCGGCATCACGCCGTCCGCGATGAGGAAGGACGAGGCGCGCAAATGGTCGGCGATGACGCGATGGCTCGCGGCCTTCTCGCCCTCGGCCTTGGTGCGCGTCAGCTCTTCGGAGGCGCGGATCAACGTGCGGAAGAGATCGATGTCGTAATTGTCGTGCACGCCCTGCAGCACGGCCGCGACCCGTTCGAGCCCGCTGCCGGTGTCGATCGAGGGCTTGGGCAGCGGCGTCATCTCCCGGTCGAGATGCTGCTCGAACTGCATGAAGACGAGGTTCCAGATTTCGACGAAGCGCTCGCCGAACAGATCATTACCGTCGGCGTCGAGCTTCCAGGCGCCTTCGCCCACGCCGTGATCATAGAAGATTTCCGAGCACGGGCCGCACGGGCCGGTGTCGCCCATCGACCAGAAATTGTCCGCGGTCGGGATGCGCAGAATGCGCGCGTCCGGCAGGCCCGCGATCTTTTTCCAGAGCCCGAACGCCTCATCATCGGTGTGATAAACCGTGACCTGCAGACGCTCTTTCGGGATCGCGAATTCCTTGGTCAGCAGCTCCCAGGCGTAGAAGATCGCCTGTTCCTTGAAATAATCGCCGAACGAGAAATTGCCCAGCATCTCGAAAAAAGTGTGATGGCGCGCCGTGTAGCCGACGTTGTCGAGATCATTGTGTTTGCCGCCCGCGCGCACGCATTTCTGGCTCGACGCCGCGCGCGGATAAGGCGCCTTTTCCGCCCCGGTGAACAGGTTCTTGAACTGCACCATGCCGGCGTTCGTGAACATCAGCGTGGGGTCGTTGTGCGGCACGAGCGCGCTTGACGGCACGATCGTGTGATCGCGCTCGCGGAAGAATTCCAGGAATTGCCGTCTGATCTCGTTGACGCTCGCCATGCGCGGCCCTTGTTACGCTGGGGCGCTGGGCCAAGCCCGCGCCGCAAAGATGAGCGCGAGATATAGAGAAGCCCCCGATACGCGCCAAGCGAGACCGCCCGAAAGCAGAGCTCCGCGTCCCCACCGCGCGCGCCATACGCAGGCTGCGCGACGCTTCGGCGGCTTTTCCGCCGCCCCGCGCTCACGCGCCAAATAAAACGCCGGCCGACCGAGGCCGCACCAAGGGGTCGGGGCGGGCGAACCTCAGCCGGCCGGCGTGCGGCGCGCGGGGGCGCGCGCCACATTCCTCACGGCCCCCTCGCGAGGGCCAAACGCGGCGCCGGGCGGCCAGCCCCGCGCCATAGAACCTGAACCTTAGTCTTCCTCGTCCGCCTCAGGCGTCGTCGCCATCTCATCGGCGAACAGGCCGGATTTCTGGCGGATCGTGTCTTCGATCGTCCCCGCCGTCTCCGGGTGCTCCTTGAGGAATTTCCGGGCGGCTTCCTTGCCCTGCCCGATCTTCTGCGAGCCATAGGCGTACCAGGCGCCGGATTTATCGACCACGCCGGCCTTCACGCCGAGCTCGATCAACTCGCCGGTCTTCGAAATGCCTTCGCCGTAGATGATGTCGAACTGCACCTGCTTGAACGGCGGGGCGACCTTGTTCTTCACCACCTTCACGCGCGTCTCGGAGCCCACGACCTCGTCGCGCTCCTTGATGGCGCCAGTGCGGCGGATATCGAGACGCACCGAGGCATAGAATTTCAGCGCATTGCCGCCCGTCGTCGTCTCCGGATTGCCGTAGACGATGCCGATCTTCTGGCGGATCTGGTTGATGAAGATCACCAGCGTCTTGGATTTGTTGATCGAGCCGGTGAGCTTGCGCAGCGCCTGGCTCATCAGCCGCGCCTGCAGGCCCGGCAGGCTGTCGCCCATCTCGCCTTCGAGTTCGGCCCGCGGCGTCAGCGCCGCCACCGAATCCACGACCAGCACGTCGATCGCGCCCGAGCGCACCAGCGTGTCGGTGATTTCGAGCGCCTGTTCGCCATTGTCCGGCTGCGAGACCAGAAGATCGTCGAGATCGACGCCCAGCTTCTGCGCATAGATCGTGTCGAGCGCGTGCTCGGCGTCGATGAAGGCGCACACGCCGCCATTCTTCTGCGCCTCGGCCACCACGTGCAGCGCCAGCGTGGTCTTGCCCGAGCTTTCCGGCCCGTAGATTTCCACGATGCGGCCGCGTGGCAGACCGCCAATGCCGAGCGCGATATCGAGCCCCAGCGAGCCGGTCGAGATCGCTTCGATCTCCACGGCCTGCTTCTCACCCATGCGCATGACCGAGCCTTTGCCAAAGGCCCGTTCAATCTGTCCCAAAGCTGCGGTCAAAGCCTTCTGCTTGTCCGTTTCCATGGTTTCCACGAGCTTCAGCGCCGCCATCGAACCAATCCCCTAGGTCGAGTCCAACAGGCGGACCAGTCCAGGGCGCCTGCGAGACTCGTTTGTACGCGCTTTGTTCCAAGAACGCAAGCAGAACATTTTGCAGCGGCGGCGACAAATCATGTTAACCCGGCGTTCGCCATGAGCCGGCCCCTCCGCCTCTCCGCCGCCGCAGCGCGCCGCATCGCCATCGCGGCCCAGGGGCTCGACCGCGCCCGCCCCGCCAAGCCCACGCGCGCGCATATCGCCCGCGAAATCGCCCGGCTCGGCCTGCTGCAGATCGACGCCGTCAACGTGGTGGCGCGCGCGCATTACATGCCGCTGTTCGCGCGCCTCGGCGGCTATGATTCGGCGCTGCTCGACGGCCATTGGTTCGGCAGGAAGCGCACCTGTTTCGAATATTGGGGCCATGAGGCCTCGATCCTTCCTTACGCACTTCAGCCCTTGCTGCGCTGGCGCATGGCGGCCGCGCGCAAGGGCGAACCGTTCCGGCGTGGCGCGGGCGAGCTGAACGCCGAACGCTGGCTGGCTTATGCGAAGGAGAACCGCGCTTACCTCCGCTCTGTGCTGGACGAGATACGCGTGCGCGGCCCGCTCGGCGCCTCGGAGCTGAGCGAAGCCGGCGAACGGCGCGGCCCCTGGTGGGGCTGGAGCGATGGCAAGATGGCCACCGAATTCCTGTTCCGCACCGGCGAGCTCACCGCCGCCGCGCGGCGCGGCTTCGAACGCGTCTACGATCTGCCCGAACGCGTGCATCCCACCGATGTGCTCGCCGCGCCCACGCCCACGCGCGCCGACGCCATCCGCGCGCTCGCACAGCGCGGCCTGGCCGCCATGGGCGTCGCCACCGCGCATGACATCTCCGATTATTTCCGCCTGCCGCTGCCCTACATGGCCGAAACGATGGCGGCGCTGGTGGAGGAAGGCGCTGCGCTGCCCGTCGACATCGAAGGCTGGAACAAGCCTGCCTTTCTCGATCCGGCCGCGCGCCAGCCGCGCCGGATCGAAGCGGCGGCGCTGCTCTGCCCGTTCGATCCGTTGATCTGGGAGCGCGGCCGCGTGCAGCGCCTGTTCGGCTTCGACTATCGCATCGAAATTTACGTGCCGGCCGAGAAGCGGCGCTATGGCTATTACGTGTTCCCGTTCCTGCTGAACGATCAGCTGGTCGCGCGGCTCGATCTCAAGGCCGACCGCGCCGCCGATGCGCTCATCGTACAAGCCGCGCATCTCGAGCCGGGCGCCGAGGCGCGCGCGACAGTTGAGGCGCTCACGCGCGAACTCGATGCGATGCGAACCTGGCTTGGTTTGGAGAAGGTCCGTGTCGAACAACGCGGAGATCTCGCCCCCGCGCTGCGCAAAGCGGCAAGCGCCGCGCGCTAAGTCGGCAACCTTCCTTCCCCTCACCCCGCAAGGGGGAGGCTGGGAGGGGTGAGCAAACACGATGAGGCTCTGAGCTTGTGGCCTACCCCCTCCTAACCTCCCCCTTGCAGGGGGAGGAAGAAGGCGTCGCGCGCACTCAGGCTTGCGCCAGCAATTCCTTCACGCGCGCGGCCAGCTGCGGCATGCCGACGGGCTTGGACATATAGGCCACGGGAAATTCCTGCAGCGTGCTTTCGAAGCTCTCCGGCGCGTAGCCGGAGAGGAACAGCACCTTGGCCTTCCCGATCATGTGCGGGCCGGCTTCCTTCAGCATTTCGGGACCGGTCATGATCGGCATCGACACGTCCGAGATGATGAGATCGAACCCGCCCGGCTCTTCCGAGAGCGTGCCGAGCGCGGCTTCGCCGTCCTCGGCCTGCACCACCTCGAAACCGCATTCGATCAAATTACGCGCGATCGCTTTGCGCACGCCGGATTGATCTTCCACTAGCAGAATCCGCCCGCGTCCCGCGACATCGACCACCGGGCGCTGGATCGCCGCCAATTCGCGCCGCTGCAATTCCGCGATCTCTTCCGCGGTCGGCTCATAGGCCGGCAGATAGATGCGGAACGTGGTGCCTTTGCCGGGCGAGGACGAAAAGAAGATGTAGCCGCCCGATTGTTTGACGATGCCGTAGCTGGTCGCCAGCCCAAGGCCGGTGCCCTGGCCTTCGCCCTTGGTGGAATGGAACGGGCGGAAGATCTTCACCGCGTCTTCCTCACGGATGCCGCTGCCCGTGTCTTCGACCTCGATCAGGCAATAGGCGCCGTCTTCGATGGGGCTATAGCCCAGCGCGCGCGCCTCGCTGGCGCTGGAGCGCAACGTGCGGATCGTCAGCCGTCCATCGCGCGGCACGCCGCCCTTCGGCGTCATCGCATCGCGCGCATTCGACGCCAGGTTCACGATCACGCGCTCAAGCTGGGATTTGTCGACCTTGACCATCGGCACGTCGCGGCCATGGCGGATTTCCAGCTTGATCGCCGCGCCGACCAGACGACGCACCAGCTCCTGCATGCCGGCGAAGAAATCGCCCACCGCCAGCACTTCGCGCTTGAACGTCTGCTGACGCGCATAGGCGCGAAGCATTTCGCTCAATTCCTTGGCGCGCATAGCGTGGTGATTGATCTCCGACAGCTCCGCGAAATCCGGATCGCCGACCGGATGGCGGCGCAGCAGGAAATCGCAATTCTGCATCACCACCATCAGCAGATTGTTGAAATCGTGCGCGACGCCGCCCGCGAGCAGGCCGATCTCGCGCATCTTTTCGCTCTGCGCGAGCCGCTGTTCGAGTTCGCGCTGTTCGGAGACGTTGATGACGTAGGCGACCGTGCGCCCATCCGCAGCGCGCGCGATCTGCACATGCGCCGCCGCCGGCGGATTGACCGCCAGCTGCAAATCGATCGGCTCGCTCGGCGCGCGGCGCAGACGCGCGGCCAGATCGGCAGGCCCGTCTGAGGCTTCGAACAAATCCGCGAACGCAGCGCCCGGCGCGGCGCGGCCCTGCGTCATCTCCATGAGCGCGGGATTGCTGTCGAGAATGGTGGAGGCGGCGGGATCGGCGCCATCGAGCACGGCAGCGCCAAACGGGGCGTGCTCGAACACGCCATCGGCCGCCTGCGGATCGCGCAGCACGATCGCATGGCTCGGCGTCGGCGCTTCGTGATCGGCGAAGAACACGAAGCCGCGGATATGGCCGTCCTTGTCGCCGCCCGTCCAATAGGAGAGCACGGTCGCCTGCGCCTCCGCGCCATCATGCGCGCGCAACGTCACCGCGCTGCGCGTCGGGCCGAAGGCGCGCCGATCGCGCCGCATGATGCGGGCCGGATCGTCCTTCACGATGTCCTTGATGCGCAGTTCATCTGCTTCTTCGCCGACGCCCAGCACAGCGCGCAGCGCGCGATTGAGATAGGTCAGCGTGCCATCGGCGCGCGCCGCGAAGAACCCGCACGGCGCATCGTCGAGGAAGAGGCTCTGCATATCCTCCGCGGACTCGGCCCGCGCCGCTGCGCCGATGTCGCGCAGCCGCCACAGCACGCGCGCGCCGATCATCGGCCCGACGCTGGCCTCGAAGCGCTGCGCCGGCTGGCCGGGGCCAAGCGTGGTTTGCGGCAGCTCCTCGCGCCGCATCTGCCCAGCGCGCGCCGCACGCGAGAGACGGAACACGGGCGCCGCCAGCAGCGGATCGCCGCCGAACAGGCGGCTCACGGCCGGCGGCTTATCGCTTTCGCCCAGCACGCCGACGCGCGCGGCCAAGGCGAGATAGGCCTTGTTCGCGCCAATTGGGGATAAGCTCGCATCGGTCAGCAGCGCCGGCTCGTCGAGCGCTTCGAGCGCCTGCAATTCCGATCGCCCGCCGAGCAGGCTGTGCGCCTCAATCGCACCGCGCTCTGGAAACGCGCCATGCTTGCCGCCAGGCCCGCGCGACAGCCAGTAGAACAGCACCATGCCGATCGCGGCCAACAAAATCAGCAGGATAGCGCCCGCGCGCCCCACGCTCGGCCCGGCCGTGATGGCCACGCCCGAGGCCGCAACGCCGATCGCCAGCGCGCACCAGAAAGCCAGCTGGAACATGTCCAGCCGGCCGCCCTTCGGCCCTGGGATGTCTACGCGATCCGTCATCCAGCCTTTTCCAATCTCCTATTGTCGCCGATTCGGCGGCGTGCGCAGCCTTCGCCGCTGCTGGGCGAGGCGCATAACCACGCCGATGACCTTGGCGACGGCTTCGTAATGTTCCCGCGGGATCGGCGCATCGATGTCGGCCGAGGCGAACAGCGCGCGCGCCAAAGGCGGGTCTTCGATCAGCGGAATGTCGTGTTCGGCCGCCGCCTCGCGGATTTTCGCCGCGACCTCATCGACGCCTTTGGCGAGGCAGACCGGCGCGGCCATTTCTTCGGGCACGTAGCGCAGCGCGATGGCGTAGTGCGTCGGGTTGGTCACCACCACGGTCGCCTTCGGGACATTGGCGAGCATGCGCTGGCGGGCCCGCTCATTGCGGATCTGGCGCAGCTTCATCTTCACCATCGGATCGCCTTCGCTCTGGCGCATCTCTTCCTTGATCTCGCGCCGGCTCATCTTGTGGCGCTGCATGTAGGATTGCCGCGTGGCGATGTAATCCATCAGCGCGATCGCGGCGGCGGACGACACCAGCGCAATCATCAGCGCCACGCCCTTCTGCTGCACATAGGCCAGCAGCGCGCGCGGATCGAGCAGCGCCAAATGCTCCATCGCCACATCGGACGGCCACAGCGCCCACACCAAAGCCGCGCCGACGACCGCGAATTTGGCCAGGCTCTTCACGAACGAGGAGATCGCCTGCTTGCCGTAGATCCGCTTGAAGCCCTCCAGCGGATTGAGCTTGTCGAGCTTGGGTGACAGCCGCTCGCCCGTGAATGTCGGCACGTCCTGCAGATAGCGCGCAGCCAGCGTCGTAAGCGCGAAGGTCAGCGCCGCCATGCCGAGGGCCGCGCCAATCTGCATCATCTCGCCCGCCGCCAGCGCGCGCAGCGCTTCGGGATCGGCGGAAATCTGATCAGGCGCCTGCAGAAAGCGCACCAGATTGTGCGCCAGCGCATTGGCGATCGGTCCCGCCAGAAACGCCACCAAAAGCGTGGTGGCCAGCAGCGACAGCGCGCCGCCGACCTCCGCCGAATAGACGATGTCGCCCTTGCTGCGCGCATCGTCGAGCTTTCGCTGGGTCGGCTCTTCTGTGCGTTCGTCGTCGTCAGCCGCCATTAGCGCAGCGTCCGCGCGTAATTATCGAGGCTGTCGAGCCAGACCAGCATGCCGGTCGAAAGCCCGAGCGCGATCACCACAAAGGCGCCCAGCACCTGCAGCGGCAGCGCCACGAAGAACACTTGAATGTTGGGGATGAGCCGCGCCAGCGCGCCGAGCCCCAGCCGGAACACCATGCCCGCCGCCACCAAGGGCGCCGCGATCTGGAAGCCCACCAGAAAACTCTTCGACACCGTATCGACCGCAAGCGCCGCCGCATCGCCCACCGGCAGCGCCCCGCCCGGCGTGAACACGCCATAACTGCCGACGAGGCCGCGCAGCAGCGTTTCAGCAAGCCCCGTGGAAAACAGGAAGACGACGCCGAGCAGGCTCAGGAACACGCTGAACACTTGGCCGGCGCCCTCCGCCGTCGGGTCCGCGGTCTGCGAAAAGGAAAGCCCGCTTTCGAGCCCCATGATCGTCCCCGCCGTCGCCAGCGCCGACATCAGCATCCGCGCCACGCCGCCGATCATCAGCCCGATCAGCATTTCCCCGCCGATGGCGCCCGCCATGACCCACGCATCGTCCGGCATGCGCGGCATCTGCGCCATCAGCGCGGGCAGCACGCAGATCGACAAGGCCAGCGCAAAGCCCAGCCGCGCGCGTCCAGGCACGGCCGGTTCGCCAAAGCCCGGCAGCAGCATCAGCGCCGTGCCGAGCCGCGCGAAGATGAGCGCGATCGCCCAGAGGTCGAGGCCGTAGATCGTCACCTAATAGGCCGCGATGCGCTGGAACACGTCGAGCATGAAGCGTCCCAGGAGGCCGCCCATGATCGGCAGGAACAGCAGCAGCGCCAGAAAGATCGACAGGATTTTCGGGATGAAGACGAGCGTCTGCTCCTGGATCTGCGTGAGCGTCTGCAGCAGCGACACGACCAGCCCCACGATCAGGCCGACCAGCATCGGTCCGGCCGCGATCAGCACCGTCAGCCAGATCGCTTCACGTCCAAGATCGAGGACTTCGGCGCCGTTCATCGCCCCTCCTCGCTCGGCACTTTCTGCCGAGCGCGCGGCCACTGGGCTTCGCTTTGGTTAAGGAACAATTGCGATGTGGCGTTGGGGCGCCGCAAAACTGTGGCTTTCCCGCATCGCTTCGGGAAACTTACGGAGTAACCATTTCGGTTAGGGAAACTTAGGCCCCAAGTACTGCGTAGTGGGGACAGAAGAATGATGGAAACGCGAAATGGCTGGGCTCTTCAACTTCCTGTTCGGGCGGTTCTTCCGCCGACGTGACGACTACACCGCGCTCGTGATGGCCGATCTCGGCATCAAGCACTGAGCAGCGCCGCGCTGCGCAACCCTGTGGCGCAACACAAGATGAAGTCATTCCGGGCGAAGCGCAGCGGAGACCCGGAACCCAGGGGCCGGCGTAGCGCGCTTTGCCCGTAGGTTCCGGATCAAGCTTCGCTTGTCCGGAATGACCGAGGCGCCCCTCACCCGCCCGGCGGCGGCCCTGTCGCGAAGCTCTCCACCAGGCTCCCGGCGACCAGCCGCCAGCCGTCCACCAGCACGAAGAAAATCAGCTTGAATGGCAGGCTGACCGTCACCGGCGGCATCATCATCATGCCCATGCTCATCAGCAGCGACGAGACCACGAGGTCGATGATGAGAAACGGGATGAACAGCATGAACCCGATCTCGAAGGCGCGCCTGAGCTCGGACACCATGAAGGACGGCGCCACCACCATGAACGGCGTGTCCATCGCCTGCTGCGGCCGCTGTTCGAGGTGCGCGAGATCGATGAAGAGGGCGAGATCGGCCTCGCGCGTGTGCTGCAGCATGAATTGCTTGAGCGGCGCGGTCATGCGCGGCAACGCCTCATCCAGCGGCAATTCCTCGCGCATCACGGGGCCGACGCCGTCGGTGTAGATCGTCGTCCAGGTCGGCTGCATCACGAACGCGGTCAGGAACAGCGACAGCGAAATGATCACCGTGTTCGGCGGCGCCTGCTGCAGCCCGATCGCCGTGCGCAGCAGCGACAGCACCACCACGATCCGCACAAAGCTCGTCGTCATGATGAGGATCGAGGGCGCGATCGACAGCACCGTGATGAGCGCGGCCAGCTGCAGCACGCGCGCCGTCAGCCCGTCGCCGGTGCCCAGATTGATGTTGAGCGAGGGATTGACCGCGGCCGCGTGCGCCGCCCCCGCCCCGATCGCGAACGCCAGCGCACAGCCCGCAACGATCCCAAACGCGCGCGCGGCGCGGCCAGCCTTCACGATGCGCTCTCCTGTTTGGCGGCGACTTTGGCGATGGCGCGGTCCCCGCCCGGCGACAGCAGCAGCAGGTGCTCCTCATCGCCCAGCCGCACGAGCACGAGGCGCCGGCGCGGATCGAGCATCAGCGTCTCGGTGATCTTGAGCCGGCGCTCCGCGGGCGGCCGCGCCAGCTCAACCATGCCGAAGCGCCGCGCGGCCCAGGCGACCCCGCCGATGAGCGCCAAAGTCGCAACCAGGGCCGCGAGCATTTTCGCGACGGCGATAAGGTCCACGGAGCCGATCCCCATTCTGAGGCTGGCCCGCTTCCTTGGCCGCATCGGTAAACGAGGCGTTAATTTCCGGCGCGGCGTTTAAGCTGGGGTTAACTACACGGCGTCAGCCTGCGACTCGCACACGGCAATTTTTGCCTGGAGTCGCCCCGCGTGGATTTCGGCCCAAACTCCTTCTTCGGCGTGCTGCGCTCACGGCTGACGCAGCTCTCCGAGCGCCAGCGCCTGATCGCCGAAAACATCGCCAACGCCTCCACGCCCGGCTATCAGCCGCGCGATATCGACACCACCGCGTTCCAGCGCATGCTCAGCGCCCAAAGCGGCGCGACGCCGCTGGTGCGCACCAACGCCATGCATATGAGCGTGGGCGGTCAGGTCGAGGCGCAAGTGATCACGGCGCCCGATTCGGAAACCACCATCGACGGCAATTCGGTCGTGCTCGAGGAGCAGACCGTGCGCGCCGCCGAAACCCGCATGCAGTTCGAAACCGGCGTCGCGCTCTACCAGAAGGGCCTGCAGCTTCTGCGCATGGCCGCGCGCGCGCCCGGCCGAGGATGAAGGGACACGGATAAGCTAGATGAGCGATCTCGATTCCGCCCTCGCCGCCGCCGCCTCCGGCATGCACGCACAGACCCTGCGCATGCGCATCGCCTCGGAAAACGTCGCCAACGCCAATTCGACGGGCGATGCGCCGGGCGCCGACCCGTTCCGCCGCCGCATCCCGCTGCTCGAAACCACGACGCTGACCGACGGCGTGCAGGGCGTGCGGGTGATGGGCGCGGTCAACGATATGACGGCCTTCCGCCGCGAATATAATCCGAGCCATCCCGCCGCCGATGCGGACGGCTATGTGAAGCTCCCGAACGTCGACACGCTCGTGGAGATGATGGATTTGCGCGAAGCCTCGCGCGCCTACGAAGCCAATCTCAACATGATCGATGCGGCGCGCGCGATGACCTCGCGCACGCTCGATCTGTTGCGCCGCTGAAGGGAGCCTAAGTTATGGCGATCGATCCGCTCTCCGCCTCCCGCGCCTATCAGGCCACGGCGCGCGCGCTTTCCGGCGGCGCCGGCGAGGACAGCGGCGGCGCGCCCGATTTCGGCAATCTTGTGCAGCAGGCCATCCGCGGCGCGGCCGACGCCTCGCACACCGCCGAAACGCAGGCGCTCTCCGTCGCCTCCGGCAGCGGCGACATCGTCGATGTCGTCACCGCGATCGCCGCCGCCGAAACGCAGATGGAGACCGTGATGGCCGTGCGCGATCAGGTCATCCAGGCCTATCAGGAAATCCTGCGCATGCCGATCTGAGGCCTGCGGCCATTCGCGCGGCGCTGCATCCGCGCGTTTATCTTGTCGCAAACCCGCGCTAGGCGTCCCCGCCCCCGGACGGAGTTTCGCCCATGCGCCGCTTGCTTCTGCTCACCGCCGCCACGGCCCTCATGGCGTGCTCCCAGCCGCAGCAGCCGCAAACCACCCAGGCCGCGCCGCAAACGCCGATCGTGCGCGCCTGCAATGCGCTCGAGCCCGACATGTCGCGCGCTTTGGCGCCGGAGGAAGAAGGCGTCGCCGCGGCCGCGCTGCCACCCGAATTGCCCGGCGGGCCGATCACGCCCGGCATCTACGATCTCACCGGCGGCGTCCGCGTCGATGGCGCGCCGGCCTGGTCCGACGCGCGCGCGGTTTCGATCGAGGTCGCGGAAAGCGCGGACGGCGTGACGTTCAACTGGGCGCAGGCTTCCGCGACGGGCGAGGCCGAACGCTGGACCGCGCAATTCCATCAAGGCCCGCCCGCGCAGCTCAGCTTCACTTGCGGGCGCACCGGCGAGGCGCAAATCGCGTTCACGCCCACCGCGCACAGCCTGCAGCTGCGCCTTCCGGACGCCAGCGGCGCCGGCGCTTTGCGCCTGACCTTCGAGAAGCGGGCCTGACGCGCCGCCCGATTTTATTTGGCGAATATCCTTCGCGCCGTCCTCCTTGGTGGTAACCTGCGGGCGCAAAGAGCCCGATTGGGTCCGTGAGGGAGGACGACATGGCTCGCCGTTTTCTGCTGGCCGCCGCCGCGCTGACTCTGGCCTTGGCCGCGCCCGCCGCCGCCCCCCTGATCCCGACCGATCCGGCGATCGCGCTGTTCGCCAATGGCGAGGATTGCGCGCCCCGTGGCGGGCCCTATCGATCGCGCCTCGGCTATTTCCTGGCGATGGCGGAGGCCTATGCGCAGGAGGCGCCGCCTTCCGCCGATGCGCCCCCGCCCATCATGCGCGGCCTCGGCGCTGCGCATTTCCAGATCACGACATCGAGCCCGGAAGCGCAGGCCTATTTCGATCAGGGCCTGCGTCTGCTGCACAATTTCAACCACCTTGAAGCCGTGCGCGCCTTCCGCGCCGGCCAGGCGCACGACCCGAACTGCGCGATGTGTTTCTGGGGCGAAGCTTTTGCGCTCGGCCCCAACATCAACGCACCGATGGATCCGGCCGACAATCCGGCAGCCTTCGCCGCCGCACGCGCCGCGCTCGCGCGCATCGAGCATGCGAGCGAGAAGGAGCAAGGCCTCATCGAAGCGATGCAAGTCCGATACGTCCGCCATGCGCCCGCCGCGCGCACCGGCCTCGACGCCGCCTTCGCCGATGCGATGACCGAACTCGCCGACCGCTTCCCCGATGACGATGTGATCCAGACGCTGGCCGTCGAATCCGGCATGGACACACAGCCCTGGGATTATTGGATGCCGGGCGGGGAAACGCCGAAGGGCCGCGCCGCCGATATGGTCGCGCGCACCGAACGCGTGCTGGCGCGCAGCCCCAATGACGACGGCGCCATCCATCTTTACATCCATCTGGTCGAAGCGTCGTCCAACCCCTGGCGCGCGGAAGCCGCCAGCGCACGGCTTGGACGGCTCACGCCCAATTCCGGCCACCTCGTGCACATGCCGGCGCATATCTATTACCGCGTCGGCCGCATGCGGGATTCGATCAACGCCAACATCGAAGCCGCGCGCGTCGATGAAGCCTATCTCGCGCGCTACCGCGCCAGCCCGATCTACCAATACGGCTATTACACACACAACGTGCACTTCGTGATGGCGAGCGCGCAGATGGCCGGCGATGCGCGCACAGCGCTTGTGTGGGCCGACAAACTCGATCACGCGTTGCCGCAGGACATGGCCCAACAGGTCGTGCTGGCGCAGCCCGTGAAAGCCGCGGTGTGGTTCGCGCGCGGCCAATTCGCCGATCCGCGCACTTTGCTGGCCATGCCGCAGCCGCAGGGCGTCGATTTCATCACCGGCGCATGGCGCTTCGCGCGCGGCATGGCGCAGGTCCGCGCCGGCAATGTCGGCGGCGCGCGCGATGAAGCCACGGCCATGGAGGCGCTCGCCGTCGATGGCGATTTCGACATGATGGCCGCACAAGGCGTGCCCGGCCCGGCGATCCTGGAGGTCTATCGCCACCTGCTGCTCGGCAAGGCCGCGTTGCTCGAACGCAATTACGCGCTGGCGATCAGCGAACTGGAAACCGCCGTCGCCGCTCAGCAGCAGATTCCCTACACCGAGCCGCCCTACATCTATTATCCGCTGCGCCGCTCGCTCGGCGCCGCCTACCTGCTCTCCGGCCAGCCCGCGCTCGCCGAGGTGCAATTCCTGCGCACGCTGACCGAGAGCCCGAACGACGCCTACGCCTATTGGGGCCTCGCCGAATCCCGCCGGATGCGGGGCGACAGCCGCGGCCGCGCCGCCGCCCGCGCCCTCTTCAGCTCCGCCTTCCTGGGCGATGAGGGCTCGGTCACGGCGATGAGCCTTTAGCGCCCCCCGGCCTGGAATGCCCCTGGCGCGCTTAGGGCCTTGCCAGATGCGTCATTCGAGCGCACGATCCGAGTGCATCCAAAACGGCCCGCGGCAGATGGGCCCTGGATGTCTGGGAGGAAGTTAATGCTCAAACTGCGCGAGCTGGGCGATTGCGCCTTCGGTGTCGTTCTGCTCGCAGTCACGTTTGCGCTTGGCTACGGCTTTATGGGCATGCTGTTCGAACAGGCGGCCCTGGCTTCCGCCCTGCACTGAGGCGCACAGCGCCTCTCTCCAGGCCAAAACGATCGGCGCAGCTCCAGGGCTGCGCCTTTTTCATGCCCGCGGCGGCCGCCGAGGCTCGCGCCGTCATGGCGCCTTAACCAGGCCAAGCTTAATTTCCATATGAGCGCCAGAACGCGCCGGGACCGCCCCCTTCCGTGAAGCCGAGCCTGACAGATATCCCGTTCCTCAGGAACGCCGCGCCCGAGGCGCTGGCGGCGCTTGAGGATGAGGCCGTCTGGTTTTCGCTGCCCGCCGGCTGGAAGCTGTTCAGCGCGGGCGAGCAGGCCGACGGCGTCTTCTTCCTGATGTCCGGCTCGCTGGCGGCGTTCCGCCCGATCGAGCGCGGCGAGCACAGCCTTGTCGGCTATATCCGGCCCGGCGAGCCGGTCGGCGAAATGGCCATGATCGCGCGCGAGCCGCATTCGGCCAGCGTGTTCGCGATCCGCGACAGCGAGGTGCTGCGGCTCTCGCCGGAAGCCTTCGACGCTTTGGTGCGCGCCCATCCCACGCTGATGGAGCAGATGGCGCGCCTGATGCTGACGCGCGCGCGCCAATCCGGCCGCGCCGGCGCGCGGGCCGAACCGAAGGTTTACGCGCTCCTCTCCGCCTCTCCCACGATCGATCTCAAACTGCGCGCCCGCGCGCTGCAGGCGGCGCTGAAGCGCCTCGGCAAGAACGCCTGCATCGTCGGCGAGGAACGCGCCGACATGGAAAGCGTGTGGTTCGATGCGCTCGAACACGATCACGACGCCGTCTTTCTGATTTCCCCAATCGCCGACACCAATTGGTTCCGCACCTGCATCCGCCAGGCCGACCGGATCTGGGTGTTCGGCCGCGCCGATGCGCGCCCGTCTTCGCCGCTCTTGCCGCAGGAAGATCCCTCCCCCGCGCGCCAGTTCAAACTGGTCGACGTCGTGCTCCTGCATCACGGCTCGGACCGGCCGGCCGCGACCACCGAAGAATGGCGCGAAGCCTGCGATGCCGCCCGCCTCTTCCATTGGCGCGGCGTCAATGACGACGACGCAGCACGCCTCGCCCGCATCATCGCGCGCCGCTCGATCGGCCTCTGCCTCTCGGGCGGGGGGGCGCGCGCCTACGCCCATATCGGGGTCGTACGCGCATTGCGAGAAGCGGGCCTGCCGATCGACGTGATCGGCGGCACCTCCATGGGCGGCATCGTCGCCGCCTGCGTCGCCATGGGCTGGGACGACGACGAGATCGAATTGCGTATCCGCAAGGCGTTCGTCGAAAGCAATCCGCTGGGCGATTTCATTCTGCCCGTCGTCGCGCTGACGCGCGGCAGGCGCGTCGAGGATCGCCTCCAGGAACATTTCGGCGAAGCGCTGATCGAGGATTTGCGCATCCCGTTCTTCTGCGTCTCGACCAATCTCGCGGCCGGCGCCACGCGCGTGCACCGTTCGGGCCTGCTGCGCCACGCGCTGCGCGCTTCGATCTCGCTGCCCGGCATTCTGCCGCCCGTCGTTGATGGCGCGCATGGGCTCTTGGTCGATGGCGCGGTGCTCAACAATTTTCCGGTCGACGTGCTGAAGGACGTGCATCGCGGCCCGATCATCGGCGTCGACGTGGCGCGCCAATCGACCATCGATCCTGAAGAATTCCGCAATCCGCCGACGTTCACCGCCTGGGTGGCCAAGCACGGCCTGCGCAGCGCCCCGCCGATCGCCTCGCTGCTGATGCGCACCGCCACGCTCGGCATCGATCTCTGGCAGGGCCGAACCGGCGCCGATCTCCTGGTCACGCCCGACATGCCCGACATCGATCTGCGCGATTGGAAGGAATTCGATAGCGCGGTCGCCGCCGGTTATGAGGCGGCGGTGCAGGCGCTGCAGCGCAATCCCGGCTTCCTCACGCCCGCCGCCGCCGAAACCCACGACATCGCCGCGCTCGAAGCCGCGGATTAGCCGCGTCGCGCCGCGCGCGCGTCTGTGCCATGAACGCGCCATGCGCGCTTTGCTTCTCGCCACGCTGCTCGCCCTCGCCGCATGCGCGCGCGCGCCCGTCACCTGCGACCGCAACGCGGTCGCGCCGCTGAGCTTCGCCAGCGCAGAAGATTCCGTCATCGTGCGCACGCTCGGTCCGAGCTGCGACAAAGCCATCGGCGTGCTGACCATCACCACCGAAGACGGCCGCCCGCTTTACGCCTGGACGGCGCCGCTTCATCCCACCTTCGGCAATCTCTTCGAAACGCGCGCCGATGGCCCCAGCGCCGAGACCGCCGATCAGTTTCTTACGCGCTGGGCCGTGCTGCACGTGACGACCACGGCGGATGCGCCGGCCTGGCCCGCCCGCGCGGTGAGCCCACCGGGCGTTTCCACCACGCTCGATCGCGACCTCTACGAATTCCTGCGCGCGCGCGAGCTGCCGCTCGCCTGTCATCTCTCCGCGGTCGCGCACGAGACCTGTATCTACTACGAACCAGCCGCCGCGGCCGCCAGTTTGTTCCTGGACCGCGATATCCCCACGCCGCCGCAGGAGTAAGACATGCGCGCCATCATGATTTCGCTCGTCGCGCTGGCGGCCTGTTCGCAGCCCGCCTCCGGCCCGCCGGCCGAGGCGCCCTCCACGCCGGTGCTATCGCCCGGCGGCGCCATCGTCGCGGAAGGCTGCGCCATCACTGCGCAAAGCAATTGGACGCCGGGCCGCGCGCATCTGTCGATCGAAGCGACCTTGCACGGGCCGACCTGCGGCAAGGCCGCCGCGCTTATCGTCATCCGCGACGCGCAAGGCCAGGCGCTCTACGCCGATGGAACGGTGCTCTTGGGCAACGCGCTCGCCTTCAACCCCAACGCCGATGATGAAACCATGACGCGCGATCTCGCCGCCTGGCTGACCAATCAGGGCCCCGGCGCCACCGCCGAAGCGCTCCCCGCTTGGGCGCCCGACGCGCCGGCCCCGGCGGCGATCTTCCTGCCCACGGTCGGCCGCGACACTTATGAGGCCGCGCGCGCGGCCAAATGGCCGTTGTTCTGCTACCCGACGGGACCCGAGATCGCGGCTTGCGTCGGCTATGACGCGCCCCATGGCGTGGTCCAGAAGCTCGGCTTCCATCGCCCGGAAGCCGCCCGCTGAGCTTCTTCAGCGGCCGTTAGCAATAAGGCTTTTAGAATCCCGGCGAGGCGCTTACATTCAAGCCCTCGGTGTTTTCTAGAAAGGAGGTGACCAGTGTCTCATTGTCTCCCAGAGGGGTATGTCACAGAGATCGGTCGCCTCCTTAAGGCTTTTGCCTAAGGCGGCGTAATCGCTGGTTGACCGCCTCGCGGTTCGACAATGGAAGGGCCGCCCGGCTTGGCTGGGCGGCCCTTCGTCGTTTTCAGGTTTGGGCGCGTCGGCCGTCAGGCCATGAGCGAAAACAGCGCCTGATAGCTCGTTGCGAACGCCAGCAGCGCGCCATGCGCCGCCAGGCGCAGCACGGCGCCGTCGGAGGCGCGCATCGTGGCCGCGAACAAGACGATCGTGACATAGGCCGCCAAAGTCGCCCACAAAGCCTGCGCCGGCGCGATCTGCAGCACGATCGGCAGCGCGACCAGCGCCAGCACGTTCAAGCCGAGCAAGGTCCCAGACAGCGCCCGCCCACGCGCATAGGCCTCGAGGAACGAGACGCCCGCACAATAGGCCGCCGCCGCGCATACGACCGCGATGCCAGCATTGACGGCGAGCGCGGGCATATAGCCCAGCCCGATCACAGCCGCTGCGCCACCGACGACTCCAAACGCCATCGCGCCGATCAGCATGCCGAGCCGGCCGCCGCTATCGAAGCCGGCTTCATCTTTCTGCGCGCGGATCGTAAAGGCGCCGGCGCGCGTCGCATCATAGGGCATATCGTGGTCCTGGGCGTTTGCGCGGCGCACGCGCCGCATTTCAGCCAAGAACGCTAAACCGCAGCGCGCGTTCCGCGCCGTGACCGCGGTCACGCCGAAATTCTCAAAAAAGAAGGGCGGCCAGCGGCCGCCCTAAGGACTCAGCGTGAAATGAAAAGTGTCAGGCCGGGCGCACCACCGGGCCGCGCCAAAGGCCGTAGGCCGCCGCGACGCTGGCGATGACGCCGGGGCCCGCGAGCACCAACCCGTTCAGCACGTCGCCTTCATGGTTCGCGCCGCCGAACATGGAGAGCATCGAAAGCGTCGTGAGGGCGAGGCCGAACGTCAACAGCGCCATCAGGCCGATGGTTTCCGCCGGCTTGCCGAACAGCGTCTTCTTCGCCGTCACCATCACCGGCTCGAAGCCCGCTTCGATCTTGCGCGCCACCGGGCGATGATTGGCGGTCGTGAGCTCGCCATCGTTTTCATCGCCGGTCACGATATGCGTCAGCACGAGCGTGGTGGCGGGTTCGGATTTGAGAATCTCGGTCAGGCGCTGCGCCGGCTGCGGCGCGACCTGCACCTTCGGCTTCGGGGCCGCGCCCACTTCGGGCTGTTCGCCATAGGCCAGCGGGGCGCCGAGGATCGAGGCGGCGTGATCCTGTTCGGCGCGCATGAACACCGAAGGCGCGCCCAACGCCGGCGGATCGCGCAGGAACAGCGCCTTCTCAGCGGCGCGGCGGCGGATCAGCACTTCGAAAATTTCGCTTTCGCCCGACACCGAGCTCTTGCGCCACGCATCCATCGCGCACGCAGCCGGCACGATCTGGCCGGCGTTCACCTTGCGCAGCACATCGCTCTTCTCGAACGCCGTCTGGCCAACGGAGAAGCAGAACGATGCCAGCGCATCGAATTGAGATTGGGTGATCGTCGCGGTGACCACCGAATTCACGAAACGCTCGACGGGCGCGAGATCGAGCTTCAACAGCTCCGCGGCCTCGGTTTCGCTCATCGGCGCGCCCGCTTCGGCGATGCGCACATGGCTATAGCCCACGACCCAGCCGCGCCCTTCCAGCGCGATCGGTTGGGCGCGGAAGCCTTCAAACGTCTTGATGAGATCAAGACCGGCTTCCGAAATCGAATGGGTCCGCATTCCCCTGGCTCCTGAAATCCTGGGGCGCCGTTCCCGTTTCGAGACGGTGGCCGGCGCCGCGATCTCCTGGAACGCATGCTTCGTGCCGCGCGCTCGCGCGGCGGGCGATACGGTTGATGCGGCGTTTACGACGATGGCGCCTTGGCCAGCAGCCCTGCGGCCTCATCGGCCCAATCGAGCCAGCCTTTTTCATAGCGAATGCCGGCGCAGAGCGAGATGTATTGGCCGAGCTTCTTATCCTTAAGCGCCGCAGGCTTGGGAAACAGCTTGGCCTTCATACGTTCATAGAGCGCGAGCTGCGCAACGTGATGGCCGCGGCGCTCCAGAATTTGCGCGCGCAGATCTTCCGCCTTGAGCAGGCCGAGCGCGTGGCATTTCACGAGCAGGTCGTCCTTGATCGCCGCCGGCGCGCTGGCGCCCGCGGCCCAGGCCAACAGATGTTTCCGCCCCTTTGCCGTGATCGCGTAGGGAATGCGGTTGGGCCGGTCGGCCTGTTCGATCACCTCGCCGCGCACCAGACCCTCGCCGGCGAGTCGGAATAGTTCCTGATAGATCTGCTGATGGCTGGCGCGCCAGAAAAAGCCCATGCCGCTGTCGAACAATTTGGCGAGGTCATAGCCCGTCAGCCGCTCATCGAGCAGCGTCGTCAAAATCGCATGCGCCAGCGCCATGGGCCGAGTTGGGCCGCAAAGCTCACGCGCCTGTCAACGGCGGACGCCTTGTCTATGCAATTTTTTGCATATAGCCTCTTTACCATCGATCCAATACGGGAGCGCCCCATGAAGGACGCCACGCATGTTTGGGGATGGACGCATGTCGCGCTTGGCGCGGCGGGCGTGATCGGCGTGTGCCTGTGCTACGCGCTCGCGCCCGATCTCGCCGTCGGGCCCGATATGACGGTCAATCTCGAAGCGGCCCGCGCCGCCGCGCTCGGCGATACGGGCGCCATGCGCATCGCCGGCATATTGGGCGTGCTGACCGATCCGATCGTCACCATCGGCGCCTTCGCGCTGGCCGCCGCGTCGAAGGACGCGCGCATCGCCCACGGCTTTTATTGGCTGGGCGCGTGCGCGCTCATCTTCACCTTCGTCGACTGGCTGGTGGGCTTTGGCCTGCGCGCCTCGGCGCAGAGCGATGCGTTCTTCATCGTCAAGCCGCTGTTCGATGCGCTGATCGCCGGCGCCTCCTTCGCTTATGGCGTGAGCGCGATTTTGATCGCATGGCCGTCGCGCGCCGCCATCGGCCCGCGCATCCTCACCTTGCCTCTCTTCGTATTCGGCCTGCTGCTCGCCGGTGTGAGCGCGGCGGTGACGATGGGCGCGGGCGGCCTTGGCCGCATCGTCGGGCTCGGCATCGCGGCGCTGACGATCTTCTATCTCGCGCTCGCCATCACGCAGCTGGCGCAGAAGCGTCCCGCCACATCGCCTCTCGCCGCGGCGGCTTAGTAGCCGATCGTGCGCGCGAAGGCGCGGACATCGGCGACGAAATCCTGAGACCGCTCCATCGCCGCGAAATGGCCGCCCTCGGCGAAATCGTTCCAATGCACGACATTGTAGACGCGCTCGACATAGGAGCGCGGCGCCATGGTGAAGACGGCCTCGCCGGCGAAATTCGCCACGCCCGTCGGCTTCTCGACGCGCTGACCGGGCGCGAGCGCCGCGCCCTCCTCCAGCCGCGCGCGATAGTACCAGATGCTGGTCGCGATCGAATCCGTCACCAGATAGAGCATGATATTGGTGAGCAGCTGATCCTTTGAATAGACGCGCTCAAGCCCCTTTGTGATGTCGGACCAGCCGTTGAACTTTTCGAGAATCCAGGACGCGACGCCCACCGGCGAATCCATCAGCGCATGCGCAAGCGTTTGCGGCTTGGTGGTGTGTTCCTGAAAATAGGCGCCTTCGCGCTGAAAGGCGGCGGCCTGCGCCATCGCCCAGCGGCCTTCCTCTTCCGTTTTCGGCGCTGGATCGCTGGGGCGGAACGCCAGCATGTTGATGTGCGCGGCGGCGCAGGCTTCGTGATCGAGCGCTAGGAAGCTGGTGACCAGCGAGCCCCAATCGCCGCCCTGCGCCACGTATTTCGTGTAGCCGAGCTCCTTGGTCATCAGCGCGTTGAAGAGCTTGGCCGTCGCCCGCTGTCCCAAAGGCTTCTTCGGCCGCCCGGAAAACGCATAGCCCGGCAGCGAAGGGACGATCACGTCGAACGCGTCCTTCGCATCCCCGCCATGCTGCGATGGAAACGCCAGACGCGGAATGGATTGCCAGAATTCATAGTGCGAGCCCGGCCAGCCATGCGTCAGAATGAGCGGCCGCTTGGCCGCATCGCCTTCGCCGCGCACATGCACGAAATGCACGTCGAGCCCATCGATCTCGGCGATGAATTGCGGATGCGCGTTCAGCGTCTTCTCTTGCGCGCGCCAATCATAGCCGTTCAGCCAATAGGCGCAGAGCTCTTTCAGATAAGCCGTGTTGGAGCCGTATTCCCACGCCTCGCCCGTGGGCGCGGGAAACCATGGATAAGCGCGCACGCGCGCGGCGATCGCATCCAGCTTGGCTTGCGGAATGTTGACGGTGAACGGCTTGGCCACGCGCGCCTCCTCTTATGAAGCGAGGATGGCCGCGTGCCTCCGCGACAAGTCAAGACTTAGAGCAGGATCAGCGTCGCGAAGCCCAGGAAAGCGAGGAAGCCCACGCAATCGGTCACGAAGGTGACGAGCGCGCCGGAGGAGACCGCCGGGTCCGCGCCCATGCGGCGCAGGCCCAGCGGCACCAGAATGCCCGCCATGCCCGCGGCCGTCAGATTGACGATGACCGCCAGGCCGATCGCCAGCGCAATGCCGGCCGAATGAAACCACACGCCCGCCACCGCAGCGAGCACGCCCGCGAACAAGAGGCCATTGGCGATGCCCGTCACCGATTCGCGCAGCACGTAGCGCGCCGCGCTGGTCGTCGACAATTCGCGCGAAGCCATGGCGCGCACAGCCACGGCCAGCGTCTGCGTGCCCGCATTGCCGCCCATGGACGCGACGATAGGCATCAGCACCGCGAGCGCGACGATGGACTGAATCTCCGCGGAGAATTGCGCGATCACGCTGGAGGCGATGATCGCGGTCACGAGATTGACCACCAGCCACGGCGCGCGCGCGCGCACGGAGCGGAACACGGTGTCGGTCTGGCTCGCCTCGTTGACGCCGGCGAGCTTGAGCATGTCCTCTTCGCCTTCCTCCTGCAGCACGTCGACGATGTCATCGACGGTCACCATCCCGGTGAGCCGCCCGCTTTCATCGATCACCGGCGCGGAGGCCAGGTGATATTTGACGAACGCCTGCGCCACGTCTTCCTGGTCCATCTCGCCGCGCACCAGGAAGCGGATCGGCTTCATGATCTCGGAAATCTTGGCATCGCGGCCATGACGCAGCAGCGTCGACACCCCCGCCGCGCCGATCGGGCGCATGGTGGCGTCGACCACATACACCTCGAAGAAAATGTCGGGCAGCTCGGCCGTGTCGGCGCGCAGCCGGTCGATCACCTCCCCCACCGTCGCGCCCTCGGGGGCGGCGACGTATTCGCGCTGCATCAAGCGCCCGGCGGTCTCCTCATCGAAGGAGAGCGCTTCTTCGACCGCGAGGCGCACATCCTCGGGCGCGGCGGCCAGAACCGCGCCGAGCTTCTTCTCATCGACGTCGGCGGCGACCGCGGCCGCATCGTCCGTATCCAATTGCCCGAGCGCGCGGCCGACATATTCCGTCGGCAGCAGCGGCAGGATTTCTTCGCGGGTTTCCCATGACAGCTCGGCCAGCATCTCGGCCGGCAATTCCGCGCCGATGAGCTGAATCACATGGCGCGTGGCTTCGCTGGGCAGATGCTCGATGACGTCGGCCAGATCGGCGGGATCGAGATGTTTCAGGAGCCGGCGCAGCAGCGGACCGTCGCGGTCTCCCGCCGCGCCGATCACGCGCGCGAGAAAATTCGCGTCCTCGCTGGGGCTGACATGAACGGGCTCGGCGGCGGGCGCGGGCGCGTCTTCGTCCATCGTCATTGGCGGCCTCCCGCGTAAGCGCGCGGAAGCAGCCGCCGAGGCGGGCTACGCCTTGCTGCCCCCCGCAAACGGGAGGCGGACGGAATGCGCCACGAGACGTGGCGCGCGTCTAGGACTGTCCGTTGCGTCGGGCATGGCCGCGGGCGAACCGATCTTCCGCTAGTTCAAGCAACGCAAAACGCCGCGTCGCGCGCGAGGTCAACCCCAAGCGCGCACTTTGTGTATATTGGCCGCATGCCCAATCTGATCGAACAGCGTGTGGCCACCGCGCGCGCCGGCGCCAATCCCTTCGTGATCGCGAAACTTCCCTCCGGCTGGGCCGTGATCGGCGATGTGCAGCCGCTGCCCGGCTATTGCCTTCTGCTCGCCGATCCGGTGGTCGAAAGCCCAAACGCGCATGATGAGGCCGCGCGCATCGCCTATGCGCTCGACGTGCTCAGGATCGGCGACGCGCTGCTCGCCGTCACGGGCGCCGAGCGCATCAACTACGAAACGCTGGGCAACGCCGAGCCCGCGCTGCACACGCACATCATCCCGCGCTACGCGCACGAGCCGCTGGAGAAGCGGCGCGGGCCGGCGTTCCAGGCCTATGATTGGGCTGCGGCGCGGCCCAGCGATCCGACCGGCCAGGACCGCGCCTTCATCCACGCGATGCGCGCCGCCTTAGCCTAGCAGCGCCGCGATTTCGGCCCGGTTCGGCAAAGACGGCTGCGCGCCGGCCCGGCTCGCCGCGAAGGCGCCGGCGGCGCAGGCGAAGCGCAGCGCATCGGCGTGATCGCGGCCCTCAAGCAGCGCGCAAACGAGCGCGGCCACAAACGCATCGCCCGCCCCCGTCGTATCGATGGCGTGGACCTTGGGCGCCGGCGCAGAGGCGATCTCGCGCCCGCCTTTCAGCAAGCGCGCGCCATCCGCGCCCAAGGTCTTCGCCACCAGGCCGGGACAAGCATCGAGCGCGGCGCCATAGAACGCGGCCTCCACCTCGTTGACGACGATGAGATCGGCCCTGCGCAACAGCGCGTCCGCGATCGGCAGCGCGGGCGCGAGGTTGAGGCAGACGAACCCGGCAGCGCGCGCGACCGCCGCGGCGATCACCTCTTCAGGAATTTCGAGCTGGCAGATCAGCGCGCCCGGGATCTCCGGCACATGCTCGGGCGACAGGGTCGCATTGGCGCCAAGCGCGACGACGATCTGGTTCTCCCCGCTCTCGGCCACCGCAATGAGGCCGACGCCCGTCGCCGCCGTCGCATCGAAGGTGACCGCGGAGAGATCGACGCCGGCTGCACGCAGCAGCGCCAGCGCCTCATCGGCCATCGCATCGGCGCCGGCGCGGGCGATCAGCGAAACCTCCGCGCCCAGGCGCCGCGCGGCCAAGGCTTGATTGGCCCCCTTGCCGCCGGGATGGCGCGCGAGGCGCGCACCCGTCACGGTCTCCCCCGGCGCCGGCAGGCGCGGGCCAGTGGCCACAATGTCGAGAACGATAGAGCCGGCGACGCTGATGGGCGGGATCATCGGCCGGCTCGCCGCAAGTCAAATGGTGTGCCCGAGAGGACTCGAACCTCCACGGTGTTACCCACTAGCACCTCAAGCTAGCGCGTCTACCAGTTCCGCCACGGGCACACAGAGCGCGCGGGGGTAGCAGAAGGTTTCGGGCCGGGCAAGCGGGCGGGCCGCGACGCTTTTTCGTGGCGCGCAGCCGCTTGGAGGCGCCGCGCGAACCCGGCACAATGGCGGTGAACGGAGGCCCCTCATGCGCTATCTGCATACCATGGTCCGCGTGAAGGACCTCGACGCCGCGATCGATTTCTACTGCAACAAGCTCGGCCTCGTCGAAATGCGCCGCGCCGACAACCCGATGGGCCGGTTCACGCTCGTCTTCCTGGCTGCGCCCGAGGATGGCGACGCCTCGCGCGACAAGCGCGCGCCGGAGGTGGAGCTCACCTACAATTGGGACCCGGAAGATTATCAAGGCGGGCGCAATTTCGGCCACCTCGCCTATCAGGTCGATGACATCTACGCGGCGTGCCAACGGCTCTTGGACGGCGGCGTGACCATCAACCGCCCGCCGCGCGACGGGCGCATGGCCTTCGTCCGCTCGCCCGACGGCATCTCCATCGAGCTTCTGCAAAAGGGCGCCGCGCTCGCGCCCGCCGAACCGTGGAAGAGCATGCAGAATATCGGCGCCTGGTAGCGCCTCACGCCGCCATGCAATCGATCCAGGCGAGCGCGGCGGTGAGCCCGCGCAGCGAGAATGTCGCGGTCGCGGGGCCGCGGTCGGATGCGTAGGTCCAGCTCAGCGTGCGGCCGCGCTTCATGCGGTCGATCAGATCGGGCGTGGCGGCTTGCGCCAGGCGGAACACGTTGAGCGATTGCGGCGCGTTGGCCTGCAGCGCGGAGATATCGGTCTGAACCGGCCCCACGCGCACCAGCATCGGCGTGGCGGGCGCTGCAGGCATCGGCGCGACGCCAGTGAACTCGATCTCATAAGGCGCGCCGGGCGATGGCCGCGCCACGCGCAGCTGCTGTAGATAGGCCGCCTGACGCGAGGGATCGGGCAGCGACACCACCGCCGAGCAATAATGATCCGGCCGGCAGGCGGCGAGCACATCGCTGAAATTGGCGCGGTCTTCGCCGAAGCGGTGGAACACTTGCGCCTCGCAGATCATTTCCGCCTGCGCCGCTTCCGCGAAGGCGAGCGCAGCGATCAGCGCCGCGAGCCATTTTCTCATCATCGCCTCCCCGAAGGCGGCCAGCCGATCACGCGCGCCCGCCGCGGTCAACTTGACAGACGCGCGCGGAATGCCGGCACAAGAGGCGCGATACGGGAGAGAAACACATGGCCGGCCCCTTCGACATCATCCTCTTTGGCGCGACCGGCTATACGGGCCGGCTCGTCGCGGAGCACCTGCTCAAAACCTACGGCGCCTCGGGCGATCTTTCGTGGGCGATGGCGGGACGCAATGAAGCCAAGCTCGCCGAGGTGCGCGATCTCATTGGCGCGCCGAAGACGCTGCCGCTGATCGTGGCCAATTCGGATAATCCAGCCTCATGCGTGGCGATGAGTGAAAAGGCCAAGGCGATCATCACCACGGCTGGGCCCTATCAGCTCTATGGCGACAATGTCGTGGCCGCATGCGTGAAGACCGGCACGGATTATGTCGATCTCACCGGCGAGTCGAACTGGATCGCGGCCAAGACGGCGCAGCACCACGAGGCCGCCAAAGCTTCCGGCGCGCGCATCGTGTTTTCCTGCGGTTTCGATTCCATTCCGTTCGATGTCGGTGTGTTCTACGCAGAGGAAGAAGCGAAGAAAAAATTCGGCGCCTATGCGCCGCGCGTGCGCGGCCGCGTGCGGGCGATGCGCGGCGGGCTCTCGGGCGGCACGCTGGCGAGCGGCATGGCCACGCAAGCCGCCGCGCAGAAGGATCCCAGCATCGTGCAGGTGCTGATGAACCCGTTTGCGCTCACGCCCGGCTTTGAAGGCCCAGCCCAGCCCGATCTCAACGCCACGTATGAAGACAAAGTCACCGGCTCCTGGGTCGCGCCCTTCATGATGGCGGGCATCAACACCAAGGCCGTGCACCGCACGAATTTTCTGCTCGCCCATCGTTGGGGCAAAGATTTCCAATACGACGAGATGATGATGATCGCCGGCCCCGACGCCCCGCCCGGACCGGGCTTCGACATGGGCGGCGATCTGCCGAAGCCCGGCGAAGGCCCCTCGAAAGCAGAGCGTGAGGCCGGCTTCTACGATCTGCTCTACATCGCCGAATATGCCGATGGCCGCACCTTCCGCTGCGCCGTCAAAGGCGACATGGACCCAGGCTACGGCTCGACCTCGAAAATTCTCGGCGAAGCGGGCGTATGCCTGGTGCGCGATGTTCCGAAATCGCAAACGCCGGGCGGCTGCTGGTCGCCCGCCGCCGCGATGGGCCCGCAATTGATCGCACGGCTGCCGTCACGCGCGGGGCTGACGTTCGAGGTCGAGGGCTAATGCGTTTTCCAGATTGAGAAACAACGTCAGTCATTCTGGGGCGTCGCGCAGCGACGAACCCGGAACCCAGGGGCCGGCGCATCACCTTTCGATCCCCTGGGTTCCGGCTCTGCGCCACGCCGCCGCGCGGCTCCGGCCGGAATGACTGCCAACTCTCTTCAGTGACGCGCGCAGTTCAAAACGGCTCCTTGAACGGCCGGAGCTCCACCTCTTGGCTCCACGCCGAGGGATGCTGCGCGTGGGTTTGCCAATAGGTTTCCGCGATCGCATCAACGTTGAGCATGCCGTTCTCGCCACGCTGTTCGCGCAAGGCTGGTACGGCCGTGTTGAGCCGCGCGCCGTCGATGCCGCCATCGATCACGACATGGGCGACGTGAATGCCTTGCGGGCCGAACTCGCGCGCCATGCTTTGTGAGATCATGCGCAGGCCCGCCTTCGCCGCCGCGAATTGCGCAAAGCCGCCCTTGCCGCGCAGCGACCCAGAGGCGCCCGTGAACAGCACCGTGCCGCGCCCAAGCGGCACAAGCCGCCGCGCCGCTTCGCGCCCGACCAGGAAGCCGGCGAAACAGCCGACGCGCCAGAACGCTTCGAACAAGGCCGCATCGACATCGCGGAACGGGATCATGCGATTGTCGCCCGCGTTGAACACGACGACGTCCGGCAGATCGAAGCCCTCGCGCGGCGCGAACGCGTGATCGAACAGCGCGATCACCTGATCTTCCTTGGTGAGGTCGAGCGCGTAGGATTCCGCGCTGCCGCCGCGCGCCTTGATAGTCGCGACCGTGAGATCGATCTTCGCCGGCGTCCGCCCCGCGACGATCACGTGATAGCCCTCGCGCGCGAAGCGCCGGCTCACCGCCGCCCCCACGCCCTCTTCCGCGCCGACGCCGGTGACGATGGCTGTCTTGGTCATGTTCGCCTCCCTTGATGGGTCGCAGGTAAGCCCGCCTGCCCGCCAGCAGAACGCCCGCGCCGCCCGATTTCCTCTAAAGCGGCGCGCAGCGGGACCCGGCGCGGCCCTCTCCTCCCCCTGCAAGGGGGAGGCTGGGAGGGGGTGAGTCACAAACTGGACGGGCGGGGCGTGCGGCTCACCCCCTCCTGACCTCCCCCTTGCAGGGGGAGGAATGACGGCGCCCCTTGCGCCAAGCGCAAGTCCGATATATCTGTAATTCCGATATATCGGACTTATTACAGAAAGGACATCCGATGCACCGTCATTTCCACCGTCACAAGGGCCATTGGGGCCGGGAGGGCCGCCATGGCGGGCCGCGCATGCGCGGCCGCGTGTTCGAGCAGGGCGATCTGCGCCTGGTCATCCTCAAGCTGATCGCCGAGAAGCCACGCCACGGCTACGAGGTGATGAAGGCGATCGAGGAGGCCCTCGGCGGCGCCTACAGCCCCAGCCCCGGCGTCATCTACCCGACCCTGACCTATCTCGAAGAAACCGGGCTCGCCCGCATCGAGGCCGAAGAAGACGGCAAGAAGCGCTACGCCGCCACCGAAGCCGGTCTCGAACATCTCAAGACCCAAGCCGCCGCCGTGGACGCCGCCTTCGCGCGGGCCGATGGCGTCGGCGGCGACCGCGCCCACATGTTCCGCCTGCGCCGCGCGCTCGAAAACCTGAAGACCGCCATCCGCCTCAGAACGATGCAGGGCCCGCTGACGCAGGAACAGGTCGATTCCATGTGCGCGGCGATCGATGGCGCGGCCGCGGCGATCGAACGGAGCTGAGCATGGAGAGCCGCGCGCAGATCCCCACCGCCAACGCCAGCCGCTATCTCCAACAGCTGTGCAAGCATTGGAGCCATCGGCTGGACGTGACGTTCACGCCGCTAGTCGGCCGCGTGCCCTTCAGCACGGACGCCTCGTGCCTGCTGGAGGCCGCGCCCGACAGTTTGGACGTCACCATCACCGCGCCGGACGGCGATACGCTTCTCCGCCTGCAGCGCGTGCTGTTCGACCATCTTAAGCGCTTCGCGTTTCGCGAAGAACTCACCGAGCCCGCCTGGTCCTGACAGCAAAAAGGCCGGCGCTTTCACGCCGGCCTTTCGCAGGATCGAAGGCGCACGCCTTATTGGCTGGTGACTTCGGAAATGTTCAGGACCGAGTCCTTGAGATCGCCGGCTTCATACGTGCCGACCCAGATGTCGTATTGGCCCGATTGCGGCTGGTCGAAGCGGATCGAGGGATTCATGCCCTGCTCGCCGCTGTCGTCATCGCAATGCCATTGGCCATCCGGCGTGTTCACGACCAGCGTCGTGTCAGCATCCGAGGCCACCGAGAAGATCAGCGGCAGCGCGCCGGACTGATAGTTCACGCGATAATCCGGCGCTTGCGCGATGAAGCCGACGCAGCCCGGCGCCTGCAGGCCGCTGGCGTCATAACCGCCGCCCGCTTGGATCGCGACCGTGGCCGGATCCGGCGTGAAGCCCGTGTGCAGATCGAGCACGCCATAGGCGGGATCGAGGCTCGTATCGGGCGCGCCCTGCGTGGTCGCATCGGCGAGGCCGTGGATTTCCGAAATGTGCAGAATTGCTTCCGCCGTGCCGTTTTCCGTGCCGAAACGGCCGACCCAGATTTGATAACGGCCGGAGGCCGGGCTTTCGATGCGCAGGCTCGGATTGAGATTGCCGCCGCTGTCGTCGTCGCACACCCAATGCCCGCTCGGATCGCGCACGACGAGCGTGCCGTCATCGCCGGATTCCGACGAGATGTAGAGCGGCAATTGGCCGGCGCGATAGCGCAAGGTGACCGTCGGGCGCGCCGCGATCATGCCGACGCAGCCTTCGCCCGTCCCATTGGCAGCGTCGATCGGACCGCCGGCCTGCACCGTGACGTCATGCGGATCGGGCTCGAAGCCAGTGTTGAGGCGCACCGTGCCGAACGTTCCGGACGCGCTGGTGCGCAAGGATTGCGCGAAAGCCGGGCTCGCGCTGAGCGCAAGCGTCATCGCGACCGCAAGCGCGGCGTGTGTAATGCGGATCATGTCTTCCCCCTTGTCGTGGCGGCGCGCTTCAGGCTGTGCGCCCGAAACGCGCCCTCCACAAGATCGCTTACTGACTCATCACTTCCGAGATCGTCAGCGTCGCGCTGTTGAGGCTGCCCGAGCCGTAAGTGCCGACCCAGATGTCGTACTGGCCGGAGGCCGGATTGTTGAAGCGCACGGCCGGGTTCATGCCCTGATTGCCGCCGTCATCGTCGCAATACCATTGGCCGTCAGGGCCGTTGATGACGAGCGTGGTGTCCGCGCTCGACGCGACCGAGATGATCAGCGGATAATTGCCGGCGCGATAGTTCACGCGGTAGTCCGGCGCGTTGGCGATGAAGCCGGTGCAGGCGCCGCCAATGCTTTGCGCGGAATCGATCGAACCGCCCGATTGCAGATTGATCGTCAGCGGATCGGGGGTGAAGCCCGAGGTCAGCTGCGTGGACCCGTAGGTCGGGTTCGCGCTGTAGTTTTGCGCAGAAGCCGCCGTCGCCCCGGCCAAAGCCAGGACCGCGACCGCAGCCATTGTACGAAGCATGGATTTCATCCCAACCCTCCAAAAAGGGCGCCGCCGCCCCTCCACTGGCTGCTGCGCAAAACTGGGAACCCCGCCCATCGAGGCGCCCCGGCGAAGGGGATTAGCTGTCACGCCCGCTCGCCGCCACAGATATTCGTGGCGCCCGCCTGAAGCGAACATGAACGGATTGAAAGGATGCGTTCAGATTAGGCTTTTCGGCCTATCACCTGGCTATTTCCGGGCAAAAAACTCATGCACATCAGCGGGATCAGTCACGGTGATGCAAAGCCGCTCACCCTCAATCGTGATCTCGCCGCGGGCGATGGGATGGTTGTTGGCCAGGATCCAGAGCTGGTCGTTTTCGCCGGTGTCGAGGGGAATCACCGCCCCGCGGCCCATGCGCAGAAGCTGCTGCATCGGCATCTGGGCGCGGCCCAGAACCACGGCGAGTTCGATTTCAACGCGCTGGACTTGGCTTTTGTCGGACAACCCGATTCCCCATCTATGGCGCGAAGCTGACGCCGAAAGGATTGAGAGGCTGTGAACGCATGATCGGCTGGGCTGTGTCGCGCGGGCTGACGCCTTACGAACCGGCGGTTGCGGCCATGGAGGCGCGCGCCGCCGCGATCCGCGACGGGGCGGCAGGCGAGCTGATTTGGCTGGTGGAACATCCCCCGCTCTACACCGGCGGCGTCAGCGCGAAGGACGGCGATTTGCTCGATCCGCGCTTTCCCGTGCATCGCACCAATCGCGGCGGCCAATTCACCTATCACGGGCCAGGCCAGCGCGTGGCTTATGTGATGCTCGATCTCAAGGCGCGCGGAAGCGATGTGCGCGCTTTCGTCTGCGATCTCGAGAAATGGCTGATCGAGGCGCTCGCGGCGTTCAACGTCGTCGGCGAACGGCGCGACGGGCGCGTCGGCGTCTGGGTCGCGCGCAAAGGTCCCGGCTGGGCGCGCGAAGACAAGATCGCGGCGCTCGGCGTGAAGATAAGGCGCTGGGTCAGCTATCACGGGATCGCGCTCAACGTGGAGCCGGACCTCACGCATTATGCCGGCATCGTGCCCTGTGGGATCCGCGAGCACGGCGTGACGAGCCTCGTCGACCTCGGCCTGCCGGTGACGATGGATGAGGCGGACGCTGCGCTCAAAGCCGCGTTCGAAGCGCGCTTCGGCGCAACCGCGCCCGCCGCGCCGCTGCTCTAATCGATTGGAACGATCTTCGGCCCGGACGGCCGCGCCAGGCCCGGCCAAACGCGGATGAAGAGGTGGCCGAGCCAGAAGAGGCCGAGCGCGATCACCGTGGCGATGGCGAATTCCTCGATCGAAAGAAAGCCCGCCGCGCTCGCATAGGTGAGCCCCGCCGTCGCCGCCATCTGCAGCAGGAACAGCACGACATAGGCCAGCGCCAGGCGCCAGCGCGCGATCCGGGCATCGTGCAGACGGCTGGCGGCGAGGCTGAAGCCGACCCAGAAAAACCCGGCCCAGAGCACAACCGATTGCAGCGGCCCCCACAGCCCGCATTGCAACGCCTGTGTTTGCGCGAAACGGCAGCCGACGAAGAAGCTCGGCCCGGGCGCCAGCGTCACCGCCGCCGCGACGAGTTGGGCCGGCGCATCCTGGCCGAGCAGCAGCGTCACGCCTGCCGCGATCAGCGAAAGCGCGATCGTCAGCGTCCAGTAAAGCCGCGACCCGATGCGGCCGAACGGCGTGAAGAGCGCGATCAGCGCCTGCATGAAGGGCTCAGTCCTCGAAGCCGTGAAAGGTCGCGAAGCTTTCAACGGGTTCGCGCGCCGAGACCAGCGTGTTCACGGGCGCGGCCGGATCGGCGTAGCCGAGCGACATGCCGGCCACGATGTATTCGCTCTCCGGAATCTCCAGCACGCGGCGCGTCACGGTCCAAAAATTGTTCCACGCGCCCTGCGCGCAGGTATCGAGCCCCCGCGCTTTGGCGGCGAGCATGAAGGTCTGCATGAACATGCCGATGTCCAGGAAACTCATCGCATCGAGCTCTTTGTCGACGGTGAAGATGAGGCCCACGGGCGCATCGAAGAATTGATAATTGCGGCCCCATTGGCGCCAGTTCGCGGCCTGATCGCCCTTTGGAATGCCGATGAGGCCATACATGTCCTTGCCCAGCGTGCGCATGCGCGAGACGTAGGGCTCCTTGCGTTTGCTGGCGCGCGGGAACTCGGCGGCGTGATCCGGCGGCTGGGTTTCGCGATGAGCCAGCACTTCGGCTTCAAGGCGTCTGCGCGTTTCGCCCGCGACCACATGCACTTTCCACGGCTGGATGTTGGTGCCGGACGGCGCCAGCGAGGCCTCGCGCAGCAGCTCTTCCACCAGCGCGCGCGGCACCGCATCGGGCTTGAACGCGCGGATCGAACGGCGCGCCCGCAGCGCCTCTGCGAGCTTCATACTCACGCCAGCTCCAGCATCACTTCATCCGCCGCGACGCTGGCGCCCGCGGCGACATGCACTTTGCTGACCACGCCGTCACGCTCGGCGCGGATGATGTTCTGCATCTTCATGGCTTCGACGATGGCGACGCCCTCGCCGGCCTTCACCTCCTGGCCTTCGGCGACGTCGATCGACACGACGAGGCCCGGCATGGGCGACATGATGAGTTTGGAGGTGTCGGCCTTCGGCTTGGGCGGAATTTTCTTATGCAGCTCCGCGCCGCGCGGGCTCGCCACGATGAGGCGCTGGGCAACGCCGCGCAGCCGCAGCACATAGCCTTCCGATTGCTCGCGCAGCTTCACCGAGAACGGCGCGCCGTCATAAGAGCCGGACACGACCTTATCGCCCGGCCCCCAATCGGTTTTGAGCGTGTGCGCCTTGCCGGCGAGCACCAAACGCGCCCCGCCCGGTTCAAGATCGACCTCGACCGGAACTGAATCGCCATTGCGGATCACGACCCAATCGCGCCGCGCTTTGCCGCCAATGCCGTTCAAACGGCCACTGATGTGCGCCGCGCGGGCCGACATCAGCGCATGCGCATAGGCGGCGCACGCGTTCAGCAGATCGGCTTGCGCCGGCGTGGGCGTCGCGCCCTGAAAGCCGTCGGGGAATTCGTCTTTGATATAGGCGGTGGTGATGTTCCCGGAGCGGAAGCGCTTTTCTTCCATCACCGCGCCGAGGAACGGGATGTTGTCCTGAATGCCTTCGATCAGAAAATCATCGAGCGCGCGCGCTTGCGCATCGATGGCGGCGAGACGATCGGGCCCGTGGGTGACCAGCTTGGCGATCATCGGATCGTAGAACATCGAGATTTCATCGCCTTCGCGCACGCCGGCGTCATTGCGCACGCTGATGGCGCCGTCCTTGCCCTCTTGCGGCGGACGATAGGTGCGCAGCCGACCGATCGAGGGCAGGAAATTGCGATAAGGATCCTCGGCGTAGATGCGGCTCTCGATGGCCCAGCCTTTGATTTTCAAATCCTTCTGCTTGAACGCCAGCTTTTCTCCGCCGGCGACGCGGATCATCTGCTCGACCAGATCGAGCCCTGTGATCGCCTCCGTCACAGGATGCTCGACCTGGAGCCGCGTGTTCATTTCGAGAAAGTAGAAGCTCTTATCGGCGCCGGAGGCCACGAACTCGACGGTGCCGGCGCTGTCATAGCCGACGGCCTTGGCGAGCGCGACGGCCTGCTCGCCCATCGCCGCGCGCGTCTTTTCATCGAGCAGCGGCGACGGCGCCTCCTCGATGACCTTCTGATTGCGGCGCTGGATCGAGCATTCGCGCTCGAACAGATAGACGACATTGCCGTGCTTATCGCCGAGCACCTGAATTTCGATATGGCGCGGCGCGGTGACGAATTTCTCGATGAAGATGCGGTCATCGCCGAACGAGGCCTTGGCCTCGGCGCGCACGGCGGGAAAGCCCTCCTGCACGTCCTTCTTGTTTTCCGCGACCCGAATGCCCTTGCCCCCGCCGCCGGCGGACGCCTTGATCATCACCGGATAGCCGATCTCCTCGGATATCTGGATTGCGTGATCGACGCCTTCGATCTCGCCGATGAAGCCGGGCACGCAGGAGACATTGGCGCCGGCCGCCGTCTTCTTGGATTCGATCTTGTCGCCCATGGCATGGATGGCGTGCGGGTTCGGGCCGATGAAGACGATCTTCTCTTTGGCGCAGCGCTCGGCAAATTCGGCCTTTTCCGACAGGAAGCCGAAGCCCGGATGGATGGCCTCCGCGCCGGTCTGGCGGGCGGCGGCGATGATCTTGTCGGCGTCGAGATAGGATTGGGCCGCGGGCGGGGGGCCGATGAAGACCGTCTCGTCGGCCATGTCGACGGCCATCGAATCCCGGTCGGCCTCCGAATAGACCACCACCGTTTTGATGCCGAGCCGGCGCGCCGTCTTGATGATGCGCACCGCGATCTCTCCGCGGTTGGCGATCAGAATTTTCCCGAACATTCAGCCCCTCCGAGCGGAAACGGTCGTAAAGCGCGCCTGAAACTTGCGCAAATGGTCGGTTCGTTCCCTGGGGCGTGACGGGCGGCAACGCGGCGGTGAGAAAGCTGGCGTACGCTTCTCGCGTGAATCGGCGCGCCTTTCTCGCCTCCGTGGCGGCTCTTGCTGCTCCCTTGGCCGCGTGCGGCCGCACCCAAGCGGCGCAGGCGCCCCTGCCCGTCTTCCCGATGCGACGCGGCGTCAACCTCGGCAATGCGCTCGAAGCGCCCCGCGAGGGCGAATGGGGCTATACGGTCGCGCCCGAGCATCTGGCGGCCATCAAGAGCGCGGGGTTCGATGGCGTGCGCCTGCCGGTGCGCTGGGATTTGCAGACCGAAGCGACGCGGCCGCATCGGATCGCGCCCGCCCTCTTGTCGCGGGTCTCGGCGATCGCGGCCTATGCGCTGGCGCTTGGACTCAAAATCCAGATCGACGTCCATCATTATGAAGCGCTCAACGCCGATCCGCGGACCGAGCGGGCGCGCTTCCTGGCGATCTGGCGCCAGATCGCGGAGGCGTTCGCGGGCGCCCCGCCGGGCGTCATCTTCGAACTGCTCAACGAACCCAACGGGCCGGCCTGGACTGGCGCGACGCTGACCGATCTCCAGGGCGAGGCCGCGCGCGTGATCCGCGCGATCCATCCGCACCGCCTCATCGTGTTCGGCGGGCCGAACTGGAATTCGATCGACGGGCTCAGCGCCTGGTCGCCGCCCGATACGCCGAACGCCGCCATCACCGTGCACTATTATGAGCCGCACGCGTTCACGCATGAGAACGCCAGCTTTCTCGGCGCCGAAGCCCCGCGCTTCGGGCGGCCCTGGGGAACCGATGCCGACATCGCCGCGGTGCGCGCGCACGCCAAGCAGGCGGCCGATTGGGCCCGCGCCCTGCAACTGCCGCTGCAATTGGGCGAGTTCGGCGTCAACGCCGCCGTGCCGGTCGCGCAGCGTGCGCTGTGGACGCGCGAGGTACGCACCGCATTCGAGAGCGAAGGCGCCAGCTGGTGCGCCTGGGATTTCGCCGGCGCGTTTCCGATCTGGGATCTGTCGGCGAACACATGGATCGCGCCACTACGCGATGCGCTGATCGAACCGGTCGGCTAGCGCCCCTAATAGTCGAACATCTTCCGGTCGCGCTGGACCCGCCGTTCGGCGGTGGCGACGATGTGGGCGACGAGGGCGGCGCGGTCCAAATCCTCGGCTTCGCCGCCGGGATCGAGATTGTGTTCAAGGATGAGCGCGCGCAGCGCCTCTGCATCGAGCGCGTTGTCGATCAGAGCTGCCTTCAGCCCATCGGCGCCTTCGCGCGCGAACAGGCCCACCGGATTGAGATCGGGCGGCGGCGGCGCTTCGGATTCCGTCTCGACGACGTCATCGCCGCGCTTGACCTCTTCGATCAGCGCATCCGGCAGTTCGCGCTGAGATTCATGCGCTTGAAACACGGCGTCGAGCCGCGCGGCGAATTCGGGATTGCGCTTGGCTTCGCGCCGCACCTCGCGCGCTAAGCGCAGAAGCGTGCGCGCGACGCTCACAGCACGGGCCCCGCCTCGAGCTTGGCGATGAATTCCTCGCCGAGCTTTTTGATGATCGGCGACATATCCCCGTATTTCTGCTCGAACGTGCGCGGCCGATCACTCCATTCGGCGGCGCGCGCGATATCGACGTGCTGGGGAATGCGCACATCGAACATGGCCGCGCCGAGATTTTCCTTGAGCACGCCGGCTTCAGACCGGTGCAGGCTCATATCCTCGTCATACTTCGTAGCCAGCACGTAGAGCTGCGACGGCCCGCCGCGGCGTTCATTGATGAGCCTGAGGGCGCGCTTGCGGAACGTGATGAGGCCGAGGCGCGAGACATAATCCGGAATCGTCGGCACCAGGATCGCGTCGGCGGCGATGAGGGCCGCTTCGGCGAACAGCGAAATGCCGGGCGGGCAATCGATCAGGATGACATCGTATTCGTTGACGATGTTCTTGAGCCCGTTGGCGAAGCGCTCGCAAATCCAGCGCTGGATGTTGTCGATCTTGTAGCCGCGATTGACGAAGCTCTCGATCATGTCGCGTTCGACGATGCGGAATTCCGGCGCGGCGGCGATCAACGACACATCGGGCGAGCCTTTGAGATCGGTGACCTTGGTCTCGATCAGCGAGCGGAAAGGCTTTGGCTTTTCCTGCGCCACATAGGCTTCGAAATAGAAATCGAGCGTGCGCTCGGCGTCGCGCAGATCGGCCCATTTCTCGGGGCCTGCGATCATGATCGAGCAATTGGTCTGCGGATCGAGATCGATCAGCAGAACGCGGCGGCGCTGATGCACGGCGAGCGTTTCCGCCAACGACACCGAGGTCGTCGATTTGCCGACGCCCCCTTTCATGTTGATCACCGAGACGAGCCGCGCGGGCATGGGTTCTCCCCCGAATATCGCATCCTGCGGAAAGCGCGGGACGGTGAATCCTCAGCGTAAGTTTTCGGTTAATTTTAGGGCGCGCGCCAGCTGAAGGGAAAGCTCTGCACACACTCAGTCATGGTTCAGACGCATCCTGGCACATCTCCCCGCGACGAGGACGAACGTCCCACCGGGAGCTAAAGTGATGAAAATGAAGGCGCTCTTGACCGCGGCCCTGCTCGGCGCATCGACCTTGGCGGCGCTGCCTGCTTCGGCGCAGGATTTTCGCGGCCCGCCGCCCGGCCCGTCCTATCATGATGACGGCTACCGCGACGGCCCGCGCGGCGATGTTCGCGGCGGCCCGGATTGGCGCCGCTCCCGCCCCAGCCTCACCATCGTCACGCAGCGCGGCGCAATGAACCTCCAGCGCGACGACCGGCTGTTCTACGCGTTCACCGCCGCGCCCTATTATTTCCGGCCGGGCTTCACCTATCAGTACACCGACCGCTGCAATCCGCGCGGCTGCCTCGTGAACGTCTATCGCGGCCATTCGGAGTATCGCGTCGATCGCATTTTCGCGCCGTTCCCGCCGCGTCTGCGCGCCGACGCCTGGGGCCGCGACGATTGGCGCCGCGATGGCTGGCGCGGCGATGACGCGCCCTATCAACGCGACAACCGCGACGAGCGGCGCGACCGGGATGGCTATGATCTGCAGGGCGGCCCGCGCGGGCCGGGGCGCAGTTGATAGCTAACCCCCTCCCCTCACGGGGAGGGGGACATGCTTTAGCGTTGGGGCTCGCGCATCAGCACGAGCTCTTCGGCGGCGGTGGGATGCAACGCGCATGTTGCATCCCATTGCGCTTTGGTGAGCCCGGCTTTGACGGCGATGGCGGCCATCTGCGCCAGTTCCGGCCCTTCGGGACCGGCGATATGGACGCCGACGACCTTTTGATCGGCCCGCTTGACGATGAGCTTCATCAGCGTGCGCTCATCATTGCGCGCGAGAATGTTCTTCATCGGCCGGAAATTGGTTTTGTAGATATCGATCTCGCCGAACGCGGCGCGGGCCTGCGTTTCATTGCAGCCGACGGCGCCGACATGGGGCCGGCAGAACACCGCTGTCGGGATGTCGGCGTGATCGAACGCGGTCGGGCGGTTGTGGAATTCGGTTTCGGCGAAGGCGACGGCTTCGCGGATGGCGACGGGCGTGAGATTGACGCGGTCGGTCACATCGCCCAGCGCGAAGATCGAGGGCGTCGATGACCGTGAATAGTCATCGACGGAAATCGCGCCGCGCGCCGTAAGCTTGACGCCCGCTTCGCGCAGGCCGAGGCCTTCGGTATTGGGCTCACGCCCGATCGCGAACATGATCTGCTCGGCTTCGAGCTGCGCGCCGGTCGAGAGCGTCGCCAGCTTCATCTCACCGGCCGGCGCGAGCTCCGTGAACGTCGCGTCGGTGATGATGCGTACGCCCGTGCGCCTCAGTTCGGCTTGGACATGATCGCGGATGTCTTCGTCGAAGCCGCGCAGGATTTTATCGCCGCGATAGACGATCGTGGTCTCGACGCCGAGGCCGGAAAAGATGGTGGCGAATTCGACCGCGATGTAGCCGCCGCCGGCGATCACGATCGAGGCCGGCAGCTTTTCCAGCAGAAACGCTTCGTTCGAGGTGATGGCGAGCTCTTCGCCCTTGAGCCCGGTCGGCCGCGAGGCGCGCCCGCCGGTCGCCACGACGATGCGCTCGGCCGTGAACGGCGCTTCCTGACGCGCGAGCTTCACCGCATTGGGGCCGGCGAGCACGGCGCGGTCTTCAAAGATTTCGACCTTCGCCTTCTCCATATTGGCTTCGTAAATGCCGGACAGGCGCGTCACCTCGTCCTGCACATTGGCGCGCAAGGTCGGCCAATCGAAGGACGCCCATTCGACGGTCCAGCCGAAGCCCTTCGCGTCCTTGAAATCCTGCGAAAACTCGGAGGCGTAGACGAGCAGCTTTTTCGGGATGCAGCCGCGGATCACGCAGGTGCCGCCGATGCGGTACTCCTCCGCGATGCCGACGCGCGCGCCCGTCTGCCCCGCCAGCCGCGCCGCCCGCACGCCGCCCGAGCCGGCGCCGATGACGAAAAGATCGTAGTCGAATTTGGCCATCGAAGGTCCTTAAGCTCCCCCGCAAGCGGGGGAGCAAACCAGCGCGTCAGCTTCCCATATAGGACGGGAGCCAGGCTTCGGTGAGGGCGCGGAGCTCTGGGAGGGGGACGGTTTCGAGCTTGGCGCGCTTGTCCTTGACCAGCGTAAGCGCGGCCCCGCCCGCTTCGCCGAGGATGAAGGTCGCAACGCCGGCCGCCTTGGCGCGCAGGGACACCTCCCCCGCCTTGGCCTGGGGAACGGCGATCAGATAGCGCGCCTGGTCCTCGCCGAACAAAAACGCGCCCTCCTGCGCTTCCGGCGGCAAGCCGAAGCTGACGCCGACATTCGAGGCCAAAGCCATCTCCGCGAGCGCGCAGGCGAGGCCGCCATCGGCAAGATCGTGCGCGGCCGCGACCACGCCATCGGCGATCAGCGCCCGCACGAAATCGCCGTTCTTCTTTTCGAGCGCGAGATCGACCGGCGGCGGCGGGCCCTTCTCTTCGCCCTCGAGCACGCGCGCGGCGAGCGATTGCGCGAGATGGCCGCGCGTCTCGCCGATCAGGATCACGAAATCACCGGCCTTCATGCGATCGACATTGGCGCGGCGCGTAAGATCATCGATCAAGCCCACGCCGCCGATCGCGGGCGTCGGCAAAATCGCTTGGCCGTCGGTCTCGTTGTAGAGCGAGACATTGCCGCTGATGACGGGGAAATCGAGTGCGCGGCAGGCTTCGGCCATGCCTTCGATCGCGGCGACGATCTGGCCCATGATCTCGGGCTTTTGCGGATTGCCGAAATTGAGATTGTCGGTGACGGCGAGCGGCTTGGCGCCGACGGCCGAAAGATTGCGCCACGCTTCCGCGACCGCCTGCTTGCCGCCTTCATAGGGATCGGCCTCGACATAGCGCGGCGTCACATCGCACGTCATCGCCAGCGCGCGCGTCGAGCCGTGAATGCGCACCACCGCCGCATCGGCGCCGCTCTCGGCCAGCGTGTCGTTCATCACGTGGCGATCATATTGCTCCCAGATCCAGCGCTTGGAGGCGATGTCGGGGGAAGCGATGAGGGCTTTGAGGGCTGGCGCAAACGCCGTACCGCCGCCTTCCAGGCGGCCTTGCTCTGCCGGCTGGAAGCCGGCGGTACGAGGCGGCAGCACAAACGGCCGCTCATATTTCGGGGCTTCATCGGCCAGCGGGCCGAGATCGACGTCGCACACCACATCGCCATGCCAGCGCAGCACCAGGCGGCCGGTGTCCGTCGTCTTGCCGATGACGGCGGCGTCGAGGCCCCATTTCTCGAAGATGCGCTTGGCCTCGGCTTCGCGGCCGGGCTTCAGCGTCATCAGCATGCGCTCTTGGCTTTCGGAGAGCATGAAATCGTACGGCGTCATGCCCTCTTCGCGCGCGGGCACGGCATCGAGATCGAGTTCGATGCCCGCCCCGCCCTTCGACGCCATTTCGACGGCGGAGGATGTGAGGCCGGCCGCGCCCATATCCTGAATGCCGATGATCGCATCGCTCTCCATCAATTCGAGGCAGGCTTCGATCAGCAGCTTTTCGAGGAACGGATCGCCGACTTGTACGGTCGGGCGCTGGGCTTCGACCTCATCGGAAAATTCCGCGCTCGCCATCGTGGCGCCGTGAATGCCGTCGCGCCCGGTCTTGGCGCCGACATAGACGACGGGATTGCCCGCGCCCTTGGCCGCACTCGTAAAGATGCGGTCCTTCCGCGCGATACCGAGGCAGAACACGTTGACCAGGATGTTGCCGTTATAGCGGGCGTGGAAATTGGTCTCGCCGCCCACGGTCGGCACGCCGACGCAATTGCCGTAGAATGAAATGCCGCGCACCACGCCATCGACCAGGCTCTTGGTCTTGGGATGCGCCGGATCGCCGAAGCGCAGCGCATTCATCAGCGCGACGGGGCGCGCGCCCATCGTGAACACGTCGCGCAGGATGCCGCCCACGCCGGTGGCCGCGCCCTGGAAGGGCTCGATGTAGGACGGGTGGTTGTGGCTCTCCATCTTGAAGATCGCCGCCAAGCCGTCCCCGATATCGATGGCCCCAGCGTTCTCCCCCGGCCCGTAGATCACGTGCGGCGCCTTGGTGGGGAATTTGGCGAGGTGGACCCGGCTCGATTTGTAGGAGCAGTGCTCGCTCCACATCACCGAGAAAATGCCCAGCTCCGTCACATTGGGGACGCGCCCGAGCTTCTGGACGATCAGATCGTATTCTTCACCGGAGAGACCGAATTCTTGGGCCAACGCCCGGTCGCCCGAATCCGTGGGAGAGCGGTTCATGCGGGGCTCTTAAAGGCGCTCGCCCCGGCGGGCAATCGGCGCTAAGGTCGCGAAAAGTCTCTGAAGAAGATCAAGGACTTGCTGTGATGCGCACGCTGCTCCTCCTGGCTTTTGCGGTTCTGCTTTGGACGCCGGCGCCGGTTCAGGCCGAGCCTACGGCGCGCGCCATCGAAACGATCCATCCCCATTGCCGCTATGACAGGCCGCGCTGCCGCATCTATCGGCTGGAGCGGCAGGTGGCGCAGCTCGACGCCCAGATCGCCGCGCTGACGCCGCCGCCCGCGCCCGAGGCGCCGCCCGCCCCGCCCGCGCCCCCGGCGCCAGCGCAAATGCTGGTGCTCACGAACGCGCATTGCAGCGCCGCAAGCTGCGCCGCCGAGGCTGAGGCTGTGTGCCGCGCGCGCGGTTTCCGCAGCGGCGAGGCGGCAATGCGGCGCAGCGCCCCGCAACGTGTGCTGACGCAGGCCCGCTGCGCGCGCTAAGCTGGCGCAGAGCTGAGCGGAGGAAGCATCATGGTCACGTTCGCAGACATTCACACGATGGTCGGCAAGGAGACGGGCGTCTCCGATTGGCTGGAGATCACGCAGGACCGCGTCAACAAATTCGCCGACGCCACGGGCGATCATCAATGGATCCATGTCGACGTTGAGCGCGCCAAGCGCGAACTCGGCGGGCCGATCGCGCATGGCTATCTCACGCTCTCGCTGATCCCGTTCTTGAGCCAGGGCATGCTCCGCGTCGATGGCGTGACGCGCGGCATCAATTACGGCTCCAACAAAGTGCGCTTCACCAACATGGTGCGCATCGGCAAGCGCGTGCGGCTGCGCCAGAAGCTGCTCTCGGCCGAACCGCGCAGCGGCGGCCTGCAGCTCATCAACGAATGCACGATCGAGATCGAGGGCGAAGAGAAGCCGGCCTGCATCGCGGAAACGATCTCCATGGTCTTCAAAGACTGATCGGCCTTGCTGACATTCGTTGAGCAGCTGTCGCTCGCCGGCGACCGCGCCAAACAGAACGACGACGCCTGCGGTCTGCGCGCGCCCCGCGCGTGGATGATCGATGGCGCGACCGATCTGCACGACGCGCCTTTGAGCGGGGCGGCATCCGATGCGGCGTGGATCGCGCAGCGCGCCAACGCGTTCCTGCATGGCGCGACGGGCGATCTGCGCGCGCTGATGCGGGCCGCGGCGGCGGATGCGCGCGCGGACTTTCCCGATGTCGCCGAGCGCTGGAAATTGCCGACGGCCTCGATGGTGCTGATGGAGGAGAATGCGGGCGGAATCGCCGTGCTGGAACTGGGCGACAGCCGTTGCTTCTGCCTCGACGCGGCGGGCGCAAGCTTCGCCTTCGGCGGGCGGCCCAAGGCGGCCGATCGCGAGACGCAGGACGCGGCGCGCTTCGCGCAAGGCGGCGATGGCCCGCTGCTTGCGCGCGGCGATGTGATGGCGCATCTGCGCGCGCAGCGCGCCACGCACAACACAGAGGGCTCCTATTGGGTGTTCGGCGTAGACCCGATCGCGGCCGATCATGCGCGCGCGCATGCGGCGGCGCTGACGCGGCCCGCACACATCCTTTTGGCCACCGATGGCTTCGCCGCGCTCACAGATCGCTACGCGGTCTATGATGCAGCAGGCCTGGTGCAGGCGGCGGTGGACAAGGGCTTGCATGCGCTGGGCGCGGAATTGCGCGCCATCGAAAGCGCCGATTCCGGCGGCGCGCAGCATCCGCGCTGGAAAAAATCCGACGACGCGACGGCGCTGCTGCTGCGGCTGACGTAACGCGCTTCCGGTTTGAATGATACTTTTCTCTCCATTTCTGTCATTCCGGGCTCGCGAAGCGAGACCCGGAACCCAGTGGAAGACGCGCGCGCCGCCACCCCCTAGGTTCCGGCTCTACGCCGCGCTCGCCCGCGGCTCCGGCCGGAATGACAGAGAGAGAGCCGTTCAAACCGGAAGCGCTTGAGAGCATCAGTCGCGGTGCGGACGGGCGGCGTCGATCTCCGCCTGCGTGACGCGGCCATCATGGTCGGCGTCGAGATGCGCGAACATGGCGGCGGACTGGGCGTCGAACTCCGCACGCGAGATCACGCCGTCATTGTTGGCGTCGGGGTTGAAGGGGCCGCGCGCACGGTCCGGGCCAGGGCCGCCTTGGGGCGGCGGGCCGCCCTGCGGCGCGCCGCCAAAGGCCGCCGCGCGTTCCTCGGCCGAGATGCGCCCGTCATGATTGGCGTCCATGCGCGCGAAGCGCGCGGCCTGGCCGGCGTCGAATTCCGCGCGCGTGACGGCGCCGTCGTGATTGGCGTCCAGATCGGCGAAATGCGCCCGCGGAGGGCCGGACGGCGGCGTTTGTGCGCTCGCGCCCAATGCCGATAAGAAACCCGCGCCGATGATGATCAAAATCCGTGGTGCGCGCACTGGGACGTCCTTTCTGCAATGCAGCGGCGGACGCTAAGGACCGTGTGTCTCAGACATGCTTCAGAAGTTCGGCGAAATGTGTCAGCGCGGGCGGCGCCCTCGGGCGATGTTGACCCGTGGGAGCGCTTTGCCCACACAGCAGACCAGTTCACGGGACCCGATCCAGCATGACCGATGCGTTACGTCCGCCCGCCGCAGAAATGCGCCCGTTTCGCATCGAGCAGCTAGGGCGCGTGCGCGTCGATCCCTATCATTGGCTGAAGGATGACAATTGGCAGGCGGTGATGCGCGATCCCAGTGCGCTTGCGCCCGATATCCGCGCCCATCTCGATGCCGAGAACGCCTATATGCGCGCGATGCTGGCGCCGAGCGAAGCGGTGCAGGCGCGCATGTTCGAAGAAATGCGCGGGCGCATCAAGGAAGACGATTCCACTGTGCCTTCGCCCGATGGCGCATGGGATTACTATTCGCGCTTTGAAACCGGCGCGCAGCATCCGCGTTACGTGCGCAAGCCGCGCGGCGCCGGCGCAGATAGCGAACAGCTTCTGCTCGATGTCGACGCGCAAGCGAAGGGCCACGACTATTACGAGGTCGGCCATGTGCAGCATGACGAGACGCATGCGCTGCTCGGCTACGCCGTCGATGCGCAGGGCAGCGAATTCTACGAGGTGCGCGTACGCGATTTGGCGACCGGCGCCGATCTCCCCGACCCCGTCACCTCTTCCACCGGCGATTTCGCTTTCGCGGGCGGCTATCTGTTCTGGATTTTCCGCGACGAGCACGGCCGCCCGCGCCGCGTGCTGCGCCGGCCCGCGCGCGGCGGTGAAGATGTGGTGGTGTACGAGGAGCCGAACGAAGGCTTCTTCCTCTCGGTCGGCCTTACCGAAAGCCGCGCCTTTCTGCTCATCAACGCTGCCGATCACGAAACCAGCGAAACGCTCGTCATTCCCGCCGCAACGCCGACGGCGGCGCCCGTCGTGTTCGCGCCGCGCCAGGAAGGCGTGATCTATAGCCCAACGCATTGGCAAGGGCGCTGGATCGTGCGCACCAACGCGGACGGCGCCGTCGATTTCAAACTCACGCAATGCCCGCTCGATCAAACCGCGCGCGCGCATTGGCAGGATTTTCTGCCGCACGAACCGGGCCGCTATGTTCTCGGCGTTTCCGCCACGCGCGATTACCTGGTCCGGCTCGAACGCGTGGACGCGCTGCCGCGCATCGTGATCCGCGATGGCGCCGGCGGCGAACATGCGATCGCGCAGGATGAAGAGGCCTACACGCTCGAAATGAGCACGGGCTACGAGTTCGATACGACAACGCTCCGCTACGTCTACAATTCGCCGACCACGCCGCGGCAATGGTTCGACTACGACATGGCCGCGCGCACGCGCGTGCTGCGCAAGACGCAGGAGATTCCCTCCGGCCACGATGCCGGCGCCTATGAATGCCGCCGCCTGGTCGCGACCGCGAAGGACGGCGCGCGCGTGCCGATCACCGTGCTGATGAAGCGTGGAACCAGGCTCGACGGATCGGCGCCGCTGCTGCTCTACGGCTATGGCTCTTACGGGCTATCGATGGACGCGGATTTTTCGATCCGCCGGCTGTCGCTGGTCGATCGCGGCTGGGTGTGGGCGATTGCGCATATCCGCGGCGGCGCCGAGCGCGGCTATCAATGGTTTCTCGACGGCCGCAAGGACAAGAAGCCAAACACGTTCACCGATTTCATCGCCTGCGCGGAAGAGCTGATCGCGCACGGCTATGGGCGCGCGGGAAACATCGTGGCCTATGGCGGTTCAGCCGGCGGCATGCTGATGGGCGCGATCGCCAATCTGCGCCCCGATCTCTGGGCGGGCGTGATCGGCGCGGTGCCGTTTGTCGATGTGCTCAACACGATGAGCGATGCGAGCCTGCCGCTGACGCCGCCGGAATGGCCCGAATGGGGCAATCCGCTCGAAGACGCGGCCGCCTACGATCAGATCGCCGCCTATTCGCCGTACGACAATATCACCGCCCAGCCCTACCCTGCCGTGCTGGCGACCGGCGGGCTTTCCGATCCGCGCGTGACCTATTGGGAGCCGGCGAAATGGATCGCGCGGCTGCGCGCGGCGAGCACGAGCGGGCGGCCCTGCCTCCTCAAGATCAACATGGAAGCCGGCCATGGCGGCGCCTCCGGCCGCTTCGATTTCCTGCGCGAGATCGCCACCGACTACGCGTTCGCTCTACGGGCGGTGGGCGATGCGGAGGCTGGCGGCGGGTTTTGAGGTTTGGCCTCTGAGACGATGCGCCCCAGCAGCGCGGCGGGTTGAAGGGCGGCGGCGTTTCCGCCACCAAATGCGTATGAGCACCGATCCCAAAGACATGCTGCGCGCCGCCGCCGCCGCCTTCGAAGCGCGCGACCGCGACCTGACAGCCGAGCGCCTGCGCGCCATCATCGACGCCAATCCGCCACTGGGCGCGACCTGGGCGCAAGTCGTGCGGCTTGCGGGGATCGTGGGTGAAGGCAAGCTTGCGGCCGCGGCGGCCGAGCGGCGAGCGCAAGGCGATCCGGACAACGTCGTTCTGCAAATCGAATGGGGCGCGGCAGTCGCGCGTCACGGCGATGATCAAAGAGCGCTCGAGATCGCCCGCCGCGTTGCAGCAACGCACCCGGAAATGCCGGCGGCCCACTATCTCATCGGTCTTTGCCAAGCGCATCTCGGCGAGGCCGACGCCGCCGTAGAGAGCATGCGCCGCGCTCTCGCCCAGCGTGACGACACGGGCGATGCCTGGATCGTTCTCGCGACCATGAAGAAGTTCACGGCCGCCGATCCCGATCTGGCGCGGCTGCGCGATCTATGTGCGCGCGGCGGCAATGGCCGTCCGGACAGCGAGGCCGGTATGCGCCTCGCCTTGGGCAAGATGCTTGAGGACGTCGGCGACTATGGCGGCGCATTCGATCAGATCTCGCGCGGCGCGGCGATCTTCGCGGCGCAAGCCCCTTATGACAGCGATGGCGATGATCGCTTCGCTGATGAACTCACGAAGACCTACGACAAGACGTTCGCCAAAACTTTGGCGCGCAGCACCACGACGAGCGATCGGCCTATCTTCATCGTCGGCCTGCCGCGCTCAGGCACGACTCTCCTGCAAGAAATTCTCGCGGCGCACAGCGCCGTTATGGACGGCGGCGAACTGAACATCGCCTCGCCGGCCATGTTGCCGCTGAACGGCTACACGCCGCGCGAGATCAACGCCGTGATGGCGGGGTCATGGGGTGCGCGCGATCCTTGGACGCATTTCGGAACCTCATACCTCAAAATGCTTGAATCCAAGTACGGACCTGGCGGGCGGATCGTCGATAAATCGCTGACCCATTCGCCGTTTGTGGGATTGCTCAACCACATGCTCCCAAACGCCAGCATCCTGTGGATTCGGCGAGACCCGGGCGATGTTGCGCTGTCGTGCCTGCGCACGCGCTTCAATGAAGGCATTCAGTGGAGTTGGTCTCAAACCGCCATCGGGCGTCGCTTCCGCGTGGAGGATCGCTTGCACGCACACTGGTCCAAGGTGTTAGGCGACACGATCCTGACGGTTCCCTATGAAGAGCTCGTCGCGAAGCCGGACGCCTGGATCTCGCGGGTGCTGAAGCATTGCCGCCTGAGCAACGAGCCAGGCGTGAAGGATTTTCACCTTTCGAAGCGGCCCGTGCGCACCGCGAGCATGGCGCAAGTGCGCGCGCCCGTGAACGCAAGCGCCGTTGGCGGTTGGAAGCGCTACGAAAAGCAGATGAAGCCGTTCTGGGACGCGTATCGCCGCTGAGTGCTCTATCTTAAGGGCGAACAAAAAAGGCGGCGGACCTTCCGGTCCGCCGCCAATTTTCTGTCTCGCGCTTTCGATCAGAACGAGTAGCGCAGACCGAAGCGCACCGAGCGCGGCGCCTGATAGGTACGCGGCAAGCCATAGAACGGCGCGGCGACGCCGGTCTGCGCCGCCGATGCCGCAGACACTTCGCCCTGCTCGACCACGCGCGTCACCGCATCGCCATCGAACACGTTGAAAATGTCGACCGTCCCAACCAGCTGATGGCCCGAGCCATCATCATCGCCAATGAAGCGATAGGCGAAGTTCAAGTCCAATTGCTCGACCCAATCCGTGCGACCGGCATTGCCACGGCCCACGAGCACGCTATCGCGCCGCAAATACGGCGTCGGCAAGCCGAGCGCTGTGAGCTGCGGCACGAGCGCGGGATCGACGGCAGTCGTCGTCGCACCTTGCGGGCAAGCCCACGCGCCTGGCGTGCCGGTGAACGGTGCGTAGGTCGGATCGAACTGTCGCCCGTAACCAATACAACCATAGGGACGGCCGGATTGGACCACCAGGTTGGCGCCGATCGTAAACCGTTCAAACGGCGCATAGGTGCCGTAAAGCTTCAACGTGTGGCGGTGATCGTTCGGGAGATCGCCATAGGCGCCCAACATGTTCACCGCGTGGTCGAAGTCCTGCGTGATCGAAGAGTCGGTCTGACCGATATCGGACTTGACTGCGCCTTCGTAGTTTCCTTGCGAATGGCCCAGCGTATACGAGCCTTGCAGACCCCAATGCCCGTCGAACGGACGTTCGAACGTGAAGGTCAGCGCATCGTACTTCCGCTCGGCTTCCGGAAGCGCCAAATCCGCCGCCGTCAAATCCACGTAGACCGGGTTGAAAGCGGGATTGGGAACGCCCGGCGAAAGGAAGCGCGAGTCCGCTTCCATATCGACGAAGACCCGTGCGCCATCGCCAGGGTTCACGAGCACGAAGGGATAGTATGACACGTAGCTCGTGCCGAGGAAGCCAGAGCAAATTGAAGCGCTCGTGCGTTGGCAATAGCGATCCAATGCATCGCCGATCGCGGTGTCTTCGATCGTGCTCTCGAGGTTGCGGTGCGTGAAGGTCACACCCAGCGTCCAGCCGTTGAGCAGTCCTTCGTCAAACTCGTGCGAGATGCCCAGCGTGAACTCACGCTCGTACATCGGCTCGAGCTCCTGTTCGACCACACCGCGCGTATCCGGGATGCCCGGAGGCGAGAGGTAGCTCACACGGTACGGCGTGCCGCCGCCGCCAAGGACTGGGTAGCCATTGGCATCAAGAACGAGCGGCGAGCAGGACGCAGTCGTAAGACACGGACCCGTGCGGGTCGCGGTGTAGAACGCGTCGAAGAACTGTTCGCCGGACGCCGCGCGGATCGACGTGTTGGTCGCGATCGGCAGATAATAGTCGCCGAACGACCCCGTGATCCGCGTCAAGCCATCCGCGAAAGGACGCCATTCGAAGCCCAGACGCGGCGCGTACTGGTCGTCGATGTTAACGAAGCTCTCGCCCTGTTGGTTCTTGTAGTCATAGATGTCTTGACGAATGCCGAGCTGGATCGACAAGCGGTCCGTGATGTCCCAGCTGTCTTGAATGTAGTAAGCGTCCTGCGTGGCGTCGAAAGCGCCCGTGCTCGCATACGTGCGAATACGCAAACAACCTTGGTCGTTCGCATTGCCGGTGCAGCTCGTCGAGTTGTCGGCGAACGCGTTGTAGAGCGCGCCACCGGAGTAGGTTTGGTTCGCCAAGCTAAACAGATCTTCACGATCGCCGCCGACCCGCACATGGTGTTCGCCGAGCAGGTTGAAATAAAAGTCCGCGTTGATCCGGTAGCTGGTCCGTTCGTCATAGGCATGCAGACGGTTGTATGGGCCGCCTTGGCGCCCCGGACCGACGTCCAGCGTCGTCGCGAAGCCCTGGTCACGAATGCCGGGCAGATCGACCGCGGGGCCGTAGTCGAGATAGCTTGAGCGGTTTTTCCCGTAGAGGGCCGTCAGCGTGAACCAATCCGTGAACGAACCCGTGTACTGAACGATTGTCGTCTCACCGCCCGAATCCTGCCAGCGGCGCGGCAGCGGGCCCGTGATCTGCATGGTCGACGCGGCGACGTTGTACGGCTGATAGTCCGTCGTCTCTTCGTCGTTGAAATAGGTCGCTTCGATGCGGTGATCTTCGTTGAGAACGAAGTCGATCTTCAACCCGTAGCGCGGATCATTGGCCGTGGTGTCCGTCACGGTGCCGTTTGCCGAGTTCGGCGCGGCAAAACCGAGCGCGCCGCGATTGTCGAACTCGCGGGCGTTATAGATCCCGAAAATGAACAGGTGATCCGGAATGATCGGGCCACTCGCCCACACCGTGCCTTCCTGGCTTTCGGCATCTGCCCATTGATTGTACGTGAGCTGGCCCACATTGCCAGTTCCGCCCGGCGCGTACGCCAAACCGCGATCCTCACGCAACGAGTTGGGCGCGTAGCTGAGGCTGAGGCCGCCGTGCCATTCGTTCGAACCCGAGCGCGTCACAATGTTGACGACGCCGCCCGTGCCGCGACCGAATTCCGCGGAATAGCCACCGGTTTTGACTTCGATGGTTTGGATGAAATCGAACGGAAGATCGGCGTAGCCCAGGAACGTGCGCAGATCGGTCACGTTCATGCCGTTGATGTAATACGCGCTTTCCGCGGCAGACGTGCCCGAAAGCGACACGCCGGATTGGTTGCGGCGCACGCCGTTCGCGACAATCGTCGGGTCAGCGAGGCTGACCGTCGGCGTCAGCATGACCGCGGAGTTGATCGTACGGCCCAGCGGAATTTGCGACGCGAGTTCCTGGACGTTGAACACCGAGCCTGTGTCGGTGCGGTTGAAATCGCGCACGCGCGCCGCGGTGACGACGATTTCATCGGAGCCGGCGCGCGCAAGGGTGAACGCGAAATTGGCTGCGCCAGGCGCCACATTGATAATCGTGTCAGCCGTGTCGAAGCCCGAGGCCGCAACCGTGACGGAATAGTCGCCGCCCGGAACGGCGGCGAAGCGGAAGGTGCCGTCCGCAGCAGTCGTCGCTGACCGCGTCACCCCCTGACTAGACACCGCCGTGACGGTCGCGCCGCCGATCGCGGCGCCTGTGGAATCCGCCACCCGACCGGAAAGGTCCAAATTGGTGTAGGATTGTTGCGCATGCGCATCCGTAGCGATGGCGAGCGCGCCCACGCCGATGGCGAGCGGCGCACCCAGCGCCGCCATGCCGGCCATCAGCGATGACGCAAGCAGCCGCTCTTTGTTGTTGGTCTTCACGTCGAACCTCCAAGCCTCATATCCAAGCACTGACGGCGCGGTCGGCCCGCTTGAGCGAGCGCTTATGTCCCCTGGCGCCTATTTCAGGCGCGCACCGACAGCCGAGGGCCCTCACCCTCGAACGTGCGTTAACTTGAACAACCCGTCAGAATGGCCGTCAACGCGCCGACGGAGAATCGTCGCCGAACGGTCTCATTTGTGGCAAAAGTGCCGCATTCGGCCGCGGGCGCGCCGCAAATGACAGAATTCAAAGAAGAACAATCGCCTTCCACAGCCAGGCCCTGGAAGGAAATTTCCATCCCCGATCAGCGAGGTTGAGCGCGGTTTGCGGTAAGTTAAGCCGAGCCCTTGTCGGCGAACCAGCGCGCCCGGTGGATATCCGTCAAATTGCCGTGCCACCCGGATAGGCGGGGATGCACAAGATTTGTCGAAACCAGGAACACCGTGGTGGAGACCGGGCAATCGTCGAGCACCATTTGCTCGGCGCGCGCCATCAATTGCGCCCGCTTCTGCCCGTCGGGCTCGTTATCGGACTGGACCACGATCTGATCGAAGGCGGGGTTCGAATAGCCCGGATAGTTCTGATAGCCGGTCCGGGTTTCGTGCAGATAGAGATAGGAGCGCGGGTCGTCGTAATCGGCGGCCCAGCCGGCGTCGCCCACCATGAAATCTTTGGCGCGCAGCTTGGCGTAGTGGATCTGCGTCTCCTGGCCGGAGAGATCGCACGTCACCCAAGGCGCGATCGAACGCCAATCGTTCTGCGCGACCACGGCGACGCGCGGATTGTCGCTCGTGTTGCGGTGCGTGAACTCGAACTGCAGCGGCTTGGATGGGCCGAAGCCCGCCTGTTCTAAGAGAGACCGTGCCATCTCCTTGCGCGCCGCAATCGGCATGGAGAGGAAATCGTAGCGCGGCCCCGTTATGTAATTGGCGATGCCGGGCGGGATGAACGAATTGGCCGGCCGCTCGCCCGCGCGATAGATGCGCGCAGCGATGAAATCGCGATCGAGCGCCATCGTCAGCGCGCGGCGCACGCGGATGTCGTTGAACGGCGGCTTGGTCATGTTGAAGGCAAAGTAGTTCACGACCAGGTAAGGATGGACCTGCACGAACGTCGGATAATCGCGTTCCAGCTCCGGCGTGCGGTTTGAAGGAAAACGCGTCGACCAGCCGCGCTCGCCGGAGAGCACGCTGCGCGAAGCCGCGTTCACATCGGTCGACGGATAGAAATAGACGTCCTCAAGCCAGACATTGCGGCTGTCGAAGAACGCCGGGTTCTTCTTCACGTGGACGATGTAGTTCGACCACCATTTTTCCAGCTTGAAGGCGCCGTTGACGACGATGTTCTCGGGCTTCACCCAGGCATCGCCATGGCGCAGCACGGTGTGCTTCGGGATCGGATAGCTGGTGTAATGCATGAGCAGCTGCGGCAGGTACGGCGCCGGGTGCTCCAGATGGATTTCGAGCGTGCGATCGTCGAGCGCGTAGACGCCGACCTGCGCGGGCGGCATGTCGCCCTTGTTGATCGGTTCGGCGTTTTTGATCGGATAGAGCAGCGAGGCGTATTCCGCGAGGCTCGCCGGATCGAGGATGCGCTGATAGGCGAACACGAAATCATGCGAATTGACGGGCTCGCCGTCCGACCAATTGGCTTCGCGTAGATGGAAGGTCCAGACCAGGCCGTCTTCGCTGGTTTCCCAATGCGTCGCCATGCCCGGCTGCGGCTGAGCCTGCTCGTCCTCGGTGACCAGCCCGACGAACATATTGCCGACGATGTTGTTCTCCCACGTGCCCGAGCATTTCTGCGGGTCGAGCGAGAGCGGCTCGCCTTGATTGGCGATGTCGAGCGAGCGCTTGGCGGGATCGAAGCCGATCACCTTGGCGCTGGCGCAGCCGGCGAGCGACAAGCCGCCCGCCCCTGCCGCCGCCAACACGCCGCGGCGCGAAAGAGTCCCTAGCTTCATTGGCCGCGCGCGAAGGCTGCGATGTCGCGCGCCGCATCGCGGCTGATGTCGGGGCAACACACCGCGAAGATCTCCGTGCCGTGGATCGTGCCCATGGCCTGGCGGCAGCGCGCGGGCACGCCGTTCCTGGTCAGCAGCCGATAGAAATTGATCCCCTCATCGCGCAGCGGATCGCATTCGTTGACGTGGATCACCGTCGGCGGCAGGCCCTTTACGTCCTCATCGGAGGCGAACGCCGGCCAGGCCAGCGGGTTGCGCCTTTCGAGTTCCGCGATGCCGTAGGCCATGGCGCCGCGATTGTTGTGCAGATCGAGCAGGATGCCGTTGTTCTCGGTCGAAGATGGGCTGTTGGGCGCAGGCCATTTGCCGGCGATGTAGGGGCAGAGCGCATAGAGCCCTTGGATGAGGCCGATATCGCCGTCGCGCTTGAGCTTGAGGCCGGTGGCGAGCGTGAGATTCCCGCCGCCAGATTCGCCGGCGATGATGATGCGCGCCGGATCGATCTTCAGCTTGCCGGCATGGGCGCGGACCCATTTGAGGCCAGACACGCAATCGTTGAGCCCCGCCGGAAACGGCGCAACCTCCGGCGCCGAAGACGCCTCAAGGCAATTGCGGAAATCGACCATCGCCACGGCGACGCCCTGCGCCGCGATGATCTTGCCCCAGCCCGTGTAGAGCCCGTTGAACGCCGACATGCTCTGCATGCCGCCGCCATGAATGTAGTAGACGCAAGGCAGCACCTCGGCCGTATCGGGGCGGATGTACTGGATTTTGACGGTGTTGCCGTCCGGTTCGGAGACGAAGCTCTCCGTCGTGATGACGAGGCCCTTCGAGGGCGCCACGTCTTCATTGTCCATCATCGCGAACATCGCGTCGCGCTGGGCGGTGCGGGCCTTTGCCTCGGGCGTCGCGACCTCGGCGAGCATGGCCTCTCGGCTCGGCGCGTCGCCCGCATCGGTCATCACGGGCATCGCGCCCAGAACCGCCTTGATGCGCGGATCGATGCGCGGATCGGTTGCGATTTTCGACGCCATATCGCTTCTCCTTAGCGTTCCTTGGGATCGAGCGCGTCGCGCAGGCCATCGCCAAGGAAATTGAGCGCAAGCAAAGTCACCAGCATGGTCAGCGCCGGGGCGATCAGCAGCCAGGGCAGATCGACCATGTTGGCGGCGCCCGCGGAAATGAGGCTGCCCAGCGAGGTGAGCGGCTCCTTCACGCCGAGGCCGAGGAAGCTCAAAAAGCTCTCCGCCAGGATGATGACCGGCACGTTGAGCGTGGCGAACACCACGACCGGCCCCAGCACGTTCGGCACGATATGGCGGAACACGATGGCGAGCGGCCCCGCCCCCGCCGCGCGCGCGGCCTCGACGAATTCGCGCTTGCGCAGCGCGATGGTCTGGCCGCGCACGATGCGCGCCATGGTCAGCCATTCGACCGCGCCGATGGCCATGAAGATGAGGATGAGGTTGGAGGCCGGATCGTCGGTGTGCACCACCGTCATCAGCACGATGACCAGGAAGATGAACGGAATGGCGTAGAGCACGTCGACGAAGCGCATCATCACGACATCGACCACGCCGCCTAAAAAGCCCGCCACCGCGCCCCAGACCACGCCGATGGTGAGGGCCACCGCCGTCGCCGCCACACCGACGAGCAGCGAAATACGCAAGCCGAACAGCAGCCGCGCCAGGAGGTCCCTGCCCTCCGTATCGGTGCCCAGCCAATGCATGCTGGCGAAGCTGGGCGGCGCGCCGACATCATCGCGGAAGATCCGCTCCACATCGGCGCCGGAAATCTGCTTCCAGATCATCGGGCCGAAGGCGGCCGCGAGCACCAGGAAGGCCACGATGAAGAGGCTCGCCATAGCGGCGGGATTGTTGCGCAGGCGCCGGGCCGCGTCGTCCCACAATGAGCGGCCGCGCGTAGGCCCGACGGGTTCGGCCTGCGGCTGGGGAGTTTCTTGAGCGGTGGTCTCGGTCATGCGGTGCGCGCCCGCGGGTCGAGCACGCCGTACAGCACGTCGACCAGGATATTCATCACGATGATGAGCGAGGAATAGAGAATGACGACCCCCATCACCAAAGTGTAGTCGCGCTGCAGCGCGCCGATCACGAATTGGCGGCCCACGCCCGGCAGCTGAAACACGGTTTCGATCACGAACGAGCCGGCCATCACCCCCGCCAAAGCCGGCCCGAGATAGGAGACGACCGGCAGCGCAGCGACCGGCAGCGCATGGCGCCACACGATCTGCGCCTCCGGCAGGCCCTTGGCGCGCGCGGTGCGGATGGCGTTCGATCGCATCGCTTCGATCATCGAGGCGCGGATCAGCCGCGACACGATGGCGATCTGCGGCAGCGCCAGCGTCAGCACCGGCAAGATGAGATGTGGCAGACTATATTGATCCCGCGCCAGGCCGACTGTGGGCAGGATGTTCAAAGTCTCCCCGAAGAAGAGTTTGAAGATCGGGCCGACGACAAGGGGCGGCAGACACACGCCCACCAAAGCCAGCGCCATCACGGCGTAATCCTGCGGCCGGTTCTGCCCCAGGGCCGCCGCGACCCCGAGCCCGCCGCCGACCAGCAGCGCCACGCTCATCGCCGAGAGGCCGAGCAGCAGGCTGGTTGGCAGGCCTTCGGCGATGATGTCGATGACGTCTTTGTCCTTGTAGGCCATGGACGGGCCGAAATCGCCGCGCGCCAGACCGCCAAGGTAATAGCCGAGCTGTTCATGGGTCGGCAGGTCAAGCTTGTATTCGGCCTTGAGCCGCCGCTCGATCTCCGGCGGCAGCTGGCGCTCGCGGTCGAACGGGCCGCCTTGGGCCGAGTGCATCAGATAGAAGGTGGCGGTGATGACGACGAGCAGGGTCGGAATCGCGATCAACAGACGGCGGGCGACCTGGGCAAGCATCAAAGCATCCTAAGAGTGCGGCGACACCTTGCGGTTTGCCCCTTTCCTGTCAACTTCGTCACTCATGAGCGAATTTGTCCGCGTCACCGATGACTTCTACGTCGCCCACCAGCTCGAGAAGGGCGACATCAAGCGCGCGGCCGAGGAAGGCTTCACGCGAATCATCGGCAACCGCCCGGACGGCGAGCAGGCCGGCGCCATGACGATCCGCGACGCGGAGCAGGAAGCCGCCGAATCCCACATCGATTATTACGCGCTCCCCTTCGCCGGCCCCCCGCCCGCCAATGTCGTGGAGGCGACCGTCGCGCTGTTCGACGAGGGCGAGGCCAAGACGCTGGCTTATTGCCGCTCCGGCACACGCTCAATCACAACCTGGGCGATGGCTGAGGTGAAGGCCGGCAAGCGCACGCCGGACGAGGTGATCGATCTGGCCCGCGACGCCGGCTACGACCTGGCCGCCCAAAGACCGGCGCTCGAACGACTCGCCGCCGGCTGAGGCCCCCGAATTCGACGCGGACATAGAGCGCGAAGCCGTCCCTCCCCGAGAGGGGAGGGTGGCGTCACGGCGCTTCGCGCCGGGACGTCGGGTGGGGCGGAAACGCTTCGTCCTGAAAACTGAGCGCCGCCGCCCCACCCGTCATCGCTGCGCAATGACTCCCTCCCCTCTCGGGGAGGGACGGCGTGGTTCAGCGTATCCGCTTTCGCAAACAGCGCCCCGCGAAACCGCGCGCTAGTTCTGAACGAATGAGGAAGCGGTCGCCGGGTTCGGTCCGGGCGCGATCTGATCGAGTATGGGGGCGAAAAGGCCAATGGCCGCCGCCTTCACCAGGATAATCGCCGCCAGCGCCAGCAGCGCTGAGCGCACGCGTTCCAGCGTGAACAAGGCGAAAGCGCGCGCAACCGTGATCATGGCGCCCCGCTCTGCAAGGCTTGGGCCGTGGACGGGCCTGCGCGGCTCAGGTTAATTCAGGCTCGGCGCCGGGGCGTTCGAGGCGGGAGAAGAACGTGAACGAACGGGTCCTCGCGCCGCACGAAAAAGCCGCCCTCGCGCCCGGCGCCTTCGATACGCGCGCGGGGCTGCCGGCGCCCAAAGGCCGCTTCTGGCTGGGCGATTTTGAGTTCAGCCGCGATGGCGTGCTGATCAAGAAGACCGGCTGGCGCGCGCCCTATTCGCTGTCGAACATCCTCAGCGTTCGGATGTGGCTCGTCTTCTTCCTGACGGTGAAGGCGATGGCCCCGATCGCACGCCCGTCCTTCACCATCTATTTCGCGCCCGACCGGGTGCGGCCCTGGTATCTGATCTGGTGCGTGGCGAAGGTCGCGGGCGGGCGCATCGTGACCGCGCCCGACGGCGCCGACGTCGTCATGCATTTCGAGGACGCGACCTATGGCGATGCGTCCGCGCCGATCGCGCAGAAGCACCGCGCCTTCATCAATTTCGGCTGTCGTGACGTCTCCAAGAGCGCGGTGGCGCGCGCGTTCGAGGCCGCGTTCGGCTATTCGCTCGCGCTCGATCCGCGCGCCCATCAGGGCGAGGCCGTCGAAAAAAGCGAACTCAACGGCGCGCACAATGGCCGCATCGTCGCCTGCCCGGCCGAACCGAAAGACGGCCTCGTCTATCAGCGCGTGATCGACAACCGGGCCGACGAGGACGGGCTGGTCGAGGATTTCCGCACGCCGACTGTCGGCGGCGAGCCGGTATGCGTGTTCATCAAACACCGGCGCGCCAGCGAGCGCTTCGCCAACGCCAACACGGATTGTACGCTCGCGCGCGTCGAGGATTGCTTCTCGCGCGAGGAGATCGCGCGCATCCGCGAGTTCTGCGCGCGCATGCATCTGGATTGGGGCGGCCTCGACATCCTGCGCGACCGCGGCGACGGCCGCCTCTACATCGTCGACGCCAACAAAACCGACATGGGCCCCCCCATCGCGCTCCCACTGCGCGACAAGATCAAAGCGACAAAGATCATGGCGCGGGCGTTTCGTGCGCTGGTGGAGCGGGGGTAGTTAGAAGCAATCGATCCGCCAACAAATCGCTTGTATGCGACGATCGGCGTCGTTCAATTGGTAGCTTATGTCCTCCACGTCGCTCCTCACATCTTCAGATTGGCGCTTCGCTTCCTCGGCTGCCGACTGCGCCTCCTCGGCGGTCGTCTCAGCGCGTGAGATATCGTGATCGAGTTTGTGAGCTCCAAGCAGGACTAGAATTGCGGCGACGACAATGAGACCGGCGGTCCTACGATCATTTCGCATCAGCAGGCCCTTCTTTACGTGTGGCACGCACCCCGATTGCAGCTAGCGCGCAAACTCCGGCCATCGTTGCAGCATTTTCCGATGCGTATTCAGCCGCGCTGGAAACGGCGAACCCGAGGAACAACAACCACAGTGTCGCCTCCCCGTAAGGGTATCGTACTATTGCACGCCACATGAACGTCTCCCACCATTCGGCTCGATCGAGCCATCGGTATTTGAACTCCAGTCCATTCTTCGCTTCAATGCCGGGCCCCAAAAGGAGCGCCCCGTGGCCATTCCCTTCGTCCGCGTCATCGATCCCGCGTATGAGCAGAGCGTTTCCGTCACGCCGCTGATCCGGCGCGTCACGGCGAACAATCCGGGGCCGTTCACCTATTTGGGTACGGGGGTCTACATTATCGGGCGCGGCGAGGTGGCGGTGATCGATCCGGGGCCGGATGACGCGGCGCATGTCGAGGCGCTGCTGGCCGCGCTCAAGGGCGAGCGTGTGACGCATATCCTGGTCACGCATTTCCACATGGACCATTTGCCCGCCGCGCTCCCGCTGGCGAAGGCGACGGGCGCCAAGATTTTCGCGAGCGCACAGCCGACGAAAAAAGCCAGCATCGCCGTCAAGCTCGACGACGACCACGACGACAGCTTTACGCCGGATGTGGGCGTGAGCGACGGCGATGTGTTTCAAGGGCCCGGCTGGACGCTCGAAGCGGTGACGACGCCGGGGCACACGTCGAACCATATCTGCTTTGCGCTCAAGGAAGAGAACGCGCTTTTCTCCGGCGATCACATCATGGGCTGGTCGACCACGGTGGTGACGCCGCCCGATGGCGACATGCAGGCCTATCTCGACAGCCTCGCCAAAATCCGCGCGCGTAATTTCAAGACGATCTATCCGACGCATGGGCCCCCGATCACCGAGGTCACGCCCTTCCTCGACGCCTATCGCGATCACCGCCTCGCGCGCGAGAACCAAATCCTCGCGCAAATCCGCGCCGGCCATGGCCGCATCGCGGAGATGATCCCGGTGATGTACGCCGATGTCGATAAGCGCCTTTATCCAGCGGCCTCGCATTCCGTGTTCGCGCACATGATCCGCCTCGTCGGCCAGGGCGTGCTGAAGACGGACGGGCCGCCGCAAATGGACAGCGTCTACGCCATCGCGTGAAGGCGGGGCTCCCTGCTCCCCCTCGATGGGGGAGCTGTCATGCGAAGCATGACTGAGGGGGTGGTAGGCGCCACGTTCTCAAATGTCGCGCATCCACCCCACCCGGCGCTTCGCGCCACCCTCCCCATCAAGGGGAGGGAGGGCGTCGCGCCGCTGCGCCTACGCCGCGCGCGCCAGCGGAAGCGTGACGGTGAAGGTGGCGCCGGCGCCGGGCCGGCTTTCGCAGGCGATGTCGCCGCCCATCAGCCGCGCCAAAAGCCGCGCGCGGAAGAGGCCGATGCCGTCATGCGCGGGCGCGCCTTCCGATTGGTCGAACGGCTCGAACACTTTGTCGATCATGTCGGGCGCAAGGCCGGGGCCCGTGTCGGTGACGGCGATCGAGAGCACGTCGCCCGCCTCCTGGCGCGCACGCGCAGCTTCCACGCGCACCTGCCCCGCCTTGGTGACCTTCATCGCATTGTCGATGAGCTCCATGACCAGCTTGTGCGTCTGCATCATGTCGAGGCGCGCTTCGCCGAGATCGGCGCCGAGCGCGAGGGTGAAGCTGTTGCCGGTTTTCTGCGCCAGCACTTTGGCGGCCGATTCGACGTCGCGCAGAATGGCGCCGACCTCGATCAGCCGGGCTTCGAGGGCGACATCATCGCTGTTGAGCTTGGCGACATCGAGAATGGTCGCGATCTGCGCCAGCAGCTTGCGCGCGGCGGTTTGGATCTGGCGCGCATCTTCGGCGATGGCGGACGGCGCATCCTCTTCGATGATCTCGGCATAGCCGATGACGGCGTTGAGCGGCGTGCGCAATTCGTGCGTCATCATAGTGAGAAAACGCGATTTTGACGCGTTGGCCTCATCGGCCAGCTTGCGCGCGGCGCTTTCCTGCGCGAGCGATTGCAGCAGCATGCGCCGGTCAAAGCCGTAGAGTCCGGCGATGGCGGTGAGGCCGACGAGCGCGAGCGCGCCGATGCAGGCGAGCAGCGTGAACCCCGCCCCGCCCGCGAACGGCGCGGCGAGCCCCGCAGCCACCAGCGGCGCGATCACCGCCGTGAGCAGCAACCGGTTGGCCGAAAAATAGACAAAGGCGTGGTTCGCGGAGGCGCACACGAACACCGTCGCGAGCAGCATGCCGATCGGCGACAGCGCCAGCCAGGCCAGCACCGGATAGATCGAGTAGAGACACGCGCCGACGAAATGGATCGCGCTGAGCCAAGCCATGCGCCGCGGCTCAGGCGCGGAGCTGGGGCGCAACACAACGGCGTCTTCCAGACGCGGGCGGATCAAGAGCTCCCATGCAATGACGGCCAAAGCCCATCCGGCCATGGCTTCGGGCCGGGCGGCGAGCGCGCCGAGCGCCGCCATGAGCGCCGCGAACATGACGCGCGGGAAAGCGCCCTTGCGCACGAAACGGACGATGGGCGCCGCCGACAAGGACCAATCCGGCGCGCGGGACCGGGACCCGACGCGGTCCTCCGGGAGCCCTTCCGGCGCGGTCACGTATACGTCCTAGATTGCATCAAGCGGTCCGGTTGCAAATTGCGCCGGCCCTTAGAAAGGCGCGCTCTTCCTACCGCAAGTGCGAAGAGCACTTACGGATTGTCGCACACACGCGAAATGGGCTCATTCGGCCGCTTGTGCGGTGGGCAGGCGATAGCTTTTGAAGGTCTCGCGCAGCGCCAATTTGTTGATCTTACCCGTTGCGCCAATTGGGATTTTATCGACCAGGACGACATCGTCCGGCGTCCACCATTTGGCGATTTTGCCGTCCAGGAATTTTAGCAGTTGCTCCTTGGTCGGCTGGGCGCCCGGCTTGGGCTCGATGATCAGCAGCGGGCGCTCATCCCATTTCGGATGCACAACGCCGATCACGGCCGCGCAGGCAACGCCCTCGGCGCCGACGGCGATGTTTTCGATCTCGATGGTGGAAATCCACTCGCCGCCGGATTTGACGACATCCTTGGCGCGGTCGGTGATCTGCATGTAGCCGCGCGGATCGATGGTGGCGACATCGCCGGTATCGAAGAAGCCGCACGGTTCGAGCACTTCGCCCTTGTCGTTGCGCGCGCCGTCATTGCGGAAATAGGCCTTGGCCACGGCGGGGCCGCGCACCATGAGGCGGCCGAAGGTCTTGCCGTCATGCGGCAATTCCTTGCCCGCATCGTCGGTGATCTTCATCTCGACCATGAAGGGCGTGCGGCCTTGCTTGAGCTTGAGCTTGATCTGCTCCTCGCGCGGCAGGGCCTCCTCCTTGGGGCCGAGGCTGCCCATCGTGCCCATCGGGCTCATCTCGGTCATGCCCCAGGCGTGCACGACCTCGACGCCGTATTCCTCTTCAAAGGCGCGCAGAATGGCTTCGGGCACCGCCGAGCCGCCGATCACGACGCGCTTCAGCGTGGAGAGTTTCAGATTGTTCTCGCGCAGATGCGACAGCAGCATGAGCCACACCGTCGGCACCGCGGCGGAGAATGTCACCTGCTCGCTTTCGAGCAATTCGTAGACGCTTTGCCCATCGAGCTTCGCGCCCGGCATGACAAGCTTAGCGCCCGTCATCGGCGCCGCGAACGAAAGCGCCCACGCATTCGCATGGAACATCGGCACCACAGGCAGCACCACGTCGCGCGCTCTGAGATTGAGCGCGTCCGGCTGGCAGGCCATCAGCCCGTGCAGCAGATTGGAGCGATGCGAATAGAGCACGCCCTTGGGATTGCCCGTCGTGCCCGACGTGTAGCAGAGGCCCGCGGCGGTGTTCTCATCAAAGCCGCCCCACACGATGTCGCGCGAGCGCCCGGCGATGAACTCTTCATAGGCGATGGCGTTCGGCAGACTGGTCTGCGGCATGTGTGCGCCATCGGTGAAGATGATGTAGGCCTGCACGCTCTGCAGCTGCGACGCGATCTTCTCGACGATCGGCACGAAGGTGAGATCGAGAAAAAGAATTTTGTCGGCGGCGTGATTGCAGATCCAAGCGATCTGTTCGGGGAAGAGCCGCGGATTGACCGTGTGCAGCACCGCGCCCACGCCCATCGCGCCGTACCAGGTTTCGAGATGGCGCCAGGTGTTCCAGCCGAGCGTGGCGACGCGGTCGCCCAGCACGATGCCGCTGGTGGTCAGTGCGTGACTGACCTGCTTGGCGCGATCGTAGATCTCGCCATAGGTGGTGCGGTGCATCGGCCCTTCGACGCTGCGCGTGACGATCTCGCGGTCGGCGTGATTGGCCTTGGCGTGCGCGAGGACCTTGTCCAGCGTCATCGACCAATCTTGCATCAAACCCAGCATTTCAGCTCTCCCCGTCTCGCGGTCAGCGGCTCTCGGGGCCGCCTTCATTCGTGAACATTGTTACGGGAGCGAAGCCGCGGCGGCAACGGCCTGAGAGCCCAACCCGTTCGCGGCTTGCCGCTCAAGCGCACGTCCCGGTTCGAGCAATCCCACTTCTGTCATTCCGGGCGGAGCGAAGCGTAGACCCGGAACCCAGGGGCCAACGTCTCGCCCTTACGATCCCCTGGGTTCCGGCCCTGCGCCGCATCTAAGGCCCGATGCTTTTGTCGCGCGGGGCTCCACCGTCGCGCTGCACGCGACAAGGAGCGAGATATTCTCTCTCAACGGGCGTGGGCGGGCCCCTCGGGTTGTCGGCCTGAGTCTCGCTAAAGAGGCGGCCGTCGGCATCGCGATAAAATCTTCGACACCACGTCTGGCCTGTCGTCGTATAGGCGCAGACCATGCCGCCGCCGATCTTGAAGATGCCGGTCATCGGCACACGCATGCCGCTGAGATACCATTCTCCCTCTTCGCAGAAACCCTCCCAGATATAATGGGCCTCTGGCGGCCCGAAGAAGCCGTCGATCGCAATGCGCGAACCTCTGATGGCGCGTTCCAGCTCGGCGTCATCGAGCGGCGTGAGCACGGTTTGCGCAGAGACTGCGCCGCTGGCGAGCAGAGCGATCGCCGCGACCGCGCCGCCCATTAGCATCTCGCGCGTGCTCACGGATAAAGCCGATGCGTTCCCCACGCGCCACCCGCGCCATCGCGCGCAAACACCAGCCGGTCATGCAAGCGGAACGGGCGGTCGCGCCAGAATTCGATCTGCGTGGGCGCGAGGCGCCAGCCGCGCCAATGGGGCGGGCGCGGGACTTTGGCCACGCCGAATTTGAGCGCGAATTCGGCGATGCGCTTTTCGAACACGAAGCGGCCCTCCATGGGCTGCGATTGATCGGAGGCCCAGGCGCCGATCTGCGCATCGCGCGCGCGTGTGGCCCAATAGGCATCCGCTTCCGCCGCGCTCACCGCCTCGATCAGACCGCGCACGCGCACCTGGCGGCGCAGGCTCTTCCAGTGAAACACCAAAGCCGCTTTCGGCTGGCCGGCGAGCTCGCGGCCCTTGGCGCTCTGTTCGTTCGAATAGAACGTGAAGCCGCGCGCGTCGACGTCCTTCAAAAGCACCATGCGCGCATCGGGCAAGCCGTCCGCATCGACCGTCGCCAAAGTCATGGCGTTGGGATCGTTCGGCTCCTTGGCGCGCGCCTCTTTGAACCAGGCTTCGAACAGCGCGATCGGATCGCCCTGCGCGAAGAACCCAGGATCGTCCGGCGGCGGGCTCTGGCCCTCATAGGTCGGCGACGGGGGGATGAGGTCGCTCATAGCAGCTTCACAAAAGGAAAGTGCGCGGCGGCGCGCGCAAGCAGCTTCGCATCCGTCGTGAGAAGATCGCACGCTTCGGATTCAGCAAGCGCCACGTAGAGGCAGTCGGCCAGCGCGTGTTTAAGATCAAGCGCAATCTCCTCCGCACGCGCCTGCACGCGCTCGGTCGGTACAAGTTCGACGGCGGCGGATGACAACATCTGCGAGGCGGCCGAAAGCGCGGTTTCCGCGTCCGCCCGCGAGAGGCGCGAGGTCCGATAGGCGCGGACGATAGAGGACGCCGCCTCCTGGCGAAGCAGGGCCGGTGCCTTCAAATCGAGCCCGGCGCCGAGCAAGGCGCGCGCCTTGGCGCTTTCGGTCTCGTTCAAGAACCATTTGGCGCCGACAGACGCATCGACCACCACGGCCGTCATGCGCCGCGCTCGCCATCGCGTTCGGCGCGAATGCCCGGCGCGCTGTCGGGCAGGACGCCATATTTGCGCGCCTGTTCGGCGTGGAGCTTCTCAAGCCGCTTCTGCCATTCGCGGCGCACGCGCGCCTGCTCGTCCGCCAGCGTGCGGCGCAGTTCCTCCTCCAGGCTGACGCCCTTCGCCTCGGCGCGCTGCTTGAAGAACGACACCAGATGATCGCTCACGTCCCGGATTTTCAGATCAGCCATGGTCTATCTTAGCAGATGCGGGCGCCGATCTCAATGACCCCATGGGGACATGGGGTCAAAACTGAGCCGGATAAGCCTCCTCGCCGGGCAATAGCCCGGTAAACAGCCCGGTGTATAAGCCGCGCCATGTCCCATAACACGTTCGGCCATCTTTTCCGCGTTACGACCTGGGGCGAAAGCCACGGGCCGGCGCTGGGCTGCGTGGTGGATGGCTGCCCGCCCGGGCTGGCGCTAGCCGAGGCCGACGTCCAGTTCTGGCTCGACCGGCGCCGGCCCGGCACGTCGCGCTTCGTCACCCAGCGGCAGGAGCCGGACGCGGTGAGAATCCTCTCCGGCGTGTTCGAGGACGAGCGCATGAGCGGCCCGGTCACCACGGGGACGCCGATCCAGCTCCTGATCGAGAACGTCGATCAGCGCTCGAAGGATTACACAGCGATCCGCGATCTCTATCGGCCCGGGCACGCCGATTATGTGTACGACGCCAAATATGGCGTGCGCGATTATCGCGGCGGCGGGCGCTCTTCCGCGCGTGAAACGGCAGCGCGCGTGGCGGCGGGCGCGGTGGCGCGCAAAGTGCTGGGCGATAACGTCAGCATTCGCGCCGCGCTCGTGCAGATCGGCGCCGACAAGATCGACCGCGCGCATTGGGATTGGGCGGAGACGGAGAACAATCCGTTCTGGTGCCCCGATGCGAAGGCTGCGGCGCGCTGGGAGGAATTGCTGGATGCGACGCGCAAGGCCGGCTCTTCAGTCGGCGCGATCGTCGAGGTGCAGGCGAGCGGCGTTCCCGCCGGCCTCGGCGCGCCGATCTACGGCAAGCTCGATGCGGAGCTCGCAGCGGCGATGATGAGCATCAATGCGGTGAAGGGCGTCGAGATTGGCACGGGCTTCGGCGCGGCCGAACTTTCAGGTGAAGCCAATGCCGATGAGATGCGCGCCGGCAATGACGGGCGCCCGCGCTTTCTTTCCAACCAGGCCGGCGGCGTGCTGGGCGGGATTTCGACCGGCCAGGACATCGTCGTGCGCTTCGCCGTGAAGCCCACCTCCTCCATCCTCACGCCGCGCAAGACCATCCGCGCGGACGGCAGCGAAGACGACATCCGCACCACCGGCCGCCACGACCCCTGCGTCGGCATCCGCGCCGCGCCCGTCGGCGAAGCCATGATGGCGTGCGTACTGGCGGATCATCTGCTGCGGCATCGGGGACAGGTGGGGTAAAGCAAACTACGCGAGAAGCCGCATCCCCGCCTCCGCCGCCGCGCGCTTGTCGAAGGTGACGGTTTCGCTGGCGCCGGCGAGCGCAGCGGTTTCAGCGATCAGAGCGTCCGCATATTCCAGGCTTTGCGCGGCATGGAAGGTCGCGAGCGCGCGGTAGGCCGCTTCCGCATTTTCGACAACGAGTTCGGCTGAGCGAAGCAAGCCTTCCACCGCCTGCGCGATATCGGCGCGCGATGCTTTGTAGGCGCGCGACAACACCCATGTGATCTCCGCCAACACTACGGCGCTGATGAACCCCGGCCTCTCGCGCGTCAGGCGCGACATAAATCGCGTGGCGAGCGGCGATTGCACGTTATCGTCTTGCGCCAAGAACCGCACGACCACGTTCGTATCGAGCCCGATCACTCGCCCTTGGCTCCGCGTGCGATGGCTTTGTCCATATCGTCGAGCGAGACGGGCTTCTTTGGCCTCGCGATCAGCCCTTTCAGGCGCTTCACCGAATGCGTGGCGGGCAGCACCGCGAAATTGCCATCCTCCATGCGCACGAAATCGACCCGGTCGCCCGGGCCCACGCCCATGGCGAGCCGAACATCCTTCGGCAGCGTGAGCTGGCCCTTAGATGTGAGTTTTGCGGCCGACATTTGATTCCTTACTTTGTGTAAGGTGCTATATAAGGAGATATTTCGCTGCAAGCAAGCTCTGGCATATGGGCCGGCGCCAGCGCGCCCGGAAACGCGTACATGCAGCGCCACGCCTGCAGTTCGGTTAGACTCGGCCAAACGAGGCGCTGAACGATGATCACGGTCTGGGGGACGGGGCGCGGGTTTCGCGTGGTGTGGCTCTTGGAGGAGATGGGGCTGGCCTATCGCGTGCGGCCGGTCGATCTGATCGCAGGCGCGCACAACGATCCCGAATTTCTCGCGATCAATCCGTCCGGGTTCATTCCGGCGCTGCAAGACGGCGACGCGGTGATGGTCGAGTCGATCGCGATCATGGAATATCTGATGGCGCGTTATGGGCCCACGCCGCTTGCGCCGGCGCCGCAAGATCCGGCCTTCCCGCTCTACCAGCAATTCCTGCATCTCGGCGAAGCGGGCCTGGCCATGTCGATGTACATCGTCGTCGTCAGCCGCAATCTCGCGCCCGCGCCGGACAAGGACAATTGGGGCGCGCGCAAAGCGCTGGCGATTTTCGAAAACCGCCTGAAGCTGGTGACGCGCCAGCTTGCGCGCGCGCCCTACATGGCCGGCGATCGCTTTACGGCGGCCGATATCGCGGTGGCGTACGCGCTCGAATTCGCGTCCCGCACCATCGACTATCCGTTCGGCGAATTGGAACGCGCCTACATCGACCGCACCACCGCGCGCGACAGCTACGCGCGCGCCATGGACGCCTGCCCCGACACCAAAGCCTGGGCCGCCAGCGTCGCGGCCGCGCGAGCTGGCAAGTCGTGACATTGGCCTTGCGTCTGCGCCGTCGCTGTCAGTGAAGCCGTGTTGCGCTGCACTGGCCGATTGCCCGTCGAGCCATCGTGCGCGGTGAGACGGGCCTCTATTCGAGAACGTCAGGCGCAATAGTCAGCGAGCGCGCGGCGTAGCGAAGAAGGTATGGTTGGCGCGCAGGCGGGCCATCTGGAAACGCTTCACCGAAGAACACAACGTAACAATCATATCCCGAAATTTCGTCGTTGAACCAACAATGCGCCACGACGCCATATTCCGAGCCCGCGTCGAGGGCGTCGAGCCTTACGCGCGTTCCAGGTCTCAGGAAGTCATCCGGCATAGCGACGCTCCTAGTGAAGTAAGCGCTTCAACGCTTCGCCGTACTGGCTGCGGCCAAAGACGAACGGCCCAAACCCCGAATAGTCCCGCCTTGGACGATGCGGCTGCTCAAAGTCGCTCCAGACGATTTCGTCTTTGCGCACACCGACATCGCAGGTGAGAGGCCAACAGCCGACCTCGCCGCATCGGCAACCGAGAACAAAGATGCGGCCCGGACGATTTACGAAATACTCGGTCGCAGGCTTGCCCAGAAAATAGCGATCAAGCGGACCGTAGTTCAAAAACTCGGGAATGAGGCCGCCATAGCCCCCGGCCGGATCGGTCATATCGTGGCCACGTTCGAAGCTGTCCGCCAGGTCCGCCAAGGCCGCGCCGTCGATGCATGGCACGACGACGATAGGGCCATCCTCATGACGGGTGCTCATGTCGAATGAGAGCGTGTGAAGCACAGCCAGATCAGAATGGAGTTGCGCCACACCTTCCTAACGCCCGGCTTTGACGGTGTAAGCCCTATCTCCGCCACCCCGGCAAAATCTCCGTGCGTTTGCCCGTCTCTGCTGCGTACGCGATGGCGTCGTTGATTTCTTCGAGGGCGAATTGGCGGGCAGACGCGGAGTCGAGTGGCAGCAAGCCCGCGCGCGCGAGTTTGACGAGCGCCGCCGGCGCTTCGCGCGGATACATCCAGACGCCGTGAATGGTGATGCAATTGCGCATGATCCAGGCGTAGGAAAGTTCGAGCCCCGGCCCGCCCTGCATGTTGACGCCGCCCATCAGCACGACGCGGCCATAGCGGCGCACCGCCATGATCGCCGCGCGCGCCTGCTCGGCCCGCGCCATCGGCGGCAGGATATCGAACACGCAATCGATCGGCGCGCCGGCCGCTTCCTGCATCGCCGCGCAATCGGCGGCCTCATCGCCGCGCATCACAGCCACGCGCACGCGCGGGCCGAAACGTTCGGCGAGCCGCTCAAGCTTGGCGCTGTTGCGCCCGGTGGCGATCACGCGGCCCGCGCCCATGGCGAGCGCGATGGCGACGGCCGACGTGCCGAAGCCGCCCGTGGCGCCGCTGACGAGCACGGTTTCGCCCGCTTCGAGCCGCGCGGCGAGAAAGCCGCCATAAGGCACGAGATAACTGCCCATCGCGGACCAGGCGCCGGCGTCCTTTTCTTCGATCGGCCCGATGGGCGTGGCGTTCTCGGTGGGCAGGCGCATCTGCTCGGCCCAGCCGCCGTCATGGAAATAGCGCTGCAGCCGGAGGCCGCCCTCCCCGCGCGCGCTAAGGCCTTGAAGCGTGACCTCGGGATCGAGCGCATTGTCGCGCGAGCGCAGCGTCGGATCGCAATAGACCCAATCGCCGATCTTGAGATGGGTCGCATCCGCGCCGAGCGCGCGCACGCGGCCGATCGCGCCTGGACCGGGCACGATGGGCGGCTCCATGAGATAATTGCGCGCGCCGCTCAGCACTTGGCCCATGTAATTGAGCACGCGGCTCGCCACGACATCGACGATGATTTCGCCGGAGCCCGAGGCGAGCTCGAGATCAGGCCGTTCCTCGATCACGAGCGGCGAACCAAAAGATCTAAGCACGGCAGCGCGCATGGGAGCCTCCTCTTGACGAAGGCCGCCTTCTAGCAAAGCCTGCGGGCCGCATTCAGACATAGGATTATCCTGGGATTATCTGATCCCAGGATCGCGAGGCGAGACAGCGATGGCGCAGACCAAGGCTCACCCAAAGCGGCCCGACGAAGGCCGTGGGCGCGAATTGGCGGATTTCCTGCGTTCGCGCCGCGCGCGGCTGACGCCGAAAGCGCTGGGCCTCAGGGCCGGACAGCGCCGGCGCACGCCCGGCTTGCGCCGCGAAGAGGTCGCCGAACTCGCGGGCATCGGCGTCGATTGGTATGTGCGCCTGGAGCAAGGGCGCGCGGTGCGCCCCTCGGCGGCGACGATCGATGCGCTCGCGCGCGCGCTGCGTCTCAGCAAGGCCGAGCACGCGCATTTGCGCATCTTGGCGCGCACGCACGGCGCGCCCGCATGGTCGCGCGAGAGCGTGCCCGATGCGGTGCGCCGCGTGGTCGAGCACATGAACCATCCCGCCTACATCACCGGACGGCGCTGGGACGTGCTGGCCTGGAACGCGGCGGCGGACGATCTCTTCGGCTTCAGCCGCATGGCCGAGGCCGAGCGCAACACGCTTCTGTCGATGTTCGTCAGCCCCGGCGCGCGCAAGCGCTTCGGCGCCGGTTGGGCGGACGAAGCGCGCCGCATGTTGGCGCAATTCCGCAGCAGCCATGATGTGTTCGCGCACGACCCCGCCTTCCGCACGCTTGTCGCGCAGATCAAGGCGGCCTGCCCGGATTTCGACGCCTGGTGGAAAGCGCATGACGTGCGCGCGCCCGCCGCGGGCCACAAGAAGGTGCGCCATTGGAAGAAGGGCGTCCTCGCCTACGAGGTCGCCAGCTTCCAGGCCAATGATGATGCGTCGCTCAAGCTCACGGTCTATGCGCCGGCGGCGAAGGCGGCGCGCACGCGGCGCTGAAATGGTCTAGCATCCCGCCGTCAAAGGGCCATCGCCATGAGCACTGCGCCTCTCCCCGCCAGCACGCTTGCTTCGCTCGATTTTCTCGCCGGCCATTGGCGCTGCGCCTTGGCGGACGGCGTGCTGGAGGAAATGTGGATGGCGCCGCTGGCCGGCGTGGCGCAAGGCTCGGTGCGCTTCGTCCAGAACGGCGCGATCAAGACCATCGAGCTCATCGTGATCGCCGCGGAAAGTGATCGCGTGGTGCTGCGCTACAATCATTTTCATCCCGACTATCGGATTTGGGAGAATGATGGCCCGATCGCGCTGACCCTCACGGCCGCCGGCGCCGGCTCAGCCATATTCAGCAATCTTGCGCAGCCCGCGCAGCACGCGATCGAGGCCGGCTACAGGATGACAGGCCCGGCCGCGCTGCATTCCTGGGTGAAGCCCATCCTCGCGGATGGATCGGTCGCGCATTACGGCTTTGACTATGTGAAGATCGCGTAGCCGCTTCAGGGCCGCAGCCCCACAGTCCTGCCCTCCGCCCCCGACGCATCGAAATAGAGCGTATCGCCGACGCGCTGGCCGTTGAGAATGGTGGCGAAACCATCCGCCGTCGGCGCCGCGCGCACCGTGTAGGGCGCAAATTGCACCGGGCGGCCGCCCCGCAGCGCTTCGGTGACGACGCGTCCGCGCAGTTCGCCGACGCTGACGAGGTCAAAGCCAAGGATATGCGCCACGGTCGGCGCGATGTCGGCATTGCTGATCGGCGCGGGATCGACGAAACGCACCGCGAAATCGGGACCGATGGCGGCCATGAAATTGCGCGTGTCGGCGCGGCTGAACGAGCCGTGCATGCCTTGGCCCATGCGCAGCGGCGTGTCCGCGATCTCGGCCGTGCACAATTCCGGATTGGCGCAGCCCGTCGCATAGGAGCGGAAGCCGACCACGATCGCGGGCCGCGGCGTGCGCGCTGAGCCGACGAAATTGATCGCGCTGAGCTTCAGCGCGCCCGGCAGATCGCCATAGCGGTCATCCACAAAAACCGAGGCGACATAATCCTGGCGCGTCAGCGCCTCGACGATGCGGCGCGCCAGCTCAGGCGAATTGTCCGGCAAATAGATGAGATCGGAGCCGCCATTGGCTGCGATGATCACTTGCGGATGCTCGAAATCGGCGCCGAGAAACGCGCTGCCGCCTTGCGGCGGAATGCCATGCGCGAGGTTCACGTCGAGCCCGTTGGGCTGAAACGCGGTGAGGCCGAGCGCGTGCGCGAGATCGATGGCGAGGAAGCCCGGCGGCAATTGGCCCTGCGGCCAATCACGATAGCTCAGCGTCTGCGAATAGCTGGTCGCGCTGTCGCGCGCGATGGTGGAGAAGCCGTGATCGGCGACGACGATGATGTCCGTCGTCTGATCGAGATGATGCGCGGCGAGCGCGGCGCGCAGCCGTTCGAGATCGCTCGACGCATTGCCGATCGCGGCGCGCGAGGTCGGCCCGTTGATGCCGGGATCGAGCGTGTTGAGGCTGTCCCATTGGCTATGCTGCGTCGTGTCCGGATCGGCGGACCAGAACAGCATTACGAACGGCTTCTGCTGCGCCTCGAAGCGCGGGATGAGCACCTCCGTCGCCACGCGCACGAACCAATCCTGCTGCGCGCGGTTGGGCCGGTTGCGCGGCGGCGGAATGGGCGAAAGGTTGGCCGCCTGCATCGCGGCGATGAGATCGTCCGGCAGCGCGGGGCCGAGCGTGCCGGTTTGCGGCCGATCGAGCGGCACGCCGGTCGTCTCGTCGATCACGATGCCGCCCTGGCTGGTCAGCGCGCCCAAATCCTGAATGGCGGCCGGCCCCGTCTTGCCGATGGCGGCGACGGCGAAGCCGTGCGCGGCGGCCTGCGCAAGCAGGCTCTGCTCGCGCAGATAATTGCCCTCGAAGCGCGCGTTCATGCCACGCAGGATCGCGTCGTCTTCGAGAAACACCACGCGCTGATAATTGGCCTCCGGCATCACCGGATCGCCGGGCCAGATCGCGTTGGCGAAATTGCCGGTGTCGCCGAGATAATGCCCGGTCGCGAGCGCGGAGGCGTTGGCCGTGGTCAGCGTCGGATAGATCGAATGGCTATTGGCGAAATCGACGCCCTCGGCGCGCAGCGCCGCAAGCGCCGGCGCATCCTCGGGATTGACCGAGCCATAACGCAGCCCATCGGCCACGAAGATGATGACATTGTGCGGCGGCCCATGCGCCTCCTCGGCCGGCGGCGTGGTCTGGCACGCGGCGGCGAACGCTGCGATCGCCATGATCGCAAGGCGACGGACAAAGCGCACGGCGTCTCTCCCCTTTTGGCGTGGCGCCGGTATCGGCCCGCCGTTCGGCAATTTGATGACGTTCTGGGCGCGCCGCAGGCGCATATCGTCGCGCGGCGCCTCAGATCGCGTCGAGCGCGGCGTCGATTTTGTCGGGGCGCTTGAAGGCGGCGGCGAAGGTCGAAGTCGGGTAGAAATCCGCCGCTTCGTCGGGCCCGCGATTGACGTGCCAGCCGATCAGCTTTTCCGCGGCCGGCGAGGACGCGTCGAAATAGCCCTCGGGCGTGAACAGGATCCATTCGCGCGGATCGCCTTCCTTATAATTCGCCGGCCCTTGCGGCAGATGGATGAAAAGCGCGAGCAATTCCTTGCCGTCCTTCGCGTCATGCCAGCGGATCGTCCCATCGGCATAGGCTGCGATCACGAGCTTGCCTTCGCGCGCAAGATTGACACCCCACACCGTGTCGGGAACGGGCTGTTGCCAGAGAAGCTCGCCCTGTGCGTTGACGCGCCGAAGGCGAAAGTTCGTCCCAAGAACGAAGCTTTGCGCATCCGGCGCGATGGCAAGGCTGCGCGCCATCTCAAGGGCCTCAAGCGGCAAAGCCCGGCCAGCGAGTTTGGGCTCGGTGGTGTCTTCCCAGCCTTCGACCGCCAGCGCCTTGGTCTCGGCCTGGACGAGATCCGGCGCCGGCGCCGGCGCATCGCTCAGCGTGCGCCTGGCGAGATCGAATTGAACCGGCGCGCCGTCGATCGGCTTGAGCCCGAAGCGCAGCCGCTTTCCATCGCCGGAAATTGTGAAATGTTCGCGCAAACTCTCGCGCAGATCGGCCGCTTCCGGCCCATTTTGAAGCCGCGTTTCGCCATCGGCGCCGAACACACCGAATGCGGGATCGCCCGTACAGAACGCGAGTGTTCCGTCCGGCAGCGCGGCGAGGTCCATAATTGTGTTGTCAGAAGCCGACCAGGCCGCGCGCTCGCCGCGCCCGGCTTTGGCCCAGACCATGACCTGGCATCGGTCACCGCTTTGATAACGTCCGCCCGCCGCCAACCGTCCGCCGCCGAAGAAGGCAACACTCGACAGGCTTCCGCCTGAAGGGCTCGCGCTATCCGCCCGGCCGAGCGACTTGAGATCGCGCCCGTCCAGAAGATCGACACACGCGGAATCACCATAACCGACGGCGATCACATCCTCGCCCGCGCCGAAGGCCGTTCGCTGACCGTCGGCGAAAGCGATTCCGAAAGGCAGCGCGCCGCTTGGCGCCTTGGCGCGGGCCAGGCGCCTTCCATTCGCCCTGTAGAGCCGCACGTCACCGTCAAAGCTTGTCGCCGCGAGGCGGCCATCCGACGCAAAGGCGAGGCCGTAAACTTGGGCGCCATAGTCGCGGTCCTCAAAGGCGGGCGCCCAGGTCCGCGCATCCCAGACCCGCACGCCGTTCTTGCCGCCCAACCCCGCCGCCAGACGTGCGCCATCCGGCGAGACATCGAGATCGTTGACGACGTTCGGCAGCGGCCCCAGCCGTCGCAACACGCGGCCCGTTTCGGCGTCAAAGATTGTAACGAAGTAGCCGTCCAGGCCCGTCTTCATCCAGCCGCCCGCCGCGACCCAGCGGCCAGCCGGATCGAGCGCTACCGCAAAGACCTTGCCCTCGTCGCCCGGCCCGATCGGCGGGCGCAAAGTGCGCAGCAGCCGCCATTCCGGCAGCGCCCAGAGCTTCACTGTCTTGTCGTCGCTCGCCGTCGCCAGCAGGCGCCCATCAGCGGAGACCGCGATACGGTTGACCGGCGCCGTGTGCATGCCCGGATCGAGCCGCAGGATCACGTCCTCGGGGCGAACGGACGGCGGTTCGGGCGCGGGCAGCGGTGCGCGGGTGACCAGCGCCGGCGCCTGCGCGCGCGCCGCGTCCAGCCGCTTCTGCGCCATGCGCCGATACATGGCGAGCTGGCCGTACTCCTCCAGAAACGCTTCCAGCGCCTCGACATCGCCCTGCTGCATCGCGCGCCAATCGCGTTGCGCGGCGTTCGTCAGCGCTTCGATATCGCTCGCGGCGGCCAGCGCGCCGGAGGGCCGCACGCCAAGCCCGATCAGCGCTTGAAAGAGGCCGTCGATATCCTCCCAGAGCGGCACATGCATCTGGTGGAAGGGCGTCGGCAGCTGCGCGGGATCGACGTCCTTCGTGCGCACGCAGATGAGCTTGTTCTGCCGGAGCGCGCGCGCGCTTTCTGCCGGCACCCATTGCGAGACGAGCGCGGGCGCGGACCAGATTGTGACGACGGCCTGCGCGCGGTCGATCGCATCGTCGATGACCTTGCCGAAGAACGCCCCGGGCAGCAGGTTCACATCATACCAGGGCCGGAAGCCCCGCTTGGTCAGCGCGTCGGCGACCGCAACGGTCGGCTCGGGCTCGCGCTGCGCATAGGAAATGAAAACGTCCGCCACGCACGCCCTCCCGTGCGGAGGATAGCGCATGGAGACGCGCGGCTCAAAGGATCGCGTCGGCGAGCAATTTCTGCGTCAGCTGCTGGCAATTGGTTTGGTCGAGCATCATCGACAGGCGCTGCACCATGCCCACGAAGATGAGATCGTTTTCGTAGTCCACCCAGAACCAGGTCTGCGCCGCGCCATCCCATTCATACGTGCCGCGCCCGACCGGCAGGCCTGCCGCGACGGGATCGGTGAACACCGCGCCGTTATAGCCGTAGCCGAAGCCCGGCCGGATGCGCATGAAGCCGATTCCGAAACCCGCATCGAGCATCCAATCGGGCAGATGATTGGCCGTCATCTCCGCCACCGCCGCTTCCGAGACGATGCGCACGCCACCGAGTTCGCCCTTATTGAGCAGCATCTGCGCGAAGCGCGCATAATCGTCGAGCGTCGAGACAAGCCCGCCGCCCCCGCCCGGCGCCGCCGGCGGCGACAGATGATCGAAATGGCCGAAGCGTTCGAGCGGCACGAGGCCATGCTTGCGGCTTTGCCGGTAGAGCGTGGCGAGGCGCGCCTGCTTTTCCGGCGGCGCGTAGAAGCCGGTATCGACCATGCCGAGCGGCTCGAAAATGCGCTTGCGCATGAACTCGGCGAGCGGCATGCCGCTCAACGCTTCGATGATCGCGCCCTGCACGTCCATCGCGATCGAATAGAGCCATTTCTCGCCGGGCTGATAGCACAGCGGCAGCGACGCCACGCGCTTGGCGAACGCATCGAGCGAGGACGCGCCCCAAATGTCGACGCCCTTATAGGGCAGATCATACGGCTCTTCGGATTGGCCATAGCTGAGGCCCGCCGTGTGCGTCAGCAGATGGAGCAGCGTCGGCGGCGTCTTCGCCGGAACCGTCCTCACCGCGCCGCCGTCATCGACGCCGTCGAACACGCGCACGCCTTCGAACGCCGGCAGGAATTTCGCGATCGGATCTTCCGGGCGCCATTTGCCTTCGTCGCGCAGGATCATCATCGCAACCGCCGTCACCGGCTTGGTCATCGAGAAGATGCGGAAAATGGTGTCCTCGCGCAGCTTCGTCTTAGCGGCGATGTTGTCGAGCCCCAGCACGCTGCGCCGCGCAACGCGGCCATGGCGCGCCACCAACGTCACCGCGCCCGCAAGCTCGCCGGCATCGATCATGGCTTGGAGGCCCGCATCCACACGGTTGAGCCCGGATGAGGAGAGCCCGATCTCTTCTGGACGCGCGCGTGCGAGCATTGCTGACATGGCCCTGATCTCTCCCCTGCTTGTCTTGCGCTACACAAGCATGCCCGGCGCGCGGCGCAAACCCGGCCGGGAAGGAAGAGGACCTCGCTATGACCCAGCCCGCGCCCCGCAAACGCAAGCCGCCCGCCGCGCGCGGCGCGTGCCTGTGCGGCGCGGTTGTGATCGAGATCGACGTGCCCGTGTTCTGGGCCTGGCACGATCATGGCCGCGCCAGCCGGCTGGCGCATGGCGCCGCCTACGCGACCTATGTCGGCGCCTGGCGCAGCAAGACGCGCATCGTCAAAGGCGCGCGCTCGATTGGGCGCTATGAGGACAAGGCGAATGGCGCGGTCCGCTCCTTCTGCAAAAGCTGCGGCAGTCCGCTGATCTACGAACGCGGCCGCGCGCCGAAGATGATCAACCTGCCGCGCGCGCTCTTCGAAACCCGCACCGGCCGCGAGCCGCGTTATCACCTGCACATCAAAGAGCAGCAGGACTGGGCCTATGCGGGCCAGAAGCTTGTTCCGCTCAAGGGCTATCCTGGCGTCGTATGGGATCGCGGGCGCAAAGGCGCCAAGCCCCCGCCCGATCCGCTTTAGCGGCGGCGAGTTGCGCGCGGCGGCGCGCATGCGCACTCTTGGGGCCGGCGAGGAGGTCTTCTTGAATCCGCAGACGGCGAGTTTCGTGTTCGAACGCATCGAAGCGGGCCAGCGCGCCCGCACGCTCGCCGACCTCGAAGCGGCGATGGGGCCGGCGTTCGAAACCTTCGGCTTCTCGTCATACGCCTACAACCACATTCAAACGAAGGGGCGGACAGCCGGCCCGCAGCTCGTCTTCGGCCGCACCAATCTGCGCTGGCGCGCGCACTATCTCGCCTCCGGCCACATCAAGCGCGACGAGATGGCGGCGCACGTGCTGAAGACGTCGAAGCCCTTCACCTGGGACGGCTATGTCGGCGCGCACGACATCGGCGCGGGCCAACGCCGCATCATGAACGAGACACGCATGTTCGGCATTCGCATGGGCGTCGTGCTGCCCTCCCACGATCTGGACGGCGCGTCGGGCTGCCTCGTGCTCACCTCCGATGCGCGCGCCGAGATGAGCCCGCAAGAGCACGTCGCGGTCCATCTGCTCTCGATGTATTTCACGCAGCTCGGCCGGCAATTGGCGCTCGCGCATGAGCCCGCGCCGACCTTGAGCAAGCGCCAGCGCGAATGCCTGCTCTGGGTGTGCGCCGGCAAGACCGATTGGGAGATCGGCGCCATTCTCGGCATTTCGCAGGACACCGTGTCAGAACATCTCGACGCCGCGCGGCGCAAGCTGCGCGTGCGCACGCGCGCGCAGGCCGTGGCGGCCGCCCTCGCCAAGGGCCTCCTGAACCCTTGATCCCCCAAAAAGGGGGGTATGCCATCGTGAGTGTTGCGCTAGCTACGGGAGCGGTGGGAGACGCGCCGCGGAGGCCGGCCGCATGCGCGACATGCGCAGCCGGCCCCCGGCCGAGACGACGCCCGCCTCCCCCATTTCAAAGCCTTTCGGCCCCATGACCCCAACGCGTGACCCTCGTCACAGCGGCCCGGCCCGGCCAGCTCTAGGGTCTGATCATCGCAACGACGCGATGAGCCAAACACCGAGCCAAACGGAGCCAGAGATGACGACCTTCAAGACCCGCCTGATGAGCCTGATGATCGCCGCCGTGATCGCGGTCCCGGTGCTGCTGACGGTCTCCCATCAAGCCGCCCAAATCGTCGCCTGATCCGTTTCGAACCAAGATTTCAGAGAGCCAATCCAATGACCAAATTCTTCTCCTTCGCCGCCGCCGCCCTCCTCGTCGCCGTGATGGCGGCCCCGGTGCTGCATCAAGCCGCTCAGATCGTCGCGTAAGCGCGGCGCAGGCCAAGAAATACGTACCGCCGGCTTCCAGCCGGCAGGTCGTCTCTGCCGGCTGGAAGCCGGCGGTACGAAGAAGGAAAGGGCGCGGGGATTTGGCTCTCCCCGCGCCCTTTTCTGTGACCGTTTGACCCTCGGCGCGGCGGCCGATTGAATGGGACGGCTTCAAAGGGATTCCGATGCGCGCGCTGATCTTGGCCCTCGCCTTCCTGTCACTGACGCAGGCCGCGTTCGCGTCGGATGAGCCGGCGATTGTCGATTGCTCGCATGTCGAGACGGACGGGTCGCGCACGCTGTGCCATGAGGCCGTGCTGCCCGCGGCGGCGAGCGAGGTGTGGGCGCTGTTCGCAAATTCTGAAGGCTTGCGCTCCTGGGCGGCGCCCGTCGCGGCGATCGATCTGCGCATCGGCGGGATGTGGGAAGCGTCCTACGATCCGCACGCGCAGCTCGGCGATCCCGGCAACATCGTCAACCGCGTGCTGAGCTTTGCGCCCGAGCGCATGCTGAGCATCGCGGTCGAGCGCGCGCCGCCCGGCTTTCCCGAGCCCGATCTGGTGCGGCGCGTCTGGACTGTGATCGAGATCACGTCGGTTGATGCGCGGCGCTCGCGCGTGCGCGTGTCGATGCTGGGCTATGGGCAGGGCGCCGGCTACGATCGGCTCTACGCGATGTTCGCGCGCGGCAACGCGCTGACGCTCGAACATCTCGACGAACGCGTCCGCAACGGCGCGACCGATTGGAGCGCAGCCTTCAACGCGCCGCCCGCGCATCCATGATGCGCTTCCCCCTCCCCGCGAGGGGATCGTTACACTTGACACACCACGCCCCAATCCCTAGATTGAGGCCATGGCGAAGTCTGTCCTTTCGGAAGAGCATTTCCAGAACGAAGAAGCGGCGTTCGAGTACGTCGAAGCCCGCCTTTGGCCGAACGGTCCGGTGTGCCCCAAGTGCGGCGCGACGGATGAACACATCGGCGAATTGAACGGCGAGACAACGCGCCAAGGCCTGCGCAAGTGCTACGCCTGCGACGCGCAGTTCACCGTGCGTATGGGCACGATTTTCGAGCGCTCGCACCTGCCGCTGCATCTGTGGCTGCAAGCCATCCATTTGATGTGCGCCAGCAAGAACGGGATCGCGACGCGTGAGCTTCAGCGCCTGTTTCAGTGCTCGATGAAAACGGCTTGGTTCCTGACGCATCGCATCCGCGAAGCCATGACGGACGGCGGCCTTGAGCCCTTGGGCGGCTCGGGCAAGGTGATCGAAGCCGACACGACCTACATTGGCGGCCGGGAGAAGAACAAGCACGCCAGCAAGCGCACGGCGGGCAATATCGGCGGCCAAGGCAAGGCGGTTGTTCACGCCATCGTCGAGCGCGATGGCCGCGTCCGCGCGCATCACATTCCGCGCGTCAACGGCGCGACGCTGCGTCCGGTCCTGGATCAGCACGCGCATCGCGCCTCGGTCCTGATGACGGACACCGGCGGCGAATATCACATCATCGGCAAGGAGTTCGCGGGCCACGAAATGGTCAACCACGCCAAGGGCGAATACGTCCGGGGCGCGGCGCACTCGAACACGGTCGAAGGCTACTTCTCGGTTCTCAAGAAAGGCTTGGGCGGGACCTACAACGCGGTCAGCGAAGCGCACTTGCATCGCTATCTCGCGGAATTTTCGTTCCGCTACTCGAACCGCGCGCGGCTCGGCATCGACGACACCGCGCGCGCCGAACTCGCACTCCAAGGCGTGAAGGGCAAGCGGCTCACGTACCGAACAACTCGTTGAGCAAGGCCACAGGCGGCGCCCGCCGAAGGCCGTCTTTCTTCGCGTTTGGCGTGTCAGAGCTGGCGTTCCCGCCGATCCGCAGCAGGTTTTCTCGTTCATGCTGGAATGATCGGCGCGACGCGGGCTATGCTTCGGGATGACCCGCAAGCCGCCCAAACGTCCGCCCGATGACCCGGAGCAATACGCGCGCTTCCTTGAGGCAGCGAAGAAGGCCGAAGCGTCGGATGATCCGAAAGCTCTAGATAAAGCAGTCAAGCGGATTGCCCCGACCAAGAAGTAAGTCGGCGCTTCGACATGACCGGTTCATCGTCGTAGCTCAGCGTTGAGATTGCCTCGGCCAACCGCTCCAAATCGGGCATTTCGTAGTAGCGATAAAGGTCGATGTCTTCTCGGATCAGCGCAACAAAGTCTTTGCGCGGATCACGCTCTGGTTCACGAAAGCGCTTCACCGCGTGCCAACTAAGCATGTCGCTGGCCTGAAGTGGCGGGGCGTCTTCTTTTCCCACAAATGCGTGGGAGAAATGCCGGTACTCAGTCTTTATTCGCGCTGACCTAAACATTCCGCACATAAATGCGTCGGCGTCGTTTTCATCGTCGTGGCCGCTCTCAAAGAAGTACGCGAACCTCTGATCGATCTTTTTTGAGTCGGCCCAGCGCCGGATCATTCCCAAGACTGCGTAGCAGCCAAATGCATACGCGCTCGGCATACCTTTGTAGCCAGCGAGCACCTTGTTGTAGTTCGCTTCGGTGAAAATGACTGAAAGGCCGATGAGCGTCCGCTGCCGCGTTTGTGCGATCAGCTTTCGTGCAAGGCTATCAACAACCTTGGGGTCCCAACCCTCAAACACGCCGGTTGGCGGGTCCCTAGCATCCTTCATGTGAAAGTATGGCGCGGGTTTTGGTTGCCCCTTGGAGGCTTCGACTAGTTCGGTCCCCCATTGTTTGTTGAACCGCGATACTTGCGGCTTGCGCATGACGTAGCCTGAAACAGTCATGATCGGAGAGCCGCGATGGGTGCCGCTTTCGTCGAAGTATGCGCGCATCAGACTCACAAGGAAGCCCCCGTCAGGAACCGCCTCGCTTGCGAGATCATTAAAATCCTCAAAGAGGCGCTCGCCCCTACTACCCCTGGCATCACGGTGACTCAAGTGTAACGCTCCCCCCGCGAGGGGAGGGGGAAGGGGGTGGGGTGAATCATCGCGCTGTGCATTTGCGCGCGTGCGCAGCGCGCATTCGCCGTGACCGCTGGGTTTATTTGTAAGCGCCTCATTTTGGGCGTCGGGCTTCACCCCACCCCCTGCCCCCTCCCCTCGCTTTCCTTCACGGCGAGTGGGGTCTTGCCGTGGCGCACGATGATGACGTCGCGGTCCGGCAGGATGAGCGTGAACTGGCCGTCATAGCCATTGGCCGAGAACGAGCCCGGCCCGCCGAAATCGAGCCACCATTGCGCGCCGTAGCGCGCGTCGAGGACGCCGTCCTGCTGAAAGGTCGGCGTGCGCGCATAATCGACCCAGAATTCCGGCAAGAGCCGCCTGCCCTCCCACACGCCGTCGCGCGCATAGAGCAGGCCGAAGCGCGCGAAATCGCGCGCCGTCATGAAGCAATAGGACGAGCCGATGAACGTGCCGGCCTTGTCGAATTTCGGCTGCGCGCTCTTGATGCCGATCGGCTCGAACAGGCGCGCGCGCATGAAACGCTCGAAATCGGGGCCGTACGCATCGAGCGCGCGCGCCGCGTAACGCGAGATGATGTTGGTCGTCCCGCTCGCATAAGACCAGAACGAGCCCGGCGGATGCGCCAGCGGCTGGGCGGCGGCGTAAGCGGCCACATCGTCCTTGCCCTCATTGAACAGCATCGCGATCACATCGGAGGGGCCGCCATCGGGCGCATAATCCTCGATGAATTTGAGCCCGCTCGACATGTGCAAGAGCTGATCGAGCGTGATGGCGGCGCGCGCATCGCCCTTCCATTCGGGCACGTCGGCGGGCGCCGCGATATCGATCTTGCCGTCCTTCACCAGGAGCCCGATCAGCGCCTGTGTGATGCTCTTGGCCTCGGACCACGAATGGTGCGTGCTGCCGACGTCGAAGCCCTCGCCATAGCGCTCGAACGCCAGGCGGCCGTTCTGCACGACCAGCAGCGCGTGCGTCTCGCCCAGTTCCGGCGTGTCCTTCGCCGCGAACGCCTCAGCCACCAGTGCATCGAAAGCCGCACGCCGACAGGTAAGATCGCCCTCGGGCCAATCCCGCGTCGGGAACGGCGTGTCGGCAGGCTGGGGCGAAAGCGGCATGAGCGTCATGCTTCTAGGGCTAGCAAAGCTTCGCCCCGCGCAGAAGCGCTATCGTGATGGCCAGGCCCACGAAGGCTCATCCATATCGGCGCGCACTTTGGTTTCGCCGAGCTCTTTCTCCAGCGTGAAGCGGCGCACGTCCGGCGCCGTCGCAATGGCCTCCACCAGGGCGCCGGCGTGCGAGACAAGGATGATCTGCGTCGTTTGCGACGCCCGCGCCATCAGCCGCGCCAGGGCGCCCAGCAAATCGGGATGGAGGCTCGTCTCAGGCTCATTGAGCACCATGAGCGCGGGCGGGCGCGGCGACAGGAGCGCGGCGGCCAAGAGAACGTAGCGCAGCGTGCCGTCCGACCATTCCGCCGTCCGGAGCGGGCGCAGCAGGCCGTGCTGCGTCATCTCCAGATCGAAATAGGCGTTCGTGGACACCAGCTCGATCGCCGCGCCCGCGAAGGCGTCCGCGATCGCGGCGTCAAACGCCTCGCCATCGCCGATTTCCCGGATGGTCTCAACGGCGGCGGCCAGATCGTCGCCCTCCCCGCTCAAAGCGGGCGTGTAGGTCCCGACCTGCGGGCGGCGCGCGGGCGCGTCGCGATCGGTGCGCAGATGATCGTAGAACCGCCAATCGCGCATGCGCTCGCGCACGATCAGCACTTCGAGCGCATCGCGCGGATCGCCGCATTGGCTCATCATGGAATCGAACGGCGCCAAGGTCGTCGCGACCTGGCGCCAATCGCCCATCTCGGTGCGCACGCGCACGCCAGGCCCGCGCCGCTCGGCGACAGCGTTGGCGCGGCCGAGCTTTTCGCCGGTCCAGAGCGTCTCGGTCTTGATTTGCGGATCCGCGCCGAAGGCCGAACGCGAGGGCGTCGGCAGGCCAAGATCGATCGCATAGCCGAAATCCTCGCCCGCGAAGCCGAGCTTCAAGCTCACCGCCTCGCGCCGCGGCCCGCCTTGAATCTCTTGCGTCCCCGCCTTCATTGCGCGCGAGAAACGCTCGGGCCCGGCCCACAGCGTCGATCGGAAGCCCCCGTCCAAAGCGAGCGATTGGATGATGCGGCCTTGCGCGATATCGGCGATGAGGCGCAGCGCGCGATAGAGGCTCGATTTGCCGCTGCCGTTCGCGCCGGTGACGACGTTGAGCCGCCCCAGCGAAAGCCGCACGTCGCGCAGCGAGCGATAGCCGGAAATGGCGAGGCGCGTCAGCATCAGGCGGGCCGATAAGGTTTGAGCCTGGGCAGGTAGCGCGGCACGGCGCGCATATAGGCGCGGTAATCGTCGCCGAAGCGGGCGATAAGATCGCGCTCTTCGATCAGCGGCAGATAGATGAGATTGGCTGCGAGAAAGCACGCCCACCAGATGGCGAGCGCCGCCGAACTCGCGATCACCGCCTCCCCGATCAGCACGAAATTGACTCCGGTGATCATCGGATGGCGCCAATGCCGATAGGGCCCGACGATGACGAGCCTCTTCGGTGGATCCCAGGGCGCGAGCGTGCCGCGTCCGATGCGGTAGAACGCGCCGATCGTCCACGCCATCAGCGCCAGCCCGCCGAGCAAGAGAACGGCGCCTGCGGCCGTCCAGCGCGTCACCATCAGCGCCGGCCAGCCCTGCGCCCAGAGCAAGAACGCCGGAACCGTCACCGTCACATTGAACGGCAGCGCCAGGAACGACAAAAGCGCGCGCAGACCGAGCGGCATGGCCGCACGCTACATCACGCCCGCCGGAAGCGCAGCACTTTGGTTAGGAAGGCGAGGTCCGTCTCTTCCAGCACGAAGCCCGCCTCGCGCATCATGGCGACGAAATCCTCATCGAGATAGGAGGCGAAATAGGGCTCGTGGAAGCCTTGCGGGAAATATTCGAGCAGGCGGTCGAGATCGGGCGCATCGCCCCATTGCAGCGAATCCGCCAGCACGAACACGCCGCCGGGCTTCACGATCCGCGCCAGTTCGCGCGCCACGTCGTGGCGCACGCGCGGCGGCAATTCATGGAAGAGGTAGATCGCCGAGACGCTGTCGACGCTCGCATCGGCGAAGGGCGCCTGCTCGGCCGCGCCGATCACGATCTCCGCGTTCGGCCAGCGCTTCAGCTGCGCGCGCGCCGCATCCGCGTAATCGGGCGAGAGATCGAGGCCGCAGGCGCGCACCTTCGGCCGCGCTTCGAGCAGGCTCTTCAGAAACCGGCCATTGCCGCAGCCGAGATCGAGATGCGCGGTTTTGCGCTGATCGCGGCCCTTGAGGCCCCGCAGCAGCGAGCCGAGCGCGATGCGGCGCATCGCATCGGCCGCGCCGCCGAACAGGATTTCGACTTGCGTATCGTAGAGCTCAGCGCTTTCCGCCGAGAGCCAGCCATCGGTCTGATAGTGGAAATTCTGCAGGTAATAATCGGGATAGCGGCCCGCGCGATCATTGCGCGCGCGCACCTCCTGGCCGCGGCGCTGCAGGCGGCGCGCATCCACTTTCGGCAGATCGGCGAAGAAGCGCGCGCTGTTCGACAGCGCCGCCAAAGCGCGCGCGGGGCGGATATCGTTCGGCGCCGGATAAAGCCCCGCTTCGATATTGGCGCGGTCCTTGGCGAACAGCGCCAGAAAACTTGCGCGGATGCGCTGAGGATCGCCTTCGGCATGGCTGGGACGAAACGCCGGTTCGCCCGGACGGTTGAACGGCCCCGAAATGCGCCGCGCGACGAGATATTGTCCGAGATACCAGGCCACGCGCGCGCCCTGCGCGGCAGCGTAGCGCGCACGCCCGAGCACGATTGGAGCCGGCGGCGCCTGGCGCAGGCGCTGGGCTTGCGCCAGCGCCATCCAGCGCAGCCGATCGGCGATCACGCTGTGGCGACCTCAAGCGTGGTGAGGCCGCGCACGCCGGGCACAGCGCGCCAATCCGGCGCGGCGGCGGGATCGGCCAGGCGCAGATTTGGGAAACGCAGGAAGAGCTTCAGGATCGCCTCCTGCCCTTCAATGCGCGCGAGCGGCGCGCCTACGCACATGTGCGCGCCGGCGCCGAAAGAGAGATGCGGATTGGGCCGGCGCGAAATGTCGAACGCGTGCGGCGCCTCGAACGCTTCGGGATCGCGATTGGCGGCGAGCAGGCTCACGGCCAGCGCATCGCCATTGTGGAACGGGCATTTGCCGATCTTGCCGTCTTCGCCGACGAAGCGCGCCGTGGTCGCGATCGGCGGCTCATAACGCAGCATTTCATCGACGGCCGGCGCGATCAACGCCGGATCGGCCATGATCTTCGCGCGCGCCTCGGGATGCGTGAGCAACAGCATCACGCCATTGCCGATGAGATCGGCGGTGGTGAGATGGCCCGCGACCAGCAGCGCAAACAGATTGTGCAGGATTTCGCCGTCGGAAATTTCGGCGCCCTCGGCCTGCAGCTTCAGGAGATCGCTAACCAGATCGTCCTTCGGCGCGGCGCGACGCTCGGCCATCAGATCGCGGAAATAGGAAAGGATGCCGCGGCGCCCTTCGATGGCGGCGGCCTGATGCTCGGCGGCCTTGAACGGATCGAATGCGGCCTGGCCGGCCTCGGTCCAGATGCGCAGGGAATCGAGCTTGTCTTCGGCGCAGCCCAGGATCGGCCCGAGCACGTGAATCGGAATGCGGCAGGCGTAGTCGTTGACGACGTCGAAGCTGTCTCTGCCATCGAGGCTCGCCAGCACGTTCTGCACGATGCGTTCGATCATCGGGCGCGATTCATAGGCGCGGGCGAGGAACGCCTTGGCCACGATGCCGCGCACGCGCGCATGGTCGGGGTCTTCGAGCACGAGCATGGTGTCGTGCTTGCCGAATTCCGGCTCCACCGCATCGTTCAGCTGCTTGACGCCGGCGATGACCGGATTGTCCGGCGAGGCCAGATCGAAATTGCGCGAGAATTTCCGGTCGGTCAGCAGATCGCGGCCGAGCCCGTAGGATGTGATCAGCACCGCATGGATGATTTCGTCGCGATCGGCTGGGCAGGACGCGCGCTGCGCATCGAGCATGGCATGCGGATCACGGCGCAAATCGGGGTTGAGCTCCGAAAACTGGAACATCAACATGCGCGGCGGCGCTTGATCGCTATCGCCGTCAGCCATTCACGCCTCCTGCGCGCGACGCCGCCCCTCCGAACGCGCGGTTGCGCCCGGCCCTTATGCGCCCCGATACAGCCCCGTCAATCCGCGCGCGCACGTCTTCCCCTCTGCGGCGGCGCCTCGGCGGGATCGGGCCAGATCGTGACCCGGCGCATGAGGCGGGCGACCGATGGCCGCTGTTCGGTCTTAACCTTGCCGCGCACGGAGGCGCCAGAGCTGTGCACCGTCTCGGGATCGCCCGAGACCAGAGGATGCCACCAAAACAGGTCCTTGCCCTCATGGAGGAGCTTGTACGCGCATGTCTTAGGCATCCAGTCGAGGCCGCCGATGTTTTCCGGCGTCAGCTTGACGCAGTTGCGCACGCGCTTGCGCCGGTTGGCGTAATCGCTGCACTGGCAGGCCGCGCCGTCGAACAGGCGGCAAGACATATCGGTGCGCAGCAATTCGCCCGTCTCCTCGACCTCGAGCGTGATGAGACAGCAGCGGCCGCAGCCATCGCACAGGCTTTCCCATTCGGCATCGCTCATCTCGGCGAGCGTCTTGGTCTTCCAGAACGGTTCGCTCATCGAACGAACGCCCCCACGAGTTCGACATGCGGAGTCCAGCGGAACTGATCGACGGGCGAGACGCGCACCAGCTTGAAGCCGCCGTCGATCAAGAGCCGCGCATCGCGCGCGAAGGTTGATGCATCGCACGAGATCGCGGCCACGCGCGCGGCTTTCGACTTGGCGATTTCGGCGGCTTGAAGACGCGCGCCCGAGCGCGGCGGATCGAACATCACCGCATCATACTTCTTCAATTCGAGCGCCGCCATCGGCGTGCGCAAAAGATCGCGCCGCGCAATGGTGACGCCATGAAGGCCGGCGCGATCGGCCGCGTCCTTCAAAGCGGCGAGCATGGTCATATCGCTGTCGACCGCATGCGTCGGCGTGCGCGCGCCGGCGCGCAGCGCGAATGTGCCGATGCCGGAAAACAGATCGATGACATTCTTGGCGCCGTCGATGGCGGCCAGCGCGTGCTGCGCCAGGAGCTCTTCGCCGACCCGCGTGGGTTGCGCGAAGGCGCCGGGCGGCGGCGTCACACGCACATCGCCCATCTCCAGCGCGGGCGCCGTGCGCACCACCAGCGGCGCGCCATCGAGCGAGAGCCGGGCCAGCGGGCGCGCGGCCTCTGCAGCGCGCTCCAGCATGCCGCGGTCAGGCTGCGCCGCGCCTTTGATGTCGCAATCGACGCCGGTTTCGGTGAGCAGGCAGTGCACATTCGCTTCGCCCCGCGCCGGCGCGAAGATCGCGGCGAGCCTGCGCAGCGCCGGCAGCGCCTCGGCGAGGCCGGGCGCGAGCACAGGGCACGCATCGAGATCGGTGATTTGAGCCCCGCCGCGCGCGACGAAGCCGAAGGCGAGCTTTCCCTGCGTGCGGCTGGCGTGAAAGCTGGCGCGCCGGCGCCCCTCGCCCCAGGCCGGCGCCAAAGGCGCGATCTCAGCCTCGACGCCGCGACGCGCCAGCGCCTTGCGCACCTGGTCCTCTTTCCACGCCAGATAAGGCGCATCGGCCCAATGCTGGGTCTGGCAGCCGCCGCATTTGCCGAACAGGCCGCAGGGCGGCGCGCGCCGGTCGGGGCTTGCCTCCTCCACGGCGATGAGCTCGGCCCGCTCGCCGATGACGCGGGCCCGGATGCGCTCGCCCGGCAGGGCGAAGGGCGCATAGACCAGGCCGGACGGCCCCTGGGCCACGCCCTCGCCCTTGGCGCCCATCTCGGTGACGACAAGCGTCGTCTCCGCCGCCGGCTCGGCCGGGGCGCGGGCTTGCGCCGGTCGGGCGCGCGCAAGGCGGTTGAGCCGCTTCATGCGCCGTTCAGATGGGGTCTGGCTTCATCACGCCCAGTTGAGGAACAGGAGGACCCCATGCGTGGTCAAGTGATGCTCGCCGCGAGTGCGATGGCCGCGCTGATGGCGCTCGCCCAACCGGCGCAGGCCCAGCAAGGGTATTACGCCTCGCCGGCCTATACCCAAGCCGAACAATCCTGCTCGGACAGCCGCAACCGGCGCACCATCACGGGCGCCGCGATCGGCGCGGCGCTCGGCGGCATCCTGGGCAACAATGTCGGCCGCCACGGCCATCAGGGCGACGGGACCGTGCTCGGCGCGGTGCTGGGCGGCGCCACGGGCGCTGCGATCGGCCGCAGCACGGCGCGCTGCGACGCCCGCCAGGCCTATGGCTACGACCAGCCCTACCAAGGCCAGCCTTATCAAGGCCCCCCACCGCGCGATGACAGCGGCCTCTATGGCGGCCCCTATCAGCCGTCGTCCTATGGCGGCCGCAACGACCCGAATTGCCGCTGGGGCCAGGTCGTGACCCGCGATCCCGACGGCTATGAGCAGCGCGACAACGTCTACATGTGCCGCGGCCGCGACGGCGTGTGGCGCGCGCAATAGCCGATCCGTCTTTCTCCCCCGAGCCTTTTCAGCCCCGGCGCAAGCCGGGGCTTTTTTTGCACTAAACAGCGCGGCGCGCGTGGATCAGGAATTCGCGATTGCCATCGCCGCCGCGGATCGGGCTCTCGATCTCGCCGACGATGGCGAAGCCGGCCAGACCGTCGAGCTGCATGCGCGCGGCCGCGAAGGCGATGCGGGCGGCCTCTTCACTCAACACGCCGCGCCGGCTGACGCCCGGCCCGGATTCGAATTGCGGTTTCACCAGCGCCACCAGCTCGGCCGCGGGCGCCGCCAGCGCGAGCGGAACGGCGAGCGCCTTCGCCGCGCCGATGAAACTCACATCGCACACGATCAGCGTGGGCGCCTCGGGCATATCGTCTGCCGCGAGCACGCGCGCGTCGTGCTGCTCCAGGTTGATGACGCGCGGATCGGCGGCGATGCGCGCATCGAGCTGATCGCGGCCCACATCCACGGCGTAGACGCGCGCGGCGCCGCGCCGCAGCAGCACATCGGTGAAGCCGCCCGTCGAGGCGCCGACATCGAGACAGATGCGCCTCGCGGGATCGACCGCGAACACATCGAGCGCGTGCGCCAGCTTCACGCCGCCGCGCGACACGTAAGGATGCGGCGCCGACGCGGTCACGCGCGCGCCTTCCTCGACCTCTTCGCTCGCCTTGCGGACGACGCGGCCATCGGCGGCGACGAGGCCCGCATGAATCGCCTCCTGCGCCTGCGCGCGGCTCTGCGCGAGGCCCAGCTTCACAAGCAAGAGATCGGCGCGCATCCGCGACATGAAAGCTGCTTGCGCAGCCGCGCCCGCCTGCGCAAGGCTCTGCGCCAAACAGTCGGCATAGGCCGCGGGGAGGAAAACCAATGGCATACACACGTCGCGGCCTGATGGCCGCGGGCGCGAGTTCCGCGCTCTCGGCCTGCGCGAGTTCCGTTGCGACAGGCCCTGCGCCCGCGCCAGCGCCGACATCGGACGTGCTGGGCGATCTCGATGCGGTCGGCGTCGCCGCGCGCATCCGCGGCGGACAAATCAGCGCCGCCGAAGCGGTCGAAGCGGCGATCGCGCGCGTCGAACGCGTCAATCCCACGCTGAATTTCATCGCCACGCCGGCATATGATTACGGCCGCACCCGCGCGCGCGCCGCGCTGTCCGGCCCATTCTCCGGCGTGCCGACGCTGATCAAGGATCTCAACGATCTCGCCGGCGTGCGCACCATGTATGGCTGCCGCGCCTTCCGCGATCATGTGCCGACGAGCGACGATCCGTTCGCGGCGGCTGTGCTGGCATCAGGGGCCGTGCCGATCGGCAAATCCACGACGCCGGAATTCGGCCTCACCTGCACGACCGAACCTTTGGTCACCGGGCAGACCAAGAACCCCTGGAACACCGACTATAATTCGGGCGGCTCTTCGGGCGGCGCGGGCGCGGCGGTGGCCTCGGGCGCCCTGCCGATCGCGCACGCCAGCGATGGCGGCGGCTCGGTGCGCATTCCTGCGTCGATCTGCGGCCTGGTCGGGCTCAAGACCTCGCGCGGACGTATGAAGGAGCAGGCCGACAATTCGCCCGTGCCGATCGGCATCGATTCGTGCGTCAGCCGCAGCGTGCGCGACAGCGCAGCCTGGCTCGCGGCGATGCAGCGGCGCGGCGCAGATCAGGTCTATGCGCCGGTCGACGTCGTCATGGGGCCGAGCGCGCGCCGCCTGCGCATCGGCGTTGCGATCCGCGATTACAAAGGCGCCGATCCCGATCCGGCCGTGCGCGCGGCGGTGGAAGACGTCGGCCGGCTCTGCCAATCGCTCGGCCATCATGTCAGCGACACCACGCTCGCCCTCAATGGCGAAGCGTTCGAGGATGCGTTCATCCTCTATTGGGCCTCGGGCGCGCTGCGCACGCGCGATGAAATCGCCGCCGCACATCCGGGCCAGCGCATCGAGGATTTGCTGGAGCCGCTGACCCTGCAATTGTCCGAATTCGCGGCATCGCGCGGACGCCCGGCGGTGGGTCAGGCGATCGCCATCCTGCAAGCCTCCGAAGCGCAATACGCCGCCATGTTCACGCAATTCGACGTGGTGCTGACGCCGACCTTGTCGAAGCCGCCCCAGCGCCTCGGCGAACTTGCGCCCACTTTGCCCTTCGATGTCGGGTTCCGGCGCGTGCGCGAATATGTGCGCTATACGCCGCTGGTGAACGCGTCGGGCGGGACGGCGATTTCGCTGCCGCTGTCGATGAGCGCCGACAATCTGCCCATCGGTTCGCAGTTCATGGCGGCCAAGGGCGATGAGTCCACGCTCCTCCAACTCGCCTACGAATTGGAAGCCGCGCGCCCCTGGGCGGCGCGCAAGCCGCCAATCTGGGCCGGCTGAGCTATTGCGCGAGCACGGCCGCGAGCGTGAGCAGCGCCATGCCGGCGAGCGCCAGCGTGGACAAGGTGAAGATCGTAAAGCGCAGCACCACAATGTTCACGCTGGCCTGCACCAGCGAATGCACGACGCGCAGGCCGACATAGGCCCAGGCCAGCGCGACGATGGCCTCGCTCTCGACACCGGCGACGCTAGCCGCCAGCGCCGTGGCGTAGAAGATCGTCGGCTGCTCCATCAGGTGATTGTAATTGTCGGCCGGCCACATCACGTTCGGCGGCAGCGCCAGCGTGCGCGTCTTTACGGCCTCCTGCGGATCGATCTTGGCTTTCTGCATGGCCGGGATGCGCGTGGCGTACATCCAGATCCACATCACCAGCGACCAAAGAACCAGCGCCAGAATCGGCAAGACCAAATCATGCGGCATTGAGAGCCCTCCCCTCGGCGCAGGCTGGCGCAATTCCCCCTCGCGGCGCAAGGCTTGCGTTCGCGCGCGCGGCTCGCCACCTTGCCCTTGTTCCATGGGGGATTGCATGACCAGCCTGTTTGCGCCGCTCAGCTTCACGCGCGGCCCCGCGATGAAGAACCGCTTCATGCTGGCGCCGCTGACCAATCTGCAGAGCCATCCGGACGGGCGCCTGTCGGACGACGAATTCCGCTGGCTGACGATGCGGGCGCAAGGCGGCTTCGCCGTGACGATGACCTGCGCGGCGCATGTGCAGCGCATCGGCCAGGGCTTTCCCGGGCAGCTCGGCGTGTTCTCCGACGATCACCTCGAAGGGCTGACGCGGCTCGCCGCGGAGATCAAACGCAATGGCAGCATCGCGGTCGTGCAATTGCATCATGCGGGCATGCGTTCGCCTGAGGCGCTGATCGGCCAAAAGCCCGTTGCGCCCTCCGATGACGAGCAGACCGGCGCGCGCGGGCTGTCGCTCGGCGAGGTCGAACAGCTGGTCGAGGATTTCGTCACGGCCGCAAAGCGCGCCGAGCGCGCGGGCTTCGACGGCGTCGAGATTCACGGCGCGCACTCCTACATCCTCTGCCAATTCCTGGCCGCCAGCCAAAACCGCCGCAGCGATCGTTACGGCGGCGACGCAATGGGCCGCGCGCAGATCATCTTCGAGATCATCGACGGCATCCGCGCGCGCTGCCGGCCCGATTTCAATCTTGGCCTCAGGCTTTCGCCGGAACGCTTCGATCTCAAACTCGGCGATATCCGCGCGCTGGCGCAGCGCGTGATGCGCGACGGCAAGATCGACTATCTCGACATGTCGCTCTGGGATGCGTTCAAGGAGCCGATCGAGGAAGAATACAAAGGCAAGCGGCTGATCGATTGCTTCACCGATCTGGAGCGCGGCTCCGTGCGCCTCGGCGCGGCGGGCAAGATCTACACCGGCGCCAATGTGCGCACGGCGATGGAGGCCGGCCTCGATTTCGTGATCATCGGCCGCGGCGCCATCCTGCACCATGATTTTCCGCGCCTGATCGAAGCCGATCCGAATTTCACACCGACGCCCCTGCCCGTGTCGGCGGACTACCTGCGCAAGGAAGGGCTCGGGCCGGCCTTCGTGCAATATATGCGCACCTGGAAGGGCACGGTCGAAGAAGAGAAGGCCGCCGAGCCCGCCTAAATCCGCGTGCGAAACACAGCGCGTTAATCCCTCGCGCCGCGAAGCAGGGTAGATTTGCGGGCGCTTCGGAGGCGCCATGAGCGGCACAGCCCTGCGCGATCGTCTCGCGCGTTTGAACTTGCTTTTCCCCGGCGCACGCAGGCGCCTGCGCGCCGCCGCCATCGGCGTGTTCGGCGCCCTCTTCATTGCGGGCGCGGTTGTGGCGCTGACCTATCAGGACCACGTCGCGCCCAGCGTCGAACGCCTGACGGCGCGCGCCGGGGCCATGACCACGGCGGCTTTGGCTTTGGCGAAAGCGGCAGCGCGCTTGAGCTGACCCCCAAACTCTGCGCGCCGCGCGTCTTGCCGGAACCGGTGCGCGCGCCCACATGGCGCAAAACGGGGGCGCCATATGGAAACAGTTCTGGTCACTGGCGGGTCGGGCTTTATCGGCGGCTGGTGCGTCATCGGCCTGCTTGAGAAGGGCTATACGGTGCGCACCACGGTGCGCGATCTGGCCAAGGAAGGCGCGGTGCGCACCAATCTCGCCAAGGCCACCAGCAAGCTCGACAACCTGACCTTCTACGCCGCCAATCTCACGGACGATGCCGGCTGGGACGATGCTGTCCAGGGCTGCGATTACGTGCTGCACGTCGCCTCGCCCATCGCGGTCGCCGAGCCGAAGGACCCGGACGTGCTCATCACGCCGGCGCGCGAAGGCGCGCTGCGCGCCATCAACGCATCCATCAAGGCGGGCGTGAAGCGCGTGGTGATGACCTCCTCCGTCGCGGCCGCGAGCCCGCACGACAATCGCCGCGAAAGCCGGACCGACGAAGCCGTCTGGACCGATCCCACGATCAAAGGCGTCAGCGCCTATTCGCAATCCAAGACGCTGGCCGAACGCGCCGCCTGGGCGCGCATCGAAACCTCGAACGCGCCGACTTCGCTCGCCACGGTCAATCCCGCGCTCGTCATCGGCCCGGTGCTCGACGGCGATTTTTCCGGCTCCGCGCAAGTGGTCGAGCGGCTGCTCTCGGGCCGCGTGCCCGGCCTGCCGCGCCTCGGCTTCAACATCGTGGACGTGCGCGACGTCGCCGATCTGCACATCCGCGCCATGACGGCGCCCGAAGCGCGCAGCGAACGCTTCATCGCCGCCGGCCAATGGGCCTGGATGGAAGACATCGCGCGCATCCTGCGCGACAAGCTCGGCGCCGACGCGGCGAAGGTGCCCGCCAACAAAGTCCCCGACCTCGTGCTTCAGATCGTCGGCCTGTTCGACAGGGATTTGGGCTCGGTCACGCCCAATCTCGGGCGCAAGGGCGATTTTTCGTCGGAGAAGGCGCAGCGCGTGCTCGGCTGGACGCCGCGCCCGCTCGAAGAGACGATACTTGACTGCGCCAAGAGCTATCTCACAAGCCGCGCGGCTTAGCGGGCGCCGGCGCGGGACGGCCGGCTAATCCCCGAGAATTTCATCGAACGTCCAGCGCCCCGTCGGATCGAGATTGCCGACATTGCCCGGCTCATGCGTCTCGAAGGCTTTGACCGCGAGCTTGAAGGCGCGCTGATGAAGCTCTTCGAGATCGCTTACAAGTTGGGCGCGCAGGCTGGTGGTCAAGGTCGCGGCCAATTCATCCCGTTCGCGCGAGATCGTCTCGCGCCACCCCGCCTTGGGGTCGTCCATTTGGGACGCCTGGAGCTTCAAGAGATGTTCTAGGATCGTGCGAATCCGCGAACGGCATTCGCGGAGGTCGCGCAACCCCATATCGCCCACCTCATCGGCCAGATTGTCGTAGTCGAGCGCGTTCGCGCCGCGGCCTCGTTGCCGAAGCGCCTCGGCCTGGGCCTGCGTCCAGGCGAAAAAGTCCTGCTTGTAAAGGTCATCGGCCATGGACCAAGTCTAGCAAAACGCCAAGGCGCCGTCACGCTTGACCGCCCTAGCGTAAGCGCGCTCACCTTCCCGCCAAAGACATAGGGAGGACATGATGAGCCTGCGCACGCCGCTTTGCGATCTCTTGCAAATCGAACACCCGATCCTACTCGCGGGCATGGGCGGGGTCTCCTATGGTGAACTCGCCGCCGCGGTGTCGAACGCGGGCGGCTATGGCGTGCTCGGCATGGCGGGCCGCACGCCCGAGTTCATCCGCGACGAGATGCGCAAGGTGAAGAAGCTCACCTCGAAGCCGTTCGGCGTCGATCTGCTCGCCGCTTCGCCCGAGAGCCTCACCGCCAGCGTCGACATCATCATCCAAGAAGGCGCGTCGAGTTTCGTCGCCGGTCTCGGCGTGCCGATGCCGATCATGGAAAAGCTCAAAAAGGCGGGCCTTAAAGTGATGGTCGTGTGCGGGGCGGTGAAGCATGCGGTGAAGGCCGAACAGGCCGGCTGCGATGCGGTGATCTGCCAGGGCGGCGAAGGCGGCGGGCATACGGGGCTCGTCGGCACCATGCCGCTGGTCGCGCAAACGGTGGAAGCCGTGAAGATTCCTGTGGCGGCCGCCGGCGGCATCTATGACGGGCGCGGGCTCGCCGCGGCTTTGGCGCTCGGCGCGCAGGGCGTGTGGATGGGCACGCGTTTCATCGCCAGCGAAGAGGCGCATTCCGCGCAAATGTATCGCGACACCATCGTCGAGGCGACGGACGAATCGACCGTGCGCACGCGCTGCTATTCGGGCAAACCGATGCGCGTGCAGAAGAACAAATGGGTCGAGGATTGGGAGAGCCGCCCGCAGGACATCCAGCCCTTCCCGCAGCAAGCGATGCTGTCCGGCCGCGCCGGCGCTATGGGCGGCATCGGCGGCCAAATGGAAGGCCTCGACCCCGACAAATCCTGCTTCGCCATGGGCCAAAGCGCCGGCGGCGTGCACGACGTCCTACCCGCCGGTGAGATCGTGAAACGCATCATCGCGGAAGCGGAGAGCGCGATCGCGAAGGTGGCGAAGCTGCAAGCAAAGAGCGCAGCGACGGCCTGAGCGAAGATCGTCATCGAACGCTGCTTGACTTCGCCTGGGCCGATGGACGAATGCCTCGCCCAAGGGAGCAAGCATGGCCGGTTTCCCAGCCCAGCGCGACGGCGTTCTCTATCTGACCGAAGGCGGTCAAGAGACCGAGATCATGTACAAGTTCGGGCACGACTTGCCCGAATTCGCCATGTATCCGCTGCTCGATAATCAAGCGGCGATGGCCGACCTCAAGGCCATGTATGAGCGCGTGCTCGACGCGGCGGCGGCGCACGGCTTCGCCGCCATGCTGACGGGCCTCGATTATCGCGCAAGCCCGGATTGGGGCGCCAAGCTCGGCTATTCGCGCGTAGCGCTCGCCGACGCGCTCGCGCAATCGATCGACTTTCTTCGCGATGTCGCCCGCCCTTACGAAGGTCAGATTTCCGAAATCATCATCGGAGGCATGGCCGGCCCGCGCGGCGACGCCTATGCGCTCAATCGCACCATCACCGCCGATGAAGCGGAAGATTATCACAGCTTTCACATCGAAACGGTCAAACGCGCCGGCGTCGATTTCACGAGCGCGGTGACGTTCAACAGCGTGCCCGAAGCGATCGGCGTGTCGCGCGCCGCCGCGCGCCTTGGCGTGCCGGTCTATGTCTCCTTCACGCTCGACAGCGACCACAGACTCAAATCCGGGCCGAGCCTGAAAGAAGCGATCGAGACGGTCGACGCCGAAGCCGGCGAGTCCAAACCGGATTTCTACGGACTCAATTGTTCGCATCCGCTCGAATTCGATCCCGCGCTCGAGCCGGGCGATTGGATCAATCGTCTGCGCTCCCTCAGGCCCAACGCCAGCGCCAAGGACAAGATGGAGCTGTGCACGATCGGCCATCTCGAAGACGGCGATCCCGCCGATCTGGGTGAGCGCATGGGCGCGCTCGCGCGCCGCTATCCGCATATCGACGTCTGGGGCGGCTGTTGCGGCACGTGGGATCGGCATTTGAACGAAATCGCACGCAATGTGCGCATGGCCAGAGCTTAGCCGGCGCCGTTCTTATCCGATGCAGCCTCGTCATCCGCTTGCATGGAGAACCGCATGACCCCGCTCATCCCTCGCCTGTTCCCCGATCTCGCGGACAAAAGCTGGGCGTTTGTCGATCTGAACGAAGAGGCGCTGGCGCGCACGCCCGCCGATCGGTTTCCGCAGAACCCGCTGCTCGATGCGGCGCATTTCGAGGCGTTCTTGCAGGCGATCGCGCGCGACCGAGGCGTCGATTTCACCTATGGCGGCTATCTCGAATGGCGCGGCCATGTGCTGCGCGGCACCTATATGCAGCCCGACGCGATGCGCCATCTGGGCGTCGATTATAACGCGCCGGAAGGAACGTCCGTCGCGCTGCCGGTCGAAGCCACGCTCGTCGAGATCGCGCGCGATCCCGATCAGGATGGCGGCTGGGGCGGGCGGCTGATCTTCCGGCGCCCGGCCAGCGGCGTGCATCTCGTGCTGGCGCATCTGGCGCATGCGAGCCTGCCGGATGCGTCCATGATCGACGCGACCTTTCCGCAGGGCGCGCCCGTCGCCGCCATCGGCGGGCCGGGCGAAAACGGAAACTGGTTCGCGCATCTGCACGTGCAATGCATCGCGCCCGACGAGTTCGCGCACGCCCGCGACAGCTTCGACGGCTATGCCGCCACCAGCGCCGATCTCAATGCGCGCTACCCATCGCCGGACGACGCGCTGGCCTGAGCGCGGCGCTCAGTCGAGCCCGTGCGCTGCGGCCTGCACGCGCAGCGCGGCGATGCGTGTCTCGATCACGGCGCGCTGCGTCGGCGTCAGCCCTTCCCACCAAGCCGGCAGATCCGCGTTGCGTGCAGGTCCGATCCAGCCGCGATAGGCCGCGAGCTGCGGCGCGGGAAAGCCGTTGGCCTCGCCGCGCAGATAATGATCGAAGAAGCCGCGCACGAAATCGCTTTGCGCCCCGATCAGCACCGGCGACGGCGTGACGCCAAGAAAGCCGTCGCGCACCGGCCGGCGCATGAACAGCGAAAAATCGGTGAGCCCCATATGGCGCGCGCCGCGCAGCTGCACCCGGTGCACATCCGGCCGCGCGCCGCCATGCGCGAACGTATCGTAGGAGAATTCGTTGAACGCGCGCGCGCCCGTCGCGGGCACGGGCGCGTTGAACGCCTGATAGAGGTTTGACATATCCGAATGGAACATCAGGAACGGCACGGGAATGTCGGCGTCGAGCGGCGTCAGATGAAAATCCGCGCCGTCGAGATTGACGCCCGCCGCGCAGCGCGGATCGTACATGCAGAGCCCGCCCGTGGTCGAGCCGCCGAACGACATGCCGATCTCACCGACGCGCGCGAAATTGCTCGCCGCCGCGATCGCGCGAATATCCGGCGGCGCATCGCCGGCCTGCAGCCGGTCATGCACGAAGCGGCGGTCCGCCAGCCAGACCGCCGCGCTTTGCAGGATGCGGTCATTCTCGCGCAGCGCCTTTTCGGTGAGCGCGAGATGGGCTTCGAGCCGCACATCGAGCGAGGCCGAGGTCATGGCATCGATCTGTTCGCGCGGCGGGGGCGCGGCGGCCTGCGTCCGTGCCATCGCGACCAGCGCGGGATCCATCGGCGCGACATCGCCATTGGGAAACACCGTCGCCGACGCATCGCCCGTATGCTGCACGGAGAACACGACATAGCCGTGGCTCGCCAATTCCTCCATCAGCGCGGTATTCTGATTGAGGAAGATCGTATAACCGTGGCTGTAGAAGATCACCGGCAGATCGTGCGCGCCCTCGATCAGCGGCGCATCGCGATAGGAATTGGTGCGCGCGTGCTTCAGATAGGTGAGGAAAGGCGGAAAGCCGATCAGCGCGCCGAGGTCGCGCGCGGTCGTGTGCGCTTCCGCCGCCGAGAAATAGGGCTCCGGACTTTGCCCTTCGGTATGGCTTTGCGCCGGATACCAGACCCGCACCAGCAGGCGGCGCGGCGCATCGGGCGCGGCGCCGAGCACGCCAAGCCGGCTCGCATCCGTCAATTCGAAATCGCGCACGCCGACGAGCGCATCGCCGCTCTGCTTAGGCAAGCTCGTGATCGGGAAGAGCCAGATGAGCCCCGCGGCCGCCGCCGCGAACAGAGCGAAGAGCGCGCCGGAAGCAAACGGGACGCCGCGCGGCGTGCGCGGCTTGCGCAGCCGATTGACGCCAAGCGCGAGCAGCAGAAGCAGGCCTACGACGGCGCCGAGGCCATCCTGCCAGCGATCGTCCAGCACGCCCGCGACCCCGATCGCGACAGCCGCGAGCGCCGACGCGAACAGCACCAGCGGCCGCTGCGGCAGCGCGCGCACGAACCACGCCAGCACGAACACGGCCAAAGCCGCGATCACCCCAATATCGCTTAAAATCACACTGCCGCTCCCCTGCGCGCGAAGCATAAACGCTTTCCGCCGCAGGAGACGAGTCCGACGCGCTCAGATTTCGATCGTCCCTTCGCTGACCTTGACGGCATGGCCGCCGATGCGCGCTTCCGTCAGCGCGCCGGCGTCGATCGTCACCGTCAGCGCGATCAGCGAGGGCCGGCCCATTTCCACGCCCTGCTCGATCGGCAGGCGGTGCGTTCCCGGCATCAGATGCTCGAACCGCGCGACGACGCCCGCGAAGGCGGCCGCCGCGCCGCCGGTTGCGGGATCCTCGGCGATGCCGAATTGCGGCGCGAACATGCGGGCGCGAAACGCGTGGGGGCTTTCTTCGGGCAGCGCCGCGTAGAGATAGGCTTCCCCGCCGATCGCTTCGAAACTGGCGCTGGGCTTGGCGCGCGCCAAAGCATCGAGCGAGGCGAGCGGGATCATGCGGAACGGCACGCCAGCGGAATAGACGCTCGCGACATGGCGCCCGAAACCGATGTCTTTCACGTCGAGGCCGAGGCCGCGCGCGATCGCTTCGTCGGTCGCCGCGGCGCCCGCCTCCTCCGCCAGGCGCGGCGCGACGAATTCGGCGTGGCTCACCTTGCCCGCCTGGCGCGTCACCGCGCAGCGCACCAGGCCGACGCGCTCTTCGAGCGTGACGATGGCATCCATGTCGGCGTCGCCCGCGAAGCGATCCTCCGCCAGCGCGATGGCGCAGCCCACGGTCGGGTGCCCGGCGAACGGCAATTCGCGCTGCGGCGTGAAGATGCGCACACCGGCGCTGTGCGCGGGATTCTGCGCCGCGCGCACGAAGATCGTCTCCGCCAGATTGAACTCGCGCGCGACGGCCTGCATCGCCGCCTCGCTCAGCGCATCCGCCTCGCGCACCACGGCCAGCGGATTGCCCGCGAAGCGCGTGTCGGTGAAGACGTCATAGACTGAAAACGCGTGCGTGCTCATGAGCGGCTCCCGAAGGCGGACGGGCGCTTTGCCCGAGCGGGCCAAGCCCGGCAAGCCCGCCACCATCCCGCCCCGATTGACGATTAGGCGGGGGTCATGCGGTTTTCGCGCCCTCTCGCCGCGCTCGCGCTCCTTTTGCTCCCCGCGGCGCCCGTCGGCGCGCAGGACAATGCGCCGCCGCAGGGCGGCGAGGCCTGGTATCGCCAGCAGCTGGTCGATCTGGCCGAGGTGCTGGGCGGGGCGCATTATCTGCGCATCCTGTGTTCCGGACGGGACGACCAGCGCTGGCGCGATTACATGCGCGGCGTGATCGATCGCGAACCCGCCATGCGCCAGGCCCTCTCCGACAGCTTCAACAACGGCTATCGTGACGAATCGGTGCGGTTCGACCGCTGCGACGACGCCTCCCAGCAGACCGAGGCCGAATTGCGCGCGCGCGGCCTGCGCATCGCCGGGGCGCTCAGCGCCCGCTTCGGAGATCAAAGATGACGGACGCGATTTCCGAAGAAACCCAAAAGGCGCTGGCGCTCGATCTGGTGCTCGACGCCTGGGACAAGGCTTTGGCCAAGGGCGCCGAGCCTGAGGTGATCGCCTCAGTCGCCATCTTCGCGGCGCTGGCGGATATGGTCGACATGTTCGGGCCGGACGCGGTCGCGGAGTTCTGCGCCGAATTGCCCGCGCGCGTGCGGGCCGGCGAATTTACGCTGAACCAGGAACCAGACTGACGCCGTTGCGCGCCGCCCAGAGCGCTTCAAGCTCCGAGGCCGGCGCCGCCGTTTCGACGCCCTCGCGCGACAGGAACAAGAGGCGCGCGATCTCGGCCTGCGCTTCGATGTTGTAGGCGTCGAACGCCTTGCCGCGCTCCAGCTTCACCGAATAGGCCGATTTCGTCAGCGCGCCGAGCTTGGCCGCCGGCAGAAAGAGGCCCCGGCGCGCCTGCCAGACATGCGCAAGCTCATGGATGAAGAGGCCCTGCGCCTCCAGCGGCGCGCGCGCGAAATCGCGCGGCGCGCGGTATTTGGCGAAGATGATGGTGTCGCCGAACGGCACCATGCCGACGAACATCAGCAAGGACGGCATCTGCACGATGCGCACCGCGCGCCATTCGATCTCATCGCCGAACACGCTGCGCCCGAGGCGGACTTCGCCATCCGTCAAGCGCCGCCGTTCCCGCGACCGCATCGCGCGCGCGGCGCGGTCTGCGGGTTTGGGAATGTCGCCGGCGTTCTGCCGAGATTCGAGTGCTTGCATGGCTTGGGGCTCTGCGCAGCCATTGTGGCGTCGCGCCCTAGAGATGGACCCGCCCTTGCTGCACTGCAACACACAAAAATGTATGGCCGTGCAGTTTTCCACGTAAGTTGTGGACAGGCGCGGCGCTTGGCGGCGCGATGCGTCTATCGTGCGTAAGCGCGCCTACGAGTCATCGCGCGAAACGCGAGCGCCGCGGTGTATGATTCGCCACCGCCGCGCAGAGGCTCAGATCACGCACTCGATCAGCGCGGGCCCTTTGACGCCGACCAGGCGCGCGAATTGGCGATCGAAATCCAGCGCGTCGGTGCAGCGCACGCCCGGCACGCCCTGCGCCTCGGCCAGCTTCACCCAATCGATGGCGGGATTGTCGAGCGACAGCATCGACGCGGCGGTCGGCCCCGGATTGCCGGCGCCGGTGCGCGCCATCTCGATATTGAGGATGCGGTAGGAGCGGTTCGCGAAGATCAGCACGAGACAATCGAGCCCCTCGCGCGCCAGCGTCCACAGCCCTTGATTGGTGTACATCGCCGCGCCATCGCCGCAGAGCGCGATGACCTTGCGCTTGCCCGCGGCCGCGACCGCCGCGCCGACGGCCAGCGGCAGGCCCTGCCCGATCGCGCCGCCCGTGTGCCCCAGCCAATCATGGCGCGGCCCGCCTTGCGTGGAGGTCGAAATCGGCAGGCCGGAGGTGACGGCGTCGTCGGCCAGGATGGAATCGTCGGGCATGTGGCGCGCCAAAGTCGCGCCGATCTGCCAGGGGCCGAGCGGTTCGCTGACGGCGTCGGGCGGGATCGCGGCGGCGGCCTTGGGGCCTTCGGCCGGCGCGCCCAGCGCATCGGCCAGCGCCGCCAAAGCCGGCGCGCAGGCGATCTCCGCGCCGCCGAGCGTCAGCCGCTTGGCGTTCACGGGCGTCAATTCGCTGGGTTTGCCGGGATAGGCGAAGAACGCCACCGGATGCTTGGTCCCGCAGGTGATCAGCAGATCGACGCCGTCGAGCGCTTCGACCGCCTGCTCGGCGAAATAGGGCAACTTGGCCACGGCGTAGCGGCCGGCGCCACGTGCGGTCTTGGTCGCGAACGTGTCCGCAAACACCAGCACGCCCGCCGCATCGAGCCGCGCCAGCGCGGAGAGGCCAGGTTCATAGAGCGCGTCGCCATTGACCAGCAGCGCCGCCTTCTTGGCGGCCTTGATGGCGGCGGCGGCCTCCGCGATGCGGGCGGCGGGCGCCTCTTCAAGCGCCGGAGCGGGCGCAGCCGCGCCTTTGACGCCGCCCTCGGTCCACGCCGTATCCGCCGGCAGCAGCAGGAACGCATTGCCGCGCGGCGGGCCAGACGCTTTCTGAAACGCCTCCGCCGCCTTGGCGCCCGCCTCGGCCGGGCTCATGGCGACGCCGACCCAGGCCGCCAGCGGCTTGGTCAGCGCTTCGATGTCGGAGGTGAGCGGCGCATCGAGATGGCGGTGATAGGTGGCGTGATCGCCGACGATGTTGATGGTGGGCGAGAAGGCGCGCCGCGCATCGTGCAGATTGGCCGCGCCGTTGAGATAGCCGGGCCCGAGATGGAGCAAGGTCATCGCCGGCTTACCGGCGACGCGCGCATAGCCATCGGCGGCGCCGGTCGCCACGCCTTCGAACAGGCAGAGCACGGAGCGGATGCGCGGCTCGCGATCGAGCGCGGTCACCAAATGCATCTCGCTGGTGCCGGGATTGGCGAAGCAGGCTTCGACGCCGTTATCGGCCAGCGTCTGCACCAGAGCGTCGGCGCCGTTCATGGACGCGCCTGTTCGACATAGAAGGTTCGCGCCGGCTGCTTGGGATCGCGATAGACGATCGTGCCCTCATAATCGCCAACCGGCTCCGCGCCGGGCGGCAAGTCGCGCGCCTCTACCTTGCGGTGCATGTCGCTCTGCGAGAACGCGAAGGCCCAGCCGAGCGGCGCGGACAGATTCTTGAGCGAGGAGCCTTTCAGGCGCGCGGCCTGCACGCGGTTTCCGTCCCCGGTGACGGCGCCATATTCGATCCAATCGCATTCGTTCATGACGCCGCGCAGCTGATTGACCACGACGAAGTCGACAGCCTTGCCGCCTTGCATGTGGATGAAGCCCTCGCGTTCGAACAATTGCGCGAAATTCTCGACCTCGGCAGGCGCGATGAAACTGAGGCGGACGATTTCACCGTCGGTGCAGCAGCCCATATGGCCGAAGCGCGCCTGGAACGCGCCTTCCCCGCCGCGCATTTTTTGCCGGATCGCCTCGAGGCGGAACACAATGCAATTGTTTTCGATGAGAACGGCCATTCAGGGCTCCGGACTTGGTCGTCCCTCCCTACCCCGAGGTCGGGGGCAAGAAAAAGCCCGGCCGCTGGGACCGGGCGAAAAGTGGTTTGGGGGATGACCCTTTGAACGCAGGCGCCGAGGGCGATCCGTCGCGACAAAGCCCCGCCGCGCCGCTAGCCTGAGGCGCATGGCTTCACGCCTCGACATCGTCGTCGGCCGGATCGAACGCCTGGCGCTCGACGCCATCGTCAATCCGGCCAATCAGGCGCTCGTGCCCGGCGCAGGCGCCGACGGTGCAATCCGCGCCGCGGCCGGGCCTGAGCTCGACATCTTCCTCGCCACGCATGGCCCGCTGCCGGCCAGCGGAGCGCTGCTGAGCCCCGGCTTCCGGCTGCCGGCGCGCCATGTGATCCATACCGCCGCGCCGGTGTGGTTTCTCGACGGCGAAGACACTGAGAAAATCCGCGGCCTGTCGAATTGCTACACCGCCTGCCTCGACGTGGCGGCCGAGGCGAAGCTCAATTCCATCGCGTTCCCCTGCATTGGCACCGGCATTTTCGGCTGGCCCAAGGAGATCGCGAGCGAGATCGCGGTGACAGCCGTGCGCGCCCATCCGCATCCGCCGGCCCGCGTCGTGTTTTGCTGCTTCATCGAAGACGACGCGTGGTTCTACCGCGCGCACCTGAAGCGCTGATTATTCCGCCGCCTTGGCGGAGGCTTCACGCTCAGCTTCGGCGCGCCGTTCCGCCTCGCGACCATCGCCAGGGAGCAACGGCACGAAAAAGCGGAAAATAAGAAAGCAGCCGAGGCCGCCGGCCAACGCCATCAACGCCGCTTGGACATAAGGATCCATGCGCTACTCCCTCGAGACGATATAGCGCAAAACGGCCTGAGCGCCACCATGCAGCACAAGGCCAGCAAGCAGCAACAGGCCCGCGGAGTCCGATTGGACCAGCCGTCCGCTTATGAGCGGCGCCACGAATGCGCCCACGATCGCCGCAACAGCGATCGCGTTGAGAAGCGAAGCCAACAGCTTCACATGCTCGTTCCAACGATCTCGACCAAACCTCGTCGCCATCAGGTGTGCGATCGTGTGGCTATTCAAGATAGCGCCTCCAGGAACCGGATCGGGGCGCCTTGTGGCGTACTCTGGACCGCGCCGTCGCGCATGACGAACGCGCCGCGGATCACGGTGGCGACCGGCCAGGCTTTGGCCTCGAAGCCATCGAACGGCGTCCAGCCGACGCGCGTGGCTTGCTCGGCCGCCGTGATCGTGTGCGTGCGCTTCAAATCGACGATGGTGAAATCCGCATCGTAGCCAAGCGAGATGCGGCCCTTGTTGGCGATGCCGAAAATGCGCGCCGGCCCCGCGCTGGTGAGATCGACGAAGCGCGCCAGCGTGAGCCGCCCCTCAACCACATGCGTCAGCATCACGGGTACGAGCGTCTGCACGCCAGGCATGCCGGAGGGCGATTGCGGATAGGGCTTGCCCTTTTCTTCGCGCGTATGCGGCGCGTGATCGGTGCCGAGCACATCGACCACGCCCTGTGCGATGCCCAAATCCCAGAGCGCGGCGCGATCTTCCGCATAGCGGATCGGCGGGTTCATCTGCGCAAAGCCGTTGAGCCGCTGATACACGCCCGGCGCCTCGAAGGTGAGGAATTGCGGCAGCGTCTCGACAGTGGCGACATCCTTCGCCGTCGCCAGGAACTCCATCTCGATCTTCGAGGAGACGTGCAACACATGCACGCGCTTGCCGTGCTTGCGCGCGCCCGCAACCAGCCGCTGCACGGCCAAAAGTGCGGTCTGATCGTCGCGCACTTCGGGATGGCTGGTCCAATCGCCCGCGCGCGCCAGCGGCTTGCGTTCGTTGAGGCGCGCTTCGTCTTCCGCATGGAACGCCGCACGCCGCGTGATGTGGCGCAGCACCTGATCGAGCCCCTCATCGTCCTTCACCAGCAGCGAGCCAGTGGACGAGCCCATGAACGTCTTGATCCCCGCGCAGCCGGGCACGCGCTCCAGATCTGGGAGGTGCGCGAAATTCTCCGGCGATGCGCCGGCATAGAACGCGTGATCGACCCAGAAGCGGCCCTTGGCGCGCGCCAGCTTGTCTTCGAGCGCCGCCACCGTGGTCGTCGGCGGATCGGTGTTGGGCATTTCGAACACGGCGGTGACGCCGCCGAGCGCGGCGGCGCGCGAGCCGGTTTCGAAATCCTCTTTGTGCGTCAGGCCCGGCTCGCGGAAATGCACCTGGCTGTCGATCACGCCCGGCAGGATGGTGAGGCCCTTGGCGTCGAAAACCTCTCCGGCGCTGGCGCTCGCGAGATCGCCGATGGCGACAATCCTGCCGGCGCGGACGCCGATATCGGCCTTGCCGAGGCCATTGTGGTTGAACACATCGCCGCCGCGCAAAAGGAGATCGTATCCGCTCATCTGAGGCCGCCTCCGTGCAGCAATTCGGTGGCGGCCTGCTCGGCCGCATCGACGCTGATGTCGAGCATGTAGCTCTGTGTGCTCAGATGCGAATAGCCGTCGCTCATCAGCTCTTGATAATCGCGGCCGCGCAAGGTGCGCGTGCGCGGCCCCCACGGCCCGTAAACGCGTTCATCCGACGGTCCGAACAGGCCCAGCGTCGGCGCGCCCGCGGCGGCGGCGATGTGCATGAGGCCGCTGTCATTGCCGATGAACAGCGTGGCGCGCTCGAGCAGCGCGGCGTTCGCGAGCAGATCGAGCGCGCCGGCCAGATCGGACGCGGCGATGCCGTCGGCGTCGAGGCTCGCGACGATCTCTTCGCAGATGGCGCGGTCGTCCGGCCCGCCGAGCAGCACGATGCGTGCGCCCGCCAGCGCACCCATCGGCCCCGCCAGCCGACGCGCCACCGCGGCGAAGCGCTCCGCCGGCCAGCGTTTGCCGACGAAATTCGCCCCCGGCCCGAGCGCCAGGATGGCTTCAGCGCCCGGCGTAGCCGCCAGGGCGGCGGCGCGGGCGGCGTCATCGAGCGTGATGTGGGGCGACAGCGTGTGCGGCGCGGCCATCAGATCGGACAGCTCTTCGACCTTGTGGCGCAGCACCGCTTCCTTGCGATGGACGATGCGCCGGCGCACCGACAGCGCATAGGTGAGCAGCGTGCCGCGCAGATCGATGGCGAGATCGTAGTGCGTCCCGCGCAGCGCGCGCCACAGCGCGAACCAATGCCCATCGAAGCGCTGCTTCTCGATCAGATGCGTGGCGACGAGCCCGGGCGTGGCGCGATAGAGCGGCGCGGCCAGCGGCCCGCACGCGATCGTCACCGGCGCGCCGGGCGCGAGCGTCAGCGCATAGTCGAGCGCCCCCGTCGCCAGGACGGCGTCGCCGATGCGGTTGGCGCCGATGAATAAGAGCCCGGCCATGGAGGGCCGGCTTTAGGGGCGCCCCTCCGGCTTGCCAAGCGACGGCTTGCCGCGCGCGCGCCGCCGGCCCACTTCTCCCCCATGCTCCGCCTCAACCGCACCGTGCTCCACCTTTCCGGCCCCGATGCTCGCCCCTTTTTGCAGAACCTCGTGACCCAGGACCTCGACCGGCTGGACCGAGAAATCGTGGTCTACAGCGGCCTCCTAAGCCCCCAGGGCAAGGTGCAGGCCGATTTCTTCATCTGGGGCGACGGCGCCTCGCTCTGGCTGGACGCGGACGCCGCGCGCGGGCCGGACCTGCTGCGCCGGCTGACCATGTTCAAACTGCGCGCGGATGTGAACATCGAGGACCGCACGGCCGATTGCGGGCTCTACGCGACGCGCGAGGCCCCCCCGCCCGGCGCCAAGCTGAGCGCGCCCGATCCGCGCCTGCCCGCGCTCGGCCTGCGCACGCTGACCACAATTCTCACCGCTTCGGACGATCCAACGGACTATCACGCCCGGCGCATCGCCGAGGGCGCGCCCGATCTGGTGATCGATGCCGATCCCGAAGAGGTGTTCGCGCTCGAAGCCCTGTTCGAGGAATTGCACGGCGTCGATTTCAAAAAGGGCTGCTTCGTCGGCCAGGAGAATGTCAGCCGCATGAAGCGGCGGGCCACCACGCGCAAGAAATTCTGCCGCATCGCATTCGACGGGCCGCCGCCGGCGCCGCGCACGCCCATTTTGGCGGGGTCGGCCGAAATCGGGTCGGTGCGCAGCGGGATCGAAGGACGCGCCATCGCGCTCCTCCGGCTTGACCGGGCGCTGGAAGCGCGGGAGCAAGGCCTGACCGCGGGCGGGCGCGCGGTCCATCTCGATCCCCCGGCCTGGTTGCTGATGCCGGACGCCCACGAAGGAGCGTGACTGATGTTCGGACAGCATTGGGGGCCGTTGTTCGGCTTGGGCTTCCTGATCGCGCTCGTGCTGGCGCTGTGGTCCGTCTTCAACATCGCGCAGAGCCGCTCGACCCCGTTCGGGAAGGCGCTGTGGATCGTGTTCGTGCTGTTCATCCCCTATCTGGGCTTCCTGTGCTGGCTGTTCTTCGGGCCGCGCTCGCGGGCCTGACGCGCGGCGCCGCGTCCAATTGACTCCGGGCCGCCTCGGCGCGAGGGCGAAGGCGTCCAGGAGGCCGGCCATGCGCTTCATCGTTTTCAGTCTCGCGGCGCTGCTCGGCGCCTGCGCCACCTCGCAAGCCAACACGACCAATGCCGAGGCCGCCGCGCGCGAAGAATGCGCCGCGCGCAACCGGGCGGACGACGCCGCCTGCATCCGCGAGGCTATGGCCAATATCGAGGCGGCCCGCCGCTACGATCCCGAAGCCGAACGCCGTGCGGCGCGGGCGGCGGCCGCGGCGGCGCATGGATCGGGCGGCGGCGGCCAGCGCCACTAGCCGGCGGTTCCAATCGCGCCCGGTTCGGGCCTAGGATGGGCGCGCGCATCTCGCCGCAAGGACGCTCGCCTTGACCGCTATCGCCATCTCCGCAACCGGCCTGTTCACGCCAGCTGAGTCGATCAGCAATGAGGAACTCGTCGTCGCTTACAACGCCTACGCCACGCGCTACAATGAAGCGCACGCCGGCGACATCGCCAAAGGCGCGCTGACCGCGCTCGACATGTCGAGCACCGAGTTCATCGAGAAGGCGTCCGGCATCAAGGCGCGCTACGTGCTCGACAAAGCCGGCGTGATCGATCCCGCGCGCATGGCGCCCAATCTGCGCGAACGCGCCAATGACGAAATCTCGATCATGGCCGAGATCGGCGTGGCCGCCTGCAAGCAGGCGCTGGCGCGCGCCGGCCGCGAGGGCGGCGAGATCGACGCAGTGATCTGCGCGGCCTCCAATATGCAGCGCGCTTATCCGGCGATGGCGGTTGAGATTCAGGACGCGCTCGGCGTCGAGGGCTACGCGTTCGATATGAACGTCGCCTGCTCGTCGGCGACGTTCGGCATTCAGACGGCGGCCGATTTCATCCGCGCCGGCCATGCGCGCTCAGTGCTGGTGGTGAACCCTGAAATCACCAGCGGCCACCTCAACTGGCGCGACCGCGACAGCCATTTCATCTTCGGCGATGTCGCCACCGCCATCCTCGTCGAAAGCGCCGAGATCGCGCCGGCGGGCGCATGGGCCGTGCTCGGCACCAAGCTCAAAACCCAATTCTCCAACAACATTCGCAACAATTTCGGTTTTCTCAATCGCACCGCGGCGGATCAGGCCATCGACCAAGCCGATCCCAAGAGCGACAAGCTGTTCGTGCAGGAAGGCCGCAAAGTGTTCAAAGAGGTCGTGCCGATGGTGTCGGACATGATCCTCGCGCACATGGCGGAGCTGAAGCTTTCGGCGGCCGATCTGCGCCGCATGTGGCTGCACCAGGCCAACGCCAACATGAACCGCCTCATCGCGCAGCGCGTGCTCGGCCGCGACGCGACGGATGACGAAAGCCCCACCGTGCTCGATGAATACGCCAACACGTCGAGCGCCGGCTCGATCATCGCCTTTCACAAGCACAGCGCGGATCTCAAGCCCGGCGACCGCGGCCTCATCTGCTCCTTCGGCGCCGGCTATTCCGCCGGCACGGTGTTCGTGCAGAAGGCTTCCTAGAAATCGCTGGGCCATTGCTGGCTGGAATGCCAAAGGCCGGCGATCTCGATCACGTCGTCGCGCACGCGATAAGCGATGATGAGCGCAGTGCGCTGGACAAGAAATTCACGCGAACCCGCAACGCGCCCCGGCCGGCCGCTGAGCGGATGCGCGCGCAAAGCGCGCAGCGCCGCGCGCACGCGCCCATGAATAAGCGTCGCCGCTGAAGGGCTGCGCGCAGCGATCCATTTCAATTGGTCTTTAAGCTGGCGTTCGAACTGGCGCGACAGGACGAGCTTGCGCGCCATGCGACGTCAGGCGCCGCTGTCGAGCGCCGCCATGAACGCATCCATCTCGGCCTCGAAATCTTCAAGCGATCTGGAGGCGCCGTCGTCGATCTCTTTGAAGCCGGCGAGGATCATCGCCTCGATCTCCGCCTCACTGGCGAGCCGGGCGCGCACAGCCGCCGCCGCCAGCGCTTCCGGCGAAACGCCCTCGCGCGCCGCGACCTCCGCGAGCTTGGCCGCCTCTTCCGGCGCCAGGGTGAGATCGATCGTGCTCATGGCTCTCTCTAGCATGAAATTGGACCGGCTTGTATGACGCGCCCATGTCCGACACGCCTCCCGACCGGCTCTCCGTCAATCCCAAGAGCCCCTATTACGACGCCGACGTGCTGGCCCGCGACGTGGGCGTGCGCTTCAAGGGCGCCGAGAAGACCAATGTCGAGGAATATTGCGTCAGCGAGGGCTGGGTTCGCGTCAGCGTCGGCGGGAGCACGAAGACGCGCAGCGGCGAAGCCATGACCATGCTGCTCAAAGGCCCGGTCGAGCCCTATTTCCGCAGCTAGCGCGTTTCGCTGGCCAGCCACTCGATCGAATCGGCGCTCATCATGAAGACGACCGCCTGGCGCTCCTGGCCCAGGCGCGAAAGAATCAATGCCTCCACAGAATTCGTACCTGCTTGGCGATTATTTGCGAATTTTCCCGCGCGCGACGCGACGGATCGCGTTTGTTTGCAAAGTGTAATGCAAATGACAAATCTCGACAAACCTCCGGGGACAGTCAGCGCTACCCTTTCTCAGGGGACGGCGATTGAACGAGACCAAGTCGACATGCGTGAGGACGATCGCCAGCGCTTTATTATTCTAACACCGGGACGCACAGGCTCCACCTTGCTCGCCGCCGCCCTCGCCGGCGCCGGCGCGAGCTTTGGCATGCCGCGCCCGCAAACCTGGGACCGCCGCAGCGGCGACATGGAAAGCCGCCTGTTCGCCCAGGCCACGCGCGGCTATGAGCGCGCCGATCTGATCGCCGAGGGCGCGCCCAAACCCGAACTGCCGCTGCGCCGCGCGCTCTGGGCGCTGCACAGGCACACGGCCAAGAGGCGCCTCGCCGACGCGCTGTCCGCCGCGCGCTATTTCAAGGCCGTGTCGGCCGAGTTCACGCTGCAGCCCACCGCGCGGCTCGGCTACCGGCCGCGCGTGATCCTGAGCTATCGCAAGCTCGAACCGTTCGTCGCGAGCAGCGTGATGCTGCGCGGGCATGTGACGCCCGATGCGCATATCGCGCGCTATGTGCGCACCATGCGCAACGGGCTGGCCGCCGTCACGCTGTTCGGCGGCTGCGTCGTCAGCTACGAAGATTTGCAGGATGGCGAGGCATCCGATTGGGCCTTCGCGCTCGGCAAGCTCACCGGGCTCGATCCCCTTCTCATCCTGCACGCGCGCAGCGAAATCCTCAGCGCCTCCCCGCCCGATCCGGAGATGCCGCGCCTCTGCCGCGAGGCCGAGCGCCTCTGGCATGAAGCCGAAGCTATGCGCGGAATCGCTTTCGCCGGTCTGCGCCCCGCCAACCGGGTGGAGCGCGCGGCCGCTGCGCAGGAGACGCGCGCCGTCGCTTAAGGCGCGATCGCGGTCGAAACGCCGCGCTGGGCCGCGCTCTGATACGCCCGCGTCAGCAAGGGAACGTAGCGTTCGACCAAAGCGGGGCCGTTATAGCGCCGCGCGAACGCCGTCCAATCGAGCGTGCGCATGGGCTCGACGAGATTGTTGGCCTGGAGGAACCGTTCAGTGACGATCAGCTGATTGTCGGTCGAATGCGCTAGGAAGCTCACCATTTCGCGCGCGGAGGAAAAGCCGACGCGTGCGTAATTGGTGCCAAGAATGGAGAACGCGCCCCAGCCCGCCGCGCGCAGCGCCGATTCCGGATCGAGCGCATAGGCTTCGCGCAGCAGCGCCCATTGCTGCTCTTGCGTGCGCGCGTCGCGATTGGTCGCGGTCAGATTGGGATGGCTGGTCTGATAGGCGCGCTGGGTGAGCCGTTGGAACACGGTCGGCTCGAAATGCACGAAGATGCGGCCATCGGGCCCAAATGCGCGATTGCTGGTTTCCGCATTCGCCACCGCGCCCATCGCGGCGGGCGCGACGCCCAGCCGATGCGCGGACGCGGCGACGCCTTCCGGCGTGAGCTCACGCCCGCCGCTGGCGATCAGCGTGTCGAGGAAGCTCGTATCGGCGGGATGGGCCGGCGGCGCGGCGGGCGCGGGGACGGCCGCATTGCTCGTCGTCACCGCAGGCGCTGACGGCGTCGCCGGCGCGGCCAGCGTTTCAGCAGGGCACACGCGCCCGGCGCGGGCGCGCACATCCGCGACATAGGCCCAATCGGGATAATGCTCCGCCGTCGTGCGGATCCAATCGGCGATCCAGCCGCAGCTTTCCGCGTCGGGCCGGCCGCGCTCGGGGAAATAGGACGAGACCTCTTGGAACAGCGCCTGCGCGGATTCTTCGGAGGGCGCGCGCAGCGCTGGCGTGACGGCTAGCGCCGCCGTCGTCGGCGCCGTCGCGGGCGCGCTGGTCAGGCTCGGCGCATAGCGCTGGTAGAGAAAAAAGCCGCCGACGCCGAGCGCGATGGCGAGTAGCAGCCCGCCTACGACGCGCGCCCAGCGCGTGCGCAACGGCTTTGGCGACAGCTTGATCGCCGGCTTCTGCGTGCATTCGCTGACGCGGGCGATGAATTGGCGCCAGCCCTCATCGGCCGGATCGCCGCGCCAAGCCTGAAGATTGGCGGCCTGCACGTCGGAGAATTCGAGCGGAATGGTGCAATCGCCGATGATGACGGGCGCGAGCCGCTCATGCGTTGCGCCAAAGCGCGCCTCGCGCTTGACCCAGCGCGCCGCCGTCGAACGCGGACTCCACAGCACGACCACGCATTTGGCTTCGCCGATCTCGCGCTCGATGCGCTCATCGAAGCTCTCGCCGACGTCGATCTCCGCGTCGAAGAACACAGAGAAGCCGTGCTTTTCGAGAGCCTCCGCGATCTCTTTCGCCCGCGCGCGATCCTCGCGCTTGTAACTGACGAAGACATCCGCCATCGGCCCCTCCCAAGCGGCAGCGCCTCTATCATGGCGGCGGCGCGGCGCCTATCGCCTAGGAAATCGGCATGCCGCGGGGCAGCAGGGTCCACCAGCGCGCGGGGCCGTTCATGAGTTCGGCGGCGTGGCCCGCATCATCGCCCGAGCCCCAGAACACATCGCCGCGCAGCGGCCCGCGCCGGATCGCGCCGCCCGTGTCCTGCGCGACGAACAGATGATCGAACGCGCCGCCATTGTAAGTGCCGTCGACGTAGATCACGGCGCCGTAAGGGTGAAACGCGGGATCGACCGCGAGCGAGCCGAGCGGCGTCAGGTTCACGTTCGCCGCGCCTTTCGGCCCGGCCGTGGGATCGGTGATCGGCTCTTCGGTGAAGAACACGTAGGAGGGATCGGCGTCGAGTGCGGTGCGCGCATCTTCGGGATGCGCATCGATCCAGCCGCGGAAACTGGTCCAGCTGGTATTGGTCACCTGCCCCGAACTGCGCAAAGCTGCGAGCGCCGAATTCCAGCGATAGCCGTTCTGCGCGGCGAATTGCGCGCGCGTCTCCACGCCGTCCGGATAGCGGATGCGCCCCGAGCCTTGCACCTGCAGCGAATAGACATCAGCGGGATGCGCGTAGGCGATCACCTGGCCGGGTTGCGGCGCGATATTCTCGCGCTTCGGATAGGGCTCGACGCGGCCGTTCTCGATGCGCCCGGTGAGCGCGCGCGGCGCGCCGCGCAAGGTGTCGTTGTCATACGCCTCCGCGAACGCGGCGAGATCGACCGTGATCATGTCGTTCGGGCGGCGCAGCAGCGGTTCGGTGAAGCCCGGCCCCGGCTCGCGCCGCGTTTGGATGATCGGCTCGAAATAGGAGGTGAGGCGCGCTTCGCCTGGTCCGGTGACCGCCGCCGGCGTGAAATTGGCTTCGAAGAAGGCGCGCTCGCCGCCGGGCTGGACGCTGTCGGCCGCCGCGCAAGCGGGCAGCCAGGCGCCGATCGGGCCGCCATAGCGGCCGCCCTGCGTCAGCGCATCCGGCGTGCGCTGGCGCCAGCTTTCGCATTGGCGCTGGAAGGCGCGCAAAGCGGGGCCGAGATCGGAACTGGCCCAGCCAGGCAAATCGGAGAAGGAGGCGGGCCGGAGCTGAAACTCGGCTTCGGCAGGACGGCCCGGGCCGGTCGGAGTTTCGCCGGGCCTCGTCGGCGTGGTGGCGCAAGCGGCCAGCGACAGCGTGAGCAGGACGGCGGCGGCGCGTGCGTTCATCGGAAGCTCTCCCGCGTGCGTGAAGCCGCACTTGCTTAGCAGTCTCGCCGTTCCCGCCAACCGTTTCGCGCACACGCCGACAGAGCGACTAAATCGCTCTTAAAACGAGTTCTGCTTGCGCGACGGAATTGTGAAGCGTATAAAAAGCGTGGTTATGCTCACTTGTAGCATAATTGGCGCGGCGGGCCCTTGCCCGCCATTTCAAGCGCCCCATATATGCTCCGGTTGAGCATAAGCCTCGCCGCCCGCGAGGGACAGGTGAGGAAGAAGGAGGCCGAAATGGTCCGCATCATCGACGCGCCGCTCCACAACGGAGACGAATGCGAAACCCGCCCCGGCATCGGCCAATGGGGCGCTTTGGACGCTTCGGCCAAGCGCGGGCTTTCCTTCACGCCCGAGGTGAAGCGCGAAACCGATGCGCTCTACGAAAAGGTCGAGCATGTCATCCCGCCCTTCGAATGGCCGGCCTATGCGCCGCTGATCGCGGCCATCAACCGGCTGAAGAAGGAAAAGAACGCCGTCATCCTCGCGCACAATTACATGACGAGCGAGATCTTCCATTGCGTCGGCGATTTCCGCGGCGACTCGCTCCAGCTCGCGCGCGAAGCCGCGCAGACGGATGCGAAGATCATCGTGCAGGCGGGCGTCCATTTCATGGCCGAGACCTCGAAGATTCTCGCGCCGGAAAAAACCGTGCTGATCCCCGATCTGCGCGCGGGCTGTTCGCTCGCGGCCTCGATCACGGGCGCGGACGTGCGCCTCATCAAGCAGAAATATCCGGGCGTGCCGGTCGTCACCTATGTGAACACGTCGGCCGAGGTGAAGGCCGAAAGCGATGTGACGTGCACAAGCTCGAACGCGGTGCAGGTCGTCGAATGGGCGGCCAAGCAATGGAACACCGACACGGTGATCATGCTGCCCGATGAATATCTCGCCAAGAACGTCGCGGCGATGACCGACATCAAGATCGTGGCCTGGCATGGCCGCTGCGAAGTGCATGAGCGCTTCACGGCCGAAGACATCGCGGAATTGCGCGCCGCCCATCCGGGCGTGATCGTGCTCGCGCACCCCGAATGCCCGCCCGAAGTGATGGCCGCGGCCGATTACGCCGGCTCCACGGCCGCGCTGGCGAATTACGTGACAAAGAACAATCCGCGCAAAGTGGTGCTGCTCACCGAATGCTCGATGAGCGACAACGTCGCCGCCGCCGCGCCGCGCACCGAATTCGTGCGCCCGTGCAATCTCTGCCCGCACATGAAGCGCATCACGCTCGAAGCGATCTACGATGCGCTCGTGAACATGCAATACGAAGTGACGATCGACGAGGATGTGCGCGTACGCGCCAAGGCCGCGATCGACGCCATGCTCGCGCTGCCGAAAACCGACAAGCCGCTCGATTTCCAAACCGGATTGGACGCGGCCCATGTCGAGATCGTGTGATCCGCACCGCCGGCTTCCAGCCGGCAGGGCTCTGCTCAATGCCGGCTGGAAGCCGGCGGTACGGCGCGGCTGATGCCCCGCGTTCCGACCTCGCGCATCACGCTCTACGCCGAACGCGGCGGCCAGGGCGCGCGCGTGCTCTGGATCGGCGGCTCAGGCGGCGATCTGCGTCATCCGCCCAGCATTTTCGACGGTCCGCTGGCCAAAAATTTCGATCTGGTGGCCTACGATCAACGCGGCCTCGGCCGCAGCGATAAGCCCGACGCCGTCTACACGATGACGGATTACGCCGATGACGCCGCCGCGCTGATGGAGGCCATCGGCTGGCCGAGCGCGCATGTGGCCGGCTATTCGTTCGGCGGCATGGTCGCGCAGCATCTGGCGATCCGTCATCCCGCGAAGATCGATCGCCTCGTGCTCGGCGCCACCTCGTCGGGCGGCCAGGGCGGCTCGTCCTATCCGCTGCACGAGCTGCAAGCGCTGGCGCAGGACGAACGCATCCGCCGCTCGCTTCTGCTCGATGCGCGCATCACGGAAGAGCGCCTCGCCCATCCCTCGCCCGGCATCAAGGCGCAGATCGAGCTGCGCCGCGCCGCCGAAGCGCTGCGCGATGAAGACCCCGACGGCGCGGCGGGCAGCGAACGCCTGATGGAAGCGCGCCGCCATCACGATGCGTGGGAGGGCCTCGGCGCCATTCCGCATCAAACGCTCGTGTGCGCTGGCATCTATGATCGTCTCGCAGCGCCGCAGAACGCGCGCAATCTCGCCGCGCGCATCCCGCATGCGACCTTGCGCTTCTACAAAGGCGGCCATGGCTTTCTGGCCGAAGGACCGGCCTTCTTCGACGATGTGATCGCCTTCTTCCGCGGAGAAACACTCGCGCCGCGCGGCGAAGACGAGGTCGCGTGACGCCATGCGCCGCATCGCGCTTCTCGTGTTGCTGATGGCGGCGCTCGCCGCGCCCGCGCAGGCCCAGCCCGCCGCGCCGAACATCAGCGGCGTGTGGGGCTTCGAGACGGAGAGCGCCACCGATTGGCGCTGCGTGATCAGCGGGCGCGCGCAAGTGCGCGCCGCCGCGCGCAACCGCTACGACATCCAGATGCAGGCCGTGCAGCATTGCGAGGCCTTCGCCGATCAGGACGTGCGCACCGAACAGACCTGCACGGCCACGCAAGAGCTCAGCCGGCTGACGCTCGATTGCCGGCTCATCACGCACACCGAGCAGGAATATCTGCCGGACAATTTCACGCTCGAGATCAAATCCGGCGCGCTGATGGAAGGCTTGCTCGTGTCCGGCTGGGTGGCGCGCGCGCAATGGCGGCGCGACGGCGATGCGCTGACATCATGATTTGGCCGTTGACGCTCATGGCCCCCGCGCGCACCGTCGCCTCTGCAGACGCATCACGCGTCCATGAGGGGGACGGAAATGAAGCGGGCATTTCTCTTGGCGGCGGCGCTCTTCGCTTTGACGCAAACGGCGTCGGCGCAGAGCCTGCGCGATTTCGTCGGGACGTGGTCTGTGCAGACCGTCAATTATCGGGGCGACGGAGAAGCCTTCGCGGCCCTGAGCGGCGCGATGGTGATCAAGCGCGCGCATGGCGCGTTGGCGATGACGTTGACCACGCAGAGCGTGGACGCGTCCGATCCGGCCGCCGAGCCAGTGGTGGCGCAGGAGACCTGCACCGGTCGTCCGCAAGGCGCGCATCTGGCCATCACCTGCACGGTGGTCAGCCATTCCAGCCCCGAATATCAGCCCGACAATTTCGAGCTGGATCTGAGCGGCGATGCGATGACCGGCGCGTTGAATTCCGCCGGCTCGAGCGTTCCCGTCTATTTCGTGCGCGTGCCCTAGGGCGTCACACGCCGCGATTGACGCGCGCCGGCCTGTGGACAAAGCTCTCCCCGTCTTGGGAGGGATTTCATCATGCGGAAATGGCTGATCAGCGCGTGCGCTCTGCTGGCGATGGCGGGCGGCGCGCACGCGCAATCCTCGTCAGACCTCGTCGGCACATGGGCGTTCCGCACCGACAATTACGGGCCGGGCGGCGTGCTCGCGCTGAGCGGCGCGGTGACCATCCGGCGCAGCGGCTCGGGCTACGACATCCGCATGGTGGCGCACGAAATGGGCTCCGATGGCGATTTGACGACGGCGCACGAAAATTGCCGGGGCGCCGCGCGCGGCGGCGTGCTCACCATCACCTGCACCGTGGCCGACAATCTGCCGAACTATTCGCCCGACAATTTCACGCTCCATCTGACCGGGCCGGGCGAAATGGAAGGCACGCTCGAATCCTTCAGCCACGCGCCGGCGCATTTCAGCCGCGTGCGCTAACCGCGCATGACGGGCGGGGGCGTGCATGACGCGCGCGCCCGTTCTCGTGGTCGGCGCAGGCCTCGCGGGGCTTTTCCTCGCGCTCAAGCTCGCGCCCAAGCGCGTGACCGTGCTTTCGCCCGCCCCGCTCGGCCAGGCGAGCGCGAGCGCGTGGGCGCAAGGCGGGCTCGCCGCCGCGCTCGCGCCCGATGACGATCCGGAGCTGCACGCGCAAGACACGATCGCCGCCGGCGCGGGCCTCGTCGATCCGGTCGTCGCCAAGCTCATCGCCACCGAAGGCCCCTCGCGCGTGCTCGATCTCATCGCGCTCGGCGTGCCGTTCGACAGAAGCGAGAACGGCCAGCTCGCGCTCAGCCTCGAAGCCGCGCATTCGCGCCCGCGCGTGGCGCGCGTCTCGGGCGATCTGGCCGGCAAGGCGATCATGGACGCGCTCATCGCCGCTGCGCGCGCCGCCGATCACATCGAGATCGTGGAAGGCGTGCGCGCCGTCAGCCTGTTGCGCGACGATCACGGCCGCGTCCGCGGCGTCGCGACCAAAACGGCGTCCGGCGCAGCGCAGGATTTCATCGCGGATGAAACCGTGCTGGCCACTGGCGGATCGGGCGGGCTCTTTCAAGTCACGACCAATCCCAAGGAAGCCGTCGGCGCGGGCGTCGCGATGGCGTATCGCGCCGGCGCGCTGATCGCCGATCCGGAATTCGTGCAATTTCACCCCACCGCCATCGATGTCGGGCGCGACCCCGCCCCGCTCGCCACCGAAGCGCTGCGCGGCGAAGGCGCCAAGCTGGTCAACGCCAACGGCAAGGAATTCATGGCGCGCTATCATCCCGCCGGCGACCTCGCGCCGCGCGATGTCGTCGCCCGCGCCATCCATCGCGAACGGCAATATGCGCGCGGCGCGTTTCTCGATGCGCGCGCCGCCATAGGTGCGCATTTTCCCGACGCGTTCCCCACCGTGTTCGCAGCCTGCATGGAAGCCGGGATCGATCCGCGCAAAGACCTCATCCCGGTCGCCCCGGCCGCGCATTATCACATGGGCGGGATCGTGTCCGATCTGTGGGGCCGCGCCACGCTGGACGGGCTGTCCATCGTCGGCGAATGCGCCTCGACCGGCGCGCATGGCGCCAATCGCCTCGCCTCGAACTCGCTGCTGGAAGCGGTCGTGTTCGCGCAGCGCATCGCCGACCGTTTGTGCGACGGCGCGGCGGAGATCGAAACGCCGGCGCGCCGCATCGCCGATCCGCCTTCCCTTTCCGATTCGGGGCGCGCCGATTTGCGCGCGGCGATGCAGAACGATTGCGGCGTCGACCGCGACGCGCAGGGCCTCAAGCGCGCTTTGGCTTTGATCGACAAGCTCAAGGTCAGCGAAGGCGCGGCGAACGAACTCGTCACGGCCCGGCTCATCGCGGCCGCCGCCTTGGCGCGCGAAGAAAGCCGCGGCGGTCATTACCGAAGCGATTTCCCGAACCAGAAGGCGCCGGCGCGCACCTTCGTGCATGAGAGCGAGAATGCTGCCTGACATCGTGCTCGATCCGATCGTGCGGCTCGCGCTCGCCGAAGATCTCGGCCGCGCCGGCGATGTGACGAGCGAAGCCACGCTGGCGCCGGATGCGCGCGCGCGCTTCGCGCTGCATGCGCGGCAAGATGGCGTGCTGGCAGGGCTCAATGCGGCCGTCTATGCGGCGCGGCTGGTCGATGCTTCGCTGGCGCTCGATGTGCGTCTGCAGGATGGCGCGCGCCTTTCCAAAGGCGCCGTGATCCTCACCATCGACGGCCCGGCGCGCGCGCTGTTGACGGCCGAACGCACCATGCTCAATTTCATCGGCCGGCTTTCGGGCGTGGCCACGCTGACGCGCGCCTATGTCGATGCGGTGGAAGGAACCGGCGCCAAGATCGCAGCCACGCGCAAGACGACGCCGGGTTTGCGCGCATTGGAAAAGGAAGCCGTGCGGCTCGGCGGCGCCTGGCCGCACCGCTATGCGCTCGATGACGCCATCCTCATCAAGGACAATCACATCGCCGCCGCCGGCTCGCTCTCAGCCGCGCTTTCACGCGCGCAGGCTTACGCCGGCCACATGATGACGATCGAAGTCGAGGTCGACACTTTGGCGCAGCTCAACGAGGCCCTGCCGTTCAAGCCGCATGCGATCCTGCTGGACAATTTCTCACTCGACGATCTGCGCACGGCCGTCGCGCGCGCCAAAGGCCAAACCATCCTCGAAGCCTCGGGCGGCGTGAACCTTCAAACCGTGCGCGCAATCGCCGAGACGGGCGTCGATGTCATCTCCGTCGGCGCGCTGACGCATTCCGCGCCAGCGCTCGACGTGGGGTTGGATGCGATGTGAAGCCGCGTCCTTCTCCCCTTGTGGGAGAAGGTGGCGCGAAGCGCCGGATGAGGGGTGCTTGCGTTTTTCTTTCAGAACAAAGCGTCGACACCCCTCATCCGTCTCGCCGCTTCGCGGCGATCCACCTTCTCCCACAAGGGGAGAAGGACGATGCGCATCACGCCGGCATCGCGGCCGCCGCGCGCTGTGCGGCCTGATCGCGCGTATCGCGCATGGCGTTGAGGCGCGCGAGCGCGGCTTCGACAATATGCGGCGGCGCGGTTTCAGGGCGGCCGGAATTGAACGGCGGCGCCGGCGCATATTCCATCGCGAGCTGCACCACCTGCGCATAATCAGGCCCCGCGATTTCCTTCATCACGGTCAGCGCCATATCGATGCCGGCGGTGACGCCGCCGCCCGTGATGACATTGCCGTCGCGCACCACGCGCGCGGGATCGGGCGTCGCGCCAAAATGCGCGAGCAGATCGCGCCACGCCCAATGGCAGGCCGCGTTCTTGCCGTTGAGCAGGCCGGCGGCGCCGAGCAGCAGCGAGCCGGTGCAGACGGAGGTGACGTATGTCGCCGTGCCCGCGAGGCGGCGCACCTGCGCCACGAATTCCTCATCCTCCATCGCCGCGATGGTGCCGAAGCCGCCGGGCACGCTGATCAGCGCGCAGGACGGAATGTCGGCGAGCTTCTTCACGTTGGCGAAGGTGATGCCGCCATCGCCCTCTATAGTTCCGCCTTCGCGCGAGGCGAGGATGATCTCAGCGCCCGGCAGACGCGCGAACACTTCGTAGGGGCCGGTGAAATCGAGCTGCGTGATGTTGGGATAGAGCGCGAACACGACGGGAAAAGCTTCGGCCATGAGGGCCTCCTCGAAACGGCGTTGACGCGATCATAATGCGCGTTCTAGGCTTTGGCTGAAATGACGTTCATCCCACCTTTTCCGCCATGCCCCGCCGCGTCGCCTTTCTGATCTTCCCGCAATTCCAGCTGCTCGATGCGGCCGGCCCGATCGCGGCGTTCGAAATCGCGGGGCGCTATCAGCCCGGCGCCTATGCGCTCAAGATCATCGCGGCGCAGCCCGGCTTGATCGCGAGCACCTCGGGCGCATCGATGCAGGCCGACGCGTTTGGGCGCGCCGATGCGATCGATACGCTTGTCATCGCCGGCGGCGAAGGCACGCGCAGCGCAATGCGCGATGCGAAGACGCAGAAATTTCTGCACGCCTGTTTCACACATGCGCGGCGCGTGACGAGCGTGTGCTCAGGCGCCTTTCTGCTCGCTGAGGCGGGCTTGCTCGACAATAAAGCCTGCACCACGCATTGGAGCGCGTGCGATGATTTCGCGCGGCGTTTTCCCAAAGCGCGGCTCGACCCCGATCGCATATTCGTGCGCGCGGGAAAAATCTGGACGAGCGCCGGCATCACGGCGGGCATTGATCTTTCGCTTGCGCTGATCGCGGCCGATCTGGGCGAAGACATCGCGCGGCGCGTGGCGCAGCAATTGGTCGTCTATCGCCGCCGGCCCGGCGGGCAATCGCAATTCTCCGCGCTGCTCGACATGGAGCGCGCCGATGGACGCTTCGCGCCTTTGCTCGATCACATCCGCAGCCATCTCGCGGCGCCGCTCAGCGTTGAAGACCTTGCTGCTTATGTCGCGATGAGCCCGCGCAATTTCGCGCGCGCGTTTCAAGCGGAGACAGGCGTGACGCCGGCGAAGGCCGTTGAACGTCTGCGCGCCGAGGCCGCGCGCGCGGCGCTCGAAAGCGGCGCGCGCTCGGTTCAGGAGGTCGCGCGCGAGACGGGCTTCGGCGATCCCGAGCGGATGCGGCGCGCCTTTCAGCGCCTGTTCGGCGCGGCGCCCTCCGCGTTGAAGCGCGGGTAAGGCGGTCGCAAACAAAAGAGGGGGCGAGCTTGCGGCTCACCCCCTCCCAGCCTCGCCCTTTCAGGGGGCGGAGAAAGCAAAAGCTCAGGTCGCGATTTCGACGTCGCCGGTCTTGGCCGGGATCGGCGGGGCGGCGGGCCCATGCGCGATCGGGGCGGCCGCATCCGCGGCGGGCGCAGCGATTGTCGCCGCCGGCGCGGGTTGCGCGACCGGCGCGGCGTCTTCGCCGCCGCCTTGGGTTTCGTCGAGCGTCACATCCGGAATGTCGGCGGCGGCTTCGACCGAGGCGCTACGCGGGGCGCGGCGGATGAGGCCCGCCTCCACCAGGCGCGCGCGCTCCGCCCGCGTCGGGAAGCGATAGAAGATGTGATCGCCCACCCGGCCCGTCTCGATCAGCGAGGAGGACCAATAGGGATCGACCGCAGCGGTGTGATAGTGCGTGGCGCGCGCCGTGATCGGGCGGGTGTAGCCAAGCATGACCTGCCGCGCGACCGCTTGGGCGCGGGCCCAGGCCGGCCCCTTCGGGCCGCGATCGAGCGAGCCGTCGCAGGTGAAGGTGAATTGGCAGCCCGTGGCGCGGTGCGAGCCCTGGTAAACCACGCCGCAGATCGAGCCCGGATAGATGCCCGAGCGGACCCGGTTCATCACCACTTCGCCGACCGCGACCTGGCCGCGATAGGATTCGCCGCGCGCTTCATAATAGATCGCCTGCGCCATGCAGGAGAGCTCACGCGGGTTGATGGCGCGATCGGGCTCGGCCGCCGCATCGGCGAACGAGCCGCGCAGAGCCGCCTGGACCAGCATGGCGTGGGTGTCCGCCCCATTGGTGACGAGCGCGCCGACGCCGCGGGCGCGCAGCCCATCGGACGTCCGCTCCGCGACCAGCTGGAGACGTGCGTTCGGCTCGGACGTGGAGACGAACAAATCGCCGCCCAGATCCGTTTGATACGACGCGAGCTGCGCCGTATCGGCGCCCGCACGCTGATCGGCCGCGCGATGCGCGATGACAGGCAGCGCGACGGCCGCAGCCGCCATGCACGCTACTGCCGCTGCGCCTTGGCGCACGGCCATTGGGTTCCGTTCGATCTCCACCATCACTTGCGTCCGTATGGCGCCCGCAAAGCTGGCAAGTCGAAGCCAGAGAATCCTCAAAATGACTAACCCCGTATTAATCGCGGCGCGGAATTCGAGAGATTTGTCTCAAATTGACGCACCCGATACCTCAGGTCATTCCGCGATCATCCTGCCGCGGAACCACGCGCCCTTACACGCGGCGCCCCGGCCGGGCGATACACAATTTGTTAATGCTTGGAAAAGCGCTGCCCTTCCTTGGTCGTCTGCGGCTCATCTGCAACAGGACTGTCCCGAGGCATAAGCCTTACGGGCCAGGGGCTTGCGAGGATCGTGCCGCGCGGCGGGCGAGCTGGCGCGGCCAATTGTTCCGATTTGGCGAAACGTAAACGGCCAGGCCCTCAGGGCGACGCGGCGCGCGTTACCGCCGTCACGGCGGGCGGGCGGCCCCGGCTCTAAGGTCTTTTCATCGCTTTCCGCGATGCGCCGAAGGAGCCAGCAATGCGCGGCATGTCCTCCATCCGTGTCTACGCCCTGCTGGCCGGGGCCTTGGTGTTCGTTCCGGCCGTGCTCGCGACGTTTGGGCAAGCCGCCCAGATGGTCGCGTAAGCCCCCAAAGGCGGTCGGAGCGGCCGAAGGGCGCAGCAAAACGCTGCGCCCTTTTGGTCGTCGACCGCGATCAGGCGGCGGCGGGCCGGGCCTGACGCGCCCGGGCGCGCGACCACGCGGGCAGTTCGGCGAGCCGTGCGGCCCAGGCGCGCAGATTCGGATAGGATTCCATCGGAAACTGCGCCGGCTCCGCCATGGTCATGGAGGCGCCGATGGCGAAATCGGCGACCGTGACCCCTTCGCCGCACAGGAACGCGCGCCCTTCCAGATGGTGTTCGAGGATGGCGGCGGCGGCGTGGAATTTCTCGAGGCCGATTGCGATCTGCGCCGGATCGGGCGCGCCGGCGCCGAACGCCTGCTTCACGAAACGCTCGAACACCAGGATCGCGCAGGCCGGATCCCAGGTGCTCGATTCCCAGAACAGCCAGCGCATCACGTCGGCGCGGGCGCGCTCATCGCGCGGCAGCAAGCCGCTGCCGAAATCCTTGCTGGCGAGATAGGCGACGATCGCGTTCGATTCCCAGATCACCAGGCCATCATCCTCGAGCGCGGGCGCCTTCTGATTGATGTTGATCGCCGCATAGGCCGGCGATTTCTGTTCGCCCTTCGACAGATCGACCCAGCGCAAATCATAGGGCAAGCCCAAATGCTCGATCACCGCGATCGGCTTGAAGCTGCGCGGACTGGGCGGAAACGCATAGAGCGACAGAGCCATGACTTCCCCTTCTCTCACGCGCGTTCGGCGAAGGCGGCGAAGCCCTGTTCGAACACTTTGACCCAGCCATTGTTGTAGGACTCGCGCGTCTTGGCGCCTTCGGCCGTGTTCTCCCAGCCGGAATGGGTGAGCGTGACGCGGCAGCGCGACGGGCCGAGCGCGTCGAACGCCACCGCGACGATGCTCCATTGCGTTTGCTCGCGGCCGAGACGCCAACTCATCTCGAACAATTTGCCGGGCTCGAAGGCCAGCACCTCGGCCCAATCGAGCGTGCGGCCATCCTGCAGCGTCTCGAAGACGCGCCCGCCGACGCGCGGTTCGACGGTGACGGAGACGACCTTTTCGCCGAGCTTGGATTGCGCGCGCGAATGCGTGTCCGTCGGCCACCAACCGCCCATGCGGGCGGTGAACAGCTGAAACGCATCCTCGGCGCTGCGCGCCACCTCGATCGTCTTGACGACCGGCGCGATCTCAATCGCCGTCATGTTCGCCCTCCGCAAAATCCTTGAACGCGGCCAGCGCGTCGCCCCAGAACGAGTCCAGATACTCGCGCACCTCGCGCAAGCCCTCCGCATGCAGCCGGTAGAGGCGCGCCGTTCCACGCGGCGCATCTTTCACCAGGCCAGCCTCTTTGAGCGCCTTCAGATGCTGGGACACCGCCGGCCGGCTGACCGGCATCAGCGCGGCGATCTCCCCCACCGTGCGCGGGCCGGCGCGCAGATGCTCCAGCACGGCGCGGCGAGTCGGATCGGCCAGGACGGCGAGAGCTGCTTGGTAAGCCACAGCTAACCGTAAGCCGTTACTTACACACTGGTCAAGGCCGCCCGCAGAAAATCAAACTGGTCGGGGGCCAATCGTCGCCATCGACCAGCAGCGCCTGGGCGTCCTCCGCAAACCGGAGCCGCAGGGGCGTGTCATGCGGCGCCACGCACCGGGCGGTGATGTCGTAGCCGCCCTCGACGGTCTGGACGTCGGTGAAGGCGCAATCGAGCTCCGGCGCCTTCAGGCTCTGGGCCTGGAACAGCCAGGGCGTGGTCTCGCACGCATCGTTCGCCGTCGCCCACCGCCCCACAAAACGGGGCGCGCTCATATTAGCAGGCGGCAGGGTATGGGGGATAAGTTCGGGATCGCCGATCGTCGCGGGACTGGAGGGCGCGGGCGCGGGGCCGCACGCGGCGAGGCAAAGCGCCAGGACAACAGCAATCGATCCACGCATCAGCCAGGGATCGTGGGCAATGACGGATTTGGCAAGCCCGGCGCCTGTGGCGGCAAGACGCGCATATCGAGCTGCGATTGCGCTTGGGGCTGCGTCATGATCGCCGCCGCGCCCGCGATGGCGATGAGCGCGAACAGCACGCCGATGACAAGTGCGATCCAGGGGGCGGGGCTGCGCGGCGATCTGTGAAGCGCTGGCACGATCTGTCTCCTTCGCGACAGCAACGGCGCGCGCTCGGCGCGGTTCCGGCGCGGAAACAGTGCAGACAGCTGAAACTTGTTCTTGCTTCGTGCTAAACTCATCTATGAGTTTGGCCGAATCGATGGACCCGCTTCCGATCTCACAGCGCGCGCGCGCTGCAGCGCCCTATCTGGAGGCGCTCAATCCCGAGCAGCGCGCCGCGGTGGAGGCGCTCGACGGGCCGGTTCTGGTGCTGGCCGGCGCCGGCACCGGCAAGACGCGCGTGCTGACGACGCGGCTCGCGCATCTCATCACCACCGGCAAGGCCAAGCCCTGGGGCGTGCTGGCCGTCACCTTCACCAACAAGGCCGCGCGCGAAATGCGCGAGCGCGTCGAACATCTGATGGGACCGGGCGCGCAGGGCATCCCCTGGCTCGGCACCTTCCATTCGATCAGCGCGCGAATGCTGCGCGCGCACGCCGAACTCGTGGGCCTCAAATCGAGCTTCACGATTTTGGATACGGACGATCAGGTCCGTCTGCTGAAGCAGATCATCGAGGCCGAGAACATCGACGAGAAACGCTGGCCGGCGCGCAATCTGGCCGGGCTGATCGACGGCTGGAAGAACCGCGCGCTGGCGCCGGCGGATGTGCCGAAGAATGAGCGCTTCCATTTCGCCGAAGGCAAAGGCGCCGATCTCTATCGCTTCTATCAGGAGCGGCTGAAAATTCTGAACGCGTGCGATTTCGGCGATCTGCTCATGCATATGATCGCGATCTTCCGCACCCATCCGGACGTGCTGGCGGACTATCACCGCAAGCTCGGCTATCTGATGGTCGACGAATATCAGGATACGAATGTCGCGCAGTATCTGTGGCTGCGGCTGCTCGCGCAGGACAGTAAGAATCTCTGCGTCGTCGGCGATGACGATCAATCGATCTATGGCTGGCGCGGCGCCGAGGTCGATAACATCCTGCGCTTCGAGCACGATTTTCCGGGCGCCAAGGTGGTGCGGCTGGAACGCAATTACCGCTCGACCGGGCATATTCTCGCCGCGGCCTCGCATCTCATCGCGCAGAACAAAGGCCGGCTCGGCAAGACGCTGTTCACCGACGACGAGCTCGGCAATCGCGTGAAAGTGCGCGGCGTGTGGGACGGCGAAGCCGAAGCGCGACTGGTGGCGGACGATATCGAGCAATGGGTTTCCTCCCCCGTTTACGGGGGAGGCGGCGGTGCGCGCAGCTCGCCCCCAGCGGCGCAGCGCCGGATGAAGGCGCCGCGCTTCTCTCCCAAAACGCCCCCCTGCAAAGGGGGAGGCACAAGGGGAGAAGGACGATACGCATCACGCCGGCATCGCAGCCGCCGCGCGCTGGGCGGCCTGATCGCGCGTATCGCGCATTGCGTTGAGGCGCGCGAGCGCGGCTTCGACGATGTGCGGCGGCGCGGTTTCGCGGGCGGCCGGAATTGAACGGCAGCTGGCGCATATTCCATCGCCGAGCTGCACCACCTGCGCCAATCAGGCCCGCGATTTCCTTCATCACGGTCAGCGGCATATCGATGCCGGCGGTGACGCCGCCGGTGATGACATTGCCATCGCGCACCACGCGTGAAGGATCGGGCGTCGCGCCGAAATGCGCGAGCAGATCGCGCCACGCCCAATGGCACGCCGCGTTCTTGCCGTTGAGCAGACCAGCGCCGAGCAGCAGCGAGCCTGTGCAGACGGAGGTGACGTATTTCGCGGTGCCCGCCAAGCAGCGCACTGCGCGACGAATTCCTCATCCTCCATCGCCGCGATAGTTCCGAAGCCGCCGGGCACGCTGATCAGCGCGCAGGACGGAATGTCGGCGAGCTTCTTCACATTGGCGAAGGTGATGCCGCCATCGCCCTCTATCGTTCCGCCTTCGCGCGAGGCGAGGATGATCTCAGCGCCCGGCAGACGCGCGAACACTTCGTAGGGGCCGGTGGCAATCGAGTTGCGTGATGTTGGGATAGAGCGCGAACACGACAGGAAAAGCTTCGGCCATAGGGGCCTCCTCCCGAAACGGCGTTGACGCCATCATAATGCGCGTTCTAGGCTTTGGCCGAAATGACGTTCATCCCACCTTTTCCCGCCATGCCCCCGCCGCGTCGCCTTTCTAATCTTCCCGCAATTCCAGCTGCTCGACGCGGCCGGCCCGATCGCGGCGTTCGAAATCGCAGGGCGCTATCAGCCGGGATCCACACGCTCAAGATCATCGCGGCGCAGCCCGGCTTGATCGAAAGCACGTCAGGCGCATCGATGCAGGCCGACGCGTTTCGGACGCGCCGATGCGATCGATACGCTCGTCATCGCCGGCGGCGAAGGTACGCGCAGCGCGATGCGCGATGCGAAGACGCAGAAATTTCTGCACGCATGTTTCACACATGCGCGGCGCGTGACGAGCGTGTGCTCGGCGCTTTCTGCTCGCTGAGGCCGGCCTGCTCGACAACAAAGCCTGCACCACGCATTGGAGCGCGTGCGATGATTTCGCGCGCCGCTTTCAAAGGCGCGGCTTGAACCCGATCGCATTTTGTGCGCGCGGGAAAAATCTGGACCAGCGCCGGCATCACGGCGGGCATTGATCTTTCGCTCGCATTGATCGCGGCCGACCTGGGCGAAGACATTGCGCGCCGCGTGGCGCAACAATTGGTCGTCTATCGCCGCCGGCCCGGCGGCAATCGCAATTTTCTGCGCTGCTCGACAGGAGCGCGCCGATGGACGCTTCGCGCCTTTGCTCGATCACATCCGTAGCCATCTTTCCGCGCCGCTCGGCGTTGAAGACCTTGCTGCTTATGTCGCGATGAGCCCGCGCAGATTTCGCGCGCGTTTCAAGCGGAGACCGGCGTGACGCCGGCGAAAGCCGTTGAACGTCTGCGCGCGGAAGCGCGCGCGGCGCGCTCAGCCCCGGCGCGCGCTCGGTTGGGAAGGTCGCGCGCGAGACGGGCTTCGGCGATCCCGAGCGGATGCGGCGCGCCCTTTCAGCGTCTGTTCGGCGCGGGCGTAGCTTCACGCCCAAGCGCGGGTAAGGCGGCCGCAAACAAAAGAGGGCGAGCTGCGGCTCACCCCCTCCCAGCTTTCCCTTTTCGGGGAGAAGAAAGCAAAGCTCAGGTCGCGATTTCGACGTCGCCGGTCTTGGCCGGGATCGGCGGGGGGCGGGCCCATGCGCGATCCAGGGCGGCCGCATCCGCGCGGGCGCGTTGTCGCCGCCGGCGCGCGGGTTGCGCGACGGGGGCGGCATTCGCGCGCCGCCTTGGTTTCGTCGAGCGTCACATCCGGAATGTCGGCGGCGGCTTCGACCGAGGCGCTACGCGGCGCGCGGCGGATGAGGCCCGCTTCCACCAGGCGCGCGCGCTCGGCCCGCGTCGGGAAACGGTAGAAGATGTGATCGCCACCCGGCCCGTCTCGATCAGCGAGGAGGACCAGCCAGGGGATCGACCGCAGCGGTGTGGATAATGCGTGGCGCGCGCCGTGATCGGGCGAGGTAGCCAAGCACGACCTGCCGCGCGACCGCTTGGGCGCGGCGCCCAGGCCGGCCCTTCCGGCCCGCGATCGAGCGAGCCGTCGCAAGTGAACGTGAATTGGCAGCCGGTGGCGCGGTGCGGCCTTGGTAAACCACGCCGCAGATCGAGCCCCGGATAGATGCCCCGAGCGGACCCGGTTCATCACCACTTCGCCGACCGCGACCTGGCCGCGATAGGATTCGCCGCGGGCTTCGTAATAGATCGCCTGCGCCATGCAGGAGAGCTCACGCGGGTTGATGGCGCGATCGGGCCGGCCGCCGCATCGGCGAACGAGCCGCGCAGAGCGGCCTGAACCAGCATGGCGTGGGTGTCACCCCCATTGGTCACCAGGCGCGCCGACACGGCGCGCAGCCCATCGGACGTCCGCCTCCGCGACCAGCTGGAGACGTGCGTTCGGCTCGGACGTGGAACAAATCGCCGCCCAGATCGTTTGATACGACGCGAGCTGCGCCGTATCGGCCCGCGCAGTCGGCCGCGCGATGCGCGATGACAGGCAGCGCGACGGCCGCAGCCGCCATGCACGCTACTGCCGCTGCGCCTGGCGCACGGCCAGTTCCGTTCGATCTCCACCATCACTTGCGTCCGTATGGCTACCGCAAAGCTGGCAGAGTCGAAGCCAGAGAATCCTCAAATGACTAACCCCCGTATTAATCGCGGCGCGGGAATTCGAGATTTGTCTCAAATTGACGCACCCGATACCTCAGGTCATTCCGCGATCATCCTGCCGCGGAACCACGCCCTTACACGCGGCGCCCCGGCCGGGGCGATGAGCACAATTTGTTAATGCTTGGAAAAGCGCTGCCCTTCCTTGGTCGTCTGCGGCTCATCTGCAACAGGACTCCCGGCGGCATAAGCCTTACGGGCCAGGGGCTTGCGAGGATCGTGCCGCGCGGCGGGCGAACTGGCGCGGCCAATTGTTCCGATTTGGCGAAACGTAAACGGCCGGGCCCTCGGGGCGGGGCAGGCGCGCGTTACCGCCGTCACGGCGGCGGGGCGGGCCTGGTTCTAGGTCTTTTCATCCTTTCCGCGATGCGCCGAAGGAGCCAGCAATGCGCGGCATGTCCTCCATCCGTGTCTATGCCTTGCTGGCCGGGGCCTTGGTGTTCGTTCCGGCCGTGCTCGCGACGTTTGGGCAAACCGCCGGGTCGCGTAAGCCCCCAAAGGCGGTCAGAGCGGCGGAAGGCGCAGCAAAACGCTGCGCCCTTTTGGTCGTCCCACGCGATCAGGCGGCGCGGGCCGAGCCTGACGCGCCCAGGCGCGCGACCACGCGGGCAGTTCGGCGAGCCGCGAGGAACAGGCGCAGCTTGGAGAACTCCAGCGGAAACTGCGCCGACCCGCCATGGTCATGGAGAAGCGATGGCGAAATCGGCGACCATGACCCCCTCGCCGCACAGGAACGCGCGCCTTCCAGATGGTGTTCGAGGATGGCGGCGGCGGCGTGGAATTTCAAGGCCGATTGCGATCTGCGCCGGATCGGGCGCGCCACGTCGAACGCCTGCTTCACGAAACGCTCGAACACCAGGATCGCGCAGGCCGGATCCCAGGTGCTCGATTCCCAGAACAGCCAGCGCATCACGTCGGCGCGGGCGCTCATCGCGCGTTGGCGCCGCTGCGCCGAAATCCTTGCTGGCGAGATAGGCGACGATCGCGTTCGATTCCCAGATCACCATTGGCCATCATCCTCGAGCGCGGGCGCTTTCTGATTGATGTTGATCGCCGCATAGGCCGGCGATTTCTGTTCGCCCTTCGACAGATCGACCCAGCGCAAATCATAGGGCAGGCCCAAATGCTCGATCACCGCGATCGGCTTGAAACTGCGCGGACTGGGCGGAAACGCATAGAGCGACAGAGCCATGATCTTCCCCTTCACGCGCGTTCGGCGAAGGCGGCGAAGCCCTGTTCGAACACTTTTGACCCAGCCATTGTTGTAGGACTCGCGCGTCTTAGCCCTTCGGCCGTGTTCTCCCAGCCGGAATGGGTGAGTGTGACGCGGCAGCGCGACGGGCCGAGCGCATCGAACGCCACCGCCACTATGCTCCACTGCGCTTGCTCGCGGCCGAGACGCCAACTCATCTCGAAGAACTTGCCGGGCTCGAAGGCCAGCACCTCGGCCCAATCGAGCGTGCGGCCATCCTGCAGCGTCTCGAAGACGCGCCCGCCACGCGTCTTCGACGGTGACGGAGACGACCTTTTCGCCGAGCTTGGATTGCGCGCGCGAATGCGTGTCCGTCGGCCACCAGCCGCCCATGCGGGCGGTGAACAGCTGAAACGCATCCTCGGCGCTGCGCGCCACTTCGATCGTCTTGACGACCGGCGCGATCGCCGTCATGTTCGCCCCCTCCGCAAAATCCTTGAACGCGGCCAGCGCGTCGCCCCAGAACGAGTCCAGATACTCGCGCACCTCGCGCAAGCCCTCCGCATGCAGCCGGTAGAGCCGCGCCGTTCCACGCGGCGCATCTTTCACCAGACCAGCCTCTTTGAGCGCCTTCAGATGCTGGGACACCGCCGGCCGGCTGACCGGCATCAGCGCGGCGATCTCCCCCACCGTGCGCGGACCAGCGCGCAGATGCTCCAGCACGGCGCGGCGCGTCGGATCGGCCAGGACGGCGAGAGCTGTTTGGTAAGCCACAGCTAACCGTAAGCCATTACTTACACACTGGTCAAGGCCGCCCGCAGAAAATCAAACTGGTCGAGGCCAATCGTCGCCATCGACCAGCAGCACCTGGGCGTCTTCCGCAAACCGGAGCCGCAGCGGGCGTGTCATGCGAGGCCACGCACCAGGCGGTGATGTCGTAGCCGCCCTCGACAGTCTGAACGTCGGTGAAGGCGCAATCGAGCTCGGCAGACCTTCAGGCTCTGAGCCTCGAACAGCCAGGAGCGTGGTCTCGCACGCATCGTTCGCCGTCGCCCACCGCCCCACAAAACGGGGCGCGCTCATATTGGCAGGCGGCAGGGCATGGGGGATAAGTTCGGGATCGCCGATCGTCGCGGGGCTGGAGGGCGCGGGCGTGGGGCCGCACGCGGCGACAAAGCGCCAGGACAACCGCAATCGATCCACGCATCAGCCAGGGGATCGTGGGCAAACAGATTTGGCAAGCCCGGCGCCTGTGGCGGCAAGACGCGCATATCGGCTGCGATTGCGCTTGGGGCTGCGTCATGATCGCCGCCGCGCGCCGCGATGGCGATGAGCGCGAACAGCACGCCGATGACAAGTGCGATCAGGGGGCAGGGCTGCGCGGCGATCTGTGAAGCGCTGGCACGATCTGTCTCCTTCGCGACAGCAACGGCGCGCGCTCGGCGCGGTTCCGGCGCGGAAACAGTGCAGACAGCTGAAACTTGTTCTTGCTTCGTGCTAAACTCATCTATGAGTTTGGCCGAATCGATGGACCCGCTTCCGATCTCACAGCGCGCGCGCGCTGCAGCGCCCTATCTGGAGGCGCTCAATCCCGAGCAGCGCGCCGCGGTGGAGGCGCTCGACGGGCCGGTTCTGGTGCTGGCCGGCGCCGGCACCGGCAAGACGCGCGTGCTGACGACGCGGCTCGCGCATCTCATCACCACCGGCAAGGCCAAGCCCTGGGGCGTGCTGGCCGTCACCTTCACCAACAAGGCCGCGCGCGGAAATGCGCGAGCGCGTCGAACATCTGATGGGACCGGGCGCGCAGGGCATCCCCTGGCTCGGCACCTTCCATTCGATCAGCGCGCGAATGCTGCGCGCGCGTGCCGAACTCGTGGGCCTCAAATCGAGCTTCACGATTTTGGATACGGACGATCAGGTCCGTCTGCTGAAGCAGATCATCGAGGCCGAGAACATCGACGAGAAACGCTGGCCGGCGCGCAATCTGGCCGGGCTGATCGACGGCTGGAAGAACCGCGCGCGCTGGCGCCGGCGGATGTGCCGAAGAATGAGCGCTTCCATTTCGCCGAAGGCAAAGGCGCCGATCTCTATCGCTTCTATCAGGAGCGGCTGAAAATTCTGAACGCGTGCGATTTCGGCGATCTGCTCATGCATATGATCGCGATCTTCCGCACCCATCCGGACGTGCTGGCGGACTATCACCGCAAGCTCGGCTATCTGATGGTCGACGAATATCAGGATACGAATGTCGCGCAGTATCTGTGGCTGCGGCTGCTCGCGCAGGACAGTAAGAATCTCTGCGTCGTCGGCGATGACGATCAATCGATCTATGGCTGGCGCGGCGCGGAGGTCGATAACATCCTGCGCTTCGAGCACGATTTTCCGGAAGCCAAGGTGGTGCGGCTGGAACGCAATTACCGCTCGACCGGGCATATTCTCGCCGCGGCCTCGCATCTCATCGCGCAGAACAAAGGCCGGCTCGGCAAGACGCTGTTCACCGACGACGAGCTCGGCAATCGCGTGAAAGTGCGCGGCGTGTGGGACGGCGAAGCCGAAGCGCGACTGGTGGCGGACGATATCGAGCAATGGGTTTCCTCCCCCGTTTACGGGGGAGGCGGCGGTGCGCGCAGCGCGCCGTCGGAGGGGGGAACCGCCCCTTCTCCTCAGTCACGGCTTCGCCGTGACAGCTCCCCCGCAAGCGGGGGAGCAAAGGCGTCCGAGCTATTCCGATTGCGCCGTGCTGGTGCGTGCGGCCTGGCAGATGCGGGCGTTTGAAGAACGCTTCCTGATGCTGCGCATCCCTTACAAAGTGATCGGCGGGCCGCGCTTCTTCGAGCGCGCGGAGGTGCGCGACGCGCACGCCTATCTGCGCCTCATCCGTTCGGAAGACGACGATCTCGCCTTCGAGCGCATCATCAATCAGCCCAAGCGCGGCTTCGGCGAAACCTCGCTGGCGCGCCTGCATGCGGAAGCCGCCAAGCCGCCAGCGCGCTTCGTGACCGACAATGGCCCGCTGTTCGATCAGGACACGGGCGAGGTCGTTGAATCGCGCGAGGAACCGCAAGGCGGCGCCACGCGCTATCGCTCGCTCACCGCCGCCGCGCGCGAAATCGCCGCCGGCGACGCCCTGCCGCTCAAAGCGCGCACCGCGCTGCGCGCCTTCCTCACCGATCTCGACCGCTGGCGCGCGCAGGCCGCGCAGATCAGCCATGTGGAGCTGGCCGAAACCGTGCTCGACGAGAGCGGCTACACCGAGATGCTGCGCAACGACAAAAGCCCGACGGCGCAGACCCGGCTCGAAAACCTGAAGGAATTGGTCCAGGCCATGGGCCAGTTCGATACGCTGGAAGCCTATCTCGAACATGTCGCGCTGGTGCTCGACATCGAGACGGAAGGCGGCGGCGATGAGGTGCATATCTCCACGCTGCACGCCGCCAAGGGGCTGGAATGGCCGCTGGTGTTTCTGCCCGGCTGGGAGGAGACGGTGTTTCCCTCGCAGCGCGCCGTGGAAGAAAGCGGCGAAAAGGGCCTCGAGGAAGAACGGCGCCTCGCCTATGTCGGCATCACGCGGGCGCGCGAGAGCGCGCGCATTTCGTTCGCCGCCAATCGCCAGATCTACGGCCGCTGGCAAAGCGTGCTGCCCTCGCGCTTCGTTGACGAGCTGCCGCATGCGCATGTCGATGCGGTGAGCGAGACCGGCTATGGCGTGCAGACCGGCGCCGTGCGCGAAGGCGCGGCGCGGTTCGACGCCTATGCGCCCGGCGCGGGCTTCAACTCCGGCTATCAATCGCCCGGCTGGCGGCGCGCGCAGGAACGCGGCGCCTTCACCGGCGCCAAGCCGCCGACGATCGAAGGCGAAGCGCGCCTGGTGATGAAGAGCGGCGAAGCCGATACGCGCTACAGCGTGGGCGAACGCGTCTTCCATCAAAAGTTCGGCTACGGCCGCATCCGCGCCCTCGAAGGCAACAAGCTGACGATCGATTTCGAAAAGGCCGGCGAAAAGAAAGTGGTCGACACCTTCGTCGTGCCCGCGAGCGCGGCTTAGCGCTTCTGCGCGTGGTGACGAACGTACAGAACCTCAAGCGTATCGCCGATGACGCGGTAGAAGACGATATACGGCGTACCTGTCACAACGAGCTTGCGGACCGCCGAGCCGGGCGCTGCCCGCGGGGCCGCCAGCGGCATGAAAGCCTGCGCTTCGACGCGGGAAACCACACGCCGCCAAATGCGCCCCGCTGCGCGCGGGCTCAACGGGGCTAGATGCGCTTCAATTCTGTCGAGATCGTCCTGCGCACTTTGCGTCCAGACGATTTTCACGCGCCATATTTCTTCTCAAGGAAGGCGACGACCTCCTCGTGCGGAATGCGCGCCTCGTCGGGATCGTTCATCCGACGGTCGAGTTCGGCCCATTCCTCGGGCGAAAGCACGGGTGCGGGGTTGTCGAGCAAAAACTCGATTTCCGCAGCCCAGGATTCCTGCTCCTCCGCCGGCAGCGCGCGGAGCTTTTCGATGACAGCCTCAAGTCTCGTCATTCTGTCATTCTAGCACGTCCTGTGACCTTGGGCATGCTGGCGCGCGTCCCCCCTTTTCGGGCTCGCCTTGCGCGATTATCATCTTCCGCGAGGGATGGGGGGAAAGCCCATGAATAGGTTGATTTCGCGCGCTGTTGCGGTTCTGGCGGCGCTGTTCGTGCTCGTCGCGCTGCCGGCGCTGGCGCAGGCCCGCTACGACGCCTCGCGCTTGACCGGCGATGTGCGCGCCGCGGTCGATCAGGCCCGCGCCGCCAAAACCCAGGCCGAAGACGCCGCCAGGCGCGGCCGCGAAGCGGCGCAACGCGCCGAGGCCGCCGCCGCCCGCGCCCGCCAAGGCGCCTCCGGCACGCACACCGAGCGGTTCAGCGAGTCCCGCTATGAAGGCGAATGGGGCAACGGCAATCGCCAGGGCGTCGGCCAGGACATCTGGGACGATGGCGAGACCTATTCCGGCGAATACGCCAACGGCTCCTACAACGGCTACGCCGTCTACACGTTCGCGCCGCAAGGCGGCGAAGGCCTGCGCTTCGAAGGCCAATACGCCAACAACAAGCGCAACGGCTACGGCGTCTATTTCTGGGCCGATGGGCGCCGCTTCGCGGGCCAGCAGCGCGACGATGACAAAGTCGGCTATGGCGAATTCCGCTGGCCCGACGGGCGCCGCTACGAAGGCCAGTTCGCCAACGACATGCGCGACGGCACGGGCGTGGAATGGGACGCGGACGGCCAATTCGTGCGCTCCGGCACGTGGCGCAGTGACAATTACGTCGACGGCTCCGGCAATGGGTCGGGCGCGAGCGCGACGGTGCGCAGCTCGCCCGATGGCGGCGGCGGGCGCGGCTATGTGCGCGGCGCGGCTTATAGCCTCTCAGCGCTGAACCCGCGCGTGCGCAGCGCCGTGCAGGCTGCGCGCGATGCGGAAGCCTCCGCGATCACGGCCGCCGCGCAAGCGCGCGCCGCGTCACAGCGCGCGCAAGGCGGCGGGAGCGGCACCTCGCATTTCACCAATTCGGACGGCTATGCCTATTCGGGCGAGGCGCGCGGTGAGAACCAGCACGGCTTCGGCGTTTCGACCTGGACCGATGGCGGGCGCTATGAAGGCCAGTTCGCCAATGGCGTGATGCAAGGCACGGGCATCTACACTTATGGCAATGGCGACAGCCATGCCGGCAGTGAAAACAACGACAAGAAGGCCGGTCCCGGCGTCTACACGTTCTCCGACGGCTTCCGTTACGAAGGCGAATGGGCCAACGATCAGTACAACGGCTATGGCGTGCTGTGGGATGAAAGCGGCCGCGTCAGCGAAGTCGGCATCTGGCGCAACAACACGCTGCAAACCTCGCTGACGCAGTAAGCGCCATGCGCGTGCTTCGCCGCCTCGCGCTCGCGTGCCTCATCGCCCTCGGCACCCTGGCCGCGGCGCCCGCCCCGCTCGCGCGGGCGCAGGCGGCCTATGACGCGGCGCAGCTGAACCCCGACGTGCGCGCGGCGGTGATGCAGGCGCGCCAGGCTCGCGCGCGGGCGGAAACGCTCGCCGCGCGCGCCCGCGAGGCCGAACAGCTGGCCGATCAGGCCGCCGACCGCGCGCGCCGCCGCGCCAGCGGCACGGCCGACTATGTCCAGAGCAGCGGCCAGCGTTATCTCGGCGAAGTCGACGACAGTGGCTCGCGCGAGACGCACGGCATTCTGATGGGCTCGGCCGATTGGGTCGGCGATCGCTATGCCGGCGAATGGCGCGGCAATATCCGCGAAGGCGTCGGCGTCTACTCGTATGCGAACAATCGGTCGAACACGAACGGGTCGCTGCGCTACGAAGGCCAATATGTCGACGACCATTGCATGGGCCTGGCGGTTTATTACTGGACCAGCGGCGACCGCTATTACGGCCAGAACGGCGATTGCGCGGACAAGGAAGGCGTGGGCGTGCTCGTGTTCGCGGATGGCCGCCGCTACGAGGGCGAATGGGCCGATGATCAGTACAACGGCTATGGCGTGTTCTGGGATCGGCGCGGCGGCGTAATGCAGCAAGGTCTTTGGGCGGATGGGCGGCTGGTGACGTCGCTGGCGCCTTAGGGCGGTATGCCCGGCGCGCGCCGCTTTGTACCGCCGGCTTCCAGCCGGCAGTCTTCGTTTCCTTCTGATCTGACAGCAAAGATTGAACCGCCATCTGCCGGCTGGAAGCCGGCGGTACGAGGGTTAGCTGGAATCCGTGGGCCTGGCGCGCAGGAGGCGCGTGGTTTCCGCCTGCAGGCGATCGACCAGCGCACGCGGCAGGCGGGTGGGATCGGGTTTGGCGACGGCGATGCGCAGAACCAGCGCGCCATTCTTCGCCAGCGCGCGGGCCATGCGCCGCGCGTAGAGATCGGCGTCGGCCAAAGCGGCTTCGAGCGCGGCCATGCGGCGCGCCAGCTTGCGGGTCGGCGAGCGGCGGATCTTCTCGCGCGCGCCTTCGCTGCGCGGCGGGCGCATGTCGTCGTCGCGGCAGAGCGTGACGGCGCTGGGCGGGAAGAGCTTGAACGCGGGCGCGACCTCGACGCCCAGCGCGCGCTCGGGGATGTCGCGCACCGGCAGCGGCGCTGCGTTGGAGACGCGGCGTTGCGGCGCGGCGCGCACGGACGGCGCCAGCGTCAGGCCGCGCGCTTCGAGCATCAGCATCTGGCGCAGCGCCGCTTCGCAGGCGTCGAGCCAGGCTTCGATGGTGCGGCGCGCGCGCTTGGTGAAGCGCTCCTCCATCCAGCTCTGGGCTGGGCCGAAGCGATCGATGATCTCGGAGAAATAAGCGCCCAATTGGGACCAGGCTTGGGAAAGGTCGAGTGACATGGGCGCGAGTGTAAGGGCGCGGCGAATAGGGTCCGATTGCGCGCGTTCTATCCCCGCTTTCTTGGCGCCTCCTCCCCCGGCAAGGGGGAGGATGGGAGGGGGTGAGATACAAGCGGAAACGTTCGCATGCGCGGCTCACCCCCTCCTGACCTCCCCCTTGCAGGGGGAGGAAAGGGTGTGCGCTGTTCCGCGTTTTCTTGGCGCAAGGCGGGCCATCGTCCTTCTCCCCTTGTGGGAGAAGGTGGCGCGCAGCGCCGGATGAGGGGTGACGGCGCCAACGTCTGCTGCGTCGTGCTTTCACCCCTCATCCGTCTCGCGCGCTGACGCGCGCGATCCACCTTCTCCCACAGGGGGAGAAGGACGCGGTGGATGCGTTGGCGTGTGCGGCTCACCCCCTCCTGGCCTCCCCCTTACAGGGGGAGGAAAGCGCATCGCGCGGGCGGCGATTTCGCGGGGGCGCGGGGGCGCCTTATGGAGGGGGCATGCGCCTTCTCACCGCCCTTGGGCCGCTGCCGGAGATCAAAGCAGCGGCGGACGAGTTCGACCGTCACGATCCCTCCCCCGCCGAGGCTGTGTCCTGGTACGAAGACGGGCCGGGACGCTTCCGTCTGGAGGTCTATGCGCCGACCGATCAGGACGCCGAGAGCGCGCGCGCCATCATCGGCGCGGCGGCGCCGGGCCTGCACGTCAACGAAGACGCGGTCGATGAAGGCGCCAATTGGATCGCGCGGTCGCTGGAGGGCCTGCCGCCGGTCTATGCCGGGCGCTTCATCGTGGCGGGCGCGCATGCGCTGGGCGACGTGCGCGACGGCAGAAAGCGCATCTGGATCGAAGCCAGCGAAGCCTTCGGCACCGGCCATCACGGCACCACGCGCGGCTGCCTCGTCGAATTCGACCGCGTGCTGGCGCGCGGAACGCCGCGCCGCGTGCTCGATATCGGCGCGGGCTCCGGCGTGCTGGCGATCGCGGCGGCGAAAACCGGCGCGCACGCGCTGGCGATCGAGATCGACAAGCGCGCCGCCGACATCGCGCGCGAAAACGTGCACAGAAACATTGTCGGCCCGCTTGTACGCGTGATCGCGGGCGACGGCGCGCGTTTCATCGCGCGCGCGCGGCCGTTCGATCTCATCTTCGCGAACATCCTGATGCGCCCGCTGATCCGGCTGGCGCCGCGCCTCGTCGCTGCGACTGCGGCCGGCGGGATCGTGATCCTCTCGGGCCTCCTGCACACGCAGGAGCCGCTGATCCGGCGCGCCTATGAAAGCCGCGGGCTCGTGCTTGCGCGCAAATCGCGGCGCGAAGCCTGGTCGACCTTGGTGTTCCGCAAACCTCAGCGCATGTAGACGTTGACTGCGAAATAGCACGGCGCGTTGGCGCAGCGCGCCATCTGCGTCTCGATCACGTAAGGCCCCGTCATGCGCGGGCGCACGATCAGCTGCGGCAGATCGTTGGGCGCGACGTCCTGGGCGATCACCGCGCCGGCGCCGTCGAGCAGACGCAGATCGAGATCGTCGCAATCGGCGTCGCACACGCCGATGATCCGGTATTCCTGGCCGGAGCGCAGCGTGACCGGCGCCTGGCTCACGCCCCGCACCGCGAGCGCGCCGGCGAACGGCCCCGCCGCGCGGGTAAAGCCCTGATGGCCAAGCTCGATCTCGGCGCGCGCCAGGCCCTGGGCGAGCTGGGCCGCATATTCCCGCGGGACCTGGGCCAAGGCCGTCCCGCCCGCCAGCAGCATGGCCGCCAGCGCGATCGCCGCGATGATGGAGCGCATGACCGCCTCTCGCGCCCGCCTTGTGGACGCCCCCGCGCGACCGTACTCGATTGCGCAGGCCGGTACGATTAAACTCCCCGCCCTGAACCCCATCTGAACCCTGCCATGAGCTTGCAAGGCGAACGCTGTGATCCAGACCTATGACGAGCAAGGCGGCCCTCAGCTTGGCCGCAAAAATCTGCCGCTGCTGCGCAAGGCGCTGACCCGTCTCGGGCTCGACGGCATGATCGTGCCCCATGAGGACGAGTGGCAGAACGAATATGTGCCGCCGGCCTATGATCGGCTGGCCTGGCTGACCGGCTTCACCGGCTCGGCGGGCGCGGCGATCGTGCTGCGCGACGAGGCCGCGATCTTCGTCGACGGGCGCTACACATTGCAGGTGCGCGCGCAGGTCGATCCCAAGCTGTTCGTCTATCGCGATCTGATCGAGGGCGGCACGGGCGCCTATATCCGCGAGCGCGCGGCGGGCGCGACGCTCGGCTACGATCCCAAGCTCGTCAGCCCCGACAGTCTCGACCGGCTGCGCGCGGCGGCCGATGCGGTGAACGCGCAGCTGAAAGCCGTGACGCCGAACCCGATCGACATGGCGTGGAGCGACCGGCCGGCCGCGCCCGCCGCGCGCGTGCGCACGCATGGCGAAGAATATGCCGGCGAGAGCGCCGCGCAGAAGCGCAAACGGCTCGGCGATGCGATCGGCGCGGATGGCGCGGACGCGGCGATCATCACCTCGCCGGCTTCGATCGCGTGGCTGTTCAACATTCGCGGCGGCGATGTCGCGCGCACGCCTTTGCCGCTCGGTGAAGCGATCCTGCGCGCCGACGGACGCGCCGATCTTTTCCTCGCGCCGGAGAAAGTGACGCCGGAGGTGCGCGCCTGGCTGGGCAATGAGGTCGCGCTGCGCACGCCGGACGAACTTGAACACGCGCTTGCGGCGCTGAAAGGCCAGCGCGTGCGGCTCGATCCGGCGAGCGCCTCAGCCTGGTATTTCGAGACGCTGGAAGACGCCGGCGCGCAGATCCGGCGCGGGCAAGACCCGGTGATCCTGCCGCGCGCCAAGAAGAACGCGGCGGAGGTGCAAGGCGCGCGCAATGCGCATGCGCGCGATGGCGCGGCGATCTCGAATTATCTGCATTGGCTCGCCACCGACGGCCAATCGGGCAAGATCGACGAGATCACGGCGTGCAAGCGGCTCGAAGCGTTCCGCGCCGATACGGGCGCGCTCGAGGATCTGTCGTTCGATTCGATTTCGGGCGCCGGGCCGAACGGCGCGATCGTGCATTATCGCGTCAGCACCAAAACCAATCGGCGCCTGGCGCGCGGCCAGCTCTTCCTGATCGACAGCGGCGGGCAATATCGCGACGGCACCACCGACATCACGCGCACGGTCGCGATCGGACGGCCGAGCCGCGAAATGCGCGACCGCTTCACGCGCGTGCTGAAGGGCCATATCGCGCTGGCGCGGGTGCGCTTCCCAGCCGGCACGAGCGGGCATCAGCTCGACGCGCTGGCGCGGCTGTCGCTCTGGGAAGCGGGGCTCGATTACGATCACGGCACCGGCCATGGCGTGGGCTCGTTCCTCGGCGTGCATGAAGGGCCGCACCGAATCGCCAAAGGCGTCAACACCGTGCCGCTGGAGCCGGGGATGATCGTCTCGAACGAGCCGGGCTTTTACAAAACCGGCGGCTTCGGCATCCGCATCGAGAACCTGCAAGTGGTGACGCCGGCCGCGCCCATCATCGGCGGCGAACGCGCCATGCTGGGCTTCGAGACGCTGACCCTGGCGCCCATCGCGCGCGATCTCATCATAAGGCAAATGCTCAACGCGGACGAACGCACCTGGCTCGACGCCTATCACGCCCGCGTGCGCGACGTGATCGGCCCGCAGCTCAAGGGCGACGCCAAGAGCTGGCTGGAAGAGGCGACGGCGAAGATTTGACGGCTCATTCGGACCCGAGGTCGTAGGGACGCGAACGCACGCCCGCCGGTTCGAGCACGCTGACGGCGCCGCGGGCGCGTTCGCCAAGCGTGGTCAAATCGGCGGCGATGCGTTTGGCCTCGTCCGCGGCCGATGTGAAATCGAATGCGACGATGAGGATACCCTCGGCGCGGGCGAAGCCTCTGAGCACGAGCTCCCCCATGTCGTAGTCGCGCGCCACAACCAGGCGACGCTCGCTCCATGCCGCGTCCAGCACGACCGTGTCGGACGAAGCCGGCGCAAGCAGATCGCGATGATCGACAACATCGAAGCCCAGCGCGCGCAGTTCGCGCGCGACAGCCGGCGACATGCTGGCGTCCATGAACAGCTTCACGCTATTCCGCCGCGATCAGCCCGTCATGGCGCACGAGATCGGCCGCATAGGCGGCGGCGGCGAGAACGTCTTCGCGCGTGATCTCGGGAAATTCGGCCGCGATTTCGTCAATCGCGCGTCCGACCGCCAAGCGCCGCATCAGCACCTCGACGCTGATGCGCGTGCCCCTAATGCAGGGTTTGCCCATCAAGATGGCCGGATCGCGGGTGATGCGCTCGTGCGTCATAGCGGCATTATGCATCATGCGTGGCAGAACAGCCAGCCGCACGGCCCCTTGCTTCGTTTGCAGAACGGTCGCCGCGACGCGCACATCCATTCCCGGACGTCGGCGCAGCCGACGTTCCGGGCCCCATGGACGCAATCAATACAGATGCAGCGCGTGACGCTGCGACTCCATCTTCCAACGATCGCGTTTATGGGTCTCGGACTTGGCGCTGCGCGCCAATCCGGGGATGGGTGCGCGTTTTGAGCCTCCCGGCCTCCCCTTGCCCGGGGGATGAGTAGATTGGGTCACGCCCCTTCGATCAGCTTCAGCCAGCTATCTTCGTCGATCACTTTGACGCCGAGCTTTTCGGCCTCTTGCAGCTTCGAGCCGGCGCCGGGGCCGGCGACGACGAGATCGGTTTTCTTCGAGACGCTGCCGGAGACTTTGGCGCCGAGCGCGGTGGCGCGCGCCTTGGCTTCATCGCGCGTCATCTTCTCCAGCGCGCCGGTGAACACGACCGTCATGCCGGCGACGGGCGAGGACGCGGCGACCTTCGCCTCTTCCTGCGGCTTGACGCCTTCCGGATTGCGCTTGGCGTCATAGACGAGGCGATCGAGCGCCTCGTGATTGTGTTTCTCGGCGAAGAAATCGGCGACGCGTTCGGCAGCGACCGGGCCGACGCCGTCAATATTGGCGAGCGCGAAATAATCCTCGCCCGGGCGCTGCTTGGCGGCCTTTTTCACCAGATCGACGATCGCGCTCCAGATCCCGAAGCGCTGGCCGAGCGTCTCCCACACGCTCGCCGGCACGCGCGGCAGTTTGAGCGCCGCGCCCGCTTCGGCCGCATCGTCGAACAGACCCGTGTGAAACGCATCGGCGTGCTCGAGCATGGTGCGCAGATTGGCTTCGGTGATCCCCTCCACCGCGCGCAGCGCGCGAAAATCCGGCCCCGCCGCCGCCTTCGCCGCCGCCTCGCCCGCCGCGCGGAAGCTCGCCCAATCGCCGAACGCGCGCGCCAGCACGCCGGCCGTCGTCTCGCCGACATCGCGCACGCCGAGCGCATAGAGGAAGCGCGACAGCGCCGGTTCGCGCCGCGCGTCGATATTGGCGAGCAGATTGGAGACGCTCTTTTCGCCGAAGCCTTCGCGTTCGAGGATTTGATCGCGGTGGCGCGCGAGACGGAAAATGTCGCCCGGTTCTTTCAGGAATCCGGCCTCGAAGAATTCCTCGATCTGCTTTTCGCCGAGCCCTTCGATGTCCATCGCGCGGCGCGCCACGAAATGCTTCAAATGTTCGATGCGCTGATAGGGGCAGGCGAATTCGCCGGTGCAGCGGCGCACCGAGCCGTCTTCTTCCGACACCGGCGTCTTGAGCGGGCACGGGCATTCGTGCGGGAAATGATAGCGCCGCGCATTCCTGGCGCGCTTGTCCAGCACGACATCGACGATCTGCGGGATCACATCGCCGGCGCGCTGGATGACGACAATGTCGCCGATGCGCAAATCCTTGCCGCCGCGGATCGGTTCGCCATCGGCGCCGACGCCTGCGATGTAGTCGGGATTGTGCAAGGTGACGTTGGTGACCGTGGCGCCGCCGACGAAGACGGGCTTCAGGCGCCCGACCGGCGTCATCGCGCCGGTGCGGCCGACTTGAATGTCGATGCCTTCGAGCACGGTTTCGGCCTGTTCGGCGGGAAATTTGTGCGCGATGGCCCAGCGCGGGCTGCGCGAGACGAAGCCGAGGCGCTGTTGCAGATCGAGCGCGTTCACTTTGTAGACGACGCCGTCGATCTCGTAATCGAGCTTGGCGCGCGCAGCGAGGATGGCGTTGTAGACATCGAGCAGCTTGTCGGCGCTGCGCGCTTTCTTGAGCTTGTCGTTGACCGGGAAGCCCCAATCTTCGATGCGCTTCATCGCCTCATATTGCGTGGCCGCGAGCGGTTCGGAGAGTTCGCCCCAGCCCCAGGCGAAGAATTTGAGCGGGCGCCGCGCGGTGATGGCGGGATCGAGCTGGCGCAGCGCGCCCGCCGCCGTGTTGCGCGCATTGACGAACACTTGCCCGCCCTCTTCGGCCGAGCGGGCATTGAGCGCGGCGAAGGCCGAGCGCGCCATATAGACCTCGCCGCGCACCTCCAAGAGCGCAGGCGCGCCTTTGATGGTCTGCGGAATATCGCCGATGGTGCGGATATTGGCGGTGACGTCTTCGCCTTCGCGCCCATCGCCGCGCGTGGCGCCTTGCACGAAGCGGCCATGCTCGTAGCGCAGCGAAGCGGAGAGCCCGTCGATCTTCGGCTCGGCGGTGAATTCGGGCGACTCGGCCAGATTCAGAAACCGCTGCACGCGCTGCACGAAGCTTTCGACGTCTTCGGCGTCGAACGCGTTGTCGAGCGACAGCATGGCGACTGTGTGCTGGACCTTGGCGAACTTTTCCGCGGGCGCGGCGCCGACGCGCTTGGTCGGCGAATCGGCGCGGATGAGATCGGGAAAGCGCGCCTCGATCGCATCATTGCGGCGCTTCAGACCATCATATTCGGCGTCGGAAATGATCGGCGCATCTTCGCCGTGATAGCGCCTGTCGTGCGCGGCGATCTCGGCGGCGAGCCGCTTCAGCTCCGCCTTCGCTTCTGCCTTGGTGAGCGCGTCGGGCGCTTTGTCGGTCATGGGAAGAAATTAGAGCCGGGCGGGCGCGCGGGAAAGCGCACGGCTTGGTTCACGCGAACGGCTCTCTTTCCTCCCCCTGCAAGGGGGAGGTGCGGCGCGCAGCGCCGTGGAGGGGGTGAGCCGTGCACGCGGCGCGATGGCGTAAGCGTCAAACCGGCGTGCATGCGGCTCACCCCCTCCCATCCTCCCCCTTGCAGGGGGAAGAGAAGACGAGCGCCTCAACCTTGAGTGACTAAAACAGCCGCCCCAGCGTGCGGGAGAACCAGCCGCGGCGTTCGGCTTCGGCTTCGGCGACGACCGGCACGCCGCTTTGCGTCATCAGCGCGTAGCTGGCCTGGTACCATTCGCTGCCGGGGAAATTGTGCCCCAGGATCGCGGCGGCGCGCTGCGCCTCTTCGATCATGCCGAGCGTGAGATAGGCTTCGACGAGCCGGTGCAGCGCTTCGGGCGAGTGCGTGGTGCGCTGATAATTTTCGTTGGTCAGCACGGTCTGGAAGCGGTTGACCGCGGCCAGCGCCTGGCCGTGCGTGAGATAGAAGCGGCCGACCTCCATCTCTTTGCCGGCGAGCTGGTCATAGGTCATGTCGATCTTGAGCCGCGCGTCGCGCGCGTAATCGCTTTGCGGGTAGCGGCGCACGACCTCTTGCAGCGCCTGCAGCGCCTGCTCGGTCGTGGCCTGGTCGCGGCCGACGTCGAGGATCTGTTCGAAATAGCAGATCGAGATCAGATAATACGCGTAGGGCGCGCTCTCATTGCCGGGGTGGAGCGAGATGAAGCGCTGCGCGCTCTCGATCGCGTCGTCGTATTTGTTGCCCTGATATTGCGCGTAGGCGGTCATCAGGATCGCGCGGCGGGCCCAGGACGAATAGGGGTGCTGACGCTCCACTTCCTGGAACGCCGTGATGGCCTCGGCCCAGCGCCGCTGATCCAGGAGATCGGCGCCGCGATTGTAGAGCTGGGCGACCGGCTCTTCCTGATATTGCTGGGATTCCAGCGGGCGATCCTTATGGGCGCAGGCCGTCATGCTCGCGGCCGCCAGCGCAACGCCGATCAATGTGGCGACTTTCCCCGGCTTCATGCGGCTCGCTCGCTCCCCGAATTCTCGCCCCGATTCACGGCCCTGTCCTAGCCGAGCCCGCCCCGCCCGCAAAGCGGCCGGACCAGTTGGGCGAGTGGGGCACAGAAACCACCTTTGAAGGCGGCTTTGGGGCGGCGGGCGGATTGAATCGTCCCGCGGCCAAAATGCCGCCGCGCCGCGGGATGGGCGCCGGGAATAATGGGCGAAGAAAGAGCGCATGGTCCCCTCCCCGCGAGGGGAGGGGATCGAGGGGTGGGGTGAA